>NZ_VFMM01000001.1:0-2400000 GCF_006715085.1 Kribbella jejuensis | reverse complement strand
CGGTCTCGGCGGCGTGATGTTGTTCGGCGTACCTTCGTCGAAGGATCCGGTCGGGTCCGGTGCGCTGGACCCTGAGGGCATCCTCAACGTGGCGATCCGGGACGCGGTCTCCGAGGTGGGCGACTCGCTGCTGGTGATGTCGGACCTGTGCCTGGACGAGTTCACGTCGCACGGGCACTGCGGCGTACTCGACTCCAAGGGCCGGGTGGACAACGACGCGACGCTGAAGATCTACGCGGAGATGGGCGTCGCGCAGGCCACCGCCGGTGCGCACGTCGTCGGCCCGTCCGGGATGATGGACGGCCAGGTCGGCGTCGTACGGTCCGCGCTGGACGCGGCCGGCTTCGTCGACACTGTGATCCTCGCGTACGCCGTGAAGTACGCGTCGGCGTTCTTCGGCCCGTTCCGCGAGGCCGTCGACTCGTCGCTGACCGGCGACCGCAAGACGTACCAGCAGGACAACGCGAACTCCCGCGACGCCATCCGCGAAGTTGACCTCGACATCGCCGAAGGCGCCGACATCGTGATGGTCAAGCCGGCGCTGGCCTACCTCGACATCATCCGCCAGGTCCGCGACCACGTGAACGTCCCGGTCGCCGCGTACAACATCTCCGGCGAGTACGCGATGATCGAAGCCGCCGCCGCCAACGGCTGGCTCAACCGCGAGGCCACCATCCTGGAAACCCTCACCGCCATCCGCCGCGCCGGCGCCGACACCATCCTCACCTACTGGGCCACCGAAGCCGCCGCCCACCTCCTCACCCGCTAACCCCACCCACACGGCAGCCGGCTCATGTGGTGCGTAGTTGCAGGAGTTGGTGGCCTGGGGTGCGGCCGGTGAGGTAGACGCGGAGGCCGTCGGGGGTGAGGTTGCCGCCTAGGTAGGTGTAGCGCTCGCCTGGGTCCATGGGGACTCGGGTGGGGCCGTTGCCGGGGCCGAAGGTGATTTGGTCCGCGCCTACCTTGTAGGTGCCGGTGCCGGAAGCCAGTTGGTAGTTGCCGGGGGCATCTAGTGGGTCTACGCCGGTGAGGGTGCCGCCGGGGCGGAAGCAGAGTTCTATGGCGTAGGCGGTTTCGTCGCCGGTGAAGTCGAAGGTCAGGTCGAAGCCGTTGGTGAGCTCGACGATTGTGACCTCGGTTCGTAGGGTCCGGTACTGCTTCGGGCGGTGCGGGAAGTCCATTGACGCGTAGAAGCGGCCCTCGGGGGTGAGGGCGTAGCGGCCGTCGGCCCGGCGGTAGCGTTTCGGGAGCGGGAGGTGGTACGGGACCTTGACCTCCTGCTGGAGCTTGAACGTGTTGGGTGCCGTACGGCGCAGGCCGTCGCTGCGGAAGTGGCCGGTGCTGAAGAACTGTGGTGACAGGCGGACCGAGTCGAGGATCGCGGAACCCGTGCGGAGCTTGAAGAAGGTCGGATTCGTGGACAGGCCCGACGAGATCACCGGGATGTCGTGGAAGTCCGTGCCGCCGAAGATCGTCGCCGTCCGGTCGTCGCGGCGGATCCGGACCGATGCCTGGGACGGGTAGTGCTGGATGAAGTCGGCCGGGGCGGGCGTGGCGGCCGGGAGATTGGCGGAAAGTTCAGGGCGCTCGAGGACCTCGGCCAGGAAGTCGCCGAGTTCGCCGGTGCCGCGCGCCTCGATGCTCTTGGCAACAGTCGTGAACCGTCCGTCGCCGGTGTGCAGAGCGAGCTCGCGGAACTGGGTCAGGTACCACCAGACCTCGCGGCCCCCCTTCTGGTCCTGGCGACGCGACGCGGTCGTGTCCACCTCGCCGTTCGGTTCGAGCAGGTACAGCGTCACGTCGAGGTTCCGCCGTACGTACTCCAGCAGGGCCGGCTTGGCGCGCAGCCAGGCGATCGTCAGCAGGCACGGGTTCGTCACCTCGGCCGCGTACGTCGAACTGCGCTCGCCGTAGATCCCGTCCGGCGTCGCGTCGATACCCTCGTCGAGCCAGTCCTCGATCCGCGCGACGTACCGCCGGTCCGGGAACAGGTGGTTCGCTCGGGCGAGCGCCGCGGACACCTCCCACCGGTGGTTGGGCGTGTGTACGCCGCCCGCGGCCAACGCCGGCCCGGCCTTCTTGATCACCGACGCCAGCGTTGTCCGCAAACCTGCGGTCGAAGCCTGCCCGTCCGCGTCGAGCAGCGCGTAGAGCATGCAGACGTCCTGGATCGCGAAGGCGCTGTCCGGCGGTGAGTGCAGGTTGCCCACGTCGTACAGGCCGTCCTCGTGCTGCCGTACGGCGAGTTGCTCGATCAGCCAGGTCAGCGGCCCGAGGAGCGATGCGTCGTGGTGGTACGACGACCTGCCCCAGACGTAGCCGGAGACGAGCCGGCGCGCCTTCCGCGCGACGGTCCGGACGCTGTCGGAAGCGTTCTGGTAGTTGCCGAGCACGATCGGAATCTGTTTCCGGTTCGCCTCGGTGAGCAGGTTCAGGAAGTCGTCGTCCACAGCAGTTACCTCAGCACGAGCGGCCGCCGGATGCAGCGCACCGAGCGCCACGGTGGTCAGCGAACCGGTCAGAAACGTACGTCGCAGCATCGGTGATCCTGTCGGTAAGCGGTTGCCAAATGTCAGGAACTGTCGCTCCCGGACTTTGTTCTGTCAAGACCGCGCAAACGTCCGCATCCGGACATCCCGGCCGGTCGGCGAACCCTTGCGTAAACCGGTTTCCCGGGCTAGTTTGACCGGCCAAGGCAAGCGTTTTCCGCGCCCGCCGCTTGCCGGAGGACGGCGGGGATGGAAGAGAGGTGACCATGAGTGCGCTAGGTGAGCTGGGCAGTCTGCGGGGCAAGAAAGGGCTCGGCCAGAAGAAGGACAACCTGGCCGGTTACCTGTTCCTGGCCCCCTGGCTGCTCGGTCTTTTCCTGATCACGATCGGGCCGATGCTGGCCTCGCTGTACCTGTCGTTCACCGACTACAACCTGATCCAGGCGCCGAAGTGGATCGGGCTGGAGAACTTCACCCGGATGCTCTCCGACCAGCGGCTGCACAACTCGCTGCGGGTGACGTTCACCTACGTGTTCGTCTCGGTCCCGCTGCAGCTGATGATCGCGCTGCTGCTGGCCGTCGTGCTCGACCGCGGGGTGCGCGGGATGGCGTTCTACCGGTCGATCTTCTACCTGCCGTCGCTGCTCGGGTCGAGCGTAGCGATCGCGATCCTCTGGCGGCAGGTGTTCGGCACCACCGGCCTGCTGAACCAGGTGCTGGACATTGTCGGAATCCACGGCAAAGGCTGGATCTCCGATCCGAGTACGGCGCTCGGCACGCTGGTCGTGCTCAACGTCTGGACGTTCGGCTCGCCGATGGTGATCTTCCTGGCCGGACTCAGACAGATCCCGGCGATGTACTACGAGGCCGCGGCGGTCGACGGCGCCGGGACGCTGCGCCGGTTCTTCAGCATCACGCTGCCGCTGCTCACCCCGATCGTGTTCTTCAACCTGGTGCTGCAGATCATCCACGCGTTCCAGTCGTTCACCCAGGCGTTCGTCGTCTCCGGGGGTAGCGGCGGGCCGTCGGACTCGACGATGTTCTTCACGCTGTACCTCTACGACAAGGGCTTCGGGAACTTCGACATGGGCTACGCCTCCGCGATGGCGTGGTTCCTGCTCGTGATCATCGGGGTCTTCACCGCCGCGAACTTCTTCGCCTCGAAGTACTGGGTGTTCTATGACGACTGAGACGCTGTCCCGTACCGTCGCCACCCGCCGCACCTGGGGCATCACCTGGACCCGGATCCGGCCGCTGGTGATCCACGTCGTGCTGGCCGGCTCCGCGCTGGTGATGCTGTACCCGGTGATCTGGATGGTGGTCAGCTCGCTGCGGCCCGGCAACGAGATCTTCCGCGACCCCGGGATCCTGGTGAAGGACCTGCGGATCGAGAACTACCGGGTCGGCTGGAACGCGCTGACCGAACCGTTCACCCGGTACCTGCTGAACTCCGCGCTGGTGGTGCTCGGCTCGATCCTCGGCAACCTGGTGTCCTGCTCGATGGCGGCCTACGCGTTCGCCCGGCTGGAGTTCAGCGGGAAGAAGTTCTGGTTCGCGATCATGCTGCTGAGCATCATGCTGCCGATCCACGTGGTGATCGTGCCGCAGTACATCTTGTTCTCGCACCTGGGCTGGATCAACACGGTGCTGCCGCTGATCGTGCCGAAGCTGCTCGCCACCGACGCGTTCTTCGTCTTCCTGATGGTGCAGTTCATCCGCGGCATCCCGCGCGAGCTCGACGAGGCCGCCCGGATCGACGGCTGCGGCAAGGCGTCGATCTTCCTCCGGATCATCCTGCCGCTGATGGTCCCGGCGCTGGCCACCACGACGATCTTCACGTTCATCTGGACCTGGAACGACTTCTTCAGCCAGTTGATCTACCTGACCGACCCGCACAAGTACACCGTCCCGCTGGCGCTGCGGTCGTTCGTCGACGCGACCTCGAGTTCGTCCTGGGGCTCGATGTTCGCGATGTCGGTCGTCTCCCTGGTCCCGGTCTTCCTCGCCTTCCTGCTCGGCCAGCGGTTCCTGATCAAGGGCATCGCGACCACCGGCATCAAGTAACGCTCGTGTCATCACCTGAAAGGTTCACCACATGAGGCACATCCCACGCGCCCTCACGGCGCTGGCGCTGGCCACCACGTTGCTGGCGGCAAGCGCCTGCGGCGGCGACTCCGGTGGTGCGGCGTCGTCGTCGGACGGCGGCAAGGTCACGCTCCGGTTCACCTGGTGGGGCTCGGACACCCGGACCAAGCTCACCCAGCAGGTGATCGACGCGTACCAGAAGGACCATCCGAACGTCACGATCAAGGGCGAGTACGGCGAATGGTCCGGGTACTGGGACAAGCTCGCCACCACGGTCGCCGCGAACGATGCACCGGACATCATCCAGATGGACGAGAAGTACCTGCGCGAGTACGCCGATCGCGGCGCGCTGCTCGACCTGAAGAAGGCGCAGGGTCTGGACACGAGCAAGTTCGAGCCGGACACGCTCGGCGCCGGCGAGTTCGACAACGGCCTGTACGGGCTGAACGCCGGCATCAACTCGTTCGCGGTGGTCGTCAACCCGGCCGCGTTCAAGACGGCCGGCGTACCGATCCCGGACGACAAGACCTGGACCTGGGACGACTTCGCCAAGACCGCCGCCGAGATCACCAGCAAGACCGGGGGCAAGATCACCGGCACCGGCACGCTCGGTGGCAACGAGGCCGGCCTGAACCTCTGGGCCCGGCAGAACGGCGAGTCGCTCTGGACGAAGGACGGCAAGCTCGGCGTCTCCCCGGAGAAGACCACCGACTTCTTCAAATACATCCTGAAGCTCCGCGACGAGAAGGCGATCCCGTCGGCCGAGGCGATCTCGCAGGACATGAACGCGTCGCTCGACCAGTCGGCGTTCGCGACCGGCAAGCTCGCGATGACGTTCATCTGGAGCAACCAGTTGGTGGCCTTCAGCAAGGCGACCGGCCAGCAGCTGAAGCTGCTGCGGGTCCCGAGCACCGACGGCAAGGCAGCGGACAACGGCTCGTACTACAAGGGCTCGATGTTCTGGTCGATCTCGTCGCGGTCCAAGCACCAGAAGGAGGCCGCGGAGTTCGTCAACTACCTGGCGAACAGCCCGGCCGCCGGTAACGTACTGCTGGCCGAGCGGGGCGTGCCGCCGAACACGGAGGTGCGCGCCGAGGTGACGCCGAAGCTGCAGCCGGCCGACGCCGCGACCGCGAAGTTCATCCAGGACATCAAGGCGGACCTCGGCGAGCCGTCGCCGGCGCCGCCGGTCGGTGGTGGTCAGGTGGAGAAGATCATCCAGCGGTACACCACCGACGTACTGTTCGGACGGCAGGCGCCGGACGCGGCGGCCAAGGCATTCCTGGACGAGGTCAAGGGCGGGCTCAAATAGTGTTGCTGATGGCAACTGATTGCCGATGACGGGGAAGCGCGTGGCCGTGGTGGGAATCCACGGCCACGGTGCCTCCCACGTCCGTAACGTGCTCCGCCTGCCCGACGCCGAGCTGGTCGCCGTGGCCGATCCGCAGGGCGGCGGCGACCTGGCCGTTCAGGTCTTCCCGAGCCTGGACGAACTGCTGGCCGCCGTCGAGGTGGACGTGGTGGTGATCTGTACGCCGATCCAGACGCACGTCCCGCTGGCGGAGTTGGCGATGCGCACGGGTGCCGACGTATTGCTGGAGAAACCGCCGACGGCTTCGCTGGCCGAGTTCGACCAGCTGTCGTCGGTGGTGGCGGAGACCGGGCGGGCGCTCCAGGTCGGCTTCCAGGCGCAGGCGTCCGAGGCGACGCTCGGGTTGGCGTCGATGGTTGCCGGTGGTGAGCTCGGCGAGATCCGTGGGATCAGCGCGACCGGGAAGTGGCTGCGTACGGCGAGGTACTTCCAGCGCGCCCGCTGGTCCGGCCGGCGGCACCTCGACGGCGTCGACGTGGTGGACGGCGCGGTCACGAACCCGCTGGCGCATTCGGCGGCGGCCGCGTTGCTGCTGGACGGGTCGACCGGCGTCGACGACGTACGGCAGGTGGAGACGGAGCTCTACCGCGCCAACCCGATCGAATCCGACGACACGTCGACAGTCCGGATCACGACCAGCCGCGGTACGCCGATCCTGATCGCGGTGACATTGTGCGCCGGCGAACAGTTGGAGCCGTCCGTGACCGTGCACGGCTCCGAGGGTCGCGCCGTGCTGCGGTACACATCGGACACGCTCGAGCTCCACCAAGGCGACGCTCGAACCGTGCGGACGTACGAGCGTGCGGATCTGCTCGAGAACCTGCTCGCGCATCGCGCGGACCCCTCCGTCCCGCTCTACTGCCCGCTGGCCGCGACGGGCGGCTTCACCCGCGTGGTGGAGGCGGTCCGCACAGCTGCCGACCCCGCCGAGATCCCGGCCGACCTGATCGACTGGCAAGGCGAAGGCCTCGACCGCCACCCGATCCTCCGCGACGTCGAACCCTGGATCGACCGCGCCGCCGACGAACTCGCCCTCTTCAGCGAGATCGGAGCTCCCTGGAGCAACGCGCGGCGACGGTGAGCGAAGGTCAACCTGACCTGCATAGGGTTCAGGCATGAGCGAGACCGTGCTGCAGATTCCGTTCGAGGATGCGTTCCGGTTCGACCCTTCGCCGACGTTCGCGGAGTTGCGCGAGGGGCGGCCGGTTGCCCGGGTGCGGACGTTGGCCGGGGCCGAGGTCTGGTTGGTGACGCGGTACGACGACGTGAAGCTCGTGCTGGCCGACCCTAGGTTCTCGCGGGCCGCGGTGGTCAAGCAGGGCGCGCCCCGGGTCGCGCTGGCCAAGCCGATGCCGAACAGCCTGACCACGACCGACCCGCCGGAGCACACCCGGTTGCGACGATTGGTCGTCCCAACGTTCGCGCACCGGAAGATCGAGCGCACCCGGCCGTGGGTCGCGGAGTTGTCCGCGCAGCTCGCCGAGGACGTCGCGCGGGCCGGTGACGGTGCGGACATCCGGCAGCTGGTGGCGTTGCCGTTGCCGATCCAGGTGATCTGCCAGCTGCTCGGCGTACCGTACGCGGACCGCGCGCAGTTCCGGGAGTGGACCGAGCTCGGGTACAGCATGAAGATGGCCGAGAAGGACCTGGTCGAGGACGCGATGACCAACCTGACGGCGTACATCGAGGATCTGGTCACGCGAAAACTGGCCACCACGGCGGCGCCGCCCGAGGACCTGCTCGACGAGCTGGTGCGTGCCCGCGAGGAGGGCGACCGGCTCAGCCAGGAGGAATTGATTGCCTTCGGCGTCAACCTGCTGGTCGCCGGGCACGAGACCTCCGCGAACCAGATCTCGAGCTGCTTGGCGACACTGCTGCGCCGGCCGTCCAATTGGGCACGACTCGTGGAAGAGCCGGAGCTGATCCCGTCCGCGATCGAGGAGCTGCTGCGGTTCAACCGGTTCAGCGAGGTCGGGCAGCTGCGGGTCGCGCTCGAGGACGTCGAGTTGCACGGCGTACAGATCAAGGCCGGTGACGGGGTGATGGCCGCGCTCAACTCGGCGAACCGGGATCCGCGCGCGTACGACGCTCCGGACGAGCTGCGGATCGACCGGAAGGACAACAAGCACCTGTCGTTCGGCTTCGGACCGCACTTCTGTCTCGGCGCCCAGCTGGCCCGGATCGAGTTGCAGGAATCGCTGCTGGCGCTGGTACGGCGGTTCCCGCGGATGAGCCTCGCGAAGCCGGCCGAAGAACTCCAATGGCGTCGTGTGCTGGTGAGCGGTCTCGCGGAACTGCCGGTGAACCTGGGAGGTCCACCGGCAGCCGGGTGAATCAGTTCTGCGAGGCGAACACGACTCCGTGCTCGGCTTCGTACTGCTCGATGAAACGGGCGGCCATCGGCTCACTGCAGATGACAGCCGTGGCCAGGTTCTGCGGTGTGCGGTCGAGGCCCTCGGGCCAGTCGGCCAGCATGTTCCACGCCCGGGTCCGCTTCTTCTCCAGGTCGGTCGGCTCGACCGTTTCCTCCTCGACCGGCTTGCTGACCACCTCCGGCGTGATCAGCGCCGGCGGTTGCGGGTCGGCCGGGGCGGCGAACGGAGACGGCGGCTTCGGCTTCTCGACCAGGGGTTCGGCCTTCGGCTGCGGGGCGAACGGCTTCAGGCTGCTCGACGTACCGTTCACGACGTGCTGCGGTTCGCTCTCGTCCTCGACGACGACCGCCTCGGACACGTTCCCGCTGTCGGCCGGGTCGGGGTCGACGATCGCCATCAGCTCGCCGGTCCAGGCGTCGTCGTCGCGCAGCCCGACGCCGGTGTTGTCGGCCCGCCGCGGCTGCCCGCCCTCGAGCACCCAGACGGCGGCCGGTACGGCCGGCCGGTCCTCGGGCTCCGGCGGCGGCGAGATCGCCTTGGTCAGCTTGTTCGTGATGACCTCGTAGTTGATCCGCTCCTCGAGCATCCCGGCCAGCCGGTCCGGGTCGTACGTCGTCTCGGCGATCTTCGCCAGCCGCTCGTCCTGGTGCTCGGAACGGATGTACTCGGCAACGGTCCCGGCGATCGCCTCGCGGCGGCTGCGGTTGCGGATCTGGTCGTGCGCCGCGCGCAGGCTCTCGTAGAGCGTGTAGCCGTGCTCGATCGCGAGCGACCGGGCCAGCCAGGTGACGCGCGGCTCGCGGGCCCACTGGACGATGCCGTACACCGGGCCGGTGTCGCGCATCTGTCCGGCGCGGCGCAGCGCGTCGCGGCGGCGGGCCGAGCTGTGGATCAGCCAGAGCACGTAGGCGAACGCGGACAGGCCGCCGAAGCCGAAGGCCAGGAACCGCTCCTCGGGACGCCAGTGCCCGACGACGTTGAAGACGACCGCGACGAGCGCCGCGAAGAACGACATCGCGCGGTAGGCGTAGGCCTGCTCACCCTTGCGCCGGCGCAGGTCCGCGAGCGCGGCGGTGGCGACACCACCGAGCTCGAGCACCGCGACCGCGGGGGTGACCAGGATGATCTTGAGCAACGGCGAGAAACCGTCGCTCGGCCAGGGGATGTGGGTCACGCCGGCCCAGACCTGGCCGACCAGAGCCGCGGCAGCCGCGGTCGCGTAGAAAGCGTAGGCGACTTTGTCCGCACCGGTGAGGGGTACGTTGACCAGTTCGCCAGTACTGGTGGTGCTGGTGTTCTCCTGCAAGACGTGCTCTCCTGACCGGTTTGGGCTCTCCGGCAGTTCGTCGGGTGGGTGGTACGGCGGCCCCCATAGCGCGCTGCACGAGGCTACCGGTTTCCGGCCCCGAAAGGGGAGGCGAATCGGGAAACGTCTCGAACGTCCCCAGTCTTACCGCACTTCTAACCTCGCAATTCAAACGAATGGATTCCCAGGAAGGTCACAGGGAATGTGAAGCGAGTATCCGGACACGGCGCGGATGCTGGGACGCATGAGGGTTGCGGCGCGGTCGTTGAGTGTCCGGGTCGCGGCGGCGATGGTGGTGCTGGTCGCGGTGGTGAGCATCGTGATCGGTGCCCTGACGACCGCTGCGATCAGCTCGTACCTGACGCGTCAGCTTGATGGCAAGGTGGCCGCCGCGCAGGGCCGGGCGATCGGCGCCCTGCACAACGACGGTCCGCCGCCGGACTCCCCGCACGGACAGGACGCCGGTACGGTCACGCTGTACCTGCAGGCGTCCGCGGCGGCCGGCAGTGTCATCACCTCTGACGGCCGGCTGGCCGACCTGTCGCAGCAGGCGATCGACGTACTCGACCAGGTGCCGACCGGTCAGAGCAGCACGGTCGACGTACCGGGCCTCGGCACGTACCGCGTGCACGCGACCGGCGTCGGCTCGATCACGGTCGTCACCGGCCTGCCCACGAAGGACATCCAGAACACGATCACCAGCCTGATCGGGTGGGAGGCGCTGTTCGGCGGCATCGGCGTGCTGACCGCGGGCGGGGTCGCGATCTTCGTCGTACGGCGGCAACTCCGGCCGCTGCGCCGGGTCGCGCAGACCGCCCGCGAGGTCGCCGCGCTGCCGCTCGACACCGGCGAGATCGGCGTCACCGCCCGGGTCCCGGACCAGCTCACCGACGAACACACCGAGGTCGGCCAGGTCGCGGTCGCACTGAACAGGTTGCTCGGTCATATGGAGCATGCGCTCGACGCGCGGCACCGCAGCGAGCAGCAGGTCCGGCGGTTCGTCGCGGACGCGTCGCACGAGCTGCGGACGCCGCTGACCACGATCCACGGCTATGCGCAGTTGAGTCTGCATCAGAACGACCCCGAGTTGTTCACGCACGCGATGGGGAAGGTGATGGTCGAGACGACACGGATGGCGTCGCTGGTCGAGGACCTGCTACTGCTCGCCCGTCTCGACGCGGGCCGGCCGCTGGACCGGCGCCCGGTCGACCTGTCCCGGATGGCCCGGGACGCGGTCGCCGACGCCGAGATCGTTGCCCCAAGCCACCATTGGGAACTGGAGCTGCCGGCCGAGCCGATCATCGTGACCGGCGACGAGCAACGTCTGCACCAGGTCGTCACCAACCTGCTGACGAACGCCCGCCGGCACACCCCGCCCGGTACGACGGTGACGGTCGCCGCAACGCACCGCGAGGACTCCGCCTTACTGACCGTCCACGACGACGGCCCTGGCATCCCGGCCGACCTGCTCCCGAACGTCTTCCAGCGCTTCACCCGCGCCGACACCGCCCGCACCCGCTCCACCGGCGGCACGGGCCTCGGGCTGTCTCTGGCCGAGTCCATCGCCCACGCCCACGCCGGCACTCTCACGCTGGCGTCGCGGCCCGGCAGCACCAGTTTCACCCTGGCGCTGCCGGTCTGACGACGAACGGCTACTTCGCGCCGAAGGAGTAGATGGTGGTGGATTTGTAGGTCTGGCCGGGGCGCAGGACCGTGGACGGGAAGTTGGGGTGGTTGGGGGAGTCGGGGAAGTGCTGGGTCTCGAAGGCGAAGGCGTCGCCCTGGCGGTAGGCCTTCTTGCCGATGCCGAGGAAGGTGCCGTCGAGGAAGTTGCCGCTGTAGAACTGGACGCCGGGCTGGTCGGTGTGTACTTCGATGGTGCGGCCGTGCTCGGGCTCCCAGAACCGTCCAGCGAGCCGCATGCCATGGCTGTCGGGCTGTCCGCCGAGGACGAAGTTGTGGTCGTAGCCGCGGCCGAAGACGAGCTGCTGGTGGTCACCACGCAGTCGCTTGCCGATCGCGGTCGGCTTGCTGAAGTCGAACGGCGTACCCGCGACCGGGGCGATCTCGCCGGTCGGGATCAGGCCCGCGTCGACCGGGGTGTACCTCGGCGCGTTCAGCTCGAGCACGTGGTCGTAGATCGTCCCGTTGCCCTCGCCGAGCAGGTTGAAGTACACGTGGTTCGTGAGGTTCACGACGGTCGGCGCGTCCACCGTCGCGTGGTAGTCGATCCGCAGGTTGTCGCGCCTGTCCAAGGTGTACGTGACGGTGCTGGTGAGCGTGCCCGGGAAGCCCATCTCGCCGTCCGGGCTGACGTAGGTGAACGCGACGCCGACGGACTTGTCGTCCTGGACGACCTTCGCCGTCCAGACCTTCTTGTCGAAGCCGATCGTGCCGCCGTGCAAGGCGTTCTCGCCGTTGTTGACCGGGATCTGGTACGTCACCCCGTCGAGGGTGAACCTGCCCTTGGCGATCCGGTTGCCGTACCGGCCGATGGTGGCGCCGAAGTACGGGCTGAGCTTGGCGTAGTCCGGCAGGTTGTCGAAGCCGAGGCTGATGTTCTCGATGTGGCCGCGGCGGTCGGGCGTCTCGACCCGCTGGATCGTCGCGCCCCAGGTGAGCATCGAGATCGTCATCCGGCCGTTGGTGAACGTGTACACGTCCACCGGTTGGCCGTCCGGGGTGGTGCCGAACGGGTCCTTGCGGATCTCGAGCTTGCCGTGGTGTGCGCCCATACCGTGCAACTTATCCGGCGTACCGGTGCCGGTGGTGGCTTGGGTGGCGGTTCGGGTGGCGGCTTCCGCGGTGCTGCTGAGAGCGCCCGCGGCGGCGGCACCGAGGCCCAGGGCGCCGGCGGTCCGCAGGACCTGGCGGCGGGGCAGGTGATCGGGCATCGCAATCCCCTCAATCGTTGGAGAAACCAGACCTGGGCACGATAAGACGGCGCCGGAGTGTTTGGAACAGTTCGGAACGGTGTGAATTCGTCCGATCTCTCGGTGTTTGACCGGATCGGTCCGCTCCCCGGCCCGATCGAGCCTTCTGCGGTACGGCGGGACGCGCGCAGGATGGGGTCATGAGCCGAACCGCACTGATCGTGATCGACGTCCAGGAATCGTTCCGGGTCCGCCCGAACTGGCAGCTGGTGAACCACCCCGATATCGCCGAGCGCGTCGACCGGCTGGTCCGCGCGGCGCGCGAGAAACACGACCTGGTCGTCTGGGTGCTGCACAGCGAACCGGGGACCGGCGGTGCGTTCGACCCGGCCGAGGGGCACGTCCGGCTGATGGACGGACTCGAACCGTTGCCGACGGAAACGATCATCACGAAGACGTCGCACAACGCCTTCACCACAACGAATCTGCAGCAGTTCCTGACCCAGCACGGTATTTCCGAGATTGTTGTCTGCGGCATCCGGACCGAACAGTGCTGCGAGACCACCGCCCGGGTCGGGTCCGACCTCGGGTACGACGTCGTGTTCGTCACCGAGGCGACCGCGACGATGGCGCTGGCGCACTGGTCGATCAGGGACGAGGCGAGCGTCGAGGAGATTCTCGCCGACCCGCGGACGCTGACCGCGGACCAGGTCGCCGAACGGACCGAGTACGTGCTGGCCGGCCGGTTCGCCTCCGTCCGGACCCTCGACGAGCTGACCGCCGTACCCGTGGCATCCTGACCGAATGCGCCCTACCCACGTGGTCTTCGTACTGGTGCCGCGGCTCCATTTACTGGATCTGGCCGGACCGGCGCAGGTGTTCAGTACGGCGAAGGACTTCGGCTACGGATACGACGTCTCGTATGTGGCCGAATCCGACGAGGTCGTCACTGCCCAAGGGGTGCCGTTACGGACCCAGTCGGTGTGGCCCGAGCTCGATCCGGGTGACCTGATCGTCGTACCGGGCTGGCGCTCGCCGCGGTTGTCGCCGGAGTCGCCGATCGGCCCGGAGTTCCGGCAGCGGCTGCGCACGCATCACGCCCGTGGCGGCACGGTCGCCAGCGTCTGCTCGGGCGCGGACGCGCTCGGCTGGGCCGGCCTGCTCGACGGGCGGCGGTTCACCACCCACCACGACCTGACCGACGAACTGGCCGCCCGCTACCCGCGGGCGACCATGGTCCGGGACGTGCTGTACGTCGAGGACGATCGGGTGATCACCTCCGCCGGGATCGCGAGCGGCATCGACCTCGCGCTGCACCTGGTCGCGGTCGGCCGCGGCGCGGAGGCGGCCGCCCGGGTCGCGCGCGAGATGGTCGTGTACGCCCGGCGCAACGGCGACGAACTGCAGGAGTCCGCGATGCTGCGGCACCGCGGTCATCTCAGCGACCTCGCGCACCGCGTGCAGGACGTGATCGACGCGCGGTACGCCGACAAGCTGCCGCTCGCGGAGCTGGCCGGCGAGGTCGGCGTCAGCGAACGCACGCTGACGCGCATCTTCACCACCGCCACCGGCCTGACCCCTCTGAGGTACCAGCAACTCCTCCGCGTAGAGCGTGCCGAACACCTGATCGGGCACGGCAGCACCGTCGAGTCAGCCGCCCGCACCGTCGGCTTCGAAAACCCCCGAATGCTCCGCCGCCTCCGTTCCCGCACGTCTGTCTAGACCGGAACAACTTTTCCGGCCGGCCCCGCGTCTACTCGTGCAACCAGCGATCGACGAGGGGACAGATCATGAAGTTTTCGGGGGGTATCCGCCGCGGCGCGGTGGCGACCGGCGTGGCGACCAGCGTGATGGCGGTCGGACTCAGCGTCCTGGCAACCCAAGGAGCCGACGCAGGCACGACGTCCGCGACGTCGCTCAGCCGGTCGCAGTTGCTGACCGTCAAGCAGGTGAAGCAGGCCGACGCACGGCGCAACTGGTTCCGTCAGGTCGACAGGGGAATCCTGCCGCGGACCTACTGCGGCCCGGCCTCGACCGAGGGCAAGCGGGTGGCCGCGCGGATGGCCCGTGGTTTCACCGATGAGATGGACGCGTACGGCGCGCAGTACGTCAGCCAGTACGCGAACGCCGCCACCGCGCGGGCGGCGTACAACTCGATCATCGCGACGCTGAAGTCCTGCACGTACAGCAAGCCGGCGCCGACGCACGCGCGCAAGATCACCGAGAACCGGGTCGTCAAGGGGGCTTCCGGTGACCTCACCCAGGTGATCCGCTGGTACGACTACCCGAAGCCCAACGACCCGGGCAGCGAGGCCGGCGGTTTCCCGTACGCCGTCACGCTGAAGGGCCGCACCGTCTCGGTCCTGGCCTTCAGTGAAATGGGCCCGGGCGTACCTGCGCCGAACTTCGACAAGCTGGCCCGCGCCGCGGCGGCCAAGATCACCCGGTAGCGGGATGGGGGCGTGCCGGCCGGGGCGGATGAGGGGTCACCGCGCCGGCCGGCACCTTTTAGGAGCGGCTTGCTGTGATCAGGTTTGTGACCGCGGTGTTGAGGTGGCCGGTGAGTAGGGCGTGGTCGGCGTCCGAGGTCAGTTTCGACGTCGGCTCGGTGATGTTCTGGCCGATGTGGTTCTGCGCGATCCACCGGGCCACGCCGACCACCGCGTCGTCCTCGGTGAAGGTGTCAGCGTGCGCACGCTCGAGTAGGCGGGCCGACTGCGCTGCCGCGGCCAGGGCGATTGTTGCCTGCGGCCCCGACCAGGCCGGGACCCGCAGCGCGACCCCGGCCGCGATTCCGGCGGCCACCGCGTACGGATCATGGCTTCGCAGCAGGCTGTTCGCGGCCTTGTCCAACGCGGCGCGAGCGGCGGCCTGGGTCGTCAGGCCCCAACCGAACGGGTACTGCGGGTCGTAGGACGCGTCGCCCACGTTCAACGGCTGCTGGTCCTCGGTCCGCGGCCAGCTGACCGGTAGGCGGCCGCTGAACGGCACCTTCCCGAACAGCACATCGGCAACGCCGGCGCCTTCGGTGCCCGGCAGCCAGGACGCCACCAACGCGTTGATCTCGCCGAGCTGGTCGGCGATCACCTGCGGGCGTCCTGACACGATCAGTACGACGCACTTCATCGCGCCGCAGACCTTGTCGACCGCGGCCCTGTCCGCGTCCGAGAGCTTCAGGTCGTGACCGTTGCCGACATCGCCGACCCCCTCGGCATACGGACGTTCACCGACCACGACCACCCCCACGTCGTGCCCTTCGAGCGGCGCGGAGGCGTCGGCGCTGTACGTCGCGTCCGGTACCACCTGCTTGATGCCGTCGAGGATCGTCGTACCGGTGGTGGTCGGGCCCGATCCGCCTTGCCAGGTGATGCTCCAGCCGCCCATCTGGTTACCGAGATCGTTGGCGTTGCTGCCGGCGACGTACACCTTGGCACCGGCCTTCAGCGGCAGCAGGTTGCCCTCGTTCTTCAGCAGTACCTGGGATTTCGCCGCGGCCTCGCGACCGACGGCGCGGTGCGCGGCCGACCCGATCGACGCGATGTTGCTGGTGTCGGCGTACGGGTGCTCGAACAGGCCGAGCTTGAACTTCTCGGTCAGGATCCGCCGGACCGCGTCGTCGATCCGCGTCATCGGGATCCGGCCGGCCGCGATCTCGGCGGTCAGGCCCTGGGTGAAGCCCTGGTAGTCGGTCGGCACCATGATCATGTCCAGGCCGGCGTTGATCGAGGTCCGGATGTCGCTCGCGTAGTCGCCGGGCAACTGGTCGATCGCCTGCCAGTCGCTGATCACGAACCCGCCGAAGCCCATCCGTTGCTTCAGCACCCCGTTGATCAGCTCGCCGTTGCCGTGCATCTTGACCGGCGGTGCACCGTCCACCGACAGGCTCGAGTACGACGGCATCACAGCGCCGACACCGAGGTCGACGGCGGTCCGGAACGGCGCCAGGTGGATCGTCTCGAGCTGTTGCCGGGTGACCTGCGTGACGCCCTGGTCGAGCTTGTACGAGCCGGTCGACGAGCTGCCGTACGTCGTACCGCCGTCGCCGACGAAGTGCTTCGCGGTGGCCAGGACGTGGGTGTTCTGCGCGAGCTGGCTGCCGTCGGCCTTGCCCTGCAGGCCGGTGATCACGGTCGCCATCGACTGCACCAGCGCCGGGTCCTCGCCGTACCCTTCGTACGCGCGGCCCCAGCGGTCGTCGCGGACCACGCACACGCAGGGCGCGAAGTCCCACGGGATGCCGGTCGCGCGGACCTCGGTCGCGGTCACCTCACCGATCCGCCGGGCCAGGTCCGGGTCGCGGGTGGCGCCGATCGCGATGTTGTGCGGGAGGATCGTCGCGCCCACCACGTTGTTGTGGCCGTGCACCGCGTCGACGCCGTAGATCAGCGGGATCTGCAGGCGGGTCGCCTGGGCGTTCCGCTGGAAGGTGTCGATCATCGCGGCCCAGGCGGCGGGCGTGTTCGGGGTCGGGACGGAGCCGCCGCCGGACAGCAGCGAGCCGAGTGCGTAGGACGCGATGTCGGAGCGGGAGCGAAGCGCGTTCCGTTCGGCCTGCGTCATCTGGCCGACTTTTTCGGCGACGGTCATCCGGGCGAGCAGGTCGTCGACGCGTTTCCGGATCGGGAGTTTCCGGTTCAGGTACGGGAGATCGTGGGCGTCGATCACCACGACGGGCTGGGTCGTCGGGGCCTTCGCACCGGTGACCGTGAGCTCGAGAGGGATGGTCTCCGCTTCCTCGGCGGAATCGTCCTTCCGGGTCGTCACGGAAACGTTCTGGGTCGTTCCGGAAGCTGTACCGGCCGGGAACGTGAGCGTTCCGGACACTGGGGTGTAGTCGTCGGCGGTCGCGGTTCCGTTGCCGGTCTTGTAGTCGACCGTGACCGGTTCGTCGAGCGGGGTACCGCCGGTGGTCGCGACCGTCACCTTGACCTGTGCGGTGCCGCCCTCCTTGACCGGGTAGACGTCCGCGTCGGTGACGACGCTGTTCTTGAACGCGGGGTCGGCCTTGCCGTAGACCTCGACCTGGTCGATCGCGAACTCGCCCGGCGAGCCGACCGGCATCGTGAACGCGTAGCCCCACATCTGGGTCAGGTTCAGGATGTGGTCGATGCCGCCGACGGGCTGGTAGTCGCCGCGGTACCCGAGCTGGCTGAACGGGATCTCGACCAGGTGCCAGCCCTGCCAGTCGTCGGTGAAGCTGGTGTTCCACAGCTCGGAGGCCTCGGCGTTCGCGCCGCCGTCCTTGATCTCGAAGAAGATCCGCTTCCCGGAGCCGGGCGGCAGCGGCGCGGTGTTCTGCCCGTACCACCAGAACCGGATCCCCTTGTACGCCGACCAGTTGCCGGGGTTCACGTCGTACGTCACGTCGTGGCTGAACCCGCCCCAGCCGCTGATGTCGTACGTCCCGTGCAGCACTTTGTCGCCCGCCGGTGCGTCCGGCCGGCTCTGCAGCTCCAGCGTCGGCGGATCGTCCGCGTCGCTACCCCAGGTGAAGATGCCGGCATTGGGCGGCGAGGCGAACGGCTCGCCCCCTTCGAAGGCCGCCAACGTGATCGGGGCCGGATCGTCGGCCGCTGCCGGCCCCACGGCCAGCAACCCGACGACCAGGGCTCCCACCACCACCGAACCGACTCGCTGCCTGAACCCCAGACGACCGAACCAACGCATGAGCACTCCTCACAGACAGGTGGGCGGTTGCGCCCGACTCTCAGCCCTGCGGAACCCCCGGTCAAGACCTCGCCGGTTCCGGAACTAGAGCGCTCTCACGGCCGTAAGGACTGGACAGGTGAGCGGTGCGTAGATGACTGTGGGTCGCGACCGGTCAGGTGGGGGAGAGGACATCGAATGAAGCTTCGCTATGTGTTCAGTTCGGTGATGTTGGTCGTTCCGCTGGCGGTGGTTGCGGTCGTGCAGCCGGCGACCGCGGCAGCGCCACAGGCCGACGCGGGGAAGGTGCCTTCGTTGTTGCGGCAGGCGGCGAAGGACGCTGCCGGTAAACAGCAGGCTCGGTCCCTCGGAGTACAGGGCAACGGGCGGTTGGGGGTGCAGGTGTACGCCGCTGCTCGGGTCAGTGCTGAGCAGCAGAGCGAGCTCAGCGCGCTCGGTGTCTCGGTGGATTCGAACTCTGCGGACTTCAAGGGCGTACCAGGCGTCGACCTGCCCAGTACCGGCCTGGTGTCGGCTCAGGTGCCGTACGACAAGCTCGACGCGGTGGCGGCGTTGCCCTGGGTGACCGCACTACGGCCGACGATTCGGCCGGCTGTGGATGTCGGGCCGGTGACCGCCGAGGGCGTGCAACTGCACAAGGCGGACCAGGCCCAGGCTCGTGGGCTGACCGGGCGTGGCCAGAAGATCGGCGCGATCTCCGGCGACGTGGACCACATCGCGGACTCGATCGCGGCCGGTGAGCTTCCGGCGGACGTCCAGGTGCTCCAGCAGGCCGCGTCGTACACCGACGACGAGGGCACCGCGATGCTCGAGCTCATCCACGACATGGCGCCGGGCGCGAAGCTCGCGTTCGCCAGTGCGCAGGACACCACCGCGCAGTACGTCGAGGCGTTCCACACGCTCGCGAACGCCGGGGTGTCGATGATCGCCGAGGACATCGCGATCGACGACGAGCCCGCGTTCCAGCAGGGCATCACGGCCGCGACCGCGGAGGCGCTGGCCAAGCACGGAATCTTCATCAGCTCGTCGGCCGGCAACCTCGGTACCCGGCACGCGCCGCGGGTGACCGCGGTCGGTACCGGCAAGGGCGCCGACGGCGCGACCGGCCCGTACACGAACTGCCCGACCGACCCCGACAACGTCGTGAAGCTCCGCGGCGACGACACGTCGTACGACCTGAACCTGCTGCCCGGCGCGCGGATCCTGCCGACGCTGCAGTGGAGCGAGCCGCGGGCGATCTACCCGACCGCGGGCCAGGGCGGCTTCACCGACCTGAACCTGTACCTGATGGACGAGACCGGTACGAAGTGCCTGGCGGTCAGCAACAACGTCCAGGCCAACGGCGTCGGCGACACCATCGAGCAGTTCGACTACACCAACACCACGTCCGCACCGCAGCGGGCGAAGCTGGTCGTCGACGTCCAGGGCACGTCGTCCGCGGTCCGGGCGCCGATCCTGGACCTGCGCTGGCGGGCGCTGTCGGCCGGTGTGCAGACGCTCGACCCGGCGGAGCGGGCCGGTTCGCTGAACCCGGACTCGAACTACACGTACTTCGCCACCAGCGCCGGCGCGGTGAACGCCAGCGTCTCGACCGACCCGGCGACCACCCCGCTCGAGGCGTACAGCGCCGCCGGACCGGTGCAGTTCATCACCACGACCCGCTGCCCGGGGAACAAGCCCGGCCCGTGCCGCGGCATCTCCGGTGGCGGCGAACGGAGCTTCCCGGCACCGAACTGGCTGGCCGCCGACGGTGAGTCGGTCAGCGGCGCCGGCGGCTTCGGCTCCGGTACCTGCCCGACCACGACCCAGGGCGCCTGCCGCTTCTTCGGTACGTCGGCCGCCGCACCGACCGCGATCGGTGTGGCCGCACTGACCCGGCAGGAGTTCGGCGGTCGCCTCGCCCCGATCGCGCTCAGCACGATCCTCGCGGCCCGCGCGGTACCCCGTACCGGCCCCGGAACAGGAGTAGGAGTCCTCAGCGCCCGGTAATTAAGAAGTCGTAGTGGTCCGATTGAGAACGAATTCAGTACTCGTATTCATGGACCGATGCCGCCATCCGTGGAAAGGATGGCGGCATGACTACACGTTTCGGGGTATTCGTACCGCAGGGCTGGAAGATGGATCTGGCCGAGATCGCGGATCCGATCGAGCAGTGGGAGGCGATGACGGACGTCGCCAAGCGCGCGGACGAGCAGTCCTGGGACTCGATCTGGCTGTTCGACCACTTCCACACGGTGCCGGAGCCGAGTGACAACACCACGTTCGAGTGCTGGAGCGCGACGGCGGCGCTGGCCCGCGACACCAAGCGGGTGAACATCGGCCAGATGGTCGGCTGCAACGGGTACCGCAACCCGTCGCTGTACGCGAAGATCGCGTCCACCGTCGACGTCGCCAGCCACGGCCGCCTGTACGCCGGCATCGGCGCGGGCTGGTACGAGCACGAGTGGAAGGCGTACGGCTACGAGTGGACCGACGTACCGCAGCGGATGGCGGCGTTCCGCGAGGCGACCGAGATCATCTACAAGATGTGGACCGAGGACAAGCCGGTCTACAACGGCAAGTACTACTCGATCGACGCGCCGATCAACGAGCCGAAGGGCGTCCGCAAGCCGCACCCGAGCTTCTGGATCGGCGGTGGCGGCCCGAAGGTCACGCTGAAGCTGGTCGCGCAGTACGGCGACGCGGCGAACATCGGCGGCGGCAACCCGGAGGTGATCCGGGAGAAGTGCGACATCCTCCGCGAGCACTGCCGCCGGATCGGCCGCGACTACGACGAGATCATCAAGTCGACCGGGCTGAACGTCTTCCCGATCGACAAGGGCGCCGACCCGACCAAGGCGACGCAGAAGGCGGTCGGCCCGATGGACCGGGAGAAGTTCGACCGGGACAACTTCATCGGCACCGAGGACGAGATCGCCGACAAGGTCGACGCGGCGCTCGAGGCGGGCGCCGACTACGTGATCTTCTACGTGCCGGGCGTCGCCTACGACCTGGACCTGCTGGAGCGGGTCGAGAACGTCACCAAGCGCTTCGTCTGACCTCAGCCGGGCAGTGACCGGAACCGGGCACTGACCGGAACCGGTCATGGCGGGTGTAGGTCAGCCGGAGTGGTGGACCGGGGCCCAGGGCAACTGTGAGGCTCCTCCCGATGGCCTCGCGTGGGTCGGGGCATCGGGAGGTGTCCCAGTTGTTTTCCCGATTCCCCCGGTCCGCGGCGGGTCTGTTCGCCGCGATGGTCGCCGGTTCCCTGCTGCTGCCGGCCACCACGGCGAATGCGGTACCACCCACCCAGCTCGCACCGGGCGCCCAGGCGACGCCCGGTGCGAGCACCAAACGCATCACGCTGGTCACCGGCGACGTCGCCGAGCTGACCACCAGCGCCAACGGCCAGTCCTCGGCCCGGCTGCTCGGTGACGAGCCGTACTACTTCGGCAGCTTCGACGGCGACCTCACCCTCGTCCCCGCCGACGCGTACGCATTGCTCTCCGCGGGCCGCCTCGACAAGCGCCTGTTCAACCTGACCGAGCTGGCCGCCCAGGGGTACGACGACGCCCGCAGCAACCAGTTGCCGTTGCTGATCTCGGGATCCACGACCTTGCGCAGTACGGCGGCCACGCTTCGTCGTACTCTTCCCAGCGTCGGAAGCACCGCGGTCAGCGTGCGGAAGGCTGACGCGAAGACCTTCTGGGCCGGTATCAGCGGTCCGACCACCTTCACGTCGAGTGCCGTCACCAAGATCTGGCTCGACGGCCGCACCCACACCACCGACGAGCAGGCGCTCCAGCAGATCGGTGCGCCGACCGCCTGGAAGCAGGGGTACGACGGCCACGGTGTGAAGGTCGCCGTACTCGACACCGGGTACGACGCCGGCCACCCGGACCTGGCGAAGCAGGTCGTCGCGTCGCAGAGCTTCGTACCCGACGAAGCAGTCCAGGACCTGCACGGCCACGGCACGCACACCGCGTCGATCGTCGCCGGCCTCGGTGTCGCCTCCGACGGCAAACGGAAGGGCGTGGCCCCCGGGGCCGAGCTCCTGATCGGCAAGGTTCTCGACAACAGTGGCGGCGGGTACGACTCCGAGGCGATCGCGGGTATGGAGTGGGCCGTCGAACAGGGCGCCAAGGTGATCAGCATGAGCCTCGGCGGCCTGCCGTCGGACGGCACCGACCCGATGAGCGAGGCGGTCGACCGGCTGGCGAAGTCGAGCGGCGCGCTGTTCGTGATCGCGGCCGGCAACTCGGGCGCCGAGGGAACCGTCGGTTCGCCCGGCGCCGCGTCCGAGGCGCTGACCGTCGGCGCGGTCGACCGGGACGGCAAGCTCGCGAGCTTCTCCAGCCGCGGCCCGCGCCTCGGCGACGGTGCGATGAAGCCGGAGGTGACCGCGCCGGGCGTGGAGATCGCCGCCGCCCGCGCCGCCGGTACCGTCCAGGGCCACGTGCTCGGCCAGTACTACACCGCGATGAGCGGTACGTCGATGGCGACGCCGCATGTCGCCGGTGCCGCCGCGATCCTCGCGCAACGCCACCCCGACTGGACCGGCCCGCAACTGAAGGCCGCGCTCGCGTCGACGGCGGTACCGTCCGCCGGTGCCCGCCCCGACCAGCAGGGACTCGGTCTGATCGACATCCCGGCCGCGCTCGACCCGAAGGTCCTTCCGGACACCGCCAACCTGTTCTTCGGCGACCTGTCCTGGAGCGGCGCGGCGCCGCCCGCACCGGTCACCCGTACCGTTGCCTACCGCAACAACACGAACCGCCCGGCGACGCTTTCCCTGACTGTCGACGCAAAGTCCCCGGCCGGCGTCAGCGCCGCCGTGAAGGTCAGCCCGACCCGCCTGACGATCCCGGCCGGCGGCACCGCGTCCGCGACCGTGACGCTCGACCTCGCACGGACGCAACCGGCCAACTACGCCGGCACCCTCACCGCCCGTACCATACGGTCTGGTATGGCGGGCGCCGGTGGGACGTCGTACCGGACGGGCCTCGGGTTCGCGGCCGGTGGACGGCTGAATCAGGTGACTGTGAAGGCGATCGGCCGCGACGGGCGGCCCGCGACCACGGCCGCCGGTGCGAGCGGCGTGCAGCTATGGAACCAGGACACCGGCGACGTCAACGCGATCGCGTTCGACGAGAACGGCAGCCGGACCCTCGACGTACCGACGGGCCGCTACAGCGTGATGGCGTACGCGGTCAGCGGTGACGAGGCGGACTGGGCGAACTCGCTGACGCTGCTCGGCGACCCGGACGCGTGGATCGACCGCGACCGGACGTTCACCTTCGACGCCCGGACCGCCCACAAGGTGACGATCAGGACGCCACGGCCGGCCGACGCGGAGAGTATCGGCGTCGCCTGGCACCGCAAGGTCGGCAGCCGCGACGCGGTGTCCGGCTGGGGGTTCAACGGCCGGATCGCCGACGGTGTCTACGTCCAGGACTTCGGAAAAGTTGCCAAGGGCACCTTCCAGGTCGTGCAGCGCTGGGACCTGGCGCAGCCGCAGCTGACGGTCACGCTGCCCGGCGGGAGCAAGCTGCCGACGCCGGGCTCGGGATCCCAGCAGACCGTGTACGTCGGCAACGAGACGCTCCCGCTCTACAACGGCGGCAACGGTACGGCCGCCGAGCTGACCGGGGCGAAGGGCAAGATCGCGCTGATCCGCTGGGGCGGGTTCGACGCGACGGATACGCAGGTGCAGGCGGCGAAGGCGGCCGGCGCGAAGGTGGTGTTCCTGTACAACGAGGCGCCCGGCTACTGGTCCACCGGCACCGAGGAAGGCATCCCGGTCTACACCCTGCGCTCGGATCAGGCGAAGCAGCTGCTGAACGGACCGGCCTCGCTGCAGCTCAGCGGTGTCCGCGACAGCACCTACCGGTACGACGTTGCGATCGGCCCGTCCGTCGTCAAGGGCGGCCTGACGTACGACGTCGCGACGATGAAGCCGGCCGTGGTGACGACCGACTTCCAGCGCAACGACGCGTTCTGGCTGCACTGTGACCAGCGGATCGCCCATCTGCCGGGTCTGTCGACCGGCCTGTCGGCGTCGCGGAGCATCGCCGGCGCGGTGCGGCGGACCGACTACCTGGTCACCGACCTGAAGGGTGTCACCTGGGACGAGAAGACGTCCGCGGGGGAGTGGAACGAGACCGGGTTCGAGGCAACGATCCCGCGCTCGTACCGGCCGGGCGAGCAGGTCACGCGCGGCTGGTGGCAGCCGCTGACGCGTCCCGCCGTACCGGGGTTGTCCGATGCGCCAGGTGATGTGGATCAGGGCTGGCCGCCGGCGCGGTTCGAGAACGCGCTGCGGATCGCGATCCCGCAGTACGTCAGCGGTGACCGGAGCGTGTTCGGCTGGGGTGACCGTGGCGACGTGACGAGCCTGAAGTTGAGCAGCACCGGGGTCGAGTTGGGCAGCAAGGACTGGTCGGTCGCGCAGTTCGCCGTACCGGCGAAGGCGGCCTGGTACGACTTGACCCTCGACCAGCAGCGCGGCCCGAACAGCTGGGCGAAGACGTCGCCGTCCACGCACACCCGGTGGCACTTCCTGTCGGCGCCGACGAAGGGCCGCGCCGTACTCCCGCTGGTCCAGATCGACTACCAGCACACGGACGGCTGGCTCGAGCTGACACCCCGCTACCAGCCCGGCGTACGCGGAGCCGGCATTTTCCGCACCACAGCAGAGATCTCCTTCGACGGAAAGACCTGGCGAACCCTCCCGCTGCGCGGTTTCGGAACCTTCCGCACCCCTGTTCCACCCGGTTCCTACCCGAGCATCCGCGTAACCGCCACAGACCTGATCGGCAACAGCATCACCCAAACCATCAACCGAGCCTGGGTCGGCTGAACGTTGAAAGGCGACGCCACGAAGCCGGGGGGAGGTGCTCCGTGGCGTCGCCAGGGGCGCGCCAAGGGAGGGGTGGGGGCAGGCGCGCCGGTCTGTGTGTTGTTGGGTGGGAGGGTCAGCCTCCGAGAACGCCTCCGCCGAGGACGCCCAGCAGTCCCAGCAGGGACAGCAGGTTGCGGATCACCTGGTCGACAGCCTTCGTGCCACCGGTCTGGTAGGCGGTCACGCACTTCTGCAGCTGGTCCTGGGTCGGCTTGGTGATCGTGACCTTGGCCATCTCGGACTGGCAGTACGTCGCCGCGGTCTGCAGCTGCTGCACTGTGCTGCCGACGGTGCCGACGATCAGGCCGGCTGTGGTCGTCAGCGTCGCCACACCGGGCGTCGTCGTGGTCGGCGTCGTCGGCTTGCTGGTCGGCTTCGTCGTGGTGGGCCTGGTGGTGGTCGGCTCCACGGTCGGCTTGCTGGTCGGCTTCTGCGTCGTCGGGCGCTGGGTCGGCTCGACGGTCGGCCGGGTCACGCCGCGCTCGTCGGTCAGCGTCGGGGTTGGCCGGGCCGGCGGCGGCGTCGGGATGCCGGTCACCTCCGGCAGGTTCTTGTCGGCCGGCGGGTCGACGCCCGGGTCGGTGATCTGGTCGCCGGCCTCGTCCACGTCGTCGCCCGACGTACCGTTGCCGACCGCGATCCAGCTGCCACCGGCGTACGCCTTGGCGATGCTGAGCACGAGGTCGACGTACTGCTGCGAGTGGTTGTAGCGCAGCACGGCCGCGTTCAGGTCGGAGGCCTTCGACAGGTCGGTGTTGCCGGAGCACAGGTAGACCGCGGTGGACATCGCCGCGTCGTTGATGTCCTGCGGGTTCCGCACCCCGTCGCCGTCGCCGTCCACTCCCATGGCTCGCCAGGTGCCAGGGATGAACTGCATCGGGCCGACCGCGCGGTCGAACGCACCGTCGCCGTCGAACGCGCCCGCGTCGGTGTCGGCGATCCGAGCGGTGCCGCCCGAACCGTCCAGCCGCGGGCCGAAGATGCCCGGTACGGCGACACCCTTCGAGTTCAGGGAGTTGCCGCCGAAGCGGCCGTGGTTGGACTCCACCCGGCCGATCGCGGCCACCAGCGTCCACGGGAGGTGGCAGCTCGGGTCCGCCTGGGCCAGCACCTGCTGGGCCCGGGAGTACGCCTTGAGTGCGGCGTTCGGGATGCCGTTGCGGGACAGGCCCGACACCACCTGGGTCGGCTGCTCACCCGGGTCGACACCCGGCCCGACCGTGCCCGGCACGGCCACGTTGGCCGGTACGGTGATCGGCTGCTTCGGTACGACGACCGGGTTCCCTCCGGACAGCCCGTGGTCGAGCGACGCGGTGGCGATCGCCGGGTTGTCCGTGGCGCTGACGGTGAACGCGGTCGCGAACAGCGCGAGCGGGATCAACGGCGCCACCTGACGCCACCCGCCACTCGTGGCGCGGCGTTTGCCTTTCGCCATCGATGAATCCCCTCCGTGACTCAACGACTCGTCCGGCCCCACGCTGCGGACAGTCCTTGCGCCATTTCAATGGTCACTGCCTCGGTTCCCGTCGCAAGAGATCTAACGCCCGCCCCGTCGCGTGGGTTACGCGCCGGACCCAGACCGTGTACGAGCGGTCACCGAGTACCCATACTGGCGCGTAACAAAGCGCCTGTGAACCCCTTGGGAACGATCGGTACCAGAAAAGGGCCTGGCCCTGCCGGTCGGGGCACCCGGCCCCTGCCGGTCGGAGCTCCGCACCGGTCGGGGAGAATGGCCGCCGTGCCCGACAACTCAGAACAGTCCGCCAGGCTCTTCCAGAGGGCCACCGCTGTCACCCCGGGCGGGGTCAACTCTCCCGTACGGGCGTTCCGCGCGGTGGGCGGCGTACCGCGTTTCATGGCCTCCGGTGACGGATGTCACATGACCGACGTCGACGGCAACCGCTATCTCGACCTGGTCAGCTCGTGGGGCCCGCTGCTGCTCGGCCACGCGCACCCCGAGGTGATCGCCGCGGTCCAGGCCGCCGTCGCCCGCGGTACGTCGTACGGCACGCCGACCGAGACCGAGGTGCTGCTCGGCGAGGAGATCGTCGCGCGGACGCCGGTGGACAAGGTCCGGCTGGTCTCGTCCGGGACCGAGGCGACGATGTCCGCGCTCCGGCTGGCCCGCGGGTTCACCGGCCGGAACAAGATCATCAAGTTCGCCGGCTGTTACCACGGCCACGTGGACGCACTGCTCGCGCAGGCCGGTTCCGGCGTACTGACGCTGGGCATCCCGGGGACGCCGGGCGTCACCGAGGCGACCACCGCGGACACGATCGTGCTGCCGTACAACGATCAGCAAGCCGTGGCGGCAGCGTTCGCGGAGTACGGCGACCAGCTCGCGGCCGTCATCACCGAGGCGTCGCCGGGCAATATGGGCGTAGTCCCGCCGCGGGACAACTTCAACGCGTTCCTCGCCCGGATCTGCAAGGAGAACGGTGCCCTGTTCATCTCCGACGAGGTGATGACCGGTTTCCGGATCACCAAGTCCGGTTGGTACGGCGTCGACGGCGTCCAGCCGGACCTGATGACGTTCGGCAAGGTGATGGGTGGCGGCTTCCCGGCCGCGGCGTTCGGCGGCCGCGCCGACGTGATGGCGTACCTGGCGCCCGAGGGCTCGGTCTACCAGGCCGGGACGTTGTCCGGTAACCCGATCGCGACCACCGCCGGCCTGACCACGCTCCGGCTGGCCACCGACGAGGTGTACGCGAAGCTCGACGAGACCTCGCTGACCATCCAGCGGCTGGTGTCGACCGCGCTGGACAAGGAAGGTGTGCCGCACGTCATCTCCGCGGCCGGGAACCTCTTCAGCGTCTTCTTCGTGGACTCCTCGGAGGGACCTGCCGAGATCCGGGACTTCACCCAGGCGAACGCCCAGGTGCTGCCCCGGTTCACGGCGTTCTTCCATGCCATGCTGGACGCCGGCGTCTACCTGCCGCCGAGCGCGTTCGAGGCCTGGTTCGTGAGTGCGGCGATCGACGACGACGCGCTGGCTTCGCTGGAGTCGGCCCTCGTACCGGCGGCCCGCGCGGCAGCCGCAGTACAGAACTGAAGGGACAGCGGTGACCGAAACGACGGTCGTGCACCTGATGCGCCACGGCGAGGTGCACAACCCGACCGGAGTGCTCTACGGCCGGATCCCCGACTTCCATCTGTCCGAGCTCGGCCGGCAGATGGCCGAGCGGGTCGCCGAGCACGTCAAGGGCCGCGACATCGTGCACCTGGTCAGCTCGCCGCTGGAGCGCGCCCAGGAGACGATGGAGCCGATCGCCAAGGTGTTCGGGCTGACCCCGGACATCGACGAGCGGGTGATCGAGGCCGCGAACCTGTTCGAGGGCAAGAAGTTCGGTGTCGGCGACGGCGCCCTGCGGAACCCGAGCGCTTGGTGGCTGCTGCGGAACCCGCTGAAGCCGTCCTGGGGCGAGCCGTACCAGCAACTGGTGCGCCGGATGCGCGACGCGATGGAAACCGCCCGGCAGAAGGCCGCCGGGCACGAGGCACTGATCGTCTCGCACCAGCTGCCGATCTGGATCGTCCGGTCCGCGATCGAGGGCCGGCGGCTGGCGCACGACCCGCGCAAGCGCCAGTGCAGCCTCGCCAGCCTCACGTCGTTCAGCTTCCACGGTGACCAGATCGTCTCCGTCGGGTATTCCGAACCGGCGAAGGACCTGTTGCCGGTGAAGCACCCGAAGAAGTTCGTCGGGGGCGCCTGATGCGACGCGTCGTGCTGTTGACCGCCGGTGTGCTGCTGGCGGTGACCGCCTGCTCTTCGGGGCAGCAGGCGGCGCAGAGCCGGCAGGGCCAGGCCGGTTTCGTCAGCGGTAACGGCAACGTGTCGGTGTTCGGGGCCGCCGACCGCAAGGCAGCGCCCGAGCTGACCGGCAAGACCCTCGACGGCAAGACCTGGACGCTGTCGGACCATCGCGGTCAAGTTGTCGTGCTGAACGTGTGGGGCTCTTGGTGTCCTCCGTGCCGAAAGGAAGCACCTGACCTGGTCGCAGCTGCCAAGGAGCTCGGGCCGTCGGTGCAGTTCGTCGGGTTGAACACGCGCGACCTCGATCAGGCACAGGCGAAGAAGTTCGTGCAGGAGTTCGGGGTGCCGTACCCGAACGTCTACGACCCGAACGGCAAGGCGCTGCTGCGGTTCCGCGGGCAGATCTCGCCGGCGGCGATCCCGACCACGCTGGTGATCGACAAGACCGGCAAGGTCGCCGGCCGGGTCGTCGGTGAAGTGACCAAGCAGACCTTGCTCGGTATGGTGAAGGACGCCGGTTGAGCTGATGGGACAGTGGTTCGCCTCGTCGATGACGGGCTCGATGCTGGTAGCGCTGCCGATCGCAGTGCTCGCCGGTGCGATCTCGTTCTTCTCGCCATGCGTCGTACCACTGCTGCCCGGCTACCTGTCGTACGTCACCGGCCTGTCCGCGGCCGAGCTCGGCTCCGAGAAGCGGGGCCGGATGCTCGCCGGTACGGCGTTGTTCGTCGCCGGGTTCTCGACGGTGTTCATCCTCACCGGCGTACTGTTCGGCACCGCCGGTAACCTGCTGATCGACCACCAGACGGCGATCACCCGGGTGCTCGGCGGACTCACCGTCGTCCTCGGCATCGTGTTCCTCGGCGGGTTCGGGTTCATGCAGCGCGACCTGCGCGTGCACCGGGTGCCGGCGGTCGGGATCGCGGCCGCGCCGCTGCTCGGCGTACTGTTCGGATTCGGGTGGACGCCCTGTATCGGGCCGACGCTCGGGACCGTGATGACGCTGGCCACCACGCAGGGCAGTACGGCGCGCGGCGCCACCTTGGCGCTGGTGTTCAGCCTCGGGCTGGGGATTCCGTTCATCGTCGCGGCGCTGGCGTTCCGGCGGATGCTGGGTGCGGTGGCGTGGGTCCGCAAGCACCAGCTGCTGGTGATCCGGATCGGCGGCGTACTGATGATCGCGGTGGGACTGCTGCTGCTGACAGGAGTGTGGGACTCGATGACCGCGGACCTTCGGCAGTGGGTCGCCAACTTCGGATCGGCGGTCTGAGATGACCGATATCAAGGACCACATCACCGCACTGACCGGCAACTCCGGCAACGAGCCGCCGCCGGCGCTCGGCCTGGTCGGCTGGCTGCGCTGGACCTGGCGGCAGCTCACCTCGATGAAGACCGCGCTGGTGCTGCTGTTCCTGCTCGCGCTCGGTGCGGTGCCCGGCTCGCTCATCCCGCAGACGTCGATCGACCCGATCAAGGTCTCGGACTTCCTCACCGCGCACCCGAAGCTCGGCCCGCTGTACGACAAGCTCGGGCTGTTCGACGTCTACAAGTCGGCGTGGTTCTCGGCGATCTATCTGCTGCTGTTCATCTCGCTGATCGGCTGCGTCGTACCCAGGCTGTCGGTGTACTTCAAGGCGTTGCGGTCCCGGCCGCCGAAGCCGCCGCGCAACCTCAACCGGCTGCCCGGGTACGAGCGCTTCGAGGTCGACGAGGCCGGCGACGTACTGGAGGTCGCGACCCGCGAGCTCAAGCGCCGCCGGTTCCGCGTGCAGTCGTACGACGGAGCCGTCGCGGCCGAGCGTGGTTACCTGCGCGAGGCGGGCAACCTGCTGTTCCACTTCTCGCTGATCCTCGCGCTGATCGGGGTCGCCTGGGGCTCGCTGTTCGGCTATCGCGGCTCGGTATTGGTTGTCGTCGGCAACGGTTTCTCGAACTCGGTCGCGCAGTACGACGACTTCACGCCGGGCCGCGCGTTCAGCGGCGACGACGACCTGCCACCGTTCTCGCTGACCGTCAAGGACTTCCAGGTGAAGTTCCAGCAGGACGGCCCGCAGAAGGGTGCGGCGCGCGAGTTCAAGGCGCAGTTGACGTACCAGGAGACGCCGGACGCGCCCGAGAAGCCGTACCTGCTGCAGGTCAACCACCCGCTGAAGGTCGACGGCAGCAGCGTCTACCTGATCGGCCACGGCTACGCGCCGCGGGTGACGGTCCGCGACGGGCAGGGCAACGTGGCGTTCTCCGGTCCCGCCCCGTTCCTGCCGCAGGACAGCAACTTCTCGTCGTTCGGCGTGATCAAGGCACCGGACGCGCGGCCGCTGACGCTCGGTTTCGAGGGGTTCTTCCTGCCGACCGCGGTGATCGGCCAGCAGGGGCCGGTGTCGGTGTTCCCCGACGACCTGAACCCCGCGCTGGTGATGACCGGGTACTACGGCCGTCCGCAGCCCGAGACCGGGCAGCCCGAGTCCGTGTACCAGCTGGACAAGACCAAGCTGACGCAGTTCACCAAGGACGGCGACAAGTGGCGGTTCCAGCTCGCGCCGGGGCAGAGCATCGCGCTGCCGGACAAGGCCGGGTCGATCACGTTCGACGGCTACAGCCGCTGGGTGAAGCTGCAGGTCAGCCACACACCCGGTACGAACCTCGCGCTGGCCGGCGTCCTGCTGGCGATCCTCGGGCTGATGGGCTCGCTGTTCGTGCATCCGCGCCGTACCTGGGTGCGGGTCCGGGAACAGGACGGGCGTACCGTTGTCGAGGTCGCCGGTCTGGACCGCGGCCCCGAGCGCGGCCTCGGCGACGAGATCCAGGCGATCACCAAGAGTCTTAGACCCGCCAGCTCGAATACCCAGGAGCAGCCATGAGCCCGGAGACCTACGCACACGTCTCCAACCTGCTGATCCCCACCGCCACCGTGGTCTACGCCCTGGCGATGGTTTCGCACGCGATGGAGTGGGCCCTCGGCCGAGCAACCGTCGCACGAAAGGCCGCTCCTGCGGAGCGGGAGGAAGCTCAGGTCCTGGTCGGCTCCGTCGCCGGCACCGCAGCCGCGGACGCGGCGAGCTCCGGCGCAGCCGGCTCCGGCGCTGGGAGCGCAGCGGCCGGCCCCTCAACCTCCTCCGTCTCCGGCGCCGAAGGCGCCGTCACGGAGCGGCTGGATGCGGCGAGCCGGATCGGGTTGTTGCTGACCTGGATGGGCTTCGTGTTCCACCTCGGCGGCGTGGTCACCCGCGGTCTCGCGGCCGGCCGGGTGCCGTGGGGCAACATGTACGAGTTCTCGATCACGGCGTCGCTCGCGGTCGCGATCGTCTACCTGATCTTCGTCCAGCGGTACAAGCTGCAGTGGCTCGGCCTCGGCGTCACGCTGGTGATCGCGAGCGTTCTCGGTCTCGCGTCGCTGGCGCTCTACACGCCGGCCGGCCCGCTCGTGCCGGCCCTGCACTCGTACTGGCTGGTCCTGCACGTGTCCGCGGCCGCGACCTCCGGCGGCGGGTTCACGGTCGGCGGCCTGATCTCGGTGCTGTACCTGCTGAAGGCCCGCGCCGAGCGGAAGGTCCTCGACGGCGGCACGATGTCCCCGGCGCTGCGCCGGCTGCCCAGTGCCGAGTCGATGGACGGTACGGCGTACAAGGTGCTGGCGTTCTCGTTCCCGCTGTGGACCTTCGCCGTCCTCGTGGCCGGTCCGATCTGGGCGGAGTACGCCTGGGGCCGGTACTGGGGCTGGGACCCCAAGGAGGTCTGGTCGCTGGTGACCTGGGTGGTGTACGCCGCCTACCTGCATGCGCGGGCGACCGCCGGCTGGCGGGGCCGCCGGGCCGCGACGATCGCGATCGTCGGCTGGTTCGTGTTCCTGTTCAACTTCGTCGGCGTGAACCTGTTGGTCTCCGGCATGCACTCCTACGCTGGGGTGTGAGATGAAGGAGTTCGGCATCTACACCGGCTTGCGGGCGGCTCTGTTCGCCGTCTGCCTGGGTGTGCTGTGGGTCGTCCTGCACACCTGGCTGTCGATCTGGCCGATCGCGCTGCTGGCCCTGGTGGTGTCCTCGATCCTGTCGATCTTCGTCCTGCGGGCCGCCCGCGACCGGCTGGCCGGGACGATCGACACCCGTGCGCAGAAGATCTCCTCCCGCCTCGAGCGCGCCCGCTCCGCCGAGGACGACGACTAGTAGGCAGTCCGCCTCCAAACGCCGTACCAGTGATCGACTGGTACGGAGAGTGACCTATGCCACGAGCATAATCCCCGATAAATCCTTTGTGCCTCCCTTCACATGAGTCGTAGAGTGATGGATGAAACGAAACGGTTTCGTTCTATCGTGATGATGTAGCTACGCAGGGTGATGGATGTGGAGACAGTACGGCAGCGGCCCCGGGTCGAAGGCGGTCGTGAGGAGGAGATCCTCGACGCGACCGTCGCGGTGGTGGCCGAGCTCGGCTACGACCGGCTGACGATGGACGCGGTGGCGACCGCTGCGAAGGCCAGCAAGGCCACGCTGTACCGGCGCTGGTCCACCAAGGCCGAACTGGTCGTGGACGCGATCAGCCGGGCCAAGGGCTGCCCGATGCCGGAGCAGGTCGACACCGGCAGCCTGCGCGGCGACCTGATCGCGATGTCCTGCGGCGACGGCGGCTTCATGGACGAGGTGCCGATGTCCGTGATGGCCGGTCTGTTCACCGCCCTGCAGCACGATGCCGAGTTGAAGCGGGCGGTCCAGGAGCGGTTCCTGGCGCCGCGGCTCGGCCTGGTGACCGAGGTCTACCAGCGGGCGGTAAGGCGTGGCGAGATCGCGCCCGACGTCGACATCGAGCTGATCACGACGACGTTGCCCGCGGTGATCATCTACCACGCGTTCGTCCTGGGCATCGAGCCCACCGACGACCTGATCCTCCGAGTGATCGACAACGTGATCCTGCCTGCGGCGCGGGGGTCGCAGGCGAGCTGACCGGTGAGGGGCCGGTCGGCCACCAAGTAGCACAGTCTGCCAAGAGGGGAAATTCCTATGTCCGAAGAAGTCATCAACGCCGATCCGCCGGACGGACGGCCGGTCGACACCGCGGCCGACGCCCCGGCGCACGGCCACCGCAACCTCGGTATCGCGCTCGCACTGATCTGCATGGCGCAGCTGATGGTGGTGCTGGACGGCACGATCGTGAACATCGCGCTGCCGCACATCAAGGGCGCGCTGGGCTTCAGCGACGCGTCGCTGCCGTGGGTGGTCAACGCCTACGCGCTGGCGTTCGGCGGTCTGCTGCTGCTCGGCGGCCGGATCGGCGACATCGTCGGCCGCCGCAAGGTCTTCGTGTTCGGCGTCGTACTGTTCGGCCTGGCGTCGTTCGTCGGTGGTATCGCGCAGAGCGAGAGCGTGCTGCTGATCAGCCGGATCCTGCAGGGTCTCGCGGCCGCGGCGGCCTCGCCGAACGCGCTCGCCCTGATCACCACCACCTTCCCGGCCGGCAAGGAGCGCAACCGGGCGATGGGCGTGTACGCCGCGATGTCGGGTGCCGGTGCTGCCGTCGGCCTGATCCTGGGTGGCGCGCTGACCGAGGCGTCCTGGCGCTGGACGTTCTTCATCAACACCCCGATCGGCCTGCTGGTCGCGGTGCTGGCCTTCCGTTTCCTCGGTGAGTCCGAGCGGCAGACCGGCAAGTTCGACCTGCCCGGCGCGATCACCGGTACGGCGGGTCTCACGTCGCTGGTGTACGGCCTGACGCACGCCGCCACCAACGGCTGGGGCGACACCTGGACGCTGATCTTCATCATCGCCGGCCTGGCGCTGATCGGGATCTTCCTCGCCATCGAGGCCCGGTCCCGGCACGCGCTGATGCCGTTCCGGATCCTCGCGAACCGGACCCGCGGGGTCAGCTTCTTCGTGATGCTGATCGTCGGCGCGGCGATGTTCTCGATGTTCTACTTCCTGGGCATCTTCGTGCAGTCGATCATGGGCTACAGCGCGCTGAAGACCGGTATCTCGTTCCTGCCGTTCAGCGTCGGCATCGTGCTCGCGGCCCAGGTCGCGTCCTCGCTGGTGGCCCGGATGGATCCGCGCTGGATCGCCGGCGTCGGTGGCGTGTTCGTCGCGGGCGGGATGTTCGGGTTCAGCCGGCTGCAGGTGGATTCGACGTACTGGACGCATCTGCTGCCGTACATCCTGGTGCTGTCGTTCGGGATGGGCCTGATCTTCGTACCGCTCACGCTGACCGCGGTCAGTGGCGTCGCGGCGGAGGACTCCGGCGTCGGTTCGGCCGTACTGAACACCGTGCAGCAGATCGGTGGTGCGATCGGCCTGGCGCTGCTGGGCACGATCTCCACCAACGCGATCAAGGACAAGTTCGCCGAGCTGGCCCCGGGCCTGCAGAAGGCAGCCGAGTCCGGGCAGTCGCCCGACCAGATCAAGCAGTTGCAGGGCCAGTTCACGGCGCTCGCCACGACGCACGGCTTCACCCGGGCGTTCATCTGGTCGGCGTTCCTGGCACTGGGTGCCGCGTTGATCACGCTGGTCGGTCTGTCGATCAAGCACAAGGACCTGGCCAACGACGGGCAGACCTCGGTCCACGTCGGCTGAGTGCTCTCTTCGAAGGGCCCGCTTCCCCGAGGGGAAGCGGGCCCTTTGTGCTAGAGCGGTTTGCGCATCACGAGTTCGCGCCGTACGCCGTCGGGCATCAGATCGCCGAGCTCGTCGGTGTCGACGTACCCGTGGCGCAGGTACAGGTTGTGCGCCGGGTCGTTGCCGGGGACAACTGACAGCTTGAGCGCGGTGACGCCGATGGTTCTGGCCCAGTTCTCGATCGCCTGCATCAGGGCGTTGCCGACGCCCTTGCCGCGGCCTTCCGGGGCGACCCACATCGAGACCAGCTCGGCCTCGTTGTCGTGCGGGAATCCACCGGCCATGCCGGCCGGCGTGCCGTCGATGCTTGCGATCACCTGGTACGCGCCGGGTTCGGACAGCCGCTGCCGCCAGCGTTCCTCGGGTGCGTCGGCCCAGTCCGCGTACTGCGAACCGAACGCGAACGCGGCCTCCTGCAGCGCGGCCAGGCGCAGCTCGCGCCACGCCTTCCAGTCGTCGGGGCCGATCGGTCGTATGTCGATCATGTCTTGATCCGTCGAGTCAGGGGCGGCAGCCAGTAGAACGGGATGAGCAGCGAGAACGCGATGATGCCGAGGACCGGGAGCAGCGCGCCGAGCGCGGTGCCCACGCCGTACAGCAAGGGGCCTTTGAGGAAGCGCCGGCTCATTGTCCGGGCCTCGTCCGGGGTGATCGTGTCGCCCAGCAGCCGGTGACCGCGGCGCGCGTACTCCCAGGTCGCGTTGAACGGCAGGCCGCCGGCGACGAGCACAACGCCGTACAGGACGACCGCGGTCCGTTCGCCCTCGTGGTTGCGCAGCGCGGATGCCAGCACGCCGGCCGTGAACGGGATCAGCGCGACGAGCATCAGCAGGATCGTGTTCAGGAACAGCAGGACCCGGTCCGCGCTCGCGATGTGGTCGAACATCGCGTGATGGTTCGCCCAGATCAGGCCGATCACCAGGAAGCTGATCACATAGCCGAGGTACGACGGCCACAGGTGACCGAGCTGTTCCCAGAGGTGGGCGGTGTCCTCCGGGACCTTGATCTCGATCACCAGCAGGGTGATCGCGATGGCGAAAACGCCGTCGCTGAACGCCTCCAGACGGGCAGTCTTCAGCACCTGCCCCGTCACCGGGGCGGGAACTTGGAGGAGACCCAGTCGCGAACGCCGCCGAGACCGTCGCCGAGATCGCGGAGGAACTTGGCCAGCGGGTCCTGGGAGCGGTTGAACGCGTCGGAGTACGACTTGGCGGCGTTCTTCGCCTCCTGCGAGATCGACGCGTCGCCGTCGTCCTGGCGCTTCGGGTACTCGCCGGAGACGATCGTCGTGTACTCGCCCTCGTCCACCCAGCGGCGCAGCTCGTGCGCGCGGATCACGGCCAGCGGGTGCGACTGAGCCTCGAGCAGCAGCAGCTTCAGGACGCTGTCGCGCAGGTCGCCGGCGCTCTCGTACTCCGTGCCCTGGGCAAGGAACGCGGTGGTGTCGAGCTCGTTCAGCTGGCCGCCGCTGGCGAGCTTCATCTGCACCCGGAGCGCGACCGCGGGGTCCTGGGTGGCGAGCAGACCGGCCCGGTCGCCGGACAGCTCGGCCTTGCGGGACCACTCGTGCAGCGCGGCGATGATCGCCCGCAGCCCGAGCGCACCGATCGGCATCCAGTTGAACGCACCGGTCAGGCGCATCAGCCACATCAGCAGGGACTGGTACAGGGCGTGGCCGCTCTGGGCGTGCCCGAGCTCGTGGCCGAGGACGAACCGCAGTTCCTCCTCGTCGAGCCCGGTCAGCAGGGCGCTGTTCACGACGATGAACGGCTTGTCCATGCCGATCGTGACCGCGTTCCAGATCGGGCTGTTGGTGACGAACAGCTCGGGCAGTTCGCGGACGTCGAGCGTGCTTGCCGCCTCGGTGTACAGCCGGTTCACGGTCGGGAACTGCCGCTCGTCGACCCGGATCGCCGAGCCCAGGTACTGCAGCCGGAAGGCGCGCTCGTTGATCAGCCCTGACATCTTCCGCAGTACGTAGTCGAACCCCTTCAGCTGCCGCAGCGCCACCAGCGCACCACGGTCCGCGGGGTGCTCCCACGCCCGCGAGCTGATGTCAGTCAGCGTCACGCGCTGCCGAGTCGGCCGATCGTTGTTCGTACTCATCCGCGTCCTCGCTTCGCTCCGGGCGCGGATGAGGCTCCAAGCGCGCTGTGCTCGACTGTGAACTCACTTCGTTCCTTCACGGTTCCCCCTGCCCGGTCGTCATGACCTCCGACACTAGCTCGCCTCCGGGTCCGAGCGTGGATTGAGTACCCACGCGAGCGTGACGGTCGGGATCCACCCGAGCGGTACCGCCCACCACCCGATGTGCGGCGCCGTCGCGAACGTCGTCCCGACCGACAACCCCGTACCGCAGAACCAGTACCAGACCGCATTCCAGGCTTTGTGAGCGGTGGCGCGCCGGTGCCCGACCCAGGCGAGCGTGAGCGTCGCGGGCAGCGCCAGCGCGACGGCGCCGAAGGCGAGGACGGCCAGGATCAGGGCGACGTCCGCCGGGGAGAACTCGACCGGTCCGAGGGGGATCATGCCTGCGATCCTCCCCGCTCCGGGCGTGGTCACCGAGCGTAGGAATACTCAAATCGCGCCGTACGTCTTAGCCTGGCCCGCATGAGTGAGGTAGACGGGGTGTGCCGGGAGGTCGACCGGCGCGACGACAAGGCGCGGGCCTGGGTGTCCGAGGCGATCCGCATCGTGGACGCCGACGCGAACCGGAGCGCGGACACGCATCTGCACGTGTTCCCGATGCCTCCGGGAACCGGCGTGGACCTGTACCTGAAGGACGAGTCCGTGCACCCGACCGGCTCCCTCAAGCACCGCCTGGCGCGGTCACTGTTCCTGTACGCCCTGTGCAACGGGTGGATCCACGAGGGCACCACCGTGATCGAGGCGTCCAGCGGCTCCACCGCGGTCAGCGAGGCGTACTTCGCCCGGCTGCTCGGCCTCCCGTTCGTCGCGGTGATGCCGCGCTCGACCAGCCCCGAGAAGGTCGAGCTGATCGAGTTCTACGGCGGCCGCTGCCACTTCGTCGAACGCTCCGGCCAGATCTACGGCGAGGCCAAGCGGCTCGCCGAGGAGACCGGCGGCCACTACATGGACCAGTTCACGTACGCAGAACGCGCGACCGACTGGCGCGGCAACAACAACATCGCCGAGTCCATCTTCGGGCAGTTGTCCTTGGAGCAGCACCCGATCCCGACCTGGATCGTGGTCGGCGCCGGCACCGGCGGCACGTCGGCCACCATCGGCCGCTACGTCCGGTACCAGCGCCACGAGACGTCGGTCGCCGTCGTCGACCCGGAGAACTCCGCGTTCTTCCCCGCCTTCGAAGCCGGCGACCACGACTTCTCCACCGGCCGCCCCTCCCGCATCGAAGGCATCGGCCGACCCCGCGTCGAACCCTCGTTCGTCCTCGGCGTCGTCGACCGGATGATCTCCGTCCCCGACGCCGCCTCGATCGCCGCCATGCGCTTCTGCTCCCGCGTCACCGGCCGCCTGGTCGGCGGCTCCACCGGCACCAACCTCTGGGGCGCCCTCCGCCTGGCCGCCGAAATGCGCCGCACCGGAGCCCGCGGCAGCATCGTCACCCTGCTGTGCGACAGCGGCGAACGCTACGGCAACACCTACTACGACGACACCTGGCTCCGCACCGCCGGCATCGACATCACCCCCTACACCACCACCCTGGAAACCTTCGCCACCACCGGCCACTGGACCGAACCGGAGTAATCCACCCCCCCACTACGGCAGCCGCCTTATTGCGAGCTGCCGCTCGCGGGTGAGGGCTTGGCGGGGGCCCGTGGGTGAACGGGGACGTGGGGACCGGTCGCGGTGGTTGTCTGTCGCGTGCGTATATAAGCTTTCGCACCGTCTGCGGGGCGCCAGGCTCCGGGACGCGGGTCGACGGCAAGACCGGAACGGCAGATCAAAGTGCTCCGCGGCGGTTGTGGGATGACCTTGAGCGCGTCCGAGAGAGATGGGCGGCCGCCGGCCAGTTCCCGCTGCACGCCATGACCGTTGAACTCACTGTCGGCAGGAGCACCCTCGCCAGCCCGAACGCTGACTGGACGATTGTGCTCTGACGAGGGATGGCCGGACCGGAGGGTTCACAGGGGGCCGAGGGCAGAGGGTACGTCGGTTTGCAGGTTGAGGGTGTCCAGCACTGTGAGGAGTTGGCGTTCTTCGTAGGTGAAGTGGGATTCCATGATGGCGGCGATGCCCTCCAGGTGGCGGTCCAGGTCGGGCGGGTTGGCGTGGTGATCCACGGCTTGCTGTAGGGCGGTGAGCAGGTCGGCGATCATCGAGTGGTCCTGCTCGAGGTGGCGCAGCGTTTGTCGCAGGTTCGGGTGGGCGGCCGCTATCGCGGGGAACAGTTGCCGGTCTTCGCACTCGTGGTGCTTGGTCAGCGCCGTGCAGAACCCATGGCAGAACAGCAACAGGTCGCGGGTCGGTCCAGTGTTGCCTGTGGCAACGGCTTCGCGCGTTACCTGCAGCGCTTCGCGTAGCCGGTCGTGGACTCGGCGCATCTCTCGGCTCCAGGACACCAGCCTGGACTTCTCGCCCTCAGTCACGTGAGGGCGAAGGGGTGAACGACGTCATCGTCACGTCCCTTCAGCTTCCACGCCTCCATGCCTGGCACGGTCTGCCACCGGCACGCGACGCTGCGCCCAGCGTACACAGTCAGGCCGACACCGGCCGGCGCCCGCATCGGCCCGCTGGGGTGCGCTGCAGGCGACTTGGTGCCTTGGGCCTCAAGGGAGAAGGGCCAGTTTTCCTACGGTGGCTCGGGATTCGAGGTCCAACAGGGCTTTGGGGCCCTCGGAGAGGTCGTAGGTGGTTGGGGTGGTGGGGGTCAGGACTCCGGTGGCTATGAGATCGAAGAGGTCGTGCATGACTTCGCCGAAGGTTTGGGGGGCGAAGCGGATCAGGGCGCCTAGGTTGAGGCCGATGAGGTGGAGTTGGTGTTTGTAGACGAGGTCCCAGTTGGTGATCGGGGCGGTGCCGGCGGGGAGGCCGAAGACTACTACTCGGCCGGTTACTCGTTTGGTGGCGGCGAGGCTGGTTTCGAGGGTGGGGCCGCCTACGGATTCCAGGGTCAGGTCTGCGCCGTTGGTGAGGGCCAGGATTTCGGTGGTCAGGTTGGGGGAGCGGGAATCGAGGACGTGGTCGGCGCCGAGGCGGCGTACGGTTTCGTGTTTTTCCGGGGAGGCCGTTGCGATGACGGTGGCGCCGTAGTGTTTGGCCAGTTTTACGGCGGTTTGGCCGGTGCTGCCGGCGGCGGCATGGATGAGAACGGTTTCGCCGGCGGTCAGGGCTCCGAGGCGTAGCGCGGCCAGGGCGGTTGGCCAGCTCACCGCCAGACCCAGTGCCTGTTCGTCGTCCCAGCCGGGTGGGATCGGGATCGCCGCGACCGCCGGGATCACGCAGTACTCCGCGAAGGCGCCGCCGCCGATCGTGGCGCCGATGACGTGGGTACCGACAGTGCCTGTTGCGTCCTCGCCGACGGCGACCACCTCGCCGGCGGCCTCGATTCCGGCGACGTACGGCGGTTGCGGACCGCCCGCGAACGTGCCGTACGACTGTGAGATGTCGACGTAGTTGACCCCGGCGGCGGTCACCCGGACGAGCAGCTCGCCCGGCCCGGGGCGCGGCACCGGCACGTCCGTCAGCTTCAGATCCCGCGGCCCGTCCAGCGACGTCTGCACCAGCGCCTGCATCCCGCACCCCTTTGTTGGTCGATTGACCAACAAAGCCTCGCAGCCCGGCACCCACTGGTCAAGCTAAACTTGGTCGATCGACCAATAAATCTCCCAGGAGGAGCCGATGGCGACTCGCGGCAGGCCGCGGACGTTCGACCCGGACGTCGCGTTGCGGCAGGCCCTCGACGTGTTCTGGGAACGCGGGTACGAAGGCACCTCGCTGAGCGACCTCGCCACCGCGATGGGGATCCGGTCCGCGAGCATCTACGCGTACTTCGGCAGCAAGGAGAACCTGTTCCGCCAGGTGATGGCGCTGTACGGCGCGACCGCCGGCGAACCGCCCCGCCGCGCTCTCCGCGAAGGGCCGACCGCCCGCGAGGCGATCCATGCGATGCTGCGGGCGACCGCGGACCAGATCACCCACCCCGAGCACCCGCACTACTGCATGCTGATCCTCGCCGCACCCACCGGCGCCATCGAGAACCACGCAGTACGCCAATTCCTCGCCGACGGCCGCCACGGCATGTACCTGGAAATCAAGGAACGCCTCGCCAAGGAGATCCCGCCCGACGCCCTGGACGCGATGGCCCGCTACTACACCACCGTCGTCCAAGGTCTCTCGATCCAGGCCCGCGACGGCGCCACCCGCGACGAACTGGAAACCGTCATCACCTGCGCAATGGCCGCCTGGGAATCCCTCACGTCATGAGCCGCAGGTTCTAGCTGCCGATGGTTAGGCCGATTGCCAGGCCGAGGGCGTAGAGAAGTTCGGTGAGGCCGGTGTTTTTCAGGACTGGGATGAGGGCTGGGCCTACTGCGTCGCTCAGGATTACTCGGGTGGACTTGATGGCCAGGGGGACGGCGATGAAGGCGAGGAGCGCCCATGGGGTTGCGATCGCGGAGACCGCAGCCAGGGCGAAGGCGAGGATGACGAGGGCGGCGTACAGGCGGCGGGAGTTGGCGGCGCCCAGGACGACGGCCAGCGTGCGTTTTCCGGTGACCGAGTCGGTCGGGATGTCGCGGAGGTTGTTCGCGACCAGCAGGGCGCAGGCGATCGAGCCGACCGAGACCGCGCCGGCGAGGGCGGTCCAGTGCAGCTTCTCGGCCTGGACGTACGTCGTACCGAGGACGGCGACCAGTCCGAAGAAGAGGAAGACGCTGACCTCCCCGAGCGCGCGGTACCCGTACGGCTTCTTGCCGCCGGTGTAGAACCAGGCGCCGAGCAGCGATGCCGCGCCGGCGACCAGCAGCCACCACGTGGTCGTCGCGCAGAGCACGATGCCCAGCGCGGCGCCGACGCCGAAGCAGGTGAAGGCCGCGGTCTTGACGGCGCGCGGGGTCGCGACCTTGGAGCCGACAAGGCGGAGCGGGCCGACGCGATGCTCGTCGGTACCGCGGATGCCGTCGCTGTAGTCGTTGGCGTAGTTGACGCCGATCTGCAGGGCGAGCGCGACGCCGAGGGCGAGCAGCGCCTTCCACCAGACGAAGCCGTCCAGGAAGGCGGCCGCGCCGGTTCCGACGAGCACGGGGGAGATCGCGGCGGGCAAGGTACGGGGGCGGGCGCCTTCGATCCACTGGGCAGGGGTAGCCATGAGCATCGATTCTGTCAGTCGGGCGGGTGACCGGCGGACGCGGGCCAGGGGTGTGGCGTAGCTCTCCAACGTGCTGTGAGCCGAGCGCGGGCCGTAGGCTCGACAGTGACATGTCTACCTTGCGGCTGATTCCCGGTACGCCGGATGCGGTGCTGTCCGCGTTGAGCGACGTACTCGACGGGAGCGGTACGCCGTTCGCGCCGGTGCCGGAGGATGCCGTCGGGGCCGCGCGGGTCCGCCAGGCGGCCGCGCCGGACGAGCCGGTCGAGGACGACTGCGCCGTCGTACTGACGACGTCCGGTTCGTCAGGCGAGCCCAAAGGTGTGGTGCTGTCGCGGGACGCGTTGATCGCGTCGGCGACCGCCACCCACGACCGGCTGGGCGGCCCGGGGCAGTGGCTGCTGCCGATGAAGCCGTACTTCGTCGGCGGTCTGCAGATCCTCACCCGCTCCCTGGTCGCCGGCACGACGCCGGTGCTGCTCAACCAGAGCTTCACCGAGGCCGCCCGGCAACTGACCGGCGGACGGCGCTACACCGCGATGGTGCCGACCCAGCTCGCGCGGTACCTCGACACGGATCTGGAGGCGCTCCGGTCGTTCGACGCGATCGTCATCGGCGGAGCATCGATGCCGGAGCCGCTCAAACAGCGCGCGCGGGACGCCGGCGTGCACGCGATCCCGGCGTACGGCATGACCGAGACGGGAAGCGGTTGCGTGTACGGCGGGGTGCCGCTGGACGGTACGTTGATCGACCTGGACGGCGGGCGCATCCTCATCAAGGGGAGAACACTCTTCTCCGGGTACCGCCTGCGGCCCGAGCTCACCGCCGAGGTACTGCGGGACGGCTGGTTCCGGACGCAGGACCGGGGCGAGTTCGTGGATGGCCGGTTGCGGGTCGTCGGGCGCGTGGACGACGTGGTGATCTCCGGTGGCGTGAACGTCACGCTGACGACGGTGCAGGCGCGGCTGCTCGAGCACCCGGAGCTCAAGGACGCTGTAGTGCTGGGCGTTCCGGATGCCGAGTGGGGGACGCGGGTGGTCGCGTTCGTCGTGGGCGAGCCGTCGCGGGACGAGCTGCGCGACTGGGTCAGCGCGACGCTGCCTCGGGCCTGGGCTCCGCGGGACGTCGTACGGCTGGAGGCGTTGCCGATGCTTGCCTCGGGCAAGGTTGATCGGCAGCGGCTACTCGAGGGCGTCCGGTGATCACGTACTCGATCGGCCTCAAGAACAAGTTCCGCGGCATCACAGTACGCGAGGGCATGCTGTACGAAGGCCCTGCCGGCTGGGCCGAGTGGAGCCCGTTCCTGGACTACGACGACGCGACATGCGTCTCCTGGCTGCGCGCGGCGCGCGAGGCGGCCGAGGACGGCTGGCCGGCACCGGTACGCGACCAGGTGCCTGTCAACTGCACAGTGCCTGCTGTGGGGCCGTCCAAAGCCGCCGAGATCGTCAGGGCGTCTGGGTGCAGTACGGCCAAGGTGAAGGTGGCTGAGCCGGGTCAGACGCTCGCTGACGACTTGGAGCGTGTGGAAGCAGTACGGGATGCCATCGGCAACGGCAGCGTCCGCATCGACGCCAATGGGCTCTGGTCCGTGGACCAGGCGGTGCAGCACCTCAAGCAGTTGCAGCGGTTCGACCTGGAGTACGTCGAGCAGCCCTGCGCGACTGTGGAAGAGCTAAGAGACGTACGGCGACGTACGGACGTACCCGTTGCTGCTGACGAGTCGATCCGCCGGGCGGAGGACCCGCTGCGGGTGAAGAAGCTCGACGCGGCCGACATCGCCGTACTGAAGGTGCAGCCGATCGGTGGTGTCCGTGCCTGCCTGGAGATCGCGGAGCAGATCGGACTGCCCGTGGTGGTCTCGTCAGCCCTCGAGACCTCAGTCGGAATCGCTGCGGGGGTAGCACTCGCCGCTGCGCTGCCGGAGCTTCCGTACGCATGCGGTCTGGGTACGGTGTCGATGTTCACCCAGGAGGTCGTCGCAGAACCCCTCCTTCCGACCAACGGCTTCCTGCCGGTCAAACGTGTCACCCCGGATCCCCAGCTGTTGCAGGCAGCACGTGCCGACGCGGAACGCACCAGGGTGTGGGAAGAGCGCCTGTCCCGAGTAAGGAGTGCCGGATGAACCCGTCCACAGCGTTCGCGACTGTGGTGGTCGACGAGCTGATCCGCAACGGTGTACGCGAGGCGGTGGTCTCACCCGGCTCCCGTAGTGCGCCACTGGCTCTGGCGCTCGCGGCTGCTGATCGCGACGGGCGGCTGCGGCTGCATGTCCGCATCGATGAACGTACTGCGGGCTTCCTGGCTATCGGCCTGATGCGCGGTAATGGCCTGCCGGTGCCTGTGGTGACCACCTCGGGTACGGCGGTGGCCAACCTGCACCCTGCTGTGCTGGAGGCGTCGCACAGTGGGCTGCCGTTGATCGTGCTGAGCGCTGATCGGCCGCCGGCGTTGAGAGGTAGCGGTGCGAACCAGACGACGGACCAGTTGAAGGTCTTCGGGTCCGCGGTGCGGTTGTTCCACGAGATGGGGACGCCGATTCGTGAGGTTGGGCAGGTCGCTTACTGGCGGTCGCAGGTTGCGCGGGCTGTTGCTGTCGCCACCGGGGCGCGGTCGGCTGATCCGGGGCCGGTGCAGCTCAACTGCCCGTTCAGCGAGCCGCTGGTGCCTACTGACGGTCCGGAGTGGCCGGAGCCACTCAACGGTCGCAGTACAGGCCCTTGGACTGCGGTGCATGCTGCCACTGCGCAACCCGCGGCTGTGTCTCCGGTGGCCCGAACAGTTGTAGTTGCAGGGGATGGCGCTTCGCAGGCCGCGCGGCTGGTGGCGGAGGCTGGGCAGTGGCCCCTGTTCGCGGAGCCGTCCAGCCGGGCGCGGACCGGGCGGTCCGTGATCAGCGCGTACCGGTTGTTGCTACAGGCAAGCACTCTCGCAGACGAGATCGAGCGGGTGCTGGTGTTCGGGCACCCGACGTTGTCGCGGCCGATCTCGAAGTTGCTGGCGCGTCCGGACGTCGAGGTGATCGTGGTTTCGCCGACCGGGCACTGGCCGGACCCGGCGCGCCGCGCGGCTGCTGTGGTGTCCGGGCTGACGGTGACCGCGGCCGACACGACCGACTGGCTGCAGCGATGGCAGGACGCGGACCAGGCCGCCCGGCCGGCCATCGACAAGGTGCTCGCGGACGGGCTCAGCGGCCCGCGCGTCGCAGCGCTCGTCGGTGAGGCGGTCGGTGCCGACGGCATGCTCGTCGTCGCCTCCTCGAACCCGGTCCGCGACCTCGACCTCGCCCCGGTCGTCCCGATCCGTACCATCGCCAATCGCGGCCTGGCTGGCATCGACGGCACGATCTCCACCGCCGTCGGCGCTGCGCTGGCGAACGCAGGGCCGACGTACGCGCTGATCGGCGACCTGGCGTTCCTGCACGACAGCAACGGCCTGATCATCGGGCCGGACGAGGCCCGCCCGGACCTGCGGATCGTGGTCGTCAACGACAACGGCGGCGGCATCTTCTCCACGCTCGAGCAGGGCGATCCCGACCATGCCACGCACTTCGAGCGTGTCTTCGGTACGCCGCACAACGTCGACCTGTCCGCACTGTGCGCCGCCAGCGGTACGCCGTACACCCTGGTGCGGACCGTCGACGAGCTGCGTGCTGCGCTCACACCGACCGTCGCCGGACTGGACGTGGTGGAGGTACGGCTCTCGCGAGACGACCACCGGCCGTTGAGCCAGTCACTCGTGGAGGCGCTCAAGCAGCTGTAACAGGGACCTTCTGCGCCGGCTGCAGGGTGCGGAGGTGGTTCAGGAGCGGCAGGGCGATCGCGATGACCAGTGCGGTCGTCGTGAGGATCGGGATGGTCGCACCGCGCAGTGACGAGTTGAGCGGTGCCGCGATCGTGAAGATCAGGCTGACCGCGGTGATGATCGTGGTCAGCCGCCGGCCGGGACGTGCGACGGCGAGGAACGGCAGGCACCACAGGAAATACCAGTCGTGCGCGCTTGGACCTAGAACGACAACCGCGAGCAGGGCGACTCCTACAGCGCGCGCGGCGTAGTGGATGGACGACCTGAGGCTCAGCCAGGCGATCAGGCCGAGTGCTGCGACCATGCCGATCAGCCGGACGATCTGCAGCGCCTGTGCGGCCGCAGTGTTCTCACCGAGCCAGCCGAGTACGCCGGACGCCGCCATGCCGATGAGGTTGGCGATGGAGAACGGCGAACGAACCAGTCCGGGTACGTCGAGTGCACCGAGCCAGCCGGAGCCCACACCGGTCAGGGCGCCGACGGTGACCAGGGTCAGCACGGAGACAGCTCCCGCGATCCCAAGACTCGCAAGGCGGTGTAGTCGTCCCGCCAGCGGGCTCATCACTGCTGCGATCGCTATGGCGACCAGTCCGCCCGGGAGCTTCACCGCGGCCGCAGAACCCGCCACGACAGCCGCCGTACCCCAATGGCCTGTCAGGGCCAGTGCGAACGCGCTGCAGGCGAGTCCGAGCATCAGCATGTCGTTGTGGGCTGCGCCGATGCCGTGGGTGATCAGCATGGGGTTCAGTACGACCAGCCAGGTCGCGAAGGCCGGGTCGACGCGACACGCGGTCGCAAGGCGCGGTACGGCCCACGCTATGAGCACCACGCCGAGTACTGCGAGGAGGCGGTGCGCCAGCATGAGCAGGTACGGGTTCATGGTCAGGTGCGCGACCAGACCGCCGTACGCCAGCGGCACAGGGCCGTACGGTGCAGGTGTCTGCATCCACATGGGATCCACGGCCTCGACGATGTGGCCGGACAGTACGCCGGGCCCTACCTCGTAAGGGTTGTAGCCCTCCGCCACCAGTGCGCCTTGGGCGGCGTAGCTCCAGGCGTCGCGGCTGAACAGAGGCGGCGCCAGCAGGAGCGGGATGCTCCAGCACGCCGTCATCCTCAGCAGCGGGAGCTTCTCGCCGGCCATCACTCGCCGGCCCACGGTCAGCCAGGCCCAAGACATCAAGCCGAGCCCGGCCACCATGAACGTCAGCCCGACCATCCGGCCGGGCAGGGAGTCGCGCAGCGGGAACGAGGCTACCCAAGAAGACCGCGGCACCACGGACGTCACCAGGCTGGCAAGGGCGACTACGACAGCGCCGACGACCCCACGGACCATCGGCGAGCGCATGGCGGCACCGTAGCGCCGCCATGCAACACCGCGATGAACACTAAGCAGATTCCTTCCGGAAGGTCCGTGCGCCGACAGTCAGGCCGATGACGGTGAGCAGGACCACCCAGAACAGACCCCAGAGCGAGGCCGAGCTGCTGATGTCGCCGCGGAACAGGGCGCGGACGCCGTTGACCACGTGCTTGAGCGGGCTGATGTCGGACAGGTGCTGCAGCCACTTCGGGCCGATCTGCATCGGCAGGAGGATGCCGGACAGCAGCAGGAGCGGCATGGCGATGCCGTTCAGCAGCGGGGCCAGCGCGTCCTCGCTCTTGGTGATCAGCGCGACCGAGTACGACAGCGAGGCGAACGTGGCGCCGAGCAGCGCGACGATCACCAGCGACAGCAGGACGCCGCCCCACGGTGCCCGCAGCCCCAGGGGGAGTGCGGCGAGCAGCAGGAGCACGGACTGTACGACGAGCACGACGACGTCCCGCAGTACCCGCCCGGCCATCAGCGCGATCCGGGAGGCCGGGGTGACCCGGTCCGCCTCGATGACACCGGCCCGGTACTCCGCGATCAGGCCGAAGCCGACGAACATCGCGCCGAACATCCCGAGCTGCACGATCAGGCCGGGGATGAACACCTGGTAGGCGTTGGTGGCATGGCCCTGGCTGATCTGCGCGGTGATCGGCTTGAGCAGCGGGCCGAACAGGAACAGGTACATCAGCGGCTGGCTGAGCATCAGGATCGACCACATCGGGTTCCGCAGCGACAACCGCATCGCCCGGTGGAACACGATCCAGGTCTCACGGAGGACGGTCATGCTGCAGACTCCTTCTCCACCTCGGGCGTGGCGCCCTCGTCGCGCAACGAACGACCGGTCATGGTCAGGAAAACGTCGTCCAGGGTCGGCCGGTGAACCTCGACCCCGTGCAACTCGATGCCCTGGGCATCGATCGAGCGGAGCAGGCCGGGCAGCACCGACCCGCCGCGCGGGATCCGGAACCCGACCACGTCGTCGTCGGCCTCCACCTCGACGGCACCGTCGAGCTCGCGGACGATCTTCATCACCGCCGGCGCCTGCGCGGCCTCCGCGAGACTGAGCCGGACAGCGTCGCCGGAAACTTGCTGCTTGAGGTTCTCCGGCGTGCCGGAGGCAACGATCCGGCCGTGGTCGATGACCAGGATCCGGTCACACAGCGCGTCCGCCTCGTCCAGGTAGTGCGTGGTCAGGAAGATCGTCGCGCCGCGGTCCCGCAGGCCGCGGATGTGCTCCCAGAGGTTCGCCCGGGCCTGCGGGTCGAGGCCGGTGGTTGGCTCGTCCAGGAAGATCAGCTTCGGATCGTGGATCAGGCCCATCACGATGTCCAGTCGCCGGCGCTGCCCGCCGGACAGGGTCTTGCACTGCCGGCGCCACAGCCCGGGCAGGTCCAGCTCCTCGAACAGGCGCTGACCGTCCGCGGCCGCTTTCGCCTTCGGCACGCCGTACAGCCGGGCGTGGTCGACCACCTCGTCGCCGGCCACCGCCTCGGGCAGCGTGGAGCCGCTCTGCGGCACGTACCCGATGCCGCGGCGGACGCCGACCGGGTCCTTCGCGAGATCGCACCCGGCGACCGTCGCGGTCCCGCTGGTCGGCTTGATAAGCGTCGCGAGCATCCGCATCGTCGTGGTCTTGCCGGCCCCGTTCGGGCCCAGGAAGCCGACGATCTCGCCGTCGGCCACATCGAGATCAACCCCCTGGACGGCCTGGACCGCCCCCCGCTTCGTCTTGAACGTCCGCACCAGCCCGCGCGCTTCGATCATCATGCGAGTCAGTGTGACTACTCAAGATTGACTAGTCAATCTTGATTATGTCGGTTCAGGACGAGATCAGGAAGTTCTCGGGGGCGGGTCGGGGATCTCCCCCCAGTGCGTGACCATGCCCGGGTAGGGCGTCCAGTCGGCGGGTTCGCCGGCGAAGGAGTAGTCGCCGTTCCGGATTCGGCCCAGGAAATCCCGCGTCCACTGCAGCTCGCCGCTGTCGCGCGCGGTGGTGATCCGGAACATCTCGACCACGTGGTTCGGCGTACCAGGGTCCTCCAGGATCTGCCGCTCGGAGAACGGCTCGGACTTCAGCCACGACTCCAGCTGCGTGATCCGTGCCTCGAGCGCGGCGATCACCTCGTCGCGGCGCAGCGACCACATGAAGCTGATCGTGGCCTGCATCTTGTCCGGGTGGAACCCGTCGACGGTCCACAACATGCCGCGCAGCAGCGAGAAGTACTCCGTCTCGCCGTCCGTGGTCAGCTTGTACGACGTACGCCCGGGCCGGTGCGCGCCGTCCTGCTCCAGCTCCTGCAGGTACCCGTGCTTGGCCAGCGTCCGCAGACCGGTGTAGATCGAGCCGGGATTGATGTTGGCCCAGTCCTGCACGTTCCAGGTGAGCAGCTCGCGGCGCAGCTGGTACCCGTACGCCGGCTGGAAGATCCGCACGACCCCGAGCAGCAGCAACCGCGTGGTGGACATGGTCGCAGTGTAAATCCGGGCGACCGTTCGGGGCGGTCAGGCGTACGCTCCGCTGCATGGATGTCCGGGTGACGAGCGATCCGCAGGCCTTCGAGCAGACGGTTTTCCCTTTCCTGCAACAGGATCCGGTGCTGCACACGATCATCATGAGCAACGTCCACGAACGCGCCACCGGTACGGCGGGTGCTGAGGACGAACCGTCGTACTTCGTGTCCGTGCACGACCCGGACGTCGTAGGGGTGGCCATGCGGACGCCGGGGCGCGGGGTGTACGTCGGTGCACTCCGGGAGGATCTTGCTGAGCCGATCGCCGACGCGTATGCCGCGGTACTGCCGGATCTCAAGGGGGTGGCGGGTGATCGGCCCGCGGCGATGCGGTTCGGGCGGCGGTGGTGCGAGCTGCGCGGCGGCGAGGCGATCGAGACGCGTGGCACCCGCTTGCACAAGCTGATCGAGCTCACGCTGCTCCAGGCGGACGGCACCGCCCGGCTGATGCGTGTGGACGACGTCGGCCTGGTCGCCGCCTGGGCGGACGGCTTCGCCGCCGAGGTCGCCGACGAGGTCGCGACCCACAACCGCGAGTGGGCCGAGCGGCACCTGGAGCAGGGCACGCTGTGGATCTGGGAGGTCGACGGCGAACCGGTCAGCATGGTCGGCTACCACCTGCCGCTGTACGGCGTCTGCCGCGTCGGCCCGGTCTACACGCCGCCCGAGCACCGGCGGCACGGGTACGCCGGCGCCCTGACCAGCCAGGTCAGCGCCAACATCCTTGCCAGCGGCAACCAGGCCTGCCTCTACACCGACCTGGCCAACCCGACCTCCAACAAGATCTACCACCAGGCGGGCTACCGCCCGGTGGCCGACTTCGTCGACGTCGAGTTCAGCTGAGCTCGATCGACTGACCCGGGGTCAGGCCGTGGTACGGGCGGCCACCGGCCTCGCCGATCCAGCGTTGCATCATGCCGAGGCCGACGTCGCTGAGCAGGGCGTTGTGGATGCCCACCGTTTGCTGTGCCTTGACGGAGCGGGCGTACTCGACGGCCGACGGCAGCGAGAACCACGGGCCGGAGATCGGGACCAGGTTGGTGTGCACCTCGCGGTCCGGCTGGGTGAACGAGTCGCCCGGGTGGTAGACGGCGTCCTCGATCAGCAAGCCGATGTTCTCGCACGGTACGCCGAGCTCCGGCAGGATCACCGCGTGGTCCTTGCCGTACGCCCGGACCGTGAAGCCGGCCGCCTCGAACGACTGTCCGTCCGCCACCACCGTGACCCGCTCGTCATCGAGCCCGGCCGCGACGCCCGCCGTGGTGAAGATCGGTGCCTGCAGCCTCTTCAGTCGCTCGGCGTCGACGTGGTCGGGGTGCTCGTGGGTGATCAGGACCGCGTCCGCCTGCTCGAAGGCCGCGCTCTCGGAGAACACGCCCGGGTCGATCAGCAGTACCTTGCCGTCCTTCTCCAACCGGACACAGGCATGTGCGAACTTCGTGAGCTTCAACTCAATCTCCTAGAGCGTCTCGCATCGGGACCAGCTTGGCGTTGGTTTCGGCCAGTTCGGCGTCGGGGTTGGAGCCCGCCACGATGCCGGCGCCCGCGAACAGCCGCATCCGGCGGGTGTCGTCCGGGTCGGCCTGGCCGCAGCGGAGTGCGATGCACCACTCGCCGTCGCCCGCGGCGTCCATCCAGCCGACCGGTCCGCTGAACCGGCCCCGCTGCATGCCCTCGATCTCGCCGATCAGGTCCCGCGCGACCGGGGTCGGCGTACCGCAGACGGCAGCGGACGGGTGCAGCGCAGCGGCCAGGCCGAGTGCGGAGGCGCCGTTGTTCGCGACACCGGCGACGTCGGTGGCCAGGTGCATCACGTTCGGCAGGTGCAGCACGAACGGGGTCTCCGGGACGTTCATCGACGAGCAGTGCGGCTCGAGCGCGTCGGCGACCGAGCGGACCGCGAACTCGTGCTCCTCGAGGTCCTTCGAGGACCGCGCCAGCGACGCGGCCAGCGCCAGGTCGTGCGCGTCGTCTCCGGTACGGCGGATCGTCCCGGCGAGCACGCGGGACGTGATCAGGCCCTTCTCCCGGCGGACGAGCAGTTCCGGGGTCGCGCCGATCAGCCCGTCGACGGAGAACGTCCAGCAGTTCGGGTACGCCGTCGCGAGCCGGTGCAGCGGCCAGCGCAGGTCGATCGGCTGCTCCGCGATCGCGATCAGGTCGCGGGCCAGTACCACCTTGTCCAGGTCGCCCGCGGTGATCCGGCGGACCGCGTCCGCGACGATGCTCGACCAGTCCGTCCCGGTCCGGGCGCCGTCGGCGAACGTCACGTCGTACACCGGCGACGGCTCGTGCAGCTCCAGCTCCGGCGGCGCGGCCAGCGAGCTCGCCGGGGAGATCGTGGTCACCCAGGTGGTGCCGGCGCGACGGCCGACGATCACTTCCGGTACGACCAGCTCACTGGGGTCGGAATCGGTGAAGCCGAACGATCCGAAGCAGACCAGCCCGGAGCCCGGTACGCCGATCTCGTCGCGGACCACCGCGGCGCCGACGAGTTCCTGCCACCAGCGCGCGGCCTTCTCGAACCGGTTGCTCCCGGCAACGTCCAGCCGGGCGGCGACGCCCCAGCCGACGTGACCGTCGCCACGCCGGACCCACGCCAGCCCGCCCTCGTCCGGCAGATGGTCGAGCAGGTGCGCCGACACCCCGTCCACCGGTTGACTGCGAACCACCAACTGCGGTGCGGGGCCTCGGGTCGCGAGGGCCGCACGGCTACCTGGAGATGCACTCACGAGATGCAAGCGTATGCCTCCCGTCCTTCCACCCCCGCCTCGCGTGATGAACTAGACAGGTGACCCGCGCAGATCTCAGCAAACAACCGCACGACGTGGCGGCGATGTTCGACAACGTCGCCGAGGGGTACGACCGGACCAACGCGGTCGCGACGATGGGGCTGGAGAAGCTGTACTGGCGCCCGGAGACGTTCAAGGAGATCGCGCCGCGGAAGGGGCTGAAGATCCTCGACCTGGCGGCCGGCACCGGCGCGTCGAGCACCAAGCTGCGTGAGGCGGGCGCCGAGGTGGTGTCCTGCGACTTCTCGGTCGGCATGCTGACGGTCGGCAAGCGCCGGCACCCCGAGCTGGACCTGATCGCCGGCGACGCGCTCCGGCTGCCGTTCGCGGACAGCACGTTCGACGTGGTGACGATCTCCTGGGCGCTGCGGAACGTGAACGACGTACCGCTCGCGCTCACCGAGATGCTCCGGGTCACCCGGCCTGGCGGGCGGCTGGTCGTCCTCGAGCAGTCGCACCCGACCTGGAAGCCGTTCCGGGTGGTGTACCTGGAGTACATGATGCGCGCGGTGCCGGCGGTGGCGAAGGTGGTGTCGACGAACCCCGAGGCGTACGAGTACCTGGCCGAGTCGACCCGCGCCTGGCTGCCGCAGGAACCACTGGCCCGGGCGATCGAGGAAGCAGGCTGGACCCGGGTCCAGTGGCGCAACCTGACCGGCGGTCTGGTCGCCATCCACCGGGCCGTCAAGCCAACTTAATTACGCAACGGAAATTATGCGTAATTGGCTTGTCTGCAAGGCGGTTGGGGCGAGTTTCGTGTCCGAGTCAGGCAGTCCTAGACTGTCGAGTGAAGAGGGCTCGTGAAGTCGTTCACGAGCGCACACGCCCCCCAAGAACATCCAGGCCGGAGAGATGAGCCAGAGCGTGCCGAGCGGGCAGCAGGCGGAGACCGCCGATGTGATCGTCGTCGGTGCCGGACCCGCCGGATCGGCGGCCGCGTACCACCTGGCGAACGCCGGTCTCGACGTGCTGCTGCTGGAGAAGACCGCGTTCCCGCGGGAGAAGGTGTGCGGTGACGGGCTGACCCCGCGCGGCACCAAGCAGCTGATCAACATGGGCATCGACATCTCCGAAGAGGCCGGCTGGATCCGCAACTACGGCCTCCGGATCCAGGGCGCCGGGCACCAGTTGCAGCTGGACTGGCCGGACCTGGCCAGCCACCCGAACTACGGCCTGACCCGCAACCGGATGGACTTCGACGACATGCTCGCCCGGCAGGCCGTGAAGGCCGGAGCGCGGCTGCGTGAGCGGACCAACGTCAGCGGCCCGATCCTGGACGACCGCGGCCACATCGTCGGCGTCACCGCGAAGCCGGTGGACGACAACGGCCGGCGGGCCGGCGACGACCTCGAGTTCCGGGCGCCACTGGTGATGGCGGCCGACGGCAACTCGTCCCGGCTGAGCATCTCGATGGGCCTGCACAAGCGCGACGACCGCCCGATGGGCGTCGCCGTCCGGACGTACTTCACCAGCCCGCGGACCAACGACGACTACCTCGAGTCCTGGCTGGAGCTGTGGGCCGACGACCCGAAGCAGCCCGGCGGCACGGTGCTGCTGCCCGGGTACGGCTGGATCTTCGGGATGGGCGACGGCACCGTCAACGTCGGCCTCGGCATCCTGAACACCTCCGAGGCCTTCGGCAAGGTCGACTACGCCGACCTGCTGAAGGCCTGGCTGAAGAACACGCCGGAGGAGTGGCAGTTCCGCGACGAGTTCCAGACCATCCCGATCCGGGGCGCGGCACTGCCGATGGGCTTCAACCGGCAGCCGCACTACACCCGCGGCCTGATGCTGCTCGGCGACGCCGGCGGCATGGTCAACCCGTTCAACGGCGAGGGCATCCCGTACGCGATGGAGTCCGGGGCGTTCGCCGCCGAGGTCGCCGCCCAGGCGCTGCGCCGGCAGCCGAACCAGCGCGAGCGCGCGCTCTCGGCGTACCCGAAGGCGCTGAAGCAGGAGTACGGCGGCTACTACACGCTCGGCCGGATCTTCGTGAAGCTGATCGGAAATCCGGAGGTGATGCGGCTGTGCACCAAGTACGGTCTGCCGCGCACCACGCTGATGAAGTTCACCTTGAAGTTGCTTGCCAACCTCACCGACCCGCGGGACGGGGACGTGATGGACAAGATCATCAACGGGCTCACGAAGCTGGCTCCCGCCGCCTGAGCGGCGGGGCGAGTGAACTGCGCCACAGCGGTACTGATAACAACAGACAAGAACAAACACAGACAGACCACCGGCTGAAGGAGGGAGCACGCAGCGATGCACCCCTACACACCGATTCTTGCTCTTGGTGTGCTCGCGCTGCTCTTCGTGGCGGGCAGCATCACCGTGAGTGCGCTGGTCGGCCCGAAGCGGTACAACCGGGCCAGGCTGGACTCGTACGAGTGCGGCATCGAACCGACCCCGCAGCCGGTCGGCGGTGGCCGCTTCCCGGTGAAGTACTACATCACCGCGATGCTGTTCATCGTGTTCGACATCGAGATCATCTTCCTCTACCCGTGGGCGGTCGCCTTCGACCAGATGGCACTGTTCGGGCTGGTCGAGATGGTCATCTTCATCGTCACCGTCTTCGTCGCGTACACCTACGTGTGGCGCCGCGGCGGACTGGAGTGGGACTGACATGGGTCTTGAGGAACAGCTTCCGGCCGGCGTACTGCTGAGCACCGTCGAAGGACTGCTCGGCTACATGCGCAAGGCCTCGTTGTGGCCGGCAACCTTCGGGCTGGCCTGCTGCGCCATCGAGATGATGACCACCGGCGCCCCGCGCTACGACGCCGCGCGGTTCGGTATGGAGGTCTTCCGGGCCTCGCCGCGGCAGGCCGACCTGATGATCGTGGCCGGCCGGGTGAGCCAGAAGATGGCTCCGGTGCTGCGCCAGATCTACGACCAGATGCCCGGCCCGAAGTGGGTGCTGGCGATGGGCGTCTGCGCGTCGTCCGGCGGCATGTTCAACAACTACGCGATCGTGCAGGGCGTGGACCACGTGGTCCCGGTCGACATGTACCTGCCGGGCTGCCCGCCGCGGCCGGAGATGCTGCTGGACGCGTTCCTGAAGATCCACGACCAGATCCAGCACATGAAGCTCGGCGCGCACAAGAAGGCGCTGCAGACCGAGCAGGAGGCCGCGGCCCTGACCGCCGCGCCGACCATTGAGATGAAGGGGCTGCTCCGGTGAGTGATTCTCAGCCCGAGAACCTTCCGGCGACTTCCGCGGCCGGCGACGCTCAGACGCCGGGCGCCGAGGTGATCGACCAGCGCCAGGGCATGTTCGGTGTCCGCGGTACCGGTGACACCTCCGGCTTCGGCGGCCTGCGCCGCCAGGTCGCGCTGCCCGGCGCGACCCCGCGGCCGTACGGCTCCTGGTTCGACGCAGCGGTGGACCGGCTGGAAGGCCTGGCCGCGGAGGGCTCGATCGAGAAGGTCGTCGTCGACCGTGGCGAGCTGACCCTGCACATCAAGCGCGAGAACCTGGTCGAGGTGTGCAAGCACCTGCGCGACGACGAGGCGCTGCGGTTCGAGTTCTGCTCCGGGGTCAGCGGGGTCAACTACCCGCACGAGACCGGCCGCGAACTGCACGCCGTGTACCACTTCCTGTCGATCACGCACAACCGCCGGGTCCGGCTGGAGGTGTCGGCGCCCGACGCCGACCCGCACATCCCGTCGATCGTCTCGGTCTACCCGGCCAACGACTGGCACGAGCGCGAGACCTGGGACATGTTCGGCATCGTCTTCGACGGTCACCCGGCGCTGACCCGGGTCCTGATGCCCGACGACTGGCCGGGCCACCCGCAGCGCAAGGACTACCCGCTCGGCGGCATCGACGTCGAGTACAAGGGCGCCGTCATCCCGCCGCCCGACACGCGGAGGTCGTACAACTGATGACCACAACAGATCCGTACGCGACCACTCGGGACACCACCGAGGGCAAGGTCTTCACGGTCACCGGCCAGGACTGGGACTCGGTCGTCTCCGGTCTCGGCGAGGAGCCGGAGGAGCGCGTCGTCGTCAACATGGGCCCGCAGCACCCGTCCACGCACGGCGTACTGCGGCTGATCCTCGAGCTCGACGGTGAGAACGTGACCGAGGCCCGCTGCGGCATCGGTTACCTGCACACCGGTATCGAGAAGAACATGGAGTTCCGCTCCTGGACGCAGGGCGTCACGTTCTGCACCCGGATGGACTACCTGTCGCCGTTCTTCAACGAGGCGGCGTACTGCCTGTCGGTCGAGCGGCTGCTCGGGATCGAGGACCAGATCCCGGAGAAGGCCAACGTCATGCGGGTGCTGCTGATGGAGCTCAACCGGATCAGCAGCCACCTGGTCTGTATCGCCACCGGCGGTATGGAGATCGGTGCGCTGACCGTGATGACGATCGGCTTCCGCGAGCGCGAGAAGACCCTGGACCTGTTCGAGCTGATCACCGGCCTGCGGATGAACCACGCGTTCATCCGGCCGGGCGGTGTCGCGCAGGACCTGCCGCCGGGTGCGCTGGACAAGATCCGCGAGTACATCACCTGGATGAACCGGCACCTCAAGGAGTACGCCGAGCTCTGCAACGCCAACCCGATCTTCAAGGCGCGGCTGCAGAACGTCGGCTACCTGGATCTGGCCGGCTGCATGGCGCTCGGCATCTCCGGCCCGACGGTGCGCTCCACCGGCTACGCGCTGGACCTGCGCAAGACCCAGCCGTACTGCGGTTACGAGACGTACGACTTCGACGTACCGACCTGGGACTCCTCCGACGCCTACGGCCGCTTCCGGGTCCGGCTGCAGGAGATGCACGAGTCGCTGAAGATCGTCGAGCAGTGCGCCGACCGGCTGGAGAAGATGGACGGTCAGCCGGTGATGGTCGCCGACAAGAAGATCGGCTGGCCGAGCCAGCTGGCGGTCGGCGCCGACGGGATGGGCAACTCGCTCGACCACATCAAGCACATCATGGGCGAGTCGATGGAAGCGCTCATCCACCACTTCAAGCTGGTCACCGAGGGCTTCCGGGTCCCGGCCGGCCAGGCCTACGTGGCGATCGAGTCGCCGCGCGGCGAGATGGGTGCGCACGTCGTCTCCGACGGCGGCACCAAGCCGTTCCGGGTGCACTTCCGTGACCCGTCCTTCGCAAACCTGCAGGCGATGCCGATCATGTGCGAGGGCGGCCAGGTCGCCGACGTGATCGTCGCCGTCGCCAGCCTTGACCCGGTGATGGGTGGAGTGGACCGCTAAATGGCCGAGAACCACACGACGAGTACCGACAAGACCGTGCCGTACAGCACCGGCGACTCGGCGATCACCGAGACCACGATCGCGGAGATGCGCGAGCTCGCGGCACGGTACCCGCAGGGCCGGTCCGCGCTGCTGCCGATGCTGCACCTGGTGCAGTCGGTCGAGGGCCGGGTGACGCCGGAGGGCATCGAGGCGTGCGCCGACGTGCTCGGGCTGACCGGCGCCGAGGTGTCGGCGGTCGCCACCTTCTACACGATGTACAAGCGCCGCCCGGTCGGTGACTACCACGTCGGCGTCTGCACCAACACGCTGTGCGCGGTGATGGGCGGCGACCTGATCTTCGAGCGGCTCAAGCAGCACCTGGACGTCGGCAACGACGAGACCACCGAGGACGGCAAGATCACCCTCGAGCACCTCGAGTGCAACGCGGCCTGCGACTACGCCCCGGTGATGATGGTCAACTGGGAGTTCTTCGACGACATGACGCCGCAGTCCGCGACCCAGCTGGTCGACGACCTGCGCGCGGGCGCCGAGGTGAAGTCGCCGCGCGGCGCGACGATCTGCACCTGGCGCGAGGCCGAGCGGGTGCTCGCCGGATACCCGGACGGCCGCGCCGACGAGGGCCCGACCGGTGGCAAGGCCTCGCTGGCCGGCCTCCGGCTGGCCCGCGAGCGCAACTGGTCCGCCCCGGCCGGCAACGGCTCCGGCCACACCGGCCGCGCCGCCGAGTCGACGGTCTCCCCGGAGGCCGCGGCCGGTCCGCGACCGTCCGACCAGCCGGGCAAGGAGTCCCAGGCGGTCAACGGCGAAGACACCCGGAAGGAGGACTGACCATGACGTCTGTGCTGACCCCGGTGCTGTCCGACAACTGGGACCAGATCAACGCCTGGCAGCTGTCGTCGTACCAGCGCAACGGCGGTTACGACGCGCTCCGCAAGGCGCTCGCCATGCAGCCCGCGGAGGTCGTTGCCGCGGTCAAGGACTCGGGACTGCGCGGCCGTGGTGGCGCGGGCTTCCCGACCGGGATGAAGTGGTCGTTCATCCCGCAGGACAACCCGAAGCCGAAGTACCTGGTGGTGAACGCGGACGAGTCCGAGCCGGGCACCTGCAAGGACATCCCGCTGATGATGGCCTCGCCGCACACGCTGGTCGAGGGCGTCGTGATCGCGTCCTACGCGATCCGCGCGTCCGTCGCGTTCATCTACGTCCGCGGTGAGGTGCTGCACGTGATCCGCCGGCTGCAGCAGGCGGTCCAGGAAGCCAAGGACGCCGGCTACATCGGCACGAACATCCTCGGCAGCGGCTACGACCTGGACGTGATCGTGCACGCCGGCGCCGGCGCCTACATCTGCGGTGAGGAGACGGCGCTGCTGGACTCGCTGGAAGGTCGTCGTGGTCAACCCCGGCTGCGTCCTCCCTTCCCGGCCGTGGCCGGTCTGTACGGCTGCCCCACTGTCATCAACAACGTCGAGTCGATCGCATCCGTTCCCGTGATCATCAAGAACGGCGCCGACTGGTTCTCCTCGATGGGCACCGAGAAGTCCAAGGGCATGACGCTGTACTCGCTGTCCGGGCACGTCACCCGCCCCGGTCAGTACGAGGCGCCGATGGGCATCACGCTGCGCGAGCTGATCGACCTGGCCGGCGGTGTCCGGGCGGGCCACGAGCTGAAGTTCTGGACGCCGGGCGGGTCCTCGACGCCGCTGCTGACGGCCGAGCACCTCGACGTACCGCTGGACTACGAGGGCGTCGGGTCGGTCGGCTCGATGCTCGGCACCAAGGCGCTGCAGATCTTCGACGACACCGTCTGCGTGGTCCGTTCGGTGCTGCGCTGGACCGAGTTCTACAAGCACGAGTCCTGCGGCAAGTGCACCCCGTGCCGTGAGGGCACGTGGTGGCTGGTGCAGATCCTCGAGCGGCTGGAGAAGGGCCAGGGGTCCGCGGCGGACCTGGACACCCTGCTCGACCTGTCCGAGAACATCACCGGTCGTTCGTTCTGCGCCCTGGCCGACGGCGCGACCGCGCCGATCACCAGCTCGATCCAGCACTTCAAGGACGAGTACCTGGCGCACTTCGAGAACGGCGGCTGCCCGTTCGACCCGATGGCAAGCACTGTCTTCGCGACTGCTGGAGCTAGCGCATGACGATCCAAGCGAACCCGCCGGCCACCGGTTCGGAGGTGGAGCGCACCGACCTGGTGACCGTCACCATCGACGACATCGAGGTCAAGGTTCCGAAGAACACCCTGCTGATCCGGGCCGCGGAGCAGATCGGGGTGCAGATCCCGCGGTTCTGCGACCACCCGCTGCTCGACCCGGTCGGCGCCTGCCGGCAGTGCCTGGTCGAGATCACCGACGCCGGGAACGGCCGCGGCATGCCGAAGCCGCAGGCCTCCTGCACGATCACCGTCGCCGACGGCATGGTGGTCCGCACCCAGGTGAGCTCGCCGGTGGCGGACAAGGCGCAGCACGGGCAGATGGAGTTCCTGCTCATCAACCACCCGCTGGACTGCCCGGTCTGCGACAAGGGCGGCGAGTGCCCGCTGCAGAACCAGGCGATGAGCAACGGCGCCGGCGAGTCCCGGTTCACCGAGGTGAAGCGGACCTACCCCAAGCCGATCAACATCTCCGCCGAGGTGCTGCTGGACCGCGAGCGCTGCATCCTGTGCGCCCGCTGCACCCGGTTCTCCGAGCAGATCGCCGGTGACCCGTTCATCGCGCTGATCGAGCGCGGTGCGCTGCAGCAGGTCGGCATCTACGAGAAGGAGCCCTTCGAGAGCTACTTCTCCGGCAACACGATCCAGATCTGCCCGGTCGGCGCGCTGACCAGCGCGGCGTACCGGTTCCGCTCGCGGCCGTTCGACCTGGTCTCGGTGCCGTCGGTGGCCGAGCACGACTCGTCCGGTGCGGCGATCCGGGTCGACCACCGGCGCGGCAAGGTGATGCGCCGGCTGGCCGGCGACGACCCGCAGGTCAACGAGGAGTGGATCTCCGACAAGGACCGGTTCGCGTTCCAGTACGCCTCAACCGGTGACCGGCTGACCCACCCGCTGATCCGCGAGGACGGCGAGCTGCGGCCGGCGTCCTGGCCGGAGGCGCTGACCTTCGCGGCGCAGAAGCTGACGGCGGCCCGCGGTAACGCCGCGGTACTGACCGGCGGCCGGCTGACCCTCGAGGACGCCTACGCGTACTCGAAGTTCGCCCGGGTCGCGCTGGGCACCAACGACATCGACTTCCGGGCCCGGCCGCACTCCGCCGAGGAGGCCGACTTCCTGGCCGCCGCGGTGGCCGGCAGCGGTCTCGGTACGACGTTCACGGACCTGGAGCAGGCCGCCTCGGTGCTGTTCGCCGGGTTCGAGCCGGAAGAGGAAGCTCCGTCGGTGTTCCTGCGGGTCCGCAAGGGCGTGCGCAAACACGGCACCAAGGTGTTCACGGTCGCGGCGTACGCGTCGCGTGGGGTCGAGAAGCTCGACGGTGTCGTCGTACCGGCGTCGCCGGGCACCGAGGCCGCCGTACTGTCCGACCTCGGCAACGCCGGTGAGGCCGGGGCCGCCGCCCGGGCCGCGCTCGGTCCGGACTCGATCATCGTCGTCGGCGAGCGGCTCGCGAGCGTCCCGGGTGGGTACTCGGCCGCGCTCCGGCTGGCGCTGGACTCCGGTGCGCAGCTGGCCTGGATCCCGCGCCGTGCGGGTGACCGGGCCGCGCTCGAGGCCGGCTGTCTGCCGGGCCTGCTGCCGGGTGGCCGCCTGGTCACCGACCCGCAGGCGCGGGTCGACCTGCAGGCCGCCTGGGGTGTGGACAACCTCCCGGGCCGGCCGGGCAAGGACCTGACCGAGACCATCGCGAACGCCGGATCGCTGCAGGCGCTGGTTGTCGCGGGCGTCGAGATCGACGACCTGCCCGACCCGGCCGCGGCGCTGGCCGCGCTCGACGCGGTGCCGTTCGTGGTCAGCTTCGAGATCCGCAAGTCGCAGGTCACCGAGTACGCCGATGTCGTCTTCCCGGTGGTACCGCCGGTGGAGAAGTCCGGCACGTTCGTGAACTGGGAGGGCCGCGAGCGGCCGTTCCCGGTGGTGCTGCGGGTGCCGACCGCGATGCCGGACACCCGGGCGCTGGCCGCGCTGGCCCAGGAGATGGGGCAGTCGCTCGGCTTCAGCACTCCCGAGGGCGCCAAGCAGGAGTTCGACGAGCTCGGCCGCTGGGACGGCGACCGCGCGCAGGAGCCGACGTACCAGGCCGGTCCGGCGCTCGGCGCGTTCGACTCGACCCGGCTGGCGACCTGGCGGATGCTGATCGACGACAGCCGGGCCTGCGACGGCGAGCCGCACCTGACCGCGACCGCGCGCAAGCCGGTCGCCCGGATCTCGGTCACCACCGCGCGCCGGATCGGTGTCGTCGACGGTGACGAGCTGGCGGTGAGCACCGACGCCGGGAGCATCCGGCTGCCGGTCGTGATCACGCCGATGACCGACAACGTGGTCTGGCTGCCGACGAACTCGGCCGACTCCCACGTCCGCCGTTCACTGCACGCAGACCATGGCTCGATCGTGACGATCGCCGGAGGGAACTCATGAGCCTCCCACTCGCGGTGCCGGACGCCGGGGTTGGACACGACCCGTGGTGGGTCATCCTGATCAAGGTCCTCTTCATCTTCGTCTTCCTGGTCCTGCTGACGCTGTTCAACATCTGGTGGGAACGCCGGGTGGTGGCGCGGATGCAGCACCGGATCGGCCCGAACGTGCACGGACCGTTCGGTCTGCTGCAGTCGCTGGCCGACGGCGTGAAGCTGATGCTGAAGGAAGACCTGATGCCCAAGGGCGTCGACAAGGTCGTCTTCGTACTGGCGCCCGCGATCGTCGCGATCCCCGCGTTCCTGACCTTCGCGGTGATCCCGTTCGGGCCGACGGTGCGGATCCCCTGGACCGACACCTACACCCGGCTGCAGCTCACCGACCTGCCGGTCTCGGTGCTGTACGTGATGGCGATCGCCTCGATCGGCATCTACGGCATCGTCCTCGGCGGCTGGTCGTCGAACTCGACGTACTCGCTGCTCGGCGGTCTGCGCTCCAGCGCCCAGATGATCTCCTACGAGGTCGCGATGGGCCTGGCCCTGGTCACGGTGTTCCTGTTCGCCGGCTCGCTGTCCACCTCGGAGATCGTGGCCGCGCAGGGGCACCAGACCGTGCACTGGTTCGGGGCGTCGATCCCGCTGCCCGGGTGGTACGGGTTCCTGTTGTTCCCGTCGTTCGTGATCTACGTGATCTCGATGGTCGGCGAGACCAACCGGGCGCCGTTCGACCTCCCGGAGGCCGAGGGCGAGCTGGTCGCGGGCTTCCTGACCGAGTACTCCTCGATCAAGTACGCGATGTTCTTCCTGGCCGAGTACATCAACATGGCGACCGTCTCGGCGCTGGCCACCACGCTGTTCCTCGGCGGCTGGCGGGCACCGTGGCCGATCTCGATCTGGGACGGCGCGAACTCCGGCTACTGGCCGGTGCTGTGGTTCATGGGCAAGCTGATGTGCTTCATCTTCTTCTACATCTGGCTGCGCGGAACGCTGCCGCGACTGCGCTACGACCAGTTCATGAAGCTCGGCTGGAAGGTCCTGATCCCGGTCTCGCTGGTCTGGATCCTGCTCGTCGCCACCGTCCGCGCGGTCGGCCGGGAGACCAACTTCAGCCGGACCACGTTGCTGGTCGCGGCCGCGATCGTCCTGGTGCTCGCGGTGATCAGCATGTTCGTGCCGGCCAAGCCCAAGCCCGAACAGCCCGAGGTTGCCGACAGCAAGGACTTCGACGCGTTCGCCGGCGGCTTCCCGGTGCCACCACCGATGGCCGTCAACACTCCGAGCCAGAGCAAGGAAGGCAGCCGTGGCTAGTGTCAAGGAGTCCCTCTGGGACCCGGTAGCCGGATTCGGCGTCACCTTCCGGACGATGTTCCGGAAGGTGTTCACCGAGCAGTACCCGTTCGAGAAGAAGCCGACCGCCCCACGCTTCCACGGCCGGCACCAGCTGAACCGCTGGCCGGACGGGCTGGAGAAGTGCGTCGGCTGTGAGCTGTGCGCGTGGGCCTGCCCCGCGGACGCGATCTACGTCGAGGGTGCGTCGAACACCGAGGGCGACCGGTTCTCGCCGGGCGAGCGGTACGGCCGGGTGTACCAGATCAACTACCTGCGCTGCATCCTCTGCGGTCTGTGTATCGAGGCCTGCCCGACCCGGGCGCTCACCATGACCAACGAGTACGAGCTGGCCGACACCAGCCGCGAGTCCCTCATCTACGAGAAGAAGGACCTGCTGGCGCCGCTGCTGCCGGGCATGCAGGAGCCGCCGCACGAGATGCAGCTGGGCAAGACCGAGAAGGACTACTACCTCGGTCTGACCGGTGCGGCCGTCGTACCGCAGAGCGCGGCCAAGCACCCGGACAGCGCCGTACAGGGAGGTGGCGACCGATGATCGGCCTCGTCACCGGCCCGCAGGTCGCGTTCTGGCTGCTCGCGCCGATCATGATCCTGGCCGCGATCTGCATGGTGCTGGTCCGCAAGGCCGTGCACTCGGCGCTGCTGCTGGCCACCGTGATGATCTGCCTCGCGGTGCAGTACGCCGCGCAGGACGCGCCGTTCCTGTTCGCGGTCCAGATCATCGTCTACACCGGCGCGATCCTGATGCTGTTCCTGTTCGTGCTGATGCTGGTCGGCGTCGACGCCTCGGACTCGCTGGTCGAGACCATCCGCGGGCAGCGGCTGCTGGCCGGGGTCGCGTTCCTGGGCTTCGGCATCCTGCTGATCGCCGCGGTCGGCAACGCGATCTACGGGCACCCGACCGGCCTGGCCGACGCGCAGCCGGACGGCAACCCGAAGGGCATCGCGCAGCTGCTGTTCGGCAAGTACGTGTTCGCGTTCGAGGTCACGTCGGCGCTGCTGATCACCGCGGCGATGGGCGCGATGATGCTGGCGCACCGCGAGCGGCTGACCAAGAAGAAGACGCAGCGTGAGTTCGCCGAGGAGCGGATCCGCAAGTACGCCGAGCAGGGCATCCACCCGGGCCCGCTGCCGACGCCCGGTGTGCTCGCGCGGCACAACGCCGTCGACACGCCGGCGCTGCTGCCGGACGGGTCGATCGCACCGACCTCGGTTTCGCGTGTGCTGCAGGCACGTGGCACCGTGTTCCCCGAAGCCGAGGAGCGCGCGGACATCGAAGAGGTCCGCGAACTCGACCTCGGCGAGCCCTACCCGCGTGAGGCGGAGAGCACCGACCTGACCGGATTCCGCGACGAGGAGGAAAAGCGGTGACCACCGAGCCTTACATCGTGCTCGCGGCGATCCTGTTCAGTATCGGCGCTCTGGGCGTGCTGGTCCGCCGGAACGCCATCGTCGTCTTCATGTGCGTCGAGCTGATGCTGAACGCGACCAACCTCGCTTTCGTGAGCTTCGCCCGCCAGCACGGCAACCTCGACGGTCAGATCGCCGCCTTCTTCGTGATGGTGGTGGCCGCGGCCGAGGTCGTGATCGGGCTGGCGATCATCATGGCCATCTTCCGCACCCGTCGTTCGGCCTCGGTCGACGACGCCAACCTGCTCAAGTACTGAGGTAGCAACCGATGAGTCATGAGCTGACGTGGCTGCTGGTCGCTGTGCCGGCCCTGTCCGCGGCGATCCTGCTGCTCGGTGGCAAGGCCACCAACGCGTGGGGTCACCTGCTGGGCACGCTGGCGCCGCTGATCTCGTTCGCCTTCGGCGTCGTGCTGTTCTTCCAGATGCAAGGCAAGTCCGGTGAGGACCGGTCGGCGACGGTCCGGTTGTTCGAGTGGTTCTCGGTCGGCCACATCAAGGTCGACTTCACCCTGCTGATCGACCCGCTGTCGATCCTGTTCGTGCTGCTGATCACCGGTGTGGGTTCGCTGATCCACATCTACTCGATCGGCTACATGGAGCACGACCCGCGGCGGCGCCGGTTCTTCGGGTACCTGAACCTGTTCATCGCCTCGATGCTGCTGCTGGTGCTGGCCGCCGACTACCTGCTGGTCTTCGTCGGCTGGGAAGGCGTCGGTCTGGCGTCGTACCTGCTGATCGGCTTCTGGCAGCACAAGAACTCGGCCGCGGTCGCCGCGAAGAAGGCGTTCGTGGTGAACCGGGTCGGTGACATCGGCCTGTCCCTCGCGGTGATGAGCATGTGGGCGCTGTTCGGCTCCTCGGCCTTCTCCTCGGTGAACGCCGGTGCCGAGCACCTGTCGAAGACCTGGGCCACGCTGCTCGGCCTGATGTTGCTGCTGGCTGCCTGCGGTAAGTCCGCGCAGGTGCCGCTGCAGTCCTGGCTGCTGGACGCGATGGAAGGCCCGACCCCGGTGTCGGCGCTGATCCACGCGGCGACAATGGTCACCGCGGGCGTCTACCTGGTGGTCCGCTCGCACGCCATCTACGCGGTCACCGACGCGGCCTCGACCGCGGTAGTGATCGTCGGTACGGTCACCGCGCTCGCCGGTGCGATCATCGGTTGCGCCAAGGACGACATCAAGAAGGCGCTGGCCGGTTCGACGATGAGCCAGATCGGCTACATGATGCTCGCCGCCGGCCTCGGCCCGGTCGGGTACGTGTTCGCGATCTTCCACCTGCTCACGCACGGTTTCTTCAAGGCCAACATGTTCCTCGGTGCCGGCTCGGTGATGCACGGCATGAACGACGACGTGAACATGCGGCACTACGGCGCGCTGCGGACGTCGATGAAGATCACCTTCGTGACCTTCGGGTTCGGCTACCTGGCGATCCTCGGCATCCCGCCGTTCGCCGGCTTCTTCAGCAAGGACAAGATCATCGAGGCCGCGTTCGCGGACAACACGGTGATCGGTCTGTGCGCGCTGCTCGGCGCCGGCATCACCGCGTTCTACATGTCGCGGGTGATGCTGATGACGTTCTTCGGCACGAAGCGCTGGGCCGAGGACGTGCACCCGCACGAGTCGCCGAAGGTGATGACGTGGCCGCTGATCATCCTGGCGGCGCTGTCGCTGGGTGGCGGTGCGCTGTACTTCGCCGGCCACTGGATCGTGAACTGGCTCGAGCCGATCGTCGGCCACGAGGAGGCGCACCCGCCGCTCAACGCCACGGTGATGACGATCATCACGCTCGCGGTGGTCGCGGTGGGTATCGCGATCGCGGTGCTGCTGTACCGCCGGGACATCCCGCGCGAGGCGCCGGTCGGCTCCCCGGTCACCCGGTTCGCCCGGCGTGACCTGTACGGCGACGCGCTCAACGAGGCGCTCTTCATGCGTCCCGGGCAGTACCTGACCCGGACGCTGGTCTGGCTCGACAACCGGGGCGTCGACGGCCTGGTCAACGGCCTGGCCGCACTCTTCGGCGGACTGTCCGGCCGGCTCCGCCGGTTCCAGACGGGCTTCGTCCGTTCGTACGCACTCAGCATGGTCTTCGGCGCCGCATTCGTGGTCGTCGCCCTCCTCGCGGTGAGGTTGTCGTGAACATCGGTTGGCTGACCCTGTTACTGCTCCTGCCGTTCGTCGGGGCGATCGCGACGATGCTGGTGCCGAAGGCGAAGGCGCTGACGGCCAAGCAGGTCGCGCTCGGGTTCTCGCTCGTGACGCTGGTGCTGACCGTGATCGTCGCGATCGGGTACCACCGCAACGGCGCCGCGGACTACGCCGAGACGCACACCTGGATCAAGGCCTTCGGCGCGCACTACGCGCTCGGCCTGGACGGTCTGGGCATCGTGATGGTGGTGCTGACCGCGCTGCTGTCGCCGATCGTGATCATCGCCTCCTGGAACGACGCACAGCACGGCCGCTGGTCGGAGAAGTCCTTCTTCGCCTGGATCCTCGGTCTGGAGGCGCTGTCGATCGGCGTCTTCTCCGCGACCGACGTGTTCCTGTTCTACGTGCTGTTCGAGGCCACGCTGATCCCGATGTACTTCCTGATCGGTGGCTTCGGCGGCCCGCAGCGCTCGTACGCCGCGGTGAAGTTCCTGCTCTACTCGCTGCTCGGCGGTCTGCTGATGCTGGCCTCGGTCGTCGGCCTGTACGTCGTCTCGGCCAAGCACGGCGACCCGTCGTACCTGCTGTCCGACATGGTCAAGCTGGACATGAGCCAGAACACCGAGCGCTGGTTGTTCCTCGGCTTCTTCTTCGCGTTCGCGGTGAAGGCGCCGATGGTGCCGTTCCACACCTGGCTGCCGGACGCGGCCGGTGAGGCGACGCCCGGTACCTCGGTACTGCTGGTCGGCATCCTGGACAAGATCGGTACCTTCGGGATGATCCGGTTCTGCCTGGGCCTGTTCCCGAACGCGTCCCAGTGGGCCACCCCGGTGGTGCTCGTCCTGGCACTGATCTCGGTGCTGTACGGCGCGCTGCTGGCGATCGGCCAGACCGACATCAAGCGGCTGATCGCGTACACCTCGATCTCGCACTTCGGCTTCATCGTGATGGGCATCTTCGCGCTGACGTCGCAGGGCCTGACCGGGTCGACGCTGTACATGTTCAACCACGGTCTGTCCACCGCGGCCCTGTTCCTGGTCGCCGGGTACCTCATCTCCCGGCGCGGGTCCGCGCGGATCGCCGACTACGGCGGGGTGGAGAAGGTCGCACCGGTGCTGGCCGGCACCTTCCTGTTCGCCGGCCTGTCCAGCCTGGCGCTGCCCGGTCTGTCGCCGTTCATCTCCGAGTTCATGGTGCTGGCCGGGACGTTCAGCCGGCACAAGGTGATCGCGGTGATCGCGGTGCTCGGCATCGTGCTGGCCGCGCTGTACATCCTGCTGATGTACCAACGCACGATGACCGGCCCGGTCCGCGACGGGATCGAGAAGCTGAAGGACCTGAACCCGCGTGAAGTGCTGGCGATCGCACCGCTCGTGATCCTGATCATCTTCCTCGGCATCTTCCCGAAGCCGATCGTCGACATCATCAAGCCCGCGGTCGACTCGACCATGCAGCGGGTGGGCGTGACCGACAAGGCACCGCAGATCCCCGTGACGGAGGGACAGAAGTGACCGCGATGTTGCTGCCGCTGGCGGACTTCATCAAGCCCAGCATCGAGTACGGCGAACTGCTCCCGCTGTTCATCGTCTTCGGTGCCGCGGCTGTGGGCGTCCTGGTCGAGGCGTTCGTGCCCCGGCCGCTGCGGCACCTGGTGCAGCTGACGATCACGGTGGTCGCCGTGATCGCGGCCGGCGTGCGCACCGGCATGCTGATGCACGGCAAGAAGGAGATCATCGCCGCCCAGGGCGCGATCTCGGTCGACGGCCCGGCGCTGTTCACCTGGATCATCCTGCTGGCGCTGACGCTGATCAGCGTGCTGCTGTTCGCCGAGCGCTCGATCGACGGTGGCCTGTCCGCGTTCGCGGGCCAGGCGGCCGCGGTGCCCGGCTCGGAGGCCGAGCGGGAGGGTACGGCGGCTCGCATCGAGCACACCGAGATCTTCCCGCTGACGCTGTTCGCGGTCGGCGGCATGATGCTGTTCGCGGCGTCGAACGACCTGCTGATCCTGTTCGTCGCGCTCGAGGTCTTCTCGCTGCCGCTGTACCTGCTCTGCGGGCTGGCGCGGCGTCGCCGGCTGATCTCGCAGGAAGCCGCGATGAAGTACTTCCTGCTCGGTGCGTTCTCGTCGGCGTTCCTGCTGTTCGGTATCGCGCTGCTGTACGGGTACGCCGGCACCATGTCGCTCGGCGGCATCGCCGACGCGCTCGGTACCCAGACCAGTGGCGACACGATCCTGCTGGCCGGTACCGGTCTGCTCGGGGTCGGCATGCTGTTCAAGGTCGGCGCCGTACCGTTCCACTCCTGGACGCCGGACGTGTACCAGGGCGCCCCGACGCCGGTCACCGGCTTCATGGCGGCCTGCACCAAGATCGCGGCGTTCGTCGGGCTGATGCGGGTCTTCTACGTCGGGCTCGGCGGCTCCCGCTGGGACTGGGCGCCGATGATGTGGATCATCGCGATCCTCACCATGGTGGTCGGTTCGATCGTCGCGATCACCCAGACCGACGTGAAGCGGATGCTGGCGTACTCGTCGATCGCGCACGCGGGCTTCCTGCTGACCGCGTTCGTCGGCCTCGCGCAGGCGGGCAACGGCGTGCACAACGGGATCACCTCGACCCAGGCGGTGCTGTTCTACCTGGTCTCGTACGGCTTCCCGACGATCGGCGCGTTCGCGGTCGTCACGCTCGTCCGGGACGCGGGCGGCGAGGCGACGCATCTGTCCCGGTGGGCGGGGCTGGGCAAGAAGTCGCCGCTGCTGGCCGGTATCTTCGCCTTCTTCCTGCTGTCCTTCGCCGGTATCCCGCTGACCGCGGGCTTCACCGGCAAGTGGGCGGTCTTCAGCGCGGCCTGGACCGGTGGCGCGTGGCCGCTGGTCGTGGTCGCAGTACTGTCCAGCCTCGTCGCGGCGTTCTTCTACATCCGCGTGATCGTGCTGATGTTCTTCTCCGACCTGCCGGCCGACGCGCCGGACGTGGCGCTGCCGGGCTGGCAGACCACGTCGGCGGTGGCGCTGGGTCTCGCCGCCACGGTGGTGCTCGGTCTGGTTCCCGGACCGGTGCTCGACCTCGCGGCCCGAGCTGGTGAGTTCATCCGTTGAGCACGACCCCGCTGCCGGCCGAGAGCCTGGGCTTCGAGTTCGCCGATCCGGCACTCGAGGCCCGGGTTCGCGCGGGCCTGGAACGCGTCGAGCAGGCACTGCTCGAGGCGACCGAGTCCGAGGCGCCGTTCGTCACCGCTGCCGCCCAGCACGTCATGGTCGCGGGTGGCAAGCGGTTCCGGCCGCTGCTGGTACTGCTGGGGGCCGAGTTCGGTACTGACGGATCCGGCGATGTCGTGCCGGCCCCTGACGAGGTCATCAAGGCCGCTGTCGTCGTCGAGCTCACGCATGTCGCGACCTTGCACCATGACGACGTGATGGACGAGGCGGCGCTGCGCCGCGGGTCGTCCACCGCGAACGCGCGCTGGGACAACTCGGTCGCGATCCTGTCCGGCGACTGGCTGTTCGCCCGCGCGTCGGACCTGGTCGCGGACCTCGGTCCGGAAGCGGTCCGGATCCAGGCGCGCACCTTCGGCCGGCTGGTCGAGGGACAGATCCGCGAGACGATGGGTGTCGGCGAAGGCCAGGACCCGTTGAAGCACTACCTGTCGGTGGTCGCCGACAAGACCGGTTCGCTGATCGCGACGTCCGCCGTCTTCGGAGCCCGGTACGCGGGTGCCTCCGAGGAGATCCAGGAGGCGCTGCGGGCGTTCGGTGAGGAGATCGGCGTGGCGTTCCAGCTCGCCGACGACATCCTCGACATCGCCTCGGAGTCGGGCCAGTCCGGCAAGACTCCCGGTACCGACCTGCGCGAGGGCGTACCGACCCTCCCGGTGCTGATCTTCCGCGCCCAGGCCGACCCGACGGACCCGACCGACGCCCGCCTGCTGGAGCTCCTGGACTCGGACCTGTCCGACGACGCTCCGCTCGCCGAGGCGCTCGACCTGCTCCGCTCGCATCCTGCGTTCCACCAGGCCGAGGAGGACGTCCGCCGCCGCGCGGCCGACGCCCGCAAACTCCTGGCCGGCCTCCCCGACGGCCCCGGCCGCCAAGCCCTCGACGCCCTCTGCGACCTGGTGGCAACCCGCTCCGTCTGAGGTCTGTGCCGTTCGGCAACGGTGTGCGATGCTGTGCCGACTATGGGTAATGCTGTGGATCGGGCCGGGTTGACGGTGCAGTCCCTGGCGGCGAGTGTGCTGGGCAATCTGCCGGAGCTGACGGACGTCCTGGTGGCGACCATCTACGAGCAGAATCCGGCGTACCTGGAGCTGGATTCGGTGCCGCGGCAGGACCTGTGGCGGTCGTGTCACGACAACGTGGCGCGGGTCGTGGAGATGATTGCCGACAACGACGACCACTTCGACGCGGCGCAGGCGACCGGCCGGCGGCGGGCGGAGCAGCGGATGCCGCTGGACGACGTCCTGAAGTCGTTCCGGCTCGGTGGGCGGGTGGTCTGGGCCGCCCTGATCGACGAGGCACGCGCGCAGGGGATGGCCGAGTCCGAGGTGTTGCTCGACGTCGCCGGCAAGGTGTGGGAGGTCGTCGACCGTACGTCGTCGCAGGTTGCGACGGCGTACCACGCGGCTGAGCGCTACCTGGTCCGTGCCGACGAACAGCGCAGGTCGACACTCTGGGAAGGTCTCCTCCAAGGCCGGGCGAACCGCGCCTTCGTGCAGGAGGCGGCCACCGTCCTCGACATCCCGGTGAACGGTCCGTACGCCGTGGTCGCGATCGACAACCTGGTCGATGACGACTGTACGACGAGCTCGTTCGCCCGCCGGTTCGCCGGTGTCCGGGTCGCGTCGGCGTGGCAGGTCCGGCCGCAGACGGTCGTCGGATTGCTTGCCCTGGGCACCGAATCCGCGGATACGGTACTGCGGATGCTGCGGCAACTGGTGGATGCGCCGGCCGGACTCTCCGGCGTGGTCGCAGGTCTGGCGGAGGTGGATGTCGCGTACCGGCAGGCGATGCTTGCCCGCCGCACCCTCGCACCCGGCCAGATCGATGTCGCAGCACTACCCGAACGCCTCCCCGAAGCTCTGCTACTCAGCGCACCCGAGCTGGCCGACCAACTGATCCACACCTGGCTGATGCCGCTGACAACCACGTCCGCCCCGGAACGCGAACTGTTACTGGACACCTTGGACAAGTGGGTCCTGTCCGCCGGCTCGATCCGCCGTACGGCCGAACTCGCACACTGTCACCGGAACACGGTCATCAACCGCCTGCACCGGGTCGAGCAGATCACCGGCCGTGACATCACCGAGGCCGCCTGCCAACTGGAGCTAGCCCTTGCGCTGAAGGCTTTCCGCCTCTTCCCCGCGTGACCGAACGGTCTGCTGTGCGTTGTGCACAGTGAAGGTGCTGAAAACCTGGGCACAGCGGCCATCCCGCAACCCCGTCCTCGGTGCCAGACTGCGTTCCCAGCATTGCTCTAGCGCGGAGGACCCCATGGCCGAACACCGTCGATCGTTGGATGCACCAAGCGACGCGGGTGGGCGCGGTCTGCTGGGGCGCCGCCGTGTCCTCGGGTACCTGATCGCCGCGCCGACGCTGGCGGTCGGGGTGAGCTGGCTGGTCAACGATTCCGACCCGCGACCGGCCGACGCCGCCGTACCGTCGCTGCCGCAGCCGGAGGACGTCTTCGACCTCGGTGACCTGCAGAACCTCGCCGCGGCGCCGACGTCCGGCCTGATCACGGTCGAGATGCGCACCGACGGCACGGCGTACTTCGCGGTGCCGCGGACCGAGGTCGGCCAGGGCATCACGACCGCGTTCGCGATGATCGTCGCCGAGGAGCTGGACCTGCCGATCGACAAGGTGCACATCGCCCTCGCGGACGCCCGGCCCGAGCTGCTGATGAACCAGCTCACCGGCGGTTCGAACTCGATGCGCAGCATGTACACCCCGGTCCGTACGGCCGCCGCGATCACCCGGCAGCGCCTGGTCGAGGTGGCCGCGCTGCAGTGGGGTGTCGCGGTGGACAAGGTCACCGCTGCGGCCGGTGTGCTGACCGCTCCGAACGGGCTGACCGCGACGTACGGCTCGCTGGCGAAGGCGGCCGCGGTCACGAAGACGCTCAAGGTGGCCGCCGAGCTGAAGTCCTCGTCGGAGTTCACCGTGCTCGGTAAGCCGCACAACCGGGTCGACGCACACGACATCGTCACCGGGCGCAAGCAGTTCGCGATGGACATGCAGGTACCGGGTGCGAAGCCGACGATGGTGGCCCGGCCGCCGACGATCAACGGCACGCTGCGCCGGATCAACAACCTGCCGGCGCTGCGGGCGATGCCGGGAGTCACCGATGTCGTTGGGATCGCCCACGGTGTGGCGATCCGCGCGGAAACGTTCGGTCAGTGCATCGACGCGATCCAGAAGGTCGACGCGACCTGGGGCCCGGGAACGGTCGACGACGAGTCGGACGAGACCGTGCTGGCCAAGCTGCGGGCGGCGCAGCTGCCGATGACCGTACCGCCGCTGCTCACGAAGACCATCGACGCGGAGTTCGTTTTCGCCTTCGCCAGCAACAGCCCACTCGAACCGGACTGCGCGATCGCCGACGTCCGGCCGGACAGCGCCGAGATCTGGGCCTGCCTGAAGGTGCCGATCGTCGCGCAGGAGGACATCGCCAAGCAGCTCGGCCTGCCGGTCGACGCCGTCAAGGTGCACGTCGTCCAGGGTGGTGGGTCGTTCGGCCGGCACCTGTTCCACGACGTCGCGGCCGAGGCGGCGGAGATCTCCCAGAAGATGGGCAAGGCGGTGAAGCTGTCCTGGTCGCGGACCGACAACTTCCGCCAGGGCCGGACACACCCGATGAGCACGTCGCGGATCCGGGTGAACTACGCGGCCGGCAACGTGCTCAGCTACGAGCAGCGGCACACCAGCGTCCAGACGGACTTCGGCCACGGTCTCGGCGAGATGCTCACGGCCTACGCGGCGCACCTCCCGATCGGCGGCAACCTGTCGTTCGCCGAGTCGATCTTCGAGCTCAGCCAGTCCTCGCCGTACAACTTCGGTGTCACGACGCAGCTGCTCAACGAGGTGCCGCTGAAGTTCAACACCGGCAGTATGCGCAACATCTACTCGCCGAACGTGGTGTGCGCCGAGGAGCTGATGGTCGATCAGCTCGCGGCGAAGATGGGCCAGGACCCGGTCCAGTTCCGCCGGAACTTCCTCAAGGACCCGCGGCTGCTCGCCGTACTGAACAAGGCGGCCGAGGTCGGCAACTGGGGCAAGGCGATGCCGAAGGGTACGGCGCAGGGCATCGGCGTGCACTCGGAGTACCGGGCCGCGGTCGCGACGCTGGTCGAGATCGACTGCCGCCCGGCGACGGTGGACCGCCCGATCGAGGGCGAAGCCGTGACCGGGCCGCGGGTGACCAAGGCGCTGATCGTCGTCGACCCCGGGTTCTGCATCAACCCGCGCGGCCTGGAGGCGCAGATGTTCGGCGGTCTGCAGGACGCGATCGCGCTGGCGCTGACGTCGAGCCTGCACATCAAGGACGGCATCCCGCTCGAGGGCAGCTGGGACAACTACTTCTACACCCGGGAGTGGAACTCGCCGCTGGACGTGCAGGTGCTGATCATGCCGAACACCAGCGACAGCCCGAGCGGTGCCGGTGAGCTCGCGGTGGCACCCGCCTTCGCCGCGATCGCCTGTGCGTACGCGCGGGCGACCGGCACGCTGCCGACGTACTTCCCGATCAACCACGGCACGCTCGGCTTCGAGCCGCTGCCGTTGCAGCCGTCCACCCCGCAGTCGCCGACCGACGGCCTCGACCACACGTTCTGAGGGATCATGCCAACGCACACTTTCAAGCTCAACGGCCAGCAGGTCAGCGTCGAGGTCGAGGACAACGTCCGGCTGCTGTGGGTGCTGCGCGACCTGCTCGGCGTCACCGGCCCGAAGTACGGGTGCGCGCTGAACGTCTGCAAGTCGTGCACCTCGCACATCAACGGCAAGGCGTTCAACCCCTGCTCGGTCCCGGTGAAGGACATCGAGCCGACCGACGAGGTGACCACGATCGAGGGGCTGCCGGCGACGGTCGGCAAGGACCTGCACCCGATGCAGGAGGCCTGGCTGAAGTACGACGTGGCGCAGTGCGGGTACTGCCAGCCCGGGCAGATCATGGCCGCGACCGCGCTGGTCCGGCGAGCGCAGGAGGAGGGCCGGACGATCACCGACGCCGACCTCGACGAACTGCGGAACATCTGCCGCTGCGGGACGTACACGCGGATCCGGGAAGCGGTCAAGGCCGGCGCGGAGCACATGGGTGCGTGACGTCCTCGCGTCCGTCCGGGAGTGGTACGCGGCCGGCGAGCGGTTCGCACTGGCGACGGTGATCGACACCTTCCGGTCGGCGCCGCGGCAGCCCGGGGCGACGATGGCGGTCTCGTCCGCCGGCGTGGTCGTCGGGAGTGTGTCGGGCGGGTGCGTCGAGGCCGACGTGTACGCGGTGGCCGAGGAGGTCATCCGGACCGGGGTCCCGGTGGTCCGCCGGTACGGCATCTCCGACGACGACGTGTTCGCGATCGGGCTGACCTGCGGCGGCGTGCTCGACGTACTGGTCGAGCCGATCGATCCGGCGTCGTACCTGGAGTTCGGCGCGGTCGCGGAAGCGATCGAATCGGGCCGGCCGATGGCGGTGGCGACTGTGGTCACGGCGGGCGAGCGCCAAGGCCTGCGCCTCGTCATCGGCCAATCAATCAGCGGCAGCCTGGGCGATCCCGGGCTGGACCGCGCGGTGGCCGAGGACGCGCTGGGGATGCTCAGCAGCGGGACGACCGCGATCCGCTCGTACGGCGTCCACGGCGAGTGTGAGCGCTCCGACGTCGCGGTGTTCGTGCAGGCGTTGACGCCACCGCCGCGGATGTTCGTGTTCGGGGCGATCGACTTCGCGGCGGCGGTGGCGCGGGTCGGGAAGTTCCTCGGGTACCACGTGACGGTGTGCGACGCGCGCGCCGTGTTCGCCACCCGGGCGCGGTTCCCGGAGGCCGACGAGGTGGTGGTCGACTGGCCGCACCGGTTCCTCGCGGGGGTGCTCGACACGGTCGACAGCCGGACGGCGTTGTGTGTGCTGACGCACGACCCGAAGTTCGACGTACCGCTGCTGGAGTTGGCGTTGCGGACCAAAGCGGGCTACATCGGCGCGATGGGATCACGTCGTACCCACCAGGACCGGATGGTGCGGTTGCGGGCCGCGGGGTTGAGCGAGGCCGAGCTCGCGCGGCTGTCGTCGCCGATCGGTCTGGACCTGGGCGCGCGGACACCCGAGGAGACGGCGATCTCGATCGCGGCCGAGATCATCGCAGCCCGGACGGCCGCCAGTGCTCGCCCACTCTCCACGATGACGGGACGTATCCACGGCACGCCGGCTCAGAAGGTGTTGGCGCGGCGAGCTGCGGTCGGGCGGCCATCCGGGTCGTAGAGATGGTGGGCGAGCCACCCGGCCCAGGACGCCTGGACGCGGCTCACGGCCTGCGGCTGATGCGCTCGGATCCTTCCTCCCGGTCGTGGCCCTTGGCAACCATCGGCGTACCACTTGTCGAGGGCGGCGGCCGTCGACCGCCATCGCTCGAAGCCGGCGATCGGGTCCAGGTCGGGCTCGGTGGTGCCGAGGTGTTCGGACCAGAGCTGCGTGCGGAGTGAGCGGGCGAGGTCGGGGGAGTCGATCGCGCAGGTCAGCTCGCTGTCGTTGGTCCACGACCTGCGGTTGAAGTTGTCGGAGCCGCAGGTCATCCACTGGTCGTCGACGATGCAGACCTTCGCGTGGACGTAGATCGGTACGCCGTCGTCGTTCTCGAGGTCGTAGACGGCGAGCCGGTCGGAGTCCACCCGCCGCAACGCCTCGAGTTGGGCCTGCCGGGTCGGCGGTCCGCTGACCCGGCCGTCGTGGTCCGGGTACCGCGGCACGACCGCGATGATGCGCAGTTCCCGGGATCGTGCCAGCGCCTCCCGGAGAGCCTCGGCGACCGGATTCGACCAGAGGTACTGGTCCTCCACGTAGATCAGGGACTTCGCGCGGCTGAACGCCTTCAGGTACGCGCGGGCGACGCTGTACTCGCCGTGCGGCGCGAACGGGAAGCCGGGATGCTTGTGCGCGTAGGTCCGCAGTACCTGGACGGCGTGCGGGCCGGCAGGCGGCGGATCGGGGAAGGCTTCGGGGAGTTGTCCGGGGTGGCGCGGCATCCGGGTCAGGCGCTGGACGAGCATCCGGTACGGCGTCCGCCGGTCCAGTGGGTGCCCGTCGTCCCAGCGCTCGGCGAAGCACCGCAACAGGACGCCGACCACCGGCCCGCGGAGCTCGAGCGTCACGTCGTGCCACGGCGGCCGTTCGCCGTACCTCGGATCCATCGGCGCGGCCTGCGGGTCGCCTCGGTGCTGCTCGTCGTCGCGCCGCCCGTGACACAGGTCGATGCCGCCGACGAACGCGACGTCCTCGGCCTCGGCGCCGCGGTGCCGGATGACGAACAACTTCTGGTGGTGCGAGGCCAGCCGGCGTACGCGCTGGTCCAGCAGCACCTCACCGCCGGCCTCGTTCAGCTCGGTGCCGAAGTGCTGGTTCTCCTTGGAGCTGAACGTGAGGTGGTCCGAGTGCGAACGCCACAGCAGGGCGCGGACCTCCACGCCGGATCGGGCCAGGTCGCGGAGCACCTCGCCGATCGACGGGCCGTCATCGTACAGCTTTTCGTCGGGATCGCCGCGCCAGTCGGTGAAGAACACCTGGTCGCCGCGGCGCAGTTTGCACAGTTCGTCGTACAAGCGCTGGAAGTACGTCGCGCCGTGCACCAGCGGCCGGACGAGGTTGCCCTCGGTCCAGGAGCCTTGGGAATCGATGTCGGTCGCCGGGTTACCCCGCTCGGCCGCCGTCAGGAACCAGTCGTGCGTCACCGGACCCCGGTGCCCCGGATGGGGGCAGCTCATGACTGTGGATCTCCGTGTACCCGCCGTCCGGCCGCCGGAGGATCCGGCCGGTTTCGAACTCGCTCCGTTGGAGGCCCAGGCAGATACGGCGCGTGACTGACAATGCGGCGGGCGGGCCGATGACGAGGAGAACCTGGAATGTGTGGAGAAGGACGTTCATCGACAGGTGGAACTGGACGGCCATCGTGTCGGCGCCGGCCGCGGCCCACAGGACGCCGTAGAACGTCATGCCGGCCACACCGACGCCGGTCCGGGTCGGGTTGTCGCGGGGTCGCTCGAGGAAATCGTGTTCGCTCCGGTCGCCGGTCAGCCGCTCCTCGATGAACGGGTACGCGGCGACCAAGGCGAGGAACAGTGTGCAGACGGCGACCGGTACGAGAATCGCGAAGCTGATCGTCTTGCCCCACCACACCACCTCCCACCCCGGCGCCAACCGCAACGAGCCGTCCAGGAACGCCAGGTACCAGGCCGGACCGACGCCGGCCGAGGCATTCGCCGGATCGGCCGGCCCGTAGAGCCATAACGGGTTGATGGTCGCCGTCGCGCCCATCAGCACCGAGATACCGGCCACGAAGCAGAACAGCCCGGCGCCTTTCACGACAGCGACCTTCGCCGTCTTCGTCGGCCCGTTGGCGAAGTTTGCCGGCTTGTGCCTCAGCCCTTGGACTGCGGCGGTCACGAAGAGCAGCAGCAGTACGGCGGGCAGCACGATCACGTGCAACGGATAGAACCACGAGATCACGTCACCCGGGAACTCCCCGCCGAACAGCACGTACGACACAGCCGACCCGACGAACGGCGTCGCCTGCAGAACCCCGTCGAGTACGGCGAGACTCGTACCCGACGCCATGTCGTCCGGCAACGACGTACCGGTCAGCGCCGCACCGAGCGCGACCACGAGCAACCCGAACACCACCACCCACCCCACCCGCCACGGCCGCCGAAACCCGGCCGTGAAGAACAACCGCAACAGCTGCAGGGTGATCGCGCCCACCATCAACAAGGTCGCCCAGTGATGGATCTGCCGCACGAGCAACCCACCCCGCACCTCGAACGAAATCCGCAAAGTCGAATCCAACGCCCGCGACATCGGCAATCCCCTGAGCGGCCCGTACGCCCCGTCATACATCACACGCCCAACCGACGGCTCGTAGTACACGGTGAGCACCACACCACTCACCACCAACATGACAAAGCTGTAAAACGCAATCTGCCCGAACAACAACGCCCAATGATCACCAACCACCCGCCCCCGAACCCCACCCCAAAAACGCCTCATACCCCTACGACCCGACACCCCCTCCAAATGTGACGCCCCGTGTCCCACCTCACTCTCCCCACTCCGCCCGTTCCGCGGTCCGCCCGTTCCGTCGCCGGACCTTCGCCGCCCGCCTGACTGCTCCGCCGCCCAACCGCTCCACCGCCCGACCGCTTCGCCGCCCGCCCGCCCGCCCGCTCCGCTGCCCGACCGCTTCGCCGCCTGACCGCTTCGCCGCCCGACCGCTCCGCCCGCCTGCTTCGCCGCCCGACTCCTCCGCCGCCCGAACTCGAGCCGACGGGTCGCCACCGCGACAACCGTGCGGCGGATGGACGACCCGCAAACCCAGAAAGCTGACACTCCACCGAGACATCCGCACGCCACCCGCGCACCCCACCGCCCATCCGCAAATACCACCGGGATCTACGCATGCCCGCCGCTCCACCGCCCGCCCCGAGCCAGTGGACCACCACCGCGTCAACCGCTGCGGCCGACAGACGACCCGCAAACCCAGAAAGCCGACGCCCCACCGAGACGCCCGCACGCCACCCGCGCACCACCCCGCCTGGGATGTGCGCCGCGCGGGGTGCAGAAAACGCAATGCCCAACGACCCATCGAGGCCCTCGTACAGAACCCGGCGGTGCGCCGCGCCACCGCAGGAAGGTGATGCCCCGACGGGCCGCCGAGGCATTCGCACGACTCCTGCACGGCCCCAGCCGAGCGAACCGAACGACGCGCTCGCGGCGGCCGTAAGTTCGCCGTCCGACGAACCCCACCACGACAGCCCAGCCGCACACCACGCAACTCACCGCCCATCCCGCGCCGCGCATCGCAAGCACCACCGGGCTCTACGCATCCCGAGCGGCAGCTCGCACCAGGGCTCTACCCTCCCCAGCACCAGCGGCAGCCTGCACTGAGGATCTGCACTTCGGCGCCCACGTAGGTCCCGTGGTACGCCGCACGCGGTGAGCCGTCGCCTTCGGGTACGCGCGCCCCGGGGTACGCCGCATTCGGTGAGCTCGGCGCTCCCGGCCCGCGCAGGCGCTGCGGCACCGCACTCCGCGACCTCGATCCCTCCGGCTCCATGCACGCTCAGCGGTCCGCCGTGCTCCATGACCTCGGCGCCACCGGGTCCGTGCACACGCGGCAGTACGCCGTACGTGATGCGGCCGGCAACTTCACGCCCGTGCGCGCAAACGTACGCCGCACGCCGCGCCTCGGCACCTCTCGATCGGCGCACGCCCAGCGGCATGCCGTACGTGGTGTGGCCGAGACTCCCGGCCTATGGGTGCGCAACAGCACGCCGTACCCAAGGTGAGCTGGCAGCGCCGGTCAAGTGGTACGCCGTACGTAGTGCGCCCGGCGCCCTCCGGGTCGGTGCACAGCCAGCGGTATGCCGAACCCATGACGTCGGCGCCACCGGGTCCGTGCACACCCGGCAGTACGCCGTACGTAATGCGGCCGGCAGCTCGCGTCTAGCGGTGCGCCTTACACATGGTGTGCCCTGGACCTCCGGGCCTGCGCACGCCAAGCGGCACGCCGTACCTCGTGTGGGTCAGCATCTCCCGGTCCATTAACGCCGCATCGGGTGATGAACTCGGCATCTCCGGCACGCGCGCTCGTATCCCGTTCGTCGTCTTCGGCACCCCTGCGTGCAGCGGTACGTCGTACTTCGTGCTCGCTGCAGTTCCCGGTACGCGTTCGTGGTCCAGCTCGCCGTACTCGGGGAACCGGCATCTCTCGGCCCCGCACGCCCCACCGGTACGCCGTACTCGGAGAGCTTGCTACGTCTCGGTCGACGTACGGGCCGCGGTGCCCACGCGTGGTGAGCTCAGGACCTTCCGCGACGCCCACGCCCTGCGGTACGCCGAGTCGGTATCTCCCGGTCGACGCGCCCAGCGGTACGCCGTACTCCGCGACCTCGGCACCTCTCGGCGGGCGCACGCCCGGTGATATGTACGTGGCGTGGCCTGTACTTCCCGGTCCACATACGCGTGCGTGGTGAGTTGGCAACTCTCCGGGTCGCCACGCGCCCAGGACCTCGGGCGCGGCGGGGCCCGGGGATCTGCCCCGGGCGATCACTCGGATCGTCGACCACCGCTGGCTGTCGGCGGTGGGCAGGGGTGGGCCGTTCCATGGGGTGCCGATCGGGCGACCGCGATCCGCGAGTTTTTCGCGGATTGAGGGTTAGATCGTCGCGAAGGTCGGCGGGCCGGTCGCGGGTTCGGCGGGGTTGCCCCAGACGGCGAATCTGGCTGCTTCGGCAAGGGTGGTGGGGTCGGCTTTCCAGCGGCTAGCTCGGTGGGTGGTGGGCACAGGTGTGCCTTGCCAAGGGGCCGTTGTCGGCTGGCTGGGTTCGGTTTGCTTGTCGGTGAAGGGGGAGGCCGCTGATGAAGCGAGGCGGCTAAGGTCCTCGGTCGCGGGGGTCGCGGGGGTCGCGGGGGTCGCGGGGAGGTCGGTCCGAGGAGTTGAGGCGGCTGGGCGTGCGGGCAGGTCGGGTGGCCGAGTTGAGGCGGCTGGGCGTGCGGGCAGGTCGGGTGGCCGAGTTGAGGCGGCTGGGCGTGCGGGCAGGTCGGGTGGTCGAGTTGAGGCGGCTGGGCGTGCGGGCAGGTCGGGTGGCCGAGTTGAGGCGGCTGGGCGTGCGGGCAGGTCGGGTGGCCGAGTTGAGGCGGCTGGGCGTGCGGGCAGGTCGGGTGGTCGAGTTGAGGCGGCTGGGCGTGCGGGCTGGTCGGGTGGCCGAGTTGAGGCGGCTGGGCGTGCGGGCTGGTCGGGTGGCCGAGTTGAGGCGGCTGGGCGTGCGGGCTGGTCGGGTGGTCGAGTTGAGGGGGCTGGGCGTGCGGGGGCCTTGGCGGGGGGTACGCAGGTGCGGGGCGGGTGGGGTGGTGGGGTGGCCCAGGTGGGGCGGGCTACTTGGGGGTGGCCGTTGGTGATGGTGATGGTCCAGCGGTCGTTGTGGGTGTCTACGTGGTGGCGGCGGCAGAGGAGAGGCTGTCGCACGAATCGCGCGCCTGCGGGGTCTGGCTGGGGTTTCGCGGGAGTATTTGGTGTGGCTGTGAATGTGCGTTGTGGCGACGTGGATCAGTTGATGTTGATGCCGCCTTCGGTGCGGGAGTGGCTGCCTGGGGATCATCTGGCGTTCTTCGTGCTGGACACGGTGGCCGAGCTGGATCTGGCGGAGTTCTTCGCGGCGTATCGGGCTGACGGGCGGGGTGGTTCGGTCTACGACCCGGCGATGATGCTTGCTGTGTTGCTGTACGCGTATTGCACTGGTGAGCGGTCTTCGCGCCGGGTCGAGCGGCGTCTGGTCGAGGACGTCGCCTATCGGGTGGTGGCGGCGAACCAGCAGCCCGATCACGCGACGATCGCGCGGTTTCGGGCGCGTCATCAAGAAGCGATTGCCGGGTTGTTCGGGCAGGTCCTTGGTTTGTGTGTGAAGGCCGGTCTGGTTGATGCCGGCGTGGTCGCGATCGACGGCACCAAGATCGCCGCGAATGCATCGTTTTTCGCCAACCGCGAAGGCAAAGCCCTGGCCAAGGAACTCACTGCGATGGCCGAGCACAGCCAGGCCGGCCAGATGGATCCTGGCGATCTGGTCGATGCGGCGCGTGAGGTCGCCAAGGCGGTCTTGGCCGAGGCTGCCGCGGTCGATGAGGCCGAGGACGCTGAGCATGGCGATGCCCGCGGCGACGAGCTTCCCGTCGAGTGGGCGGGAGGCCGGGATCGTCGGGCCCGGATCCGTGCCGCGCTCGATGAGCTGGAGTCGCAGAAGTCGCGCGACTACGAGTCCCGGATGGCTGAGCGCGCGAAGAAGGAGGCCGGGCTGGGACGAAAGCTGACCGGCCCCAAACCCAAGGAAGACGCCGCTCGGCGCTCGAAGCCGCGGCGGGCCAACACCACCGATCCGCACTCGCGGATCATTGCTCAGGCGTCGAAGGGTGTCATGCAGGGCTACAACGCCCAAACAGCTGCCACGACTGCTCAGATCGTGGTCGCGGCCGAGGTCACCGCAACCACCAACGATCAACCCCACTTCGTGCCGATGGCCACCGCGGTGAGCGAGAACCTGACCGACGCCGGACACAACGACGGGGTCGGGGCGTTCGTGGCCGATGCCGGTTACTGGACGGCTGCGAACGGCACCACCGGTGTTGGTGCCGAGGTGCTCATCGCGACGAAGAAACCCTCATGGCGCAAGGCAGACAAGCCCGACGACGACAAGCTCGCGGTCCTGGCCAAGGTCAACCGTGGCGAGTTGTCACAACGCAAGGCCGGCGAGATCCTCGGTGTCTCCTACACCTGGGTGCGGGACATGACCAAGCGGTACTTCGGAAACGACGGGCAACGCATCACCCGAAGCGCCGAACCCGAACCCGCCGAATGGATCCCGGTCATCGAACAAGTCGCCCGCGGGGAGATGTCCAAACGCGCCGCCCGCGACGAGCTCACCGTCTCCGACACCCGCATCAACGCAATGCTTGCCCACGTCCGCGGCGAAGCCACCGATCCAACGGTCGCCCGCAAAACGATGGACACCAAACTCGCCGACCCCGGCAACGCCGAACTCTACAAGCAACGGGCCTCGAGCATCGAACCCGTGTTCGGCAACATCAAGCACAACCTCCGATTCCGGCGCTTCGCCCGCCGCAGCCTTCCGGCCGTGCACAGCGAATGGCGCCTCATCTGCACCGTCCACAACCTCCTCAAACTCCAACAAGCCACCCCCGCCTGACCGGCAGGGGCAGCACCCCCGGACCGCCGAACACACCACCAACCCCCGGCCCCGAGGATTCGCGCGACAGCCTCAGGAGGGCTAGGTTCCAGATGGCGGTGGGGCCGCCGTCTTTCCAGTGGATGAGGTGGTGGGCGTCGGTCATGATGGGTGGGGCGCCGCAGATGACGCAGCCTTGGTCGCGGGCGATCAGGGCTTGGCGGATGTGCCGGGTGACGAGTCGTTCGCTGCGGCCGACGTCGAGGGGTTGGGAGTTGGCGCCGAGGACGAGCGGGATGATGTTGGCGTCGCAGGCGAGGCGGCGGATGGTGGCCGCGGAGAGGTCGTCGCCGTAGACGGTTTGGCCGACCGCGTTGGCGGTGGCCGCCCGCAGGTCTTCGAGGTCGATGGTGACGGTGATGTTGGCCTTCGCGCCGTGGCCGGGGATCGCGCGGCCGGAGCAGGGTGCGCCCGCACCGCCGGTTGAACCATCGTCCGTCCCGGTTGCTGGGTTTGGGGTGGCGGTGTTGGTGTCCCAGGCGTTGGCGGCGAGGGTCAGCGCGGTCGTGAGCGCGTCGGCCTGCCGCTTGTCGCGTGGTCGGGGGTCCAGTTCGCCGTCCTTGGTCTTGTGGGGGCGGGAGCCGGCGTGGATGACGGAGCGGAGGAGTTCGGCGTTTTCGTTGGCGAGGAAGCCCTTGAACTTTACGCCGTTGTCGGCCCGGGAAAGGGTGAGGGTTTCGCGGTCGTAGGCCTTGTTTTCTTCGGGTTCTGGGCCGTCGGAGTCGATCAGGTTGCAGATCCGTTTGGCGGCCGAGCGCAGGTCGGTGGGGGCGAGGTGGGCGGCGAGGCCGACGAGTTGGGTTTCGGCGACGTCGAGATCCTCGACCGGGACGCGGGTGCGGACGCGTTCGAGTTCGGCGACGATCCCTGCGGCCTGTGCGGTGCGCACCGCGCCATCGGCGATCCCGTCGGCGACGGCGCCGTACTTCGGGAGCGCGCGGGCGAGGCGTACTTCGCGCCAGACGTCGGCGCGGTCCCGACGGTACCGGAAGGCCAGCAAATCAACGGTATCGCGCGCACCGAGCTCCTGGGCGTACCCGGAGTCTTCGGCGCGGGCGACGATTTGCAGGCGGATCCCTTCCAGGCGGTTGATCTCGGCGTCGATGTCGTCGAGGGCGGGCAGCAGCTCGTGGTTGGCCAATGCCACCACTGCCCGTCCCTCGAGAAGATCCATGCCGAGAACGTTAGCAACCCCCTCCGACAGTTTTCAAAGCCGAACCTCCTTGTTTTCAAGGGATCGCTGCTGCCAAGCGCTGCTTTCGACGTAGTGGTTGTCGTAGAGGTCGCTGGTGGCGGCTACCTCGGCCCAGTCGGTCTCGCCGCGGTACGCGCCCTCCAGCAGGCGGTAGTAGCCGAAGCGCGGTTTCGCTTGTGTGAGTACGAAGAGCACCTCGGCCGGCTCGTCGCCCGCGGCTTCGAAGGCGTGCGGGGTGTTCGGCGGGACGTGCAGAAAGTCGCCGACGCCGAGGACGATGAGATCCTGCCCGGTCAGCACCCGCAGAGAACCCTTCAAAACAAAGAACAACTCGGCAGCCTCGCGGTGCAGGTGCGGCGGAGCGCCTTCCTTGCCAGGCTGGAAGATCGAGCGGTGGCTGGTCAGGTGCCCGTCGGTGTCGGTCATGTCGGCGAGCAACGTGACCCCACTCGCGGACAGGGTCTCGGCTTCGCCGGCGCGGATCAGGATGGTCATGAGTTTCTCCTTTAGTTGCTAAGGGCAAAGGTTCGGGTCGCGGCGGTCAGAGAAAAATGGGGGAGCCGGACGCTGGTGTTGTTGGCGAAGGCAACCAAAATGGCTGCTGTCCGGCCAACGTGAAGATCATCGATTTATTCAGGATGTTAGACATCCAGAATTGCTCCAGAAAAAAGCGGCCTTCAGGCCTTCAGGTTGGCGAAATGGTTGCGGGTGTTCTCTGGTGCTTCCGGCGTCTGCTCGACGACCCGCGAGGCGATGTCCGCGATGCTCTGACCCGCCAGCTCGCGCCGGTACGACAGTTCCGCGGACCGCATAGCCTGCGAGATCAGGCAGGCCTTGGTGTAGTCGGTCCGGTCGTCCGCGCCCGGCCCGGCGCGCAGGATCTCCGTACACCGGAATGCCTCGTCCGGCCCGTCGATCGCGACCACAATGTCGAGCAGCGAGATGTTGCGCGGGTCGCGGGCGAGCTGGAAACCGCCCTTCGGTCCGGAGACCGAGGTGAGGATGCCGGCCCGCGCGAGCGCCTGGAGCTGCTTGTTCAGGTAGGCCGTCGGCAGGTTGTAGAAGGCCGCGAGCCGCTTGGCGGGAACCGCCGCGCCGGGCATCCAGCTGAGGTTCACGCAGCTGTGCATCGCCCACTCGACGCCCTCGTTCATCTTCACAATCTGGATATTAGATGTCCAAGATAGCGAAGGTCAAGCCGTGGCCGTGACCGCGGCGCGCTCGAGGGCCAGGTTGCGGCGGCGGGTGTGCATGCTGTCGAAGGTGAACAGCGCGAGCGCCACCCAGACCAGGCCGAAGCCGAGCCAGCGCATCGGCGTCATCCGCTCGTGGAAGATCACCAGGCCGCAGATGAACTGCATGATCGGGGCGATGTAGTTCAGCAGCCCCAGGGTCGTCATCGAGACGCGGGTAGCGGCGGCTCCGAAGAGCAGCAGCGGTACGGCGGTGATCGGTCCGGTCAGCATCACCAGGATCAGGTACGCCGTGCCGTGGTGGGTGACCGTGGCGTGCCCCTGCAACCCGAGTACGACGATCGCCGCGACCGCGAACGGCACGACGGTGCCGGACTCGACCGCCATACCCTCGATCGCGCCCGCGCCGGCCTGCTTCTTCGCCAGCCCGTAGCACCCGAACGAGAACGTCAGGATGATCGCGACCCACGGCGGCCGGCCGTTCTCGATGGTCAGGCCGACCACCGCGACGAACGCGATCGCGAGCGCGGTCCACTGCACCGGCCGGAGCTTCTCCTTCAGTACGAAGACGCCGAGCAGGACCGTGAACAGCGGGGTGATGAAGTACCCGAGCGAGGTCTCGACGACGTGACCGTTGCCGACGCCCCAGATGTACGTACCCCAGTTCACCGAGATCAGGAACGCCGCCGCGATCAACGGCCAGCGCCGGCGCGGCTCCGCCAGTAGCGCCTTCACGGCACCGAACTTCCGCAGTACGGCGACCAGGATCACGATCGTGATGAGCGACCACAGCACCCGATGGGCGAGCAGTTCGATCGCGCCGGAGGAGTCGAGGAGTTTCCAGTACAGCGGAAACAGGCCCCAGATCAGGTAGGCAGTGAACCCGTAGGTGAATCCTTTTCGCTGTTCCGGCACGCCGTTCAGCGTAAACCCGCCCGACAGCCGCATCCAATTACTTTGCTCATGACGTGAGACGGCGGAGGACCGGGTGCTGGCGAGCCAGCGCGTCCGCAAGCAGATCGAGTCGTCCGCGCTGGGGGCACTCGGTGACGTGGTCGCGGCGAACCAGCGCCCCGCGAGCCCGCAGGCGGACGCGTTCAACGCCTACCTGAACAGCGATCCGCAGTCCCGGCCGCAACATGCCGCCGATTCGCCGGAACGGAGGCTGGCGGCCGAGCTGATCGCCGCCGACAGCCGGACGAACTCGATGGACCCGGTGCGGACCGAGCGGGCGCAGGAGTACGTCGCGCATGCCGTCGTCTTCGACGCGGGCGCCGAGGCCGGGAGGGCACCCGGTCGTCCGTCCCAGGCTCCTGCGGCGGCCGCCGGACCGGTGGGTGTTCCGGTGACAGCCGGCAAGGCCGGGGTACAGGGCGACAAGGGCAGGACGCCGTCCATCGGGTGACTCGTGGCGTGAGTCTGTTGGTGTGATGCGGTTGGATGGAGGTGTGGACACCAGGAGGCACGCGTGGGTGTGAGGACCGGTCTGGTCTCGGTGACGTTTCGGCAGTTGGCCGTCGACCAGGTGGTCGAGGTGGCTGCCGCGGCGGGGTTGTCGGCGATCGAGTGGGGCGGGGACATCCACGTCCCGCTCGGGAACCTGGTCAACGCCAAGCGCGTCCGGAACCTGACCGAGGTGCACGGCCTGCAGATCGCGGCGTACGGCTCGTACCTGCGGGCCGGCAGCGTCGACCGGGAGGAGATGCGGTCGGCGGTCGCCACCGCGGAGGCGCTCGGCGCGCCGCGGATCCGGGTCTGGGCGGGCAACGTCGGTACGGCGGACGCGGGCGTCGGCGACCGGATGGCGGTCACCCGGGGCCTCGGCGAACTGGCCGAGATGGCAGCCGGCGCTGGCATCGAGATCGCGATGGAGTTCCACCGGAACACCTTGACCGACGAGGTCGACTCGACGATCACCCTGCTGCTCGACGTCGGCGCGCCGAACCTCACGACGTACTGGCAGCCGCCGGTCGACCTGGACGACGCGGAGTGCCTGCAGCAGCTCGAGTCGCTGATGCCCTGGCTGAGCACGGTGCACGTTTTCTCGTGGTGGCCGTCGAACAACCGCCTGCCGCTGGCGGCCCGCGAGTCCCTGTGGCGCCCGGTCCTCGACCGCCTCGCCGCGGAACCCCGCGAGATCAACGCCCTCCTCGAGTTCGTCGCCGACGACTCCACCGAACAATTCACCCAGGACGCCGCCGACCTGCACAGCTGGGTCTAGGACACCGGTTCGTACAGCGCCACGATCAGCGTGCCCTTGGTCGGCGTGCCGTTCGAGACGGTGAGGGTGGCGCGGTCGGCCGCTCCGGCGGCGCGCGGATAAGTACTGAGACCCAGAGCGCCGGTGGTGTTCGGCCCGATGCTGAGCGTGCGCTCGGTCTTGCCGATCCAGAGGCTGCCGGTGACCTCACCCGCGACGCCGAGCGGTGAGCTGCCGTACGCGATCACGTACGGGCGCCCGGCGGGTGTGGCGATCGTGAGCTTCTTGCTCGGGCCGGGCGCCGTCCGGACGTCCGCGAGGCGGTAGTCGTACCCCCCGAGCTCGATCCGCTCCGCCAGGTCGACGCCGTCGATCGTCCGCTGCTCGCCCTGGAAGTAGACGCCCAGACCGAAGCGCGTGTCCGGTGGCACCGGCGGGCCGCCCGGTTTCGCCGGTACTACCTCCGCGACGACGTCGATGCGCTGTCCGGCCGGGACCGGCGCCGGGAGCGTCACGCTGTCGCCGGCGCCCGCGTCCGTCGAGTTGCCGACGCAGGTGGAGATGTTGGGCTCTCCGGCGCCGACGCGGACAGAGATCGAGTACGGGCGTTCTTCGCTGTCGGAGCCCGCGTTCGCCGTACAGAACTGGTGCACGACCAGCGGTCTGCCGGTCGAGGTGAAGCTGAAGTGCACCTGGCTGCGGCCGGGGTCCGCGATCTGGGCGCCGGCCAGGGTGTCGCCGCCGATGCGCCGCCGGTAGACGACGCCGTCCTTGGTGTAGTCGTCCGGGCCGGCCGGGACCGTCCGCGCCGGTGCGCCGTCGACCGCCGCCGACGGGTCGTACGGCGTCGAGTAGATGCCGAGCGAGATCCGGGCGTGGGGAGTGACCACGCGCCGGGTCGACAGATCGATCACGTCCGCGACGACCTGGACCGGTCGGCCGATCGGGGACGCCAGCCAGAACGGCGAGTCCGGTCGCAGCGACACGCTGCTGCCCAGCGTCCATGCATCGGATCCGGTCACACAGCCGGCGTCACCGACGTACCAACCGTTGATCTTGAAGCGGACGGCGTACAGACCGCCGTCCGCCTCGCAGTTGGCGTGGACGGTGATCGAGTCGGTGGTCGGGGTCCAGGAGAACGACAGCTTGTCCTGGCCGCGGTCGCCGATCCATGCCTTGAGCAACTTGTCGCTGCCGACCGTGCCCGGAACCGTGACGCCGTCGCGGGTGTAGTCCGCGGGCGGCCGGTCGGCCGGCGGGGTTGCCGAATGCGTCCCAGGGAGGAATCCGGCGACGACGGCCGCGAGTACGGCGGCGGCCGCTCCGGCGGCGGTGACGATCCGGCGCCGCTTGGTACGGCGGACCTTGTGCCGTACGCCGGGCAGCAGGTCGTTCTGGTGCTGGTCGGCGTCGGCGGCGCGGGTGCTGAGCTCGTCGCGGAGGTCTTGGAGGTTCATCGTGGGGTCTCCAGATCTGCCGGAGTGGTCAACGCCGGGTCGAGCCGGAGCTTCGTAAGAGCCTTGGCGGTCTGACTCTTGACGGTGCCGACGCTCGTCCCCATGAGGCGCGCGGTCTCGGGCTCGCTGAGGTCTTCGTAGAAGCGCAGTACGACGACCGCGCGTTGCCGGCGGGGGAGCCGGCCGATCGCGTCCCACAGGTCGAGGCGGTCCTCACGGTGCGGGACCGGGGCCTCGGGCAGCTCCTCGGTCGGGATCTCGCCGGTCCACTTGCGGTGCCACCAGGAGGCGTACGTCGTGACCAGGATCCGCCGGACGTACGGCTCCGGGTTGTCCTCGCGGATCCGGCTCCAGTGGAACCACGCCTTCGCCAGCGCGGTCTGCACAAGGTCCTCGGCCAGCGCGTGGTCGCGGGTCAGCAGGTACGCGGTCCGGACCAGGGCCAGTGAGCGGGCTGCCACGAACGCGTCGAAACTCGCCGTACCGCCGGTCGGCACCGCTCTCACCTCCGTCACCACGCCGTCGTCGATGCTCACATCCTGCTGGACCGCCTGGGTCTTCCGGATGGTTGCCCCGACCGGCGCACAGCGTCAGATCAGCTGGCTGGCGGTGTGGATCAGGAGGCCTACGAGGGCGCCGACGACGGTGCCGTTGATGCGGATGAACTGAAGGTCGCGGCCGACGTGGAGTTCGATGCGGGCGGCGGCTTCGCGGCCGTCCCAGCGTTCGATGGTGTCAGAAATGACCGAGACGATCTCCGTGCCGTAGGTGCGGACGACGTACCCGACCGCCTCGGCGGCGCGGGTGTCGACCTTGGTGCGGAGGTCGTCGTCGTGCTGGAGGCGGTCGCCGAGGTCGTGCAGCACCTTGATGCCGCGAACGCGCAGCGTGCTGTTCGGGTCGTTGATCGAGTCGATCAGCGCGGTCCGCATCGCGTCCCAGACCGCGGTCAGGCTGTTGCTCATGTCCGGATGGGTCAGCATCCGAGCCTTCCAGGCCTCGAACCGTTCCATCGTCTCCGGGTCGTTCTGCAGGTCGTCGGCCAGTTGGGCGAGCAGCCGGTCGACGGCCCGGCGGGCGGGGTGCGCCTGGTTGTCCCGTACGTCGGCCAGCCACGCCAGCGCCTCGCGGTGGATCCGGTCGATCACCAGCCGGTCCACCCACTGCGGCGACCACCGCGGCGCGCGCGGGCCGACCACGTCGGCGAGCAGGTCCCGGTTGCTCGCCAGCCAGTCGTACGCCTCCACCATCAGCAGGTCGAACAGCGCGTGGTGTGCGCCGTCCTCGACCACCGACTGGACGAAGTGCCCGGCGATCGGACTCAACGGCTCCTTCACGAAGCGCGGCAGCAGCGAACCGCGGACGAACGCGGCCACGTCGTCGTCGCCGAGCTTCGGCAGCGCCGCGCCGACCGTCCGGGCGCCCTCGGCCACGATCCGCTCGGCATGGTTGCCGTCGGCAAGCCACTCACCGACCCGGCGGCTGATCTCCGCGGTCCGCATCTTTTCCGAGACGACTTCCTCGGAGAGGAAGTTCTCGGTCACGAACTGCTCGAGACTCTCCGCCAGGCTGTCCTTGCGGGTCGGCACGATCGCGGTGTGCGGGATCGGCAGCCCGAGCGGCCGCCGGAACAGCGCGGTGACCGCGAACCAGTCCGCCAGCGCACCCACCATCGCCGCCTCGGAGGCCGCGTTCAGATAGGCCCAGCCACCGCCGCGGTGCAGCGTCGCCACGTAGATCGCCGCCGCCAGCACGAGCAGGGCCAGCGCCACCGAGCGCATCCGCCGCAGCCCACGCCGCCGGACCAGGTCGGCAGCACCCAACGTCAAGGTCGCCATACACCGATCTAACCAAGTCCCTGGTCACGAAACCCTCAGGCAAGTACCTGAGTCGACCCTCGGCGTTCCATCAGGCCGGAGATCGCGGCCAGGATCAGGCCGGCCACGGCGAGGGCGGCGCCGAGGCGGCTGGGCCATTCGTAGCCGTAGCCGGCGGCCAGGACGACGCCGCCGAGCCAGGCACCGAGGGCGTTCGCGATGTTCAGTGTGGAGTGGTTCAGCGAGGCGGCCAGCGACTGGCCCTCGTGGGCGACGTCCATCAGGCGCGTCTGCAGCGCCGGGACCAGGATGCTCGCGGAGCAGCCCATCGCGAACACCGCGATCAGCGCGCCGGGCCGAGTGTGTGCGAGCCAGCCGAACGTCCCCAGTACGACGGCGACCGCGACCAGGCCGCCGTACACGCTGCCCATCAGCGAGCGGTCCGCGAGCCGGCCGCCGAGAACGGTGCCGACCGTCATGCCCACGCCGTACACGCCGAGCACGATCGTCACCGCGGACTCGGAGAAACCGGCCAGTTCCGTCATCGTCGGCGTGATGTACGAGTACGTCGCGAACATCCCGCCGAACCCGACCATGCCGACCAGCAGCGCCATCCACACCTGCGGCCGGGCCAGCGCACTCAGCTCGCTGCGGACGTTGACGTCGCTCCCGACCGGCTGCGGCGGGATCCAGAGCCAGACGGCGACCAGCGTCAGCAGACCGAGTACGCCGACCGCGAGGAACGGCACCTGCCACCCGAGTTGCTGCCCGAGCAGAGTCGTCACCGGTACGCCGATGATGTTCGCGACCGGGAGCCCCACCATCGTCATCGACACCGCCCGCGCCCGCCGCTCGGCCGGAACCATCGACGCTCCGACCACCGCGCCGATCCCGAAGAACGCGCCGTGCGGCAACCCGGACAGGAACCGCGCCGCCAGCAGGAACTCGTAGCTCGAGGCAACGGCCGACAGCACGTTGCCGACCACGAAAACCGCCATCAGCCCGAGCAACAACCGTTTTCTGCCCGTCCGCGCGCCGAGCGCCGCGATCACCGGAGCACCCACCACGACGCCCAGCGCGTACGCCGAGACGATGTGGCCCGCGGTCGGGATCGAGATCCGGACGCCGTCCGCGATCTGTGGCAGCAGCCCCATCGTGACGAACTCGGTGGTCCCGATCGCGAAACCACCGGTCGCCAGCGCGAACAACGCCAGGCTGACGTGCCGCGCCGTACGGTCAGGAGCGAACGAACTTGTCACACCTGATTGTCGCAGAGATCAGCAGGACCACCGCGAGCAGGGCGAAGACCCCGTTCCCGATCAGGTCGACCGTCCTCGAGGCGCCGAAGGTCGGGCTTTCCGGAAACGCATGCCACGCGTAGGTGAGCATCGCGCCGCCCGCCGCGGCCAAGGTGTGCATTCGCGTCCACGTGGTCCGGCGGGACCACGTGACGAACAGGACGATCGCGAGTACGTCGACGGCGATCGATACCGCGGCGCAGAGCCAGCCGTTCTTGATCTCGTCATTCACGAGCATCCAGCCGCTGCTGAGCACGAGTCCGACGATGCCGACGATCCACGGCGACGGGACATTTCCGGTGGTACGCCGGGGCGTGCGGCGGCCGGCCCAGACTGCGAGAGCGATCAGTACGACGACCGCGACGGCAACGCCGACGTTCTGCCCGGGGGAGGCGCGGAACGAGTCCTGGGCGTAGCCGAACAGTGTGGTCGCGACGACGCCGAGGATGAACAGGACGCCGTACACGCTGAGGCCGAGCTTGCCCAGCCAGGGTTCGCGCGGGCGGCTGGACAGGGACTCCATCACGACGATCGGGACCGTGATGCTCCAGAGCGTGTGCAGGCCGAGGACCATCACGGTCCACGGTGCGCCTATGCCGAGGAACGAGATGTGGCCTGGGTCGAGTAGCCGCAGGTGCGCGTAGTTCGGGTTGAACAGCGACTGGGTGGTGATGCCCTCCTCGATCACGCCGTACGCGAGGGCGAGGATCAGGATGCTCGGGTAGCCCCAGCCGCGGCGCCGGGCGACCTCACGGATCAGCACCGCGCCGCCGCCGTACAGCGGGGCCAGGGCGAACAGTGCGAACAGGCCGCTGATCGGGATGTTCCCGAGCAGGAACTCGGCGACCATCGGAGACAGGAAGAACAGGCCGAGAGCCGGCAGTCCGCGCTTCACGCCGCTTCGTCGGGGAGCGGTCACCACGTGCGTGTTCGTCATGGTCACCACTGTGGGCGCGGCGGGCGGGGCCTGCGGATGCGATCCGTCCCGTTCCGGTGCTGACGTCCGGCGCGGTCCGGTCCCTGACGGATGTCACGGTCTCAGGGTCCAATCAGGGTCACATTGCCTATACGGCGTATAGGGAATGCGTTTCTAATGGTTTCCGTGACGACAAAAGAGCGGATCACCGTGGCGGCGACGTACTTGCTGACCGAGCACGGCGCGGCCGGGGTGTCGATGCGGAAGGTGGCGGCCGCGGTCGGGATCACGCCGATGGCGATCTACCAGTACTTCCCGGATCGGGAAACGTTGCTGAACGCGGTGGCCGACACGGCGTTCGCCGAGCTGGTCCGGCGCTGGGAGGCCGCGGACCGGCCGGTCGCGGCGGACGAACGGCTGCGGGAGATGCTGGTCGACCACGTCGACTTCGCACTCGCCCAGCCGCGGTTGTACGACTACATGTTCACTGAACGGCGTGACCAGGCGCGGCAGTTCCCAGCGGACTTTCGCGCCCGCAGGTCGCCGACGCTGAACCTGGTCGCCGACGCGGTCACCGCCGGCGTCGAGCAGAAACTCTTCCGCGACCAGGACATCTGGGAAACCAGCCTGATGTTCGCAGCTCTCCTGCACGGCCTGATCCAGCTCCACCACGGCGACCGCATCAGCATGCCGGACAAGTCGTTCCGCACCCTGTGCCTCCGCCTGGGCGAAAGGATGATCGATGAACTACGTGTCTAGGTGGTGGGCTGTCGCGGCAGCTGTTGCCGCGGGTGTGCTGCTGTTCTTCGGGTCGGGTTTGCACACGGTTCCTTTGTTGACGTGGCTGGCGCCGGTGCCTGTCTTCTTTGTTGCGCCGCGGGTGAGGGCGTGGGTCGCAGGGGTGGCGGCGTTCGTGGGGTGGCTGCTCGGTCTCAGCAATCTAGTGGGGTACTTGCTGGGGGATCTCGAGGTTCCGCCAGTGGTGTTGGGGTTTTTGGTGGGGTTGGCTTTGGTGTTCGCGGGGACCGTGTTGTTCTTCCGGGCGTTGGTGGTACGGGGGCATCCGGTGGTGGCGGCGGTCGCGGCGCCGGCGTTGTGGGCCGCGGCTGATTACTTGATCGCGATGGTCTCGCCGCACGGGGCGTTCACGAGTCTCGCGTACACGCAGGTGGAAGTTGCCCCGGTCAACCAGATCGTTTCGTTGGCAGGTCCCTGGGGTTTGAGCTTCCTCTTGTTGCTTCCGGCGGCGGCGATCGCGGCCCGGCGCACCCTCCTCGTGCTTGTGGTTGCCCTGGGTGTGTGCGTGTACGGCGTGGTGCGACTCGATGGCAGCACCAACGCCGAGCCCGTGAAGATCGCAGTACTGTCAGCTGAAGGTGCCGACGACGCGGGCTGGCCGAACGCAGGTGGACCAAAGATCCTGGAGCGGTATCGCCCGTTGATCGAGAACGCCGCTCACCAAGGCGCACAGATCGTCCTGCTCCCGGAGAAGACGATCGACGTGCAGAACGACCGACTGCCCAAGCTGTTCCAAGAGCTTGCCATCAGCAACAAGATCGAACTGGTCGTCGGCGTCACCGCACTCGGCGGCGGCGACCACAACCGTGCCCTGATCTTCCACCCCGACGGCACCCCGCCGACGTCGTACGACAAGCACCACCTGATCCCCGGCCTCGAGCCGTACGAGTCCGGCGACAAGCTGGCGACGTACAAGGACTTCGGGCTGATGATCTGTAAGGACATGGACTTCCCGGCGCTCGCCCGGCAGTACGGCGAACTCCGTACCGGCCTGCTGCTCGTCCCCGCGCTGGACTTCGTCGACGACGGCTGGTTGCACAGCCGGATGGCGATCCTCCGCGGGATCGAGAACGGCATCCCGATCGCCCGCGACGGCAGCAAGGGCCGCGTGACGCTGACCGACGCGAACGGCCGCATCGTCGCCGAGACGACCGCCCCGCCGGACGGCCCGGCGACCCTGATCGGCGAACTCCGGCCAGGCGTCGACCGGACGCTCTACACCGCCTGGGGCGACTGGTTCGCCTGGCTGTGCGGCCTGATCGCGCTCGCGGGGGTGGTGCTGTTGAGCCGGCGTGGTGGTCGTGGGAGCATCCGGCATGGCCAACTTCGGGGACTACCAGCTGCAGATCTACCTGCAGGGGATGCTGCAGGGGACGACGCCGGAGATCACCACCGACCTGGCGCGGTTGGAGTCGCAGGCGGCCGGGAAACTGCCGGTCGAGGCGATGGGATACATCGTGCCGAGCGCGGGTGGTGGCGCCACCGCGCGGGCGAACCAGGCGGCGTTCGACCGCTGGCGGCTGGCACCCCGCATGCTCCGGGGGAGCACCGACCGTGACCTGTCCTGCACGATCCTCGGTACGGCGATGCCCGCGCCGGTGCTCGTCGCGCCGATCGGCGTCCAGACCCTCGCCCACCCGGACGGCGAACTCGCCACCGCCCGGGCCGCAGACACCCTCGGCCTCACGTACACGCACTCCACCCAGGCCAGCCACGCGATCGAGGAGATCGAGGCCGCGAACAAGTGGTTCCAGCTGTACTACCCGACCGACCGCGACGTCTGCCTCAGCTTCCTGCAGCGCGCCAAGGCCGCCGGCTACGCCGTACTCGTGGTCACGCTCGACACCGGGACGATCGGCTGGCGGCCGGCCGACCTGGACCGCGGCTTCCTGCCGTTCCTGAAGGGCGAGGGGTTGGCGAACTACTTCAGCGACCCCGCCTTCCAGGCGAAGCTGGTCGCCCCGATCACCGACGATCCGGCCGCGGCGGTGATGCACTGGGCGCAGATGTTCCCGAACGTCGGCCTGGCCTGGGACGACCTGTCGTTCCTGCGCGACAACTGGGACGGCCCGATCGTGCTCAAGGGCATCACCCACGTCGAGGACGCGAAGCTCGCGGCCGAGCACGGCGTCGACGGGATCGTCGTGTCGAACCACGGAGGCCGCCAGGTCGACGGCGCGGTCGCCGCGCTGGACGCACTACCGGCGATCGCGGACGCGGTCGGCGAGCAGCTCACGGTCCTGTTCGATTCCGGCGTACGCACGGGTTCCGACGCCGCGAAGGCGCTCGCGCTGGGCGCCAAGGCGGTACTGCTCGGCCGCCCGCTGCTCTACGGGCTGGCGCTCGCGGGCCAGGCGGGCGTCGAGCACGTACTCCGCTGTCTCCTGGCCGAACTGGACCTCACGCTGGCACTGTCCGGCTACGCCAACCACCGCGAGCTGAACCGCGACTCGGTCGTGCGGGCATGAAGGCGGTCGTTTTCGATCTCGACAACACGCTCTTCGACCACACCGGGTCGGCGGAGCGAGCCCTGCGGGCGTGGGTGGCGGAGCTCGGGGTCGTGCCGACGGACGAGCTGGTCGCGCAGTGGTTCGTCATCGAAGACCTGGTCTACCCGGCGTGGCTGGCCGGCGAGCTGACGCATCAGGGGCAGCGGCGCGAGCGGATGCGGCAATTCCTGCCGTTGCTCGGGCGCGAGGTGCCGGGCACGGACGCCGGGCTGGACGAGGTCTTCGGCGGGTATCTGCGGCTGTACCAGGACAACTGGGTGGCCTACCCGGACGCGCGACCGGCCTTGGAAGTTGCTCGGGGCAACGGCTGGCTGGTGGGCGTGCTGACCAACGGGAGTACGAAGCAACAGAACGCCAAGCTGGCGGCCATCGGCCTCGCGGAGTACGTCGATGTCGTGTGTACGTCCGAATCACTCGGAGTCAGCAAACCCGATCCTCATGCCTACCAACGCGTTTGTGAACAGCTCGGTGTGGAGCCGGCAGCTGCGTTGATGGTCGGCGACAACCTGGAGCTGGACGTACTGGCAGCCCGCGAAGCCGGGCTGGCCGCGCGCCACCTGGATCGCGCGGTGGGACAGACCCTGCTCGACCTCTTGTAGTCTATGTGACAGAGATTCGGTTCTCTGAAGTAGTAGCTACAAGGAGGTCGCGGGGCGGATGGCGCACTTGACGACTGACGACGGCTGTCGGCTCTGGACCGAGGTTCGTGGCTCCGGGCCGTCCGTCGTACTTGTGCATGGTGGTCCCGGGTGGTGGGACGTGTTCCACGAGCTGTCGCTGCCCGAGTTCACGCTGCACAGATGGGACCAACGCGGTTGCGGCCGCTCGGACCGTCGTGGTCCGTACACGCTGGCCCGCTACGTCGCTGACCTCGCCACCGTCTGCGGGCCTGCTCCGTCCATCGTCATCGGGCACTCCTGGGGAGCGTCGCTCGCCTTGGAGTTTGCCCAGGCACATCCGGACGCCGTGTCCAGGTTGGTGCTGGTTTCGTCGGTCGGGCTCGACGGCCCGCCGGCGGACTACCGCGCTCGGGTTGCCGAGCGTCTTGCCATGACACCGGAAGCTGATCCGTGGATCGCGCAGATCTCCGTGAACCTCGCCGATCGAAAGCTTGCTCTCGATCGCGCGAGGAAGCTGAACACGCCGTGGTTCGAGCCCAACCAGGTGTGCGCGGACGCACTTCGAGCCGAGCTGGCCGCGCTGACGGATCGGGCAAGCGTCTGCGCCAAGGTCGTCGTACCGACGCTGCTGGTGCACGGTGCAGAGGATCTGCGGCCGCCGGACGTGACCGACAGTCTGCTCGAGGCGCTGCCCGACGCGGAACGGGTAGTGCTCGACGGTGTCGGGCACTACCCGTGGATCGAGGACCCGGACGGCTTCCAGAAAGTCGTCCGGGAATTCCTCGCTTAGTTGATCGTCCAGGTGTCGGCGCCGGTGACGAGGGACTGGAGGTCGCCGGTGCCCTGGGTTTCCTGGGCGGTCTTGATCTGCTGGCGGACCAGGTCGTCGTACGCGGGCCGTTCGACGTTGCGGAACACGCCGATCGGAGCGCGGTGCAGCACGCCGCCGTCGGTGAGGCGGGACAGGGCGAACGCGTACGCCGGGTCCTCGACATGGGCGTCGTGGACGACCAGGTCGGCCTCGCCCCCGGGCAGGTCCGCAACCTCGCGGACCGCGAGCGACGCGAACCCGTCGCGGACCACGCCGAGGTGCCCATTGGTCCCGAACCGGATCGGTTCGCCGTGCACCAGCGGGATGATCGCGTCGTCCCGGGTCTCCGGGTCCTTGAAGGCCTCGAACGCGTTGTCGTTGAAGATCGGGCAGTTCTGGTAGATCTCCACGAACGCTGTACCCCGGTGCTCGGCCGCGGCCCGCAGCACCGAGGTCAGGTGCTTGCGGTCCGAGTCGACCGTACGGGCCACGAAGGTCGCCTCCGCGCCGAGCGCCAGCGAGACCGGGTTGAACGGGTTGTCCACCGACCCCATCGGCGTCGACTTCGTCACCTTGCCCGGCTCCGAGGTCGGCGAGTACTGCCCCTTGGTGAGCCCGTAGATCCGGTTGTTGAACAGCAGGATCTTGAGGTTCACGTTCCGCCGCAGCGTGTGGATCAGGTGGTTGCCGCCGATCGACAGCGCGTCGCCGTCACCGGTCACCACCCACACGCTCAGGTCCGGCCGCGCGGTCGCCAGCCCGGTCGCGATCGCCGGCGCGCGCCCGTGGATCGAGTGCATGCCGTACGTCGACAGGTAGTACGGGAAGCGGGATGAGCAGCCGATCCCGGAGACGATCGCGACGTTCTCGCGCTTGATCCCGAGCTCGGGCAGGAACCCCTGGAAGGCCGCGAGTACGGCGTAGTCACCGCAGCCGGGGCACCACCGGACCTCCTGGTCCGACACGTACTCCTTGCGGTTCTGTGGCTCGGTCGCCAGCGGGACGCCTGCCAAACCATGACCCGGCATGCCGAGCTCAACGGTGCTCATCGTGCACCCTCCGTCTTGAGATGACCGTTCTGATCGGCCAGTGCTTCACCGTGCTTCAACGCCGCGGCCGCGGTGCCCAGGTGGCGGGCGTCGTCGTCGATGCCCTCGGTCTCCTCGACCAAGTTGCCGATCACCTCGGCCAGCTCCGCGGCGCCGAGCGGCATCCCGCGGACCTGCGCGTACGAGACCACGTCGACCAGGTACTTCGCGCGCAGCAGCATCGCCAGCTGGCCCAGGTTCATCTCCGGGACCAGGACCTTGTCGTAGCTGCGCAGCACATCACCGAGGTTCGACGGGAACGGGTTCAGGTGCCGCAGGTGCGCGTGCGCGATCTTGCCGCCGACGGTGCGGACCCGGCGGACACCGGCGCCGATCGGTCCGTACGTCGAACCCCACCCGAGCACCAGGACCTTCGCCGTACCGTCCGGGTCGTCGACCTCGATCGGCGGGATGCTGCGCGCGACTGCGTCCACCTTCGCCTGCCGGGTGCGGATCATCAGGTCGTGGTTGGCCGGGTCGTAGGAGATGTTCCCGGTCTTGTCCTCCTTCTCGAGGCCACCGATCCGGTGGTCGAGGCCCGCCGTACCGGGGACGGCCCAGGCACGGGCCAGCGTCTCCGGGTCGCGCTCGTACGGCAGGTACTTGCCGTCGGGGGCGTTCGGCGCGGTGGTGAAGTTCGGGTCGATGGTCGGCAGGTCCTCGATGACGGGGATCTGCCACGGCTCGGACCCGTTCGCCAGGTAGCCGTCGGACAGCACGATCACCGGCGTCCGGTAGGTGATTGCGATCCGGGCCGCCTCGACCGCGATCGCGAAGCAGTCCGCGGGGGACTGGGCCGCGAGCACCGGCAGCGGGGCCTCGCCGTTGCGGCCGAACATCACCTGCAGCAGGTCGGCCTGCTCGGTCTTGGTCGGCATCCCGGTGGAGGGGCCGGCGCGCTGGATGTCGCAGATCACCAGCGGCAGCTCGAGCATCACGCCGAGGCCGATCGTCTCCGACTTCAGGCTGATACCCGGGCCGGACGACGTGGTGACGCCGAGCGCACCGCCGAACGACGCTCCGAGCGCGGCGCCGATCCCGGCGATCTCGTCCTCGGCCTGGATCGTGGTGACGTTGAACCGCTTGAGCTTGGACAGCTCGTGCAGTACGTCGGACGCCGGGGTGATCGGGTACGCACCGAGCACCATCGGCAGCCCGGCCCGCTGTGCGCCCGCCACCAGCCCGTAGGCCAGCGCCAGGTTGCCGGAGATGTTCCGGTAGGTGCCGGAGGCCATCGAGGCCGGCTTCACCTCGTACCGGACCGAGAACTCCTCGGCGGTCTCGCCGAAGTTGTAGCCCGCGCGGAACGCGGCGATGTTCGCGTCCCGGATATCCGCCTTCGAGGCGAACTTGGTCTCCAGGAACGTGATCGTGGACTCGACCGGCCGCTGGAACAGCCAGGACACCAGGCCGAGCGCGTACATGTTCTTCGCCCGGGACGCGTCCTTGCGGGACAGACCGAACTCCTTGACCGACTCCACCGTCATCCCGGTCAGGTTCAGCGGTACGACGTGGTAGCCGTCGAGCTCGCCGGTCTCCAGCGGGTTCTCGTCGTACCCGATCCGCTTCAGGTTGCGCGCGGTGAAGTCGGCGGTGTCGACGATCAGGGTCGCGCCGCGGGGCACGTCCTTGAGGTTCGCCTTCAGCGCGGCCGGGTTCATCGCGATCAGCACGTCCGGCGCGTCGCCCGGCGTGAGGATGTCGTGGTCGGCGAAGTGCAGCTGGAACGAGCTGACCCCCGGCAGGGTCCCGGCTGGTGCCCGGATCTCTGCTGGGAAGTTGGGCAACGTCGACAGATCATTGCCGAACGACGCCGTTTCCGCTGTGAACCTGTCCCCCGTGAGCTGCATGCCGTCACCGGAGTCGCCGGCGAAGCGGATCACCACGCGGTCGAGCTGCTTGACCTCGATGGTCACTGTTCTGTTCATCTCCAAGTCCAAGCTTGGGTCGGTCTGCCGCTTCGTGGACGACAGGTCGATCCCCCCGTCAGGGCGATAACCCCAATATTAGTTCGCCCTTAGAACGGAACCATGCGCAAGCCCCGGTGGTCCACAGCCTGGGACGCGGTGTTAAAAGCTGGTCAGGTCGGGTAGTGGGGCCTATCACCGTGCGCGAACGCTCGCTTGCGATCCGCAGCCAGAACCGGCAGGCTGGCGCGCAACTGCTTGCAACTTCAGGGAGTTGTCCGATGCGCCGACTACTGACCGGACTGCTTGTCGTGCTGTTCCTCGGCTGCGTGGTCCCGAGTGCGTCCGCGGTCCCGTCGCCGGTGCGCACGGTGCAGATCTCCAGCATCCGTACGACGGACGCGACCAAGGGCGTGATCACCGTCGTCGGCACGCTGACGCCGGCGCCCGCGAACGGGACGCGGATCCCGCTGCACCAGTGGATCCCGTCGCTGAAGCGCTGGCAGGAAATCGCGCACGGCTACTCCAAGGGCACCAGCGTGACGATCACCACGGTCCAGCCCGGGTCGATCCGGACGTACCGGATCGCGGTCGGTGCGCAGGCGCCGTACGCCGCTGCGCTCTCGCCGACGATCAGCTTCAAGCACTACGTGTGGCGGGGCATGTTCAAGAAGGGCGTGCTGTCCGTCGGTGGAGCGGGTCAGCCGCAGTTCAACGTCGTACCGCCGAACGAAGGGCCGCGGCGCGCGGAGGCGGACCTGCTCGCGAACCAGGGCGGGTACGTGTGGGGCGAGGTCGACTCGACCGGTTGCCGGTACTCGCGGAACTGGCTGGGGAACCTGACCGACGGGCTGGTCCGGGTATCGCTGCGCAGCGAGGTCAAGGCGATCGCCTCGGTCCGGATGCGGCAGGAGACCGAGGGCTGGCTGAACTCCGACATCACCGGCGTGACGAGGCTCCGGCTCCAGGTGGACGACATCCGCTCGGGCTACGGCCCGTACGTCTCGATCGACTCCCTGCTGCTCTGCACGAACTAGAGTGGTCTCGTGTCGGACAGCTATGGCGTCGTCGCCGCGGTGGTCGCGCTCGGCCTGGTCGGGCTGATCGGCGCGTTCGCGCTGAACAAGGCGCTGACCGTCACCTATCCGACCGAGGGCAAGCTCAAGACGTACGAGTCCGGCGTCGACCCGGTCGGCGAGGGCTGGGCCCAGGTCCACATCCGGTACTACCTGTTCGCGTACCTCTACGTGATCTTCGCCGTCGACGCGATCTACCTCTTCCCGTGGGCCACCATCTTCAACACCCTCGGCTTCGCCACCCTGATCGAGATGTTCGTGTTCCTCGCCTTCGTCGCGGTCGGCCTGCTGTACGCCTACCGCAAAGGCGTTCTGCGCTGGACTTAGCAGCGAATTCCGGCAAGCGCGGCGGCGATGGCCCAGTCCTGGCAGCCGATGCCTACTGATTTGAAGACGGTTCGGGCGGTCGGAGCTGGTGGGTCGGAGAGGGCTGGGCCAAGTTCGATCAGGCTGTCGAGGGTGCCGGATTCGACGGCGTCGATGACTTCGCCGGATTCCTCGAGCGCGGCTTCGCGTTGGTCGACCACGACCGTGCTGGTGGTGAAGAGGGCGCGCGGGAGTTCCCGCATGGTGGGGCGGAAGGCGCCGATGGCGTTGATATGAACCTCTACCGGGAGGGCGTCGGCTTCGAAGAGTGGGGTGCTTGACGAGGTGGCGCAGCAGATGATGTTCGTGGTGGCGATCGAGGCTTCGACGTCCGTGGTCGGCGTGAAGCGGACCTCTGGGAACTCCGCCGCGAGGGCCCGAGCCAAGGCGGTGGCCCGGTCGAGGGAACGGCCGGTGATGGTGACGTCGGTGATCGGGCGGACGGCGAGGACCGCGCGGACCTGGTCGGGGGCCTGGGCGCCGGTTCCGATCACAGTCAGCCGGATCGCGTCCGCGCGCGCGAGCAGGTCGGTGGCGACGCCGACGACCGCGCCGGTCCGCAGCGTCGTGATCGAGCCGCCGTCCGCAACGAGCTGCTCGCCGGCGCCGGTCCAGATCACGGTCGCGCGGATCGCCGGCACCTGGTCGAGCGCGATGCCGATCTTCTTCACCACCGCAGTCCCGGTCGGGGAGTGGTACGCCGACATCACCAGCACCGCGCCGTCGCCGAAGATCTGCCGCGGCGGCAGCACGAAGTTCCCGGCCGCCAGCTCCCGGAACGAGTCCCGGACAGCGTCGATCGCCGTACTCATCGGAACGGCGTTACGGACATCCTCAGCTGACAGCACCAACACCTGCCCGAGCATACGGCGGACCGTCGCGCTACGTGTCTGTTGAGCGGCCGGCGGCTCACTCCCCGGAGTAACTGAAAGTCCCTTCAATTTCCGTTGCCCTGGTCACCGTTTGTGCTTGCGTGGGGCAACAAACGGGAGTTTCAAGCGCCGTTCTTAACGGATTGCGTACAGCCGGTCGCCAAGCGCTGGGTTCGGGGTTATGGTGATTACTCGGGGGAACGGGGCGAGCACGTGGTGGTGAGGCTATGTCGTGGCAACTGTGGGTATTGATCACCCTCGCTGCGGCCGGGTTGGTGTTGTTGGCCGCAGCGCGGATGCGGCACGCCCGCAAGGTCTTCGACGACATCACCGGAGTCAGCCGCCCCGCGCCACGCCGCGAGCCCGAGCCTGACGAACTGGCTCGGGCCCGGGCCCGGCACCTGGACGCCGAACCCAAACGCCGCCACGGCTAGGACCAGACACGCCCTAGTCCTCGGTGAGCAGCCCGTCGCGCCTGGCCACCGCGGCTGCTTCGGTCCGCGAGCGGACACCGAGCTTGGCGAGGATGTTCGACACGTGCACGCTGACGGTCTTCTCGCTGATGTACAGCTCGCGCGCCAACTGCCGGTTGGTCCGGCCCTCGGCGAGCAACCGCAGTACTTCGGTCTCGCGCGACGTCAGCGCACTCGCACCGTGCGCGTCCCCGCCACCGGCCTCCTCGAGCAACGGCCGCGCATTCAGCTCGCGCCCGACCTCGGCCGCCAACGCGGACTGCTCGTTCGCCTCCGCGACCCGCCCTGCCGCACGCAGCGCGTCCGACAGCCGCACCCGGGACCACGCCTGCTCGAAGACGTACCCGTACCCGAACGCGTCGGCCGTGCGCTGCCACGACGCGACATGGTCCTCCGGCGTCGGCGCGTCGATCCCGGCCAGCCACCGCAACCGATCCCACTCCGACTCCAGCCGCGCCAGCCAGGCCAGCCCCTCGACGCCCATCAACCGCCCCGGCGGCAGCCCCTTCTCCGCGGTCGCCTGACCGATCGACAGCAGCTCGGCCCCGCGCTCGGCCAGGTCCGCCGCTGCCGACGGCTCGCCGACCGCGCGGTGGCACAACAGCTGTAGCCCGAGCGTTGCGAACCGGATCCGCCCGAGGAACCACTCGGTCTGGAACAGGTCGGCACACAGCGTGGAGACGTCGGCGATCAGCTTCTCCGCCTCGGCCGGCTTGTCGAGCATCCGGTACGCGTCCACGGCCGGCTGCAGCCCGATGATCGGCAGCATGATGTCCAGGTCCCACCACTTGCGGGACATCTCGAACTCCTCCGCGACCGCGGTGTCACCGCGCCCGCTGCGGACCGAGAACTCCACCGCCCGGAGTGCCGCCGCGGCCGCGGCCGGCGTCATCGAGTCCGTCCGCGCGGTCGCCGACGCCTCGTCCCACTCACCGAGCATGAACTGGGTCAGCGCCAGCATCCGGCGCGCGTCGAACCCGTACGCCGCCCACTGCCGCCCGAGCTCCCCGGCCCGCTTGGTCGCGAACGACAGCGCGGCCTTCGCGTTGAGCAGGTCGCCCTGCTCGTAGCGCGTGGAGCCGAGCAGGAACCGGCTGCGCACCTCGGCGGCCGGGTCCCCGGTGAGCTGCGCCCGGACGGCGGCCTCCTCGAGCTGCTTCACCGCCGTCTCCGGATCGCCGGCGCGGCGCCGCAGTTGGGCGAGGGTGATCCCGGCGTCGCTGGCGGCGGACTCCTGACCGGCGTCCCGGGCGATCTCGAGCGCCTTGTGCGCCCACCGTTCGGCCTCCATCGGGCGGCCGAGCGCGTCGGAGACCCGCGCGTACAGCGAAGCGACCTGCGCCTTGAACACGCTGGCCGGCTCGTCGTTGACCAGCTTCAGCGCCTGCGACACGGCCTCGTGGGACTCCTGGTCCTGGTCGATCACCAGCGCGATGTCGGCCAGCGGGAGGAGTAGCTGCGCCCGCTCGAGCTTCGGCGCATCGGGCGGAAGATCGGCCAGCGCCTTGCGCAGGATCTTCACCGCGCGCAGGTGCTGCGACGACAGGGTCGCGGCGGTCGCGGTCTGGACGATCAGCCAGGTCTTGTCGATCGCGCTGTCAGGCGCCCGGTTCGGGAACAGCTCCAGCGCCAGCTCGTAGTGCTTGAGCGCGTCCTGCGGCGCGGCGACCGAGATCGCCTCCTCACCTGCTCGGACCCGGGCCTCGAACGCGACCGGCAGGTTGTGCGACCGGGTGGCATGCCCCGCGAGCTCGGCCGCCGTACCGGCCACGGTCTGGTCCTTGAGGGCCTTCACGTACGCCGCGTGCAGGCGGACGCGCTCGCCTGGCAGCAGGTCGTCGTACACAGCCTCGGCCAGCAGGGCGTGGCGGAAGTAGTACCGATCGGTGGTGGGGATGTCGATGATGTGGGCGTCGATCAGCTCGCGCAGGGCCTCGTCGAGCTCGCGGTCCGGGAGGTCGGCGACCGCGGTGAGCAGCGTGTGCGGAACGCGGTGACCGGCGACCGCGATCACCCGGGCGACCTGGCGGGCGTCGTCGGACAGCGGGTCGAGGCGGACGAGCAGCAGATCCGCCAGGTCGGGCGGTACGCCGTCGTTGTCGCCCATCGACGCCGCGGCCGCGAGCTCCTCGGTGAAGAACGCGTTGCCGCCGGCCCGCTCCAGGATCCGCCGCTCCTCCATCGGAGGCAGCGGAGCGCGCAGCAGCGAGTGCAGCAGCGTGCGGGACTCCTCGGCGTCGAGGGGCAGCAGGTTGACCCGGCCGACCCGGGGGTTGCGGGACCACTCGGCGATCGGGCGGCGTAGCGGGTGCCGGCGGTGCAGGTCGTCGCTGCGGTACGACACCACGAGCGCGAGGCGCTGCGAGGTCAGCCGGGTGATCAGGAAACCGATCAGGTCCCGGGTCGAGTCGTCGGCCCAGTGCGCGTCCTCGATGATCACCAACTGCGGCTCGCTGGTCGAGAGTGCGGTGAACGCGCCGAGGACCGCGTCGAACAGCGCGGCCCGGTCGAGCTGGGCCTCCTGCGGCGCGGGCTGGGCGCCGAGCAGGCGGTGCGCGGGCAGCAGGCGGCCGATCGCGGGGAAGTTCCGCAGCACGCCCTCGACCAGGTCGGGGCGGTCGCCGGCCAGCCGGCCGAAGATCTCCGAGAACGGCTGGTACGGCAGGCCGGCGTCGCCGAAGTCGGTGCAGTGCCCGACCAGTACTCCGAAACCGCGCTCGTGCGCACCGGTCGCGACCTCGTCGAGCATCCGGGTCTTGCCGACGCCGGCGTCGCCGGACAGCAGCACGGCACCGGCGCGGCGCGTCTTGGCGTCGTCCACGGCGCTGAGCAGGGCGGCCATCTCGGACGAGCGGCCGACGAGAGGTGTCGAATTCCAGGGCACGTCGTCCATCTTCGCCCCTGGCGCCGACACAAATCGACGGCATCCCGTTGTGTGAGTTCTTCCAGTCGCGGAACCGGCGACAGAAAAGCCGTCCCTGATCTGTGCTGCTCGATCAGGGACGGCGGTTCCGGCGGTCATGCGACCGGACGGGGTCGAAGGGCGGGCCGCGCCTCGGGGCGCTCGGTCTCCTTCGCGGTCCGCTTGCGGCGGTTCGCGGCCCGGTAGTCACGCTTGGCGCGCTCCAGCCGGTACGCGGTCTCGGCTCGTACGGAGTCCGGGGTCAGTGGCATGTTGATCATGGTCGGTTCCTCCTCTCAGGCTTTCCGGCCGAACAGGTGGCTGATGGTCCGGCGGCCGCGGGACTCCCGGTGCTGCCGGAAGTCACGGCTGAGGCGCTCCCTGCGGTAGTCGACCTCTGCCTTGACCGATGCGTTGCTGAACATGTGTTCCTCCGTTGTCTGCGCCGGCTCGCTGCCGGCAACCACTAATCTGCGCGTCTGAGGTGGACCCGCACATCGGAACTCCTCCCTATCCCTGCGCCCTGGTGCCACTTAGGCGGTCTCAGGGGGTCCTAGTGCTCCTGAAACGACAGGGGCGCGGCCGGCTCACGACGAGCCGGCCGCGCCGGGGGGAGGGGTCTGGTACGGCGGTGAACGTGCGGTCACATCGCCGGCCGGGCCCGCAGCTCGGGCGCACAGGGCGGCGGGGGCTGCGGCAGCCGCTTGCGGAACCACACGGGACGCTGGAAGTCGCGGCGGATCCGCTCCTGGCGGTACTTCATCTCCGCCTGAACCGCGGCGGTCGAGTAAACGAACATGATTTCCTCCGACTGCTTCTCGCTCGTGAGAACACAGTCCGCCCCTGAGGAGACCCGCCACATCAGCACAACTCCCTATGCCCCCGGCAACTACCCCCTTAGGGACCGGTTCAGCTGTTGTAGGACAGGCTCAGTTCGTAGTGGGTGGGGTCGAGGAGTTCGTCGGCGTGTTCGGCGAACTGGTCGGTGGCGGTCCAGCTGGTCCGGGTGGTGTGCAGGAACCAGGTGCCGGCCGGGCGATTCAGGTGGCCGGCCTCGACCGGGGTGAGGGGGCGGCCGCGGAGGCGTTGTTCGCAGTGGTCGAGGTAGAGGCCCGCCCGGTTCAGGGTGACGCTGATCGAGCCGTTGTCGAGACCGCGTTCGGACAGGTCGCGCAGGGTGTCGAGGGCCGGGATCCGGCTGCGCTCGAGCGAGATCGACGTACCGTCGGTGAGCTGCCGGACGCGCTCGATCACCACGAACGACGGCGATCCGAGGTCGAAGCGCGCGGCCAGGTCGGCGTCGTCCTCGAGCTCGATCCGGACCGTGCGCATCCGGGTCTCGACGCCCTGCTCGGACAGGGCGTGGGTCCAGCCGAGGCGCCCGTCCAAGGGCCGCCCGTCGAACAGGACGTACGACCCCTTGCCGGTCCGCGTCGCGATCAGGTCGTCCTCGGCGAGTACGGCGAGAGCGGCGCGAACCGTGTTCCGGCTGACCGAGAACCGCTTCGCCAGTTCCACCTCGCCGGGCAACTGTGACCCGGGCCGGACGGCGCCCGACTTGATCTCCCGGGCCAGTACCCGCGCAATCCGCTCGTGCTTCAGGCGGATCATCGCAACTGCTCCACGCTCACAATCTCCAGCATCGGCGCGTACAGCCGCATCACGTCGATCGCCTTCGCATGGTTCTCCGCGGTCGACCCGGCGCACGCCTCCTCGACCACCTGCACCTGGACGCCGGCGTCGACCGCGGCCAGCGCCGTACTGATCACACAACAGTCCGTCGCCACCCCGGCCAGCACCAGCCGGTCGTCGACCCGTGCCGCCAATTCGGGGCCCCAGGCACCGAACGTGGTCTTGTCCAGCGTTGGAGCGCCCTTGAACTCGTCCACCAACTGGTAGTCCTCGGCATCAGCGGGCTGCAGGGCGAACGGGAAGGCCTCGTAGTACCCGGTCCACGCGCCCGCGGGCTTCTCCGGCGCGATGAACCGCGTGAACACCACGTCAGGCGAGAACAGCTTGATCAGCTCCCGTACCGGATCCACCACCCGCCGGAAGTCAGGTGTCGCCCAGCCCGACGACGGGTCCGCGAAGATCCGCTGCAGATCGATCAGTGCCAGCACCGGTCACGCCTCCTGACGCCGTACGGCGGGCCGCCCGCCGAACCACTGCACGACGAACCCGAGCACCAGCGCCACGAGTACACCGAGGTTCGCGTACGCCCAGGACCCGCTCTTCCCGCCGAGCCCGACCGCGCCGAGCAGGTACCCCTGCCAGGTCAGCCAGGACGCCAGCGTGTTCGTCACCAGGCCCCACCCGATGCCGGTGGCAACGAGCACGGTCAGCACCGGCAGCCACCGGATGTCGCCGTAGCGTCCTTCCGGCCGGTAGAGGTCGTCCTCGGCGTAGTCGCGCCGGCGCGCGGCGATGTCGGCCAGCATGATCCCGCACCATGCGGCGATCGGTACGCCGAGCGTGATCAGGAACCCCTGGAACTGCCCGAGGAACTTCCCGCCGTAGAACACGACGTAGATCGTCCCCGCGATCATCACCACGCCGTCGACGAACGCCGCGACGTACCGCTTCACCGGCAGCCCGAGCGACAGCAGCGCGAGCCCGGACGAGTAGATGTCGAGCACGGCGCCACCGACCAGCCCGAGCACCGCGACGACCACGAACGGCACCAGGAACCAGGTGGGCAACTGCGCCGCCAGCGCCCCGATCGGGTCGGCACCGATCGCCTTGCTGAGGTCCTCCGACGAGCCGGCGAGCAGCAGACCGAACACCAGCAGTACGACCGGGGCGACCGATCCGCCGAACGTCGTCCAGCCGACCACGCCCGCACTGGACGACCGGCGCGGCAGGTACCGCGAGTAGTCCGCGGCGGCGTTCACCCAGCCCAGCCCGAAACCCGTCATCAGGAACACGAGCGCGCCGATCACCGCCTGCGTGGAGCCGTTCGGAATCGACGAAACCGTCGTCCAGTGCAGCTGGTCGGCGACCAGGACCAGGTACACGACGGTCAGTACGCCGGTGACGATCGTGATCACGGTCTGCGCCCGCATGATCAGATCGAACCCGAGTACGCCGCAGGCCACCGTCAGCAGGCCGACCACGATCAGCGCGATCACCTTGGTCAGCGCGCCACCGCCCCAGCCGAGGCGTTCGAAGACGGTGGCCGTCGCCAGCGTCGCGAGGATCGTCAGCACGGTCTCCCAGCCGACCGTCAGCAGCCAGGAGATCAGCGACGGAAGCTTGTTGCCGCGGACCCCGAACGCGGCCCGGCTGAGCACCATGGTCGGCGCCGAGCCACGTTTTCCGGCCAGCGCGATCAGCCCGCAGAGCAGAAACGAGAACACCACTCCGATCAGCCCGGCGATCACCGCCTGCCAGAACGAGATGCCGAACCCGAGCGCGAACGCGCCGTAGCTCAGGCCGAGAACGGATACGTTGGCCCCGAACCACGGCCAGAACAACTGGCTCGGTCGGCCCTTGCGGTCCGCGTCCGCGATCACGTTCAGCCCGTTGCTCTCGACGGACAGCGCGCGGGTCTGCTGCACCTCGACCTGATCGGTCATCTCGGCTCCTTCGAAGGACCTGTCCAGTCCTGTTCAAAACGACGGTAGGACGCGGGTCGTGGGCGGTCAACGAGTTATAGGCTGGCCACATGGCCGAAACCGAGCTGGGGATGCCGACCGTGCGGCCGGAGGTGGGTGCGCTGGCACGGCTCGCGCCGGAGCCCGTGCGGTACCTGCTGAACTGGGGCCGGAAGTACTCGCTCTGGGTGTTCAACTTCGGTCTGGCCTGCTGCGCGATCGAGTTCATCGCCGCGTCGATGGGCCGGCACGACTTCATCCGGCTCGGCGTGATCCCGTTCGCGCCCGGACCGCGGCAGGCGGACCTGATGGTGGTGTCCGGCACCGTCACCGACAAGATGGCGCCCGCGATCAAGCGGCTGTACGACCAGATGCCCGAGCCGAAGTATGTGATCTCGTTCGGCTCCTGCTCGAACTCCGGCGGCCCGTACTGGGACTCGTACTGCGTGACGAAGGGCGTCGACCAGATCATTCCCGTCGATGTGTACGTACCGGGCTGCCCGCCGCGACCGGAGGCGCTGCTGCAGGGCATCCTCAAACTGCAGGAGAAGATCGCCGGCGAGACCGTCGCGAGCCGGTACGACGAGCCGTCGGTGGGCGCGTTGACGCGGGGCCTGGTGCAGCCTTGAGTTCGGACGCGCTGCAGGCGCTGACCGGCGCCGGGATCGCGGCCACCGAGGCGGACAGCTTCGGCCCGGCGGCGGTCGACGTACCGCCGGAGTCCTGGGTGGCGGCGCACGAGGTACTGCGGGACGCGGTCGGGTTGACGTTCTTCGACTTCCTGAGCGCGTCGGACGAGCTCAAGGACGGGTTCCGGGTGGTGTCGCATCTCGCGGACTTCTGGGGCGGTGCGCACGTCGAGCACGTCCTGGTGCGGACGCTGGTGCCGCGCGACAACGCCGTACTGCCGACACTGACCGATGTGTACGCCGGGGCGAACTGGCACGAACGCGAGACGCACGAGATGTTCGGGATCGGCTTCGACGGGCATCCGAATCTGACCACGCTGCTGCTGCCGGAGGAGTTCGAGGGGCACCCGCTGCGCAAGGAGTTCGTCCTCGCCTCCCGGGTCGCCAAGCCGTGGCCCGGCGCGAAGGAACCCGGCGAATCCGACCACGCGCCCGCCGGCGCGCCGAGCCGCCGCCGCACGCTTCCACCGGGCGTACCCGACCCCGAAACCTGGGGGCCTCGCCCACCAGGTTCGCCCGACCCCGACCCACTGGCGCCCGCCGAGGCGGCCTCCACCCCAGCCCGCCCACGCCGCACGCCCGCCTCCGGCGAACGCCGCACCCGCCGCCAGACTCCCGCGGACGCCGCACCGTCCGCACCTGAGCCGGACCAGCCGGCGCCGCGGGCCACCCCGCCACCGGAGCCGCCCGCGTCCGGTGCGGGGCCGTCAGGCCCTCCTCAGGGCGACCCGCCGCCCGACAGGGCGGACGAGTCGTAGGCTGATCGGCTGTGATTCCTACTGCTGAACAGCTGGCTGGGTGGACGTTGGAGCGGCAGCACCCGCTGACGCGTACCTGGGTGGACGACGCGCGCCGGCTCGCGATCCTGGCCGAGGAGCATGCCGCGCTGGACATCCTGCTCGCCGAGGACCTCGACGTCGCGGCGCTGCGGGCGGCCCGGCTCGCACCGGGCAAGCCGGCCGGGTCGATGCTCAACCGTTGGGTTGCTGTTGGCAACGATCTTGGCGTGATGTTCAGCATCCGGTTCGAGAACATGAACCTGGCCAGGCCGTTCGTCGACGCGACCCCGATGACGCGCTCGCCGGAACCGCCCGACCTGCCCGCGATCGCCGCCGCGGCACGCGAGTACTACGGCATCCACCACCCGCTGTACGTCCGCCTCTGGACCGCGGACGCCGGCGTCGACGGCACCACCCCGGACCGCCGGTTCCTCGGCGCACCGATCAGCGAGCTGCAGCCGTACGACGTACCGCCCGGCCTCGCGCTCCGCCCGGCGAAGAAAGTCGACCACTACGACGACGCACGCCGCGCATACGCCGCCGTCGACGCCGACCACCCGCACCACGTCGAGGAAGCCACTCTCCAGGACCTCGACGACCTGCAGGAATCCGCGGACGACGGCCTGCTGTTCGACGTCACCGTCAACGGCGAGTGGGCCGGCTACGCCGCCGCGACCATCAAACCCGACGACGCCCTGGGCCTCTCGGCCTACGTCGTCCGCGAACTGGTCCTGGCCCCCGAACACCGAGGCCACGGCTACGGCCGCCACCTGAGCGCCCTACTCGCCCAGTCCCTCCCCGACCCCACCCGCGTCCTGATCGGCACCATCCACGCCGCCAACCACGGCGCCCGCACCGCCGCCCTGAAATCCGGCCGCCAAGACGTAGGCGGCTGGCTCCAACTCCCCCTCGTTCAACCCTGAGCCTGGGCGACATCGGCTGTGGTTGGTGGGCGGAACTCGGTGGCGTGCTCCGTGGCCCATTCGGCGAAGGTGCGGGCGGGTTGGCCGGTCAGCTCGGCAACCGTGGTGGTGACTGGTTCGGGGTTGTTGACGAGGGAGGACCAGTAGGCGACTGAGGTTTCGGCGAGGATGGGGTCGGCGCCGAGGTCGAGCATTGCCTGGCGGGCGGCTGCGTCGGACAGGGCTTCGACGCGCATCGGCTTGCCGATGGCTCTCGCGATGGTCTGGATCTGTTCGGTCTGGGTGAGCACCTCCGGGCCGGTGATCTCGTAGGTCCGGCCGATGTGGTGGTCGTCGAGGAGCGTGAGTACGGCGACCGCGGCGATGTCGCGTTCGTGGATCAGCGAGCGGCCCGCCGCGGGGGACGGGACCCGGACCACGTCGCCGGTCCGGAAATCAGCTGCCCAGTTCTGCGCGTTGACGGCGAACCCGCTCGGCCGGACGAAGGTCCAGTCCTTGTCCTGCAGCAGCTTCTCGACGTCACCCCAGACGCCACCCGCCGGCGCGCTCAACGAGGACAGGTAGACGACCCGCCGCGGCAGTTCGTCGATCACGGCCGCGGCACCGTCGGCGCTGAACGACGGCCAGAGCAGGAAAGCCGCGTCGACGTCTTCCGCGGCACGTCGTACGGCGCCCGGATCGTTGAGATCGCCCTGGACCAGCTCGACGCCGGACGGGAGGCCGGCGCGTTCCGGCGTACGGACGAGGGCTCGAACGGAGGCGCCCGCCGCAAGCAGTCCGTCGACGACGTGACGACCGACGCGACCGGTGGCTCCGGTGACAAGGATTGTTCGCATGCGACCCAGCCTCGGACCTGAACGCCGGTTGAGGTCAAGCCGGAACCACTAGGCTGACGTACATGCTTGAGTTCGTGGTGCGGGTGGTGGGCGTACTGGTCGCCTTCCTGGTGGCGCCCTTGCTGGTCGGGCAGGCCGAGCACAAGGTGATGGCGCACATGCAGTCACGGCTCGGCCCGATGTACGCCGGCGGGTTCCACGGCTGGGCGCAGCTGGTCGCGGACGGCGTGAAGTTCGTGCAGAAGGAGAGCGTGGTCCCGGCCGCCGCGGACAAGCGCGTCTTCGAGTGGGCGCCGATCGTCGCGATCCTGCCGTACCTCGCCGCGCTGTCCGCGATCCCGCTCGCGCCCGGCCTGGTCGGCGCGGACCTCGACTCGGGCCTGTTCTTCGTGCTCGCGGTGACGAGCATCGGCGTACTCGGTTCGCTGATGGCGGGCTGGGGCAGCGGCAACAAGTACAGCCTGCTCGGCGGGCTCCGGGTGGCGGCGCAGCTGATGAGCTACGAGCTGCCGTTCGTACTGTCAGCGGCGAGCGTCGCGGTGGCGGCCGGGTCGTTGAGCCTGACCGGGATCGCCCACGCCTGGAACCCATGGTGGTTGCTGTGGCAGCTGCCCGGCATGATCGTGTTCTTCATCGCCGGTCTCGCCGAGCTGCAGCGGCCGCCGTTCGACATGCCGGTCGCGGACTCGGAGGTGATCTTCGGCCCGTACACGGAGTACACCGGGCTCCGCTTCGCGATGTTCCTGCTCGCCGAGTACGCCGGCATCGTCGTACTCGCGGGCCTCACCACCGTGCTGTTCCTGGGCGGCTGGAGCGGTCCCGGGCCGGAGTCGATCGGCTGGATCTGGACTCTGCTGAAGGTCGCTCTGGTATCCGTCGTGGTGATCTGGGTCCGCGTATCGTTCCCGCGCATGCGCGCCGACCAACTGCAGAAGCTCGCCTGGCAGGGCCTCGTCCCGGTCGCGCTCCTGCAGCTCGCCCTCACCGGCATCGGCGTCATCGCGTTCTGAGGGGTTGGGGAGGAGCTTCTTCCCCAACCCGTCACGCTACCTGTCGATCCAGGGTGAGGGCGTTCGTGTAGGGGACGAGAAGGAGGAACGATGAACCAGTACGTGCTCAGCATCTACCAGCCCGACGGCCCGCCGCCCCCGCCGGAGATCCTGGATCCGATCATGCGCGACCTCGCGGTCCTGAACGCGGAGCTCAGATCCGCCGGGGTCTGGGTGTTCGACGCCGGCATGCACCCGCCCGAGACCGCGACCGTGCTGCGGGCGAAGGGCGACGAGGTCTTGGTCACCGACGGTCCGTTCACCGAGGGCAAGGAACACCTCGGCGGCTTCATCGTGATCCGGGTCGAGGACCTGGACGCCGCGCTGCACTGGGGACGCCGCCTCACCACGATCCTCGGCCTGCCGGTAGAGGTCAGGCCCTCGCAGTCGTGACAGCTGACCTCGCGGCGATCTTCCGGGCCGAGCACGGGCGCGCCGTCGCCGTGCTCACCCGGGTGTTCGGGGACCTCGAGATCGCGGAGGACGCCGTCCAGGACGCGTTCACAGCCGCGGTGCAGAAGTGGCCGGACAGCGGCGTACCGCCGAGTCCGGCCGGCTGGATCATCACGACCGCGCGGAACCGTGCGATCGACCGCCTGCGCCGGGAGGCGGCGCGGGCAGACAAACATGCCCAGGCGGCGTTGCTGCAGGCCCAGGCCGAACCGGTGGAGGAGGGTGTTGTGCGCGACGACCGTCTGCGACTCATCTTCACCTGCTGCCACCCGGCGCTCGCGCTGAACGTCCGTGTCGCGCTCACGCTGCGGATGCTCGGCGGGCTGACCACGGCCGAGATCGCCCGCGCGTTCCTGGTCCCGGAGCCGACGATGGCGCAGCGGCTGGTGCGGGCGAAGGCCAAGATCAGGGCCGCGGGCATCCCGTACCGGGTGCCGTCCGAGGCGGATCTGCCCGAGCGCGTCCGTGGCGTCCTCGCGGTCGTCTACCTGATCTTCAACGAGGGGTACGCCGCCTCGTCCGGCGAGACGCTGGTGCGCGACGAGCTCGCGACCGAGGCCATCCGCCTGGGCCGGCTCCTTGTCGACCTGATGCCGGACGAACCCGAGGCGGCCGGCCTGCTCGCGCTGATGCTGCTGCAGCAGTCCCGCCGACCGGCCCGGGTCGCGCCCGACGGCACGCTGATCCGGCTCCGCGACCAGGACCGCGGCCTGTGGGACCGCGCGCTGATCGCCGAAGGGCATGAGCTCGTCCGGAAGTGTCTGCGCAGGAATCAGCCTGGTCCGTACCAGCTGCAGGCCGCGATCAACGCCGTCCACGCGGACGCTGCGAACGCCGAGGACACTGATTGGCGGCAGATCCTGCAGCTGTACGACCACCTGCTGGCCATCGACCCGACGCCGATCGTCGCGCTCAACCGAGCGGTCGTTGTCGCCGAGGTGGAAGGGCCGGCCGCCGCGCTCGCGATCGTCGACGAGCTGTCCCTCGACAGCTACTACCTCTTCCACGCGATCCGCGCCGACCTGCTCGCCCAGCTGGGCCGCGACGCCGAGGCGCAGGCGGCGTACGCGACCGCCCTGACGCACAGCACCAACCAGGCGGAACGCGATTTCTTGAGAACCCGGATCCGGTAGCCGGACTTTTCTGTAGGGTCCGAGCCGTGTCCGGATTCGAGTTGATCTGCGAAGTGGAGCCGCCGACCCGTCCCGACCTGAAGAAGGTCCGGCACCAGATCGGGGTGCTCAGCGCGGTCGCCGACGGGTTCCTGATCCCCGACAACCACATCGGCCGGGCGACGGTGTCCAGCGTCGCGGTCGCGAACGAGGTGCAGCTGATGGGCGCCCGCGGCATCGCCTGCCTGAACTCGCGGGACCGGAACCTGCTCGGGTTCCGGCGCGACCTGCTGACCGCGGCGGCGTACGGCGTCGAGCAGTTCCTGTTCGTGCACGGCGACGATCCGGCCGAGGGTGCGCGGACCAGCCAGCTGACGGTCCGGCGGATGATCGAGCAGACCCGCGAGACGACGTACCCGGGCTGCAACCCGTTCAAGGTCGGCGCCGCGACCCGGCTGCGGCCGGTCCCGCGCTGGAAGGCCGAGGCCGACTTCCTGTACGTCCAGGTCAGCTACGACCTCGACGAGCTGCTCCGCTGGCGGGAGTCGGTCCGGCTCGACATCCCGGTGTACGCCGGGGTGATGGTGCTCGCGTCCACCCAGATGGCCCGCAACCTCGCTGGGCTGTCCCAACTGAAGATCCCGGACGCGCTGGTGGAGGTCGTCGACAAGGACCGCGACGCCGGCGTCGACCACGCCTGCGACCAGATCCTGAAGATCCGTGACTCCGGCGCCTTCGAGGGAGTTCACCTGATACCGGTCAGCCGTTACCGCCAGGTCGCCGCCAAGTTGGAACGTGAGCTGTAAGGGGTACCGATCGGCTAGTGTCCTGTTAACCGACGGGAGGTGGAGTGTGGGGCTGCCTGGTAAGGGGCTGGTGGAGGGGCTGAAGGTCACTGCGCGGACGCTGGCCCGGCGCTCCGTCACCGAGCAGTATCCGGACGTGCAGCCGGAGCTGCCGCCGCGCAGCCGCGGTGTGATCGCGCTGCTGGAGGAGAACTGCACCTCCTGCATGCTGTGCGCGCGCGAGTGCCCGAGCTGGTGCATCTACATCGACTCGCACACCGAGACCGCGCCGTCGGTCGGTGAGCAGGCCCGCGAGCGCAGCCGGAACGTGCTGGACCGGTTCGCGATCGACTTCAGCCTCTGTATGTACTGCGGGATCTGCATCGAGGCCTGCCCGTTCGACGCGCTGTTCTGGTCGCCAGAGTTCGAGTACGCCGAGACCGACATCCGGAACCTGACCCACGAGAAGGACCGCCTCCGCGACTGGATGTGGACCGTCCCGGCGCCCCAGGCGATCGACCCGGGACCGGCTGCGGGGGAATCAGAGGACGCCGAGTGACAACGGTCCTGTTCTCCGTCGCCGGCCTGGTGGCGGTCGCTGCCGCAGTCCTCGTCGTCACCTCCCGCCGGATCGTGCACGCCGCGCTCTGGCTGGTGGTCGCGCTCGGCGCGGTGGCCGGCTGTTTCGGCGCGCTGCACGCCGAGTTCGTCGCGCTGGTGCAGATCCTGGTGTACGTCGGCGCCATCGTCGTACTGGTGCTGTTCGCGCTGATGTTGACCAAGGCACCGACCAATCCGCTGCCGGAGCTGACCACCGGCCGCAGCCCGTTCGCCGCTGTTGTCGCCGCTGTGCTCGCGGTGATCCTCGGCCTCGGCATTGTGCTTGCCTTCGGCAACGACAAGATCAAGCCCGTGCACGGCGGATCGGCAACCGCGGTCGGGACCCAGGTCTTCAAGAACTGGGTGCTTCCGTTCGAAGTCCTTTCCGTACTGCTGCTCGCCGCCCTGATCGGCGCGATCGCCTTGTCCCAAAGGAAATTGTCGGAGCGGTCTGACACAGTGTCCTCCTCGGGGAAGGAGGACTGACATGCCGCTGATTCTGCCGCTGCTGCTGGCGGTGGTGCTGTTCTGCCTCGGGGTGTACGGCGTCCTCGCCCGGCGGAACGTGATCACGATCCTGATGTCGTTCGAGCTGATGCTGAACGCCGTCAACCTGAACCTGGTCGCCTTCGACGCCTGGCGCGTGGACGAGTCGACCGGCCAGACCCTCGCGGTCTTCGTGATCACGCTCGCCGCCGCCGAGATCGGCCTCGGGCTGGCGATCGTGCTGCTGCTGTTCCGCAGCCAGGGCCACGTCGACGCGGACGCCGCCCGCGACCTGCTCGAGCGCGAGGAGGCCTCGTGATCGCCACCGCCTGGCGGGTCGTCGGCGTCGGCTTCTCGTTGCTGGTCGTGCTCGCCGCGGCCCTGCTGCACGGCGTGACGCCGGGGACGACCAAGGCCGGCGGCATCATGATCGGCCAGGAGTTCTGGTTCTCGTACGAGTTCCGCACCGACGGCCTGACTGTCCTGATGCTCGCGGTGGTCGGGGTCGTCTCGGCCTGCGTCCAGGTGTACTCGATCGGCTACGTCCGCGAGCGCGTCGCGTCGTACACGGCGCTCGTCACGCTGTTCACCGCCGCGATGGTGACGGTGGTGATCTCGGACAACCTTTTCGTGCTGCTGATCGGCTGGGAGGTGATGGGCGCCTGCTCGTACCTGCTGATCGGTCACTACTGGGAGCGTCGCGACGCCCGGGCCGGCGCGATGAAGGCGTTCCTGATCACCAGGCTCGCCGACGTCGGGTTCCTGTTCGGCATCTTCGTCCTCGGCGTCGGGTATCACACGTTCCGGATCTCCGACCTGGGCAGCGGCCCGATCCAGTCGCACACGTTGACGATCGGCACACTGTTGCTGCTCGTCGGCGTGGTCGGCAAGTCGGCGCAGGTGCCGCTGCAGACCTGGCTGCCGGACGCGATGCCCGGTCCGAGTCCGGTCAGCGCGCTGATCCACGCGGCCACGATGGTTGCCGCGGGCGTCTTCCTGATCGCCCGGTTGTTCGACCTGTTCGTCAAGGCCGAGACCACGCTGACCGTGCTCGCGGTGATCGCCTGCGTGACGATGCTGTTCGCGGCGTCGTGCGCGATGGCGGCCGTCGAGGTGAAGCGGGTGCTCGCGTGGTCGACGGTGAGCCAGTTGGCCATCATGTTCTCCGGGCTCTCGCTCGGCACGCGCGACGGCCGGCACGCGGCGCTCTTCCATCTGCTGACGCACGCCGCTTTCAAGGGCCTGCTGTTTCTTTGCGCGGGCGTCCTGCTGCATCAGGTCGGCAGCGCCGCCTTCGTCGTGCTCCGCCGGTATTCGCGCCGCGGTGCGCTGCGCAAGCGGCTGCCGTGGACGTTCGTGACGATGACGATCGGCCTCGCGGCGCTGGCCGGCGTACCGGGCTTCGCCGGGTTCTTCTCGAAGGACTCCGTCGTCGAGGCGGCCTGGGAGAGGGCGCGGGACGGCTCGGTGGTCGGCTGGATCGTGCTGGTGTCGGTCGGCCTGACCGCGATGATGACCGCGTTCTACTGCGTGCGGATGTGGTTGTGGATCTTCTTCCGTACGCCGGCCCTCGCCGGAGCCGTCGGCGCGTTCGAGGACGACGACCCGATGGCGGACCTGGACGAACCGGACGCCCGCAAGCTGCGCGAGGGATCGTGGGTGATGCTCGCGCCGATGCTCCTGCTGACGATCGCCGCCATCGGGCTGGGCTACACCGACGGCGTGCACCTCAAGTGGCAGATCGCGTTGATCACGACGGTGCTCGCGGTGCTCGGCGCGCTCCCGGCGTACTCGCTGTGGAGCCGCGGCGCTGACCCGCGGCCGGTGCTGTTCGAGCGGGAGTACGGCGTCGATCCGGCGTACCAGCGGTTGTTCGTCGTCCCGGTGCGGTGGCTGGCCCGCTTGACCGTGGGTGGGGATCAGGACGTGATCGGGGCATACGTGCGCGCGACCGGACGGGCCGGCGTACTCGCGTCGGCCGGGTTCCGGAAGCTGCAGACGGGCAACGTGCAGACGTACCTGACCGCGGCCGTGGTCGGCGTGGTGGCGCTGGCGATCCTCGCGGGGGTGATCGGCTCGTGAGCCAGGCGTTGCTGATCGCCCTGCTGGCGGTGCCGGCGCTGACCGCCGTCGTGCTGTGGTCGTTGCCGGTGGTTGTCGGCGAGCGGGTCGCGGCAATCGTCGGGTCGGCAGTCTCCGGGCTGGTTCTCGTCGGCTCGCTGGTCCTGTGGTGGGACATGCGCCGTCCACATTGCCCATGTGTGACCCGGGCCGAAGTCTCCTACGGTCTGCCGCCGCGCACCCTGCCCGGCAAGTTGTTGCCGTACGCCCAGACCGACGTGTCCTGGATCCCGCAGCTCGACGTGCGGTTCCACGTCGCGGTCGACAGCATCTCGATGCCGCTGATCACACTGACCGCGCTGCTCGTCCTGCTCTGCTGCCTGTACTCACTGAAGATCACGCCGCGCATCGGCCGCGTCCGCTCACTGATCGCCCTGCTGCTGGTCATCGAGACCGGCGTGATCGGCACCTTCGCGGCCGCGGACCTCGTGCTGTTCTTCGTGTTCTTCGAGGTCGTACTGATCCCGATGTGGCTCGTGATCGACATCTGGGGCGACCACCACGACCGGCCCGGGCGCCGGCGGGCCGCGAACACGTTCGTGCTGATGACGGTGTTCGGGTCCGCACTGATGCTGCTCGGGTTCCTGCTGATCCACCGGCAGACCGGGACGTTCGACGTACTGCAGCTCGGCGAGCATCCGCTGCGCGGCGGACACGGGATCGCGCTCGCAGCGGCCGTATTGATCGCCGTCGGGCTGGCGGTGAAGATGCCGCTCTGGCCGTTGCACATCTGGCTGCCGGACGCGCACGCGAAGGCGCCGACGGTCGGGTCGGTGCTGCTCGCGGGCGTGCTGCTGAAGCTGGGCAGCTACGGCATGATCCGGATCCTGCTGCCGATCCTGCCCGGGGCGACGGCCACGATCGCGCCGTACCTGGCGGGCTTCTCGGTGGTGGCGATCATCGCCGGATCGCTGGCCTGCCTGGCGCAGACCGACGTGAAGCGCCTGATCGCGTACTCGAGCGTCGGGCACATGGGGTTCATCGGACTCGGTATCGCGACGATGTCGCCGGAGGGGCTGAACGGCGCGCTGTACGCGAACATCGCGCACGGCGTCATCACCGGCCTGCTGTTCTTCCTGGCCGGTGCGATCAAGGACCGGCACGACACCAGCGACCTGCGGGCGCTCGGCCGCGCGCTGTACGCCCGGCTGCCGCGGATCGGCGGCCTGCTCACGTACGCCTGCCTCGCGTCGCTCGGGCTGCCCGGGCTGGCCGGTTTCTGGGGCGAGATGCTGATCCTGCTCGGCGCGTACCACCCCGCCGATTGGTTGCCACGGACAACCTTCGTCGTGCTGATGGTGATCGCCGGGCTGGGCGCCGTCCTCACCGCCGCGTACTTCCTCCGGCTGATCCGGAACCTGTGCCAGGGCGATCCCGCCGAGTACCCGCCGACCGCGTTCGCCGTCGACCTCAGCCGGATCGAGCTCGTCACCTTCGGCCCACTGGCCGTGCTGACGGTGTTCCTCGGCCTCTGGCCGTTCACGCTCCTGAACGAGTGGATGTTCCTATGACGCTGTCGTGGACGGACTGGCAGGCGGTCGCGGTGCCGCTGGTGCTGGCGATCGGCGCGATCGCCGTACTGCTGATCGACAGCTTCTGGAAGAGCGCGCCGGCCGAACTGCGGCACATCGTCGTCACCTCGCTGACGAGTGCGGTGATCCTGTTCGGGATCGTGTTCGTCTGGGCGCAGCGGGACGACTTCAAGCCCGGGTTCTGCCGGCCGGCCGTCGAAGGGCCCGCGCAGTGCAGCCTCGTGTTCGAGCCGTTGACAGCCGGGCTGTGGGCGGTGCTGCTGGTCGGCGCGCTCGGCGTCGTCGGGCTGTCGTCGTACAACCTGCTGGCCAAGGACGTACCGATCGGGGAGTACCACTTCCTGCTGCTCAGTGCGCTGACCGGCGCGACGGTGCTCGCCGGCGCGCGGGACCTGGCCACGCTGGTGATCGCGCTCGAGGTGGTGTCGCTGCCGACGTTCGCGATGGTCGGGCTGCGGCACGACCGGCGCGGCTCCGAGGGCGCGTTGAAGGCGTTCCTGGTCTCGGTGCTGTCGACCGCGGTGATGCTGTTCGGCGTCTCCTACCTGTACGGCGTGACCGGCTCGCTGTACCTGTCCACGATCGCGAACCGGCTGAGCGACCTCGATCCGGACCGGGCCCGGGTGGCGTTCGCGGCCGGGTTGTTCGTGATCGTCGGGTTCGCGTTCAAGATCGCGGCGGTACCGTTCCACGCCTGGCTGCCGGACACGTACGTCGGAGCGCCGGTCGAGGTCACCACGTTCCTCGCGGTCGTGTCGAAGTCAGCGGGCGTCGGCGGGCTGCTCGTCGTCGTGACGTCCGGGATCGCGCCGGCTGGCTCGGAGTTGCGGACGGCGGTGGCGATCCTGGCGGCCGTGACGATGACAGTGGGCAACCTTGCGGCACTGCGTCAGGTCGAGGCGGTCCGGCTGCTCGCGTGGTCGTCGATCGGTCAGGTCGGGTTCCTCCTCGCCCCGCTGGCGGTCGGCGACGCGCAGGCCGTCGTCGGGTACTTGGCGGCGTACGTCGTGGTGACGCTCGGCGCCTTCGGGGCGGTCGCTGTCGTGCAGCGGCATCGTCCCGGCGGGTTGCTCACCGACTACCGCGGCATGGTCCGCTCGGAGCCTGGTCTCGCTGCCGCGCTGATCTTCTTCCTGGTGGTTCTGGCCGGCCTGCCGCCGGGGCTCGCCGGGTTGTTCACCAAGTTCGCCGCGTTCCAGGCCGTCATTGACGCGCACCTCGGCTGGCTGGCGATCGTGATGGCGCTCAACGTGATGATCGGCCTGGCCGTCTACCTCCGCTGGATCACCGAACTGTTCCGGCTACCCGCGGACAACCCGTTCTCCGTCGACATCGAGACCCCCGCCGTCACCATGCTCACCCTGTGCGCCGCGCTAACCGCCGTACTCTCGGTCCTCCCAAGCGTCATGTTCGCGCTTGCGACCTGAATGCCTCGTACTGGGACCACACGCGGCGCCACAGGGTGTCTCGGTCGGCCGCGGTGTAGTGCGGGAGGGGGAGCCGGAAGATGTCTGCGAGTGCGGTGAAGTAGTCGGCGGGTGTGTCGAGCAGTTGGTTGTCGACGCGGTCGGCGTACGTCTCGGTCAGGCCGATCGAGCGCAGTACGACGACCGATTTCGGCGTCCGGCGGAACGCTGAGGCGAGGCGTACGAACGGGGACGACGGGTCCGCGGACAGCTCCGCGTGCTTCGCGGCGAACGCGTCGAGCGTGACCGGGGCCGACTCGAAGTCCATGCCGATCAGGTTCGCGCGCGGATCGTGGTCGAGCCGCCAACCGTCGGTCTTCTCGGACCGGCGCAGACGCAGCGTGAACGGGTACTGCTCGGCTTCACCGGTCTCCAGCGGCATGGGCTGGCGGAGACCGTCGCCCAAGCCGGCGTCGACCAGCCACACGCGATCGGGGTCCTCGGCCAGGCCGGTGACGGTCAGCACCAGGTGGCTGCCGTCGATGTCGCCGGGGCGGTTGACCGTCTGTACGCCGCCGCGATGCATCGCGACGCGGTACCCGAGCTGGGTGAGCAGCAGCGCGAACGAGCCGTTCAGCTGGAAGCAGTACCCGCCGGCTTCGCGCGCGACGATCCGCTTCGCCACCTCCTCCGGGTCGATCGGACCGCCGGGCGTCAGCTGGTACTGCACAGTCTCGTAGGGCACCTGGTCCACGAACGCCTCGTGCAGCTGCGTCAACGCCTCCAGCCGCGGCGGGCCGTCGTACCCGCTGAGCCCGATCCGTCGCAAGAACGCCGCGGTGTCCATGCGCTTAGGCTAAAGCGCGCTCTACAGGCTGGACACGGGAGTGCCGGAAGCTCGCTGACCTGGCAGGGTAGGCGTCATGACTTCTGAGCGGATCTATGTCGGGAGCTACACCAGTCAAGCCGGCGGCGGGGACGGGATCGCGTTCGGCCCGCTGGACGGGCTCGAGACCGTGGCGACGGTGGCCGACCCGTCGTTCCTGGTCAGGTCCGCGGACGGCCGGTTCCTCTACTCGACCGACGAGACCGACGACGGCAGCGTCGCGGCGTTCGCGATCCAGCCGGAGGGTGGGCTCGAGCTGCTCAACCAACAGCCGACCGGCGGCATGCACCCATGCCACGTGGAGATCGACCCGTCCGGCCGGTTCCTGCTGTCCGCGAACTACTCGTCGGGTTCGGTGGCCGTCCACCCGCTGAACGAGAACGGTTCGCTCGGCGAGCGGGTGTACTTCGTCCAGCGCTCCGGCACAGGACCGAACGCGGATCGCCAGGAAGGGCCGCACGCACACCAGGTCGCGTTCGACCCGGCGGGTGCGTACGTGTTCGACATCGACCTGGGCTCCGACACCGTCTACTCGTCGACGCTGAGCGCGGACGGCGAGCTGGCCGAGGTCGACCGCCTGCACATCCACCCGGGCGCGGGGCCGCGGCACATCGTGTTCCACCCGACGGCGGGTGCGGCGTACGTGATCAACGAGCTCGACTCGACGCTGACGGTCTGCGGGTACGCCGACGGCAAGTTGCAGATCGTGCAGACCGTGTCGACCCGGCCGGCCGACTCGCCGGGCGAGAACTACCCGGCGGAGCTGCTGATCTCCGCGGACGGCGGTTTCCTGTACGGGTCGAATCGTGGCGACAACACGATCGCCGTGTTTGCGATCGCGCCGGACGGGCTGAGCGTCGAGCTGGTACAGACCATCGGCTCCGGCGGCGACTGGCCGCGGCACCTTGCCTTCAGCAACGACGGCACCCGGCTGTACGCCGCCAACGAGCGCTCCGACCAGATCGCGGTCTTTGCCATCAGCAACGGCCAGCTGACCGCTCGAGGTGAGCCTGTCAGCTGGCCGAAGCCGGTGTGCATCCTGCCGGTCTAGACGAGCTTCTCGAAGAAGAACTCGTGCTTGAGGAACGACACGTCGTACTCGTGACCCGGGTACGGCGGGTTCAGCTGTGACGCCTGGAACAGCCGCCACCCGTCCTTGAGCGCGTCGAGCCCGGTCACGTACGGCGGTTCGTCGGAGTCACCCGTCGTGGGGTGGGTCTCGCCGGTGCCGTCGTACGTCGACCAGCCGACCGTCCGCGAGTCGAGGGCGGAGGAGGCCAGGTAGAGCACCAGCACCTGCTGCCTCAAGCCTGTCTGGGTCGGAGTCTCGGCGGTGGCGGTCATACCATCTCCTTCTTGCCGGCGTGCGGGTTGTTGGCGCGGTCCGTGACCACCCGCTGCGGGCGGTTGCTGACGCGGGTGACCCAGTAGTTCGGGTCGTAGGTGTCGTCGCCGCTGATCGCGCGCCACAGCAGGATGCGGTTGTACCGCTCGAGCCGGCCGGTGGCGTTCTCGTACCACGGGAAGTTCTGCTCGAGCTCGGCCGCGACCGCGTCGTCGTAGAGGTCGTCGGTGTTCCAGAGCCGGACCTGACGCACGGTCGGGTTGAAGCGGATCTTGAACATGTAGCGGTCGACGTCGCTGTCGTTCTTGCGGCCGCCGTGCCAGATGCCGTGATGCAGGAACTGCACAGTGCCGGCCGGGCAGACCAGCCGGGTCTGGCCGAGCAGGTTCTGGTACCGGCCGGTGTCGGACTCGTTCGTCCGGCGCAGGTGGCTGCCCGGGACACTCAGCGTGCCGCCCATCTCCAGCGTCACGTCCTGCGGGTAGTACATCAGCTGGACGTCGAAGGCGTCGGTGCGGACGTCGATGATCGCGTCACCGTGCAGGTTCTGCGCCTCGCCCTCGTGCGCCTTGCGGATGTGGACCGCGTGGTGGTCGACGGTCGGCTCCGGACCGACCAGGCTGTGGATCGCCCCCGCCACCTCCGGCAGTTGCACCAGCCGCTGGACGAACTCGCTGTCCACGAACGCCTCCGACAGCGGTGTGCCGTACGGAACACCCGGAATGCCGTTCTTCAGGACCTCGATCGCCTGCTGGTTCATGTCGTCCGGTACGACGGCGTCCATCCGGAGGGCGCCGGTGGCGACGAAGTGCGCCATCTGCACCGAGGTGAGCAGGTGCTTGCGGTGCGGTTGGGGCATGAAGACTCCCTGTTCGCGGTAGTGGTCACTACTCCTCCATTCTGCGATCGGTCGCCGTTGTCTCGCGTGGGTTGTGATCACTACTAGTGGTAAATTCTCACCGTGATCGAGTTGCACCTGGCGCAACCGCCGGAGGCCGTGAACGTCGGCGCCGGCATCCACGGCACGCGTCGTCCGCGCGACGTTTTCCGGTTGCGGGACCTGTGGCAGCTGCACCTGTACAACTACTCGGCCGAGCTGACGCTGCTGGGCGAAACGTTCTCCGTCGCGCCCGGCTACGTTTCCCTGACCCCGGCCGGCACCCAAGTGCGGTTCGACTACCGCGGACGCTCCGAGCACCTGTACGCGCATTTCCGCCCGGTTCCCGTGGGCGAGCCCTCGTACGTGCCCGTCGTGCAGGACGCGGGGGAGGCAGCGCCGGTGCTGTCGCGGCTGCTCCGCTCGGCCATCGAGTCGTCGCCGTCGGGGTCGTCGCGGACCACGGCCGAGGTGTGGACGGCGTTGTGGCGGATCGCCGACCTGACCCCGGCCCGGGTCGAGGCGGGGCATCCGGCCGTCGCGTCGGCGATCGCGCACATCGAGGCGAACCTGGCGCAACCCCTCGCCGTCCCCGAGCTGGCGCGGGTCGCCGGGGTGTCCCACAACCACCTGACCCGGCTGTTCGTGGCGGAGACCGGTTCGACGGTGATCGCCTACCTGAGACGGCGACGGATGGCCCGCGCGCGACATCTCCTCGTGTCGTCGACGCTGTCGATCCCGGCGATCGCGGCGTCGGTCGGCATCCCGGACCTCCAAGCCTTCAACAAGACCTGCCGTCGTGAGCTGGGCTCCTCGCCGCGGTCGGTGCGTAATGCGGTGGCTGTGACCGGGTCGGGGGTCTAGCGTTCCGCGCATGTACGAGTTGATCCCGGCCGGCGACGCCCCGCAGTACGACGCCGAGGCGGAAGTGCGGTTCGCCGAGGACTGGCCGGAGTTCATCTTCCACGACGCCGAGGTGAAGAAGTACCGCGAGCGTCGGGTGTCGTACTTCCCGCAGTGGGAGTTCTACTACGTTTTGGACGGCCGTCTGATAGCGGGCTGCTGGGGTGTACCGCTCGCCTGGGACGGCACCGTGGAGGACCTGCCTGGCGGCTTCACGGACGCGCTGGCGCGATCGGTCACGTCGTACGAGGCAAACGTCGTACCGAACACGTTCGTACTGATGGCCGCCGCCGTACGCTCCGACGAACAGGGCCAAGGCCACGCCGGCCGAGTCATCACCGCGGTCCGCGACCACGCTGTCGCCAACGGCCTGCCCCAGGTCATCGCTCCGGTCCGCCCGACCCTCAAGTCGAGCTACCCCTTGACCCCCATCGAAACCTTCATGACCTGGACCCGCTCGGACGGCCTCCCGCTGGACCCCTGGGTCCGAACCCACGTCCGCCTGGGCGCCACGCTGCTGGCCCCGGCCCCCGCCTCCCAGACCATGACGGGCTCGGTCTCGGACTGGGAATCCTGGACCTCCATGCTGTTTCCCAGCACCGGCACCTACACCATCCCCGCCGGGCTGACCACTCTGGAGATCAACCGGGAATCAGACACTGGCCTCTACGTAGAACCCAACATCTGGCTCCGCCACGCCTGAGAGCTACTGCACGGCCAGGGCGGCCAGGCCTTGGGTGAGGATGTTCTTGGTTACTTGGAGGGCGTAGGGCTCGTCCGGGCCGGTGAGGGCCTGGTGGGACCAGCCGATGACGTCTTCGAAGGCTCGTACGTGGCGGTAGTAGTGGACGGCTTCCTCGTCGAGGACGTGCGGGCCGTAGCCGGTCAGGAAGGCTTCGAACTGGGCCTGAGTGGTGGGGCCGACGTCGCCCATGCCGCCGAGCATGAACATCAGGTCCTGTTCGCGCGGCGCGTAGATCACGTCGTCCCAGTCGATCAGGTGCAGGTGCTTGCCGACGAGGACGTTGCCGAGGTGCGGGTCGCCGTGGCAGACCACGCGCGGGCCGGTCGGCTCGGGCGGGCGGTTGTTGAGCAGGTCGTCAAGGATGCCGTCGTACTGCGTCCACACCGCCGCGAGCTCCTCCTCGACGTCACCTTCCGGCGTCTCGAGCCGCGTACGTACCTCCTCGGCCAGCGCCGGCGTACGCGCATCGATGTGACTGTGCTTCGGCAGCGCGTCCCGCAGCCGCGGCGGCGGCTCCGCGTCGTGCACGCGGCGCAGGAGTACGCCGTACTCCGTCCACTGCTCGTCCGTCAGCCCGGTCTCCGCCGCGCGCGGCCCGTCGATCCACGGCGTCACCGTGAGCCGCTTCTTCGCGTGCACGCTCCACAGGCCGCCCTCGACGGTCCGGATCAGCTCCGGTACGCCGGGCAGCCCGCAGTCGGCGAGGTACGCCGCGACTTGGTGGCCCGTGTTCGTACCGGCACCGCTCCACTTCACGGCGTACACATTGGTCGCCGTCGCCGCCTTCCACACCTGCGCTGCGACATCCGCCCCGAACGCCACCGGTGTGAGCTCCACCACCTCGAGCCCGAAGTCCGCCAGCAACCACTTCCGCATCAACGTCACACCCACGCCCGCCAGCATGCCCGCCCACCGGATGCCGAAGCGACCCGATTAGCGCCCAGCCGTGCGTCAGCGGTAGTTCACGAACTGTACGGCGAAGTCGTAGTCCTGCCCCTTGATCAGCGCCTGCACCGCCTGCAGGTCGTCGCGGCTCTTGCTCGACACCCGCAGCTCGTCGCCCTGAATCTGCGCCTTCACACCTTTCGGGCCCTCGTCGCGGATCAGCTTGGAGATCTTCTTCGCGTTCTCCTGGGTGATGCCGGCGTTGATCGACGCGTTGATCTTGTAGACCTTCCCGGACAGCTTCGGGTCGTCCGCCTCCAGCCCCTTGAGCGAGATCTGCCGCTTCACCAGCTTGTCCTTGAACACGTCCAGGACCGCGTTCACCCGCTCCTCGGTGTTCGCCTGCATGTCGATCGACTCCCCGGACCACTTGATCTGAGCGTCCACGTTCTTGAAGTCGAACCGCTGGCTGATCTCCTTCGCCGCCTGGTTGACGGCGTTGTCCACCTCCTGGTGATCCACCTTGTTCACGATGTCGAAGGAGGACTCCGAAGCCATGGCACTTCCTTTCCGATTTGCTGTCAGGGCCACTACCTGTTGTATCGTCTCCCACGCCGGTTCACGAACCGGCACCACCCTGGCGGGTTGCCCGAGCGGCCAAAGGGAGCAGACTGTAAATCTGTCGGCGTATGCCTACGCAGGTTCGAACCCTGCACCCGCCACACGCAAGAATGAGCCCCTGACCTGCGGAAACGCAGACCAGGGGCTCTCTTGCTGTGTCCGGTTGTGTTCGACTGTCCGGAAGATTGAGCGCGTCGCCGTTGGCATCCTCGATGCATGCAGCTAGTGCCAGCTTGCGGGTGCTGGGCAAGGGGCGCACTTAACGGTTCGGTGGCCTCAAGCCGCCGATCGGCGGGCGGTCGGCTCAGCCCCGAGGCGGGCGTCCCGGCGACAGCCCTGATGGCGAGACTGGCTCGGTGACCGCACAGACGTAGCCGGTTCTTCCTCAACCAGCCCCGAGTGAACGAGGATGGCCCCGTGGCCGCACATCACGAGATTCGCGACGTGGCGCACGCGCTGGCTTCCAGAGCCCCCGACGGCGAGTTCCACCTGTCCGAGCTCATCGCGGAGATGCGTGCTCGCGGCAGCCGATACAAGGAGTCGACAATCCGCACCCACGTGACGTCACGGATGTGCGCGAACGCGCCGGCTCACCATGCCGTCCGCTATCGAGACTTTTGGTGCGTTGACCGGGGCCGAGGTCGGTACCGGCTCTACCGGGATGACTCCGACTGAGCCTCGCTCGTCCGAAGCCCCAGTGCCATCGCAGTGCACGCGGCTCCCGGGCATCGCCGCTGTGCTTTTGGAGGGCGCTCCGAGTGCTGAGTGCTCTCTCATCGGCGTCGGGCGTCACTGTCAGCGCACCCAGGTGCGGTCCGGGTAACAGAGATGCACCGGCTGTGACCGGGTAAGACATGCGGCCACTTCAGGTCGACGTACTTACGCGCAGGCGTGCTGATACCAGCTACGTCGGTGTCGTGCCTTCGGCGATGGGTGGCGGTAGCGCCGTCCATGCACTATCGAACCCCCGTAACTGGTCCGACGTTTGCCGTCGTAGGCCTCGGTCTTGAAGATCCGGACCTCATCGGGAGATGTAGGCATGACGGACCTCGGGGAACCGTCACGGAAGCTCAGCAAGCTATCGGGCAAGCCGCTGGAACACGAATGTCAAAAGATGCAACTTGGTTGAGAACTGTTGACGCTGAAGCCGTGCGCTGAACATGCTGAATCTAGATTTTCCACTATTGGGGGGCCGCCCGTGTCTCGAAAACTCATTCCCGTGTTGGCAATAGTGATCTCGGCCGTCGGGCTCGCGGTGATTCTACTGTCGGCCGATGCGGCCGGTTGCACGAATTCTGATTTTACCCGGGGAAATTGCCTGACGGCCCTCGTTCCGGAAGGGACGGCGGTGTCGCCTAAAGTGGCTGTCGCGCAGGCGATAGAGCGTGGCGGGGTGGCTCAAGCCCGCCAATTCGTCAGTAACCGTAGCCGAAGCCGTCGGGATGGTGAACAGGCTGTACTTGAGAAACTCTTCAGCGATCAACAGTTGCGCGGGGATGCAATAACCGCGGCAGCTGGTGAGGGCACAGTTAGTGGCTACATTCACACTCCCGACTACACGATGAACTACTTCTACTGTCCGTCCACGGGGTGCACGCTGCTCGGGAAGGTCCGTGCGAAGTACGTTACCAATATCGGATTTTACCCCGAAGTCACCTTGGATGGTGAGTTGTCCGTAACCCAGGGCCCGACGGTCGACTTTACGCAGAACGACTGCCTGGCACGATGGGACGCCAACAACTGGCCGGACTCGACCGTTCACACTTGGTCCAACTGCCCGGCTGCGCACCAGCGCAATACCTTTACGAAGCGGGCGCTGATCCTGCCTGAGACCTGGAAGCAGGGCGGGACACGCGGTGAGAAGTACTACAACAAGTATGCGCTGACGTTCAGGACCAGCGCTCTGTCGAAGCCGTCGTTCGGGCCGTGGAAGTGGGACACCAAGCGCTGGTACATTCCAAAGTCAAGCACTCATCCATATTGGCTTGTGTGACACACCCATGGAAGGAACCCGTCGTGGATCTGGTTGACTCGGAAGGGGATCGGCGGGGGTGTATTCTGATGCGGTTGAGGTTGCTGAGCGCGTTCGCTGAACTGCCGCAGAAGATGCCGGCATTGCTGGAGATCTACCGAGTCGCGGATACCAGAGATGACGAGATCTCAATTCGCCAGGTCGCTGAACTGTTCGGCGGTGACATGGTTGTCGCGCACGCGGTGAACAATCAGCCTCTCGGCTGGCTCCATCCATACCGGCTACAAGCCATTGAGGAAGAGATCCATTCGTTGAAGGAGCAGCTTGCAGCCTTGGACGCGAACCAGCAATGAGGTGGACGCCGTCAAGGTGATGTCGTGCGGCAGCGTGCCGGGCGTCTTCAACGGAACCAACCGCGCGGCCCTCATCGCGTTCGGGCCTATTCTCCGCGGGTAAGGAACGGGAGGAGGTGCTGGAGGGTCTCGGCCGGGGCCTCTTCGGGGATGAAGTGGCCGGCTTCGACGGGGGCGCCTGAGACGTTGTCGGCCCAGTGGCGCCAGATCGCGAGGGGGTCGCCGTACCAGTGGGCGAGGGCGCCGGAGGAGTCCCAGAGGGCGAGTACCGGGCAGGTGATTCGGTTGATTCCTCGGTCTGCCGAGTCGTGGTCGCAGTCGGTGGTGGCGGCTGCGCGGTACTCCTCGCAGATGGCGTGGACTGTGGCCGGGTCGCGGAAGTGGCGGGCGTATTCGGCTCTGATCTCTGGTGGGAACGCGTCGTGGGCGGCCCAGCTGTCTAGGAGATGGTTGACGAATGCCTCGGGTGCGGTGCCGATCAAGGTCTCGGCGATGGGGGCGGTCAGGAACGACCAGGCCCAGTAGCCGAGCGCGAAGTCCTTGTCGGCGCGTTCGAACGCGTCCAGGGTCGGGACGATGTCGAGTACGGCGAGCTTCGTCACCGTCTCGGGATGGTCGAGCGCCATCCGGTACGCACAGCGCGCGCCCCGGTCGTGGCCGACGACGGCGAACGTGTCGTGCCCCAACGATCTCATCGCCTCGACCTGATGCCGGGCGAGTGCGCGCATCGAGTACTCGCCGTCGGACGTACTGTCGCCGAAGCCGCTCAGGTCGGTCGCGACCACGCTGAACTCGCCCGCGAGCGCCGGCGCCACGCGGTGCCACATGACATGTGACTCGGGGAATCCGTGCAGCAGCAGTACCGGCGGACCATTGCCGCCGCGCCGCCCGTGGATGGTTGCCCCAGGCACCCGTACGTCGAACTCCTCGAACCCGTCGATCACGCCCTCTCTCGTACCCTCTCGCGTCCTCCTTACTCCGCCCGGTGCCACGCGGACGGCCACAGCGGGTCCCCCTGTGGTTCTGTCACCATTGATAGGTGGCTGGACTGCGGGAGTTGTGGGGCGAGGTGATCCCTGGCGCCGGGGACCTTGCTGATCAGTTGGTACGGCGGTACGGGTACCGGGCCAAGTATCTGATCGTCATCCTGAACGCCCTCGACTCGCTCGAGCACCTGGCGACGGACCCGGTCGCGGTACGGCTTGCGGCCTGGTTCCATCGGGCCGCGTACTCCGCTAACCGCACCGCGATGGACGACGCCGCCGCGTCGGCGCGGTTGGCGGAGAAGTTGCTGCCGGAGTACGGCGTCGATGAGATGCGGACCGCTGAGGTGGCCCGGCTGGTCTCGTACTCAGGTGGCGAGGGCGCCAACGGAGCGGTCCTGCAGGATGCGGTGAACGCCCTGCTCGCGGATCCGGAGTACGCGACGTTCGCGGCCGAGATCCGGCGGGACACTCGCTTCGACATCGGCGTACGGCGGGAGCAGCTCCGCGCGATGCTGGCGTCCGGGCGGATCTATCGCACCGACCTCGCGCACGAGCGGTACGAGCCGGCCGCCCGCGCCAACCTCGCGGCCGAGCTGGAGCTGCTCGACCACATGGCCCTGAGCCGCTGGCACGGCTGGCAGCACAGCGCCCTCTCGATGCTGGCGATCATGGCCGCGGGGGCCGCGGCCGCCGGACTCGGCGGAGCGGTTGGCCCGAGACCGCACGACCGCGTGAGCTGGCAACCGGTCCTGATGGTGGCCCTGGCTCTGGTATCGCTCTTCGCCGTGACGTGGGCGGCACGTCGTACCGATCGGACGGCCCGGCTCGTCGCTGCGGCGCCGGTAGCGATCGGTCTCGTCGGAGCGGTCGTGGTCCTGGCCAGCGTCTCGGGTCCTGGGCCGCGTGTCACCACGATGCTGCTCGGGTCGGTCGCGCTGATCCTGGGTGGCGCCGCAGCCTTCGCCGCCACCTGGTTCACGCCGGCCGTCGCGCGGAATCGAGGGCGGACGGTGGGCATCCTCGGCGCCGCGGTGGCGGTGATTCTCCTGGGGATCCTCTTCGATGCAGTCCAGAACTCACACCTGCTCGGCGCGAACGAGCACGTCGACCACCGGCACGACGCCGCGGCCGGGACTCACTGATCGTGTTGCGCTGACGGGGAATAGGCTCGGATCGGGCGGGAGTTGGAAGCTGGGCCGGAGTGTCTGCATTCAAGCGTGTCTGAGCGAGGAGAACGATGAAACCCACCGAGTTCGTCAAGGTGAACACTCAGTTCTGGGGGGAGCACCTGAAGGGGGTCGCCGGGCACCTGCCGGTCAGCCACCGTACGGAGCTGCCGGGGCCGATGCTGTTCCCGCGGATGATGGTGCTGACCGAGACGCCGGACTGGAACATCCTCGAGCTCGTCGGGCTCAGCCGGGAGTACCGGACGCCGGAGGTCCGGCGGCAGAAGCTGGGCAGCGTCGAGGAGTACTTCGGCGTCGGCGACGGCACCGCGGTGATGACGCTGCCGGGCGAGAACCTGTTCAAGGACGCGACGATCGCGACCACGGCGGGACGGCAGGCGCTGGAAGAGCGGTTCCCGGCCGCCGCGAACGTGATCGGCGAGGAGTACGTCGGGCCGGGGGAGGAGCTGCTGCAGTTCGCGCCGGGCAACTACTCGACGTTCGACCGGACGCTGCTCGTGCACACCGCGGGTGACTCGCTGCGGTTGCACTGGGTGAACTTCGCGATCGCGATCCACCGCTCGGAGCCGGCCGACAAGTACCTCGACTTCCTGCAGTCGTACTCGAACGCCCGCCCGCACCTCGACCCGATCGGCACGATCAGCCTGCCGATCGACCCCGCCGTACTGAAGGCCGACCCGTTCGAGAGCACGTACCTCGCGCACGGCCTGCAGGACTCGACCGTCGACGGCTTCCTGGACACGCACGAGCAGATCCTGCTGTCCGCGTTCGGCGCGACCAAGCTGGTCCGCGAGCCGGCGCTCGGCGAGCTGCACCCGGACTTCATCCTCGAGCGGGCGGACGGCAGCCACATCGTCGGCCGGCTGGAGCTCCCGGTCGTTGACACCACCAACGGTAAGAAGCGCCGCCGGGTGTTCCGCCTGCCGGTGCAGGAAAGCGCGGCCGAGCTGGTGACGTACGCCGAATACCTCAAGACCGCGGACAACCGCTCGCAGCTCAAGTCGAAGTACGACGTCGACGTCACCGACCCGCGGTTGCTGCTGATCGTCCCGTCGCAGGAGACCGTGACGCCGGCCGCCGGGGTCGAGGTCGTCGACTACGACACGATCCTGCGGTTGCACCTGGCGTGACGCAGTACTTGGTTTACGGCCGGGATCGGCCTGGAAGCCTCGACGTGAAGGTCCGGTTGACCGAGGAACACTGGACCTTCATGGACAGGTACGCCGCGGAGTTGATCGCCCGCGGCCCGACCCTCACCGCGGACCGTTCCCGTCCGACCGGCAGCCTGCACATCGTCGACCTCTCGTCGGTGGATGCGCTGCGGCGATTCGTGTACGAGGAGCCGTATTACCTCGGCGGGGCGTTCGCCTCCGTCGAGGTGTACCGCTTCGAAAACCTGACCGCCCACACGATGTGGGAGTTCACCACAACGGTCCCGGAGTACGACCGTTTCCTCGTCCTGACGAAGGATGCCCCGCGCCCGCTGTCCTCCGATCACCTGATCGTCTACGGCAACCTGTACGACGGCACCCGCCACGCGGGCCGAGCCGCTCTCCTCGAAGCTCCGTCCCCCGAAGCCGCTGCCGACCTACTCCAGTCGAGCACCCCCGAAATCCACCCCTGGGAGTTCGGCGGCCGTCGCTGAACCGGCGCCCTCAGCCGGTGATGGATTGGAGGGCGGTGGTTACTGCGTGGCGGGTGGTTGGGGGGAGGTGGGCGGTCAGGGTGTTGATGCGGTCCACTACCGCGTCGTGGGCCTGGTGGGCGAGGGTGAGGCCGTCGGGGGTCAGTTCGATGCGGCAGGCGCGGCGGTCGCCGGGGCTGGGGATGCGGGCGACGAGGGAGCGGCGTTCGAGGCGGTCGACCATGCTGGTCAGGCTCGAGCGTTCGATGCTCAGGATGCGGCTCAGGTCGGTCATGCCCTCCGGGCCGCCGATCAGTACGCAGAGCAGGTGCGCCTGCTGCGGAGTGAGGCCGAGCGGGCGGCTGGTTTCGGCGTGGATGTCCTGCAGCCGGTGCATCGCCTGCACCAGCGCGCTCGCGAGGTCGGTGTCCCGGGCAGCCGTCGTCGTCACCATGACCCCATGATAGTCAGCTGAGCTAATAGTTTGTGGTACGAAGTATTCGTGCTACAACTAGTTGGGACATCGAACTATCTGAAGGAGTCGATATGAACGTGCGGTTCGGATACGGATCGCCGGACTCGGTCCGGGAGGTGGCCGCGATCGTGCGGCTCGCCCAGCAGGCGGACCGCGACGGCCTCGACCACGTCAGCCTCGCCGACCACCCGTACGTCCCCGACATGCTCGACGGGTACGCCGCAATCGCGTTCCTGCTCGGCCGCACCGAGCACCTGTCCGCGTTCGTCAACGTCACGAACCTCCCGCTGCGCCCCGCGCCGGTTCTCGCCCGGACGGCGACCTCGCTGACGGCGCTGTCCGGCGGCCGGTTCGTCCTCGGCCTCGGGGCCGGCGGCGCCTGGGACCGCATCACCACGATGGGCATCCCGGAACTCCGCCCCGCGGAAGCGGTCGAGGCACTCGAAGAGGCCATGCAACTCGTGCACGCGATGTCCGACGGCGGTACGCCGGTACCGACCAAGCACTACCCGATCGGCAAGCTCCGGCCCGCCGCCGTACCGGCCCCGCTGATCTGGACCGGCTCGAACGGGCCGAAGTCCCTCGCCGCGACCGGCCGGAACGCGGACGGCTGGATCCCCGGCCACGCCGCCGACTGGCTGAGCGACCGCTACCGCTGGTCCCGCCCGATCATCGACGAGGCCGCGTCGTCCGTCGGCCGCAAACCGTCCGACGTCGGCACGATCTACAACTTCCCCGGCGAGATCACCGACGCCCCACTCCGCCGGACCCGCGACGCCGAGGGCCGCTGGATCGGCGGGTCTGCGGCGCAGTGGATCGAGGAGCTCACCGACGGCATCCTCAACCACAACGCCACCGGTTTCACCCTCTTCCCCCGAGGCGCCACGCCGTACGAGACCCAGCTGACCCGCTGGTCCCAAGAAGTCGTTCCCGCAGTCCGCGCCGCAATCAGCTGAGCCGGCCGCCTACTCCTCGATCGCCCCACGCACCGCCCGGAGATGCTGCCGGAACGTCAGCGACGGATCCGCCGCCCGCTTCTCCAGGTACTCCGCGAAGCTCACCTGCTCCCGTAACGTCCGCCCGCCCCGGATGTCCGCGGCCTGCCGGTGCTCGGTGTCCCGGATCCCTTCCGCCAGCGCCTGCAGTTCGTCGACGCGATCCGCCGGTACGAAGATCGCGCCGTCGGCATCCGCGAGGACGACGTCGTCGCGGGTCACCGTCCACTCCCCGATAGTTGCCCTGGACAACGCATCGGCCGGCTGCGGGTCGAGCCGCAGCGGCCCGGTCGGCAACGCGCCGAGACTGAACACCGGCAACCCGATCGCGGTGATCTCGGCCGTGTCGCGGTGCAATCCCCAGATCACGATGCCCGCGACACCGGCCGCGACAGCCTCCAGCGCGGCGAGGTCTCCGACACACGCCTCGTCCCGGCGGCCACCGTTGTCCACCACGAGTACGTCGCCCTCGGCCGCGGACTCGAACGCCTCCAGGAACACGTCCACGCTGCCCACATGCTGCGCCGGCAACACCCGCCCCGCGACCCGCTCGCCGACAACCGCTGTGACGGACACCGTGCGCACCGGCACCCCGGCCCGTACACAAGCGTCGGCCAGGTGCGCCGTGGTCAAACCCTCCAACATGTCCGTCCCCTCTCGTGTCGTCAGCGGGACAAGAATGCCAGCACCTGCTCCAACGGAGGTTCCGTGGTCGTGTCCACCACCAGCGACGGAACCGGCAGATCCACCGGCTGGAACGCGTTGTGGGTCCGTACGCGCGCCTCCGGGCTGATCTGCGCGTCCTCGTGTGCCGCCCGGCGCGGGTCCGCACCGGACCGGGCCGTGATCCGCGCGAGCGCGACCTCGGCGGACGTCGTACAGTGCACGATCCGCACATCGGCGCGGCCGAGCAACGGGCTCAGCCCGGGCGTCCACAGCCGGTCCTGGAAGGCGGCCTCGGCGACCACCGTCGTACCGCGTCCGACCAGCAGACCGATCACGTCGAAGAACGTCGACAGCGTGCGCATCGTCAGCGGATCGCCGGGCCCCGGCACGAATCCCGGAGTCGCGTGCGCCATGCCCTCCTTGATCTCGTCCCGGCAGATCGCCGGGCAGCCGATCGCGGCCGCGATCCGGTGCGCCAGCGTTGTCTTCCCCGTCCCAGGCGGACCACTCACCACGACCAGCATAGGTTTCGACTGCACTCGCCGTACCTTAGTCGGGACCGCGCGCGCCCGGTGTAAAGCGCGTGTCATGAACTGTCGGTGGGCCCGGCTAGCGTGCTCGGTGTGACGACCTATTCGGCGGTCCGCACGACGGGCATCTACTGCCGCCCCGGGTGCGGGGCGAAACCGCTCGCGGAGAACGTGAGCACCTTCGAGCTGCCCGCCGCCGCCGAGGCCGCGGGGTACCGGGCCTGCCTGCGCTGCCGTCCGTACCGGGTGGCCGGCACGGTCGCGGACGAAGCGCCCGAGCTGGTCTGCCGTGCGGTCCAGCTGATCATCGCCGGGTTGCTGGACGAATCCGGCGAGGAGGCACTCGGGGCGCGGCTGGGGATGTCGGCGCGGCACCTGCGGCGGATGTTCCACGAGCATCTCGGTGTCACGCCGGATCAGTTCGCGCGGTCGCGGCGGGCGCATTTCGCGCGGCGGTTGCTGGACGATTCCGAGCTCGGGATCGCGGAGATCGCGTTCGCGTCCGGGTTCGGGAGTCTGCGGCAGTTCAACCGGGCGATGCGGGAGATCTTCCGCGCTTCACCGCGCGAGCTGCGCGAGCGCCGGCGACGCAGCGATCGCTTGATCGCGGACGGCGGCTTGGTGCTGCGGTTGCCGTACACACCGCCGTACGACTGGGACGCCATGTGTACGTTCCTCGCGGAGCGGGCGATTCCTGGGGTGGAGGCGGTCTATGACGGGGTGTACCGGCGGACGATCTCGCTCGACGGCTCGCCCGGGATGCTCGAGATCGGTCCGGGTGGCGACGACTACCTGTTGCTCCGGGCGCATCTGCCGTTCTGGGAGGGCGTGATCCACGTCGTCGACCGGGCCGCGCGGCTGGTCGGTCTCGACTGCGAGCCGGTGCTGGCCCGGGCGCTGCTTGCTTCCGATCCAGAGCTGGGCCCGCTGGTGGCGGAGCGGCCCGGGGTCCGCGTTCCCGGCGCCTGGGGCCTGTTCGAGGTCGCCGTACAAGCGGTCGTCCGGGACCAGCTGCCCGCACTGGACGTTCCCGATGCGCTGCGCAAGCTGGTCGAGGTGTACGGCGTACCGGTGCCGGGGCTGGCGCACGGCCTCACCCACCTGTTCCCCGGCCCCGAGGCTCTGGCGTCCGCCGAGCTGGTCGGGTCGCTTGCCGTAGAAGTTGCCAACGGCAACATCACCCTGGAAGTGGGGGAGGACGCCGCCGAGCTCGTCCGGTCCCTGGAGACCGTGACGAGCCCGCCGGCCGCCCAAGAGATTGCCCTACGCCTAGGAGCCCGCGACGCCTGGCCGTTCGCCGACGACGCGGAGCACCTCCGCCCCTGGCGCTCCCTGGCCACCACCTACCACCGCCTCACCGCAGGCATCGGTTAGTGGATGCTCAGGGTTTCGTAGGTGCCGGTGGTAAGGACTTCTCGGGCGGCAGCTGTTGCGAGGGCGTAGGCCGCGCCGGTGATGGCCGGGCCGACGCTGATCCGGACCACGCCGACCTCGGCGAGTTCGTGCACGGACGGTGCGCCGGGGCCGACCATGACGTTCACCGGGAGGGGTGACTCCTTCACCAGTTCGGCGATCGTCGGCAGGTCGACGACGCCCGGTACGAACAGCACGTCCGCCCCGGCGTCGGCGTACCGCTTCGCTCGCTCGATCGTCCCGGTCCGGTCGCCGAACAGGTACGTGTCCGTCCGCGCATTGATCACCAACTCGGCCCCACCGGTTTCCCGCGCGACACGGATCCGCTCCGCGTGCACCGCCGGCTCGTCGAGCACCCGCGCCGTACTGTCCTCGAGATTCACCCCGACAGCACCTGCCTCGACCACCTCCCGAACTGTCCGCGCCACATCGCCGTACCCGGCCTCGACGTCCACCGTCACCGGCACCGAGACCGCGGCGCAGATCGCCCGCACTGCGGCCACCGCCGCAGCGCGATCCAACCCACCCGCGTCGTCCACCCCGTGCGCCCAGGCGACACCGGCGCTCGTCGTCGCGATCGCCTGCGCTCCGGCCGCCTCGATCGCGCGCGCCGAGCCGGCGTCCCACGCGTTCGGGAGCACCAGCGGCGGCTGCTCGTGGAGTTCACGCAGCCGCCGCGCCAGATCGTTCACAGGCTGACCAGCAGTTCGTGGTCGATCTCGACGAACTCGACGATCAGGTCGGCGAACCGTCCCGCGATCAGTTCCTGGTACGCCTCCGACCCGGTGTGCGCGTCGTACGCCGCCTGGTCCGCGAAGTGCTCGACGAACAACAGGTAGTCGGGCGTCGCCGCGTCGCGGTACACCCGAAACGACAGCGTCCCCTCCTCGGCGCCCGGTCCGCGCGGCCCGAACTCCTGCACGATCGCCTCCGCGGCGGCCTGGTTGCCGTCCTTCAGCTTGATCGGAAACACCTTTGCCAGCATCACTTTCCTCCTTGACGGTTTCGCAGTACGTCAAGGTTCGCGCGTTGTCCGCCCCCGGTCTGGCCATATTCGGTCATGTCCCTCCGCCCATATAGCGAGACAATATGTCTCATTCAGCAAGACTCTGCGCTAGCGTGGAAATGTCGGCGAGGGCAAAGGAGCCTTGGATGAACAACGTGTACACACACGGCCATCACGAGTCGGTGCTGCGGTCGCACCGCTGGCGGACCGCGGAGAACTCGGCTGGATACCTGCTGCCGCACCTGCGGCCGGGAATGTCGCTGCTCGACGTCGGCGCCGGTCCCGGGACCATCACCGCCGACCTCGCCCGCCTGGTCGCACCCGGCCGGACGACCGCGCTCGAGGCCGATGCCGCCGCGCTGGACATCACCCGGAAGGCCTTCGAGAACGAGACGGCCGATGTCGAGTTCGTGGTCGGTGACGTCCACGCGCTGGACCTGCCCGACGACACGTACGACGTCGTCCACGCACACCAGGTGCTGCAGCACGTCGCCGATCCCGTCCAGGCGCTGCGCGAGATGCGCCGAGTCTGCAAGCCGGGCGGGATCGTCGCGGCCCGTGACTCCGATTACCACGGCTTCGTCTGGTATCCGGAGCTACCGGAGCTGACCGAGTGGATGGACCTCTACCAGCGGATGGCCCGCGCCAACAAGGGCGACCCGGACGCCGGGCGCCGGCTGCTGTCGTGGGCGCAAGCCGCGGGCTTCGAGCAGGCGGACGTCACCACGTCGACCTGGTCGTTCACGAATCCGGAGGATCGCGCTTTCTGGGGCGGGATGTGGGCGGATCGGATCCTCAAGTCAGCGCTCGCGGATCAGGCCCGCGCGTCCGGCGTACCGGATGAAACGCTCGAAGCGATCTCCCGAGCCTGGCGGACCTGGACGGAAACACCGGACGCGTTCATCTCGATCCTGCACGGCGAACTACTCTGCACGGCGTGACCGCTGCCGCGAGATCTCGTACAAGGCGGCGGTTGCCGCGTTCGCGGCGTTGAGGGAGCTGGCCGATCCGGTGATCGGGATCCGCACCAGGTGATCGGCCGCTTCCTTCCACGCCGTACTCAGTCCGGCCGTCTCGTTGCCGATCAGCAGCAGGACGGGCTGGGTGAAGTCGAAGTCGTAGATGTTCGTCGACCCGTGCTCGTCGGTACCGACCACGACGACCGGCGTACGGCGTACCCACTCGAGCACCTCGCGATGTGACGGCATCCGGACCGCGGGGACCGCGAACAGCGACCCGGTCGTCGCGCGGACCGCCTTCGGGTCGTAGACATCGGCGGCATGCCCGGTCACGATCACCCCGTCGGCGCCGAACGCGTCGGCGGACCGGATGATCGACCCGATGTTCCCGGGCCCGGTCGGCCGGTCGAACACCACACCGAGAAAGTCCGGTCCCACCGGGATGCGATCCAGGTCGTCGGGCGGCAGCTCGAGGACGGCGATCAGCTCCGGGTCCTCCTTCTCGCCGAGCTCGGCGAGCAGTTCGGGCGCCATCGCCACCCGCTCGACGTGCGGCAGCCGCCGCAGCAGCTCCGATGCCCAGCGGGACAACGGCCGCGAGGCATCCTGAATCACCGTCCGCACCGGCCAACCGTTGTCCACGGCAACCGAAATCGGCCGGACGCCCTGGACCAGGAACTCGCCGGACCGCTGCCGCTTGGTCCGGTTGGTCAGCGAGGCCTGCCACACCTGGAACCGGGCATTCCGCGACGAGATCCGTTGCACGGCCTCACCTTACGAGAAGCGGCTCGATGCAGTTGCGAGGCAACTCCTTTCCATAATTTCCGCGAAGAGCAGCTCGGTCGGCTCGGAAGTTGTCCAGGGGCCCGAAGTAGGGCTTGACCTGGAGCTCGCTGGTCCTTACCTTCGTTTAGGAAAACGTGTGCCGTATTTTCCTAAACTCAGGAGACAGCGCCCTATGACCTCTCGCAGCCCGGCCGCCACCACCAAGGGCCGCCGGCACCCCCTCGGACTCGGTCAGGTCAGCATCACCGGCGGTTTCTGGGCCCCCCGGCAGGCGCGGAACGGCGCCGCCGCGATTCCCAGCGGCCAGGACCAGCTGGAGAAGGCCGGCAACCTGCACAACCTCCGGCTCACCGCCGGGATCGGCGAAGGCGAGGCGATCGGCCCGGTGTTCGCCGATTCCGACGTCTACAAGTGGCTCGAGGCTGCCGCCTGGGAGTACGGCCGCAACCCCGACGACGACCTGCTGCGGCGGATCCGCGAGTTGACCGCGGTGGTCGCGGCCGCGCAGCGCGAGGACGGCTACCTCGACTCGGTCGTCCAGCTCCGGTACGGCGACGAGGGCCGCTACCAGCAACTCGTCTGGAGCCACGAGCACTACTGCGCCGGCCACCTGATCCAGGCCGCCGTCGCGACCGTCCGCTGTACCGGTGAGCGCGAGCTGCTCGACGTGGCGATCAAGCTCGCCGACCATCTGTACGCGACCTTCGGCGACGGGAAGACGGTCGACATCGACGGCCATCCGGTGATCGAGATGGCGCTCGTCGAGCTGTACCGGGAAACCGGTACGGAGACGTACCTGGAGCTCGCGAAGTGGTTCGTCGACGCCCGCGGGCACGGGATCATCGAGCGGCACGGGCACGCGCCGGCGTACTTCTCCGACCGCGTCCCGGTCCGCGAGGCGACCACGGTCGAGGGGCACTCGGTCCGTGCGGTCTACCTGGCCGCCGGCGCCGCCGATGTCGCGCTGGAAACCGACGACACCGCGCTGCTCGACGCGCTGAAGGTGCAATTCGACCACATGTGGTCCACCAAGACGTACATCACCGGCGGGCTGGGTGCACGCTGGGAGGGCGAGGCCTTCGGCGACGAGTACGAGTTGCCGGCGGACCGCGCGTACGCCGAAACCTGTGCCGCGATCGGTGGCATCCAATGGGCCTGGCGGATGCTGCTGGCGACCGGTGAGGCGAAGTACGGCGATGCCATCGAGCGGATGCTGTACAACGGCTTCCTGGCCGGGGTCTCGCTGTCCGGAACGGAATACTTCTACGTCAACCCGCTGCAGTTGCGCGGCGCGGCGCACGCCGACAACGGCCGGAGCCCGGCGCACGGGCGGCGCGGCTGGTTCGACTGCGCGTGCTGCCCGCCGAACATCATGCGTACGCTCGCCAGCCTCGACACCTACCTGGCCACGAGCACCGACGACGCGATCCAGCTCCACCAGTACGCCGACGGCGTGATCAAGTCCGGTGACGTGGAGCTGACGGTGGAGACGGCGTACCCGTGGGACGGCACCGTCCACATCACGGCGTCTGCGCCGACCGCTGTCGAACTCCGCATTCCGGGGTGGGCCGACGGTGCGACCGTCAACGGACATCGCGTGGACGCGGGTGGCTATGCCCGAGCGGAGGGGACCGAGATCGAACTGGTCCTGCCGCTGACTCCGCGCGTCGTGGGCGCCGACCCGCGGATCGACGCTGTGCGGGGGTGTGTCGCACTGGAACGCGGTCCGCTGGTGTACGCCGTGGAGCAGGAGGACAACGCGGCGAACGTCGACGACCTGCATCTGTTGCCCGGAGCCCCTATCGCGGAAGCCTCGGAGCTGCTGGACGGCGTGACCGTACTGAGAGCCCAGGGACGTGCCGGAACGGGCCATCGGCCGGGTTGGTCGTTCGTGCCTGAGGCGGGTGACTCCGTCGGCGAGGAGGTCGAGGTGGTGGCGGTGCCGTACTACGCGTGGGCCAACCGGGAGATCGGTGCCATGCGCGTCTGGCTGCCGCGGGTCTAGGGATGCTCACCCGGCGGAAGTTTCTCGGCCTCGGAGCCGCGGTGACCACGGCCGGCTTCGCGTCCAGCTGCAGTTCGGTGCTGCCCGAACCCGACGTCCAGGCGGCGGGTTTCGGGCAGGACGCGACCGGCACCGTGCAGGTCTGGTGCCGGGCGGCGACGCAGAGCGGTCTGACCGACCTGGTGAAGAAGTTCAACGCGTCCCAGGACCGGCTCACCGTCGAGCTGACACCGGTGCTGGACGCGCAGTACGTGACCAAGCTGGCGACCGCGATCCGCGGCCGCAGTGTGCCGGACCTGGTCGACATCGACGACATCAACTCGATGCTGTTCATCTACCGCGACGCGTTCACCGACCTGACCGAACCGCTGGCCGCGCTGGATTTCCGGGACCGGCTCAGTCCGGGTCACCTCCGGCTGGCGACCAAGGACAAGCGCGTGTACGGCGTTCCGTACCTGGCGGACAACTCGATGTTCTGGTTCAACACCGAGCTGTGCGACCGGGCGGACGTCGATCCGGACGAGGCGATCAAGTCCTTCGACAACCTGCTCGCCGCGGCGCGGAAACTCCGCAAACTCGGCGACGACATCTATGCCTGGAGCTTCCCGGCGAACAGTCCGGGTGCGCTCGGGTTCGTGGTCCAGCCGATGGTCTGGGCCGCGGACACGGATCTGATCCAAGGGCCGGTCGGCAGTCAGTCCGGGCACATCGTCGGCAACGACGTCGTCCGGCAGATGCTCGAGCTGCACCGGCAGCTGTGGGTCGAGGGACTCGTGCCGCGGGCGAACTTCTCCGACGACGCCTCGCGATGGGGCAGCGATTTCCGCGCCGGGAAGATCGGAATCTTTCCGTCCAACTACAGCGTGGTCGTTTCCGCCTCGGATCCGGCGTTCCACCGGAAGGTGACGCCCCGGCTGCTGTCCGGGCCCGACGGGGGCTCGGCGTTCTTCGACGGCGGCGACAACATGTGCATCCCGCGCGGTGCGCGCAACGCCTCCGGTGCTTGGGAGTTCGTCCGGTTCGCGCTCGACCTGCCGCAGCAGATCGATCTGCCGGCCGGCGGTTACACGCCGGTCCGGTCGGACGCGCGGACCGCGGAGTTTGCGAAGAAATACCCATTGGCGACGCTGCCGCTGGAGCAGATTCAGCACGGGTACGCGCCGACAACGCTGTCCTACAACCTCCTCTACAACCAGCCGGACGGGCCGTGGCTGCAGATGTTCCGCCGCGCAGTGTTCGACGGCGAGCTGGAGGCCGCCATGAAGGAAGCCCAACAGAACTACGACCGCATTCTCCGCCAGGGGCAGGCATGAGTACCGGCCTCGAAGTGCGGACCCGGCTCGCGAAGAACGCCGGGTCCCCGCCGCGCCGGATCGGCCGCGGCTCGCTCACGCACCCCTCCCGGACCGGGCTGCTGCTGGTCACGCCCGCCGTACTGTTCGTCGGCGTCTTCGTCCTGGTGCCGCTGGTGTTCGCGCTGGTGATCTCGCTGACGAACTGGCCGTTGATCGGCACGGTGAAGTTCAGCGGGCTGAAGAACTACACCGCGATCGTCTCCGACGCGGCGTTCGCCAAGTCCGTCCTCTACACGCTGCTCTACACGGTCATCGTGACCGGGCCGATCCTGGTGCTCGGCTACGCGCTCGCGGTGCTGGTCCGGCGGAAACGCCGGGGGTCGACGATGTTGCGGACGGTGTTCTTCCTGCCGTTCGTGGTCGGGCTGTCCACGCTGAGCTTCGTCACGGTCCTGGAGGCGCAACCGGACAGCGGAATCATCAACATCGTCCTCAAGGCCCTCGGCATCACCGACGGCTCGACCGCCTGGCTGGTGAGCGGGCCGCTCGCCACCGGACTGATCTGCGTCCTCGTCGTGTGGGCGGTCAGCGGGCTGACGATGATGCTGCTGATGGCCGGTATGCAGGCCATCCCGCGGGAGTTCTACGAATCCGCCGAGCTGGACGGGGCCGGCTGGTGGAAGCAGGAACGCGAGATCACCATCCCGATCCTGCGCCGGACGATCGCGATGGCGGTGATCATCTCGGTCATCGGTTCGCTGCTCGCGTTCTCGCAGTTCTACATCCTCACCCGCGGCGGCCCCGGGACGGACACCACGACGGTCGTCCAGTACATCTACAACCGTGCGTTCGTCCAGCTGCAGCTCGGCGCCGCGACCGCGCTGTCGATCGTGCTGGTGATCGTGGTCGGCCTGGTCACCGCGGCCCAGTTCCGCCTGCTCCGGGAGAAGGACTGACGATGCGACTCAAGAACACGTTTTACCTGATCGGTGGTGGTGGGGCGTTCCTGGTCTTCGCCGTACCGTTGCTGTGGGCACTGTTCCGGTCGGTGCAGCCGAACGACGTGATCGTCGCGGCGCCGAACGCCTCGACCTTCTTCCACCTCACCTGGGACAACTTCCGGACGCTGATCGAGGGACCCGGGAACCTGATCCGGGCCGTCGGCAACAGTCTGATCGTCGCCTTGAGCACCGCCGTACTGACGACGTTGCTGGCCACCCTTGCCGGCTACGGGTTCGCGCGGTTCCGGTTCCGCACCGGGCCGCTGCTGTTCGCGCTCGTGGTGGTCTCGATGATGATCCCGTTCCAGGCGATCCTGACGCCGCTGTACCTGGAGCTGAACGTCCTGCGGCTGACGGACAGCCCGCTCGGGCTGGTGCTGTTCTACACCACGGTGAACCTGCCGTTCGGCGTCTTCGTGATGCGGAACTCGTTCTCCTCGGTACCCGTGGAGCTCGAGGACTCCGCGCACGTCGACGGCTGCGGGACGTTGCGGATGCTCGGCTCGGTGCTCCGTCCGTTGATCACGCCGGGCGCCGCGACCGTCGCGCTGTACGCGTTCCTCGCGGCGTGGACCGAGTTCCTCGGGGCGCTGACGTTCCTGACCAAGGAGAAGCTGTACACGCTGCCGGTCGCGCTGGTGAACGTACAGGCCGGGGCGTACGGCGAGATCAACTTCGGCTCGCTGGTGGCCGGATCGGTGATCGCGATGATCCCGTGCGTGGTGCTGTACGTCGGCCTGCAGCGGTTCTATGTCTCCGGGCTCGCGTCGGGAGCTGTCAAAGGCTAGGTCCTCAGAGGCTGGGGCGGATCACATGGTCGGCGTGGGCGGTGGCGTGGGCCTCGCCGACCTGGCGGCAGAGGGCCATCAGTTCCTCCTCGTTCAGCACGTGCTGCTTGGCCTTCGGGCCGAGGGCGGTGATGTGGTCGCGGGCCCGCAGTAGCCGCTGGAAGACGCGCTCCCGCTCCGCCGGGTCGTCGGTGTATTCGGGGTCGAGGTACGCCGTGGCGTCCCGGCGGATGTGCGCCATCGCGGTCTGGGTCCGCCCGCGGGTGCTGAACAACGAGGCGAAGATCGTGATCAGCAGGACGACCAGGATCACCGCGAGCGAGAGTCCGGTACTGATCTCGGCGACCTCGACGTGGTCGCCGCCGTTCACGAACGGCAGGTTGTTCTCGTGCAGCGCGTGCAGGATCAGCTTCGCGCCGATGAAGACCAGGATCGCGGCCAGCCCGAACGAGAGGTAGATCAGCCGGTCGAGCAGTCCGTCGAGCAGGAAGAACAGTTGCCGCAGACCGAGCAGGCTGAACGCGGTCGCGGTGAACACGACGTACACGTTCTGGGTCAGGCCGAAGATCGCCGGGATCGAGTCCAGCGCGAACATCAGGTCGGTGGCGCCGATCGCGACCATCACCAGCAACATCGGGGTCAGCATCCGGCGCCCGTCGACCCGGGTCGTCAGCCGGTCGCCGTCGTAGTCCTCCGAGGTGCGGAACAGCCGGCGGGCCAGCCGGACGACCACGTTCTGCGCCTGATGCGACTCCTCGGTCTCCGGCTTGAGCATGTTGCCCGCGGTCAGCAGCAGCGCGATCCCGAACAGGTAGAACACCCAGGAAAACGTGTGCAGCAACGCGGATCCGACGAAGATGAACGCGGCCCGGGCGATCAGGCTGACCACGATTCCGACCAGCAGCACCTTCTGCTGGTTCTCCCGGGGCACCCGGAAGCCGGTCATGATGATCAGGAACACGAACAGGTTGTCGACCGACAGCGCCTTCTCGGTGATGTACCCGGCGAAGTACTCCGAGCCCATCTGGGTCCCGCCGAGGACCAGCGTCCCGAGCCCGAACAGGATCGCGATCCCGACGTACACCGCGGACCAGACCGCGGCCTCGCGCAGCGTCGGCACGTGTGCCGAGCGGACGTGGAAGAAGTAGTCGAACAACAGCAGGCCGGCGATCGCCAGCAGCGTCAGCACCCAGACCAGCGGGGACACCGTCATGTGCTTACCCAACCACGGCCGGCCGCGCGGCCTGCCCACCTGGAGGAAATTTGCCTAAAAGGCATCTTTGCTTTTTAGGCAAGTTCGGCTACGGTCGGGACATGGCCGATGGGTTGCGGGAGCGGAAGAAGCAGGAGACGCGGATCGCGTTGAGCTGGGCGGCGGTCCGGCTCGCCGTCGAGCGCGGGTACGGCAACGTGCGGATCGAGGACATCGCCGCCGAAGCCGGGGTCTCGCTGCGGACGTTCCGCAACTACTTCGACAGCAAGGCGGACGCGATCGCCGCGCGCGAGGTGGATCGCAGCCTGCGGATCGCCGAGGAGCTCCGGGCCCGTCCGGCGGAGGAGCCGTTGTGGGTGGCGATCCGCGCGGCGGTCGAGAAGCACTTCGCCCTCGGCGAGGAGGGCCACGCCGAGCGGCGGCCGCCGGACGACAAGTGGATCGCGGGCATCCGGTTGATGATGACCGAGCCCGCACTACAGGGCGCGATCGTGCGCGCGTACGCCCGGGCCGCCGACGAGCTCGCCGCCGCCGTCGCCGAGCGCACCGGGACGTCCGGGATGTACCCGCGGCTGGTCGCCGAAGTGATCGGCGCCGCCCGGTCGGTCGTGACGGCCGAATGGATGCGGGCCGATCCACCGCGATCGGTCGCCGAGCTGCTCTCGTCGGCACTCGACCAGATCGAAGCCGGGCTGCCGGTCCCCTAACAACCAACCCGATTATTTGCCCCTGGCCCGTCGCCGGGGTGGTCAGTCATGCCCACTTGGAGGGTGTCATGGATACAGATGTCGTCATTGCGGGTGCCGGGCCGAACGGATTGATGCTGGCGAGCGAACTGCGGCTGGCCGGAGTGCGGCCGATCGTGCTCGAGAAGCTCCCGGAACGCAGCACGGTGCCGCGGGCCAACGGTCTGGTCGGCCAGGTCGTGAGGATGCTCGACCGGCGCGGATTGTACGAACGATTGAGCGGTACGCCGGGTGCACCGCAACCCGCACCGGGCTTCGTCTTCGGTGCGATGCCGCTGCAGCTCGATCTACTCGAGGAGAACCCGCTCTACCTGCTGCCGGTTCCGCAGGCACGGATCGAGGAGGTCCTGCAGGAGCGGGCGCTCGAGCTCGGCGCGGAGCTCCGGCGCGGGCACGAGCTGATCGGGTTCACGCAGGACGCGGACGGCGTGACGGTCACACTGTCCGGACCGGACGGCGAGTACCGGCTGCGCACCCGGTACCTGATCGGCGCCGACGGCGGGCACAGCCTGACCCGCAAACTGGCCGGCATCGATTTTCCCGGTGTCACCAACGACTCGACGGTGTCGCGGACCGGAAGCGCCGAGGTGCCGGCGGAGTACGTCCGGGGCGGCCTGCTGCACCTTCCGGGGTACGGCGCGGTGCCGCCGTTCCTGCATCAGCGCACGGAGCGCGGCATGTTCGTCTGGGCGCCGTTCCCGGGCCGGCTGCCTGCCGTGAGTACGGTCGAGTGGGACGTGCCGCCGGACGGCGAGATGACGTTCCAGGAGCTGCAGGACAGTGTCGACCGGGTGCTCGGGGTGCACCTTCCGTTGGCCGAGCCAACGGGTGACGGCGTCCGGCAGCTCCGGCGACTTGTCGGCGGAAACAGCCGGCTGGCTTCGAGTTTCCGTTCCGGACGCGTGCTGCTGGTCGGCGACGCCGCGCACGTGCATTCCGCGATCGGCGGCCAGGGTCTCAACCTCGGGCTGCAGGACGCGGTCAACCTGGCGTGGAAGGTGGCGGCCGAGGTGCAGGGCTGGGCGCCGCCGGGGCTGCTCGACACATACGAGGCCGAGCGCCGGCCGGTCGCCGAACGGGTGCTGATGCACACCCAGGCGCAGTCCGCATTGATTGCTCCGGGCAACGACGTGACCGCGCTGCGGCAATTGTTCGGCGAGTTTCTGCAGGATTCCGGCAACGTCCAGCGGATCGCGGACCTGATGTCCGGTGCCGACATCCGGTATGCCGCGGGCGCGCATCCACTGGTGGGTCGCTGGGCTCCGGACCTGCTGGTCGACTCCGCGCGGTTGGCTGAGCTGATGCGGTCCGGCCGTCCGTTGCTCGTCGACCTCACCCCTGGCGGTCTGTTCGCCGGGACACCTGTTCCGGAACAAATCGAGGTCGTCACGGGGCGCGGCGAACGGCCGATCGCGTTGCTGATCCGGCCGGACGGGTATGTCGCCTGGGCCGCCGAGCAGGACGGAGCTGCCGAGCGGGACGGGCTGCGGGACGCGCTCGCGCGGTGGTTTCAGGCGCGGCCTTTGACCAGCGCGACCAGGTAGCGGCAGGCCGTCGTACCAGGATTGTGGAACGTTGTCGCCGACGGCGGACCGAGTTGCAGACAGTCGCCGGCGTGGAGTTCGTGGACCTGGGAACCCTCGTGAAAACGGAGGTTTCCGTCGAGGATCCAGAGTTGCTGGTACTTGAAGATGTACGCGTCGGCCGGGTACGAGACCGATGCGCCGGGCGGCAACTCCACCTCCACCAACTCCAGTGGCCCGTCGGTCACCGGGGACACCGCACGGCGGTGGTAGCCGGTGACCGGGTCCGTCCAGACCGGCTGGTCGGCGGCCCGGCGGAGCAGGTCACCGGTGTTCTCCGCCCGGGCGACGAGTTCGGAAAGCGTCATACCGAGCGCGCCGGACAGTTTTCCGAGCAGTACGGCGGTGGGCTGCGCCTCGCCCCGCTCGATCTTGCCGATCATCGCGCGGGACACCCCGGACCGTTCCGCCAGCGCGTTCACGGACAGGTCCTGCGCGACCCGGGCCTGCTGCACCGTAGTGGCCAGGGAGCGAGAAAGATCGTCAATCACGTTGCCACTATAGCGTCAGTTGTGGCTACTATCGTGCCATGGTTCAGATCAGAGACGCCTCGGCCGCGGACGCCGAGGCCTGCGCGGCGATCTACGCGCCTTATGTCACCGGTACGGCGATCACCTTCGAGCTCGAGCCACCGACGGCCGCCGAGATGGCCGAGCGCATCGCGAAGGCGGTCGCCACCCACGCCTGGCTGGTCCTGGAGGACGACGGCCAGGTCGTCGGGTACGCGTACGGCGGCCCGATGAAACCGCGCCCGGCGTACCGCTGGTCCTGTGAGGTCAGCGTCTACGTCAGCCCCACCCATCACCGCACCGGTGCCGGCCGCCGGTTGTACGACGCACTCTTCGAGCGCCTGGTCGCCCGCGGCTACCGCACGGCCGTCGCCGGTGTGACGCTGCCGAACCCGGCCAGCGAAGCCCTGCACAAGTCGCTCGGCTTCGAACCGATCGGCATCTATCGCAACATCGGCTGGAAGCACGACAGCTGGCACGATGTCGCCTGGTCCCAGCGCCCGCTCGCCCAGCTCCCGGATCCGCCGGAGGAACCGCGCTAGCGCGTCGGGTCGATCATCGGCGGGCAGCTGCCGCCGGGTGTGGTGACGAGCTCGAAGTGCCAGATCTCGTTGGTGTACGTGCGGCACAGACCGTAGCGGTTGCCCTTGCGCTCCAGCCAGTGGTCGGCGGCGGCCGGGCCGATGTCGACCGCGTGCCCGGTGACGTGGTGCGACTCGTTCGGCTCGGCGACGTACTCGAGCGCTTTCTTCCGGCTGCCGTACCTCAGGATCGCCTTCTCCAGCAGCTCTTCCTGGTACTTCTTGCTCCGCCATCCGGTGGTGACCTGCATCCGAATGCCGTCCGCCCGCATCGCGGTCTCGGCCTCCTGAACCGCTTTGCGCAGCGCGGGATCGAGCTTCGCGATGCCAGGTAGATCGGTGTCGTACGCGGACGTGTGGTCAGGCAGTACGCCGTCCTCCGCGTTCGGCGGGCCCTTGTGGGTAGGGACTGCTGACGTCGAGGTGGTCTTCGAAGGCGCGCTGTGCGTGGACGGCGGCTCGCTCCGGGCCGCGCCCGTCGTACAAGCGGTCACGGCAAGACCGATGACGACGGCAACCATCGCGAAGCCGGCGAGGATGCGACTGGTGACCATGCCCACCAGTGCATCGGAACCGATGTTGCCCGGCCGTCTCCCGTTTCCTATACATTTTCGATACGGTCAGCGGCGGGTGCGGTAGCGCATGTGCAGCACCCGTTGTCCCTGCAGCACATCAGGATCCTCCAACAGGTGCTGCGCAGCGGTCGATCCGAAGTAGTGTTTTCCGGATCCGAACACGACGGGTACAACGTCCATCCGCACCTCGTCGACCAAGCCCGCGGCGAGCACTTGCCCGCCGACATCACCGGCCGCGACCTCGACGAGACGCTCGCCTGCAAGCTGCTGCGCCTGGGCTATCGCTGCCTCGATGCCATCGACGAAGTGAAACGGCGCCGAGGGATCCCAGCCGTCGGGCGCCGGCCGGTGCGTCACGACGACCACGTGGTCGATCCCGCCGGGAGGCTTCCCGTCCCAACCGTCCGTGATGTCGAAGACATGGCGGCCGACGACTGTCACCCCGATCTGGTCCCAGTACGCCCGCGTGTAGTCGTACGACACCTGAGACACCGTGAGTGCGCCGCTCGCGTCCAACGGGACATCACCGCTGGAGAGCCAGTCGAACAACGGCCCCGGCTGATCGTCCTGATCCGCGATGAAGCCGTCGACCGACACCGAGCTGTACATAACCACCTTGCCCACGGGGCTCTCCTCTACTTCGGGGTTGCCTCAAGTTAGCGGCTCGCGGGCGGGCGTTCTTGTAAGAAATCAATCGGCCGGCAGCGGCCAGCCGTCCAACGCGTTGCCGGGATGTTCGCGCAGGAATCGGCGACGTACTTCGACGTACCGGCTCGGCGTCAGCCCGGTGAAGGCCCGGAACTCGTGGCCGAAATGAGCCTGGTCGAAGTACCCCGCGCCGGCCGCGAGCTCGCCCCAGTCGACCGGTCCGCCCGGGTTGATCGCGAACACGGTTGCGGTGAAGCGGTAGGTGCGGGCGAGCCGCTTCGGCGTGACGCCGATCAGCTCCTTGAACCGCTGCGCGAGATGAGTGCTGCTGACGCCGGCTGCCACACTCAGGTCGCCGATCGCCACCGCCCCGCTGGTCGCCGCGATGAGGCTGCTCGTGTGGCGGACCAGCCCGAGGCCGGTGGTCTCTGACAGCCGTCGTATCAGCTCCGCCTCGAGTAGCGTCAGCATCTCGTGCGGCCGGTCGAGCGTGGCGAGCCGGTCCCGCAGCTCAGCGCTGGCGGCCCGGCCCCACACCTGTTCTATCGTCAACGGCCGGTCACACAGTTCGGCCGCGGGCATCGGCAAGAACGGCGCGAGCCCCCACGGCTTGAGGTGCACTCCGACGGACCGGGTCCGGATCGGGTAGCTGAACTGATACGCCCGGGTCGGCATGGTGACCACGCAACCGTCGGCGTACTCGGCCGTCTCGGTGCCGGTGCGGATGCGGAACGGCGCCCCGAGGTTGACGATGAGTAGCGCCGCCGGCGCGGGCGGCAGCGTCAGCCGGGCGTACGGCGGCGAACCCTCCAAGTAGTAGAGGTCGTCGATCAGCGCGTCCAGTGGTGGTCGCGGCACTCGGAAGACGTACTCCATCCCCACAGCATCGCCGACGCCGCAGACAGTTGGCCCGGTCGGCGGGTGAGGATGGGGAGGTGAGTGCAGAAGACCAGCGGGTGACCGTACGACGGGCTGTCGAGGAGGATGACGCGGCGCTGCTCGCGATCGAACGGGTGGCGTGGGACGCGACGTCCGGGTTCCCGTCGTACAGCGAGACGCTGCAGGACACGTTCTTCACTCGCAGCGGGCCGGACGCGCACCTCGTCGCGGAGTACGACGGGAAGGTGGTCGGATACCTCCGGCTGCAGGACAAGTACCCGTTTCCCGAGGGCGCCGGCGTACTCGCGATCAACGGCCTCGCGGTCGCCCCGAAGGCCCGCCGCCTCGGCGTCGCCAACGCGCTGATGATCGCCACCACCGACGAGGCCCGCCGCCGCGGCGCCCGCAAGATCACCCTGCATGTCCACGGCGTCAACGCCCCGGCCCGCAGCCTGTACGAACGCCACGGCTACGTCGTGGAAGGCATCCACACCGCCGAGTTCGTCATCGAGGGCGCCCCGGTAGACGCCCTCGACATGGCGAAGTTCCTCTGACTGCAACAAGCTGCAGCCATGCTTCTCGGCAGCGCCCGAATGCGCTAACTTGTGCCGACGTACTGGCGGCTGGGGTGGATCGCCAGGCATTCCAATTCCTGGGGGTCACCAGCCATGCGTCAAACAATCGGTGTCGTCGCAGCCGCGGCTTTGCTGCTCGGGGCAACCCAGCTTCCCGCGGCGGCCGCATCCCCCGAGGCGCCGACAGATCTGCAACTCAGCTGGGTCACCGACAACCACAAGGTCAAGATCGCCTGGACCGACGGTGGCGAGGCCAACATAGTGCGCGTCGAGTACCAGGGCGGCGGCGTCAGCAAGCTGGTGACCTGGAGGGCAGACCTGCCCAACGAGTACATCCGATCCGGCGTCGCGCTCGCGGCCGTCGACCGGGTCGTCCGGATCAGTGTGGTGTCCGTGGACGCAGCGGGTGCCGAGAGCGCGCCGGTGGTCTCACCGTGGTTCGACACCATCGGTGCCCCGGTGCCGACCTTCACGGCGGCGACGCCACTCGCGGACGGATCGCTCAAACTCGACTGGTCGCTGAGCGACGTACCTGCCGACACCACCCCTGGCGATCCACTGGACCTGCCGTCCACGAACGAGATCGTCGACGTGGTCATCGACAGCACACCGAGCGCCGCCGGACAGGGGTTCCAGCTGCCGGCAGGCACCACCTCGACGACCTTGCCGCCACATCCGCGCCCATACCCGGTGCGACTCATGACCGAGAACGAATGGAGTCTGAGGGGTGGTTACACGGGCGCATCCAGCGTTGTCTTCAGCGCGATGACCGCCGGACTGACGATGCCGGCCGCCGGGGTCTACGCGGACAGCGTTCAGCTCACGGGCCTCGCCGGCGTGCGCCTCTGCGTGAACCCGACGGTGAACTGTCCGGATCCGTCGAACCCGTTCGTCGCCAACCCGGGCATCCAGATCCAGTTGCAGTCCCGGCCGGACGCCGACCGTCCCTGGAAGACGATCGGCCGGTACACGAGTCAGCAACTGCGGTTCTCGACCAGTTTCCGGGTGTACGGCGGAAGTCAGTACCGCCTCTACGTTCCGGCCTGGTCACACCTCGAGGGCCGCGAGCTGACGGTCGCGCCGGCAATCTCCACGTCGGCGCGGTACACCGCCGTACTGGCCAAGCTCGTCACTGCGGGTTTCAACACTTCGGTCGCACAGGTCGGTCAGCAGGTCACCGCCTCGGTCAGCGTTCAGCCGGCCGGGACGGTGAAGGCCGACCTCCAGTGGTACGACGGCAAGGTCTGGCGCCACGCGGCGTACATCTCGCTGACGAAGGGCAGGGGTGCGTTCGTCTTCAAGGCCGCGGGCCGTGGGACGACGCGGTCGTGGCGGATCGTGGTACCGACGATGACCGTCAACGGTCTGCCGATCCAGCCCACCACGAGCCGCGCGTTCAAGCTGACGGTTCGCTGACGCCTGGGCCTTACGGGTTGAGGCCGTGTTCGCGGAGCCAGGGTTCGGGGTCGATGGGGGCGCCGCCGCCGGGGAGGACCTCGAAGTGGACGTGGGGGCCGGTGGTGTTGCCGGTCATGCCGATGCGGCCGACCATGGTGCCGGCCTGGACCGTGTCGCCGACCGAGACGTCGAACTCGGACATGTGGCTGTACGACGTGACCGTGCCGTCGGCGTGCCGGACCTTCACCTGGCGGCCGTACGCGCCTTCCCAGTCGGCCTGGATGACCTCGCCGGCCATCACCGAGAGGACCGGCGTACCCATCGGGGCCGCGAAGTCGAGGCCGGTGTGGTTGTGCGCCCAGCGCCCGCCGGCCTGGTTGAAGCGGGCGGTCAGGTGGTAACCGGTGGTCGGCAGCACGATCTTCGGCGCGGCGGCCGCTTTCGCGATCGCGGCCTGCTTGGCGATCGCGGCGGCCTTGGCAGCCGCCTCGGCCTTCGCGGCGGCGAGGGCCTTGGCGCTGTCGGCGGCCTTCTTCGCGGCGGCGGCCTTGGTGGCGGCCAGGGCAAGCGCCCGGCGCTGCGTCAGGGTCGCGTTCGCCGCGAGCTTCTCGGCGCGCTGCCGCGCGGCGGTCGCAGCCGCCGCCTTCTGCGCGTCGTCGAGCGATACGTCGATCCGGGACGCGTCCCGGGAGCCGAGATCGCGCCGGTCGACGCGGGCCGCGATCAGCGCGTCGGCCTGGGCAGGGCTCAGGCCGGTGCTGGTGTTCGGGGCGGCAGGCGAGCCGGAGGCGGCCGCGGAGACACCGACGGTGCCGGCGGCGGCTGCCAGCGCGGCGGTCAGACCGATCAGCTGGTTACGGCGGGTGAAGCCGCGACGGGAGAAGCGGTGCTTGGCCACCCCGCGCGAGGCAGCCGGGCGACTGGACGCCTGCCGATCTGCGGTCGGCGCGTCTTGGTGAGTGGGCACGGGAAACCTTCCAGGGAGGGGAATTGCGCCGGTGAGGGGTCCGGCGCTGAATGACCATAACGATCAGATCACGGCGGGCTCAAACAAGGGTTGCGAAAACTTTCACGAAATCGGCCACGCTCCGTGAGTGCGGCTTGGCGCCCAGTCGATGCTCAGGCGTGATCGCGACGGCAAGGAACGGCGCTGAAGACGTGACGCGGATCACCCGAACTTTGGCGCCGAGCAGCCCCTCCGAACCGGTATAAGCCGTCCATATATTGAGAGGTTTGTCGACCCACTTACTATTCTTTCAAGCCGGTCTCATACTGAAATGACACGACCGACGAGAGGGGACGGGCATGACGCGCAAGCCGCCGTACTACCGCCTCCACATCGACCTGCTCCGGGTCTCCAGCGCGCTCTGTCTGCGCTGACCTGAGTCGTCGTACCCCCGCCCCATCACCCGCTGCTGCCCTTCGCCGCCGAAGGGCCCGCGAAGCCTGCCCACCGCCAGGGAGTCATCGTGTCCACTACTTCAGTCACGCCTGCGTCCGGTACGACCGGACCGCCTGTCACCGCGTTGCTACCCGAATCCGAACTGCCCGTCGTCGCCCGCCGGCACCCGTGGCGCTGGGTCGGTGTCGCCGCCGTCCTCGTCCTGCTCGCGATGTTCGTGCACGGACTCGCCACGAACCCGGGCTGGGACTGGCCGACGTTCTTCCAGTTCTTCGCCACCCGGACGATCTTCTCCGCGCTCTGGGTGACCGTGCAGCTGACGGTCTACGGAACGGTGCTGGGCTTCGTGCTCGGCGCGGTCCTCGCCTCGATGCGCCTGTCCAGCAGCCCGTTCCTGCAAGTAGTTGCCTGGGGCTACATCTGGGCGTTCCGCTCGATCCCGTTGATCGTGCAGCTGCTGTTCTGGTTCAACATCGCCTATCTGTACAAGGAACTCAGCCTCGGCATCCCGTTCGGGCCGGAGTTCGTGCACTTCAGTACGAACAACCTGTTCGGTCCGCTCGGCGCCGCCGTCCTCGGGCTGGCGTTGCACCAGGCCGCGTACGCCGCGGAGATCATCCGCGGCGGAATCATCTCCGTGGACGCCCGGCAGACCGAGGCGGCCGCCGCGCTCGGGATCCCGAAACTGCGGCAGTTCTTCCGGATCGTGTTGCCGCAGGCGATGCGATCCATCCTGCCGAACGGTGCGAACGAGGTGATCAGCCTGTTCAAGGGCACGTCGATCGTGTCGGTGATGGCGATCCCGGAACTCTTCTACCAGGTCCAGGTCATCTACGGCCGGAACAGCCGGGTCGTACCGCTGCTGATGGTCGCGACGGTCTGGTACATCGTCCTGACCACCCTGCTGTCGATCGTGCAGTACTACGTGGAACGCCGGTTCGCGAGAGGTACGACGCGATGATCGACGTACGAGGGGTACACAAGAGCTTCGGGGATCTGGAAGTCCTGAAGGGCATCGACCTCGAGGTACCGGCCGGCGACGTGACCGTGATTCTCGGGCCGTCCGGATCCGGGAAGTCGACGCTGCTGCGCGCGATCAACCATCTGGAGAAGGTGGATCGCGGGCTGGTCCGGATCGACGGCGAGCTGATCGGGTACCGGCGGCGCGGCGACAAGCTGCACGAACTGCGCGAGCGGGAGATCCTCCGGCAGCGCTCGCAGGTCGGGTTCGTGTTCCAGACGTTCAACCTGTTCGCGCACCTGACCGTGCTGGAGAACGTCGTCGAGGCGCCGGTGTCGGCGCAGCGGCGCAAGCGCGCCGAGGTCGAGACGTACGCGCGGGAGTTGCTGGAGCGGGTTGGCGTCGCTGACAAGGCCGACGCGTACCCGCGGCAACTGTCCGGCGGCCAGCAGCAGCGGGTCGCGATCGCCCGGGCGCTGGCGCTGAAACCGAAGGTGCTGTTGTTCGACGAGCCCACCAGTGCGCTCGACCCGGAACTCGTCGGCGAGGTCCTCGACGTGATCAAGGAACTCGCCCGGGACGGCGCGACGATGGTCGTCGTCACCCACGAGATCGGTTTCGCCCGGGAGATCGCCGACACGGTGGTCTTCATCGACGCCGGCCGGATCGTCGAGTCGGGTCCGCCGCGCGAAGTGCTCGACAACCCTGTCCACGAACGCACTCGCGCGTTCATCTCGAAGGTGCTCTGACTGATGAAACGCTTTCTCGTCCTTTCCCTCGCACTGCTGACGCTGGCCGGCTGCGGCGCGCAGGCAACCGCCTCCTCCACCACCGATACCGGTGTGAACACGTCGGCTTCCCAGAACCGGGTGACGACGGCCAAGAACGAGGCCGCGGCCGCGCTGTTGCCGGCCAAGGTCCGCGACCGCGGGACGTTGATCGTCGGTGCGGGCTTCGGCAGCGGCAGTGTGCCGCTCGGCTTCTACGCCGACGACAACAAGACCCCGATCGGGCTCGAGGTGGACATTGCGTACCTGGTCGCGGACGCGCTCGGGCTGAAGCCGGAGATCGAGGTGACGAGCTGGGAGAACCTGTTCGTCGGTCTCGATTCGCAGAAGTACGACGTCGGATTCTCGAACATCACCGTGACTGAGAAGCGCAAGCAGAAGTACGACTTCGCGACGTACCGCAAGGACGACATCGCGTTCGAGGCGAAGAAGGGTGGCAGCTGGCGGGTCACCAGCGGCAAGGACATCGCCGGGAAAACGATCGCGGTCGGTTCCGGGACGAACCAGGAGAAGATCCTGGTCGACTGGAACGAGGCGAACATCAAGGCTGGGTTGCCCGCGGCAACGATCAGGTACTTCCAGAAGAACACCGACACGTACCTGGCGCTGAGCTCCGGGCGGATCGATGCGTACTTCGGTCCGAACCCGTCGATCGCGTACCACGTCAAGACGTCGGGCGACACGGAAACGATCGGAAAGTTCTCCGGCGCCGGGCCGACGCTGCAGGGACTGATCGCGGCCACCACCAAGAAGGACGACGGGCTGGTCAAGGCCTACCAGGCGGCGCTGAACGCGGTGATCGCGGACGGCAGCTACGCCAAGGTACTGGCCCGCTGGAACGTCTCGAACGAGGCGGTCGCGAAGTCCGAGATCAACCCGCCCGGCCTGCCGATCACGAGCTGAGGACGACTGATGAGAAAACATCTGATGCTGGTATCCGCCGGTGTGCTGTTGCTCGCTGCCTGCGCTGATCCGCAGACCACGTCGGCATCGAAGGCCTCCGAGGTCGCCTTCGACACCTCGGCGAAGCAGACGCACGTCACCTCGGCGAAGGTGGACGCGATCGCGGCGGAGCTACCGGCGGCCGTGCGGGACTCGGGGACGCTGGTGGTCGGCAACGGTTCCGCCGGTGGCGGGCAGCCGCCACTGGGCTTCACCGCCGACGACAACAAGACACCGATCGGTGTCGAGATCGACATCGCCTACCTGCTCGCGAGCGTGCTCGGGCTGAAACCCGAGATCGAGACGACCAGCTGGGAGAACCTGTTCCTCGGGCTCGATTCCGGGAAGTACCAGGTCGGAATCTCGAACATCGGAGTGTCCGAGCTGCGCAAGGAGAAGTACGACTTCGCGTCGTACCGGCTCGGGCTGCACGCCTTCGAGGCGAAGAAGGGCTCCGGCCTGAAGGTCACCGGTCCGGCCGACGTCGCGGGCAAGACCGTTGCCGTCGGCTCCGGAACGCTGCAGGAGGCGATCCTCGCCGACTGGAGCAAGCAGGACGTCGCGGCCGGCCGCAAACCCGTGATCATCAAGTACTACCAGCAGTCCGCCGACACCTACCTCGCGCTGCAGTCCGGGCGGATCGACCTGTACCTCGGCCCGAACCCGAACGCCTCGTACCACGTGGCCACCCAGCACCAGACCGAGATCGTCGGCACCGTCTCGTCCAGCTACCCGGTGCAGGGTCTGGTCGCGGTCGCGACGAAGAAGGACAACGGCCTGGTCAAGCCGCTCGCCGACGCGCTGAACGCGGCGATCGCCGACGGCAGCTACGCGAAGGTCCTGGCCAAGTGGGGACTGCAGGCCGAGGCCGTCCCGAAGTCCTTGATCAATCCCCCCGGCCTTCCGAAGAAGTAGGAGCGAGCTTTCCTATGGCGACCATCGCAACGATTTCGAGCAGTCCGTCGTTTTCCTCACGCACCGACGCGGTCCTCGACCACGTCACCAAACGGCTGATCAGCCACGGCCACACCGTGACGCCGATCGTGCTCCGCGACCTCCCGGCCGAGCCGCTGCTGCGCGGCGCGGCCGACGATCCAGCGATTTCCGCCGCGGTCGCGGTACTGGAGGCCGCCGATGCCGTCGTCGTCACGACCCCGGTCTACAAGGCGGCGTACTCCGGTCTACTGAAGGTGTTCCTCGACCTGTTGCCGCAGTACGCACTGAAGGGCAAGACGGTGTTGCCGTTGGCAACGGGTGGTACGCCGGCACACGTGCTGGTGATCGACTACGCGCTCCGGCCGGTGCTGACTAGCTTGGGCGCGGGCGCGATCGGGCAGGGGTGGTTCGTACTGTCGTCGCACATCCACGTGTATGAAGGCGGCGGGCTGCTGCTCGATCCGGCCGCGTCGGTACCGCTGTACCAGGTGACCGAGGCGTTTCTCGCAACGGTCGAGGGCGCGCCGGTGGTGGAGAGCGTGCCGCTGCAGCTCGGAGCGGTCGAGGCGGTCCGGGTACGGCCGGAGGACCCGGAGGCAGCGCCGTTGCTGGCGGATCTCGTCGTCGAGTACAGCACGCGGTACGGGCGGACGAACGAGAACACCCAGCTGACCGAAGTACCGCCGTCGGACTTCCACGGTGAACGCGGTGGCGCGTTCGTGTTGTTGCGGTACGGCGGGCAAACGGTGGCCGGCGGGGCGATCCGGCGGTACGACGACGAGACCGCCGAGGTGAAGCGGATGTGGACGTCGCAGCTGCATCGGCGCCAGGGGCTCGGGCGCCGGGTGCTCGCGGAGTTGGAGGCCGCGGCCGCGGATCTCGGGTACCGGCGGCTGTATCTGACGACGGGGCCGCGACAGCCGGAGGCAGCTGGGTTGTACCTGGCGGCGGGCTTCGAGCCGCAGTTCGACACCGCGGCGGATCCCGAGTCCGTCGGGCCGCTGCCGTTCGCCAAGGAGATCACCGTGGCGCTGAAGGTGGCGTCGTGATCATCGGTCTGGAGATCGACGGGGCCGGCGCGGATCCGGCGGCCTGGCGCGGTGCCGAGGTGGATCCGCGGGCGCTGCTGACCGGCGAGCTCGCGGTACGCGCCGCGCAGCGGGCGGAGGCGGCGGGGATCGACTTCGTGACGTTCGCCGATGCGTTGGAGGCGCCCGAGGACGTACCGGACCGGGTGAGCGTGCGGCTCGATGCGCTAGGGCTGGCGGCGCGAGTTGCTCCGGTGACCGAGCGGATCGGGTTGTTGCCGACGATCACGGTCACGCACACCGAGCCGTTCCATGTGCAGGCGTCGGTGGCGACGCTCGACCACATCTCGGGCGGTCGCGCCGGCTGGGTTGTCGAGGTGTCGACATCCGGTGAAGCGGCCGCGGTGATCGGCCGCCGGGAGCCGGCCTCGGCTGCGGAGACCTGGCGGGAGGCGCGGTACGTCGTCGACGTGAGCCGGCGGTTGTGGGACTCGTGGGAGGACGACGCGATCATCCGCGACGCCTCGACCGGCCGGTACGTCGACCGGGAGCGGCTGCACTACGTCGACTTCTCCTCGCCGACGTTTTCCGTCAAAGGTCCGTCGATCGTTCCGAGGCCCCCTCAGGGTCATCCAGTGACCGCGGTCTTCGTTCGTACGCCGGAGGCGCTCGAGGCTGCCCGCGATGCCGAGTTGGTGTTGCTGCCGGATTCCGACGAGGTCGCCGCTCAGCTGCAGGCCCTGCGCACCAGCGGAATCGCAGCGGAGGGCTCCCGTTCTGTGCCGGTGATTGTGGTTTCACTCCCCGTAGAGGCCGAAGAGGTCGGGGCATTGGTCGAGGAGATCGGGCGGTGGGCCGCCGCGGGGATCGACGGCGTGCATCTGCGGCCGGCCTCGCTCGAGCTGGACGTGCCGGTGATTGCTGATCAGGTGCTGCCCGAGCTGCGGGCGCGCGGGTTGACCGGGCCGGCGGATCGGGGCGGGAGTCTGCGCGGGCGACTGGGCCTGGGACGACCGCGGAACACGTTCTCGGGGAGCGCGCGATGACCAAGCAGCTCCACCTGGCCGCGCACTTCCCGGGCGTCAACAACACCACGGTGTGGTCGGACCCGGCATCCGGCTCACAGATCGAGTTCTCCTCGTTCCGGAAACTCGCGGAAACGGCGGAACGCGGAACCTTCGACTTCTTCTTCCTGGCCGAAGGACTCCGGCTCCGCGAGGTCAAAGGAAAGATCCACGACCTCGACGTCGTCGGCCGCCCCGAGTCGCTGACGGTCCTCAGCGCACTCGCCGCGGTCACCACTCACCTCGGTCTCGCGGCGACGGTGAACTCGACCTTCAACGAACCGTACGAACTCGCCAAGCGGCTCGCCACGCTCGACCACGTGTCCGGCGGGCGCGCGGCCTGGAACGTCGTCACCTCCTGGGACGCGTTCACCGGCGAGAACTTCCGCCGCGGCGGCTACTTGGACAAGGCGGACCGGTACACCCGCGCGCAGGAATCGCTGCGGATCGTGCGCAAACTCTGGGACTCCTGGACCGGCGACGAGCTCGTGCTCGACCAGGCGGCGGGAACGTTCGCCCGCGAAGGCGCTGGGGCCTTCGCGGACGACGGCCCGCACTTCAGCATCCACGGACGGTTCGGATTGCCACCGTCGCCGCAGGGCCGGCCGGTGATCATCCAGGCCGGTGACAGCGACGAGGGCCGGGAGTTCGCGGCCGCGAGCGCGGACGTGATCTTCAGCCGGCACGGGACGTTCGCCGCTGGGCAGACCTTCTACAAGGACGTGAAGTCGCGGCTGGCGAAGTACGGCCGGAGCGAGGACTCGCTGAAGATCATGCCTGCCGTGACGGTCGTGGTCGCGGACACCGACGCCGAGGCGATCGAGAAGGCGGCGTACATCCGGGAGCAGCAAGTCTCCGGGCCGACCGCGCTGGTGCTGGCGGAGCTGCTGTGGGGACGGGACCTGTCCGCCTACGACCCGGACGGACCGTTGCCGGCCGAAGACCCGGTGGTCGGATCGTCGGTGACGCAGGGGCGCGTCGGGTACAACGATCCGTTCCCGATCGTTGCCGAATGGCGGGCGCAGGCCGAGGCGAACGGCTGGTCGCTGCGGCAGACCGTGATCAACCAGCAGAACCGGCAGACGTTCGTCGGTTCGCCGACCACGGTCGCGGAAGCGGTCAACCGGCACGTTCAGGAGAACGCGGCAGACGGTTTCGTACTCGTTCCGCATCTGACCCCGGGCGGCCTCGACGACTTCGTCGACCGGGTCGTCCCACTGCTCCGCGAGTACGGCGTGTTCCGGACCGAGTACAGCGGTACGACGCTGCGCGACCACCTGGGGTTGTCGCGATGACGGTTTCGGCGATGCGCCCGTGGAAGGAGCCGCCGGCAACTGTCGTGTTCGTCGGCGGCGGGCCGCGGACGGTAGGCCTGCTGGAGCGGTTCGCGGCCAGCGCGGACGAGTTGCTCGGCGGTCGCGACGTACACATCCATGTCGTCGATCCGTATCCGGCCGGTGGTGGCCGGATCTGGCGGCGGGAACAGTCGCGGTTGCTGTGGATGAACTCGATGACGTCCGACGTCACGATCTTCACCGACGAGTCGGTCGAGTGCGAAGGGCCGATCGTTCCCGGGCCGGACCTGGCCACCTGGGTTGCCGGTGAGGGGGCGGTGATCCTGGAGGAAGCCGGGCTGGAGCCGCCCGGGCCGATGGACTTCCCGTCGCGGCTGGAGCAGGCGGAGTACCTGGCGTGGGTGTGGAAGCGCGTCGTCCGCGATCTCCCCGCGACCGTCAGTACGCACCGGGAGCGGGCCGTCGAGCTCACCGCGGACCAGCGGGTGGTGCTCGAGTCCGGGGCCGAGATCGCGGCCGACGCGGTGGTACTTGCCCTCGGCTACCTGGATCGGTTGCCGACGGCATCTGAATCCGCCTGGGCGGCACAGGCCGCCGATGCGGGGCTGACCTACATTCCGCCCGGGTACACGGCCGACGTCGATCTCGACGGGTTGTGGCCGCAGGCACCGGTGATCGTACGCGGGTTCGGGCAGGCGTTCATCGACCTGATGGTGCTGCTCACCGAGGGACGTGGCGGCTGGTACGACGAGTGCGACGGGCTTCTCACGTACCGGCCGTCCGGCGACGAGCCGGTGCTGTACGTCGGGTCGCGCCGCGGGGTCCCGTACCACTCGAAGCTGGGCTACACGGTTGCCGGTACCAAGCCTGTTCCCACGCACTACTTGAGGAAGGAGGCGCTCGGGGACGGGCCCCTCGACTTCGACCGGGACGTACTGCCACTGATCGAGAAGGAACTCGCGTACGCCCACTACAAGCAGTTGTTCACCGCCCATCCCGAGCGAGTCCGCATGCCCTGGGAGGAGTTCGCGAAGGCTCTGGACAACTGGCACCCCACGCCGGCCCAGAACTGCGGATCGAGGGAGGCCGATGGGGGGTTCGTGGACGTGGTTGCTGTTGCGGTGCCGGATCCTGCGGATCGGTTTGTCCGGCAGGAGGTGGATCGGCCGTTGGGTGGGAGGGTGTTCGCCGAGCGGGGACGGTTCGAGCAGTTCATGGTCGAGCTGATCGAGGGGGACCTGTTGCGGCGGGCCGACCCTGCCTACTCGGCTGATCTGGCGGTGTTCAACGCCTTGCTCAGCATCTACACCGTGTTGTCGCGAGCGATCACCGACGGGCAACTGTCGGACGAGGATCGGGTGCGAAAGGTGGAGACCGAGTGGCACGGGTTCTTCTCATTCGTGGCGAGTGGGCCGCCGCCGCGGCGGCTGGAAGAGCTGCTCGCGCTGCACCGCGCAGGAATCGTCCGGTTCGCCGGCCCTGACCTGGAAGTTGCTATCGACAACGACAAATTCGTTGCCTGGAGCCCCGGTGTGGCGGGTGAGATCACCGCGCGAGCGTTCGTCGAGGCCCGTCTCCCGCGTCCCGACGTCCTCGCGGCCTCCGATCCGTTGCTCCGCGGCCTGCTGGCCTCCGGCGTCCTCGCGGCCGACGAACTGTTCGCCGCCGACGGCACCAGCCTCGGCGGCGGGCAGCTCAAGGCCGACTCGCGGTGCCGCGCGATCCGCGCCGACGGCTCGGTCCAGGAAAACCTGTTCCTGCTCGGTCCGTCGGTGTCCGGCTCGGCCGGCTCGTCCGGGTTCTCCCGCCCGCACTTCAACGGCCCCGGTTTCCGGCAGAACGACGCCGTCGCCCGGGACCTGCTCAAACTTCTCGCTCCCACCGTACGGAAGGAAGAACGTCATGCCAGTTGAGTTCCTGGGGATCGCCGGGACCAACCCGGCCAGCGAGGTGACGCCGCGAACCGGCGGCCCGCTGGACCTGGAGTACACCTCCAAGCTCGCCCGTGCCCACGAGGACAACGGCTGGGACCGGATCCTGTTCGCCTACCATTCCGGCGCACCCGATCCGGCCCAGGTCGCGGCGTACGTCGCCGGCCGCACCGAGCGGATCAACCTGGTCGTCGCGCACCGGCCGAACGTCGCCTACCCGACGTTGACCGCGAAGACGTTCGCCACGCTGGACCAGCTCAGCAACGGACGCTTCGAGGTGCACGTGATCACCGGCGGCTCGACCGCGGACCAGGCCGCCGAGGGTGACTTCCTGGCCAAGGACGACCGGTACGGGCGGACCCGCGAGTTCATCCAGATCCTGAAGCAGGCCTGGACCTCGGACCAGCGGTTCGACTTCGACGGAGAGCACTACAGGTTCGAGCAGTTCCTGGCCGACATCAAGCCGCTGCAGCAGCCGCGGCCGCGGATCTCGTTCGGTGGCTCGTCCCCGGCGGCGTACGAGGTCGGCGCGGCCGAGGCGGACATCTTCGCGCTCTGGGGCGAACCGCTGGCCGGCACCCGTGAGCAGCTCGCCACCATCGACGCCGCGGCGGCCGCGGCGGGGCGCACGGACCGGCCGATCATCCAGATCGCGTTCCGGCCGATCATCGCGGCCACCGAGGAACTCGCCTGGGAGAAGGCGGAGAACGTCCTCGGCCGGATCAAGGCCGTGCAGGCCGGCGGAGTTCCGGCGAGCACCCGGCTACGCTCGAAGACACCGGAGAACGCCGGCTCGCAGCGCTTGCTCAAGGCGGTCGCCGAGGGCGATCGGCACGATCGCGCGCTGTGGACCGCGCCGACCGGGCTGACCGGTGGCGGCGGAAACTCCACCGCACTGGTCGGAACACCGGAAACAGTTGCTGCCGCACTGCTGGACTACTACGACCTCGGGATCCGGATCTTCTCCGCCCGGGGCTACGACATCTACGACGACGCGATCGACTTCGGCCGGCACGTCATCCCGCTGGTCCGCTCCGAGGTTGCCCACCGCGAAGAAAGGAAAGCATCATGACCGTCGTCTCCGATCTCGAGCAGGACTGGCATACCTGGCACGCCGCCCGGGAACGCGACCTCGACACGGACTACGGCTGGCTGTCGATCGTTGCCTTCGACTGGCTGCAGCCGACGCCGACGGTGATCGACGGACTGCCCGGAAAATGGTGGGCGGCCGGCCAGGCGTACGCCGCGGCCTCGGGCGAACTCACCCTCGCCGGCGAACCCGTGCACGGAACGGTTTCCGCAACCGTTCCGGAAGCCGGATCGCTCAGCTGGCTCCAGTACGGCGACCGGCTCGCGGAACTCGTCCTCCGCGGCGGCCGGTACGCGATCCGCCAACGGGACCCGCACGCGGCCACCCGGCAGGGCTTCGGCGGCGTACCGACGTACCCGCTGGACGATTCGTGGGTCGTCACCGGCTACTTCAGCCCGTACCCCAAGGCGCGGAGCGTCGAGGTGTCGACCGCCCGCGACGACCTCCGGCAGAACATCACCGCCGTCGGTACGGTGCACGTCGCGCTCGGCGGTACGACGTACGAGCTGGTCGCGACCGCCGCGGCGGACGGCCGGCTCAACGTCTCGTTCCACGACAAGACGAACGGTGAGGAGACCGCGCCGTGGCGGGTCGTCACGACCGGCCCGGTCCAGCCGGACGGGTCGGTGCGGATCGACTTCAACCGCACGATCAACCTGCCGTTCGCATTCACGGCGTACGGCACCTGCCCCGCGCCGGTACCAGGTAACCGCCTCGCGCTTCCGGTGACCGCCGGCGAGAAGAGGGTGCGGTGAAGTTCTGTACCTACACGCTGATCGACAACTCGCCCGACCCGATCAGCGGCGTACAGCTCACACCGGCCGAGCGGTTCCAGCACGTGGTCCGGCAGGCGCAATGGGCCGAGGAGTTGGGGTTCGACGCATACGGCGTGGGCGAGCGGCACGCGCAGCGCTTCATCTCCTCGGCGCCGCCGGTCGTGCTCTCCTACATCGCCGCGGTCACGTCGCGGATCCGCCTGCTGACCACGGTCACCGTGCTGTCGTTGCTCGATCCGGTGCGGGTGGCCGAGGACTACGCGACGCTCGACCAGCTGTCCGGGGGAAGGCTCGACATCATCATTGGCAAGGGCAACGATCCGGAGCAGAACGCGCTGTTCGGGTACGACCTCGACGGGCAGTGGGACCGGAACCGGGAGAAGTACGAGCTGCTCCGGAGGCTGCTGCGCGAGACGAAAGTGTCGTGGTCGGGGAAGTATCGCCCGGCGCTGACGGACGCGACCACGCAACCGCGGCCCTACCGCCCGGACGGCATCCCGCTGTGGCACGGGTCGGCGTCCTCGACCGAGTCGACCGAGCTCGCGGCTCGGTGGGGCGATCCGTTGTTCTCCGCCAACGGGTTCCATCCGCTCGCCAAGTACGCGGGGCTTATCCAGCACTACCGGGAGCGCTGGGAGGCGTACGGACGGGATCCGGCGGACGCGGTCGTCGGCGCCGGGTTCAACGGGCTGTACGTGAAGAAGACGTCCCAGCAAGCAGTCGACGGGTACCGGCCGATCTTCGACGCGTTCATGGACTCGCCTGGCGCCCGGCACAACCAGTTGCCGTTCCGGACGCTGGAAGAGTTCCTCGAGGGCGGATCCGTACTCGTCGGGTCGCCGGAACAGGTGATCGACAAGTTCGGCCGGTACCAGGAGGCTTTCGGGCACGAGCTCTCCGGGATCTCCCTGGAGGTGGCCGGGCTCCCGGAGGAGGAGAACCGGGAGTCCGTGGAAGCCTTCGTCACCGAGGTGATGCCCGTACTGCGCGCGTCGTACCCCAGCCGCGTCTGGGCTCAGCCGTAGGTGGGCTGCTGCGGCCAGCCTTCGGGGGAGTCCTCCCAGTCCTCCTGGCGGCCGTACGGAGCCAGGTCGCTGACGAGGGTGCTGAACATCAGGCGGTCGACACCGCGCTGACCGGTCGAATAGGTCCGGTACACAGTGTCGCCGTCGCGGAAGAACATGTTCAGCAGGAACCCGCCGCCCGCGCCGCAGTCCGCGGAGAACGTCGTACCGGCCGAGGACGCGAACGGGATGTGTTCCCAGCCCATCCGCTTCCAGTCCCCGGCCATTTGCTCGAGCGGCATGTCCGAAACCGTCGCCCACGCGATTCCGTTCCGGGCCAGGGTGTCCAGGTTGGTGACGTTGTTGGTGAAGTACGTGCACCCGCCGCAGAGCGCATCCGGGCCGACGTTCATGAACTGGTAGAGCGCGAGCTGCTGCTGGTCGCCGAAGAGCTCCCGCAGTGTCACCGGACCGTCCGGCGCCGCGAACGTGTACTCGCCGAACTGCACCATCGGCAACCGCCGCCGTTGCGCCGCCAACCGGTCCTCGGCGCGGGTGGCCTCCTTCTCGGCCACCAACAGCTCGGCCCGCGCCTTCTCCCACTCCTCGGCCGACACGATCGGCGGTTGTGCCTTCGCAGCCATCTGGTGCTCCTCACATAGGTGTCATGGGGTCTCATGGGGTCTCATGGGTATGACGAACCTGCCGGCCGTTCCTCGACATCGTTTCTGCCACTCGCAGAAGTTTCTGGGCCCACGATGCCGGGACCGGTAGGACTGGGTCCATGAGAATCGCGATTCTGGGCGGAACCAGGTTCATCGGCCGCGCCGTCGTCGAGCGCCTGGCCGCAGAGGGACATCAGTTGCTGGTCGTCCACCGCGGCGAGAACGAGCCGGAGAACCTGGTCGAGGTCGAGCACGCGCATGTCGACCGGAACGATCCGGCAGCGCTTTCCGGGGTGCTGGGACCGTTCGGGCCGGAGGCACTCGTCGACATCTCCGGGATGAACGCGACCGCCGCCGACGCCGCACTCGCGGCGGTCGGCCCGGAGGTGAAGCTGATCGCGATCTCCAGCTGTGACGTGTACCGCGCGTACGACTCCCTGCACTCGGACCGGACGACCGACGTGGTGCCGCTCACCGAGGACTCGCCGCTGCGGGAGCGCCGGTTCGTCGACGGACCGCGGTACGAGAACCTCGAGCTGGAGGAGCGGTACCTGCCGCGCGGAGCGACCGTGCTCCGGCTCGCGGCGGTGTACGGCGAGTACGACTACCAGCACCGGTTCGAATTCGTGCTGCGCCGGGTGCGGGCGGGTCGAAAGCGTCTTCCGGTCGGTTCCGGGCAGTTCCTGTTCGGCCGGGTGTACGTCGGCGACGTCGCGGCAGCGGTGTCGCTGGCACTGGCCGGCGATTTCCCGGGCGCGTTCAACGTGGTGGAGCCGACGACCGCGCCGTACCGGCTGTTCGCGGAGCAGATCCTCGCGGCGGCGGATGCGGACGACGTGGAGCTGGTACGGGTACCCGACGACCTGCTGCCGGAGGATCTGGCGCTGACCGGAGCGATCAGCCAGCACCTGGTGACGGATTCCGCCAAGGCGCGCGACGTGCTCGGGTGGGTGCCCGCGGATCCGGCGGCCTCGCTGCGGGCGTCCGTGCGGTGGCACCTCGCGCACCCGCCCGCGGACGCCTCGGACGACTTCTCCGCCGACGACGCCGTACTGGACCGGAAAATGGTCAGGAGCACTGCCGCGGACCCGGTATGATTTCCGGGACGGACTGAGGGGCCTGCAAGGCGCTCCTGACTCGATTTCGCATCGGCCGGGAGACCGTGTAATCTCTCTCCTCGGCCCGCCCCTTTAGCTCAGTCGGCAGAGCGTCTCCATGGTAAGGAGAAGGTCTACGGTTCGATTCCGTAAAGGGGCTCTGAGCACGGCATCCCGCTTCCGGGTGGGATGCCGAACTCACTCACCCGGCGGGGTAGCTCAGGTGGTTAGAGCACACGGCTCATAATCGTGGTGTCGCGGGTTCGACTCCCGCCCCCGCTACCGGCGCAGTATTTCGAGAGTGCGATCACCCAAGTTGCGTACTCATGACATGAAGAGGTAGCAGTGGCCAAGTCGACCGACATCCGCCCGAAGATCACGCTGGCCTGCACGGTGTGCAAGGAGCGGAACTACATCACCAAGAAGAACCGGCGCAACGACCCGGACCGTCTTGAGCTGAAGAAGTACTGCCACCGCTGCAACGACCACACGGACCACCGCGAAACCCGCTGATCCAAGGCTCCAGCCAAGCCGCTCCGGCGCTCCGGAGCGGCTTTGTGCTGTGGTCGGGGAAAGGCGGGGTGAGGTTTCCCACCGCGAAACCCGCTGATCCAGGGTTTCCGCCAAGCCGCTCCGGCGCTCCGGAGCGGCTTTGTGCTGTGGTCGGGGAAAGGCGGGGTGAGGTTTCGCACCGCGAAACCCGCTGATCCAGGGTTTCCGCCAAGCCGCTCCGGCGCTCCGGAGCGGCTTTGTGCTGTGGTCGGGGAAAGGCGGGGTGAGGTTTCCCACCGCGAAACCCGCTGATCCAAGGTTCCAGCCAAGCCGCTCCGGCAGTCCGGAGCGGCTTTGTGTTGTGTGTTCAGACGGTGAGGATGGGGCGGCCGGCTTCGTAGGCGGTGAGACGCTGGTCACGTGGGGTCAGGCAGCAGGAGCCGCAGAGGGTGCCTTCGCCTGACTGGCTCGTGTAGTACAGGCAGCACGTGTTCCGCAGGTAGACGAGCTTCCCGGCCGCCACCTCCACGTCCCCCAGCCGCGCCAGGTCACCCGGTGCCTTCGCGACGAACGTCCGCCACCGCTCCAGCAGGTACGCCGGCTCGACCGTCACCTCCTCACGCGTAGCGGCACAGAACCCCATCGCGCAGCCCGCCGCCACCCCGCCGTACACCTGCCGCAAACCGGCCCGCGTCCGCCGGTGCAACTCCTCGGACAGCGGCAGCAGATGTTGCCGCAGTACGACGTCGTACAGCGTCTCCAACCCACCCGGCAGGAAGTCGGCCGACCGGATCGCCACCGAGGCGATCCCATGCCCGTCGTGCGGTCGGACCCACAGGTTCTGCGGCCGGATGTCGAGCACGTGCCCCTCCAGCGCCCACAACAGCAACGCGGCCGCGGGCGCCCGCCCGGCGTAGAACGACATCATGCTCAGCGCGTTCGCATGCGCCGTACGGTGACAACTCGCCTCGTCGTCACGCTTGAGCAACTCGGTCAGCTCCGGGCTGCCGGGCTCGAGGATCCGGTCCACCCGCAGCCACTCGGAGCCCTCCGGCTCACCGATTTCCACCCGGTACCGAGGCGCGTACTCCGCCAGCGCCGCCACAGCCGTCACGATCAACCTTCCATCGAATCGTGGGCGGCGGAAACCCGAGCCATAGTGTGCCAGTAGGGTTAGCGGATATGACGATCGACGCCACGATGGTCGGCCGGAGCTACGCGGCCGCCGAGTCCTACCAGGTCGGCCGGGAGAAGATCCGGGAGTTCGCCGACGCGATCGGCGACGGTAACCCGGCGTACCGGGGTGACGACGCGATCGCACCGCCGACGTTCGCGTTCGTGCTCGGCAGCCGTGCGCTCGAGCAGCTGCTGAACGACGAAGAGCTCGGCCTGCGGCTGGACCGGATCGTGCACGGCGCGCAGAAGTTCAGCTACACCCGCCCGATCAAGGCCGGCGACGACATCGCCGCGACCGCCACCCTCACCACCGTCCGCAAGGCCGGCGACGTCGAGGTGATCATGTACGAGACCGCCCTGACCACCGTCGACGGCGAGCCGATCGCCACCTCGACGTCCACGATCTCGCACAACCGGGCGGAAGCATGATCGAGGTTGGTACCGAACTGCCGCCCCTGCAGGTGACGCTGCGGCGCGAGGACCTCGTCCGGTACGCCGGGGCCAGCGGCGACTTCAACCCGATCCACTGGAACGACCGGATGGCAGCCGCGCTCGGGCTGCCCGGCGTGATCGCGCACGGGATGCTCACGATGGCGTCGGCGGCGCGGGTCGTGACGGACTGGATCGAGGACCCGGCCGACCTGGTCGAGTACGGCGTACGGTTCACCAAGCCGGTCGTCGTACCGGATGACGACAAGGGCGCGACGATCACGTTCTCCGCCAAGGTGGACAAGGTCGGGGACGGGCTGGCCGAGATCGACATCACGGCGCTCGCCGGCGAGGAGAAGGTGCTCGGCCGCGCCAGGGCGGTCGTGCGGGTCCGGTGAACAACCACGTGTCGCTGGCCGACTACACCACGCTGCGAATCGGCGGGTCGGCCGACAAGTTCGTCGAGGTCACGACCGAAGCCGATCTGATCGCCGCGGTCCGGGACGCCGACGCGGCCGGGGAACCGGTGCTGCTGCTGTCCGGCGGCAGCAACGTCGTGATCGGCGACGACGGTTTCCGCGGCACCGTCGTGAAGGTCGCGACCACCGGGATCGGGATCGACGCGGACATGTGTTCCGGCGCGATGGTCCGGGTCGCGGCCGGCGAGGACTGGGACGGATTCGTCCAGCGCGCGATCGCGGAGCAGTGGAGCGGGCTCGAGTCGATGTCCGGGATCCCCGGACTGGCGGGATCGACGCCGGTGCAGAACGTCGGTGCGTACGGACACGAGGTCGCCGAGACGATCGCGTCGGTACGCGTCTGGGACCGCTCCGACAACGTTGTCCGGACCGTCTTCGCCGCGGACTGCGGCTTCTCGTACCGGACCTCCCGGTTCAAGGAGGACCCGTCGCGGTACGTCGTCCTCGAGGTCACCTTCCAGTTGAAGCTGGGCGACCTGTCGGCACCGGTCGGGTACGCCGAACTCGCCCGCGTGCTCGATGTCGAACCGGGTTCCCGCGCGCCGATGACCGAGGTCCGCGAAGCCGTCCTCGGCCTGCGCCGCAGCAAGGGCATGGTGCTCGACCCCGCCGACCACGACACGTGGAGCGCGGGTTCGTTCTTCACCAACCCGATCCTCGACTCGCCCGCCGAGGTCCCGGCCGGCGCGCCGCAATGGCCGCAACCGGACGGCCGCGTGAAGACCAGCGCGGCCTGGCTGATCGAACACGCCGGCGTCTCGAAGGGCTTCACGATCGGCAACGCCGGTGTCTCGACCAAGCACACGCTGGCCCTCACCAACCGCGGCAACGCCACCGCCAAGGAACTCCTCACGCTGGCCACTCACGTTCGCACCCAGGTTCAGCAGTCCTTCGGCATCACGCTGGTCAACGAACCGGTCCTGGTGAACTGCTCGCTCTAGCCGGGCGCTGAAAAACTTTTACACCAACCCTTCCCAAGCCTGGTCGCGCTCGCTAATCTTTTGCGAAATCAGGCGGGAGGTGGGTTGTGAGGCGCAAAAGATTTTCTCGGCGGGAGGTACTCGCCGGGGTCGGGGCGGGGCTGACGGCTGCCGTGCTTCCTGGGTGTTCCGGGGACGACGGCGGGCGCTCGGGTGCTCTGCAGGTGTGGGGCGGGGTGCCCGCCGCGTCGGGGCCGGCCGATGTGGTGAAAGCGTTCCAGCAGAAGTTTCCGCAGTACAAGGTCGAGTACACACGGTTCGTGAACGACGACCGGGGCAACCTGAAGCTCGACACCGCGCTCCAGGGTGGCGTCGACATCGACGTGTACTTCACGTACTCGCTGGGCGCGATGGCGCTCCGGGCCGGGTCCGGACTTGCCGCGGACCTGACCGATCGGGTCACGGCGGACCCGGAGCTGCAGGTGTTCCTCGACACCGAGCAGCCGCGGTCGTACATCGACAACGGCAAGGTCAAGGCGCTCGCCACCGCGCGCGAGCCCTTCTTCGTGCTGTTCAACGAGAAGCTCCGGCAGCAGGCGGGTGTCGAGCTGCCGCACGGGTGGACGATCGACGAGTTCCGCGCGACGGCCCGGAAACTGACCACGGACCGGACCGTCGGGGTGTACACGGTCCCGGACGTCGCGCGGATCGCGCTCGGCCCGAACTACTGGTACGACGGAAACCGTTCGAACTTCGGCGATCCGCACTTCGAGCAGGGTTTCCGGCTCGGCCGGGAGATGATCGCGGACGGAACGGCGTTTCCGTGGACCGAGGTCCTGTCCCGGCACCTGGACGCGTACCAGCAGAACGCCTTTCTGGGCGAGGAGTTCCATCTCTGGTCGACTGCGCCGTTCAACCTGCGGTACCTGTACGACGCGAAGAAGTACCCGCATGACTTCAAGGTCGCGTTCGCGCCGCCGCCGACGGTCGACGGCCGGGACTGGAACGGCGGCTCGTTCAGCAACTTCATCATGATCAACCCGAAGTCGCCGAAGTTCGAGGCGGCCTGGGCGTTCGTGAAGTTCTGGCTGACCGAGGGCGCGACGCCGATGCTCAAGGGCGGCAAGCTGCCGGTGCTCGGCGACGTCACCGACGACCAGGTCGTTGCCGGAATGCTCGGGAAAGAACCGGAGAAGTACTTCGACCTCGATTCCTTCCAGCGGGTCGTGCTGACCGCCGACCCGAAGCTGGCCACCGACACCCGGCTGACCGGGTTCCCGGAGATCTCGCTCGCGGTCAAGCAGCAGCGCGACCTGTGCTGGCTCGGCGAGAAGGACCCGGGGGTGGCGATCCGTGAGGTACGGCGGCTCGCCGACGCCGCGATCGCCCGGAACGAGAGGAGGCCCTGATGGCCACCGCCACGTTGGTCACCGCCGGTACGAAGGCCCGTACCGAACAAGGCCGCGGGATCCGCCCGTCCGGCTGGATCGGGTTCCTGTTCATCGCTCCGAACCTGCTCGGCGTCGTGGCGTTCACGCTGATCCCGCTGATCAGCGTGCTGGTACTCGCGTTCACCGACTGGAATCTGGTGTCCGGAATCGGCGGCATCACCTTCACCGGCATCGACAACTTCGTCGCGATCGCCCGCGACCCGGGGTTCTGGCACGCGATCGGCCTGACGCTGGTGTACGTCGTGGTGTCGGTCCCGCTGACCGTCGTCCTCGGACTCGCCCTCGGGATCGCGCTCAACCGCCCGCTGCCAGGTCGCGCCGTGCTGCGGGCGATCTTCTTCCTGCCGTACATCGTCAACGTGGTCGCGATCGGCATGACCTGGTTGATGCTGATGAACCCGAAGGCCGGCCTGGTCAACCAGGTGCTCGACGTGTTCGGGCTCCGGCCGGGCTGGTTCGCGTCCTCGCACTGGGCGCTGCCGGCGCTGATCGTGATGGCGGTCTGGGGCGGCGTCGGGTACTGCTCGCTGATCTATCTGTCCGCCCTGCAGGACGCGCCGCGGCAGCTGTACGAGGCGGCCGACATCGACGGCGCGTCCGCATGGGCCAAGTTCCGCGTGATCACCTGGCCGTCGTTGCTGCCGACAACGATCTTTCTGCTGGTGACGTTGGTCATCGGGGCCTCGCAGGGCTTCGGCCTGATCGCACTGATCACCGCCGGTGGCCCGGGTGACGTGACCACCACGATCTCGTACTACATGTACCAGACGGGCTTCCAGTTCTACCGGTTCGGTTACGCGTCGGCGATCGGCCTGGTGACCTTCGCCGGCGTACTCGTCCTGACCCTGCTCACGTGGCGGGCACAGCGAGGGAGGGCTCTGAATGACTAGGTCGAAATGGTGGTGGGGGATCCCGCTGTGGGTGCTCGCCATCGCCTTCCTGGCGCCGTTCGCGTGGATGATCTCGACCGCGCTGAAGCCGGACGTGGACGCGTACAAGATCCCGATGCAGTGGATCCCGCACCCGTTCCAGTGGGACAACTTCAGTACGGTGCTGAGCGGCGCGACCTCGGTGCTGCCCGCGTTCGGCCGGTCGGTGTTCGTCGCCGTACTGCGGGTCGCGGGGGAGCTGACCACCGCGACGATGGCCGGCTACGCGTTCGCGCGGATGTCGTTCAAGGGCCGGGACAAGTTGTTCCTGCTGTACCTCGCGACGGCGATCATCCCGGCGCAGTTGCTGCTGGTCCCGCGATTCATCTACTTCCAGAAACTCGGGCTGTACGACACCTTGTGGGCACTGATCCTGCCCGGGATGTTCACCGTGCTCGGGACTTTCCTGATGCGGCAGTTCTTCGTCAGCCAGCCGGCCGAGTTCGCCGAGGCGGCCCGGATGGACGGCGCGAACGAGTGGCGGGTGTTCACCCGGATCTACTTGCCGTTGGCAACGCCGGTGCTGAGTGCGCTCGGCATCCTCGCGTTCGTCTGGTCCTGGAACGACTACGAGACGCCGCTGGTCCTGATCAGCAACCCGGACCGGTACACGCTGCCGCTCAGCCTGACCAACTTCGTCGACGAGCAGGGTCAGATCGCGCCCGGCGTGACGATGGCCGCCTCGGTGATCTCGATCGTGCCGGTCCTGCTCGTGTTCATCGTCCTGCAGCGGCGCTTCATCGCCGCCATGACCCATACGGGAATCAAATGACCATCAGTGTTTCCGGAGTCTTTCCGCAGCTCGCCCAGATCGGCGACTTCGGTCCGCCGCGCAGCGAGCTCGGCGTCGGCTCGTTGATGCCGTGGAACGGGAAGCTCTACGTCCAGAACTACAACTCGCACAAGGCGTCGTCCGGCGCCGGCGTCAGCCTGCGCCGGATCGACGCCGACTTCTCGATGGAAACGGTGTCGGAAACGCTCGGCGTGGACGGCACCTACACGAACCGGTTCGTGCATTTTCCGACCTCGCGGCTGGTCCTCGGTCCGCATGTGATCACGGCCGACCACAAGATCGTCACGATCCCCGAGTTGCAGCCAACCCGGGTCTGCGGTACGTCGCGGCATCTGACGAAACCGGACACGCACGTGTACGTGCTCGCGATGGAGGGTGAGCTGTTCGAGCTGGACGTCACGACGTACGAATGCACGCAGCTCTTCGACCTGAACGACGAGCTCGGTACCGAGGGTGAGATGAAGGTCCACTACAAGGACTGCTACACGTCGTTCGGCCGACTGGTCGTCTGCTCGAACGAGTACTCCGAGCCCGAGTGGGCCGGCGTCCGGTCCCGCGGCCGGCTCGCGGAGTACGACGGTACGGCGTGGAAGGTACTGCGGGAGGACCCGTACACGGCGATCGGCGGGCGGCACGAGTTCGGCGGGACGATCTTCGCGACCGGTTGGGACCGCGCGTCGGCGATCCTCGAGGTGTTCACCGAGTCCGATCAGCGGTGGACGCGGTACAGGTTGCCGAAGGCGTCGCACTGCTTCGACCACAAGTGGCAGACCGAGTGGCCGCGGATCCGCGAGGTCGAGCACGAGCGGCTGCTGATGGACCACCACGGGATGTTCTACGAGCTCTCGCCCTGGGCGTACGGCGGGCGGATCTGGGGTGTCCGCCCGATCTCGACGCATCTGTGGGTGCTCGGCGACTTCTGCTCTTGGCGCGGGATGCTCGTCGCCGGCGCGGACAACGCCTCACCGAGTCACGGGCTGAACCCCACGACCGCGGAACCGCAGTCCGGGCTGTGGTTCGGGAAGACCGACGACCTGTGGAGCTTCGGCAAGCCGGCCGGCTGGGGTGGGCCGTGGTGGGAGACACCGGTGTCCGCCGGCGTTCCGTCCGATCCGTACCTGATGACCGGTTTCGACGGGAAGTGCCTGCACCTGGAGAACTTCTCGGACACCGCGATGACGTTCACCGTCGAGATCGACTTCCACGGGCACGGCCGGTTCGGTGCGGTAGAGAGCCTGACGGTCGAGCCGGGGCAGGTGCGGTCACACGTTTTCCCGCCCGGTTTCAGCGCGCACTGGGTGCGGGTGGTCAGCGACACCGACGGTGTGGCCAGTGCCCAGTTCGTCTATACGTGACGATAACGGGATGGATTCCTCGATGGACAGAGCCGGCAGTCCGAGCCCGTTGCAGCTGGTGAAGCGGGCGCTGCCCGATTTGAACGGGGCGATGCAGCGGGTCGCGGAGCACATCCTCGCGCACCCGGACGAGGTCGCGCGCGGTTCGATCACCAAGCTGGCCGAGACCGCGCAGACCTCGGCCGCGACCGTGACCCGGTTGTCGACCCACCTCGGGTACGCCGGGTACCCGGCGCTGCGAGCCGCACTGGCGATGGAGGTCGGGCGCGGTCTGGAAGCGGGCTGGGCGAGCGACATCGGAATGGCGATCGGCCCGGCGGACCCGCCGGAGCAGGTGCTGAACGTGCTCGCGTCGACGCAGGCGAACGCGCTGCGGAACGCGTTGTCCGCGATCGACCTCGGCGCCGCCACCCGGGTCGCGGACGCGATCGCCGGCGCCCGCCGTACCCACATCTACGGCGAGTGGGGCGACGCAGTTCCGGCCCGCGAGCTGTACATCCGGTTGCTGCGGATCGGCATCCCGGTGTGGTTCTTCGACGGTCCGCAGTCCTCACAGATCGGCGCCGGCCTGCTCGGGGCGGGCGACGTCGCGCTGACCGTGACCCGGTCCGGTACCGATCCGACAACACTCGACTACCTCGAGCGGGCCCGAGCCGAAGGCGCGCTCACGGTCGCGATCACCGGGATGCCGAGCGCGCCGATCGGCCGGGTCGCCGACGTCACGCTCGATACCGGTACGCCGAACGGCGCGAACTGGACCGAGTTCTTCGCCGGCCGGGCGAGCGACGTACTGACGGCCGGGTTGCTGTTCGTCCTGGTCGCCCAGCGGGTGCCCGACCACCTGACCGCACATCATCCGAACGGGCCCGGGCAGCCCGTCGTCCAGCCTGATACCTGAGAGGTCTTGTATGCAGCAGCTCGAGGTCCAGTCCGATCTGACCGTCGTCGGCGGCGGGCTCGCCGGGATCTGCGCGGCGATCGGCGCCGCGCGGCAGGGGAGCACCGTGGCGTTGGTGCAGAACCGGCCGGTGCTCGGCGGCAACTCGTCCAGCGAGGTGCGGGTGTGGGTGTGCGGCGCGACCGCGCACGGCGTCCAGAGCTTCGCCCGCGAGACCGGCATCATGGGCGAGCTGTTCCTGGAGAACCAGTACCGCAATCCGCTCGGAAACCCGTACTACTGGGACCTCGTGCTGCTGGAGGCGGTGCGCGCGGAACCGCGGATAACGCTGTTCCTGAACACCGACGTACGTTCCGTCGAGGCCGCGGACGCCGTGATCCGGTCCGTCACGGGGTGGCAAATGGGGTCGGAGAAGGAGATCCGGTTCGTCAGCCCGGTGTTCGTCGACTGCTCGGGCGACGGGCTGGTCGGTCTGCTGGCCGGGGCGGAGTTCCACACCGGGCGGGAGCCGCGATCGGAGTACGGCGAGTCGTGGGCGCCCGACGTACCGGACTCGAACACGCTCGGCAGCACGATCCTGTTCTACTCCAAGGACGCGGGCGAGCCGGTCCGGTTCGTACCGCCGTGGTTCGCGCGGGACGTCACGGAAACCGCTATTCCGGACCGCCGGGTGATCCGCACCGACCTGAACGGCTGCGCGTACTGGTGGATCGAATGGGGCGGCGAGCTGGACGTCGTCGACGACAACGAGGCGATCCGGGACGAGCTGCAGGCCGTGGTCTACGGGATCTGGGACTACATCAAGAACAGCGGAAAGTTCGACGCCGACAACCTGACCCTGGAGTGGATCGGGTCGGTCCCCGGAAAGCGTGAGTACCGGCGTTTCCTGGGCGATCACGTGCTGACCCAGCACGACGTCCTCGAGCAGACCGAGTTCGACGACCGGGTCGCGTTCGGCGGCTGGTCGATCGACCTGCATCCGCCGGGCGGGGTGTACGCGTCCGAGCGCGGTTCGAAGCACTGGTTCTCCGACGGCGCGTACCACATTCCGTTGCGTTCCTTGTACTCGCGGAACGTCCGGAATCTGTGGATGGCCGGGCGCAACATCAGCGCCAGCCATGTCGCGTTCGGAACGACCCGGGTGATGGCCACCTGCGCACTGCTCGGCGAAGCCGCCGGCATCGGCGCGGCGGTTGCCCTGCGCAACGGACTGACGCCGCACGAACTGGCGCATGACCACTTCGCCCTGATGCGCCACGCGCTGACCCGCGCGGACTCCTCCGTCCTCGGTGTCAGCGACGACGACCCCGCCAACCTCGCGCTCTCGGCAACTGCCACCGCTTCCTCGACGTTGACCCGGCCCGCACTGGAGGTCTCGTCCGGAACGTTGCCGCTGACAACGGATATCGGCATGATCATCCCGGTGGACCCGGTTCTCGATGGCTTCGAACTGCTCGTCGACTCCACCGGCGGCACGCTGACCGTCGAGCTCCACGATCCGGTCAAGCCCCAGAACTACCTGCCTGCTGAGCTGATCGACTCCTGCACTGTAGAGGTCGCGGCCGGCGAAAAGCGCTGGATTACGGTGCCTTTGTCGTGGCGTCCGGGCAATCCGTCGAACGCTTTCGTCATCCTGCGGAAAACCTCGGAAATCTCCGTCCACACCACGGCGGCAGCCCTCCCCGGCACCGTGCACTTCGCCCACCGCGATCCCACGGCGGACGAGCAATGGACCGAACAGTTCCGCGCCTGGAAACACATCCTTCCCCGCCAGGGCCTGTGCATCCGCCTGGGCGAGACAGCGGCGTACACCCCCGACAAGGTCGTCGGCGGCTTCTCCCGCCCGTACGGCGGCCCCAACCTCTGGTCCTCCGAAGACCTCGCCTGGGACCCCAACCCCTGGCTACAACTCACCTGGCCCGAACCGGTCACCCTCTCCGAGATCGTCGTCATCCTCGACGCCGACGTCCACGAAGACCTCATCAATCTCCACCACCACCGCACCCCCTTCGAATCCCTCCCCACCCTCCTCGCCGACTACGACCTCCAACTCCGCAACGGCAATGGCGACTGGCAAACAATCGCCCAGGTAACCAACAACCACCACCGCACCCAACGCCACCCCCTACCAACCCCCACCCCCACCACCCACCTCCGCCTAACCCCCCACCACACCAACGGCGTCTCCAGAGCCCACGTCGTCTCCCTCCGCGCCTACGGTTCGCCAACCTGAGCACGGGACCCGAACGGAATCGTCAGCTTCGGAATCCAGTGGTAGAGGCGGCCCGTCCGGGTGAGCGACAGGAGCGTGAGGGCGGAGACCGACGAGGTCGTCGACTGTTCCGGATAGGCCTGCACGCGCGCGGCGATCGGCGCTGCCGGCGCCCGAAGGTGACTGTAGCCAAGGACCACATGAGGATCGATCTCGGGCAGCCTCGGAACGGAGTCTTCGCCCCAGACATCGAAGATGGCCGCGCGAACGAGGTCTCGGAGATGCTGGAACGGCTGGATCGGGCGTACCGGCAGCAGAATGGACTCCGGGTCCAGTACTGCGGGGCCGACGGTCACCGGGAAGGCTGACAGTTCGGCGATCCGATGCCGGGTCGCCTCGACGATGTCAGCCAGCTCCGAATCCGGAACCCGGTCGGTGAATCCGACGCCGTGCACGGTCAGGTGCAACCACTGCGGAGGCACCGCGGTGAATCCGGGCAGCTCGTCGATCAGCTCGGCGTACGACAGTTGCAGAGCAGCAATCTCGGGACAGTCGGTGAAGGTGATGTGCCAGGAGTAAAACGGGCGGTCGGGACGGCAGCACCAATGGTCCCGCACTTCTTCGAACATCGGTGGTTCCTTTCAGTTGCCGGCGGCAACCCGGATGGCGGGGTGCCGGGTGAAGACCCGAATCGCGTCGTGCAGGTGCCGGGCCTTCGGATCGTTCGCATGCCGGCTCAGCCGGGTCAGGGCGGCGACCTCGTTGATCAGGTGGATCAAGGGCCGGACGCGGTACTCGACCGGAGTCGTCAGCACCACCGCGACGGCCTCGTCCGCGGCGTCGAGATCGCCGATCTGCAGGTGCGCCTTCGCCTGCTGGAGTCTGGTCATGCGCTCGGACCCGAAATTGCGGACCAGATGCGGAGACGCCTCGAACAAGGCGATCGCACGATCCGCGTGCTGCAGAGTCAGGTGCGCCTCCCCAACTGCCAGGTGGGCGTCGGACCACAGTCCTTCGGCGCGCTCCGGCGTACACAGGAAGGGCCCGCCCATTTCCGGGACATCAGGCCGGACCGTGGTGCGTTTGGCGATCGCCAACGCCTCGCGGGCTTCCGCGTGACGGCCGGAACGGGCCAGGTCCACGGCGAAGACACTGGCGAGATAGAGCAACGAACTGCCGGTCGCGTACCGCAGCCCGTCTTCGGCATACGATGCCGCGCGACCGAAGTCGTTCTGCCAGAACGCGGCCCGGTGCTGTGCGGCCCGGACCCACGCGCGAAGCTCGTCCCGATCTGCGGCCTCGCCGCATGCCCAGGCGGTCCGCGTGTGGTTCTCGGCGATGTCCGGTCGGCCGAGATCCACCGAGATCCAGGCCAGGAGGGTCAGCGCCCAGCCACCGACGGCGTACAGCTCACGGGTCCGGCTCGGTGGCTGTCGCCCGGACAGCAGCCGGAACGCCCGGTCCCGGATGGCGCGAGTGCGGACGTACAAGGGCCTGGTCGGGGCGCGGAGATAGTTCTCGGTGATGCGCAGGAGATCGGCCAGCAACTGCCCGGCCGTGAGGTCGCCGACATTCGACTCCTCGGCCAGTGTGAGCTGGGCGATCGACTCGTCGCCGGCCTCCACGAGCTCGTCCTCGAGATCGACCACCGAGCTCAGTCCGGGTTCAGGCTCCGCGGTGCCGAACCCACCGGGTGGGACGAACCCGAGCTCGCTGTCGTCCTCGACGTTGAGAACATGGCGCAGGCCGGCGCGGTACGCCGCTCCGGGCCAACGCACGGCACCGCGTTCGAGTTTCGCGACGTAGTGCCCGTCGAGTTCGTACTTGGTCTCGGTCGTCTCCCACAGCCAGGTGCAGACCGCGTCCGCGAGCTCTGCCCGGGACATCTGCTCGCCAGGTGTCCGCCGCGACGGCGTCCGCTCCCGTGCGGCTTGCAGTAGTTCATTGGGCTCCGGCATGCCGGTAACTGTAGGAGCGCGAACACCCACAGCGACGTCGAATCCGGGGCCTTGGACGATCTGCCCCAAGCTGCCCCACGATGCCCCGGCATGCCCCGGATTTTCCTGGTGCATAAGGGGTTTGCGGAGTCCCGACCCGAAAGTGAGCGTGTCGTAACGGGAGCAAGCGTGGGCAGATCGGGGAAGGTCAGGGCAGATGGGCCATCGCATGGCCCATGCAGCCAGGACGAATGCCCCGAGCGGAGACAGCAGCCTCACCGGGACAGCGTTGCTCCGAGCGCGAGGTCGGCGTATTTCGTCCACTCGTACTGCTTGTGGTCGCGGGTGAGGTTGATCAGGCTGACCTGCGTGACCTCGGTCTTCGCGACGCCGATCGACATGGCCTTGACCTGTCGGTGCAGCGGTGCGGCCGGGGCGTTCTGATTCCAGTAACCGAGCGAGACATGCGGGTGGAGCTCCGGCAGCTCGGGCACCGAGTCGCGGCCCCAGACATCGGTGATCGCGGCGTGTAGCTGGCCGCGCAGCCGGCGCAGCCGGTCGACCGGCGACACCGGTAGCTGCAGGCTCTCGGCCTCGACGATCGCCGGGCCGAGCTTGATCGCGAACGGCCGGAACTCTTCGAGCCGGTGGCGAGCAGCGTCGATGATCAGGTCGAGGTCGGCCTGCGGGACCTTGTCCGCGAACCCGATGCCCTGCAATGTCAGGTGCAGCCACTGCGCCGGAACCGGTGAGATCCCGGGCAAGGAGGTCACCAGGCCCTGGTACGCCGAGTGCAGGCCTGCCAGCACCGCGTCGCTCGGGAAGATGATGTGCCAGGTGTAGAACGACCGGCCCGGCCGCCAGTTCGGGCCCCAGCACCAGTGATCGCGGACCTGTTGGACCATGTCAGCTCCTCTTCGGCGCCTTGTCGGTCCGGGCCAGGCGGCGGGTCGGCAGCCCCGGACGTTGGATGAACTCGGCGATCCGGTCCCGCAGTAGTCGTCCTTTCGGACTGCGTACATACGGCGCGCTGAGTGCCGCCACCTCCGTGAGCCGTTGGACGAGCGGGCGGACCCGGTACTCCTGTTGCAGTTCGAGCACCGGCTTGACCGCTTCGATGGCGCCGTCGAGCTCGCCCAGCAGGAGCCTGGCCTTTGCCTGCTGCAGGCGGGCCATGCGTTCGGACCCCGCGTTCCGGAGGGCGTACGGGACGGTCTCGAACTGCGCGACGCTGCGATCGGCGTGCTCCGCCGTTCGTCCTGCATCACCGAACGCCAGGTGCGTATCCGCCCACAGCCCTTCGGCGCGCTCCGGCGTACAGAGAAAGACGCCGCCAGGTTCGGAGCCGGCGGGCCGGACGTTCAACGCCTGGGCGATGTCGAGCAGCTCACGGGCCTTGTCGCTGCTGCCGATCCGCGCGAGGTCCACCGAGCCGGCGCTGGCGAGGAACAGCCGTGCGGTGCCGGCGTTGTACCGGAGCCCGTCTTCGGCGTACGCCGCCGCGCGGGCGAAGTCCTCCTGCCAGAACGCGGCGGTGTGCTGGGTGGCACGGATCCAGCCACGGAGTACGTCCTGGTCGGCGGCCTCGGCGCACGCCCAGGCGGTACGCGTGTGGCTCTCGGCGATGTCAGGGCGGCCCAGATCCACGGACATCCAGGCGAGCAGCGTGATCGCCCAGCCGGCGGCGGAGTACAGGTCGCGGGACTGATGCGGGGACTGGTTCCCGGCAAGCAGCGTGAACGCCCGGTCGCGGATCGCGCGGCTCTTCGCGAAGAGCGGGCGGATCGGCGTCCTGAGGTACGACTGGGCGATCCGCTCGATGTCGGCGTGCAGTTGCTCGACGGTGAGGTCGCCGACGTTGGACTCCTCGGCGAACGCGAGCAGCGCGATCGACTCGTCGCCGGCGTTCACCAGGTCGTCCTCGGCGCCGGCCATCGACGCCGGCGGCGTCGGTTCCGGCTCGGTCAGCACGACGCCGTTGGGCGGGAAGAAGCCGAGTTCGTTGTCTAAGGCAACGCCGAGGACATGCCGCAGGCCGGAACGGTACGCGGCACCGGGCCAGCGGACCGCGCCGCGTTCCAGCTTGGCGATGTAGTGGCCGTCGAGCTCGTACTTGACCTCGGTGGTGTCCCAGAGCCAGGCGCGGACGGTGTCGGCGAGTTCGCTGCGGGACATGTGTGCGCCCGGTGCGCGACGTGATGGGGTGCGCTCACGCGCTGCGCGCAGCAAGTCGTTCGGCCCTGACATGGCGGTAACTGTAAGACGTCGAACACAGTTGCGTCCAGCAGAGTGGTGTACGGCGAGGTGGTGGCTGGCCCAGGCATGGACGTGGGTGCGGTCACCGCGTGATTCTTCGAGGAATCTCTCACAACCCACTCGAAGAGAAGAGCACTGCGATGACCGCATCACCCAGTATCGACCCTGCCGAGTTCTTGCACGAGCACCTCGAGCAGGCCAGCCCGGATCTGCTGCGGGAGCTGATGGAAGGCTTCATCAACACGTTGCTGTCCGCGGACGCCGACAGCGTGTGCGGTGCCGCGTTCGGGACACGCGATCCGGGCCGGGTGAACTCCCGCAACGGGTATCGCCACCGCGAACTCGACACCCGCATCGGCACGCTGGATGTCGCGGTGCCCAAGCTGCGCGAAGGCTCGTACTTCCCGGACTGGCTGCTGGAGCGGCGCCGGCGCGCGGAGGCGGCGCTCACGAGCGTGGTGGCGACGTGTTACCTGCTCGGGGTGTCGACGCGGCGGATGGACCGGCTGGTGCAGTCGCTGGGCATCACCGGCCTGTCCAAGAGCCAGGTCAGCGTGATGGCCCGGGATCTCGACGAGCTGGTCCGCGATTTCCGGGAGCGGCCGCTGGACGAGGGACCGTACACGTTCCTGGCCGCGGACGCGTTGACGATGAAGGTCCGCGAGGGCGGCCGGGTGATCAAGATCGCGGTCATGGTCGCCACCGGCGTGAACGCCGACGGGTTCCGCGAGATCCTCGGCGTCGCCACCTCCACCGCCGAGTCCGGGGCCGGCTGGAACAGCTTCTTCAAAGACCTGGTCGCCCGCGGCCTGAACGGCGTCGCGTTGGTGACTTCTGATGCGCATGCCGGGCTGGTCGACGCGATCGGCGCGAACCTGCCCGGCGCGTCCTGGCAACGGTGCCGCACCCACTACACCGCCAATCTCATGGCCACCTGCCCGAAACACGCCTGGGGCGGGGTGAAGGCGATGCTGCACTCGGTGTTCGACCAGATCGACGCCGCCGCGGTGCACACGCAGTACGACAAACTCCTCGACCAGGTCGCGCAGACGCTGCCCGAGGTTCACGCCCACCTCGACGACGCCCGCGCCGAGATCCTCGCCTTCACCGCGTTCCCCAAAGACGTGTGGCGACAAATCTGGTCCAACAACCCCAACGAACGCCTCAACCGCGAAATCCGCCGCCGCACCGACGTCGTCGGCATCTTCCCCGACCGGCCCTCGATCATCCGCCTCGTCGGCGCCGTCCTGGCCGAACAACACGACGAATGGGCCGACGGACGCCGCTACCTCGGCCTCGACGCCCTCCACCGCAGCCGCCTCGTCCTCATCACCACCACCAACCCCACCGAGGAGGAGAACCCCCAGACCGCCGGCGCGATCAGCGCCTAACCAACCAACGACGAATCACCAACCCTCGTACACCACTCCACAGGACTTGACCTCGAACACCCTCTGCGACGGCCAAATCGGGACCTGTGGACGATCTGCCCCACACTGCCCCGCGATGCCCCGAATCCCAGTCGGTAAAGGGCTTCCCGGACACTGCCGGCCACCCCGCAACCGGCCTGCGGCCCCGAATCCGGGCTCGCTGAGCGGTGACTGCAACGGGGCATCGCGGGGCATTTCGGGGCAGCCCTCTACAGTGGGTGAATGCCTGAGGAAGCCGTCACGACGCTGCGTGCGGAGTTGGAGCGGTTCGATCGGGTGGAGGAAGGGTTTGCTCTGCTCGAGGTGTTCCTGGAGGTGGCTCGGCCCCAGCTCGGCGCGGTGGTGCTGGATCCGGTGGGACTCCGGCTGCCGGAGAACATGACCGCTGACCGCGCTGTGGTGCAAAAGCTGATCGACGAGATCGAGGAGGAGCCGGTCGGCAGGGCGCGGGTGGTCGAGCGCGGGTTCGAGATGGATGACGAGCAGGCGCGGTGGGACTACGTGCGGCTGGCGTACAGCTCGAACCAGGCGACGGTGTGGAGCCGTCGCCAGCGCACGACGTACTTCGAGGTTGCCGCGCGCCAGAAGGCGACGTACTGGCTACCGGACAGCCTGAAGGCCGAGTACTTCGACGCCTTGCGCGGCCGCGGTTGGGCCATCCCGGAGGATTGGCTGACCGCGGTCGCGAAGCGGCCGAAGCCCTGGTGGAAGCGTGGCGGTTTCAGCTGAGCGCGGGGAGCCGGGTGAGGGCGGCGGCTACGGCGGATTGGATGTCGGCGTCTTCCCAGGTGCGGTCGGTGATGGAGTTGGACAGGTAGGCGTCGTACGCGGCGAGGTCCAAGTGGCCGTGGCCGCAGAGGGCGGTGAGGATGACCTTTTCCTCGCCGGACTCCTTGCATTGCAAGGCTTCCTCGACGGCGGCGGCTAGGGCGTGGGTGGGTTCGGGGGCGGGGACGATTCCTTCCGTACGGGCGAATTGGACGCCGGCGGCGAAGCACTCGGACTGGGGTTTGGCGACGGCCTCGATCTCGCCGGTCTCGTACAGGTGGCTGATCAGCGGGCTCATGCCGTGGTACCGCAGGCCGCCGGCGTGGATCGGGTCCGGCACGAAGTCGTGGCCGAGGGTGTGCATCTTCATCAGCGGCGTCATCCCGATGGTGTCGCCGAAGTCGTACGCGTAGGTGCCCTGGGTCAGCGACGGGCAGGCGGCCGGCTCGACCGCGCGGATCACCGGTGACATCCGGCCGGCCCACTTCTCCCGCAGGAACGGGAACGCCAGGCCACCGAAGTTCGACCCGCCGCCGGTGCAGCCGACGATCAGGTCCGGGGTCTCGCCCACCATCGCCAGCTGGATCAGCGCCTCCTCGCCGATCACGGTCTGGTGCAGCAACACGTGGTTGAGCACCGAACCGAGCGCGTAGTGCACCTCGGGATCCTGGACCGCGGCCTCGACCGCCTCACTGATCGCGATGCCGAGCGACCCGGTGGAGTCCGGGTTCTCGGCGAGGATCTTGCGGCCGGCCTCGGTCAGCTCCGACGGGCTCGGGTGCACGGTCGCGCCGAAGACCTGCATCATCGTCCGCCGGTACGGCTTCTGGTCGTACGACGCGCGCACCTGCCAGACCTCGCAGTCCAGCCCGAACTGCGCGCAGGCGAACGCGAGCGCCGTCCCCCACTGGCCCGCGCCGGTCTCGGTGGTGAGCTTCCGGACGCCGGCCTTGGCGTTGTAGAACGCCTGCGGAACCGCTGTGTTCGGCTTGTGTGAGCCGGCCGGGGAGACGCCTTCGTACTTGTAGTAGATGTGCGCCGGCGTATCGAGCGCCTTCTCCAGCCGGTGCGCCCGGTACAGCGGGCTGGGCCGCCAGAGCCGGTAGACGTCGAGCACCTCGCCCGGGATGTCGACGTACTGCTCCTGCGAGACCTCCTGCAGGATCAGGTCCATCGGGAACAACGGCGTCAGATCCTCCGGCCCGATCGGCTGCCCCGTCCCCGGATGCAGCACCGGCGGCGGAGGCGTCGGCAGATCGTGGAGCACGTTGTACCACCGGGTGGGCAGCTCGTCCTCTGGCAACAGGATCTTCGTCGGCGTCATAACGCAAAGTTATGCCCGGGCAGGCGCCCCGACAATGACCCGATCCGGAACCGGACCGGAACAAATTTTGCCCTGATCAGCCGGCGCCTACGACCCGACAGGGGCAGCATCCGTCGCCATGATCTCCTCGCGCTCGCGCCAGTGCGACCAGAACGCTCCCTTGTAGCCGAGCTGGGTCAGGCGGAGGAGGAACGGGTTGTCGGCGTAGTTGTTGTCCTCCGGGGTGAGTCCGGCCACGGTCGGCAACATCACCCGGTGCCGGTCGCGTTCCGGCACCCATTTCCAGAGCAGATCGAGGCTGGTCAGCCAGCGGTCACCTGGATGGATCGTGGCGTCGCCCTCGGGCAGTTCGGGAGAGAAGAAGTAGACGGGCCGGAAGTTGCCCTGCGGGTCGAACATGAACTGCCGCTCGTACTCGACAACGCTCCGGCACCGGTCCGCCGGCGTCAGCAGGATCGGTTCGGTCGCCGTGTTGGACTGGACACCCGGGACCGGGCGGACGCCACGACTGCGGTCGGCGAGCAGCTTGCCGAGCGGAGAGTACGGAAAGGCACGGATCCCGAGCGTGAATCCGACCACCGTGGCGTCGAGCGCCATCAGCTCGTCCACACAGTCGTGCATGGTCGACTCGGTCTCGCCGGGCATGCCGAGAAGTGCCTCGACCATCGTCAGCATTCCGTACTTCTGCGCCAGTTTGCACAACCTCCGGACATCCTCGGAGGTGTAGAACCGAGTCCCTTTCCCAGTGACCTTCCAGCCGTCGAGCACGTCGTCCCGGACATGGTCGGGAGCCACATTGATACCTGCACAGCCGGCAGCTGCCAGCAAATCGGCGTACTCCTCGTCGAACGGCGCCGGCTGCACGTAGATCCAGAGCCGGAGGTCGTGCAACGGCGATGACGCGTCGCTCGCCTTCCGCCGGATGATCTCGCGCAGTACGGCCTTGCTGTGGCCGATACTGAGGTTGAACTCACTGTCGGTCGTGTGCAGGTCGTGCACACCCTGCGCGGTCAGCAACTCCATCTCGTCGACGACCGCCGTCTCGGCGCGACGCGCGAACTGAGCGCCTTTCGCATCGGGCTCGACGCAGTGGGTGCAGGCGTAGGTGCAACCGTTCTTGGTCAGGATGTTGCCGAGACCGCCGTGCCGGTAGTACGCGAGGTTGTCGACTTTGTACGGCGTACCGGATCGCCGCTGGTACGGCGTGGAGCGGTTGACGAGGGCGGCACGACCGACCGCCGTGAGCCGATCGTGGTGCGGTACCTGATGAACCTGCCCGTCGCCCTCGTTGACGATGAGCCCCGGTACGTCGCTCGCCGGCGACCCGGCCGCAAGAGCCTGGGCCAACCGGACGACCGTGACCTCCCCCGGCCCTTTGACCCCGAAATCGATGTCGAAGAAGTCGACCAACGCGAACGGCATCGAGGAGAACCCGACCCCTCCGGCGACGACGGGCGCGGCGCAGTAGTGGCGGATCTCGCTGATGATGTCCCGATGCGAATCCAGGAACACCCGCTGCTCCTGGGGATAGATGGTGTCGGTGTTGCGGATGGTTATTCCCACCAACAGCGGCTCGCGGTGCTCGAAGTACGACGCGATCGCGCTGCGCCAACGGTCCCGGACCAGGGTCAGATCGAGCACCTCGACCTCGAAGCCGGCAGCCTCCAGCGACGTCGTCAGAATGTCCAGCGCGTAAGGCGTGATCGGGGGATGGACAAGGTTCGGGTTCACCAGTGTCACGAGCCTGTTGAGCACCACGGTCTCCTTCGTCCGGCGGATCGTCGCTGCGATCGTGACAGCGCCGGCGACGGTCGTGGCAGGGGCCAGTAACCCGCGGTAGCCCGGGTCACGCTCGGGCGCGGCACCGCGGTTCGCGAAGTGCACTTGACGGTGCGCAATGTGGATCTTGCGGCTCACTCCGCGCTTCTAGCCTGATGGCTGAGAGTGAGGACCGATCGCGACGTAGGAGCGCCATGGAGCACCAGATGCCGGTCGGGGAGATGCTGCGGCAAGCGCGTCACAGCCTCGGATACAGCCAGTACGTGATCGCGGACGAGTTGGCGCGCGTGTCCGGCAACGACTCGCTGACCCGGGAGGAGGTCGCGCGCTGGGAACGCGGAAAGCGACTGCCTGGTCCGTACTGGCGGCGGTGGATCTGTGTGGTTCTCCGGTTGCCGGTGAGCGATCTGGAGGTCGCGATCCGGTCTCAACGGTCGGACCGGCGGATTGCTCGTGAACGACTGCCTCACCCGAGCGGCATGAGCACTGCCGTGAAGTGACGCAGCACCGGCGCCTGCTCGACGATCCGGTAACCGGGGATCTGTGCGGCTTTGGCGGCCACGTTCGCTGCCACGTCGACCACGTACTCGAGGTGGCTCTTGGTGTAGACCCGGCGGGGCAGCGCGAAGCGGACGAGTTCGCGGGGTGCGGCGATGTCCACCCCGCCGTCCGGGTCGGCCCGTCCGAACGCCAAGGTGCCCAAGTCGGAGACCCGTACGGCTCCGGCGAGGTAGAGCTCGTTGGCCAATGCCGTCGCGGGCAGCTGCTCAGGCGAGATGTGCGGCAGAACCTGCGCGGCATCGACGTACACGGCGTGGCAACCCGTCGGCTGAAGCACCGAGAGTCCGGCCTCCGAGAGCTGTTCGCCGAACCAGCGGGCAGTCGATGCCCGGTACCGCAGGTACGCCGGATCCGTCACCTCGAGGAGTCCTTGTGCGAGCGCGTCGAGATCGCGGCCGGCGAGTCCGCCGTACGTCGGGAAACCCTCGAACGCGATCAGTTGCTGTCGGCAACGACGTGCGAGCTCGGTGTCCCGCAGCGCGATCAGTCCACCGATGTTGGCGAGGCCGTCCTTCTTCAGGCTTGCCCAGCATCCGTCCGCCAAGGAGAACAGAGCATGCGCGACCTCGCGCGGGCTCCGGCCGGCCTCGCTGGGTTCGCGCTCGGTGATCAGGTAGGCGTTCTCCGCGAACCTCGAAGCGTCCAGCAGGAGCATGATCCGATGGCGGTCGCACAGCTGACGAACCGCGGTCACGTTGGCCAGTGAAACCGGCTGGCCACCGCCGGCGTTGTTCGTGATGGTCAGCACGACGCAGCGCACTCCGTTGGCGCGCGTCCCGCGGAGCCGCTCTTCGAGCAGACCGAGATCGATGTCGCCACCGAAGGCCGACGGCGACGTCTGATCGACCGGCAGATCGACGGCAGTGGCGCCGGCGGATTCGATGGCAGCGCGAGTGGTGTCGAAATGTGTATTGCTGATCGACACATCGCCGGCTCCGAGCAGCTCACCCAGGAGAATCCGCTCGGCGGCGCGGCCCTGGTGTACCGGTATTACTTCGTCGAATCCCGTGAGTTCCCGGACAACCGCCCGGAAATGTTCGAACGAAGTCGCGCCGGCGTACGACTCGTCGCCGCTGAGAAGCGCAGACCATTGTGCGGCTGACATGGCGTTCGTGCCCGAGTCGGTCAGCAGGTCGATGGTTATCGCCCGCGAGGGCACCCGGAAGAGGTTGTGGCCCGCGTCGGCGAGCGCCGTGCGTCGTTCCTCGGTGGACGGAAACGGAATCGGTTCGACACTCTTGATCCGGAACGGCTCCATGAACGCTGGCACGGGCTTCGTCCTCCAAGCGGCGCAACCGGGTATCGGTAGGCCAAGTCTGCGCAGTCCGCGACGCCGGGGGCAGGGGCCAGTTGGAGGGAGGCGCTTTCCGCCGGTATTCCACGCTGATTCGCCGGCGAGCCGAAAGGTGGAACGTTAACCAACCCTGCCCGGCCCGCCCGGACGGTAAGGCGGCGCGCGCATCTGATGACGACTCTGGGTTAACCGGTTATCGTTTTTTCACCATGATTGCCAAAGGGGGTGTTGGCGCTCCGCTGGCGGACGGCCGACAGAAGATGCAACTTCTCGAGCATTACGAGCTGTTTCATTCACATGATCTGGACGATGTTCGCGACTCGGTCGGACGCGTCTTCGTCCCTCATCGCCTGGACCTGACCCGAAAGGCGGGCCGGCTGGATGCGCGGATGCGTACCCGCCGCCTCGCGAACGTCGCGGCGAACTACGTCAGCTACGGCGCGGACGTGCTGATCGAGCCGGGGGAGCTCGGCTCGTTCTTCGTCGTACAGGTGCCGCTGTCCGGTCACAGCCACGTTCGCTGCGGACGGGAGGAGGTCTTTTCCACACCAAGACTCGTCTCCGTGGTGTCACCTACGGAGTCGCTCAGTATGCGGTGGTCTGCTGACTGCGCGAAGCTGATCCTCCGGATCGACCGGCTGGCGGTCGAGTCACAGCTGAGCGAGATGCTCGATGCCCCACTGCCCGAGCCCGTGCGTTTCCAGCCGGGTATGGATGTCAGCTCGGGGTACGGACGCAGTTGGTTGACGATGATGCGCACGTTTGTGGACGAGCTCGGCCGCGCCGACGACAGCCTCGTCGACCACGAGTTGGCGGCCGCCGGGTACGAGGACGTCTTGATCAAGGGTTTGCTGCTCGCCCAACCACACAACTACTCCGACCTGCTGGCCGGCACGAGCGCCCCCATGGTGCCGTCCCGGGCGGTGAGCATCGCGCGGGACCTGATCGAGAGCCATCCGGAATGGGACCACACCATCACGAGTCTGGCCCGCGCCGCCGGGGTGAGCCCTCGCGCCCTGCAGAAGGGATTCGCGAGGCATCTGGGTTCCGGTCCGAAGGAGTACATGACCAACGTGCGCATGCAACGGGCGCACAGCGAGCTGCGGGTCAAACAACGCGACACGGTGACCGTGCGGCAGGTCGCGGCGCGTTGGCGTCTCGGTCATGTCGGTCGCTTCGCCGGCGAGTATCGCAAACGTTTCGGTGAACTCCCCTCGGAGACGTTGGGCCGCTGACCGCTCGACGCAACGTGGACACAGCGGGTCGTAATTCGGTCCGATCACGCACAGCTCTTCTCCGTAACGTTGCGGGCCTAGCCGCAAGTCATCCTGCAACTGCGGCGTATCCCTACTTTCCTTCGTGGAGGGGAGACGTCAATGGAGTCGAACGGTCCGGTCACGATCGCGGAACTGATCAGGAAGGCGCGGGAGGCACGGGGGCTGAGCCAGACGCGCCTCGCGAAGGAGCTCGCGACGATGTCCGGTCGGCACACGATCAACCGAGATCTGATCTCACACTGGGAACGCGGAGCCCAGGTCCCGAGAGCAGAGACGAGACAATGGCTGTCAGTCTTCTTCGACCTCCCTCGAGAACGCTTCGAGGAAGCAGCCGCCCTCTCGAGACGCCGCATGAAAACCGGAAACGCCGTGGTGGCGCACAACGCGCCTACGAAGCCAGGGGCGGTACGCCGGGCACAGGGAACGCCCGAGCTGCTACCCGTGCTGCGGTCGCGGGTCCAGGCCGGCGTCCTCGCCGCCGTACTCCTCAATCCCGACCGCTGGTTCTCGCTCAGCGAACTGGGCGAGACGGCCGGCGCCGCGCTCGCGTCTGTCGACAAAGAGGTCCAGCTACTGGAGACCGCCGGCATCGTCAGCGGCCGTACCGAAGGAACGATGCGCCTCTACCACGCCTCCCACCTCGGTCCCGGGCTCGCGCCGCTGGTCCAGCTGCTGCGCTTGAGTTACGGAGTACCACAAGTGATCGGCGAAGAGTTCGGCAGCGTGCGCGGCGCTTGCCGCCTCATCGTCGGGGGAGCGTGGGCGCAGCGCTTCGCCGGCGTCCCAGGACCGGCTCCGGACAGCATCGACCTGGTTGTGGTGACCGAGCTTGGCCGCCCCGCAGATCAGGATGAACTGAACCTTGCCGCGGGCCGTGCTGAGCTACGGCTCAAACGGCCGGTCCGATGGCACCTGAGCGGGATCGAGACCGACAGAACCCTCACCATGCCTGCCCACTGGGACGGCGAACCGATCGTAGAAGTCCGGATGGTCGGACCAGTTGGAACAGTCCGCGGCCGCGAAGACTTCGCGGCGGGCCGAGCAGCCATCCTGCAGCTGCTCGAGTCGGGGCAGCTCACCTTGACGAACGGTCCTGATGCCCGTTCGGAACCTGCCCTGGAGCTGGCTGAGCAGCACGTCATCGCCGCCGAACAGATCGCGACCGACGCACCACAGTCGGCCCACCTGCTACTGGCCGAAGCAGGCGAACTCATAGCGACCGGCCTACTCGCCCAACAAGGCCTCCGCGTCGACCCCACAGCCCACCCCAACACAGCCGGCAACGCAGTAACCGCCCAATTCGGCCATCAGTACTCGCACGTGGTCCAGTTGCGCGAGCGCTCCACCGCCTTGCACGTGCCGGCCAACCGGTTGAGCGCCGATGAGGCTCGGATCAGCACAGGAACTGTTCGTGCACTGCTCGTCGAAGCTCGATCCAGGTCAAGCAGATTGCCACTCTTCGACGCGAAGTCTGATTCGACGGCGTAACTCGCCACCTGGACTGCTGTGTCGCTCACCGCGACAGTCAACAGGGAACGCTTCTGAGCCCGGAGGTCAGCAGTGCCGAAATCCCGCACGGAGAACCCACCGCTGCCTTCGAGCGAAGATCAACGCACGGATTGGCGTGCGTGGATGGCACTGGCCGTCCTCTGCCTCGCGGCGATGTTGGTTTCGATGCTCGAGTTCGTGCTGCTGTTGGCGATGCCGGCGCTGACCGCGGCCTTGGGCGCCTCGAGCACACAGCAGTTGTGGATTCTGGACGTGTACGGGTTCATGGTCGCCGGCCTGATGATTGCCATGGGGCATTTCGCCGACCGGGTCGGGCGGCGTCGGCTGCTCCTCATCGCCGCAGCGGTTTTCGCTGTCGCTTCGGTCGTTGCGGCGTACTCGGTCAACGCCGGGATGCTGATCGGGGCTCGCGCCGTCGTCGGCATCGCGGGGGCGTCCATCGCGCCCTGCACGTTGTCGTTGATCTCGATGCTGTTTCCGGACGAACGGCGCCGCGTCACCGCGTTGGGCCTGTGGGCCGGGTGTTTCGCACTCGGTGCCGTCGCCGGTCCAATCGTCGGCGGGTTGCTGCTCGCCGAGTTCTGGTGGGGCTCGGCATTGCTGATCGGCGTGCCGGCGATGGTGGCGCTCCTGGTTCTCGGACCGCTCCTGTTGCCCGAACATCGCACTGAGCGGGCCGGGCAGGTCGACGTACTGAGCGCGCTGCTCCTCCCGGCGGCGATTCTTCCGGCGGTCTACGGTCTGAAGCACTTCGCCGCGCAAGGAGTTCACGTGATGTCGGTGGTGGGACTCGTGACCGGGCTGGTGATCGGATGGACATTTGTGCGGAGGCAGCGCCGCCTGTCCGAGCCATTGGTCGACGTACGGTTGTTCAGCCGATCGACGTCCGGCGCGATGCTGGCCGGCATGTTGGTCTTCTCGGTGCTGTCCGGCGGCGTGACGGTGTTCGTGGTTCAGTACTTCCAGTTGGTGCAAGGCATGACGCCGCTGGCGGCGGGTCTCGCTGTGGTTCCGGGCGTACTCACTTCGGTCGTGGCTTTCCAGTTGGCGCCGATCGCGGCTCGACGGATCCGGCCAGGGGTTCTGATTCCGGGTGGCATCGCATGCACGACCGCCGGAATGGTTGTGATGACTCAGGCGACGTCAACCACGGTTCTCATGTTCGCGTTCGCGGTGGGATGCGTCGGGTCGGCGCCCGTGCAGATGCTGGGCACGAATTTGGTCATCGGCTCGGTGCCACCACAGAAGGCAGGGACCGCTGCTGCTGTCGCGCAAACGAGCTTGGGGATCGGATTGGCGTTGGGCGTCGCGATCCTCGGCAGTGTCATGACTGTGTCCTATCGCAGTATCAGCGGCCGAACAGCGGGCACGTCGCTGGCCGAGGCCATCGCCGACGCCGAACCAGAGGTCGTCCTCGCACGGGCCCGTGATGCGTTCACAACCGGATTACATCTGATCGCCGGAATGTCGGCGGTCGTCTTGACAATCGTGGGCATCATGCTGGTGTTTGCCTTGCGTCGCTTGCCCGCGTTAGGGATGCATGGTTCCGATGACGTGCGTCGTCGAGATCGACGAAGTGCTTCTTGAGCACTCCGTCGAGTGGTGTGTCCTTGAGGATGCGGACGATCCGGTCTGCGGCGAAGCCGTCGCCGTACGGGGATTCAGCGATGCTCGCGAGCTGTCTGTGCTCGGGGGAACGCGCCTGCAGAATGGCGGCGAGGATGTCCTCGGCAGCCTCGCCGCAACTGATGGTCGAGCTGGATGTCGGCCTACCCTCCTGCCGGCTTCCGACGTTGACGCTCGGCGTTCCCAGCGCCGGTGCTTCGATCAGCGCGCTGGACGAATTCCCGACGACGACGTCCGCGTGCTTGACCAGGCTGAGGTACGGGATCCGGCCAAGCGACGCGAAACTGACCGACCGGCCGCGATGGCGTCCGTTGAACTCCTGAATTTCTGTCTCGATGAATGTCTCACCTAGGTCGACATTGGATCCGGTGAAGACGAAAAGGCCGTTCTCGACGCGGTCGAGTGCGGTGAGCAGACCTTTGATGCCTGCTCGGCTACCGGCCGGATCGGCGGTGGCGGGGTGATAGGTCACAGCGATCGTCGGTGTACGGAGCCCGAAACCCAATGCAACCGCCAGTGCGTCGCGGTCCAGCAACGTCGTCGTCCGCACCGAATCGAGGCCGGGTGAACCAACGGTATGGACCCGTTGCGGATCCTCGCCGAGTTGAACGACCCGACGACTGAACTCCGAGGTCGCCGTGAAATGGAGGTGCGACAGCTTCGTGATCGCGTGCCGCATACTCTCGTCGGTCGATCCCGCTGTCACCTCGCCGCCGCAGATATGCGCGAGCGGAAGCCGCAGGAACGTCGCAGCTACGGCAGCCGCCAGGGCTTCGTATCGGTCCCCGAGGATTACGAGGATGTCCGGCGCGATGCGCTCGAGTGCGTCCACGTAACCGATGGCACCCAGCCCGAACGACTTGGCCGCACTCGCCGGGGAGTCGCCCGCCACGACGATCGGCACGCAGGCCCCCACCGGAAAGCCGTCTGCCGCAATCGCCTCGATCGTCATCCCTTGCTGGGCGACGAGATGGGATCCGCTGACAAGCAAGCGGAGTTCGATGTCACTATCGTTGCTCAAGGCACGCAGTACGGATGTGAGCGGTCCGTAGTCGGCCCGAGAGCCGGTGAACACACAGACCCTCCGCGCCATCAGTTCTGAACCGCCAGCGCGGATCCCAGCTCGGCGGACACCCTCCGTTGCTGCTCCGCGGTCAGATGGGATGAACTGGGCAACGAAAGGCCGCGAGCATGTATAGCCTCTGCGACGCTCCCGAGCAGCCGTTCGGCAGTTGCGTACGGCGGTTGGAGGTGAACGGGACGCCAGACTCTTCGGGCCTCGACCTTCGCGGAGGACAGCCTCGCGACGACGTTCTCAGGCGCGGCCTCGTCGAGAAGCACTGAGTACAGCCAGTACGTCGGGTTTGCCCAGGTGGCGTGTGGTGGCAAGGTGAGCGGCAAGCCTTCGAGTTGCTCGGCGTACCGTAGCGCGATCTGGCGTTTACGCCCGATCCGATCCGCCAGTTGCTCGAGTTGCGCGATGCCGAGCGCAGCCGAGAGATTGCTCAACCGATAGTTGTACCCGACCTCGTCGTGCAAGTACGACGAGGCCGGCACCTTGGCTTGGGTAGTGAGATGTTTGGCGCGCGCCGCGTACGTCGCGTCGTTTGTCGTGATCATCCCCCCGCTCCCGGTGGTGATGATCTTGTTGCCGTTGAAGGAAAAGCAGGCCAGGTCGCCGACCGTACCTGCCAACCGGCCGTCGTGCCAGCTCGCACCGAGTGACTCAGCCGCGTCCTCGATGATCCGGATGCCGAACCGCTCGCGCAGTTCCAGCAGTGGCTCGATATCGGCTGGGTGACCGAGGACGTGGACGATCTCGACAAGATCGGGGAGCCGGTGACCGCGTGCGGCTCGACGAACGACACGATCGCGCAGCAGTTCGGTGTTCATGTTCCAGGTCCGCGGCTCGCTGTCGACCAGCAGCAGATCCGCGCCGGTGTAGTGAACCGCGTTGACCGACGCGATGAAGGTGAAGTCGGAGACCGCGACCAGCCGGCCGGGTGCGGCTCCGGCGATCTGCAGCGCGACATGCAGCGCTGCTGTGCCGCTGGCGCAGGCCACTGCGTGATGGGAGCCGACCCATGCCGCGAACTGGCGCTCGAAGCTGTCGACGAAAGGGCCGACGGAGGACACGTAGCCGCCGACGAGGCATTGCTCCAGATAGACCGCTTCGTTGCCGCCGAAGGTCGGTTCGCTCAGCGGAATCACCTGGGCATCTCCTCCATGTCGCCGCGGAATCGGGGAACAACATTGCCAGCGCGGCAGTCTGCGAAACGAGGGGCCGCCTTACACCGGCGCCGGTGGAACAAGCCCTGCTGTCGGTATGTCCGCAGGTTGACAAGACTTGAAGCCCTGATGGCTGGCAGACGAGGCTGGTACCCGATGGATGTCTTGGTCCTGACCCACGGAACGCGTGGCGACGTGCAGCCCTTTATTGCGTTGGCCTTGGCGCTCACAAGCGCTGGGCATACGGTCCGGCTGGGAGCTCCGGCGGGTTCAGCCGCGCTCGCGAAGCCATACGGGATTCCTTTTGTCCCCTTGGCCGACGGTCCGAACGAGCTCTACGGTCACCCGGCCGTGCGCGAAGTTCTCGAAACGAACTATCGAGGATTGCGCGGGAAACGGTTGGCTATGACTGTGGCGCGCATGTACCGCAACAAGATGGACGCGGTACTCGACGACATGGCCGATGCTGCACGGGCAGGCGCGGATGTCATAGTTCATGACATCGTCCTTCCGGGCCGGCAGCTCGGCGAATGGCTCGGCATCCCTACCGTGCGGGCTTGTCTGCAACCGTTCTGGGTCCCGACCCGCGCGTTTCCCAACCCGATGCACGACTTGCCGTTGCCCGTGACCTGGAACCGGCTCACGTACCTGACGACCAACATCTGGTACCAGATACTCGCCGGCCACACGAACAGGTGGCGCAGGAACAAGCTGGGCCTCACGAGACGCGGTGGCTATCTGGACGTGCTGCGGATGCCGGGCGGTGGCTCGACGCCCTTGCTCCAGGCCTTCAGCGCGCACCTGCTCGCTCCGCCGCCGGACGACTATCCCTCCTGGGTGCAGACGACCGGGCCGTGGCTGCTCCCGGCGCCGCCTGATTGGATGCCGTCCACTGATTTGAACGACTTCCTCCACAGCGGGGCACCGGTCGTGTACGTCGGATTCGGCAGCATGGCAGGTTCGGATCCCGGGCGCACTGCGAGGATGATCACCGAAGCCGTACGGTCGGCCGGAGTTCGTGCGGTGGTGGGCACCGGCTGGGGTGGCATTGAGGCGAGCAAGAACGATCAGGACATTTTGCCGGTCGGGGACGTCCCACATGACTGGCTGTTCGAACACGTGACCGCGGTCGTTCATCACGGTGGGAGCGGAACCACCGCGGCGGCCCTCGCCGCAGGCCGGCCACAAGTCGTGTGTCCCTTCGTCCTGGATCAGCCGTTCTTCGCCCGTCGGGTCCACGAACTCGGGGCGGCGCCGGAGCCCTTGCCGCAGCGGCAGCTGAACGCGACGGAGCTGGCTCGAGCCATCGAGATGGCAGTCACCGATCAATCGTTCTCGATTTCGGCCAAGAGGCTTGCTGAATGGATCCGCGACGAGGAAGGAATCGACCGAGCGGTGCGGCTCATCGAGGATGTGGCTCGGCCGACGATCAGCCGGCGAAGCCTCCGTCGGCCTCCATCGAGAACCCGGCCCGGTACACCGTGCGCTCGTCGAACTCCCGGCCCATGATCTGCAGGCCGGTCGGCAGACCGTTGTCGCCGGCCCCTGAAGGCACGGTCAGTGCTGGATGGCCGGTGAGATTCGCGGGAGTGGTGTTGGCCATCGCTCTGGTGTAGTCGGCCAGGCGGAACCCTTCGGACTGGCGCACATCGAGCCGTGGTGGGCCGCTCGTGGCGGTGGGTGTGATCAGCAGATCCTGCTGGTCCAGACAGCGACCGACCTGACGGCGCAATTCGAGTCTGAGGTTCTGTGCGATGCCGAAATCGACGCCGAGACGGGTTTCCTGGAGGTATTCGTAGGCGAGCGGAAGGATCGAGGCCAGCCACGGAAGGTCCCGCTGCCCGGACCGGTACTGGGCGGCGACCGTTGCAAGCCGGTCGACGTCGATCCGGCCGAGGTGACCATAGCCCTGGCCGTTCGAGTCGGCCATCGCGACGAGACCGAAGGTCAGGACCGCGAGCCAGATGGCCGCTGCGTCGGCCCAGAGTGGAATTGACACCGGTTCGACCTTCGCACCCTGATCACGTAGCCGCTCAGAGGCCCGGTCGAAGGCAGCGAGCGTCGCTGCGGTACAGCCCGCGGGTACGAGCGATTCCTCCACGATGCCGATGCGGAGACCGGCAATTCCTTCACCCAAGGCACCCGCATACTTTCCGGTCACGCGCGGGGCCCATCTGGACTGCGGATCCCGCCAATCTGCTCCTGCCATCACCTCGAGCAGGGCCGCGTTGGTCGCGACGGTTTTCGTCATCGGACCGATATGGTCGAGCGTGTGGTCCCAGTACGCCAGACCGTACGAAGGGACCAGGCCGTGGGTCGGCTTCATACCGACGATTCCGCAGTAGGCCGCGGGGTTCCGCACGCTGCCACCCTGGTCCGATCCGATCGCCGCGTCCACGAGCCCGGTCGCGACGGCAACGGCCGATCCTGACGACGAGGCTCCCGGCGCGAAGCGAGGATCGTGCGGATTGCGTGTCACGCCGAAATCGGCATCGGCCAAGCTGACCGAGGTCTTCGCGGTGATGACGGCTCCCGCATCAAGCAGTCGCTCGACGACGACCGCGTCTTCCCTGGGGATGATCTCCGTGGGGTACCTGACGCCCTCGGTCATCGGCACTCCGGCCACTGCGATGTTGTCCTTGACCCCGACCCTGAGGCCGCCTAGCGGACCTTGTGCGGCACCGGCAACGTTGCACCACCGAATGATGGCGTTGTACGGATCCTCACCGGGGCGGGGTGCTCTCCCGGCATCTCGGTCTGCGTAGCGCAGCTGTGGCCGCGGTTGCTCGAGCTGGTTGAGCCGACGGAACACGCTCAGGAACTCGACGAGATCAGCACGCAGCCCATCGGAGTCCCGCGCCGGATTGGCCGGAAACCCACGCCGGGCCCGATAACGCGCGACCTGCTCCGCCGACGGCGACGCGCCTGCCTCGACCCCGTTCTCGATCATCCCTACCCCCTGGAGGGTCAACGCTTATCCATAGACTGAAACGACCATTCCATTCTACCAGCGCCGCAATCGATCTGAACAACTCCCGTTAGTGCGCGGATCCTTCGCGGTTGCGGGTCATGGTCGGCCGTAGGTGCGGCTGTGGCAGGTGGGCGCCCTGCGAGCGGAGGGTTTCTACGAGAGTTGCCGTGTTGAGGTCACAGGCGGGCTCGCCGGTTTGGATCGACTGCACGGCGGCCGTGCCCGCAGCCTGACCCATCATCGATGCGGCGGGCTGAACACGGATCGAGCCGTGGACCTCCACATCGCTCGAGGCGCAGCGTCCGGCAACCCACAGGTTCGTCCAGCCGCGTGGGACCAGGATGCCGGACGGGATGCCGAACGCTTCGCCCGGTCCCAGTCGTTTCTGGGTCTCGGCGTCGGCCCGGAAGCGTTCGTACTCATCGTCGCCGGTGTCGTGAGGGTGGATGTCGATGAACTTGTTGAACAGTGCGATCTGGTCGGGGAACTTGCGGCGGGCCAGGTAGTCGTCGATGTTCAGCTCGTACTCGCCGACGATGCGACGGCTCTCGCGGACGCCGATGAGCGAAGCCGTGATGACGAGTTCGGCATTCTCGTAGCCGGGGACGTACTTGTTGAAGAACCGCCAGTATTCGTGCGCGAGTCGTCTGCCGAGCATTGCTCCGTCGCTCAGATCCTTCACCTTGAGCGCGTTCATGTTGAACAGGTGGCCGCCGTTCAGGTAGCCGATCTGATCGCCGACCTGGGACATGCCTGGCAAATGTTTGTCCGGCTGGCTGAAGTGGCCGTCCGCGATCGCCTGGAACAGGTACTCGTCGTGCTGGTGCATGCCGGCGCCCGGCCGGAACTCGGATCGCGCCCAGTCGATGCCCGTGAACAGCGACGGCAGCGTGGCCGGCATGATGTTCGGCGAATCCCGGCCCGCTTCACGTACCTCGACGCCGACGATCTTGGCCAGGATCGCGTCGCCCGTTGCATCGATGAAGGTCCTCGCCTTGACGAACCGGTAGCCTTCGGCGTTCGCCACAACGACTCCGTCGACCAGACCGGTGCCGACGTCGGCCTGCGCGTCGATCACTCGTGAGAAGAACCGGACCTCGACGCCGGCTTGTGTGGTGAGTTCGTCGAGAAGCAGTTTGTAGCCCTCCACGCGGAACGGCGTCCAGGCGTGGTACTTCTTGACATGGCTCTGCACCTCGAGCCGCGGCTTCAAGGACCCGCGTTCGCCGAGCTTGAAGATGATCTCCCGCATCAGGCCCCCGACGAGCATCTCCTCGCCGTTGCCGACCGGATCGAAGGCCGTCACCAACCCCGACGTTCCCATGCCGCCCATGCAGCCGGTCGACTCGATCAACAGAACCTTGGCGCCGAGGCGAGCGGCGCAGATTGCGGCCGTCGCACCGGCCGGCCCGCCTCCGGCCACGACCAGGTCGTAACCGTCCTCCACCGGGATTTCCCGGCGCAGTTGGAATGTGGCAGTCATGGCGACTCTCCTGAGGTCGATCCACTACATGTCACGTACTGAAACTCGCATTTCATTCTAGCAGTGACGGCGTGCCAGTGGGCTGAATTCGCCGCCTGTCTTGTGCCGAGGTGGCTCGAACATCATTGGCGGCGAGGACGTCGACGAAAGGTTCAACGATGTGCGGCATCACCGGATGGGTTTCCTATGACCGCGACCTCACCCGCGAGCATGAGGTCATCCATGAGATGACAGCAACCATGGCCAATCGCGGACCCGACGCGTCAGGCACCTGGGTACGGCGGCATGTTGCCCTGGGCCATCGCCGGTTGGCCGTCATAGATCTTGCCGGTGGAGCACAACCGATGACCGTCGAGACGGCGGGCGGCGCGGTTGCGATGGTGTACAGCGGTGAGGCCTACAACTTCAAGGAGTTACGCGCCGAGCTGCAGTCGCGCGGGTACCGGTTCCGGACGAGCAGTGACACCGAAGTCGTGCTGCGCGGCTACCTGGAGTGGGGCGACAACATCGCTGAGCGTCTCAACGGCATGTATGCGCTCGCTATCTGGGACGAGCGCGACAACAAACTCGTTCTGATCCGCGACCGGATGGGCATCAAACCCCTCTATTACCACCGAACCAACGACGGCGTCCTGTTCGGCTCCGAACCGAAAGCGATCCTGGCCCATGGTCTGCTCGAGCCGGCCGTTGATGCAGCCGGGCTCCGGCGGATGCTCGCTCCGATAGGACTCACCGGCGGCTCGCCGTGGAAGGGCATCGAGCAGGTCGAACCCGGCACAGTTCTGACCGTACGGCCATCAGGGATATCCGAGCGGACATACTGGAGGTTGCCGACCCGGCCGCACCAGGACGACAGGCAAACAACTGTTGAGAGGGTCAGAGAGTTGCTGACCGACTGCGTCAGTCGTCAGTTGGTCTCCGACGTCCCGCTGGGCGTGCTGCTTTCGGGTGGGCTGGATTCGAGTTCGATCGCCGCGCTCGCGGCTTCACAGCTGCGGGCACACGAAGAACAGGTGCGTACGTTCTCCGTGGACTTCGCCAATCTGGCCGAGAACTTCGCACCGAACAACATGGTCCGCGGACTTGATACGCCCTATGCCGCCGAGGTCGCGACCTTGGTGCGGTCCGAACACCAGATCGTCACCCTTGATCCTGCGCGGATGGACGATCGCGACCTCCGCCGGGCTGTTGTGGCAGCTCGGGACATGCCGGGTCTGGGTGAACTCGATGCATCGCTGTATTTGCTTTTCGCATCGATCCGGAAGCGCGCCACGGTAGCCCTGTCCGGCGAATCGGCCGACGAACTGTTCGGTGGCTACTTCTGGTTCCACGACGAGGCAGCCCGAGCCTTCGACGGGTTTCCCTGGTTGGTCACATCGCGGGATCACAGTCTGGGCCGCTACCGGTCACTGGGCCGCTCGCCCATTCGTGCTGAACACCTCCGCCGCGCTGAGCTGCCCGCGTTCGTCGCCGAACAGTATGCGGAGGCCGCGGCAACAGTCGAATACCTCGAGGACGAGAGCCCCGAAGACCGGCGCATGCGAAGGATGTCCCATCTGTGCATGACTCGTTATGTGCGGGAATGGCTCGACCGCAAGGACCGGATGTCGATGGCCGTCGGCCTCGAGGTGCGAGTGCCGTTCTGCGACAACCATCTCGTCGAGTACGTCTACAACGTTCCGTGGTCACTCAAGACGTTCGACGGACGGGAGAAGAGCATCCTTCGACATGCGATGAAGGACAAGCTTCCGGCTTCCGTCGTAGGTCGGGTGAAGAGCGGATACCCCTCCAGCCACGATCCGATGTATACCGCCGCGCTTCAGCAGCGTGCGAAGGAAGTGCTCGCAGGCGAGGACGACGCCGTGTTCGCCGTTGTGGACCGCAGCTGGATGGAGGAAGCGTCTCGCTGCGATCCGAGCGACGCGCCGGCCATGCTGTCCGAGGAGATCAACTGGGTTCTCGATCTGCACGACTTGTTCGAGCTTTACCGGCCGACGCTGGCGCTGGATTGAGCTGATGACACAGCACCCACGACCTCTCCGAGCACCTCTGAGGATGTACTGGTGGCGACCGGATCCGCCCTACCGCGGCAACTTCGGCGACGAACTCGGACCGTACCTGGTGGGTGCACTGTTCGGTCTCCGGGTCGAATGGGCGGAGCCGGACGCCTGTGAGATCGCAACCGTAGGAACAGTCATCGAAATGATGTTGTCCAGCAAAGGCGAGAACCGGCCGGCCTTGTGGGGTAGCGGTCTGTTCTTGACGGCAACCGACACGATTTCTGCTGGTGAGTTCCAGATCGCGGCACTCCGCGGCCGGCTGACGAGAGAGCGCATCGCGGACCTGGACTCTGACGTCGCGCTCGGCGATCCGGGACTGCTTGCGTACGTCCTCGTCGAGCCTCTGCCCCGCAAGCAGCACGAGCTCGGCATCGTCCCACACTTCCTTGATGCCGAACTGCCACTCGTTGCGCAGTTGCGGGGCCGGCCTGGGGTGACGATCGTCGACGTGACAAAGCCGGCGCCCGAAGTCGTCCGCGACATCGCTCGATGCCACTACGTCCTGTCGTCGAGCCTGCACGGGCTCGTGGTCGCGGACAGCATCGGAACGCCCAACGCCTACGTTCCACTCAGCAATGACCCTCGGATCGGCGGGTCGAAGAAGTTCCTCGACTACTACTCGGTGTTCACCGATCCCGCGCGACAGGTCATCCTGCCGCTGAGCGAGGTGATGTCGCGAGATACCGCGTCCATCACCTCGGAGATAGAACGGCGGTATCGCGTTCCGGCCGATCTGAAAGCTATTGCGGATCGGCTCGTCAAAGCCTTCCCGGGCTAGCCGGCCCGCCCCTAATCCAGTGCTCCGAGCGTCAGCCCTGCCCGCCAATAGCGTTGTAGCGCCAGGAAGGCCGCCATCAGCGGTGCTGTGGCGACGAACGACCCGATGACGACGAGCAGTTGAACATGAGGATCCATTTGAGCCTGGCCCTTCCAGGCGTACAGACCGAAGGTCGCGGGATAGAGATCCTGGCTCTGCAGCATCAACAGCGGGAGGAAGAAGCTGTTCCAGATGGCCACGAATCCGAACAGGTACACGGTCGCCAAACCTGGCAGCATCAGTCGCTGGGCGATCGTTGTGAAGATCCGGAACTCACCGGCACCGTCCACCCGGGCCGCCTCGATGATCTCCGTGGGTACGGACGAGTCGGCGAAGATCCGCGACAGGTAGACCCCGAAGGGACTCACGATGCTGGGCAGGAGGACCGCCCAGTACGTGTCGACAAGATGTGCCTTCGAGAAGACGAGGAACAGCGGTAGTGCAAGGACGGTCGACGGCACCATGACGCTACCGAGGACGATCGAGAACAGGAAGCTCCGTCCCCGGAACGAGAACTTCGCGAGGTAGTAGCCGGTCATGGACGAGAGGACAGTGGCAGCCAGTGCACCGACGCCCGCGTAGATGGCGCTGTTCAGCAGCCACCTCGCGAAGATTCCGTCGCCGTAGCCGAACAAGGCGCGCAGGTTCTCCACCAGATGGAAGCCGCTGAACCAGAATCCGTTCGTCGTCGCAAAGTCGCCTTGCCGCTTCGTTGCCGTGACGCCGAGCCACCACAGCGGTAGGAGGAAGTACCCGGCGAAGACCGCGAGGATCACACAGACGATCATCACGGACATTCTGCCGTTGGCTCGTTTGAGGTCAGGTGCTGCTACTGCGATCCGGCTCATCCTTCGGACCTCCGCTGGAGCAGGCGCAGAAAGCCGAACGATGCCGCGAACGTGATGACCGCGAGCGTCACCGAGACGGCTGCCGCGTACTGGTACTGATTCGTCGAGGCGGCGTTGTAGGCCAGCATGTTCGGTGTGTATCCCGAGGTGACCTCAGAGGTGATCGTGCGGAAGATCATCGGTTCGGTGATCAGCTGCAGTACACCGATCATGTTGAGAATGCCGGTGAAGATGATCGTCGGCCGCACCAGCGGGATCTTGATCGACCAGGCGATCCGGAGATCGCCTGCGCCGTCGATCCGGGCAGCCTCGAACAGCTGCGGCGGTACGGCTTTGAGCGCTGCCAAGAAGATGATCGCGTTGGATCCCGCAAAGGTCCAGGAGGCCACATTGCCGATGCTCGGCAGCACCAGACTCCCTCCGAGGAAGTCGACATGCAGGCCGGCTTGATAGATCGGCGAAGTATTGGGATCCAGGAGGGTTCCCCACATGATGGCTGCGACAACCCCTGGAACCGCGAACGGCAGGAAATAGGCGAGCCGGAAGAATCGGCCGAGTTTGACTCGGGGTGAATCCAGCAGAAGCGCGAGGAGTAGGGCGACTGCGCCCATCACCGGTACCTGAACCGCTGCCAGCAGCACGACCCGGCTCAAGCTGGACCAGAAGTCGCCGCTGGTCAGGACAGCGGCGTACTGCGTTACGCCGCCGAATCTTGTCACCTCCGTTCCGAAGATTCCGCCGACTCGCTGGGTGACTTCGGTGCTCTGGACCGCCGCGTAGACGACGGGTCCTATGTAGAACAGCACGAAGGGCACGAAGAACGGGCTCAGAAAACCGAGACCGACCAAGCGGCCACGCTGCCGGCGGAACGAACGCTCCGCCACCAGCGGACTACCTCGATTCAGGGACGGCCGGCTCACGCTTGCCCTCTCCCGCGTGCGTCCGGGGCCCTTCAGTTGGTGTTCGGCTTCGGCCGACGACCCAACCCTCACCATCACTGACCGCCGGCCCGGGCATCGACGCCGCGGGACTTCAAGTCGGTGACGATCTTCTGCTGCGCGCGCTCGAGTTCGGCGCTCAGGGTGGTCGACCCCTTCAGCGTGCTGGTGATGGCGTCGCTCATGCTGTTCGTCACCGTGGTCATGTTCGGGGGCCACTGGAAGCTTGTGTCGACCGTCTTCGAGGAATCGCTGAACACATGCCAGATCGGCTCCGCGCCGAAGTACGCAGGCTTCACATCCATCTCGGGCAGACCCAGCGCCGCTACCGACGGGGGTACGCTGCCGACGGCGATCAACTGCTTCTGCGCGTACGAGTTGGTGGCGACCCAGGAAGCGAACTCAGCGGCCTCAGCCGGGTGTTTACTGCTGGCGAAGACAGTATTCGCCGAGCCTCCGTAGTTGGCGCCCGCGGGCTTCGAGGTGTCCCACTGTGGAAGCGGCGCTACTGCCCACTTGCCGGAAGCGCCCGGCGCGTTGGCCTGCATCACGCCACTCAGCCAGCTCGCGCCGAGCATCGTGACTAGAGTGCCGTTGTCCATCGCTTTGAACTCTGCCGGGGTGAGCTCCTGCACGGTGGTTGCCACCAGGTGCTCATCGATCAGCCGCTGCCAGTACTCGACCACTTGGCGTGCCTTGCCGCCGGTCAGGTCGACGGTGAGATGGTTGTCGGCGTACTGGAAGGGCCTTGCGCCGTTCTGCCACATCAGGCTGAGCAACCGGTACGCGTCGCCGGAGGCGAAGTGGGCTAGGTGGGCCGACGGGTCCGCTGCTTTGAGGCGCTTGCCGATCGCTTCGTAATCGGCCCACGTCTTGGGAACGGCGAGTCCGTACTTGGCCAAAATGTCCTTGCGGTAATAGAGCGCCAAGGGACCTGTGTCCTGCGGCATTCCATAAACTCCGCCGCCACCGAATGTGACCTGTGCCCAGGTCCATGGAATAACCTGCCCGCGCGTGTCTGCGACGCCAGGACAAGCCGAGATGTCTCGGAGCCCGTTGAGCAGCCGGAAGCTCGGGAGGTCGGAGTACTGCACCATGCCGACGTCGGGAGCGGTTCCGGCTTTGAGGGCATTCGTCATCTGCTGGACCGAGTTTGTCGAGACGTCCTTCATGGTGACGTGAATATTGGGATGGGTTCTATTGAATTCCTGCACGATCTTCGGTGCCGGCAACCCGAAACCCCAATAGGTGAGTTCGACCTTGCCCTGCGCTCGCGCGCAGCTGCCCGCAGACGATCCGGCAGCTGGGCTTGCGTCCTTACTGCCGCACGCGGCAAGCGAAGCGGCCAGTGCGAGCACACTGGTGACAGATGTGATGAGTGACAGACGACGGTTCATGTCGAGGCTCCTTAACTAGTGCCTGGCCATAGCCGACTCAGCAGCTTCGACTGGGCATGTTCGGCTGATCCGCCGACCCGTGAGGCGCTGAGGATGAATGTTCCGCACTCAGCCCGATGCTGAGCGAATACGGTTGGCCTACCGGGACTGGACTCTCAGGCGAGTCAAGAGACGGTCTTGGAAGGCGCGGAGTCGAAAGACGTGACCGATCGGGTTCGTCGCGTTTCGCAGGTACGGACGCGGCAGTCGGTCAACGCGTGGACGGTGTCGGAATGCCCGTTATGTGCTCGCCGCACCGCACATGGTTGTGGTCCATCATCGACCGACCTCCTCAGGGCTGGAGTTGGCACGGAGCGGCACGGGGCCGGAGGCTCCGATCGGATCCTGTCCCCGGCACTGGAAACAGGTGACGAAGCCTGAGGCCCAAGAATTGAACCCCGTGTTTCATTCCAGTAAACGAAGCGCTTGGTGAACTGTCAAGGTGAGCACGCAGGGCACGCACGGGCATGCCGTTCCGGCCAGCCGGGCAGCTCAGCCCCGAGGTAAATTCCTGGCCGGCACGCCGGCGACGCGGGCCAGGGGTGGCACATCCGAGGTGACGACGGCACCCGCACCGACGGTCGCGCCGGGACCGATCACCCGACCGGGCAGCACAACGGCACTCGCGCCGATGAAGGCCGCGTCTCCGACCTCGACCCCACCGCACAGCATGGCAAGAGGGCTCAGTACGACATGGTCGCCGACCAGACAGTCATGTCCGACTACTGCGTTGGCGTTGACGAGGACGTGCCGACCCAGGGTCGCCTGGACCTGGATTCGTGCTCCTGGGAACGTGATGGTCCCCGCCCCGAGAGCGACTCCGTCGTCCAACGTGCAAGCGGGATGCACCAGGGTCGCAGGATGCCGATTCCACCTGGTGGCGAAAATGTCGACCCGTCGCCGGACCGTGGGATCGCCGATGGCAATCACGTACGCGGCATCCGCGCTGGTCAACTCTTCGTCTCCGCCGAGCAGAGGAGTGCATCGCGGCGCGGGGTCGGAGCGGTCGAGGTACCCGGTGATCCGGAAGGGGGCACCGGCGAGCTCGGCCACCAGCGACCCGACCTGCCGGCCCAGAGCACCGGCTCCGACAACGATGAGTTCACGGACCGGAATCTGCCGCTCAGCCATGGTGTCATCGTGCCGACGACGCCGGTTGGGTGCCAGCGGCCTCCTTTCGCCTCCGCCCGTGCCGGCCTGGTCAGGCTGAATTCATCTCCTGGTTCGGTCGTGGGTGCATCTGGAACGCTTGCACACGTGGACGGCCCAGTAGGGATGTGAGGCAAGCATGCGTATTGGTGAGGTCCTTGTCGGCCAAGGGGATTCGATACGAGCGGCGCTGCTGGCGATCGATCGGTCCGGTTGGTCGCGTGCTTTCGTTGCCGATTCGGCCGGTCGGCTGGTGGGCGCGGTCAGCGAGAGCGCGATTCGCCAGGCGTTGCTCGACGGTATCGGACTCGAGTCCAGGCTTTACCCGTTCATGGAGGATGCCGGTGTCTCGACCAAGCCGGGTGCCGGACGGGCAGAAGTGATCGACCTGATGCATACGCTCGGTCTTCGCGAGCTGCCGGTCGTCGACCAGGACGGACGGCTCGTCGAGGTACATTCCGACCTCGCGGTTGCCGGCCCTGCGCACCGCGGGAACGTGGCAGTCATCATGGCCGGCGGGCGGGGGTCGAGACTGGCTCCGTTGACCGATCATGTGCCGAAGCCGATGTTGCCGGTGGCCGGGCGGCCGATCCTCGAACGGTTGGTGATGCATCTCGTCGGGTCAGGAATCACCCGGATCTTCATCTCGGTCAACTACCTGAACGAGGTGATCGAGCAACATTTCGGTGACGGCCGCGCCTTCGGTTGCCGGATCGAATACCTGCGCGAGGACGAGGCGGTTCCGCTGGGCACCGGAGGCTCGTTGCGTCTGCTGGCCCAGCAGGACTGCGAGATCACCGAGCCGATCCTGGTGATGAACGGCGATCTGGTCACCGCATTCTCCGTCGGTGGTCTCCTCGAGGCCCACGCCGGTGAAGACGTGGTCGCCACGGTCGCGACGACTCGCTACGAACACCAGGTGCCGTTCGGCGTACTCGAGCAGACGAGTGGCCGATTGGTACGTATCGTCGAGAAGCCCGTCCCGTCGTGGCCCGTCAACGCGGGGATCTATGTGATCGAGCCCAAGCTCATCTCGGAGATTCCCGAAGGGCGGCTCTTTCTGATCACCGAGTTGCTGGACCAATGTCTCAAGCGCGGCTGGCCGATCGGCCTGTGGCAGGTCCGCGAACACTGGCAGGACATCGGCCGCCCGGCCGAGCTCGCCCAGGCGCGCGGGCAAGCTTGACCGTTTCCTTCGCCGGCGTCGAACCGGACTTGCATCGGACATCCCGCGGTGTCTGATTCCCTGGCACCCCGAGTGTCAATTACATTGGAACGCGAGTTTCGTTTTTCACCGCTGGAGAGGAGACCGCCTTGCGAACAGTGCACGGAGCTCGCCTGGAGCGCGACGTGCTGCCGGGCGGCGCTGTGATGACGACGGTGCACGGTGGCCGGTCAGGCCCCACTCTGGCTCTGCTCGGGGGAGTGCACGGTGACGAGGATGAAGGCGTGCTCGCCGTGTGGCGCATTCTCGACGAACTCGAGGGGTCAGCTCTTCGCGGCACCGTGAGGGCGGTTGCGCCGGCGAATCCGGCTGCGTGGTCGGCAGGCGCTAGAAGGACCCCGCACGATGGCGGAGACCTGGCCCGGTCGTTTCCGGGTGACTGCCACGGAGGACCGACCGAGGTCATTGCGGATGGCATCACCAACAGGGTCATCGACGGGGCGGACCTACTGATCGACCTGCACTCCGGCGGTCTGCGCTACAGCATGCCGCTGTTCTGCGGTGTGCTCCACGAGGGCCTCTGGGCTGCTGCGGCCTTCGGTGCGCCCTTGACCTGGCTGCACGACTCTTGGCCGCACGGTCGCAGCCTCGTTGCTGCCAGAGATCGTGGCATACCGGCCATGTACGTCGAGTGTGGTGGAGGCGGCGCGATCAGGCAGGAAGATCTGCGGACCTACGTCACCGGCGTGCTGTCGGTGATGGCCGAGTTGGGCATGTTGTCCGACCGGTCACGAACCGAACCGTCCGCCGAGCCACGATGGGTCCGTGGCTCAGGCGATCTTGACGCGGGCGCCACATCATCACGTGCCGGGCTGTTCGCGGCCACGGCCGTCGCAGGGGACCTGATTCCGGATGGCGGCGAGATCGGTCGGCTCTTCGGCTATCAAGGAGAACTTCTGGAAATTGTCCGTGCCCCGCGGTGCGGCGTGCTGATGTTCCTCCGGCGCCAGGCCCGGACCATGCGCGGCGAGGTGTTGTTCGTGCTGGCAGACCCTTGTGAGGCTCCGTGACAAATTGCTGCGTTCTGGATCGGTTCGCATCGGATCTCCCGCCTGTGAGCGAGACAGTCTGTTTGGGCGAAGGTGCGACCCCTGTGATCGAGTTGCCGGCGCTCGCACGGCGGCTCGGAGTGCGGTCGGTTTCAGCGAAGGTGGAGACAGGTAATCCAACAGGTTCGTACAAGGACCGCGTCGCTGCGATGTCCTTGTCGTTGGCGCGCAGCCGCGGGTATCGAGGGTGGATCGCTACCTCGTCGGGAAACGCGGGTATGGCGATGGCGGCATACGGGGCCCGTGCGGGCCTGCCGGGGTTCATCTGTTTGGCCGGGTCCGTTCCGCCGGAGAAGTCGCTGCCGCTGATGGCCTTCGGATCCGGCGCTGTGACTGTCGTGCGAGTCCAGGGTGCGGGCCGGCCCGAGGTCGACGGCCACATGTTCGATCAGGTTCGGGACGCGGCGCAACGACACAAGTTGTTTCTCGGCGTCACGCTGCACGCATTCAACGCCGAGGGGATGAGAGGTATCGACACGATCGCGTACGAGCTCGCGGAACAGGTCCCCGCCGCTACGCACGTCTATGTATCGGTCGGCGGCGGGGGATTGCTCGTGGCGGTCGCTCGTGGCCTCGACCGGCGTGGTTTGCAGCCGCGGATGATCGCGTGTCAATCGTCGGGCTGTGCGCCGGTCGTGCGCTATCTCGACGGCGCCGTCGCTGCGGTTGAGGTCGAACGTAGTACCACCTCTATCTCGGCCTTGCAGTTGCCGCGCCCGCCGGACGGAGACCTTGCGGCGGGCGCGGTCGAGCGCTCGCACGGATGGGGTACTGCGATCGACGACGCAGCGATCCTGGCCGCACAGCGTTGGCTGGCTTCGGCAGAGGGCGTGTTCGTGGAACCGGCTGCGGCGGCGACCGTTGCGGCGTTGCTGGCCGACGCTGAACACGGGCGCCTCGGTCCGGACGCACGACCAGTGGTCATTCTGACTGGCGGCGGCTGGAAGGATCTTGGCCGGTTCAGTGACGACGCGTCACGGATGCAGATGATCGATGTCGACACCGTGTCGCGGCGGGTCGAAGACTGGGTGGGTCGCACAACCTCGGATTGACGATTCGCTGCGTCGCTGCCAAGCTGAGTTTGAAACGACGGTTCCATACTCCGTGGCTGCTTCGACTAGGACTTCAGTGGCGCATAGCACAGCTCTTGTGACAGGTGGCGCAACCGGAATCGGCGCTGCGATCACCTGTCGGCTTCTCGCCGATGGGCTGAACGTCTACGTGGCCCAGCGGACCGAGGCGGAGGTAGCCGCGGGCAAGGATTTCTTCCGGCACTCGGCCCGGGTTCGGCTCGGAGCACATGATCTGAGTGATGCGAAAGAGTGCGCGCGGGCAGTGGAGGCCTGTGCCGCCCACTTCGGTGCGCTGGACATCTTGGTCAACAATGCCGGTGTCACCGGCGCGGGCGCCGTCGATGCCCTTGGCAACTTCAGTGATCGGCGCATCGACCAGGTGATCGACGTCAACCTCAAGGCCCCGCTGCGGCTGGTCCGCGAAGCCCTCCCGTACCTGTCCCGCAACGAGGGCGTCGTGGTCAACATTGGCTCGATCGCCGGACTGCAAGCGCAGACCAACGCGGCGGCTTATGTCTCGAGCAAAGCGGGAATGGACGGGTTGACGCGGGCGCTGGCGTACGACCTCGCCTCGTTGAGGGTGCGCGTGGTCTGCATCGCCCCGGGGGACGTGGAGACCGTGAGCAGCCGAGCGGCGGAGTTTGCCGCCGAGCGAGCGGTGTCCTGGGCCAAGCGAACCCCGTGGCCACGACCGATTAGGCCGGCCGATGTCGCAGCTGCCGTGGCGTGGGTCATCTCCGGTGAGGCGGCGGCGGTGACTGGATCCACGATCTATGTCGACGGCGGCCTGGCGGCCTATTGAATTGGGCCGCTGAAGGCCTTCCGCGCCTGTCCTCGGCCAACGGCGGGAACCATGAACAAGCTGCCCGCGTACTCCCAGCCGGGGCTATCCGGAGCGACGCCGGCGGCGGCTGTCGTGATGAAGAGATCGCTCAGGTCCGGGCCGCCGAACGTACAGCTGGACACGTTGGGCGTTGGGAGAAGGATCCGGCCGACCAGGCGCCCGGCCGGATCGTAGCGGCGTACCTGCGAACCACCCCACACCGCGATCCACAGGTATCCATCGGCGTCCACACTCAGTCCGTCAGGTAGCCCCTCGGCCGCGGTCAGCGTGATCAGCGCCTCGGGATTGTGCGGCACCCCATCGTCGGCGTCCCAGCTGTACCGGGTGACAGCCCGGGTTTCGCTGTCGACGTGGTAGAACAACCGGTCGTCCGGACTCCAGTCCAAGCCGTTGGACATACCCACACCGCTGATCAGCCGCGTGACTGTCCCGTCGCTGTCCAGGCAATACAGCGCGCCCGGGCATTTGCCTTCGAACGCAGCTGTTCCGGCGAGGAACCGTCCCCGCGAGTCGCACTTGCCGTCGTTGAACTGAGTGGGGAGGTCGTGCTCGACCGGCCTCCAGAGAATAGGCTCGGCGTCCCACCGTTCCAAGTGCAGGAAACCTCGGCGGGCCGCGATGACGAACCCATCGTCCCCGGCAGGGCACAGGCTGCCCGCCGGCTCGCCGACCTCACAGAAGTCCGCGCTGCCGGATCTGAACGAGTAGCGCCAGAGCACACCACGGGGAATGTCCACCCAGTACAACGTCTGCGTGGTCTCGTCGTACAGCGGGCCTTCGCCGACCGTGCAGCCGCAGTGCACAAGCACTGTCGGCGGTTCGTACTGCATCGTCACCTCGCTCGAACCTCGGCGACCTGGCGTAACGCGCCTCCCTTGACCAACGGCGCTTCAGAACCGTAGCGTTGAATAATAGCACGATCGTTTCATCAAGTGAAACTCCATCGTTTGGGGGAACAGTGTCGATATCCGAGGTCAACGGGCGCAACGTCCGCTCCGACGAGTTGCATGACCGCGCACTCGAACGATCGCCCGGTGGCGTGCACTCGAACGTCCGACTGCGTGGCCCGCATCCGTTCATCCGCTCCGCCAAGGGGGCGTGGCTGTTCAGCGTCGACGGACGCGACTATGTCGACTATCTGCTCGGGCAGGGACCGAACTTCCTCGGTCATGCGCCGGATCAGGTGATCCAAGCCGTTTCCGCAGCGTGCCGGGACGGGCTGATCTACGGCGGGCAGCACGAACCGGAGATCCAGGCCGCGGAGCTCGTTTGCTCGGTCGCCAAGTGGCCGGACATGGTCCGCTTCTCCGTCAGTGGCACCGAGGCCGTTCAGGCGGCGCTGCGGCTCGCCAGGGCGGCGACCGGCCGCACCGAGATCATTCGGTTCCAAGGGCACTACCATGGTTGGCTGGACAACATTTTTGTCGGCGAGCACGACGGAACCTGGGGCGCCGCGAGCGCCGGTCAGGTCGCGGATCATCTGCGGCCGTGTCACATCCTGCCGTGGAACGACGCCGAACTGCTGGTCGAGAAGTTCGAGCAGTACGGATCCCGGCTGGCGGCCGTGATCATGGAACCGATCATGATCAACGCGGGGGTGATCGAGCCGCTTCCGGGTTATCTGGAGACCGTGCGCGAACTGTGCGACCGGTACGGCGTGGTGCTGATCTTCGACGAAGTCATCTCAGGTTTCCGGATCGCGCTCGGCGGTGCCGTCGAGAGGTACGGCGTAACCCCCGACCTCGCCACCTACGGGAAGGCGTTCGCGGGAGGTTTCCCGGTCGCGGCCGTCGTTGGACGGCAAGATCTGATGTGCAGGTTCGGAACTGGGGAGGTCAATCACTCCGGTACCTTCAACTCGTCGGTGATGGCCATGGCGGCCGTGACCGCGACCTTGACGAGTCTGCGCGACCAACCGCCATACGCAAAGGTGGGCGAGCACGGACGTGCGCTGATGTCAGGGCTGCTCGACATCGCCGCGAGGCACGACGTGAACCTGCGGGTCGCCGGGTTGCCGGCGGCGTTCCACGTTTCGTTCGGTGATGCGCAGGTGCGCGACTATCGCAGCCTCCAGCAACTCGACCTCGCCCGCTACGAGCGCCTGGCGGCCGCATTGGTGGACAACGGAATCTGGCTGGCCGGACGTGGCGTGTGGTACGTGTCCGCAGCCCACGGCGCGCGCGAGTTGGACGCTGCCCTGACTCGCTTCGACAAGACGCTTGAGGAGTGGAAAGTGAAGGCGGAGCAGTAGATCATGCGACTTGCACTGCTGGGCCTGTACCACGAGACGAACACCTTCTCGCCGGTGTGCGCGGATCGCGACTTGTTCAGCAACGGTGGCGTCTGGCGGGGAGCGGAGATCGTCGAGGCCTACGCCACGTCGTCGACGACCAACGGTGGCTTCCTCGCCGCCGGCGCGGAGTTGGGCGTCGACGTGGTCCCGTTGATGTTCGGGTTCGTGACGCCGACCGGGCCGATCACCGCGGAGGCGTTCGACTGGCTGGTCGGCGAAATGACCGAGCTGTTGCGCGAGCGTGGTCCGTGGGACGGGGTGCTGCTGAATGTGCACGGTGCCGCCGTTGCGGAGAACTTCGTCGATGCGGATGCCGAGATCGCGGCGAGAGTCCGTGCCGTCGTGGGCGCGGGCGTGCCTATCGGCGCCGTACTCGATATGCACGCCAACCTCACCCAGCGGCTGCTCGACGCGTTGACGGTCACCTTGGTCTACCAGACCAATCCGCATGTCGACGCCAAACACCAGGCGGAGCGTTGCACCGAGTTGATCGTCCGAACCGTTCGCGGAGAGATCCACCCGGAGCAGGCGATGGTTTCGCTCCCGCTGGTCGCGAACATCGCCTGCCAGGACACCAGTGAGGAGCCGATGGCGAGCCTCCTGGCCAAGGCGCGAACGATTGCAGCGTCGCCCGGTCTGCTGTCCTGCAGCGTCATCGAGGGATTCCCTTACGCCGACGTACCGCAGCTGGGGATGTCCTGCGTGGCCATCCATGATGGGGATCCGGACGCCGCCCGTCACGCCGCGCAGGAACTCGCCGCGGCTGTGTGGGACCGCCGGCGAGACCTCCAGACGATCGGGGTCTCCGTCGATCAGGCACTCGACATCGCAGCCTGCCAGCCGACCGGGCCGGTGGTTCTGCTCGACGCCGGGGACAACATCGGAGGGGGCGCGCCCGGCGACTCCACCGTCATTCTCGAAGCCGCTGTCCGGTGCGGCCAACGATCGCTGGTGCAAGTGATCTGCGATCCCAAGGCCGCCCGGCAGTGCATCGAATCAGGCGTCGGTACCAGCCTGAGCCTGGCAGTCGGCGCTTGCCAGCCCCACTCCGCGGGGCGCCCGGTGCTCGTCGACGGCTGCGTGCGGGCCGTGTCCGACGGCAGGTTCGAGGAACCGACGCCGACGCACGGTGGATTCAGGTACTTCGATATGGGGCCTACAGCGGTGCTCGACACCACAGCGGGCCACACTCTGGTCCTGTCGTCGACCGCCGTGATGAGCACGAGTTGTCAGCAACTGTTGTCGGTCGGGGTCGTTCCGTCGTCCTACCGCGTGGTGGTAGCGAAGGGAGTGAACTCGCCGCGGGCCAGCTATGCCCCGATCGCCTCGCGGATGATCGTCGTCGACACCGATGGCGTCAGCGCCATGAGCCTGGACAAGTTCGACTACTCGCATCGGCGGCGGCCGCTGTATCCCTTCGAGGACGCGGTGTTCCCGGCGACGTGAGGCATCACCGGCTCACTCGGACGGCTACTGCGGTTCGTCCATGGGCAGCGGAGTCAGCGTGATCTGTTCAGCTACTTCGATGAGCGTTTGGGCGGTCTTCTCGACGTCTCGCATCGGGAAGCGAGCTTCGGGCGCGCTGACGCTGATCGCGGCCGGCAGCCGGGTGCCGAGGATCGGGACAGCCACACAGCGGCCGTCGGGTTCGTTCTCGCGATTGTCGACGGCGTACCCCAGACGCCGCACCTTCGCCAATTCCGCGATGTAGTCGTCGACATCGGTGATGGTGTCAGCCGTCCGGCGTGGCATGCCGACCTGCTCCAGTAACTCGCGTACCCGAGATTCTGGCAGGTGGGCGGCGATCGCCTTGCCCAGTGCCGTGGAGTGCAGTGCGTCATGGCTGCCTCGGCTGGCCGCCAACCGCACACTGCGGCGGCTTTCGATGATCTCGAGGTAGATGACGTGGTGACCGTCGAGGACACCCAGGTTGGTTGTCTCGTCGAGGGTGTCGCGAAGCCTCTCGAGCGACGGACGGACCCGTTCACGAAGGACCTCCAGATGCCGCGACTGCATTCCGAGGAACCCCAGACCGATACGGAACAGGCCGCTGTCCAGGTCGCGTTCCACGTAGCGGTGTTTCTCGAGCGTCCAGAGATAGCGGAACGCCGACGACTTGGGCAGCTCTGCGGCGTCCGCGACCTCCTTCAACGTCACGCCGTCGACGGACTCCTGGAGCAGATTCAGGACCGCACAGACACGCTCGATGGCACGAACCCCGTACTCCCTTGTTTCGTCCTCGGGCTTGGCTGTCGATCCAGTGCGCGTTGGCGATGCCAGTGGACTCACCTCTGTGTACGAGACGCCGAGAGCCTCGACGTGAATTAGATTCCAGGTTTCATCCTATGAAACGCTTCTCGTCGGGGGCAAGGGGGCCAATTGCATGCCCCCGGAGGTGCTGATCGCTCCGGGTCGCGAGCCAGGTTGCCGTACGCGTGATTCCCTCTGTGAGCGAGACCTTCGGCCGCCAGCCCAGGACAGTGTCGGCCTGCTGCGGATCCGACAGCAGAACGGTGACCTCGCTGGCGTCCGGGCGCATCCGGACCGGATCGATGACGGCGGTCGCCGTGCTCCCCACGATCTCGGCGCAGTGGTCGAACAGTTCTCCGATCGAGACGGCGTGTCCGGTGCCGAGTTGCACGACGGTACCGGTCGGCACGTCGGCGACCGCAAGCCTGATGAAGCCGTCCACCGTGTCGGAGACATAGGTGAAATCACGTCGGGGAGCAAGGTTGCCGAGCTTGATCCGATCGTGGCCGGCGAGCAGTTGCCGCAGGATCGCGGGTATCACCGCCCTGGTGGACTGCCGCGGGCCGAAGGTGTTGAAGGGCCGCAGAGTCACGACGTCGAGTCCGAAGGCACAGGCATAGGACTGACACAGTTGGTCGGCGGCAATCTTCGTTGCCGCGTAGGGTGACTGAGCGTGCAGCCGGTGGCCGACGTCGATCGGTACGGATTCAGGCGTGCCGTAGACCTCGCTGGTGGACGTGTTGACGACACGGACGTCGTCGCAGTCTCTCGCGGCGTCCAGGACGTTCATCGTGCCCAGCACATTGGTTTCGACATACGAGGCCGGTGCTTCGTAGCTGTACGGGATCGCGATGAGTGCAGCCAGATGAAAGACGATGTCGACGCCGCTGACGAGCTCCCGAATCAGCCGTGCGTCGCGAATGTCGCCGAGCCGCCGTTCGATCGTGGTCGGACCCCGCAGATGCTGATCGTCGAGCCAGCCGAAGGAGCCGTTGGAGTTGTAGACGCAGAGTGCTCGTACTTCGGCGCCTTCGTCCAGCAGTCGCTCGACCAAGTGGCTCCCGATGAACCCGTCGGCGCCTGTCACGAGCACGCGTTTCCCCGCCAGTCCCTCCACTGGGCCATCTCCCCTCACCATCGGTGACGCTGCCTCCGCTGTCCGTTGACCTGGCAATGCTGGCAACAGCGGAACGGGCGGCGACAGGGGGTGAGTTACATGCAGAAGCCGTCAGGCGGTGGTCAGGCTGGTACGGCGGCGGGGGTGCCTAGCCATTCGTCTATTTCGGTGAGGAGGGATTTTTGGGTTTCGGGTGGGGCGGTGGAGGCCAGGACCGAGGAGCGGGCGAGGTCGGCCAGTTCTGGGTCGGTGAAGTTGTGGACGGTGCGGGCGGTTTCGTATTGCTCGGCCAGGCGGGAGCCGAAGAGGAGGGGGTCGTCGGCGCCTAGGGCTATGCGGGCGCCGGCTTCGTAGAGTTGGCGGAGGGGGACGTCTTCGGGGCGGCGGTAGACGCCTAGGGAGACGTTGGAGGCGGGGCAGACTTCGAGGGCTATCTGGGCGTCTACCACGCGTTTCAGGAGGTCCGGGTCCTCTACGACGCGGACGCCGTGGCCGATGCGGCCGGCGCCTAGTTCGTCCAGGCAGGTGCGGACGGTGGCGGGGCCGCAGAGTTCGCCGCCGTGGGGGTCCGCCAGCAGGCCGGCGTTGCGGGCGATGCGGAAGGCTGCGGCGAACTCGGAGGTGGTGCCGCGGCGTTCGTCGTTCGAGAGGCCGAAGCCGACGACGCCGCGGCCGACGTACTGCGTGGCGAGGCGGGCCAGGGTGCGGGCGTCGAGGGGGTGGCGGGTGCGGTTCGCGGCGATGATCACCTGTACGTCGATGCCGGTCGACGCGGAAGCGTCCCGGGCGGCGTCGAGGACCAGGTCGGTGAACTCGGTGATGCCGTGGAAGCGGTTCGCGTACCCGGACGGGTCGACCTGGATCTCCAGCCAGCGGGAGCCGTCGGCACGGTCGTCCTCGGCGGCCTCGCGGACCAGGCGGCGTACGTCGTCCTCCGTGCGCAGCACCGAGCGGGCGATGTCGTACAGCCGCTGGAACCGGAACCAGCCGCGTTCGTCCGCGGCGGACAGGTCGGGTGGCCACTCGGTCCGCAGCGCGTCCGGCAGCCGGACGCCGTGCTTGTCGGCCAGCTCGACGAGCGTCAGGTGCCGCATCGACCCGGAGAAGTGCAGATGCAGGTGTGTTTTCGGCAGCACCCGCAGATCCCGCTGCGTCATTACCGAAGGTTACCGACGCACAGCGCCGGGCGAGAAATCGGCCGCGGACCTGAGCCACTCACCAAGCCCCCGGAGCACGGCAGCCCCGAGCGTGGGCTCGGCGCCCGGAGCGGGGTTGGTGAGTGGCCGGCGTCCATCGTCAGCTCAACAGCTTGGCGATCCGGCCGAGGCCTTCGACGAGGTCGTCGTCGCCGAGTGCGTAGGACAGGCGCAGGTATCCCGGTGCGCCGAACGCCTCGCCGGGTACGACTGCCACCTCCGCCTCGTCCAGGATCAGGTCCGCCAACTCCGACGACGAGGTCGGAGTCCGGCCGGCGATCTCCTTGCCGAGGACTCCCTTGACCGACGGGTACGCGTAGAACGCACCGGTCGGCTCCGGGCAGTCGATGCCGGGAATCTCATTGAGCATCCGGACCATGGTCCGCCGGCGCCGGTCGAACGCGACCTTCATCGCGTCGACCGCGGTCAGGTCACCGGACACCGCCGCGAGTGCGGCCCGCTGGGCGATGTTGCAGACGTTCGAGGTCTGGTGCGACTGCAGGTTGGTGGCGGCCTTGATGACGTCCTTCGGACCGATCATCCAGCCGACCCGCCAGCCGGTCATCGCGTACGTCTTCGCGACACCGTTGAGTACGACGGTCTTGTCCGCGAGCTCCGGTACGGCGACCGGGATCGACGTCGCGCGGGCGTCGCCGTACGTCAGGTGCTCGTAGATCTCGTCGGTGACCACCCACAGGTCGTGCTCGAGCGCCCAGCGTCCGATCGCCGCCACGGCCTCCGGGCTGTCGACCGCGCCGGTCGGGTTGGACGGCGAGCAGAACAGCAAGGCCTTGGTCCGCGGGGTCCGGGCCGCCTCGAGCTGCTCGACCGTGACGCTGTAGTTCTGGGTCTCGTCGGCGAGCACCTCGACCGGTACGCCGCCGGCCAGGCGGATCGTCTCCGGGTAGGTCGTCCAGTACGGCGCGGGCAGCAGCACCTCGTCACCCGGGTCGAGGAGCGTCGCGAACGTGTTGTACACCGCGTGCTTGCCGCCGTTCGTGACGAGCACCTGGGACGCCTCGATCTCGTACCCGGAGTCGCGCTTGGTCTTGTCCGCGATCGCCTGCTTCAGCTCGGGCAAGCCGCCGGCCGGGCTGTACCGGTGGTTCTTCGGATCCCGGGCCGCCGCGACCGCGGCCTCGACGATGTAGTCCGGCGTCGGGAAGTCCGGCTCGCCCGCGCCGAACCCGATCACCGGGCGCCCGGCCGCCTTGAGCGCCTTCGCCTTGCTGTCCACCGCCAGCGTCGCCGATTCACTGATGGCGCCGATCCGCGCCGAGATCCTGGAACCCATGCGCCCATCCTGGCAGCACCGCGCACCGGGTCCCACCCGGTATCCACCAGGTGATGCGGACGCCCGGCACTCACCAAGCCCCCCGTCGGAAGGTGTGGGTGGCGGGTCCTGAGCGTGAGGGCGTGTACCCAGGCGAGCTTGATGAGTGCTGGGAGTCCGGGAACACCAAGGGGGTGTGGTCCGTTGGCAGGTGGTGGAGGCTGTATGGTTCTGTCCGCGGTGCGGCGCCCGGCTCCGGGGTCGTACGGGTAAGGGCCTCAGTTCGACCAGGTGGCTCGAACCCCGTACACTTCTCTAGTCCGGGCGTTGATGGCCCTGATCCGGCATGCCCGAGATCAGGTCCGACGCGGCGTCCGGATGGATTGCAGAGGGCACTAGCTCAACTGGCAGAGCATCGGTCTCCAAAACCGAAGGTTGGGGGTTCAAGTCCCTCGTGCCCTGCAAATCCTGACCGGCGCAGGGCCGGTCAGGCCGCCGCTAGCGAAAGAGGTAGGTCGTGACGGAGACGCGCACCCCGGCACCGTCCGGCGCCGGCAAGCCCGCCGAGGGCAAGCAGGGCAGGGGCCTGCTGCGCTTCTACCGGCAGGTGGTGGCCGAGCTCCGCAAGGTCGTCTGGCCGACGCGCAAGCAGCTGTCCACCTACTTCGTGGTCGTGCTGACCTTCGTGGTGTTCGTGATCGCGATCGTCTCGGTCCTCGACCTCGCCTTCGGTTGGGCGATGTTCAAGATCTTCGGCTGAGGAACACCCGAAACGACCGACCTCCTGTAGGTCCCGGGCTCGACCCGAAGCAGAGCCTGATCCGAAGCAGACAAGACCCCGAACCACAGATGACGGAGTACGACGTGTCCGAGCGCGACGACGAGGTCCTCGACTACGAGGACGAGTTCGACGTATCCGACTCCGACGACCTCGATCTCGACTTCGACGAGACCGACACCGACGACGACGACGACCTGTTCGCTGCGGACGAGGATGACGACGACCCGTTCGCGGACCTCGACGACGAGGACGAGGGCGACGAGGAAGACGACGCGGTCGACGAAGAGGACGAGTACTCCGCCGACGACGAGGCGGAGACGCCGAAGCCGGACGCGGACACCTCCGACGACGAGCCGGTCGTGGTGGTCCCGGCGGCCGACGAGGCCGCGGGCGAGGACGCCGAGGTGGTGACCGCCGGCGACGTCGAGGACGCCACCGAGGAGCTCGCCGCGGAGACCGCCGAGACCGCGCCGGAGACCACCACCGAGCCGGCCGCCGCGCCGGACGAGGTCGTCTTCTCCAGCGCCGGCGCGGACGACAGCACCGACGAGGACAGCGCGGACGACAGCGCCGACGAGGACAGTGCCGAGGACGAGGAAGAGCCGGAGCCCGAGGAACCGGGTGACCCGCTCGAGGAGCTGCGCGCCCGGCTGCGTTCGCAGTTCGGCGACTGGTACGTCGTGCACACGTACTCAGGGATGGAGAACCGGGTCAAGGGCAACCTGGAGAACCGGATCAACTCCCTGAACATGGAGGACTACATCTTCGAGATCATCGTGCCGACCGAGGAGGTCGCCGAGATCAAGAACGGGCAGCGCCGGATGGTGAAGCGTACGGTGCTGCCGGGCTACGTGCTGGTCCGGATGGATCTGACCGACGAGTCCTGGTCGACCGTGCGGCACACGCCGTCGGTGACCGGTTTCGTCGGCAACAGCCAGAAGCCGGTCCCGCTCAGCCTCGAAGAGGTGGAGAAGATGCTCGCTCCGGCCGTCGTGGCGGCGGCCGAGGCGGCGGCAGCCGAAGCCGGCGCCGCACCCGCCAAGACCGCGGCCAAGAAGAAGGTCGAGGTCGCCGACTTCGGTGTCGGTGACTCGGTCATGGTGGTCGACGGGCCGTTCGCGACCCTGCACGCCACAGTCACGGAGATCAATGCCGAGGCCCAGCGGATCAAGGCCCTGGTGGAGATCTTCGGCCGGGAGACCCCGGTGGAACTCAGCTTCAACCAGATCCAGAAAGTCTAAGGACCCGACAGAATGCCTCCCAAGAAGAAGATCGCTGCACTGGTCAAGGTGCAGCTCCAGGCCGGTGCCGCGACGCCGGCCCCGCCGGTCGGTACCGCGCTCGGTCCGCACGGCGTCAACATCATGGAGTTCTGCAAGGCGTACAACGCCCAGACCGAATCCATGCGCGGCAACGTGGTGCCGGTCGAGATCACGATCTACGAAGACCGCTCCTTCACCTTCGTCACCAAGACGCCGCCGGCGCCGGAGATGATCAAGAAGGCCGCTGGCCTGCAGAAGGGCTCCGCCGTTCCGCAGCGCGACAAGGTCGGCAAGATCACCAAGGACCAGGTCCGCGAGATCGCCACCACCAAGATGCCGGACCTGAACGCCCGGGACATCGACGCGGCGATGAAGATCATCGAGGGTACGGCGCGCTCCATGGGCGTCACCATCGACGGCTGATCGCACCCCAACTTCACGTAGTAGTGGCAGGGCGTAGTGCCGCCCGGAGACCACACCCCAGAGAGGAACAGCAGTAATGGCACAGCGCAGCAAGGCATACCGCGCCGCGGCGGAGAAGATCGACTTCGATCACCTCTACACGCCGCTCGAGGCGGTCCGGCTGGCCAAGGAGGCCGCCGGCAGCAAGAAGTTCAACTCCACCGTGGACGTGGCGATGCGTCTCGGGGTCGACCCGCGCAAGGCCGACCAGATGGTGCGTGGCACCGTCAACCTTCCGCACGGTACCGGCAAGACGGCACGGGTCCTCGTCTTCGCCACCGGTGAGAAGGCCGAGCAGGCCAAGGCGGCGGGCGCCGACTTCGTCGGCGACGACGACATGATCAAGAAGGTGACCGACGGCTGGCTGGACTTCGACGCCGTCGTCGCCACCCCTGACCTGATGGGCAAGGTCGGCCGTCTCGGTCGCGTCCTCGGCCCGCGTGGTCTGATGCCGAACCCGAAGACCGGCACCGTCACCCCGGACGTCACGAAGGCTGTCACCGACATCAAGGGCGGCAAGATCGAGTTCCGGGTCGACCGGCACGCGAACCTGCACTTCATCATCGGCAAGGCGTCGTTCGACGAGGCCCAGCTGGTGGAGAACTACAGCGCCGCGCTCGAGGAGATCCTGCGGTTGAAGCCGGCCAGCTCGAAGGGCCGCTACATCAAGAAGACGGTCTTCTCGACCACGATGGGTCCGGGTGTCCAGGTTGACCCCAACCTGACCCGCAACCTCACCGAGGAGCCGGTCGAGGCCTGAGCCTCACCGTCAGCACCAGATTGCCCCCGGGATATTCCCGGGGGCATTTCTGTTGCACCAGGTACAGTTGGCGGTATGACGCAGTACGGGCGGCGATTTCTGCGCCCCGGCCGGCACGACGGTGCCGACGGGGTGGGCTGCTGCTGCGCTCTCTCCTGAGGTGACCGTGGCCGACCGGGGTGGATCCCCCGTCGAGACCGTCATCTTGGAGAAGCACTCATGTCTGTTGAAGAACTGCACGCTGCCCTGAAGCTCCGCGACCTGAGCGATCCGGCCCAGGGCCCGCACGCGATCCAGCTCGTCGTCGACTCGATCCGTACCGCGCTCGAAAAGGCCTGGCCCTACACCGAGGTCTGGACCCGCCGCGACCATCCCGTCGTGTCGCTGGCCGACAACTACGACAACCTCGGCTACGCGCCCGATGCCGTCACCCGCGAGGCGCGGTACACGCGCTACGTCTCCGACACCGAGGTACTGCGAAGTCACACGTCGGCAATGATCCCGCCCGCGCTGCGCGAGCTGGCGGCCTCCGACGTGTCCGACGTACTGATGATCTGTGCCGGCATCTGCTACCGCCGGGACTCGGTCGACTGGCAGCACACCGGTACGCCGCACCAGCTCGACCTGTGGCGGCTCAGCCGCAACGTCACCCTGGGCGAACCCGAGCTCGAGGAGATGATCGCCCGGCTGGTCGACACCGTTCTGCCAGGGCAGACGTACCGCACCGTCCCGGCCGTACACCCGTACACGATCCACGGCCGGCAGATCGACGTACTGCTCGACGACCAGTGGATCGAGATCGGCGAGTGCGGGGTCGCGGCGCCCCACGTACTGCGGCTCGCCGGCCTGGACGAGAGCTGGACCGGGCTCGCGATGGGCCCGGGCCTCGACCGGCTGATGATGCTCCGCAAGGGCATCCGCGACATCCGGCTGCTCCGGTCCACCGACCCGCGGGTGGCCGGGCAGATGCTGGATCTGCTGCCCTACAAGGCGGTTTCGACGATGCCGCCGGTACGCCGGGACCTGTCGGTCGTGGTCGGCGCGACGGCGGACGTGTCGGACGAGGTGCTCGGGGACAAGGTCCGGTCCGCGCTGGGCCCGGACGCCGATGCCGCGGAGTCGCTGGAGGTGCTGGGCGAAACGTCGTACGACGACTTGCCGACGAGTGCCCGTGACCGGCTGCAGCTGACGCCGGGGCAGCGGAACCTGCTGGTGAGGTTGATCCTGCGACCGGTGGACCGGACGCTCACCGACGCGGAGGCGAATGTCCTGCGGGACAAGGTCTACCGCGCGCTGCACGAGGGCCCAGTGCTGGAGCTGATCAGCGCCTGAGATCGCGGGCCGCGACCACGAACGCGCAGACGGCCAGCGGCAGCTCGAGCAGCAGTGCCTCGGTCAGCGAGAGGGTCCGGTCGAAGCCGGCCGCTGCGGTGCTGACGTCGAACCAGGCGTCGGCCACCAGCAGCGTGCCGGCCGCCATCGCGGTCAGCGCGGCGTGCCGGTTGCGCTTGTGCAGCAGGTACGCCGTGAGCCCCGCGGCGATCGCGGTACCGCAGTCGAGGCCGATCCAGGTCAGCTTCCAGTGGCCGGCCTGGTAGCTGCTCGGCAGGGTGGCGGCGAGGATCAGACACCACGGGAGCAGTACCGCGGCGACTCCGGCGGCGACCATCGCGGCCAGGCCGCCGGGGGAGCGGCGGGCCCGGATCCGGCCGTCCAGCCGGCCCTCGGTGATGTAGTCCTCGAGGGCATCGGCCACGCGATCGTCGATCGCATCACCCAGTTTGCCGTCCAACTCGCCGGGAAACGTCGCTGTCGTCGTCATGTCCTCAAGGCTCCCGGCGACGGCCTTCCGGCGCAGTCCGGTCAGCCCACGAACCGGGGTGGGGATAACCCCCCGCGGGTTCGGTGGGATGTCCGGATGCCGTCGGTGCGGCCGACCACGTAAGTTGTGACCGCGAGCAACGGGGAGGTGATCCGGATGAGCGTTGCAGCGAGTCCGGTTCCCCGGGCACCCTGGCGGCTCTGGCGGTCGCCGTACTTGTGGTTGGCAACGATCCATATCCTCGGCGACTCGGTGGTCGTGCTGACGTCGGGTCTGCTCGTGCTGTGCGCGACGATCCTGGTGCTGCTCGGGATGCCGTTCGCGGCGCTCGGGATCCCGATCAGCGTGTGGGCGAACCGATCGGTTTACACCATCGCGGGCTGGGAGCGAGCCCGGGCGCGAATCACCCGTGGCCAGCAGGTGACGCCGCTGGTGCCGCCGCCGCGGACCGGTTCGCGGCAGGAGGACGCGCTGCAGGCGATCAACGATCCGGGCCTGTGGCGGCAGTTCGCCTACTACTGCGCGCTGTTGCTGCTGGCAACGATCTGGTTCTTCGCGGTGGTGGTCGCCTGGTCGATCCCGCCGGTGCTGATCGCGCTGCCGGCGTACTACTCGCAGTACGCGGCGTCGCAGGCGCAGCTCGGGCCGTTCGTCATCGACAACGTCAAGTCGGCCACGATCGTGGCCGTGCTCGCAGCGCTGTTCCTGTTCTTCGTCTCGCCGCTGATCGTCCGGGCCGCGTCGGCGTTCGACGGCTGGCTGGCGAAGGAGCTGCTCGGCCCGTCGGAGTCCGGCGTCCTCGCCGAGCGCGTCCACCAACTGGTGCAAAGCCGGCAGCAGGTGGTCGACTCGGTCGAGGCCGAGCGGCGGCGGATGGAACGTGACCTGCACGACGGTGCCCAGCAGCGGCTGGTGTCGCTGGCGATGACGCTCGGCCGGGCGAAGAACCGGCTCGGCGACAAGGACCCGGCGGTCCGGGCGCTGATCGAGGAGGCGCACTCGGAGGCGATGCAGGCGATCGCCGAGATCCGCGACCTGACCCGGGGCCTGCACCCGCCGGTGCTGACCGACCGCGGCCTGGACGCGGCGCTGTCCGCGGTCGCGGCCCGATCCGTCGTACCGGTCCGGCTGAGCGTCGACGTGCACCCGCGGCCGTCACTGACGATCGAGTCGATCGCGTACTTCGTGGTGACCGAGGCGTTGACGAACGTCGCCAAGCACGCGGACGCCGCCGCGGCCGAGGTACGCGTCACGCGCGAGGGCGACATACTGCGGGTCGAGGTACGCGACGACGGACGCGGCGGGGCCGACCCGGCGGGCGGTAGTGGATTGCGCGGGCTGTCCGATCGGGTGGCTGGTGTGGACGGACGGCTGACGGTGGACAGCCCGCCCGGCGGCGGGACCATCCTGATCGCGGAGGTGCCCTGTGGCTGACAGCGTTCAACGGATGCGGGTCGCGATCGCCGAGGACTCGGTGCTGTTGCGCGAGGGGATCGTGCGGCTGCTTGAGGAACAGGACTGCGAGGTGGTCGCGGCGGTCGGCGACGGAGACGCACTGCTGAAGGCGGTCGAGGCGCAGCGCCCGGACGTGTGCGTGGTCGACGTACGGATGCCGCCGACCTTCACCGACGAAGGGTTGCGGGCGGCGCTGGTGATCCGGGAGCGGTACGCCGACGTCGGTGTGCTGGTGTTGTCGCAGTACGTCGAGGAGCGGTACGCCAGCGAGCTGATCGGCGGAAACCCTGGCGGCGTCGGGTACCTGCTGAAGGACCGGGTCGCGGATGTGGACCAGTTCATCGACGGACTGCGCCGGGTCGCGGGCGGCGGCGCGGCGCTGGACCCGGAGGTGATCTCGCAGCTGCTGGTGCGGTCCCGGAAGGTGGATCCGCTGGCCGTGCTCAGCCCGCGGGAACAGGACGTGCTTCGTGCGATGGCGGAGGGCAAGTCGAACGCCGGGATCGCGCAGGCGCTCGTTGTCGGCGAAGGTGCGGTCGAGAAGCACATCAGCAACATCTTCCTCAAGCTCCAGCTGTCACCGACCGACGGCGAACACCGCCGGGTGCTCGCCGTCCTCAGATACCTGGGTACGTCATGAGCCTCACAAAGGCGCAGCGGACGATGCTGCTCGTGGGATTGATTCCCTTGCTGGCGGTTGTCCTCGGCAGCGCGGCGGTGACCGTCTCGGTGATCCGGGGCAAGCTGCAGTACAGCTACTCGGCCGCGTTCGCGCCGGCCGCGGACGGGGTGCAGATCACCTCCGACGTGTCGACGCAGGTCGAGCCGAGCTTCGACGGTCAGGTCCATGTCACGGTCGACGGCACGTACGGGGCGCAGCGACCTGAGGTCAACGTGTCGACCGCCGGCAAGGTCGTGGTGGTGGCGACCAGGTGCCCGGACTCGCACTGTCAGGTCGATCTCACGGTCGAGGTGCCCGCTGCGACAGCAGCGCTCAAGGCGAAGGTCGACGGCGGTTCGCTGAACGTGGCCGGCGTCTCGTCGCCTTTGACGGTCGACGTGAGCCAGGGATCGGTGGACATGGCGCGGGTCCGGAGCCCGCAGATCTCTGTCAGTGCGCGTGAAGGATCGATCTCGCTGTTCTTCGATGTCGCACCGCAGCAGGTGTCGGCGAGCTCCACCGATGGGTCGATCACGGTGCAGTTGCCGCGCACGACGGCGTACTCGATCGACGCGGTCGCGTCGCAGGGCTCGACGGATCTGAGCGTGCCGAACGATCCGACCGCGACGCACCGGCTCCGGCTGCGCAGCAGCTACGGCAGCATCACGGTGCAATAGCCGCGCAGAACGCCTTCGCCTTCGTGGTGATGGCGTCCCAGTTCGTTGCCGCGACGTCGGTGGGTGCGACGACATCCGTACCGGCGCTGACCGCGAGCGCTCCGGCGTCGAGGAAGTCCCGGGCGTTGCCGGCGTTGACGCCGCCGGACGGGATCAGCGGTACGCCGGGGAACGGTCCGTTGAGGTCCTTGAAGTACTTCGGGCCGAGCTGGTGGGCCGGGAAGATCTTCACGGCGACGGAACCCAGCGCCAGCGCGGTCATCACCTCGGACGGCGTGAACGCGCCGAGGACGAGCGGGATGCCCGCGGTGCGGGCGGCGTCGGCGATCGCGGCCGCCTCGAGGCCCTGGCCGGGCGTGACGAGGAACTGGGCGCCCGCGTCGATCGCCTGCGTCGCCTGGTCGCCGGTCTGCACGGTACCCGCGCCGACGACCGCGCCGGTCTCGGCCGCGGTGGCGGCGGCGCGTTCGAGGTGCCGGGGCAGGTCCGGGGTGGTGTACGTGAGCTCGACGACGTGGATGCCGCCGGCAACCAACGCGGCGCACAGGTCGCGGGCGTCGGAGATCTCCGGGGCGCGGACGACGGTCAGCACCCGGTCGGCGCGCAGCAGGTCCAGGGTGTTCACAGGGGTTTCCTTTCAGTTCGGCGTACGGCACGGCCGGGCAAAGCGTCGGTGCGGTGGCCGGCGTCGATGACGGGTACGCCGTTGACGAACACGTACGGGATGCCCTCGGCCGGTTGCCGGGGTTCGGGGAAGGTGGCGGCGTCGCGGACGGTGTCCGGGTCGAACAGGACCAGGTCAGCGGCGTACCCCTCGCGGACCAGGCCGCGATCGGTGAGCCGGAGCCGGCGGGCCGGGCGGCCGGTGAGGTGATGGATGCAGTCGGCGAGCTCGAGGATGCCGAGTTCGCGGACGTAGCGGGCGAGGTAGCGCGGGAACGTGCCCCACGCGCGTGGATGCGGTTTGCCGCCGACCAGGATCCCGTCCGAACCGCCGGTGTGCGCCGGGTGCCGCATGATCGTCCGCACGTTGTCCTCGTGGCCGACGTGCTGCAGGATCGACGTGGCCAGGTCGTCGGCGAGCAGGATCTCGTAGAACACGTCCGCGGCCGGCTTCCCGGAACGCGCGGAGAGTGCCGCGATGGTGTTTCCGACCGTTTCGGACAGCGCTTGATTGCGGACGCCGGCGATCTCGAGCGTGTCCCATTCGACCACGCAGCCGTGACAGCCGTCGGTACCGACCTGCTCGAGCTCGTACGTGATCCGCTCGCGGGCGGCCGGGTCGCGGAGCCGGGCCAGCTGCGCGTCCGGTCCACCCTCGGCGGTCCAGCTCGGCAGCACCGCGGAGAGGGTGGTTGCCCCGGGCAAGTACGGGTAGGTGTCGGTGGTGACGTCGACGCCGGATGCCAGTGCCTTGTCGATCATCTCGACCAGCTCGGCGCCGCGGCCCGCGTTCGGCGCGAAGTTCATCACCGCATGGGTCAGGTGCAGCGCGCAGCCCGAGCGGCGCGCCACCTCGATCATCTCGGCGTACGCCTCGAGTGCCCCGCGACCGTAGGAGCGCTGGTGCGGCGCGTAGTACCCGCCGTACTCGGCGACCACGGAGCAGAGCGCGACGAGCTCGTCGGTGTCGGCGAACATGCCCGGCGTGTACGTGAGCCCGCTGCTCATCCCGACCGCACCCTCGCGCAGGCCGTCCGCGAGCAGCTGCTTCATCCGCTGCAGTTCAGGACCGGTCGCTGGACGGTTGGATGTGCCAACGACCATCATCCGCAAGGTGCCCTGCGGGACCAGGTACGCCGCGTTGCACGCGATGCCCTGATCGAGCCGGTCGAGGTAGCCGGCGACCGTCGACCAGGAGAAGTCGAAGTCGTCGGGTTCGCCGTTCCAGCCGGCGATCTGGCGCCGCACGACGGCCCGGGTCGGGTCGTCGATCGGCGCGAAGGAGAGGCCGTCCTGGCCGAGCACCTCGAGCGTGACGCCCTGGCTGACCTTGGCGGTGTGGTCCGGGTTGACCAGGATCTGCAGGTCGGAGTGCGCGTGCATGTCGATGAAGCCGGGCGACAGCACCAGCCCGCCCGCGTCGATGGTCCGGCCCGCGGCCGGCAGGTCGTTGCCGATGGCTACGATCCGGCCGGCGTCGACGGCGACGTCGGCGTGGTACCCCGGCGCACCGGAGCCGTCGACGATCAGCGCGCCCGTGATGGTGAGCATCTCAGAAGAACGTCCGCACCAGATCGACGACGACCGGGTCGGCGGCGTCCGCGTCGTCGACGACCGGGATCAGGCCCCACTTGTCGAACGCCGTACAAGGATGTGAGAGCCCGACCCGCAGCTCGTCGCCGATCACCACCGGTACGTCGGTGAAGTGCAGGAAACCGTGCTGGTCGTTGAGGTTGGTGACGGTCATCCCGGTCGCGGGCAGGACCGGATCGCCCGTAGCGTGGGGCCGGATCAGCTGCGGCTCCGGCCAGTCCTGGTCGAACGGGAAGTCGCGGCGCCCGGCGTCGAAGATCGCCAGCCCCGGCTCGGGCTGCGACGTGATCCGGATCCAGCCGTGCATGGCGGCGACCAGTTGCTCGCCATCGGTCCGCGGGTGCTCGCCGAGTGGCGACACGCGGCGGTACAGCCCGTCGTCGTGGGCGATGTACGCACCGGAACGCAGGACCACCCGGGCGCCTTCACCGGCCTCGGACGCGAGGACCTTCGCGACCTGCTCGAAGTACTGGCTGCCGCCCGCGCTGACGATCGGTACGACGTCCGCGTCGTACAGCGGGCGGAGCCGGTGGTGCACACCGGCCAGCTCCCGGAGGTACGCGCGGACCTCCTCCAGGTTCGCCTCGTCGACGCCGTGGCCGATCGCGCCCTCGTAGCCGGCGACACCGGCCAGGCGGAGCGTGGACGCGTCCTTGATCGCCTGGCCGACGGCGAGCGCGGTCTCCAGGTCGCGAGCGCCGGTCCGGCCGCCGATCCCGCCGACCTCGACCAGCACGTCGAGCGGCCGGGCGTCCGGTCCGACGTACGCCGACCGCGCCTGCTCCATGAGCTCGACGGTCCGGACCGAGTCCGCCCAGACCGACACCTCGAACGACGGGTCGGCCGCGAGCTCGTCGGCGATCCAGCGCAGCTGCAGCGGTGAGATCACCGCGTTCGCGATCAGCACCCGCCGGACGCCGTACGCCCGGGCCACCCCGAGCTGGAACGCGTTCGCGAGCGTGATCGCCCAGGCGCCGGCGTCCAGCTGCATCGCCCAGAGCGCGGGCGCCATCGTGGTCTTGCCGTGCGGCGCGAGCTCGACGCCGTGCCGCGCGCACCAGGTGGCCAGCGTGTCGACGTTGTGCCGCAGGCCGGCCGCCGAGAGCGTCATCAACGGCGTCGGCAGTTGGGACAGCCGGGGCTTCTCGGCCAGCACGTCGGCGACGGTCCGGCCCCAGAAGCCCGGCGGCAGGGCCTTGTCCCGCCAGCTCACCTGCTGGTCGGCAAGAGCGGCAACAGCGTCGGCATCGTACGCAGGCATCAGACCCCCTGGGGTGTCGGGATTGCAGAATACGCAACGCTCATTGCGCATTCTGACTCATCGGTTGTAACATCGCGGCCGAAGTCGCGTCAACGCACGCTAAGGCCCTATCCCATCACCTCTCGATCGAGGAGTGCCGATGCCCGAGACGGCCGCCCTCTGCCTGGGCGAAGCGATGATCATGCTCGCGGGTGGCGCCGGACCGCTGTCGGACGTCGAGGTGTTCAAGCGGTCGGTCGGCGGGGCGGAGTGCAACGTGGCCGGCGGGCTGGCCGCGTTGGGCGTACCGACCGGGTGGATCTCCCGGCTCGGCGACGACGGTTTCGGCCAGCACGTACTGCGGGACCTCGAAGCGCGCGGGGTCGACGTCGGGGGAGTGGAACTGGACCCGGTCCGGCCGACGGCGCTCTACGTGAAGGAGTCCGACGGCGGGCGGTCGCAGATGCACTACTACCGGACCGGCTCGGCGGCCGCTGCGATGGATCCCGCGTTCCTGGACCGGCCGGAGGTGCGGGAGCGGTTGGCGCAGGCGAAGCTCGTGCACACCACCGGTATTACCGCGGGTATTTCTTCGTCGAGCTCGGACATGCTGGAGCGGCTGGCCACCGAGCCGCGGGAGTTCTTGCTGAGCGTCGATCTGAACTGGCGGCCGGTGCTGTGGCGTGAGCGGGATCCGGAGCCGTTGTGGCGGTTGCTGAAGGCTGCCGACATCGTGCTGATCGGGGCGGACGAGGCTGAGGTCTTCGCCGGCACCGGGGATCCCGAGGCGTTGTACGAGTTGGTCGGCGGCAAGACGCTGGTGGTGAAGGACGACTCCAACGCCGCGATTGTTCTTGAGCCGGATGGTCGCACTGAGGTCCCAGCACTGTCCGTAGAAGTTGTGGAGACGGTCGGGGCCGGGGATGCGTTTGCGGCAGGCTTCCTGGCAGGGACCTTGCAGGGGCTGCCGGCAACGCAGCGGTTGCGGTTGGGGCATCTCACGGCGGCCGCGGTGTTGACGCGGCCTGAGGATCATGCGCCGCCTCCGAGCCTGGTCGAGCGGGAGAAGTTGCTCAACGCCACCGACGAGGAGTGGGCGGCGACGAAGATCGGTGTGGCATGAGCCAGAGCCTCGGCCGCGCGCTGCAGATTCTCACGAGCCTGGGAGAGGGCGAGCGGTCGCTGGACCAGTTGGCCGCGGAGCTCGGCGTCCACAAGACAACCGTGCTGCGGTTGCTGCGCACGATGGAGGCCGACCGGTTCGTACGGCGGGACGCATCGCACAAGTACCGCCTGGGTTCGCGGCTGTTCGCTCTCGCGGACGTCGCGCGCGAGCAACACGTCGTACGGCAGGTTGCCGCACCGCATCTGCGCGAGCTGAACCAGAAGACCGGGCAGACGGTCCACCTGGCCGCCTGGGAGAACGGTGAGGTCATCTACGTCGACAAGCTGGACAGTGTGCGGTCAGTACGGATGTACTCACAGGTCGGTGCGCCGGCTGCGCTGCACTGCACCGCGGTGGGAAAGGTACTGCTGGCTGCGCAGCCCAAGCGGCAGCAGGAGGCCATCGTCCAGGCGCTGGACTACAAGGCCTACACACCGAACACCATCACCGACCCGGACCGGCTGCGGGACGAGTTGCTGATCACCAAGGAACGTGGCTGGGCGCAGGACAAGGCCGAGCACGAGTCGTTCATCAACTGCATCGGTGCGCCGCTCAAGGACGCCACCGGCCGGGTTGTGGGGGCCGTGTCGTTGTCCGTACCCGACGTACTGCTGAACTATGAACAGGTGCTCGAGCTGCTGCCAGACCTGCTCGCCACCGCGAACGCGATCTCAGCCGACTACAACTAGAGAGGTCCCATGTCCGACAAGACCGCAGTGTCCACCACCGACGCGCCGCCGCCGATGCCGGTGTTCTCGCAGGGCGTCCGCAAGGGCAACATCCTGCAGGTGTCCGGTCAGGGCTCGGTCGACCCGGCCACCGGCGACTTCGTGTTCGCCGGTGACGTGAAGGGCCAGACCACCCGGGTGCTGCAGAACATCGAGGCCATCCTGAAGGCCGGCGGCGCGAGCATCGACGACGTGGTCATGCTGCGCGTCTACCTCACCCAGCGCGAGGACTTCGCCGCGATGAACGAGGCCTACGCGGACTTCGTCTCCACCCGCACCCCGAGTGGTGTGCTGCCGTCGCGGACCACGGTCTTCACCGGCCTGCCGCTCCCGGACATGCTGGTCGAGATCGACGCCCTCGCCGTCCTGAGCTGAACCACTCCCAAGCCCGGGCCCTGGTGGTCCGGGCTTTGGACTGCCCAGCCGGCGTCCCGTATCGCGGGATAGGATTTCACCATGCAGGAAGCTCGCGGTTCGGTGCAGTCGATCGACCGGGCCGTGGCGATCCTGCGCTGTTTCGACGCCAGGACGCCGGATCTCGGCATCAGTGACCTGGCCCGGGCGACCGGGCTGTCGACGAGCACGGTGCACCGGTTGCTGTTGGCGATGCAGGAGAACGGTCTGGTCCGGCAGACCGCGCACCGGCGGTACGCGATCGGCCCGCTCGTCGTACAACTCGCGCACAGCGGCGGGATTCCGGCCGGTCTGCGCGACGCGGCGCTTCCGGTGCTGCGTGCACTCCGCGATGACACAGGGGAGACCGCGGCTGTGCACGAGTTGCTGCCGTCGGGCCAGCGCGTCGTGCTGGATCAGGTCGAGAGCCTTCACCAACTCCGCCGTACATACACGGAGTTCGGCCTGCCGGTCGCCCTGCCGCAGGGTGCACCGGGCAAGGCGTTGCTCGCATTCCTGCCGTTCGAGCGGCAGCAGGAAGTTCTGAAGGGCCCGCTGGAGAAGGTGCAGCCGGCGACGATCACGGACCCGGAGGTGCTCGCGCAGCAGTTCGCGGAGATTCGGCGGCGCGGCTACGCGATGTCACGGACCGAGCGGACCGCGGGTATCTGCAGTGTGGCCGCACCGGTGTTCGGCTACTCCGGCCAGGTCGCCGGGTGTCTCAGCGTGTCCGGCCCCGAGATGCGGATGCCGGTGGAGCGGATGAAGGAGTTCGGGATGCGGGTCGCCGAAGGTGCCTGGTCGGTGTCGGAGCTGCTGGGAGCCACCCCGGCCACCCGGGACCGTAGTACGGCGCTGGCCGGCGGCCGGTGATGTCCCAGGCCCGGAGTCTGTGGAAGATCGCCCCTGCCGTCTACCTGCCGGCCCTGCTCTACGGGATCGGCCAGGGCGCCATCGCGCCGGTTGTCGCGCTCTCGGCAACCCACCTGGGTGCGTCCGTTGCGGTAGCCGGTCTGGTCGTGGCGGCTGCCGGTCTGGGACAGGTGATCGGCGACATCCCGGCCGGCGCGCTGACGAACCGCATCGGTGAACGCAAGGCGATGCTGGGAGCGACTGTGTTCGTGGCGTTCGCTCTAGCGGGCTGCTTGGTTGTCCCGAACGTGTGGGGTCTGGCCATTGCTATCGGTTGCACCGGGCTCGCAGGAGCGGTCTGGGGCCTTGCCAGGCAGGCGTATCTGAGTGAAGCGGTCCCGATCGAGCTCCGGGCGCGAGCGTTGTCGACACTGGGCGGCGTACAGCGCATCGGCTCCTTCATCGGCCCGTTCCTCGGTGCCTTCGCGATGAAGTTCCTCAATACCGACGGTGCGTACTGGGTGCACCTGGTGGCCGCCGTACTGGCCTGTGGCGTCCTGTTGAGCCTGCCCGACGTGGAGCACCGCCGTGGACGAGGCCCTGTCGCCGGTCAGTCCACCTGGGTTGTCATCCGCGACCACTTCCCCGTACTGCGGACTCTTGGCGTCGGCGCCCTACTTGTCGGCGCGGTGCGCGCGTCGCGACAGGTGGTGATTCCGCTGTGGGCATTGCACATCGGGCTGGATCCGCAAACGACCAGTGTGATCTTCGGGCTGTCCGGTGCGGTGGACATGTTGCTGTTCTATCCGGCGGGTTCGGTGATGGACCGGCTCGGGCGGAAGTGGGTCGCCGTACCGTCGATGTTCGTGCTGGGGCTGGCGCATCTGTTGCTGCCGTTGACGCATACGACGGTGACGCTGACCGCGGTCGCGTTGCTGATGGGGATCGGGAACGGGCTGGGCGCCGGGGTGATCATGACGCTGGGAGCGGACGCGTCGCCAGCGGTCGGGCGGGCGCAGTTCCTCGGAGCGTTCCGGTTGTTCGCGGACACCGGGAACGGCGCGGGGCCGTTGCTGCTGGCGGGGGCCACGGCGGTGCTCGGGCTGGCGCCGGCGATCGTCATCATGGCGGGCACGGGCTGGGCCGCGGCCACCGCGATGCACCGCTGGATCCCACCGCATCCACAAGCGGAGCAGCCCGCCTGATCGCAACCGATTTGGTAGAAGCTATTGCGGGTGCAACAATGGCTACTGCCGAAGACCGCTGGTTGCTGCCCTAGGTAGCTGAAAGTCCCACTCAGGTGGGCGGCCCGCGCAGGTGACTTGGATAGTGAAGCATGTATGTTCACGCCCTTGCGCCTGCGCAGGGGCGTTTCTCTTTCTCCGGGGTCTACGGCGTGGAAGCCGATAGAAGGAGACCCCCATGGCGAGGCCGGACAAGGCAGCCGCTGTCGCGGAGCTGACGGACGAGTTCCGTAGTTCCAACGGCGCTGTGCTGACCGAGTACCGCGGTCTCACCGTTGCGCAGCTCAAGCAGCTTCGAGTTTCGCTCGGTGACGACGTGAACTACGCCGTGGTGAAGAACACGCTGACCAAGATCGCGGCCAAGGACGCGGGTGTCGAGTCGTTCGACTCGCTGCTCGAGGGTCCGTCGGCCATCGCCTTCATCAAGGGCGATGCGGTGGTTGCGGCCAAGGGCCTGCGTGACTTCGCCAAGGCGAATCCCCTTCTCGTCATCAAGGGCGGCGTGCTCGACGGCAAGCCGCTCAGCTCTGACGAGATCAGCAAGCTCGCTGACCTGGAGTCGCGTGAGGTTCTCCTCGCGAAGCTCGCAGGTGCGATGAAGGCGGCCCCGCAGCAAGCGGTGTCGTTGTTCGCTGCTCCGCTGTCGCAGGCCGCGCGCCTGTTCGCGGCGCTGCAGGACAAACTGCAGGCGGAGGGTGGCGCCACCGAGGCGCCGGCCGAGGAGGCTGCTCCGGCGGCCGACGCACCTGCCGAGGCGAGCACCGAGGAGACCGCCGCAGCGGACAGCTGAGGCGATTCTCACCAGCACCACCCCATCAGTGATCACGAAGTACCACAGTTAGGAAGGACCGCCACCATGGCGAAGCTCAGCACCGAGGAGCTGCTCGGTCAGTTCAAGGACCTGACCCTGCTCGAGCTCTCGGAGTTCGTTAAGGCGTTCGAGGAGGAGTTCGGCGTGACCGCCGCTGCTCCCGTCGCCGTTGCCGCTGCCCCGGCCGCGGGCGGCGGCGCCCCGGCCGAAGAGGCCGCGGAGCAGGACGAGTTCGACGTCGTTCTCGAGAGCGCCGGCGACAAGAAGATCCAGGTCATCAAGGAGGTGCGCGGTCTCACGAGCCTCGGCCTGAAGGAGGCCAAGGACCTCGTCGAGTCGGCCCCGAAGCCGATCCTGGAGAAGGTCGACAAGGCTGCCGCGGAGAAGGCCAAGGAGGCCCTCGAGGGCGCCGGCGCCACCGTCACCCTGAAGTGACCTCGCTTACGTTCCGTTCCGGGACGTAACGAATGTGTAGAGAAGGGCGGTCCCCGCAAGGGGTCCGTCCTTCTCTCATTTCTGGATCGCTACTATCGCAATCGCTTGACTTCCAGGGGTTACGCAAAACCGTACTCGTGCGTAACCTAGGCCACTGCCCCGTCGTTTGGGCAGCAGCAGACATCCCGTGAGGAGGGCCGGTGGGCGTAGAAGTTCGCGTCGAAGGTCTCACCAAATCGTTCGGCAGCCAGTTGATCTGGGGCGACGTGTCCCTGACCCTGCCGGCCGGTGAGATCTGCGTGATGCTCGGCCCGTCCGGCACCGGCAAGTCCGTGTTCCTGAAGACGCTGATCGGCCTGATCAAGCCCGACCGCGGACACGTCTTCATCGAGGGCACCGACATCGCCACCTGCAGCGAACGCGAGCTGTACGAGGTCCGCCGGCTGTTCGGCGTGCTGTTCCAGGACGGCGCGATGTTCGGCTCGATGAACCTGTACGACAACGTCGCGTTCCCGCTCCGCGAGCACACCAGGAAGTCCGAGTCCGAGATCCGCTCCATCGTGATGGAGAAGATGGAGATGGTCGGCCTGGTCGGCGCCGAGCGGAAGCTGCCCGGTGAGATCTCCGGCGGGATGCGCAAACGCGCCGGCCTGGCCCGGGCACTCGTGCTCGACCCGGAGATCCTGCTCGTCGACGAGCCCGACTCCGGCCTGGACCCGGTCCGTACGTCGTTCCTGAACCAGGTCATGATCGACCTGAACGAAGCCTTCGGCGCGACCTTCCTGATCGTTACGCACGACATCAACACCGCGCGGACCGTGCCGGACAACATCGGCATGCTGTACCACCGGCACCTGGCCATGTTCGGCCCGCGGGAGATGCTGCTGTCCAGCGAGGAGCCGGTGATCCGGCAGTTCCTGAACGCGCAGATGATCGGCCCGATCGGGATGTCCGAGGAGAAGGACGCCGACGAGCTGGCCCGCGAGAGCGGCCAGGAGTTGCCGCCGCTGCCGCCGATCCCGATCCAGCAGCTGCCCAGCAGCGGGATGCTCCGCCCGACCCAGCGCCCGCCGGGCGAGTGGTGCCGGGAGAACGGCGTCACTCCGCCGCCCGGATCCTTCGCCACATCGACGGTGGGCGCCAGGTGACCGTATTGGATGCCGCGCTGCCGCGCGGCGGGTCACGGGGCTGTGACTCCCGCTCTTCCCTCGTCGCTCCGGTCGCTTCGCTCCCTGCGCTCCTCAGTCCAGAGCGGGAGGCCCCGTGACCGTCTCTGCTACCGCTCCGCTGAAGCACGCAGGATCGCTCTTCGCGTTCGCTCTCGACACCTTCCGGGCGATGTTCCGCCGGCCGTTCCAGCTGAAGGAGTTCCTCCAGCAGGCCTGGTTCGTGGCCAGCGTGACGATCATCCCGACCGCGCTGGTCGCGATCCCGTTCGGTGCGGTGATCGCGCTGCAGGTCGGCGGACTGATCAAGCAGTTCGGCGCCCAGGCGTTCACCGGTTCGGCAGCCGTCCTGGCCGTGGTCCGGGAGGCGTCGCCGATCGCGACCGCGCTGCTGATCGCCGGTGCCGGCGGTTCGGCGATCTGCGCGGACCTCGGCTCGCGGAAGATCCGCGAGGAACTCGACGCGATGATGGTGCTCGGGATCGACCCGATCCAGCGCCTCGTCGTACCGCGGGTGCTGGCCACGATGCTGGTCGCGTTCTTCCTGAACGGCTTCGTCAGCGTGGTCGGCGTGATGGGCGGCTACGTCTTCAACGTGGTCCTCCAGGACGGTACGCCGGGCAGCTACATCGCGTCCTTCACCGCGCTGGCGCATCTCCCGGACCTGTGGCAGGGCCAGGCGAAGGCCCTCGTCTTCGGAGCGATCGCCGCGATCGTCGCGGCGTACAAGGGTGTCAACGCGGGCGGTGGCCCGAAGGGTGTCGGCGACGCGGTGAACCAGTCGGTCGTGATCACGTTCATGCTGCTGTTCGTCGCGAACTTCTCGATGACCGCGATCTACTTCCAGCTCGTCCCGCCGAAGGGGGCCTGACGTGTCGGCCCTGATGGACGTCCTGGTGAAGAAGCCGCTGAGCTCGCTCGACCGGCTCGGTGAGCAGCTCGCGTTCTACATCAAGGCGCTGGCCTGGTCGGGCAAGTCCGTCACCCGGTACCGCAAGGAGATCCTCCGGCTGCTCGCCGAGGTCACGCTCGGCACCGGCGCGCTGGCCGTCATCGGCGGCACCGTCGGCGTGATCACGTTCCTGGCCTTCTTCACCGGTACCGAGGTCGGCCTGCAGGGCTACTCGGCGCTGAACCAGATCGGTACGTCGGCCTTCGCCGGCTTCGTCTCGGCCTACATCAACACCCGCGAGATCGGCCCGCTGATCGCCGGCATCGCGCTCGCCGCGACCGTCGGCTGCGGGTTCACCGCGCAGCTCGGCGCGATGCGGATCAGCGAGGAGATCGACGCCCTCGAGGTGATGGCGATCCCGTCATTGCCGTTCCTGGTCACCACCCGGATCATCGCCGGCCTGGTCGCGGTCATCCCGCTGTACGTCGTCGGCCTGCTCGCGTCGTACTTCGCGACCCGGTTGACGGTCACCACGTTCTACGGGCAGAGCACCGGGACGTACGACCACTACTTCCACCTGTTCCTGCCACCCGGGGACGTGCTCTGGTCGTTCGGCAAGGTGCTGGTGTTCTCCGTGCTGGTGATCCTGGTGCACTGCTACCACGGGTACCACGCGACCGGCGGTCCTGCGGGCGTCGGCGTCGCCGTCGGCCGCGCCGTGCGTACGTCGATCGTCGTGATCAACGTCGTCGACCTGCTGCTCTCGATGGCCATCTGGGGTACGACGACCACCGTGAGGTTGGCCGGATGACCCGACTCGTCTCTCACAAGGTGCTGGGCGTCATGTTCATCGGCGTCCTCGTGTTCCTGCTCTGGCTGACGTACGCCTTCTACGCCAAGGTCTTCGTCAAGACCGTGAACGTGGAGCTGAAGACCAGCCACATCGGCCTGCAGCTGAACGAGCACGCGGACGTCAAGCTGCGCGGGATCATCGTCGGCGAGGTCCGCAAGGTGTCCACCGACGGTGACGAGGCGACCATCGACCTGGCGCTGAAGCCGGACCAGGTCGACGAGATCTCCGCCGCGGTCAGCGCCCGGATCCTGCCGAAGACGTTGTTCGGCGAGAAGTACGTCTCGCTCGTCCCGCCGAAAGGCCCCGAGGGCGCGCACATCAAGGCCGGCGACGTGATCCAGCGGGACAAGACCGCGGTCGGCATCGAGATCGAGAAGGTGCTGAACGACGCGCTTCCGCTGCTCCAGGCGGTCGACCCGGCCGATCTGAACGCCACGCTGAACACCCTCGCGACCGCGCTCGAGGGCCGCGGCACCGAGATCGCGGGCACTCTGACCCAGCTCGACGCGTACCTGAAGAAGCTGAACCCGAGCATCCCGAAGCTGATGGACGCGCTCGCCAAACTCAGCCAGGTCTCGGATCTGTACGGCGACGTCACACCGGATCTCGCCCGCGCGCTGCGCAACCTGACCATCACCGGCAACACGGTCGTCGAGAAGGAGAAGCAGCTGCAGGCGTTCTTCGTGAATGTCCAGCAGTTGTCGACGACCGGTGACGCGTTCCTGAAGGCGAACGAGGACCGGGTGATCCGGCTCGGCCAGGTCAGCCGCCCGGTGCTGGACCTGCTGGAGAAGTACTCGCCCGAGTTCCCGTGCTTCCTCGGCGTGATGAGCGACACGCTGCCGCGGCTGAACGACACGTTCCGCGACGGCCGGCTGAACATCAACCTCGAGCTGATCACCAACCAGCCGACGCCGTACGAGCCGAACGAGCTCCCGGCGTACAAGGACCACCGCGGCCCGACCTGCATCGGCCGGAACTACAGCGTCCCCGGTGAGAAGCCCGGCCCGTACACGCAGGAGAACCCGGCGCCGTACGTGACCGGTGACGACGGCGTGATCGGCGACCACAACAAGAACCAGCGCTTCCCGCTCAACCTGCAGCTGAACCGCGCGATGCCAGGGTTCGCCATGGACACCCAGGGCGTCGGTACGCCGGCCGAACAGCAGGTGATCGACGCGGTCGTCGGCCCCGCGATGGGTGTACCCGCCACCGACGTACCGGACCTGACCACGCTGCTGGTCGGGCCGCTGCTCCGCGGAGGGCAGGTGAACCTCGGATGAGCTTCTTCGACCGCAAGACGACCTTCGACACCGTCCGGCTCGGGATCTTCGTGGTGGTCACCACGATCGCGACCGCGCTGCTGGCGGTGACGATCGGGAACATCACCTTCAACTCGACCACGAAGTACCGCGCGGTGTTCACCGACGCGGTCGGGCTGAACCAGGGCGACGACATCCGGATCGCCGGCGTGAAGGTCGGGCAGGTCGACAAGATCCAGCTGTACCAGGACTCGCTGGCGATGGTGACGTTCAGCGTCGACTCGAACGAGGTCCTGGACACCTCGACGCATGCCACGCTGCGCTACCGGAACCTGGTCGGCAACCGCTACATCGCGCTCACCGACGGGGTCGGCGGCGGCCCGCGGCTGAAGAAGAACGGCATCATCCCGAAGGAGCGGACGACGCCGGCGCTCGACCTGTCCGTCCTGTTCAACGGCTTCAAGCCGCTGTTCACCGCGCTCACGCCGGCGGACGTGAACCAGTTCGCGTTCGAGGTGATCAAGGTGCTGCAGGGCGAGGGCGGCACGATCGAGTCGCTGCTGGCCAAGACCGCGTCGCTGACCACCACGCTCGCGGACGCCGACCAGGTGATCGGCGACCTGATCACGAACCTCACCTCGACGCTGCAGATCGTCTCGCAGCGGCAGCAGAACTTCTCCCAGTTGCTCGTCAACCTGCAGCAGTTCATCACCGGCCTGAGCCAGGACATCAACCCGATCCTGAGTTCGCTGACCTCGATCAACTCGCTGAACACCAAGACGGCCGGCCTGCTGCAGCAGACCCGGGTCCCGATCAAGGCCGACCTGAACCGGCTCCGGACGGTCGCGAGCACGCTCGACGACACCCAGTCGATCTGGGTGAAGACCCTGCAGTTCATGCCGGAGAAGCTGAACACGATGACCCGGACGGCCTCCTACGGCTCCTGGTTCAACTTCTACCTGTGCAACTTCGACGGCAACGTCACGCTGCCGACAGGCACCCGCATCCCGGTCTCGTACGACCTCAACTCGGCGAGGTGTGCCAAGTGAAGCCGTTCCGGGAGCAGAACCAGGTGACGATCGGTGTCGTCGGCCTGACGGTGATCGCGCTGATCATGCTGGCCGCGTTCAAGGCGCAGGACCTGCCGCTGATCGGCGGCGGGACGAAGTACTCCGCGCAGTTCTCCGAGGCTGGCGGCCTGAAGCCGAACGACGAGATCCGGGTGGCCGGGGTCCGGGTCGGCAAGGTGCGCGCCGTGGTCCTCGAGGGCACCCACGTCCGGGTCGACTTCGTCGTCGACAAGGGCGTGAAGCTGGGCGACCAGACCGGCGCCGAGATGAAGATCAAGACGCTGCTCGGGCAGAAGTACCTGAAGCTCGATCCGGCCGGTTCGGGGCAGCTGAAGCCCGGCTCGGAGATCCCGCTGGACCGGACGATCTCGGCGTACGACGTGGTCGACGCGTTCACCGATCTGGCCAACACCACCGAGCGGATCAACACCGCGCAGCTGGCGAAGGCCCTGGACACGTTGTCGGCGACGTTCAAGAACACGCCCGACGAGGTGCAGGCCTCGCTGACCGGACTGTCCCGGCTCTCCCGGAACGTGGCCGCCCGCGACCAGCAGCTCAAGCTGCTGCTGCAGCACTCGAACGTGGTCACCAAGGTCCTTGCCGACCGCAACCAGCAGCTGGTCAAGCTGATGAAGGACGGCAACACGGTCTTCCAGGCGGTCCAGGCCCGGCGCGCGCTGATCCACCAGCTGCTGGTGTCGACGCAGGCGCTGTCCGCGCAGATCACGGCACTGGTCCGGGAGAACCGCAAGGACCTCGCACCGACGCTGCAGAAGGTGAACGCGGTCCTCGCCGTACTCCTGCAGAACCAGAACTCGCTCGACGCGAGCCTGAAGGGGCTGGCGCCGTTCGTCCGGGTCTTCACCAACACGCTCGGCACCGGACCGTGGTTCGACACCTACCTGCAGAACCTCGCTCCGGTCCCGGAGATCCCGCTGCCGAAGTTGTTGCCCCCTGGGCTGCCCAAGATCCTCGGGGGTAACGGCTGATGCGGGTGAACGCACTGTCCCGGCTGATCGCGATCGCGGTGGTCCTGGTGATCCTCGTGGTCAGCGCGGTCACGTTGTGGCCGAAGCCGAAGCGGGTCACCGCGACGGCGTACTTCCCGCGCGCGGTCTCGATCTACCCCGGTTCGGACGTCCGGATCCTCGGCATCAAGGTCGGCGAGGTGGAGAGCATCACGCCGGCGGGCCGCTCGGTTCGGGTGAGGTTCTGGTGGGACGCCAAGGACAAGGTGCCGGCCACTGCGAAGGCCGTGATCGCGTCGCCGTCGATCGTCGCGGACCGGTACCTGCAGCTCACGCCGGCGTACTCCAAGGGCGAGGTGATGGCCGACGGCGCCGAGATCCCGCTCGACCGGACCGCCGTACCGCTGGAGCTGGACCAGATCTACCAGAGCCTCAACGACCTGTCGGTGGCGCTCGGTCCGAAGGGCGCGAACGACCAGGGCGCGCTGGCCCGGCTGCTGGACGTCTCCGCGAAGAACCTGAACGGCCAGGGCGCGAAGATCAACCAGACCATCACCGACGTGTCCAAGCTGACCAGCACGCTGTCGGGGAACTCGTCCGCGCTGTTCAACACGATCCGGCAGCTGCAGACGTTCGTGTCGGCGCTGGCCGCGAACGACGGGCTCGTCCGCCAGTTCAACGCGAACTTCGCGGCGACCTCGACCACGCTGGCCGCCGAGCGCAAGGACCTCGGCAACGCGCTGGCGATGCTGGCGACCGCGTTGACCGAGGTCGGCACGTTCGTCCGGGACAACCGGACCCTGGTGAAGGGGACGGTCTCCCAGGCCACGCAGCTGTCGCAGATCCTGGTGAAGGAGAAGGCCGCGATCGCCGAGGTGCTGGACACCGCGCCGCTCGGCCTCGGCAACCTGGCCCGGATCTACAACCCGCAGTTCGGCACGCTGGACCAGCGGATCAACCCCGGCCAGCTGGACGACCCGGCGACGTTCATCTGCTCGATCCTGCTGCAGGCGAACCAGTCGATGTCGACCTGTTCGGCGCTCAAGCCGGTGCTCGACGCGCTCGCCAAACTGCCGCTGATCACCCAGCTGACCGGTGCGAACGCGCCGATCAGCGGTGGCCCGGCCGGTACGCCGTGGGCGCCCGCGCCGCAGCCGCCGCTGAACCGGCCGGACCCGGTCGACCCGACGCTCGGGGGGCTGGTCAAATGAAACGCCCCAGAATCCAACGCCGTGTCTCGCTTGCCGCCGGTGTCGCCGCGCTGGCGATGCTGCTGTCCGGCTGCGACTTCTCCGTCTACTCGCTGCCGCTGCCCGGTGGCGCCAAGATCAAGGGCCCGTCGTACACGGTGACCGTCGAGTTCGCCGACGTACTCGACCTGGTACCGAAGTCGTCGGTGAAGGTCGACGACGTCACCGTCGGCACGGTCGAGAAGGTCTGGCTGGACGGGTACGTCGCGAAGGTGCGGATCAAGCTGCCGAAGAGCCTCGACCTGCCGGACAACACGCACGCCACGATCCGCCAGACCAGCCTGCTCGGTGAGAAGTTCGTGTCGCTGTCCCGGCCGACCGGGTCCGAGCAACCGCGCGGCAAGCTGGAGAACGGCGAGCTGATCCCGCTGTCCCGGACGACCAGCAACGTCGAGGTCGAGGAGGTCCTGTCGGCGCTGTCGCTGCTGCTCAACGGCGGCGGCGTCGCCCAGCTGCAGATCATCACCCAGGAGCTGAACAAGGCCCTGACCGGGAACGAGCCGGCCATCCGCAGTGTGCTGACCCAGCTCAACACGTTCGTCGGGACCCTGGACCAGAACAAGGCCACGATCATCACCGCGATCAAGTCGGTGGACGCGCTGGCCAAGAAGCTGAATGCGCAGAAGGCGACGCTGGCGACCGCGATCGACTCGCTGCCGAAGTCGATCAAGACGCTCGACCAGCAGCGGGCCGCACTGGTCAAGACGCTGCAGGCCCTGGCCACGCTGGGCAACACCGCGACCCGGGTGATCACCTCCTCGCAGAAGGACCTGGTCGCCAACCTGCAGTCGCTGTACCCGACGCTGACCAAGCTGGCCGAGGCGGGCGCGAACCTGCCGAAGTCGCTGGAGCTGCTGTTCACGTATCCGTTCCCGGACCAGGCCGCCAAAGCCGCGAAGGGCGACTACACCAACCTCGGCATCACGCTCGACGTGAACACCCAGAAGGCTTTGAAGGGCCTCATCGGGCTGGACCTGCCGACGGTCGGCCCGACCGCGCTGCCGACGCTCGGGATCAGCCTCCCGCTGCACCTCACTCCGGGTGCCGGGGGCAGCGGGCTGCCGTCGCTACCGGTGCCGACCGGCACCACGACGACCTGCATCACGCTGCTCGGGCTGCCGGTCTGCTCGCCACAGCTCAAGCGGTCCGGGTTCGATCCCGACCTGGCCCGGGCCCTGATGCCGGGAGCGGTCTCATGATCACCAGAGCGGTCCGGATCCAGCTGATGGTGTTCCTGCTGATCACCGTCGTCGGCGTCGCGTTCGTCGGCGCCCGGTACGCGCAGGTCGACCAGCTGGTGGTGAACAAGAACTACACCGTCAGCGCCAGCTTCGCCGAGTCCGGCGGGATCTTCTCCGGCGCCGAGGTGACGTACCGCGGCCAGCCGGTCGGCCGGGTCGGGGAGCTCAAGCTGCTGCCCGACGGTGTCGACGTGAACCTGGAGATCGACAAGAAGTTCAAGATCCCGAACGACCTGCTCGCGGTGGTCGCGAACCGGTCGGCGATCGGCGAGCAGTACGTCGACCTGCAGCCGCGCCGCGACGGAGCGCCGTACCTGCAGAACAACTCCAAGATCGCGCGCCAGGACACCGCCGTACCGATCGACACCACCGAACTGCTGCTGAACCTCGACCAGCTGGTGAACTCGGTCGACAAGGAGAGCTTGCGGACCACGGTGCACGAGCTCGGGGCGGCGCTGAAGGGCAAGGGCACCGACCTGCAGAAGATCATCGACAGCTCCGGCAAGCTGATCGACAACGCCGACGCGAACGTGCTGCAGACGATCAAGCTGATCAACGACGGCGACACCGTGCTGGCCACCCAGGTCGCCAGCGGTGACGCGATCAAGACCTGGGCGAAGAACCTCGCGCTGCTGTCGGACACCCTGGTGGCGTCGGACAAGAGCCTGCGGACGGTCGTCGACCAGGGCTCGTTCGCGTCCAGTCAGCTGACCGGCCTGATCCGGGACAACAGTGCGGACATCGCGGTGCTGCTCGGTAACCTGCTGACGGTGAGCGAACTGACCGCGGTCCGGCTGGACGCTGTCGAGCAGTTGATGGTGGTGTATCCAGCGGTCGCGATGGGCGGGTACGTCGTGCCCGCGAAGGACCCGGGCACCGGGCACTACGACGCGCACTTCGGGCTGGTCGTCGGCCTCAGCCCGCCCGCCTGCCGGCCCGGGTACGGGGGCACCGACAAGCGGGTCCCGCAGGACGTGACGAACACCCAGGCGAACACGAAGGCGGCCTGTACGGCGAGCCCGTCGAGCGGGATCAACGTCCGCGGCTCGCAGAACAAGCCGGCCCCGTCGTCGCGCTACCTGAACCGCACCGGGTACGGCGTCGGCTACGACCCGGCGACCGGTCAGGCGGGCGGGTCCGGCGGCATGCCGTCGATCGTGCTCGGCTCGACCGGCGGACAGCAGGAGTTGCTCGGCAGCGACTCCTGGAAGGCACTCATCCTCGGACCGGTGACCGGGCAGTGATCGCAAAGAACGGCCGGCTCGTGCTGGCCTGGGCGCTCAGCGTGTTGCTCGTGGTGGCACTCGCCGGGCTGACGTTGTCGGTGGTCGCGCTGCGCAAACAGCGGGCCGACGACGCGGAGCGCCACGGCGCGATGAAGGCGGCGCGGCAGCTCGCGCTGGACTTCACGACGTACGACTACCAGACCTGGGACGCGGACTCGAAGCGCGTGATCGACGAGTCGACCGGGCAGTTCAAGCAGGAGTTCCAGAACGGCATCGACGCGGTGAAGACCGAGGTCGTGCAGAACAAGGCGACCTCGAAGGGGGACGTCAAGGAGGCGGGCGTGGTGTCGAACGACAAGGACTCCGCCCAGGTCCTGGTGATCGTGAACGCGGTGGTGACCAACACCGCCTCGACCACGGGGACCGAACGCCGGTACCGGATCAAGCTGGACATGGTCCGCGAGAAGGACCGCTGGCTGACCGCCGACCTGCAGGTGGTGGGCTGATGTCCGGTTCCAGCAGCGGTCGGCCGCGGATCGCCGGCCAGCGCCGGAGCGCGAAACCCGGCGAGCCGGAAGTACGACTCGAACAGGATGTGACCCCGGCCACACCGGAGCCGGAAAAAGAGGTCGTCGCCGAACCGATCACTCCGGAATCGACTACGGAGAGTGATCGTCCGACCGGTCTCGGGAACACGCTGATCGCTGCGCTCGGTGTCGTCGTCGTACTCACGCTGGCCGTCGCCGCGGTGCTCGGGATCAAGGCCTGGCACGGCAAGGAGGCCGAGGACGCCCGCGACCAGGCGGCCGCGGCGGGCCGGAAGGCGGCCGAGACCGCACTCAGCTACGACTACCGTGACCTGGACAAAAGCTTCGCTGCGGCGCGGGCGACGATGACTCCGGACTTCGCCGCGAAGTTCGACGAGACCGCGAAGGTGGCCGGCGAGCTGGCCACCAAGACCAAGGCCACGGTGAAGGCCGACGTGCGCGAGGTCGCGGTCCGCGACGGCGACGCCGACCGGGTCACGCTGATCATCTTCGTCAACCAGACCACCACCAGTACGATCACGAAGGGTAGTCCCCGGGTGGATCTGAACCGGACCCGGTTCACGATGGTCCGAAACGGCCACCAATGGCTGGTCCAGGAGATCGCCGGACTGTAACCTCTAGGTGACTCCGCACCAGAGGGGCGCCGGAGGTCTCGTGGGTGATCTACCCACTGGAGACCCCGGGTCGGTCCTTGACGGAGAGGGTGGTCCGACGGCAAACTGTTGGACCCCATTGGACAGGCTTGCCTGGATCATGTAGCCTATTGCTTTGCGCTGCCTTTCTCTCGCCTCTGCTCGGGTCTCCGACTTGACTGGGGCGGCTTGGCGTGCGCTCCCAGCACCGATGTGATTTTGCGAGCCCGTGGAAGGACGCCCCTTGGTCGCCTCGCGCAACCCCCAGTCCGACAGCATTTCCAACGTCACCGGCCCCCGCCGCATCTCCTTCGCAAAGATCTCCGAGCCGCTCCAGGTTCCGGATCTGCTCGCGTTGCAGGTGGACAGTTTCGACTGGTTGGTCGGCAACGAAACGTGGCAGGCCCGAGTGGCCGCCGCCGAGGCCGAGGGGCGGTCGGACCTGTCCGGCCCCAGCGGCCTGGAAGAGATTTTCGAGGAGATCTCCCCGATCGAGGACTTCAGCGGCACCATGTCGCTGTCGTTCCGCGACCACCGCTTCGAGCCCCCGAAGAACACGGTCGACGAGTGCAAGGAGCGAGACGTCACGTACTCGGCTCCGCTGTTCGTCACGGCCGAGTTCATGAACAACGAAACCGGTGAGATCAAGAGCCAGACCGTCTTCATGGGTGACTTCCCGCTGATGACGCGCAAGGGCACCTTCGTCATCAACGGGACCGAGCGGGTCGTCGTGTCCCAGCTCGTCCGCTCGCCCGGTGTGTACTTCGAGCGCACGCCGGACAAGACGTCCGACAAGGACATCTTCACCGCCAAGATCATCCCGTCGCGCGGCGCGTGGCTGGAGTTCGAGGTGGACAAGCGCGACATGGTCGGCGTCCGCCTCGACCGCAAGCGCAAGCAGAACGTCACCGTGCTGCTGAAGGCGCTGGGCTGGACCGACGCGCAGATCCTGGAGGAGTTCGGCGACTACGAGTCGATCCGCCTCACCCTGGAGAAGGACCACACCTCCGGGCAGGACGACGCGCTGCTGGACATCTACCGCAAGCTGCGTCCGGGTGAGCCGCCGACCCGCGAGGCCGCGCAGGCGCTGCTGGAGAACTACTACTTCAACGGCAAGCGCTACGACCTGGCCAAGGTCGGCCGCTACAAGATCAACAAGAAGCTCGGCCGGGACGAGGCGCACGACCAGGCGGTGCTGACCGTCGACGACATCGTCGCCACGATCAAGTACCTGGTCGCGCTGCACGAGGGCAAGACCGAGCTGCCGGCACCGCGCGGCGAGATCGTGGTCGAAGAGGACGACATCGACCACTTCGGCAACCGCCGGCTGCGGACCGTCGGTGAGCTGATCCAGAACCAGCTGCGCACCGGCCTGGCCCGGATGGAGCGGGTGGTCCGGGAGCGGATGACGACCCAGGACGTCGAGGCGATCACGCCGCAGACCCTGATCAACATCCGTCCGGTGGTCGCGGCGCTGAAGGAGTTCTTCGGTACGTCGCAGCTGTCGCAGTTCATGGACCAGACCAACCCGGTCGCCGGCCTCACCCACAAGCGCCGGCTGAACGCGCTCGGCCCGGGTGGTCTGAGCCGTGAGCGGGCCGGCTTCGAGGTCCGCGACGTGCACCCGTCCCACTACGGCCGGATGTGCCCGATCGAGACCCCGGAAGGCCCGAACATCGGCCTGATCGGTTCGCTCGCGTCGTACGGCCGGGTGAACGCGTTCGGCTTCGTCGAGACGCCGTACCGCAAGGTCGTCGACGGTGCCGTCACCGACCAGGTGGACTACCTGACCGCCGACGAGGAGGACCGCTTCGTCATCGCGCAGGCGAACGCCGCGCTGACCGACGACAACCGGTTCGCCGAGGACCGCGTGCTGGTTCGCCGCCGTCACGGTGAGGTCGAGCTGGTCCCGGTCGAGGACGTGGACTACATGGACGTCTCGCCGCGCCAGATGGTGTCGGTGGCGACCGCGCTGATCCCGTTCCTCGAGCACGACGACGCCAACCGCGCGCTGATGGGTTCGAACATGCAGCGCCAGGCGGTGCCGCTGATCACCTCCGACGCCCCACTGGTCGGGACCGGGATGGAGTTCCGCGGTGCGGTCGACGCCGGCGACGTGGTGGTCTCCGACAAGGCGGGTGTGGTCAAGGAGGTCTCGGCCGACCTGATCGAGATCGCCGCCGACGACGGCACGTACCAGACCTACCGGATGGCGAAGTTCCGCCGCTCGAACCAGGGCACCTGCATCAACCAGCGCCCGCTGGTCGACGCCGGGCAGCGGGTCGAGGTCGGTACGCCGCTGGCCGACGGTCCGTGCACCGACGAGGGCGAGATGGCCCTCGGCCGGAACATGCTGGTCGCGTTCATGACGTGGGAGGGCTACAACTACGAGGACGCGATCATCCTCAGCCAGCGCGTCGTGCAGCAGGACCTGCTGACCTCGATCCACATCGAGGAGCACGAGGTCGACGCCCGCGACACCAAGCTGGGTCCGGAGGAGATCACCCGGGACATCCCGAACGTCTCCGACGAGATGCTGTCCGACCTGGACGAGCGTGGCATCATCCGGATCGGCGCCGAGGTCACCACCGGTGACATCCTGGTCGGCAAGGTCACCCCGAAGGGCGAGACCGAGCTGACCCCGGAGGAGCGGCTGCTGCGCGCGATCTTCGGTGAGAAGGCGCGCGAGGTCCGCGACACGTCGCTCAAGGTGCCGCACGGCGAGGAGGGCACCGTCATCGGTGTCCGGGTCTTCGACCGCGACAACGGCGACGAGCTGCCGCCGGGTGTCAACCAGCTGGTCCGCGTCTACGTGGCCCAGAAGCGAAAGATCTCGGTCGGCGACAAGCTGGCCGGCCGGCACGGCAACAAGGGCGTCATCTCCAAGATCCTTCCGGTCGAGGACATGCCGTTCCTCGAGGACGGCACCCACGTCGACGTGATCCTGAACCCGCTGGGCGTGCCCGGCCGGATGAACGTCGGCCAGGTGCTGGAGACCCACCTCGGCTGGATCGCCTCCCGCGGCTGGGAAGTGGATCCGGAGAACGAGGAGGAGTGGGCGCAGCGGCTGATCAAGATCGGCGCCGGTGCGGCCGAGCCGATGACGAACGTCGCCACCCCGGTCTTCGACGGCGCCACCGAGGAAGAGGTCACCGGCCTGCTGTCCTCGACGCTGCCGAACCGCGACGGTGTCCGGATGGTCAACGGCCAGGGCAAGGCCCGGCTGTTCGACGGCCGTTCGGGTGAGCCGTTCCCGGACCCGATCGGTGTCGGCTACATGTACATGCTGAAGCTGCACCACCTGGTCGACGACAAGATCCACGCACGGTCGACCGGTCCGTACTCGATGATCACCCAGCAGCCGCTGGGTGGTAAGGCCCAGTTCGGTGGCCAGCGGTTCGGCGAGATGGAGGTGTGGGCCCTGGAGGCCTACGGTGCCGCCTTCGCGCTGCAGGAACTGCTGACGATCAAGTCCGACGACGTCGTCGGGCGGGTCAAGGTGTACGAGGCGATCGTCAAGGGCGAGAACATCCCGGAGCCGGGTATCCCGGAGTCGTTCAAGGTTCTGGTCAAGGAAATGCAGTCCCTCTGCCTCAATGTCGAGGTGCTCTCGTCCGACGGAAGCCGGGTCGAGATGCGCGACAGCGAGGAGGACGTCTTCCGGGCGGCGGAGGAACTGGGCATCGACCTGTCCCGGCGCGAGCCGAACAGTGTCGAGGAGGTCTGAGCGGGTTGCCGCTTGACATCAACAACCAACCCACTCAGACCACTTTTAGCAACGGGAGATAACACATCGTGCTCGACGTGAACTTCTTCGACGAGCTTCGGATCGGCCTGGCCACCGCGGACGAGATCCGCCAGTGGTCTCACGGCGAGGTCAAGAAGCCGGAGACGATCAACTACCGGACCCTCAAGCCCGAGCGTGACGGTCTGTTCTGCGAGAAGATCTTCGGTCCCACCCGGGACTGGGAGTGCTACTGCGGCAAGTACAAGCGCGTTCGCTTCAAGGGCATCATTTGCGAGCGGTGTGGCGTCGAGGTCACCCGCTCCAAGGTGCGCCGCGAGCGGATGGGCCACATCGAGCTGGCCGCGCCGGTCACCCACATCTGGTACTTCAAGGGTGTCCCGTCGCGGCTCGGCTACCTGCTCGACCTCGCCCCGAAGGACCTGGAGAAGGTCATCTACTTCGCGGCGTACATGATCACCGACGTCGACGACGAGGCGCGGCACCGCGACCTCTCGTCGCTCGAGGGTCGCGTCGACGTCGAGCGCAAGCAGCTCGAGAACCGTCGTGACAACGACATCGAGACGCGGATGAAGAAGCTCGAGGAGGACCTGGCGCAGCTCGAGGCCGAGGGCGCCAAGGCCGACGTCCGCCGCAAGGTCAAGGAAGGCGCCGAGCGGGAGGTCAAGCAGCTGCGGGACCGCTCGCAGCGCGAGATCGACCGCCTCGACGAGGTCTGGACCCGGTTCAAGAACCTGAAGGTCCAGGACCTGGAGGGCGACGAGATCCTCTACCGCGCCATGAAGGAGCGGTTCGGCAAGTACTTCGAGGGCGCCATGGGTGCCGCCGCGATCCAGCGCCGGCTGGAGACCTTCGACCTGAAGGCCGAGGCGGACAACCTGCGCGAGACGATCAAGACCGGTAAGGGCCAGCGCAAGACCCGCGCCCTGAAGCGGCTCAAGGTCGTGACCGCGTTCCTGGCCACCAACAACAGCCCGATGGGTATGGTCCTGGACTGCGTCCCGGTCATCCCGCCGGACCTGCGCCCGATGGTCCAGCTCGACGGTGGCCGGTTCGCCACCTCGGACCTGAACGACCTGTACCGCCGGGTGATCAACCGGAACAACCGGCTCAAGCGGCTGCTCGACCTGGGCGCGCCGGAGATCATCGTCAACAACGAGAAGCGGATGCTGCAGGAGGCCGTCGACGCGCTGTTCGACAACGGCCGCCGCGGCCGTCCGGTCACCGGCCCGGGCAACCGGCCGCTGAAGTCGCTGTCCGACATGCTCAAGGGCAAGCAGGGCCGGTTCCGCCAGAACCTGCTCGGCAAGCGCGTCGACTACTCCGGCCGTTCGGTCATCGTGGTCGGCCCGCAGCTCAAGCTGCACCAGTGCGGTCTGCCGAAGGCGATGGCGCTGGAGCTGTTCAAGCCGTTCGTGATGAAGCGGCTGGTCGACCTCAACCACGCGCAGAACATCAAGTCCGCCAAGCGGATGGTCGAGCGCCAGCGCGCCCAGGTCTGGGACGTGCTGGAAGAGGTCATCACCGAGCACCCGGTCCTGCTGAACCGTGCACCAACCCTGCACCGGCTCGGCATCCAGGCGTTCGAGCCGCAGCTGATCGAGGGCAAGGCGATCCAGATCCACCCGCTCGTCTGTTCCGCGTTCAACGCGGACTTCGACGGTGACCAGATGGCGGTGCACCTGCCGCTGTCGGCCGAGGCGCAGGCCGAGGCCCGGATCCTGATGCTGTCGACGAACAACATCCTGAAGCCGGCCGACGGTCGTCCCGTCACCATGCCGACTCAGGACATGATCATCGGCATCTACTTCCTGACCATGCTGAAGGACGGCGTGAAGGGTGAGGGCCGGGCGTTCGGTTCGGTCGCCGAGGCGATCATGGCCTTCGACCACGGCGAGCTGTCGCTGCAGGCGAAGATCACGCTCCGGCTGAGCGGTTCGGCCGCTCCGGCGAACGCGATCGAGCTGGACGGCGGTGGCTTCGGTCTGGAGACCACTCTGGGCCGCGCGCTGTTCAACGAGGCGCTGCCGGCGGACTACCCGTTCGTCGACACCGAGGTGGGCAAGAAGCAGCTCGGTGGGATCGTCAACGACCTGGCCGAGCGGTACACCAAGGTCGAGGTCGCGCACGCGCTGGACGCGCTGAAGGACCTGGGCTACTACTGGTCCACCCGGTCCGGTGTCACGGTGTCGATCGACGACTTCAGCACGCCGCCGAGCAAGCCCGAGATCATGGCCCGCTACGAGGCCCAGGCCGAGAAGGTCCAGAAGCAGTTCGAGCGGGGTCTGATCACCTCGTCCGAGCGGCGCCAGGAGCTGATCGAGATCTGGACCGGCGCCAACGCCGAGGTCGGTAAGGCGATGGAGGAGAACTTCGCCAAGGACAACCCGATCTGGATGATGGTGCACTCCGGTGCCCGAGGCAACATGATGCAGATCCGGCAGATCTCCGGTATGCGTGGTCTGGTGGCCAACCCGAAGGGCGAGATCATCGCCCGGCCGATCAAGTCCAACTTCCGCGAGGGCCTGTCGGTGGTCGAGTACTTCATCGCCACCCACGGTGCCCGGAAGGGTCTGGCCGACACCGCGCTGCGGACCGCCGACTCGGGGTACCTGACCCGTCGTCTGGTGGACGTGTCGCAGGACGTGATCATCCGCGAGGAGGACTGCGGGACCGAGCGGGGCCTGCCGAAGAAGATCGGCGAGAAGGGCCCGGACGGCAAGGTCGTGCACGCCGAGAACGTGGAGACCAGCGCCTACGCGCGGACCCTGGCGACCGACTCGTTCGACCCGGACGGCAACCTCGTCCTGGCGGCCGGCAGCGACCTGGGCGACGTCTCGATCGCCAAGCTGGTCGAGGCGGGTGTCGAGGAGGTCAAGGTCCGGTCGGTGCTCACCTGTGACGCCAAGACCGGTACCTGCGCCAAGTGCTACGGCCGTTCGCTGGCCACCGGTAAGCCGGTCGACATCGGTGAGGCGGTCGGCATCATCGCCGCCCAGTCCATCGGTGAGCCGGGTACCCAGCTGACCATGCGGACCTTCCACACCGGTGGTGTCGCGGGTGATGACATCACCCACGGTCTGCCGCGTGTTGTCGAGCTCTTCGAGGCTCGCCAGCCCAAGGGCAAGGCGCCGATCTCGGAGGCGGCCGGCCGGATCTCGATCGAGGACACCGACAAGAGCCGGAAGCTGGTGCTGACGCCGGACGACGGGTCGGAGGAGGTCTCCTACCCGGTGTCCAAGCGGACCCGGTTGCTGATCGAGGAGGGCCAGCACGTCGAGGTCGGCCAGCAGTTGACGCAGGGTACGCCGGACCCGCAGGAGGTTCTGCGGATCCTGGGTGTCCGCAAGGCGCAGGAGCACCTGGTGGACGAGGTCCAGGAGGTGTACCGGTCGCAGGGTGTGGCCATCCACGACAAGCACATCGAGATCATCGTCCGGCAGATGCTGCGCCGGGTCACGGTGATCGAGTCGGGCGACGCCCAGCTGCTGCCGGGCGAGCTCGCGGACCGGGTCACCTTCGAGGCGGAGAACCGCCGCGTGGTGGCCGAGGGCGGTACGCCGGCCTCCGGTCGTCCGGTGCTGATGGGTATCACCAAGGCCTCGCTGGCCACCGAGTCGTGGCTGTCGGCCGCCTCCTTCCAGGAGACGACCCGGGTGCTGACCGAGGCCGCGATCCACGGCAAGTCCGACTCCCTGGTCGGTCTGAAGGAGAACGTCATCATCGGTAAGTTGATCCCGGCCGGTACGGGCATGGACCGGTACCGCAACATCCGGGTCGAACCGACTGAAGAGGCGAAGGCCGCGATGTACTCGATGGTCGGTTACGAGTCGTACGACTACGACTTCGGCCCGTCCAGCGGTCAGTCGGTCCCGCTCGACGACTTCGACCTCGGTTCGTACCAGAACTGATTCGAGTCAATCCCCGACCGGGGCGGTGGGGCGGGGAAAGTATTAATACAGAGGGCGGCACTTCCATCCGGGAGTGCCGCCCTCGCGGCTTTTCGGCGCGGCCGGCGAAGACACTCGGGGTGGCGGCTGAAAGTGTCCGCCGGATGCGCCAAGATTGGTGCATGACGGATTTGCCGGCCTACTTGCGGCCTTTCGTCTTGGGGGTTCTGGAAGGTTCTGACGTACGCGTCGATCGCCTGGGGGAGATCGACCTGTACCGCCCGCCCGGTACCGCCCGAGGCGGCGCAATTCTCTTCGTGCACGGGGGACCCGGACCGGACGGCCTCGAGGTGATGCCTCGGGACTGGCCGGTCTACAAGGGCTACGCGACCGCTGCCGCCAGGCGAGGCCTGGTGGCCGCAGTCGTCGACCACAGCCTGATCCACGGCCTCGACCGCCTGGTCGAGGCCGCGGACGAGGTGGAGGCCGCGGTCGCCGTACTGCGTTCGGATCCACGGGTCGACCCCGATCGGGTCGGGCTGTGGTTCTTCTCGGGCGCCGGCCTGCTGGCCGGGGAGTGGCTGGACAGCCGCCCCGACTGGCTGCGCTTCGTATCCCTGACCTACCCGTTGCTCGCCACCCCGCCCGGTGTCGACGATCTGGTAACTGCTGCCGAGGTGATCGGCAAACACAAGGACCTGCCTGTGCTGCTGACAAGAGTCGGACTCGAGCGTGAGGAGCTCGCCGGTCCGGTAGCGGAGTTCGTCTCCGCGGGTGGCGCCGCGCTGGACATCATCGACGTACCGAAAGGGCACCACGGGTTCGACATGCTCGACCACACCGAAGAATCACGCGCCGCCGTGACCAAGGCTCTCGACTGGGCGATCGCCCACCTCGGCGAGCAGCCTGGCGCCGACGGCAAGCTCCTCGTCCCACCACCACCGGCCCGGAAGACGACCACCACCACCGCTACCCGCCGGACGACCAGGACCGCGGTCGCCACGGCTCCCAAGGCACCTGCCGAACCCGCCACTCGGCAGGCACCGAAGCCCGAACAGCCACCGGCCGTCCCGGCAGCTGTCACGCCGGCCGCTCCTGTCGTGCCGGCCGTCCAGGCATCGCTTGCGGACTTAGGGGTGGCCACGGTGGCCGCTGTCACCGCCGAGACGCCCGCGGCGCGGGTGATCGCCCGCGAGCACGCGGCGTACGCCGCACACGACCTCGAGGCCTTCCTGGCGACGTACTCGCCGACGGCGCGCATCCTGCTCGCGAACGGCTCCGAACTGAAGGGCCGCCGGTTCCTCCGGGAGTATTACCGCCCGCTCTTCGAGGCCGGCCGCTGCAAGACCGAAGTGCTGCAGAAGATCACCCTGGGGGAGTGGGTGGTGGAGCACGTGAACAGCTACGACGACGACGGCGCCGTCCCGCAGCTGGCGCTCTACCGGGTCGTCGACGGCGCTATCACCGACGTCGAGTTCCGTGCCTGAAGGTTTCTCCGCTGCGTCGATCGGGTCCCAGGACCCGATCGACCACCTCGCCGAGTTCGACCGGACGGCCGCCGAGCTGGCGGCCGTCCTCGGCGATCTCGACCCGTCCCGGCCGGTGCCCGCGTGCCCGGGCTGGACGGTCGCCGACCTGGCGCTGCACATCGGCTCCGGGCAGCGCTGGGCGGCCTCGATCGTGCTCAGCGGCACCTCCCAGCAGGTCCCGGAGGTACTGCGGACGACGATCTCCTGGGCCGACTGGTATGCCGCCACCAGCGCGGCGCTGTCCGCGGCGATCCGGGCGGTCGATCCGGACGAACCCTGCTGGAACTTCGCGCCGGTCGATCAGCGCGCCGGATTCTGGGCCCGGCGGCGCCTGCATGAGACGGTCATCCACCTCGTGGACGCCCGGCAGGCCGCCGCTCAAGAGGCCGGCACTGGTCTGGAGGTGATACCTGCGGCGATCGCGGCCGACGGAGTGGACGAGGTGTTCGAGGTGTTCCTGCCCCGGATGCTCGCCCGCGGGTTCGCTCCGGCGGTCACCCGGCAGGTCGGCGTACGGGCCACCGACACCGGGCACGAATGGACGCTGACGCCTTTGTCAGAAGGGAATCCGCCCGCGGTCGAGCGCGGCAGGGCGGTCGGCGAAGCGGTGCTCTCGGGGACCGCGGCGGAGCTCGACCTGTGCCTGTGGAAGCGCTTGCCGACGGCCGTTCTGACGGTCGAGGGAGACGCAGTCGTGGGCAGCGATTTCCTGGCCGGCAGGGCCACTCCGTAGGCCCTGTACACTGGAAGGGCGGAGGCTCTCCACGGCGGTCGGTTACTCATTTTGACCGTGCTTGAGGCACCCGCTAGTCTTAACGATCGTGCCCGGGGTCTTTCCTGGGCCGTCATGCGTGCCCCGAGTCCTTCGGGTCGGGCCGCGTGGCACGGGACTCCTGCCGACAGTCTGGAAGATTACGGCTTCGGTCTGCTCGTGCGCACGCGACACACCCGACCGCGGGGGTCAGGTAAAAGCTACAAACCCAGCCGGACGACAGAAAGAGCTACGCGGTGCCCACCATTCAGCAGCTGGTCCGCAAGGGCCGCCAGGACAAGGTGTCCAAGAACAAGACGCCGGCCCTGAAGGGTTCCCCTCAGCGTCGTGGTGTGTGCACGCGCGTCTACACGACCACGCCGAAGAAGCCGAACTCGGCCCTTCGTAAGGTCGCGCGTGTCCGCCTGACCAGCGGCATCGAGGTCACCGCGTACATCCCCGGTGTCGGCCACAACCTGCAGGAGCACTCGATCGTGCTCGTCCGTGGCGGCCGGGTGAAGGACCTCCCGGGTGTCCGCTACAAGATCATCCGCGGTTCGCTCGACACCCAGGGTGTGAAGAACCGTAAGCAGGCCCGCAGCCTCTACGGCGCGAAGAAGGAGAAGAGCTAATGCCGCGCAAGGGCCCCGCCCCGAAGCGCCCGGTCATCATCGACCCGGTCTACAGTTCGCCGCTCGTCACCCAGTTGATCTCCAAGATCCTGGTCGACGGCAAGAAGCAGATCGCCCAGCGGATCGTCTACGACGCGCTCGAGGGCACCCGGACGAAGACCGGCACCGACCCGGTGATCACGCTGAAGCGTGCGCTGGACAACGTGAAGCCGAGCATCGAGGTGAAGAGCCGCCGGGTCGGTGGCGCCACCTACCAGGTGCCGATCGAGGTCAAGCCGGGCCGGTCGACCACGCTGGCGCTGCGCTGGCTGACGACGTACTCGCGGGCCCGCCGCGAGAAGACCATGTCCGAGCGGCTGATGAACGAGATCCTGGACGCGTCCAACGGTCTCGGTGCGTCGGTGAAGCGCCGCGAGGACACGCACAAGATGGCCGAAGCCAACAAGGCTTTCGCCCACTACCGCTGGTGATCCGGGGTCCGATCCGGACCCCAGCGCTCACCCTTTGACGCAGTACAGAATCGAGAGGTAGACCACCGAGGTGGCCGTACAAATCACCACCGACCTGGCCAAGGTCCGCAACATCGGGATCATGGCCCACATCGACGCCGGCAAGACGACGACGACCGAGCGGATCCTCTTCTACACCGGTATCACCTACAAGATCGGTGAGGTCCACGAGGGCGCCGCCACGATGGACTGGATGGAGCAGGAGCAGGAGCGCGGCATCACGATCACGTCCGCCGCGACGACCTGCACCTGGAAAGACCACACCATCAACATCATCGACACCCCGGGCCACGTCGACTTCACCGTCGAGGTGGAGCGTTCGCTGCGCGTGCTCGACGGCGCCGTCGCGGTGTTCGACGGCGTTGCCGGTGTGGAGCCGCAGTCCGAGACCGTGTGGCGCCAGGCGGACCGGTACGGCGTCCCGCGGATCTGCTTCGTCAACAAGCTGGACCGCACCGGCGCGGAGTTCATGCGCTGCGTCGACATGATCCGGGACCGCCTCGCCGCGGTGCCGCTGGTCATGCAGCTGCCGATCGGGTCCGAGGCCGACTTCATCGGCGTCGTCGACCTGGTGGGCATGCGCGCGCTGACCTGGCGCGGCGAGACCAAGATGGGCGAGGACTACACGGTCGAGGAGATCCCGGCCAGCCACACCGAGCTCGCGGCCGAGTGGCGGGACAAGCTGATCGAGACCGTCGCCGAGGCCGACGACGAGATCATGGAGCTGTACCTGGAGGGCGAGGAGCCGACCCAGGAGCAGCTGGTCGCCGCCATCCGTCGCGCGACCCTGGCCAGCAAGCTGACCCCGGTCCTGACCGGTACGGCCTTCAAGAACAAGGGCGTCCAGCCGCTGCTCGACGCGGTGAACGCGTACCTGCCGAGCCCGATCGACGTCCCGGCCATCGAGGGCCACGACGTCAAGGACGCGGAGAAGGTCGTGCTGCGCAAGCCGGACGACAGCGAGCCGTTCTCGGCGCTGGCGTTCAAGATCGCCGCCGACCCGCACCTGGGCAAGCTGACCTTCATCCGGGTGTACTCGGGCAAGCTCGAGACCGGCACCCAGGTGCTGAACCCGACCAAGGGCCGCAAGGAGCGGATCGGCAAGATCTACCGGATGCACGCGAACAAGCGTGAGGAGATCGCGTCGATCGGCGCCGGCCACATCGTCGCCGTGATGGGTCTGAAGGACACCACCACCGGTGAGACGCTGGCCGACCCGGCGAACCCGGTCGTGCTGGAGTCGATGCAGTTCCCGGCCCCGGTCATCTCGGTCGCCATCGAGCCCAAGTCGAAGGCCGACCAGGAGAAGCTGGGCGTCGCGATCCAGCGGCTCGCCGAGGAGGACCCGACCTTCGTGGTCCGCACCGACGAGGAGACCGGCCAGACCATCATCGCCGGTATGGGCGAGCTGCACCTCGAGGTGCTGGTCGATCGGATGAAGCGCGAGTTCCGGGTCGAGGCCAACGTCGGCAAGCCGCAGGTCGCCTACCGCGAGACCATCACCAAGAAGGTCGAGAAGGTCGACTACACGCACAAGAAGCAGACCGGTGGTTCGGGTCAGTTCGGTCGCGTGATCATCGACATCGAGCCGACCTCGGTGGAGGCCGGTGGCGAGGGCGGGTACGAGTTCGTCAACGCCGTCACCGGTGGCCGCATCCCCCGGGAGTACATCCCGTCGGTGGACGAGGGCTGCCAGGAGGCGATGGAGTTCGGCGTACTGGCCGGCTACCCGATGGTGGACGTGAAGGTGACGCTGCAGGACGGCGCGTACCACGACGTCGACTCCTCGGAGCTCGCCTTCAAGATCGCCGGTTCGATGGCCTTCAAGGAGGCTGCTCGCCGGGCCGGTCCGGTCATCCTGGAGCCGATGTTCGCCGTCGAGGTCACGACGCCCGAGGACTACATGGGCGACGTGATCGGCGACCTCAACTCCCGCCGTGGCCAGATCCAGCAGATGGACGAGGGCCCCGGTGGCAGCCGGGTCGTCAAGGCTCTGGTACCACTGTCGGAGATGTTCGGGTATGTCGGTGACCTGCGGTCGAAGACCCAGGGCCGCGCGTCCTACTCGATGCAGTTCGATTCCTACGCCGAGGTTCCGAAGAACGTGGCGGAAGAGATCATCAAGAAGGCCCGGGGCGAGTAACAACTCGTTCCTGGCCACCACACCCCAAGCGCGTCGGCGTACGGCGTAGTCAACATTTATCTAGGAGGGCCCCAGTGGCGAAGGCGAAGTTCGAGCGGACTAAGCCGCACGTCAACATCGGCACCATCGGTCACATCGACCACGGTAAGACCACTCTTACCGCGGCGATCACCAAGGTGCTGCACGACAAGTACCCGGACCTGAACGAGGCCTCGGCCTTCGATCAGATCGACAAGGCGCCGGAAGAGCGCCAGCGCGGTATCACCATCTCGATCGCGCACGTCGAGTACCAGACCGAGGCCCGGCACTACGCCCACGTCGACTGCCCGGGTCACGCGGACTACATCAAGAACATGATCACCGGTGCGGCCCAGATGGACGGTGCGATCCTGGTCGTCGCCGCCACCGACGGCCCGATGCCGCAGACGCGTGAGCACGTGCTGCTCGCCCGTCAGGTCGGCGTGCCGGCGATGGTCGTCGCCCTGAACAAGTGCGACATGGTCGACGACGAGGAGATCCTGGAGCTCGTCGAGCTCGAGGTTCGCGAGCTGCTCTCGGAGCAGGAGTTCGACGGCGACAACGCGCCGATCGTGCGGGTTGCCGCGCACCCGGCGCTGCAGGGCGACGCCAAGTGGGGCGAGTCGATCATCGAGCTGATGAACGCTGTCGACGAGTACATCCCGCAGCCGGAGCGCGAGATCGACAAGCCGTTCCTGATGCCGGTGGAGGACGTCTTCACCATCACCGGTCGCGGTACGGTCGTCACCGGCCGGATCGAGCGCGGTGTCATCAAGGTCAACGAGACCGTCGACATCGTCGGCATCCACGAGACCAAGCAGTCCACGACTGTCACCGGTATCGAGATGTTCCGCAAGCTTCTCGACGAGGGCCAGGCCGGTGAGAACGTCGGTCTGCTGCTCCGTGGTACGAAGCGCGAGGACGTCGAGCGCGGCATGGTTGTGATCAAGCCGGGCACCACGACCCCGCACACGAACTTCGAGGCGTCGGTCTACATCCTTTCCAAGGAGGAGGGCGGCCGTCACACGCCGTTCTTCCAGAACTACCGCCCGCAGTTCTACTTCCGCACCACCGACGTCACCGGTGTCGTCACGCTGCCCGAGGGCACCGAGATGGTCATGCCGGGCGACAACACCGACATGACGGTCGAGCTGATCCAGCCGATCGCCATGGAGGACGGTCTGAAGTTCGCGATCCGTGAAGGTGGCCGCACCGTCGGCGCCGGCCGGGTCACCAAGATCATCAAGTGATCTCATGAGGTCCGCGAGGGCTCGGAACTGAGCCCCCGCGGACCTCTGCTTTGCGCCCGATCCCACGCTCAGGTGGGATGGGATCGGGCGTGAAGCCACCCGATTGGCGTTCCGGCGCCGATCTCTGGCACAATATTCAGGTTGCTCAGGCGAGGCCGCCGGGGCGCGTCCCAGATCTTCTTGATCTGGCTGGTGCGCCGGACCGGAGACCATGCCGAGGTTCCGGTCCGAGACCGGGGCCCCGATCTCCAAACCAGGTCGAAAAGCGGTGAGTCACGCGCGTTCCGCGCACGCGACACACCCGACCGCGGGGGTCGGAGCAACGCACCGTTAGACGATAGAGAAGGACGAAGCGAAGCGATGGCGGGACAGAAGATCCGCATCCGGCTGAAGGCCTACGACCACGAGGTCATCGACAGCTCGGCACGCAAGATTGTCGACACGGTGACGCGTACTGGTGCGAAGGTTGCTGGCCCGGTGCCGTTGCCGACGGAAAAGAACGTGTTCTGCGTCATCCGCTCGCCGCACAAGTACAAGGACAGCCGCGAGCACTTCGAGATGCGCACCCACAAGCGGCTCATCGACATCATCGACCCCACGCCGAAGACCGTCGACTCGCTGATGCGTCTCGACCTGCCGGCCGGTGTCGACATCGAGATCAAGCTCTGAGGACGCGGAAAGACCAATGAGCACTGTGAAGAACACGCGCGGTCTGCTGGGCACCAAGCTCGGCATGACCCAGACCTGGGACGAGAACAACCGCGTCGTCCCCGTCACCGTGATCCAGGCCGGCCCCTGCGTCGTCACCGGCGTCCGTACCTCGGACCGCGACGGCTACGACGGCGTGCAGATCGCTTTCGGCGACATCGACCCGCGCAAGGTGACCAAGCCCGCCCGCGGCCACTTCGACAAGGCCGGCGTGACCCCGCGCCGGCACCTGCTGGAGCTGCGCACCGCGGACGCGAGCGAGTACTCGCTGGGCCAGGAGCTGAAGGCCGAGACCTTCGCGGCCGGCGAGCGCGTCGACGTCTCCGCGACCAGCAAGGGCAAGGGCTTCGCCGGTGTCATGAAGCGGCACGGCTTCGGTGGTCTGCGGGCCACCCACGGTGTGCACAAGAAGCACCGTTCGCCGGGCTCCATCGGTGGCTGCGCCACCCCGGGCCGGGTCTTCAAGGGCCTGCGGATGGCCGGACGCATGGGTGGCGAGAACGTCACCACGCAGAACGTCTCCGTGCACGCTGTGGACACCGAGCGCGGCCTGATCCTGCTGAAGGGTGCGGTCCCGGGCCCCAAGGGCGGCCTGGTGCTGATCCGCAACGCCGCGAAGGGAGCTGCGAAGTGAGCACCGTCGACGTCGTCGCCGTGAAGGGCGACAAGGTCACCAAGAAGGGTTCCGCCGAGCTTCCGGCCGAGCTGTTCGACGTCCAGGTCAACGTGCCGCTGATCCACCAGGTCGTGGTGGCCCAGCTGGCGGCGGCCCGTCAGGGCACGCACAAGGCGAAGACCCGGGGCGAGGTGTCCGGCGGTGGCGCCAAGCCGTACCGCCAGAAGGGCACCGGTCGCGCCCGCCAGGGTTCGACCCGCGCGCCACAGTTCACCGGTGGTGGCGTCGTCCACGGCCCGGTGCCGCGCGACTACAGCCAGCGGACCCCGAAGAAGATGATCGCCGCCGCGCTCCGCGGCTCGCTGTCGGACCGGGCCCGTGACGGCCGCGTGTTCGTCGTCGAGAGCTTCGTGGACGGCGACAAGCCTTCCACCAAGTCGGCGCTGAAGGTGCTCGGCGAGGTCACCGACCCGGGCAAGGCGCTGGTCGTGGTCGACCGCGCCGACGAGATCACCTGGCTGAGCCTGCGCAACGTGCAGCACGTGCACCTGATCGCGGCCGACCAGCTGAACGCGTACGACGTGCTGTGCAGCGACGCGGTCGTGTTCACCAAGAGTGCACTCGACGCGTTCGTCGCCGGCGCGCCCAAGGGCAAGTCCGTCAAGGCCGTCGCCACGTCGACTGAGGCCGAGGAGGTAGAAGCATGAGCCACGGAGTCAACAAGGACCCCCGCGACGTGCTGCTCCGGCCGGTCGTGAGCGAGAAGAGCTACGGCCTGCTGGACGAGCAGAAGTACACGTTCGAGGTCGCACCGGACGCCAACAAGACCGAGATCAAGCTCGCGGTCGAGAAGGTGTTCAAGGTCAAGGTCACGGACGTCAACACCCTGAACCGCAAGGGCAAGCGCCGCCGCACTCGTGCCGGCTGGGGCAAGCGCCCGGACACCAAGCGGGCGATCGTGACGCTGAAGGGCGACGACCGCATCGATATCTTCGGAGGCCAGTCGTAATGGGAATCCGCAAGTACAAGCCGACGACGCCGGGCCGCCGTGGCTCGAGCGTGGCCGACTTCGTCGAGCTCACCCGTTCGACCCCGGAGAAGTCGCTGCTGCGTCCGCTGCCGAAGAAGGGCGGCCGGAACAGCTCCGGCAAGATCACCACCCGGCACCACGGTGGCGGTCACAAGCGGGCGTACCGGCTGATCGACTTCAAGCGCTACGACAAGGACGGCGTGCCGGCCAAGGTCGCGCACATCGAGTACGACCCGAACCGCACCGCGCGGATCGCGCTGCTGCACTACGTGGACGGCGAGAAGCGCTACATCCTCGCCCCGTCCACCCTGCAGCAGGGCACGATCGTCGAGAACGGCCCGGCCGCCGACATCAAGGTGGGCAACAACCTGCCGCTGCGCAACATCCCGGTCGGTTCCACGATCCACGCGGTCGAGCTGCGGCCCGGCGGCGGCGCCAAGATGGCCCGCTCGGCCGGTTCCAGCATCCAGCTGGTCGCCAAGGAAGGCCGGATGGCCACCCTGCGGATGCCGTCCGGCGAGGTCCGGATGGTCGACGTGCGCTGCCGCGCCACCCTCGGTGAGGTCGGCAACGGCGAGCAGTCGAACATCAACTGGGGCAAGGCGGGCCGGATGCGCTGGAAGGGCAAGCGCCCGACCGTCCGCGGTGTCGCGATGAACCCGGTCGACCACCCGCACGGTGGTGGTGAGGGTAAGACCTCGGGTGGTCGCCACCCGGTGTCCCCGTGGGGCCAGCCGGAAGGCCGGACCCGCACCCGCAAGGAAAGCGACCGCATGATCGTCCGGCGTCGCAAGGCCGGCAAGAAGCGCTGATAGGGAGCCGGCCAGATGCCACGTAGTCTCAAGAAGGGCCCGTTCGTCGACCACCACCTGATGAAGAAGGTGGAGGTGCAGAACGAGAAGGGCACCAAGAACGTCATCAAGACCTGGTCCCGCCGATCGATGATCGTGCCGGACATGATCGGCCACACGCTCGCGGTGCACGACGGCCGCAAGCACGTGCCGGTGTTCGTGACGGACTCGATGGTCGGGCACAAGCTCGGCGAGTTCGCCCCGACCCGGACGTTCAAGGGTCACGAGAAGGACGACCGGAAGTCACGGCGTCGCTGACCCGCAAGGGATTCAGTGACGAAGCGAAAGCAATCTACGGAGAGATTCGAACATCATGAGCGTTCAAGAGCGTAGGGCGATCAGCGCCCGTCGCGAGAGCCTGCTGGGCGAGCAGCCCGGGGCCTTCGCGGTCGCGCGCTTCGTCCGCGTGACGCCGATGAAGGCGCGCCGCGTGGTCGACCTGGTGCGCGGTCTGGGCGTCGACGACGCACTCGCCACTCTGAAGTTCGCCCCGCAGGCCGCTGCCGCGACCGTGTACAAGGTCGTCGACAGCGCCGCGGCGAACGCCGAGGGCACCGAACACCTGAGCCGGGCCGACCTGATCGTGGTCAAGGCCTTCGTGGACGAGGGTCCGACGCTGAAGCGTCACCGCCCGCGTGCGCAGGGCCGGGCCACCCGGATCGACAAGCGGACCAGCCACATCACCGTGGTCGTCGGCCCGCGGGAGTCCGACGAGCCTGTCGAGAAGGCGCCGGCCAAGAAGGCCGCCGCCAAGAAGACGGCGGACGCGGACACGGCCAAGAAGGCTCCGGCGAAGAAGGCTGCCAAGAAGGCTGCCGACGCCAAGCCTGCGGACGAGGCCGCGGACAAGCCGGCCAAGAAGGCGACCGCCAAGAAGACGGCTGCCAAGAAGGCCACCGCTGAGAAGAAGGAGTCCTGACGTGGGACAGAAGGTAAACCCGCACGGGTTCCGTCTCGGCATCAGCACCGACCACAAGAGCCGTTGGTACGCCGACAAGCTGTACAAGGACTACGTGGGCGAGGACGTCAAGATCCGCCGCCTGCTGAGCAAGGGCATGGAGCGCGCCGGCATCTCCCGCGTGGAGATCGAGCGCACCCGTGACCGGGTCCGGGTCGACATCCACACCGCCCGTCCGGGCATCGTGATCGGCCGCCGTGGCGCCGAGGCGGACCGCATCCGCGGCTCGCTCGAGGAGCTCACCGGCAAGCAGGTGCAGCTGAACATCCTCGAGGTGAAGAACTCCGAGGTCGACGCCCAGTTGGTCGCGCAGGGCGTGGCCGAGCAGCTGTCCGGCCGCGTGGCGTTCCGCCGCGCGATGCGCAAGGCGATGCAGACCACCATGCGTGGCGGCGCCCTGGGCATCCGGATCCAGTGCTCCGGCCGGCTCGGTGGCGCGGAAATGTCGCGGTCGGAGTTCTACCGCGAGGGTCGCGTCCCGCTGCACACGCTGCGGGCCGACATCGACTACGGCTTCTACGAGGCCCGGACGACCTTCGGCCGGATCGGCGTGAAGGTCTGGATCTACAAGGGTGACGTCGCCGGCTCCCGGGCCGAGCGCGAGGCGCAGGCCGCGGCCCGCGCCGCCACTCAGCAGCGCCGGCCGGCCCGCCGCGACGACCGCGGTGGCCGTGGTGGCGACCGTGACCGCGGTGACCGTGGCGGCCGTGGTGGCCGTGGCGACAACCGCCGCGATTCGCGTAACGACAACGCGGCTGTGCCGGCAAACAGCGGGGCTGCGGAGTCCGCGCCGGCTGCCGACAAGGCGACCGAGACGACCGGAACGGAGAGCTGACCGATGCTCATCCCCCGCAAGGTCAAGCACCGCAAGCAGCACCACCCGACGCGCTCCGGCGCGGCCAAGGGTGGTACCTCGCTCGCCTTCGGTGAGTTCGGCATCCAGGCACTGGAGAGCCACTACGTCACCAACCGGCAGATCGAGGCCGCTCGTATCGCGATGACCCGGCACATCAAGCGTGGCGGCAAGGTGTGGATCAACATCTACCCGGACCGTCCGCTGACCAAGAAGCCGGCCGAGACCCGGATGGGTTCCGGTAAGGGTTCGCCGGAATGGTGGATCGCCAACGTGAAGGCCGGCCGCGTGATGTTCGAGCTCTCCGGTGTTCCGGAGGAGATCGCTCGCGAGGCGATGCGCCGCGCGATCCACAAGTTGCCGATGAAGTGCCGCTTCATCACCCGAGAGGCAGGTGAGAACTGATGGCTACCCTGACCGCCGCCGAGCTGCGGAACCTGGGCCGGGACGAGCTGCTGAGCAAGCTCGGCGAAGCCAAGGAGGAGCTGTTCAACCTCCGGTTCCAGGCTGCCACGGGCCAGCTGGAGTCCCACGGCCGGCTGCGCGCCGTCCGTAAGGACATCGCCCGCATCTACACGGTGCTGTCGGAGCGCGCTCTGGGCATCACCGAAGAGGTCGACGCTCCGGCCGAGGCGGCCGCGGACGTGGACGCTGCGGACGACAGTGAGAAGGCGAACGCATGACCGAGAACGTGAAGGACGAGACCGTGAGCACGACCGCCGAGGCGCGAGGCCGCCGGAAGACCCGTGAGGGTCTGGTGCTGAGCGACAAGATGGACAAGACCGTCGTGGTCGAGGTCGAGGACCGGGTCAAGCACCACCTGTACGGCAAGGTCATCCGCCGGACCAGCAAGCTCAAGGCCCACGACGAGCAGAACGCCGCCGGTATCGGCGACCGCGTCCTCCTGATGGAGACCCGGCCGCTGTCGGCGACCAAGCGCTGGCGCGTCGTCGAGATTCTCGAGAAGGCCAAGTAGTTCCCAGCCGCGGCTGGCAACCAATCGAAATTATTCGTTCCGCAAGGCTCGGCGCAGCTGAGAACCAGCGAGACAACCAGGAGATCAACAGATGATCCAGCAGGAGTCGCGACTGAAGGTCGCCGACAACACGGGCGCGAAGGAGATCCTTTGCATCCGCGTTCTCGGTGGCTCCGGTCGGCGCTACGCCGGTGTCGGTGACACGATCGTCGCCACCGTCAAGGACGCGATCCCCGGCGGTGGTGTGAAGAAGGGTGACGTCGTCAAGGCGGTCGTCGTGCGGACCGTGAAGGAGCGCCGGCGTCCGGACGGCTCCTACATCCGCTTCGACGAGAACGCCGCCGTGATCCTCAAGGCCGACGGCGAGCCGCGCGGCACCCGCATCTTCGGCCCGGTCGGCCGTGAGCTGCGGGAGAAGCGCTTCATGAAGATCATCTCGCTCGCACCGGAGGTGCTCTGAGATGGCCCAAGAAAAAAAGGCGCAGAAGAAGCTGCACGTACGGAAGGGTGACCAGGTCCGGGTGATCTCGGGTCGCTCGAAGGGCCTCGAGGGCAAGATCATCCAGGTCTTCCCGAACGACGAGAAGGTCATCGTCGAGGGCGTGAACCGGGTCAAGAAGCACACCAAGGTGCAGCAGGCCCAGCGCGGCGGCACCACCGGTGGCATCGTCACCCAGGAAGCCCCGATCCACGTCTCCAACGTGATGCTTGTCGTCGAGGTCGAGAAGGACGGCAAGAAGCAGAAGGTGACCACCCGCGTCGGCTACAACCGCGTCGAGGTGCAGAAGCGCCGTCCCGACGGTTCGACGTACACCGGTTACCGGAGCGTCCGGATCGCCCGGCGTACCGGCGAGGAGATCTGATGAGCACGGCAGTTACCGAGAGCAAGGTCGCTCCGCGGCTGAAGACGAAGTACCGCGAGGAGATCGTCGGCAAGCTGCACGAGGAGTTCAAGTACGCCAACGTCATGCAGGTGCCCGGGCTCACCAAGATCGTGGTGAACATGGGCGTCGGCGAGGCGGCGCGCGACTCCAAGCTGATCGAGGGCGCGGTGAAGGACCTGGCCGCGATCACCGGCCAGAAGCCGCAGGTCACCAAGGCCCGCAAGTCGATCGCGCAGTTCAAGCTGCGTGAGGGGATGCCGATCGGCGCCCACGTGACGCTGCGCGGCGACCGGATGTGGGAGTTCCTGGACCGGCTGCTGGCGCTCGCGCTGCCCCGGATCCGCGACTTCCGCGGCCTGTCCCCGAAGCAGTTCGACGGCACCGGGAACTACACCTTCGGTCTGACCGAGCAGGTGATGTTCCACGAGATCAACCAGGACCGGATCGACCGCGTCCGGGGCATGGACATCACCGTGGTCACCACCGCGACGAACGACGACGAGGGTCGGGCCCTGCTGCGGGCGCTCGGCTTCCCGTTCAAGGAGAACTGACGTGGCGAAGACAGCACTCAAGGTCAAGCAGGCCCGGAAGCCGAAGTTCGCGGTGCGCGGTTACACCCGCTGCCAGCGTTGCGGCCGGCCGAAGGCGGTCTTCCGCAAGTTCGGCCTCTGCCGGATCTGCCTGCGGGAGATGGCGCACCGGGGCGAGCTGCCCGGTGTCACCAAGTCCAGCTGGTGACCTTTTCCACTCCAGAACTTCTCCCTATTCACCACCACCTAGTCACCGTAGGTCGCCGAACGGCGAAACCACGGCGGGAAAGAGGCCCCAGGCCATGACGATGACCGACCCGATCGCAGACATGTTGACGCGTCTGCGGAACGCCAACCAGGCGTACCACGAGTCGACCACGATGCCGTACAGCAAGATCAAGCAGGGCATCGCCGACATTCTCCAGCAGGAGGGCTACATCGCCTCCTACAAGGTCGAGGAGCCCAAGGAGGGCGCCGTCGGCAAGACCCTGATCGTCGACCTCAAGTTCGGTCCGAGCCGGGAGCGCTCCATCGCGGGTGTGCGCCGGATCTCGAAGCCGGGCCTGCGGGTCTACGCGAAGTCGACCAACCTGCCCAAGGTCCTCGGTGGCCTGGGCGTCGCGATCATCTCGACGTCCCAGGGACTACTGACCGACAAGCAGGCCAAGAACAAGGGCGTCGGCGGGGAAGTCCTCGCCTACGTCTGGTGACGAAGAACCGGAAGGAGGACCACAAGAATGTCTCGCATCGGTAAGCTCCCGGTCACGGTCCCGTCCGGCGTCGACGTCACGATCGACGGCCAGACGGTCACCGTGAAGGGTCCGAAGGGTCAGCTGTCGCACGTCGTCGCTGAGCCGATCGTGGTCAACCGGGACGAGGACGGCGCGATCGCCGTGACCCGCCCCGACGACCAGCGCAAGAGCAAGGAACTGCACGGTCTGTCCCGCACCCTGATCGCCAACCTGGTGACCGGCGTGACGGACGGCTACGAGAAGAAGCTCGAGATCGTCGGTGTCGGTTACCGGGTGATCTCCAAGGGCCCGACCCAGCTGGAGTTCTCGCTGGGCTACAGCCACCCCATCACGGTGGACGCGCCGGAAGGCATCACGTTCAACGTGGAGGCGCCGACCCGGTTCTCGGTGATCGGCATCGACAAGCAGTCGGTCGGTGAGGTCGCCGCCAACATCCGCAAGCTGCGTAAGCCCGAGCCGTACAAGGGCAAGGGTGTGCGGTACGCCGGCGAGCAGGTGCGCCGCAAGGTCGGAAAGGCTGGTAAGTAACCATGGCGATCGGACTGCGGCACAACAAGCACTCCGCCAAGAAGACGGCCTCGCGGCTGCGGCGCCAGATTCGGGTCCGGAAGAAGATCAACGGCACGGCCGACCGGCCGCGGCTGGTGGTCACCAAGTCGTCGCGGCACCTGTTCGTTCAGGTGATCGACGACGTCGCCGGCAAGACGCTGGTGTCCGCCTCCACCATGGAGGCCGACCTGCGCGGCGCGTCGGACAACAAGACCGACAAGGCCAAGACCGTCGGCGGCCTGATCGCCGACCGGGCCAAGGCCGCCGGCATCGACGCGGTCGTGTTCGACCGCGCCGGTAACAAGTACCACGGCCGCATCGCAGCCCTGGCCGATGCCGCTCGCGAGGGCGGGCTCGGGTTCTGACATGGCGTACACAAAGGAAGGTAGTTCGAAATGAGCGGAGGCCAGCAGCGTCGCGGAGGCGGCGCCGGTGGTGAGCGCCGTGGCCGCGACGGTGGTCGCGGTCAGCAGGCGGACAAGACCGCCTACATCGAGCGCGTGGTAGCCATCAACCGGGTCGCCAAGGTCGTGAAGGGTGGTCGGCGCTTCAGCTTCACCGCCCTTGTGGTCGTCGGTGACGGTGAAGGCACCGTCGGTGTGGGTTACGGCAAGGCCAAGGAGGTGCCCGCGGCGATCGCCAAGGGTGTCGAGGAGGCCAAGAAGGCATTCTTCAAGGTGCCGAGGATCCAGGGCACCATCCCGCACCCGGTCCAGGGCGAGAAGGCCGCCGGCGTGGTCATGCTGCGTCCGGCCGCGCCCGGTACCGGTGTGATCGCGGGCGGTTCGGCGCGCGCCGTACTGGAGTGCGCCGGGATCCACGACATCCTCAGCAAGTCGCTGGGCTCGTCCAACTCCATCAACGTGGTGCACGCCACCGTTGAGGCGCTGCGCAGCCTGGAGACCCCGGAGGCCGTGGCCGCGCGCCGTGGCCTGCCGGTCGAGGACGTCGCTCCGGCAGCCCTGCTGAAGGCGCGGGCGGAGGTGGCTTCCTGATGGCACGCCTGAAGGTGACCCAGGTCCGTTCGGGCATCGGTGGCAAGCAGAACCAGCGCGACACGCTGCGCACCCTGGGCGTCAAGCGGATCGGCGACAGCGCCGTCCACGAGGACAAGCCCGAGGTCCGGGGCATGGTCCGTGCGGTTCGCCACCTCATCACTGTCGAGGAGGTCGACTGACATGGCGCTCAAGGTTCACCACCTGCGTCCGGCGCCCGGTGCCAAGACCGCCAAGACCCGCGTGGGTCGTGGTGAGGGCAGCAAGGGCAAGACCGCCGGCCGCGGTACCAAGGGCAGCAAGGCGCGCAACAACATCCCCGAGTACTTCGAGGGTGGCCAGATGCCGCTGCACATGCGGCTCCCGAAGCTGAAGGGCTTCAAGAGCAGGAACCGGGTGGAGTTCCAGGTCGTTAACCTGGACAAGCTCGGACAACTGTTTCCCGAGGGTGGCGAGGTCGGCGTGGCCGAGCTGGTCGCCAAGGGCGCGGTTCGTCGTGGTCAGCCGGTGAAGGTACTGGGTGACGGCGAACTGACCGTGGCACTGCAGGTCTCGGCACACAAGTTCTCGAAGTCCGCCACGGACAAGATCCAGGCGGCTGGGGGAACCACGACCGAGGTGTGACACGAGGTCCAGGGCTCGTAACGATCGGTGCTTGATATCCTGCGCCGGTCGGACGGGCCCTGGCTCGTCTCTTGCCCAGCGGCTCAGCTAGGCCCCTGCCGTGCCCGCGGCAAGGGAAACATGTGGGAGGACAAGGTGTTAAGCGCCTTCGCCAACGCGTTCAAGACCCCGGACCTGCGCCGGAAGATCTTGTTCGTGCTCTTCATCGTCGTGATCTTCCGGATCGGCTCCGTGGTGCCGGCCCCGGGTGTGAACGTCCAGTCGCTGCACACTTGTATCAAGATCTCGCAGGGTGGCGCGAACGCGAACCTGTACAGCTTGATCAACCTGTTCTCCGGTGGCGCGCTGCTGCAGCTCGCGATCTTCGCGCTCGGCATCATGCCGTACATCACCGCCAGCATCATCCTGCAGTTGCTCACCGTGGTGATCCCGCGGCTGGAGTCGCTGAAGAAGGAGGGCCAGGCGGGACAGGCGAAGATCACCCAGTACACCCGGTTCCTGACTGTCGGTCTGGCGATCCTGCAGTCGACCGCCTTCGTGGCGCTGGCCCGGACGCCGGGCCGGCTGTTCCAGGGCTGCAGTGAGCCGCTGCTCTACAAGGACGACTGGTTCACCGTCACCGTGATGGTGCTGACCATGACCGCCGGCACCGGCGTGATCATGTGGCTCGGTGAGCTGATCACCGACCGCGGCGTCGGTAACGGCATGTCGATCCTGATCTTCACCCAGATCGTCGCCACCTTCCCGACCAACCTGTGGAGTATCCGCAAGCAGAAGGGCGTCACCACCTTCGTCGTGGTGATCGCGATCGGTCTGGTCATCATGGCCGCGGTCATCTTCATCGAGCAGGCGCAGCGCCGGATCCCCGTCCAGTACGCCAAGCGCATGGTCGGGCGGAAGATGTTCGGCGGCACCTCGACGTACATTCCGCTGAAGGTGAACCAGGCCGGGGTCATCCCGGTCATCTTCGCCTCCAGCCTGCTGTACCTCCCGGTCCTGGTCAGTCAGTTCCAGCAGGGCAAGAGCTGGTCGAACTGGATCCAAGGGAACCTGGTCAAGGGCGACCACCCGATCTACATGGTGACGTATGTCGCCCTGATCATCTTCTTCACGTACTTCTACGTCTCGATCACCTTCAACCCGAAGGAAGTCGCGGACAACATGAAGAAATACGGCGGCTTCATCCCGGGTATCCGGGCCGGGCGGCCGACCGAGGAATACCTGAAGTACGTGTTGGACCGCATCACGCTGCCGGGCGCGATCTACCTCGCGGCGATCTCGATGATCCCGCTGGTGGCCCTCGTCCTGCTGAACGCGAGCCAGAACTTCCCGTTCGGTGGTACGTCGATCCTGATCATGGTCGGCGTCGGACTCGACACGGTGAAGCAGATCGAGAGTCAGCTGCAGCAGCGTAACTACGAAGGGTTCCTGCGCTGATGAGAATGTTGCTGATGGGTCCGCCCGGGGCGGGCAAGGGCACGCAGGCAAAGGTGCTTGCGGAACGCCTGAATATCCCGGCCGTGTCCACCGGCGACATCTTCCGTGCGAACGTGAAGGACCAGACGCCGCTCGGTGTCGAGGCGAAGCGCTACATGGACGCCGGCGACTACGTGCCGGACGAGGTCACCAACGCGATGGTGCGGGACCGGCTGTCCGAGGCCGACGCCGGCGACGGCTTCCTGCTCGACGGGTACCCGCGGACGCTGGCCCAGGTCGGCACGCTGGACGAGATCATCGCCGACCACGGCCACAAGCTGGACGCCGTGGTGGCGCTGGTCGCCGACACCGACGTACTGGTCGGCCGGATGCTCAAGCGGGCCCAGACCGACGGCCGTTCGGACGACTCCGAAGAGGTCATCCGGCACCGCCAGGATGTGTACGCCGCCGAGACCAAGCCGCTGCTCGCGGTGTACGCCGAGCGCGGCCTGCTCGTCGAGGTGGACGGCGTCGGCGAGATCGACGAGGTCAGCGAGCGCGTCCTCGCCGCGTTGAAGTCGATCACGGAGTAGCGAGCGCACGTGATGTTCAGGGACCGCGGTATCGAGATCAAGACCCGCGAGCAGATTCTGGCGATGCGCAAGGCCGGCCTGGTGGTCGGCCGCACGCTGGAGCTGCTCCGCGGCTCGGTCCGGGCCGGTATCAGTACCGCCGAGCTGGACGCGATCGCCGAGGACAACATCCGGTCCTCCGGCGCCACCCCGTCGTTCAAGGGCTACCACGGGTTCACCGGCTCGATCTGCGCGTCGGTGAACGACGAGATCGTGCACGGCATCCCCGGCGGCCGGGTGCTGGCCGAGGGTGATCTGATCTCGATCGACTGCGGTGCGATCGTCGACGGTTGGCACGGCGACGCCGCGATCACCGTCGGGGTCGGCGAGGTCGCCGAGGAACTGCTCGAGCTGGCCCGGGTCTGCGAGGAGTCGATGTGGCGCGGGTTCGCCGCCGCCCGGCTCGGTGGCCGGCTGTCCGACATCTCGGCCGCGGTCGAGTCGCACGTCCGCGCGAACTCGTCGTACGGGATCGTCGAGGACTTCGTCGGGCACGGCATCGGCTCGGCCATGCACCAACCGCCGAACGTGCCGAACTTCGGCCGTCCCGGTCGCGGCCCGAAGCTGGTCGAGGGGATGGCGCTCGCGGTCGAGCCGATGCTGACCCTCGGCAAGCAGGACAACCACACGCTCGAGGACGACTGGACGGTCGTCACCGACGACGGCCAGGCCGCCGCTCACACCGAGCACACGTTCACTCTCACTCCGCAAGGCCCGTGGGTGCTCACCGCCCTCGACGGTGGCGAGGCGAAACTCGCCGAACTCGGCGTCACGTTCGGCCCGCTGTCCGACTGATCGGTGGACCCTGCTGGTCCACCCGTTGGGGGACGCGGGCGGACCTGAGCTGAGGCACACTTGAGACATGCCTCAGTACCAGCCGCATCAGCGATTCACCGAAGCCGACCGGGACAAGATCGCCGGACGGTTGCGGGACGCTTTCGCGGACGGCCGGCTGGACCAGCCCGAGTTCTCGTCCCGGCTCGACCAGCTGTACGCGGTGCAGACGTACGGCGAACTCGAACCGCTGGTGCGTGACCTGCCGCCGGTGCGTACGTACCAGACGCCCGCGGTGGTCCAGGACACCACGCCCGCACCCGAGCCGGGCAGCTTCCCGGAGCGTCAGCGGCGGCGCGACAACCGTCCGCGCCGGCACGGACTGGCTGCGCTGGGTGGTGGCTTCACCGGTGTGGTGGCGATCAACGTCGTGATCTGGTTCGTGGTCGGGCTCGGCAACGGCGGTCACTGGCCGCACTTCTGGCCGGTCTGGCTGCTGATCCCCTGGGCGATCATCGCCCTCGGCGGCCTCGGCAGGCGCCGTTGACCGCGCCCCCGGTCAGTCGCCGAGTAGCCGGTCCGCGGTTGCGGCCGGCTGTGGCGTGGCAGGTGCATGAGGGGGCCGCGATCGTCTACGTGGTGTGGTTCGTGGTCGCCGTACCGTTGGCGATCATCGGGCTGTTGCTGGAACCGCGGTGGGTCGGGTGGGTGGTGATGGCCTGGTTCGTGGTGCTGGTGGTGTTCACGGTGGCGCTGCGGATCGGTGACAGCAGGCGGCGGCGCGAGTGGGTGGACGCCGCCGGGCAGCTGGGGTGGCGGGTCAGCGCGTCCGGTGACGAACTGCTGGAACGTTGGCCGTTCCCACCGTTCGACACGGACCCGAAGGCCGACGTGGTGGACGTGACGTCCGGGCGGCATCGCGGGCGCGAGTTCTGGACCGGGCGGTTCCGGCACAAGGTCCGGCGACGTGAGCTCGGCTTCGACTTCCTCGACCTGCAGGTGGACCGGCCGTTGCCGCCGCTGCAGATCCTGCCCGCGGGCCTCGCACCGGTCGCCGCGGCCAGCCTGCTGCCGCTGCCGGTCGAGGTCGACGGTCTGCAGACGCAGTACCGGTTGTACAACGGGCGCGAGGACCATGCCCGCGCAGTGCTGCACCCGCGGGCGGTGGCCGCGCTGGCCGACGTACCGCCGTTCGGCTTCAGTTGCGAGGGGCGGCGGTTCGTCGCGATCCTGCCGGCGTACCGGGATTCCGGGACCGCCCTGGCCCAGTTGGACGCGGCCTGTGACCTGCTCGACCTGATGCCCGAACAGGTCTGGCGCGCCGGCGAACAGTGGGCGGCTAGTCAGCAGGAGTCCTGAGCAATCCCACGAGTGCCGACAGTCCACCGTCGCCGTGCCCGGCATCCACGGCCCGCTGCATCAATTCACCCATCGGGGTCAGCAGCCTCGGGTCGACACCTTGCCGTTCGGCTGTGGTGACCAGGTTCTCGTAGGCAGCTGCTTGCATCGAGAGATTCGAGTCGGCCGTAGTCGCAGGACCGTGGTCGAGTTCCCTGGCCATGCTGGGGAGGCTCGTCAGCATCGCCGTCAGCCACGGGACCAGGAAGTCGTTGGTGAACGGCTCCGTCGGGTTACCTGAACTGGTGATGAGGGCGAGGGCGTGCTGGGCGCCGCCGAACATTCCGTACATCGCGCTGAGCAGGGCGATGTCGTACAGCGCGGCGAGGCCCGGATCCGTTCCGACGTACGCCGGACGCGCGAGCACCTCGAGCGCCGGACGGTGCTGCTCTAACACGTCCTGCGGGCCGCTGTAGAAGATGAAGGCGCCCGGCGTACCGATCATCGGTGGGACGGCCATGATCCCGCCGTCGAGGTACTGCGCTCCCGCGGCGGCTGCTCGCTCCGCCGTGCCACGGGCCTGGTCGGGCGTGCTGTTGGTGAGGTTGACGACTGTCCGGCCGGTGAGGTCGACGCCGTCCAGCGTGCTGCGGACGGTGTCGTCGACGAGCAGGCAGACGACGACGAGCGGGCCGGCGGCGATCGCGTCCGCGACGGTCGTGGCGCGGATCGCACCGAGGGCGTCGAGCTCGGGGGAGCGGCCGGGGGTGCGGTTCCAGACGGTGGTCGGGTGGCCGGCGGCGAGGAAGGCGCGGGCGAGGGCGGTTCCCATCGCCCCGAGCCCGAGGACGGTGACAGGTGACTTCATGGGGTCCACCTTCGAGCTGCGGCTTTACGATGGACAAGTACCGACTAAAAAGTCAGGTACTGACGGAAAGGTAAGTATGCGCCCGTACACCTGTGGTCTGGACGCGGCGGCCGACGTGATCGGCGGGAAGTGGAAGCCAAGGATCCTCTGGGCGTTGCATCACGGCCCGATGCGGTTCGGGGAGTTGCGGCGGGAGATCCCTGGGGTGACCGAGAAGATGCTGGTCCAGCAGTTGCGCGAACTGGAGTCGCGCAGCATCGTGCACCGGGAGGTGTTCCACCAGGTGCCACCTAAGGTCGAGTACTCACTCACCGAGCTCGGGCAGTCGCTGAACGTCGCCTTGTTGCCGCTCGACGCGTGGGGTGCGGAGCATATGGCGGAGCTGGAGAGTACCCGCTGAGGGGTCAATTGGGATGATGGCCGCGCGTGGCGTACACTTTTTCCTTGGCTCTTTGTAGCCATAGCCAGTCACGTCTACAGAAGTGCGAGGACATGCCCAAAAAAGAGGGAGTAATCGAACTCGAGGGCACCATCGTCGAGGCCCTGCCGAACGCGATGTTCCGTGTTGAGCTGTCCAACGGGCACAAGGTGCTCGCGCACATCAGCGGCAAGATGAGGCAGCACTACATCCGGATCCTCCCCGAGGACCGGGTCGTCGTGGAGCTGTCGCCGTACGACCTCACCCGGGGTCGCATCGTCTACCGGTACAAGTAACACCACCAACACCTGTCGAAGAAAGTAGCTCGATGAAGGTCAACCCGAGCGTCAAGAAGATCTGCGACAAGTGCAAGGTGATCCGCCGGCACGGCCGGGTCATGGTGATCTGCGAGAACCCGCGGCACAAGCAGCGGCAGGGCTGACAAAGCCTCACGCAGGAACACGGCACTTTCGCACCACAGCGCGCATGCTCATCCAGGTCACTGGATGTTGCCCCTGGAACAGAGGCCAGGGCCCTGCCGGTGAACAACAACTCACCGAGGCGGGCGGGGACGCAGCGCGCCACCACACCTCTGCCGACGAAAGGAACACCGCCACATGGCACGCCTCGTTGGAGTCGACCTGCCGCGCGACAAGCGCATCGAGGTCGCTCTCACGTACATCTTCGGTGTGGGCCGCACGCGCGCCCAGGAAACGCTGAAGAACACCGGGGTCTCCCCGGACAAGCGCGTCCACGAGCTGGGCGACGACGAGCTGGTCAAGCTCCGGGACTGGATCGAAGGCAACTACAAGATCGAAGGTGACCTCCGGCGCGAGGTGACCGCGGACATCCGCCGCAAGATCGAGATCGGGTCGTACCAGGGTCGCCGGCACCGCAGCGGGCTTCCGGTGCGCGGTCAGCGCACCCGGACCAACGCCCGTAGCCGTAAGGGTCGCCGTAAGGCGATCGCCGGCAAGAAGAAGAAGTGACCCGGATGACCGTCAACCCCAGGAGCAACTGACCTATGCCTCCCAAGAGCCGCACGGCGGCCGGCGCGAAGAAGGTGCGCCGCAAGGAGAAGAAGAACGTGGCCGCCGGCCACGCGCACATCAAGAGCACGTTCAACAACACGATCGTGACGATCACCGACCCGACCGGCGCGGTCATCTCGTGGGCCTCCGCGGGCACCGTCGGCTTCAAGGGTTCGCGCAAGTCGACCCCGTTCGCCGCGCAGATGGCCGCCGAGGCCGCCGGGCGCCGGGCGATGGAGCACGGCATGCGCAAGATCGACGTGTTCGTCAAGGGTCCCGGCTCCGGCCGCGAGACCGCGATCCGTTCGCTGGGTGCGGTCGGCCTCGAGGTCGGCACCATCCAGGACGTCACCCCCGTCGCCCACAACGGCTGCCGGCCGCCCAAGCGGCGCCGGGTCTGACCCCAGAGAGAGGAAGGTAGCGAACCATGGCCCGTTACACCGGACCTATGACCAAGAAGTCGCGCCGTCTCGGGGTCGACCTCGTCGGTGGCGACAAGGCGTTCGAGCGTCGTCCGTACCCGCCGGGTATGCACGGCCGCGGCCGCCCGAAGGAGAGCGAGTACCTGCTCCAGCTGCGCGAGAAGCAGAAGGCGCGTTACTCCTACGGCGTCCTCGAGAAGCAGTTCCGCCGGTACTACGAGGAGGCCTCGCGGCGCTCCGGCAAGACCGGTGACAACCTGCTGCAGATCCTGGAGTCCCGGCTGGACAACGTGGTGTACCGCTCCGGTCTCGCCCGTACCCGCCGCCAGGCCCGTCAGCTCGTCGTGCACGGTCACTTCACCGTGAACGGCGTCAAGGTGAACATCCCGTCGTACCGGGTTTCGGCTCACGACATCATCGATGTCAAGCAGAAGTCGGCCGAGACGACGCCGTTCATCATCGCCCGGGAGACGCACTCGGAGCGTGTCGTCCCGGCGTGGCTCGAGGTGATGCCGGAGCGTCTGCGGATCCTCGTCCACCAGCTGCCCACCCGGCAGCAGATCGACACCCAGGTCGCCGAGCACCTGATCGTCGAGCTCTACTCGAAGAACTGACCGCGTGCCGGCCGGTGGCCTCAGGGCTGCCGGCCGGTCCGGTGCGTTCTTCACCCCTCGCGACCTCAAATAGTGGTCGTCGCGACGAAAGAAGGAACCAGAAGTGCTGATCGCACAACGCCCCACCCTGACCGAAGAGGTCGTCGACGAGTACCGCTCGCGGTTCGTGATCGAGCCGCTGGAGCCGGGCTTCGGTTACACCCTCGGTAACTCGATCCGCCGGACCCTGCTGTCCTCCATCCCCGGTGCCGCCGTCACCAGCATCAAGATCGACGGCGTCCTGCACGAGTTCAGCACCGTTGCCGGGGTCAAGGAAGACGCCACCCAGCTGATCCTGAACCTGAAGGACCTGGTCGTCTCCTCCGAGCACGACGAGCCGGTCACCATGTACCTGCGCAAGCAGGGCCCCGGTGACGTCACCGCCGCCGACATCGCGCCGCCGGCCGGTGTCGAGGTGCACAACCCGGACCTGAAGATCGCCACCCTGAACGAGAAGGGCCGGCTCGAGATGGAGCTGGTCGTCGAGCGGGGCCGCGGCTACGTGTCCGCCGTACAGAACAAGTCCGCGGACGCCGAGATCGGCCGGATGCCGGTCGACTCGATCTACTCCCCGGTCCTCAAGGTCACCTACAAGGTCGAGGCCACGCGTGTCGAGCAGCGCACCGACTTCGACCGGCTCGTGGTCGACGTCGAGACCAAGCCGTCGATGCTGCCCCGCGACGCCGTCGCGTCGGCCGGTAAGACCCTGGTCGAGCTGTTCGGTCTGGCCCGGGAGCTGAACGTCGAGGCCGAGGGCATCGACATCGGCCCGTCCCCGGTGGACGAGCAGATGGCCGCCGACCTGGCGCTGCCGGTCGAGGACCTGCAGCTGACCGTCCGGTCGTACAACTGCCTCAAGCGTGAGGGCATCCACACCGTGGGTGAGCTGATCTCGCGCAGCGAGCAGGACCTGCTGGACATCCGGAACTTCGGCTCCAAGTCGATCGACGAGGTCAAGCTGAAGCTGGCCGAGATGGGCCTGTCGCTGAAGGACTCGCCGCCCGGGTTCGACCTCCGCGCCGCGTCCGGTGCCTACGGCAACGAGGCGGACGACGAGGACGAGAGCTTCGCCGAGACCGAGCAGTACTGAGCTTGTACTGAGCTGACCCAAGGCCCGTCGGGCCCTAAACCCCTTCGGCCCGACGTGGCCTGAGATTCCTGGAGTTATGAGATGCCAACCCCCACCAAGGGTGCCCGGCTGGGCGGCAGCCCGGCGCACGAGAAGCTGATCCTCAGCAACCTCGCGACGTCGCTGTTCGAGCACGGCGCCATCACCACCACCGCGGCCAAGGCCAAGCGCCTGCAGCCGCTGGCGGAGCAGATGATCACCAAGGCCAAGCGTGGTGACCTGAACTCGCGCCGCCAGGTGATGAAGCGGATCAAGGACAAGAGCGTCGTGCACGTGCTCTTCACCGAGATCGGCGAGCGGTACGCCGACCGCCCGGGTGGCTACACCCGGATCACCAAGCTCGGCCCGCGCAAGGGCGACAACGCCCCGATGGTGAAGATCGAGCTGGTCGAGGCCCTGTCCGACTCGCCGAAGGCGAAGAAGACCGCGGCCAAGAAGGCGCCGGCGAAGAAGGCTGCCGCGACCGAGACCAAGGTCGAGGACGCGCCGGCTGAGGACACCGCGCCGGTGCAGGACGTCGTGGCCGGTAAGTACGAGAACTCCGCCGCCCCGACCGCCGACGGCTCCGCGCCGGAGGGCTACACCGTCAAGGGCAACGAGGACTCGATGAAGTACCACACCACCGAGTCCCCGTGGTACGAGCAGACCGTCGCCGAGGTCTGGTTCAAGACCGCCGAGGACGCCGAGGCCGCAGGCTTCACCAAGGCCGGCGGTTCGGACGACGACGACAAGTAAGTCCGCTGACGGGGCCCCCGCACCACACGGTGCGGGGGCCTCGTTGCGTTAGATTGGCGTGTGCGTTGGCGGATTGATCTTCGGTATGACGGGACGGCCTTTCACGGGTGGGCTCGTCAGGAGGGTCTCCGGACCGTGCAGGGGGTGCTCGAGGAGGCCCTGCGGGTCGTACTGCGGTTGGCGGAGCCGGTGACGGTTACGTGTGCCGGGCGTACGGACACCGGGGTGCACGCACGTGGCCAGGTCACCCATGTGGACGTCGACGGCGCTGTGGACCCCGTACGGCTCCTCAGAGGGCTGAACGGCGTACTACCCGCGGACGTGGCTGTCACGGCCGTGAGGGCGGCTCCAGAGGGTTTTGACGCAAGGTTCTCGGCTCTGGTCCGGCGGTACGTGTACCGGCTGTGCGACGACCCGCTGGGGTGGGATCCGCTGACACGTGGCCACGTGCTGCGGGTCGGGCGGCCGATGGATGTGGATCGGATGAACGCCGCCGCGGCCGGTCTGCTCGGGGAGCACGACTTCGCGGCGTTCTGCAAGAAGCGGGAGGGCGCCAGCACGGTGCGGGCGCTGCTGGAGTTCTCGTGGCAGCGGACCGGTGTGGGACAGCTGGAGGGCACGGTGATCGCGGATGCGTTCTGCCATTCGATGGTGCGGGCTCTGGTCGGTTCGATGATCCCGGTGGGTGACGGTCGGCGCGACGTGACCTGGCCGGCCGCAGTACTGGCCGGGAAGGTGCGGGACTCCGCGGTGTCGGTGCTGCCGGCGCACGGGTTGACGCTGGAGGAAGTGCGTTATCCCGCGGACGACGAGCTGGGCGCGCGGGCGTTGCAGGCGCGTCAGGTACGAGGCGAGGTACATCAGCGTGGGTGACCACTTCTTCTCGGCGGAGCCCACTTCCGCGGACGTACGGCGTACCGTCGAGGCACGGATCTGGGACAAGCCGTACGTGTTCACGACGGCGACCGGGGTGTTCTCGCGGGACCGGTTGGACATCGGTACGTCGGTCCTGCTGCGCTCGGTGGAACCGCCGTCGGGTGCCGGGACGTTCTTGGACCTCGGCTGCGGCTACGGGCCGATCGCGTGCGCACTGGCCGTCGAGGCGCCCGCGGCGAAGGTGTGGGCCGTCGACGTGAACAACCGCGCGCTGGAGCTGACCCGGTTGAACGCTTCCGCGGCAGGCGTTTCCGGCCGGGTCCGGGCCGCGCTGCCGGAGGATGTCCCTGCGGACGTACGTTTCGACCAGATCTGGTCCAACCCGGCCATCCACATCGGCAAACCAGAACTCCACAAGATGCTGCTGCAGTGGCTGAGCCGCCTGACTCCCGACGGCGTCGCCTGGTTCGTCGTAGGCAAGAACCTCGGCGGCGACTCCCTCCAACGCTGGCTCACCGCCCAGGGCTACCCCTGCCACCGAACCGCCAGCGCCAAAGGCTTCCGAGTCCTCCGAGCCACAACCACCCGCTCCGCCTAACCCCACCCGCAGGCGCCCACCTCCGTCACCGCCAGTAGGAGGGGAGAGGGTTAGCGGCTGTCGCGGGTGTGGGTGGGGGGTGCGGGGTGGTGTGCGGGGGCTGGGGTTGAGGTGGGGGTGGTGGGGCGGCGGGTGCCGGGTGGGGGTTGGCCGGTGGTTGCGGCGGCGGCTAGGCGCTGGAGGTTGTTGCTGGGGGCACCTTTTCGGGCGTGGTGGATCGCCGAGGTGACTTTGCCGGCGAGGGATTCGCCCGCGGTGGAGCGCCTCCAGGTGTGGAGTTTGGTTTTGCCGTCGTGGTCGGCCTCCATCGCGCTGGTGAGGGCCGCGCGCAGGTCGGCGGTCAGGCGATCGCGCTGCTCGCGGGTCGGCGTACTGCCCGCGAGACTCAGCGCGACTGCCTTCTCGAGCCGCTGCTTCGGCGGCGTGGTCAGCAGCTGTGCCTTGACATCGTCGGCTTCCAGGCCGATGTGCCGACCGGCCTCCGCCGCGAGCGTTGCAACGACCTGAGCAGTCGCGGACGGACTGCTCTCGTCCGCCAGTTGCTGCGGATCGAAGCCGAGCGCACCAAGCAGCCGCGGCTCCTGCCGCTCGGCGAAGTCCCGCGCCAGCTCGTCCTCCAGCGCCTGCCCGACAGCATCCGTCGGTACGACGCCCTCCGGGTTGCACAGCCGTGCACTCTCAACGCCCACAGCTCGCACCGCGGCGCGAAGCGTCGGCGACGGCGGCTGCCAAGGATCCACCGCAGCGAGAACGGCAATCACCCGGTCACGGTCGAATGTCAGCGAACGGTCGACCCCAGCCGCGCCCAGGACCTCACTGGTCTCGCGGAGCTCCCCGCTCCAGTAGTCCGTCCTCGGCTTGAGCTGCAACGTCAACGCCCCGGAATCCCGCCCGGCCGCCGTCGTCGCAGGACTCGTCGCCAACTCCGACTGCACAGCCGCAACCACACTGGCAACCTGCGCATAGCCCCGCTGATCAGTGTGGATCGTGTCGCGGAACTCAGCCATCCGCATGGCGACGTTCCGCATCCCTTGCTCGACAGCCCGCTGACCGTCTCCCCGCGAGCTCTGCGGGTCCCGCTCGCTCAACCCCCGGAACGTCTCCTCGAGCTCGTGCGCCACGGCTGTCCTCAGCCGATCCACGTGATCGTCCGGCAGCAGCCGCGGCGAGCCGTCGGGCAGCCGCCGTTGCTGGGGATCCCTGGCGACGAGGTACTCGGCCACGGCCTCGAAGCGTTGTCCCGCAGCCGTCTGCCGGAGCAGCGCGTCGACCTCACCGGGCCGCATCCCCGTCCGCCGGCTCACCTGTTCGGTCAGCGCAGCGGCTGCACCCTGCAGCAGCGGGTAGCGGTCCGGACCAGTGAACCTGTCGATGGCGGGGTAGATGTCGGTGATTCCGCGGCTCCCGGCGAGGATGCCCGAGATGTCGACGGTGTTCGCCCGTACGCCGACGTCCAGCGCGTGCGCCGCCGGTCCCGACGTACGGTCGACAGGCTGCACCGAGTCGAGGTACGTGTCTCCGAAGTCGGCCAGCGCGGCCCGGACAGCCCGTATGTCGGCTCTCGTCGGCGGGGGGAACTGCCCGTCGTACGTCGCGTTGTAGAGCCGGTCGCCGACCGTACGCATCCACGTCGCGGTCTGCCGGCTCAACGTGAGTGAACCGTCCGGGTGCGGCTCGCTCGGTCGCTGGTCGTCGTCCCACCGGTACAGCGCCAGTGCCCCGTGCCGATGCCGACGGCCGAGCGCGTTGTCCAGCCGATGAACCCAGACCTCGGCGAGCATGGGGGTGCGCTCGGATCTGCCGTCGATCAATCGGCGCTCGTCAACCATGGCGGCCACCATAATTGGCCAGACGTTCACCCCCTGGCCGACGTTTGCAACGAATCGGCAGAGCGGGTCGTCCTGACGGTATGGAGGCAGCCTTGGCGGCAGCGGAGGTGCGGGTCGAGCCGCTCGACTTCGAGGTGTGGGTCACCGAGAAGGCCGACGCGTTGCTGCGGTTCGCCTATGTCCTCACCGGGGACAAGAGCCTGGCCGAGGACGCCGTACAGGATGCCCTGACGACCGCCTGTGCCCGTTGGGGGAGGGTGAGCCGCGCCGACGACCCCGAGGCGTACGTGAAGCGGATGGTGGTCAACGCGCACATCTCCTGGTGGCGGAAGTTCCGGCGGCGGGAGGCGCCCGTCGACGACCCGGTGCGTACGGCGCGTGCGGTTCCGGACGGTACGGCGGACCGCGCGGAGGCGGACGCGATCTGGGACCTGTGCGCGACGTTGCCGGACAAGCAGCGCGCTGCCGTCGTACTGCGGTTCTACGAGGAGCTGTCGTACGCCGAGATCGCCCAACTACTGCACTGCGCGGAGGCGACGGCGAGGTCGCACGTCCACCGCGCGCTGGCGTCACTGAAAACCACACTGGGCCATCAAGAGAGCACGGAAGGAGCCGAGGATGCCTGAGAACGACCCTGAGCAGGAGCTCGGCCCCAAGATCACTGCGGCGCTGCAGGATCACGCAGGACTTACCGGCCTTCAGAAGACCGGGCTGGCGCATGAGGCGCGTCGCAGGGTGCACAAGCGTCGCCAGACGTGGTCAGTGGCAGCTGCGGCGGTGCTGGTCGCTGCCGTGGCCGGGGGAGTGTGGGGGGTGGTCGGCAGTGAGTCACCGGTCTCGAACACCAAGAGCGATGCCGGCACGGCTCCCGCTGCGGTCCCGAGCCGGAACGCGGAAGGCTTGGCGACTTCGCCCGTGAACACCGGCTGCCGGCCTCAGGCGGCGATCACTCAGGCACCTTCCCCGAACGCCCTACCGGCAGGCACTGGCCTCGACGTGAACACCCCGGTGACCGGTCTGACCGCTTGCCGCTACAGCATGTCCAACGGAGCTGTCCTCGGCCAGCAGGTCTTCGACGCCGCGGTGGCTCAGCAGGTCGTGGACGCCATCAAGGTGCTGCCGGAGCGCAACCCGGCGCTCCCTGTCTTCAAGTGCGCGCCACAGGTCGCCAAGCCGTCCGAGGCAATCGCCCTGCGCTTCACCACCGCGGCAGGCATCCGCGAGATCTGGGTCCACTACGACGGCTGCATGTCCCCCGGCTTCTTCACCGGCACCAAGGTGTACGGCCTGTACTCCGCCCCGCTGAAACTGTTCATGGTCGGCAACGTCCGGCCGACCCGCGGCACCTACCTGGACGCCCTCAAAGACTGGTAGTCAGTCGACTTCATGAACGCGGCCTTCGCGCCGCGGAGCCAGCGGACGTACGTTGTCCGGTCGCTCACCCTTGTGCGAGCCGGCACTGCCGGGTCCGGTGTGAACACCGAGGAACTCACGAAGCTTGGCAATTTCCTCATCGGCCGGCCCACCGCCCGCGCCTCCATCCGCCTGCTGCCCGTCCATCGCACCTGTCCTCACCTGGGCCCGCCTGGCACGAGGTCACGATAACGGTTCGCACGGAGCAGGGCGGGCCGTCAGACTGGGGGGATGGGTCATGTGGACGTCGCCGGTGTGGGGTACGAGTTGCCGGACGGGCGGGTGTTGCTGGACGACATCACGTTCCGGGTCGGCGACGGAGCGAAGGTCGCGCTGGTCGGCGCGAACGGGTCCGGCAAGACCACGCTGACCAGGATCATCGCGGGCGACCTGAAACCGCACAGCGGCAGCATCTCCCGCTCCGGCGGGCTCGGCGTGATGCGCCAGTTCGTCGGTTCGGTGCGGGACGAGTCGACCGTACGGGACCTGCTGCTGGGCGTCGCGCCGGACGCGATCCAGCAGGCCGCGGCCAAGCTGGACAAGGCCGAGCTGGCGATGATGGAGGCCGACGACGAGAAGACCCAGCTCAAGTACGCACAGGCCGTGGCGGACTGGGGCGAGGTCGGCGGGTACGACGCCGAGGTCCTCTGGGACGTCTGTACCACGGCCGCGCTGGGCATCCCGTTCGACCGCTGCCGCTGGCGTGAGGTGAAGACCCTGTCCGGTGGTGAGCAGAAGCGCCTGGTGCTGGAGGCCCTGCTACGCGGCCCGGACCAGGTGCTCATCCTGGACGAGCCCGACAACTACCTCGACGTACCAGGGAAGCGCTGGCTCGAGGAGCAGCTGCGGAACTCCGACAAGACCGTGCTGTACATCAGCCACGACCGGGAGCTCCTGGCCAACACCGCGACTCGCATCGTCACGGTGGAGCTCGGCGCCGCCGGTAACAGCGCGTGGACGCACGGCGGCGGCTTCTCGACGTACCACGAGGCCAGGCGGCACCGGTTCGAGCGTTTCGAAGAGCTGCGGAAGCGCTGGGACGAGGAGCACGCGAAACTGCGCGCACAGATGCTGATGTACAAGCAGAAGGCGGCGTACAACTCCGACATGGCCTCGCGGTACCGGGCCGCGCAGACCCGACTGCGCAAGTTCGAGGAGGCCGGCCCGCCGCAGGCACTCCCGCGCGAGCAGAAGGTCAGCATGCGCCTCACCGGCGGCCGTACGGGCAAGCGCGCGGTCGTCTGCACCGAGCTCGAACTGACCGGTCTGATGAAGCCCTTCGATCTGGAGGTCTGGTACGGCGAACGCGTGGCCGTGCTCGGTTCCAACGGGTCCGGGAAGTCGCACTTCCTCCGGCTGCTCGCCAACGGCGGCTCCGACCCGGACGTGGAGCACCAGCCGATCGGCGACGTCAAGATCGCCCCGGTGGCGCACACCGGCAAGGCGAAACTCGGGGCGCGGGTGCGGCCGGGCTGGTTCGCACAGACGCATGAGCACCCGGAGTTGGTCGGGCGGACGCTGCTGGAGATCCTGCACCGCGGGGACGACCACCGAGAAGGCATGGGACGCGAGCTGGCGTCGCGGAAACTCGACCGGTACGAGCTGGCGCATGCGGCCGAGCAGACCTTCGACAGCCTGTCCGGCGGCCAGCAGGCCCGCTTCCAGATCCTCCTGCTGGAACTGTCCGGCGCGACGCTGCTGCTGCTCGACGAGCCCACCGACAACCTGGACGTCGAGTCCGCGGAGGCACTGGAGGAGGGCCTGGACTCGTTCGACGGCACGGTCCTGGCCGTCACCCACGACCGCTGGTTCGCCCGCGGCTTCGACCGCTTTCTGGTCTTCGGCGCAGACGGTTCGGTGTACGAACCGGACGAGCCGGTCTGGGACGAAGGCCGCGTAAACCGCGCCCGTTAGGGCTGCAGGCACCAGTTGTTGCGGTAGGACGTCCAGTCCTTGTCGGTGGCGGTGAAGTCGACGTACAGGGCGAGGCCGAAGTTGGGGCGAGGGGAGTTGCCCAGGCCGAGGCGGGCGCCGCGTACCGCTGCGGCCACGGTCTCCGCGTGGCCCCAGTGAGAGGCGTTGTTTTCCCAGTACGCCGGGAGCCCTATGAGGAGGTCCGTGGTCGGGGGAGTGACCTCCAGTCCCAGCTCGGTTTGCTTGGCGACGTAGCCGCCGTACAGGGACTCCAGCGGCATCGCGGTGTCGTACGACATCACGGCGATCTGGTCGACGCGCTCGGCGACCTGCCGGAAGTAGTCCTGTGACCACCACTTGTCGATCGGGATCGCATGCAGGTACCACAGCGGGTCGATCTGCGCCGCCGCGACCGACAGCGTCGTACCGAGCGCACGTGTCTCGTCGAGGATCGCCAGGTACCCCTTGGAGCCGGACCGCACCGGCTCGAAGTCGTAGTGGATGCCCTGGAAACCCTGCTGCAGCACGGCTTTCGCCGAGGCGATCACGCGCTGGCGGACCGCCGGATCGTCGAGGTCCATTCCCGGATTCTTCTCCGGCCGTACGACGTCGCCGAGCCAGGCCTGTACCCGTACGTCGGGGGCCGCGGCCCGGATCGCCGCCACGAACCAGTGCGCCTTCGGCGAGACCTTTGCCAACGGCAACGAACCGTCGTGCTCGAGTGGACCGGTGTGGACGTACAGGTCGCGGATCCCGGTGCCCTGCAGGCGTAGCGCCAGCGCGGTCACGTCCGCGGCGGTCTTGCGGCCGTCGACCCAGGCGTGCCCGAGCCACAGCGCGTCCTGGTTGCGGGTGCGAGCGGTCGGGTCGCCGGAGTACTGCGCTCTGAGCGAGATCGCGTACGTTCCGAGCGGTGCGACGATCAGTAGGACGAGGCCCAGCGCGAGTGTGACCAGCACGCGGCGTCCGCGCGACCAGGATCGCCAGCGGCGTCTCACCCGCGCGGTTTCAGGCCGTCGTACACCAGGGCCAGCATTCGGTCGCGGGTCTCCGGCGTGAGCTTCGCCGCGGTCGCGCCGCGGGACGCGCCGATCAGCAGCGCGTACACCTCGGGGAACTCGGCATCGGACCGGACCGCGCCGTGCTTCTGCGCGGTGACGAGCAGCGCGTCGAACGCCTCGCGCATCCCGTCACCGGCCGCGCGGGCCTCCGCACCGGCGGCAGCACCGGCCGCAGTCAGCGCCTCGGCGATCGCCAGTTTGGACGTCGATTCGGACACCACCTGCGTGAAGAACGCGTAGAACGCCGCGCCCGGGTCGTCGCTGCCGGCCAGCTCGCGGGCCCGGTCCCGCAGCCGCTCCAGCCGCAGCGTCAGCACCGCCTCGAGCAGCTCGGTCTTGGTCGGGAAATGCCGGAACACGGTCGCGATCCCCACGCCGGCCAGCTTCGCCACGTCGTCGGTGGACGCCCCGGGTGACCGTCCGAAGACGTCGTCCGCGGCCGTCATGATCCTCGCCCGGTTGTCGCGTGCGTCTGCTCGCACCCCAGCTCCCCTCCGTCGCCCTCAGCCTAGAAGACGCCCCGAGTCGTTATCCGGTTGTAAACGAAGTCACGACTCCATATATTCGATAGTCATCACTCCGTTTATCTCCTGTGAGGAACCCCGATGACTCCCGAAGAGGTCTTCCTGAAGCTGGTGCACGGCGTCGCGGATCGTGACTTCGCCGTACTGCCGGAGCTGTACGCCGAGCAGACCGACGTACGGCACCCGATGAACCCGTACGGCGACCACCCGCTGCTCACCCGCGACGCCCTCCGCGAACACTTCGGCGGCGTCGGCCCCCGCGTCACCGACGTGGTCCGCTTCCAGCCGGACAACATCCGCGTCCACCACACCACCGACCCGGAGCTGATCGTCGCCGAATTCGAGTACGCCGGAACGATCCTCGCCGCCAGCGCCCCGTTCCGCGTCCCCGCCATCTTCGTCCTCCGCGTCCGCAACGGCCTGATCGTGGAATCCCGCGACGACATCGACCACCTGGCAATGATCCGAGCCCGCGGCCAGGTCGGCGAACTCGTCGCCCACCTGACGGAACCCCAAGACACACCAGCCGCGTCCTAACCCACAGAAGCACCAGACGGCCCCGGACCGAGGCCCACCACCCGCCCGGGGCCATCTCCATTCCCCACCGGACCACCAACGACGGACGCCGCCCCGGCAGCTGTCTTGTTGACCGCCTCCGGCGGCGTGCGCGTAGATCCGGGCGACGTGTCTGGCGCCAGGTGCTGTCCGTGATGCTGTCTGCTCCGGGGGCCGCCGCGGTTCGGGCTCTGTGCACCACCGCCGACGGTGAAAAGGTCACCGCTTCGCGGCGGCTGTCTTGTTGGCAGCCTCCGGCGGCAGGCGCGGGGGCGTGGATCCGGGTGGAGGTGTCCGGCGCCAGGTGCTGCCCGTCCGGGGCGCTGTCTGCTCGGGACCGCCGCCGTTCGGACTGTGTACACCACGCCAGCGGCCACAGAGCGAGCACGGCACCGGCCAGCAGGAACCAGTCCAACTGGCCGACCAGACCTGCGAGGTACGCGTCACCGAGCACCCGACGGTGGAAAGGTGACCGGTTCGCGGCGGCTGTCTTATTGGCCGCCTCCGGCGGCGGGCGCGGCTCGTCGATCCGCTCGGAGGTGCCCGGCGCTGACCATTGCCCTCCAGGGCGCCTCCGCCAACCGGCCCGGTAAGGTCACCGCTTCGCGGTGGCTTGTCTGTGGCCGCCTCCGGCGGGTGCGCGGGGCGTGGATCCGGGCGAAGGTGTCCGGCGCCAGGTGCCGCTCGTCCGGGGCGCTGTGTGCTCGGACCGCCGCCGGTCGGGCTGCGTACACCACCGCCGGGGTGGAAAGGCCACCGCTTCGCGGCGGCTGTCTTGTTGACCGCCTTCGGCGGCGTGCGCGGGGGTGGGAATGGCGGAGGTGGTGGCGCGGTGTGCCGCCCGGTCGGGTGGTGCGCCGACGCTGCGCGGCCCGCTCGGGTGCTGCCCGACGATGTGCCGCCAGGTGGCCGCGGGTGCAGGGCGCCCGCTACGTGGCTGTTGGTCGTCTGGTTGCGGTTATAGGTGTAATGCGCTTACAGTTATATCTGTAAGGATTCTGTGGGAGGTTGAGATGGCTACCGAGCTTGTCAGCCAGGGTAAGAGTCTTCTGGTCGAGGCCAAGGAGCGGCGTCAAGCTACTGAGTTGTTTGCGGCCCTTGCTGGTCACCCTGAGCGGCTGGCTGTCGAGAGTGAGGAGCGCTCGGTAGGACTTCCTCCGGAGCTGGCCAGGATTCTCGCGACCGTCGTCGAGGTGATGGCTCGGGGCGGGTCGGTGACGATCGGCTCATTGCCGGAGGAGCTGACGACGACCGTGGCAGCCGAGCAGCTCGGCGTCTCACGGCCGACCCTGATGAAGATGATCCAGACCGGCGAGATTCCATCGCACCGCAAAGGAACTCATCACCGGCTGAAGCTCACGGACGTGCTGGCCTTCAAGCGCGCTCGGATCGAGCGGCAGCGGAAGGCGTTCGACGAGCTGCGCGCGCTCGAAGAAGAACTCGACGAGAACTGACGGAGGGCTCGGATAGCCTCCGGGGCATGGTCACCCGGGTATTCGTCGATGCGGACGTCTTGTTCTCAAGGACTTTGCGCGACTGGTTGTTCCTCACCAAGCTGGAATCCGGTGGAGGGATGTACACGGTGTCGACGAGTTTGGACGTCATCGCCGAGGCGACGGCTCGGTACCGCGACCGCAATCCGACTGCCCCAGGCAGGGTGATCGTGGAAATGTTCGAACGGATCAGCGCGAACATTGACGAGCGCGTGGACGAATACACCGTGGATGGAACCTTCGAGGGAGCTGATGCGGGCGACGCCCATGTCGACGCCGCGGTGAGGGCCTGTGGTGCAGGGGTACTGCTTACCGTCGACGGCGGATGGCACAAGATGCCTGAGGAGCAGCTCGACGCGCTGCCGTACGAGCCGCTGCATCCCGATGAGTTCTTCTGCATCGTCGAGGCGTCTGCACCCTCGTTGATGGAGAAGGTCATCGTGAAGCAGATGACCTACTGGTTTCGGAGGTCCGGTGCAGCCGATCTTCCTGCGGCCCTTCGTGCTGCGGGGTGTAAGGAATTCGCAGAACGCGTCCGCCTGCGCGTCGTGGACATGGATTGCTCTTTTCTGACTGTACGTCCGGACACTTAGCTGCATTGTTAGCTGCTTCAGGCTGGCCAATGAACACTCCGCCAGCGGCCGAGATCTCGACGGCCCCCGGGGGCGGAGACCTTGGCGGCGGGGCGAGGCCGGCAGGGCTCGAGGACGTCGGGGTGCGGAGCTCGACGGCGTCTCCGGTGGGGGCCGGGCGCAGGCGAGGAGGCAGCGGCGTCGGTGGGGATCGGTCCGACACCGGTCCTTGGGCCCAGTTTTCGCGCCTGCGGCTTGTTGCGCTACGAGACCTCTCGGCACACGTGGCGGTCTGATCGGAGGTCGGTCGTCTGGCGCCGGTGCGGTCGGGCGGCGTCGGCGGTTCGCGCATGCCGCCGGAGGCGGCCGATGAGGCAGCCGCCGCGAAGCGGTGTCCTTTACGGGTGTCCGCAACGGGAAACAGCCCGGCGCGAAGCGGTGTCCTTTACGGGTGTCCGCAACGGGAAACAGCCCGGCGCGAAGCGGTGTCCTTTTACAGGTGTCTGCAAAGGAACAGCCGCCGCGGAACGGTGGGTTCGCGGCGGCTGTGGGGTGAGCGGGTCAGCGGTCGCCCATGGGGACGTACTGGACGCCTCGGGCGCCGGTGTAGATCTGTTTGGGGCGGGCGATTTTCTGGTCGGTGTCGCCGAGCATCTCGAGCCACTGGGCGAGCCAGCCGGAGGTGCGGGGGATGGCGAACAGGACGGTGAACATCTCCGGGGGGAACTGCAGGGCCTCGTAGATCAGGCCGGAGTAGAAGTCGACGTTCGGGTAGAGCTTGCGGGAGACGAAGTACTCGTCCTCGAGCGCGATCTTCTCCAGTTCGACGGCGATCTTCAGCAGCGGGTTGATGCCGGTGACCTCGAAGACGTCGTCGGCGGCCTTCTTGATGATCTTGGCGCGCGGGTCATAGTTTTTGTAGACGCGGTGGCCGAAGCCCATCAGCCGCTCTTCGCCGTTCTTCACGCCCTCGATGAAGGCCGGCACGTTGTCGATGGTGCCGATCCGGCGGAGCATCTTCAGCACCGCCTCGTTGGCGCCGCCGTGCAGCGGGCCGTAGAGCGCCGCGATCCCGCCGGTGACCGCGCTGTACGGGTCGACCTGGGTGGAGCCGATCGCCCGGACCGCGTTGGTGGACGCGTTCTGCTCGTGGTCGGCGTGCAGGATGAACAGGATCTCCAGCGCCCGCACCAGCCGGTCGTCGGCGGCGTACTTCGGCTCGCTCATCTTGAACAGCATCGAGAGGAAGTTGGCCGCGTAGCTCAGCTCGTTGTCCGGGTAGACGTACGGCTTGCCCTGCGCGTGCCGGAACGCGAACGCGCCGAGCGTCGGCATCTTCGCGATCAGCCGACGGATCTGCAGCGCCCGGGACTCCTCGTTGAAGATCTCTCGCGACTCCGGGTAGAACGTCGACAGCGCGCCCACCGAGGCGAGCAGCATGCCCATCGGGTGGGCGTCGTACCGGAAGCCCTGCATGAAGGTCTTCAGGTTCTCGTGCACGAACGTGTGATACGTCACGTCGTGCGCCCAGGCCTCGTACTCCGCCTTGTTCGGCAGCGAGCCGTTCACCAGCAGATACGCGACCTCGAGGTAGTTGGACTGCTCGGCGAGCTGCTCGATCGGGTACCCGCGGTACTCGAGGATGCCCTTGTCGCCGTCGATGAAGGTGACGGCGGACCGCGTCGAGGCGGTGTTGACGAAGCCCGGGTCGTAGGTGGCCAGGCCACCGTCGCCGTCGGTTGCACTGATCTGCTTGAGATCTGCGGCACGGATGGTGCCATCGGTGATGGCAAGGTCGTAGTCCTTGCCGGTCCGGTTGTCCCGGACGGTGAGCGACTGTTCGGTCACGATGCCCTCTTCGGAAGCTGGCGTCATCGCCTGGATGAATGAGGGTAGATCAGCCGGCGGGACGCGGGTCTGGACTGCAATCTTCACCGCTAAACTAGTGCGGTCCTCAGCTCCTTCCAAGCCGGGGTCGGTTCGGCGGTTCGGCTCACTTTGACCCGCGCCCGCCGTCGCCGGTATTCTGGGCTGCTGTTGTGCGTATCAGGTCCAGTACAGACACTCGTCTTGTCGGCTGACCGCTCGCCGACGTCCAGTTCTAGTCAACCTCTGAGAAACGAAGGTCAACGACCGTGCGCACGTACAGCCCGAAGCCTGCTGACGTCACTCGTGAGTGGCACGTGATCGACGCCACCGACGTCACGCTCGGTCGGCTCGCCGTCCAGATCGCAACCCTGCTGCGCGGCAAGCACAAGCCGACGTTCGCCCCGCACGTGGACGGTGGCGACTTCGTTGTCGTCGTCAACGCCTCCAAGGTGGCCCTGTCCGGCACCAAGCGGACCGACAAGCTGGCCTACCGCCACTCGGGCCACCCGGGTGGTCTGACCGCGACGCCGATCGGCGAGATCCTCGACAAGGACCCGCGTAAGGCCGTCGAGAAGGCCGTCTGGGGCATGCTGCCGAAGAACCGCCTGAGCCGGAAGCTGCTCACCAAGCTGAAGGTGTACGCCGGTCCGGAGCACCCGCACACGGCCCAGCAGCCGAAGCCGTTCGAGATCACCCAGATCGCCCAGTAAGCGATCGACGAACCAGGTAAACGAGGATTCACAGCGTGAGCGACATCACCACCGAGACCGAAGAGTTCGACCCCGAGGTCCCCATCGACAGCGAGGGCCCGGTCGCCTACACCTCCGAGACCAACCCGGCTCCGGAGCAGCGCGCCGAGACGGGTCGGGTCGCGGTCATCAACCCGGCGGGCGCCACTGGTCGCCGCAAGGAGGCCGTCGCCCGCGTGCGGATCGTCCCGGGCACCGGCAAGTGGAAGATCAACGGGAAGGACCTCGACGTCTACTTCCCGAACAAGGTCCACCAGCAGCACGTGAACGAGCCGTTCGTCGTCGCGGGCCTGGAGGGCTCGTACGACGTGATCGCCCGGATCAACGGCGGCGGCATCACCGGCCAGGCCGGTGCGCTGCAGCTCGGCGTGGCCCGCTGCCTGAACGCGGCGGACCTCGAGGCGAACCGCCCGGGTCTGAAGAAGGCCGGTCTGCTCACCCGCGACGCGCGGATCAAGGAGCGCAAGAAGGCCGGTCTCAAGAAGGCCCGTAAGGCGCCTCAGTACAGCAAGCGCTGATCATCTGATGGGGCGTTTGTTCGGCACGGACGGAGTCCGTGGCCTGGCGAACGTGGACCTGACCGCGGAGCTGGCGCTCGACCTCTCGGTCGCGGCAGCTCACGTACTCGGCGAGGCCGGTGCCTTCGAAGGGCACCGGCCGCGCGCCGTTGTGGGCCGGGATCCGCGTGCCAGTGGTGAGTTCCTGGAAGCCGCCGTGGTGGCCGGTCTGGCCAGCGCCGGCGTCGACGTCGTCCGGCTCGGCGTACTGCCGACCCCGGCCGTCGCGTACCTGACCGGTTCGACCGGTGCCGACCTCGGCGTGATGCTGTCCGCCAGCCACAACCCGATGCCGGACAACGGCATCAAGTTCCTGGCCCGCGGCGGGATCAAGCTCGACGACGTGATCGAGGACGCCATCGAGGCCCGGATGGGCGAGGAGTGGCAGCGTCCGACCGGGGCGACCGTCGGCCGGGTGACCGACGACGGGCAGGGGTTCGAGACGTACGTCTCGCACCTGGTCCGCTCGGCCCCGAACCGGTTCGACGGGCTGAAGGTCGTCATCGACTGCGCGAACGGTGCCGCCTCGCAGACCGCTCCGGAGGCGCTGCGCCGCCTGGGCGCCGAGGTGATCACGATCGCCGCCGCGCCGGACGGGCTGAACATCAACCTGAACTGCGGATCCACCCACATCGAGGGTCTGCAGCGTGAGGTCGTCGGGCACCGCGCGGACGTCGGGATCGCACTCGACGGCGACGCGGACCGCTGCCTGGCGGTGGACGCGAACGGCGAGCTCGTCGACGGCGACCAGATCCTCGCGATCCTGGCGCTGGCGATGCGAGACAGCGGCCGGTTGTCGAACGACACCGTGGTCGCGACCGTGATGAGCAACCTGGGCTTCGTCCAGGCGATGGTCCGGGAGCAGATCGCGGTAGAGCAGACCAAGGTCGGCGACCGGTACGTGCTCGAGGCAATGAAAGCCGGCGGCCACAAGCTCGGCGGCGAGCAGTCCGGCCACGTCATCCTGTCCGACCACGCCACCACCGGCGACGGCACCCTGACGGCGGTCAACCTGCTGGCCCGGGTAGCCCAGACCGGCAAGACCCTGGCCGACCTGGCCGGCGCGATGACCCGCCTCCCACAGGTCCTCGTCAACGTGAAGAACGTCGACAAGAACCGCGCTGGCACGGACCCCACGGTCCAGACCGCCGTCGCCGAGGCAACCACCCGCCTGGGCGACACCGGCCGAGTCCTCCTCCGACCATCCGGCACCGAACCCCTGGTCCGCGTCATGGTCGAAGCAGAGTCCTCCGACACCGCCCACGAAATAGCCCACTCCCTGGCCGAAGTAGTCGCCACCTCCCTAAAACTCTGAACAAACCAAAGTGCGCCGGAGAGACTCTCTCCGGCGCACTTCTCGTTTACGGCCGCAGTTGGGCGAGGCGGCGTTCGGGGGCTGGGGCGGCTTCGGCTAACAGTTTGGTGTATTCGTGTTGGGGGTTGAGGATCACGGCGTCGGCGGGGCCTTGTTCTACTACCTGGCCTTGGTAGAGGACCATGATTTCGTCGCTGAAGTGGCGGGCGGTGGCCAGGTCGTGGGTGATGTAGAGGACTCCTAGGTTTTCCTCGCGTTGCAGGGTTGCCAGGAGGTTCAGGACACCCAGGCGGATCGAGACGTCGAGCATCGAGACCGGTTCGTCGGCGACCAGGATGGCCGGTTCGGGGGCCAGGGCTCGGGCGATGGCGACGCGTTGGCGTTGACCGCCGGAGAGTTCGTGGGGTTTGCGGTGGGCGTACGACTCGTCGAGGCGGACTCGGCGGAGGAGCTCCAGTACGCGTTCGTCGACCTGCGAACGGGTGAACGCCGGGTGGTGCAGTTTCACCGGCCGCGCCAGGTGGTGGGCGATCGAGTGGTACGGGTTCAACGACGCGAACGGGTCCTGGAAGACCATCTGGACGGCCTTGCGGTACGTCGCTGCCGCCGCGCCGCGGTACTGCATCGGCTCGCCGTCCACCAGGATCTCGCCGGACGTGGGGCGCTCCAGTTGCAGCAGGAGCTTCGCGATCGTCGACTTGCCCGAGCCGGACTGCCCGACGAGTGCGATCGTACGGCCGGGCTGTAGCTCGAAGCTGACCTCGTCGACCGCACGCAGCCTGGTCGTACGCAGCCCGTTGCGCAGCCGGTACTCCTTCACAACTGAGCGCATCTCGAGCGCACTCATACTGGCTCCTCGATGCCGGTGCGGACAAAGGCGCCGCGTTCGCCGGTCAGGCTGGGGAACGACGACAGCAATTGCTTCGTGTACGGGTGTTGCGGCTTGGTGTACAGCGTCAGCGCGTCGTCGAGCTCGACGATCACCCCGTCGCGCATCACCGCGATCCGGTCGCTGATCTCCAGCAGCAGCGGGAGGTCGTGGGTGATGAACACGACCGCGAACCCGAGCTCGGACCGCAGCCGGGTGATCTCGCGCAGGATCTCCCGCTGGACGACCACGTCGAGCGCCGTCGTCGGCTCGTCCATGATCAGTACCTGCGGCTCGAGCGCGAGCGCCATCGCGATCATCACCCGCTGCCGCATCCCGCCGGACAGCTCGTGCGGGTACGCGCGGAGCCGGTCGCGGTCGACGCCGACGCGTTCGAGCAGTTCGCCGCACCGCAGCCGGCGCTCGACCTTGCCGATTTCCGGCCGGTGCGTGATGAACACGTCCTCGAGCTGTTCGAAGATCCGCAGTACCGGATTGAGCGAGTTCATCGCGCCCTGGAAGACCATCGCGATCTTGTCCCAGCGGAACGCCCGCAGGTCGTCGCCGGTCAGCGACGACAGGTCGATGTCGTACCCCTCGCGGGACGAGAACAGTACCCGGCCGCTGGTGATCCGCGCCGGCGGCTTCAGCAGCCGGGTGATCGCGTACGCCAGTGTGGACTTTCCACAACCGCTTTCTCCTGCGAGCCCGAGGATCTCACCCCGTTCCAAGGTCAGCGAGACTTCGCGGACGGCGTGCACCGTTGTCTCGGCGAGGTAGTCGATGCTGAGGTTCTCGATGCTGAGCACACTCACGGCTTCACGCTCCAGGTGTTGCGCTCGGCTCGGGTCTGCGAGCGCAGCTTCGGATTGATGATTTCGTCGATCGAGAAGTTGATCAGCGACAGCGCCGCGCCGAACAGCGCGATCGCCAACCCCGGCGGCGCGAACCACCACCAGGCGCCGAGCCGAAGCGCCAGCCCGTTCTGCGCGTAGAACAGCATCGTGCCCCAGGTGAACGACCCGGACGCGCCGAGCCCGAGGAACGACAGTCCGGCCTCGCCGAGGATCGCGAAGATCACCGCGAACACCACCTGCGAGGCGAGCAGCGGGATCAGGTTCGGCAGGATCTCCACGGCCAGGATCCGCCAGCGTTTCTCGCCGCCGATCCTTGCCGCCAGCACATAGTCCCGGCTGCGCACGCTGAGCGTGAACCCGCGCAGGACCCGGGCCGATCCGGCCCAGCTGGTGATCGCGAGTACGGCGGCCACCAGCCAGATCGACTTGTTCGGTACGTAGCTGGAGATCACGATCACCAGCGGCAGGCCCGGGATCACCAGCATGATGTTGGTGAACAGGGAGAACGCCTCGTCCGTCGAGCCGCCGACGAACGCGCCGACGACGCCGAAGAACGACGACAGCAGCAGCGTGATCGCGCCGACCACGACGCCGATGATGAGCGAGCCGCGGGTGGCGTACGCGAGCTGCGCGAACACGTCCTGCCCGCTCTGCGTGGTACCGAGCAGGAAGCCGTTCCCCGGACCGGTCAGCCCGATGTCGCGGACGGTGGACGGATTGCCGACGAGGAACGGGCCGAGCACGCCGAACAGAACGATCACGCCGGCGATCGTCAGGCCGACGGCGAGCTTGAGGGTCATCGGCGGCAGCCGGCGCCGGGTCTGCGCGACCGGCGACGGGCCGTCCGCCGAGGCGACCTGCGCGGCCCCTTCAGTGGTGATGGCCATGAGCCCTCCTCAGGAGCGCGCACGCGTGCGCGGGTCGATGACGCCGTACAGCAGGTCGACGAGCAGGTTCGCGCCGAGCACGGCCAGCGTGATGATCAGGAAGACGCCCTGCATCAAGGCGTAGTCGTTGTTGCCGACAGCAAGCAACAGCGCGGAACCGATGCCCGGGTAGGAGAACACCGCCTCGGTCACGATCGACCCGGCGACCACGAACCCGAGCGAGATCGCGAACCCGGACACCGATGGCAGGATCGCGTTCCGGGCCACGTACCGGGACCGGATCCGGCGCGGGGTCAGGCCCTTCGCCTCCGCGGTCACCACGAAGTCCTCGGACAGCGTGGACACCATCATGTTCCGCATCCCGAGCATCCAGCCGCCGATCGACGAGATCACGATCGTCAGCGCCGGCAGCGCGCCGTGGTACAGCACGGACTGCGCGAACGGCAGGCTCCAGCCGGGCGTCACGGAGTACACGTCGTACCCGCCGCTCAGTGGGAAGACCGGCCACGTGCTCCCGAGCAGGAAGAGCAGCAGCAGCGCGAGCCAGAAATACGGCACCGACTGCAGCATCGTGGTGAACGGGATGAGGTTGTCGATCCACGAGCCACGCCGCCAGCCGGCCGCGCGGCCGAGCAGGATCCCGACCGCGAACGAGATCACCGTCGCGATCCCGATCAGCCCGACCGTCCACGGCAGCGTCTGCCCGATCACCTGGGACACCGGCGCCGGGAAGTACGCGATCGACGTACCGAGGTCGCCGGTGGCCAGGTGGTGCAGGTAGCGCCAGTACTGCGTCCAGAGCGACGAGCTGGTGTCGGTACCGAGCAACGCCTGGATCGCTGCCCGGGTCGTCGGCGTGACCGGGCCCTTGGTGGCGAGTTTCGACAGCATGAGATCGACCGGGTTCCCCGGCATCAGCCGGGGAATCAGGAAGTTCAGCGTCAGCGCCGCCCAGAGCGCGGCCACGTAGAAGGTGAGTTTCCGGAGCAGGTAGCGCATCAGCTGGCGGGCTTGATCGTCTTGAGCACGATCCCGGCATCCCACGCCTTCCAGGCGGCGGGCAGCACGTACAGGTTGTCCTTGGTCGGCCAGCCGGTCGCGCGCGAGGTGTTGAACTCGGTCAGCATCGAGTTCACGTAGACCGGGATGTACGGCAGCTGGTCCTCGATGATGCTCTGGATCTTCGCGTACTCCGCCTTCTGCGCGGCCTGGTCCGTGGTCCCGGCGGCCGCCGTGAGGGCCGCGTCGACGGCCGGGTTGGAGAAGCGGGACTGGTTACCGGCCGAGGCGCTCTTGCCGACCGGTGCGGTGTTCGTGGTGGCGAGCTTGTTGTTGTAGGTGAAGTACGGGTTGGTGGACGCGCCGAGCCCGACCGAGTCCAGCGAGAGCTGGAACTTGCCGTTGGTCTGCGCGGCGTTCCACTCGTTCCAGGACACCTGGCTCGGTTTGAGCTCGATGCCGACGGCGGCCAGCTGCTGCTTGAGGGTGTCGTTGATCAGGATGTAGTCGCTCCACCCGGTGACGGTCTGCACAGTCAGCGACAGCCGCTTGCCGTCCTTCGCCCGTACGCCGTCACTGCCCTTGACCCAGCCGGCCGCGTCGAGAGCCTTGTTCGCCGCGTCCGTGTCGGCGCTCTGCGGGAGCTTCGCCGTCGCGGCGTCCGCGATCCAGTTGTCGTCGCGGCCCGGGAGCAGCATGGTCGGCGAGCCGACGCCCGCGACACCACCGCCGGCCAGCTTCGCCAGCTGCTCGCGGTTCATCGCCAGGTAGATCGCCTTGCGTACGGCAGGATCGGTCTGCGGACCGGTGCATCCGAGGGCCGCGTTGGAGCAGGTCACGATGACCGTCGTCATCACCGGGGTGTTGACGTAGGTCAGGTTCTTGCCGGACTTCATGATGTTGTCGATACCCGGCAGGTATGCGCTGGCCCAGTCGACCTTGCCCGCGACCAGGGCCGCGCTTGCGGCGTCCGCGGAAGCCACCGGGAGGTAGCGGACCTCCTTGATGGTCGGCTTGCCCGCCTCCCAGTACTGGTCGTTCTTGGTCAGTACGAAGCTCTGCGGCGTGAATGACTTCACCTTGAACGGGCCGGTGCCGACAGGGTTTTTGTTGAGGTTCGTGGTCGGGTCCTTGATGTCCTTCCAGATGTGCTCGGGCACGATCGCCTGGTTGGCGAGCACGGCCGGCTCCTGCATCAGGGACTTCGTCTTGAACGTCAGTACGGCGGTGTCGTCGGAGGTGGCCTTCGCCGTCGCGGCGAGGCCGGACGGGTTCAGCGCGGGTGTCTTGGCGACCAGGTTGAACGTGAAGGCGACATCCTTCGCGGTGAACGGCTGGCCGTCGTTCCACTTCACGTCGTGGCGGGTCTTGATCGTGAGCTCGGTGCCGGCGGCGTTCCAGGAGAAGCCGGTCGCGAGTACGGGCGTGGGCTCGGACTGCTTCGCGAAGTTGTACCAGTACAACGGCTCGTAGATGACGCCCAGCGTCGGCTGCAGCGCCGTACTGCTGAACGGGTTGAAGTTCTCGGTGGTGATGTCGCCGGCCGCGACCGTGATCGAGGCGTCCTTGGAGGTGCCCTGATTGGCGGTCGCTGCGCCGTTGCAGGCGGCGAGCAGCAGGGCGAGGGCCGTCCCGGCGGCAGCGGCGCTCACCAGGCGTCGCACGCGCGGGCGTTTCGTCGGGTTGCGGAGCATAAGGTTGATTCCTTTCCAACGCGGTCTTCGAACGCGTCACCCGGCACCGCCAGGGAAGCTGGCCGTAACTTAGTTCGCCTAACAAAGAAGGCGCAAGAGGTCGGCGTGGTAACGATTTCGACAGACATGTGCGAGGGAAAGGGTTTGCTGGGTCAGATCGAGAGCCAGATCGAGGGCCGGAGGCAGGGTCGAAGTCAGGCAGAGATCGCGCGCTCGGAGCGCAGCATCATCAGCGCCGCGCCGATCGCGGCCGCGTCGTGCCCGCGCTCGTCCAGCACCACTTCGGTGTTCACGGCCCGCCCGAACGCGGAGCTCATGATCCGTTCCTGGATGATCGGCAGGTAGATCGTCCCCGCCACGGCGAACGCCGGACCGGTCAGCACGAGCAGCTGGACGTCGTACATGTTCGTGATCGTCTGCGCGCCGAGCGCGAGCCAGGACGCCGAGTCGCGCAGGATCGCCTCGGCCCGCGAGTCCCCGGTGAGTGCGAGCCGGGCGATGGCGGCGAACGCCGCGACCCCGGTACGGCGCTGAGACCCGAGGTCGAGGCCCGCGGCCCGGGCCTTCGCGACGACCGTGGCCGGACCGGCGATCGCCTCCAGGCAGCCCGTACTCCCGCACCAGCACTGCGGGCCGCCGATCTGCACGCAGATGTGCCCGACCTCGCCCGCGTTGCCGTGCGCGCCCTGGTAGACGTTCCCGTTCAGCCGGAGCCCCGAGCCGATGCCCTCACTCATGAACAACCCGGCCATCACCGAGACGTCATGCCTTGTGGTGAGCCTGGTACCGGCGGCGGCCGCGGTTGCGTCGTTCTCGAGCAGCGCGGGCAGTCCGAGCCGCTCCTCCAGGCGCTGGTGGATCGGGAAGTCGACCCAGTTCGCCATGCTCGGCGGGGCGGAGGTGACGCCGCGGTTGCGGATCAGCGGGCCCGGGCAGACGAAGCCGAGCCCGAGGATCAGCGCCGGATCGACGCCGGCCCGCTCGATCAACTCGGTGGTCTCGGTGGCGATCCGGGCAACGACCTGCTCCGGATCGCTCTCGTCGCCCGGCCCGTCCCGCCGCCAGCGCGCCACCACCCCGCCGGCGTAGTCGACGAGCACGTACGTCACGCTGTCGGGGCTCAGGTGCACGCCGACGACGTACCGGGCGGCGGCGCGGATCCGCAGCATCGTGCGCGGCTTGCCGCCGGTGGACGAGCCGCGGCCGGCCTCGTCGACCAGCCCGTCGTCGATCAGCCGGCGGACCAGCGTGGTGACCGAGGGGGCGGTCAGGCCGGTGATCTGCGTGAGTTCCACCCGGCTGACCGTGCCCGCGGAGCGGATGCTGTCCACAATGAGGGCGCGGCTGTTCGTCGGGGCCGGGTCGTAACCCGGTGCGTACGACGCGTCGCTGACCTGCTGCATCGGGACATCCGCAATCTGTCGAGTTTGTTAGGTCTGTGAATATAGTGGCTTCGATGGCCTTGGAGGGCAGTGTATGCATGAGCGGATCGCTGGGCTGGTACTGGCGCGTCCCGGGCGGCTGCTCGGGATGGAGCCGTTCATGGCCGACGTCGTCCAAGGCATCGAGGAAGTGTTCGCCGGGCGCGGCTGCAGCCTGCTGATCGAGTTCGCGGCGGACATCCGCGGCGAGATCGAGACCTGGCAGCGCTGGGTCGCCAACCGGTACGTCGACGGCATCGTGATGGTCGATCTGCGGACCTCGGACCCGCGGCTGGACGAGTTGCAGCGGCTCGGCGTACCGGCCGTGCTGCTGGGCGGCCCGGAGCTCGAGGTGCCGATCACGAACGTACTGGTCGACAATGCCGAGGGTGCTCGCGCGGCGGTCCGGGCGCTCGCGCGGCTCGGGCATCGCGACATCGCGCGGGTCAGCGGGCCGCGGGACATGCTGCACTGCCAGGCGCGCGACGACGCGTTCATGGAGACCTGCGCGGAGCACGACGTGCAGGCGCGGGTGATCGAGGGCGACTACTCGGAGGACTCCGGGCGGGACGCGACCAAGCAGCTGCTGACCGGCAGCCGAGTCCCGACGGCAGTTGTCTATGACAACGACCTGATGGCGATCGGCGGCCTGGCCGCGGCGCGCGAGCTCGGCTTCGCGGTCCCGGACCAGCTGTCCGTCATTGCCTGGGACGACACTGCGGTGGCGCGACTGGCCACGCCACCGCTGAGCGTCGTCACGGTCGACGTACACGGCTTGGGCATGATCGTCGGCGAGGCAATCCTCAACGTGATCCAGGGCGCCGAGCCCACCACCTACCAGGTCCCCAAACCAACAATCCGCCTGGCCCGCTCCACCACCCCACCAGCCCCCCGCCCCAGCTAGTCCACCTCCGCGGGCCGCGCCGCCTCGAGTTCCGCGGAGCGGCGCGGCTTGCGGTCAGGACAGGCCGAGGACGGCCAACGGGTCGCCCCAGGACTTGAGGGCCGCGAGGAGGTCGGGGTTCTGGGTGGTGGAGAGTGCCTCGGTGTAGGCGTCGGTGACGATGTCGGCGATCCGCACCGGTACGCCGGTGTCGGCGGACCGTACGGCGGCCTCGACCATCGCGATGCTGACGACGTTCGAGTGCACCTCGGACTGCGGCTTCGTCCCGGTGCGGACCGCGTTCACGAACTCGACCAGCGAACCGGCGATCTCCTCGGGTTCGTCACCGAGCGGCGCGGGTACATCAGGTTCCGCGACCGGGGCGTTGTCGCCGTCCCAGGTCGCCGTACCGCCGGCCGTACTGGCCCGCCAGCGACCGTTCCAGGACGTCTCGAGCCCGGGCGCGCACCAGCTGCCCGCGAAGGTGAAACGTGTCCCGTCGGCGTAGGTGAAGATCGCGGACGCCGCCGCGTTGCCGTCGAACCAGCTCCAGGACGGGTTGTACGAGTCGCAGTACACCGAGACCGGCTCGGACCCGATCAGCTTGCGGGACAGGTCGAACTGGTGGATCGCCATGTCGACCAGCAACGGCTCCGCCATCCGCTCGCGGAAGCCGCTGAAGTGCGGCGCCTTGTAGAACTCGCACGACAGCGTCCCGACCGGCCCGAGCTCGGCGAGCTGCCTGCGGAACGCCTCCACGGCCCGGAAGTACCGCCGCGACTGCGAGACCATCAACAACTTGCCGCTGACCTCGGACGCGGCCGCCATCTGCAGACACTCGCGGACCGTTTCCGCCAGCGGTTTCTCGCACAGTACCGGGACTCCGCGCAGCAACGCTTCCACGCTGACCGTCGGATGCGCCACCGGCACAGTCACGTCGATCAGAGCCTCGAACTCGACATCCAGTTCGTCGATCGAGGTGGCGACCGGTACGTCGTGGTAGCCGTGTTCGTCTGCCGCGGCACGCGCCACGTCGACGTCCAGGTCGACGAGCCCGACCAGCTGCACGGAAGTGTTGGCCGCGATGGTGCGGAGCCAGGCGCGGCCCATGCCGCCGGCTCCGGCCTGCACCAGGCGTAGGGGTTCAGGCATCGGCAGGCTCCTCGATGGGACCGGTGTACCCGTGTCCGTTGAAGAAATCGTCGGTCTCGTAGCGCAGCAGCGTCGGCAGGGCCCGCTTCGGCAGGTCCGTACGGGCCCACTGGACACCGTTCGCGATCACCTTACGGACATCCTTGTGGTGGTACACCGGGTAGTCCTGGTCGCCGGGGGAGAAGTAGAAGATCTTCCCGTGTCCGCGGCGGAACGTGCAGCCGGAACGGAACACCTCGCCGCCGGAGAACGAGGAGACGAAGATCAGTTCGTCCGGTACCGGGATGTCGAAGAACTCGCCGTACATCTCCTGCTGCTCGATCACGATCGGGTGCGGCACGCCCTGCGCGATCGGGTGCGTCGGGTTGACCGTCCAGACCAGCTCGCGGTCGCGCTCGCTGCGCCAGCGGAGCGTGCAGGTGGTGCCCATCAGCTTGCCGAAGATCTTCGACCAGTGGCCGGAGTGCAGCACGACGAGGCCCATGCCGGACAGCACGTGCTGGTACACGCGGTCGACCACCTTGTCGTCGACCTCGCCGTGCGCGGCGTGGCCCCACCAGACCAGTACGTCGGTCTGCGCCAGCACCTCCTCGGTCAGGCCGTGCTCGGGCTCGTCCAGTGTCGTGGTCGAGATCTTGGCGTCGGGAAGGTTCTCGGCGATGCCGGCCGCGATGGTCTCGTGCATCCCGTCGGGATAGATCTCCCGGACATGCGGCTCGACCTGCTCGTGCCGGTTCTCGCCCCAGACAAGTACGTTCATTGTTGGTATCCCCAATAAGTATTCGGGTGGTCTATTTGACGGCTCCGCCGATGGCGCCGGCGGCGATGTACTTCTGCGCGGCGACCAGCAGCACGATGGCCGGGACCGCCGAGAGCACCGCGGTCGCCATCACCGCGTTCCAGTTCTGCACCTGGGTGCCGAGGTACTGGTAGATCCCGAGCGTCACCGGCCGCACGCCGCCCTTGGTGGTCAGCGTCAGCGCGAACAGGAAATCGCTCCAGGAAAACAGGAAACTGAACAGTCCGGCGGTGATCAGCGAGTTCTTGCTGATCGGCAGCACGATCGCCACGAACGCCCGGAACAGCCCGGCGCCGTCCACCCGGGCCGCCTCCACCAGCGACGGCGGCAACGAGAGCATGAACGAGCGCAGGATCAGGATCGCGAACGGGATCCCGCTCGCACAGTTCGCGATGATCAGGCCCGGGATCGAGTTCAGCAGCCCGATCCGTTCGTAGGCCGTGTAGAGCGCGTTCGCGATCACGATCCCGGGGATCATCTGCGAGATCAGGATCGCCAGCAACCCGATCGACACCCAGCGGGACCGGAACTGCGAGAGCGCGTACGCACACGGGGTCGCGATCGCCAGGCTCAGTACCACGGTCCCGGCCGCGATGATCATGCTCGTGACCAGGTTGCCGCCCTGCTCGTCGAGCGCGCGCTTGTAGCCGGAGAACGTCGGATGCAAGGGCAGGAAGCCGGCGGTCAGCGTGTTCCCGGACGGCTGCAGCGAGGCGTTCACCATCCAGTAGACCGGGAACAGCATCACGCACAGGATCAGCACGCCGATGACGGTGTACGCCGTACGTCGCATCGCACTCCCCTTACTCATCGACGGCGCGACGGGTGCCGCGGAGGTAGAAGATCGCGAACACGAACGAGATCGCGATCAGGATGTTGGACAGTGCCGCGCCTTGGCCGAACCGGAAGTCCACGAACGACTTCTGGTAGGACTGGGTCGCCAGCGTCTGGGTCGCGTTCGCCGGACCGCCGCCGGTCAGGCCGAGGATGATGTCCAGGACCTTGATCGTGTAGACGACGCCGAGCATCAGCAGCACGCTCGCGACCGAGCGCAGGTTCGGCCAGGTGATGTACCGGAACGCGCGCCACCCGGTCGCGCCGTCCAGCTGGCCGGCCTCGTACAGCTCGTCCGGGATCTCGGCCAGACCGGAGTACAGCAGAGTCACGTTGAACGGGATGCCGATCCAGATGTTCACGCCGATCACCGCGATCAGCGCGACCGACGGCGAGTTCAGCCACGGCACGGGATCGTTGATGACGTGCAGGGCTTGCAGCGTCCGGTTCAGGATGCCGCTGTCCTGCTCGAGAATCGACCGCCAGGTCGCGCTCGACACGATCAGCGGCAGCAACCACGGCAGCAACAGCAACGACCGGAGTACGCCGCTGAGCGGAAAACGATTCCGGAAGAACAGTGCGAGCCCGAGACCGATCGCGAACTGGAAGGCGATCGAGCCGACCGTGAACAGCGCGGTGTTCAGCATCGCGTCCGAGAACAGCTTGTCGGTCACGACCGTCTTGTAGTTCTGCAGCCCGACCCAGGGCGCGACGCCGGTGAAGAACGTCTTGAGCCCGTAGTCCTGCAGGCTCATCAGCAGGTTCTTCACCACCGGGTAGCCGAACAGCGCCAGCATCGCCAGCGCGGCCGGCAGCACGAACAGCACCTTGGTCAGGCTCTCGCCCCGGTGGTGCCGGCCGCGCACCTTCGCGCGGCCGGCCACCCTCGTACGTGTGAGCGTCACCATCAGCTATCAGCCGCCGGAGGCCTGCTTGAAGGCGTCCTGGGCCGTGGCCTTGCCGGTGAGCGCCAGCTGGATCGCCTGGTAGATCACCTTCGCGGCGTCCGGCCACTTGTCGCCCAGCTTGCCGGTCCGCGCGCGGGCGGTCTTGACCTGCTCGGCGAAGGCCTTCATCGACGGCACTTCCTTGGCGTACTCGTCGAGCAGCGAGAGCTTGGTCGGGAGCGTGTACCGGGCCTTCGCCCAGGCCAGCTCGTTCGCGTCCGAGTTCAGGCACTTCACGAAGTCCGCGGCCTTCTGCTCCTTGGCCTGGTCCTTGTTCAGCGGGACCGTCCAGGCCTCACCGCCGAGCGGCGCGACCGGCGTCTGGTCCGGCTTGTTCAGCGGGAACGTGACCACGTCCCACTTGATCTTGGGGTTCTTGTTCAGCGCCGGGATCTGCCACGGCCCGTTCACCATCATCGCAGCCTTACCCGCCATGAACTGGTCGTTGACGTCACCCTGGGTCCAGTTGATCACGCTCTTGGACGCTGAGCCGTCCTTCACCAGATCCACCCACAGCTGCAGGGCTTCGGCCACCTGCGGGCTGGTCAGGTCGGTCTCGTCGCCGCCGTTGGTCCACATCGCCGGCAGGAACTGCCAGGACCCTTCGTACGTGGCGTTCGCGTTGAAGGCCATCCCGTACCGCCCGGGTTTGGTGAGCTTCTTGGCCGCGGCCTTCAGTTCGTCCCAGGTCTTCGGCGGCTGGATGCCGGCCTCGGCGAGCATGTCCTTGTTGTAGAACAGCGCGATCGTGTTGGTCACCGGCGCGAGCCCGTAGAGCTTGCCCTGGTACGACGTCGCGTCGACCATGCCCTTGATGACACCGTCGGCGTTCAGGCCCAGGTCGTTCAGCGGCGCGAGCGCACCGGTCGCGGCGATCTGCTGGACGTCGGGGTTGTCGAGCATCAGGACGTCGGGCAGCGTCTTCGACGAGGCCTGCTGCAGCACCTTCTGGATCAAGGTGTCACCAGGCACCGTCTCCCGCTGGATCGTGATGCCGAGCTGCGTGGCGCAGCTGTCGAGGCCCTTCTGGACCAGGGACTTGTCCGGGTCGTTGTTGTAGTAGTCCAGGATTGTGAGGCTCTTGACGCTGTCGCCGCCCGAGCTGGACGACTGGCCGCCGCCGTTGTTGCCGCAGGCGACCAGCAGGAGCGACACCGTCGTCGCACCCGCCAGCGCGGCGGCGATCCGCTTGCTGATCATGACATCTGACTCCTTCAAAGCGTTTAACCGAGGAACGAGTGAAGCTGCAGCGCGCTTGTGCATTGGGCGGTAAACCGCTTAACTGAGGTGTTGAAGGACTATGTTCCCTACGTCACACCGCTGTCAAGGGTTCGCTGGAGGATCGATGGTTACGATGCGGGACGTCGCTCAGCGTGCCGGGGTCTCGATCGCGACCGTCTCGTTCCTGCTCAACGACACCAAGCCGGTGACAGCGGCGACCCGGGCGCGGATCGAGCAGGCGATGCTCGACCTCGGGTACAAGCGGAACCTGGTCGCCCGGGCGCTGGCGTCGCGGCGGACGCACATCATCGCGATGGCCTACCCGGCGCTCGAGCACCGGTTCGGGATGTCCACGTCGGAGTTCTTCACCAGCGCGGCCGAGGCGGCTCGCAAGGCGGACTACCACCTGGTGCTGTGGCCGGTCGGCAACGACGGCGTCGAGTTGCGGGAGCTGCTCGGGCAGGGCCTGGTGGACGGCGTCGTACTGATGGAAGTACAGCTCGACGATCCGCGTATCGACGTACTGCAGGGTGCCAAGATGCCGTTCGCGTTGATCGGGCGGACGACCGAGCCGGCCGGGTTGTCGCACGTGGACATCGACTTCGACACCACGGTCGAGGACGCTGTGCGGCACCTGTACTCGTTCGGGCATCGCCAACTTGCCTTGATTTCAGGCGATCTGGACGATCCGCGGTTCCACGCGTACGGCCCGTGGGTCCGGGTAGAGGAGGCGTACCGGCGGGTCGCGGCGTCGTACGACCTGCCGATCGTGGTGGTGCCTTGTTCGGACACGACCGAGGCGGGGAAGGCGGCGACGGAGCAGTTGCTCGCGCAGCACCCGGAGACCACCGCGGTGCTCGTGCTGAACGAGTACGCCGCGCTCGGCGTCGTGTCGGGGCTCAAGCGGGCCGGGTACGACGTACCGGGGGACATGTCGGTGTTGTCGCTGTTGATGGTGCCGGAGACCGCGGCGATGACGGACCCCGAGCTGACGATGATGCGGACGCCCGGTCCGGAGCTGGGTCAGCTCGGCACCGACTCGTTGATCCGCGAGCTCGAGGGCGACGATCCGCTGCCGCCGCAGCTCGTCCCGGCCAAGCTGTCGCCGGGCGCTACGGTCGCAGCGCCCAGAGCGCCGCGACCAAAGGCCGATGCAGGTCGGCGCGGCGCGCGCAAAGCCCGATCGTGAGCGGTTCCAGGTCGGCCGGCAGTTCCTCGAGCTGATCGCGGACGGCGGACGAGTCGAGCACCAGCCGCGGTACGACGCCGACGCCACACCCCAGCGCCACCAGGGCAAGCAACGCCTCGTGCCCGTCGGGCTCCGCCGCGATCGTTGGCTTGACCCCCATTCTCCGAAACCACCGAAACGCGCTCTCCCGAACCAGCCCGCGAGCCGGCACGACGTACGGACCCTCAATGAGAGCGTCCCGCGAATCACCTGACAGCTGGTCGGGGTCGCGCAGACCGCCTGACGAGCGCCCGCCGGGGGCGTCGCGTGAACCGTCTGACGGATGGCCGGCGGGGGTGCTGTCCGGACTGTCTGATGGGCGGCCGGCGGGGGTGCCGGGCGGACTGTCTGATGGGCGGCCGCCGGGGGTGCTGGGCGGACCGTTCAACGGCCTCTCGGCGGCGCGGACGAGGACTAGGTCGGTGACGGCGACGGTGCGGGCCACCAGGCTCTGCGGGAGGCGCTTCGGAATGCCGGCTACCGCGGCGTCCACCTCGCCCTCGTCGAGTCGGGCGAGGGCTGCGGCCGCGTCGCCGGTGCGGATGTCCAGCCGGAGCTGCGGATGCTGTTCGCGCAACGGCCGGAGCAGCTCCGGGAGCAGCGTCTGGCACGCGGTCACGGTCGCGAAGATCCGGAGCTCACCGGTCAGATCCTCCGCAGACCCCGCCCGGTAACCCGCCCACAGCTCCAGCGCCCGCTCCGCGTACGCCGTGAACCGCCGGCCCTCCGCCGTCAGCACCACGCCCCGCGGCCCACGATCCAGCAACCGCGCCCCGACCCGCGCCTCCAGCCGCTGAATCGTCCGCGTCAACGTCGCCGCACTGACATGACACTCCAGGCTGGTCCGCCCGTAGTTCAACGACCGCCCCAAATGCAGGAACAACTCCAACTCCCGCTGCTCCACCCAGTCCTCCATCCAGTCCGATGCCTACCGAAGAACGGGTAGTGGTGAGCCTGCGCAGCCCTCGACCGGGACCGCGCACGCGTGCCCGCCGCACAAAGCGCCCATCACTACCCGTTCTTCGGTACGCCGACCCGACCCGCGCCCCGCACGCGGCAGGTCGAACAGGAGATACGGCGCGGAGTCTGGGAACAAGCAATTGCGTGTCCCCAGACCCCATCGCCTATCCCCAGACGCCATTGCGTGGCCATCCGCTCAGTGTTGCAGATTGTGGAACGGTGCGGTGCGGAGGTTGCGCTTGCTGCAACAGGTCGGCGGACCGTTGACTGGTGGGCATGGAGAGTTCGGTGTTTCGGGTTGAGTCGATGACGGTTCCGGGTGGGGCCGAGGCGATTGTGCGGGGTGGGCGGGATCTGTTCCCGTTGCTGCCGAGTGCGTTGCACGGGGTGGAGCGGATCGGGGTGCTCGGGTGGGGGCCGCAGGGGCGGGCGCAGGCGCTGAACCTGCGGGACTCGTTGGCCGGTAGCGGGATCACCGTGGCGGTCGGACTGCGGCCGGGGTCCCGGTCGCTCGACGACGCCCGTGCGAACGGGTTCAACGAAGACGATGGCACGCTCGGGGACTGGTTGGAGATCGCGGCGAGCGCGGACCTGGTGATCCTGCTGATCGCCGACGCGGCGCTGGCGGCGCACCATGAGGAGATCTTCGCGGTCCTCAAGCCCGGCGCGACCATTGGCCTGTCCCACGGTTTCCTGCTCGGCTACCTGCGTGAGCTCGGCCGCGACTTCCCGGCCGGGCATCCGGTGATCGCGGTCTGCCCGAAGGGGATGGGCGACTCGGTACGGCGGCTGTACGTGCAGGGCGCGACCGTCAACGGCGCCGGCATCAACGCGAGCATCGCCGTACACGCCGACCCGGACGGGCACGGTACGGACCGGGCCCTCGCGTGGTCGATCGCGCTCGGGTCGCCGTACACGTTCGCGACCACGCTGTCCGCCGAGTACCACTCTGACATCGTGGGCGAACGGGCGATCCTGCTCGGTGCGGTGCACGGCCTGGTCGAGGCGCTGTACCGGTACTTCCGGATCGCCGGCGCGGACCCGGTGACGGCGTACGAGCGGTCCACCGAGACGATCACCGGACCGATCGCGCGGACCATCTCGAAGCACGGTATCCCGGCGGTGCGCGCGGCGTCGGGGGACTCCGACCTGTTCGATCGGGCGTACTCGGCGGCGTACCGGCCGGCCCGGGACCTGGTCGCGGAGATCTACGACGAGGTTGCCGACGGCACCGAACTGCGGAGCGTGATCCTGGCCGAGCAGCGGCTCGCCAACCGGCCGATGACGCAGATCGGCGGCAGCCCGATGTGGTCGCACAGCCCCACGGTCCACGCCCGCCGGAGCACTCCATACCGAACCGTACGGTATGGAGGCGGGTCCGGCGACGCCCGGGGCGGCGGGGCGAGCGGTGCTGCGGCGGGCGGTGGGGCCGGCATCGATGCGGTGACGGCGGGGGTGTTTGTGGGGACGATGATGGGGCAGGTGGACGAGTTTGTGGTGCGGGGGCATGCGTGGTCGGAGATTGTCAATGAGTCGGTGATCGAGGCGGTGGATTCGTTGTTGCCGTACATGCATGCCCGCGACGTCGCGTACATGGTCGACAACTGTTCACGGACCGCGCGGCTCGGTGCCCGCCGGTGGGGGCCGCGGTTCCAGGCCGTGTACGAGCAGATCGCCCTCCCGCAGCTCGACCAGCCGGCCGACGCGCAGCTGATCAAGGAGTTCCTCGCCAACCCGGCCCATGAGGCCCTTGCCGCGGCCGCCGAGCTCCGCCCGTCCGTCGACATCTCGGTTTAGCCTATGGGCCATGACGCCAGAGATGACGCGCTCACGGTTGGTGCCGATGCGGCCGAGGGATCCGCACGAACCCGGTCGGGTCGCGTCGTCGCTGGAGTTGTTCTTCGATCTGGTGTTCGTGATCGCGGTCAGCGTCGCGGGCGCGCAGTTGCATCACGCGCTGTCCGAGAAGCACATCACCAGCGGCGTGCTGTCGTACGCGATGGTGTTCTTCGCGATCTGGTGGGCGTGGATGAACTTCACCTGGTTCGCCACCTCGTTCGCCACCGACGACTGGCTGTACCGGGTCCTCACGATCGTCCAGATGAGCGGCGTCCTGGTGCTCGCCGCCGGGATCGAGAAGGTCTTCGCCGACCACGACTTCACCGTCGTCGTGATCGGGTACGTCGTGATGCGCATGGCGATGATCGCGCAGTGGTTGCGGGCGGCCCGTTCCGGGGGCGGCAACCGGCGGACGGCGCAGTTCTACGCCGGTGGGATCGCGATCGTCCAGGTGCTCTGGCTGACCTTGCTGGTGATGCCCGGATCGGTCCAGGTGATCGCCTGGGTGGTGTTCGTGATCGCCGAGCTCGCCGTCCCGATCGTGGCCGAGCGGCGCGGGGTGACGCCATGGCATCCGCACCACATCACCGAGCGGTACGGGCTGTTCACGCTGATCCTGCTCGGTGAAAGCCTGCTCGCCTCGGCGAACGCGATCATCGAGGCGGTGCACGACCACGAGTCGCTCGGTCCGCTGATCGCGCTCTCGGCCCTCACGCTGGTCGTCACGGCCGCGCTGTGGTGGATCTACTTCTGGCCGCCGCACCACACCGCGATCACGTCCTTCCGCCGGTCGCTGCGGTACGGGTATGTGCACTACTTCGTGTTCGCCGCGGCCGGCGCGTTCTCGGCCGGGATCGAGGTGGAGATCGACAGCATCACGCATCACACCGAGCTGAGCGAGGTCGCCGCCTCCTACACGGTGACGATCCCGATCGCGATCTTCGTCGTCGGCATCTGGTGGATCGCGCTCCGCGACAACGCCGACCGGGTCGTGAACATCGCCGTACCGGTCGGCGCGGTGCTGGTGCTGCTGGATCCGCTGATCCCGATCCCGTTCGCGCTCACGGCCGTCTTCATGGCCGGCGTCGTCGCGACCCTGGTCCTCCGTCCGCCGGTGCGGCCGGCGGACTGAGGCGGCTGGCGGGTTGTTTCACCGATAGCGGGTTGCAACGGGTCAGCCGTGCGACAGCCCGCCAGCGGTCACGCGAGCTCGGCCAGTGCGGTGGCGACGCGCCCGTGAGCTGCCTCCAAAGCAGCTCGCGCGGCGGGAATCGGCGTGCCGGTCAGGAGGTGGACGAGGGCCGGCTTGAGCTCGCCGTCGGCGGCGGCCAGGGCGGTTTCGCAGGCGGCCTCGTCGGCGCCGGTCGCCTCGCCGAGGATCCGGATCATCCGGCCGCGGAGCTTCTTGTTGGTGGCGACCAGGTCGACCATCAGGTTCGACCAGGTCCGGCCGAGCTTGATCATCAGCGTGGTGGAAAACGCGTTCAGAATCATTTTCTGCGCGGTTCCGGCCTTCAGCCGGGTCGAGCCGGCGATCACCTCGGGACCGGTGTCCGCGGCGATCACGATGTCCGCGAGCGGCGCCAGCGGGGCGTCCGGGTTCGAGGTCACCAGTACGGTCGTCGCCCCGGCCGCGCGGGCCGCCTTCAGTGCACCGGCGACGTACGGCGTGCTCCCGGAAGCGGCGAGGCCGATGACGAGGTCCTGACCGGTGACCGCGGCCGCGTCGGACGCCCCGCCCGCCTCGGAGTCCTCGACGTTCTCGACCGCGCGGAGCAACGCCTCCATGCCGCCGGCGTGGTGCGCGACCACCAGACCGTCGGGGACGTGGAACGTGGGCAGCAGCTCGGCGGCGTCCAGGACGGCCAGGCGTCCCGACGTACCGGCGCCGAAGTAGTGCACCCTGCCCCCGCCACGGACCGCCTCGACGGCGGCGTCCACAGCCTTGGTCAGCTCCGGGATCACCACGCTGACAGCCCCGGCGACCAGGGCGTCCTCGTTGTTGACCAGCTGGAGGATCTCGGACGTGCCCACCGCGTCGATGGCCAGCGTCCGGGGGTTGCGCTGCTCGGTCGGTGAGGTCACGGGATTATGTTAGTTTTCTACTGAAGGATTTTCAATTCGGTTGAATCTTGACAAGCTGCTACTCGGAGCCCTTCAACCGGTGACCGCGGACCGCGGAAGCGGTCTCCTCGAGCGCTTTCCGGGCGTCCGGCAGCACCTGCTGCGCGACCCCGATGAACAGGCAGTCGATCACCGTCAGCTGCGCGATCCGGCTCGACATCGCGCCGGAGCGGTACGTCGTCTCGCGCGCGGCGGTGGTCAGTACGAGATCGGCGGTCTTCGCCAGCGGCGAGCGCGGGAAGTTGGTCACCGCGACCGTGGTGGCGCCGTGCTTGGCCGCCTCTTCGAGCGCCTCGACGACCTCGACCGTCGTACCGGTGTGCGAGATGCCGATCGCGACGTCGCCGTCGCCGAGCAGCGCCGCGCTGGGCAGCGCGACGTGCACGTCGTTCCAGGCGAAGGCGACCCGGCGGATCCGGTGCAGTTTCTGCTGGAGATCCATCGCGACGAAAGCGCTGGCGCCGAAACCGTACAGATCGACGCGCGAGGCCTTCACCACCGCGTCGACGACCTTCGCCAGTGCGTCCACGTCGACCTGCTGGGCGGTCTCGCGGACCGCCCGCTCGTCGGCGAACGCGACCTTGCCGACCACGTCGGCCAGCGAGTCACCGGGCTCGATGTCCCCGCCGACCTCCGGGCGGACGCTCTCCTGCGCCGACTGGGCCGCCAACTGCAGGCGGAGCTGCGGATAGCCGGGGACGCCGATCTGCTTGCAGAACCGGATGACCGTGGTCTCCGAGGTGGACGCCACCTCGGCCAGTTCGGAAATCGTCATCGCCGCCACTCCGCCCGGGTCCGCGAGGACCGCGTTCGCCACCCGCTGCTCGGCCGGCGCCAGCGCGGGCATCACCGCGCGGACCCGGACCAGCAGCGGCCCCGTGGGTTCTGGAGAGGTTGTTGAATTCATGACAGCCACGGTACGGCGCCCCTGCACGAGATGGGGTCACCGACGCGAAAGTCTCCAACCCGTTGCGGCAAATGATTCGGGCGTTCGCTCGCCATCGAGAAGTTCACCGTCCCCGCTCGTGATCTTCACACCGTCGACGTACACGCCGCGGCCCTGGTACAGCGGGTCGCTGGTGTAGCGCCAGCGGATCGTCTGCCGGCCCGGATGCAGCTCCGCGGCGACCTGGTGCCAGTGCCGGTCGCCGGAACCGCTGATCGAGCCGTCGGTGTCGATCACCGATCCGCGGTCCCGCACCGTGAACGGCACCTTGGTCCAGGTGGATCCGTCGGCGGATGTCTCCAGGTACAGCAGATCCGAGTCCTCGGTGTCCACGAACAGGTCGAACGCGAGCTTCGCGCCGCCCGCCGGTACGTCGACCGTGGTGGACAGCGTGGCCGTCGAATTGTCCGTCGTACCGGAGAACCAGGCGTCCTTGCCGTGCCGCGGGCCGACGCCGAGCGCCAGCGCGAGGCCTTGGGCGACCGCACGCCGGGCCGGGTTGTTGCTGCCCCAGTCGCGGCTCGGGTGCACGCGGTTGGTGAGCAGGATCGCGAACGAGCGGGAGTCGAAGTCGATCACGATCGACGTGCCCGTGTAGCCGGTGTGGCCGGCGGCGCGCGGGCCGGACAGGCCGCCCATGTACCAGCGCTGGTTCAGCTCGAACCCGAGACCGTGGTCGTTGCCGGGGAACGCCTGGTTGAAGTTCGTGATCATCGCGGTCACTGAGGATTCTTTGAGGATCCGGGCGCCACGGTAGCTACCGCCGTTCAGGAATGTCTGCGCCAGTACCGCCATGTCGTCCGCAGTACTGAAAACGCCTGCGTGGCCGGCGACACCGCCGAGGGACCACGCGTTCTCGTCGTGCACCTCACCCCAGACCATGCCCCGCGGCGGGGAGGACTGGTATTCCGTGGCCGCGATCCGGGGCTTCTTCTTCGGGTCGGGGTTGTAGCCGGTGTCCCGCATCTGCAGCGGTTTGGTGATGCCGTCGGCGACGAGTTTGTCCAGGGTCTTGCCGGTGACGCGGTGCGCGAGTTCGCCGAGCGCGATCAGGTTGAGGTCGCTGTACAGGTACTTCGTGCCTGGTGGGTCCTGGAGTTTCGCTGTGAGGGCCATCTGGAGTCTCGAGGCCGGATCGGGCCGTGAACTCCACAGCGGCAGCCAGGACGGGAAACCGCTGGTGTGCGTGAGCGCCATCCGCACAGTCACGTTTTCCTTGCCGTTCTCCGCGAATTCCGGAATGTAGGTCGCGATCGGCGCGTCCAGGTCGACCTTGCCCTTCTCGACCAGCTGCAGGATCACGATCGACGTGAACAGCTTCGACACCGACGCCATGTCGAAGATCGTGTCGGTGCGCATCGGAAGCTGCTGGTCCGCGGGCAGCTCGGTGCCCGCGCCGTCGGCGTACTTCAGCGCGAGCCCGGTCGCGGTCCGGGTGACAATCTTTCCGTCGTGACCGAGCAGCGTGACCGCGCCCGCGTACAACGGTTTCGCCGTCCCGATCGGCTTGGTCCAGGCGGCGACCTGGGCCAGCGCGGCGTCGATCGGCGCCGGGTCCAGGCCGGCCTTCGCCGGCGTCTCGTCGCGGAGCAGCGTGGACTTCGGCGCGTAACCGTCGTACGGACGGTCGAACCGGCCGGAGACATTGCCGCCGGCAACTGCAGGGGTCGCCATCGTGAGTATCACCGCTGAGATCGTCGTGACTGTGCATAGTTTCAGGGCAGCCCACCGCTTCATCGGTGAGCTCCCTTGTAGAGCAGGTACTTCGCCCGCCGGGACGTCCAGGCGTCCGTCTCGGACTTCCAGGCTGCCACGATCTCCTCGGCCGGCGCATCGGCCGAAAGCATGGTCCGGAATCGGTCGGATCCGGTCAGCAGATCGATCCACCGGCCGGGTGGGGTCTCCGCCCGCCAGCTGAAGTCGGGGTAGAGCTTACGGGCCTCGACGATCATGTGCGTCGCGGCCGTGATCGCCTCCACCCGGTGCGGGTCGGTGATCTGTACCTGGACGCCGCCGCACAGCAGGTTCGCGTTCTTGCTGATCGACGGCGTGAAGTACGCCTCGCGGAACGCGACGCCCGGGATGTTCTTGGTCTGCAGCGCCTGCGCCCACCGGTAGTCGACGTACGGGGCGCCGATCAGCTCGAACGGGCGCGTGGTACCGCGGCCCTCGGACAGATTGGTCGCCTCGAACAGGCACAGGCCTGGGTAGAGCAGGGCGGTGTCCGGCGTCGGCATGTTCGGGCTCGGCATCACCCAGGTCAGGCCGGTGTCGGCGTACAGCTGGTCGCGTTTCCAGTTCTTCGCCTCGATCACAGTCAGCTGCTTCAGCCGGCCGCCGTTCGGCTCGAGCGGGAGGTACTCGGCGTCGAACATCCGGGCCAGCTCGCCGACCGTCATGCCGTGCTGCTGGAGGATCTCCTTCTTGCCGACACCGGAGGTGTACCCGGGCTTGAGCATCGGGCCGCGCGCGTACCCGCCGACCGGGTTCGGGCGGTCGAGGACGACGAACCGCGCGCCGGTCCGGACCGCGGCCAGCATCGCCTCGAACATCGTCCAGATGTAGGTGTAGAAGCGGGCGCCGACGTCCTGGATGTCGAAGACAACAGTTTCGACCCCGGACTTCGTGTAGAGCGCGGCCAGCTTGTCGGCGGTCGCGCCGTACGCGTCGTACACCATGATCCCGGTCCGCGGGTCGACGTGGTCGCCCTCCGAACCGCCCGCTTGCGCGGTGCCGCGGAAACCGTGCTCCGGGCCGAACACCGCGACGATGTCCACGTTTCCGGACGCGTGCATGGTGTCGACGATGTGCTGGAGGTCGGGGAGGATCCCGGTCGGGTTGCTGATCACGCCGACCTTCTGGCCCTGGAGTGCTCCCCAACCGTCCTGCGCGAGCACCTCCGCGCCGGTCATCACCTTCCGGTTCGAGACCGCCTGCGCGGCCGGTACGTCGATCAGCGGGGCGGCCGCCAGCGCACCGGCGCCGGCCAGCAAACTACGTCGCTTCATATCGGTCTCCTCAGGAACGGAACGAGAGGTCGGCAATCATCGGCCGGTGGTCACTGGCCGCTTCGGCAAGCGGAACCTCGGCGGGTACTTGGGCTTTGCGGACGTGCAGGCCCGCGCCAACGGTCACGAAATCGATCCGCTTGCTCGCAGCAACCGCCGGATAAGTGAACGGACCGCCCGTAGTTGCTGCCGCCGCGGTCCACGAGTCGGTCAATCGCGTCCACAACGGGGCGAGCTCCGGTGCTCGAGGCTCGGCATTGAAGTCCCCGACCAGAATCTGCAGCTCGGCCGAAGGGTCCTGGGCAAGTATGGCGAGAGTGTCCGCAACCTGCATTCGCCGCACGGTCGGATCAGCGCGGTAATCCAGATGCGTGCAATAGACATGCACCCGCCGCCCGCGAACCTCGATCTCGACCTCGAGGAAACCGGGCGCCGGAGCCGGCACCGGATTCGGGTCCTGCGTGGACAGCCGGGTGATCGAATGGTTCTCGACGTTGACGAGCGGGAACCGGGACAGGACGCCGACGCCGTACTGCCGCCGAGGCTGACCTGCGGCCGGCGGATCGAGGTCGTAGATCGGCGCGAACGCGGGGTACATCCCCAACCGTGTGGCCAGCTCCGCGATCGTGTCCAGCCAGTTGCTGCGCTTGTCCCAGTGGACGTCGACCTCCTGCAACCCGATCACGTCCGCGTCCAGCGCCTTCAACGCCCGGGCGGTCCGGTCGAGATCGAAAACATTGTCCTCCCCGGCGCCGGCATGAATGTTGTACGAGGCAACAGTCAATCGGGTGTCCCGCGGATCGAAGGTCAGCCCGTGCCCGAACGGGAAGAGCGTTTCAGTCGTTTCCGGATGGGCCGGAATCTCGACCGGGAGCTTTCCGGCCGGCGCGATCTCGCCGTACAGCACCTTGGCGAGCGCCTCCATCGACACCACGGTGCTTCCGTACGTGACGAGCGCGGTCTGCGGTGCGTCGAAGTACGCGACGTCGTACGGATCCCGGACCGGTACGACGACCACCGGGCCGCCTGCGGCGAGCAGGCCGTTGACGAGTTTCTGCTGCTTGGCCAGCTTGTCCGTGACCTCGGTGTCCCAGGCTTTGTTGGTCAGCACAACGGTCAGGTCGGCGGCCGACGCGGCGGCCAGCGCGTCGGTGATCTTCGCGTCGGACGGCGTCGTACCGGTGTCCTTCACGATCGTGGTCGCGCCGCGCTTCTGCAGTGCGGTCGCCACAGCGGCGGGGCTGTACCCGGTGACGAGCACCTTCCGCGGCCCGGGGGAAAGCGGTAGTAGAGCAGCGTCGTTGCGGAGCAGCGTCGTACTGCGGTCCGCGATCCGTTGGGCCTCTGCTGTGCCGGCCGGCGTACCGACGACCTTCAGGACCCGGGATACATCGACGTACGGTTGCTCGACGAGTCCGGTGTCGTATTTCAGTGTCAGAATGCGTTGCACGCTTTCGTCGATCCGCGCTTCGCTGATCCGGCCGGCCCGGACGGCATTCAGGACCGAGTTGTACGCCAGGCCCGGATCGACCGGCATCAGCAGTTGGTCGACACCCGCCTCGATCGCGCGGAGCGGGATTTCCGCGTCGCCGTACTTGTCCCGGACGCCCTGCATTCCGAGCGAGTCGGTGATCACCACGCCGTCGAAACGGAGCTGCCGGCGCAGGATGCCGGTCAGGATCGGCCGGCTGAGGGTGGCCGGATCGCCGGACGGGTCCAGCGCCGGGACCACGATGTGCGCGGTCATGATCGAGTGGATCCCGGCCCGGATCGCGGCCTGGAACGGCGGCAGGTCGATCCGGGTCCACTCCTCGCGGCTGTGGCCGATCACTGGGATGCCGGTGTGGCTGTCGGTCGCGGTGTCGCCGTGGCCGGGGAAGTGCTTCGCGGTGGAGACGATCCGGCCGTCGCGCTGGTAGCCCTTCACCTGCGCCGCGACGAGCTGCGCGACCAGCGCTGGGTCCGACGAGATCGACCGGACGCCGATCACCGGGTTCAGCGGATTGACGTTGACGTCCGCGTCCGGCGCGAAGTCCGTGGTGATGCCGAGCGCCCTCAGTTCCCGGCCCGCGATCGCGCCGGCCGACCGGGCGAACGCGGGGGAGCGGGTCGCGCCGAGCGCCATCCCGCCGGGGAACTGGGTGGCCGGCGGCCCGACCCGGACCACCGAGCCGTACTCCTGGTCGGTGCCGATCTGCAGCGGGATCCCCGTGTCCGCGAGCGCCGCGGCCTGCAGGCCGTTCGACAGGCCGGCGATCTGCTCCGGGTTGCGGACCGAGTCGGTCCAGGTGAAGTAGATGACGCCGCCCAGGTGGTACTTCGCGACCACCTCGGCCGGGGTCGCGACGCCGTACAGGCTGGTGTTGCGGGCGTCGGCGGTGCCGGCCGTCGGGCCGTACGCGTAGCAGACGAACAGCTGGCCGACCTTCTGCTCCAGCGTCATCCGCCGGAGCTTGTCCCGGACCCAGCGATCCGGGTGGGCGGTGTTGGCTGTGTCGGCGGTGTCGGCTGCGGCGGCGGGGACTGCTGCGGAGGGGGCGGTGCCGGCGACCGTCGATCCGGCGACGGCGGCCGCCGCGAGTCCGAGGGTCTGGCGTCGGGTCAGTTCCATCGGTGTCACCAACTCGTTCCGGGCGGGCAGGGCGAACGCCAAGGTAATTGAATTACAGATACTCCCCCGCGACGCGAAAGTTACCCACACGCGCACGATGGGTCAAGAGTCGGTGACAGATGGTGGGACGCCTTGGTCGACAGTCGCGCCGTTCGGTGCCGCCACCGCGAGTACGCCGCCTACCCAGAGCAGGCGCGTCACCGAGAGCCCAGGGGCGGACGGGACCGGGCCGCCGTCGAGCGGCATCTCCCGGCGGAGGCCGGATTGGCGTAGACCGAGGCCGAGGGCCTTACCAACGGCTTCCTTCGCTGTCCACAGGCGCAGAAAGGCAATCGGCTGGTCCGGCTGTTGCCCCATCCATTCCAATTCGCGTTGGGTGAACCAACGGTCGGCCAGTGGCCGGAAGTCGCGCGGCTGAACCTCTTCGAGGTCGATGCCCACCGGCCCCTCGTGCGATGCGGCGACGGCGACCCGATGCCGCGAGTAGCTGATGCTCACGGCCAGCCCTGAGATGTGCGGTCGGCCGGAGTCGTCATGTGTCAGCGCCGGTCGACCGACGAGAGTGCTCGCGAGCTCGAGCAGCAGCGAGTGGGCGGCCGATCTGGGCTCGACGCCGGCCATTGCTGATCGGACGTGCACCGGGCTGACCACGCCAAGAAAGATAACTTGTCGACAAGTTGATCGAACTGGTCCTCTCGGCGGGTCGATAACTGGATCTGTAGGCCGTACCGGTAGCTCCCTACCGTCGAGTTATGACCACCGCCTGCGAGACCACCACAGCCCTGGTAACCGACCGCCTGCTGGACGCCCGGTTCGTCCGGCTGCTGGCGATGGTGTTCGGTTCGGGGCTCAGCATCTACCTGCTGACCTCGGTCGTCCCGCTCTACCTCGCGGCCAACGGTGCCGGCGGGATCGGTGCCGGGCTGTCCACTGCCGCGACGATGTTCTCCGCGGTGTCCGTCGAGTTGCTGATCACCCGGATGCTCGCCCGCTGGGGCTACCAGCTGGTCCTCGGCCTCGGACTCGTCCTCCTCGGCGCACCGTCACTGATCCTGCTCGCGACCGCAGCGCTGCCGCTCGTCCTCGCCGTGTGCATCGTCCGCGGCGCGGGCCTCGCGATCCTGGTCGTCGGCGCGGTCGCGCTGATCGCGGACCTCACCCCGCCGACCCGGCGCAGCGAAGCGCTCGGCGTGTACGGCGTGGCGGTCGGCATTCCCGCGGTGATCGGTTTGCCGCTCGGCGTGTACCTCGGCCACGTGATCGGCTTCGACGCGCTGTTCGTTCTCGCCGCGGTCACCTCGCTGGCGGGACTCGTGATGCTGATCGGACTGCCCGCCACGGCCGGCACCGAAGAGCAGCACGTCCAGGTGCTCGGCGGCGTACGGCGAAGCGGTCTGCTGATGCCGTCGCTCGTCTTCGCCGCGGTCACCGTCGCAGCCGGCATCAGCGTGACCTTCCTCCCGCTGGCCGTTGCCCCTAGCAAGCAGTCGATGGTCGCGACAGCCCTGCTGCTCCAGGCGATCGCGGCGCCATTGGCCCGGTGGCTGGCCGGCCGGTACGCGGACCGGATCGGCGCGGCCAAACTGCTCGCGCCCGTGCTCGTGCTCGCCGCGATCGGCGCCGGATCGCTCGTCTTCCTGCCCAGCCCGGTCGCGATCCTGATCGGCTCGGTCTGCTTCGGCAGCGGCTTCGGCGCCGCGCAGAACCTGACCCTGAGCCTGATGTACAACCGGGTCGACCGCAGCCGCTACGGCCAGGTCAGCGCGCTCTGGAATCTCGCGTACGACGGTGGCTGGGGCCTCGGCGCCATCGTTTTCGGACTGGTCGTTTCCGGGGTCGGCTACCCGGCCGCCTTCGCGATGACCGCGGCGGTCGTGGCGGTCGCCGTCTTACCGGCGGTCAAAGCCTCGGCCTGAGCCGGGTCAGAGCTTCCGGAGCCGGACCCAGCGGACGGCGTGGTCGGGGCCCTTCCGAAGCACGAGCGTGGCGCGCGATCGGGTCGGGAGGATGTTCTCGCGCAGGTTCGGGCCGTTGATGCCGTCCCAGAGCGACTCGGCCTTCTTGATCGCCTCGGCGCGGCTGAGTTCGCCGTACCGGACGAAGTACGACTCGGGGTTGCGGAACGCCGTCTCCCAGAGTTTCAGGAAACGTGCGACGTACCAGGACCGGATGTCGTCGGCCGCGGCGTCGACGTAGACCGAGAAGTCGAAGAAGTCGCTGACCGCGAGGCCGCTCTTGCCGTCCGCGTGCCGGGGCGCCGGCTGCAGGACGTTCAGGCCCTCGAGGAGCAGGATGTCCGGCTGCTCGACCGTTGTCCGGACACCGCTCATCCGGTCGTAGTGCAGGTGCGAGTACACCGGCGCCTCGACGGTGTCGATGCCGGACTTCACCTCGACCACGAAGCGCAACAGCGATTTCCGGTCGTACGACTCCGGGAAACCCTTGCGCTGCATCAGGTTGCGGCGCTCGAGTTCGGCGTTCGGCCAGAGGAACCCGTCGGTGGTGACGAGCGCGACTCGCGGGTGCTCGGGCCAGCGGGCCAGCAGTTCGCGGAGCAGCCGCGCGGTCGTCGACTTGCCGACGGCAACGGATCCGCCGATCCCGATCACGAACGGCGTGCGGGTGGCGGCGGGTTTGCCGAGGAAGCTCTCGGTGTCGGCGTGCAGCGCGCGGGCGTGCCGGACGTACAGCGACAGGATCCGGGACAGCGGCAGGTACACCTCCCGGACCTCGTCCATGTCGATCTCGTCACCGAGGCCGCGCAGCCGTTCCACCTCGTCAGCTGTCAGCGGCGAGATCGTGGTTTCGGCCAACTGGGCCCAGGTGGCCCGGTCGAGCTCGGTGTAGGGAGTCACCTCCCGCGACGGCTGCAGCATGAGGCCCATTCTTCCCACCGGCGCCGGATGCACCCACATCGGGCGAGCGTGGCCTTGGTCTCAGCTGTGCCACAACAGGGCTCGATCCCGAAACTTTCGGTCACCGGACCACCCACAGGTAGGGTGAGCCGAAAGTTTCGGAGCGGGAGGTGCGGTGGACGAGCGGCCGACGATTGCGAAAATTGCGGAGCAGGCCGGAGTCTCGGTGCCGACCGTGTCCAAGGTGCTGAACGGGCGCTCGGACGTCGCCGCGGCGACCCGGGCGCGGATCGAGAGCCTGATCCAGGAGCACGGCTACCGGCGGCGGAGCGCGAGTACGGCGGCCGGGCCGATGATCGACCTGGTGTTCAGCCAGCTCGGCGGCGAGTGGGCGATGGAACTGATCCGCGGCGTCGAGCAGGTCGCCCGGTCCGAGGGCGTCGAGCTCGTACTGTCCGAGTGCGGCGGTGCGCTGCGCCCGCGGCAGGAGTGGATCGAGTCGGTGCTCAACCGGCGCCCGCTCGGCGTGATCATGGTGTTCTCCGACCTGGACGCCGAGCAGCGGGCACAGCTGGAGACCCGGCGGATCCCGTTCGTCGTGGTCGACCCGGTCGGCGACGTCGGGGACGACGTACCGTCGATCGGCTCCGCGAACTGGAACGGCGGCCGGATGGCGACCACCCATCTGCGCACCCTCGGCCACGAGCGGATCGGGATGATCGGCGGCCCGATCGACACGCTGTGCTCGCGGCAGCGCGTCGACGGGTACACCGACGCGCTGCGCTCGACCGGCGCCGACGGCGACCCGGCGCTGATCCGCTGGGGCGACTTCTCGGTCGGCGGCGGGTACCGCGAGGCGCTCGCCCTGCTCCGCGAACCCCACCCACCGACCGCGATCTTCGCCGGCAGTGACATGCAGGCGCTGGGCGTCTACCAGGCTGCCCGCGAGCTCGGCCTCGATGTTCCCCGCGACCTGTCCGTGGTCGGGTACGACGATCTGCCGCTCGCGCAATGGGTCACCCCTGCGCTGACCACGGTCCACCAACCGCTGCACCAGATGGCCGAGCTCGCGGCGCGCGTCGTCCTCGACCTGTCCCGCGGCAAGACACCGGCCGCGCTCCGGCTGGACCTGGCCGTCGAGATGAGGGTCCGGCAGTCCACCGGCCCGGCCTAGGACCGCGAGTCGACCGGTTCGCGCTCGACGGAGCGGGCGTGGTCGACATCGCTGTGCGTCACGGCAAGGTAGGTGACGAAGGCCGCGAACAGCAGCAGTCCGACCAGGGTGACAGGGCCGATGCCCCAGCCGACGCCGCCGTCGTGGGTGGGTTTGCCGAGCCAGTCGGCGATCGACGCGCCGAGCGGGCGGGTCAGTACGTACGACGCCCAGAACGCGACGGTGACGTTCAGGCCGAGCTTCCACAGACCGAGCGGTACGACGATGAGTACGGCGAACAGTACGATCGACCAGGTGAAACCGAGGCCGAAGTCGATCGCGGTCGCGTCGCCGACCGCCGTACCGAGGCCGAAGGTGAGCAGCACGACGCCCCAGTAGAACCGCTCGCGCCGAGCCGTGGTGATCGAGTGCACCGAGATGGTGCCTTCGCTGCGGCGCCACCAGGTGAGCAGCCCGCAGAGCAGTACGAGGTAGACGATCGAGTCGAACCAGTACGGCGTACCGAGGGCCACATGTGGTCCGTCGGCGATCATCGTGCCGAACAGCGCGACGCCGAGGACGGTGACCCAGTAGCGCACCGGGTGGTAGGTGTCGGCCTTGAGTTGCAGGTAGAGGGCGGTGCCGAAGGTGCCGATCCCGATGACGCCGGCCAGCGGGATGCTGACGCTGCCGAGATAGTCCGATGCGGTCTCGCCGATGCCGGTGGTGAGCAGCTTGACCACCCAGAACATCACGAAGACCGCGGGTACCTTCGGAGCCGGGAACACTCGTGTTCGCATGGTGCGCGAGCGTAGATGTCCGAAGCTGAGAAGCGGCTGATCGGCGGCGTGCCCTAAGGTGAGGGACATGATCGTCGGCGTGGGCATCGATGTGGTCGACGTGGATCGGTTCATGCGGACGCTCGAGCGGACGCCGGGGTTGCGGGACCGCGTCTTCACCGCGGTCGAGGCGGTGAAGCCGCCCGCCTCGCTGGCGGCACGGTTCGCGGCCAAGGAGGCGCTGGCGAAGGCGCTGGGTGCGCCGGGCGGGATGCACTGGCACGACGCCGAGGTGCAGACCGACGAGACCGGGCGGCCCTGGCTCGAGATCACCGGGACGGTCGCGGCGCAGGCGGCGAAGCTCGGCGTGCAGAGCCTGCATCTGTCGCTCAGTCATGACGCGGGGATCGCGTCCGCGGTCGTCGTCCTGGAGGGTTGAGCGATGCGTCAGGCGCACACGGTCGAGCAGGTCCGGGCGGCTGAGGCCGCGCTGATGGCCAAGCTCCCTGAAGGCACGTTGATGCAGCGGGCGGCGGCCGGGCTGGCTGTTGCTGTCAGCAACTTCTTGGGCGGTACCTACGGCGCTCGGGTGGTGCTGCTGATCGGGTCGGGGGACAACGGCGGCGACGCGTTGTACGCCGGAGCCCGGTTGGCGCGGCGTGGCGCCCAGGTGACCGCCGTACTGCTGTCGTCCCACGCGCATCCGGGCGGACTCGCGGCGTTGCTGGCTGTCGGCGGGCGGGTCGGGGCGACCTCGGACATCGTGAGCGCGGATGTGGTGCTCGACGGGATCGTGGGGATCGGCGGGCGGCCGGGCTTGCGGCCGGATGCGTTGGCGGCGGTGCAGCTGGCCGAGCAGTACGGCGTACCGATCGTTGCTGTTGACACGCCGTCGGGCGTGGACGTCGATACCGGGGAGACGCCGGAACCGCATGTGCGGGCGGCGCTCACCGTCACCTTCGGCACCCACAAGATCTGCCATCTCGTCGATCCCGCCGCGTCGGCGTGCGGGCCGGTGCATCTGATCGACATCGGGCTCGACCTCCCGCCCGCCGAGGTGCAGTCGCTGCAGGCGGCCGACGTCCGAGCGCTGTACCCGATCCCGCACGGCGAGTCCGACAAGTACTCCCGCGGCGTGCTCGGCCTGATGGTCGGCTCGCCGCAGTACCCGGGCGCCGCCGTCATCGCCACCACCGGAGCGCTGGCCGGCCCGATCGGCATGGTCCGGTACGTCGGCCCGGACGCGGTTGCCGCCGCGGTACGGGAAGCGCATCCGGAGGTCGTCGGCGATGGGCGGGTGCAGGCGTGGACGATCGGCTCAGGGCTGGGCGACGAGCTCGACGTGCCGCGGATCCGTGAACTGCTCGACGCCGACGAACCCGTCGTCCTGGATGCCGACGGGCTGAAGGCGCTCGACGACTCCGGCGACCACGTCGACGTGCTGGCGACGCCGCATGCCGGTGAGCTCGCCCGGCTACTCGGCGTCGAGCGGGCGACCGTGGAGGCCGAGCGGTTGAAGTACGCGCGGCTCGCGGCCGAGCGCTTCGACGTCACCGTGCTGCTCAAAGGCGCCACGACAGTCATCGCCGGTCCGGACGGCGAGGTCCGGGTCAACACCAACGCGACGCCGTGGCTCGCCACGGCCGGGGCGGGCGACGTACTGGCCGGCCTCTGTGGCTCTCTGTTGGCTGCAGGCCTGACACCCCTGGACGCAGCCGCCGTCGGCGCGTACCTGCACGCCTCGGCCGCCAACCTCTCCTCCTCCGGCGGCCCCACCACAGCAATCGCGGTAGCCCAAGCCCTCCCCGAGGCCACCCGCCTACTCCTCAGCTGAACACACTTGCGTGCTTGTGGCGCGCGGTTTGGTGTTGCGGGGTGGGTGGGGGTGGACGTAGGACTGGATAGTTGCTGGTGCCTCCGCCGCCTTTGGAGTGTGCTCGTGAAGCGAATTGTGGGGCTTTTGGTTCTCGGATTGCTGGCTGTCCTGCCGGTGCCTGCTCAGGCGCAAGGGGAGCAGACCAAGCAGTACGTCGCCGATGCGAAGACGAAGATCGACGTGATGGGCGAGTGGGCCCATCCGGACGACGACACGAGCTTCATCGGGCCGTGTGGCGTCTGGCATCAGCTGTACGGCGTGAAGTGCGGCGTGATCATGGTGACCCGCGGTGAGGGTGGCGGTAACGCTGCCGGCACCGAGCTGGGTCCCGCGCTCGGGCTGCGCAGGGAGAACGAGGACCGCGTCGCGCACTACCGGTCCGGGACGATCGACATCTTCAACCTCGACCGGATCGACTTCTTCTACAACCAGAGTGCGCCGTTGACGCAGTACTTCTGGGACGAGCAGGAGACGCTCCGGCGTGTCACCCGGGTGATCCGTGAGACGCAGCCCGAGGTGTACATCGGCTTCACGCCGACGCTCGCCGCCGGGCACGGCAACCACCAGCAGGCCGGCCGGCTGATCTGGGAAGGTGTCCTCGCGGCCGCCGACCCGAACATGTTCCCGGAGCAGTTGAAGGGGCCACACGCACTCAGCACCTGGCAGGTCAAGAAGGTGTTCTCCGGCGGTTCGACGGCGGGCACCGGCGGTACGACGACTGCCGCAAACTGCACCACTGGCTTCACCCCGTCGGGCCTCGACCCGGTCGCCGGCGTGTGGACCGGGTACAACTCGCCGTACACCTGGCCGGCCGGCAACTCGCAGGGGCAGCCCGCCGGTACGCCGAAGATCTGGCAGCAGGTGGCCGACGAGGGGCGGGCGGCGTACCCGACGCAGAGTCGCGTGATGTACAAGGGCGTCTCCGCGCCGGGCTGTCCGCGGTTCGGGATGACCGAGTCGTTCGTACCGTTCCAGCCGAACAGCAGTCCGGCCGCCGGCCGGGACGACGCGATCCTGTTCGGCGCGACGAAACCCGATCCGGGCGGGCTGCCGCTCGGCACCCTCGAGTACCTGACGTTCAGCCGGTTCTACAACGTCGCGGGTGAACCGTTCCAGGCGACGCTGCACCTGCGCGGAAAGCTTGCCAAGGGCAACGTACAGCTGACGGTGCCGGCCGGCTGGACGACGGACGGGCCGAAGCCGGTCAAGGAAGGTTCCAGCGCGGACGTCACGTTCACCGTGACCCCGGCAGCCACCGCGCCCGTCGACCAGAACGCGAAGATCTCCGCGCTCTACACCACCAAACGTGCGACCGGCTACACCGACAACGTGGTCCGGATCGTTTCCGCCGCGGAAGGTCGTTTCCAGCGCTGGGGAAACTGGCAGGAATACGACCAGTGGCTGCAGACGACCGCGCCGCAGGCCGATCGACTCGGACGCTCGCAGGCGATCCAGTCGATGGGGATCGGGCAGACGATCGACGTACCGGTCGTGGTGCACAACTGGTCGAGCAAGCAGCAGACCGGCGCCGTTTCCCTCGACCTCCCGGCCAACTTCTCGGTGGACGCGAACAACAAGCCGTACGACGTGGCACCGGGCGCGGACGTCACCGTGACGTTCAAGCTGACCAACACCGACACCACCCTGCCTGCGCAGCAGAACGTGGCGCTTCCGATCAGAACGTCGTACGCAGGAGGTGTAGGGACGGAGACGCTGACGCTGACGCTTGTCCCGACGACGGTGATTCCGCAGGCCTCGCCGGTCGTCGACGGGAAGGCGGCGCCGGGTGAGTACCCGGGCCCGACCCTCGATCTCGGCCGGATCTGGCAAGGCGCTTCGGGCTGCACCGGCGTCGACGACTGCGGCGTTTCGTCAACAGGAGAAGGCAGTACGGCGAAAGTCAGCTGGTCCGACGACGCGCTGTACTTCTTCATCCACATCCGCGACGACTACCAGTCGTACGCCGTGACCCCGGCCGAATGCGTCGGCCACTGGCAGGCGGACTCGGTCGAGATCCTGCTCGACCCTCGCGGCACTGCGTCGCAGAGCCTGAAGGACACCGCGAACACGTTCAAACTCGGGATCTTCCCGTTCACCCAGAGCGGCGGCCCGTGCTGGGAGCGGGACGCGGACAACCACCAGGGCTACTCGAGCGGCGCCCTCGACACCGGTAACGCCCCGGGCGTCCAGGTCGCGTCGACGGCGCAGTGGGTCGGCAGCAACCAGACGACCGTCCCGCACGCGTACGCCGGTGGTGGGTACGACCTCGAGGTGAAGATCCCGCTCGCGGACCTGCCGGCCGCGGTCGACCCGAACCACCTCGGCCTGAACATCACGCCGTACGACAACGACGACACCTCGGCACCCGGTACGACGACGCTCCGGCACATCGACATGAGCACGCGGCTCGGCTGGTCGGCGCTCGGGTCCGTCCAGTCCGACCCGTACCGCTGGGGGATCGCCACGCTGCCCGGATACACCCCGCCCGCGGGCCGCCCGACCACCCCGGCGCCGCCGGACGTGTCGAACCCGAACCTGAACGGAGCCCTCTCGCCGCAAACGATCGCCCAGTCGGCGCGCAACGGCGTACCGATCTCCGGACGGGTCCCGACCGAGGACCTGAAGATCGTGTCCGCCGGAGTCACCGGCAGCGGCGTACAACTCGTCACATCGTCGAAGGGGACCGGTACCGCCCGGGCGTTCCTGACGTCGGGCGAGCTCGCGGCGATCCCGGTCTGGACGACCTCGTGTACGTCCGACCCCGCGCCGGACTACGGGTTCACGCCGTGCGCGATCACCGACGGCGCGACGCCACCGTGGTCACCGGACATGAGCGGCCACCTGGTCCAGCAGGCGACGCAGGCCGTTACGCCTGGCGTGCAGCACTGGACGATCCCGTTGACTGCGGCCCAACGCCGGCAGTTGCAGGACCGCGGGCACCTGTTGGTGTCCTACGAGACGACGAAGAACGAGGTCCAGGCCTTCGACATCAACGTAGGGCGGTGAAGTCCAGTCCTCCGTTCGCGGACCGAAGGCTTAGCGTCGAGCCGTCGATGCGGTAGGTCAGGTCGCCTTGCAAACCCTTCAGCAGCAGGGTTTCCAGCTCGGCGGCCTGACCGGTGCAGGCGCGCCTGGTGGTGGCGAGTTCGCCGAACGTTAGTTTGCCGGTGGATGTCGCCACCATGCCCTGGAACTCGTTGCAGCCGGTCGAACCTGTCACGCGTTCGCCGTTCAGCGTCAGCCAGACCTTGTCGAAGCCCGGCTCAGAAGACGCGGACTGACCCGTCACGACCGAGGTCAACGTCCACTTGGTGCCGTCGAGCGCGACATCTGGCTCGGCGGCCTCCTTGTCGAGCAGCGAGATCGTCGTACTGCTCGTCGTCAGCACGAGTTTGCTGCCGTCGAGCTTCCAGTCCGGCTTCGCCCCCAGCACGCCACCGATCCAGCTGTCGAGGTCGGCGGCAGGACCGAGACAGCCCATCGCGGTCGAGGTGATCTCCTTGCCCAGGACCAGTTGGTTGTCGGCCGTCGACACCGAGGTCTCGGACGTGTTGCAGCCGGCATTCCACGACATCCGCCCGTTGGTGGTGAACTGCAGCCGCACCTTCGGTTGCGGCTGCCGCGGTTTCCCGTTCTCGACCACCGAAGTGGACAAGAAGGTGCGCCCGGACAACGCATCGGCGGCACCGGGGCCGGGCTCGTTTCCGCAGGCCGACAGCGCGAGCAGGCCGGTCGCGGCGAGCGCGATCATCCGTTTGTTCACGTACCGGGGACGCCCAGGAATGTGTTTTCGTTGCAGGTGAAGGCTTTGTAAATTCGGGGTGCGGGGTTGACATCTTGTGATCACGGTTCGATAACGTCAGGCCCAATCTTCCTGGGGGATCGACGAAGAGACAGGAAGGTTTGGCATGTCCTCGATCCGAATTCCTCGGACTCGCATCCTCGTCCCCGCGGCGTTGCTCGCGGTCGGCGCGCTCGTCGCCGTACCGATCGTCGTGCACGCGAACAAGCAGCAGCCGGTCGCGACCGCGAACGCCGCCGACACCGCGACGGCCTTGCTGCCGAACGTCGGCCGCGTCGAGACCTGCGTGCTGGACAAGTACTCCGGATGCACGGTCCTGCACGGTTTCGGTCAGAAGCCGGTCGCGATCACGGCGACCGCCTCCGGTCCCGCACTGATCTCGATCGACGCCCGCCGGACGACGGACAAGAGCTACCGGTTGCGCGCGCTGCGGTACGACGGCAAGCCGTACCGCGCCGGCACCAGGATCACGTACACCGTGCACTACGACTTCTCCCCGGTGGCGGGCCAGCCGACCACGCCGGCGCCCACCCCGACCAACACGCCGACGAAGTCGCCGACGCAGACCCCCACGAAGCCCCCGACAACCAGCACGCCGACGGCGACTCCGACGCATTCCACGTCGACCCCGACGAAGCCGCCGACGTCCACCCCGACGAGCACGGGCAGCCCGAGCAGCACCTGCACGAACCCGTCGTTCGTCACCACCGCCACGAACAACCAGGGCGAGGGCCGCGACTTCGGTCCGTACTACCTGCACAACAACATGTGGAACAACCACAACGGCACGTACACGATGGCGGCCTGCAACTACGACAACTGGTACGAGGACGTCACGCAACCGCTGCCGGGTGACAACGGCGTCCAGGCGTACCCGAACGTGCACAAGGACTACAACGACGTCCCGCTGTCGAAGATCAAGTCGGCCAAGTTCGCCGCGACCACGCCGGCGAGCTGCAAGGGCTGCATCTTCGACGTCGCGTTCGACGTCTGGATCGGTGACGGTCTGAACAACGAGCTGATGATCTGGACCGACAACTCCGGACAGACCCCGTCCGGGGACAAGGTCGGCACGGTCACCTTCGACGGCTTCAAGTACGACGTCTGGCACGGCGACGGCTACACCGCGTACGTCTCGCAGGTCACGCAGAAGTCCGGGACGATGCCGCTGGCCAGCTTCTTCAACGACATGACGAGTCGCGGCTGGGCCCCGAAGGCGACCACCTGGCAGGTCGACTACGGCGTCGAGGTGGTGTCCACCGGCGGTGCGAAGCAGCGGTTCACCTTCAACGATTTCTCGATCCAGGAGAACTGACCCCCACACCCAAGGCGGCCACCGCGGTCAGGCGGTGGCCGCTTAGGGTTTCCGGTGTGACCGGACTGGTGATCTTCGACAACGACGGCGTGCTGGTGGATTCCGAGCGGCTGGCGAACACGATCCTCGCGGAGCTGCTGACCGAGGCGGGGTTGCCGTACACGTTCGAGGAGACGGTGCGCGACTTCATGGGTGGATCCATGGAGTCGATGCGCCGCAAGACCGAGGCGCGACTCGGACGGCCGCTGCCGGCGGATCTCGAGGACCGGTACCACCAGCGGCTGTTCGACTCCTTCGCGCACCTCCAGGCGATCGAGGGGGTCGAGGCTGTCCTCGATCACCTGGACGAGCGCGGCATCCGGTACTGCCTGGCGTCGTCCGGCACCCATCGCAGGATCCGTACGGCGCTGACCGCGGTCGGCTTCCTGGACCGGTTCGAGGGGCGGATCTTCAGCGCCGAGGACGTCGAGCACGGCAAGCCCGCGCCGGATCTCTTCCTGCACGCGGCCGCGGCGATGGAGGTGAAGCCGGCGGACTGTCTGGTGATCGAGGACAGCCCGCTCGGCGTCGCCGCCGCGGTCGCCGCCGGGATGAAGGTCTTCGGCTACGCCGGCATGACCGACCCGGCAAAACTTTCGAAAGCGGACACGGTTTTCCACAACATGGCGGCCCTGCCCGCCCTCATCGACGGAGCCTGAGACACTGGAAAGACCATGTCTACTCCTGAGTCACACCCGGTCCGGGCCGAGGCGGTCGTCGATCTGGCGGCGATCCGCCACAACGTGAGCACGCTGCGTGCTCGGGCCGGCGGGGCGCAGTTGATGACGGTCGTGAAGGCCGACGGGTACGGGCATGGCATGGTCCCGGTCGCGCGGGCAGCCCGCGAGGCGGGCGCCGACTGGATCGGGGCCGCGGTGCTCGAGGAGGCGCTCGGACTGCGGGCCGCCGGGGATACCGGGCCGATCTTCTGCTGGCTGACCACACCGGGTGAGCCGCTGGCCGACGCGGTCGAGGCCGGCATCGACCTGTCCGCGAGCGCGCCCTGGGAGATCGACGAACTGGCGGCCGCGGGGCAGGACCGGCCGGCCCGGGTGCACCTCAAGATCGACACCGGGATGTCGCGCGGCGGCGCCGTACCCGAGGAGTGGCCGGCGTTGATCCGCGCCGCGGTCCGCGCGCAGGCGGCCGGGCGGATCGAGATCAAGGGCATCTGGTCGCACCTGGCGTCGTCCGACGAGCCGAAGAGCCCGGTGAACGAGACCCAGCTGGCCACGTTCACCGAGGCGATCGAGGTCGCCGAGTCGTTCGGCATCGAGGCCGAGTTCAAGCACCTGGCAAACTCCGGCGCCACGCTGGCGCTGCCCGAGACACACTTCAACCTCGTCCGGCCCGGCGTCGCGACGTACGGGCTCTCGCCGTTCGGGCACGCGCTGCCGTCGGCCGAGCTCGGCCTGATCCCGGCGATGACGTTGAAGGCCCGGCTCGCGATGGTGAAGCGGGTGCCCGCGGGCGCCGGCGTCTCGTACGGGCTGACCTGGACCGCGCCCCGGCCGTCGACACTCGGCCTGATCCCGCTGGGGTACGGCGACGGCCTGCCGCGGCACGCCTCGAATGGCGGACCGGTCCAGGCGGGCGGGCGCCGCCGGACGATCGTCGGCCGGATCTGCATGGACCAGTCCGTGCTGAACCTGGAGGACGACGAGGCGGCCGCCGGCGACGAGGTCGTGCTGTTCGGTCCGGGGACAGCGGGCGAGCCGACCGCGGACGACTGGGCCGAGGTGGCCGGCACCATCAACTACGAGATCGTCACCCGCCTGGGCGCCCGGATTCCGCGCAGGTACGTCGACAGCTCTCAGACCGCCTCAGTCGAAAGGTAGATCGGCATGTCCAAAGCAGGACGGACTGCTGGTCTGATCGGGGCCGCGGTCGGAGTGCTGGCCGCGGGAGCGGCGGCCGGTGTGGCGGTCGAGCGGACGGTCATCGGCCGGCGCTCGGGGCAGCGCAAGCAGCTCGAGGCGGAGCCGTTCGGTTCCGAGCGCGGTACGCCGTACATCTTCACCGCCGACGACGGCGTCGAGTTGTACGTCGAGGTCGACGAGCTGAAGCGGTCCCGCCGCCCGGCACCGCCACCGAAGCGGCGACTCGGCCGGAAACTGCCTGTGCCGCCCGAGGACCTGACCCTGATCTTCACGCACGGGTACGGGCTGAACCTGGACCTCTGGCACTTCGAACGCCGCGACCTGGCCGGCATCGGCAAGATGGTGTTCTACGACCACCGCTCGCACGGGCGGTCCGGCCGGTCGCCGAAGGAGAACGTCAGCATCGACCAGCTCGGCAAGGACCTGTACGGCATCCTCGAGCGGTTCGCGCCGACCGGACCGGTGATCCTGATCGGGCACTCGATGGGCGGCATGACGATCATGGCGCTGGCCGAACAGCACCCGGAGCTGTTCGGCGACCGGGTGATCGGCGTCGGGCTGTGCTCGACGAGCGCGGGCGGGCTGGACAACGTACCGATCGTGTTCCCGGGCCGGCTCGGGATGCTGGCACGGGCGCTGGCGACGCCGACGGTCGCGGCACTGGCGCGGATCCCGGACGTGGTCGAACGCAGCCGGAAGGCCGGGACCGACCTCAGCTACCTGCTGACCCGGAAGTACTCGTTCGGTTCCGAGGTGCCGCCGGCGTTCACCGAGTTCGTCAACGAGATGATCGCGGCGACGCCGATCGAGGTGATCGCGGACTTCTACCCGATCTTCGCGCTGCACGACAAGTACGCGGCCCTCGAGCCGTTGCAGAAGGTGGAGTGCGTGGTGATCGGCGGCGACAAGGACGCGCTCACCCCGTTCGACCACGCCGAGGAGATCGTCCGCCGGGTCCCGGGCGCCGAGCTGGTCGAAGTGAAGAACTGCGGCCACCTCGGCCTGATCGAGCACCACCGTGAGTTCACCGCCGCCCTCCTTGGGATGATCGAGCGAGCCGAACAATCTCTAGGACCCCAATGACCGACCTGCACGTCGTCGACGCCACGCAGGAACACGTCGACGACATCGTCAACGTGATCCATCACGCCTTCTCCGCGCGGCGCGCGCTCGACCCGCCGTCGACCCAGCTGTCCGAGAACGCCGCAACGGTCGGTGCGGCGATCGCCGAGCACGGCGGGCTGCTGGTGCTCAGCGACGGCGTACCGCTCGGGGCAATGCTGTTCGAGCAGGACGGCGACGTACTGCACCTGCGTCGTGTCTCGGTCGACCCGCGGTACCAGGCCCGCGGTGTCGCGTCCGCGATGGTCGGCTGCGCCGAGGAGGTCGCGGTACGGCGTGGGTTCAACCGGGTGAACCTGATCGCGCGGGTCGAGCTGCCGGACACCGTGGAGTTCTGGCGGCGCCGCGGGTACTCCGTGGTCGACCGTCAGGCGCACAACCTGATCTACGCGAAGGCGCTCCCGATCGAGCTGACGGTGCCGACCGCGGACGACATGCAGGCGATCGGTGAGGAGCTCGCGGGCCAGCTGCGCGCGGGCGACGTACTCGTACTGTCCGGCGATCTCGGTGCCGGCAAGACCACGTTCACGCAGGGGCTCGGCGCCGGGCTGAAGGTCCGTGGCGCGATCACGTCGCCGACGTTCGTGATCTCGCGCGTGCATCCCTCACTGGTCGGTGGGCCCGCGCTGGTGCATGTGGACGCGTACCGGGTCGGCGGGTTCGCCGAGCTGGACGACCTCGACCTGGACGCGAGCCTGGAGGACGCGGTGACCGTCGTCGAGTGGGGTCACGGGCTGGCCGAGGGGCTCGCGCCGGACCGGCTCGACATCGTGGTCACGCGCGGCGACGACGACACCGACGAGACGCGTTCACTGCGGATCACCCCGGTCGGCCCCCGCTGGGCGGCCTCCGGCGTACGCGTTTCGGCCCTGGAGAAGAACTGACATGTTGCTTGCCTTCGACACCTCGAGTGCTGCCGTCACCGTCGCGCTGGCGACACCGACCGGGGAGATCGTCGCCTCGTCGACAACCGTGGATGCGCTGCGGCACGGTGAGCTGCTCGCGCCGGCGATCGCGGCGGCGCTGGAGAGCGCGGGCGTGACGCCGCGCGACCTGACCGGGATCGCGGTCGGCGTCGGGCCGGGGCCGTTCACCGGGCTGCGGGTCGGGCTGGTGACCGCGCGGACGATGGGCGAAGTTCTCGGGATCGAGGTCGCCGGGGTGTGCAGCCTCGACATCCTCGCGCGGCAGTCGACCCTGACGCTGCCGGTCGCGGTCGCCACCGACGCGCGGCGCAAGGAGATCTACTGGGCGCTGTACGACGGACCCGCCGCCGACGGCAGCCGTCGCCGCCTGGAAGGTCCCGCGGTGGACAAGCCGGCCGAGGTCGCGCACGTGCTCTCCGGGTTGCCGGTGATCGGCCGCGGTGCGGTGCTGTACGGCGAGACGCTCGGCGTCGAATCAGCGGTCGCCGCCGGCGACGAGGTCGGTGTGGCCGAGTACCCGTCGGCGGAGGTCCTGGCGACCGGCGTGGCGACTCGGACGCTGGAGGTCGTGGCGCCGGAGCCGATGTATCTACGCCGTCCGGACGTGACGATGTCCAGCGGCCCGAAGAGCGTGCTGTGAGACCTGCGATCCGGGCTGCTGTCGCTGACGATCTGGCTGCGCTGGTCGCGCTCGATGCGGTGTGCTTCGGGCGTGAAGCGTGGAGCTCCATTGCTTGGGTGAACGAGTTCGAGCGGTTGTCCGAGGATCGGGTGGTGCTGGTCGCGGACGAGGGCGCCGTCGTCGGGTACGTCGTACTGCTGCTGCCACCCGTCGAGCTCGATGTGGTCGAGGTACTGCGGATCGCCGTGGCGCCGGCCGAGCGCCGGACGGGCATCGGTGGGCAGCTGTTGACGATCGCCCTGGAACGTTGTGCGGGACGGACTGTCCTGCTGGAAGTTGCTGCAAGCAACGAGTCGGCGATCGGCCTCTACCGGGGATTCGGATTCGAGGAGATCAGCCGGCGGCGCGGGTACTACGCCGGTGGCGAGGATGCGGTGATCATGCGGTGGCGGGAGGAAGCGTGAAAGAAGAGCCTCTGATCCTCGGGATCGAGACCTCGTGTGACGAGACCGGGGTGGGGATCGTGCGCGGGCAGACGTTGCTCGCGGACGCGATCGCGTCCAGTGTCGAGGAGCACGCGCGGTTCGGTGGCGTGGTTCCCGAGGTGGCGAGCCGGGCGCATCTCGAGGCGATGGTGCCGACGATCCGCCGCGCCTGCGAGACGGCCGGGATCAAGCCGGCCGACGTGGACGCCGTCGCGGTCACGAGCGGTCCCGGTCTGGCCGGAGCACTGCTCGTCGGCGTCGCGGCGGCGAAGGGCCTCGCGCTGTCGCTGGACAAGCCGATCTACGGCGTGAACCACCTCGCCGCGCACGTCGCTGTCGACACCTTGGAGCACGGTGACCTGCCGAAGGGTTGTGTCGCGATGCTGGTGTCGGGCGGGCACTCCTCGCTGCTCGCGGTCGAGGACATCACCGAGGGCGTCGTACCGATGGGAAGCACGATCGACGACGCGGCGGGCGAGGCGTTCGACAAGGTCGCGCGGGTGCTCGGGCTGCCGTTCCCGGGTGGTCCGTGGATCGACAAGGCGGCCCGTGACGGCGGCGACCGGTTGTACGTCACGTTCCCGCGGGGGCTGACCTCGCAGCGGGACCTCGAGCGGCACCGGTTCGACTTCTCGTTCTCCGGGCTGAAGACCGCTGTCGCGCGCTGGGTCGAAGCTCGTCGCCGCGACGGGGAGGACGTGCCGGTGAACCATGTCGCGGCCGCGTTCCAGGAGGCGGTCTGCGACGTACTGACCCGCAAGGCGATCGACGCGTGCAAGGATCGCGGGTTCGAGCATCTGCTGATCGGCGGCGGCGTCGCGGCGAACTCCCGGCTCCGGGCGATGGCCGAGGAGCGGGCGAACGCGGCCGGGATCGCGGTGCGGGTGCCGCGGCCCGGACTCTGTACGGACAACGGCGCGATGGTCGCCGCACTGGGTTCGGAACTCGTCCGCGCCGGCCGTACTCCGTCGCCACTGGATCTCCCCGCCGACTCCTCGATGCCGATCACGGAGGTACTGAACACATGAAATGGACCGGGCCGGACGGCTTCGAGGCGGACGACGACGCTGAGCGGATCGATGCGGCGGTCGTGCAGGGCTTCCTGAGTACGTCGTACTGGGCTACCGGCATCCCGCGGGACGTCGTCGAGCGGGCGATCGCCGGTTCGCTGAACCTCGGGGTGTACGGCGCGGACGGTGCGATGGTCGCGTACGCGCGGATGGTGACGGACCGGGCCACGTTCGCGTGGCTGGCGGACGTGTTCGTGGTGGAGTCGCACCGCGGGCACGGCCTCGGCCGGTTCGTCGTGTCGACGCTGCTCGAACACCCGGACCTGAAGGGTCTGCGGCAGGTGCTGCTGGCGACGGCGGACGCGCACGAGCTCTACCGTTCGTACGGTTTCACCGAGACGCCGCCGGGCCGGATGATGGCGATCCGCAAGGAAGCGGCCGAGCTGTACGCACAGCCGTGAGGCCGCCAGGTGTCGACCTCGTCCGCGATCCGGCGGGGGCCGGCACCTTGGTGCTGCTCGCCCACGGCGGCGAGGAGTACTCGCAAGCGCCGCCGCATCTGTGGCGGCCCGCGTTGCTGCGGATGTGGCCGTTCGCCGCGGTCGCGCGGAAAGCCGCACCAGGTGCGGCGATCGGGTTCGCCCGCTATCGCTTCCGAGGTTGGAACGCCGAGGGTGATCCGGCCATCGATCTGCGTGCGGTGCTGGACGAGTTGCGCTACGAGCGGGTGCTGCTGATCGGGCATTCGATGGGCGGGCGCGCCGTGGTCGCGGCCGGCGACCATCCGCGGGTGGCGGGCGTTCTCGCGCTCGCGCCGTGGCTGCCGCCGGGTGAGCCGCTCGTCGCGCTCCGTCCGCCGGTCACCTTCGTGCACGGCACCGACGACACGATGACCGATCCGGCGGCGACGACGGTGTACGCACGGCGGCTGCGGGCAGCCGGGGTCGCGGTGACGACGTACGCGCTCGCCGGCGAAGGTCACGCGATGCTGAAGCGGCCGAGGGACTGGAACCGCCTGGTCGCCGAGTTCGTCCGGGGCGATCCGGCCGGTGGTGGTGACGTGCACTTGCCGGTGACCCGTTCGCGCGTGGGGGTCGAGATCGTGTCGGCGGTCGCCGGGATCGCGGCGGCGCGGTTCCGGCTGCCGGTGAAGAGACGGGTCCGGGCAAAGGCCTGGGGGTGACGCGCACCGCTTGCTCCCCAGGCGAACGGTCAGCGGCCAACCGGTTCTGCTCCCAGCCTGGCCGCCGCAGGTGAACGCACGATGAAGGATTAGTGGCGGGCCTCCGGGGAGCGCGGCAACGAGCGCAGCACCTCGCTCGTCGGCAAGTCACCCGGAGACCCGCTCGCGAGATCGATCATATGTTCGAATGTTGGTCGAGCGCAAGTCCGCGATGCCGGCCGGGCGTGGTGCCGACGATCGCGGCGAAGGCGGCGATGAAGCCGCTCGGGTTCGCCCAGCCGCACGCGTGCGCGACGTACGTCGTGTCGTGGCCGTCGGCGAGCAGGACGAGCGCGTGGTAGATGCGCAGCTGCGTGCGCCATTCGTAGTACGTCATGCCGAGCTCGTTGCGGAGCAGCCGGCTGAGCGTGCGGGCGCCGGCTCCCACCTGGCGGCCGAGGTCCGCGAGTGGCGTGTTGTCGGCGGGGTTCTCGTGCAGGTGCTGGGCGATCGCGCGAAGGCGGTCGTCCTGCGGTTCGGGGAGTTGCAACGGTTGCTCGGTCGCTTCGTCGAGCTCGTCGGCGAGGACCCGGTGCAGTCGAGCGCGGGCCGTGCTTTCGAGCTCGCGGCTGGTCAGTGCGAGGAGGACCTCGCGGGCGAGGCCTGAGGCCAGGAAGACCGCTGGGCGATCGGGGAGTCGACGGGCCAGTGCTGTCGGCAGGAAGACGATGCGCATGTCCGTCTCGCCGTGCGCGCGGTGATGGTGGGTGGTACCGGCCGGGGTCCAGGCGACGCGGTTGGCCGGGACGATCGACGTACGCCGATCCGTGTGGACCGACAGGACGCCGCGGGCGGCGTACACGAGATGTCCTTCGTCGTGGGTGTGCACCGGGCTGATGCCGCCGGACTCCCACTGGTGGGCGCCCGCGGACGGGAACAGCTCCGATCGGACCGGTTGGCGGCCAACGGGCATAGTTTGGCATTCTATCGGTGGTCGGCCACGGTGTCCTGCGGCGACAGTGGACGCATGACGATGCGTGCGGCGGTGTGTGTACGGGCCGGTGGCCCGGAGGTGCTGGAGATTCGGGAGCTGCCGGTGCCGGCGGTGCGAGACGGCTGGAGTCTGGTCCGGGTGTACGCGGCCGGGCTCAACCGGTCGGAGCTGCGGACCAGGCAGGGCCATTCGCCGTCGGTGGTGTTTCCGCGGGTCCTCGGGATCGAGTGCGTCGGCGTGGTCGAGATCTCGACGAATCCGGCCGTCCCCGAGGGGACCACGGTCGCGGCGGTGATGGGCGAGATGGGCCGGGCGTACGACGGCGGCTACGCCGAGTTCGCGTTGTTGCCCAACGCAACGTTGATGCCGATCACCTCGACCTTGCCGTGGGAGGTGCTGGCGGCGTTGCCGGAGACCTATCTGACCGCGCAGGGCTCGCTGGACGCGTTGGCGATCGAGCGTGGTGGCCGGTTGCTGATCCGCGGCGGTACGTCCTCGGTCGGCATGGCTGCGGCCGCGATCGCCGCCGGGCACGGCGTGCAGACGGCGGTCACCACGCGGCAGGCGCGGAAGGCCGCCGCGCTCACCGCCGATCACGTGCTGGTCGACGGATCGGTGCTGGACGTCTGGCCCGACGGACCGGACTACGTCCTCGATCTGGTCGGTGCGCGGACGGCGGTGGACTCGCTGCAGGTCGTACGACCAGGTGGCACGGTCTGTGTCGCGGGATCGCTCAGCGGCTGGCTGATCGAGGCGTTCGAGCCGATCGCGATGATCCCGAGTGGTACCCGGCTGACCGCCTTCCACAGCGAGACGATGCGCGGTCGCGCGGACGTGCTGCAGCGGATCGTCGACGAGGTCCAGGCGGGCGTCTACCGGCCGAACGTGGACCAGGTGTTCAAGCTGGACGAGATCGCCGCGGCGCACCGGTACATGGAGGACGATCAGGCGACCGGCAAGGTGGTCGTCACCCTGCGGCAGGAGTAGGCGACCGCGTCCCGGCCGATGCGTGTGACGATCAAGGTCGCTTGCGCTGATCCTTTGGGTGCGAGCTTCTTGCGCAGCTGGGCGGGGTCGAGGTCCACACCGCGCTTCTTGATCTCCAACGTCCCGATGCCCTGCTGACGCACCCAGGCGCGCAAGGCTTTCTCCTTGTAGGGCAGCTCTTCCAGCACCTCGTACGACGAGGCAAGTGGGGTCGGGACGTACTTCGCGGCCGTCACATAGGCAATGCGCGGATCCAGCAGCCAACCGTCGACCACCGCGGCGACTGCGGTGACCAGACCGGCCCTGACAACAGCACCGTCCGGCTCGTAGATGTACTGGCCCACCGGACCGCTGTCGACGTCCGGCGCATCCGTGACCGTGGCTCCGCCCGGCAGCAGTGTGGCTCGGCGGGAGATGCCCGTGGACAGCTGCCCGGACCAGAGCGCGGCCTCCTTGACCTCACCGGCGTCGCTGATCCACTCCGCTTCCACGCTCTCCGGGATCGCGTCGTGCGGGATGCCGGGCGCGACCTTCACGCAGGCCGTCCGTTCGAGCAGAGCGGTCACGAACGACCAGGGTGGCGAGTAGGCGTTGTGGTCGAACACACGCCGCCCGTCTGCGCGACGGGCAGGGTCTGCGAACACCACGTCGTACGGCGTGAGGTCGGTGGACTCGGCGTCGCCAACCAGTACGTCACCCGGCAGCCCGAGTACGGACAGGTTGGCGCGGGCGGTGGCTGCTGTCTCCGGATCGCGTTCTACGCCAGTGACCCGTAGTCCGGCGCGGGCCGCCGTGATGAGGTCGCCGCCGATGCCGCAGCCCAGGTCGACCATCGTGGCGCCCGGCATGGTCGTCGCGAGGCGGGTCGCGCGGTGCGTGGCGACCGTGGTGCGGGTGGCTTGCTCCAGGCCGTCGGGGGTGAAGTACATGCGCTCCGCGTCCGGGCCGAACTTGGCTACGGCGCGGTGGCGCAACGCGGCTTGCGTGACTGCAGCCGTGACAAGCGTTGCGTCGTACCGGCGTCTGAGCTTCTCCACCAATTGGAGCTCGCTGCCGGGGCGGAACTCGGCGCAGGCAGCAGCCAGCACCTCGGCGCCCGGTCTGTCCAGCAAAGCGGTGACAGTCACCCAGCAACTTTAGAGCGGGCTGGAACAGCCCCTGCTCCAGCTGCGGGTCGCCATCGAGTACAGGCGCCAGTTCATCGCGGAGCGGGTCTTCGGGCCGTAGATGCCGTCCACCACCAGGTGGTGCCTGCTCTGGACGGCCTTGATCGCTGCGCGGGTCTTGCTGCCGTAGATACCGTCGACGGAGAGCTTGCTGCCGTAGCAGAAGTTCAGATTGCGCTGCAGTACCAAGATCGCGGTCTCCGGATCACCCGTCCGGTCGGAGCCGCGGTACGGGTTGTCGCCGTACTTGAGATTGCATGTGGTGCTGGTGCTGCCGAGCAGCGACGGCATCGGGATGCCCCAGCTGCGGTTGACCGGGACGAGCCTCGCGGATCTGCACTGCGGCAGCGCGGCTGCGGCCTGCAACTCGGCCGCCGTCGCGACGTGCGAGACCGGCTGGTCCGTCCGAGGCTGGTCCGTCTGAGGCTTGGCCGGCGTCGGCGCTGCAGAAGCGGCCGGGGAGTCGTGCTTCGAGGCGTTGGCTGCGACGCCTCCGACAGCGACGGCGCCGACCGCCGCCAGCACGGCGAGGGTCTTGCCGGACAGCTTGGGTAGCCGCATAACCACATTGTGTACTCACCTGGTTCCGGCGGCCAGTGCGCCGCAACCGAGATTCGTTTGGCACTCGAGTTGACCGAGTGCTAATCGCGGCCTAGATTCGGTGTTGGCACTCTCCGTGGGAGGGTGCCAGCGGTCCGGCCTCTGACCCCCGCGACGGCAGGGGAGCGCGACCACATGCCACAGACAAGCGAAATCGACCGTGGAGGTCAGCAAGTGTCGGTCACGATCAAGCCGCTCGAGGACCGTGTCCTCGTCGCGCCGCTCGAAGCCGAGCAGACCACGAAGTCCGGCCTGGTGATCCCGGACACCGCCAAGGAGAAGCCGCAGGAGGGCGAGATCCTCGCCGTCGGCCCCGGCCGGATCGACGACAACGGCAACCGCGTCCCGCTGGACGTCAGCGTCGGCGACAAGGTCATCTACTCCAAGTACGGCGGCACCGAGGTCAAGTACGACGGCCAGGACTACCTGATCCTGGGCGCCCGCGACATCCTCGCAGTCGTCAGCAAGTGACGTCCGCCCGCTGTTCCTGACTGACACCGCCCCGGGGCCTCTGGCGCCGGGGCGGAGTGGGTCCGGGGCAGCGGGGCCGGTGCCTGCAACCAGAGATATTCAGAAAAGGACTGGTTTTCTTCATGCCGAAGATCCTCGAGTTCGACGAGAACGCGCGGCGCGCGCTGGAGCGTGGCGTCGACAAGCTCGCGAACACGGTGAAGGTGACGCTGGGCCCGAAGGGCCGCTACGTCGTCCTGGACAAGAAGTGGGGCGCCCCGACCATCACCAACGACGGTGTGACCGTCGCCCGTGAGGTCGAGCTGGACGACCCGTTCGAGAACCTTGGTGCGCAGCTGACCAAGGAGGTCGCCACCAAGACCAACGACATCGCCGGTGACGGCACCACCACCGCGACGGTGCTGGCGCAGGCACTGGTGCACGAGGGCCTGCGGGCGGTCGCCGCCGGCGCCAACCCGATGGGCCTCAAGCGCGGTATCGAGGCGGCCGTCGAGGCGGTCTCGGCCAAGCTGGTGGACACCGCGAAGCCGGTCGACGACAAGGGCGACATGGCCCACGTCGCGACCATCTCCGCCCGCGACGCCGAGATCGGCGCGCTGATCGCGGACGCGTTCGACAAGGTCGGCAAGGACGGTGTGATCACCGTCGAGGAGTCGAACACCTTCGGTACCGAGCTCGAGTTCACCGAGGGCATGCAGTTCGACAAGGGCTACATCTCGCCGTACTTCATCACCGACGCCGAGGCCGGCGAAGCGGTGCTGGAGGACCCGTACATCCTGATCCACCAGGGCAAGATCTCCGCGATCGCGGACCTGCTGCCGCTGCTGGAGAAGGTCGTGCAGTCCGGCAAGACGCTGCTGATCATCGCCGAGGACGTCGAGGCCGAGGCGCTGTCGACCCTGGTGGTCAACAAGATCCGCGGCAACTTCACCTCGGTCGCCGTCAAGGCGCCGGGCTTCGGTGACCGCCGCAAGGCGATGCTGGAGGACCTGGCCGCGCTCACCGGCGCGCAGGTCGTCGCTCCCGAGGTCGGGCTGAAGCTCGACCAGGTCGGCCTCGAGGTGCTCGGTTCGGCCCGCCGGATCGTCGTCTCCAAGGACAACACGACCGTCGTCGAGGGTTCCGGCAAGGCCGAGGACATCGAGGGCCGGGTCAACCAGATCAAGGCCGAGATCGAGCGCACCGACTCCGACTGGGACCGCGAGAAGCTGCAGGAGCGGCTGGCCAAGCTGGCCGGTGGCGTCTGCGTGATCAAGGTCGGCGCGGCCACCGAGGTCGAGCTGAAGGAGAAGAAGCACCGGATCGAGGACGCGGTGTCCGCGACCCGGGCCGCGATCGAGGAGGGCATCGTCGCCGGTGGCGGCTCCGCCCTGGTGCACGCGGCCGCGGTGCTGGACAACGGCCTGGACCTGGAGGGCGACGAGCTCTCCGGCGTCAAGATCGTCCGCAAGGCAGTCGTCGAGCCGCTGCGCTGGATCGCCGAGAACGGTGGCTACGAGGGCTACGTCGTGGTTGCCAAGGTCGCGGAGCTGGAGTCCGGCAACGGCTTCAACGCGGCCACCGGTGAGTACGGCGACCTGCTCGGCAGCGGCGTACTGGACCCGGTCAAGGTGACCCGGTCCGCGCTCGCCAACGCCGGCTCGATCGCCGCGCTCCTGCTGACCACCGAGACCCTGGTGGTCGACAAGCCCGAGGAAGAGGAACCCGCCGCCGCCGGCCACGGCCACGGCCACGGTCACTGACCCTCAGGCAGCAGTTCCACAGCACAAGCACCGCCCGGCAGCCCCGCTGCCGGGCGGTGCTCTGCTGTCCAGGACAACCCACCCACCACCCCACGCCTGCGCCCACCGCGCCGCCCAGCTACGACGCCTGACCCGCGACCCCACCACGCCGGCTCACCGCGCCGGCCGGATACGACGCCCCTCCCGCCACCCCAGCCACGCCGGCCCACCGCGCCGCGCACGTACGACACTCCTCCCGCCACCCGCACGCACGCCGCCCCACCGCGCCGGCTCACCGCGCCGGTCGGGTACAACCCCTCCCGCCACCCCAGGCACCGCGGCTCACCGCGCCGCGCACGTACGACGCTCCTCCCGCCGCCCGCAGGCACGCCGCCCCACCGCGCCACCCGGGTACGACGGTCCACCCGCCGTCCCCAGTACGACGGTCCACCCGCGTGGCTCGGGTACGGCGATGCGCCAACTTCCACGCCTGAGGTCCGGTGATGCACCCCGGCCCAAACCCTCGACCGAGCAGCACGCGTGGACCGCCGTACCCCGCACGCGGCGGGGCGGGCCGCCGGACCCAAACGCCGCAGGCGCGACGTCCGACACAAACGCCGCGCGTGCGGACCGTCGTACCGGCCGCGGCGACAGACCGCGGATCGGAGGGGGCACACGCGCTGGAGCACGGGGTTGCCTTTGTGCCACCGGGCTCAGTGCGTGGGTTTGCGCGGCTCAGGTACGGCGATTTGCGCTGTCTCGGCGGGTCGGGAGACAGGCGATGGTGTCTGGGGATAGGTAATTGCCTGTCTCCAGACCCCATTGCCTATCTCCGGTTCCCACCCCGGCCTCCACCAGGACGTGAAGGTGGCAAGCACGGCGTCGGGGCATGACGAGGCACCGCTTGTTCACCTCGGTGAAGTCAGTCAGTACGACGGTCCACCCACACCGGTCGGGTCCAGCGGTTCGGCCGCGCGTTCGGGATTCTTGGGTCCGCCCGCCACGCCTAGGTCCGTCGGTCCGCACGTGCGGGTCGGGTTCGGGGGTTCGCGTGAGCCGGTCGGGTTCGGGGTTCACGTGAGCCGGTCGGGTTTGGTGGTCCGCCCGTCGGGTGCGGCTACGACGGTCCAGCCGCACCGCTCGGATCCGGCCGTTCAGCCGCGCGTTCGGTCGGCCCTGCCACGCCGAGGTACGGCGGTCCGCACGTGCCGATCCGGTGTGGGGGCTCGTGCCGTCGCGTGCGCGTGCGGTGGTTCGTGCTACCGGGCTCAGGTGCGGCGGTTCGTCCCGCCGGGCTCAGGTACGGCGGTTTGTTCCGCCGGGCTCAGGTACGGCGGTTTGTTCCGCTGGGTTCAGGTGCGGCGGGTTGCACTGCCTCGGCGGGGTCGGGAGACAGGTAATGGTGTCTGGGGATAGGCAATTACCTGTCTCCAGAAGCCATCGCCTGTATCGGGTTGTGGCCCAGGCTCCTCGCGCCGGGTCGCGGGGTCTCAGGCCGGCTCTCCGCCACGCGGTTGTAGTTCCAACATTGGCGCTGCCCCCGCCCGTCCCGGGTCCCAGCTCGGCTCTGCGCTCCGGGCCTCCGGAGGTCTGTGCTCTGTTCCGCCCGGGGGCCGGTGGCCGGTAGCCGGTGGCTGCTGGTGTTGGCGGTGTTGGCGGGTGGGGGCTGGTGGGGGCTGCTGTGGCGGTGGTGGCGGTGGTGGCGGTGGTGGCGGTGGTGGTGGCGGTGGTGGTGGCGGTGGTGGCGGTGGTGGTGGCGGTGGTGGTGGCGGTGGTGGCGGTGGTGGCGGTGGTGGCGGTGGTGGTGGTGGTGGGTGGGGGCTGGTGGAATGGGTGGGTGTTGATTCGGGAGCGGTGTGATGAGGATTTGGGTGTGTGCGTCGAGGTGCTGCGTTCGGTGCATGAGCTGGCCGGGTATCCGATCAACTGGCCTGGGGATCCGGGGCGGTGGTTGACGCCGGAGGGTGCTCTTGGGTGTTGGGTTGCTGTCGACGGTCGGCGCGTGGTGGGGCATGTGGTGTTGACCGCTGTTGGCGAGCGCGCTGAGGTGGAGCGGTTGTTCGTGGATCCGGGCGTGGGGCGGCGGGGGATCGGGCGGCAACTGTTGGAGCACTGTGTGGTGATGGCTGCGGAGTTGGGGCGGGAGCTTTCGCTTGAGGTGGTGGACAACGGTGGTGCCGCCGTACGGCTTTATCGGCGGGCCGGGTGGGTCGAGACCGGACGTACTGCGATCGACTGGGGCGGCGAATACGCCTCGGAGCTCATCCGGTTCGCCGCACCTGCGGACCTGACTCGCCAGTAGTTACAGATCGTGATGGAAACATGCGCTTGACCACGAATTGCCACTAGGCAACCGAGGTTGAGCTCTATACCATCTGTCAGGCCATAAGATTGGCTTGGCCGGTCTGGAACACGAGGGGGCGAGGGGTGGCAGAGGTCAAAGTGCCTGACACCCACGACCGGGTCGAGCTCAGGGATCTTGCCGCGCTGGCCGGCGACGGGGACCGCACAGCTCTCAACGACCTGCTCACCAGGGTGCGCGCTGTGGCGCACCGCTACGTACGGTCCCGTCTGTGGACCTATCCCGGCGGCGCCGACATGGTCGACGACGTCGCACAAGAGGTTTGTGTCGCGGTGTTCGGCGCCTTGAGCCGGTACCGTGACGAGGGGAGGCCTTTCGAGGCTTTCGTCTACGGCATCGCGGCCCGCAAGGTCGCCGATGCCCAGCGTGCGTTCGCGGTCGCCGACGTCTCGACGCCGGACCTACCGGACGGCGCGGACGAGTCACCGACGCCGGAGGAACGTGCGGTTCGGCAGTCCGAGGTCCAGCACATCTGGGGACTGATGGACAAACTGCCGGAGAAGCTGCGCGAGATCCTCCGCCTGCGCGTCGTTGCGGGGATGTCAGCCGAGGAGACCGGCCGGGCACTGGGGATGACACCGGGGGCGGTGAGGGTCGCACAGCATCGGGCGTTGAACACGCTCAGGGGGTTTGTGGGGCATGAAGCACAGTTGGAACGAGGAGCAGCAGGGGAGGGGCATCATGGCTGACCGTTTCGATCTCGACGCGATCGAGGCCGATGACGCACTGCTCGATCTGCTGGCCGCCGGTGGGGAGTCCGCCCGCGCGGCGGGCGAGCACGACCCGGCCCTCGCGCTGCTGGCCGAGCTGCGGCTTGCGGTGGAGGTCGAGGACGAGCTCCCGGTGGAGTCCATCGACGATCCGGAGAGCTTCCTGGCGCGCTGCGCCGCGCTGAACCCGATCACCGACCCGTTCGCCCGCAAGGTCGCGACCCGTGGCCTGGCGTTCGGTGTGGCCGCGGTGGCGGCGCTGTCGGTGTCCGGGGTCGCGGCGGCGGTCAACGGTGACCCGCTGTCGCCGTACGAGAAGGTCATCGAGAAGATGGTCGACGCGGTCCGCCCGCAGACCAGCTTCCCGAAGGAGGACCTGGACGGTCTGCCGGTCGTCGACCGGTCGAAGATCGTCAAGGTCGGCAAGGACTTCGAGAAGAAGGCCAAGGCCGGCGAGCTCGGCACGGACGACTCGAGTGACGGCACCACCGAGCCGGCGCAAGCGCAGAAGGCGGTCGTCACGCCACCGGCGCTGAATGTCGAGAGGCCGGTGGTGACCAACTTCGTCATCCCGACGGAACCGGCCCAGACCCAGGAGCCGACCGGCACCAAGACGACCGAAGAGCCGACCGGTAGCAAGCCGACGACGACGCCGGACGATTCCAAGACGACCGAGACGCCGCCGCCCACGACTCCGACGGAGCCGCCGGCGACGACGACCACCGAGCCGCCGGCGACACCGACCAGCGACCCGACGAACACCGCCACGACGCCGCCGCCGGCGGACCCGTCGACACCGCCGGCTACGACGGACACCGGGAGCGACGGCGGTACGTCGACCGATCCCAGCGCGGGCAACCCGACGACCGCTCCGACCGGCGACCCGTCCGGGTCGACCGATGGCACCGGTGGCACCGGTACCGGCGTACCGGCCGGGGGCGACACGACCGCACCGACAAGTGGTGACACCACCACCCCGGCGGGCGACGCGGGCAACACCACCGGGGCAGGGGATGCCGGCAACACCACCGGGGCAGGCGACGCCGGCAACACCACCGGTACGACCACGCCGGCCGACGACCAGAAGCCGGCCGATGGGGCGACCACGGTCCCGGCCACCGGCAACGACCTGGTCAACCTGGTGCTCGACTCGGTCGCGAACCAGATCGTGCTGCCGACACCGACCGGTCAGCCGAACGTGCCCGCGAGCGCCGAGGAGTACTTCGGCAAGCCCGCAGCCGTGCAGCCGGACGCCCCAGCGAAGAGCGCGTCCGGACGCAAGGGCAGCAAGCCGAAGGCTCGTACGACGAAGACCAGTACGAAGGCCGGGAAGCACTCCAGCGGTGAGGTCAGCACCGGCTCGGTCCGGAAGACCTACGCCAAGGGCAAGCACTCGACCGGTCAGTACCCGGAGGGCAAGCACGCGGCGATCGCCCGCACCCACGGCTCCACCGACGACGCCAGCCTGCTCACGATTCTCGGCATCGTCAACGCACCGATCGACCCGAAGAAGTAACCCAGCTGGTCACCGACCGCCCGCCGCGAGATCGCGGCGGGCGGTTGCCTGTGGACGGCGGATTCGGGGCCTGGTATGGGCGCGGATAGGATGGGGCTCCGTTCTCGCCGTACAAAGGTGCTCGTTTTCCCCATGGACATCACCCCCGCTGGAGTTCCCGACAAGTTCGCCGTCCTCGGCCTCACCTTCGACGACGTCCTGCTGCAGCCGAACGAGTCCGACGTCATCCCGTCCGAGGCGGTCACCCGGTCCCGGGTCAGCCGCAACGTCTGGGTGAACATCCCGCTGGTGTCCAGCGCGATGGACACCGTGACCGAGGCCCGGATGGCGATCGCCATGGCCCGGCAGGGTGGTCTCGGCGTCCTGCACCGCAACCTCTCGATCGAGGACCAGGCCCAGCAGGTCGACCTGGTCAAGCGCTCCGAGTCCGGCATGATCGCGCAGCCGATCACGATCGGCCCGGACGCCAGCATCGGCGAGGCCGACGCGCTCTGTGGTCAGTACCGGATCTCCGGCGTCCCGGTGGTGGACGACGCCGGTGTCCTGGTCGGCATCGTCACCAACCGCGACATGCGCTTCGAGACCGACCTGTCCCGGCCGGTGCGCGAGGTGATGACCAAGCAGCCGCTGATCACCGGCAAGCAGGGCATCGCCGCGGACGACGCGATGGCGCTGCTCAGCAAGCACAAGGTGGAGAAGCTGCCGCTGGTCGACGAGGCCGGCAAGCTGACCGGCCTGATCACGCTGAAGGACTTCGTCAAGCGCGACAAGTTCCCGTTGTCCACCAAGGACGCGACCGGCCGGCTGATGGTCGGTGCCGCGATCGGCTTCTTCGGCGAGGCGTACAAGCGGGCCATGACGCTGGTCGAGGCCGGCGTCGACGTGCTCGTCGTGGACACCGCGCACGGGCACTCCAAGGCGCAGATCGAGATCATCCGCAAGCTCAAGGCCGACCCGGCGACCCGTGGCGTGGACATCGTCGGCGGCAACGTCGGAACCCGGGCCGGCGCGCAGGCCCTGGTCGAGGCAGGCGCGGACGGCGTGAAGGTCGGCGTCGGCCCCGGTTCGATCTGTACGACCCGGGTCGTGTCCGGTGTCGGCGTACCGCAGGTGACCGCGATCTACGAGGCCGCGCTGGCCTGCAAGCCGGCCGGCGTCCCGGTGATCGGCGACGGCGGCCTGCAGTACTCGGGCGACATCGCGAAGGCGCTCGTCGCCGGTGCGGACACGGTCATGCTCGGCTCGCTGCTGGCCGGTTGTGAGGAGTCGCCGGGTGACCTGGTGTTCATCAACGGCAAGCAGTTCAAGGCATACCGCGGGATGGGCTCGCTCGGCGCGATGTCGTCGGCCGGCGGGCTGCGCAAGTCGTACTCGAAGGACCGCTACTTCCAGCACGACGGCGGGAGCGACGAGAAGCTGATCGCCGAGGGCGTCGAGGGCCAGGTGCCGTACCGAGGCCCGCTGTCGGCCGTCGCGCACCAACTGGTCGGCGGCCTGCGCCAGTCGATGTGGTACACCGGCGCCCGCACAATCCCCGAGCTGCAGGAGAACGGCCGCTTCGTCCGGATCACCTCTGCCGGCCTGCAGGAGTCCCACCCGCACGACATCCAGATGACGGTCGAGGCCCCGAACTACTCGGGACGGTGACCGAGCCGGACGAGGCCCTGGTGCGGCGGATGTTCGCCGCGGTACCAGGGCTTCGGTCCGAGCTGGACGAGTACTTGCGGTCGTACGTCGGGGACTGGGCGGGGCCGCCGGTCGCTGTGGAACACCTGCCGGGCTTCCTCGTGAAGCTTGCGCTCGACTGCCGGCGTCGCGGCGCCGACCGGCGCGACCAGATCCGTGAGCTCCTTGTGTTCTTGGAGTCCGAGCTCGGCCACGACGACTTGGTCGACGAGCTGATCGAGTCTTTCTTCGTGGCGTACCTTCCGGAGCCGGCCGACCGGTCCGCGCAGGTTCTGGAGCTGCTCGGTCCGAAGCTGTGGGAGGCCCGGGAGGATCAGCTGCTCGACGACGCGGCAGGAGTGCTGGAGTCTGTTGTCGACTTCGTGTTCAAGCTCGGCGAGGAGGTTCCGCAGGCGGCGGACCGGGTCGCCGAGCACGCCCAGCGCCGCCGGTACGGCGGGTTCGCCGACGCGGTGCTGGCGGAGCTGTCGCACGACGCGGCCGAGCTGGCGGCGAGCGACCGGTGGCTCGAGGTCGGCCCGTTGCTGGACTTCCTGGAGTCGGAGTACGGCGAGAATCCGGCCGTCGACAACGCGATCGACGTGTCGTTCCTGGAGCTGTTGCCTGCACCGGGTGAGCGCGGCGGCGAGATCCTGCGGATGCTCGGTCCGCGACTGCGGGCGGCGTACCGCAGGAGCGATCCACCAGCCGGACAGCCGGGTGGCAGGCGGTAGCCTGTGCGCATGACCGAGATCGAAATCGGCCGTGCCAAGCGGGGCCGGCAGGCGTACGCGTTCGACGACATCGCGATCGTGCCGTCGCGGCGGACGCGGGACCCGGAGGAGGTCTCGGTCGCCTGGCAGATCGACGCGTACCGGTTCGAGCTGCCGATCCTGGCCGCGCCGATGGACTCGGTGATGTCACCGGCGACCGCGATCGCGATCGGCAAGGCCGGCGGTCTCGGCGTGCTCAACCTCGAAGGTCTCTGGACGCGGTACGAGGACCCGACCAGCCTGCTCGAGGAGATCACCAGCCTCGATCAGAAGCAGGCAACGCATCGGCTGCAGGAGATCTACGCGGCGCCGATCAAGCCCGAGCTGATCTCCCAGCGGGTGCAGGAGATCCGCGACTCCGGCGTCACCGTGGCCGGGGCGCTGTCGCCGCAGCGGACGAAGCAGTTCGCCAAGCACGTGGTGGACGCGGGCGTCGACCTGTTCGTCATCCGCGGTACGACGGTGTCGGCCGAGCACGTGTCCGGCCAGGCGGAGCCGCTCAACCTCAAGCAGTTCATCTACGACCTCGACGTCCCGGTGATCGTCGGTGGGTGCGCGACGCACCAGGCGGCGTTGCACCTGATGCGGACCGGTGCGGCCGGCGTCCTCGTCGGGTTCGGCGGTGGCGCGGCGCACACCACCCGCAAGGTGCTCGGCGTGGCGGTGCCGATGGCCAGCGCCGTGGCCGACGTGGCGGCGGCGCGGCGCGACTACATGGACGAGTCCGGCGGACGGTACGTGCACGTGATCGCGGACGGTTCGGTCGGCCGATCCGGTGACGTGGCGAAGGCGATCGCCTGCGGCGCGGACGCGGTGATGGTCGGTTCGCCGCTGGCCCGCGCGAGCGACGCCCCCGGCGGCGGGTTCCACTGGGGTGCCGAGGCCTGGCACCAGGATCTGCCCCGCGGCGAGCGTGTCGAGGTCGGCGTCACCGGCACGATGGAGCAGATCCTGTTCGGCCCGTCCTGGGTCCCGGACGGCACGATGAACCTGGTCGGCGCGTTGAAGCGCGCGATGGCGACCACCGGCTACACGGAGCTCAAGGAGTTCCAGCGGGTCGAGGTCGTCGTCGGTTGAGCACGGGGGTCCTCCTCCTGCACGGTTCGAGTGGTACGCCGGACCTGGAGCGTGCGCGGCTGCTCGAGGCCGCGGGGTGTGACGTGGTCGCGCCGCGGTGGTTCGACGGCCGGATCAGCGAGATCCCGCTCGAGTCGTTCCCGCTGGCCGGCCTGGCCGCGCGGAACGACCGGATCGTGGTGATCGGCGTCTCCCGGGGCGCCGAGGCCGCGCTGCTGCTCGGCACGGTCGACCCGCGGATCGACGCGGTGGTCGCGATCTCGCCGAGCGCGTACGTCTGGCCGTGGATCGAGGACGAACTGCAGACGTCGGCGTGGACGTGGAAGGACCAGCCGCTGCCGTACGTACCGTTCGACCTCGCCTGGGAGCCGGACGACGACCCGCCGAGCTACACCGACTTCTACCGGCAGAGTCTGCGGGCGTACGGCGCGGACGCGGAGACCGCGCGGATCCCGGCCGAGCGGTTCGCGGGCGAGCTGCTGCTGGTCGCCGGTGGTGACGACCGGGTCTGGCCGTCGGTCGACTTCGCCGAAGAGATCGCCGAGGCCCGCGAGGACCTGCCGACCCGGACGATTACCGTCGCGGCCGCCGGGCACCGGCCACTGTTCCCGGGCGAGCAGCCGAAGGCCGGCGGGCAGCGGATGGCCCGTGGCGGTTCGGAGCAGGCCGACCGGGAGCTGGGCGAGCTCGCCTGGCGCGACGTTCTGCGGTTGCTCACAGGCTGAGTAGGGCCGCGCGGGTTGGCAGGTTCTGGAAGGATTGCGGCATGGGATGGTTCAGCCGACGGAGCAGCAGCCAGGACACGGACAATGTTGCCCTCGCCGCGGCGCGAGGTCAGCTGTCCCCGGACGACGTGGACCAGGTGCGGTTCCTGATCACCACGAAGAAGGCGGTGCACGCGGTCAAGCTCATCCGTGAGCGCACCGGCCTCGACCTGAAGCAGTCGCGGGAGCTGGTCGACGACATCCGCCTGGGCCGGTACGTGCCACCGACGACCGGTACGCCGCTGGTCCGCCGGCCCGGCACCAACCTGGCCGAGCGCACGCGCGCCCTCAAGGCGGCCGGCGAGCTCCATCAGGCGACCGCCCTGGTCGTCTCCGAGACCGGCATGACCGAAGCCGAAGCCGGCCTGTTCGTCGGCGCGCTCCGCACCGAGGTCCAGGACTCCTGAGGCGCCCGGGCCCGGGTCGCGGACTCTTAAGGTGACCAGTGCGGGTCGCGGCCGGAGGCGGCGATCAGTGCGTCGGCGGGTTCGGTGTACCCGTCGATGTGCTCAGCGATGATGCCGGCCCTGCGGTACAGCTCCTCGCGTTGCGCGAACCAGGTCCCGACCTCGTCGACGAGCTCCGGTTCCATCCGCGGCGGTACGCCGATCGCCACGGCCAGGTCCCACCCGTGGATCAGGTGGTCCGCCGCGAGTTGGCGCAGGTACTCGGGCGGATCCTCGTCGCCGTACGACAGATGCACCTTGTCGATCGGGCTGGACGCCGCGGCCGTCGCCTCGCGGGCCGCGGACGAGGCCGCGCCGGCCGGGTCGTCCCCGAGCAGATCGCCGTCGAGCGCGTCGCCGACCTCGGCGATCGTCTTGCCCTCCATCAACGGCACGACCCAGCGTTCCTCCCCGACGACGTGGTTCACCAGTGCCCGGACATCCCAGTCCGAGCACGGTGTCGGCGCCGACCACTGATCGCTCGCCACCCCTGACACCAGCTCCGCGAAATTCGTCACCGTGCGGTTGTGCAGCTCCACCACATCCATGACCGCACCCCCTCCCAGCGCCAGCGTCCGCCGGAGCGGACAAGCCGTCAAGCGGCCGCGACCTTACCGGCTGTCAACGCCCGAGCTGGAGTTGCTCCGCGGCCTCGTGGGCGTGGTACGACGCGGCCAGATCGCCGGTCGCGGCGAGCAGGTTGCCGTGGTGCCGGTAGCAGGCGCCGGCCAGGTCCTTCATCTTCTCGTTGCCGTCGGCGTACGGGATCAGCGCGGTCGCGACCTCGGCGCACCAGCCGCCGAGGTCGAGGGCGATCTCCATCCGGCCGGCCTGGAAGTACGCCTCGGAGATGTCGAGCAGCAGCTGCGCCCAGATAGGTACGTACGTCGCGGTCTGGAACCGCATCTTGTGCGACTCGCGTTCGGAGGAGATCGCGAACAGGTAGTGCGCCTCCAGCCCGAGCGTCAGCGCGGTCTCGCCGTCCAGCGGCAGCAACGGCCGCACCAGTTCGGCCAGCTCAGTCGCGCGGACCGCCGCCGACTCCGGGTCGGTCCGGCCGGACACGGTCGCCAGCGTCATCCCCGGCGCGGGTTCGCTCAGCGCGACCAGCCGGTGGTACTGCTCGAACGGCCCGAGCTTGATCTCGGCGTTCTCCAGCGCCGCGACCAGCGTCAGCGGCAGGCCCCGGTCGAGCTCCTCGACCACGCGGGTCGCCGTCTCGACGTCCGTGTCGTACGCGGTCCGCAGGCACGCCTCGCCCTCGAGGCGGCCGATGCTGCCCAGGTGCTTGCCCTTGCGGACCAGCGCGGCGACCAGCGTGCGCATGTCGGTGGCCGAGTCCGAGTCGGCGAGCGTGTCGGCCGTGGTCAGGCCGATCTCGTCCGCTTCGAGCGCGAGGTCCATCCTGCCTTCGGCGGCGTGGACGTCGGCGGACACCGCGGTCGCCGTACACAGGTAGCGGGCGTACGACAGCGATTGCGGGCTCTCGTTGATCTGGTCCGCGAGCTGCAGGAACAGCTGCGTCGCGGCGTCCGCGGACGCGACCGCGAGGGCCGGGTCACCGTACCGTCGCAGGATCAACGCGTTCATCGCCAGCACCCGCGCGAAGTCCGGTTGGTGTTTCAGCCCGTCCGCACCGCCGACGAGTTGGCCGTACGCGATCACGGCGCCGTCCATCTCGAGTACGGCGGTTGCGCCGTGGCCGCGGTGCGCCTGGGTCATCGCGCGGCGCGCGCGGACGTCGGCGAGGAAACAGGTGGCGTCGAGAACGCCGGCATCCTGCAGTTCGGTGTACCCGAGCTGGGCCTCGTGCAGCGCGGCCAGCGCCTCCTCGTGCCGGCCGGAGGCGTTCAGCGAACCGGCCAGCTCGTACTGCGTCGCGGCCATCAGGTGCTTGGCCTCGTAGTGGTTCGGGCGCGCCTCGGCGCGCTCCCTGGCGAGCTCGATGACCCGCTGCTGGTACGGCCCGGCCTCGTCGGCACGGCCCTCTTCGATCAGCACCTGGGCGGTCTGCAGCGCCTCGCCGAGCTCGTCCTCAGGAGGCGTCCAGAGCCCCCCGCTGTCCACCATCTGTACGTTCCACCCCTTCACCTCTGTCAGCGGATCAGCTTAACCATTCTCTGATACTGACAGCCGCTATTACCGGCAGGTAGCCTTCAATGTATGAGCGAGCAGACGTCGATTCCCGCGGATCCCGAGCTCGACCCGACCGCGTCGTACGCGACCGATCAGTCGGTCATCCGCCGGTTGTCGGGGCTGCTGCGCGCCACGGCCGGCACCCGGACGTCGTACGCGCCGGCCACCGGGCAGCCGATCGCGGACCTGCCGATCTCGAGCGCGGACGACGTGGTCGCGGCGGTCCGGGTCGCCCGGAAAACCCAGCAGTCCTGGCGCCGGGTGCCGCTCGAGGAGCGCGCCGCGATCCTGCTGCGCTACCACGACCTGGTCCTCGACCACCGGCACGAGCTGGTCGACCTGATCATCCGCGAGTCGGGCAAGGCGCGGAAGCAGGCGTTCGAGGAGCTCGCGCACGTCGCGCTGACCGCGCGGTACTACGGACGCAAGGCGTTCGAGCTGCTCGAGCCACGCCGCAAGCTGGGAATCTTCCCGGTACTGACGCGTGCCGAGGAGCGCTTCGTCCCGAAGGGCGTCGTCGGCATCATCTCGCCGTGGAACTACCCGTTGACGATGGCGATCTCGGACGGCCTGCCCGCGATCCTGGCCGGCAACACGGTCGTCCACAAACCCGACAGCCAGACCCCGCTGACCGCGCTGCGCGGTATCGAGCTGCTGTACGAGGCCGGCCTGCCGCGCGAGGCCTGGCTCGCGGTGAACGGCGACGGCCCGACCGTCGGCGGCGCACTGATCCAGAACGCCGACTACATCTGCTTCACCGGTTCGACGAAGACGGGCCGGCTGGTCGCGAAGCAGGCCGGTGAGCGGCTGATCGGCTGCAGCCTCGAGCTCGGCGGCAAGAACCCGATGCTCGTACTGCGGGACGCCGACATCAACCGCGCCGCCGAAGGCGCTGTCCGCGCCTGCTTCGCGAACGCGGGTCAGTTGTGCGTCTCGATGGAACGGCTGTACGTCGCCGACCAGGTGTACGACGCGTTCGTCACGGCGTTCGTGGACCGGGTGAAGAAGCTGAGGCTGAGCGCGGGCACCGGCTGGGACGTCGACATGGGCTCGCTGATCTCGAAGGCGCAGCTCGAGACGGTGACGCGGCACGTCGAAGATGCCCGGGCCAAGGGCGCGACGGTGCTGGCCGGTGGCAAGCCGCGGCCGGACATCGGGCCGCTGTTCTACGAGCCGACCGTGCTGTCCGGTGTCACTCCGGCGATGGAGTGCTTCGACAACGAGACGTTCGGGCCGGTCGTCTCGATCTACCGGTTCTCCGACGAGTCCGAGGCGATCCAGCGCGCGAACGAGGGCGAGTACGGCCTGAACGCGAGCGTCTGGACCCGGGACGGCCGTCGCGGCCGCGCGGTCGCCGCGCAGCTGATGGCCGGTACCGTCAACGTCAACGAGGGGTACGGCGCGACCTTCGGGTCGATCGACACCCCGATGGGCGGCATGCGCTCGTCCGGTCTCGGCCGGCGGCAGGGCGTCGAGGGTATCCGCCGGTACGTCGAACCGCAGGCGATCGCGACCCAGCGACTGATCCCGATCGCGGCCTCGCACGGGCTGTCCGAGGAGAGGTTCGCCGAGCTGATGACCGGTGCGCTCCGGGTGCTGAAGAAGATCGGCCGTCCATGACCTTCGATTACGACGTCGTCGTCATCGGGTCGGGGTTCGGCGGATCGGTGTCGGCGTTGCGGTTGACCGAGAAGGGGTACCGGGTCGCCGTCCTCGAGGCCGGTGCGCGGTTCGACGAGGCGTCGTACGCGAAGAACTCGTGGGACACCAAGCGGTTCCTGTTCGCGCCGCGGCTGGGGATGTACGGGATCCAGCGGATCAGCGCGCTGCGCGACGTGATCATCCTGTCCGGTGCGGGGGTCGGCGGCGGCAGCCTGGTGTACGCGAACACCTTGTACGAACCGCTGCCCGCCTTCTACACCGATCGGCAGTGGGCGCACATCACCGACTGGAAGGCCGAACTCGCGCCGTACTACGACCAGGCGAAGCGGATGCTCGGCGTCACGACGTACCCGGGCTTCACGCCGGCCGACAAGGTGATGAAGCAGGTCGCGGACGACATGGGCGTGGGGGAGACCTTCCACCCGACGCCGGTCGGCGTGTTCTTCGGCGAGCCCGGTGTCGAGGTCGAGGACCCGTACTTCGGTGGCGCCGGGCCGCGGCGCCGCGGGTGCATGGACTGCGGCGAGTGCATGACCGGCTGCCGGCACAACGCGAAGAACACGCTCACGAAGAACTACCTCTACCTGGCAGAGAAGGCCGGCGCCGAGGTCTACTCGCTGACCACGGTCACCTCGGTCGAGCCGCTGCCAGACGGTGGGTACGCGATCGACACCCGGCGGACGACGCACCGGAAAGTGACCCGGCGCTTCACGGCCGAGCAGGTCGTGTTCGCGGCGTCCGCGCTCGGTACGGCGAAACTCCTGCACCGGCTGCGCGACGAGGGCAAGCTGCCGCGGTTGTCGGACCGGCTCGGTGTCCTGACCAGGACGAACTCGGAGTCGTTGCTCGGGGCGATCTCACGGGACCGCGACGTCGACTACAGCCGCGGCGTGGCGATCACGTCGTCGTTCCACCCCGACGACGTCACCCACATCGAGCCGGTGCGCTACGGGAAGGGCAGCAACGTCATGTCACTGCTGCAGACCGTGCTGACCGACGGCGACGGCCCCCGGCCGCGGTGGCGGACCTGGTTGCGCGAGCTGGGCGTGCAGCGCAAGAACATCCGCCGGCTGTACGACCTCAAGCACTGGTCCGAGCGGACCGTGATCGCGCTGGTGATGCAGACCGCGGACAACTCGATCACCACGTACGGCAAGCGGGACCGGTTCGGCCGCTGGCGGCTGACGTCCAAACAGGGCCACGGCGCCCCGAACCCGTCCTGGATCCCGGTCGCGAACCAGGTCGTCCGGCGGATGGCGCAACTGATGAACGGTACGCCGGGCGGGACGATCGGCGAGCCGTTCAACGTGCCGATGACCGCGCACTTCATCGGTGGTTGCGCGATCGGGGACTCCGCGGCGACCGGGGTGGTGGACCCGTACCACCGCGTCTACGGGTACGACGGCCTGCACATCGTGGACGGATCGACGATCTCGGCGAACCTCGGCGTCAACCCGTCGCTGACGATCACCGCGCAGGCGGAGCGGGCGCTGTCGTTCTGGCCGAACAAGGGCGCGGTGGATCCGCGGCCCGCGGTGGGTTCGGCGTACCAGCGGATCCAGCCGGTGAAGCCCGCGCATCCCGTCGTTCCGGTTGATGCGCCGGGGGCGTTGCGGCTGCCGATCTTTCCGAAGCGGGCTGTGACGGAGTCGTAACAGAACGGCGAATTCGTACTCAAATGAAAAAGCCTCAGCAGTAGGTTGCTGAGGCTTTCGGTGAATTGCCCAGAAAAGGGAGCAGGTCCCTCGGGAACGTTTCCGCCCAAATCGTTTCCCGAGGGACCCACTCAAGCCGGGGTGAGGCGCCCGGCGTTTTGGGATCGGGTCACCAACCACAGCTGGCGACCCGAGCTCTTGGTCACTACCTTACCTCCGATTTCCGCGAGCTTCAGGCCTTGTGACCACTCTGCGTGCTGATCGTAATGATCAGCTTCAGTCGCTCTTGGTAATCGGGTGGCGGTCTTCCTTGCGGTAACCGCCTCTGCACACATCAACGAGCCCCTCTACGGGGGGTTACGAGGTTCCGCAGAAAATCCAAAAACTTTTCCGGGGGAGTGCGGAGAGTGGCGGTGAAGCACTCGGCCCGGATGTGTTCCACGTGACGCCCGCCGCAGAACCGGCGTACCTGTCTCACCTACGCTGAGCCCGACCGTTCTGATGAGGCAGGAGAAGCATGGACATCCTGGACGTGGCACGTGCGCAGGTTCTGGAGCAGGGCATCGGGCTGAGCCAGGAGCAATTGGTCGAGGTTCTCCGGCTGCCCGACGAGCAGCTTCCGGAATTGCTCGCGCTGGCGCACGACGTCCGGGTCAAGTGGTGCGGCGAGGAGGTCGAGGTCGAGGGGATCATCTCCCTGAAGACCGGCGGCTGCCCGGAGGACTGTCACTTCTGCTCGCAGTCCGGCCAGTTCACCTCCCCGGTCCGCGCGGTCTGGCTGAACATCCCGGAGTTGGTCGAGGCGGCCAAGGAGACCGCGAAGACCGGCGCCACCGAGTTCTGCATCGTGGCCGCGGTCCGTGGGCCGGACGAGCGGCTGATGTCCCAGGTGAAGGCCGGGATCGACGCGATCAACGCCGAGGTCGACATCAACATCGCCTGCTCGCTGGGCATGCTCACGCAGGCGCAGGTGGACGAGTTGAAGTCGTGGGGCGTGCATCGGTACAACCACAACCTCGAGTCCGCCCGGTCGTACTTCGGTGACGTCGTGACCACCCACTCCTTCGAGGAGCGGTGGGAGACCTGCCTGATGGTGCGGGACTCCGGCATGGAGCTGTGCTGCGGCGGCCTGGTCGGGATGGGCGAGACGCTCGAGCAGCGCGCCGAGCTGGCCGCGCAGCTCGCCGAGCTCGACCCGCACGAGGTCCCGCTGAACTTCCTCAACCCGCGCCCGGGCACGCCGTTCGGCGACCTCGAGGTGATGGACGGCAAGGACGCGCTGCGCACGATCGCAGCGTTCCGGCTGGCGATGCCGCGGACGGTCCTGCGGTACGCCGGCGGCCGCGAACTGACCCTCGGCGACCTCGGCACCCGCGAGGGTCTGCTCGGCGGTATCAACGCGGTCATCGTGGGCAACTACCTCACCACGCTCGGCCGCCCGGCCACCGCCGACCTCGACCTGCTCGCCGAACTCAAGATGCCGGTGAAGGAGCTCCAGAAGACGCTATGACGTACTGCGGGCGATGTGGTGAGGAGGGGCGGCACGAGGCGTGCGTGCGGGCGCTCGCGCTGGAGCCGCCGCGGTACTGCACGGAATGCCGGCGGCGGATGGTCGTCCAGGTCCACCCGATGGGGTGGACGGCTCGCTGTTCGGTCCACGGTGAGGTCTCATCCTGATGTCCGATCTGCTTGCTCGTGATGCGGAGCTGCTCTGGCATCCGTACTCGTCGCTCAGCTCGCCGTCGCCGGTGCGGCTCGTCCGCGGCGCGTCCGGCGTACGGCTGCAGCTCGACGACGGAGCCGGTGGCACGGTCGAGGCGATCGACGCGATGGCGTCCTGGTGGTGCATGATCCACGGCTACCGTCATCCGGTACTGGACGCCGCTGTGAAGTCTCAGGTCGACTCGTTCAGTCATGTGATGTTCGGTGGGCTGACCCACGAACCGGCGATCCGGCTGGCTTCGCGGCTGGTGGAGATCACCCCTGATCCGCTGCAGCACGTGTTCTTCTGCGACTCGGGATCGGTGTCGGTCGAGGTCGCGATCAAGCTGGCACTGCAGTACCAGGTCGCGCGCGGGCGGGTCGGGCGGACCCGGATGCTGACGGTCCGCGGCGGGTATCACGGCGACACCTTCGCCCCGATGAGCGTCTGCGACCCGGTCAACGGCATGCACTCGCTGTTCACGGGCGCTTTGAAGGAGCAGGTGTTCGGCCCGCAACCCCCGGCCGACTTCGACCGCTCGATGGACGACCCTGAACTGCAGTCGTGGGCTGACGCCATTTCTGCGCTCGCTGCCGAGCACTCGGACGAGATCGCGGCGATCATCGTCGAGCCTGTCCTGCAGGGCGCCGGCGGCATGTACCCGTACAGCCCCGCTTGTCTGCGCGTACTGCGTGACCTTGCCGACCGCCACGGCTTCCTCCTGATCTTCGACGAGATCGCCACCGGGTTCGGCCGCACCGGCACATTGTTCGCTTCCGAACATGCGGGCGTGGACCCCGACATCCTCTGCGTCGGCAAGGCCCTGACCGGCGGCTACCTCACGCTCGCCGCGATGTTGTGTACGACGGAAGTCGCTTCGGTGGTCTCCAACGGTCCGGGTGGCGCACTGATGCACGGCCCGACCTTCATGGGCAACCCCCTCGCCTGTGCGGTCGCTCTGGCGTCGCTGAACCTTCTGTTGTCCCAGGACTGGGCTGCTCGGGTCAGGTCCATCTCCGCGGGGCTCTCGTCCGGGCTGTCCGGTGCGCTGGAGTTGCCTGCGGTGAAGGACGTGCGGGTGATCGGCGCGGTCGGCGTCGTACAGCTGAACGGGCCGGTGGATCTACCAACGATGACGGATGCGGCACTGCGGCGCGGCGTCTGGGTCCGCCCGTTCCGCGACCTCGTCTACACGATGCCGCCGTACATCTGCACCCCCGGCGACATCACGACCATCACCGAGGCGATCGTAGGTGCCGTCGAGGAGGCCGGCTGATGCTCGAGGACTGGCTCGCCCCGAAGGCCGCCGCGCTGGAGTCGCGCGGCCTCACGCGTCGACTGCGTGCACGCGCCGCCGACGAAGACCTGATAGACCTCGCGGGCAACGACTACCTGGGCCTCGCGCGTGACCCGCGCGTCATCGAGGCCGCCGCCGAAGCGGTCCGGGTGTGGGGCACGGGATCGACCGCGTCCCGCCTGGTCACCGGTACGACGGAACTCCACGAACAGCTCGAATCCGCGCTGGCGGCGTACGTCGGGCAGGAGTCGGGGCTGGTGTTCTCGTCCGGGTACCTCGCCAACCTCGGCGTGGTCACCGCGCTCGGTGGTCCCGGCACGCTGCTGATCTCCGACGAACACATCCACGCCTCACTCGTCGACGCCTGCCGGCTGTCCCGCTCCCGGGTCGAGATCTTCCCGCACAACGACGTCGACACGGTCGAGAAACTCCTTGCCGAACGCAATGAACCGCACGCGGTGGTGATGACCGAATCGGTCTTCTCCGTCCTCAGCGACGAGGCCCCACTGACCGCGCTCGCCGCCACCGCCGCAGCCCACGACGCGGTACTCCTCGTCGACGAGGCCCACGGCCTAGGCGTCACCGGCAACGGCCACGGCTCCGTCCACGCCCTGGGCCTGGCGGGCCTCGACCACGTCATCGTCACCATGACGTTGTCCAAGGCAATGGCCTCCCAAGGCGGGGTAGTACTGGGCCCGCAGGTCCTGCGCAACCACCTGATCAACCGCTCCCGCCCGTTCATCTACGACACAGGCCTCAACCCACCCGCCTGCGCCGCGGCCCTCGCCGCCCTCCAAATCCTCCAAGCCGAACCCGACCGCCCAATGCGTATCCACACCGCCACCAACCGCCTAGCTGAGGCCACCGGCGTCCCGCCCGCCGCGGGCCCGGTCGTCTCGATCCCCATGCCCGGCCCCCACGAGGCAGTCGCAGCCGCCGACCTCTGCCTCGAAAACGGCGTACGAGTAGGCAGTTTCCGCCCACCCTCGACCCCCGACGGCCTGAGCCGCCTCCGGCTCACCGCTCACGCCGGGTTGTCAGCAACAGATCTCGAGCGCGCGGGCGCCGTGATCGTCGACGCGATCGGTCAGGTTTCATGATCACCTTCGTCACCGGTACGGACACCGAGATCGGGAAGACGGTCGTCACGGCGGCGCTGGCCGTACTCGCCGGGGATTCGGTCGCGGTGGTGAAGCCTGCGCAGACCGGGGTCGCGCCGGACGAGCCTGGCGATCTCGCCGAGGTCGAACGACTCAGCGGAGTGACTACGCTGCACGAAGGCGTCCGCCTTCCCGAACCGCTCGCACCCACGACCGCGGCCCGCCGGGCCGGGATCAAACTGCCGTCGGTCGAGCAGCACGCCGCGTCGATCGACGACCTGGCCCGGACGTACGACACCGTGCTGGTCGAGGGCGCCGGCGGCCTGCTCGTCGGGCTCGATGCCGATGGCAACAACCTCGCCGACGTCGCGGAGAACCTGACCACCCCGTTCCGGTTCGTCGTGGTGACGCGGGCCGGCCTCGGTACCCTCAACCACACCGGCCTCACCGTCGATGCGCTGCGCGCCCGCGGCCTCCCCGTCGAGGGCCTGGTCATCGGCTCGTGGCCGGCAGCACCGGACCTGGCCGAACAGTGCAACCTGGAAGACCTTCCGGCCACGTCCGGGGCGCCCGTCCTCGGCAGGATCCCCGCCGGCGCCGGGAAGTTTTCCCGAGAGGAGTTCCGCGCCGCGGCTCCCGGCTGGTTCAAGTGAGCCGGGGTCCCGGGGCCGGCTCGAGTGAGCCGTGGGACGCTCGGGTGAGTGGCTGTCCGGCCCGGTTCGACGAAGGGCTCGGGTATTGGGTGGTGGATGGTCCGGCGGTGGTGCGCGAGGTGCTGTTACAGCCGGAGACGTTTCGGCCTGACAACGCCGTGCTGGCTCACAAGCCGTTGTCGGTGAAGGCGTTGCGGGTGCTGTCGGCGGTCGGGTTCGCGTTGCCGCCGACGCTGGCGAACAACGCCGGTCCGTCGCACCGCCGGATCCGGGCCGCCGTCGCGCGGTTCTTCAGCCCGGCGCGGGTCGCCGCGATCGAACCGTTGGCGCGTGAGCTCACCACTGCGCGCGTCACCGCGGCAGCCGCCACGCTCGCGACCGGCGCGGAGGTCGACCTCGTCCAGGCGATCGCCGCGGAGCCGCCGGCGCTCGTACTGCTCCACCTCCTCGGCCTCGAGGACGTCGACGTACCGGCGTTGAAGGCCTGGAGCCTCGACTCCCTGGAGCTCTTCTGGGGCACTCCTGACGAGGACCGCCAACTCGAACTCGCCCACAGCGCGGCGGAGTTCTACGCCTGGCTCCGCACCCGTACGACGGCCGCGCGCCAAGCTCCGACCACCGACCTCTTCAGCGTCCTGGTCGAGCTGGGCCTCACCGACGAGGAGGTCTGCGCTGTCGGCTACTTCCTCCTGATCGCCGGCCAGGAGACGACCACCCAACTGATCTCCACCGCCTTCCACCGGGCCCTGGGCACCACGATCACCCCAGCCGACCTGGTCGAAGAGGTACTCCGAACCTCGTCCTCAGTCCCCACCTGGCGCCGAACCACCGCCACCCCTACCACCCTCGGCCCCACCACCCTCCCCGCTCAAGCCCCCCTCCTCCTGACCCTCACCAACCAAGGCGGCCCCGCCGACTTAGCATTCGGCCTAGGAATCCACCGCTGCCTAGGCGCCACCCTGGCCCGCCTCGAGACCCGAGTCGCCTTGGAATGCACCCAGCAACTACTGATCCGCGTCCGGCTGACAGAGCCCCCACCAACAATCGACCTACTCTCCTTCCGCGCCCCTAGGCGACTCCGGGTGATTACGGCTTCGTCTTCAGCATCGTCGTGACGCGTTGCCGTGAGACGAACCAGGTTTCGAGGACCGGGTCGATCGCGAGCAGCACTGTCCGCATCCGGCCCAACCGATCGGCGACCATGGCCTTGTTCCACAGGTGATGCCTGCCTGGATCGTTGTCCGGCAGCAGGAAGCGCCAGGTGCCGAAGGACAGCTGGGCGAGCACGTCGGGATGCCCGGGCGTCCGCCCGGGTACCGCGGAGGGCGGTCTGCGCCCGTCGGGTGGCTTTGCGGATGTCGTCGCCGGCCAGTCGCCGGAGCAGGCGTGCTGGCTCGAGCAACCAGTCCGGCGAATGTCTCCTCCCGGTCTCCCGGTCGCGCTGTGTGGAGTTCCAGCTGCAGAGCTGTTCGTCGAGCGCGTTGCGCACCACGACCTCGAACCGATGCAGGCACTCGTACACCGCGCCGGACAGCTCGACACTCCATTGGTAGAGGGTCAGCGCCCGGCGGACGTTGTTGTCCGTCGCGGCCAAGTACGGCGCGAGACGCGGGTTGCTGAGCTTGCGGGCGACCACTGCGTGCTCGGGGGCGGTTTGATTTGCAGGGGGCATGTTCCTAAACTTCTGGGTGAAGGCGGAGGCAGGTCTCTCCGTTACATGAACACCTGAGGGCTCGTCGGTCTCCACCGACGGGCCCTCAGCACGTCCGGGCGATAGTAAATCGTCAACGGATTCGCCTGGTAATCGACTGATGACACTAAGTGTCGACATGAAGCGTCTTCGGGTTGTAACGGGGAGTAACACTGGGGACAAATGGGCTGGTTAGCGTGCGGGGGTGAGATCTTCTCGGCGGCGGGTGCGGTTGTGGTTCGGGGGGTACCGGATTGCGGAGTTTGTCGGGGAGCCAGCGGTGGCGGTTCGGTACGAGGCGAAGATGCGGCGGCGGTTTCCGGGGCTGGAGGTCACCAACGAGGTGCTGCCGGTGAATGCGGATCCGGTGGATTACAGCCCGGCTGACCTGCACCGATAGGCTTTGGGCGTGGCCCAAGAAAAAACACCGCATGAGCTGGTGCTAGTAGTGGATTTCGGGGCGCAGTATGCGCAGTTGATCGCGCGGCGGGTGCGCGAGGCGAAGGTGTACTCCGAGATCGTGCCGCACTCGATGCCGGTCGAGGACATGCTGGCGATGGGGCCGAAGGCGATCATCCTGTCGGGTGGGCCGCAGTCGGTGTACGCCGAGGGTGCGCCGCGGGTCGATTCAGGGCTGTTCGACGCCGGCGTTCCGGCGTTCGGGATCTGCTACGGGTTCCAGGCGATGGCGCAGACGCTCGGCGGCGAGGTCCGGCGTACCGGCCTGCGGGAGTTCGGGCGTACGCCGGTCACCGTCAGCGCGCCGGGCACGCTGCTCGCGGGCATCCCCGAGGACCTCAACGTGTGGATGTCGCACGGTGACGCCGTGCACGCTCCGCCCGCCGGTTTCGCCGTACTCGCCGGGTCCGAGGGTGCGCCGGTGGCGGCGTTCGAGGACCTGGACCGGCGGCTCGCCGGTGTGCAGTGGCACCCGGAGGTGCTGCACTCGCAGGCCGGCCAGGCCGTGCTGGAGCACTTCCTGTACGAGATCGCCGGCTGCAAGGGCGACTGGACGACGACGAACGTGGTCGACGAGCAGGTCGCGCTGATCCGCGAGCAGGTCGGCGACAAGCAGGTGCTGTGCGCGCTGTCCGGCGGCGTCGACTCCGCGGTCGCGGCCGCGCTGGTGCACAAGGCGGTCGGTGACCAGCTGACCTGCGTGTACGTCGACCACGGTCTGCAGCGGGCCGGTGAATCCGAGCAGATCGAGAAGGACTTCGCCGCCGCGATCGGGATCCGGCTGGAGACGATCGACGCGGAGGACCAGTTCCTGACCGCGCTCGCCGGCGTCACCGACCCGGAGCAGAAGCGGAAGATCATCGGCCGCGAGTTCATCCGCACGTTCGAGGCGACCGCCCGCAAGGTGGACGCCGAGCGGCACATCGAGTTCCTCGTCCAGGGCACGCTGTACCCGGACGTCGTCGAGTCCGGTGGCGGTGCCGGCGCGGCGAACATCAAGTCCCACCACAACGTCGGCGGGCTGCCGGACGACCTGCAGTTCAGCCTGATCGAGCCGCTGCGGACGCTGTTCAAGGACGAGGTCCGCGAGCTCGGCCTGGCCCTCGGGCTGCCGGAGACGATGGTGTACCGGCACCCGTTCCCGGGCCCCGGCCTGGGCATCCGGATCATCGGCGAGGTGACCCGTGAGCGCCTCGACATCCTCCGCGCGGCGGACCTGATCGCCCGTACCGAGCTGACCGCGGCCGGGCTGGACCGTGACATCTGGCAGTTCCCGGTGGTGTTGCTCGCCGACGTCCGCTCGGTCGGCGTCCAGGGCGACGGCCGTACGTACGGTCACCCTGTCGTACTGCGTCCGGTCACCAGCGAGGACGCGATGACGGCGGACTGGGCCCGGCTGCCGTACGACGTGATCGAACGCATCTCGACCCGGATCACCAACGAGGTCGACGAGATCAACCGGGTCACCCTCGACGTCACCAGCAAGCCGCCGGGCACCATCGAGTGGGAGTGACAACACGTCACAGCGAGTGACCCCATCGGCTGTTACGGTCACGGGGTCGCTCGCACACCACCAGCGGGCGACTTCCTCGGGGGAGGGCTCGTGGTTTTTCGCATTCATTTCGACTGTGCGGATCTGGCCAGGACGACGATCGCGCGGCAGCCGGATCCGTTGTGGGAGGTCCTGCTGGGCGTCCATATCCTGCAGGTCGACGACGAACCGGAGACGTTCGGGACCTGGCGGGAGCGGACCAGGGCGCGCTTGACGGCCCTCGAGCAGGAGTTGCTCGCGCTGGCACCTCCGGTCGGGTACTCGCCGGACTTCCTGACACCCGACGCCGCGGCCCGCGGACTCGACGCTGGGCTGACCGCGGTCGCCGCCACGCCGGCCAAGCGGCTGACGACCGAGCTGCGGCAACTGTCGGACAGCGTGCGGTTGCCCGGCTGGACGCGGCGCCTGGCGGCCGGCGAGCCCGGTCCGATGAAGCGGCTCGTACAGGGCCTTCGGTCGTTCCACCGGACGAAGATCGCGCCGCAGCTGCCGATGATCGCCGGCGCGGTCGAGCCGGCGGTCGCGAAGCACACCGAAACCGTTGCCGGCAACGGCTTGGAGAAGCTGCTACCGGAGCTGCATCCGACGCTGAGCTGGAGCGCCCCGGTGCTCACGGTCGACCTGCCGCACATCGAGCGCGACCTGTACCTGGACGGCCGGGGCCTCCGGTTGGTGCCGTCGTTCTTCTGCTGGAAGTACCCGATGATGCTGCTCGACCCGGACCTGCCACCGGTCCTCGTGTATCCAGTACGGCACGAGGCCGCGCGCCCCGGCCTCGTCGTACGCCGGCCTGACCGGGAAGGTGCTGTAGCGGACCTGCTCGGCAAGACGCGAGCACGCGTACTCAGGAGCATCTCGGCGGGTGCCTGCTCAACCAGTGAACTCGCGGCCCGCGCAGGCATCTCGTTGGCATCAGCCAGCGAACACGCACGCGTCCTGCACGACACCGGACTCGTGACAACCCACCGCACCGGCAGCTCAGTCCAACACACCCTGAACCCAGTCGGCGCCCACGTACTAACCGGCACCCGCTGCTAGGGCTGGATGCCGTCGAGGAGGCGGTCCAGGCCGTAGCGGTAGGCGTCGCGGGTGGTCGACGTGTAGCCCTTGGCGTTCCAGATGGCCGTCATTGCGGGGTGCTGGTCTACGTCGAAGTAGGTCTCCCACAGGTCGCTGCGCTCGTACCACCAGGCGTCGTTGGTCTGGCCGGTCGTCTGCTCGACCAGTCGGCTCTCCGCCTCCAGGCTGGCCGCGGAGTCGATGTACGTCGTGATGGCGAGCGCCGCGGTGTTCGTCTCGACCGGGGTGAGTCCTAGACCGAGCAGCACTGACAAGAGGTACTCACGGCCCGCCAGCATGCCCGGCCCCACCGGAGGGCGGATCGTAGAGACCTGGGACAACCACAGGTGCTTCTGGAACATCTCCCGTGTCTCCACGGAGTACACCTCGATCTGCTCGCGCCAGTCCGCCGGCCGTTGTTCGCCCGGGCCGGGAAGACGGCGCTCACCGAGGACCTGGTCGACCATGAGGTCCAGGAGCTCTTCCTTGGAAGGCACGTACGTGTAGAGCGTCATCGTGCCGACCCCGAGCTCCTTCGCGAGCCCTCCCATCGACGCGGCGGCCAGACCTTGTTCGTCGGCGAGCCGAATGCCCGCCCGGACCACGTCGTCGACGGTCAGCGATGGGCGGCGGCCGGCACCTCGCTTGCGCTGCGGTTCCGCGTCCGGTTGCCGGTGGTTGCGCCACAACAACGCCAGCGTCCGGTCCGGCTGCCCCTCACCACTACGCCGCTCACTCACCCGGCCTACGATAGGCGGTCGGTTGAATTCTCGTATACACTACGAGAATTCAATGTAAGGAGCTGGGCATGATCTTGGTGACGGGTGCGACGGCGAGTGTCGGGCGGTTGCTGGTCGACGAGCTGGTCGCGGCGGGGGCGCCGGTGCGAGCGCTGACGAACGATCCGGTCCGGGCTGCGCTGCCGGACGGTGTGGAGGTGGCCCACGGGTACTTGGGGAAGCGGCGGACGTTGCCCGCGGCGCTGGCCGGCGTCGACACGGTGTACCTGGCGCCGCTTCCGGCGTACGTCGACGACTTCGTCAGCTGTGCACGGGACGCCGGCGTGCGGCGGGTCGTCGTACTGTCGGGAGAGCCGGCCGAGTACGAGGCGCAAGGCGATCCGGCGACGTGGCACTACTACCGGCTGGAGCGAGCGGTTGAGGCCGGTGGTTTCGACTGGACCTTCCTGCGGCCCGGGCAGTTCATGAACAACACGCTCGGTTGGGCGCCCTCGATCAAGGCCGAGGGTGTCGTACGGGCGCCGTACCCGAATGCCGTCCAGACGCCGATCGACCTCGCCGACATCGCGGCGGTGGCGCGGGTGGTGCTGCTGTCGGAGCGGTACGGCGGGCAGAAGATCGTGATGAGCGGCCCGGAGGGGATCACGCCGCCGGAGCAGGTCGCGCAGATCGCGGCGGCGATCGGGCGGGATGTCCGCTTCGAGGAGCAGGCGCCGGCCGAGTACTTGGCGGGCCTGGCTCCGGTGATCGGGCTGGAGACGGCTCAGTGGTTGCTGGACGGGTTCCGGATGATGGCCGAGCATCCGATGAAGCCCGAGCCGGCGGTGCTCGAACTGACCGGGCGGCCGGGGACGACGTACGCCGAATGGGCTCGCGCGCATGCGGACGCCTTCCGCTGACTGGCATGATCGCGGCTGTGAAGGATCTGATGCACGACTACCTCCGCAAGGCCCGCGAGGCGATGCTCTGGAAGCTCGACGGGCTCGGTGAGTACGACATCCGCCAGCCGCTGACGCCGACCGGGACCAATCTGCTCGGGCTGGTCAAGCACCTGTCGATCGTCGAGGCCTGGTACTTCGGCCGGACGTTCGACCGGCCGTTCCCGGAGGAACTGCCGTGGTGGGACGACGACGCGGAGCCGAACGCCGATGCGTGGGTGACCGCGGACGAGTCCCGTGCGGACATCGTCGACCTGTACCGGCGGGTGTGGGCGCACGCGGACGCGACGATCGAGGCGCTGCCGCTGGAGGCGCCCGGGGTTGTGCCGTGGTGGCGGAAGCCGGACACGACGCTGCATGGGATCCTCGTTCACGTCATCGCCGAGACGAACCGGCACGCCGGGCATGCGGACATCCTGCGCGAGCAGCTCGACGGCGCGGTCGGGATGAGTGCCGGCAACTCGAACCTGCCGTCGGAGGATGTCGGCTGGTGGGAGGCGTACCGGGCTCGCGTCGAGGAGGCTGCGCGGGCCGCCGCGGTTTGACTCTGGGTCGAACATGTGTTCGACTATGGAGCATGAGGTGGGCGGGTCAGCAACTCGACGTGGAGACCCCGGGCACGTTGCCGGGGCTCGGGTCGATCGCGGGGCTGGTCCGTTCGGTGACGACACCGGAGTTCCAGGGGATCACGTTCCACGAGGTGCTGGCGCGGTCGGCGCTGAACTCCGTTCCTGGTACGGCGCTGCCGTTCAACTGGACCGTGAATCCGTACCGGGGCTGCACGCACGCCTGCCGGTACTGTTTCGCCCGCCCGACCCACAAGTACCTCGAGCTCGATACCGGGCAGGACTTCGACCGGCAGATCGTGGTGAAGACCAATGTCGCCGAAGTCCTGCGCCGGGAGCTCGCGCGCCCTTCCTGGAACCGTGAACCGGTTGCCCTGGGCACCAATACTGACCCGTATCAACGCGCCGAGGGCCGCTATCGCCTGATGCCCGGCATCATCAAGGCACTCGCCTCCTCGGGCACGCCGCTGTCCATCCTCACCAAAGGCACCCTTCTCCGCCGCGACCTCGGCCTGCTGTCCGCGGCCTCCGCTGATGTGCCGGTAGGCGTCGCGGTCTCGCTGGCTTTGGGCGACGAGGTACTGCGCCGACGCCTGGAGCCCGGCGTACCGTCGGTCCGCGGCCGTCTCGACTTCATCCGCGCAATCCGCGACGCCGGCCTACCGTGCGGCGTGATGGTCGCCCCCGTCCTGCCGTGGTTGACCGACTCAACCGAACAACTCGACCACCTACTCGGCCAGCTCGCCGAGGCCGGCGCCACCGGAGTAACCCCACTGGTCCTCCACCTACGCCCCGGGGTCAAGGAGTGGTTCATGCAGTGGCTCGCCCACGACCACCCCGCCCTGGTCAGCCGCTACGAATCCCTGTACGCCCACGGCTCCTACGCCTCCCCCAGCTACCGCCGCGCCTTCGACCAAAAAGTCCGCCCCCTACTCGCCAACCACGGCTTCGCCCGAACCTCCGGCCACCGCTCCCACCCCACCAACGCCCCACACCCCCCAGAGCCCACCCAAGAGCCCTTGTTCTAAAAGACGATTACGGGAGGGTGAGGATTCGGGGGCCTTCTTGGGTTATGGCTACGGTGTGTTCGGCGTGGGCGCCTCGGGAGTGGTCTGTGGAGCGGAGGGTCCAGCCGTCTGCGTCTATTTGGTAGGTGGAGTGGGGAGTGGTCCAGAACCAGGGTTCGATGGCGAAGACCTGGCCTGGTTGGAGTTTGAGGCCGCGGCCGGGGCGGCCGTTGTTGGGGACGTGGGGGTCTTGGTGCATGCGACGGCCGATGCCGTGGCCGCCGAAGTCGAGGTTGGTGCCGACGCCGGCTTGGTGGCCGACCCGGCCGATGGCGGCGCCGATGTCGCCGATGCGGTTGCCGGGGACGGCGGCGGCGATGCCCGCCGCGAGGGCCTGCTCGGTGGTCGCGATCAACTCCAGGTCCTCGGCTCGTGGCGTACCGACGCAGAAGCTGATCGCCGAGTCCGCGCACCAGCCATCGATCGACGCACCGCAGTCGACGTTCAGCAGATCGCCGTCCTGCAGCCGGAGCTCGTTCGGCAGGCCGTGCAGTACGGCGTCGTTCACCGACGTACAGATCACGCCGCGGAACGGCGACGTCGCGAACCCAGGCTGATACCCGTCGAACAACGACACCGCCCCGGCCGACCGCAGTACGTCCCGGGCCACCTCGTCGAGTTCGAGCAGCGAGACGCCGGCCGTCGCGTGCTTCTTCACGGTCTGCAAGGCAGTGGCGACGACCCGTCCGGCCGCGCGCATCTGCTCGATCTCCGCGGGCGTCTTCAGCTCGACCATGGTTTCACTTACTACCACACGAGCTTTGGACACGATCAGATCTCCGTCCCAACCAACCTCGCGAACTGGGCGTCTTCAACGACGACAAAGGGGGCTGGGGAATGGCTGTACGACGACGCGCAGTACTCGGGGGAATGCTCGCCGGAGCCGCGGCGCTGGCGACGACCGGTTGTCTGGCCGACACGTTCGCCGAGACGACCGACCGGCCGTCGAAGGGCGCGGAACCGAAGCAGGACAAGCAGACCGACCGGATCACCGTGGTCGCGACCGGCGACGTACTGCTGCACGAACGTCTGTGGACCAGCGCGAGACGCGACGGCGACGACGGGCAGTGGGACTTCGCGCCGCTGATGGCGAGCGTGAAACCCCTTGTCCAGAAGGCGGATCTGGCGATCGCGCACCTCGAGACGCCGCTCGCCGAACTCGGCGGTCCGTACCACGGCTACCCCCTCTTCCAGGGACCGCCGCAGATCGCCACCGCCCTCAAGCAGACCGGGTACGACCTGTGCACCACCGCCAGCAACCACAGTTTCGATGGTGGCGCGGCGGGTGTGGACCGGACGCTCGACGCGCTCGACAAGGTCGGCCTCGCGCACGCCGGTACGGCGCGGACGCGGTCCGAGGCCGAGGGGATCACGATCGTGAACGTCAACGGCGTGAAGGTCGCGTCGTTGAGCTTCACGTTCGGGTTCAACGGGCTGCCGTACCCGAACGGTGAGACCTGGCGTGCCGCGAAGATCAGCACGAAGTCGATCCAGCTGAAGGCGCAGGACGCCCGCGATCGCGGCGCCGACCTGGTGATCGTCAGTTGTCATTGGGGTACGGAGTACTCGAACAAGCTGAACGACCAACAGCGCGAGGTCGGTCCGGAATTGCTTGCCAACAGCAACATCGACCTGGTGATCGGGCATCACGCGCACGTGGTGCAGCCGATGCAGCAGATCGACGGGAAGTGGATCGCGTACGGGCACGGGAATCTGGTCGCGGCGCATCGGGAACCGAACACCACCAAGGCCGAGGGGCTGCTGACGCGGTTCACGTTCACCCGGAACGGCGGCGGCGGATGGACGACCGAGGCGGAGTACGCGCCGCTGTTGATGACCGACGATCTGCCGGTGCGGGTTCTCGATGTACGGCGTGAGCTCGCGAAGGACACCGCTCGGCGTCAGCGGCTCGAGCTGGCGCAGCGTCGTACGACGGAAACTGTTACCGCGCTGGGGTCCGCGCCGAAAATGCTTTGAGCCGGAGGCGCGGGCGGCTCTAGGGTCGTCGCATGATTACGTACTTCGTGATGGTCCGTCGTGCCCGCCTCCGGGCAGGCGCGGGGTGCCTGGGGATGGCATCCGCTCGATAGTCGTTGGGCCGAACGGGTCGTGGACGCGGCCGGGATCACGCCCGGCGAACTCGTCCTCGACGTCGGGGCCGGACTCGGTGCGCTGACCGCACCGCTCGTCCGGGCCGGCGCTCAGGTGGTCGCGGTCGAACTCCATCCGGGGCGGGCCGACCGGTTGCGCCGGCGGTTCGCGGACGCGCCGGTGACGGTCGTCCGGGCCGATGCCGGTGACCTCAGGTTGCCGTCGCGGCCGTTCCGGGTGGTGTCGAGTCCGCCGTACAACATCTCCACGCTGTTGCTGAAACGCCTGCTGGCACAGGGCTCTCGCTTGGTGTCGGCCGATCTGGTGTTGCAGCGTCAGGTGGCGAACCGGTGGGTCCGCGGTGAAGCACCAGGTGCGAACCGGTGGATGCGCCACTACACCCCAACCCTCGGCCTTCGTCTTCCGCGCAAGGCGTTCACCCCACCACCCCACGTAGATTCCGCAGTCCTAGTCCTACGAAAACGCTAAAAGCACCCCGCCCCCTCGCTCCGCTCGGGGGCGGAGGGAGGAGTTAGCCGTGCCAGGAGTTCCAGAGGGCGGCGTAGGAGCCTTGGCGGGCTACTAGTTCGTCGTGGCTGCCTAGTTCGGTGATGCGGCCGTCTTCTACTACGGCGACTCGGTCTGCGTCGTGGGCAGTGTAGAGGCGGTGGGCGATGGCAATCACCGTGCGGCCTTCGAGTACGGCGGCCAGTGAGCGCTCCATGTGTCTGGCCGCCCGCGGGTCGATCAGCGATGTCGCCTCGTCCAAGACGAGTGTGTGCGGATCAGCCAGCACCAGCCGCGCCAAAGCCAGCTGTTGCGCCTGCGCAGGCGTCAGCGACAGCTGCCCCGAGCCCACACGGGTGTCGAGCCCGTCCGGCAAAGCCTCAGCCCACTCACGCGCATCGACTGCACCCAGCGCATCCAACAGTTCGGTGTCAGTCGCCGAAGGACGCGCCATCGACAGGTTGTCGCGCAGCGTCCCAACGAAGACGTGGTGTTCCTGCGTCACCAGCGCGACCTGCTTCCGCAGCTCGTCCAACGGGAGATCGGTCATGCCCACACCGCCGACCGTCACCGACCCGGTGCGCGGCGGATGAATACCCGCGACCAGCCGGCCCAGCGTGGACTTGCCCGCACCGGATGGCCCGACCATCGCGATCCGTTCGCCCGGCTGGATCGTCAGGTCGACGCCGTGCAGCACATCGCGCCCGTCGACGTACGAGAACCGCACGTCCCGCGCCTCGACGAGCTCACCGGAAGGCTCCCGCCCCGACGGCGTCCGGTCGTCGGGTACGTCGCTGATCCCGAGCAGCCGGGCGAACGCCGCACCGCCCGACTGCAACTCGTCCAGCCAGGACAGCAGCCGGTCGACCGGATCGATCAGCTGGTTCACGTACAGCACGGCGGCCGTGACCGCCCCCAGCGAGGCGTGCCCGTTCAAGTGCAGCCAGCCGCCGAACAGCAGCGTGCCCACGACCGGTACGAGATACCCGAGCTCAGCCGCCGGGAAGTACACGGTCCGCAGGAACAGCGTGTACCGCTCGGCGTTGTACGAACCACGGATGTCGTCGTCACCACGCCGCACCCGGTCGTCGAACCGCCGCAGCGCCTCGACCGTCCGGGCGCCCTCGACCGTCTCCGCGAGCGAGCTGGTCATCTGCGCGTACGCCGCATTCTCCCGCAGGTACCCGTCCTTGGCGCGCCGCAAGTACCACTTGGTGCTCAACCACAGCAGCGGCACCATCGCGACCAACGGCACGAGCACCCACACGCCGACCAGCACGGTCGCGACCGCGGTGAACACCACGGTCACGAACGCGATGATCGTCTCCGGTACGGCGAACCGCACGGTCCGCGACAACGTGTCCACGTCCCGCGAGGTCCGCGACAACAGGTCACCGGTACCCGCCCGCTCGACCGTGCCGATCGGCAGCGCCAGCGCGTTGTCGACGAACTCCTCGCGCAGCTCGGCCAGCACCTGCTCGCCGAGCGCGAACGACTTGTACCGCGCCCAGCGGGTGAGCAGTGACTGCGCCACGATGAACCCTGCGATCACGGCGATCACCACGTTCACCTTGGCGGCGGTCGTGCCGTGCTGGACGTCCTGAACCAGATTGCCGATCAACCGCGGCGCCGCGAGTCCCGAGACCGCCGCGAGCCCGTGCAGCAACAGCGCCACCAGTAGGGTCCGCGGGTGCCGCCGTGCGAGGCGCCTGGCGTGCCGCCGGATCTCGGCCGGCCCGGCCACGGGCAGGATCTGCCTCATCGCAGGGCCTCCTCTGCTTCGGTCTGGCGGGTGACGGTCCGGCGGTACGCCGGGGTGGACTCGAGCAGCTCGCGGTGTTTGCCGGTGGCAACGACCCGGCCGGCGGCGACGAAGATCACCTCGTCGACACGGTCGAGCAGCAGCGGGCTGGCGGTCAGTACGACGGTGCTCCGGCCGGCCCGGTGCGCGCGCAACCGGTCCGCGATCCGCGCCTCGGTATGGGCGTCCACGGCCGAGGTCGGCTCGACCAGGACGAGCACGGACGGGTCCGCGAGCAGCGCCCGGACCAGCACGAGCCGCTGCCGCTGACCACCGGAGAACGAGCGCCCCTTCTCCTCCACCTCGGAGTCCAGGCCGTCCGGCAGTGCGACCAGCACGTCCTCGGCCGACGCGGTACGGATGGCAGCCATCAGCTCGTCGTCCGTACGACGACCTGCTGGGTCCAGCTCCGTGCGCAGTACGCCGGTGAACAGCTGGGCGCCGGTGTCACTCACCAGGATCCGCTCCCGGACGTCTGCTCGGGTAGCGCTCGCCAGCGTCACGCCGCCGTACCGCACCTCGCTGTCGTTGTCGTACCGGCCTAGGCGATCAGCCAGCGTCCCGTAGCTGTCCGGCTCAGCGGAGACGATCGCGGTGAGCAGACCGTCCCGGGCACGGACGCCGGAGACGGGGTCGACCAGGTCGCCGTGGTCCGGCAGCCGCACCGGCGTCTCCGGGTCGGTCACGTCCGGCTCCAGCTTCAGCACCCGGATCACACGCCCGGCGGCAACGAGACCGCGCATCAACTGGTTCGCGAACTCGGTCGCCGTCCGCAGGGGCAGCACGAGGAACGTCGCGTACCCGTAGAACGCGACCAGCGAGCCCGCGCTCAGGTCACCGTGCAGCGCGAAGTGTGCGCCCAGTCCGACGACCAGGACGACGAAGATGCCCGGCAGCAGCACCTGGGCCGCATCCAGCACCGACTGGATGCCTGCGACTCGCACACCGGCCTTCCTGACCTGCTGCGACTCGCTGCGGTACCGCTGGGAGAACGACTCCTCACCGCCGATACCGCGGAGCACCCGCAGACCGGCGACGATGTCGGAACCCAGCGAGTTCAGCTCGCCGACCGCCTCACGCTGGGCGGACTGCCGCTTGTGCAACGGCCGCAGCATCGGGCCGAGCGCGAACAGCATCACCGGTACGCCGATCAGCACGACGAGGCCGAGCACGGTCGAGGACGAGAGCAGGATCACCGCGACCACGAAGAACGCGACGATCGCCCCGGCGAACCGGGCCGAGATCTCCATCAGGTTGCCGATGTACGACAGGTCGCCGGCGCCGATGCTGACCACCTCGCCGGTGGCGAGCTGCTTCGGCAGCGTGGCGCCGAGGTCGGCGGACTTCCGAGTCACCACCTGGACCGTCCGGTATGCGGCAGTCAGCCAGTTGGTGACCGCGAACCGGTGCCTCATGATGCCCGCCGTCGCCTGCACGACACCGACCACGAACAGCAGCGCCGTCCAGCGCAGCAACCGCTCGCCGTCCTGCGCGGCGATGCCCTCGTCGATCGCGCGCCCGAGGATCGCCGGGATGAACGCCTGTGCGGCCATCCAGAGGATGCCGAACGCCATCCCGCCGGCGAGCGTGCGGGACTGCCCGCGGGCGACCCACCACAGGTAGCGGACCGGCGAGCGGTGATTCGGGAGGCCGGGATCGGCGAGGGGCAGTTGTCTCATGGCCTCCTCAGGCTAGGTCCCCGCTCGGACAGTTCGCATGCGAATTACTCGCACCTGTGGACCCTCCGGACCGGCACCATCTACGGCATGAACAAGGGACGGGCCTGGCTGCTCGCGTACGGCGTACTGACCGTGGTGCACCTGGTCACAATCGCGATCGGCGAGACGTGGTCGCAGCTGATCACCAAGGTGCTGCTGATGCCGGTGCTGGCGGTGTGGGTCCGGCTGAACCGCGGTCCCACGACGCTGCTGGTCGCACTGGTCGCTTCTCTGGCCGGAGACTTCCTGCTCCAGGTGGACCAGCTCCTGCCGGGCATGGCTGCGTTTGGTGTAGCGCATGTCTGTTACCTGATGCTGTTCGTACACCGTGCTCGTAGGAGGTCGCTCCTGGTCGTAGCGGTGTACGCGGTGGTCTGGCTGGGAGCACTGGTGCTGCTGTGGTCCGGTCTGGGCGACATTCGGTTCCCCGTGGCGCTCTACTCGTTGCTGGTCACTGCGACGGCTGTTACGAGCGCTTGGAACGGGTGGCGTCCAGGACTGGGCGGCGCGTTGTTCTTGATCTCGGACGGGCTGATCGGCGCGGGTTTGGCAGGGCATGGCTTCGCAGGGCGCGACTACCTGGTGATGGCGACGTACTGCATAGCGCAGTACCTGCTCGCCAGCAGCCTGCTGCGTGGTGACAGACGGTAGACCTTCACCTTGCGTTGGGCAACGGGTTCCCGTTGGGCAATGTCCGGCCCCTGTCCTGGAAGCATGTTGGTGATCGCGCATCGGGGAGCGAGTGGCTACCGCCCGGAACACACACCGGCGGCCTACCGGCTGGCCGCGCTTCAGGGAGCCGACTACCTGGAGCCGGACCTGGTTGCCACGCTCGACGGAGTGCTGGTCTGCCGGCACGAGAACGAGATCTCCGGTACGACGGACGTCGCGGACCATCCGGTCTTCGCGGACCGCAAGATCACCAAGATCGTCGACGGCACCGCGGTAACGGGCTGGTTCGTCGAGGACTTCACGTACGCCGAGCTACGTACGCTGCGGGCACGTGAGCGGATGCCTGCACTCCGGGCGAGCAACACGGCGTACGACGGGCTCGAGGAGATCCCCACGTTCGACGACGTGGTCGCGTTGGCACGGCGTGAGTCGGCCCGGCTCGGCCGGCCGATCGGGGTGATCCCGGAGATCAAGCACCCTGCGTACTTCCGGCGCCTCGGGCTGCCGCTGGAGGAGCTGCTCACGGAGCGGATCCTGGCGCTGCGGCTACGGCCGGACGAGATCATGGTCCAGTCCTTCGAGCCGACGAGCCTGCGGCGGCTGTCCGTGATGGCACAGGTCCCGCTGGTGCAGCTGATCGATGCCGACAGCGCACCGAACGACTTCTTGCGGACGGGGGACGGGCGGACGTACGCCGACCTCATGGAGCCACGGGGGCTCCGGGAGATCGCGACGTACGCACAGGTACTGGCGCCGCACAAGGATCTCGTCGTACCGCGTACTGCGGACGGCCGTCTGGGCGAACCGACCCGTCTGGTCGACCACGCGCACCGTGCCGGGCTGGGGGTTCAGGTGTGGACGTTCCGTGCGGAGCGCCGCTTCCTACCCACCGCGACCGACTTCGCGACCGAGCTGACCCGGTTCGCCTCCCTCGGCCTGCAGGGCGTCTTCGCCGATCACCCGGACCAGGCGGTCGCCGCGCTGCGGAAGCCGGCTCTGAACGTGTAGCAGCGGGGCAACCGCTGCCTGCGGTCACCCCGCTTGGGGTACTGCGCCTCCTGCGGGCGCAGTCATGCTCACGCCGCCGGGGGCTTGTTGTTGGTGTCGTCGTAGATGCGGGAGGCGATGTCCTGCTCGGTGGTGTCCTGGTGCTGGTTCACGGACTGCTGGACGTTCTGCCAGACGGCCTTGCCGTCGGACTCGGGGATCACGATCCAGGCGACCGCGTAGCCGATCAGCGCGGCGCCACCGGTGATCAGCGTGAGGCCGACCCAGCCGAGACGGACCAGGGTCACGTCGACGTTCAGGTACTCGGCGATGCCGCCGGAGACACCGGAGAGCATCCGCTGGTTCGAGGAGCGCCGCAGGGTCTTGCCGGACAGGTTCTGGAACGGTGCGTTGGAGTTCGTCATGGCTCCACTGTCCCGTCCAGGCACCCCCGCGCACATCAGGATCGGTACCGACCGACCCCTGAGCGGCCCCTGACGACTTTCGTGGCCACAGGTGGTCGCAGGCGTCCGCAACGCCCAGACTGTAAGGGTCGAGGAAGTGCGAGAGCCATGGACCGAGCGAAGCTCCGCGACCGCCTGGTGACGGCCGCTGTGGTGGCAACCGTGCTGGCCGTGATCGGCGTGACCAACGCGCTTGCGACCGGCGGTGGATCAGGGACCGGACCCCTGCCCGGCCCCGACCCCGCCCCGGCCGCGATGCGGCTGGTCGGCTACGGGCACGCGGCGATCGCCGTACCGAAGGTGTGGGGCACGAACATCAGCCGCTGCGGCGTACCGCGCCGCGACGCCGTCCTGATCGACGACTGCGGCCGGCCTCGTCCGAAGGGTCTGAGCAAAGTCGAGCTCACGACTACCCCACCGGTCGACTTCCGTGTCGACGACACGTTCTCCTTGAACGGAGTACGGGCAGAGCGGACCTGGACCAGTTGCTCGGACGACAACGTGTGCTGGGGTGCGGTAGGACTGCCGTCGCTGAACGTCTGGTTCCGCGCCTCGTCGTCCGGAAGCGCCGGCGCGGTGGATCAGATCCTCACGCGGATCACCGTCCTGCCGGACCACGTCGACGTACCCAACCCACGGCCCGACATCATGCTGACCCCCGGAAACGCCCTGACGCTCACGGTCAACAGGTAGAACTGTCGGGAACCTCGGCGGCCCGCCACCCTGTCTGTACGGGTGAGGAGGGGATGTGGACGAGTTCACCGAGTATGTGACCGCTCGCTGGGCCACCTTGGTCCGGTCGGCGGTGCTGCTCGGTTGTACGCCGTCCGAAGCTGAAGACCTCGTACAGACCACGCTGGAGCGCTGTCTGCTCAAGTGGAACCGGGTGCGCGTGGCCGAGGACCGGGACGCGTACGTGCACCGCGTACTGGTCAACTGCTTCCGCTCGTCCCGCAGGCGCCGCTGGCACGGGGAGCTGCCGTCGGCGGCGCTACCGGAGACCACGGGCACCGACCGGACCACGGAAGTCGACGACACCGACGCCGTGATGCGCGCACTGGACAGACTGCCCGGCGACCAGCGCACAGCCGTCGTACTGCGGTACTACGCGCACCTGACCGAACAGCAGATGGCAACTGTCCTGGGAGTAGCCACCGGCACCGTCAAGAGCCGCCTGTCCCGCGCCGTGAAGTCCCTCTCCCAGGACCCACACCTGGCAGAACTGCGAGAACCCCGATGACCAACCTGAACGACCTCCTCGAACGCACCGCCGCCCGCACCCCCGTGGGCCCACCCCCGCTCGAGGCCCTCCGGACCGGAGCCACCAGACGCCGCCGGCGCCGCGCTGTCGCCTGGTCGGCGTTGAGCGCCGCAGCGATGGTGACCGCGATCGTCGGTACGGCCTTGACCTTGAACCACGACCGAGGTGCCACGCCGGCCGTGACGTCCCCTCCGATCGCCACCCGCCTGGTAGGTATCGGCCACGCGGCGATCGCCGTGCCCACGACCTGGGGGACGAACCAGTTCAGCTGTGCGACGCCCACTGCCGACACCGTCCTCATTGACATAGGAGTGATCAACCTCTGTGCGATGCCGCGTCCAGCCGGGGTCGAGAGCGTGCAGCTCGGGCGGGGGGTGCCGCGGATGTTCCCCTTCCACGCCGACGAGACGCTCGAGATCGACGGCGTACCGGCCCAGCGACAGCGCACGACCTGCAACGACGACAGCTGGAACCACGTGCAGGTGTGCTCGGGGGCGGTGTGGATCCCGTCCCGGAACGTGTGGTTCTGGGCTCAGTCATCCACAAGCGCCGACGGGGTCGATCGCATCCTGGACCGGATCGTGCTGGTGCCGGACCGGGTCGCCGTACCGCTCTTCCGTACCTATGACAGCGAGGGCAGGCCGCTGTCGGCCGACGCCTACGCTGCCCAGCTCACCCGTCTGGGGCTGAAACCGGTGCGACGGGCGATCAAGTCGCCCAACTACTCGACCGGGACGATTCAGACGGTTTCGCCCGGCTCGGGAACGATGTTGGCACCCGGAGCGACGGTGACCGTCACGTACTTCGTGAAGCCCTGAAATTGTCGGTGGGGCCGCTTAGCGTGCCGGTATGGATGCGCAGGCGGTGGTGAAGGTGATGGCGGGGTTGCCGGGCGCGGAGGAGCACGAGGGGTGGGCCGGGCAGCCGGTGTTCAAGGTGCGGAACAAGAGCTTCGCGTATCTGTCCGAGGACCAGAGCTGGATGCATCTGAAGGCGCTGCGCGAGGAGCAGGAGGCGCTGGTCGCGGAGAACCCGGAGGTCTACGAGCCGTCCTGGGAAGGTGGCCGATTCGCCTGGGTGCGGATCCACCTGGAGCTGGCGGACGAGGAGGAGCTCGGCGAGCTGATCACGGAGGCGTGGCGCCTGACCGCGCCGAAGTACCTGGTCGCCCAGCTGGACAACTGAGGGGCTGGCTTGCACTCGCTGGGGGCGAGTGCTAATACTTGGTTAGCACTCCAAGGGCGAGAGTGATAAGACTCGCGCTCGGACGGGTGAGTAGGAAAGACGGCCTCGATGAGGGACCGGGCAGCGGCGGGACATGAGCGTCGCGTGGCCGGTGCCGTCCGTCGCGGGCATCGGAGCCGGCTGCACACAAGACTCGACGCGGGAGGACTCGCGGAGAATGCCCAAGCTGATTGCTTTCGATGAAGAGGCGCGCCGCGGCCTCGAGCGGGGAATGAACACCCTCGCCGACGCCGTCAAGGTGACGCTCGGCCCGAAGGGCCGCAACGTCGTACTGGAGAAGAAGTGGGGCGCACCCACGATCACCAACGACGGTGTCTCCATCGCCAAGGAAATCGAGCTCGAGGACCCGTACGAGAAGATCGGGGCCGAGCTCGTCAAGGAAGTTGCCAAGAAGACCGACGACGTCGCGGGTGACGGCACCACCACCGCGACCGTGCTGGCTCAGGCTCTCGTCCGCGAGGGTCTGCGCAACGTCGCGGCCGGCGCCAACCCGATGGGCCTGAAGAAGGGCATCGAGAAGGCGACCGAGGCGGTCAGCGAGCAGCTGCTCAAGCTGGCCAAGGACGTCGAGACCCGCGAGCAGATCGCGTCGACCGCGTCCATCTCGGCTGCCGACACCCAGGTCGGCCAGATCATCGCCGAGGCGATGGACAAGGTCGGCAAGGAAGGCGTCATCACCGTCGAGGAGAGCAACACCTTCGGCCTCGAGCTCGAGCTCACCGAGGGTATGCGCTTCGACAAGGGTTACATCTCGCCGTACTTCGTGACCGACACCGAGCGGATGGAGGCCGTCCTCGACGACCCGTACATCCTGGTCGTCAACAGCAAGATCGGCAGCATCAAGGACCTGGTCCCGGTGCTGGAGAAGGTCATGCAGACCGGCAAGCCGCTGGCGATCATCGCCGAGGACGTCGAGGGCGAGGCCCTGGCCACCCTGGTCGTCAACAAGATCAAGGGCACCTTCAAGGCCGTCGCCGTCAAGGCGCCGGGCTTCGGTGACCGCCGCAAGGCCATGCTCGGTGACATCGCCATCCTGACCGGTGGCGAGGTGATCTCCGAGGAGGTCGGCCTCAAGCTCGACACCGTCGACCTGGAGCTGCTCGGCCAGGCCCGTAAGATCGTCGTCACCAAGGACGAGACGACCATCGTCGAGGGCTCGGGCGACGCCGACCAGATCACCGGCCGGGTGAACCAGATCCGCGCCGAGATCGAGAAGTCGGACTCCGACTACGACCGCGAGAAGCTGCAGGAGCGGCTGGCCAAGCTGGCCGGTGGCGTTGCGGTGATCAAGGTCGGCGCGGCCACCGAGGTCGAGCTGAAGGAGCGCAAGCACCGCATCGAGGACGCCGTTCGGAACGCGAAGGCGGCCGTCGAGGAGGGCATCGTCGCCGGCGGTGGCGTCGCGCTGCTGCAGGCGTCGGTCGCGGCGTTCGAGAAGCTGGAGCTCGAGGGTGACGAGGCGACCGGTGCGCAGATCGTGCGCCACGCCGTCGAGGCCCCGCTGAAGCAGATCGCCGTGAACGCCGGCCTCGAGGGCGGCGTCGTGGTGGAGAAGGTCCGCAACCTCGAGCCGGGCTGGGGCCTCAACGCCGCGACCGGTGAGTACGTCGACCTGATCAAGACCGGCATCATCGACCCGGCCAAGGTGACGCGCTCGGCGCTGCAGAACGCGGCGTCCATCGCGGCCCTGTTCCTCACCACCGAGGCCGTCATCGCCGACAAGCCGGAGAAGGCCGCGGCCGCTCCGGGCGGCGCGCCCGACATGGGCGGCATGGACTTCTGATCCAGTAGTCCGACAGCACAAAAGCAGTAACCCAAAGGTCCCGGGCAAACGCCCGGGACCTTTGCTGTTGTCGCCGGTGCCCGGCGCGGGTCGGCGGGGAGTGGCGCGGCTTCGGCGGCGGGGTGGATCAGGTGCCGGTGATGAGGTGATGGGCCAGGAGGGGCGAGAAGGCTCTGGTGGGGAGGGTGGGGGTCAGGCCGCAGGGGCCGTCGGATTCGCCGGGGGTGCGGAGCCAGAGGTTGAGGTCTACCGGGGCGGTGGCTACCGCGGGTTGGGTGCCCAGTTTGCGGGCGGGTGGGTTGCAGGAGCTGCCGTCGGAGCCGTTGCCGTTGCGGGCGGTGTCGATCACGTAGTGCGCGCCGCCGCCCAGCGCGGTCAGAATCTCGTTGCCGCGAGCAACCGACTGGTCAGTGGTGAAGTAGTTGGCGGTATTAACCGCGAACCCGCGAACCTTTCCCACGTCGGCGAGCCGCAACCGCCGCGCGATCTCCTTCGCGTCACCCGACGTCACATTCCCCGCGTCCAGATAAGTCCACGTGTTCGGGTTCTTTCCCGCGAGCACGCCGACCGCGTACTTGAGCATCGCGATCCGCCCGTCCCACTCCGAGGCCGGATAGCAGTCGAGCCGCGCCAGCGCGTCCGGCTCCAGCACCACCACCGCCGGCCGCGTCCCGATCCCCGCCGACACTGCGGAGATCCAGGCCCGGTACGCCGCATCCGACGCGGCCCCGCCACCGATCCCGCACTGCCGTCCTGGCAGGTTGTCCGTCACCAGCACCGGCAGCTTGCCCTCCTTCGCGGCCGCGCTCGTGTACGCCGTGACGTCCGCCTGTACGTCGCCGCTCCACGCGCCGACCCAACGCGCCGACGGCTGCGCGGCGATCTTCGACGCGAGCGCGGTGTCCTCGGGATGCCGGCGTACATAGGCCGCTGCGTCCGAGGACGGATCGACGTACAACCCGTTGGTGAGCCGTAGCGGGTCGCCGGTCGCTTCGGCCAGCCCCGACTCGGGCCGGCCGAACACGAGCAGTGCGGCAGTCAGCAACAGTCCGGCGGCCAGCGGACGCAGAGTCGGCATCGCGAACAGTCCTCCCGATCACTCAACGTACCGACCACACTACCGTCAGCTGTTCCATCCACAGCCGAAACTGGCTGGACGATGACCCGGTCGGACCTCTACTGTCTTGCCCGGCGAGAGAGATCCCGGAGCGGAAGGAGCGACCGATGAACACACTGACTTGTTTCCCGGCGCGTCCGATCCGCTCGCACAGCTCGCACTGAGCGGAGCCCGCGCCTCCTGCTGGAGGATTTCGTGACCATCCGCACCACCGTCGAGGCCGACCTCGACACCATCCTTGCTCTGATCGAGCAGAAGTCCGTGAACACCGTCACCGCCGACCGGTACCGCGAATACGTTGCCGCCGGCTACTACAAGCACGACTGGACCTGGGTCGCCGAGGAGAACGGCGTGATCCGGGCGCTGGCGATCTGGTGGGGCATGCCGGGTGAGCAGCACCCGTACAGCATCGACGGCCTGTACTACGTCGGCGACGACGACCCGGTACCGACCTGGACCGAGCTGCTGAAGCAGGCCGTCGCGACCCGCCCGGACGGCCAGGAGCCGCCGGAGTACCACTTCTTCCTGGACAGCGACTGGGAGGACCGGCCGGAAGTGGTCGCGGCACTCGAGCCACGGGTGCGGGCGGCGGCCGCGGTCGGGATGACCACCGTCACCGATCGGCTGCGGTACGAGTGGAGGCCGGAGTACGGCCTGCCGCCGCGCTCCACCCGGCTGCGGTTCGAGCCGGCCGACGACGAGGCGTTCGTCGATGTGTTCCTGCGGGTCAGCCAGGGCAGCCTGGACGCTGGGACGGCACGGGAGATCGCGCGGCTCGGTGTGGAGGGAGCGGCGCGGGAAGAGCTCGCGATCTACAAGTCGATGCCGGGCGACCGCGGGCTGTGGCGGCTGGCGTACGACGGGGATCAATGCGTCGGGTTCGCGCTGCCGACGGCGAACGCGGCCGGCCCGGTCGTCGGGTACCTCGGCGTCGTACCGGAGCATCGCGGTCGCGGGCTGAGCGACGACCTGCTCGCGGAGATCACCCACCTGCTCGCCGAGACCGGCGCCGAACACATCCGCGCCGACACCGACTTCGGCAACGTCCCGATGGCGAAGAGTTTCGAGCGCCTCGGGTACCGGAACTTCGCGGTCCGCCGCGTCCTCTCGTTCCCGGAGAACTAACGGCGCGAGCTCGTGACGTGCAGGACGTGAATCCCTATGCTCCCTGACATGTCAGGGAGGCTCGGGGAGTGCGATGCGTGACATCGCCTCGATCCTGCAGGTTGTCGCGGGGCTGCTCGCCGTCCCGTTCGGCCCGTTGGCGATCGTGCGCACCTTGCGCCGCCGCGGGCTGAACTGGGCCGGCGAGGTTTACCACTGGGCGATCGCGCTGGTCTGCCTGACCGCGCTCGTACTCGTCCCGTACGACTGGGCCGGCCTGTGGTATCTCTGGCCGATCACGATCGCGTCGTACCTGTTCGTGTACTTCGGCCAACGTGCCGCCGAGTCCCCCGGCGGCCTCTGGTACCGCGGCGTACTCCGCGGCTACGGCGGCGGCTGGGTCGCACTCTGGACCGCCATCGCCATCACCACCCTCCCCGAAACCCCCTGGACCTGGGCAATCCCGGTAGTAGTAGGCCTGCCCCTGATCGAATGGCTGTGCGTACACCCAGCCCCCCACTGGACCCACCACCCCCAACCCGAAGGGTGAAAGGTCAGACGCTGACGCGCTGCTGTGCGTCCGTGATCATCGCGCGGCGCTGTTCCAACCGCTCGATCTGGAAGCGATCCGGGTTCGCGTCGTACACGGTCCGGCCGAGCTCGGAGCGGATGACCTCCGCGGGCACCTCGGTCGCACCGGCCGGCACGAACTTCAGCACTTCGTCCAACGCCGCCAGCGCGGTCTCGAACGCCGCCTGCGCCGCCTGCCGATCCGCCGGATCCGGTCCGGTCGCGGCGGACAGCGCCTGATCGGTCGCAGCGTCGCTCACCCAGAGGAACTCGCCCGGGTCGATGATGCTCGACGTTCCGGCACCGAACCCGTCGCCGTCCGGCACACCGGCGAACTCGAACCGCCGCTCGGTACCACAGTTGGGGCAGGTACCGCTGTAGACCACGACCGACTGCCCGTCGACCTCTTCGACACTGAACTCCGGGTCGAACGGACTCGTCGTACCGCAGTCGCACGGGCGCAGATCGACGTACAGCCTGGCTTCCTGAAGAGAACGGGCAGCTAACACGTGAGCGAGTGTACGTGGGCGCCGGTTCTGAACCGGGTGCCGCAGTAGGCTGCCTCGGCGAGACACCGTCGGAGGAGGTCGAGAGGGCTGGACACGGACGATCGCCGGGTGCCTGACGCGGCACGGGTCAGGGCACAAGCTCAGCTGTTGTGGCCGCAGGTCGTGAACGGGCTCCGGCTCGCCGGTCCGCTGGCCGATCCGCAACTGCACCGCGACGCGGACAGCGGCCGGGAGTACTTCACCTCGGCGGACCCCAGTGGCCGGCAGATCACGGTACGGCTGGACGCCGCGGCGCTGACCGGTGGCCGGCAGGTCCGGGTACACGTCAACACGAGCACCGACAACCACGTCGTCCAGCTGTCCGACCGGCTGCGTGACGACGAGATCGGACCGTTGCTGTCGGCATCGGCTGCGGAGCTGTCCGCGGTACGGCGGCGGGCCGAGCTGGACCTGCCGCCGGTACGGACGCAACTGCTCGACCCGGCCCGGGCCGGGGACCGGGGTGACCCGCGGGCGGCGGAGTTCGGCGACAACGACCTGATCAGGATCGCGGCCCTCGACTGGCATGCCCGGCAGGGCGCGGACCCGGCCGTGGACCCGGCCCGGCGCGCTGCGGCGCGGGACGCCTTCTCGGCCGGTGTCGATGACTGCGGACTACGCGTTCGCGGCGGTACGGCGGGCGAGGAAGACGCCTGCGCCTATCGCCGGCTCGCCGTAGAACCGTTGCTGAGCACACCGGGCGCGCGCTGGCTGGCCGAGCTCGGCCGGCCGATCGAGGAACTGCAGCCGGCCGATCAGGAGGCGCTGGCGCGGCACCGGGAAGCGGTGGCGACCCAGGCCCGCACGTTGCCCTCGCCGCAGCTCCAGGTGACCGAGCGGCAGGACCTCCAGCAGCTCGTCGAGAAGGCCCGGCTCGAGCGCGAGCGGTTGAGTGCGCTGACCATGCAGTCGTTGCGTGCGGGCATGACTCCGCGGGTCCGATTGATGATCGGTGGTGGTGCAGCGCTGACGGCACGACCCGAAGGTGCGGTGCTCGTCGACGACCGGCAGCGGTGGCACGTCGATCCGCTACGGGCGCTCGTCCAGTCGACCGATCAGATGCGGCACCTGCACGAAAGCGGTCTCGGTGATCCGTACGAGTTCGCCCGCCCGCGGGAGCGTTTTCCGTTGGCCGCACTGCACTACATGGAGGACACCGCCGCGGTCCGCGGTCCGGTGGTCAACGGGCGGGTGCAGCTGAGCGTCGCGACGTCGGGCCGGTTGATCGGCGAGATCCGGCCGTCGGACGGTACGGCGCCGCTGCGGGTCGACGTCGACGGAGCACCGTTGATCGCGACCGGGCTGCCGTCTGAACGGGTGCCCGGCGTCTCGCGGGGCGTGCAGACCGTACCGGCCGCGCTCGACGTGATCGGCGATCATCTCGGCGCGATCGGATCGGGCCGCGCGGGCGAGTTACGCGACCAGCTCACCCAGCTGTATCCGGTGGCCGAAGAGCCCGGTACGGCGGCCCTCGTCCTGGAGACGCTGCGCCGAGAAGGGCTGAGCGATTCGCAGCCCGAGCTGGCCGAGGCGATCCGGACGCTGCAGGCGACCGCGGACTGGGACGCCGCGCGGCAGCAGGCGCCGGGGCGGGCTGTCTTCGGGGACGAGGTCAGCAACGGCAGCGCGGATCCACGTGCCGCCCAGACCTGGCTGGTCGCCGGTCGCGGTGGATCAGGATTCGCCAGCGCCGCGATCATCCTCGACGGGAACCCGGACGCGAACGTGATCATGGTCGGCGGTGCGACGCCGATGGTGCTCCAGAACACCGCGCTGTACGCGCCGTTCCTGGAGGAACACGACCGTGCCGTGAACCCGACCGCGACCGGGCGGCTGGTCACCGTCGCGGGCGCTCGGCTGGGCGGCATCGGCACGACGACCGGTGCCGACGGGCGGACGACGTTCCGGATGCTCGACGGTCGCGGACAGGAACTGCGGACCGCCGACGGCCGGCCGCTCGAGGGCGACGCGTACGTGGCCTGCACCGGCCGTCCGGCCCGGATGCCGCGGGCGCTGGAGCCGCTGGCGCGCTGGGCCGACTCCACCAAGGGCGCGATGCTGATGAACGCCGACCGGCAGTACCTCGGCTATCAGCTGACGTTCGCCAAGGACGGCGTACAGCACCGGGCCCAGGTGATCGGTGCGGCGTCGCGGGTGCTTCCCGAGGTGTTCACGCCGGCGCAGGTGCGGCAGTTGGTCGCTATCGACCTGCAGGAGGCACCGCCGGAGAGCGGGAACGTCGCCGTCGGCTTCATGAGTACGGCGATCCAGGGGTCGGCGATCGCGGATCACCGGCAGCGGGTGACGAACATCGTCCAGGCGGCGCCGGCGACCGCAGCACGGCCGTCGACCGGGGTGTCCCGCACCAGCAACCCGCTCAGCCGTTGAGACGGCTCGATGGACAATGGGTGGGTGTCCGAGTTCGAGCGGTTTGTGGGGGAGTTGTCTGCGGCTGAGGCGGAGCGGGGGCGGCGGCTGTTTCGGGCGGTGCGGGTTGAGCGGGGTGAGTTGTTCGTGCGGCAGGGGGATCCGCCGAATCGGGTGGCGTTGGTCGAGCGTGGGTTGTTCCGGTTGTTCGGTACCGACGAGGGTGGGAACGAGAGGACCCTTGCGTTTCGTGCCGAGGGGGAGCTGGTGTGCGCCTACAGCGCGGCGCTCCGCCAGGAGCCTTCGCGGATAGCGATCGAGGCGCTCGAGACCTCCGACGTGCTGGTTGCGGAGCGGCCGGCGTACGACGTACTTGTTGCCGAGAGCCCCGGCTGGCAGCAGCTGATCGCGAAGCTGACCGAAGAGCTGTACCTGCGGCTCGACCAGCGGCAACGCGAGCTGCTGCTCGACGACGCGAGCACCCGCTACCAGCGCTTCGTCGCCGACCACGGGGAGCTCGCGGCGCGGCTCACCCAGCGGCACATCGCCGCGTATGTCGGCGTGACGCCGGAGGCACTCAGCCGGATCCGGCGGCGATTGATCTCGATCAACGACAGCGGCTCCAGGGCGGCCTAGCGTCCTGAGCATGACGACGATGCGTGCGATGGCAACCGATCGGGTGGGCGCCGGGGCGACCCTGCGGCCGCACACCCTGCCGATGCGGGAACCCGGTGCCGGCGAGGTCCTGATCAAGGTGATGGCGACGGCGGTGAGCCCTGCCGACCTAGGCATGCTGGCCGGGCGGTACCGCTGGTACGACGAGCTCCGGCTGCCGCTGGTACCGGGGTACGACGTGGCCGGCGTGGTCGAGGCGGGTGACTGGGAGCGTGGCGCGGCCGTGATCGCGAGCACTGGTCACTCGCGGACGCAGGTCGGCTCGTACGCCGAGTACGTGACGCTGCCGGCGTCGTACGTCGCGCCGAAGCCGGCGAACCTCGACTGGGCCGAAGCCGCCACGCTTCCCCTCGCGGCCCTCACCGCACACCAGGCCCTGGAGCTCCTCGACCTACACCCAGGCCAATCCCTACTCGTGAACGCCCCCCGCGGCGCAGTCGGCCGCTTCACCACCCAACTCGCCCAAGCCGCCGGCATCACAGTGCTCACCCCCGACGCCGCGGTGGTCGGAGCCGGCGGCCTCGTGGGCGGCGCGGGCGTCCCCGTGGGCGAGGCGGGCGTGCCCGTGGTCGGGCCCGGTGGGCCTGTGGTTGGGGCGGGTGGTGGCGTGGGGTGGGTGGATGCGGCGTTGGATGTTGTGGGTGGAGAGCGGGCGCGACGGGCGTTTGCGGCGGTGCGGGACGGTGGCGCCTATGTCACCGTCGTACCCGAGTTCTGGGTGCCGGGTGGGCAGTTCACCCCGGAGCGGGGCATCACGCCGCAGCTCGTTCGCGCCGAGCCGAGCGGCGCCCGGCTGACAGCCATCAGCCGGGCGGCCGAAGCCGGTCAACTCACCGCCACCGTCGCCAAAACCCTGCCCCTCACCGAGGCGCAACAGGCCCTCGACCTCCTCGCCTCCGGCGGCGTCCGAGGCAAGATCGTCCTACTCCCATAGCCCACCCGCGGGCGCCAGCCGCAGCTGGTGCGGTGGCTACGCTTGGCCGGATTGTTCTTCTGGGGTGGCTCGGCGGACTACCAGGCGGGTCCAGGCGCCGACGTAGATGCGGTCGTCGGCGTTCAGTTCTTGGCGTTGGCCGGGGATGATGGGGGTTTCCGGGAGCGGGCCGGCGGCGGAGGCGACGTACGTGCCGTTGGAGGACTGTAGGTCCTCCACCCACCAGCGCTGGCCGTCCGTGGTCAGTTGGGCCTGGCGGCGGCTGACACCGGTGTCGTCGCCGCAGTCGACTTCGGGAGAGATGCCACGGCTGCGGGACGGGCGGCCGATCAGCAGGCTCTTCTCCACCAACGGGATCACGGTCGGCAGCCCCGGCGACGGGCACGGGTCGTCACTCTGCTGTACGGCGTACCAGTCGGGGTCGACCCACCGCTCCACCACCCACTCGGCCGTCACCGCCGGCGCAGACGGCCCAGACGGGACAGACGGGACCGGCGGAGCCGGGGCCGTGCCAGGCAGGTCCAGCGAAGAGCCAGGCCGCGGCATCGTCCCCGTGGTGAAGTCGTACCCGCAGCTCTCGCAGAACAGCGCGTCAGCTGACGCCGGCTCTGAACAGTTCGGGCACGTCTGGCCAGGGATCGGTGCGTCCGGAGCGCCCGGCGTCGGCCCGCCTGGAGTGCCGGGCGTCGCCGGCCCCGGAGCCGGAACGGCGGGAGTAGGCAGTGCCGCGCCGGCGGGCGTCGCGGCAGCGCCGATCGGCAGGCCGCAGACGTCGCAGTAGTCGGTGGAGGTGGAGGGGTGTCCGCTGGGACAGTTCACGGTCATTTGCGTACCCGGGTCGTCTTGGTGGAGGCCGTGTCGAGTGCCATCTCGTCGGCTTTCTCGACGGTGCGCTTGAGCCGCACCGTACCCGTTTCCTGGTCGTCGATGTCCACAACCTTCCGGAGCCGGGTGGTCGCCTCCTCGTTGCCGGTCGCGGCGGCGAGCTGCACGGCGCGGCCGAGCTTGGTCGTCGCGGTCGCCGTGTCGCCGGCGGCCTTCGCGGCCAGGCCGTCCTGGATCGCCTGCGCCAGCTCGGTCTGGCCGGTGTAGTGCGCGACCTCCGGGCTGATCCGCGTGGTGAGCGCGTCGTCGGCCGACCACAGCGCCTTCACCAGACCCTGCGCGACCGTGTCGTCGCCGAGCACCAGCTGTACCCGCGCAGCCAGCTGCTCCTGCCCGATCGCCTTCGCGGCCAGCCGGATCGCCACGTGGTAGTCGCGGGACTCGTCACCCCACGACCCGGTCGGGTACGACCCGGTCAACGGGTTGACCGCAGTTCGGCGCGACGTCAGGTCCTCGACCGTCGGCGCGACCTGCCGGACGAACAGCACCTCCGCACCCTGCGGCGCCCACACCCGCAGATCGGCCTGCGCGACACCCCGGCTCATCGCGTTCCGGATGATCTTCGCGAACTCGGCGGCCAGCTGGTCCGGTGCCGGGATGATGTCGACGGTACCGAGCAGCGCCTGCGCGATCCGCCGTACCTCGTCCACCTGCCAGGCCACGCCGACGCCGCGGGCGTCGCACTGGAACTGCCCCGTGACCGACTGGATCGCCTGGGTCAGGGCCTCCGGCGTCTCGTGCTGGTTCTCGCCGTCGGTCAGCAGCAGCGCGTGCTTCTGCGAGAGCGACGGCACGGTCGCGAACACCCGCGATGCCAGCCGCAGCCAGGTGCCCATCGCGGTACCGCCGTCGGCGTAGAAGCGGGAGACGGCGTCTTTCGCGGCCTGCCGGGTGTACGGATCCATCCGGACCATCACCGGTTCCGCGGACGGCGGGAACGCTAGCTGCGCGCGGTCGTTGCCGGAGATCACCGCGAACCAGACCCCGTCGAGGATCTGGTCGAGCGCGGTCTGCGCGGCGTACGCGGCCGCCTGGACGCCGTCGCGGCCCATCGAGCCGGAGGTGTCGACGATGATGATCTCGCCCGCGTCACCGCTACCGCTCTGCCCGGCGGCGCCGGCCCCGGTACACGTCACGGTGACGATGGCGTGGACGTCGGTCCCGCCGTCGGGCAGGAACTCGTTCTGGTAGACGGTGGCGGTGAAGTCGGCCATTCCGGGTTCCCCTCTAGAGACGCGCGAGCGCGACGGTGATGTTGTCCTGGCCACCCTGGGCGTTGGCCCAGTCGACCAGGGCGGAGGCGGTGGCCTTCGGCTCATCCGCGTGCTCCGCAGCTGTCTGACGTACGAGGTCGGCCAGCGGTGCCGCCTCGGAGCAGTAGTTCCACAGGCCGTCGGAGCAGACCAGCAGCCAGCCCGGCCCGGCGACCTCCAGGGTGGTGGTCCGCGGCGTGTGGTCCGGCGCGTCCTTGCCGAGCCAGCGGGTGATCGCGTGCGCGTGCGGCCCGGACTCGGCCTCTTCGCGCGTCACCCCGCTCGCGATCAGTTCGGCGGCCCACGAGTCGTCGGTGGTCAACGCGACCGGCTCGCCCGCGTCCGGGAACCAGTACGCACGGCTGTCCCCGACGTTGCCCGCGACCAACAGGCCCTGCTCCAGCACCGCCGCGACGAAGGTGCAGGACGCGGGGTTCGGGCTGTCCGGACTGGTGCTGTCGAGTACGGCGTCACTCGCCGCGTCGGCCGCCGCCCGGAGCCGCGCGGCGATCGCACCGGCCCGGGACGACTCGGTACCGAGCCCTTGGGCGTGACCGGCCGCGAGTACCTCGACCGCCGCCCGGGCAGCTGCCAGCGAGGCGACGTCGGAGTCGAGCGAGGAGCTCACGCCGTCGCAGACCACGAGCAGCGCGCGGCTGCCCGGCTCGGCATCCGCGCCGAGCGCCATCGCGTCCTCGTTGCGGCTGTGCCGCAGGCCGCGGTCGCACACGCCGGCCACCCACGGAGCGGGCTGCTCGGCGAAGTGGTCCCGGGGCTTGGCGGCCTTCGTACCGCAGGTCTCGCAGTACCCGTCGGCACCGACGGTGCCGCCACAGGAGGCGCAGGGACCGACGTACTCGATGTCGGGCGTGCTGGCCGCCGTGATCTCGACGGTTGGCTCGGTGTCGGTGTCCAAGGCAGGTGTGGCCGGCGCCGCGGCGGCCGGTCGCAGCTCGGTGCCGCAGGCCTCGCAGAACCGATCGCTCGCGGCCACCGGCCCGCCGCAGTTGGGGCAGGCCGTGTCGGTCGTACTCGTCATCGCAGCGTCCATCCTCGAACCTCGTTGGCCTGGTCGACCAGGGCGATCCGTTCCGGCCGGGTCGTGGCCTGGTCGGCCAGCAACCGGTAGGTGGCCTCGAGCCCGTCCCGCAGGGCGGTCTCGGTGGCTGCCCGTCCGTCGATCCGCAGAGCTTCCTGCGGACCGGTCTGCTGGACCTCGGTCAACGCGGCCCGGAACACGTTCGCGGCCAGGTTGGCCCGGTCCACCGGGTCGATGGTCAGCGTGGAGATGCTGTTCATCGCCTCGGCGAGCGCGGGGAGGCCACGCCCCGATCCTGCCAGGAGTCCGGCCCGCTGGCGACGAGCACGCACGTACTCGCCGCTGGTCCGGGGTACCAGATCGAGCGCGTTCAGTGCTCCGTCGAGGTCGTTGCGCTGGATCCGGATGTTCGCCAGCCCGAACGCGGAGGGGGCGATGTAGTTGGCGTCGGTGCGCGCACAGGTCAGGTAGAGGCCCTCGGCAACGTCGTACTCGCCGCTGTGCTCACAGGCGATCGCCAGCGCGAGTTTCGGGGCCAGCTCACCCGGTACCTGGCCGTAGACCGCGTTGAACGCCGACTGCGCGTTGCGGAAGTCACCGCGAGCGAGCGCGACCAGACCTGACATCCAGACCGCCCGCCATTCCCACGGGTCGGCGCTGAGCAGGTCGTTCACCGCGGTGTCGACCAGGTCGTAACGCTCCGGCCCCACCTCGAGCGCGGCCTCGGAGACCTCCAGCAAGGTCTGCGCCGACTGCTCGGGCGCGTCGACCAGCAGCTCCAGCCGCTTGGCCGGATCCGGCACGCTGACCGTCTTCAGCCAGCCGGCCATCTTGTCGCTCTCGTCCGGCACCAGCGACGGCAGCTGCTGCCAGGGCGCGGCTGCGTCGCCCAGACCGGATGCCTTGTCGCCCGGTGAACCGAACAACAGTGACGACGCCGAGTGCTGGGCCGCCTTCACGCCCTGCTTGTCCGCCACGACCTCACGCAGTACGCCGAGCAGCTGCACCCGGAACTCGTCCGCGGACTGGAAACGGTCCGCCGGGTCCTGCGCGCATGCCTTCGCCAGCAGGCGGTACACCGAGTCGTACTTCTGGAACAGCGGTACCTCGCCGACCGGCGGCAGCGAGTCGACGTACCGGCTCTGGTAGCCGCGGAACTCCATCGCGAGCACGCACAGCGTCCGGCCGAGCGTGTAGATGTCGGACGCGACCGACGGGCCGACCTCGGCGACCTCGGGGGCCTGGAAGCCGACCGTGCCGTAGATCGCCGAGTCCAGGTCGTCGATCCGCCGGACGCCGCCGAGGTCGATCAGCTTCACCGCGTCACCGACCTGGATGATGTTGTCCGGCTTGAAGTCGCAGTACACCAGGCCGAGGTCGTGCAGGTACGAGAACGCGGGCAGGATCTCCAGCAGGTACGCGATCGCCTGGTCGATAGGGAGCGCGTCGTACTGGCCGTTGTTCGCCGCCATCCGCTGCTTGAGCAGGGATTTCAGCGACGTACCACCGACGTACTCCATCACGATGTAGCCGGCGCCGTCGTGCGTGACGAAGTTGTAGATCTCGACGATCAGCGGGTGCTCGACACGGGCCAGGAACTGCTGTTCCGCGATCGCCGCGGCGACCGCGTCCGGGTCCTCCGAGTTCAGCAGGCCCTTGAGTACGACCCAGCGGTCGGAGACGTTCTTGTCCTGGGCCAGGTAGATCCAGCCGAAACCGCCGTGCGCCAGACAGCCGCGGACGAGGTACTGCCCGCCGACCAGGTCGCCGTCCTGCAGTTTCGGCGCGAACGAGAACCGGCTGCGGCACTTGGGGCAGAAGCCCTCGGTGCGACCCGGCTGGCCGTTACGCGACCGGCCGACCGGGTTGCCGCAGCTCGGGCAGTTCCGGCGGTCCTCCGGGACCATCGGGTTCGCCAGGATCGCCTTGCTCGCGTCGATCGCCGGGATCGACGGGACGTTCGTCAGGCCGGCGCCGAGGCGGGCGCCACGCAGCCGGGTGGACGACGTACCGAGTTTGCGGGTCAGCTTCGAACCTGCCTGCGCGGCGCGGGCCGAGCCGAGCGGCGTGGAGGCGAGCCGGTTGGAGGCGCGGGAGACCGTCGACACCGTGCTGATCGGGTCGGGCTCGTGGACGACCGGCGGTGCGCCGGTGACGGCGGACGGGCTGCTGGTGCCGTCGGGCGCGGGGGAGCCGCAGACGTCGCAGTAGCCGTCGACGTACGTACCGGCGCATCCGGGTTGGGTGCACGCGCCTGGTGTGGCGGCCTGATTCGGGGCGGCGGGGGAACCGCAGATGTCGCAGTACCCGTCCACGATCGAGCCGGTGCAGCCCGGCTGGGTGCAGGTCGTCATTTCGTTCCTTCCAGGTAGGCCTGGTAGGCCGCTACCAGTGCACCGAGGCGAGCCAGGTCCACCGGCTCGGTGTCGATCACGGCTCGGCCGCGCCGGTACAGCTCGGCGAGATCTTCGTTGCCTGCAGCAACACTTGCCGCCTTCACCTGATAGGCGTCGAGCAGTTGCGCGAGTTCGTCGCGGCGGCCGAGCGCGGCGCCGTACGCCGCCTGCGCCTGCCCGAGCGCCCGCCGTACGGCGTCCAGCCGGGTCAGGTACTGCGAGAGCTCGACCGGGGTGTTCGGCACCGGGCCGAGTGCGGTCACATCCGGTACGGCGAGGCGGGGGGCCGGGGTGACCGCCTTGACGGCCTTGTCCGCGAGGGCGCGGACGGCCGTACCTTGCGCTTCGAGCTCACTGCGCAGGGTGCGGGCGCGGGCCACGTCGGCGGCCCGTTCCTTGCGGGTGGCGGCGCCGACGATCAGGTCGCGCTCGGTCTTGGCGGCGTCGGCTTCGAGCGGACCGATCAGGCCGCCGATGTCGGCGCCACGTTTGTTGCGATCGGCAAGGTCTATCAGGCGCCGGTCGAGATCGTGGTGCTTGGCGAGGGCGTCGTTGCGTGTGTTCGCGGGCTCCTGTTTGACCAGGTCGCTGATCCGCTCCACCTGCGCGCGCAGCTGTCGCAACCGCGCGGCGAGGTCCGCGTCGCCCGGCTCCAGCGCCAGCTTCGCCCGCAGACTGTACGCCAGCGCATCCGACAGCTTGCATGCCTCCGGCAACGAAACCGCGAGCGAACCGCCGGCGCCGCCGGCGTCCAGCCCGCCCCAGATCAACGTCGAGATCCGCTCGATCTCCTGCTGACCCACACGCCCGGAGTCCCAGGTCACGAGAATCAACTCGTACCGATCCGAAACAGCTTTCCAGACCGTCATGCTGAGCACGACATCAGGACTCAGCGCATCCCCGTCCGCGGAATGCAACGCAGCCTGATCCAACTCATCCAGCTCAGCCTTCCGCCGATCCCGCCACTCCCCAAGCGCGCCCAGGAAGGAGAGCAACTCGGCAGCCGAAACCCCACTCCCCACCCTCCCCGGCGGCACAGGCGCAGACACCGTCGGCGTACGCACGGTCATTGGCCCGGCGCCGGAACTCGGCCGTAGACAGCCACCGGTGGCACAGGCGCCTTACCGAGGGCCGCGCTGAACCACCTGTTGTACGACTTCGTCCAGTCGCCGCTGTCCTTCATCTGCTGGAGCACGACGTTGACGAACTTGACGAAGTCCGGGTGCTGCAACGAGATGCCCAGCCCGTAAGGCTCATCGCTGAACCGCTCCGGAAGGACCTTCGCGTACGGATCCTGGGCAACGTCCCCGGCCAGCACCGTGTCATCTCCGCTGATCCCCTGGGCCTTGCCCTGCTGGAACATGACTAGGCAACCGGTGTCGGTGTCGGCGGTGACCGCGTTGACCCGCGGGTTCTTCTTCTTCAGGTTGTCCAGGCTGGTCGAACCCGCCGGTGCGCAGATCGTCTGACCGGACAGGTCCGCCGTGCTCTTCGCCGTCGAGTCGCTCTGCACCAGGGTCTTCTGCCCGGACCGGTAGTACTCCGCGGAGAACGCGATGTCGTTCCAACGGTCGCAGTTGATGGTCATGTTCCGCGCGACGATGTCGACCGGATTCTTGGTGGCACGCAATGACGGGATCCGGGCCGGGCTGGAGATGACCCGCATCTCGACCCGGTTGGGGTTCGTGTCCGCGTCCGGGAAGATGGCCTTGGCGACGGCCTGGATCATGTCGATGTCGAAGCCCTGGATCTTCCCGGTGATCGGGTCGCGGTAGCCCAGGTTAAAGCTGTCGGCGGACACCCCGGCGATCAGCCGGCCGCGCTGCTTGATCTCTGCCATGAACGAGCCGGCAGGCATCACGCCGCCCGGTGCCGGCGTCCTGTTGTCCGGGGCGTACGAGGCCAGCGGGTCCTCGCCGTCCGGGCAGGCCCGGGGCACCTTCGGGGCCGCCGAAGTCGTCGGACCAGCCGACGGTTCTGGTGGTAGTTGGGTGGCGGCGTAGTTGCCGGAGCTGCAGGCGGTGAGGAGTAGGGCGGTCGCGGCGGCTAGGGGGATCAGTTTTTTCATCGGTATTCCTCCAGGCGCTGCGACATGCCCCAGGCGACCAGCAGCGCGGCCGCGATGCCGATCGGTACGCCGAGCCAGCCGATGGGCGGAAGGCCGTCGCGGGTGTTCTTCAGCTGGCTTTGGACGGCGGTGCTCGTGGTGTTCAGCTGGTCGTTGGACGACCTGTCGAAGGCCCCGAAGGTGTCGACCGAGCTGTTGGCCTTGTCCTTGCCGACCGCCATCGCGACCGCCGCGTCCCAGTTGCCCTCGTCGCCGTCCTTCTTCCGGACCTGGGCGTGGACCGCCTTGTACGCGCCCCACTTCTGCGTCAGGTCGGCGCCGTTCGAGCCGAGCTTGCCGAGCTGGTCGTCCACTTGGCCGGCGGCCGCGTTGTACGCCTTGTCGAACTGGTCGCCGGAGCCTCGGGCGATGAGGGTGAGGCTTTCGTTGGAGCGGGCGTCGTACGCCGCGATGCGGGCGCGGGACAGCGCGAGCGTACGTTCGTACTCGGAGTTTCTCGTGTCCTTCGCGGAGCCGCTCGCGCCGGCCAGTGCGATACCTCCGACGGCTGTGGTCAGCAGGACGAGTACGGCGCCCGCCGCGATCGGGACGTTGACGTAGCGGTGCGTACGCCGAGCCAGCCAGCGCAGTGTGATGCCGAAGACGACCAGCGCGAGCAGGCCGCCGGCGACGACCCAGATCGTGCCGTAGCTGATGCCGTCGAACTCGGTGTCGACACGCTTCTCGTTCGCCTCGACCAGCGCCTTCACCAGCGGCAGCGAGTCGTCCTGGAGGACCGAGTTCGCGTCTCTCAGGTACTGCGAACCGATCGGCAGCCCCTGCCGGTTGTTCGCACGGGCCTGCTCGATCAGGCCCTCGTACGTGATCAGCGTCTTGTTGAGCGCGCCGAGTACGTCGCGGTCCGCGGGCTGGGCGGTCGCGGCCTCGGCGATCAGGCCGGCGGCCGCGGCCATCGAGTTGACGAAGTGCGCGCGCTGGTCCGGCGGTTCGAGGCCGCCGACCAGGAACGCGTTGGTGGCGTCGGCGTTGGCGCTGACCAGGTTGGTGTGGATCGCCTGGATCCGGACCAGCTGGGCGGTGTTCGCCCGCGCCCGGTCGAGGGCGCCGTCGGACTGGCTGAAGCCCTGCGCGGCGGCCAGGCCGAAGATCACGCTCATCGCGCCGGCGAGGATCAGGAACGCGCGCATCCGGCCCGGCGTACCGTCGAACCACTGGGCGATCGCGCCGCGCCTGCTCGGCGCCTGCGCGGCCGGCGGCTGCAACGCCGTACCGGGTCCGGCGGCCGGCGCCAGGGTGGCGGGTGGCGCACTCTGCGTCTGGGTCACGCCTCTTCTCCGTCCTGCTTCTCAGCTGCGTCCGAAGTACCGCTCGGCTCCTCGGGCGCCGCTGTCTCCTCAGTCGAGTCCTCAGTCAGGTCCTCTGGGAGGATCTGACGCAGTTGGTCGGTGGTCGGTGCCGTCACGTCGCGCAACCGCCACGCCTGCCGGCCGATCGCGGCCTCCAGTACGTTGCGGGCGAACCGCCCGTTGCCGAACGAGCTGTCCCGCGCGGTGTTCGCGAGGATCTCGTGGAAGGTGTCGAGCGCGTCCGGTACGAGTTCGTAGTCGGCTGCCGCGGCGAGCCCGGTCAGGATGTCGGTGAGCTCGTCGTCGCTGTAGTTCTCGAACTCGATCGTGGTCCGGAACCGGCTCGCGAGTCCGGGGTTGGCGGCGATGAACGCCTGCATCGGTTCGGGGTACCCGGCAACGATCACGACCAGGTCGTCGCGCCGGTCCTCCATCTCCTTCACCAGCGTGTCGACGGCTTCGCGCCCGTACTGGTCGGCACCGTTGTCGCCGGCGGTCAGGCTGTACGCCTCGTCGATGAACAGCACGCCACCCGCCGCGGAGGCGACCACCTCGGCGGTCTTCGTCGCGGTCTGCCCGAGATAACCGGCTACCAGCTCGGAGCGGTCCACCTCGACGAGCTGCCCCTTCGAGAGCAGCCCGAGCGCCTTGTAGATCCCGCTCACCAGCCGCGCGACCGTCGTCTTCCCGGTGCCCGGATTCCCCACGAACACCAGGTGCCGGGTAATCGTCGCACTCTTCAACCCAGCCTCGGCTCGCAGTTTCTCCACCCGCAAAACCGCCACCTGCCGCTGCACTTCCCGCTTGACCCGAGCCAACCCGGTCAACTCGTCAAGCTCCGCCAGCAAGTCCTCCACCGACTTCCCCGGCTCCGCCTTCTCCGCGTCTGCGGGGGCCGCGGCGGTCACCCCAGTGGTCACCTCAGGGCGGGGATCGCCGGCTGTCGGCTGCGTCGAGGCGGCCGGCGCCGCCGGACCGCCGACCTGCAACGTCCGCGCGCCCGCAGCTTGGAGCTGCGCAGCAGCTGCCACGGAGGCGTTGCCGATTACACGCATGGTTGATTCGCCCAGGGTGCAGGCGGCGGAGGCGATTTCGGCGAGGGCTTCGGCGTACGGGATCTTCTCTGGGGAGTTATTGGCGATCAGCTCGGTGAGTACGGCGGTTGGTGCGCCGCGCCAGCGGCGGCCGCGAACTGCTGCGTCGAAGAAGTCCTGAGTTGTTCCGTCTGGAACTGCCTTTGCCCAGTCGACCGGTGCGCCTGGAGCTGACTCCGCCAGGGCGGCGGCGAGGGCGAGTGCCTCGGCCCGGGCGGTGTCCTCGGCAACACCTGCGCGAGCGGCGACGATGAGCAGCGCCGACAGCGCCTCCGCAAGTCCCCCCGTGCCGCTCATGACCCTCCTCGTCCAGGTGGTGGTGCAAGTGGTCCCGCAGGCCCGGTGCTGGTGCTCGGGTTCGTCGGGCCAGGGCTAGTGCTGCTGGGGTGTGTCGGGCTGGTGCTGGTGTGCGGGGTGGCGGTGGTGTGTGGGTCCGGCGGGGCGGCCGTGGTGGTGTGTGGGTCGGGCGGGGTGGCTGGGGTGGGGGGTGGGGTTGATGGCGTGGGGCCGAGGGTGAGGGTGCCGCCGGTGGAGGGGGTGCCGAACTTTTCCTGGAGGAAGCGGCCGTGGGTGATCAGGGCGGCCGCGTCGGCGCGGTTCACTGCGTCGTAGACCTTGTCCATCGTCGCGGCCAGCAGGTCCAACTGGTCGATCAGGATCATCAGCGACGTCTTGCCGCGGTCGACCGGCCGGGTGTCGGCCCACTGCCGCGGCAACCGCAGGTACCCGCCGATCGCATCCGGAAGATAGTCCGTGCAGGTCGCCATCACGGAGTACGCCTGCGCGCTCCCACCCAGATTCCCCAACCGCGGAATCGTCTCCCGGACGACGCGAACCACGCGCCCCACCCGCGACGCGACCACGGCCGGTACGGCGCCACCCGCCACCAACTGCTCCACCCGGACCAGCGCCGCCAGCAGGTCGTCGTTCGTCGGCGGCGCGGGTAACAGGGCAGGCTCGGGCTCCTCTTTGCGACCCGTCAGCCGCGCAAAGAAGTCACCGAGCGCCATGCAGTTCCCCCACGTGAGACGTAGATCAACGACCGAGGTTCAGATCGAGGCTGCCGTGCACGACCTGCTGGTTCTGACTCGCGACCCGGTCCAGGTACGAGCGGGACTTGGTCACCTCGTTCTCCAGCGTGCCGATCGTCGCTGCCATGTTGTCCAGCGCCTCGCTCTTGAACGTGTCGATCGCGTCCATGGTCGCGTAGATGTTCGCGAAGGCGGCCTGCAGCTGCGGTAGACCGATCGTCGCGGACGCGGCCTGCTGCTGGATCGCCACCGAGTTGTCCTTGAGCATCTGCGAGGTGCGCTCGATCATCCCGCTGGTGGTGGTGTTCAGCGCGGTGATCTGGTCCAGGACGAGCTTCTGGTTACCGAGCGCCTGCGCGACGATGACCGCCGTACGCAGCGCCGACACCGTGGTCGTCGAGGCGCGGTCGACGCCCTTGATCAGCTCGATGTTGTTCTTGATCACGATGTCGATGGCCAGGTAGTTCTGGATCGACACGGCGAGCTGGGTGAGCAGGTCCTGGTGCTTCTGCCGGACGTAGAACAGTACGTCCTCGCGGAACGCCTTCGCCTTGTCCGGGTTGGTCGCCTCGAGTTCGGCGATCGCCGCGGACAGCCGCGCGTCCAGGCGCTCGGCGACGTACACGTACTGGTTCAGCCGGGTCATCGCGTCCCAGAGCTGCTGCTTCTCCAGGTTCAGCGCGGCGTTGTCCTTGCCGAGCTCGTCCTGGCCGTTGCGCAGGCTGTGCAGGATGCCCTCGAGGTGACTCTGCGCGCTCTGGTACTTGCGGAAGTAGTCCTCGATCTTGTCGCCGAACGGGATCATCCCGAGCAGCTTCTTCGGACCGGTCGCCTCCTTCGGGTCGAGGTCCTCGACCGTACGGCGCAGTTCGAGCAGGGTCTTGCCGACGGTTGAACCCTCCGACAGGCCACCGCTCTGCAGCGCCCGCACCGGCGACTGCAGCAGCCGGTTCGAACTCTCGGCGGCGGCGCGGATGTCGACGTCGCCCATGCTGCGCACGTCGTTCGCCCGGGTGGCGAACTCCGGCGACCGCGGCTCGGCCGCCATCAGCGCGGTCAGGAACGTGTCCACCTTGCTGTCCAGCCCCGGCAGCGCGGCCGGATCGACAGCCGGCGCCATACTGGGCGCCGCGGTCTCGGCCACAGGCTGTGACGGCGGCGGCGCCGTCAGTATCAGCCCCGGCGCGGTAGCCGTCGGCGGCTGCAACGGCGACACCGCAGCAGGCTGAGCAGCGGTGTTGTCGGCTTCAGTCATAGTCGTCCCCCTCCGAGAGGCGCGCGTAGTACCTCCGTGACGCGCGCCCAATCTAGTCGGTTCCAGGTCCCCGCGGGGGCCCTGATGCCTACTCGTTGTGAGGTCGGGGGTGGTGATCACACGCCTACTGCGGGGCACTCGGCACGGCACCTCGCCGCACGGGTGCAAAGGCCACGATGCTCCGCATCGAGTCCTTCGCCCCCGCACGCCGATGCACCGCACCGAGCACCTCCTCGCTACGGCGTCTGATCACCACCCCCGACCTAGCTGCGGCGGTAACTAACGAAGTCGAAGCCGTCGTGGGGGTCGCGGGCCGTCTCGGTCCAGTGGTGGGCGGGGAGTGCCGGGAACGTGACGTCGCCTGCGGGGGATTGGTGGACTTCGGTGAGTTCGAGGGTGTCGGCGTACGGGAGGGCCTGGCGGTAGATCTCGCCGCCGCCGGCGACGTACAGCGTGCCGTCGTACTTCAAGGCTTCCTCGAGGGTGTGCACGACCTCGACGCCGTCGGCGGACCAGTCGGGCTGCCGGGTGACGACGACGGTACGGCGGCCCGGGAGCGGTCGTCCGATCGAGTCGTAGGTCTTGCGGCCCATCACGAGCGTGTGGCCGAGGGTCAGCTGCTTGAAGTGCTGGAGGTCCTCGCGGATCCGCCAGGGCAGGTCGTTGTCCCGCCCGATCACACCGTTCTGTCCGACCGCAGCAATGAGAATGACCGTCATACCGCGATAGGTGCCTTGATCCCGGGGTGCGGGTCGTACCCGACCAGCTCGACGTCGGCGATCTCGTAGCCGTCGATCGAGTCGCGCTTGGTGAGCTTGAGGGTCGGCAGCGGGCGCGGCTCGCGGGTGAGCTGCAGGCGGGCCTGGTCCAGGTGGTTCAGGTACAGGTGCGCGTCGCCGAGGGTGTGGACGAAGTCGCCGACCTCGAGCCCGGTCTGCTGCGCGACCATGTGGGTGAGCAGCGCGTACGACGCGATGTTGAACGGCACGCCCAGGAAGATGTCGGCCGAGCGCTGGTACAGCTGGCAGGACAGCCGGCCGTCCGCGACGTAGAACTGGAACATCGTGTGACACGGCGGCAACGCCATGTCGTCCACGTCAGCGACGTTCCACGCGCTGACGATGTGCCGCCGGGAGTCCGGGTTCGTCCGGATCGACTCGATCAGCTTCGCGATCTGGTCGACGTGCCGCCCGTCCGGGGTCGGCCAGGAGCGCCACTGGTACCCGTACACCGGCCCGAGCTCGCCGTCGGCGTCGGCCCACTCGTCCCAGATCGAGATGTTGTTCTCGTGCAGCCACTTGATATTGGTCGAGCCGCTGAGGAACCAGATCAGCTCACCGATCACCGACCGCAGGTGCAGCTTCTTGGTCGTCACCGCGGGGAAGCCCTGGCGCAGGTCGTACCGCGACTGGTACCCGAACACACTCAGCGTGCCGGTGCCGGTGCGATCGCCCTTCTCCGCCCCGTTGTCCAGCACATGCCTCAGGAGATCCAGGTACTGCTGCATGAGGCCAACCTACAGCCCTGGCAGACTCGCGGTGTGGAACAGGTGCTGACCCTTGTCGTGCGCGTCGAGAAGAAGACGCGGCCTTCGCAGACCGACGCTCTCGAGACGGCGGCGCGGGCGGTGCTGGCGATCCTGGCCGACGAGCGGTCGTACGGCGAGGGGGAGTGGGCCGAGGCGATGGCCGCCTGGCAGGACAACCGCATCCGCAAGATCGCCAAGCGTGCCCGCGGCATTGAATGGCGTCGCGCCGAGGCCCTCCCGGGAATCACCGTCCACGGAACCGGAACCGGAGCGCCCGAGGGAGTGGCGGCCGAGGTCCGGGTGTTTCCGCCGACCGGCGTGGACGACGTACCGCCCGAGCTTTTGAAACTCCAGGTGAGCGGCACCGACTTCGAGGACACCGAGGAACTCCCGGCGCTCGGACCCGGCGTACCCGTGCTGTGGATCAACCCCGAACTGGAAATGTCCAGCGGGAAGGCGATGGCGCAATGCGGTCACGCCGCTCAGTTGGCGTGGTGGGCGCTGCCCGAGACCGCCCGCAAAGAATGGCGATCAACCGATTTCGCCTTGTCCGTCCGAACCGCGACCCGCACCCACTGGGCCGCCCTCCTCGCCACCGACCTCCCCGTTGTCCAGGACGCCGGCTTCACCGAGATCGCCCCCGGCTCGAAAACCGTGATCGCCGATCACCCTTTGCTGACGCGGTAGTGCAGGTGGGTCACGCGGTCGCCTTCGACGACGCGGGGGTTGTCGAGGAGGACCTCGGGCCCGACATAGTCACCGAAGAAGCGGCGGCCGCTGCCGAGCAGGGCGGGCACCAGGCTGTAGGCGATCTCATCGACCAGGCCGGCGGCGATCGCCTGGCCGGCGATGTTGCCGCCGGTGACCGTCACGTCGCCGTCACCGGCGTGTGCCTTGGCCTGGGCGATCGCTTCCTCGACCCCGTCGACGAAGGTGAACGGCGCGTCCGGGAACGGCCAGTCGGTCGGCGGTTCGTGGGTGACGACGAATACGTGGTCGCCGACCGCGGGCACGCCGCTCCAGCCGTTGGTGAGGTCGAACAGCCGCCGGCCGATGACACAGGCGCGGATCCGCGGCCAGGTGGACTTCATGTACTCCGCACTCGCCTCGCTCACGTGGAACGGGCGGCCCCGGTCGGTTCCGTACACCTCCACCGGCCCGTTGTTGTACCAATCGAACAGCGGCCCGACCCGGTCCTCGGTGTCTGCGACGAAGCCGTCCAGCGACACCGCGGCGGCGACGACAACGTTGCCCATGGCTACCTCACCACCCGATAGGTCAGGTGCTGCGCTGACGGCGTCGATACGGCCTCGATCAGCTCCACAGCCAACCCGGCGGACGGTGAGGCCGGCCACAGCGGCGTTCCGGCACCCAGTACGACGGACGCGACGTGCAGCCGCAGTACGTCTGCCAACCCGTCGGCCAGTACGGCGTGGCAGATCTGACCACCGCCCATCACCACCACATCCTTGCCGCCGGCAACTTCCCGCGCCTTCGCGACCGCCTCGGCCGGATTGTCAACGAAGCGGAACCGATCGCCGAGCCGGGTGTGCGCCGGCGGGTTGTGGGTGACGACGAAGATCGGCGGATTGACCTCACCGGTCGGCTTGGCGCCGTACCCCAGCTCGTCGCTCCACCCGCCCGGACCGTCGATCACGTCGAAGAGGTTGCGGCCCTGGACGACCGCGCCGGTCGCCTCGAACGCCGACTCCAGGACCGCGCGGTCCGCGTCGTTGCCCTTGAAGACCCAGTTGTGCACGGCCTCGCCGCCATCACCGAGCCCGTTGCCGACGGCGGCGTTCGGCCCGGTGACGTAGCCGTCCAGTGACACCGAGATATCGACCACGACCTGGCTCATGGTCAGCTCTCCTTGGCGAGCAGTTCGGCGAGCCGGTCCATCGAGTCGTGGATGCCGTTCTCCATGCCGTACTCGATCGACTGGTCGCGGGCCTCGACCGACGGGAACACCGACCGCTGGTGCAGCCGGACGCCCTTCTCGGTCGGCTCGAGCGTCATCTTCTCGATGCAGACCTCGCCGGGAGCGCCCTCCCACTCGAAGGTCTGGATGACCATCTTGTCCGGCTCCACGGTGTGGAAGACGCCGCGGAACGCATACGCACCGGAGTCGTCGCGGTGGATGTAGCGGTACTTCCCGCCGGGGCGTACGTCGTACTCCTCGACTTCGGCCTCGAGGTCGCGCGGGCCGAGCCACTGGGCGACGAGGTCGCGCTCGGACATGATCCGGAACAGCTGCGCCGGGGTGGCCTCGAACTCCCGGGTCACCTCGACGAACGGGGTTCCGGCGGGTGTGTTGATGGTGGTGCCGCTCATTTCGTCTGCTCCTTCAGTAGTGCTTCCATCCGGCGGAAGCGGCGTTCGGTTTCGAGCCGGTACTCGTCGATCCAGCCCGTCAGTGCCTCGAGGGCGGCCGGCACCAGGTGGCACGGGCGGCGCTGGCCGTCCCGGGTCCGGGTGATCAGCCCGGCGGCCTCGAGCACCTGGATGTGCCGCGACACCGCCTGCTTGGTGATCGGGAACGGTTCGGCCAGTTCGTTGAGCGTGGCCGGGCCGCGCGACAGCCGCGCGATCATCGCCCGCCGGACCGGATCGGCCAGCGCCGCGAACGACCGGTCGAGCTGATCGTCGTCAACCGTCATCTTTATCAACCATTCCCTTGATCAACCGATATGTTGACTATAGGAACAGGCTCCGCCGCCGTCAAGTGCCGGATTCAGACCGTTTCGAAGCCCGCCATCATCGCCATGTCCTCGTGCTCGAGGTTGTGGCAGTGGATCAGGTACTTGCCCTTGTGCGCGCTGAACCGGACCAGCACCTCGACCACCTCGGCCGGCCGGATGTCCACGGTGTCCTTCCAGCCGTGGTCGTACGCCGAGAGCTTGCTGCTCCCACCACGGCTGAGCACCTGGAACGGCGCGAGGTGGACGTGCACGGGATGGTGTACGTCGGTGACGAACGTCCAGATCTCGTACTGGTCGAGCGGCACCTGGGCCTGCATCACCTTCGGGTCGAACGCTTTCCCGTTGATGGTCCAGCCGCGGTGGTCGCCGGCGTTCCCGCGGCGGAACCGCCACTCCCGCCGTACGGCGCCGCTCGGCCGCGGCGTCACGGCGTACGACGAGAGCTTGTCGGGGATACGTGTGTCGTCGACGGCCTTGCGGGCGATCCTGAAGCGCATGACGTTGGCGTTGCCATCAAGTTTGTTGATGAGCGTGACCTCGTCACCGGGCTGGTACTGGGTGAAGTCCACTATCACGTCGAACCGTTCTGCCGGCGCGATGACGAGACTCGCGTGGTCGATCGGCTTGTCGAGCAGGCCGCCGTCGCTGCCGATCTGCACGAACGTCGCGGGCGGTCTGTCGAAGGCGAGTTCGTACCGCCGGGCGTTGCTGGCGTTGAGGATGCGCAGGCGGTACCGGACCGCGTCGACCTCGTGCACCGGCCACGGCGCGCCGTTCACGAGCGTGACGTCGGCGATCACGCCTTCCATGTACTTCGGTTCGACGCCGGGGCCTGTTGGTAGTGCGGGGTACAGCAACGAACCGTCCGCGTCGAAGGCGCGGTCGGCGATAACGAGCGGGATCTCGCGATCGCCCTTCGGAAGCGGGAGGTTGTCCTCCTCGTCGTCCCGGATGATGTGCAGGCCGAACAGGCCGCGGTACACCTGCGGTGCGGTGTAGTCCATCGTGTGGTCGTGGTACCAGAGGGTCGCGGCGCGCTGGGTGTTCGGGTACGTGTACGTGCGTTTGCCCATGGTGGTGTCGCCGTCGCCCATCATGTGGTGACCGCCGTGGCCGCCGTTCTCCGGCATGATCAGGTCGAGCGGCCAGCCGTCGCTCGGGGCCGGCGTGTGGCCGCCGTGCAGGTGTACGACGGTGGCGACGTCGAGCTGGTTGACCTGCTCGATGATCGTGGTGCGGCCGCTGCGTACGTCGAAGGTCGGTCCGGGGAGCAGGCCGTCGTACCCCATGATCTCCGTCTTGAGGCCGGGGAGGATCTCTATGCTCGCCTTACGTTGGACGACTTGGTAGTAATCGGCCTTTGCATCTGATCTGAGCGGTTTCTTGGTGGGCGGGATCGGGAGTTCTGCTTGGAATGGCGCTGGGAGTTTCGCCTTGCTGCGCAGGAGTTCTCCGGCTTGCGCGGGCTTTGCTTCCTGGCCGCAGCCGGTCAGGGTCAGCGCAGTGCCGGCGCCCACAACCATGAATCCGCGGCGTGACATCTTCATCTCTTGGCCTCCCGGCGGTTGTCGCGTGCGGTTTTGCGGAACGACCAGACGGTCATCCAGACGACGGTGCCGACGATCGCGGTGCCGAGCGGGATGTGTACGGCGAAGTTCTGCAGGTAGCCGAAGGTGAGCTGGACGAACTCGGCGACCACGAGGACGGGGGAGAGGATCGCGGGCCAGCTACGGCCGCCGCCGACGATCGTGTAGCAGGTGGCGACGATCGTCTGCAGGAACGCGACCATCCAGACCGAACCGCCGATGGTCGCGTGGACGTCGTTCATCGCGTCGACGTTGCCGGCGAGGAAGTAGCCGGCTGCTATCGGCTGGGCGACGATGAGGATCGCGTGCAGGATCAGGGTGATGCGGAGTAGCTGGAGACTGATGCGGGGGCGCCGTACCTTGGCCTTCGGTTGCTGCTCGAGGATCATGCGCTCCTCCGGTTGACCCAGAAGGCGAACCCGACGGCGCTCGCAACCAGGGCGACGCCGAGCGGGATGTGGACCGCGAGCTGCCGGCTGTACCCCATCGCGACCTGGACGACCTCGCCGGCGACGATCAGCAAACTCGCCACCGGCGCGATCCACCGGCCTCCCGTCCGCCACCAAAACGTTGCCACCAGCAACTGCACCGCCCCGAGCGCGACCAGCGCCAGCCCGGTGGGTTCATGCATCCGCATACCGGCCGGCGACCCGTCGAGGTAAATCCCCGCGAAAACCGGCTGCACGCAGATAGCCAACGCATGCAACCCAGCCGCCACCCGGAGTACGTAGAGACCCTTCATGTAGGCAGACAATAGTAGCCTGCCTACATGTAGATCAATCAGGTATCCCCCGGAGATTCACCCCCGCGGGCTACGCGCCCGCTACCTTCGTCGCTCCGCTCCTCAGACGCGGCCACTCCGCCCGCCCCCACCCACCCCCCGGCTTGCGCGGTTGCATTCGTTTCCGGCTGCCGCCGGAGTGTTGTCGGCTGTCGCCGACGTGCTCCCGGCTGCCGCCGATGTGCTCCCGGCTGCCGCCGATGTGCTCCCGGCTGCCGCCGGGGTGTTGTCGGCTGGCGCCGACGGGTTGCTCGCTGGCGCTCGCGGGTGACGACGGCAGGTGCCGGCATGCGGCATGCCCTGTCCGAGCAGTCGATGACGCGCCGGCTCCGCGCACTCCTCCGTCGCGCGCTCCGCCGGTGCTCGCGAGCGAAGCCAGCCGACGTACTCGACCTGAGCTCGTGAGGGATGGACCCCGCGTGCTGCACGGCCGCTCGCTTCGTTCGCGCGCTCCGCCGGTGCTCGCGAGGGGACCAACTCCGTGCACGCTCCGGGTGCTCGCGACGAGCAGTCCCGCGTGCCGGTCGTCGCCTGTGTGGGGGTGTCGGCCGTTGATGGCGGCGGTCGGCGGACAGGTGGGTGTGCCGCGGGGTCTCCTGCCGGTGAACGACGTCTGGCGAGCGGCGGAGAGGTGGTGCGCCGCGGGCCTCCTGGCGGTGAACGGCGTCTGGCGAGAGATGGGCGGCGGTCGGCGGGCCGGTGGTGTGCCGCGGGTCTCCTGCCGGTGAACGACGTCTGGCGAGCGGCGGAGAGGTGGTGCGCCGCGGGTCTCCTGGCGGTGAACGGCGTCTGGCGAGAGATGGGCGGCGGTCGGCGGGCCGGTGGTGTGCCGCGGGGTCTCCTGCCGGTGAAGGGCGTCTGGCGCGGATGGGTGGTCGGCTCCGTGGCGCGGGTGAGCTTTCGCGCTGGCGATTGGTGAAGGGGCGGTGGCTGGTTACGTCAGTTGGCCTAGTGGGGCGACGCTGATTCCTGCTCGTTCGCAGACCCAGTGGGGGTCGGGGCCGAGTTCGGGTTCGATGCGGAGTTCGTGGTCGTGGAGGTCGTCGCAGGCTGTGCAGCGGGGCCAGCGGATTCTGTTGTCCACCAGGCGGTCCTGGACGTCCTGAGCCACCAGTCCGGCGATGTGTTCGGCTCCGTCGGGCCACTGGTCCAGCCACCATTGGCGTTCGGCGATGGCGTCCTCGAGCAAGGACACCATCGCCGCGTCGTTGAAGCCCCGGGCGGCGAGGTCGTGCAGCACCATCGCCCGTGCGGTCAGCAACACCCCTGGTTCGTTCATCGCCCTACAGCGTGCCAGACCCCGCCGACAAAACAAGGGCGGATCCTCGCCCGCTCGACCCCGAGCGCGTACACCGCTCGCGGAAGCCGGGCAAGCGCCCCGGGTCCGGGATGGTCGCGCAGGCGATCAACCGTTCCTCACATGCGCATCGCGGTGACGCGTTGGGCACGACCTCACTGCTGAGATGGCAGGCCAGCACCTCGCCGGCGGGGCGTTCCAGCGGGCGGCCGAAGGTGATCAGCTCGGTCGGCGGCTCCGCAACAGCCCGGCTTATCGCCTTGTTGACGGCGGCGTCCGCCCTCTTCGCGGTGAGGCGGTCGGTGCGGCGGTGGGTGGGGGTGCGGTGCTGGTGGCTGCGGTAGGTCGGTTCGGCTTGGGTGTGGTGGTGGGTGTGACGGGGCGCTGGTGATTGTCGTGGGTCGCGTGGGCTTGGGGGTGGACCTGAGTGTGGCGGTAGGCGGCGGGTGCTGGTGGTTGCTGTTGGTCCCGTGGGCTTGGGTGTGGTGGTGGGGTGGGGCGGTCGGTGGTGGCGAGGTGCTCGTGGTTGGCGTAGGTCGCCTGGGTCTGGGTGTGGTTGTGGCGGCGACGGGTGCTGGTAGCTGCTGCAGGTTCCCTCGGCTGGTTGTAGTGGGTGCGGCGGTAGACGACGACGGGGTGCCGGTAGGGGCCGCAGGTTGGCTCGGTCTGGGTGTGGCGGTCGGACGTTGAGGTCTTGCGGGGAGTGGTGTGGGAACCGTGGTCTTCGGAAGAGACCTACTCCCACCGACGTGTCGTCAGCAACACCCTCAGCTACTTACCGCTGGGTTCTTCGGGTGGGACTACGGTCCATGGCACTGGGGGTGGGTTGGGGGTGGCTGATAGGGCTGCTCGGGCGCAGGCGCGGCCCTGGTCGCGTAGGGAGGCTGCTATCGACCAGATTCCTGAGGTGGTGGCTTCTCGGGAGGCGTCCCAGCCGGTGAGTACCGCAGCCCGGTGCGTGCGGGCCACCGTTTGGTGGGCGCCTAGCGCCAGTTCGTCGCTCATCGCCAGCACCACCACGGGGTCAGTGCCCTCCAGGGTGTCCAGTAGTGCTGCGGCGGCTTCCTCGCCCAGTTCGCGCTGGTTGCGCTGCACCACTGCAATTCGTACGTCGTCCCAGTCGTGACCGGCTTCGGTCAACGCGTCGCGGTAGCCGGCCAGGCGAGCGCCGGTGACGGGGAAGGGGACCGCCTGCAGGTCCATCAGGTCAGGGGGCAGGTCGCGGCCGCGGAAGACGCCGCTGATCCGGCGCCTGTCGAGGGGAAAACTGATGATGACGGGGGTCGCTTCGGCCATCGTTGTGGCCGCCGCGACCGCAGCTGCGGCGGCGCGGTCGTCAGGCCCGATGCACACCAGACCCGGATGGGCGGGACCGCCTTGGATCGCAGCGGGTCGCCCGCTGCCTGCGACGGCGGCCAGTACGGGGTCATCGGCGACGGTGGTCCACAGGACGTAGCCGTCCACTGCAGCTGCCAGCACCCTGTCGGCGTCGCCGGCATCCCCTCGGGTGGGGATGAGTACGACTCCCAGGTCCTCGCTGACGCAGACGTCGGCGATCCCGGCCAGGAACTGCGCCGCCTGCGGGTCGTCGAACAGGTACGACAGGTGCTCCCCGACCACCACCCCCAACTGCTGGGTGCGCCCCGAGCGTAGGGCGCGCGCCGTGCTGTCGGGGCGGTAGCCCAACTGGGCCGCGGCCGCGAGCACCCGGGTCCGGGTGGCCTCGGCTACCCGCGCGGGGTGGTTGAAGGTGTAGGAGACCGTCATCGGCGCAACCCCGGCCTGAGCAGCGACATCTTTGACGGTGGGACGTTGTCGCCGCTGCGGTGTGGACACGTTGGCAGCATACCGGTGTAACGTTACGATTCATGACTTCAGACGTGCCGAGTCCAGCTCACCTCGGTGCTCGGGCCGCCTACGCGGCGTTCGCGGCGTTCGCTGCGTTCGGGATCTTCTGGGGCGCCTGGGGAGCTGCCCTGCCGGCGTTGCGCACGGAGGCCGGGGTCAGCGAAGGCCAGCTTGGTACTGCTCTTCTCTTCGTCGGACTCGGGGCGTTGCCGTCGATGGCCTGCACCGGACGCGCGGTGGACCGCTTCGGGCTCCGCGTGGCGGCATGGCTGCTGGCGGCACTGGCCGGTGCCGGCCTTCTCATCACTGCCAGTGCCGACGGAGCAGTGCTGCTGATCATCGGGATGCTCGTGGTCGGCGCCGCCTCTGGTGCTGCGGACGTGGCCATCAACACGCTGGCTGGGCGCGCAGAGCACGCCACCGCCAAGCCACTGCTCACACGTTCCCACGGCCTGTTCTCCGTAGGCGTGGTCGTCGCCAGTCTGTCCACCGGCGCACTCCTGGGTACGGGACTGCCGCTACTGGTGGCCTTCGCCGTGGTCGCGGCGGTGATGCTTGCCCTCGCAATGACAGTCCAGCTGACGAGCACGTCGCTGCAGATTCCAGTTCGCAACAAGGACTCCGGCGCCCGCATGGAGGCCCGTGAGGAGCCTGCCGGCGCTCGGCTCTCAACGGGCCTGCTGCGCCGGATCAGCCCGACCTCACCACTGCTGGTCGTCGGGCTGGTCGCTGCCTTGGCCTACGCCGTCGAGAACGCCCATCAGAGCTGGGGGGCCGTGATGCTCACCGACGTCTTCACGGCCTCACCCCAGCTGGCGGCCGCAGCTCCAGCGACGTTCGCCGCTACCGCCGCCCTTGCGCGCCTCAGCCTGGCGCCGCTCTCCCGTAGTCACCCCACCGCAATGCTGCTCGGCGGAGGCACTCTGGCCACCGTAGGCAGCGCGGTGCTGGCCACGGCCCCCGCGGTCACTGTGGCGTTGGCCGGGCTAGTGCTGGCTGCCCTGGGCACCGCGACGCTGTTCCCCACGCTGCTCAGCCGCAGCCTGCGCGGCACCGACCCCGCGGAGCACGGCCGGGCCACCTCGAAGGTCGCCACCACTGCCTACCTGGGCTTCCTGCTTGGCCCGGCCTACGTAGGCCTGCTGGCCGACAGCAGCGACCTTCGCGGCGCACTGGTCGGCGTTGCTCTACTTGCCTTGGTTTTCACCGTGGCAGCAGCGCCGATCAGCGCCTGGGCTGCGAGAAGAGTGCACACCCCTGGATGACCTCGGTCTCAGCTGGTCGAGCAGGCGGGGTCGAGGCGGTTGGCGAGGCGGAGTTCGCGTTCCGCGGCGGAGCGGAGTACGGCGCTGAGGCGGGTACGGAGGAACCCCGTACGGCGGGAGGTCGGCTCGTCGACGACCTGCGGTGCGTTCGGGAGTGCGGACTGGCTCAGGCTGCGGGCGTTGTCTACCGCGGTGTTGCCTGCGATGAAGTACGTCATGGTGCTGCTCCCTCCTGAGAGCGTGGTTGATCGACCCGGGAACCGGAAGGCGCACCGGGGAAGTGTCTGTGTGAGTTGTCAGTGCCGAGGTGCGGGTCCGCTGCTCGAGCGGACGATCAGCTGGGTCGGCATCAGTTGCTGGCGCTCGGTGGTGGCGGGATCCAGCAGGATCCGTCCGACCGCGCGTCCTTTGTCCTTGATCGGTTGCCGTACCGTCGTCAGCCCGGCGGCGGCCGCGGCCGGGATGTCGTCGAAGCCGGCGAGGGACAGATCGCGACCGGGGACCAGCCCCCGGACTTTCATCGCCTCCAGCGCGCCGAGCGCCTGGACGTCGCTCAGCCCGACGATCGCGGTCGGCCGGTCCTGTGAGTCGAGTACGTACTCGGCTCCGCGCAGCCCGGAAGCGAACGCGTTGTGCCCGCCGGAGACGATTCGCAGCCGGGCGTCCGGCATCGCCTTCTGCAGACCGCGGATCCGCAGCTCGCAGTCGGTGTACCCGACCTCGTCGAGGGTCAGCTCCACCGGCCGGCCGCCGGCGGCCTGTGCGTTGTCGACGAGAACGACGACGTCGCGGTGACCGAGCCGGGCCAGGTGCTCGCCCAGTTGCGCGGCCGCCTCGACCTCGTCGATCGCGACCCAGGACAGATCAGGGTGGTCGCCCCGGTCCGTCGACACCGCGGGAATGCCGCGGTTCGCGAGGATCTCCAGCGCCGGATGGCCACCCGGTACGCAGAAGATCGCCGCCGCGTCGATCGCCGCCTGCTGCACGGCGTTGCTGCCGCCGGCGATGTCGGTGGAACTCAGCGGCATCAGTAGCAGGCTGGTCGAGAACTCCTCGGCGACCTCCGCGAGACCGGCGAGGAAGCCGACCGCGTACGGGTCCGAGAAGGCGTAGGCCAGTTTGTCGGTGAACAGCACCCCGACCGCGCCCGCCTTCCCGCTGCGCAGGGCGCGCGCGGAGGCGTCGGGTCCGGCGTACCCGAGCTCCTGGGCGGTGGCGAGGATGCGCTCGCGCAGCGCGGTGGAGAGTTGGTCGGGTTTGTTGTAGGCGTTCGAGACCGTCGACGGTGAGACGCCCACGGCCTTCGCCACGGTCTTCAGCGTCACGCCGGCCATCTCGCTCACCTTCTTCTGTATCGTTCTTCTAAATCGTTCTAGAAAAACGATACAGAAGACCTTCCAGGAGTGCAACAGCAATATGCGAGATGATGGCCCGCATGGGTTCGTTGCTGGAGATCATCGCCTTGCATCCGGCGGATGCGGAGGCGGCTCAGGAGGGTGGGGCGGACCGGCTGGAGCTGTGCGCCTCGATGGAGGCGGACGGGTTGTGCCCTTCGGTGTCGACGGTCAGTGCGATCCGTCGCGTCACCGACCTGCCGCTGCGGGTGATGCTGCGGCTGGAGAACTCGTTCACCACCAACGGCGCCGACCTCAACCGGCTGACCGCGATGGCGCAGTCGTTCCTGGCAGCGGGCGCCGACGGGTTCGTCCTCGGGTTCCTGACACCCGACAACCAGGTGGACGTCGAGTCGGTCGGCCAGTTGGTCAGCACCTTCCCCGGTACGCCGTGGACGTTCCACCGCGCGATCGACGCTGTGCTCGAGCAGCCCCGCGCCTGGCGTGCACTCCGTACGCTGCCCGGCCTGGACTGCGTACTCACCGCGGGCTCGTCCATCGGCGTCGGGCACGGCCTGGACGACCTGTGCAAGCTCGCCAAGGACGACCCCGGAGTGGCCGGCGTGATGATGGCGGGCGGCGGACTGCAGCCTGAGCACATCCCGTGGCTGTACCAGAGCGGCGTACGCCGGTTCCACGTCGGTTCGTCGGTGCGCCAGGACGGCTCGTGGACGAAGGCGTACGTGAACTCCCGCTTCGTCCGCTCCTGGCGGAACCTGCTCGACGCCCAGGACGCCCGCGAATGATCCTCATCGATCCGCCCGCCTGGCCGGCCTGGAACCGGATCTGGTCGCACCTGGTCAGCGACGAGTCCTACGAGGAACTGCACGCGTTCGCGAAGGCCGCGGGCATCCCGCCCCGCGGCTTCGACCGCGACCACTACGACGTACCCAGCGACCGGTACGACGACCTCGTCGAGGCCGGCGCCGTACCGGTGTCCAGCCGCGAGCTGGTCGAGCGGCTGATCGCTTCCGGTCTCAGACACAGGAAACGGCCCTCAACGGGTTGAGGGCCGTTCCTGATCAGTCGAGCAGGTCGGTCACGGTGCCGGCGGCGACCGTGTGGCCGCCTTCGCGCACCGCGAAGCCGAGGCCGACCTCGATCGCGATCGGCTTCTCCAGCTCCACCCCGAGCTCGATCGTGTCGCCGGGCATCACCAGGGCGATGTCACCCAGGTCGATCCCGCCGGACACGTCCGTGGTGCGGAAGTAGAACTGCGGTCGGTAGTCCGCGGCGAACGGCGTGTGCCGCCCACCCTCGGCGGTGGACAGCGCGTGCAGGTTCGCCCGGAACTTCCGGTGCGGCCGCACGCTGCCCGGCAACGCCACCACCTGGCCGCGACGGACCTCGTCGCGCTTCACGCCACGCAGCAGCACCGCCGCGTTGTCGCCCGCGTCCGCGGACTCCAGCGACTTGCCGAACGTCTCCATGCCGATCGCCGTACTGGTCACCGTCGGGCCGAGGCCGACCACCTCGACCGCGTCGCCGAGCTTCAGCGAACCGCGCTCGACCGCACCGGTGACCACCGTGCCGCGACCGCTGATCGTGAGCACGTTCTCGATCGGCATCAGGAACGGCTCGCCGAGCTCACGGTCCGGTACCGGCACGTAGTCGTCGATCGCGTCCAGCAGCTCGCCGATCGCGGCGGCCCACTGCGGGTCGCCCTCGAGCGCCTTCAGGCCGGACACGCGGACGACCGGTACGTCGTCGCCGGGGAAGCCGTACTCCGCGAGGAGTTCACGGACCTCCAGCTCGACCAGGTCGAGCAGCTCCGGGTCGTCGACGGTGTCGGCCTTGTTCAGCGCGACCACGAGGTACGGCACGCCGACGCGGCGGGCGAGCAGTACGTGCTCCCGCGTCTGCGGCATCGCGCCGTCCTGCGCGGAGACGACCAGGATCGCGGCGTCCACCTGGGCGGCGCCGGTGATCATGTTCTTGACGTAGTCGGCGTGCCCGGGCATGTCGACGTGCGCGTAGTGCCGGGTGGCGGTCTCGTACTCGACGTGCGAGATGTTGATCGTGATCCCGCGCTGCATCTCCTCCGGGGCCCGGTCGATGCCGTCGAAGGCTACGAAGCGGTTCACCTTCGGGTCGCGCTCGGCGAGCACCTTGGTGATCGCCGCTGTGAGTGTGGTCTTGCCGTGGTCGACGTGACCCATCGTGCCGATGTTGAGGTGCGGCTTGGTCCGCACGAACTGGCTCTTGGCCATGGGTATTCCTTGCCTGTCAGAAGACTGTCAGAAGATTCGGTGTGAGCCAGGACCCTCCGGCAAGCCCTCACAGCGCTGTCACCGCGTGGAGGGGGCCGGTGCGGGCCACCCTCCTCCGCGGGTCCTGCGAGGCAGGAGGAGGGTCAGCTTCGAGCGCCGGTGCAATCGACTGACGGAGCCCACGTGGGAGCGCCCGTCAGGCCGGTGCCTGACAGGTCGAACTCGAAGAAAACCACGCGGAACATGCGGATCACGTTATATATCAACCGAGCCTGGGGCAACAGAATTCCCGGGCTGCGCCCGGGCAAGGGAAGGAAGGAAAGAGGGGTGGGGGTGGGGGAGGGGGCAACAGAATTCCCCGGGGTCAGTTCAGGGCGAAGAGGCGGGTGCCGTCGGAGAAGATGGGGCGGGTGGCGGCTACGGTGACGGCCGGTTTGTCGCAGGTGACGGCCTCGGACTTGGCCACCGTCTGGGTGTTCCCACCGGACAGGATCGGCCGCGCCTGGATACCGGTGGTACCGATGAGCACCGGCGAGCAGCTTCCGTTCGGCTGTGGCATCAGCGTGACGACCCGCCCGTCCGGCAGCAGCGCGAACCCGTCCCGCGGGTACTCCGGGTGCTGCAGCTTCGGCGGTACCTGCAGCAGGTGATGCCACTGCGGCGTACCGTCCGCAGGGCTCGACGAGGAGACGTCGTACGTCTGCGGCTGTCCTGAGTCGTTCCCGGTCCGGCAGGTGATCAGTACGAGCGACGCGTGCGTGGCAGCAAGCTGTGCGTCGCACGAGGACGAGCCGAGCCGCGGGCGCGGTGTCCCGGGCACGGGTGTTGTCCACAGGAGGTTGCCCGTGCCGGTGTCGACGGACCACTGGTAGAGCGTGCCGCCGGCCGCACCGGTCCAGATCAGCCCGGAGACCTCACGGGTGTCCGGTACGGTGACCAGCTCGCCGACCCACGTCGACGGGTCCAGCTCGGCGCTCAGGTCGATCTTGGCGCCGAGGTCGACCTCCCATTTCTGGACGCCGGTCTTGAGGTCCAGACCGCGGACGACGGCGCCGTTGCCGGCACAGGCATCCACTACGACGGCCTGGTCGGCGACGAGCTGGCCCTGTGTCACAGTGCACCGGACCTGGGTCCGCCAGTGCGTCGGGCTGCTCACACCGTGGGAGACGACGTAGTTCCCTTCCGCCACGAGGAGTTGGTCCGAGTCCACAGCCAGCGCGGTCCCGTCGGTGTCGACCTCGGTCAGCACCTGTCCGGTCACGGCGTTCAGTACGGCGTACGTCGGCAGGCTGATGCCCGCGGGCTCGCGGTACTCCGACCGCGGGAGGTGTGCAGCGAGGATCTGACCGTCCGCTGACACCACGAGGCCCCGGGAGCCACTGGAAGCGGCGTCCTGTACGTCGGCCCGCGAGTACCGCCAGCGGATCTGGCCGGTGGCCGCGTCGGACATCACGACCCCGTCCTCGCGCAGCTCTGCGACGCCGCCTGCGGTACCGGTGATGGCTCCCATCGCCGGGACCTCACGGCTCCACGCGAGCGTTCCGTCGAGCTGTACGGGCTGCTGCGTCGGCTGGATGGTGGTGGTCGTGCTGACGGTGTTGGCCGTCTCCAGCCGGGCCTGTACGAACGGCTCGCCCGCGGAGACCACGATCCACGCGAGCAGCGCTCCACAGATCGCGGTGGCGCCGACACCCACCCACCGCGGAGGAGCTTGCGCGTACGGTGGCGCGAGTCGTAGCCGCCGCGCGAGCGCCAGCAACGCACCCGCGAGTACCAGAGCCACCGAAGCGAGCAGGAGGTACGGCCAGCGCTCCGACATGGCTGCACCGGGCTGCGCGGCCGGCCAGCGCCACCAGCACACGCCGATCGCAATCAGGCCGACAGCAGCGAAGACGATGGCAGGAACCGTGACCAGCCGCTGCGACCTGCGGAACCACGCACACGTCAGGGCGGCCGCGATCGCGGTACCGGCGATGGGGGCCCAGACCGGGAAGCCGCCGATGTCGGACGGGTCGGCCGGCCACTTGGCAGCGGCGCCGAGGCCGCGGCCGAGCAGGACGGACGACGCGACGACCGCGCCGACGGAGGCTCCGAAGTAGATGACCGGGATCAGCCCGCCGATCTTCCGGGCCGCCCTAGGGCCCAGAGAGCCGACCTCCCGGTCGAGGTTCTCCCGGGCCGGTCTCTCCCACTCCTCATGACCTCTGGGAGTCACGTACAACCGGGTCTCGCTCAGCGTCCGCAGGAACGACATCCGCCCCCGGGCGAAGTCCCGGTCGGCGACGTGCTCGTACTCCTGCCGGATGCCGGCCGCGTACTCGTCGTACCGCACCTGCGGCAGGCTGAGGATGCGCAGGTCGGCGTCGCACAGCACCGCGCCGTTCCGGTCGTCCTCGGCACAGTCGTGCTTGGCGGTCAGCCGGACCAGCCGCCCGATCTCCGCGACCCGGTCGGCGTCCACGCCGTACGCCGCCAGCTCGAGCTCGGCCAGCTGGGCCGAGACCTCCTCGTTCTCGCCGGGGTCGGCCTGCGGGTCGTAGATCGCGTCGTGGAACCAGGCCGCCAGCCGGACCGTGTCCGCGTCCTCGGCGTACTCGGCCAGCTCGTCGATCGTGGTCAGTACCTCGGTGAGGTGCTGCTGGTTGTGATAGTGGCGATGTTGCTCTGCGTAACGAGCCAGCAGGTCCTCGCCCAACGGCTGCGCGTGCGGCAGCAGGCGATTCCACTGGTCGCGCAGGTCCATGGCTATGGAGTCTTGCACCCGTTGGGAGTCCGGAACGACGGATCAGGCGTTCCCGGATCGGTCCGTGGCCAAAGGGTTATCGGCTCGTCACCTGACTGCCAGGACCGATGCGTTCCGCAACGAATCCGGGCCGTCGAATTGCGGTGCATGTCACACTCCGGCGTCATCGGGCCAGACCGTGCCATGCTGCGACTACAGCGCGTCACTAGCGCAGGGCGATCACTGTATTGGCGCCGGACGTGAGGACCAGGTTGCCGACCGCGCGTGGGTCGCGGCCGCAGGAGATTCCGGTCGGTAGCCGGACCTGGCGGAAGCCGCCGCGGCTGATCACGTTCACGGCGCAGCCCGTGGCCGCCCGGCTCAGCGAAATGACGCGGCCGTCCGCCGTGACCGTGACTTTCATCCGTGGGTTCACCGGAGCCACGGTCTGCCAGGCGGTCAGGCCGGTGTTCGCATCGATCGCGGTGACCACGGTGTTCCGGTTCTCGAGACTGCTCGGCCCCGGGCAGTCCACGACGATCAGGTACTTCCCGGCCGCGTTGAGCAGCGTCCGGCACGACCAGGACGCCGGAACCTTCCAGGTCCACCGGATGTCGCCTGTCCGCGGCTCGATCGCAGTCAATGCCGCTGGTACGTCGGAGTCGCCGCCGGGCTCCGCCACGACGACCAGGCCGGCTACGACGACCGGGCGCCGGTAGCTGGTGGTGGACGTCCTGGTCCACAGCTTCTTACCGGTCTGGACGTCCAGCGCCGTGAGCTCGTCGGGCTGGTCGTCGCAGGTATGGGTGACGAAGGCGAGCACGGTCTCGGCGGTGGCGATCGCGCCGAGGTCGGTGCAAGCGCCGGACTCGTACGTCCAGCGCTCGTCGCCGCTCGGGTCGACCCCGTGCAGCTTGCCGTCGCGTTCACCGGTCAGCAGTGGCATGGACTGCTGGATGAACCTGTCCCGCGTCCGGCTGGGCCAGGCGGCCTTGCGCCGGCCTGTGTTCGCGTCGAGGAGCAGGTATCCGACATCGGCGAACAGGGCCAGTACGTACTCGCCACTGCCAGTGGCTGTGATCACGGGCTTGTCGTCGGAGTCGGAGCGGCTGTATCGCCAGCGCAGCGCGCCCGTGGCCGCGTCGAGCATCTCCACGACCCCGTCCGGGCGGGGGATGGCGATGCCGTACGCCGTACCGACGGCTTCCTCCGCGCCGCTCCCGACGACCGAGTCGCTCACCCAGGCGACCGTACCGTCGAGAACCGATGGGCTGGCTCGGCCGGCTGTACGGGCCGAGCCCTCGACCCGCTCGTTGGAGGAGAGCACGTAGCTACGGGAGAGCGGCTGGACGATCAGGAGGAGGGCGAGAGCGATGGCGACCGGCGCGGCGAGCCAAGCGAGTTGCTGACCGAGGTTGCGCGCTGGGAGGAAGCGGGCGGTCCGCGTACGCAAGAGTGAAGCCACCAGGGCGGCTGCGCCGGCTACGAGCAGCAGGACCAGTGCGGAGATCAGCAACGGCACCCTGAGACCGACGCCGACAGCCTCGTTCGTCTTGGGCATTTGCGCCCAAGCGACGAGCAGTCCGGTGACGGCGATGGCCAGGACGGTCCCTGCGATCAAGCGAGCGCGCTGGCTTGCGCTGCGGGCGCAGCGGAACAGTACTGGTGTGCTGAAGAACGAGACCACTGCCAGCGCGACAGTGGGCCAGCCGACCTCGTCCGGTGCGGTTGGCACCTGCCAGGACGCTCCGGAGGCAGCGATCGCCACCACGGCGGCCGAGATGGCGCCGAAGGTGGCAGTGGCGGTCAGCCCGGCCTGCTGCCAGCCTCGCCACGGCGCGGGCAACTCACTGTCCAGCCCGGCGAGCTCTGACTCCAGGTTGAGCCGTGCGACTTGGCCGAGCCGCTGGCGGGCCAGCTGCGTGCGGTACAGGTGTCCGTCGAGGAGGTCGCCCACCTCGTCGTAGCGGTGCTCGAGCGCGGCCTTCCGTTCGCCGGCGTCGCGTCGTACTTCGGCCGTATGGACGGCGTACCGGGTCGGGTCCGAGGCAAGGATCGCGTTCACGGCGTCGAGCAGTACGTCGCCGTTCGCGTCCCGGCGCGGTGGCGCGTAGGAGTCCGGCGGTGGCGCCGCGAGGTCGCCGGTCAGCCGGATCAGCCGCGCGACCTCGGCGATCCGGATCGACGGTACGCCGTACCGCGGGAGCAGCTCCTCGGCCAGCTGGGCCGATGCCTCGGCGTCCTCCGGCGGAGTACCGCCGGGCTCGTGCACCGCGCGGTGGAACCAGGCCGCCAGCCGGACGCTGGTGGGATCCGTCGACAGCTGGATCAGCGAGTCCAGCGCGGTCAGGACGATGTTCAGGTAGTGGTCGCGGTACGCGCGCCGGTTGCGGTCGACGTACCTGCCGACCAGGTCGTCGGCCAACGAGGCAGACCCGGGCAGGAGGTCATCCCAGCGCGCCCGGAGTTCCACCACTGCTTCAGTCTGCCAGCCGCACTACTGCAACCAGCCCACGATCACCCCACCAGCACCTTGCGGTTGCCTACTGCTTGGCTGACAGCACCCCGGTGAGCAGGCCCGGGTAGAGCTCCTCGAGGTCGTCGCGGCGAAGCAGGCTGACCCGGCGGGTGCCGTCGGTGTGGGTGGAGATCACTCCGGCCTCACGGAGGGTCTTCAGGTGGTGCGCCCGGGTGGACGCGGTGACGGGCAGTTCGAGTTCCCCGCAGCAGACGCCGGCCGGATTGTCGGCGAGCGCCCGGACGATGATCAGCCGGACCGGCTCGCCCAACGCCTGCAGAACCGCGTCGACGCGGATCTCGTCCCGCTCCGGCTGCGGGAGAACTTTGGTGGCCATGCGTCCATAGTACGACGCCTGTCGAAGTTCGATGAACTTCGTAGTACGATGATCGTCGAAGTACTGATCCTCGTCTCCGGAAGGTCCTCAGATGTCCGCACGGATCTACCTCCTGGGCGCCGGCGCGTTCGCGGTCGGCACCAGCGCGTACGTCGTGTCCGGGGTGCTGCCCGACGTCAGCTCCGAGCTGCATGTCTCGCTGACGGCCGCGGGCCAGCTCGCCACCGCGTTCTCCCTGTCGTACGCGATCGGTGCGCCGATCCTGTCCACGCTGACGGGCCGGTGGGAGCGCCGTACCCTCCTGATCGCCGCACTGGTCCTGGCCGCGCTCGGCAACCTCATCGCCGCCCTGGCGGTCAACTACCCGATCTTGATCGCCGGTCGCGTCGTGGCCGCGTTCGGCGCGGCCGTGTACACGCCGGCTGCCACGTTGTTTGCCACCAGCTTGCTGCCACCTGAAGAACGAGGCAGGGCAGTGGCCATCGTCTTCGGCGGACTCACGTTCGCCCTGGTGCTCGGCGTACCCGCCGGCACGCTGCTCGGCCCGACACTCGGCTACAAGGGCGTCTTCGCACTCATCACTGCAGTCGCAGTGCTGGTCGCCATCGTCGAGCGGGCGGCGCTTCCGAAGGTCGACGCACCACCCGTGGTCAGCCTGCGCGAGCGCTTCGCCGGGGTGACGGACCGGCGCGTGCAGATCGTGCTGGCGATGACGGTGCTCGCCGTGCTGGCCGCGTTCAGCGTGTACATCTACATCGTCCCGCTGCTCAAGCACACCGCCGGCCTGACCGGCAGCGTCACCGGACTGCTCCTGCTGCTGTACGGCGTGGGTGCTGTCGTCGGCAACTTCCTCGGTGGTCGCATCACCGACCGATTCGGCAGCCTGCGCACGCTGGTCGTGCTGATGCTCGGCATCACCGCGGTACTGGCCACGCTCGACCTGACGCTCACCACGACGGCAGGCGCCGGCGTGGCGCTTGTGGTGTGGGGGATGCTGACCTGGGCTTTCAACCCGCCGATCCAGAACCTGTTGCTGGAACTGGGTGGAGGCCTGCTGATCTCGCTGAACGCTTCTGCGATCTACCTGGGCGCCGGTCTGTCCGCGGTTGTCGGCGGACTGGTCATCCAGTCGCTCGGCGTCGGCTACCTTCCCGTCCTCGCGTCCGCGCTCTCGCTGGTAGTGGTGGGCCTGGTCTATGTGCTCTGGCGTGACCCGTCGCTGCAGCGCGTGGAGGAGCTGGAGCGTGACGAGGACATCTACGTCACCGCTACGGCTGACTGAGGATCGCGGGCAAGTCCTCACTGTGCAGCACGATCAGTGAGGTGACGGCACGAGTCAGACAGACGTACAGGCGCCGGAGCCCGGTCCGCTCGTCGGCCTCACCCCCCACGATCCCGGCGGGCTCCACCAGTACCACGTGGTCGAACTCGAGACCCTTGGCCAAAGACGCCGGTACGACGTCCAGGTGGGCGTCCACGTCGTCCTCGTCTCCGAGCACGGAGAAAGCCGTGCCCTGCAAGGCCTTACGAGTCGCCGGTACTAGTGCATCCGGCACGATCAACCCGATTGACCCCGGCCGCTCGGACACCTCCTGTACGGCGGTGACCGCGGCGGCCAGGCTGTCCGGTACACGGGTGATGGTCAGTTCACCACGGGCTCGTCGTACCGCTGTCGGCGGTTTGAGGTGCGGGGCGATCGCGGGGAGCAGACGGGCCGCGTACTCGATCACTTGACCAGGGACGCGGAACCCGGAGGTCAGCTCCTCGGTATGGGCGCTGGTCTTGCCCAGGTGTTTCAGGGCCTCGTCCCAGGATGGTGTGGCCCACGGTGTGGTGCCCTGGGCGATGTCGCCGAGCACGGTCATCGAACCGGTCGAGCAGCGTCGCCCGACGGCGCGTAGCTGCATCGCTGAGAGGTCCTGCGCTTCGTCCAGCACCACGTGTCCGAGGGACGGCGTACGGTCGACCAGGTCGGCGATCTCGTCGATCAACGTGGCATCCGCAACGGACCACCGGGCCGCCCCCGCGGACCGCGGGGCCTTCTCCCAGATCAGCAGCTGTTGCTCTTCCTCGGTGAGGATCCCGTCCGCGTGCTCCGCGAGCAGCTCGGGCTCGGTGAACAGGCGGAAGAGTAGCTTGGCAGGGTCGACAGCCGGCCACAGCGCCTCGGCGTACTGCTTGACCGGACGGCTCCTGGCCACCGAGTCCTGCACGCGGTCGTCGGGGGAGTCACCGGCCGCCTCCATCCGCAGCAGCACCGCGTGCGCCAGCCGTTGCGGCAGCATCGCCCGGCCGGCGCCGTACCGGATGCCGCGGGTCCGCAGTTCGTTCACGAGCTCCTCGGCCTGGTACGTCGGCACTCGCCAGCGGTGCGCCCCGCGCGGCACGACGAGCGCGTCGTCGGGGTGCCGTACGTGCGCCCATACGGCCCGGTGCAGTACCTCGGCCATGCGCGCGTCCCCCTTGAGGACGTCGACCGGCGCGGGACCCGGTCCGGCGATCTTGACCCGCCCGACGAGCTCCTCGACCGTCGTCTGCTTCGCCTCGATCTCACCGAGCGCCGGGAGGACGTCCCCGATGTAGCGCAGGAAGCTGGCGTTCGGGCCGACGACCAGCACACCGGCACGGCTCAGCTGGTCGCGGTACGCGTAGAGCAGGTACGCCGCCCGGTGCAGCCCGACCGCGGTCTTACCGGTACCGGGGGCGCCCTGGACGCAGATCGTCTGGTCGACGCCGGCCCGGACGATCACGTCCTGCTCCGGCTGGATGGTGGCCACGATGTCGCGCATCGGGCCGGAGCGTGGGCGCTCGATCTCGGCGTCCAGGATGTCGCTGTGCTGCTCGACCGCACCGGACGCGGTCAGGTCCTCGTCTTCGAAGGCGGTCATCTCGCCGTGCGTGAACCCGAACCGGCGGCGCACCCCCACGCCCATCGGCTCGGTCTTGCTCGCCCGGTAGAACGGCACCGAGATGTCTGCTCGCCAGTCCACCACCAGCGGCTCGCCGAGCGCGTCGTTGACGTGCCGGCGGCCGATGTGGAACGTCTCCTCGGCCGGCTCGAGGTAGTCCAGCCGGCCGAAGAACAGCGGCACGTCCGGGTCGTCCTCGAGCTCCTTCATCCGCTGGTAGATGGCGGCCTGCAGGAACTCCTGGTTGACCCGGTCCGCGCTGTGGATCTCCAGCGCACCGGTCTTCTCCCGCATCAGCGCCAGCGCCGCCCGGGAGGCCTTCAGGTAGTCCTTCTCGGCCTGAAGCGTGTCGGACGTGTCTGAGGGCATGCTGAAACCTCCGGCGAGAGTGGGGGAGCCCAGCTACGTTACTTGACCACCCTGCGCCACGGAACCGAATTAACCCTTCACCGCGCCGGTCAGTACGCCCTTCGCGAAGTGCCGTTGCAGGAACGGGTAGACGATCAGGATCGGCACGATCGACACCACCAGGATCGCCATCTGGATCGATGCCTGCGGCGGCAGCAGTTCGGTCCCGAGCTCGGCGCTGCCCAGCTGCGTGTCGTTGATGACGTACGTTCGCAGTACCAGCTGCAACGGCCACAGCTTGGAGTCGTTGAGGTAGAGCAGCGCCGAGAAGAACGCGTTCCAGTACGCCACCGCGTAGAACAGGCCGATCACCGACAGTACGGCCTTGGACAGCGGCAGCACGATGTACGAGAACGTCATCAACTCGCCCGCGCCGTCGATCCGGGCGCTCTCGGTGATCTCGTTCGGCAGGTTCATGAAGAACGCCCGTAGGACGACGACGTTGAACGCGCTGATCATCGTCGGCACGATCAGCGCCCAGATGCTGTCCAGCAGCCCGACGCCCTTCACCGTGAGGTAGAGCGGGATGATGCCGGGGGAGAACAGCATGCTGAACAGCACCACGAGCAGAATCGGCCGGCCCGCCGAGAACCCAGGGCGCGCCAGCGCGTACGCGAGCAGGCATGACACGGTCAGGCTGAGCAGCGTGCCGACGACCGTGACGAAGATGCTGACGAACAACGCCCGGGTCACCACGCCGCCGGCGAACAACGACTCGTACGCGCGGAAGTTGATCGACTTCGGCAGCAGCACCAGCCCACCGGACTCGTTGATCTGCTTGTTCGGCGCGAGGCTGGTCGAGATCACCCCGACGAACGGAATGATCACGACCGCGCAGAAGACCAGCAGGACGAGTCCCTTGAACATCCGCATCGGCCACCCGGGCATCGGTACGCCCTGAACGATCCTGCGACTCATCGTTGGTACACCCCTTGCTCGCCGAAGATGTGTGCGACCTTGTTCGCGGTGAGTACGAGGACGACGCCGACGATGCCCTTGACCAGGCCGACCGCGGCCGCGACACCCCAGGCGCCGCCGAGGACGCCGTTGTTGTAGACGTAGGTGTCCAGTACCTCGCTGATGTCGCGCCCGACCGCCTGCTGCTGCAGGATGATCTGCTCGAACCCGACCGTCAGCGAGTCGCCGAGCCGCAGGATGAACAGCAGGATGATGATCCCGCGCAACCCCGGCAACGTGACGTGCCAGAGCTGCCGCATCCGGGTCGCGCCGTCCACGCTCGCCGCCTCGTACAACTGCGAGTCGATCTGGGACAGCGCCGCCAGGAACAAGATCGTCGCCCACCCGGTGTCCTTCCAAATGATCTGCGACGTCAGCAGGACGTGGAACAACTCGGAGTTCCCGATGATGTTGACCGTCGACAGGTCGTGCGAGCGCAGGTAGTTGTTCAGCAGACCGCTGCCGCCGAGCATCTGCTGGAACAGCGCGACCACGATCACCCACGACATGAAGTGCGGCAGGTACAGGATGCTCTGCGCGATCCGCTTGATCCGCTCGGAGAACAGGGAGTTCAGCAACAGTGCAAGCAGGATCGGCGCCGGGAACACGAAGATCGACTGCAAACTGGTGAGAATCAGCGTGTTCTTCAACGCCCGCAGGAACGCGGGATCCCCGTTGAAGATCACGCTGAAGTTGTCCCATCCCGACCAGTCGCTCCCACCGATCCCGAGAAACGGCTGATAATCCTTGAACGCAATGATGTTGCCCAGCAACGGCACGTAGTGGAAGGCAACGATCAACGCAGTCCCCGGCAACGCGAACAACAACAACACGCGATCCCGCACCAACCGCCGCCCAAGACTGAGCCGCTGCTCCGGACGTTTCGACGAACGCTGCAGCATTACTTCCCGCCTGCCGTCGCGAAAGCGTCCTGCAGCTCGCCGCGGATCTTCTCACCACCCGAGGACAGGAACGTCTTGACCGCCGAGGCCCACTCCGACACAGGCTTCTTGCCCTGCAGGATCTGGTTCTCGGTGTCGGTCAACGCGTCCGTCAGCTGCGACCACTTCTTCGAGCTGGTGTCGGAGTACAGGCCGTACGACGCGTCGTACAGCAGCCGGTCCGCGACCTTCTCCTGGATCTTGTGCTGGTTCTGCGGCACGTCGGGCTTGCCGGCCCAGTACAGGGCCAACGTGGAGTCGGCGATGTACTGCAGGCCGATACCGGTCTCCACCACGCCGACCTTGGTCGGCACAGGGTCGGTGCCCTGCAGCGTGTAGTGCCGGCCCTGGACGCCGTACTTGCGGAACAGGTATTCCTCGGTGCCGAACGGCGCCGCCATCCAGTTCGCGATCTTGAGCAGGGTCTCGACCGAGTGGCTGCTGGCCTTGTTGAACGCGGTCACGTTGTTCAGCGCCGCACCCATCCAGACCTTGCCGTCACCGCTGCTGAAACCCGGGACGTCGAGCATGTTCACCGAGAACGCGTCACCGGCGGTGTTGTCGGAGTAGTACTGGTTCCACGCGACGAAGCTGTCGTAGTCGAACGCGGCGATCCCGCCGTTGAACCACTGCTTGCGCTGCGCGGCCTTGGCGCTGAACGTGTCGGGGTTGATGACGCCGGTGGCAACCATCTTCCGGCCCGCCTCGAGGGCGTCCTGGTTGCCGTCCGCCTCGTACACCGAGGTGAACTTGCCGCCCTCTTCCTTCCAGTTGTTGGGCAGACCAAGCATCATCCGGAGGTACGACGTCGGCACCCGGGTCCACGCCCAGCGGTTCTCCTTGGCCGCCGTCAGCTCCTTGCACAGGTCGAAGAACTCCTCGAAGTTCTTCGGTGCCGGGTCCTTGATGCCCTTCGCGGCGAGCAGGTCGGCGCGGTACAGCGGCAGCGAGGTTCGGGACATGCCACGCGGGACCGGTACGCCGTAGATCGCTCCGTTGAAGACGCAGCCCTTCCAGTACAGGGTCGGGATGTTGGCCAGGAACGGGTACTTCTTGACCGCGTCACCGGACAGATGCTCGGTGAGGTCCATCGCCTTGGCCTTCAGCAGCCCGGGGACCTGCGGAGTACCCGACGGGATGTTGATGATGTCCGACAGGTCGTTGCCGGCCACCCGCGTCGCGAACTTGTCCTTGTACTCGTCGTTCGACGCCATGCTGATCTGCAGTTCGGAGCCGAGGCGTTTGTTGAGTTCCTGCCAGAACTGGTTCTTGTCCGCGGCCGGTGGGATCGCGCCGGGGATGTTGGTCATGAACGTGATCGGTTTGCCGTCGCCGGGGGCGTCCGTGATCGCCCGGACCGGGTTCGCCGGGTACTTCAGGAACCCGTCCAGCACCACGTCGGTACCGGGCAGATCCGGCGTGATCTCGCCGTACTTCGTGTACGTCGGCAGCTTCACGGCCGCGTTCGCCGCGGCGGTGTTCTTCTTGTCGGACGCGCACCCCGCCAGCAGCGGCGTACCCGTGACCGCGACAGCGGCGGCGGCCAGACCGCCGCCGAGGAATGTTCTTCTGCTGACCGGCATGAGGCCTCACTTCCATCGGAGGCCCACACCATGACATAGTACGTCCTATGTCATCAAGAGTCGGTGCGCTGGAAATCTTCGATCCGGCGGGCAGCGGCTATCACACGTTCCGCATCCCGTCGGTGCTGGCGCGGGGCTCGACGGTGCTCGCGTTCTGCGAGGGCCGGTTGCACGGCGCCGGCGACGCGGGCGAGATCGAGGTCGTCCTGCGACGTTCGCTCGACGGCGGTCGTACCTGGCTTCCGTTGCAGGTGGTGTCCGCGGCGCCGGGCAAGACCTGTGGAAATCCGGTGCCGCTGATCGATCCGGCGTCCGGCGACCTCGTGCTCGTGACGGTTCAGAACGGCGCGCACGCGGTCGAACTGTCGCTTGCCCGCGGCACCGATCCGGTCGATGGGCGGCGGGTGTTCGTGCAACGGTCGTCCGACGACGGCGCGTCGTGGTCGCTTCCCGTGGAGATCACCGCGCAGGTGAAGCCGGACGACTGGGGCTGGTACGCGACGGGTCCCTGTCACGGGATCACGTTGCGCTCGGGACGCCTCGTCGTACCGGCCAATCATTCATATGTCCCCGCGGATGGTCTCAACGGTGGCCACTGCATGTACAGCGACGACGGTGGTGTCTCGTGGTCCGTCGGCTTCGTGGATCGCAACGACGGCGCCGAGATCAACGCGAACGAGACCACCGTCGCGGAGCTGCCCGACGGCCGGTTGTACTTCAACGCCCGCAATCACCAGGGCACCGGGCCGGCCCGCGTCCATGCCTGGTCGTCCGACGGCGGCGAGACACTCGATGCGCCGTACGCCGGAATCCCCGAGATCACCGCGCCCGGCATCCAGGGCAGCGTGCTGTGCCTTCCCGATGGACGGTTGCTGCTCTCCACACCGGTGAACCCGACGTCGCGCCGGGAGCTGACCGTGTTCATGTCGTCGGACGACGGTGTGTCGTGGAAACCGGCCCTGGTCGTGCACGAGGGCATGGCCGGGTACTCCGATCTGGTCCTGCTCGCGGACGGTTCGATCGGGATCTTCTACGAGGCCGGTGAGACCTCGTCCTTCGCGACCTTGCGCTTCGCCACATTCGCCCTCTAGAGGTTGGAGCTGTTTTGACCGAGTCCGCCCAGCTGACCGGCGTCGTACCGCCGCTGGTCACCCCGCTCACCCCGTCGTACGACGTCGACACCGCCTCGCTGGCGCGGCTGATCGAGTACCAGCTGACCGGCGGTGTGGACGGGGTCTTCGTACTCGGCACCTCCGGCGAGGGCACCTTCCTGACCGACGACCAACGCCAGACCGTGCTGGAGACGACGGTCGCGGCGGTAGCCGGTCAGGTACCGGTACTGGCAGGCGTCATCGACACCTCCACCAACCGCGTCGCGTCCCACATCTCAACCGCACTGAAAGCCGGGGTCGACGGCCTCGTCGCCACAGCCCCCTTCTACGCAGCCACCCACCCAGCGGAGATAGAGCGCCACTTCAAGCAGCTGTCTGCCCGGGCCGACGGGTTGCCGCTGTACGCCTACGACATCCCGCCGCGTGTCGGCACCAAGCTCCCGGCATCGCTCGTAACGTCCCTGGGCGAACAGGGTGTGATCGCCGGCGTAAAAGATTCGTCCGGCCAGGAAACCTCACTGCGCGAACTCGTACTACAACGCCGCGAGAAGAAGCTGAACGGCTTCGCCGTCATGACCGGCTCGGAGGTAACCGTCGACTCGGCGCTGGCCTTCGGCGTCGACGGAGTAGTACCAGGCCTCGGCAACGTAGACCCCTCGGGTTATGTGCGGTTGTTCAAGTCGGCCGTCGCCGGAGACGCTTCGGCGGCGAGAGAAGAGCAGGACCGCCTGTTCCGGCTCTTCGACATCATCCACGTCGCGGACCGGTCCCGGATGGGCGCGAGCTCGGCCGCACTGGGCGCGTTCAAGGCGGGCCTCTACCTGTTGGGCGTGATCGACTGCCCGCTGACGGCGTACCCCAGTATCGCCCTGAACGACACCGAGATCGCCGCCGTCCGGCCGCTACTGGACCGCGCCGGATTACACTGAGCGATCTCAGACATCGGGAGGCCGGCAGTGACAACGGGTGGGCTCAGCCGGGCACGTGGGGCGGCAGGGAACCAGTCCTTCATCCGCGACGCGATGAAGTCGTACATCCTGGAACGCGGTCTGAAGGCAGGCGACCCGCTGCCGAACGAGCAGGAACTGATGGCTCAGCTCGGCGTCGGCCGGCACCCGCTCCGCGAGGCGATGAAGGCACTCCAGGCGGTCGGCATCATCGAGATCCGTCACGGCTACGGCACGTACGTCGGCGAGGTGAACCTCCAGTCCCTCGAAGATGGTCTCGCCTTCCGCATGTCCCAGTCCATGGCCGGCGACCTCCGGGACGTACAGAACGTCCTGGAGGTTCGCCAAGCCATCGAGGTGGGTCTCGCCGACGACGTCGTCGAACACTTCAAAACCCACGGCTACGAGACCCTCGAACCCATCGTCGAACGGATGGAATCCAAGGCCGCGGAAGGCAAGTACTTCCCCGAAGAAGACTGGGCGTTCCACCAGGCCCTCTACGAACCCCTGGGCAACGCCCTGGTCATAGACCTGCTCTCAGTCTTCTGGCGGACCTTCGCCCAAGTAGACGCCCGCCTCCCCGGCGCCCGCTACACCCCCGCCGACGCCGCCGCCTGGCACCGAGACCTCCTGAACGCCCTCGAATCCGGCAACCCCACGACCTACGCCACCTCCATGAAGTCCCACTTCAACGGCATCCACACCCGCCTCGGCGACTAGCAGTCGAACCTGACCCGGGACAGCGTCGAGATCATACGTTCGAGCCCCCAGTCCGGATCGATCAGCGGAACCTCGCGCCGTTGCCAGGCATAGGTCAGATCCTGCCGAAGATCGTTGTGGTCCTCTTCGGGGGCCAGTAGTGCTACTACGTTCTCGGCTGACTTGAACCGGAAGTGGCCGACGTGCCGCCACTCGCGCTCCCAGGAGAATTCTCTTCGCTGTCCGTTGGGGCTCCCCATCTTCTCCATGAACGGTGTGAGCTGCAGGATGTCCTGCTCAGCCAGCAGTTCTGGGATCACGTGCCCGTCGACCGTCGACTCTGCGAGAGCTCGCTCGATCTGTCGCCTGACCGGATAGGTCAGCCAGCTGTGTCCCAAGTTGATGTCCAGGTACCAGACCGGATTGCATCCCTCGCGCCGGCAGATCGTCTTGGTGAAGACGAGGCCGTACTTCGAGAACGCCTCCCGGCGCCCCTGGATCTCGCGGACCATCATCCAGGTGTGCTCGAGCGGCGTCTCCGAGAAACAAACCACACGCTGGGTGGCCTCCGTCCGGCGAAGGTGGACGTCCTGCTGCCGCGCGAGACCGAACGCAGTTCGGGCTTCGATCGTTCGCGATTCGGCGATCGACAAAACGTTCTCTCGCGCGGTGCCCGTGTCGGTGTCCTTCGTCAGGTGCACCAGGAACGTGCTCAGGTCGGTACGGCGATGCAGTAGCTGCTCGATCCGGTCGGCCATAGGCTGCTCCTCCTGCAGGGGAACCTGCAGGACGAGTGTCGCTGACTGAGCGTTATCGTGCCGATTACTGCGTGTCGCCGTGCCGTCTCAGGCGAAGAGGTTTTCGGCATCCACGATCGCCCCTCTTCCTTCGTCTTCCTTCTTTTGAGTCAGGCGAAGAGGTTTTCGGCGTCCACGATCGTGTAGGCGTAGCCCTGTTCGGCCAGGAAGCGTTGGCGGTGGGCGGCGAATTCTGCGTCGATGGTGTCTCGGGCGACGATCGAGTAGAAGCGGGCGGTGCGGCCGTCGCCCTTGGGGCGGAGGACCCGGCCCAGGCGCTGGGCCTCTTCCTGGCGGGAACCGAACGTGCCGGACACCTGGATGGCGACCGACGCCTCGGGCAGGTCGATGGAGAAGTTCGCGACCTTGCTGACCACCAGCCGGGTGATTTCCCCGTGCCGGAACGCGTCGAACAGGCGTTGCCGTTCGCGGACGGTCGTCTCGCCCTTGATCACCGGGCATTCGAGGCGTTCGCCCAGTTCGTCGAGCTGGTCGATGTACTGGCCGATGACGAGCAGCGGTTCGTCCGCGTGGTGCTCGGCGATCCGGCGTACCAGCTTGGACTTCGCGGGGGTGGACGCGGCGAGGCGGTAGCGGTCCTCGGGCTCGGCGGTCGCGTACACGAACCGCTCGGTCTGCTCGAGGTCCACCCGCACCTCGACACAGTCCGCGGGCGCGATCCAGCCCTGCGCCTCGATGTCCTTCCACGGGGCGTCGTACCGCTTGGGGCCGATCAGCGAGAACACGTCGCCCTCGCGGCCGTCCTCGCGGACCAGCGTCGCGGTCAGGCCGAGCCGCCGGCGGGTCTGCAGGTCGGCGGTCATCCGGAAGATCGGCGCCGGCAGCAGGTGCACCTCGTCGTACACGATCAGGCCCCAGTCGCGCGCGTCGAACAGCTCCAGGTGCGTGTAGACGCCCTTCCGCCGCGTCGTCATCACCTGGTACGTCGCGATCGTCACCGGGCGGATCTCCTTGCGCGCACCGGAGTACTCGCCGATCTCGTCCTCGGTGAGCGTGGTCCGGCGGAGCAGCTCGTCCTTCCACTGTCGCGCGGACACCGTGTTCGTGACCAGGATCAGCGTGGTCGCGGACGCCTGCGCCATCGCGGCCGCGCCGACGATCGTCTTGCCGGCGCCACAGGGGAGTACGACGACACCGGAGCCGCCGTGCCAGAACGAGTCGGTCGCCTGTTCCTGGTACGGCCGCAGGTCCCAGCCGTCCTTCACCAGGTCGATCTTGTGCGCCTCACCGTCGACGTACCCGGCCAGGTCCTCGGCGGGCCAGCCCAGCTTCAGCAGGGTCTGCTTGAGATGCCCACGCTCCGAGGGGTGCACCAGGACGGTGTCGTCGTCGAGCCGCTCGCCCAGCATCGGCTTGACCTTGTTGCTGCGCAGCACCTCCTCCAGCACCGGCCGGTCGGTCGTGACCAGTACCAGACCGTGCTGCGGGTGCTTCTCGAGCCGCAGGCGCCCGTAGCGATCCAGGGTCTCGGCGATGTCGACCAGCAACGAGTGGGGGACCGGGTAGCGGCTGTAGCGCAGCAGTACGTCGATCACCTGCTCCGCGTCGTGCCCCGCGGCCCGGGCGTTCCACAGCCCCAGCGGCGTCAGCCGGTACGTGTGTACGTGCTCCGGCGCCCGCTCCAACTCAGCGAACGGCGCAATGGCCTTCCGGCACTCGTTGGCGTCCGCATGCGCCGTCTCCAGCAACAAGGTCTTGTCCGACTGCACGATCAAAGGACCGTCCGACACCCGCAACTCCTATCCTCGCCCCGACCCTCCATTGTGCCTCCTCCCCCCAAACACCCTCCGCTGCTACTCGACCGGGCGGGCGGAGGAGATTCGGTGGAGGGCGTAGGTGCGGGGGGTTTCGGTGGTGTCGTCGTACGCGGTGAGCCAGCCGTCGGCTACTCGGGCCGGTTCCACGATGCGTTCGGACGCATGGCCGTTGTGGTCCACGTAGGAGATCCACGTGCGGGTGTGGGCTTCGGCCGCGTTCGTGAGGACGGCGATGGTTTCGGCGGGGGCGGCTGGTTCGACCAGGCCCTCGTCGCCGGGCCGTTCGGCGGCTATCCGGTCGCCGGTGCGGACCTTCTCGATCACGGCCTTGACCTGGTCGTCGGTGAGGTCGAACGCGCTCTCGTTGAAGTCCCGGCTGGTACGGCGACGTGGCGCCTCGCCCCGGCGCGGTGCACCCGTCACATGCAGGGCACCGTCGAACGTCTCCGCCAGCGGCGCCAACCCCGCGTCCCGCAACCGGCTGAGCACCATGTCCGGCGGCGACGGCGACACCACGACCGTCGGCGCCAACCGGCGGAAGCGCACACCGGGCAGGTTGGACTTCAGGAGCTGCGTCAGCACGTCCTCGTCGTCACACCGCAGGTACGTCGACGCCGTGCCGAGCCGCAGAACGCCGTGCCGTCGCGCCACGTCGTCGATGAGGTACGTCAGCGGCTGCGGTACCGGTGTACGAGAGTGTTCCGCCAACCACGTGTGCAACTGCTCCGCAGTACGTCCCAGATCGAAAGCACGCCGTACTGAGCTGTCACTGAACCTGTAGACGCCCGCACCACCGTCCGACTCCACGTCGGCCATCGCAGAGAGCTCGTCCTGTACGGAGCGCACCAAAGGACCAGGAGCAATCGCAGTGAGGTCAGCCTGCAGCAGGACCTCCGACACCGGCTCCGGCATCAGCGGGCTGATCGCCTCGGCCAGCTCATCAGTTGTCGGTTCAGCGCCCAGCAACGGCTGCGCATGCTTCGCCAATGCACCAAGACCGGTCAGCCCGAGCAGGGCCGCCTCAGACACGCTCCACTCGACCAGGTCGTCCCGGAACTGCCCACCGCGCCGCGGGCGATGCCACGCGACCCACGTCACCACGGTCTCCGGAGCAGGAGCAATGCCCGTACCGGCCTGCGCCAGCGCCTGCAGCGTCAACAGCCGGATCTCCGGAGCCAGCAACCGCTCCAGGTCCGGAGCCAATGCGTTGATCAGCCGCTCGCGCGCGGCCGCGGTGCTGCCCGTGCTGTCCCGCCGTCCGATCAGCCCAATCGCCCTGAGCCCGGAGAACCAGGCCATGACCAGCTGGGCCCATCGATGCGCAAGGTCGAGCTCCAGCCAGTCGTCGTAGGCGCTGGTAGGCAGCCAGAGCTCACTGGTACCAACCTCGACCGCAGCAACCAGCCCGGCCGCATGCGCCATCTCCAGCACAGCCGCAGCGGTGTGCTCCTCCGCACCGATCTTCCCGGCGAGGCTCCGCAGCTCCCGGACACCAATACCGCCAGTGCGCAGCACAGGCGGCGGCTCAGTCCCCAGCTGCTCCAGTGCACGGTCCACCAGCCGCACCAGGTCCAACGCCGCACCCGCCGCAGCGCGGTCGGCGATCGTGGCGGACACCTTCTTGCCGTCCAGCGGCGGCGGCACCGGCCGGGTCGACGCCAGCACCCGTCCGCCGCGCAGGTGCAGCCCGATCTGCCGTGGCAGTACCACGGTGTTCGCGTCCTTCGGTACGACGAGCCCGCGCGCCAGCAGCCGCTCCACGGGTGTACGCGCCGACGCGATCGTCACCGGCCGGTCAGCCTTCTCGACGGAGCCCGTCGGCGGACCCCAGGTCAGCTTGTCGAGTACCGCGCGCGCGTCCGGACCGGCTTCCTCGATCAGCTTGTCCAGATCGCCGAAGTGCCGGGTGGTGATGGGGCCGAGCCCGGCCGGGGTCGGGCCAAGCAGCTCGTGGACCGCGCGGATCAGCCGCAGGTCGTCCTCTGTACCCCAGACCAGCGCGAGCTCCAGTAGCTCAGCCACACGCGGCCGGACGACCTCCTGCGGCTGGCCGACGCCTTCAGCCAACGCTGCGAGATCGACGGGCTCGGGGAGCGCTGACAGGGCCTCCAAGAGGTCCACACCGAACTCGTCCAGCCGGTTGATCGCGCGTGCGGCCGACGCGTTGCTGGTCGCGCGCGCCGCCAACTGCCCGGTGTCGGCAGGAATCGGCAGCGCCAGGTCGGGGCGCCGGCGGAGCAGCTCACCGAGCGCGGCGTCGCCCCAGCCCCGCAACGCCTCGGCGAGGGTACGGGGGCGGGTCGGCTCGGTCGTGCTCATCCCTCCAACGGTACGGGATCACGCCCGAGGTCGGTCGGGATCCGTGCCACGGTCTCGTCCAACGTGCTGTCCGCCCCGATCACGGTCTGCTCCACGCCGTCCAGCAGATCCCCCCCCGCGGTACCAGTCCCGCATCGCCTCCACCCCGAACTCGTGCCGGCTCGCCCCAGGCCGTGCCGCGGCCGAGGCGTTCGCGGAGCGTGCGTGCGGTGGTCGACTTGCCGGAGCCCGAGTTCCCTCGTAGGACGACGAGGTGGGTGCTCGGGCTCCCGGTCACTCGGCTGCTCCGGCGCTCCCGATTCTGCGGAACCCCACGCGTTCGTAGACCGCCGCGACGGCGTCGGACTCGGCGGAGAGCAGTACGAGATCCACGCCGTTGTCCAGCGCGTGCTCCACGAGGGCGGACGTCACCGCGGCGCCAAGGCCGCGCCGCCGCATCGCGGGCAGCGTGCCGACGCCGACGATTTCGCTGGTCGAGTCAACCGGCTGGTGCGTACCTGCCGCGACCACACCGTCTTCAGTGAAGGCCGCGGCGTTCACTGACACCCCACGACTCATGCGGTCCAGTAGCGTCGCGACCAGGTCGTCCGCCAACTCAGCAGCTGCGGCGTCTCTCTCGGCCGGCCCTGCGTTGCCAACAGCAGTACCCGACTCACCGAACGCCAGGTTGACCACAGCCCGCGACTGGCGCACCACGGCCTCATCAGCCGGCAGCACCTCGCAGCGAGCGTCAGCCACGGCAGGACGGAAGTCCGCCCGCTCGAGCACCAACAGCGGGTGCTCGACGACGGAGAGACCTGCTGCTTCAGCGGCCGGGCCCAGCGACGGGCAGGTGTCCACGACCCACTCGAAGCTCAGGGGAATCTCCAGCTCGGCGCAGCGTTTCCGGACGAGCTCTACATCGCCCGGCTCGATCGTGACCCCCGCTCCGGGCACGGGCCGCGCGTAGTACGGCCAGATCGTCGTACTGCGGAACAATGTGAACGGACCGACCTGCTCGGCCACCGCGCCTGACAACGGCACGGCGTGGAGGTAGTCGTCGACTCTGGTAATCATCGCGAGCAGTGAACCACCCGGACGGGTCCTCGGCCAGCGGTTATGTCGAACTACCGCCGGCGGCTCCGACGTACCGTCGACAGCAGCAACGAGCGAGGAGTCTCAGATGGAGAAAGTGACGTCCGCGGACGGTACGACGATCGCCTACGACCGCCTGGGCAGCGGCCCGTCGGTGATCCTGGTCGGGGGAGCGCTGTGCGACCGCAACGCGCTCCGGCCGCTGGCGGACGCGCTGGCGAGCCAGTACGACGTGGTGACGTACGACCGGCGCGGCCGCGGGGACTCCGGCGACACAGCGCCGTACAGCGTCCAGCACGAGGTGGAGGACATCGCGGCGGTGCTCGAGGCAGTCGGAGGTACGGCGGCCATCTACGGGCACTCGTCCGGTGCCGGGCTCGCGGCCATCGCGTGCAACACACTCCCGTTCACCAAGGTCGTGCTGCACGAGCCGCCGTACGGGCCCGACGACGTGGACCCGTCCGACGACGGCGAGCAAGTGTTGGAGCGCATCCGCGAAGGCAGGAACCAGGAGGCGGTCGAGCTGTTCCTGCTGATGACGGGCATGCCGAAGCAGGAAGCACTACAGGTCGCGGCGATCCCCGGCCTGGCGGACCTGGCGCCGACACTGGCCTACGACTTCGCGGTGATGGGGCACGGCCTCGACCAGGGCGGCACCCCGGTCGCACTGCTGCGCACCATCACGCAGGAGACGCTCGTCCTCGCCGGCACCGCCACCGCGCCGTTCATGATCGACGCCGCACACCGCATCGTGAAGCTCCTGCCCAACGCCACCTTCACGGAGCTCCCCGACCAGCACCACGCCGTACCACCCGAAGCCCTGGCTCCCGTGGTGGCCGACTTCCTCAGGCGATGATCTCGATCGACACCTTGTCCGGGTAGAACGCGAGGTGCTCGCGGATGTCCGCGACCGCGTCGTACGGCTGCTCGTAGGTCCAGACGGCGTTCTCCGCGTCCGGGAGCAGCGTGTAGTAGGAGGCGTCGCCCTTGTACGGGCAGTACGTCTGGTGATCGGTGCGCTCGAGCTGCGTGAGGTCGACGTCCTTGCGCGGGATGTACTGCACCGCGGGGTAGTTCGCCTCCTGCAGCGACAGCGCGTCCCGGGTGTCCGCGAGGACCCGGTCACCGACCTTGACGACGACGCGGTCCGGGTTCTTCACCACGGTGATCGGGTGGTCCGGACCTGGAATCTTCACAGTCTTCTCCGCCATAACCAGCACAACCCCGGGCAGCCGGGGACCATTCCCGCGCGATGATCGGGACATGGAGTTTCGGCAGATCCAGTACTTCGTCACGGTCGCGGAGGTACTGAACTTCGGCCGCGCCGCCGAGCAGCTCGGCATCGGCCAGCCCGGCGTGAGTCAGCAGATCGCCCGGCTCGAACGCGAGCTCGGCGTCCAGCTCTTCGACCGCTCCGCCCGCGCCATCCGCCTCACCGAACCTGGCCAACGCTTCCTCCCGGCCGCCCGAGCGGTCCTCGCAGCCGTTGAAACCGCCCGAGCCGCCGCCACCGGGCCTAGCAGGACCCTCCGCCTCGGAACCAGTACAGGGCTGGGAGAGCGGCTGGAGACCGTTGTCGGGGAACTCTCGGTCCAGGGCCTGCACGTGGACCTCGTGAGTACTCGACCCGCGCGCGCCTGGACAGAGTGCGAAGCAAGCAACTGGACGCCGCCTTCGTACGCGGTGTCGACGAAGCCGCGGGACTGGAATTCCTGCCCGTTTGGGAAGACGACCTACTGGTTGCCCTCCCCAAAGCCACCGCCCCGGCCGGCGACGTCCCGCTCAAGCACCTCAAAGACCTCCCGCTGAGGATCACCCAGCGCCGCACCAACCCGCCCCTGGTCGACCTGGTCATGTCCGCCTGCGCCGCCGAAGGTTTCGAACCAGTCCTCGGTCCCCGCTCCAGCAGCCTCCAGGACACTCACGCCGCGATCGGCGCCGGCGCCCCGAGCTGGACCGTCATCTACGAGTCCCACGCCCGCCTCCTCCGCGAAGGCCGCGTCGTCTTCCGCCGCCCACGCCCGCGGCTGGCGCTGACGACCAGCCTCGCCGTCCCCGCCGGTACGACGATCGCGGGCGACCTCGCCGTACTGCTGGCCGCCTGCCGCAAGGCGTCCGATCAGTTCGAGTGATGGGAGCGCATCGGAACTGCGTCTGGTTCGCACCGCCCGCCGCGGCTGGAATGGAGGCAGAAACCGTCGAACGAAAGGAAATCCGATGCCCATCGTCACCGTTCTGCAAGGCCCGCGGACGCCGGAGCTGAAGCGCGAACTCGTCCAGAAGGTCACCGACGCCTTCGTCGACAGCCTCGGCGTACCGGCCGAGAGCGTGCAGGTGTGGATCCAGGAGACCCCGCCGGACAGCTGGGCGATCGGCGGCACCCTCACCGCCGACAAATAGCTGGATCAGTCCGCGGTCAGGTCGACGACCAGGCACGGGCCGCCGTCGAAGGCGCCCCCGTCGATGCCGAGGACCAGGCCGTCGGCGTACAGGTGCGGGCCGGTAAGGAACTGCGGGTCGATGTGCAGCTGGTCGGCGATGATGCTGTGGCCGTGCACGATCCGGCGGCCGCCGAGGTGCTGCAGCATGATCCGCGCGACCTCCGGCCCGCTGTCGCCGCGGAAGGCGTACCGCGACGTCGTCCGGCGCCAGATCTCCCACCACACCTCGATGTCGTCGGAGTGCAGCTCGGCCCGCGCCGCGGCGTTGATCTGGTCGAGCGAGTCGCCCCACTCGACGTACTCCGCGGTGTCGGAGTGCATCAGCAGCTGGTCCGCGTCCAGCCCGAGCAGTGGCCGGTCCAGCAGCCAGGCCACGTCGTCATCGGTGAGCAGTTCCTGGTCGCGGTCCTGGCCGCCGTTCAGCGCCCACGACCGCTCGAAGCTGCGCAGCGTGATGCCTTCGTGCGGGACGAACGTGTCGCCGAACTTGTACATCCCGAGCGCGAGGATCTCGTGGTTGCCGAGCAGCATCCGGACCGCCCCGTCCGGTGCCTGCTCGATCAGTCCGCGGACGTAGCGCAGTACGCCGATACCGTCCGGGCCCCGGTCGAAGAAGTCGCCGAGGAACCACAGCCGGGCGTCCGTACCGGCCCAGTTGCCGTCGGCATCGGTCAGACCGGCCGCGTGCAGGGCCGGTACCAGCTTGTCCAGGTGGCCGTGGACGTCGCTCACGGCGTACACCCTGGTCACGTCATCCCCGAACGGTCAGCACGATCAGTACGACGTTGAGGGCCGTGACGGCGGTCGCTACCAGGCATGCGGCGAGAGTAGTCGCCCGGCGGTTGACAAGGTCACCCATGACGCGCCGGGATGCGGTCAATCGCACCAGCGGCCAGAGCGCGCAGGGGATCCCGAAACTCAGCACCACCTGCGAGATCACCAGCGCGCGGCTCGGGTCGACGCCGATCGCCAGCACCAGCAGCGCGGGCACCAGCGTGACGAGCCGGCGGACGGCCAGCGGTACCCGCTTGTGCCAGAACCCGTCCAGGATGACGGATCCGGCGTACGTCCCGACCGACGAGGACGCGAATCCGCTGGCCAGCAGGGCGAGCGCGAACAGCAGCGCGGGGAGCTGGCCGAGCCGGTCGCCGATCGCTTGGTGCGCCGCGTCCAGCGAGTCGGCACCTGTGCCCTTCAGGGCAGCTGCGGCCAGCACGACCATCGCCAGGTTGACCGCCCCGGCCAGCGCCATCGCCACGGCGACGTCCAGCCGGGTGGCCCGCAGTACCCGGGACTTGCCGCCGTCGGACCGGATCGTCTTCCAGTGCCGGTCGGTGACCAGGGCGCCGTGCAACCAGATCGCGTGCGGCATCACGGTCGCGCCGAGCATGCCGGCCGCGAGCACGAGCGACTGGGTGCCGTTGAGGTGCGGTACGAGACCGCCGAGTACGCCGGTCGCGGACGGGTTCGACTTCGCGGTCGAGACGACGAAACCGATCAGTACCACCGCGAGCAGGCCGATGATCGCCGCCTCGAACGGTCGTTGGCCGCGCTTCGACTGGTAGATCAGCAGCCCGAACGAGACCGCACCGGTGATCGCGCCGCCGAGCAGCAGCGGTACGTGGAAGAGCAGGTTCAGCGCGATCGCACCGCCGACGACCTCGGCCAGGTCGGTCGCGATCGCCACCACCTCGGCCTGCGCCCAGAGTCCGGTCGAGGTCGAGCGCTTGAAGTGGTCACGGCACAGCTGCGGCAGCGTCCGCCCGGTCGCGATACTCGCCTTGGCGGCCAGGTACTGCACCAGGACGGCCATCAGGTTCGCGCCGACGACCACCCAGCACAGCAGATAACCGTACGTGGCACCGGCCGCGATGTTCGTCGCGAAGTTCCCCGGGTCGACGTACGCGACCGCCGCAACGAAGGCCGGTCCGAGCAGGAGCAGCCCAGACCGGTTCAGTTGCCGCCGCAGCGGTGCCGGTGCGTACATGAGAGAAGTCTCTCTGCCTGTACCCACCGCGCAACCCCTGTGCAGAATTTGAGACAGGCGTTACGCCCAGGCGAAGTGCACCTCCAGGCTCACCTCGACGCTGCTGTCACCCGGAGTGACGTTGATCGCCGCGTCGAAGCCCGCGGCCTTGCTCGCGTTGTAGGCCCGCCGGATCGGGAAGTGGTTCTGCGTCTCCGCGATCGCGGTCACCGAGCCGAGCGAGAACCCGGACAGCCTGGCGAGGTGCTCCGCCTTCGCCCGCGCCTGCTGGAAAGCGAGTTCCCGCGCCTGGACGAGCAGCTCGGACTTGTCCTCGATGTCGAACTGCAGACCGTTCATCGTCAAACTGTTGCCCGCAGCATCCACCGCCGCATTCAGCAACGCACCGAACCCGGTCAGATCCTTCGACTCCACCTGAATCGTGTGCTGCGCCTGATACGCCACGTCCGTCCCAGGCTCCCGATAGTGCTGGAACACGTTCACCGCACTGGTACTGAGCCGCGACCCCTCGATCCCATGCGCCCGCAACGCCGCGACCACCGCCTCCGTCCGCTCCCCAACCCGCGCCACCGCACTGGCAACATCCGGAGCCATCACCTCAACCCCCAGTGTCACCCGCAAAACATCAGGCACCCCACCAACCTGCCCCGACCCAACAACAGTCACCCCAGTATCCATCCCCCCAGTCTGGCACCCCGTGCACTTGCAGGGGCGTGCGAGCCGCGTGACCATGACAAGCATGAGCTTGCCTTCGTACGAATCTGGGGTGGCTGAGGTTTCGTTGTTGGGGGAGACGATCGGGGAGAACCTCAGACGGACGATCGCCGCGTACGGTGATCGTGAGGCGTTGGTAGAGGTGCAGAGTGGGCGGCGGTGGACGTATGACGCGTTCGGCGCGGAGGTCGAGCTTGTTGCCCGGGGTCTGATCGCTCGCGGGATCGCGAAGGGTGACCGGGTCGGGATCTGGGCGCCGAACCAGGCGGAGTGGACCATCACGCAGTACGCGACCGCGCTGATCGGCGCGATCCTGGTGAACATCAACCCGGCGTACCGCACCCACGAGCTCGGCTACGCGCTGAACCAGTCCGGCGTCCGGCTGCTCGTCTCGGCGACCGAGTTCAGGACCAGCGACTACCGCGCGATGGTCGACGAGGTGCGTCCGGACTGCCCGGCGCTGGAGGAGACGATCTATCTCGGCACCGGCGACTGGGACGCGCTGCGCGACGACGCCGACCGGGTCAGCATCGACGAGCTGAACGCGCGCGAGGCCGAGCTGTCGTTCGACGACCCGATCAACATCCAGTACACCAGCGGTACGACGGGATTCCCGAAGGGCGCGACGCTCAGCCACCACAACATCCTGAACAACGGCTTCTTCGTCACCGGGACGATCGCGTTCACCGCGGACGACCGGCTCTGCATCCCAGTGCCCTTCTATCACTGCTTCGGCATGGTCATGGGCAACCTCGGCTGCACCACGCACGGCGCGTGCATGGTGATCCCGGGGCCGGCGTTCGACCCGGCGGCGACCTTGCAGGCCGTGCAGGACGAGCGGTGCACGGGGCTGTACGGCGTACCGACCATGTTCATCGCCGAGCTCGGGTTGCCGAACTTCGCGGAGTACGACCTGTCGTCGTTGCGGACCGGCGTGATGGCCGGGTCGCCGTGCCCGGTCGAGGTGATGAAGCGCTGCGTCGCGGACATGCACATGTCCGAGGTGGCGATCTGCTACGGCATGACCGAGACGTCACCGGTGTCCACGCAGACCCGGCGCGACGACGACCTGGACCGCCGTACGTCGACCGTCGGCCGGGTGCTGCCGCACGTCGAGGTGAAGCTGGTCGATCCGGCGACCGGTCTCGTCGTACCGCGCGGTGAACCGGGCGAGCTGTGCACCCGCGGGTACTCCGTCATGCTCGGCTACTGGGACGAGCCGGAGAAGACCGCCGAGGCGATCGACCAGGCCCGCTGGATGCACACCGGCGACCTCGCGACGATGCGCGACGACGGGTACGTGAACATCGTCGGCCGGATCAAGGACATGGTGATCCGCGGCGGCGAGAACGTGTACCCGCGGGAGATCGAGGAGTTCCTGTACACGCATCCGTCGATCGCCGACGTCCAGGTCGTTGGTGTACCCGACGAGAAGTACGGCGAGGAGCTGTGCGCCTGGATCAAGCTCAAGCCGGGCGCCGAACCGCTGGACGCGGAGGCGGTACGGGCGTTCGCGAACGGGAAGCTGGCGCACTTCAAGATCCCGAAGTACGTCGTACTCGTGGACGACTTCCCGATGACCGTCACGGGCAAGATCCGCAAGGTCGAGATGCGCGAGAAGTCCGTCGAGCTGCTCGGACTGAGCTGACCAGCGCGCCGAGACCCAACGCGGCGCCGAGCAGACAGACGGCGTTCCAGCCGGCACGTTCGTACAGCGCTGTCGAGGCGATCGCACCGGTCGCGCTGCCGAGTGAGTAGAACACCATGTATCCACCGATCAACCGGGCTCCGGCGTCCGGGCGGTAGATCATGCTCTGGTTGGTCACGTGGATCGCCTGCACTGCGAGGTCGAGCAGCACCGCTCCGATCGCCAACCCCACCAGCGGATGCGCGGTCACCAGCCAACTAGTTGCCAACAGCCCCGAAGCGCCGACCGTGACAAGTCCGCCGCGCTCTCGATCAGCCAACCGACCCGCCGGTCCTGCCGCCAGAGCCCCGGCGGCTCCGATCAACCCGAACGCCCCGATCTCGCTGTGCGACAACCCGCGTTCCGTCAACGGCAACGCGATCGAGGTCCACAACGTGCTGAACGACCCGAAGATGAAGAACGCCCGCACCGCACTCTGCCGAAACCCCCGCTCCTGGAGAAGTCCGGCGGTGGACCGCAGCAACTCCGCATATCCCAATGGAGTCTGGGATTCGGGGACCGGCCGCCCAGCCCCGGTGGAGCGCGTGAAGAGTGCGGTGATTGCTAGGCATGCGGCGCAGGTCAGCAGGTAGACAGCTCGCCAGCCGAGTAGGTCGGTCACGATGCCGGCCGTGGTTCTAGCTAGGAGGATACCCAGGACTATGCCGGTGGTGATGGTGCCTACTGTGCGGCCTCGGGTGGTCGGGGAGCTCAGGGCGGCGCCGTACGCGACCAGCGACTGGGTGACGACAGCAAGAGCGCCGACGGCGGCCAGACCGAGGAAGAGCATGGCCGGGGTTCGGGCCAGGCCGGTGAGCAGGAGGGCGCCGGCCAGCAGGGTGAACTGGAGGCGGATGAGCCGCCGCCGGTTGAGCAGGTCACCGAGCGGGACCAGGAAGAACAACCCAAGGGCGTACCCCGCCTGGGTCACCGTGACGAAGGTGCCGACAGTACCGGGACCGATGCCTAGGTCGTGGCCGATGGTGACCAGGAGCGGCTGCGCGAAGTAGACGGTGGCGACGGCGACCCCGGCCGAGACCGCCAGCAGTACACGGTCCGCGGGACGCAGGTTTGGTTGCATCTTGCTACCGTAGAAGCAATTGGTAGCATGTTGCAACCAGGAGGTGTTCGATGGTCAAGCGGACCAGGTTCGACGACGAGAGCTGTCCGGTCGCGCGTTCCGTGGATGCGGTGGGCGACTGGTGGTCGCTGCTGATCGTGCGGGACGCGTTCGACGGCAGCCGGCGGTTCGGCGACTTCCAGCGCAGCCTCGGCGTCGCGAAGAACATCCTCACCGCACGCCTCAGGTCCCTGGTGGACAACGGGATCCTCGAACACACCGACCGCGACTACACCCTCACCGCCAAGGGCGAGGCGCTCTTCCCGGTCATCGTCGCGCTCCGCCAGTGGGGCGAGGCCTTCGCGTTCGCCCCTGGCGAAGAGCATTCGGTACTCCGGGACCGCCGCGACCACCAGCCGCTACAACCACTCGAAATCCGCGCCGCCGACGGTCGCAAGCTCGCCCCGGCGGACACCGAAGTACAAAAGGTCGAACTTCTCGACAGGTAGGCGCTACTGGCGAACCGCGGCCAGTGCGGCTGAATCCTCGTCGCCGAAGGCGTCCTCGAGTTTCTCCGGCGAGTAGTCGAGGTCGATGCCCGCGACGTCCGCGCCGACCGCCGACTCGATCGCGCCCAGGCGGCGGGTGGCGCGGTCGCCGGCGTACGTCATCAACGCCGTCGGGTTGATCTCCGGCGGGAGCTCCGGGGAGTTGTCCATGGCCCACTGGATCTGCGTCAGCGCGTGCGGGAGGAGTTCCTCCATCGTGTCGGTGACGACCTTCCAGTTCGACTCGTCGGCGGCGACGTGCCGGCGGCAGGTGAAGGTACCCCAGGCCATGTGCCGGCGTTCGTCGTCACCGATCCGGCGGATCAGCTCCTGCATGCCGGGCAGTACGCCGCGGGACGTGCACAGCAGGTTCCAGGCGTGGTACCCGGTCAGCGCCAGCGTGCCTTCGACGACGTGGTTGTACGTGACAGAGGCACGAACCTGGTTCGACGGCGACGGGTCGTCGGCCAGCGACTTCAGCGCGACCGGAAGGGCCTCGTAGAAGATCGCGCGGTACCCAGGGTTGTTCTCGACGTACCGATGCAGGTCCTCGGTGACGCCGACCGCGTCCAGCCAGAGCCGGAAGACCGCGGTGTGCTTGGCCTCCTCGAAGCAGAACTGGGTCAGATACATCTCGTCGCCGAAGCGCCCCTCCGCCGCCATCGCCTGCAGGAACGGCTGCAGGTCCTCGGTCACCGCCTCCTCGCCCGCGATGAACTGCGAGCAGAGCATCAACGCGTTGTCCTTCTCGTTGTCGCTCAGCTCCTGCCAGTCCTTCGCGTCCTGGCTGAAGTCGATGTCACGCGGGTTCCAGAACTTGCGGTTGCCCTTGTCGAACAGCCGCAACGGCAGCGCGTCCCAGTTGAAGCCACCTGACTTCAACGAGCTGAAACCCTGCCGGTGAAGGGGATTGTTCATACGTGCGACCTCCGGGACTCGCTCAGGAAAGGCGAGAGGACGCGAGCCAGCTGCGCCGCCACCACCGCCGGGGGAGGGCCCGGGGTGACGATGTGGCTGATGACGACGCGCAACGCGACGTCGACGCAGCTGGTCGCGTCCTCTGCGGGAACCTCCGGCCAGTGCTCCCTGACATGGGCGTCCAGCCGGAGGTGTGCCAGTTCCAGCACCTGCTGCCCCCGTGTCGTCAGCAGTTGACTGGCTTGGTCCGATCCCGGCTGACCCAACGCCGCCTTCACCAGCGGGTTCTCGCCCGCCAGTGTGAGCGCCCGCTCGACCGCGGCCCGGAGGCCCTCGATCGGGCGGGACTGCTCGGCGAGCGCTGCGTTCACTTCCAGCAGGAACCGTTCGGTCTCGCGCGCCGCGACGGCCTCCAGCACGCCCCACTTGTCCCCGAACTCGTTGTAGACGGTCTGCCGGGACACCCCGGTCCGACGAGCGACCTCGGCCATCCGAAGCCCGTCGTACCCACCTGTTTCGATGGCGTCCTGTGCAGCGTCCAGCAACTCGTCACGAAGGCGGCGTTTGGTCCGGTCGGCGAACGAGTCCATGCCGACGAGGGTTTACAAAACGTCCTCGAATGTCAAGAGGTCGGACACCTGGTCGTCAGTTGTCAAGTGGGGAGAAGTGCGACGCGTCGCCGGTTCGGGGTGTACTGCGGACGCCGTCCACGCTCACCGGCACGTCGCCGGCCAGCGTGATCCGGTGCAGCCGCCGCGGCAGGTCGTCGTAGTCCGCGACCCCGTAGTGCTGGGTCGCGCGGTTGTCCCAGATCGCCAGATCCCCCGGCTGCCAATGCCAGCGGACGGTGTTGTCCGGGTTGGTCACGCGGTTCTGCAACAGCTGGAACAAGGCGGTCGTCTCGGCCGAGCTCAGGCCGACGAACCGCCGGACGAAATGACCGAGCACCAGCGAACGTTCGCCGGTCTCCGGGTGCACGCGGACCACCGGGTGCTCGGTCTCGAAAACCTTCGACACGAACTGCTTGCGGTGCTCCTCGACCTTGACGTCGACGCCACCGATCCGGCTCTCGTCCGCGTGGCCGGCGTAGTCGTACTTGTTGCTGTGCACCGCCCACAACCGATCGACCAGCGCCTGCAGCGCCTGCGGGAGATTCGCGTACGCCGTCACGGTGTTCGCCCAGGTGGTGTCGCCGCCGTATGCCGGGATCGTCACCGCCCGGAGCAGGCTGATCGCGGGGATCCGGTCGACGAACGTCACGTCGGTGTGCCAACTGTTGGCCTTGCTGTAGTCGGAGTCGATCGGCAGTACATGCGCGGCGCCGTCGAGGCTCTTCGAGGTCGGGTGCGCGAGCGTCGGCGTACCGAGCAACTTCGCGAACGCGAGCTGCCCCGCGTCGTCCAGGTGGTGCTGGTCGCGGAAGAAGATCACCTTGTGGTCCAGCAGGGCCTGACGGATCGCGGCGACGGTCTCCGGCGCCAGCTCGCCGCCGAGCCGGACGTTGCCGATCACCGCGCCGATCGCCCCGCCGGCCTTGCTGACGGTGATCCCGGGTGCTTGCAGTTGCGCTGTCATCATGACTCCCTCACGGTCGGTTAACTCCTATAATCCAGCTGATTTAGTAGACTTTGGGCTTGTTTCGGGATGCGAGACCGGCCGCTGCGCGGGTCACGTAGGGTTGGGGACGTGTCAACCGCCGCTCTTGAACCCGCCCCCGATACCGCCGACGTGCCGGAGCTGGTCGTCGGGTTCGATCTGGACATGACGCTGATCGACTCGCGGCCGGGGATCCAGGCGGTCTGGGACCTGCTGGCCGCGGAGACCGGCGTGCCCATCGACACCGACCTGGTGGTGAGCCGGCTCGGCCCGCCGCTGACCTGGGAGATGGCGAACTGGTTCCCGCCCGAGCAGGTCGACGCGATGGTCGCGCGGTACCGCGAGCACTACCCGGAGCACGCGATCTCAGGCAGTTTGCCGCTGCCGGGCGTGGCCGAGTCGCTGGCCACTATCCGGGCGCTGCGCGGGCGGACGATGGTCGTGTCGGCGAAGTACACGCCGTCGGTGCGGCTGCACCTCGAGCACCTCGGCCTGGACGTCGACGAGCCGGTCGGTGACCTGCACGGAGCCGAGAAGGGGATGGCGCTGCGCGAGCACGGCGCGACGGTCTTCGTCGGCGACCACACCGCGGACATCGACGGCGCGCATGCGGCCGGCGCGCTCGCGGTAGCGGTCGCGACGGGTCCGTTCACCGCGGACGAGTTGCGCGCGTACGGCGCCGACGTCGTGCTCAACGACCTGACCGAGTTCCCCGCCTGGCTCGAGGAGTACGTGCTCGAACAGCGGCTCGAGGCCCTGATGCGGCGGCTCTCGTCGTACGACAAGATGCTCGTCGCGTTCAGCGGTGGCGCCGACTCGGCGTTCCTGCTGGCGGCGGCGGCGCGGGCGATCGGGCCCGCGAACGTGATCGCGGCGACCGCGGTCTCGCCGTCGTTACCGGTGGCCGAGCTCGAGCCGGCGGCGCGGTTCGCCGACAGCCTCGGCGTACGGCATGTCACCCCGCACACGCACGAGATGGAGCGCGAGGGGTACCAGGCCAACTCCGGTGCGCGGTGCTACTTCTGCAAGGCCGAGTTGATCGAGACGCTGCAGCCGATCGCCGACGAGTTCGGCATCACCGCGATCGCCACCGGCACCAACGCCGACGACGCGATCGCCGGCTTCCGTCCGGGTATCCGGGCCGCGTTCGAACGCGGCGCGCTCACTCCGCTGCGGGACGCCCGGCTGACGAAGGAGCAGATCCGTGCTGCCTCGCGCAGCTGGAGCCTGGAGACCTCGGACAAGCCGGCCGCGGCGTGCCTGTCGAGCCGGATCGCGTACGGCATCCGGATCACTCCGAACCTGCTCGCCCGGGTGGACCGGGCCGAGCAGGCGGTCCGCGCCAAGTTGTCGTCGTACGACGTCGAGAACGTCCGCGTCCGCGACCTCGGCGACAGCGCCTCGATCGAGATCGACGCCGCGCTGCTGGACCGGGTGGATCAGCAGGAGCTGGTGGACGCGGTGGTCGCGGAAGGGTTCGCGACCGCGCAGGTCGACCCGCGTGGATTCCGCTCCGGGTCGATGAACGAACGGCTGCCGGAGCCCGAAAAGTATCGCAACCTCTGAGAGGGTGCCTGGGAACTCTGAGGGGTGCGGGACGCTGCCGGATCAGGTAGTTTCCCGGAGGCGCGGTTGCGCAGCTTCACGTACGCTGGGTTTTCGATTCCGAGACATTGACGACTGAAGAGGTTCCCGTGCCCGTTGGCAAGGTGAAGTGGTATGACTCCGAGAAGGGGTTCGGATTCCTCAGCAAGGAGGAGGGCGGGGACGTCTACGTCCGCGCCGAGGCCCTGCCGTCGGGTGTGACCAACCTGAAGCCGGGTCAGAAGGTCGAGTTCGGCGTCGTCGAGGGCCGCAAGGGCGAGCAGGCCCTGCAGGTCCGGCTGATCGACCCGCCGCCGTCGGTGGCCAAGGCGATGCGGCCGAAGCCCGAGGAGATGCAGGTCGTGATCGAGGACCTGATCAAACTCCTCGACCGGCTCGGTGAGAACTACCGGCGGGGCCGCCAGCCCGACGGCAAGTCCGCCCGCCAGGTCGCGACCGTCCTGCGCGGTGTCGCGGACAAGCTCGACGTCTGAGGTCAGCTCCGCAGTCGATCGATCCGGGACTGGATGCCGTCCAGCACGGTGTCCAGCCCGAACCCGAACTCGGTGGTGTCGAAGTCGCCCCCGAAGCCCTCGTCCGGCGGTAGCTCGAGGGTTGCGGCGATGCCCGGAAACCGGTCGGTGGTGGCCAGCATCGTGAGGCGCTGGGTGTAGAGCCGGTCGGCCTCCTGAACGGCGTCCGGGTCGGTCAGCATGTTCGCGGTGAGTTGTGTCGCACCGCGGATGTAGATGTTCACGAGCAGCATCGCCGACAGCCGGTCCTGCGGTGTCAGCGGCGTACCGTCGAACGCCTGCAGCCCGGCCTCCATCCAGGCCAACTGCTTCGGTGAGAGCGGCGGCTCCTGGACCGGGATCTGCAGGATCCACGGATGCCGACGTAGTCCGTCGCGGAACGCCTCGGCCCAGGCGGTGATCCGGGCCCGCCAGCCGTGGTCCTGCGGCAGGGTCGGCGGTTCGCCGAAGGCGTGTTCGAGCATGACGACGTACAGGTCGTCCTTGGCGTCGACGTAGCGGTAGAGCGACATCGTGGTGAAGCCGAGCTCGGCGGCCACCTTGCTCATCGAGACCGCGGCCAGCCCGCCGGCGTCCGCGAGTTTGACCGCGGCCCGCGCGATGTCGCTGATGTGAAACGCCGGCTTCGGCCCCGGACGGCTCCGCCCCTCGAAACCCCAGAGCTGCTGCAACACCCTCGGTAGCTCTTCCATGCCCACCCACCCTCTCCCTCCCCTCCGCCGAGCGAAGCGAGGCTTCTTTCCTTCATCTTTCCCTCGATCTTATCTGTTTACAACATAGACAGTCTCGTCTATGGTTTGTGTACGGCGCACACAGTGTGCGGCGTAGACAGATAAACCGGAGGGGTCGTCATGGGTCCGAACGAACGGGCGGGACGCAAGGAGTGGATCGCGCTCGGCGTGCTCGCGCTGCCGCTGCTGCTGGTCTCGATGGACGTGTCGGTGCTGTACTTCGCGGTCCCGTTCATCAGCGCGGACCTCGGCGTCAGCGCCACCGAGCAGTTGTGGATCTTCGACATCTACGGGTTCGTGCTCGCCGGTCTGCTGATCACGATGGGTTCGCTCGGGGACCGGATCGGGCGGCGCCGGCTGCTGCTGTTCGGGGCGATCGGCTTCGGGCTCGCGTCCGTCGCTGCGGCGTACGCGCAGAACCCGGAGCAACTGATCGCCGCCCGGGCCGTGCTCGGGATCGGCGGTGCGACCCTGATGCCGTCGACGCTCGCGCTGATCCGCAACATGTTCCACGACGCCAAGCAGCGGCAGAAGGCGATCGCGTTCTGGAGCGCGGTGATGATGGGCGGCATCACCCTCGGGCCGGTGCTCGGCGGGTTCCTGCTGGAGCACTTCTGGTGGGGTTCGGTGTTCCTGATCAACACCCCGGCGATGGTGCTGCTCGTCGTACTCGCCCCGATGCTGCTGCCGGAGTTCAAGGCGCCGGTGCGCGGGCGGTTCGACCTGTTGGGCTCAGTGCTGTCGCTGGCCGCCGTGCTGCCGGTGATCTGGGGCGTCAAGGAGATCGCGGCGCATGGAGTGTCGGCGCTGCCGGTGGTCGCGATCGTTGCCGGGCTGGTGTTCGGGGTGCTGTTCGTACAGCGGCAGCGGACCGCGGAGCACCCGATGGTGGAGCTGTCGATGTTCCGGAACCGGGCGTTCAGCGGGTCGCTGGCGGCGAACACCGTCGGTACGTTGGCGCTGGTCGGCAACGCGGTGTTCCTTACGCAGTACCTGCAGTTGGTCCACGGGCTCTCGCCGCTGAAGGCCGCACTGTGGTCGCTCGCTCCGTCGGTGCTCGTCGGCGGTGCCGCTCCGCTGGCGACCGCGCTGGCGGGGAAGCTGGATCGGGCCCACGTGATCGGCGGGGCCTTCGTGCTCGCGGCTTCCGGATACGGCGTACTCACCCAGGTGCGCGTCGACTCGTCACTCGCCGTACCGCTTGTCGGAGCCGGTCTGCTCGCCGCCGGCCTGGTGATGGTGATGACGCTGGTGACCGAAGCGATCGTCGGCGCGGTGGCGCCTGAGCGCGCCGGGTCCGCGTCGGCCGTCATGGAAACCTGCTCCGAGTTCGGCGGCGCCCTCGGCATCGCGGTTCTCGGCTCGATCGGCACCGCGGTCTACCGCTCCGACCTCCCCGCCGGCGCATCCGGCCCGGTCCGCGAAGGCCTTCCCGCAGCCACCGCCGCAGCCGCGCACCTTCCAGCCCAACTAGCGGACACCGTCCTGACCACAGCACGCCACGCCTTCACCCACAGCATGAACGTGGTCGCCCTGGTAGGAGCCATCCTCCTCCTGACAACAGCCGTCACCACCACCCTCACCCTCCGAGGCACCAAGCCGACCACCCCGACCGAAGCGCCTGCTCAAGAGCAGGCGGACCTAACCCCGGCAGCCTGACCCGACCCCAAGCGGCGGCCCACCCAACCCGCCGCCTGACCCACCGGAAGTCGCGGCCGGCCCCCGTCCGCCCACCGGCTTTCCCCCCGCGCAGCGGTTGGTGGTCAGCGGGGTGGGCGGTTCTTGGGGCGGCGTTTGAAGGGGGATTGGGTGCGTTCCTCCGTCGGTTCTTCCGACCACGGCGCGGGTTCTTCGACGGTCTTCTCGTCGTCCTCGGTCTGGCCGCTCCACCAGCGGCCGACCGGCTGTTCGGGGGACTTGGGACTGCTGGAGCGCCACTCGACGGTCGGCTCGTCCTGGGTGCTCGAGCGGCCGGCCCGGTTCGCGCGTTGTTCGGCGACGCTCAGGATCGTCCGCGTGGTGCTCTCGGACGGGGCGTCGTGCGACGGGTTCCGTCGCGGTTGCGGTCCGTCCGTCCGCGGACCGCCCAGCCCGCCGGGACGCAGCGGCCCCTGGGTGGGACGTGACGACGGGCGCATCCGCAGTACCAGGAAAACCACCACGAGCAAGACGCCCGCGAGGAAGCCGAAGCCGAGCCGAGGGATCAGCGGCAGGACGATCCCGCACCCACCGCCGAGGACCCACGCGAGCTGCAGCACCGTCTCCGAGCGCGCGAACACCGACGTACGCACGGACTCCGGGACGTCGCGCTGGATCATCGCGTCCAGCGACAGCTTCCCGAGCGAGCTGCACAACCCGGCCACCAACCCGAGCGCGATGAGGATCGGGAACCCGTAGAGCACCGCGACCGCGACCGCCACCGCGGCGTCGGCGAGCAGTACGGCGAGTACGACACCCTCCGGTTTACGTGCCTTGAGCAACGATCCGACCAGGGTACCGAGACTGTTGCCGATGCCGGCCGCGGCGACCACCGCTCCGGCGGCGACCGCACCCTTCACCCCGCTGACCGGTTGGTCGCGGAGCAGGAACGCCAGGTACATGGTCAGGAACCCGGACACGAACCGCAGTCCGAGATTGCACCGGATCCCGCGCGACACCGCGGCCGTGATCGCCTGCCGGCGTGCGTCGCGTCCCGCCGTACCGGTGACTTCCTCGTCGGCGGGGGAGTCGACCGCGCTCGGCAGCCGGATCGCGAGGATCAGGCCGACGATGTACACCAGCGCCGCCCAGCGCAGCGACCACTGCGGGCCGATCGCCGCGAACGCGCCCGCGATCCCGGCACCGATCGTCGCGCCGGCCACGCCCGCGAGCGAGATCCGGGAGTTGGCGGTGACGAGCGTGATCTGTTTGGGGAGCAGTCGCGGTACGGCGGACGCGCGCGTGACGCCGTACGCCTTGGAGGCCACCAGACAGCCGAGCGCCGCCGGGTAGAGCCAGACCGAGTTGTGGGTGGTGACGGACGACGCCAGCGCCCAGACAAGGAACGCGCGGGCACCCAGCGTCGCGCCGATCGCCCAGCGGCGACCGTGCCGGAACCGGTCGAGGATCGGGCCGATCAGCGGCGCCATCAACGCGAACGGCGCCATCGTCAGCAGCAGGAACAACGCAACCCCATCCCGCGCCTGACCGCTGGGGACGGTGAAGAACACGGTGCCGGCCAGCGATACGGCGAACGCGGTGTCACCCGCGGCGTTGACTGCCCCGAGCTCGATCAGCCGCGACAGACCCGATTCACCGGCCCCTTGCGCACTCGTCAGCCCACGAATCCGCCGACCGGTCGCCCGGCCGATCCGCCCCCCGACCTCAGCCGCCTTCCGCGAAGCCGTCGCAACGCCCTCGGCCCCCACCTTCGAGGCGTGCCCGACCTTCTTACTGGCACTCCCAACCTTCTTCCCAGCACTACCGACCCGCTCCCGAGCCTCCCCCAACCGCTCCCCAGCCGGCTTCCCCTTCCCACCGGCCGCCGGCTCGCCGCCGCCTGCGTGCGCGTTGCCCCGGTCGCCACGTGACTGCCCGCCGCGGGGGTCGCGGGCGTCGGGGTCGGGCCGGTCGGGGGAGTGCATGAAACCATCCTGCCTCCTCGTGGCGACAGACCGCAGGTACCGCGCGTACGAACGTCTGCCGCGGGCGGTTCGGCGTCCGCCGGAAGGCGTGCGAGAATGGGCGATTGTGACTCCCGTCAAAGCACCGGAACCGGTCCGCGCGAAGCCCGACGCCGTCGCCGTCGCGGCGGTCGAACCGGCGCGGGAGGCCGCGATCGCCGAGGCCGGCGCCGCACAGGTTGGCGAGCACCTCGGCTACCTGGTCGAGGGCGAGCGCCTCGTCACGCACTACTTCGCCTCGACCCACCCCGGGTACCGCGGCTGGCGCTGGGCGGTCACGGTGACCCGCGCGTCCCGCGCGAAGACCGTCACGATCAACGAGGTCGTGATGCTGCCGGGCGACGACGCGGTGGTCGCGCCGGAGTGGGTGCCGTGGTCGGAGCGGGTACAGCCCGGCGACCTGCGCCCGGGCGACCTGTTCCCGACGCTGCCGGACGACCCGCGCCTCGAGCCCGGCTTCACCGACACCACCGACGCTCCTGACGACGTACTCACGGTCGTCGAGGAGCTCGGCCTCGGTCGCGAGCGGGTGCTGTCGCCGTTCGGACGCGAGGACGCCGCCGAACGCTGGTACGCCGGGGACTTCGGCCCGACGTCCGCGATCGCCCAGGCCGTCCCGTACAAGTGCTACTCCTGCGGCTACTGGATCCGCCTCGCGGACAGCCTCGGCCAGGCCTTCGGTGTCTGCGCCAACGAAATGGCCCCCGGCGAGGCCCGGGTCGTCGCCTACGACTACGGCTGCGGAGCCCACTCCGACGCCACCGTCGAAGCCCCCGACCACCCCAACGCCGAACACGCCTTCGACACCACCGGCTACGACACCCTCGAACTGGCCCAATCCGAGGACTGACCCCGCGGCCGCTGGGTCGAGGGTGGTTCAGTCCTCGGTGGTGGAGCGCTGCCCGGCTTGGATGGCGGTCCAGCGGCGTTTGCAGTACCACAGGCCGATCAGGCCCAGGCCGAAGCCGGCGACGGGGACCCAGAGCCACCAGTCGAGGCCGTCGGCGGTGAGGCGGTTGCGGAGGAAGAACAGGACGACCCCGGCGACGGCCCACAAGACGATGCCGGTGATCACGCTGGGGATGCCGGACAGGTCGAGCGGCTTGACCTCGGCATGCACCAGCTCACCACGCGCCAGCTGACTCGTCGGGTCGCTCCGCTTCTTCGGCACAGCCTCCTCGGTCACGGACCTACCTTAACCCGCAACGGTTTGACCTAAGTGCTCGCAACTGCCCGGTAGGAACTGGCACTATGCGGGGCATGAGCTCGTCCCAGGCCGCTCCGGCCCGCTCCCTGCACGGTCCTCTGGACTCGTTCTTCAAGATCAGTGAACGCGGATCCACGCTCGGTCGCGAGATTCGCGGTGGTCTGGTGACGTTCTTCACGATGGCGTACATCGTCGTGCTGAACCCACTGATCATCGGCACCGTGAAGGACGGCGCCGGCCAGTTCGTCGGTGGTGGTACCGACCCGGCGGCCGCGATCGCGAAGATCGCCGTGGCCACCGCGCTGGTGGCCGGCGTGGTCACGATCCTGATGGGCGTGGTCGCGAACTTCCCGCTCGCGCTCGCCACCGGCCTCGGCCTGAACGCGTTCCTGGCGTTCTCGGTCGCGACCAAGATGACCTGGGCCGACGCGATGGGCCTGGTGGTGCTCGAGGGCCTGATCATCCTGATCCTGGTGCTGACCGGTTTCCGCAGAGCGGTCTTCGAGGCCGTACCGCTGCAGTTGAAGGTCGCGATCAGCGTCGGCATCGGCCTGTTCATCGCGTTCATCGGTGTCATCGACGCCGGCTTCGTCCGCCGTCCCGCCGCGGCCGGCGGCCCACCGGTCGAACTCGGTGTCGGCGGCAACCTCCGCGGCTGGCCGGTACTGGTGTTCGTGTTCGGCCTGATCCTGATCGCGATCCTGTACGCCCGCAAGGTGAAGGGCTCGATCCTGATCGGCATCCTGGCCGCGACCGTGCTGGCGATCGTGATCGAGGCGATCGGCAACATCGGCGCCCGGTCCGACAAGAACCCCGGCGGCTGGGGCCTGAGCGTGCCGAAACTGCCCGATCACTGGTTCACGAAACCCAACCTGGACACGATCGGCGAGTTCAACCTGTTCGGCTCGTTCGGCAAGGTCGGCGTGGTGTCGGCGCTGCTGCTGATCTTCACGCTGATGCTCGCGGACTTCTTCGACACGATGGGCACGATGACCGCGATCGGCGCCGAGGCGGGCCTGAACGACGAGGACGGCATCCCGCCGAACTCGCAGCGCATCCTGATCGTCGACAGCCTCGCCGCCGCGGCCGGTGGCGCCGCCTCGGTGTCCAGCAACACGTCGTACATCGAATCCGCTTCCGGCGTCGGTGAGGGCGCGCGGACCGGGTTGGCGAGTGTGGTGACCGGGATCTGCTTCCTGATCTCGATGGTGGTCGCGCCGCTGGTCACCCTGGTGCCGTACGAGGCGGCGACGCCGGCGCTGATCCTGGTCGGGTTCCTGATGATGACGCAGGTCAAGGGGATCGACTTCGACGACATCGAGGTCGCGTTCCCGGCGTTCCTGACGATCGTGCTGATGCCGTTCACGTACTCGATCTCGGCCGGTATCGGCGCCGGGTTCGTCTCGTTCGTGATCCTGAAGCTGGTCCGCGGCAAGGCCCGCCAGGTGCACCCGCTGATGTGGGTGGTCGCGGCGCTGTTCGTGGTGTACTTCGCGATCGGCCCGCTGACCGACTGGCTAACCTGAGCAGAGTGGACCTGATCGAGGACTTTCCGGCCCAATCCGCCCGCACCGGCCGTTTCACCCACGGCCTGCCCAAAGCCTTCACCCTCGGCAACGAACACGTCCTGTTCCTCCGGACCGCCGGCCCGGAGGACCCGACCAGTTGCCTGTGGCAACTCACCGCGACCGGTGAGGAACAACTCGTGGTGGCGCCCGAGGACCTCGACGCCGGCGGTGCGCTGCCGGAGGCGGAGCGGGTACGGCGGGAACGCGGCCGCGAACGGACCTTCGGAATCGTTGCCTACTCGACCGATCGCTCCGCCCGCCAGATCGTCTTCGCGCTCCAGGGCGTGCTGTACCACCTCGACGGCCCGGAGGCATTGCCGCGCGAGATCTGGACCGCCGGCCGGGTGGTCGACCCGCGGATCGACCCGACCGGGCGCCGGGTCGCCTACGTCACCGGCCGCCAGTTGCACGTCGTCGACCTTGCCGACGGCACCAACCGGGCCGTTGCCGCCGACGACGATCCCGAGGTGAGCTGGGGTCTCGCCGAGCACGAGGCCGCCGAGTCGATGGGCCGCACCCGCGGGCACTGGTGGTCGCCGGACGGCACCCGGCTGCTCGCCGCCCGGGTCGACCAGACCCCGGTGCAGCGCTGGTGGATCGCCGATCCCGCGAACCCGGAGCGGCCGCCGCGCGAGGTCGCGTACCCGGTCGCCGGTACGGCGAACGCGATCGTCACGCTGCACGCGTTCGACCTCGACGGCGGCGCGGTCGAGCTGCGCTGGGACCGGCCGGCGTACGAGTACCTCACGGCGGCGACGTGGGACGCGCACGGCCCGCTGTTCGCCGTACAGTCCCGCGATCAACGCACGCTGCTGGTGCTCGCGGGCGATCCCGGCACCGGTGACACGAAGGTGCTCCACGAGCAGCGGGACGCGGCGTGGGTCGAGCTGATCCCCGGCACCCCGGCCCGTACGGCGTCCGGCAGGCTGGTTCACACCGCCGACGCCGGCCAGACGCGTCACCTCACCATCGACGACGTACGGGTCACGCCGGACGGTCTGCAGGTCCGCGACGTACTGCACGTCGACGGCGAGGCGATCCTCTTCGTGGCCAGCGACGAGCCGACCGAGGACCACCTCTGGCTGTACGACGGCGAGCTCCGCCAGCTGTCCGGCGAACCGGGCATGCACACCGGCTCCCGCACCGAGGACGCGCTCCTGATCGATTCGAACACCGAGGCCGGCCGGTCGTTCGTCGTACGCCGACCGGGGCAACCGGACCGCACGATCGAGTCCCGGGCCGCCGAGCCGCTCGTCACACCGCGGATCACCTGGCTGCGCGCGGGCGAGCTCGAACTGCGGACCGCCGTTCTCCTCCCGTCCTGGTACGAAGGCGGTCAGCTCCCGGTCCTGATGTCGCCGTACGGCGGTCCCGCGGCGCAGCTCGTGCTGAAGCGCTCGGGCGGTGCGTTCGCGACCGCGCAGTGGTTCGCCGAGCAGGGGTTCGCGGTCGTGATCGCGGACGGCCGCGGTACGCCGGGGCGCGGGCCCGCGTGGGAGAAGACCGTGTACCTCGACACGTTGACCGCCCCGCTCGAGGACCAGGTGACCGCGCTGCACGCCGCCGCCGAGCAGACCGGTGCGCTCGATCTCACCCGGGTCGGGATCCGCGGCTGGAGCTTCGGCGGTCTGCTCGCCGCGGCCGCCGTACTGCTCCGGCCCGACGACTTCCACGTCGCCGTCGCGGGCGCCGCACCGGCCGACCAGCGGCTCTACGACACTCACTGGCGCGAGCGCTTTCTCGGGCATCCCGACGAGAACCCCGAGGTCTACGACCGGCTGTCGCCGATGACGTACGCCGCCGACCTCCGCCGGCCGCTCCTGCTGGTCCACGGCCTCGCCGACGACAACGTGTTCGCCGCGCACACCCTGAGGCTTTCCGCCGCCTTGACCGCAGCGGGCCGCCCACACCAGGTGCTCCCGCTGTCGAACGTCACTCACATGGCCGACAGCTCAAGCCTCACGCACTACGAGCTGGGGTTCCTGTCAGCCCACTTGCGGCCCGCAACGCCAGGTACTCCGTCCGCGCGGTGAACAGATCGCGGAGTTCCGCGCTGACGTTGTCGAGGAAATCGGTACGGAACGTCGAGTCGGTCAGCAGCGCGATCGAGTAGTAGAGGCCGGTGAAGTTCGCGATGCCGATGGCGACCTTGACCAGCGACGCGCTGAGCACGAGCGGGTGGTGCATCAGCGTGAAGTCGTACGACCAGGAGCCGGGCGTGACGCCCCACTGGTCGTAGACGTGTTTGCTGATCGCCAGCATGCCGAACCCGATGAAGAACAACCCGACGCCGGCGCTCACGACCAGGACCTGCATCCACTGCCGGATCACCAGGTTGATGCTCAGGTTCATCCGCTGGCTGCGGCGCAGCCGCGGCCCGGAGCCGGCGTCGCGCTCGATCGCGTCGACCTCGCGCGGCAGCCGGATCAGCAGGAACAGCGTGCTCAGTGCGGTGAACGCGACCATCGAGAGCACGATGAACGACGTGGGCATCCCCGCGAACACCTGCCACATGTCCGCGGTCACGAACAGCACCAGCGAGAAGACCAGGAGTAGCGGGAGCGCGCGAACCAGGCTGGCCACCGAGTTCCCCAGCTCGCCGGCCAGGCGCCGCAGACCCCAGTACGTCGTCGCGATCAGGCCGTAACCCACCACGCCGTACACGATGCCGACGAGCAGCAGATTGCCGATCGCGATGCCGAAGAACTGGCGGATCTGGTCCTGCGTGACCACCGGCAGCAGCGCCGGCAGGAACACGAACACCGCCAGCTCCGGGATGCCGAACCGGGTCGGCAGCGACCAGAACGGCCGGCCGCGGAAGCCGTTCAGCAGGCCGAAGCCGACGACCAGCACGACCAACCCGCCGAGCGCGGCCAGCAGGTTCTGCCACCAGTGCCAGTCGAGCGAGGTGGCGCCGAGCATCTCGATCAGAAACACCACCACGAGCAACGGCGCCGCCCGCGTGAAGATGTCGTGCGTCGGTGAGAAGTCCTCGATGAACAGCGGCAGCCCCGCGCGCCGGAACCGCTGCTCGTACCGCTCCAGCTGGGCATCCATGCGCCGAACTCTAACCGGTCGGGAATACCATCCCGTGGTCATGGGTTTTAGTTAGCAAAGGTAATGAGTTAAGGTAAAGACATGCCCGAAGTCGTAGCCCAGCAGGTGAAGAGTGACGTCGGGCTGGCGAGCGCCCTGAGGTCGTCGACGCTGCGGCTGTCCCGGCAGATCCGGCGGCAGCGCGAGCCCGGTCACGACCTGACCGCGAACCAGCTCAGCGTGCTCGGCGCGCTGTCCAAGCACGAGGCGATGACGATCGGCGAGCTGGCCGCGCACGAGCAGGTCAAGCCGCCGTCGATGACGCGGATCGTGACGAACATGGAGGAGGCGGGCCTGGTGGTCCGCCGCCCGCACCCGACCGACAAGCGGCAGATCGTCGTCGAGCTGACAGCCCGCGCCGACGACCTGATCCTGGCCAACCGGCGGCGCCGCGACGAGTGGCTGCAGACCAAACTGAAACAACTGACTCCCGAGGAGCGCGACATCCTGCGCAAGGCAGCACCTGTTCTCGAACGACTGGCGGCTCGATGAGCCCGACCTTCCGCGCGTTCAAAGTCCGTAACTTCCGGCTCTACGCCTCCGGTGCGATCGTCTCGAACGTCGGCACCTGGATGCAGCGGGTCGCCCAGGACTGGCTGGTCCTGGAGCTGACCCACTCCGGCGCCGCGCTCGGTATCGTCACCGGTCTCCAGTTCCTCCCCGCGCTGCTTCTCGGTCCGTACGCCGGCCTGCTCGCCGACCGCCTCTCCAAGCGGCAGCTGCTGACCTACACCCAGATCGCGATGGGCTCGGTCGCGCTGATCCTCGGCGGCCTGACCGTCGCCGGAGTGGTCCAGCCGTGGCACGTGTTCCTGCTCGCGCTGCTGTTCGGCGTCGGGACGGCGTTCGACGCGCCCGCGCGGCAGGCGTTCGTGGTCGAGATGGTCGGCCGGGACGAGCTGGCGAACGCGGTCGGGCTGAACTCCGCGTCGTTCAACGCCGCGCGCCTGTTCGGCCCGGCGCTGGCCGGTGTGCTGATCAGCTGGATCGGCACCGGTCCGGTCATCATGATCAACGCCTTCACCTACATCGCGGTGATCGTGTCGCTGCGGATGATGCGCGTCTCCGAGCTGTACACGCCGAAGCCCGCGGCCCGGGAGAAGGGCATGATCCGGGACGGCATGCGGTACCTGTGGCGCCGGCCGGAGCTGATGATGGTGCTGGTCACCGTGTTCTTCGCCGGCACCTTCGGGCTGAACTTCCAGATGACATCGGCGCTGATGGCGACCGAGGCGTTCCACAAGGGCGCCGGTGAGTACGGCCTGCTCGGGTCGGTGCTCGCGATCGGGTCGCTGTCCGGCGCACTGCTGGCCGCCCGGCGGGTCCGGATCCGGGCCCGGCTGGTGATCGGCGCGGCGATCCTGTTCGGGCTGTTCGAGATCCTCAGCGCGCTGATGCCGACGTACCTGACGTTCGCGCTGGTGCTGCCGCTGGTCGGACTGACCTCGCTGACCATGCTGACCTCGGCGAACGCGACCATGCAGCTGAGCATCGAGCCGACCATGCGCGGCCGGGTGATGGCGCTGTACATGACGCTGCTGATGGGTGGTACGCCGATCGGCGGCCCGTTCATCGGCTGGGTCGGCCAGGCGATGGGCGCCCGCTGGTCGCTGATCGTCGGCGGCGGGCTGACCGTGATCGGTGCGGTCGGTTCAGTGCTGTACTTCTCCCGCAAGCGCGGCCTGTCCATCCGCCCGCGGCTGCTCCCGCGCCCGCACCTCGAAGTACTGCCGCAGACCGAGCTACTCGCTGACAAGGCAGCAGCGAAGGTCGCTTAGGGCCTGATCCGGGTCAGCAGGCGTGCGGCGAAGAACAGGACGTCGAGGTCGGCGTCGCGGGTGCTGACCATCGCGGCTGGGTCGTGCTTCGGCTTCGGGCGGTCGAGCGGCGTCCGGTCGGTACTGATCCGCAGGTAGCCGCGCCCGCCGAGCCCGCCGCGGTGCGGGTGCCACTCCACCTCGAGGATCGTGTCCAACGGGACCGACCACGGGTTGCCGTTCGCCTTCTTCCGGCGGCCGGCGCGGAGTTGGTAGGTGAACGTGAGCTGCCCGTTCGCGACCGACAGCGCCGCGTCCCGCCCGGCGATCCGGTCCGGGGCGGGCGGCGGCGCGACCAACCAGCGCGCGGCGGCCGCCGGTACGTCACGGCGGGTCAGCGTATGGCGGATGTCGCCGGCGATCCGCTCCGCGAGCGCGGGGTCGACGCCCGGGAAGTCGTACAGATCGCCCAGCACGTCCACGCCGGAGACCGCCTGCAGCGGGTCGGCCCCGTCGCGGAGGACGAGCCGCAGGCCGGCGTCGTACACCTCGACCGACTGCAGCGCCTCGACCGGCAGGACACGCTCGCCCAGGCGGGTCCGTAACGAGCCGATCAGCGGATCCAGCCCAGGCGGCGTCCCGTCGTACCGGATCCGCAGCGTCCCGGCGCCGTCCCAGACGACCGTGCCGTTCGTGCTCGTCAACTCACCACCTGCCACCTACCCATCCTCCCTGGTCAGCGGGGTCTTGGGGTGTAACGCGCACAATGGGGTGTGACCAATTACGACCTCGTCGTCATCGGGACCGGATCCGGGAACACGATCGTGAACCGGCGGTTCGCGGACTGGAAGGTGGCGATCGTCGAGCGCGGGACGTTCGGCGGCACCTGCCTGAACTTCGGCTGCATCCCGACCAAGATGTTCGTGCACGCCGCCGATGTCGCGGCCACGCCGGGGGTGAGCTCGCGGTACGGCGTCGACGAGCAGTTGCTCGGCGTCCGCTGGACCGACGTCCGGGACCGGATCTTCGGCCGGATCGACCCGATCTCGGCGGGCGGTTCGGAGCACCGGCACCACAACCCGGACAACGCGAACGTGACCGTGTACGACGGCACCGGGCGGTTCACCGGGTTCAAGGAGCTGACGGTCGACAACAAGGACGGCTCGACCAGCGTGTTCAGCGCCGACCGGTTCGTGATCGCCACCGGCAGCCGGCCGATCGTGCCGCCGATCCCGGGCCTGCGGGAGACCGGCTTCCACACGTCGAACACGATCATGCGGCTCGACGAACTGCCGCGCCGGATCGCGATCATCGGCAGCGGGTTCGTCGCCGCCGAGTTCGCGCACGTGTTCGCCGCGTTCGGCGTCGAGGTGACGATCGTGGCGCGCTCGAAGGAACTGCTGCGGCCCGAGGACGGCGCGATCGCCGCCCGGTTCACGGAGATCGCGCAGTCGAAGTACGACGTACGCCTCAATCATGAGACCGTTCGGGTGGCTCGTCGTGACGACGGCTCGATCCTGGTGAGCATGCTCCACCCGGATGGGTCGGACGAGCTGATCGTGGACGAACTCCTGGTCGCCGTCGGACGCGAGCCGAACTCGGACCTGCTCGACCTGGACGCCACCGGGGTCGAGGTCGACCACGAGGGCCGCGTGGTCGTGGACGCCTACCAGCAGACGAACGTCGACGGGATCTACGCGCTCGGCGACGTGACGAACCCGCACCAGCTCAAGCATGTCGCGAACCACGAGGCCCGGGTGGTGAAGCACAACCTGCTGAACCCGGACGACCGGATCGAGTCCGACCACCGCTTCGTCCCGCACGCCGTCTTCAGCTCACCCCAGATCGCCTCGGTAGGTCTCACCGAGGAGCAGGCGCAGGAGCGTGGGATCCCTTATGTGGCGGCGATTCAGCGGTACGCCGACATCGCGTACGGCTGGGCGATGGAAGACACCACCGGCTTCGCGAAGATCCTCGCCGATGCCGACACCGGCCAGATCATCGGCTGCCACGTCATCGGCCCCCAGGCACCCACCGTCATCCAGCCGGTCATCCAGGCAATGAGCTTCGGCCTGGACGCCTACACCATGGCCCGCGGCCAGTACTGGATCCACCCCGCCATGCCAGAACTCATCGAAAACGCCCTCCTGAAACTACCCCTACACCCGGAAAGCTGAGTTCACAAAGGAACAGAAGAACAGAGAAGGAATTACAAAGAAATAAGGGAAAGAAAGGGAAGGAAAGAAGAGATTTGGAGTGGTCACCGGCTTCGGTGGTCAGGCGGAGGCGTGCCTGTGCGAAGGAGGCGTGCGGGAACGCAGACCTCACCGTCACCATCGACGCGCAGTCGTCGGCCGCCTCGAGGATCGGACGATCCTCGTCGTCGGGCACCGCGACCGACTCACCGAACTTCCCAACGTCATCCGGATCATCAGTCGCCGATCAGCTCTCAAAGAAGGCGCCCGGCGCCTGGGCGGGGTACTTCACCTGGTGTGGGGAGTATTTCTTGCCGATTTGAGGGGAGATCCTCCCCAAGCCGGCGCCGGCTGACGGCGTGGTCGGATCTAAACCCGGAAGGCTGAGATCACGTGGGCGACCGCGTCGATGGTGTCGAGGTCGGGGAGGCTGAGGATCACCTCGGTTACGCCGGCTTCGGAGAGTTGGCGGAAGCGGCCTATTTGGTCGTCGACTGTGCCGGCGTTGACGGTTGCGGCGTACTTCTCCGGGTTGACGTTCCGTGGGCGGAGCGTGCGGATCAACTGGTCGAGGTGGCTGCGGTCTTTTCCGACAAGGGTTGTCGACAGGTGCGTTACTTCGACAGGCCGGGTGGTTGTGCGGCGCAGGTACGCCGTGTGGTTGCGTACGGCAACTGTGTCGCCGAACACGTTCACAGCGTCCGCATACCGACCCGCCAGCCTCAGTGTGCGTCGGCCGCTGCCGCCGACGAGCAGCGGCAGGTGGTCCCGCAGCGGTCTTGGGTAGCAGGTGGTGTCCGGTACGTCGAGGACCTTGCCATGGAACGGTTTGTTGCCCGGTCCCCATAAAACCGGCAGCAACTGCAACGCGTCCTCCAGCAGTGCATACCGTTCGTTCACCGCCGGAAACGGCCACCCGTACGCCTTGTGCTCCGCCTCGAACCACGCCAGCCCGACGCCACACACCGCCCGCCCACCACTCAACACGTCAAGCGTCGCCGCGATCTTCCCCAGATGCGCGACGTTCCGGTACGTGATGCCCGAGACCAACGTGCCCAACCGCACCCGCGTCGTACAGGCAGCCAGATACCCGAGCGTCGTCCAGCTCTCCAGGAAGTCCTCCCAGGCCCGCCCCACCTGCGGAATCTGCCGGAAATGATCCATCACATAGATCGCATCGAACCCGGCCGCCTCGGCCCGGCCGGCGACCTCCCGCACCCAGGCCGCCAACCCGGCGCGTCCCGCCGGCTGCGTATAACTCCCCAACTGCAACCCGAAGCGCAACCCGACCGGCGCTTCGGACTGTCGAGCCTGCGCCGCATTCGACTCGACGAACACATTCGGCACCACCCGAGCAGCAGCCGGCTCGAGTACGTCGTCGTACCCCTCGCGAGCCAACTCCTCCTTCACGCTCCGCCAGGCTCGCAACTGCGAGGTCAACACGTCAGCGGGAATCCGCTTCGACGAACGCGACCGATTCCGCCGCCGGCACTCGTCAGCCGGCGTGTCGAACCCGACCGCCACACAGGCCATCCCGCGAGCTCGAGCCAACCCCAGCCATCGCGCCCGGCGTTCCCCATCCAGGCCTAGGGTGTCGACAACAGTGGTCAACTGTCGGCCGATCCGTTGCTCGACCACCACATCCAGCAACGCGAACGCATCCGCACTGGCAGCGATGTCGTCCTCCCCGGAACCCACCAACGCACGCAGCCGATCACTCGAAACGATCAGCTCCGGCGCGAAGTGCTCAGTCGCCCAGGTCGACTTCCCCGAGGCCCCCGGACCCACCAGAACGACCAGACAAGGCGACGGCAGCTTCAGTTCAGACACACCAGCAGTCTGACCCGCCATCAGCCGAAGACGGAAGGCACGCGCCGCCGGACGACCACGACCACCAGTACCGCGAGCCCGACCGCGACCGGTGGCAGCGCGAACGCGAGCACCGGACCGCCGCGGTCCACCAAGGCCCCACCCGCCGCCGCTCCCGCAGCGGTGCCGATCGCCAGGCCCGTCGACTGCCACGCGAACGCTTCGGTGAGGCACTCGGCAGGCGTCGTCCGCTGGATCAGCAGGTACGCCGAGGTGGCCAGCGGCGTCGCCAGCAGACCCGTGCCGGCCAGCGTCATCGCGAGCCCGACAAGCCCGGCCGGTGAACGGAGCGCCGCGAACCCTGCGAGCGGGACGAGGCAGCACGCGAACCGCGTCAGCAGCCGGAGGTACGCAGCCGGCCGGTGGAACATGCTGCCGATCACCCCGCCGAGTGTCAGCGTCGCCTGGACGACTCCGGCCGCGGTCGGCGCACCGGCCCGGGTCGCCGCGGCCACCAGTGCGATCGGGAGTACGCCGTACGTCAGGCTCTGCAGCAAGGTCGTCATGCCCAACATCCGTACGGCAGGGATCCGAAGCGCGCCGTGACCGCCGCGGCGTCGCGGGGCCCGTCGGACCGGGCCGGCCGCGACCACGAAGCCAAAGGTGCCTCCGGCAACCATCGTGGCGGCGGCCACCACGGTGACCGCAGGTGTGGTCAGCGAGATGAGTCCGGTGGCGAGCAACGGTCCGACCAGGAAGAAGCTCTGCTGCAACAGGGCTTCCAGCGCGAACGTCGCCGGCATCCGGTCGTCCGGGACCAGCTCCGCGAGCCGCGCCTTCACCGCCCCGGAGATAGGTGGCACGCCGAGTCCGGCCGCGACCGCCAGCAGGCACAGCGCCGTCGGTGACACCGTCGAGATCATCCCCAGAACGGCCGCCACATGCAGGACCGCGATCGGGAGAAGTGTCCGCGCGTACCCGAACCGGTCGGCCAGTCGCCCCTGCCATGGAGCGGTCAGCGCGTCACCCAGCGAGAACAGCGCGGTCACGGTGCCGGCGAGCGCGTACGACCCGGTCTGCCGGCTCACGAGCAGTACGAGGGTCAGCGGCAACATGCCCTTCGGCAGCCGGGCGACCAGCGAACCGAGAGCCAGCCACCGGACCCGGGGCAGCGCGAGAACGGAACGGAACGCGGAAACAGCACGGAACATCGGGCATCACCTCGGGCGTTCGACGGCACGGTCAAGTGCGCCGACGTCGCCCTACCAGGCTTTTGCCCCTTCAGATGCCCACCGTCGTGGTGGGTCGTGGCGCTCGGACCAGCCCGCCCGCAGGCGGCGGAACCCTAGCCACGTCCAGTCGATCTCCGCCAAATTAGCACGCGAGCCGTCCGCGGGACCCTCTAACCTCGAGGGATGCGATTGTTCGTGGCGGTGGTGCCACCCAATGACGTTGTGGAGGATCTGACCGAGTTCGTCGAGCCGCGCCGGGAACATCCGGACGAGGACATCCGGTGGGCGACGGACGACCATTGGCACATCACGCTGGCGTTCCTCGGCGACGTACCGGACTGGAAGATCGAGGAGCTCGAGGAGCGGCTGGAGCGGGCCGCGCGCCGGCAGAAACCCTTCGAGCTGCAACTGTCGGGGGCGGGCGCGTTCCCGGGTGTCCCGGACGCCCGCGTGTTGTACGCGCGGGTCCGCGATGACAGTGAGTCACTGAAGCACCTGTCGATGACGACCCGGGCCGCGGCGAATCGCGCGGGTGTCGAGGTCGAGGGGCGGAAGTTCACGCCGCACCTGACCCTGGCGCGACTGCGGCGGCAGATGGATGTCACCAAGTGGGTGCGGATCTTCGAGAACTACCAGAGCCCGGTATGGACCGCGGGCAGTCTGCAGCTGATCGAGTCCCGGTTGGGGGAGGGCCCGGGCCACAGTGCGGCGTACGTCACGATAGGCGAATGGGACTTCTTAGGCTAACCTCATCAAGGTTAGCCGTACCTAAGAAGACGAAGGTCTCCCGCCATGCTCGCGAACTATCTGATCGGACTGCGTGAAGGACTCGAGGCATCGCTGGTGGTCAGCATCCTCGCGACGTTCCTGGTCAAGTCCGGGCATCGGGATCGGCTCAAACTGGTCTGGATCGGCGTCGCCACGGCCCTTGCCGTGGCGGCCGCCGCCTGGGGTCTGCTGCAGTTCGTCACCGCGCTGACCGCGAAGTCGTTCACCACCCAGGAGACCGTCGGCGGCGTGATGTCGATCCTCGCGGTGGGATTCGTCACCTGGATGATCTTCTGGATGCGCAAGGCGTCCCGCAGCATCGCCAAGGAGCTCCGCGAGCGGATGGGCCAGGCCCTCGAGGTCGGTTCCCGCGCGGTGGTGATCCTGGCGTTCCTGGCGGTGTTCCGGGAGAGCATCGAGACCGCGTTCATCGTGTACGCGTCGGCGGCGACGGCGACCAGCGCCGTACCGCTGATCGGCGTACTGCTCGGTCTGGCCACCTCGGTGCTGCTCGGCGTCGCGATCTACAAGGGCGCGGTGAAGGTCAACCTCGCGGTGTTCTTCAAGTGGACCGGTGCGGTGCTCGTGCTGGTCGCGGCCGGCATCTTCGCGTACGGCTTCCACGACCTGCAGGAAGCCGGCATCCTGCCCGGTATCGGGCACCTCGCGTTCGACATCTCGCACGTGATCCCGCCGGCCAGCTGGTACGGCGTACTTCTCAAGGGCATCTTCAACTTCAACCCGGCGCCGACCGTGCTGGAGGCGACCGCCTGGGTCGTCTACCTGGTCCCCGTGCTGTTCCTGTACTTCCGTCCGGTGAAGAGTCCGGCCCCGCCTGCCGTGCCGGCGACGACCGCCCACAAAGCGGCCTGAATCCCAGGAGAAACATGTCTGCCTCATTCGGCCGCAAGGCCTCGATCGTTGGTGCCGTCATCGGTCTCGCCGCGCTGTCCGCGTGTGCGAAGGACGAGCCGGCGGCGAAGGACGACGGCACCGGGCCGGTGACCGTGAAGGCCACCGACTCCGGGTGCGACCTGAGCCGGCGGGACGTGAAGTCCGGTACCAGCACGTTCTCGGTGTCGAACGGTGGCAGCAAGGTCACCGAGTTCTACGTGTACGCCGACGGCGACCGGGTGATGGGTGAGGTCGAGAACATCGGTCCGGGGCTGAAGCGGGACCTGATCGTCGAGCTCCCGACCGGGAAGTACCAGGCGGTCTGCAAGCCCGGCATGGTCGGCGACGGGATCCGCGGGGACCTCACTGTTACTGGTGACGCGCCGTCGCAGGTCTCCGCGGACGCGCTGCTCAAGCAGGCCACCGAGAGCTACCAGCGGTACGTGAACTCGCAGGCGGTCGCGCTGGAGCAGAAGACCACCGAGTTCGTCACCGCGGTGAAGGCCGGCGATGTGGCGAAGGCGAAGGCGCTGTACCCGGTGTCGCGGACGTACTGGGAGCGGATCGAGCCGGTGGCGGAGTCGTTCGGCGACCTCGACCCGAAGATCGACGCCCGGGTGAACGACGTCGAGGCCGGGACCGAGTGGACCGGGTACCACCGGATCGAGCAGGCGCTCTGGGTGTCGAACTCGACCAAGGGCATGGAGAAGTACGCCGACCAGCTGCTGACCGACGTGAAGACCGTCGTCGCGAAGGCGAAGGTCGTGAAGCTCACGCCGCTGCAGCTCGCGAACGGCGCGAAGGAACTCCTCGACGAAGTTGCCACCGGCAAGGTCACCGGCGAGGAGGACCGCTACTCGCACACCGACCTGTGGGACTTCGAGGCGAACGTCGAAGGATCCCAGGCCGCCATCCAGGCGCTCCGCCCGGCCCTTCAGACCCGCGACGCCGCGCTCGTCACGACGCTCGACGCCCAGTTCAAGGCGGTCTTCACGGCCCTGGACAAGTACCGAGTAGGCGACGGCTTCAAGCCCTACACCGCCACCGAGGCAGAAAAGAAGGCCCTCGGCTCAGCCGTAGACGGCCTCGCCGAACCAGTCAGCCAAGTAGCCGGAGTAATCGCCAAGAAATGACCGAACGCACAGGGATCTCTCGGCGCGGTCTGTTCGGGGCCGCGGGTGCTGCCGTCGCAACGGGCGTCGCCGGGTACGCCGCACACTCGGCGCTGGCAACCGACAAGTCACAGGCTTCGGGCGACGACGGGCCGGTGGAGTTTCATGGGGTGCATCAGGCGGGGATCACCACGCCGGTGCAGGATCGGCTGCACTTTGCGGCGTTCGACGTGACGACGACGAAGCGCGAGGAGTTGATCGGGCTGTTGAAGGAGTGGACGGCTGCGGCCGCGCTCCTCACCGCCGGGCGGGACATCGGGCAGTACGGCGCGGTGAACGGGCCGGACGAAGCGCCGCCCGAGGACACCGGCGAGGCGGTCGGGCTGCCGCCGGCGCGGCTGACGATCACCGTCGGGTTCGGGCCCAGCTTGTTCGACGACCGTTTCGGGCTGAAGGCGAAACGGCCCAAGGCGCTGGTGGATCTGCCGCACTTCATCGGCGACGACCTCGAGGAAGCCCGGTCCTACGGCGACATCGCCGTACAAGCATGCTCCGACGACCCGCAGGTCGCCGTCCACGCGATCCGCAACCTGGCGCGGATCGGCTTCGGACGGGTCGCCGTACGGTACTCGCAGCTCGGCTTCGGCCGTACGTCGTCCACGTCGCGCGCGCAGGCCACGCCGCGGAACCTGTTCGGCTTCAAGGACGGTACGAACAACCTCAAGCTCGAGGACGCCGACAAGCTCGAGCAGCAACTGTGGGTACAGCCCGAGGACGGCCCGGAATGGATGGTCGGCGGCTCGTACCTGGTGTCCCGCCGGATCCGGATGCACATCGAGACCTGGGACCGGACGTCGCTCGGCGAACAGGAAGGCGTGATCGGCCGCGGCAAGGGCACCGGCGCCCCGCTCGGCAAGGCCGACGAGTTCGACGCGATCGACTTCACCGCGAAGAACTCCGACGGCGAACCGAAAGTACCGACCGACTCCCACGTCCGGCTCGCGCATCCCCAGTTCAACAACGGCGCGGAGCTCCTCCGTCGCGGCTACAACTTCGTCGACGGCTCCGACGGCCTGGGCCGCCTCGATGCCGGCCTGTTCTTCCTGGCCTACCAGCGCGACCCGCGCAAACAGTTCATCCCGATCCAGACCCGACTGGCCAAGAACGACAAGATGAACGAGTACATCCACCACGTCGGCTCCGCCATCTTCGCCTGCCCACCCGGCGTGCAGCCGGGTGGGTTCTGGGGCGACAAGCTGTTTACTTGACCGCGCCCGCGGTGACGCCGGCGACGAAGTGGCGTTGGGCGAGCAGGAAGCCGATGACGACCGGGACGCTGACGACCAGGGCGGCCGCCATGATCTGGTTCCAGTAGATGTTCGTCTGGGTGGAGTACTGGCGCAGGCCGACCGACAGGGTTCGGTTGGCCTCGGTGGTCATGACCGAGGCGAAGAGCACCTCGCCCCAGGCGGTCATGAACGAGTAGATCGCCACCGCGATCACGCCCGGCCGAGCGGCCGGCAGTACGACCCGCCACAGCGCGCCCATCGGGCCGCACCCGTCCACCAGCGCGGCCTCGTCGAGCTCGCGCGGGATGCTGTCGAAGTACCCGGCCAGCATCCAGATCGAGAACGGCAGGCTGAAGGTCAGGTACGTGATGATCAACCCGAGCCGTGTCCCGACCAGCTGCAACCCGAACGAGTTGTTGATGTTCACGAAGATCAGGAACAGCGGCAGCAGGAACAGCACACCGGGGAACATCTGCGTCGACAGCACCGTCGTGGTGAACACGGTCCGCCCACGGAACCGGAACCGCGACACCGCGAACGCGGCGAGGATCGCGATCGCCACCGAGAACACCGTCGCGGACACCGACACGATCGTCGAGTTCACGAAGTACTTCGCCAGCGGCACCGTCTTCCACATGTCCACGAACGGCGCCAACGTGATGTTCGACGGCCACCACGTGAACGCGCCCTGCACATCCTTCAGCGGTTTCAGCGACGAGGTCGCCATCACGTACAGCGGGACGAGTACGAACAGCCCGAGAACGATCAGCACCACACCGCGGTAGATCTTGAAGCCTCTGGTTTCACGCACGACGCGACCTCCTTCCGGTGACGAGCAGGTAGATGCTGGTGACGATCATCAGGAAGATCAGCAGCAGCACGGACATCGCCGCACCGGTGCCGAAGTTCCAGGTCAGGAACGACGCGTTGTAGATGTGGAAGGTGATCAGGTCACCGGCCGGCGGCTGCGCCGTACCGAACAGCACGTACGGCGTGTTGAAGTCGCTGAACGTCCACAGGAACAACACCAGCACCAGCACGAGGTTCACCGGACGCAGCGACGGCAGCGTGATGTTGCGCCACTGCCGGATGTTCCCGGCGCCGTCCACCGACGCGGCCTCGTACAGGTCCCGCGGGATGCTCTGCATGCCCGCCATCAGCGTGAGGAACGCGAACGTCCACAGCTTCCAACCGGCCACCGTGATCAGCGAGATCAGCGCGTTCCCGCCGATCAGCCAGAACGTCTTGCCGTCGCTGAGGTGCAGCTGGTTCAGCACGTGGTTCACCGCGCCGGTGTCGCGCTGCAGCATGAAGTTCCAGGTCAGGATCCCGGCGTACGCCGGCAGCGCGTACGGCACCAGGAACAGCGTCCGTACGACGCCACGCCCGCGGAACTCGGGCTGCAACGCGACCGCGGCCGCCATCCCGAGCACCCACGAGAACGCGACCGTGATCAGCGAGAACGCGACCGTGACGCCGAACGACTTCAGCAGCCCTTGGCCGACCGCGTTGTTGAAGTCGAGCGCGACCTTGTAGTTGTTCAGTCCGGCGCCGGGCGCGGCGGACCAGTTCGCGATGAAGAACTTGGTCAGTTTCACGAAGCTCATCCAGATCCCGACCAGCATCGGGATGATGTGGATGAGCAGTTCGAGCAGGACCGCCGGGGCCAGCAGTGCGTACGGCAACCACCGGTTCAGCCCGGGACGGTGCTCGGGGCGGCCCCGGCGCTTGGTCTGCGCCGGAGCCGCGGTCTCGGTTGCGACGGCCATCGTCAGCTGCTCGCCGCCACCTGGTCTTCAGCGGTCTTGAGGGCCGCCTTCACGTCGTCGGCGGTCACCGTCCCGCCGGTGGCGATCTTGGCGAACATCGCGTTCATCGCCTTGCCGACGGTGCTCTCGAACTGGTCCTCGGCCGGCACCAGCGGCAGCGGCTTGGACTTGGTGTTGTAGACGTCCTGGAAGGTCGCGGCCTCGGTCGCGTCGGTGGTGAAGTTCGGCTTCGCGTCCTTCAGTACCGGCAGCGCGGCGAACGGCTTGTCCAGCGTGCTCTGGGTGGTCGCGTCGGTCATGTACTTGACGAACTTCAGCGCCGCGTCCTTGTGCTTGGTGTTCTTGAACACCGACAGGTTGATCCCCGCGACGTGGCTGGCCACCTGCTCGCCACCGGCCGGAGCCGGGAACGGTACGACGCCGTACTCGCCGGCCTTCATGCCGTTGGCGACGATCGAGGAGTCGGCGTTGTTCTGGTTGATCACCATCGCGACCTTCTTCGTCGCGAAGTCGTTCACGGACTTGGTGCCGTTGTCGTACTGCGCGTTCGACGGGTTCGCGACCTTGTCCTTCTGCATCAGGTCGAGGTACCGCAGTACGCCCTGCACGTTGCCGTCCCCGGTGAAGGTCGGCTTGCCCTCGCTGTTGAACCAGTCGGCCTTGTTCTGCGCAGCGTTGATGAACGCGAAGTGCACGTTCTCGGTGTAGCTGCCGGCCGCCAGCGCCATGCCCCACTGCTTCTTCGCCGGGATGGTCAGCTTCTGCGCGTCGGTGACCATCTCTTCCCAGGTCTTCGGCGGCTGCAGGCCGGCCGCGGCGAACATCGCCTTGTTGTAGTACAGGCCGTAGGCCAGACCGTAGAGCGGGACCGAGGTCGGGTCGGTACCTTCCTTGCCGCCGGTCGCCAGAGCCGTCGGCACGAACTTGTCCTTGCCGCCGATCGCGGTCATCGCGTCGCCGTCGAACGGCAGGAACGCGTCGGTGGCCTGCAGCGAGGCCGCCCAGGTGTTGCCGATGTTGACCACGTCCGGCGCCTGGCCGGAGGTGATCGCGGTCTGGATCCGGGTCTGCAGGTCGTTCCAGCCGATCACCTCGAGGTTGACCTTGATGCCGGTGTCTTGCGTGAACTTCTGCAGGACCGGGGTCAGCACCTCCTTGTCGTTGTCCAGGCTGGTGCCCTGGTTACTGGCCCAGTAGGTCAGCGTCTGGTCCCCGGAACTGCCGCCGGAGGAGTCGTTCTTGTCGCCACCACCACAGGCGGCGAGGCTGATTCCCATGGCGGTCGCAGCCACCGCGGCTACAAGCGAACGCAGTCTCACGTCGGACTCCCTCGTCCCGTTTCGAGCCCCCGCGGAGCTGCGGGGGCGGATCGGGCCCATCCTGACCTAACCGGTTAAGTTTCGAAACCCTAACCGGTTCAGTAGAACCATCTTCGTTACGAGGATGTGATCTAGGGGTTAGCGTCGAGCGGGGCCGGATGACGCATGGCGGCGGAGTTCGCCCACCCCGGCCCTGCCCCGAGCGGAGCGTGCTTTCAGCTTCTTGCGGGGCCGGACGACTCCCGGCGGCGGAGTTCACCCGGGGGTGCTTCCTCGTGCAGGACCGTGTTGCCGGTGACCATCCGGAGCAGCAGATCGGCGGCCGCGCGCCCGCGTTCCATCGTCTTCTGGTCGACTGCGGTGATCCCGGGCCGGGCGAGTTCGCACAGCGGCGAGTCGTCCCAGGCCACCACCGACACCTCGTCCGGTACCGCCGTACCGAGATCCATCGCGACCCGCAACGCGGCGACCGCCATCAGGTCGTTGCCGAGCACGATCGCGGTCGGCGGGTTCGGCCCGGTCAGCAGCCGGCGGGTCAGGTCGGCGCCGTCGTCGTACCGGTACGTGCCCTCCAGGTGCCGTACGACCATCCCGCGCCGCGCGGCCTGCTCGAGCAGGGTCTGGACGCGCAGCCGCTCGTGGATGAACGTGAACGGCCCGCTGATGTGCGCGATGTCGGTGTGCCCGAGCTCCGCGAGGTGATCGAGCAGCAGTTCGACCGTCTCCGTCGACGAGCTGATCAACCGCCCGACGGTGTCGTCCGGCTCGTTCGAGCTGACCACCACGCACGGCACCCCGAGCTCCGTCAGCAACGGGATCCGCAGGTCGTCCTCGAGTTCGTCGAACAGGATGAACCCGTCCACGCGGCCCTGGCGCGACCAACGACGCAGTACGTCGAGATCCTCGCCGTGCTCACCGGTCAGGCGGAGCAACAGTGACGAGTCGACCTCGTTCAGGTACTGCTCGATGCCGACCAGGGTGCGCATGTAGAACGCTTCGGTCGAGATCAGCGTCGGGTCCCGCGCGATCACGATGCCGATCGTCCGGGTGCGGCTCGCGGACAGTGCGACGGCGGCGGAGTTCGGGTGGAAGCCGAGCTCTTCGGCCAGGTCGAGGACGCGTTGCCGGGTCTCCTCGCTGACACCGGCGCGACCGTTCAGCGCGTACGAGACCGAGGCCTTGGAGATGTGCAACCGGCGGGCGAGATCGCTGATCGTGACCCGGTGGGTACGGCGGGTGCCGCCGGACGGGCCGTCGTGGCCGTCGTCGCCGTCCGCGACCGATCCGCTCGTCGTCATCGCCCGGCCGCCCCTCGCACAGACGGAAAAGTGTTCATGTCAGACGGGAGGTTAGCAGCGGCTTTCCGGGGCTAGCCTGAGCGACAGGTTTTGGATAGCGTTTTCCCATGCCTTCTCGTGAGCCGTTGCGTCTCGATTTCCTCCCCTGGGAGTTTGCCCGGAAGGCGTCCGGCGACGAGCGTGAGCGGCAGGCCGAACGGCAGGCGCGGCTCGGCGGGGCGGTCGAGCTCGCGGACGACGTGTACGTCGCCGAGTCGGCCGCGGTGTACTGCGACGAGCTCCGGATGGGGGAGCGTTCGTACATCGCGGCGCACGCCTACGTCACCGGCCGGATCGCACTCGGCGCCGACTCCACGATCAACCCGTTCTCCGCGGTCCGCGGCGAGGTGACGATCGGCGACGGCGTCCGGATCGGCGCGCACACATCGCTGCTCGCGTTCAACCACGGCACCGAGCCGGGCGAGCCGATCTTCCGGCAGCCGCACACCTCGCTCGGCATCACGATCGGTGACGACGTCTGGATCGGCTCGAACGTGACGATCCTCGACGGCGTGACGATCGGCCCGCACACGATCATCGGCGCCGGCGCGGTCGTCACGAAGGACATCCCGGCCAACTCCGTCGCGGCCGGCAACCCAGCCCGCATCCTTCGTTCGCGGACAGGAGCCCCCGTGTCAGGTGATCTCACGACGTTGCTCTCCGACTTCGCCGCCAAGGCCCGCGCCCAGGTGGACGACGTACTCGCGCGCTGCTGGGACGGTATGCGTTTCGTCGATCGCCCCGGCCTCGAGCGCGCGCCGGAGATCCGCCCGTGGTGCGACGCCGTCGAGATCGCGGACCTGCTGGTACGCCGTACTCCGCTCGGGCACACCCGCGACGACCTGGTCCGTCGGCTGCGTCATCGGCAGGACCCGAAGACGGGACTGGTCGCACCAGGAGACCTCTCCGACGCCGGGCTGGACCTCCCGGACGACACCCCACTGTCCGTCCTCGAAGGCCCTGCCGGCTACCACGTGCTCTGCGTCGGCTACGCACTCCAGCTCCTCGGCAGCAGCTTCGAGCATCCGATCGACACGTCGTTCGCCTTCACCGAGCTGGACAACTTGCCGTGGGCAAGAAGAGCTTGGTCGGCCGGATCTGGTATCGACCACCTGGGCACCGCCATTGCCCGAAACCTCCATGACCACAAGGAATCCGGGCCGCTCGAAGCTCTGATGGGCTGGCTAGTCACAAGGGCCGATCCAACGACCGGAGGTTGGGGACACCAACATCCCGACGACGGACTGCTGCAGGTGGTGAACGGTTTCTACCGGCTGACGCGCGGCACGTACGCCCAGTTCGGCCTCCCGCTCCCGTACCCCGAACAGGCCGTCGCCACAGTTCTTGCCCATAGCAACGACCAGCGGATGTTCACCGGCGACAACTACAACGCCTGCAACGTCCTCGACGTCATCCACCCGCTGTGGCTGGCCCGCAAACAGACGTCGTACGGCGAACCCGACGCCCGCCGCTGGGCCGAGCAGCAACTACGCGCGATCCTGCCCCGCTGGGTCGACGGCGAGGGCTTCGCATTCGCCCCCGACGGCACCGACGACCGCGCGCTCCCCGGCCTCCAAGGCACAGAGATGTGGCTGGCCATCATCTGGCTCCTCTCCGACTACCTAGGCCTGTCCGACGCCCTCGGCTACCACCCCCGCGGCGTCCACCGCCCAGAACCCCTGCTCAACCTTCACCGAACGGGATCTTGACCCGCCTCGTGGGCAGACTGGACGTGGGGTCGCTCAGGGGAGGTGGTGGGCATGTTCGAGGACTTGGGGCGGGTGCTGAGTGGGCGGCTCGTGACACCGGGGGAGGTGGAGTGGGAGCAGGTGCGGCGTGGGTGGAACCTGTCGGTTGACCAGAGGCCTGCTGCGGTGGTGGAGGCGGCCGATCCGAAGGACGTCGAACGTGTGGTCGCGTACGCCGGTGCACGCGGGCTGAAGGTGGCTGCGCAGGCGGGTGGGCACGGTGCGACCCGGGCGTTGGACGGGGCGATCGTCGTACGTACGGGCGCCCTGGACGACATCTGGATCGACTCCGACGCCCGGGTGGCGCGGGTCGGTGCCGGTGTGCGGTGGGGGGCTGTGCAGACCGCGCTGGACGGTACGGGGCTGACCGGACTGCCTGGGACGAGCGGGAACGTCTCCGTGGCCGGCTTCTGTACCAACGGCGGGTTCTCCTGGTTCGCCCGGCCGTACGGGAGCGGCGCAGCGAGTCTGCGGGCCGCAGAGATCGTCGATGCAACCGGGGAGCGCCGGTGGATCGACGACGCGTCCGACGCGGACCTGATGTGGGCGCTGCGTGGCGGCGGTGGGAACTTCGGCGTGCTGACGGCTGTGGAGGTCGATCTACACCCGGCACCGGCGATCACCGGCGCACGGCTGATGTTCCCGATCGAGCAGGCCGAGGCCGTGCTGACGGCGTACGGCAAGGCCACGCAGGAGGCGGCTCCCCAGGTGACACTGTGGGCGTACCTCATCCACTACCCCGACGTACCGGCGGTGCCGGACGGCGTGCGGGGCAAGTCGTTCTGCATGGTCGACGGGATGACCCCGTACCACCCCGAGGCCATGGAAGCGGCCCTCTCTACTGTGCGGGCAGCGGGTACTCCGGTGAGCGACACCGTGCAGTCACTGCAGCCCAGCGGTGTCGGAGAGCTCAACGCGGTGCCTGCTCCGCCGCAGGCGCTGTCGCTGATCAGCAGTACGTTCGACGAGCTCACTCCGGACCTCATCCGCACGTTGATGGAGTACTGCGGGCAGCCGTCGCTGATCTTCCAGGCGCAGGTACGGCACCTCCGGGCCGGCGCTGGCGTCCGACGCCCTGGTGTCGCGGCGGCTGACCCGGCAGCGCAATACATGGTGCTGGCCGTCTCGATCGTGCAGGATCCGCAGTTGCAGCCACAGGCGATCGCGGCGCTCCGGACGTTCCAGGAGGCGCTGACTCCGTGGCATGCCGGTGCGATGCCGCCGACCGGTCTGTCTGCGTGGGGCTCGTTGCAGGAGTGCTACAGCTCCACGGACCTGGCCCGGTTGCGGCAGATCAAGCTGCGGGTGGACCCCGATGACATGTTCGTGGGGAACTTCCGCCTACCCTGACCGGGTGGATCCCCGCACGCGCCGACTGGTGACCTCGCTCGTACTGGCAGCCCTGGTCGCCATCGTCGTCGTGGCAGCCTTCCTCCGGTAACGTCCGCGTATGAGTACCTCCGCCGGTGGACGTTCGTCGTACCTGATGCGGGCCGGAATGGTCCGGAACGTACGGTCGGGGGAGCACCTGACGACGTTCGTGGTGTCGGGCGTGGCGACGGTGCTGATCACGCGGCTGATCCTCAGCCTGAGCGGGTACCCACAGATCGGCGGCAAGGGCCTGCACATCGCGCACGTGCTGCCGGGCGGCCTGCTGATGCTGATCGCGATCTCACTGCTGCTCGGGTACGTCGGCCCGGTGGTACGGCCGGCCGCGGCGACGATCGGCGGGATCGGGTTCGGGCTGTTCATCGACGAGGTGGGGAAGTTCGTCACCTCGGACAACAACTACTTCTACAAGCCGACCGCCGCGATCGTTTACATCGTCTTCGTACTGATCGTGCTGGGCTTCCGGTTCCTCGCCACGAGGCGTCCGATCGACCCGCGCGAGGAGCTGGCCAACGTCATCGACCACGCCGTCGAGGGTGTCGCGGGCGGCCTGTCGCACCGGCGCCGGGCCGAGGCCTCGGAGCTGCTGCGCACCGTTTCGCCGGAGGTGCAGGGCCGCCGCGAGACGGCCGAGCTACTGGCGGCCTGCCCGGCGGACGAGGTCGAGCTGGCCGCTCCCGTGGACGCGGCCTGGCAGGCGCTCCAGCGCGGCTTCGAGCGCCTCGCCACGCACCCGAAGGCGCCGCGGATCGCGGTCGCCGTACTGGCCATCCAGGCGGTCGGTGAGCTCGTCATCGCCGCCGTACTGGGCAACGGGCTGAACCACCTGCCGGTGCTCGGCGTGACCGCCGGGAGCTTGCTCTCGGCAACCTTCACGGTGCGGGGAGCTCTGGCGTTGCGGAAGGGCAACCGGGCCAGGGCGGTCCGGCTGTTCGAGCTGGCGGTGCTGGTGTCGTTGCTGATGACCCAGGTCTTCCAGTTCGCCGCCACCCAGTTCGCGGCCGCCGGTGGCATGCTGCTGGACCTGGTGATGCTGGGCCTGCTGCGGGCGGAGCGGGAGCGCATGCGTGTCGCCCTGGACGCTGCGGCCAAGGCTAGGGCGCAGGGACTACCTCCATCTCCTGAGGGGCCGGTGTAGCTTTCCAGCTCTCGTGGCGGCCTATCAGTACCGGTGACATCGTCGCGATCAGGTAGATGGCACCACCTGCGAGCAGTGCGGGCGCCAGACCGATGCCTGCGATCGCTGCACCCGCCACGACACCTCCCAGCGGTACGCCGGTCCAGCAGACCGCGTTCGACAACGAGTTGACCCGGCCGAGTAGATAACCGGGGATCCGCTCGACGCGGATCGCGCCGAGTACGGGGTTGATGAAGCCCGCGCCGATGCCGCCGACGGCGTACACCGCCATCAGCGTCCACACCGGCGCGTCCGTTGCCATGGCGATGAAGCGCGGAGCTCCTGCGATCAGGAACGCGACCGTGAAGATCAGCTTGCGCGGGATGCGGTCGCCGATGGCCGATGCGAGCAGGGCGAACGCCGTGGCGGTCACACCGAACGAGGTGAGGATGAGGCTGGTGTGGCCGGGGCCGTAGCCGTGCTCCCTGATCCAGACGGGCAGCAGTACGGTGCCGACGGCCGCGTCGAGCAGATTGGTGACGGCGATCATCGCGACGAGCGGCAGCAGAAGCCGGTCGGTGCGGAGGAAGTTCCAGCCTTCGCGGAGGCGGTGGCCGTAGCTCTCCTCGAGTTCGTTGTTCGTCGGTTGCTTGTCCTGCTTGGGGATCCAGCGGGCGATCAGTACGGCGCAGACGCCGAACGACGCCGCGTCGATCCAGAGTGCGTTGACCGATCCGACCAGGGTGATCAGTCCGCCGGCGAGCGCGTACGCGAAGAAGCCGGCCAGGCGTTCCGTCGTACTCTCCAGGCCTGTCACGCGTTCGAGCGGGACCTTGGCCGCTCGGGCGATGTCGGGGATCAGGGTCTCCTTGGCGGAGTCGCCCGGTCCGCGGAGCGCGCCGGCGATCGCTACGAGTACGAGCAGAGTGGGGAAGTGCAGTAGGCCGACGGTGTGCAGGAGCGGTACGAGCGCTACGACGCCGGTACTCGCGGTGTCGGCCAGTACGCTGATGCGACGGGCGCCGACCTTGTCGATGAGCGGTCCACCTACGGCCTTCACGATGACCAGGGGCGCCATCTCGGCGAGCGCCACGAGGCCTGTCTTTACAGGGGATCCGGTGGTGATCAGTACGAACCAGGGGATGGCGATCGCGCTGACCTTCGTACCGCAGATCGACACGACGTTCGCCACCAGGAAGGCTACGAGCGGGGCGCGGTTCCTGGTCATTGTGTTATCCGGGTTTCGCGCGGGAACGCCTGGATCTGCACGGTGACCTGTTCGGCGCCCTCAGGCAGGGGAGCGGTCAGATCGTCCGTCTTGTACTTCTCGAGCACAGCCATGACCTCGTGCATCATCGCGTCGAGCTGATCGGCCCGCAGATGAAAGAAGTAGTCCGACAACACGCTGGCGTCCCGCCAGTCCTCAGGCATCGTCTGCATCGCGTCGATGAACCCGAAGATGTTCTCGGCGTACGTCTGCCCAACCCCGTGCAGGAACCCCAACGCCAACTCGGGCTCCTGATCCAGCAGCTCGGCCTTGTCGAACTCCGTGCCCTGGTGGGCTGACTTCCACCACCGGTCGCGGGCGTTCCCGCGGCTGTCGTCCTCCACCACCAGCCCCGCGTCCGCCAGTTGCCGCAGGTGGTAGCTGGTCGCCCCGGTGTTCACCCCGAGCCTCCCAGCGAGCGACGTCGCCGTCTGCGGCCCGTACACCCGTAGTAGACCCAGGATCCGATTCCGCATCGGATGGGCCAACGCCCGCACCAACTCCCGATCCAACCGAACCGTCCGCGGGACGCCGCCGCTGCTCTCGTCGCTCATGATCTCGAGCATAGGACTGCAAAGCCTCTTTGCAAAGAGTTTTTGCAAACTGGTTGTGCGATCGGTTGTCCACAGGTCTCAAGTGATGTGGCCCGCTTGCCCCAAACCTCGGCATCTTCTCTGTCGACCACAGGTCCGTACTTGATGAAAGCGAGAACCACAGATGATGCGAGTGATGCTCGACGACGCCGACTACTGCGACGTCCCCGCCGACCTGATGACCTTCGACGAAGGCGCGGTGATCTTCTGGCAGAAGGGCGAAGAGGTAGGCCGCCACCGCCAGTCCCGAATCCGCTCCCTCGAACCCATCAACCCCAACTCAATGACCCGCCGAATCGAGAAAGCCCGCAGAACCGCCCCGAACGCCTTCCGCCGCTGGACCCCCGAAGACGAACAAACCCTCATCGAGGGCTTCCACAACGGCACCCCGTTCGACCACCTGGCCGCCACCCTCGGCCGCCAGGAAGGCGGCATCATCAGCCGCCTCAGAGACCTAGGCCTCCTCGACGAAGACGCAACCCCCACCACCCCCGACGAAACCTGACCACCCACCGCCCACAAAGGCCGCCGCCTGCCGCGCTCGGGCCTACTCAAAGACGTGAACCGACCACCGGGATGATGGGCGGCGACTGTGTTGCGGGCCGCCTTCGGCGGCGCGCGGGAGGTGCCGAGGTGTGCGGGTGCTGGCGAAGCAGATGCTGGTCGCGTCGTGCGCGCCGCAAAGGCCGCCGCCTCGTGTGCTGATCTGTCGCAACCATGAGGTGCTACGGGCTGATGGGAGCGGCGGCTGTCTTGTTGGCCGCCTTCGGCGGCGCGCGGAAGGTGCGAGGGCGCGCGGGCACTGGCGAAGCAGATGCTGGTCGCGTCGTGCGCGCCGAAAGGCCGCCGCCTCGAGTACCGGTTTGTCGTGCACGTGAGGTGCTACGGGCTGACGGGAGCGGCGACTGTTCTCTTCTGGCCGCCTCGGCGGCGCGGGAGGTGTTGGGATGTGTGGGCAGTGGCGAAGCTGATGCTGGTCGCGGCGCGCGTGGAAGGCCGCCGCCTCGCGCACGGGTCCGTCGTAAACGTGAGGTGCTGGCGGGTTGATGGTGGCGGCGACTGTGTTGTTGGCCGCCTTCGGCGGCGCGCGGGAGTGCCACGGTGTGCGGGTGCCGGCGAAGCTGATGCTGGTCGCGGGGTGCGCGTGGAAAGGACGCCGCCTCGTGTGCTGGTCTGCCGCTCGCCGTTGGGTACTCACGGGCTGACGGAACCGACGGCTGACTTGGGCCGCCTTCTATGGCGCGCGGCGAGGTAGCGATGCATGCGGCTGCCGTCGAAGTAGACCCTGCTCCGGGCGATGCGCCGCGAGTGGTGACGTGTTCGGGCTCGGAGTGCTCCGATGCAGGCAAGACCGGCTGGGTGCGCAGCTGCGGCAGTGCGAGGCCTAGAAAAGTGTGCGGCTATCTGGCATCCAGACGATTAACGACAGATGGGCAACAGGCAAGGGTCCGCGTCAGCGGCACGGACCACGGCAGCGTTACAGATTTTCTGGATTTTGCAGGAAGTTGCAGATTGCTGGCCGTAATGGATTGGTGGCTGATACTTTCTGGTCGGCGCTGGTGGGGTCGGGGGACCCCAGGCTTCAAGTGCAGGTCGTCCACGCCCAGGGGGATCTTTCATGGCCGTGTCCAGGCTGTCTTCTCGTGCTCGCCGTCGTCGGGTTCGCATTGCGCGCTTCGTGGCGGTGTTTGTTGCTCTGGCGGTTCCGCTGACGGGTATCGGGCCGGCGTTGCCGGTTTCGTCCGCGGCTGCTGCTAGCAGCCCGCCACCTCTTCCGCAGGCGGCGATGTCCGGTAAGGGTGAGGCGAAGGCGCCGGTGCAGAAGCTCGGAGCCGGGAAGTTGCCGAAGCCGATTGCGCCTGGGCAGAACAAGGTGAAGCCGCCCTCATTGAGGGACATGTTCCCTGTCACCGGGCCGAAGCCGGTGAATGCCGCGACGGAGCAGCCCGCGCCGAAGCCTGCGGAGCCGGTGCCGTCGAAACCTTTGCAGGTGAAGGGTTTCAACAAGCAGACGAGCCGTGAGCTGCCGGAGAAACGGGATCGGTTCTCGCAGACGTTCGCGAACGTGGACGGCACGGAGACGAGTGTGCTGTCCCCGGCGCCGCTGAACTTCCAGAAGGCGGACGGTTCGTGGGAGGAGATCAACGCGAACCTGCAGCCCCGGGACGGCGGCGGCTGGGAGACGATCTCGACGGAGATCTACTCCTGGATCGCTGCCCAGGCGAACGCGGATCCGGTCGCGGGTGTGGAGCTTGGTGGCGGCCACAACATCGACTGGGGTCTGTCCGGCGCCGCCGCGGTGGCCGGTCAGGTGGCTGGCAGCAAGGTGTCTTTCGCGGATGCATTGCCGAGTACTGATCTGGAGCTTGACTCGCAGCCGCGCGGGATCAAGGAGACGATCGTTCTGAAGGCGGCGACTGCGCCGCGGTCGTTCGTGTTTCCACTGAATCTGAGCGACAACTTGACGGCGTCGTTGTCCGGTCGCGATGTCGTATTGACCGATGAGCACGGCACCGAGCGGGCGCGGATCCCGGGCGCGACGATGGAGGATTCGAACACGGTCGAGGTTGCGGCGACGTCGAACGCGGTGTCGTACGAGCTGGTGACGGTCGATGGTCGGCAGGCGCTGAAGGTGACCGCGGACAGCACGTGGCTGGACGATCCTGCACGGGTGTTCCCGGTGCGGATCGACCCGACGGTGATTCCGACTGACCGGGTGACGCCGAACTATGCGGTGAGCGCGGGCGTGAACGGTTCGGTCAGCGGAGCAAGCGAGCTGCAGGTGGGGTGCCGTCCGGCAGCCGGTACAACGAACTGTTCGTCGACCTCCGGGTGGGACGCGTACACCTCGTTGTTGTCGTTCCCGAGCCTGGTGGATGCGTTCCGGTACGACACGATCGTCGCTGCGCAGTTGGAGGTCTACAACTACCAAGCGGACACGTGTTCGTCGCGTCAGCTGGACGTGTACGGCGCGATGGAGGGCTGGCAGTCCACGCCGTTGCCGAGTTTGAAGTACCCGGGTCCGCAGGTGACGCCGTCGGTGATCGCGTCGAAGAGCTTCTCGCGCGGGTATGTGTCGGGCACGACTGGTACGACGGCGTGCCAGCCGATGTACGACGCGCTGCCCTTCAACTCCGTAGGCGTGTCCTGGCTGCAGAGTTTGGTGGATGGTCAGCGGTCGAACTTCGGGTTCGCGTTGTTCGCGAACCAGCGCACGGACCGCTACTCATGGAAGAAGCTTGCGGGCATCAGTACCGCGAACCCGCCGAAGCTTGCAGTGACGCACTCGCCCTACCACGCGGCCTATGCCTTCCGGGCTCAGCCTCCGGAGGACTACGTCACGCAGGACAAGGCCGGCAAGTTCCCGATGACGATCACGAACCTCGGTGACTTCACCTGGCAGCCGGGCGACGACTTCATGAGCTACCGGATCTACAAGAACGGGCAGTTGCAGAACTGGGCCGTGCTCAACACCCCGGTGACCGCGTCGGTGCCGCATGGCGGAAAGATCAACTTGGACGTCGCGGTCAATCCGCTTCCGGGCACTGCCGACGGGGTCGACTACCAACTTGAGTTCTCGATGGTGCATCGAGATACCTCGGTGTATCGCTGGTACACCGACTGGGGCGTGCTACCGGCGGCGCGGTTGATCACGATCCAGAACGTGCCTCCCGTGGTCGATCTGTCCAAGGTGTGGCCGTTGAACGGCGCGCAGGCGAACTCACTGACGCCGCAGGTGTGGGCGGCCGGGATCGATCCGGATGCACCGGAGAGCACCTTGAAGTACAGCTTCCGGGTCTGTGAGGTTGTCGGTGACAACCCGCTCGTCGGGTGCTTCTTCAGTGGCGATTACACGTCGTCGAAGACGTGGATCGTGCCCGCTGGGAAGCTGGCATGGAACCGTCAGTACCAGTGGCAGATTTATGTGCAGGACAACGATGGGCAGCACACGATCGGATCACCGATCACGATGTTCACCGACGTTCCGCAACCGGCGATCACCAGTCACATCTCGAACAATGACGGCAAGTCGCAGGACAAGCCGTACGACCCGGCTGTGGGTAACTACACGGCATCGGCTCTCGATGTCGTCGTGCCGGTCGCCGGCCCGGAGCTCAATGTCGCACGGACCTACAACAGCCTGGACCCGCGACGCACCGGCTTGTTCGGCGCGGGCTGGTCGAGCCGCTACGACATGCAGCTCGTCATCGAGAACGACGGCAACGCGCTGGTGACTTATCCGGATGGCAGGCAGGTCAGGTTCGGCGCGAACGCTGATGGAACGTTCGCCGCACCCCGTGGCGCCAAGACGACCTTGGTGGCTACGTCGGCGAACGGTCCGTGGACGTTGCAGATCGTGCCTGGCACCAAGTACGAGTTTGCCGCGGGGACCGGGAAGCTGAGCAAGATTTACGCCACTCAAGGCCAGCCGCTTGTCATGGCGTACCGTGCGGACGGGACATTGGAATCCGCTGCGAGCCTGGGCGGTGCCGGACGGAAGCTGAGTTTCACGTGGACGGCCGACAACAAGCACGTCGCATCGGTCAGCACTCAGCCGGTCAACGGCTCTCCACTGACCTGGACCTATGAGTACAGCGGCGATGTGTTGACGAAGTCGTGCGACGCGGAGCAGAAGTGCACCTCCTACGGCTCCACGCAAGGTTCGCACTACCGAAGCACGGTCCTCGACAGCCGGCCTGACGGCTACTTCCGGCTTTCGGATGATGGCAGCGACGCCAACGCGACCAACGAGATCGACATCGCGTTGAACGACGGTTTCGGGACGTACTCGGGCGTGCAGTTCGGTCAGAGCAGCCCGTTGGCGGCTGTCGGCGACGCGGACAAGTCCGTCTCGTTCGCGGGTGCGGGAAGGGTCGGTCTGCCGAACGGGTTGGCGACGCGGAGCCGTGACGAAGCCGTCGAGCTGTGGTTCAAGACGAGCGGGTCGACGAGTCAGCCACTGCTGGGGTACCAGAAGGAGTCGTGGGGTAAGCCAACGACCGGTGGTATGCCGGTGCTGTACGTCGGTGCCGACGGCAAGCTTCGTGGCCAGTTCTGGCACGGTTCGGCGGCTCCGATGACGTCTGCGGGGCTGGTGAACGACAACCAATGGCATCACGTAGTGCTGAGCTCGATGGGTACGCGGCAGTCGCTGTACCTGGACGGTGCGGCGATCGGCACGATCACCCAGAGCGTCGTCGATCACGCACAATTCCCGGCGAATCAGATCGGGGCTGCGGTTGCAGCAGCGCCGACCGCGTGGCCGTCGTACGGGACGCAGGCAGTGAAGTACTTCACCGGGCAGATCGACGAGGTTGCGATGTACTCGCACCCGCTGACCACCAGGGATGTGGTCGCGCATTGGCAATTGGGACATAACGCCGCCGACCAGTTGTCATCGATCACCTCAGCCGGCGGCCGCACGACAGCGCAGATCGAGTACAACCCGGCCAACGACCGCGTCCAGACCTACGTCGACGAAAACGGCGGCTCCTGGACGATCGGAACCCCGCAACTCACCGGCGCGAACCTGCTCCGCGACGTGCAGGTGACGGGTCCTGGCCCGACCTCGTACATGTACGAGTACGACGCACTCGGCGGTTGGCTGGTGCGCACAGGCAGACCCCTGGGCGAAGACACGCATCAGCCCTGGACTGCCGACACCACTCCGGACTGGATCTCTCTCAAGGGGTACGGAGTCCGTAGCTACACCCACGACCCGACCGGTCAGCTGACCAAGGTGACCAGCGAGACGGGTGGCGAGGTCAGCATGAAGTACGACGATCGCGGCAACGTGACGCAGACGACGACGTGCCGTGGCGCCGGGGGCACGGACTGCCATACGGCGTACAACACCTACTTCGCGAACGACTCGTGGCCGGCCTTGGACCCGCGGTGGGACAAACTCTGGGAGACTCGCGACGGCCGCTCGTCCGGACCGACCGACGACACCTACAAGGTGAACCGAAACCTGACGGTTTCCGGTGACGTGGCCTCGGAGTTCAGCCCGAACGGCGGGTTGAAGACCTACACGTACACCGACGGGGTGCAGACGGGCCCGGATGGGCAGCCGATGCCGCCCGGGTTGTTGAAGACCGAGTCGGTGAAGGTGAACGCGTCCACGACGGCGGTAACGCAGTACCTGTACGACCAGTACGGCGATCTCGTCCAGACGACCGCACCATCGGGTCTGGTGACGAAGTACACCTACGACGAGATTGGTCGGAAGAAGACCGAGGCGCAGGTCTCCGACACGTACCCGAACGGCGTCACGACGACCTACGACTACGACAAGATGTCGCGCGTCGTTGCCGTGACCGGGCCGGTGACGACGGACGCGGTGACGGGAGAACAGCACCAGCAGAAGGCTGAGCTGGAGTACGACGCGGACGGCAATGTCACGAAGACGACCGCGCGGGATCTGAAGACGTCGGACGATCCGCGGGTCACGACGATGACCTATGACGACCGGAACCGGTTGTCGTCGACGGTCGATGCCGATGGCAAGGAGTCGCAGCAGGGGTACGACGAGTTCGGGAACCGGACGTGGTCGGAGGACGCGAACGGGAACCGGTTCGAGTACAAGTACAGCGATTTGAACATGCCGACCGAGGTCTGGGACATGAACCTCCCGGCCGACCCGAACAACCCGCCGACCGACGGGCCGCGGGAAGGGATCGACTACGCGGTCCGGTCGAAGACGCAGTACGACCCGTCTGGCCGCAAGGTGGCCGAGGTGGACGCGATGGGCAGGGTCGTGACGTACGACTACAACCTGGACGACACGCTCAAGACCAAGACGCTCAAGGATTTCCACAACCCGGATGGTTCCACCCGGCTTTACGTGCTCGAGGACGACACCTACGACGGTGCCGGGAACCGGATCTCGGCGAAGACCGACAACCGCATGACCACCACGACCTACACAATCGATGCTGCCGGTCGTGTCTCCAGCCAGACAGTCGACCCGACTGGTTTGAAGCGCGCGACGACGTACGACCACGACCTGGCCGGCAACGTGACGCGTGAGACGAACACCGGGAACTGGTCGAATGCGACCGTTGCGGGGCCGACGACGGTCACGGACGCGACTGACTACGTGTTCGATGCGGCCGGGCGGCGGGTGTCGCAGACGGTGGAGAACACGTCCGGCGGCACGGCGACCAACATGACGACATCGTGGACGTATGACCAGCGTGGTCTGGCGACGTCGATGACGACGCCGCGGGGTAACGCGAGCGGTGCGGTGAAGGCGGACTTCACTACGACGTATGTGAACGACGAGCTCGGCCGGATGGTGAAGACGGTCGCAGCGAAGGTGAAGGCCGAGCAGGACGGCGGGACACCCGCGGATGTGCAGCCGACGGCTGCGGTCGGGTACGGCGCGTTCGGGCAGGTAACCTCGTCGAAGGACGCGCTCGGCAGCGTCACGAAGTCGGCGTTCGACAAGCTCGGTCGCACGACCGAGGTGACCGCCCCGACGTATACGCCGCCGGGCGGTACGGCTGTTACGCCGAAGACGAGCTTCAGCTACGACGCGGTCGGCAACCTGCTCCAGCAGGTCGACGAACGCGGCAACACGACCAACTTCACCTACGACCATCTGAACCAGCAGGTCCAGGTCGACGCGCCCGGCACGACGAACACGGAGCGGGCGGTCACCAAGATCGCCTACACCGCGAACGGGGATGTTGCATCGACCACCGACCCGCTGGGCGCGGTGAAGCAGTACACCTATGACGACCTCGACCGGGTCGTCACGTCAACCGATGTCGAACGCAAGCCGACTGCGGCGAACTTCGTCACCCGGCTCGCCTATGACGATATGGACAACGTGGTGTCTGCGCAGTCGCCGTCGGGCGCGGTTGCACTGAGCAGCTACGACTCGCTCGGTCAGCTCATCAAGTCCACGGACCCGAACAACGTGGTCACGCAGTTGGGCTACGACTATGCGGGCCGTCAGGTGGTCTCGAGCGACGCCATGAACCGCAGCAGCGTCGCGACGTACGACCAGGCCGGCCAGTTGGTCGCGTCCAAGACCCTCAACGCGTCCGGCGTCTCGCTCGGCACCACCGCGCTTGGGTACGACCTGGACGGCAACCTGACCTCGTCGACACCCGCGTCAGGGAACCGCGCGACGACCTACACCTACGACGCGCTCGGCCGGCTCATCACCCAGACCGATCCGGTGTCGGCAACCGACCAGGTGAACGTCTCGTACGGGTACGACGCCGCAGGCAACCGGACCCGCTACACCGACGGACGCGGCAACTCGACCGTCTACACGGTCAACACGCTCGGCTTGCCCGAGAAGGTCATCGAACCATCGACGACGGCCCATCCCGCACTCGCCGACCGCACCTGGACAGCGTCGTACGACGCGGCCGGCAACGCGGTGTCGCTACTGTCGCCGGGTGGAGTCACCCGGACCCGGGTCTTCGATGCGGCCGGCCGGCTGCAGACCGAGACCGGCGCCAACGCGGAAGCACCGACCGCGGCCCGCAACCTGACCTACGATCTCGACGGACGCCTCGCAACCTCGAGCGCGCTCGACGGCGTCAACACCTACACCTACAACGACCGCGGCATGCTCCTGCGCGCCGACGGTCCGTCCGGAACGTCGACCCAGGGCTACGACCCCGACGGCCAACTCACCCAACGCATCGATGCCGCTGGCACCGCCGACTTCACCTACGTCAACGGCCGCCCCGCGACGGTCACGGATCCGGTGACGCGTGTCTTGCAAACCCTCGGCTACAACGCCGCCGGACAGTTGGCGTCGATCGACTACGGCTCGGGCCGGGTCCGCACGATCGGCTACGACCCGTACGGCCGGATGAACTCCGACGTCCTCAAAGCAGGCACAACGTCGGTGACGTCGATCACCTACGGCTACGACGCCGACAACAACATCACCTCCAAGAACACCACCGGCGTCTCCGGCGCCGGCAACAACACGTACGTGTATGACCAGCTCGGAAGGCTCACGTCCTGGACGAAGGGAACCAGCACCACCACCTATGGGTGGGATGCTGACTCCAACCGCACCAAGGTCACCACCAGCGCCGGAACCAAGCTCGCGTCGTACGACGAACGCAACCGGCTCCTGGACGACGGCACCTCCACCTACACCTACTCACCCCGCGGCGCGCTCCTGACCCAGACCACCGGAGCAACGACCGAAGCGTTCAGCTTCGACGCGTTCGACCGGATGATCACCCGGTCAGCCCGTGACTTCACCTACGACGCCCTCGACCGTCCCGTCCAAGCCGGCACCGCCCGGATGCGCTACGACGGCTTCAGCGACGAGGTCGTCTCCGATGGCACCCAATTCTTCGGCCGCTCCGCCTCCGACGGGCTCCTCGCTGTCGGCTACGACACCACCAAACGTCTCGTCCTGGCCGACCGCCACGGCGACGTCTTCGCCGGCTTCGACCCCACCGACACCACCCTGACCGCCGGCCTACCCGACTCCCGCACCTACGACCCCTTCGGCAACTCCACCAGCGCAGCGGGCTTGAAGTACCGAGTCGGCTACCAAGGCGACTGGACCGACCCCCGCTCCGGCGACGTAAACGAAGGCGCCCGCTGGTACAACCCTGGAACCGGCACCTTCAACTCCCGCGACACCATCAACGTCGACGGCGGCGCAGCGAGCTCAGTCCTGAACCTGTACGCCTACGCAGGTGGCAACCCGCTCACCCTCAACGACCCCGACGGCCACAGTAGCGTGGACCCGGGTGACGGCGGCGGAAACTGCTACATGAAGACCATCGGATGGAAGGGTCCGGAGATTCCGATCCAGGTGATGGTCTGCGTCAAACCCTGCACGTTGACCAACACCTGTCAGCAGAAGCCCCCGCCGGTTACTCCGCCGACAGGCGAGTGCAAGGGCAAGGGCTGTGACCCGGGGTGCAAGAAGAGTTGTGACCCTGGCTGCAAGAAGAGTTGTGACCCTGGCTGTAAGTCGAAATGCGATCCGTCCTGCAAGACGACGAAGTGCGGGCCTAAGCCGCCGCCCCCACCGACCTGCGACGCCCAATGCCAGCTCAAGAAGAAGATCCAGAAAGAGAAGGACGAGCTAGAGCAGGACGCGAAGACAGTCAAGCAGCCACCACCAGGCAACCCCGTCTGCGCGACCGGCAACCCACTCTGTCCATCCGACCCGTCACAGCCGGCCACCGTTGTAACCTCCGGCGGCGACCTGACAGACGAAACCACCGCCTGGTCCGACCAGCAATACAAGAACGCCCTCAACGCCGCCGGCTCCGTCATCGACGCCAGCTCCACGGGCACCTACAACTGGTTCGACACCGACTTCAAAGAGCCGCAAGGCGGAGGAGGCACTAGCGGCGGCGTTGGCGGCGGCTATGGCGTCGGCGTCGGCGTCGGCGCAGGACTCGGGGGCATCATTCCGCCAGAGGTCCTCGCGGTAGTCGGAGGACTATTGGGGATAGCTTCCGCTCTTGCCCAGAACACGACTGATGGTGGCGGGGGTGAGGATAAATCGGGGGCCGCCGCGCAGCCGCCGAACGGATGCGAGCCAGGAAAGTCGGACGACTGCGTCAACATCTACAAAGCTCCAAGCAAGGGCATGACTGACAAGCTCGTCAGGGAGGGGTTTGATCCGAAAGATTTTCCTGGGTCCGGGAATGGATATCCTGACGGCAAGGCGTACTTCGGCGTGCATGACCAGGGGAAAGAGATAGCATTCGACTACTCGACACGCGGGGGCTACGATCTCACCGTGATAAGGGTGAGCATTCCGCGCGCAGACTTCGATCAGTACTTCTCTAAGTACGTGCAGAACTATGACGGGCTTGAGAACGGTCAGATCGCGGTGCCGAAAGAAGAATTCGAGCGATTGAATCAATATCCCCGATCGGTGGTGGGGCGGTGAAGGACTTACCTAAGATCCCAGCGAGCGAACAGGCTCTTATAGGGACTATAGTTGAGGGAGTGGTGATTGCCGCCTTTCGCTGGGGAATCATCGTTGATTTGAAGCTGTCGCACGTCGGGTTTATCGACGCTCTCTACATCGAGGACGGCGATGACTATGTGGTGGGAGATACGGTGCGCGGACATTTGACTGAGTTTAACCCGGACATGGAGAAATTCTGGATTCGCCCGCCGGGACAGGTTCCAATAGCGGATAGGTATCATCGGACGCCGAGTGGAACCTAGCGTCGCGCGTAGCTAGTTGATTTACGGTTGGAGTTCGTCAGAATTCGGATCGCGCTGGCCGTCTCCCTTCCGGTGAGCACGCGGATGGCCCCCAGATTGGAGAATTGAACAGACGGACAACCTCAAGACCACCACGACGTACACGGAAGAAGATGGCCACCCCAAAACGGAGGCGCCGTCGGAGACGGAGGCATCGGCTAAGGCGCCGGCGGCGATGCGGAGCGGGAGATGGCGAGGTTGGAGAGGGCGGAGCCGCGGGTGGGACTGAGGTTGGAGATTGGCCGCGCATCTTCGCTCGAGGAGGCCGATCCACCCCCGGGTAGTGAGTTATTCAAGGAGAACGATCTAGCCTCGGAGTCGCGACGTGAGCGTATCCTTGATGGAGATCGCTACGGCGGCGAAGAAGGCAACACCCATTTCCCGGAGGGCTGGTCCGACGACAAGATTATGAAAAAGATCTCTGATGTAGCGACTGATCCATCGCTTACTTGGGTCCAACGGACTGGTCGCCTAGGCGCTGAGTACGTACGGGGCGGAGGTCCAGTCCGCTAGACGGTTGACGCTGTCCGCGATGGCGTTAAGCCGGGTGGTCCTCGAACCTTGTGGCGAGGGGCGTCATCACGGGGGGGTCCGCTCCCATGACTCTGAAGCTGACGCCCGGTGAGATTACGGCCCGACTCCACGGCGCGATGGACTCCGCTACTGGGCTGCCTCTTAAGGACCTCGCCAATGTGCAATCCCTGATCGACGTTGGCGAATGGCTCGTCGCCTTCGAGACTCTATGTACGCAGGTCTACGAATGGGAGATCTCGCTGAGTTCCGGTGCGATTCGGGATCTCGAGGTGCTCGGCTCGGCTCTGGCGCCGACGGGACTCACAGACTATCTCTGGGAGGATGCGACCGAAGGGCAACTCATGCTCGGTGGAGCGCCTCCGGCCGTTGGTTCGGCTGCGTCGGACGAGCGAGACGAGAGGCTCGGGCCAGGCTCGGACGGATTGCTGGCTTGGCCGGTGTCCCGCCGCCAACGGAGGCGGCGATGTCGCCGCGGGAACTCATTCGACGGCGGTGTGGGTTGCTTGGTGCGATGGCGCAGTGTTCGTTGGTCTTTGAGGAACGCGCCCGATCGGGTGGATCTTGTGGGCTGGCCGCGGGAGTACCTCGAGGTGGATGGTTCCGGATGACGGTTGAGGTTCGAACGGCTGAGGCGTCGGGCTGGTGCCACTGCGTCGTGGGGCGGGCGGCCGGTGGGACGGAGGGTCCGCCGGTTGAGGTTGCCATTCCGTGGGATCGCTGTGAGGTGCGGGTTCGTCGTTCGAGGTGTTCTCGGCGGTGGAGGCCGCTGAGGTGTTCGGGAGTACTACGAGACCCGCTGGGTTTCTGAGGCTCTGAGCCTTCGGCCGCTCGGTCTGTAAGCCTGGGGCGTTCAGGCTCAGTTCTGATCGATGAGATCGCGGTCGGTCGTCCAGTCGGTGTCGGCGTGGGGTTGTAGGACGGTGGCTACATCGGCGAAGTGTCGCCACGGTCCCTGCTTCAGTGGGCCGAGAGTGGCTGCTGGACGGCTGGCGATGGTGATGGTCAGCTGTTCGCCACCGCTGCGGCGCGTGGGAGTAGCTCGGGTGTGCTGCTGCAGGTTGCTGTCGAGCTCGGGATCCCGGCAAGCAGCGCGGGCGGCCCAGGCCGAGCTGCACGTTCGGCGTGGGCGGTTGGAGGGGCGGTCGAGGTGGCCGGGTGACGGGGAGTGGGCGAGACCCTTTTGTGATCTTGGGTGGGGGTCGGGGACAATGGCGCGGTGCGAGCACAGGTGCGGTTGGGCGAGTCGGCGGGACCGGAGGAGTCCGGGGCGCGGGCTGTGGTGCGGGCTGCGCTGGTGGATCGGGTCGGGCTCGTGCGGGGGCTTGGGTCGGGGCGGCGGCGAGGGGTTGAGGCGCCGGAGTACTTGCGGGTTGAGCTCAGGTATGTGGATTTGAAGGGGGAGCGGCACCTTCAGGTCGCGGAGTTTGATGAGCGGCAGGCTCATACGCGGAACGTGCCCGACGGCGACGTCGAGAAGGTGGTCGACGAGTTGCTGGAGACCGGGTACGGGTCTTGGCATGTGGAGACGACCGCTGAGACGTTGCGGCTGCGGTACACGAAGAAGGGGAAGGAGCTTCTGCACCGGCAGGATGACGCCCGGGTGCAGGAGACCAGTCACGATCGGGTGAAGCAGCGGGTGCTTGATCCGGCGGCCCCGTTCTTGATCGAGCTGGGGATCAGTGATCACCAGGGGCGGGTGAAGCCGTCGCGGCAGGCGAAGTACAAGCAGATCGAGGAGTTCTGCAAGCTGCTCGCTCCGGCCGTCGACGAAGCCGTGCAGGCCGGGCGGATCACCGCGGCCGGGTCGGCGGGCGGGTCAGGTACGGCGGAGCCGCTGCAGGTTGTGGATCTTGGGTGTGGGAATGCCTATTTGACGCTGGCGGCGTACCACCTGCTCTCGGTGCGGGGATATGACGTGCGGATGACTGGTATCGACCACAATCCGGCGGCTCGGAAGCGGAACACCAGGGTGGTCGAGGCACTCGGGTGGCAGGAGCATCTGCGGTTTTTGGATGCGACCATCCAAGGGGCCGAGTTGGACGTGCGGCCGGACGTCGTACTGGCGCTGCACGCGTGTGACACGGCTACCGACGACGCGCTGGCGCGGGCGGTCGGGTGGGAGGCCGCGCTGGTGCTGGCGGCTCCGTGTTGTCATCACGACATCCAGAAGCAGCTCAAGAGCGTCACACCACCGGCGCCTTATGCGTTGATGACGAGATATGGCATCGTTCGTGAGCGGTTCGCCGACGTACTGACGGACTCCCTGCGGGCGGCGGTGCTCCGACAGGTCGGTTACCGGGTGGAGGTCGTGCAATTCGTGGACAGTCAGCACACGCCGCGCAATCTGCTGCTCCGCGCCGCGCGGACCGGTGCCAAGCCGACCGCCGAGCTGCGGGCCGAGTACCAGGCGATGGTCACTGAATGGCAGGTGACGCCGCGGCTGGCGCAGCTCCTGCTTCCCCGAGGCGCCGAGGTGGATTCGTGAGACAGCTCCGGACGGTAGTCGCCCTGGTGGGCGCGACGCTCTGCACCCTCGCGGGTCTCGCACTACCGGCCTCCGCCACCGGCACCGCGGAACCCGCCGCGCCGAAGAAGCTGTTCTCGATCAAGGACGACCGGATCAAGCGGCCGACCGGACTGGTCCGGAGCAGCAAGCACCAGGGCACGTACTGGGCGGTGAGCAGTTCCGGTGACACCGGGCGGTTCTTCGCTCTCGACGCGACCGGCAAGGTGGAGGCGGTGTTCCGGTTCGGCGCGAAGGTCGAGGATGTCGAGGCGCTCGGCATGGATCGCAACGGCACGCTGTACATCGCCGACATCGGCGACAGCAAGGAGACCCGGCAGCAGATCGAGATCTACACGATCCCGGAACCGGACAGCCTGCAGGACGCCAACGTGAAGTACCACCAGTACGACTTCAAGTATCCCGACGGCGCCCACGATGCCGAGACGCTGCTGATCGACCCGGAGACCAGCCAACTGTACGTCGTGACGAAGTCGTCCAAGGGTGCCGGCGCGATCTACTCCGCGCCGCCCGCGCCTACCCGACAGGGCACCAACGACCTGACCAAGCTCGCTCCCGCGCCGAACGGCGTGATCACGGACGGCACGTTCCTGCCGGACGGTCAGCAAGCCGTACTGCGGACCACGACCGACCTCGCGACCGTAGCCTGGGGCGACAACCCGAACGCGATCGCCCGCAGTGCCACGCTGCCCGGTGAAGGCGACAGCATCGCGCTCGGCGGCACCGACGGGACCGTGGTGTTCGGGTCCGACGGGACGAGCCCGGGCATCTACGAGCTGGCCGTGCCCGTGAAGGCGGCGACCGGTACGAAGACGACGACGGCCACCGGCACGCCCAAGCCGGCTTCGACGTCCGACAGCACGAACTCGGACTCCGGCAAGAGCCACAACCTGCGCTGGATCATCATCGGCGCCGCGCTGTTCGCGCTGGTCATCACGGTCTTCACGTTCCCGCCGGGCCGCCGCGAACGCGCGGACCGCCAGGCCGAGAACGACCGCCTCACCGGCCGGGCCCCGCGTACCCCGCACCGTCGGCAGCACTCATGAAAAGAGCCGCCGCCCCGCGAAAGGACGACGGCTCTCAACCCACATGACCTACTTGAGGTTCTCCACCACGTAGTCGATCGCCTGGGTCAGCTTCTCGACGTCGTCCGGGTCGACCGCCGGGAACATCGCGACGCGGAGCTGGTTGCGGCCGAGCTTGCGGTACGGCTCCGTGTCGACGATGCCGTTCGCGCGCAGCGTCTTCGCGACCGCGGCCGCGTCGATCGAGTCGTCCAGGTCGATGGTGCCGATCACCAGCGAGCGGGCGTCCGGGTCGGTGACGTACGGCGTCGCGTACTCGGACTTCTCGGCCCACGTGTACAGCCGGTTGCTGGAGTCCGTCGTACGCGCGACGCTCCACTTCAAGCCGCCCTGGCTGTTGATCCAGTCGGTCTGCTCCGCCATCAGGAACAGCGTCGACAGCGACGGCGTGTTGTACGTCTGGTTCTTGCTGGAGTTGTCGATCGCGGTCGCCAGGTCCAGGAACGCCGGGACCCAGCGCCCGGAGGCGGTGATCTCCTCGACCCGGGCGAGCGCCGCCGGGCTGAGCAGCGCGATCCACAGGCCGCCGTCGGAGGCGAAGCACTTCTGCGGGGCGAAGTAGTACGCGTCGACCTCGTTGATGTCGACCGGCAGACCGCCCGCGCCGGAGGTGGCGTCGATCGCGACCAGCGCGCCCTCGTCGGCGCCCTCGACCCGCTTGACCGGCGCCATCACACCGGTGGAGGTCTCGTTGTGCGGCCACGCGTACAGGTCGACACCGGCCTCGGCGACCGCGACCGGGCGGGTGCCCGGCTCGGCCTTCACGATCGTCGGCTCGCCGAGATGCGGCGCCTGCTGGGCGGCCTTGGCGAACTTCGAGGAGAACTCACCGAAGCTCAGGTGCTGGCTCTTCTCCCGGATCAGCCCGAACGTCGCGACGTCCCAGAACGCGGTCGAACCGCCGTTGCCGAGCACGACCTGGTACCCGTCGGGGAGCTGGAACAGCTCGGCGACGCCCTCCTGGACGCGCTTCACCAGGTTCTTCACCGGCGCCTGCCGGTGCGAGGTACCGAGCAGCTTCGCGCCCTCGGTCGCCAGTGCGGCGACGGCCTCCGGGCGGACCTTCGACGGACCGGCACCGAAGCGGCCGTCGGCGGGCTTGAGCTCTGCAGGAATCTTGATTTCGCTGGTCACCAGCGCTTTCCCTTCGTCGTCTGCAATCCAGAACGCCGACGACGCTGTCAGCCCGCACCATCTTCGCACACCCCACCCCATCCACCATCCGGGGCCCGCCACGCGGGATGGGCCGGCGTGGCGGGAGCGGGACGGGCGAGCGGCGGTGGGCGGGGCGCCGGGGTTACTCGTGTTTGCGGGTGGTGCGCTCTGTGCCGGTGAGCAGCGCGACCGGCCCGTCCGGGGTGTCGGTCCACTCGCCGCAGGCGCCGCCACCCTCCGCGACCTCGAGTGCAAGCTCGGTCCCGTCCATCCGCAGCGCCGGGTGGTAGTACTGCGCGACGCGCTCCGCCTCGCCCTGGATGTAGTGCCCGATCAGCGCGCGCCGGAACCGGTCCGTGGTGACGTTCGGGTTGCTGCCGTGTACCAGCGCGCCGTGGAAGAACAGCACGTCGCCCGGTTCCATCTCGATCGGTACGGCGGCCTCGGCCGGCGGCAGCGGTACCGTCACGTCGGTGAAGCTGACCGTGGTGTCGGCCTTCTCAGTGCACAGGATCGGCCAGCGGTGCGAACCCGGTACGACCTCGAGACATCCGTTCGCGACGTCGACGTGGTCGAGCGCCATCCAGGCCGCGATGCAGGTACCGGGATCGGCCTTCAGGTAGAAGTTGTCCTGATGCAGCGCCTGCCCGCGCGATCCAGCCGGCTTGAAGTAGACCATCGTCTGGACCGCGTACGGCGACCGGCCGACCAGGGCCGTGATCACCTCGTCGATCCGCGGGTCGATCATCCACTGCAGGGACGCCTCGTCCCATCGGTGCATCTGCGCCATCCGCGGGTACCGCTTCAACGGGTCCCGCTCGGTCGAGGTGTGGCCGGCGAAGTCGTGCGACCGCGGCCCGTGCCGCCGGACCTCCATGTAGTGGTCGCGCAGCCGCTCGGCCTCCGCCACCGAGAACAGCCCGCGCACCAAGGTGTACCCAGTCTGCTCGAACTCGTCCCGGAGGGTGAGGGTGTTGGATGAAACGCTCATGCACGGCTCCCGCGTCTGTGCCTTACTCTGCTGACAATCCTATTTTCTTGCCCAGACCCGGCGCGGGACGACGGAAGATTCACGCGAGGACTTGAACTTTTGTTGCATGCCTTCGATCTCGAACGGATGTCCGCCCCGACGTTCTGGCGGTGCGAACCGAGTTGGTCCTGGACCTCGCCGCGGCTCGCCGACCACCTGCTCTGGTGTGTCCTCGACGGTCGCGGCGCGCTCGAGCTCGACGGCCGCCGCCAGGAACTGCACCCCGGGATCTGCGCGGTGTTCCAGCCGGGCGACGCACCGCGGGCGACGCACGACCCGCACCGCAGGCTGCTGGTCTTCGGCATGCACTTCGTGACCACGCCGACGGTCGCGCCGGATCCGCGGTGGGGCGAGGTGATGGATCGCGAACTGCTCGGCGTACTGGCCCGTACCAGCGACGCTGCGTACCGGCGGGGTGATCCGATCGGGCGGCGCCAGGCCGAACTGTGCCTCGAGCAACTGGTCGCGCTGATCTGGGACGCGGTTCACAATCCCGGTCGTGGCAGGACCGATGAGGCGGTCGACGAGATCGCGAGGCAGCTCCGGGAGGACCCGGGCCGGGACTGGACCGTCAGTGAGATGTCACGCCGCGCCGCACTCAGCCGGGCGCAGTTCACCCGCCGCTTCGTCAAACAGTTCGGGATGTCGCCGGCGCAGTACCTGATCCAGGCGCGGATCGACCGCGCGCACCAGCTCCTGACCGAGAGCGGCATGACCGTCACCGAAACGGCCACCGCCCTCGGCTACACAGACGTCCCGTACTTCAGCCGCCAGTACAAACAACGCACCGGCCGCCCTCCGAGTCAGGACCGTTAGGCCCAGTTGGGGTCCCAGCCTTCGATCGCGTCGGCCGGGCGGGAGGCGGGGCCGGAGTAGATCGCGGACGGGCGGATCAGCCGGCCGGTTCGCTTCTGCTCCAGGACATGGGCGCTCCAGCCCGCGGTCCGGGCGCAGGTGAACATCGACGTGAACATCGGCGGCGGCACCTCGGCGAAGTCCAGCACGATCGCCGCCCAGAACTCGACGTTCGTCTCCAGTACGCGGTCCGGCCGCCGCTCGCGCAGCTCGGCCAGCGCGGCCTGCTCCAGCGCCTCGGCCACCTCGTAACGCGGCGCCGCCAGTTCCCGGGCCGTACGCCGAAGTACCCGGGCGCGGGGGTCCTCGGCCCGGTACACGCGGTGCCCGAAGCCCATCAGCCGCTCGCCCGCGTCCAGCAGGCCCTTCACGTACGAGCGGGCGTCGCCGGAACGCTCCACGCCCTCGATCATCGTCAGCACCCGGGCCGGCGCGCCGCCGTGCAACGGACCGGACATCGCGCCGACCGCGCCCGACAGCGCCGCGGCCACATCCGCGCCGGTGGACGCGATCACCCGCGCGGTGAACGTCGACGCATTCATCCCGTGCTCGGCCGCGGAGGTCCAGTACGCGTCGACCGCCTTCACATGCCGAGGGTCCGGCTCGCCGCGCCAGCGGATCATGAACCGCTCGGTGATCGTAGTCGCCTTGTCCACCTCACGTTGCGGGACCATCGGCTGCCCGATTCCGCGGGCCGCCTGCGCGACGTACGACAACGCCATCACCGCGGCGCGGGACAGGTCCTCACGCGCCTGGACGTCGTCGATGTCGTACAGCGGCCGCAGACCCCAGGCCGGTGCCAGCATCGCGAGCGCGGACTGTACGTCGACCCGGATGTCGCCGGTGTGCACGGGCAGCGGGAACGGCTCCGCCGGCGGCAGCCCGGGCGTGAACGCGCCGTCGACGAGCAGGCCCCAGACGTTCTCGAAGGGCACGCGGCCGACCAGGTCCTCGATGTCCACGCCGCGGTAGCGGAGCGCCGAACCTTCCTTGTCCGGCTCGGCGATCTGCGTGTCGAACGCGACCACGCCCTCCAGCCCGTGCTGCACCTCGGTCCTCGGATCAGACATACGGCTCCCTTGTCCACATGGTCCCCATGGTCAGGGCACGGATTCACCAGGAGAACCCGCGCACCTGGGCGCTCAGGCAGCATAGTTCTCCGCGCCGACGACCGGACAGCTTTGTGACCCGTTCGGCCAGTCCGTAGGCTCGGCGTGTGGATCTAGCGGCGATGCGGGAGACGTACGGTCTCGGTGAACTGCTCGAGAGTCAGGTGGACGCCGACCCTCTGAAGCAGTTCGAGGTCTGGTTGGAGCAGGCTCGCCAAGCCGGTCTGTCGGAGCCCAACGCGATGGTGCTCGCCACAGCCGATGCCAACGGGCGCCCGTCGGCCCGGACTGTGCTGCTGAAGCGCCTGGACGAGCGGGGCTTCGTGTTCTACACCAACCAGCAGTCCCGCAAGGCCGAAGACCTTGCCGCCAACCCACACTGTGCGCTGGTGTTCCCGTGGCACGCCATGGAACGCCAGGTGCGCGTGGAAGGCACCGTCACCAAGCTCTCCACCGACGAGGTCGACGAGTACTTCGCCAGCCGTCCCCGTGGATCCCAGCTCGGTGCGTGGGCCTCACAGCAGAGTCAGCCGGTCGCGTCCCGCGAGGAGCTCGACCTGCAGTACGAGTCGTACGAGCGCCAGTGGCCGGAAGGCACCGAGATCTCCACCCCGTACTTCTGGGGCGGCTACCTCGTCGCCCCGGAGGTGTTCGAGTTCTGGCAGGGCCGCACCGGCCGGTTGCACGACCGCCTGGCCTATCGCCGTACCAACTCGTCCTGGGAGCTGTCCAGACTCCAGCCCTGAGGCTCTTCCCGGAACCCGTTGCGCCGCCACCAGCGAACCAGTGGCGCCGGCGCCCACCAGTTCGCGCGGCCGAGCAGCCGCATCGTCGCCGGTACCAGCAACGCCCGCACGATCGTCGCGTCCAGTGCGATCGCGATCACCAGTCCGACGCCGATCATCTTCACGAACACGATGCCCGACGTGGAGAACGCCGCCACCACGATGATCAGCAGCAACGCCGCGCTGGTGATGATCCCGCCGGTCCGCTGCAACCCGAGCGCGACCGCCTGGGTGTTGTCGCCGGTCCGGTCGTACTCCTCGCGGATCCGGCTGAGCAGGAACACCTCGTAGTCCATCGACAGCCCGAACAGCACGGCGAACAGCAGCACCGGGTTCGTCGCGTCCAGGAACCCGGCCGGGGTGAAGCCCAGCACCCCGGACAGATGTCCTTCCTGGAAGATCCACACCATCGCCCCGAACGCCGCCGACAGCGACAGCACGTTCATCAGCAACGCCTTCAACGGCAACACGAAGGAGCCGAAGGCAACGAACAGCAGGACGAACGTGACGATCACGATGAACCCGGCCATGTACGGCGCGCGCTCCTTCAGCACGTGCAGCAGATCGATCACCGCTGCCGTCTCGCCACCGACCTGCACAGAGGTACCGCTCGGCGCCGGCACCGCGCGCACACCGTGGACGACGTCCCGCGCAGGTAGCTCCTGTCCGGTGTAGTGCGTGTGTACGACGACTGAGGCGACCCCGTGCGCGTACCCACCGAGCCGTACGTCCTCCACATCCCGCACCTGCTTCAACCGAGCGATGTACGGCGCCAGCGCCGCCGCCGGATACGCTGGAGCAGAGGAGAACCGCACGGCCGCGTAGATGTCCGATCCGCCCGCCCCGGGGAAGTCCCGCTGCAGCGTCTCGGTCACGGTCCGCGAGGTCGCGCCCACAGGCAACGACCGGTGATCCACTCCGCCGAGCTGTGCGCTCAGGAACGGGATCCCGAGCACCAGCAGCACCGGTACGAGGATCACGACGTACCGCACCGGCCGTCGCATCACGCTGTGCGCCAGGCGGTACCAGGCACCATGCCCAGCAGCGGCAGCCGTGCGGGGCTTGAAGATCCGCAGCTTGTTCACCCGGTGACCGAGCACCGCGAGCAGGGCGGGAAGAGCAGTCAACGCGGCGATCATCGCGATCGCGACCGCCGCCGCGCCGCCGTACGCCATCGACTTCAGGAACATCACCGGGAACAGCACCAGACTGCTGATCGCGACGCCGACGGTCACGCCGGAGAACGCCACGGTCCGCCCGGCGGTCGCCATCGTCGCGGTCAGCGCCGTCTCCACATCGTTGCCGCGAGCAAGCTCCTCGCGGAACCGGGTGACGATGAACAACGCGTAGTCGATCGCCAGGCCGAGCCCGATCATCGTGACGATGTTGATCGAGAAGATCGACACGTCGGTGATCGCCGACAGGCCGCGGAGCAGCACGAACGCGCCGAGGATCGCCAGCGCGCCGACGAACAGCGGCAGCGACGCGGCGACCAGACCGCCGAACACCAGGACCAGCAACACCAGCACGATCGGTGTCGAGATCGACTCGGCCTTCACGATGTCGTGCTCGGTCTGCGTGTTCACCTCGTCGAAGACGGCGACCTCGCCGCCGACCTTGGTGTCCAGACCGCCGGCCTGGGACCGTACCTGCGAAGCGATCTTGTGGAACGTGTCCAGCCGTGCCTCCGGGGTCGCGCCGGCCAGCGTGAGCACGGCGTACGTGCTGTGCTGGTCCTTCGACACGAACGCCGGCGACTTGGTGCTCCAGTACGTCGCCACACCGGTCACGTCGGCGGACGGCAACGCGGACAGATGCTGCTCCACGGACTGCCGGAAGGCGGGATCGGCGACCGTCGACGACGGGCTGCGGTAGAGCACGATCACGTCGGTGCCGGTGCGGCCGACGTTCTGCTCGATGGTCTTGACCGCGTTCGCGGCCTCGGTGTTCGGGGCGTCGAAGCCGCCGTTCGCCAGCGAGCCGAACACCCCGGTGCCCCAGGCGAGCCCGAGGACGGCGAAAACTCCGGTCAGCGCGAGCACCAGCCGGCGCCGCCGGTACATGAAATGGCCGAGCGTCTCGAACACGAAACTCTCCCCAGGGCGTAGATTGAGCGGAAGACAGCCGAGTGAACACCGTTAACTGTTAACGGTGTTCACTCTACGGTCGTGTAGCACCGCGATGTCAAGGAGAGAGCTGACGATGGACAGCCGGGACCGGCGCCGGGCGGCAACGCTGGCGGAGATCAAGGCGGCCGCCCGCCGGCTGCTGGTCTCCGGTGGTCCGTCGGCGGTCGGCCTGCGCGCGGTCGCCCGCGAACTCGGCCTCACCCCGCCCGCGCTGTACCGGTACTTCCCGAGTCACGAGGCGCTGGTCGGTGCCCTCGTCACCGACCTGTACGACGAGCTGACCGCGGCGCTGATGGATCGGGCGAGCGCGGACGAGGGCGATCTCGGCGCCAAGCTGTACCTGATCGCGAACGGGCTGCGGGACTGGGCACTCGCGCATCCGGCGGAGTTCGGGCTGGTGTTCGGTACCGCCGTACCGAACCCGGACGACGACGACCACGACGCGACACCCGGGCACCAGGCGGCAATGCGGTTCGGCGGGCTGTTCAAGGAGTTGGTGGCGCAGATCTGGCACCAGAAGCCGTTCCCGCATCCGCCCGACGCCGACCTCGGATCGGTGCTGGTCGAGCAGTTGACTGCCGAGTCCGAGCACTTCCACGGGATGCCGGCCGGCGCCATCTACCTGTCGCTGAACTACTGGACCAGGTTGTACGGCCTGATCTGCATGGAGGTCTTCGGCCAGCTGCACTGGGTGCTGCCGGACGCGGCCGCGTTCTTCGAGGCGCAGCTCTTCGAGATCGGCCAGGCCCTGGGACTCGACTGTCCTGAACCAGAATAGAGAGAAGCCCGCGGGCGCTTCCGGAGACGCGACCGGGTGGCCGTGCTCAGGGTCAGGCGGACTGTCCTGACTGCCCGCGGGCCCGGTGGCTGGCGTTGTATTGGCCGACCACTTGCCCACTAACTTGTGGTTGGCGGTTAGCCCGCCGCCACCTCACGAGTCCGATAGCAATTCATGCGTTGGACCACCTCCCTTCGCGTGTACTGCGAACCTACTGCCGGGCGCACCGCCGTTCAACCAGTTTTCGCCCAGGGATGAACGAGAATCAGGACATGATCGAGTTGGGCCTGATTCCGCTGCTGATCCTGATCGGAACCGCGTGGTTCGCGTGGGCGTCGTACCGCCGGGCCGCCCAGGCGGAGCAGGCCCTGGCCGAGGTCAACGCCGAGAACCGGGCGCTGATGCACGAGGTCAGGTCGCTCGAGCGGGCGGTCGCGGCTGCCGAGCAGGGCCTGCGTACGCTCTCCTCGCATCCGTCGGTACCGCGCGACGTCGCGGTCACCGCCGACCTGACCCTCGCCGACGTACGGCGCATGGTGGAACGCAAGGAGCTAGGCGACTGATGGCAAAACTGGGGAACGCGGCCGCCGCGATCAAGCCCAAGGGCAGTGCGAAGGTGAAGGTGATCGGCGGGCTGATCGTCGGGGCGATCGCGCTGATCATCCTGTTCAGCATCTTCAACTTCGCCAACACCGACGCGAACCGGATCGGTCTGCACTACGGCGGCGGCGTGATCGAGGACAAGAAGTTCAAGTCGATCATCCCGCCGGGTTCGACGAACAAGCTGATCGGCCCGGGCGACACGGTCTACACGTACCCGATCGACCAGCGCTCGTACATCATCGGCGGCGACGGCGCCGACACCGACGCCGCCGACGAGGTCACCGTGGTCAGCAAGGACAACGTCCGGCTCGGCGTCCGGGTCCAGGTGTACTTCACGCTGAACCGGGACAAGGACGTGATCAAGTCCTTCCACGAGCGGATCGGCCTGAAGACCGAGGCGTACGAGGAACGCGGCTGGAACGACATGCTGCAGAGCTACTTCCGCCCGCAGATCGACCGGGCGCTGTCCGCGGTCGCGACCAACTACAACTGGGCCGAGCTCTACAACAACGAGGCGAAGAAGTCCGCGTTCCAGACCGCCGCGGCGAAGGAGTTCACCCGGCTGCTGCCGGCCGCGGTCGGCGGCGACTACTTCTGTGGCCCCGGCTACAACGGCAGCAACGACTGCGGTGAGCTGTCGTTCACGATCCAGAAGCCGATGCCGCTGGACAAGGGCATCATCGACGGGCTGGAGGCCAAGCAGCGGGCCGAGCTCGCGAAGGCCACGCAGGAGCAGAAGAACCAGCAGGTCCAGGTCGAACTGCAGTCGGTCCAGCAGCAGGTCAAGCTGCTCGGCGCGAACGGCTACCTGCTGAAGTCCGCGATCGAGTCGGGCAAGATCCAGTTCATGGTGATCCCGCAGAACGGCAACGTCAGCATCCCGGTGCCGACCACCACGCAGCAGCCCGGCACGCAGCCGACAGAACCGGCAAGATAACGGCATGACTGCGCTGCCGTCCCATCTGGAGTTGGTGCAGGGCGTCGTCCTGCCCAAGCCGGTCGGCGCGCATCCGGTGCTCGACTTCGTCAACACCCGGTCCGAGTGGACCACCCGTGGCCCGGCCCGGACCGAGTGGCTGACGTCGTACGAGGCCTTCCTGATCTGGAACTCCTACGCCGGCCTGCTGTCGCCGGCCACGACGTTCCGCCTGATCGAGCAGGCCGGCAGCAGCCCGACCGAGGCGGTACGGCGGCTGCAGGCCACGCTCGGCTTCCGCGTCGACCTGTACGACGTACTCACCGGGCAGGCGACCGAATCCACCTTCGACGCGGCGGCTCGCCTGATCGAAAAGGCCGCCGCCCGTCGACGGCTCGTGCAGACCGAGGACGGACCGGTCTGGGAACTCCCGGAGGACCTCGCGCTCCCGCTCTACAACCTCGCACTGCTCGCGGGCGACCTGCTCACCGGCCCGTCCCGCGAGCACGTCCGGACCTGCCCGTCGTGCGGCTGGCTGTTCCTCGACCCGCGGGGCCGGCGCCGCTGGTGTTCGATGGCGACCTGCGGCAACCGCGCCAAGGTCCGCGCGCACGCAGCGCGCACTCGCTAGTTGAACGCAGCCGGGTCGACCGTGATCCAGGTGTGCTTGGCCCGGGCCAGCACGCGCCCGTCGGCGTCGTACAGCGTGCTCGCGGTGAACGACTTGCGGCCCTCCTCGCCGAGGTAGCGGCCGAGCACGACGCACTCCTCGCCCGGCTGCGGGCGCGCGTCGATGCACGCGGTCAGTTGACCGAGGACGGACGGGCGTCCTTCGAGGTCGATGGTCCACCCACCGGGACAGTCGAGCGCGGCCCAGAGGAACACCTCGTCGACCAGTCCGTCGGTCGCGAGATCGGCCCCCGGCCGCCAGGTGCACGCCGTACGACCGCTGCCGATCGGGCCCGGCTTCAACTGCAGGCCGCGCGCGTTCGCCGGGCCGCAGACGAAGCAGGTCGGGAACGGGTGATCGTGGAGCCCCCGGTACGTCGCCTCGGCCGCGCGCGCCTCTTCGGGCAGCACCGGGTCGATCGTCGCGTCGGCCAGGAACTCGCTCTCGACGGGCACGCCCTCGGCCACCACGGCGTCACCGTCCGTGAGCTTTCCGGAGGTGAGCTCGAGGTCCTTCTCCAGCGGCGGCGGCATGCGCAGCGTGACCTTGGCCACCTGCGATCCGGCCAGTTCCGCAGCCATTCCGGTCCCGACCAGACCGGCGACGTACCCGCCGTTGCCCGACCGCTCCGGCCCCTGGAATCGCCGCCCGACCCGCACGAAAGTCATGGCGCACGAGCCTAACCCACTCACAGATCCCACCCGCTCGGGCACGGGCCGTGGTGGAGGTGTGAAGGGTGAGAACGGTGGGAAGGAAAGGGTTTCAGGGAAATGTGAGGATTTCTCGGAGTAACTTCGCCTGACCCCTCCTGTTCAAACGACCGCTTGAACTATGCTGACTGCAGGCTACTGGGCGTGAGCAGGTGGGGTGCCTGAGCGAGCGGTAGCCGGGGGGAAGGAGAACTCTGTGGAAACACCGGTCGAAACGACCAGGGAGCGGTTGCTGAACGTCGCCGAGCAACGGTTCGGCGAAGGCGGTTACGAGGGCACGTCGCTGCGCGCCATCACGGTCGCGGCGGCCGCGAACATCGCGGCGGTCAACTACCACTTCGGCTCGAAGGAAGCACTGCTGCGCGCCGCGGTCGGGCGCGCGATGGCGCCGGTCAACACCGAACGGCGGCGCCGGCTGGACCAGTTGGAAGCGGGCGGCGAGCCGACGCCCGAGGAGATCATCCGGGCGTTCGTCGAGCCCGGTCTGGAGCTGGTACTGCGACGTGGTGAACGCGGCGCGGTGGTGGCGCGGTTCATCGGCCGGATCGCGTTCGATCCGAGCCGCCGGATCCGGGAGCTGTACGCGGCCGAGTCCGATCCGATCGAGAGCAGGTACCTGGCCGCGCTCCGCAAGGCGCTGCCGCAGGCGTCGCCGGAAGCGGTCGCCTTCGGGTACCTGAACATGCAGGGCCTGCTGGCGCTGCATCAGTCGCAAGCCCTGTCCCCGCCGCCGGGTGCCGCCGGCCACGGGAACACCGAGGACCCCGGCAAGCTCGCCGAGAATCTGGTGGCGTTCCTGGTCGCAGCCTTCGACCAGGGTCTGCGCTCCTGAGCAAGGTTGGACGGTCGGAAACCGTGGATTCCCTGCCCACGGTTTTGTCCGTGTTTTGCTCATGGATGTTCGGACCCGGGGGTAACGCTGCATAATGGCGCTCCGTGGACCCCTGTGAAGTCGTGGTTGCCGTCGACCTCGGTGGAACCCGGATGAAATGCGGCCTGGTCGCCGCGGACGGTGCCGTGCTGCACCGCGAGACCAGACCGACGCCCCGGGCCGATCCGCGCGACGGTGGCCGCGCCGTGCTCGACGCCCTGCTGGAAACCGTCGTCGAGCTCAGCCAGAAGGCGACCGCCGAGGGTCACCGGGTGCGCGCGATCGGGGTCGTCGTACCGGGCGTGATCGACGCCGAACACGGCACGGTCGGCGCCGAGAATCTGGAGTGGGTCGGTACGCCGGTGCTCGCCTCGTTGCGGGCAGCGGTGGCCACGGACGTGCCGATCGTGCTCGCCCACGACGTCCGCGCCGGCGGGTACGCCGAGTTCCGCCAGGGGGCCCTGGCCGGGACCACGAACTCGATGTTCCTTCCGCTCGGGACCGGGATCGCCGCCGCGATGATCGTGGACGGATCGCTGGTCAGCGGCGACGGGTACGCCGGTGAACTCGGTCACTCGAAGTTCATCCACGGCGACGCCGCCGAGCTCTGCGCGTGCGGGCAGTGGGGCTGTCTCGAAACGGTCGCGTCCGCGGCCGCGCTGGCCCGCCGGTACACCGCGCGCACCGGACGGACCGTCGACGGCGCGCGCGAGGTGATGCAGCTGCTGGCGGCCGGCGACCCGGACGCCGCGTCGGTGTGGAAGGACGCGCTGGCCGCGCTGATCGACGCCTTGGTGCTGTACACGACACTGGTGGCGCCGACCCGGATCGCCATCGGCGGCGGTCTGATCGGCGCCGGCGAGACGCTGCTGCAGCCGCTCCGCGAAGGTGTGCACGCGCGGCTGACGTTCCAGCGCGAGCCGGAGATCGTGGCGGCGGTGCTCGGCGAGGAAGCCGGCATGCTCGGCGCCGCGCAGATGGCCTGGGACCGCGCGCATGAGGAGGAGACGGCATGACGACGTACCGGGTGGGCCGGGTGGTGACGCCGGACGACGTGCTGGAGAACGCCTGGATCCAGGTCGACGGTGCGGACATCCGGGCGTTCGGCCGCCGGTCCGAGGGGATGCCGGCCGACGGCAAGCGGCCCGAGGACCTCGGCAACGTGACCGTCGTTCCAGGGTTCGTCGACATCCACACCCACGGCGGCGGCGGGTCGACGTACTCGACGACCGACCCGGAGGAAGCGCGCAAGGTCGCGGCCTTCCACGCCGAGCACGGTACGACGACCACGATGGCGAGCCTCGTCACCGCAACGCTCGACGACCTGGTCGAGCAGACCGCGTGTCTCGCGGAGTTGATCACCGACGGCGTCATCGCGGGCGTCCATCTCGAAGGACCGTTCCTGTCCGAGGCGCGCTGCGGTGCGCACGAGCCGTCGTTGCTGCGGCCGCCGCTCAAGGACGACGTCGCGAAGGTGCTCAGCGACGCGGTGAAGATGGTGACGATCGCACCGGAGCTCGAGAACGGGCTGGACGCGATCCGCCAGGTTGTCGACGCCGGCGCGGTCGCGGCGCTCGGGCATACCGATGCGACGTACGAACAGATGGTCGCAGGTGCCGACGCCGGTGCGACCGTGGCCACCCACCTGTTCAACGGGATGCGGCCGTTCCACCACCGTGACCCGGGTCCGGTCGGCGCGGCGCTGAACGACGAACGGCTGCTGCTCGAGGTGATCAACGACGGCATGCACCTGGACCCGCAGGTCGTCCGGGTCGCGCTGGCGGCCGCCGGGGTGAACCGGATCGCGCTGATCACCGACGCGATGATGGCGACCGGCATGCCGAACGGCCGGTACCACATCGGCAGCCTCGAGGTCGACGTCACGGACGGTCTGGCGACGCTCGCGCACGGCAGCCACTCGATCGCCGGTTCCACGCTGACCATGGACGTCGCGTTCCGGAACGCGGTGCAGGCCGGCACCTCGCTGGTGGACGCGTCCCGGATGGCGTCGACCACTCCGGCGCAGGCGTTCGGCTGGTACGACGTGGGCTCGATCGAGACCGGGAAGCGGGCGGACCTGGTGCTGCTCGACGACGAGTACACAGTCCAGAAGGTGATGCGGGCAGGGTCGTGGCTGGATTGATCGGAACCGTCACGCTCAACCTCGCGCTGGACGTGACGTACGAGGTCGACGAACTGCGGGTCGGCGGCAGTCACCGCGTCGACCGGATCCGGCGGCGGGCCGGCGGTAAGGGCGTGAACGTGGCGCGGGTCGCCGCGACGCTCGGGCACCACGCGCTGGTGCTGGGCTTCGTCGGTGGCGTGACCGGTGAGCTGGTCGCGGAGGAGCTGTTCGACGCGGGCCTGACCGCGCTGCTCACCCCGATCGCCGGTGAGACCCGCCGTACCGTTGCCATCGTCAACGATGTGGACGGGGACGCGACGATCTTCAACGAGGCCGGTCCGGCGGTGTCGCCGGACGAGTGGCGGGCGTTCGGGGACCGGATGCCTTGGGGGCGGCTCGGAGTGCTCGCGTGTTCGGGCAGTCTGCCGCCGGGGATTCCGGCTGACGCTTATGCGGAGCTCGCGGTGCGCGCGCGGCATCACGACGTACTGTCGGTGATCGACGTCGGGGGAGAGGCCTTGAAGGCCGCCGCCGGAGCGGGTGCGGTGGTGCGGGCGAATGCTGCCGAATTGCGTGCCGCTGTGGGTGATGTGGAGGTCGAGGACGGCGCGTCGGAGCTGGTCGCGCTCGGGGCGACCGCGGCCGTGATCACCGACGGGCCGCGCGGGATGGTTGCCGCGAGCAAGAAGGGCGTCTGGCGGGCACTGCCGGTCGAGACGGTGCGCGGAAACCCCACTGGTGCGGGGGATGCGTGTACGGCGGTGGTCGCGGCCGCTGTCGCGGAAGCGCCGGAGCCGGACTGGTCCCTCGTACTCAAGTCTGCTGTCGCGGCGTCCGCGGCCGCTGTATTGACGCCCGTTGCCGGAGACATCGATCTGGCTGCCTACCGTCGGTGGCAGCCGCAAGTAATTGTGAATTAGGAGAACTCATGCCGTTGGTGTCCGGTGCCGAGGTGGTTCTGACTGCGGCCAAGGCCGGTCGTGGGGTCGGCGCGTTCAACGTGATCCAGTTGGAGCACGCGACGGCGTTGATCGCGGGCGCTGAGCAGGCCGGTGCGCCGGTGATCCTGCAGATCAGTGAGAACGCGGTGAAGTACCACGGCGCGCTCAAGCCGATCGGAGTCGCGACGCTGGCCGCCGCGGCCGACGCGAAGGTGCCGGTCGTCGTCCACCTGGACCATGCGATGGACCGCGGCCTGGTGACCGAGGCGGTGTCGCTCGGCTTCACCTCGGTGATGTACGACGCGTCGAAGCTCGAGTACGCCGACAACGTCGCGGCGACGACCGAGGTGACGGCGTTCTGCCACGACCACGGCGTGTTCGTCGAGGCCGAGATCGGTGAGGTCGGCGGCAAGGACGGCGTCCACGCCCCCGGCGCCCGCACCCGCCCGGACGAGGCGCTCGCGTTCGCCGAGGCCACCGGCGTCGACGCGCTGGCAGTCGCGGTGGGCTCCTCGCACGCCATGACCGAACGAACCGCGACCCTGGACTTCGACCTGATCACACAGTTGAAGGAAATCGTCCCGGTTCCGCTGGTGCTGCATGGTTCGTCCGGCGTCGCCGATGCCGATCTCACCCGGGCAGTCGAGGCCGGCATGACCAAGGTGAACATCGCGACGCACCTCAACAACGTCTTCACCGGGGTCGTCCGCGAAGTCCTGGCGGACAACCCCAAGCTGGTGGACACCCGCAAGTACCTGGGCCCCGCGCGTGACGCGGTAGCCGCCGAGGTCGCTCGGCTGCTCGGAGTGCTGAAGGCTGTCTAGAGCGTCGCCGCGCCGCGGATCCAGTGCGCGCGGAGGTCGTCGCGCGCCCGCTGGACCTCCTCCCGGGCGACCGGGTCCGGTACTTCGAAGTCGTCGATCAGCCGGGTCAGCGCCAGCTCGAGCGCCGCGACCAGGGCGTCCTCTTCGGAGAGGTCGGACTCGGCCACACCACGCAGCCCGGCGGCGAGCGCCGTCAGCCCGGTGCGTTCCTGAGCGGTGAGCTGCACCCGGAGCTCGGTCCGATCCTTGCCCGCGCCACCCCGACCTGGGACGTCCACGCCCGGCCCTCCTCGCTGTTGGTACAGTCATGGTGCAATGCAACGACCATGTTGCACAAGGGCAAGGGGTCGCGGGTGGACGAGACGCTGCGTACGGCGACCATCGCCGTACTGTCCGAGCACGGCTGGGCCGGCGTGACGCTGGAGCGCGTCGCGGAGAAGGTCGGGCGGTCCCGGGTCACACTGTGGCGGCAGGGGCTGACGGTCGAGTCGTTGCTGAGTTCGCTGCTGGACGCGCTGGCCGACGACTACCGGGACACGATGTGGCCGGTGCTGGCCGGCTCCGGTACCGGGCGGGAAGGGCTGATCCGCACGCTCGAGGCGCTGTTCGACGTGATCGATCGGCATCTGCCGTTGATGTTGTCGTCGGATCTGGTCTTCCACCAGGAGCAGGCGCGGAACGGGCCGGTGTCGTTCCTGGATCCCTTCGAGCGGTTCCTGCGCGAAGGCGAGGCGGACGGGACGTTGCATCCGCACGGGCGGATCAGCGACGTCGCGGAGGTGTTGCTGGTGTCGGCGGCGTTCACGTACGTCCACATGCGCGGGCGGCACCACTGGTCGCGGTCGCGGGCGCGGCGGCTGACCCTCGATCTGGTGCTGCGCGGAGTCGTCGAGGCGTGAAACATGCCTGTTGCATTTCCTGCAACAGGCATGTTTCACTGATCGCATCATCGTCGTCTTTGCGCAGGAGATCACCATGACTCTTCCGTACGCCGAACCGCTCGTCGCCCTCGCACCGCAGCCCCGGGTGATCCCCGAACCGCCGCGCGCCGGCGAGCCCGGTGGCGCCCCTTGCGGCCTGTGTGACTGGCTGGCCGACTTCGAACACTCCGACCACGAGAAGCCGATCTGGTACGACGACAACTGGGCGCTGTGCCGCGCGACCGGCGTCACCATCCCCGGGGTGGTGTGGCTCGCCAGCCGGGCGCACCACGACTCGTTCGCCGACCTGCCGGACCACCTGCTGCACAGCTACGCCCCGGTGGTCGCCCGGATCGAGCGAGCCATCCTCGGGTTGGGTGACATCGCGCGGGTCCACGTCTACCGGTGGGGTGACGGCTCCGCGCATTTCCACATCTGGTTCTTCCCCCGCCCGCTCGGCATGCTCGAAGCCAAACGCGAGATGCTGGCCCTCTGGGCCAACGTCCTACCCGAAGCCCCCAAGGAGGCCGTAGCCAATGCCGAAGCGAAAATCGCCCAGGCCCTGGCAGAAACCAACTGAGATGACCGCACCTGAGGTCGGAGCCGACCAGTCCTCCTCAGCCGGGGGTGGGCTGGCTCGGCGGTTGGGGGTGGGGGATGCGGTGGTCATCGGACTGGGGTCGATGGTGGGGGCTGGGGTGTTTGCTGTTTGGTCGCCTGCGGCTCGGGCGGCGGGGTCCGGGCTGCTGGTGGGGCTCGTCATCGCTGCGGTTGTTGCTTATTGCAATGCGGTGGCTTCGGCTCAGTTGGCGGCGGTTTATCCGGTGTCGGGTGGGACGTACGTTTACGGGCGGGAGCGCCTGGGGGAGTGGTGGGGGTTTGCGGCCGGCTGGTGTTTTGTCATCGGGAAGACGGCCTCGTGTGCAGCGATGGCGTTGACGTTCGCCACGTACGTGGTGCCCAACCACTGGGTTCAGCGGGTGGTCGCGCTGGTGGCGGTGGTGGTGTTGGCGGGGGTCAATTACCGCGGTGTCACCAGGACGGCCCGGCTCACCAGAGTGCTTGTCACCTGCACCCTGGTGGTGCTGGCGATCGTGTTGATCGTCTTGTATTCGAGCCACCCAACCCACCACAGCACAGCGAGCACCTCGGCGTACGGCGTGCTGCAGTCCGCCGGGCTGCTGTTCTTCGCGTTCGCCGGCTACGCGCGGATCGCGACCATGGGCGAGGAGGTACGCGAACCGGCTCGCACCATCCCGCGCGCCATCGGCATCGCGCTGGTGATTGCCATCGGCATCTACCTCGCCGTCGCCTTCGCGCTACTGAGGACGAGCGACCCCGCGTCGACCGCGGCGCCCCTCGCGTCCGCGGTCGACGCCGTCGGTGCGGCCTGGGCGGTACCGGTCGTCCGGATCGGCGCCGCCCTGGCCAGTCTGGGCGCGTTGCTCGCGTTGATCGCCGGCATCGGCCGTACGACGCTCGCGATGGCCCGCAACCGCGACCTGCCGTCCTGGCTGGCCGCCGTACATCCCCGCTTCCAGGTCCCGCACCACGCCGAGCTCGCGCTCGCCGTGGTGGTCGGGGTCCTGGTCCTCAGCACCGATCTCCGAGGAGTGATCGGTTTCTCGTCCTTCGGTGTACTGCTGTACTACGCGATCGCCAACGCCTCCGCGTTCACCCAACCGGCCGACCAACGCCGCTGGCCGCGCGCGGTCAACGTCCTCGGCCTGACCGGCTGCGTCGTCCTCGCGGTCACCCTCCCGTGGACGTCAGCCGTGGTCGCCGCAGCAGTCCTGGCAGCCGGCCTGCTGGTACGGCGGTTCAGGACAGGTCGCGCCGGATCCGCCAGAAACTGAACCCGGCGAGCAGCAACGCGACCGCGAAGAAGACCCCGAACTCCCGCAACTGCAGATCCCAGAAGCGGCTTGCCGTGAAGTACTTCAGGTGCTGGCGGTAACCTTCATCGGCCAGCCGCTGGTAGCAGGCAGCAGCCTTGGGCGACGCCTGAGCTTGCGAGGACACGGTGCCGTTCCCCGGCGGCGGCGCGGTCGGCGCGCAGTCGACGACCCAGCTCGGCAGCGAGCTCACCGCCTTGCCGCTCTTGTCGATGGTCCGGTCGTAGAACTTCCAGGCCCCCGCATCCCCGGATGCCACCTCTATTCGCGTGACCGAGCCGTTCGGACCAGTCATCCCGAAGCCGCGGATGTTGTCCTGCGTCACCGTGACGTAGGACTGCGTCGGCGCCAGCAGGTGCGGCCGGATCAGCGACGGCGTCAGGATCTCCACGAGGATCACCACCGTCAGAGTGACCGCCAGGGCAACCACGGTTCGGCGGATGACGAGCCCTATCGCGACACCGAAGGCGAACGCGAACGCGGCGTACCCGACCGGTACCAGACCGCGGGCGCCGAACTGCAGCGGGAACATCCGTGGCAGGTAGATGTTCGAGTTCTGACCCGCGGCGATCGCGTCGTCGATCGGGGCCGACCACTTGGTGACGGCGAAGCTGAGCAACGCGGCGATGCCGATCGCGGCCAGCCCGGTCAGGCCGAGCTTGGTGGCCAGCCAGCGCCACCGCGAGATGCTCTGGCTCCACACCAGCCGGTGGGTGCCGGTCTCGAGTTCGCGGGCGATCAACGGCGCGCCCCAGAACGCGCCGATCACCGGCGGTACGGCGTACAGCAGCACGATTCCGACCTGGTACAGCACGGGGTTCAGCCGCTGGTACCCGAGGTTCTGAATGAAGGTAGTGGTCGATCGGTGGTAGTCGTCGAGTAGGCCAGGACCCGTCGACGCGAGGAAGATCAGCGCGGCCAGAATCACCGTCGCCACGACCAGGAACTGGACGCGGAACTGCCGCCAGGTCAGCCAGATCATCGCTGCACCTCCAGGACCGGGCGCTCGGGCTGGACGTCGCGGCCCATGTAGGCCAGCACCAGGTCCTCGAGCGTGAGTTGGCTGACCGTCCAGGCCGGATCGTGGATCGGCCGCTCGGTCCGGATCAGGTACGTCGACTGCCGGTCGGTGTGGCTCGCGGTGACGACGTGCTGGTAGCGCGGCAGGTCCTTCTGGTCGCGTCGCGGGCCGGTGATCCGGAAGTGCGTCGCGAGCAACGTGTCGATCTCGCCGCTCACCTGAACGCGCGAATCGACCAGCACGATCAGGTAGTCACACGCCCGCTCGACATCGGACACCAGATGCGAGGACAGTACGACGCTCAGCTCCTGCTCGGCGACCGCCTCCATCAGGTCCTGCAGGAACTCGCGCCGGGCCAGCGGATCCAGCGCCGCCACCGGCTCGTCGAGGATCAGCAGCTCGGGCCGTTTCGCCAGCCCGAGGGTCAGCGCGAGCTGCGCCCGCTGGCCACCGGACAGCCGCCCGGCCCGCTGCTTCAGGTCGAGCTTGAGGTGCTGAACCCGTTGCTGGGCAAGGGATTCGTCCCAGGCCGGGTTGAGTCGCGCGCCGAGCTTCAGGTGGTCGGCCACAGTCAGCCGCCCGTACGTCGGCGTGTCCTGCGCGACGTACCCGACCTTCGCCTGCTGTGTCCCGGCCGCGGCGCCGAGCACCTCGACGGATCCCGCACTCGGCGACAACATGCCGACGGCAAGGTTCAGCAACGTGCTCTTGCCGGCCCCGTTCGGCCCGACCAGTCCGACCACGTGCCCGGCCGGAACCTCCAGCTCGCAATCGGTCAGCGCCCAGCGCCGCCCGTACTTCTTCCCCAGCCCATGGGCCTGCAGAACGCTCGTCATGCTATGTGCTCCTCCTGAGAGGCGGACCGAAAGGTTGTCAGGAACAACGCCTCGATGCTCTCGTCGTCGAGGCCTGCCTTGCGGGCCTTGGCCAGCCAGCGGCGCAGGTCCTGGCGGAGCGGGCCGTGGGCGGCCAGCGAGTGGTCGGTGAGGGTCCGGGTGACGAACGTGCCGCGCCCGGGGCGAGCCTGGACCAGGCCTTCGTGCTCGAGCTCGCGGTACGCCTTGAGCACGGTGTTCGGGTTGATCGCCAGCGCCGCGACGACGTCCTTCACGGTCGGCAACTGGTCCCCCTCACGCAGCAGTCCGAGCCGCAAGGCGTTCCGGACCTGCTGAACGATCTGCTGGTACGGCGAGACCCCCGACCGGCCGTCCAGATGGAACTCGATCATCAGTTACCTCATTCATCTAGGTAACTAGCACTATAGAGCTATGGAACAACGGGCCGTCAAGAGCGGATCGCGTCGTACCTCCGCAGCGCCTCGCGCCGGGCCTCGGCGTGGTCGACGACGGGGGCCGGATAAGTGCCGGCGCCGTGCTTCCACGGCTCGTGCGCGGTTTTGCCGCGGAGGTGCCGCAGCTCCGGAACCCAGCGCCGGACGTACTCGCCCTGCGGGTCGAACTTGAGCCCCTGCGCGACCGGGTTGAAGATCCGGAAGTACGGCGCGGCGTCCGCGCCGCAGCCGGCCACCCACTGCCAGTTCAACGAGTTCGAGGCGAGGTCGCCGTCGCGCAGCGAACGCATGAACCAGCGCGCGCCGTACTTCCAGTGCACGTGCAGGTCCTTCACCAGGAACGACGCGACGACCATTCGTACCCGGTTGTGCATGAATCCGGTCTCCGCGAGCTGCCGCATGCCCGCGTCGACGAACGGGAATCCGGTCCGCCCGGCGCACCACGCGTCGAACAGTTCGCCTGGTTCGTCGTACCGCATGTTCTCGAACTCGGGCCGCAGCGGTTTCCACGCCGCCTGCGGGTACCGCGCGAGCAGGTCCGCGCAGAACTCGCGCCACGCCAGCTCACGCCGGAAGGCGTCGCTGCGCAGGCCCGCGAGTATCGTCCGCGGGTGGATCTCGCCGTACTTCAACGGGACCGACATCCGCGACGTGCTGTCCAGATCGGGCCGGTCCCGCTCGTCCTCGTACGCCGACACGTCGTACGCCTGCCATTGCCGCAGCGCCGCCTGCTCACCCGCAACGACACTCGCCGGCGGCAGTTCGTCACTCGCCGCCTTCACCCACGTCACCTCGGCCGGCGCTGCAACCGGTTGCCGCCACCCGTGCGCCAGCCAGGCTTTGAAATACGGCGTGAAGACCTGGTACGGCCGGCCCTGCTGGTTGCGGATCCGCCCCGGTGCGACGGCGTACGGCGAACCGGTCCGCACCAACGGGCACGTCAAGGCCGCTTCAACCTGTTCGTCGCGTTTCTGTCCGTACGGCGCATAGTCCGCGCTGATGTGCACACTGGACGCCCCCACCTCGTCCGCAACAGCCGGTACGACCGCCGCAGGATCACCTCGCCGTACGACCAATCGCCCGCCCATCGAGTCCGACAGACTGCGCAACGATGCGGCCAGGTGCTCGCGCCGCGGATCGCCGGATCGTCCCCACAGCAACGGATCCACGACGAACAGCCCCAGGACCCGGCCGGAGGCGGCCGCGTCGAGCAGGGCCGGGTTGTCGGCCAGGCGCAGGTCACGCCGGAACCACATCACTGCTGTCACCGGACTCATCCTCCGCCGGTACCCGCGGCAATTGGGTAAGGCTTGCCTACATAGGTGAGAATGGTTGTCGTGAGCGACCTGATCGATACCACCGAGATGTACCTGCGGACCGTCTACGAACTGGAAGAAGAAGGCATCGTGCCGCTGCGGGCACGGATCGCCGAGCGGTTGCACCAGTCCGGTCCGACGGTCAGTCAGACGGTCGCGCGGATGGAACGCGACGGTCTGATCAAGGTGGAGGGCGACCGCCACCTGGAGCTCACCGACGTCGGTCGCAAGCAGGCGGTCCGGGTGATGCGCAAGCACCGGCTGGCCGAGCGGCTGCTCGTCGACGTGATCGGGCTCGAGTGGGAGGACGTGCACGCCGAGGCGTGCCGCTGGGAGCACGTGATGAGCGACGCGGTCGAGCTGCGGCTGCTGCAGCTGCTCGGCAACCCGACCGAGTCGCCGTACGGGAACCCGATCCCGGGCCTGGAGGAGCTGCAGACCAGCAGCCAGGCCAGCGCGATCGGAGACTTCCGGATCGGGGTCGAGCCGCTGGACCAGGTGCTCGACCAGGCGACCGGCGAGAGCGTGCGGGTGCTGGTCCGCCGGATCGCCGAGCCGGTGCAGACCGACGACGGCGCGATGGCGGTACTGCGGAAGGCCGGGGCCCTGCCCGGTCGCGAGGTGGACTCGACCCTGGACGCCGAAGGTGTCCTGGTCGGCAGCCGCGAAGCCGGCGGCGTGATCAGCGACGAGACCGCCGGCCACATCTTTGTCAGCCGAGTCTGATATTTCAACTCTCTGTTAACGCAGCGCACCCGATGCGGTACATCGGGTGTCCTGCCGGTAGCGTCGGGCCCCGATGTCTGAGAATCCTGTCGATTGGCCGCAGTACCTGCGGCAGTTCCATACCGCCGCACCCGGAAGCACCGAGGCGTTGCTGTCCCGCGCGGTGGCGGGCGATCACACGCCGTACCGGTGGCTGGTCCGGGCGGTCTCCGGTGAAGCCCGCCGGATCCTCGACCTGGCCTGCGGGAACGGGCCGGTCGCGCGCGAGCTGTACGGGCGCTGGGTGGTCGGGGTGGACAACAACGCGGCCCAGCTCACGGGCGCACCCGGTCCGAAGGTGCAGGCGGACGCGCTGCACCTGCCGTTCGCGAACGAGGTCTTCGACGTCGTCACGTGTTCGATGGGGCTGATGGTGCTGCAGCCGTTGCCGGACGTGCTCCACGAGGCGGCGCGGGTGTTGCGGCGCGGCGGCGTACTGGCCGCGATCGTGCCCGCCGTCCGGCCGCTGCGGCGCGGTGACATCCGCACGCTGAGCGGTCTGACCACGCGGCTGCGCTCGACGCCACAGTTCCCGGCCGGCGGCGAGATCACCGAGTTGAAGGATCAGCTCAAGCACGCCGGGTTCGACGTGCTGGAGAGCCAGCGCGAGCGGTACGTGTACATGATCCGCAGCCGCGACGACGCGGTCCGGCTCGTCAACGCGCTCTATCTGCCCGGTACGCCCGACGTACGGCGGGACACCGCGGCGGCCTGGCTCGCGGACCGGGCCGAGTCCAAGGACGGCCTCGAGGTGGCGATCCCGATCCGGCGGATCACCGCGATGCGAACCAAGGTGGCGCTGACAGTCTGACTCGGTAACGTGTGCCTGTGAGTGCGCTGCGCTGGTCTGTCCGGACGCTTGACCGGGCGCTCGACGGTGAGACGGTCTACCGCGAGCTGCTGGCCGCTGAACCTGTCGCTTACTGGCTCGACGGCAGCCTCACGGATCGGGTGCCACGTCGTGTTTCGGTTCTCGGTACGTCCGTCGGTGCCGACGTCATTACCCGGGACGTCGCCGACGGTGACGTCTTCGCGGAGCTGAACGAGCTGCTTGCTTCAGTTTCCGGGGAGCCGCCGATCGAGCTTGCGGGCCTGTTCTGCGGTGGGTACGTCGGGTACTTCGGGTACGAACTGAAGGCCCTCACCGGGGGTGTGGCCGCGCATCAGGCGGCGACGCCGGACGCGTTGTGGATCTGGGCGAACCGGTTCGTCGTCATCGATCACGACCACGACCGCACCTACCTGGTCGCGCTCGACGCCGGTCTCGATGCGGAGGAGGAGTGGCTGGACCGTGCCGAGGCGGCCGCGGCGGACTGGTGGATGAGCTGGGTCGACCCGCCCGCGATCGCGCGGCTCGACCTGGAGTCACATCTCGAGCAGGACCGTACGACGTACCTCGCCGGGATCGCGCGGGTGCTGGCCGAGCTCGAGGCGGGGCAGACGTACGAGGTCAACCTCACGAACCGGGTCCGGCTGCCCGCCGTACCGGATCCGTTCGAGTTCTTCCGCTGGCAACGGTCCGCGAACCCGGCGCCGTACGCAGCCTTCCTGCGGTACGGCGACCTTGCGGTGGCGAGCTCGTCGCCGGAACGGTTCCTGACCGTCGACGCCGACGGGTGGGCCGAGTGCCGCCCGATCAAGGGCACCGCGCCGCGCGACCCCGACCCGGTGCAGGACCAGCTGGCCGCGAAGGCGCTCGCCGAGGACGACAAGACCCGCGCCGAGAACCTGATGATCGTCGATCTGATCCGCAACGACCTCGGTCGGGTCAGCCAGCCGGGGACCGTGAACGTGCCGCAGCTGATGCAGGTCGAGAGCTACCGGACGGTGCACCAGCTGGTGACGACAGTACGAGGCCGGCTGCGTGACGGGGTGACGGCCGTCGACGCCGTACGCGCGTGCTTCCCGCCGGGGTCGATGACCGGGGCACCGAAGATCCGCACCATGCAGATCATCGACGAACTCGAATCGAGCGCCCGCGGGGTGTACTCCGGGGCGCTCGGCTACCTGACTGTGGACGGGCGGGCCGACTTGAGCGTGGTGATCCGAACGGCGGTCCTCACCCCGGACGCGACGGTGATCGGCGCCGGCGGTGCGATCGTGCTCGACTCCGACCCGGTCGCCGAATACGAAGAAATGGTGCTCAAGGCAACAGCCACCCTGGGCGGAAAGGCCGGCACAAGTGACTGACCTATTGGTAGCCGACTCCTTCCTGGTAGCCAACGGCAAGACCCGCGGCCTGGCCCTACACCGAGCCCGCTTCCTCGCCTCCTGCGCCGCCGCCGGAGTCTCCGCCGACCAATTCTGGGACGACCAAATAACCCGCCTCCCCACCGTCGGCCGCTGGTTCCCCCGCTTCGAACTCCACACCCCCAACCCCACCCCCGCCGTCGACGCCCCGTCGGCTACCGCGGCCGACGAGTTGGCGGTGCAGTTGCGGCCTGCGCCGCCGGTTGGTGGGCGGGTGCGGGTCGCCGTGTACGACGGGCCGGATCCGCGGACCGCGCCGCGGGTGAAGGGGCCTGATCTGGAGTTGCTCGGGAAGCTGCGAGAGAACGCACCGCATCGCGCGGACGAGATCCTGCTGCTCGACAGCGACGGCACGGTGCTCGAAGCGGCGTACTCCGCGATCGCCTGGTGGGAGGGCGACACCCTCTGCTTCCCACCATCCGACCGCCCGATCCTCCCGTCCGTCACCGCCGCCCTCCTCCGCCAGATCGCAGAATCCCAAGGCGTCAAGGTCTCCGAACACCCCATCACCCCCGAAGCCCTCCAAGCCACCGACGAGGCCTGGCTCCTCAACGCCCTCCACGGCATCCGCCCCATCCACGCCTGGGGCCCGTCCCCCATCGACCCCCTCCCCAACTCCCCCTCCCCCACCTGGCAATCCCACCTAGAAGCCCTCTCCACCCCCCTCCCATAACCACCCCACCCCCCACCCGACCCGGGCCTTTGCGCATTCCGCACGCACCCCTCGCACCCGCGCTCCTCGCACCCCCGCGCCCCGGGCACCCCTCGCACCTCCTCGCACTCCGCGCACTCCGCGCACCCCTTGCACCCGCGCCCCGGGCACCCGCGCCGCGGGCACCTCTCGCACCCGCGCACCCCTCGCGCCCGCCGACCCCTCGCACCGCCGCACCCCGCACACCCCGAGGCAGGGCACAAGGTCGCACACCCCAGGGCGCCCCGCGGTCCGCGCGCATTCGGCAGGGGATGGACCTCGGGTATTTGCCGTAACTCGCGGGGGCGGCTCCGGGTGCCGCGCAGCGCGGGGCGACCTCCGCGCGGCCCTCGCAGGTCGTACGACCTTGTGTCCTGCCTCGTGGGGTGCCTGCCGACCGCCTACGTGTGGGCACGTCCGACCCGGGGCAGGGGACGGGGCTTGATTAATGTGATATCACTTTGGTAGCTTGTAGATATTCGAGAGGAGTTTGTGATGGCGGATGTTGTGGAGATGCCGGCGCCGAAGGTTAGTGAGCGGGGTGGGTGGGAGCTGAACGGGTGGCCGTTCGCGGGTCTGGTGCTGGTGTTGGGGGTGCTTGCCGTCGTGGTGTTTGTGGTGAGCGACGGGAACGGGTGGGTCGTCGGGCTCGGGGTTCTGATCGTTCTCGCGGCGGTGATTGTTGCGGCCGGGTTGACTGCGGTGTCGCCGGGGCGGGCTCGGGTGTTGCAACTGCTCGGGCAGTACGCAGGAACCGTGCGGACCACCGGGCTGCGCTGGGTGGTGCCGATCGCGACCCGGCGTGAGGTGTCCACCCGGATCCGCAACCACGAGACCGCCGTTGCCAAGGTCAACGATGCCGACGGCAACCCGATCGAGATCGCCGCGGTGGTGGTGTGGCAGGTGGAGGACACCGCGCAGGCGATGTTCGAGGTGGACGACTTCGTCGAGTTCGTGGCGATCCAGACCGAGACCGCGGTCCGGCACATCGCCAACAGCTACCCGTACGACGTGCACTCCGAGGAGGAGGTGTTGTCGCTGCGGGACAGTACCGACGAGATCACCGAGAAGCTGTCCGCGGAGATCGGCGCCCGGGTACACGCGGCCGGCGTACGGGTGATCGAGTCGCGGATCACGCATCTGGCGTACGCGCCGGAGATCGCCCAGGCGATGCTGCGCCGTCAGCAGGCCGGTGCGGTCGTCGCGGCGCGGCAGCGGATCGTCGAAGGTGCCGTGGGGATGGTCGAGTTGGCGCTGGACCGGCTGTCCGAGCACCAGGTGGTCGAGCTCGACGAGGAACGCAAGGCGACCATGGTCAGCAACCTGATGGTGGTGCTGTGCGGCGACCGGGACGCGCAGCCGGTCGTCAACACCGGATCGCTCTACCAGTAAGCGATCCGCCGTGGCTGTCGAACGGAAGAAGATCCTGCTCCGGCTGGATCCCGCGGTGCACGACGCCCTCGCCCGCTGGGCGAACGACGACCTGCGCAGCACCAACGCCCAGATCGAGTACCTCCTTCGCCGAGCCCTGTCAGAAGCGGGCCGTCTCCCGATGGGCGTAACCAAACAACGCCGCCCGGGCCGCCCACCCAAGGAGCAAGACGACGAGTAGGAGGACCCCGGCACCGGCGAGAGCGCGCCGGGGGCAGGAGCCGCCGGTCTGGGGCTGAGGTGTTTGGCTCCTCGATGGATCGGCGGCGTCGGGTGGGATGGGGCGGTTGGTGGCGCGGCAGGTGGTACAGGCGGGTGGTGTTGGTGGGGCTGGCGGGCGGCGTCGGGCGGGTAGTGCAGGTGGGGCCGTGTTGGGGGGGGGGGGGCGGGCGGGCGGGTGGTGCGGGCGGGTGGTGCGGGCGAGTGGTGCGGGCGAGTGGTGCGGGCGAGTGGTGCAGGCGAGTGGTGCAGGCGAGTGGTGTTGGTGGGGTGCTTGAGGAGGAAGACGATGAGTAGAAGGACGACTGAGGCGGCGGGGGTTGGGCGGCGTGGGGCGCGGTTGCCTGCTGGGCCGGCTGGGGTTGGTGGTGGGGGGACCGGTTGGGGTGGGAGTGGGCGGGGCGGCACGGCACGGTCACGGAGGTGGCGGATTGTTGCGCTTGGCAACGGGTGGAGTGGTGTAGGGCGGTCGGGCGAGGGGATGCGGGAGGGGCAGGGCGTTGCGCGTGGCAACGGTCGGGGCGTAGGACGGACGGGCGGGGGGACGCGGGACGGGCAGAGTGTTGCGTTTGGCGGTGGGCGCGCTGGGGGATCGCGGAGTGGGCGGGTTGTTGCGCTTGGCAAGGGGAGGGTGCCGGAGGCGTTGGGTGCGCGGCTTTTTCTGCTCGCTTACGATCCGGAGCGGGGAAGGCTGACGGGGCGGGGGAAGTTGGGGAAGGTGTTGCGGGCCGCGGTGTTGGTGGAGCTGCAGCTGAGTGGGAATGTCGTCGACGATGGTAGGCGAGCCCGGGTCGTCGACGGAGTGGTGCCGGGGGATCCGCTGGTGGCGGATGTGCTGGAGGAGTTGCGGGCGGTGGGGCCGCGGCGGTGGCGGTACTGGATTGATCGGCGGGGTGGGGCGACGGTACGGCGGGTACGCGACCAGTTGGAGCGCGATCACCTGATCAAGGTCGAGCCGCGCCGGGTGCTCGGTATCTTCCCGGCCGATCGGATCACGCTCCGGCACCCGCTCGTACGGCGCCAGCTCCTGCAAAGCGCACGCGACACCCTCAGGCCGTCGCGGGTCGTCTCCCGCGTAGACCTCCGCGACGCGTCCGTCGTCGTACTCGCGGCAACCGCAGACCTCCGAACGGTCCTCACCAAGGAGCAACGCGCCCGCCACAAGGATCGCCTCGCGCAGCTGGCGGTCCGCGTCGGCCCCGCGGTACCAGCACTGAAGAAGTCTCTCCAGCAGCATCAGTATTGACCCTGCGCCGGTGCTACGGTTCGTTGCTCAACCGAAGAACCGAGGAAGGGGGTGGCATGTTCGACGACCGGAGTCCGATCTATCTGCAGATCGCCGAGCAGATCAAGAACGACATCGTCAGCGGGGCGCTGACATCGGACGAGCAAGTGATGTCGACCAACCAGTACGCCGCCTTCTACCGGATCAATCCGGCCACCGCGGCCAAGGGATTCGCGCAGCTGGTCGACGACGGGATCCTCTACAAGAAGCGCGGGATCGGCATGTTCGTCGCCCCGAACGCGGGCGACCTGCTCCGCACCGCCCGCCGGGACTCGTTCTTCGCCGACGTCGTCGACCCGATGGTCCGCGAGGCGAAAGCGATCGGCATCCCCCTCACCGACATCCTCGACCACATCCGTAGCTACGGAGAAGCATGATGACCACCGCCCTGACTGTCAGGACCGAGAACCTGTCGGTCCGGTTCGCCGGGGTGCCGGCGTTGGATCGTCTCGATCTGCGGCTCGCTCCCGGCAAGATTCACGGCCTGCTCGGACGCAACGGCTCGGGGAAGAGCACGCTGGCAGCCACGCTCGCCGGCTTCCGGCGGCCGGACGAAGGACGAGTACTGATCGAGGGCGGCGACCTCGGCCCGGCGCAGGAACCGTACGAGAACGCCGTCGTCACCAGCCGTGTGTGCCTGATCCGCGAGTCCGGCGACGTACCGGACAGCGTGCCGGTGCGGTACGCGCTCCGCCTCGCCGCCGCGCTCCGCCCGTACTGGGACGCCGACCTGGCGGCCGAACTCGTCGAACGCTTCGAGATCCCGCAGAACAAGAAGATCCAGAAGCTCTCCCGCGGTAAGAAGTCCGCCCTCGGCGTCATTGTCGGCCTGGCCAGCCGCGCACCGCTGACGATCTTCGACGAGAGCTACCTCGGCATGGACGTGCCGTCGCGGCACCTGTTCTACGACGTACTGCTCGCCGACTACGCCGAGGTGCCGCGCACGATCGTGCTCTCGACCCACCTGGTGAGCGAGGTCAGCACGATGCTCGAGGAGGTCGTCATCCTCGACAAGGGCCGGCTCGTCACGCAGTCCGCGGTGGACGCACTGCGCGGCCGCGGCGCCTCGATCGTCGGACCGGCCGCAGCGGTCGACCAGTTCACCGCCGGTTTCACCGTACTCGCGGAGGAGCGCCTCGGCGGTACGAAGTCCACCACGGTCCTCGGCGACCTCGACCCGGTCCTGCTCGCTCAGGCCGCGTCGGCGGGCCTCGAAGTAGGTCCGGTCGGCCTGCAGGACCTGTTCGTCCATCTCACGGGGGTGAAGTGATGAGTACGGCGGTTGCACTGCCGCGTGGGGTCACCGCAACGCACCGGCTCAAGCTCGCGGTCTGGTCGATGATGCTTGGCCTGCGCCCGATGCTCGCCGGGTACTGGGCGGTGATGGTGGTCGCGCTGTTCGCCGGCGGCCTGATCATCCAGTCGCTGTCCGGTGGTGTCCAGAGCAGCGCGTGGGACTACGGAACCCAGTCCCCGAAGTACTTCTCGCTCGCGATCGGCATCACGATCACGCCGGCGTACTTCTCGCTGCTGATCTCCCAAGGCCTCACCCGCAAGATGTTCTCGGTTGCCGCAGGCATCTACCTGACCGGCGCCGCGGCCGCGACCGCGCTGCTCTGGGTGCTGGTCTACCAGTTGGAACGTTTGTTCTACGGATGGCAGGGCTGGACCGACAAGCTGACCAACCCGCACCTGTTCACCGACCCGTCGCAGTCCGGTCTGGTGTTCACCGAGTTCTTCCTGCTGGTGCTGTCGCACGAGGTCACCGGTTGGCTGCTCGGAATCACGTTCGTCCGGCTCGGGGCGTGGCGCGGGCTCCTGGTGCTGCCGTTCGCGCTGCTGCCGGCCGCGGCGGCCGAGTTCCTGTTGGTCGCCCAATGGCTTGCCGATGTGCTCGACAACATCGGGTATCAGCGGCCACCGCTCGCGATCGCAGTACCCGCGGTGCTCGTCGTCAGTGCACTCGGTGTGTACGCCGGTTATCGCATCCTGCAACCGATGGCGCTCAAACCAGCTAAGGGCTAAGACACGTTATGCACACCCCCTGTGCATAACTGAGGCTGTTCCTGTGGATGGATCCACGATCTGTGTGGACGAGCAAATCTGTTGCCTGGAAAGGCTTGTGCCGACCCTATCGACGGCGGTAGAACTGGCGACACGCTGCTTCAGTCAGAGGTGGCGGGTCGAACGGAAACCGAGAGCCCTCGCGGTGGGGATCCCCACCGAGGTAGACCGGTGACGGGGTCTGCCGGCCTCCACGGACCCGTATCGGGAAGCTGGAGACGTCACCTTCCTTCAGCTGCGCGGGCCCCTCCGACTCATACTCGGAGGGGCTCGCCCTTCTGTGCGCAGCGGAACTGGTGAGTGCAGAAAGAAACCCCGAGGCCGCGAAGCGACCTCGGGGTTCCGGCTGGTGGAACCTCTCAGCCGAGCATGACCTTCAGCTCGGTCCGAGAGCCCGTCCCGGCCACCTGCACCTGCGTGCCGCGGCTGGTCTTCACCAACTTGTACTGCGCCGCGTGACCATTGACCGTCACGCTCTTCACCGTCGCGCCGGACGGCAGTACGGCGCCCACGGTGAGCGCCGCGCCGACGCCCTTGAGCGTCACCTCGGTCGACAATGCCTTACCTGTAAGGCGTGCGGTCACGTCGACGGCGCCACGACCGACCCGGATGTTGCTACCGGCCACCTTGTGCTGGCCGGTCGGGAGCTGCGGTACGACGGCGATCCGCCCATGGCCCAGGTCCGGGTCGACGCCGAGCTGCTGGTGGATCACCGGCCACAGGATGCCGTACGTACCCCAGGCCTGCAGCGCCATGGAACGGTCGTAGAACGCCCGGCCGATGTTCGCGGGGGAGTCCGGCGACGGGGCGATCTCCGGCATCGCACCGGGCGTCTCCCAGACCGACGGGTCGAGTTGGATCCGTGCGTTGCCGGTGGTGTACACCCGCTGCTGCTTCGGGCCGAGCCGACCGAAGTTGCCTTCCGCAACCGCCATGATCGACGTGTTCAGACCGAAGATGCTGCGCTCGCTCGGTACCTGGGACACCACGGCGTCACAGGACGGGCCCGGGTTCCCCTTGGGGTCCGAGGTCGGTCCGGTGCCGGTGTGGAACAGGCCGAATTCTCCTGTGTAGCAAGGCTTTTCCCGCTGATCGAGCGCGATCTGAGCGTGTTCGTCCGACGCGAGCGGAGAGCCCCCGCCCAGGACCGCCTCCATCGGGGTGACGCCGATCCAGTGCCGCTGAAAGATCGGGGTGTTGTCGTTCGCCGGGTCGGCCGGGTCGTCGATCGAGTCGGCGTACCCCATCGCCTGCGGTACCCACCACTGCGCCTCGAAGCGGGACTCCAGGTCCGTGGCCTTTGCGGTCGCCCACTGCGCGGTCTTGGTGTCGTGCTTGGCCGCGGCCATGTCCGCGAGGTCGCTGAGACCACGGATGAGATAGACCGTGTTGTCAAGCTTCTCCACGCCCATCCCGGAGCGCTCGACGTTGCCCAGACCCTCGGGCCAGCCGTCGCCGTCCTTGTCGAGCGTCTTGTAGACGTACTGCAGGTTCCGGACGCTGAAGTTGTACATCTCGTCGCGGAACTTGTTGTCACCCGTCCAGCGCCACAGCAGTGCGACCGTACTCGGGAACTTCACGGTCTCGTCCGTGTTGCCCGCGCTCTGGTTGGAGCCGAAGTACACGTCGCCCGTCGGCGTCACCTCGTGCGCGACCTTGCCGCTGCGGTTGTTGAGGAGATCGCTGACGTCGCGGAGAGCCCGCAGGTGCTCCTTCACGGTGTCGAACTGTCCGGCGGCCACGGCCGCGAACGCGGTGTACTCGCCGTCGGTCGCGAACAGCCACGGGTAGTCCGGGAAGCCCGCGCCGAACCAGCGGGCGGTCGGTACCGTCCCGAGCGGTGCCGGATAGTCCTTGCCCTCGTTGACGTCGCGGATCTGCAGGTTGTTCGCCTGCTGCACCGAGTCCGCGAGGTTCTGCTTGCTCCACTCGACGCTCTGCTGCAGCAGCCGGTCACCAGGAAGGTCCACTGCGGACTGCGCGTCGATCTGCTGCCGCGCCGCGCTCTTTGCCCGCAGCAACATGGTGGGGTTGCTCAGCGCCTTGCGGTACTCGCTCTCGGCAGCCTTGCTGCCCTGGTCCGACCCGGCCACGGCGAACCAGATCGTCTTCTGCTCGCCGGCCTTCAGCGGTACGTCGTACGTGAGGCCGCCGCCGGTGCCCTTGCCGGTCAATGAGTCGTCGCACCGCGCGGGCGTCGTACCGTCCTTGGGGCAGATCACCGCCGGGCTCTGCGGGCCGCGGTGGTCCGGACCGAGCTGGTGGGCCGCCGGACGCAGGGACGATCCGACGAACGCGGCGAAGTCGTGCCGGGTGGCGTTCGGGTACGCCGGGGTGCCCTGCTCCCGGAAGCGGAGCGCGCCGTCGACGAAGTCGCCGGTGTCCGGCAGGTTCGCGGCGGCCGCGCTCGGGGAGGTCCAGTCCCACGGGTACGGCTGCATCAGCTCGGAGTGCGCGTCGACGTTCAGCTTCACTGTTCTCGACGTACCTGACGTGAATGTCAGACCGACGAGGGTGGCCCGGATGCCGTCGGGGACGAAGTCGGTACGGCGTACGTCGACCGCGGCCGGGTAGTCGATCCGGCTGTAGCCGTGGCCGCTGGTGTACTTCGCGGCCGGGACCTGCTTGCCGAGCCAGTTCCCGTCCAGACCGAACCAGATCCCGTCGAGCAGCTTGATCGGCTGTGACCAGAACCCGCCCATCTCACCCCGCACATGCCACCCGGCGGCGGGGTAGAGTCCGGTCTCATCACCCATCGCGTAGGCGCGATCGCCCACCACCAACGACCGCCGGTCGGCCAGACGGGTGGTCTCCGAGAGCTCGGAAGAGCCGCCCGCAGCCGGCGCTGCACTCGCCGCACCACCAGCGCCTGTGGCGCTTCCCGCGTTCGCCGCGCCTGCCGCGCCCGAGGCGGTTCCTGCGTTCGTTGGGCCTGCTACGGAGGTGGTGGTGGACGGGCCGGCCAGCGCGGAGGCGGAGCCGGCCAGCACGGTCGCGGTGGCGAGCAGCGCGACGCCGACGGCGCGGCGGACCGGCCCGCGGCTGACGGGCCCGCGGCTGACCGGCAGGCGCCCGACTGCTTCGCGCCGGACGGGCCCTCGCTGGGGCGGGTGTGTACTACTTCGGTTGGTCGGATCGGGAGTCATGGCGGTTCCTCCTTCTCGCGGCGCCGGGGGGAGCGCCGGAATCAGCCAGGGGCGGAGCTGCCCCTGATCACCAGTTCGGGTAGCAGCAGCCGTTCGGCCGGTTGCTGGTCGCCCGTGAGGATCGTGATGAGTTCTTCGGCGATCCGGTCCATCGGTTGCCGCAGGCTGGTCAGGCCGGGGGAGACGACCTCGGCCAGCGGGGAGTCGTCATACCCGACGACGCCCACATCGCGGCCGGGCACGATCCCGCGCGCGGTCAGCTCGCGCAGTGCGCCGAGCGCGAGAACGTCGCTGAGGGCAACGATCCCGTCGAGGTCGCGGCCGGAGTCGAGCAGTCGCGCGGTGGCGAGGGCACCTTCCTCGATGCTGTCCTCGCGGCAACGGACGGCCATCCCGTTGGTCGGCAGGCCGAGTTCTTTGCACGCCGTACGCCAACCGGCGACCCGGTCCTCGGCGAGCCCGGACGACTTCGGCCAGCCCAGGAAGGCGATCCGGCGGCGGCCGGTGTCGTACAGGTGCCGCACCGCGATCGCGGAACCGGTCGCACCGTCGACGTCGACCCACGGTCCGGGCTGGGTCGACTCCTTCCACACGCGGCCGAAGCTGACGAACGGGATGCCCTCGTCCTTCAGCCACCCGTGCCGCGGGTCGTGTGTCTCGGTCTGCGACAGCACGAACCCGTCGACCATCCGCCGGGCGTGCAGATCGTCGTACGTCGGCATGCCGTCGACACCGGGCGGTGCCGTGAACAGCAGGATGTGCCGCCCGGTACGTTCCGCGGCGGCGCACAGCGCGTGCAGGAACTGGTCCATCACGAGATGCGTCTGGTGCGGCCAGTTCGGCACGCAGTACCCGATCAGCTCGACCGCACTGGTCCGCAGACTGCGCGCGTTACGATTGGGCCGGTAGTTGAGCAGCTCGATCGACCGGTTCACCCGTTCGAGCGTGTCCGCCCGCAGCCGATGCGGCGCGTTCAACGCATTCGACACCGTCTGCACAGACACCTCAGCGTGGGCGGCCACCTGCTTCAACGTAGCCACACAACCTCCCACCACCGTTTGAACGTTCAAATCCCCCGCAGTCTCCCCCGCCCCCGCGACGCTGTCAACGGTTCGGCAGGTGCACCATGCTCCGATGATGCACCTGCCGGTACGTCAGGCGGTGTGGCCGCCGTCGAGGGTTAGTTCGGTGCCGGTGAGGTAGGCGGCTTGGGGGCCGGCCAGGTAGGTGATGGCGGCGGCTACCTCGGTGGGGGTGCCGAAGCGGGAGAGGGCCAGGTCGGCGATCTGGGGTTCGGCGAACGGGCCGTTGGCGGGGTTCATGTCGGTGTCGATGGGGCCTGGTTGGACGACGTTCGAGGTGATGTCGCGGGCGCCGAGTTCGCGGGCGAGCGCCTTGCTGAGGCCCACCAGCGCGGCCTTGCTCATCGCGTAGAGCGTCATCCCGGGCGACGTCACCCGGCCGGCGGCGCAGCTGCCCAGGTGGATCAGACGTCCACCGTCGGACAGCAGCGGTACGGCGGCCTGCGTGGTCGCGAACACCCCGCGGATGTTGACGGCCAGGACCCGGTCCACGTCCTCGAGCGACAGGTCGGTGATCGGAGCGATCGCGCCGACGCCCGCGTTGTTCACGAGAATGTCCAACCCACCAAGGGCTTCTGCGGCCCGCCGTACGCCGTCCCCCGCCGCGACGGCGTCACCCGCGTCGACAGCGAACACGAACCCGCGCCGTTCGAGCCCCTCGATCTCCTTCACCACTGTCGCCGCCGCATCCGCGGACGTGCTGTACGTGATGGCGACGTCGGCCCCGCGCTCCGCCAGCGCGACAGCGGTCGCCGCGCCGATCCCGCGGCTGCCGCCGGTCACCAGTGCCTTCTTGCCAAGTAGTTCGTTCATGTTTCAAGTTCATCGGCCCGGCGGCCCGGAAGCTGGCGAGAATCCGACACCGGATCCTCGCGTCGCAAAACCGCTACCGCGGCGCACTCGCCGGCAGCATCCGGAACGACACCGCCTCCATCAGCGTGTGGTGCTTGGTGTTCTGGAACGCGGCGATCCGCCATTCGCCGTCGTCCTCGAGCACCAGCGTGAACGTCTGCACCTTCGACAACCGGCGCGGCCGCTTCTTCCCGACATCGCCCCGCGTCACCACGACCGCGGTGCGGGCGTCGTACAGCCGCACCTCGACCACCTCGGCGAACATCCGCGTGCCCTTGAGGAACTTGCCGAACAGCGCCGCGTGCCCCGCCGCCAGGTCGTCCCGGCCGCGATACACGGTCCCGACGTACGTCACGTACGACGCGTCCGCCGTGAACTCCCGCCCGTACGCCGCTGCGTCGCCACGCTCCCACGCCGCCGCCAGCCGATCGAGGACAGCGAGAATCCGGGTCTGCTCCATGGTATCTTCTCCTCTGCAGTATCTGATCTGAAGCATTATCTGCACTGATGCAGATATTCAACCCGGAGGTGTCCAGTCGTGTCAACTGACCCGAGCGCCGTCTTCCGGCGGTACCTGAGCGCGCTGGTGCTGCACAGCCTGGCCAGCGCGGAGGCGGCCGGACTGAACGCGACCGACTACTTCGTGCTCAACCTGCTCGACCTGACCGGACCGCTGACCTCCGGCGAACTCGCGCGCTGGACCGGCCTGAGCACCGGCGCGACCACCCGGATGATCGACCGCCTCGAGCAGCGCGGGCACGTCCGCCGCGGGTACGATCCGAACGACCGCCGCAAGGTCGTCGTCGAGCTGGGCAAGCCGCCGAAGAACGTCGACAAGGCCGTCGCCGGCGCCCGTCGCCGGATCGGCGCGGTGATCGCCGAGTACTCCGAATCGGAACAGGCCACGCTCTTCCGCTACTTCGCGCAGGCCGCCGACGCGTACCAGGCGTCGACGGAAGAGTTGATCGAGCGCCGTACCTCCATGTCGTAAATCCGCTAGTGATTGTCGGTGGCGGCAGGGATGCTGGAGGGCGTGTACGAGTGCAGGGAGCGGTGCGTCCGCGCGGTCCAGTCGAAGGACGCGCGGTTCGACGGGTGGTTCTTCACGGCGGTGCTGACCACGAAGATCTACTGCCGGCCGAGTTGCCCGGTGGTGCCGCCGAAGGTCGAGAACATGCGGTTCTACCCGAGCGCGGCCGCCGCCCAGCAGGCCGGGTTCCGCGCCTGCAAGCGGTGCCGGCCGGACGCGAGCCCGGGTTCGCCGGAGTGGAACGACCGCGCCGACCTGGTCGCCCGCGCGATGCGGCTGATCGCGGACGGCGTCGTCGACCGTGACGGCGTACCAGGACTCGCCGCCCGGCTCGGGTACAGCGTGCGCCAGGTGCAACGGCAACTCCTGGCCGAGCTCGGGGCCGGGCCGCTCGCGCTCGCCCGCGCGCAGCGTGCACAGACCGCCCGGCTGCTGATCGAGACGAGCGAGCTGCAGATGGCCGACGTCGCGTTCGCGGCCGGATTCGCCAGCGTACGGACGTTCAACGAGACCGTGCAGGAGGTCTTCGCCGTCGCCCCGACCGAACTCCGCCGCCGGGCCCGCAGGGGTACGTCGTCCGCCGCGCCCGGCACGATCTCGCTCCGCCTCCCGTTCCGCGCGCCGTTGGCGCCCGACAACCTCTTCGGCCACCTGATCGCGACCGGCGTACCCGGCGTAGAGGAATGGCGCGACGGCCACTACCGCCGGACGCTCCGGCTCCCGCACGGTCACGGCGTCGTCGCGCTGAAGCCGATGCCCGACCACATCGCCTGCCAGCTCTCGCTCACCGATCAGCGCGACCTCGCGATCGCGATCAGCCGCTGCCGCCGGATGCTCGACCTCGACGCGGATCCGATCGCCGTCGACGACCTGCTCAGCGAGGACCCGGTGCTCGCACCGCTGATCGCGAAGGCTGCGGGCCGGCGGGTCCCGCACACGGTCGACGGCGAGGAGTTCGCCGTTCGCGCGGTCCTCGGCCAGCAGGTGTCGACCGCCGCGGCCCGCACCCACGCGCACCGCCTGGTCCTGCAGCACGGTGAACCGATCGAGGACCCCGGTGGCGGCCTCACGCACCTGTTCCCGACGATGCAGGCGCTCGCGAACCTCGACCCGGAGACCCTCAAGTTCCCGAAGACCCGCCGGACGACACTCACCACGCTGATCGGCACCCTCGCGAACGGCGACATCGACCTCGGCGCCGGGGCCGACTGGGACCGCGCCCGCGAGCAACTGTCCGCCCTGCCCGGTATCGGCCCGTGGACGGTCGAGTCGATCGCGATGCGCGCCCTCGGCGACCCGGACGCCTTCGTGGCCAGTGATCTCGGTATCCGCTACGCCGCCCGTGACCTAGGCTTGCCCGAGGCCCCCAAACCACTGACCGACCACGCCCGCGCGTGGCGGCCTTGGCGTGCGTACGCCGTGCAGTACCTGTGGGCCACCGGCGACCACCCGATCAACAAGATCCCGGCCGCCGACGACGTGACGTACCAGGTGATCCAACTGCCCCGGAGCGAGCATGACTGAGCTGTCCACCGACCGTCTCCTACTGCGCCAGTGGCGCGATTCCGACCGCGACCCGTTTGCCGCGCTGAACGCTGACCCGGCGGTGATGGAGCACTTTCCGGCGCCGCAGACGCGCGAGCAGAGCGACGCACTGATCGACCGGAACCTGCCGCTGATCGACGAGCGCGGCTGGGGTCTGTGGGCGCTCGAGGTGCGGGAGACCGGTGAGTTCATCGGGTTCACCGGGCTGTCGGTGCCGAGCTTCGAGGCACACTTCATGCCGGCGGTCGAGATCGGCTGGCGGCTGGCAAAGGGTGCCTGGGGCAACGGTTATGCGTCCGAGGCGGCCCGGGCGGCGCTCGCGTACGGGTTCGGTCCGGCCGGGCTGGACGAGATCGTCTCGTTCACCGCGACCACGAACGTGCCGTCGCAGCGGGTGATGCAGCGGATCGGCATGGTGCACGACGAAGCCGGCGACTTCGACCACCCGCGGCTCGACGACGGGCACCGGCTCAAGCGGCACGTGCTCTACCGCATCGACCGCGCGCAGTGGGAGTCCACTCGGTGACGTACGCCGTCGTCGACAGCCCGGTCGGTCCGCTCACGCTCGTGGGCACCGACGCGGGCGAGCTGACCGGGCTGTACATGGACCAGCAGCGCTACCGGCCCCACGAGGCCAGATTCGGCGACCGCGACGACTCGACTCTGCGTGCGGTCGCGGAGCAACTGGACGAGTACTTCCACCACGGGCGGACGGTGTTCGACGTACCACTCCATCTCGTCGGTACGCCGTTCCAGCGACAGGTCTGGACCGCGTTGCAGGACATCCCGTACGGCGAGACCACGACGTACGGCGGGCTCGCCGACGCGCTCGGACTGAAACCGCAGTCCGCGCGCGCCGTCGGGCTCGCGAACGGGAAGAACCCGATCAGCATCATCGTGCCGTGCCATCGGCTGCTCGGGTCGACCGGCAGTCTGACCGGCTACGGCGGCGGCATCGAACGCAAACGGGCGCTGCTCGATCACGAAGCCGGACGCCAGGCACTCATCAACTGACGCGGCGCGGGCGCGTTCACGCCCTTGGCGAGCGGTCGCGCGCCCCGGCTCGAGGATTGATGAGTGCGGGCGGTCCGCCTCAGGTGCCGGCGGGGTCCTCCTCCAGCCGCTCGGCCGCCGGCGCCGCGGCGGCGGGCGTGGCTGCTCGGGTGAGGCGGCGGGCGAGCGGTTCGGTGTAGCGGGCAGCGATCGGCCCGAGGATGACCAGGATGAGCACGTACGCCGTCGCCAACGGACCGAGCTTCGGCTCCACGCCGACCGCCAAACCGGCGATCACGATCGAGAACTCGCCCCGGGCGACGAGCGTCCCGCCGGCACGCCAGCGGCCCGCCGTCGAGATGCCCGCGCGGCGCGCCGCGAACCAGCCGGTCGCGATCTTCGTGAACGTCGTCAGTACGGCCAGCGCGAACGCGATCGCCAGCACCGGCGGGATCTTCCGCGGGTCCGTGCTCAACCCGAAGAACACGAAGAACACCGCCGCGAACAGGTCCCGCAGCGGGCTGAGCAGGTTGCGCGCACCGTGCGCGACCTCGCCCGACAACGCGATCCCGACCAGGAACGCCCCGACCGCCGCCGACACCTGAAGTTGCTGGGCGATCCCGGCGACGAGCAGCGTCAGCCCGAGGACGACGAGCAGCAGCATCTCGGGGTTGTCCGACGACACGGCCCGGCTGATCACCCGGCCGTATCGCAGCGCGACGAACAGCACCACACTGACCGTACCGAGCGAGATCAGTAACGTCACGCTCCCGCCGGCCAGCCCGACGCCCGCGAGCAGCGCGGTCAGGATCGGCAGGTAGACCGCCATCGACAGGTCCTCGAGGACCAGAATCCCCAGCACCACAGGCGTTTCACGATTACCGAGTCGGCCGAGGTCGCCGACCACCTTCGCGATCACGCCTGACGACGAGATCCACGTGACACCTGCCAGCGCGACCGCCGCGACCGGGCCCCAGCCGAGCAGCAATGCAACGGCCGCACCCGGCAACGCGTTGAGCAGGAAGTCGACCGCCCCGGAGACGTACTGCGTCTTCAACGTGCCGACGAGATCCGAGGCGGTGTACTCGAGCCCGAGCAGCAACAGCAGCAGGATGACGCCGATCTCGGCGCCGGTGGCAACGAACTCCTCACTCGCTGCCAGTGGCAACAGACCGCCGTGCCCGAATGCGAGCCCGGCCAACAGATAAAGGGGAATCGGGGAGAAGCCGAGCCGCCCGGCGATCCGACCGAGGATGCCCAGGGCAAGGATGACCGCGCCGAGCTCGATCAGCAGGGCGGTGATGTTTTCGTGCATACTCAGCCCCCCGCGATCAGGTCGGCCACCGCGTCGACGCCCTCGCGGGTGCCGACGACAACCAGCGTGTCGCCGGTGGCGAACCGGAAGTCCGGGGTCGGCGACGGAGTCGCGCCGGTACGCCGCAGCACCGCGACGATCGAGGCGCCGGTACGGCTGCGGGCCTGGGTGTCGCCGAGCGTGCGGCCGGAGTACGGCGAGCGGGCGCTGACCGGGATGTGTTCGGTGACCAGGTCGATCTCGATCTCACCGCGGACCGGATCGATCTGCTCGGGCAGCAGCAGTTGGGCGAGCGCGGCCGCGTCGCTCGGGCCTAAGGGAACCGACGCCTGGCACGTGTCGTCGTCGTCGGGTTTGTGGAACCCGAGGAACCGGCGGCCGTCGTTGTGCACCACCACCGACACGTGCTTGCCGGACTCGGTGACCAGGTCGTAGCGGACGCCGATGCCGGGCAGCGTCGTCTTGGTCGGGTGGGCCTGGGCGTCCATGAGGTACTCCATTGGTCGTAAATACAAGGCGTCTGCAATCAATTCTCTCAGCCCGGGCAAGGCAGGTCCGGACAAATGATGTGACCTGAGATGCAATCAGGTGCAGTGCAACGAGTTGCATAGGTAGGCTCCGGGCATGGCGCTGGAGCACGCGATCTTGGTCTCGTTGACCGAGCGGGCCGGTTCCGGGTACGAGTTGGCCCGGCGGTTCGACCGTTCGATCGGGTACTTCTGGCCGGCCACCCACCAGCAGATCTACCGAACGCTGCGGCGGATGGACGAGGCCGGCTGGGTGAAGCACACCGAGATCGCGCAGGACGGCCGCCCGGACAAGAAGGTGTACCGGATCGCCGCGGCCGGGAAGGCCGAGCTGACCCGGTGGCTGGCCGAGCCGGAGGACCCTGCCGTACTGCGGGACAGCCTGGGCGTGAAGCTCCGCGGCGCCTCGATCGGCTCTCCGGACATCGTCCTGAAGGAGGTCGAACGGCATCGGGCCGAACATGCGACCCGGCTCGAGATCTACCGCGGCATCCAGAAGCGCGACTTCCCGAAGCCGGCCACGCTGCACGGCCGCGACCTGCACCAGTACCTCGTGCTGCGCGGCGGCATCCGCGCCGAGGAGTCCTTCGTCGCCTGGTGCGACGAGGTGATCCACGCTCTCCGGAAGGACAGCCGATGACTGCATACCCGCATCTCCTGGAACCACTTGATCTCGGGCACATCGTGCTGCCCAACCGGGTGATCATGGGGTCGATGCACACCGGGCTCGAGGACCGGTTGAGCGATCTGCCCAAGCTCACCGCGTACTTCGCGGAGCGGGCGCGCGGCGGCGTCGGCCTGATGGTCACCGGCGGCTACGCGCCGAACCGCGCCGGCCGGCTCACGCCGTTCGGATCGAGGTTGACGACCACACGGCAGGCCCATCAGCATCGGCAATTGACCGGCGCGGTGCATTCCGAAGGCGGCCGGATCGCGCTGCAGATCCTGCACGCCGGGCGGTACGCGTACCACCCGTTCAGCGTCTCGGCCTCCGCGATCAAGGCGCCGATCAACCCCTTCAAACCTCGCGCGCTCTCGGATCGCGGCGTCCGGCGGCAGATCACGGCGTACGTCGACTGCGCGGCGCTCGCCCGCGAGGCCGGGTACGACGGCGTCGAGATCATGGGTTCCGAGGGGTATTTCATCAACCAGTTCCTGTCCGAGCGGACGAACCGGCGGACCGATCGTTGGGGTGGCAGCGCGGAGAACCGGCGCCGGATCGCGGTCGAGATCGTCCGTCGTACCCGGGAACGGGTCGGCCAGGACTTCCTGATCATCTACCGGTTGTCGATGGCCGACCTGGTCGAAGGCGGCCAGACCTGGGACGACGTGGTTGCGCTGGGCAAGGAGATCGAGGCGGCCGGGGCGTCGATCATCAACACCGGGATCGGCTGGCACGAGGCGCGGGTGCCGACCATCGTCACGTCCGTACCGCGAGCGGCCTTCACCAGCATCACCGCCGCGTTCAAGCCGCATGTGAACATCCCGGTGGTCACCTCGAACCGGATCAACCTGCCGCAGGTCGCCGAGGAGGTCCTGGCGCGCGGCGACGCGGATCTGGTGAGCATGGCCCGTCCGTTCCTGGCCGATCCCGAGTGGGTGCTCAAGGCAACGACAGACCGGGCCGACGAGATCAACGTCTGCATCGCCTGTAACCAGGCGTGTCTGGACCATGTGTTCGCGAAGAAGAAGGCGAGCTGCATGGTCAACCCGCGGGCGGGCCGCGAGACCGAGCTGCGGTTGCTGCCGACCCGCCGGACGAAGAACGTTGCGGTCGTCGGTGCCGGTCCGGCCGGGCTGGCTGCCGCGGTGACGGCGGCCGAGCGCGGACACCGGGTCGAGTTGTTCGAGGCGGCGGACGAGATCGGTGGGCAGTTCGGGATCGCGCAGCGGATCCCGGGCAAGGAGGAGTTCGCCGAGACGATCCGGTACTACCGTCGCCGGATCGAGCTCACCGGCGTGAAGCTGCACCTCGGCCGGCGGGCCGATGCCGACGATCTGGGCGGGTTCGACGAGATCGTTCTCGCGACCGGCGTCGTACCGCGGGTGCCGGCGATCCCCGGGATCGACCACCCGAAGGTGCTTTCGTACGTGGATGTGGTGCGCGACGGCGCGGTTGTCGGGGACTCGGTCGCTGTCATCGGAGCCGGTGGCATCGGGGTGGATGTCAGCGAGTTCCTGACCACGAGGTCGCCGGATCTCGCGGCGTGGAAGGCGGAATGGGGTGTCGGTGATCCGACCCAACTGCCCGGCGCTCTGGCCGTACCGCGGCCGGAGCCGTCGCTGCGGAAGGTGTACTTGTTGCAGCGCAAGGCCGGCAAGATCGGCTCCGGGCTGGGGAAGACCACCGGGTGGGTGCACCGCGCTGTGCTGAAGAACAAGCAGGTCGAGCAGTTGCGCGGCGTCAACTACGAGCGTATTGACGACGAAGGTCTGCACATCAGCTTCGGCCCGAAACACGAGAAGCCGCAGGTGCTGGCGGTCGACAACGTGGTGATCTGCGCCGGCCAGGAACCACTCCGCGACCTGGTCGCCGCACTCGCCGGCCGCCCAGTGCACCTGATCGGTGGGGCCGACGTGGCCACCGAACTCGACGCCAAACGCGCCATAGAACAGGCAACCCGACTCGCCCTCACGCTCTGAGGCGGACCTGAGCCACTCACCAACCGGCCCGCCGCGGACGCCGTCACGCTCGAACGTGGGCCGCGGACGGCCTCGGTTCGCGTTTGGTGAGTGGCACAGGTCCGCGCCGGTCTCCCGGCCTGGTGCACCTCGGCGCGGTGCACTAGTGCGCGCTGGCGCTCCACCTTGGAACTAGTGCACCGTTTACGGCGTACGCGCACTAGTTCTAAGGGGCAGAGATGAAGACTGTGTTGATTTCCGGGGCTGGGATTGCCGGGCCGGCGTTGGGGTTCTGGTTGCGGCGGTTCGGGTTCGCGCCGACGATCGTCGAGATCGCGCCGGGGCCGCGGCCGGGTGGGCAGACCGTGGATCTGCGGGGCGTCTCCCGGGTGGTGACCGAGCGGATGGGGTTGATGCCAGCAGTGGCCGAGCGGCAGGTGCGCGAGCGCGGGCTCGCGTACGTGCGGGCCGACGGGCGGACGGCCGCGACCATGCACATGGAGGCCCTCGACGGCGCCGGTCCGGTCGCCGAGATCGAGATCCTCCGCGGCGACCTGGCCGAGCTCCTGACCGCGGCCGCGAGCGACGTCGAGTTCCGGTACGGCGACTCGATCGAGGCGCTGGAGCAGGACGCCGACGGCGTCGAGGTCAGCTTCGCGAGTGGGACGCAGCGGCGGTTCGATCTGGTGATCGGCGCGGACGGGGTGCACTCGCGGGTCCGGCGGCTCGCGTTCGGGCCCGAGGAGGAGTTCGTGCAGCACCTCGGCGGCTACACGTCGTACTTCACGATCGAGACGCCGGAGAACCTCGACGACTGGATGAAGATCTACACCGCGCCCGGCGGTCGCTGGGTGGCGCTGCGGCCGGACCGCGACCCGCGGTACGCGAAGGCCCTGCTGAGCTTCCGCTCGCCGATCCTCAGCTACGACCGGCGCGACGTCGACGCCCAGAAGCGGCTCGTCCGCGAACGGTACGAGGGGCTCGGCTGGCACACTCCGCAGGTCCTGAAGGGCCTCGACGCGGCCGACGACTTCTACCTCGACACCACCAGCAAGGTGGTCGTACCGGAGTGGTCGCGGGGCCGGGTCGCGCTGGTCGGCGACGCCGGGTACTGCGGTTCGCCGATGGCCGGCCACGGTACCGCGCTGTCGATCGTCGGGGCGTACGTCCTGGCGGGCGAGCTCGCTGCGGCGGCGGGCGATCACACGCAGGCGTTCCCGGCGTACCAGCGGCGGATGCAGGCGTACGTCGCGCAGCGGATGGAGCTGCCGCCGGGCGGGATCAAGATGGCGATGCCGATGTCGGCGTTCGGGATCGCGTACCGCGACTTCGTGCTCCGGGTGATGACGTCGAAACCGATGTCCGGCGCACTGAAGAAGATGGCCGGTGGCAAACCGGACGCGATCGACCTGCCCGACTACTCAGTCGAGCGGCGAGACCCAGTCCGGGTTGCGACCGAGGAGGCCGAGTAGCTGGTCGAGGTCGGAGGCGGTGCCGGAGACCTTGACACTGCGTTCGAAGGCGTAGCCGGGGCCGCGGTTCGCGTCGGTGTCGGGGATCCGGCGGGCCAGCGTGAGCGCCATCTCGACCATGTCCGGCGGCGGGTTGTACGGGACGTCGATCGCGCGGGCCAGGTCCCAGGCGTGCACGATGCAGTCGAGCTGGTGGAAGGTGAGCGCGATCCGGCGCGGGAACGAGCCGAACTCGCGCACCTCCACCAGCCGATCCAGCGCGCCGCCGTCGGCGAAGGCGTCCGCGACCCGCACGTTCGAGCGGCGGTAGGCGCCGGCCGGGTTGTCCGCGAGGCGGCCGGCGTTCCAGGCGTGCACGGACGCGGAGCCGTTGGTCGCGGCCGTCGCCAGGCCGTTGTTCTGGCTGACCAGGTGTCGCATGAGCCCCCGTACGGTCCAGTCGGGGCACGGTGTCGGGAACCACAGTTGTTCAGGCCGCACCTGCATGACGACTTCGCCGAGCACCGCACCGGCCCTGCGATCCAGATCCCGGATGTCCATAGCGCTCCCTCCCGCTGCCCTTGTAACGATAGGTGCGTACGGCGGAGTTCGCAGGGAATCGCTGGAGTACAAGGGACATCCCGCGTCGGACCTGCAACAGATCGGGTGCAGATGTCGCGTGAATCAGGCCTTGGCGGCGGCTTTCGCGGCCTTCTTGAAGTTGCGGACCTCCTGCAGCGACGTGGCATCGGTGACGTCGGCGATCGAGCGCCGGGAACCGCGGTCGCCGTAGCTGCCGGCCGCCTCACGCCAGCCCTTCGGCGCCACGCCGCGCTGCTTGCCGAGCAGCGCCAGGAAGATCTTCGCCTTCTGCTCGCCGAACCCCGGCAGCGCCTTCAGCCGCTTCAGTACCTCGGCACCGTCGGGCTTCGGGCGGCCGGAGAGCCAGATGTTCGCGGTTTCCCCGTCGTACTTCTCGATGATCTCCTGCGCGAGCGCGTGCACCCGGCGGGCCATCGAGCCGCCGTAGCGGTGGATGGCCGGCGGGGTGACGCAGAGCTCGACGAACGTCTCCAGGTCGGTCGCCGCGATCTTGTGCAGGTCGAAACCGTCCATCCGGTTCGCGATCTTCAGCGGTCCGGAGAACGCGTGCTCCATCGGGTACTGCTGGTCGAGCAGCATCCCGACGAGCAAGGCGAACGGGTCGTCGTTCAGCAGTTTGTCGGCGTCCGGGTTGCCGGTCAGTTGCAGTTCGCGCAGCATGCCGCCCATCTTGACACGGTGCTACGGATACCGGCACGGGGTCGCCGGGTGCTTGCTAGCGGCAACGGGATCTCACTGCCTAGTGCGCGTACGTCGTATGCGCACTAGGCTGGGCGCTATGAGTGAGGCGCCGTACCAGGTCATCGCAGCGGAACTGCGGCGGCGGATCGAGGTAGGAGAACTGCTGCCGGGGGACCGGGTGCCGTCGACGCGGGCGCTGGTGCGCGACTTCGGCGTGGCCATGGCGACCGCGACGAAGGCGTTGCAGGCGCTGCAGGCGGAGCGGCTCGTGCACGCCTCGCCCGGGATCGGCACGGTGGTCGGCCCGCCGCCGCGCTCGCGTCGTACCGCTGCCGCCGTACCGGACGGCCTGGATCGGGACGAGATCGTCCGGATCGGGATCGCGATCGCGGACGCTGACGGACTCGCGGCGTTGTCGATGCGGCGGATCGCGAGTGAGCTCGGGGTGTCGACGATGGCGCTGTACCGCTACGTCGGCGGCAAGGAGTCGCTCGTCGTACAGATGGTGAACGAGGCGATCGGAGAGTTCCCGCTGGGGGAGCTCCCGGAGCACTGGCGGGACGTGGTCGCACTGGTCGCGCGCGTGCACTGGGCGGCGTACCGCAGGCATCTCTGGCTCGCGAGTGCGATCAGTTTGAGCCGGCCGCAGTTGGTGCCGCGGTTGTTGCCGCATACCGACGCGGTGCTCGGGGCGTTGCGCGGGTTCTCGAAGGAGGCGCGGCTGTCGACCGTGATCAGCCTGTTCGCGTACGTGCGGGGGATCGCGTTGGTGATGGAGGCCGAGGCGCAGGCCGAGCAGGACACCGGCGTGACCGCGGACGAGTGGGCGACGCAGCAGGGCGAGCAGTTGGCGGCGATGATCGCGGCGGGGAACCTGGGTGCGTTCCGGGAGTTGCTGGCAGACCGGTTCGACTACGACTACGACCTGGACCGGTTGTTCGAGTTCGGGCTGGGGGTGTTTCTGGACGGGTTGGAGGCGCGACGGTGAACCCGTACTGGTCGCGGGTGATCAGCCACTACGCTGAGTGGTGACGACTTCTCCGGAGGTGGCGATGGAGCCTGTGTTCGCACCGGGTGTGCCTGCAGGCGTACGGCGGTTGTACGAGCGCAGGCCGGAGTTGTTCGTGGCGGCCGACGCGCCGCGGCCGAAGCGCGAGACGTCGTGGTCGGTGGCGCCGGGGAACACGTTCGGCACGTTGCTGGTGTGGATCGCGGTGTGTGTCGGCGGGTGGATCCTCGCGCTGATCGTGATGGCGGCGACGTTGCCGACCGCGGTCGCGGCGTGGTCCGCGCTCGTACTGGCCGGGGTCGCGGTGGTGGCGACCGGCGGGATCCTCGCGAAGACGATGGGGGAGGACCGCGGGCACAAGGCGGTACGCCGGCAGCACGGGAAGTACCTGCTACCGGAGGATTTCGACAGCGAGGCCGGATTGCTGCTCGGGCGGGCGCAGCGCGCGGTGAAAACGGTGCTGGAGGCAACGGTCACGAAGCGCGGGCTGCTCGACGACGTGAAGAACGAGCTGGTGCTGCCGGAACAGTTGTGGGACATCGCGCAGGTCTTGCGCGAGCAGACCGTACTGCGGGCACGGCAGAAGGACATCGCAGGTGGTGCGAAGTCGGCCGAGCTCGACGCCGTACTCGGTCCGCAGCGTCGTGCTCTGGCGCTGTCGGTCGAAGCCATCAAACGCAAGGTCGACCTGCTGGATCAGTACGCCGACCGCGTCCGCTCCGCCGACGCCGCCCTCCGGGCCGAAGCCGCCCTCGAAGACGGTGATCGCTACATAGAACTCCTCGCCCGCACCGAACCAGCCGGCGACACCTCCGTGGTCCAAGGCTTCACCGACGAAGCTACGGCTCTCATGGACACCCTCACCCGCTCCATCAACGCAGCTCGCGACGCGGGCCGAACCCTCGCTCTCCCCGAGTAGGACTGGGGGAGGGTGAGGGAGTCGGGCTTGCCGCGCGCCTAGTGGTCGGCGAGGAGTTGCTGCTCTTGCTCGGTTGTCAGGCCGAGCTTCAGGTCGGGGTTTCCGCGGGCGTTGTCCCAGTGGAGGACGTCTTCGACTGTGGTGCGGAGGGGAGTGACCGGCATGCCGGCTTCGCGGGCCCTGGTGGGGTTCCGGCGGCGCTCGCCCCATTCGGATTCGGGGTCGATGAGGGGGAAGCGGGGCGGCACGGCGTCGAACGGGATCGGGATGATGTCGGCCTTGGTGCCGGAGAGGTCGGCGGCGGTGTGGATCAGTTCGGCGATCGTGCTGTCGGGGCCGACGGCGTTGTAGGCGCCGGAGCGGTCGTCTGTGATCAGCTGGGTGATGAGCCGCGCTACGTCGCGGCTGTCGATCAGTTGCAACGGAGCCTCGGGCTTGGTCGGGAGCGCGATCCGGCCGCCGCGCGCGCCGCGGCGGATCCAGTAAAGCGCCGTACCGGAGGAGTCGCCGGGGCCCGTCACCCGGCCCGGGCGGATCAGCGTCGCGCGTTCGCCGTACCGTTCGACGACCGCATCCTCGCACGCGACCTTGCACGGACCGTACGTGTCGTTCGTCAGTACGTCGGCATCGCGCATCGGTGGACGGCGCGGCGCGGTCTCGTCCGTCCCGGCCGGGAGGTCGCGCACGTACACGGCATGGCTCGACACGAACACGTACCGTCCGACCCGGTCCCCGAGGATGTCCATCGCCTGCTCCACGTCCCGCGCCCGGAACCCGCTGGTGTCGACGACCGCGTCCCACTCGCCGTCCCGGAGCGCCGAGTAGTCGCCCGCAGTCCGGTCCCCGACGAGCTGCGTGACGCCTGGTGGTAGCGGCGTACCGCTCACCCCGCGACTGAACGACGCGACCTCCGCGCCGCGCGCCAGTGCGTCGTCAACGACCGCACGCCCGACAAACCCGTTCCCGCCCAGCATCAGAATCCGCACAACCGCCCAACCTAGCCCCCACCGCTACCCCGCGCGACCGGATTGTTCGACAACCGAATCACCCTGTAACACGTCTGAACAGGTGAAGGTGTGCCGGGGCGAGGCACACTGGAACAAACGGGGTGGACAGGGGAGCCGATGGGTAGTGCGCGCGCAACGGCCAGGCGGCCGCGGTCGATGCCGAAGTTGCTGGGGTTCACCCTGTTGGGCGCACTGCTCCCAGGACTCGGACTGATCGTCGGCGGGCGCCGGAAGCTTGGTGCGTTCGTGCTCACGGTGTTCCTGGCGCTGGTCGGCCTCGGCGTGTACGTCGGCCTGACCCGGCGCGACCAGGTCCTCGCCGCAGCCGTCGTACCGAGCCGGCTGCTGATCACCTCGGTCGCGATCGGCCTGCTCGGGTTCCTGTGGATCGTGGTGATCGTTGCCTCGCACCGTTCGTTGCGTCCGGCAACGGGTGGGACCGGCGGCCGGGTGGTCGGCGCGCTGCTCGTCGGTGTGCTGTGCTTCGGGATCGCGGCCCCGTCGGCGATCGGCGTCCAGAGTGTGCTCGCGCAGCGCACCCTCGTCCAGGACGTGTTCCAGGGACAGGCCGAGAGCAGGAGCGCGACCCGGCCGACGACCGTCAACGTCAAGGACCCGTGGGAGGACCGCCCGCGGCTCAACCTGCTGCTCCTCGGCGGCGACGACGCCCCGAGCCGCGAGGGGGTCCGGACCGACACAGTGATCGTCGCGAGCATCGACACCAGGACCGGGAACACCGCACTGATCTCGATGCCGCGGAACCTGACCTTCATGCCGTTCCCGGCCGACTCGCCGCTGCACAAGTTCTACCCGGACGGGTTCGGCAAGGAGGGCCTGAGCCTGGACGGCCGGCTGGAGTGGATGCTGACCGCGATGTACCAGAACATCCCGGACGCGCACCCCGGCATCCTCGGGCCTTCGGACAACGAGGGTGCGGACGTACTGAAGCAATCGGTTGGCGAGGCCACCGGGCTGAAGCTGGACTACTACCTGCAGGTCAACCTGCAAAGCTTCCCGGAGATCGTCGACGCGCTCGGCGGCATCACCGTGAACGTCAACGAGCGGGTCGCGATGGGCGGCATCAGCAGCTCGCACATCCCGCCGAAGGAATGGATCGAGCCCGGCCCGCGGCAGCACCTGGACGGGCGGCACGCGTTGTGGTTCGCGCGCGGCCGGTACGGCGCCGACGACGACCAGCGGCAGGTCCGGCAGCGGTGCGTGATCAAGGCGATCGTCGACGCGGCGGATCCGCAGACGCTGGTCACGAAGTACAAGGCGATCGCGAAGGCCGGTCAGCACCTGCTGCGTACCGACATTCCGCAGGAGCTGCTGCCCGCGCTAGTCGAGCTCGCGCTCAAGGTCAAGTCGGCGACGGTCTCCAACATCACGCTGGACTCGGAGAAACTCCGGCTCAAGTACCTGCACCCCGACTACAAGGCGCTCCGCGAAACCGTCCAAAAGGCCCTCGAGACCAACCCGGCCCCGGCCACCACGCCGGTCGCGAAGCCGACGACCCGGCGCAAGCCGGCCACCGTCACGACGACCCCGCCGCCGGGCCCCACGCAGAACCTCGCCGACGCCTGCGCCTACAACCCCTCGGGCGACCAACCGAACTAGAACTCTTCTGATCCCGAGTGTCGATCCCGGGACGACCCGCTCGACGTGAGAGTAAGTATCGATCGACACGACGAGGGAGCAGCAGCGATGCGCTACATGATCATCAACAAGGCCGATGCGGGCAGCGAGGCGGGGAAGTTGCCGCCGGCGGAGGTCGGCGAGGCGGTCGGGCAGGTGGTCGAGGACCTGTCGAAGGCCGGCGTACTGCTGTTCGCCGAAGGCGTGCACCGCAGCGCGCTCGGCGCCCGGGTGAAGGTGGAGGGCGGCAAGCGGACGGTCACCGACGGCCCGTTCGCGGAGACCAAGGAGCTGGTCGGCGGCGTGATCGTCGTCGAGGTCCGCAACCGCGACGAGGCGATCGAGTGGGCCGCCCGGCTGGCCGAGGCACTCCGCGACGAGGTCGAGGTACGGCGGGTCGTCGACGAGGCGGACTTCGACTCGGACCTGTTCGCGAGCTGACGTCCATTCCTGCCCCTCCCGTTCGTGGGAGGGGCATGAACAATTTGCTAAAGGTCTCCGACGCAGAGCTGTACTACGAGGTGCGCGGCCACGGACCGCTGGTGGTCCTGGTCGGCGCACCGATGGACGCGGACGCGTTCGCCCCGCTGGCCGACCTGCTGGCGCCGGACTACACGGTGCTGACGCTGGACCCGCGCGGCGTGAAGCGCAGCACGCTGAGCCCAGGCGGTACGTCGCGACCGGACCAGCGCGCCGACGACCTGGCGGCTCTGATCCGGCATGTGGACGCCGGGCCTGCCGTCGTTCTCGGATCCAGCGGCGGCGCGGTCAGCGCGCTGGCGCTCGCGCAGTACCACCCGGAGGTCGTGCGGACCGTGATCGCGCACGAGCCGCCGCTCAGCCGGTTGCTGCCGGACGCCGATGAACTGCTCGCGATGGCCGAGCGGCAGATGGCCGACTACCTGGCCGGCGACGTGGTCGGCGCGTGGAAACAGTTCTTCCGTGGCGCGAACATCCCGATCCCCGACGAGGTGGTCGAGCTGATGTTCGGCGGCGACCGGGATCCGGTCCAGGTGGCCGCCGAGCGGTTCTGGTTCGGCCACGAGATGCGCGAGACTATCACCTGGCTCCCGGACCTGGCCAAGCTCCGCCAGGCCGACATCGTGGTCGGCATCGGGCAGGAATCGACCGGCCAGCTCTGCGACCGTACGTCGACCGCCCTCGCCGACCGGCTCGGCGTCGAACCCACCCGCTACCCGGGCGGCCACACCGGCTTCGCCGACGTACCGGACGCGTTCGTGAAGGTGCTGCGGGCTCAGTTGGAAGTTCTCCACAGTCCGAGGTGAGACTCGCGCGTGGATCGTGAGGTGGAGTATGTGAAGCTGGGGGTGTCCGGTGGGTGCGCGGGTCGACCGCGGTCGCATCGGGCACCGGGCAGGTGCCGCGTCGCCCGCGTGGCTACTTGACCTCAACCGTGGTTGAAGTTTCAAGCTGGTGCCGCTGACTTGGGCATCGGAGATATCGGCCCCCGGGCGGGGGCCCCGACGAAGGAGCAGAGTTGACCACGTACACGCTTCCCGACCTCCCCTACGACTACGGTGCACTCGCGCCGAGCATCGCCGGCGAGATCATGGAGCTGCACCACGACAAGCACCACGCGACCTACGTGAAGGGTCTGAACGACACCCTGGAGAAGCTGGCCGAGGCCCGCGACAAGGGTGACTTCGGCGCGATCGTCGGGCTGGAGAAGACGCTGGCCTTCAACCTCGGCGGGCACGTCAACCACTCCATCTTCTGGAAGAACCTGTCCCCGGACGGTGGCGACAAGCCGGACGGCGAGCTGGGCGCGGCGATCGACGAGTTCTTCGGCTCGTTCGACGCCTTCCAGGCCAACTTCACCGCGAGCGCGACCACGATCCAGGGCTCCGGCTGGGCGATCCTCGGTTGGGACGCGCTGGGCGGCAAGCTGCTGATCCACCAGCTGTACGACCAGCAGGGCAACCTGCCGGCCGGGCAGATCCCGATCGCGATGCTGGACATGTGGGAGCACGCGTTCTACCTGCAGTACAAGAACGTCAAGCCCGACTACGTCAAGGCCTGGTGGAACGTCGTGAACTGGGCCGATGCGCAGGCCCGCTTCGACGCGGCCCGCTCCGGCGCCGCCGCGCTGATCACCGGCGCCTGACACCGGACGCGCAGGCCGTCGCAATCGCTCGCGCCCGCCCGTTTCCCGCTCGTCGCGGGCGGGCGGGCGCGATTGTGATGGCCTGGCGGTTCACTGGCAGAAGTCCGCGATCACCGGAGCGATCGCCGACGCCTTGATCACGTGGTTCTGCCCCGGCACCTCGGTGTGCCGCGCACCCGGTACGGCGGCCGCGAGCGCGCGGGTCGAGGTCTTCATCCACGCCGGGCTCTTCCCGCCGTTGACCACCAGGACCGGCTGGTCGATCGGCGCCCACTGCGCCGCGTCCATCGGATCCCCGAAGCAGTTCGTGCCGAGCACCTGAGCGTCGTACGGCAGCGTGTGCGCCAGCGCCTTCATCGGCTTCCACGCCGGCATCAGCTTCATCATCGTGACGAACGCGGCCGGCAACCCGATGCCCTTGGTGAAGAAGTACTTGATCGCCGCGGCCGGCTCCAGCGCCTCGAGGTCCGCGGCCCAGGTGCGCGGGATCTGCTTGCGGCTGTCGTCGACGACGTACGGCGGCTCGAACGCGACGAGCTTCTCGACCGGCAGCCCTGCGGCCGTCGCCCGCAGCGCGAGCGCCGCACCGGACGACGAGCCGTAGACGTACGCCGACCCGCCCGCCGCCTCGATCACCGCGGCCAGGTCCTCGATCTCGCGGTCGACGGCGTACTCACCGGCGTCGCCGGAGTCGCCGCGCCCGCGCCGGTCGTAGTTGTAGACGGTGAAGCGGTCCGCGAGCGCCTCGGCGAGGGCCGGCATCGGGCCTTGTGCGCGGGAGCAGAGCGCTCCGTCGACCAGTACGAGGGCTGGGCCGGTGCCGCGCCGGTCGTACGCGATCGTCGTACCGTCCTTGGAAACCACTGTGTTCATTTCCTGACTCCTTGTCGAACTGTCGAAGTGTTCACCCGTGCGTCGACCGTGCCGGGTAGTCATCGACAGGGTGTGACCCAGATCACTTCGATTCGGATACTCGCGCGTGCCGGAACGTGATCTGGGTACCGGGCGTGAAGCCGAACACGGGAGGCGATCATGACGACACGTCCGGAGATCGTCCGGCACCGGGCCGGACCGATCGAGGAGAGCACGCACGTCGGGGCACTGGTCAGCCAGGCGACCAGCGACCTGAGCCGGCTGGTTCGTGACGAGTTGGAACTCGCCAAGGTCGAGCTCAAACAGAAGGGCAAGCAGGCCGGCGTCGGCGCCGGTTTGTTCGGCGGGGCGGGCACGCTGGCGCTGTACGGCCTCGGCGCACTGATCGCCGCCGCGATCCTCGGACTCGCGACCGCGCTGCCCGCCTGGTTGTCGGCGCTGATCGTGGCCGCTGTGTTGTTCGCGATCGCGGCCGTGGCGGCGTTGCTCGGCAAGCGGCACGTGACGCGTGCCGGTCCGCCGGTGCCGACCCGTGCCGTCGACGGCATGCACGACGACCTGGAAGCACTCAAGGGGCACCATCCGGAAGGGAAGGTCATTTCGTGAGTACCACCAAGAACGGAGCGCACCGCGAGCCGATGTCCGAGAGCGAGACGCTGCGCGTCGATCTCGAACAGACCCGGCAGCACCTGGCTGACACCGTGCAGGAGCTGAGCCGGCGCCTCAACGTTCCACACCGGATGAAGGAGACCGCGGGCCACGCCGGGCAGACGATGAAGCAGACCGCCGGGCACGCCGGGCAGGCGGTGAAGGAAACCGCGGGGCATGCCGGTCAGGCGGTCAAGCAGACCGCGGAGCAGGCGGTCAAGCAGGTGCCCGGTGCGGTGAAGCAGGTGCCTGGTGCTGTGAAGCAGGTGCCTGGTGCAGTCAAGGAGTTGCCGGCGGTCGGTAAGCGGCACCCGAGGGCCGTCGCTGCGGTCGGCGGTGCGTTCGCCCTCGGCGTTGCTGCTGCGGCGTGGATGGCTCGCCGGCACAAGTAGTGTTCGGAGCGGTCAGCAGGCGGCGGCGCGTTCGAGCAGGAGTTTGCGTTCGCGCTCGTTGCGGGTGAGCGCGGCCGCCTTCTCGAACTCGGCACGGGCCTCGTCCAGGCGGCCGAGCTTGAACAGCAGGTCGCCGCGGACACTCGGGAGCAGGTGATAGTCCTGCAGCGACGGGTCGTCGGCAAGCAGGTCGACGGCCTGCAGTCCGCGTTCTGGGCCGAACGCCATCGAGATCGCGACCGCCTGGTTGAGCTCGATCACCGGCGACGGCGTGACTTGCGCGAGGACGGCGTACAGGCCCGCGATCCGGGCCCAGTCGGTGTCGTCGGGGTCGGCGGCGCGGGCGTGGCAGGCGGCGATCGCGGCCTGGAGCAGGTACGGGCCGGGTGGTTTCTCCAGGGCCCAGGCGCGCTCGATGCCTTCGAGGCCGCGGCGGATCAGCAGGCGGTCCCAGCGGCGGCGGTCCTGTTCGAGCAGCAGTACCGGTTCCCCGTCGGGGCCGGTGCGGGCGTTCGCTCTGGAGGACTGGAGCTCCATCAGGGCGAGCAGGCCGAGTACTTCGGGTTCGGTCGGCATCAGCTCGACGAGCAGCCGGCCCAGGCGCATCGCCTCGTTGCACAGCGCCGGGCGCATCCAGTCGTCGCCGGCGGTCGCGGAGTACCCCTCGTTGTAGATGAGGTAGACGACTTCGAGGACCGATTGCAGGCGGTCGAGCAGGTCGGGGCCGGACGGTACTTCGAACTGGACCCCGGCCTTCGCGAGGTTGCGCTTGGCCCGGACGATGCGCTGGGCGATCGTCGCCTCCGGGGCGAGGAACGCGCGGGCGATCTCGTCGGTCTTCAGGCCGCCGAGCAGCTTGAGCGTCAGCGTGACGCGGGCGTCCATCGTGAGTACCGGGTGGCACGCGGTGAACACCAGGCGGAGCAAGTCGTCCTCGATGTGGTCCTCGAGAATCGCCTCGACATCGTCCTCGACAGAGTCGCCGTCGATCTCAAGCTCGTGTCCCAGCTCGGCGAGCTTGCGCTGGTAGGTCTCCTTGCGCCGGATCAGGTCGATCGCCCGGCGCTTCGCGATCGCCATCAACCAGGCGCCCGGATTCTTCGGTACGCCCGACTCGGGCCACTGCTCCAGCGCCGCCACCAGCGCATCCTGAGCCAGTTCCTCCGCCAGCCCCACGTCCCGCACGATCCGCGCAACACCCGCAATAATCCGAGCCGACTCGATCCTCCAAACCGCGTCGACCACCCCACCGGCATCAGTAACCGTCACCCGCCGATAGTAGACAAGAACTCAGTCGTACGGCGTTGTTCGTCCGCTGTGCCGATCGGCGCCAGCATCACGTCGGTGGCGCCGGCGTCGCGGATCCGGTCGAGCTGCTTGGCGATCGCCGCCTCGTCCCCGACCAGCAGTACGTCGGCCGGCCCCGCGGCCCCTTCCCGGTCGAGCATCGCCCGGTACTCGGGCACCTGCCCCGCCAGCGCGAACTCCGCCCCGAACCGCGCCCGTACGGCGTCCTCGTCCGATGTCAAACACACCGCAAACCCCGCCACCACCCGCGGCACCCGCCCACCTGCCGCCCGCGTGATCACCGGCACCACATGCTCGCCGAGCGTCCGCGGCCCGGTCATCCAGGTGACCGTCCCGGCCGCCAACTCGCCCGCCACCTTCAACATCACCGGCCCAAGCGCAGCCACCAGAACCGATGGGGCCGGCAGGCCGACTCCGTCGGCGCCGGCTCCGGGGCCGGCTGTGGGTCGGGTCAGCTCGGCTACTGCCGTGTAGTACTCGCCGTGGTGGTCGACCGGTTTGCCCTGGAGCAGGGGGTGGAGGACCTCCAAGTACTCGCGGAGGCGCGCGGCCGGGCGGGTTGTCGGGAAGCCGTACATCGTCTCGACCATCCGGGCGATGCCGGCGCCGATGCCGAGCGTGAGGGGGTGGCCCAAGGCCGCCTGGGTGGTGAGGACCTGGCGGGCGAGCAGTAGCGGGTGCCGTTGGGGGAACGGGACGACCGCGGTGCCGAGCTCCAACCCAGGCGGGACCGGCCCGACGGCGGCGAGGGCGGTCAGGGCGTCCCAGCCGACCCCGTCCGAGATCCACGCCGACCGCACCCCGGCTGCGGCTGCCTCGTGGATCTGGCGGGTGATCACGGGGAGCGGGCTCGGTCCGCGGACGTCGCCGAAAGCCATACCAATACGCATCGAACGGTCTCCTGAAGATTTAAGTGGGGTTGCCCCCCATTTATGTCCGGTACGATATGGGGGCCCACCCCGGTTACGCAAGGAAAAGACGAGATGCGAGCTGACGCGCAGCGCAACCGCGATCGCTTGGTGGCGGTTGCGGCCGAGGTGGTCGGGCAGTACGGCGCGGACGCCTCGCTGGAGGAGATCGCCCGGCGTGCCGGGGTCGGCTCGGCGACGCTGCATCGGCATTTCGGGGGCCGGATCGCCCTGCTGGAGGCGGTCTTCCGGAGCAGTATCGACGCGGTCTGCGCACAGGCCACCGAGCTGCTGGACGACCCGGATCCCCTGCAGGCGTTGACGTCCTGGCTGCACACCGTGGTGGCGCACGCGACCGGGAGCCGCGGTCTGGCGACGGCGCTGGTGATGAGCGGCGACTGCGGTTCGGACGCCCACGCCCGCCTGCTGACCGCCGGCCGGAAGCTCCTCGACCGCGCTCAAAAAGAGGACGTCGTACCCGAGGACACCCGCATCGAGGACCTGCTCAAGCTGGCCAACGGCATCTCGCTGGCCAGCGGCGACGACCCCGATCAGGCTGCCCGACTGCTCACTCTGGCAATCCGGGGAATAGCACCGACACGCAGCGAATAGACTTCGTGACCGGAAACCCCCAGACGATGGCATGAGGTTTGCTGTGCTCACCATGCAGGACGCGCTGCTCGCGCTGACGAAGTACTGGACCGATCGGGGCTGCATGGTCGTGCAGCCGTTCAACACCGAGGTCGGTGCCGGAACGCTGAACCCGGCAACGATCCTGCGGGTGCTCGGTCCCGAGCCGTGGCGGGTCGCGTACGTCGAGCCGAGTGTCCGGCCGGACGATAGCCGCTACGGCGAGAACCCGAACCGGTTGCAGACCCACACCCAGTTCCAGGTCGTGCTGAAGCCGGACCCGGGCAACCCGCAGGAACTGTTCCTGGACAGCCTCGAGGCGCTCGGGATCGACATCGATGCGCACGACGTGCGCTTCGTCGAGGACAACTGGGCGAACCCGGCGACCGGTTCCTGGGGTCTCGGCTGGGAGGTCTGGCTGGACGGACTGGAGATCACCCAGTTCACGTACTTCCAGCAGGCCGGCGGGATGACGCTGGACCCGGTGTCGGTGGAGATCACCTACGGCATCGAGCGGATCATGATGGCGCTGCAGGGCGTCTCGCATTTCAAGGACATCGCCTACGCGCCGGGCATCTCGTACGGCGAGGCCTTCGGCCAGGCCGAGTACGAGATGAGCCGGTACTACCTCGACGACGCGGACGTCGAGTCGCAGAAGCGGCTGTTCGAGGAGTACGCGAACGAGGCCCGCCGGATGATCGACGACCGGCTCCCGGTGCCGGCACACATCCAGGTACTGCGGTGTTCGCACACGTTCAACGTCCTGGACGCCCGCGGTGCTGTGAGTACGACGGAACGCGCGAAGGCGTTCGGCCGGATGCGCACGCTCGCGCGCGAGGTCTCGCGGCTGTGGGCCGAGCGCCGCGCGGAACTGGAGCACCCGCTCGGTCTCGCGGAGCTGCCGCCGGCGGCGCCGGAGCCGACCGAGTTCCCGGTGATCAGTGGGACCCGGCAGCTGACCTTCGAGATCGGCACCGAGGAGATGCCGCCGTCCGAGGTCACCAAGACCGCGGCGGCAGTGCAGGCCGCACTGGAGGAGAAGCTGGCCGCGACGCGGCTCGAGCACGGCAAGATCACGACGTACGCGACGCCGCGCCGGGTGGTCGCGTTCGTGGCCTCCGTGCACGCGGGTGAGCCGGACGCGGAGCGAGTCGTGCGCGGTCCGCGGAAGTCGGCTGCGTACGACGCCGACGGCAACCTCACGAAGGCCGCCGCCGGGTTCGCCCGCGGGCAGAAGGTCGACGAGAGCGAGCTGCACGATCTCGAGGTCGACGGCGTCGAGTACGTCGCGGTCACCAAGCCGGACCCGGGTCGTGGTGCGGCCGAGGTGCTGAGCGGCGTACTGAGCGAGATCGTCGCCGGCCTGCGCTCGGACAAGAACATGCGGTGGAACGACGCCAAGCTGTCCTTCACCCGGCCGATCCGCTGGCTGGTCGCGCTGCTCGGCGACGAGATCGTCCCGGTCTCCGTCTCCAGCCTGGCCGCCGGCCGTACGACGCGGGTGCACCGGACCGCCGCGCAGCCGAAGGTCGAGATCGCGTCCGCCGAGGGGTACTTGGACCTGCTCCGGATCCACGGCATCGAGGCCGACCCGGCCCGGCGCCGCGCGACGATCGTCGAGGCCGCGGCCGACCTGTCCGCGAAGGTGCAGGGCACTGTGGACGTCGACGGTGAGGCCGCGCTGGTCGACCAGATCGTCAACCTGATCGAGGAGCCGACGCCGATCCTGGGCGGGTTCGCCCCGGAATACCTGGACCTGCCGAGCGAGATCCTGACCACCGTGATGCGCAAGCACCAGCGGTACCTGCCGGTGCGGGACCACGACGGGAAGTTGCTCCCGCACTTTGTTGCCGTGGCCAACGGTTCGGTGGACGAGGACGTGGTCCGGGCCGGCAACGAGGCCGTACTGCGGGCCCGCTACGAGGACGCCGCGTTCTTCTGGCGGGCCGACCTCGACACGCCGCTGGAGTCGATGAAGGCCGAGTTGGAGAAGCTGGCCTTCGAGGAGCGGCTCGGGTCGATGGCGGACCGCGCCGGGCGGATCGGCCGGATCGCGCTGAAGCTGGCCGCGATTATCGATCTCACCGGCGACGAGCTGACCACGTTGCAGCGCGCCGCGGAGCTGGCGAAGTTCGACCTCGGGTCGCAGATGGTGGTCGAGCTGACCAGCCTGGCCGGCACGATGGCGCGGGAGTACGCCAAGCGGGCGGGCGAGAGCGACGCGGTCGCGCAGGCACTGTTCGACATGGAGCTGCCGCGGTCGGCCGGTGATCCGGTCCCGTCCACGACTCCGGGTGCGCTGCTCGCGCTGGCGGACCGGTTCGATCTGCTCGCCGGGTTGTTCGCTGTCGGGGCGAAGCCGACCGGTAGCTCGGACCCGTTCGCGTTGCGGCGGGCGGCCGCGGGGGTGGTCGCGATCCTGCGCGAGCACCCAACGCTGAGTGCCATCACCGTGCCGATCGGCCTGCAGGCCGCCGCGGCGGAGATCGGTGCCCAGGGCATCGACGTACCGGCGGAGTCGCTGGAGGACGTTGCCGAGTTCACCGTACGGCGGTACGAGCAGCAGCTGCTCGATCGTGGCGACGACCACCTGCAGGTGGCCGCGGTGTTGCCGCTGGCAACCGCTCCGGCGGCGGCGGACGAGACCCTGAAATCGCTGCAGGAGCTCGTCGGGAACGCCGAGTTCGCCGATCTGGTCGCGGTGCTGCAGCGGGTTCGGCGGATCGTCCCGGAGGGCACGGAGCCGACGTACGACGCGAGCAAGCTGACCGAGCCGGCCGAGGTCGCACTGCACGAGGCAGTCCAGAAGATCGGCCAGGCGCCGACAGGTCTGGCCGACTTCGTCACCGCCACGTCGGTCCTGGTCGAGCCGGTGAACGCGTTCTTCGACGACATCCTCGTGATGGCGAAGGAGCCGGACCTTCGCGCCGCCCGCCTGGGCCTCCTCGCCACCATCAGCCACCTGGCCGCCCCGGTCCTCGACTGGCAGGCCCTGGGCACCAGCCTGAGCGCCACGGAATGATCAGGCCGGCGTGAGTAGCTCGCCGAGACGCTCGCCGATCAAGCGGTAGCCGTCGGGGCCCGGGTGCAGACCGTCTGTGTACAAGGCCCGGGCTTCGTCGGTGGTCAGGATCTTCCTGCCGTCGATCACCTCGACGGCAGGATCGACCTGAGCGCCGCGCGTCACACAGTCGCGGACGTCGTCGAGGGTCAGGCCGACCGCGTTGGCTTCGCCCTCCCGGTCCGGGACCAGCAGGGGAGTGATCACCACGACCCGCGTCCGCGGGTGTCCGGAGCGGGCTGTTGCGACGAACGCCTCGACCGCGCTGGGCAACGTGCGTCCGGAGTACGTCGCTCCGCCGTAGATGTTGATGCCGAGGCACAGGGAGATCAGCTCCGCCGGGGTGTCGCGGATCGTCCGCGCCGCGATCGGGTCGAGATGGCACTCCCCGGACAGCCCGAGCACGATCGGATCCCAGCCGTGCCGCCGGGCGACCAAGGCAGGCCAGGTCTCCGACGGTCCGGCGGCGCCGCTGCACTGGGTGATCGAGCTGCCGTAGGTGATCCATCGCGGTCCGCTCGGCGCGATCGGCTCGGCGGCGCCGTCGAATGCCGGCTCCCGGACCGCGATCGATCCGGACTGTGGCAGCCAGATCTCCACCGTGGACGTGCGTGCCGGCAGCGCGATCCGCAACGTCTGCTCACCTTCGCGAAGCTCGCACCGGTGGTGCAGCTCGCCGTCGACCAGCACATCGACGGGCGCCAACCGCGCATAGATGCCGAGGCCGGCACGTACGTCGAGCTCGACCCGCGCGGCCGACGTACGCCAGGCCGCACGTACTCCGGCTGGTGTCGCGGCACGTTCCCACAGTCGGTGGCCCGGGCGGTCCGGGGCGCCGATCCAGTCGCTCAGACCGAAGTCGTGACCACGCGGATCCAGTCGCCAGAATGTCGACCAGCCGTTGGTATCGACCTCGCGGTGGCGGAAACCGGTCCACAGCGCGCCGGTCATGCGCGTCCTCCTCGGATGCCCCGCAGTGAGCGGGCCGCGGGCTCCGCGGCCGCGGACGTGAGCTGGGCCACCGCGCGGGCGCCGAGGCTGGCTTCGACATGGGCCAGCATGACCGTCGTGGCGGTGGCGGAGTCGCCGGCGGCGATCGCATCGACGAGGGCGCGGTGCTCGGAGTGCGTGCGGTCCAGGTCAGACTCGGTCCGGCCGTCCTCGAGGGCGAGCCGCCGGTACCGGTCGGCCTTGTCCCACAGGCTGTCCAGGCTCTGGATCAGCAACTGGTTGTGCGAGGCCGTGTAGATCGCCACGTGGAACCGCCGGTGCGTGAGCAGTTCCGCCGGTCCGGGATCGGTGCGCAGCGGCCGCAGTTCGTCGGCCGTCTGCCGGATCAGCGCGAGGTCCTCGCGAGTACGGCGTTCTGCTGCCAGGCCGGCCGCCAGCGGATCGAGCGAGCGGCGTACCTCGATCAGGTCCCGCGCCTCCTCGAGGGTCAACCGGGTGACGCGAGCATCGCGGTGTGCGTCCAGCTCGACCAGTCCTTCGGTCATCAGCCGGCGCAGCGCCTCGCGCAACGGGGTGGTGCTCACACCGAGCTCGCGGGCGAGTGCGGCCTGCGGGATGACCGCACCCGGCAGCAGATCGCCGCGCAGCACCTGGTCGCGGACGAGCTCGTAGGCAGTCTCCGCCTTCGTCACACCTACCTCCGATCGCTTATAACGCCGGATCGCAGCATATCAAGGCGCGAGACGACCGCAACGGTATCCTTGACGTGAGTCGTTATAACGACTCACACTCGTGCTCATGGCGTATCGACTGGGAGTCCTCGACGGCGACGGCATCGGGCCGGAAATCGTTCCGGCAGCGGTCCAGGTGCTCGACGCGGCGCTGAATGCGACGGGCGCAGAGCCGGTCGAGTGGGTGCCGCTTCCGGTCGGCGCCGCGGCGATCGAGACGCACGGCAGTGCGCTGCCCGACGTCACGGTCGAGACACTGGACAAACTCGACGGGTGGTTGCTCGGTCCGCACGACAGTGCGTCGTACCCGGCCGCGCACCGGGCCCGGCTGAACCCGAGCGGGTTCCTCCGCAAGCACTTCGACCTGTTCGCGAACATCCGGCCGGCGAGGGCCTTCGAGGGGACGCCCGCGCTGGTGCCCGGGCTCGACCTGGTGGTCGTGCGCGAGAACACCGAGGGTTTCTACGCCGACCGCAGCACCTACCGCGGCACCGGCGAGTTCATGCCCACCAAGGACGTCGCGATCGCGATGGGGATCTTCACCCGGCCGGCGATCGAGCGGATCGCGCGGCAGGCGTGCGAGCTCGCGCTCCGGCGGCGCCGGCACCTGACCATCGTGCACAAGGCCAACGTGCTGCGGACCACGACCGGCCTCTTCCGGGAGATCTGCCGGGAGATCGCGGCCGACTACCCGCAACTACAGGTCGACGACTTCCACATCGATGCGATGACCGTCCACCTGGTCCGGCACGGCGCGGACTTCGACGTACTCGTGACCGAGAACATGTTCGGCGACATCCTGTCCGACCTGACCGGCGAACTGGCCGGCTCGCTCGGCATCGCGCCGTCCATCAACGCCTCGCTCGACCGGGCGATGGCCCAGGCCGCGCACGGCTCGGCGCCGGACATCGCCGGCCGCGGTCTGGCGAACCCGACCGCGATGATCGCCTCCGGCGCGATGCTGCTCGACTGGCTCGGTGCGACCGACGCGGCCGGCCTGATCGACCAGGCGCTCCGGGCCACCGTCGCCCGGGGTACGCGAACTGCCGACCTCGGCGGAACAGTTGGTACGTCGGCCTTCGCCGAGGCCGTCATCGGTGAGCTGACGTGATCCAGCGGCTCGCGGGCATCGCACCCGATCACCTGCCCCGCACGCTGCGGATCCTGCTGGAGAACGCGCTGCGGCACGGTACGGCGAGCGACGTACTGCGGAACTGGGAGCCGGGGATCACCGGTGAGCTGGAGGTGTACCCGTCCCGGGTCTTCCTGCACGACACGAACGGTGTACCCGTACTCGTCGACCTCGCGGCGATGCGGGACGCGATGGTTGCGCTGGGCAAGGATCCGGCGCTGGTCGATCCGGTGATCCCGGCGGAGCTCGTGGTGGACCACTCGGTGATCGCTGATGTGTTCGGCCGGCCGGACGCGTTGCGGCTGAACGTGGCCCGCGAGTACGAGCGGAACGCCGAGCGGTACCGCTTCCTGCGCTGGGGACAGCAGACGTTCCGGCAGCTGAAGGTGGTCCCGCCCGGAGCCGGGATCATGCATCAGCTCAACCTGGAGCATCTGGCGCGGGTCGTCGACGAGCGTGACGGTCAGGTGTTCCCGGATCTGTGTCTCGGGACCGACTCGCACACCACGATGGTGAACGGCCTCGGCGTCCTCGGCTGGGGTATCGGCGGTATCGAGGCTGAGGCCGCGATGCTCGGTCAGTCGGTCTCGATGGTGCTGCCGCCGGTCGTCGGTGTGTCGGTCACGGGGGTGCTGCCGGCCGGTGTCACGGCGACCGACCTGGTCCTCACCATCACCGAGACGCTGCGTGCGCATGGAGTCGTCGGCAAGTTCGTCGAGTTCACCGGTCCGGCGCTCGCCGGGCTTCCTGTCACCGACCGGGCCACGATCGCGAACATGTGCCCCGAGTTCGGTTCCACCGTGGCGTACTTCCCGATCGACGACCGCACCCTCGACTACCTCCGCTTCACCAACCGCTCGGCGGAGAAGGTCGCCCTGGTCGAGTCCTACGCTCGGGAGCAGGGCCTGTGGCACGACCCCGCAGCCGAGCTGCGGTACGACGAACACGTCGAGCTGGACCTGTCCACCATCGTCCCCTCCATCGCAGGCCCCCGCCGCCCCAACCAACGCATCCCGCTGACTCACACGAAACAAGCCGCCGAAGACGAACTACCGCCCGGCACCCGCACCAACTCGGCCGTGGGGCATGGGGCTGTGGTGGTTGCCGCTATCGCCTCCTGCACGAATACGTCGAACCCGGCGGTGATGGTCGGGGCCGGGTTGCTGGCGAAGAAGGCTGTGGAGCGCGGGTTGGTGAGCAAACCCTGGGTGAAGACGACGTTGTCGCCGGGGTCGCGGGTGGTGATGGACTATCTGCAGGCGGCCGGTCTGACGCCGTACCTGGAGAAGCTGGGATTCCACCTGACCGGATTCGGTTGTATGACGTGTATCGGCGCGTCGGGTGAGTTGATCGACGACGTCGCGCGGACCGTGCGCGAGCAGGATCTGACGGTCGCGGCCGTGCTGTCGGGGAACAGGAACTTCGAAGGCCGGATCCAGTCCGACGTGCGGCTCAACTACCTCGCTTCGCCGCCGTTGGTGATCGCGTACGCGCTGGCCGGGCGGATCGACATCGACCTGCTGACCGAGCCGCTGAGCGATGACATGTACCTGCGTGACCTTTGGCCCGAACCGGCCGAGATCGACGCGGTACTGCGGGACGTGCTCGTGCCCGAACTGTTCGAGCACGCGTACGACGACCTGTTCACCGGCGACGAACGGTGGCAGAACCTGGACGCCCCGCCGGGCGAGACGTTTGCCTGGGGCAACTCGACGTACCTCCGCCGACCGGACTATTTCACCAGACCGACCGGCGACCTGACCGGGACCCGCGCGCTGGTGCGGCTCGGGGACTCCGTGACGACCGACCACCTCTCACCGGCCGGCGCCATCCCGCCGGACAGTGTCGCCGGACGCTACCTGCGAGATCTCGGCGTGACCGAGCTCAACACCTACGCCTCCCGCCGCGGCAACCACGAGGTGATGATGCGCGGTGCCTTCGGCAACGTTCGCCTGCGCAACCAGCTCGTCGACGTCGAAGGCCCGCTGACCCGGGGTCCCGACGGCGCCATCATCTCGATCTACGACGCCGCGATGGCCTACCGAGCCGCCGGCGTACCCATGGTTGTCGTCGCAGGCAAGGAATACGGAACCGGCTCGTCGCGCGACTGGGCCGCCAAAGGCCCTGCGTTGCTGGGCATTCGCGCAGTCCTGGCGCAGTCGTTCGAACGGATCCATCGCTCCAACCTCGTCGGTCTCGGCATCCTCCCGCTCGAGTTCCTGCCCGGTGAAGGCGGCGACCTGACCGGCGAGGACCCCATCGACATCGAGCTGCACGACGACGGCTTCGCCACCGCGCGGTCCGCGGGCCGCACGTACCGGCTCCGCGTCCGCCTCGACACACCCCGCGAACACGACTACTACCAGCACGGCGGCGTACTCCCCTACGTCCTGCACAGACTCAGCGAAGGGCAGACCCTGTGATCGCCTCGATCAACCCAGCCACCGGCGAGCAACTCGCGAGCTTCGAGCCGTACGACGAAGACCGCGTCGACCGCCTGCTCGGCGCCGCACTGGTTGCCCAGAGCAACTGGCGGCTGACCTCCGTGGACGAACGTACCGCACTGCTGCAGTCGATCGCCGACACCTTGCGCGCGCGCAAGGACGGCCTCGCGCAGCTGATCAGCACCGAGATGGGCAAGCCGATCACCGAGGCCGAGGCCGAGATCGAGAAGTGCGCGATCACCTGCGAGTACTACGCGGCCAACGCCGAAGGCTTCCTCGCCGCCGAGCAGGTCACCGCCCAGGGCCGGATCGAGGTCGAACCACTCGGCGTCGTCCTCGCCGTGATGCCGTGGAACTTCCCGTTCTGGCAGTTCTTCCGCTTCGCCGCCCCCGCCCTCGCGGCCGGCAACGGCGCGATCCTGAAGCACGCGAACACCGTGCCGCAGTGCGCGCTGGCGATCGAGTCGGTCCTCGCCGACGCCGGAATGCCGAGCGGCCTGATCGGGGTCGCGCTGGTCGAGACCGAACAGGTCGCCGCGCTGATCACCGACCACCGGATCGCCGCAGTGACGTTCACCGGTTCCACCGAGGTCGGCCGGATCATCGCGACCCAGGCCGGTCGGGCGTTGAAGAAGCAGGTCCTCGAGCTCGGCGGATCCGACCCGTTCGTCGTCCTCGCCGACGCCGACCTCGCAGCGGCCGCTCGGGCCGCGGTGAAGGCGCGGTTCCTCAACACCGGCCAGAGTTGTGTGAACGCCAAACGGCTGATCGTCGAGGAGTCCGTCGCCGACGAGTTCGTCGGTCTCTTCACCGCCGAGATCGAGAATCTCGTCGTCGGCGATCCACTGCAGCGCGAGACGACGCTCGGCCCGCTCGCCCGTGACGGTCTGCGCGACACGTTGCACGACCAGGTACGCCGTACCGTCAAAGCCGGAGCCACCCTCGTCTGTGGGGGAGCCCCGGCCGGGCCGGGCTACTACTACCTGCCGACCGTTCTCGACCACGTGCTGCCGGGAATGGCGGCGTTCGACGAGGAGACGTTCGGTCCGGTCGCGGCGGTCGTCCGGGCCGCTGATGCCGACGAGGCGATCCGGTTGGCGAACCAGACCGAGTTCGGTCTCGGTGCATCACTGTGGACCTCACCCGAGCGGTCCGCAGACCTGGTACGGCGCATCGACGCCGGTGCGGTCTTCGTGAACGCGATGGTGGCGTCGGATCCGCGGCTGCCGTTCGGCGGGATCAAGCAGTCCGGGTACGGCCGTGAACTCGGCGTCCACGGGATGCGCGAGTTCATGAACGTCAAGACCGTCTGGTCCCCGGAACCCCCGCCCCGGCTGGTGATCCGGCCGGATCAGACCGAGGTCTTCGACCGCGGCAGCGGCGTCCGTACCGTCCCGTACGTCGGCGCGTGGAACACCGACGCGAACCGGATCACCACCGGGACGACGATCTTTGCCGTGGGCACCGAGATTCCGATGCACTCGCACAACGTGGAGGAATCGGTACTGGTCTTCGCCGGGCAGGCGACCGCGGTGATCGACGGCGAACGGATCGACCTGGAGGCGGGTGACGCGACCTGGGTGCCGGCCGGCGTACCCCATCAGTTCGTCAACCGTGGCAGCGACGAGCTGGTCATCTACTGGGTCTACGGCGGCCGCGCGGTGACTCGCACGATGACCGCCACCGGAGTGACCGTGCAGCACCTGTCGGCCGCGGACCGTGGTGCCGTTGGCGCCAGCCAGAAGTAACGAATAGACTTGTGTAACAGGTGATGCAATTTAACTGAGGTTACGCAAACCTTGGTGCGGCAAGGCTCACCTACCCTGCGGAAGGACTGTCTCTGATGACCGCGGATGTTGCGGAAACCGAAACCCCCGAGATCCACCACTCGCATCGTGATGTGACCGGTGGCTGGCTGCGGCCGGCGACGTTCGGCGTGATGGACGGCCTGGTCTCGAACTTCGCCCTGGTCGCCGGTGTGGTCGGCGGCGGCGCGACCGGAAAGGTCGTGATCATGACCGGGCTGGCCGGGCTGGTCGCCGGTGCGTGCTCGATGGCGTCCGGCGAGTTCACCTCGGTGTCGTCCCAGACCGAGTTGATGCAGGCCGAGATCGCGGTCGAGCGGCGCGAGCTCGAGATCCACCCGGAAGAAGAAGAGCGCGAGCTCGCGATGATGTACGAGGCCAAGGGGCTGCGTCCGGAGCTCGCGGCCGAGGTCGCGCGCGAGCTGACGTCCAACCCGGCGGTCGCGCTCGACGTGCACGTGCGGGAAGAGCTCGGCGTCGACCCCAACGATCTGCCGTCGCCGTGGGTCGCGGCCGGCTCGTCGTTCGCGGCCTTCGCGATCGGTGCGGTGATCCCGCTGCTGCCGTTCTTCTTCGGGGCCGGCTCGGTGCTGCCGGCGTTGCTGCTGAGCGCGCTCGGTCTGGTCGTCACCGGCGGCATCGTCGGCAAGATCACCGCCCGTCCGTTCTGGTACGGCGGTGGACGGCAGCTGCTCCTCGGGGGCATCTCGGCCGCGGTCACGTTCGCGATCGGGCTGGCGGTCGGGACAGGCTTGTCATGAGTCTCGTGGTCACGGCCCTGGTGAAGCAGGTGCCCAAGGGCGACCACAGCGGCCGTCTCGACGCCGACGGCCGGCTCGAACGGGCCGGTGCGGTCGCAGAGATGAACCCGTGGTGCCGCCGGGCCGTGGCACAGGCGGTGCGGCTGGCGGATGCGACAGGTGGCCGCAGTACGGCGATCACCATGGGCCCGCCTGCTGCCGTCGACGTACTGCGTGAGGCGCTGGCGTGGGGTGTCGACGATGCGGTGCAGTTGTCGGATCCGGCGCTGGCCGGATCGGACTGTTTGGTGACCGCTCGCGCGCTGGCCGCCACGATCCGGCTGCTCGACGATCCGCCCGATCTGATCCTGGTCGGCAACAGTTCGGTCGACGGCAGCACCGGAGCCGTCGGCGCGATGCTCGCCGAACTCCTCGGCCTGCCGTTCACCGGTCCGGTGCTGACTCTGGATCCGGTCGACGGCCGGCTGCGGACCACCGTTCAGTACGACACCGGGACGGAATCGGTCGCCATCGACCTCCCCGCGGTCGTCGCAGTAGCCGAACGCTCCTGTGACCCCGCCAAGGCTCCTGCCGACACCTGGCCGTCTCCCGACACGGTCCGCCGGGTCACCACGGCCGACCTCACCGAAGGCTCGTGGGGCCTGGCGGCCAGCCCGACCAAGGTCGCCCAGGTCCACCCCGCCCCCCGCACCCGCAACCCCGTCATCTTCCGCGGCCAACCCCAGATCCAGGCCGACCGCGCAATCGCCGAACTCCTCACCCGCGGCTGCTTCACCGCCCCCATCACCACCCACCCAGAACCTGTCGCCCCTCACAAGGCGACGCCCTCCGGGCGTCGCGGCGGAGGAACAGACGAGGAGCCCGCCGTGGCCTCCACCGCTGCGCCCGCCGCGGCGCGGGTAGCGGTGTTGGTTGGGCCGGGGCCGGTGGAGGGGACGCGTGCTTTGCTCGGGGCGGCTGCTGGGCTTGCCGCTGAGGTTGGTGGCGAGGTGGTCGCCGTCAGATCGGCTGCCGGGGACAGCGATCTTGCTTGCTGGGGTGCTGACTCGGTTGTGACGCTGGACGCCGACGAACCGCGGTCCGTGGCCCGGGCTCTGTGGGAGTGGATGGAACCGCGGCCGCCCTGGGCTGTGTTGGGTGCCGCATTGCCGTGGGATCGCGAGGTCCTGGCCCGGCTTGCAGTCGCGTTCGACGCCGGGCTGATGTCGGACCTCGTCAGCCTGTCCGCCAAGGACGGGCGGCTGAGCGGGCTGAAACCGTCCGGTGGCGGCACGCTCGCGGAGATCGTCAGCCACGGTTCCCCGCAGATCGCCACCCTCAGGACCGGCCTCCTGCCGCTCCGCGCCCCACGCGCGGACCGTCCGCTCGAGGAGCACATCCTCCACGTCGAGCCCGACGCCGCGATCACCAGGACCCAGCGACGTACCGGAGACGACGGCGATGCGCTCGACCGGGCGGAGGTCGTGATCGGCGTCGGCCGCGGCGTACCGCCGGAGAAGTACGACGAACTGGAGCCCGTCCGCGCTCTGCTCCACGCGGAGTTCGCCGCCACCCGCAAGGTGACCGACCAGGGCTGGCTCCCGCACGGGCGCCAACTCGGCATCACCGGCCGGAGCGTCGCCCCGCGCCTGTACCTGGCCGTCGGACTGTCCGGCAGCCTGAACCACCTGGCCGGCGCAAGCCGCGCCGGGACCGTCGTCGCGATCAACACCGACCCGGCCGCGGAGATCTTCGCGCACTGTGACGTCGGTCTGGTCGCGGACTGGCAGGAGGTGATGCCGTACCTCGTCGACGGACTGCGGTCCTGTGTCAGCCGATAACCTGTCCGGCATGGCGACCCGACGTACCAAGACCAAGAGCTCCGAGGGCTGGCTGCTGCTCATCTACAAGGTGCCGAGCGAGTCTTCCCGGGCCCGGGTCGCGGTGTGGCGGGAGCTCAAGCGCCTGGGTGGGTTCTACGTGCAGCAGGCCGTGTGCGTGCTACCGGACCGCGGCGAGCTGCGGGCCGGGATGGAGAAGGTCCGCGAGCGGGTCACCGAGCTGGGTGGCTCGAGCGTGTTCCTGACCCTGACCGAGGTGGACGACGACGCCCGCGAGCAGTTCGTCGAGGGCTTCCGGGTCCAGTCGGCCAAGGAGTACGCCGAGATCGTCGAGGAGTGCGAGACCAAGTTCGTCAAGGAGATCGAGTTCGAGCGGTTCCGGGAGAACTACACCTTCGAGGAGGCCGAGGAGATCCGCCAGGACCTGGAGAAGCTCCGCCGCTGGCTCGCCAAGGTGGAGGACCGCGACTGGATGGATGCCGACGGCAAGGAGCTGGCCAGGGCCAAGGTGGCCGACTGCGAGCGGCTGCTGGAGGAGTTCGAGGCGGACGTCTACGAGCGCACCGAGGGCAAGATCTAGGCGTCGCGCTTGCGGTCGCGGCGCGCGGCCGGCAGGTTCAGCGCCACCTCGTCGGCGCGGGAGAAGCCCATCAGCTCCTCGCGGAGCTGGTTCATCCGGTCGGTCGTCCGCAGCGAGCGGTTCTGGTCCCGCGCGGCCACCGCGATCACCAGCGCCTCGAGCAGGATCAGCACGGTCGCCTGGCTGGTGAAGGTCCCCGGACGGCTCGTCGGGGCCGACAGCACCGCGTCGACCTGGTCGCGCAGTGCCTCGCCGAGGGTGTCGGTGATGAGCACGGCGCGGGCGCCGACCTCGGCACACAGATCGAGGATGACGCGCGTCTCCACGATGATCCGGTTGTGGGCGATCACCACGACCACGTCCTCGGGGCCGAGCATCAGCAACCGGTCGGCGAGCCGGTAGCCGGTGTCGGACGCCGCCCGGGCCCGGCGGCCGATGCGGGTCAGGTGGGTCGCGGTGTACGCCGAGACACCGTCCAGGCCAGCGAAGCCGCAGATGATCGTCTCGCGAGCGGAGTCGATCAGCTCGACGGCGTGCGCGAAGGCCTGCGGGTCGATGCTTCGTTCGGCCTGCTCGAGCCGCTCCATGTGGTCGCGCAGGGTCGCGGTGAGGATGCCCTCGGCGCCGTCGTCGAACGACGCGAGGCTGTTGCTGAGCCGGTTCGCCGGGCTCAGCAGCGCCTGCAGCTCACCCTGTAGCGACCGCTTCAGCCCCGGCAGGCCGTCGAAGCCGAGGGCCTTGGCGGTGCGGACCACGCTGGCGTCGCTGGTCCCGGTGGCCCGGCCGAGCTCCTCGGCGGACGAGAACGCGGCCTCCTGGGGATGGGCCGACAGGTACTCGGCGATCTTCCGCTCGGTCGCGGTCAACGAGTCGATCCGGCTCGCCACCCGCTCCGGCAGGGTGGGCGCCTTGGTTTCGGACATCGGCTCCTCCGGCTCCCAGTCGTTCCTGTCAGTACGCAGATCAGTACGCAGATCATGTCATCCGGTCAGCTGTGTCACCGGCAGGTAAACGATGAGCCGACCCGTTGACAGGGATTGTAGCAATCACTACCGTCAGACGAATATTCGTAGTGAACACAACGAACGGCGCGTGTCCAGCTACCACTCACTCCCTGGAGCGACTTCCGTGGCACACCTTCCGACCATCGAGATCTCCGGCGCCGACGCCCGCGATCGCGGCCGCCAGTACGGCGAGGCCGCGCGGACGCTGATCGAGCGCTCGCTGGGGTTCTACGCCGAGTCCGTCCCGCGGGCCACCGGCCTGGCCTGGACCGAGGTCCTCGAGCGCGCTCCGCATTGGGTCCCGGTGATCGAGCCGCACGCCCCCGAGTTGCTGGAGGAGGTCCGGGGGATCGCCGAGGGATCCGGCCGGACGTTCGCCGAGATCCTCGCGCTGAACAGCCGCGGCGAACTGACCCGCGGCAACCCGTTCGAGGACGACGGCCGAGGTGACGACGGCTGTACGTCGTTCGCGATCCTCCCGGCGGCCAATCCGCTCGGGCACGTCTGGTCCGGGCAGAACTGGGACCTGTGGGCCGGAGTCGCCGACACCATCGTGCTGCTGCGGATCTCCCAGCCGGGCAAGCCGACGGTGATCGGGCACGTCGAGGCCGGTCAGCTCGCGCGGCACGGTGCGAACTCGGCCGGTCTGTCCCTGAACGCCAACGGGCTGGGCGCCGGCTTCGGCCGCGGCCTCGCCGTACCGGGGACCTTCGTCCGCCGGATGGTGCTGGAGAGCTGGGACCTGTACGACGCCCTGCAGGTCGTCTTCGGAGTTCGCCAGAGCCTGTCGAGCAACCTGCTTCTCACCCACCGCGACGGTTTCGCCATCGATGTCGAGACCACCCCCGGACGGCATGGCTGGATGTATCCGACCGACGGACTGCTGGTCCACGGCAACCACTTCCAGGCCTTCGTCCCACCGCAGCTCGAGGACACCTACCGGCCGTTCTCGGTGGATTCGCTCTACCGGGTGCCGCGCGTCGAGGAGGGCCTGGACCAGGTCCGCCGCGACGGCACCACCGAGAAGGCCGTCGAGACCATCGTGCAGACCACGATGAGCGACCACTTCAGTCATCCCAACGCCGTCTGCCAGCACGTCGATCCGCGCCGGCACGAGCTCGACCGTTACGCCACGATCGTGTCCAGCCTGGTCGACCTGACCACTGGCACGTACCGGCTGACTCCCGGCCTGCCCTGCGCGAACAGCTACCAGCAGGCTCCCTGGAACCTGTACGACGGCCCCGGTCCGTCCGACCGCCCGGACGTCGGCGAACCGGCCCTGTCCCGCACCCCTTCCGTCTCCCTGGCCGGATGAATCCCATCCCTGCAAGGCATTGTCGACCTCAGGAGCGAATGCCATGTCCCACCGAACCTCGCGGTTGCGGCGTCTCGCCGTCGCCGTCACCCTGACCGCCGCCGCGGTCGCCCTGGCCGGCTGTGGCGGCTCCGCCTCGCCGTCCACCGGCGCGGCTCCGAACGCCGACCGCGCGGCCGCCGCCGAGGGCGTCAGCCCGGACGTGAACCTGGACCAGTGCGGCAAGCCGACCCGCACGATCAAGCACGACCTCGGCAGCACCACGATCACCGGCAATCCGACCCGGGTGGTGGCGCTGGAGTACTCGTTCGTCGACGCGCTGGTCGCGGTCGGGATGTCACCGGTCGGCGTCGCCGACGACAACCAGCCGAAGCGGATCATTCCCGCCCTACGGGACAAGGTCGGCACGTACAAGTCCGTCGGCCTGCGGGCGACGCCGAACATCCAGGTGATCACGGCCCTGAAACCGGACCTGATCGTGGCCGACAGCGGCCGGCACAAGGCCATCTACGCACAGCTGTCGAAGATCGCGCCGACGATCGCCTACGCCAGCCTGAACGGCAACTACCAGCAGGTGCTGGACAGCGAGATGTCGACCGCCATCGCGCTGAACAAGTGCGACCAGATGAAGACCCGGTTGTCCGAGCACGCCAAGACGATGGCCGATCTGAAGGCGATGGCGCCGGCCGGCGAGAACCGCAAGGCGTTGTTCGTCCGCGCCTCGGAGAAGGGCTTCACCGGGTTCCCCCCGAAGGCCTACACCCCGGGAGTCCTGTCCGCGATCGGCATCAAGTCACCGCTGCCGGACAGTTCCGGGGACGCGTCGGTCTCGCTCACGCTGGAGACACTGGTCGTCACCAAACCGGACATCATGTTCATCGCGGCCAACGACGGACCGACGCTGCGGGACCAGTGGAAGAAGAGTCCGCTGTGGAAGGACATTCCGGCGGTGAAGAACAACGCGACCTACGACGTCGACCCGAACGAGTGGTCCCGGTCGCGAGGTCTGATCGCCTCCGAAGTGGTCGCCCAGGAAGCTGTCAAACTCCTCTACGGGAAGTGACATGTCCGTGTCCGTGGGCACTGCGCCCCAACCGACAGACGACGCTGCTCACCGGCGTCCGAAGATCGTCACCAGCAAGCAGCGGGTCGCCTGGGCGTCGTTGGTATTGCTCGTGCTGGTCGTCGCGGGATTCCTCTGGGGCGTGTCGATCGGGAGTCAGCACATCTCGTTGTCGCACCTGCCCGGGGCGATCTTCAAGGCCGACGATTCCGACGAACTGATCCTGCAGTCCATCCGGATGCCGCGGGTGGTGCTGGCGCTCTGCGTCGGCGCCGCCCTGGCGGTGGCCGGCGCCCTGATGCAGGCGGTCGCCGCGAACCCGCTGGCGGCGCCGGAGATCATGGGCGTGAACGCCGGCGCGGTGTTCGTCGTCGTGCTGGCGATCACCGTCGTGCCCTCGCTGTCGGGGGCGCCGACGATCCTGTTGTCGTTCGGCGGCGCGGCCGCGGCGGGCGTGTCGGTGATGCTGCTGGCCGGCTCGGGGCGTGGCCGGGTCAGTCCGGTGCGACTCGCGCTGGCCGGTGTGACAGCGAGCAGTCTGCTGATCTCGTTGACCCAGGTGCTGATCATCTTCGACGAGAACTCGACCGACAGCGTGTTGTTCTGGCTGGTCGGCGGCGTCAACTTCGCCGGCTGGCAGGACGTACGCAACCTGCTTCCGTGGCTGGTGCTCGGGCTGCTCGGTGCGTTCGCGATGGCCCGGCCGCTGAACCTGCTGGCTCTTGGCGACGACATGGCTCGCGGACTGGGTCAGAACGTCGAACGGACCCGGATGCTGGGCTCGGTGCTGGTGATCGTGCTGTGTGGCGCGGCCGTGTCCGTGGCCGGGCCGGTCGCGTTCATCGGCCTGATCGTGCCGCACATCATGCGCCGCGTCGTCGGTTCCAGCTACACGGTGCTGTTGCCGCTGTGCGCTGCGGGCGGCGGTGTGCTCGTGCTGTACGCGGACATCGTGTCCCGCTACGTGAAGCCGCCGTTCGAAGTACCCGCCGGTGTGGTCACAGCCCTGCTCGGCGCACCGATCTTCGTCTACCTGGCCCGTCGACAGAAGGTGAGCTCATGACGAGTACTTCGATCGTCGCGCAGCATGTCCGGCGTACGTCGCTGGCCAAGCGGCATCCTGCGGTTCTGATGGGATCGCTCGGCGCGCTGGCTGTCCTGCTCAGTATCTACAGCCTCAAGGTCGGGGCGACCCAGGTGTCGTTCGGGAACGTGCTGCACGCGCTGGTCGGCGACAAGTCCGACCAGGCGGCCGCGATCGTGTTCGACTTCCAGTTGCCGCGGGTCCTGCTGTGCTGGTTGATCGGTACGGCGCTCGCGGTGTCCGGCGCGGTGATGCAGGGCGTGATCCGCAACCCGCTGGCTGCTCCGGACATCGTTGGTGTCACCAAGGGGGCGGGCTTCGGTGGCATGCTGCTGCTGCTCGCGATTCCCGGCGTACCGGTGGTGGCCGTCGTACCGGCGGCGTTCACCGGGGGTCTGGCAGCCGCGGCGCTGGTGTACCTGCTGGCGTACCGGCGTGGCGCGACTCCGGTGCGGATCGCGCTCGTCGGTATCGCGGTGAGTGCGGCCTTCGAGGCGGGCATCCGGTTCTTGCTGGTCCGCAAACCGCTCGACGTCAGTGCGGCGCTGATCTGGCTGACCGGCAGCTTGTTCGGCCGGTCGATGAGTGCCGTCCTGGAGACCCTGCCCTGGGTGCTCGTACTGGTACCGCTGATCGTGGTCTGGGCGCGCAAGCTCGATGTGCTGGGCCTCGGCGACGACCTGGCCGCGGGCCTCGGTGAACCGGTGGAGAAGACGCGCCGGCTGTTGCTGCTGTTCGCGGTCGCGTTGGCCGCGGCCGCGGTCGCGGTGGCCGGCACGATCGGCTTCGTCGGGCTGATCGCTCCGCACATGGCTCGTCGCGTGTTCGGCGGCAAGCACCTGGCGTCGATCCCGGCGGCCGCGTTGTTCGGCGTACTGCTGATGCTGTTCGCCGACATGATCGGGCGTGGTCTGGCGCCGCCGCTGGAGATTCCGGCCGGCCTGGTGACTGCCGTGGTCGGTGGCCCGTACTTCCTGTACCTGCTCGTGAAGACCGGAAAGTAGGAGACCCGCCATGCGTCTGCAGGCAGAAGGCGTTCAGCTCGCCTATGACCAGAAGGTGATCGCTCGCGATCTGACCTTGACCATTCCCGACGGGAAGGTCAGCGTGCTGATCGGCCCCAACGGATCCGGCAAGAGCACCGCGCTGCGGGCCCTGGCCCGGCTGCTGCCACCGGCCAAGGGCAGCGTGATCCTCGACGGCAAGTCGATCCAGGACACCCCGACCAAGGAGGTCGCCCGGCTATTGGCGATCCTGCCGCAGGTCCTGGTCACGCCGGAGTCGATCTCGGTCGAGGATCTGGTCTGGTTCGGCCGGCACCCGCACCGCACCTCGCTGAAGGTGCCGAGCGCGGACGACAAGGAGGCCGTCGAATGGGCGATGGCCGTCACCAGCACCGCCGAGCTGCGCCACCAGCACGTGGACCAGTTGTCCGGTGGCCAGCGACAGCGGGTCTGGATCGCGTTGTGCCTGGCTCAAGGCACCGACCTGATCCTGCTCGACGAGCCGACGACGTACCTGGACGTCGCCTACCAGCTCGAGGTGCTGGACCTGCTGCACCAGCTGAACCAGGAACAGGGCAAGACCGTCGCGATGGTGCTGCACGACTTCAACATGGCCGCGGAGTACGCCGACCACGTGTTCGTGATGAAGTCCGGCGCCCTCGTCACGCAGGGATCGCCGGAAGACGTCTTCACCTGCGACATCATCCGGGACGTCTTCGGGGTGGAGTCCAAGGTCGTGCCGCACCCGGTGAGTGGTAAACCGATGTGTATCCCGCTGCGCGCCGGGCTTCGGGCCCAGCTGTCAGTGGCAACCGGATAGGAGAACCGCATGACGTTGACTCCCGCGGAAGCCGCTGAGCGGTCCGAACGGGTGGCCCCGAGGCTGCGTGCGCATCTCCCGCCCACGCCGTTCGTCCGGTACGGCGCGTTCAGCGACGAGCTCGGCGCCGACGTACTGGTGAAGAGCGAGCACCTGCAGCGCACCGGGTCGTTCAAGGCCCGGGGTTCGCTGGCGAAGATCCTCACCCTCACCGACGAGCAGCGGCGGGCCGGAGTGGTGACCGCCTCGACCGGGAACCACGGACTCGGGGTCGGGAACGCGCTCGCGACGCTCGGCGGACGCGGCATCGTCTACCTGCCGGAGAACGCGTCGCCGAGCAAGGTCGCCGCGCTGCGCCGGCTCGGTCTGGAGATACGGGCCGAGGGCAACGACTCCGGGGTGCTGGAGCCGAAGGCACGGGCCTACGCGGACGAGCATGGCCTGACGTACGTGCCGCCGTACAACGACCCGGACATCATCGCCGGGCAGGGCACGGTCGCTGTGGAGATCCTCGAACAGCTGGGCTCGGACCCGCTCGACGCGGTGGTCGTCGCGGTCGGCGGCGGCGGGCTGGTCAGCGGCGTGGCTTCGGTGCTCAAGAAGCACCTGCCACAACTGAAGGTGTACGGCGCCTCGCCCGTCCGCGACGACGCGATGGCTGCGTCGGTGCGGGCCGGGAAGATCGTCCAGGTCGACGCCCAGGAGACCCTCTCCGACGGTACGGCGGGCAGCGTCGAGCCGGGCAGCATCACCTTCGACCTGTGTCGTGAGCTGGTCGACGACTGGGTGCTGGTCAGTGAGGATGCGATCAGTGCCGCCCTGCGGACGGTCATCGACACCGAGCACCAGTTGATCGAGGGCTCGGCCGCGATGGCGTTCGCGGCCGCGCGGGCCCGGCGTACCGAGTTGGAGGGCAAGCGGGTCGCGGTGGTGTCCTGCGGCGGCAACATCTCCGCGAGCACGCTGGCGGCGGCCCTGGCCTGACTCCGGTTCCCGATGCACCCGAGGTGACTCCCTGATCATCTCGGGTGCTTCGGCACGCCCGGATCGGCCGCGTCCGGCGCAAGCCACGGCGCATTGACACGTTCAGAACGCGGTAACTATCGTTGCGTGCAACATATGTTTCATCAACCAGAGGATGTGAGAGATGGACGCGGCAACGTGGGGATTGATCGTCGCGACGTTCGTCGCGTGTTTCGTGGAGATGGTGGAGGCCACCACGATCGTCATGGCGATGGGCTATACCCGGGGCTGGAAGTCCGCGCTGGTCGGCACGGTCGCGGCCCTCGGTGCGCTCGCGGTGGTCACCGCGGCAGCCGGCTACGCGTTGGCGACCTGGTTGCCCGAGTCGGCGCTGCAGCTCGCGATCGGAGGCCTGCTGCTGATCTTCGGACTGCAGTGGTTGCGCAAGGCGATCCTCAGATCGTCCGGCCGCAAGGCGGTGCACGACGAGGATGCGATCTACCGCGAGGAGGTGGAGGCGGCGAAGGCGGCCGGTGAGACCAGGGGCGGCCTGGACATGTTCGGCTTCATGGTCTCGTTCAAGGGCGTGTTCCTCGAGGGGATGGAGGTCGTCTTCATCGTGTTGACTTTCGGCCTCAATGCGAACAACATCCCGGCGGCCAGTCTGGGTGCCGCCGCGGCCGTGGTCCTCGTGCTGGGCATCGCGGTGGCGCTGCGCCGGCCGCTGTCGATGATCAACGAGAACCTGCTGAAGTACGGCGTCGGCCTGCTGCTCGCCTCGTTCGGTACCTACTGGGCAGTCGAGGGCATCGGCATCTTCCGCGACGGCCGGGAGAGCCTGAACTGGCCGGGCCACGACCTGATGATCCTGGTCCTGATCGCCGCCTGGCTGCTGCTCAGCCGGATCTTCGTCGCCGCGTTGCGCAAACCGGTCGCTGCGGCGCCGGCGGGTTCGGCCGACATCGCCGTGGAGGTGCGGAAATGAAGTTCCTCAAGTCCTTCGCCCAGTTCTGGTACGACTTCATCATCGGTGACGACTGGAAGATCGCCGTCGCCGTGGTGCTGGCCCTGGTCGTGCTGTTCGTCGCGATGACCGCCAAGCTCTTCGGTGACACCGGGCTGACCCTGCTGGGTGGCGCGCTGATCGTCGCCGCGTTCAGCATCAGTCTGGTCATCGACGTCCGGCCGAAGAAACGCTGAAACCCCTGCTCCTGTTGACGATCGGCCCCGGAAAGCGTTCGCGCGGACCGGGGCCGTTCGCTGTCCGCCACCTCCGTTCTGTAGCATCCACGACCTCTATTCAAAATCTCGTAGTGTCTGCTACGGTGAGGTTTCACCTCGTCCCACCATCGGAGGTCCGAGACATGCGAGATACCGCCGAGACCGTGCTGGCGCTGTTGCCCGCGGACGTCCAGTACGGCGACATCCGGGTGGTCCGGCGTACCCATGAGCAGGTCCTGGTCGAGCTCGACGGCCCGGGGGAGGTCGGGTACGACGACTCGCTCGGCCTCGGGCTGCGGGTGCTGATCGGCGGCCACTGGGGTTTCGCCGCCACCCACCGACTGGACCCGGACGGCCTCGACAGCGTGATCGCACAGGCGGTCGGCCAGGCCCGCGCCGCCGGTGGCGGCGGTCACGTCGCGCTCGGCGATCCGGTCATGACCCGGGCGACCTGGTCGTCGCCGCTGCGGATCGATCCGTTCGAGGTTCCGCTGTCCAGCAAGCTCGACCTGCTGTCCGCCACCGTCAAGGAGGCGTCGACGGCCGGTCCGCTGGTCCAGCAGATCGAGGCGTCGATCGACCTCTACCGCGACGAGAAGGTGTTCGCGAACACCGAGGGCGCGCTGATCGAGCAGACCCTGACCGAGAGCGGCGGCGGCCTGATGGTGAACGCCGGCAACGGTGACGACCTGCAGCGCCGGTCGTTCCCGCAGGGCGTGCCGCGGCAGATCCGCGGCCAGCGCGGGGACTTCGCCACCGCCGGCTGGGAGCACGTCGAGTCGCTCGGCCTGGTGGAGAACGCGGCCCGGGTCGCGGCCGAGGCGGTCGCACTGCTGACCGCGCCGCAGTGCCCGGACGAGGTCACCACACTCATTGCCGGTGGCAACCAGTTGGCCATGGTGCTGCACGAGTGCGCCGGCCACCCGATGGAGGCCGACCGGGCGCTGGGTACCGAGGCCAGCCTGGCCGGCGGGACGTACGCGACGCCCGAGCGGCGCGGCAACTTCCGGTGGGGCTCGCCGATCGTCTCGGCGTACGCCGATGCGACGATCCCCGGCGGGCTCGGTTCGTTCGGGTACGACGACGAGGGGGTGCCGGCGCAGCGCACGCAGCTGATCAAGGACGGCATCTTCCTCGGCTACATGTCGGGCCGCGAGTCGGCGGCCGCCCTCGGCGACCAGCCGACCGGTGCGTCCCGCGCCGACGGCTGGCAGCGGCTGCCGCTGGTGCGGATGACCAATATCTGCCTGGAGCCGGGGGAGTCCTCGTTGGAGGAGATGATCGCCGGCACCAAGCGCGGCATCCTGGTCGACACCAACCGCGGCTTCTCGATCGACGACCAGCGGATGTCGTTCCGGTTCACCACCGAGCTCGGTTGGGAGATCCGCGACGGCAAGCTCGGCCGGCTGCTCAAGAACTGCAGCTACCAGAGCGTCACCCCGCAGTTCTGGGCGAGTCTGGACGCGCTCGGCGGTCAGGACGAGTGGAGGGTGCACGGCGTTCCGTCGTGCAACAAGGGCGAGCCGCTGCAGGTGGCCCACGTCGGGCACGGCACCGTGCCCGGCCGTTTCCAGAACGTGCAGGTGGGACGATGAGCATCGAGCGGACAGAAATCGAGCAGGCGCTCGGCATCCTCGGCCCGGGAACCCGGCTGGACGTGCTCGGCGAGAACGCCGAACTGCTCCGGTACGCCGAGTCCGAGATCACCGCCCAGCACAGCGAACGCCGGCTCCGGGTGCGCGTCAAGGTGAACCGGAACGGCCGGACCGCAGGCGGCACGCTGGAGACTCTCGAGCCCGCAGCCGTCCAGGTCCTTGCGGACCGGCTGACCGCGGCCCTCGCCGACCTCCCGGCTGCGGCGAAGGGCGCCGAGCCGCCGGTGGATCCGTCCGGTGCGACGCCCGAGCTCGAGCAGCCTGTGGTGGAGCCGGCGAGGTCCATCATCGACTGCGATCCCGCCGTACGGCACGAGTGGTTCACCACCGTGCGCGACGGCCTCGACAAGTCCGCGCGCCTCGGCGGTGCGATTCGGTACGACGTACTGGACCGGGTGGTCGCGGACTCGGACGGCCTGTTCCGGTCCGAAACGTTGACGAAGGCATCGATCCAGGCGATCGCGAAGCAGGACGAGCAGTCCGCGAGCGTGAAGCTGGTACACCGCGACGCGGACCTGATCCCGGTCGGCGACATTCCCGGCCGGCTGCGGGACGCCTTGCGCCCGTTGCCGGTCCGCGAGCCCTTCCGCGGTACCTGTCGCGTGCTGCTGAAGCCGTCGGCGGTGAACACGCTGATCGCCACCTTCGGCCACTGGGCCCTCGGCGCCCAGCACTACGCGAGCGGCCGGTCGGTGCTGGCCGGGCGGATGGGACAGCAGGTGGTGAGTGAACAGCTGACGCTGGTCGACGACGCCACCGACACCGCCGGACTGCTCAGCGGATTTGATGCTGAAGGCAACATTCGGCGGCGGACCCGGTTGATCGACCGCGGTGTGCTGACCGGTGTGGTGTCCGACCGGCGCCGGGCCGGCCTGACCGGTGGTGTGCCGACCGGTCACGCAGTTCCGGACGGGTGGCGGTTCGGGGGCGACCCGGTGCCGTCGCACCTGCTGCTCGACGCCGGTGAGGCGACCGAGGACGAGCTGCTCGCGGAGTGCGGCAGCGGTCTGGTGGTCAACCGGCTGGACTACCTGCGGGTGCTGCACCCCAAGCAGACGCTGGTCACCGGAACCACCAGGGACGCGACCTACTGGGCCGAGGACGGCAAGCCGGTCGCCTGGCACCCGCAGCTTCGCTTCACCTTCCGGATGGACGAGGTGCTCAACGCCGTACTGGCGGTCGGCGCGGTCCGCGAGATCGGCGACCAGACCTTCATGGACAGCGTGGTCGTCCCGTCGTTGCTGATCGACGCCGGGCCACTCGTCCTCACCTGAGCCGGCAGCGCCCCGGGTGCTCATGACCGGCGCGGGGCGCTGCCGTTCCACCTACCGACGGTCGAGGAGCCGATGACATGACGTACGGCGCGGGGCAGACCGCGAGCATGCTGGAGGATCCGCCGGCGGTCGACGGTCGTACAGCGGCGCGGTTGTTGCGGTCGGAGTACGGCTTGGATGCCGTGGTGAGTGAGCTGCGGAGTGAGCGTGACCGGAACTTCCTCGCCGCGGCCGACGGGCGGCGGCTCGTGGTCAAGGTGTCGAACACGGGCGACGACGCGGACCAGATCGCGATGGAATGCGCCGCGATGGAGCATGTCGCCGTCGTCGACCCGGAGTTGCCGATCCCGCGACTGATCCCCGGTACGACCGGCAAGCTGGTCACCACCGTTCAGGCCGCGGACGGCCGCGCTCATCTGGTCCGGGTCATCACGGTCCTGCCCGGCGAGGTGGCCGATCTGACGGCTCTGCCGAGCTGGTTCGCGGCCGGCTTCGGTGTGATCGGCGCGCGGTTGACCCGCGCGCTCCAGGGCTTCGGGCACCCGGCGGCGCACCGCAGGCTCGACTGGGACCCGCGCCACGTCGCCGAGCTGCGCCCGTACGCGGACCACCTGCCGGACGTACGCCGCCGCGCTCCGATGCATCGGCTGCTCGATCGCTTCGCGGGTCTGGACGAAGCGACCCGCGAGCTTCCCGCGTCGGCCCTGCACGGCGACGTGACGTTGAGCAACCTGCTGCTGGCCGAGGACCGGATCTGCGGTGTCATCGACTTCGGCGACATGCACCACACCGCCCGGGTCGCCGAGCTGGCGATCAGTCTGACCTCTCTGCTGCGCGAGTCCGGCGACGATCTGTGGGCCGACGCCCGCCGGTTCCTTGACGGCTACCAGCAGGTGTTGCCGCTCGAGCCCGCCGAGGTGGAGCTGATCGGCGAGCTCGTCCTGGCCCGGTCGGCCGCCAGTGTGCTCATCTCGGCCTGGCGCGCGCCGCTCTATCCCGACAACGAGGAGTACCTCACCAGCCTGGTCGCCGGCAGCTGGCGCATCCTCGACCAGCTCGGCGACCTCGGCGCGACCGAGCTGGCCCAACGCTTCCATCGCATCTGCGGAACCTCGCGGGTCGCGTCGGTACCCGACCCGACCTTGCTGGTACGCCGGAAGGCCGCCCTCGGTGGCGAGCTCTCCCCACTGTTCTATCGCCGCCCCTTGCAGGTCGTCCGCGGACAAGGACCGTGGATCCACACTGCCGACGGCCGCCGGTATCTCGATGCCTACAACAACGTTCCGGTCGTCGGGCACGCCCATCCGGCTGTCGTCCAGGCGATCTCGCGGCAGGCCGCCGTACTGAATCTGAACTCGCGCTACCTGCATCCGCACGTCGTCGAGCTGGCCGAGCGGCTGGTCGCGTCGATGCCGGACGGACTGGACACGTGCGTGTTCGCGAACTCCGGTAGCGAGGCTAACGATCTGGCATGGCGGATGGCCCGCGTCGTCACCGGGCGGGACGGTGCGATCGTCGCGGACCTGGCATATCACGGGGTGAGCGAGGCGACCGCGGCGTTCTCGACCAACACCTATCCGGCCTCGGCGCGGCCGTCGCATGTCGCGGTTTTCGAGGCACCGCGGAACGCTGAGGATGACGGGATCGCGGCCGCTGCACGGGTCCGGGCCGCGCGGGCAGCCCTGCGAACGGCGGGTCATGATCTGGCGTTGCTCGCGGTGGACAGCGTGTTCAGCAGCGCAGGGATCCTGACGCCGCGGAACGACTTCATGCAGGGATTGCAGGACACGGCCCGGGCGGCCGGAGGCCTGTTCCTGGCGGACGAGGTGCAGGCCGGGTTCGGCCGCGGTGGGCGGAACCTGTGGCGCTTCCAGGACTTCGGCCTGACACCGGACTTCGTCACGCTCGGCAAACCGATGGGCAACGGCCATCCGGTCGCGGCGCTGATCACCCGGCGTGAGATCGCCGACGCGTTCACCGAGGTCGACGAGTACTTCAGCACCTTCGGTGGCAACCCGGTGTCGTGTGTCGCCGCGCTCACGGTGCTGGACGTGATCGAGGAGAGCGGGCTGGTCGCGCGTTCCGGTGAGGTCGGCGCGGAGTTGCGTGGCCGGCTGGAGGCGCTGGTGCCGGACCTGCCGGTGCGCGGTCAGGGGCTGATGGTCGGGGTGGAGCTGGCCGGCGCGGCCGACTTCGCCGAGCGATTGCGAGATCACGGCGTACTCGTCGGGACGACCGGGCCCGGCGGGGGAGTGCTGAAGATCCGGCCGCCGCTGATCTGGACGGCTGCCGAGGTCGCGCGGTTCGTGGCCGCGTTCCAACGGGCGATGGGTTAGCTACTGTTGGGCAGGTGCGCGAACTGGTTGTGCTGGGCACCGGTAGTCAGGTGCCTTCGCGCGAGCGGACGCAGAACGGGTACTTCCTGCGCTGGGACGAGGAAGGTTTCCTGTTCGACCCGGGCGAGGGCAGCCAGCGGCAGATGATCTTCGCCGGTGTGAACGCCGGCGCGATCACCCGCCTGTGCGTCACGCACTTCCACGGCGACCACTGCCTCGGCGTACCGGGAGTGATCCAGCGGCTGTCGCTGGACGACGTACCGCATCCCGTGCACGCGCACTACCCCGCGTCCGGGCAGACGTACTTCACCCGCCTGCGCTACGCCGCGTCGTTCTTCGAGCGGGCCGAGCTGCTCGAGGAACCGGTCGAGGACGACGGCCTGCTCTCGGTCGGCTCGTTCGGCCAGCTGTGGGCGCGCCGGCTGGAGCACCCGATCGAGTCGTACGGGTATCAGCTGATCGAGCCGGACGGTCGCCGGATGCTGCCCACCAAGCTCGCCGAGTACGGCGTGAGCGGGCCGGCCGTCGGGCGCCTGCAAAGAGCCGGTTCGATCGACGTCGACGGGCGGACCGTACGGATCGAGGACGTCAGCGAGGTCCGCCGGGGACAGCGGTTCGCGTTCGTGATGGACACGCGGTTGTGCGAGAACGTGCTACGTCTGGCCGACGGTGCGGACCTGCTCGTGATCGAGTCGACGTACCTGTCCACCGAGTCGGAGTTGGCGCGCCGTTTCGGCCATCTGACCGCTCGCCAAGCAGCACGCGTCGCGGCTGAGTGCGGCGTACGGAAGCTGGTCCTCACGCACTTCTCGCAGCGCTATCTCGAGCCCGAACGCTTCCACGAAGAAGCAGCGGCGGAGTTCGACGGGGAGATCGTGGTGGCCTCGGATCTCAGCAGAATCTCAGTTCCAACCCGTCGTTAGCGAACATTGCATGACGGGCTTGCGAACAGAGCCGTAGCGCGGCGAGGGCGGCATTAGCATTGCCCGCGGATACAAACGGCCGATCTTCAGGAGCAATCTCTCGTGCGCACTCCCCGTCTGTTGCCGGCGGCAATGGCACTGGTTGTTCTCGGTGCAGCGGCGACGGTGACGGTCTGGCGGCCCTGGGAGGGGTCGGCCGACGCGACCGGCGGACCGGCGGGAATCAGTGTGTCCCGCAGTCAGTGCGGCCAGGGCTGGACCGACGCGAAGACCGGGCGGCAGACGCTCTACCTGCACAACACGGGCGACGCGGCCGCCGAGGTCGACCTGGTCGAGGTCGTCAGCAACAAGGTGTACGGCGAGGTCGAGGGCCTCGGCCCGAACACGACGGCCCCGATGGACGTGCAGCTCGGCGCCGGCAAGTACGCGATCCGCTGCCTGATCGAGGACACCGACCCGATCACCGGCCCGACGGTCACGCTGACCGGCGCCGACGAGGGCGGACCGGCCGTGGTGGCGGTCACCAAGAACGACATGCTTCCGCTGGTCAAGAAGTACGAGGCGACGGTTGCTCGCGGCGTCGCCGATCTCGCTACCAAGACGGACAAGCTGCGCGCCGATGTTGCCGCCGGCAACCTGACGGCCGCGCGCACCGACTGGCTCGCGGCACATCTGGCGTACAACTCCCTTGGTGCGGCCTACGATGCGTTCGGCGACTTGGCCGACAAGATCGACGGCTCCGACGCCGGGTTTCACCCGCTGGAGAAGGGCTTGTGGCACCACGCGACGGCCGCGAGCCTGAAGCCGATCGCGACCCAGTTGGCGGCCGATGTCCGCGCTCTGCAGCAGGATCTGCCGAACGAGCAGGTCGATCCGAACGACCTCGGCCTGCGCGCCCACGAGATCATGGAGAACGCGCTCCAGTTCGAGCTGACCGGTGAGAACGACCAAGGCAGTGGTACGTCGCTCAACACCGCACTGGCCAATCTGAACGGTACGGCGACTGTCCTGGCGATCCTCGCCCCGGTCCTCAAACCGCGGTACGCCGATCTGCCGCAGGTACAGAAGTGGGAGACGCGCGTCCGCGCTCTGCTGACCGCGCACCAGAACATACCGGTCAACAAGCTGGATCGCACAACCCGCGAACAGCTCGACGGCGCGGTCGGCGAACTGCTGGAAAAGCTCGCACCAGTCACCGCGATCTGCGACGTGAGAAGGTCCTGATGGGTGGTTTCGACAGGCGGTCCTTCCTTCGCGGGACGCTGGCGGGTGCGGGGGCGGCGGCCGTTACCGGGTTGTCGTTGAACGCGGACGCGGCCACGCCGACGTCCGTACCTTTCCACGGCGTACACCAGGCCGGCATCGTCACACCCCAGCAGTCGCAGGCGATCTTCGCGTCGTTCGATGTGATTGCCATGGGCAAGGATGAGCTGACCGACCTGTTCAAGACACTGACCGAACGGGCTCGGCTGCTCACCACCGGCGGTGCGCTGCCGCCGGTGGGGATCACCGCCCCGCCCGCCGATTCCGGCGTACTCGGGCCGGACATGCCCGGGGACGACCTCACGGTCACCGTGGGCGTCGGCGCATCGCTCTTCGACGACCGGTACGGACTGAAGGCGCTCAAGCCGGCCAAGCTCACCGCGATGAAGACGTTCCCGAACGACACGCTCGACGAGGCCTTGTGCCACGGTGATCTGAGCCTGCAGCTGTGCGCGACCGAGACCGACACTGTGCTGCATGCCCTGCGCGACATCGCCCGGCACACCCGCGGCGCGATGCAGCTGCGCTGGCGGGTCGACGGGTTCCGGAGCAAGCCGCGACCGGCCGGCGCGCCGCGCAACCTGATGGGCTTCAAGGACGGCATCGTCAGCCCGGCGTCCGCCGACTACGACAAGCTCGTGTGGGTCGGCAAGGGCAACGGCGAGCCGGCCTGGACCGAAGGCGGCAGCTACCAGGTACTGCGGCAGATCCGGATGCTGGTCGAGTTCTGGGACCGGGTGTCGATCGGCGAACAGGAGAACATGTTCGGCCGTCGCCGCGACTCCGGTGCCCCGCTCGACGGCAGCAGTGAGACCGACCTGCCGGACTACCCGTCCGATCCGACCGGCGCGGCGATCCCGCTGACCAGCCACATCCGCAAGGCGAACCCACGGACGCCGGACACCGCGTCCAGCCAGTTCCTGCGCCGCGGCTACAACTACGACAAGGGGACCGACGCCGTCGGTGACCTGGACATGGGCCTGTTGTTCTGCGCCTACCAGCAGGACATCGCCCGGCAGTTCGAGGCTGTCCAGACCCGGCTGACCGACGAGCCGCTCGTCGACTACATCCGGCCGGTCGGTGGCGGCTATTTCTTCACGCTTCCCGGTGTACGGGACGGCAACGACCACTTCGCCCGGTCGTTGCTCGCATGAGGTACTCAGCATGAGTCATCCAGGAGGAGAAGGCATGCGCGCAAGACTCCCTGTCGCCGCCACGGCCGTTGCGGCCGCGACGGGCTTGTTGCTGGCCGCCTGCGGCGCCCCCGGCGCCACCCAGCAGGTGACCAACGCCGGCGCCGCGTTCACGGCGGCGGACGCCGCTTCGTACCACCCGGCGGGGACGACCACGCCGATCAAGCACGTGGTGGTGATCTTCGGCGAGAACATCTCGTTCGACCACTACTTCGGCACCTACCCGAAGGCGGCCAACACCGACGGTACGCCGTTCAAGGCAGCCCGGCACACGCCGAAGGTCAACGGCCTGACCAACAAGCTGCTGACCGACAACCCGAACGAGTACAACCCGAAGCGGCTGTCGCCGGCGCAGGCGCTGACCTGCGACCAGAACCACGGCTACGGTCCGGAGCAGAAGGCCGTCAACGGCGGCAAGAACGACAAGTACGTCGAGAGCACCGAGACCGACAAGTGCACCGGCCAGCCGGTGCTGTTCGGTGAGCCGGGCCTGGTGATGGACTACTACGACGGCAACACCGTCACCGCGATGTGGAACTACGCCCAGCACTACGCGCTGAGCGACAACTCGTTCAGCACCGGGTACGGCCCGTCCACCCCGGGCGCGCTCAACCTGGTCTCCGGTCAGACCCACGGCGCCCAGGCCTACGACCCGAAGACGGGCCAACCGACCACCGACGCGTACGCAGTCCAGTCGCCGGACAAGAACGGCATCGGGACCGTGACCAACGACCCCGACCCGATCTACGACGACTGCTCGAACAACAACGGCAAGTCCACCAACAACCTGGCGGGCATGCACGGGCAGAACATCGGTGACCTGCTGAACAAGCAGAACATCACCTGGGGCTGGTTCCAGGGCGGGTTCAAGCCGACCGGTACGGCGAACGGCAAGGCTGTCTGCGGTGCGACCCACACCAACGTCGGCGGCAACGTCGTGACCGACTACAGCCCGCACCACGAGCCCTTCCAGTACTACAAGTCGACGGCGAACCCGAAGCACCTGCCGCCGTCGTCGGTGGCCGCGATCGGTCACACCGACCAGGCCAACCACCAGTACGACACGTCGGACTTCGACGCGGCGCTGGCCGCCGACAACCTGCCGGCGGTCAGCTTCCTGAAGGCCGGCGAGTACCAGGACGGCCACCCCGGCTACTCCGACCCCCTCGACGAGCAGGCGTTCGTCGTCAAGGAGATCAACGCGCTGCAGAAGTCACCGGAGTGGAAGTCCACCGCGATCGTGCTGGCCTACGACGACTCCGACGGCTGGTACGACCACATCACGCCGCCGAGCGTGAACGGCTCGAACGACCCGGCGCTCGACCAGGCCGCGCTGTGCGGTACCAAGCACGTCGCCGGTGGGTACGCCGACCGTTGCGGTTACGGTCCGCGGCAGCCGCTGCTGGTGATCTCGCCGTACGCCAAGACCAACCACGTCGACCACGCGCTGACCGACCAGACCTCGATCCTGAAGTTCATCGAGGACAACTGGCGCACCGGCCGGATCGGCGACCACTCGCTCGACGAGCGGGCCGGCACCCTGAACAGCATGTTCCGCTGGTCGGCACACCCGAACACCAACCCGCTGATCCTGGACCCGAAGACGGGCGCCGTCGTCAGCTGAACCAACCAGCGAGTGCCCTGATCGGCGAAAAGGCCGTCGATCAGGGCATTCACTTGTCCGGAGGCGCCGAAATGGCGGCTGCCAGGCGCGCAGCCAACTCGCGGATGGCGTCGATCAGCTCCGGCGGGTCCTGCACCTCGAACGGGTGACCGAGTGAACCGACGTACAGGGCGAGCTGCTCCAGCGAGTTCGCCCCGGTCTCGACCAGCGTCACCGGCCCGCCCGTACCAAACCGTTTGGTATGGCCGGCGTCGACCGGAGTCACCGACGCGATGGATGGGCCGAAACGATCGGCGACCTGCTCGGCTGACGCCTGGACCAGGATCCGTGCCTGGTGGCGGTACGCGCCGTACGCGACGCCGCGGTTGGTGCTCGCCAGCTCCGGTACTTCGCGCGGCGTGAACCGCGGTCCGGTCGGGATCCGCGGCTCCAGTCGGTCGACGCGGAACGTGCGCCAGTCGTCGCGGTCGACGTCCCACGCGACCAGGTACCACCTGCGCCCGGTGTGCACGAGTCGGTGCGGCTCGGTCGTGCGGGTCGTCGCCGTACCGTCGTGGTTGCGGTAGTCGAAGCGCAGCCGGTAATGGTCGCGGCAGGCGGCCGCGACGGCCAGCAGTACGTCGGGCAGTACGGACGGGCCGCCTGCCGGGGTGACGGCGACCTGCTGGAGCAGCTCGATCCGGTAGCGCAGGCGGGAGGGCAGCACTTGCTCGAGCTTGGTGAGTGCCCGTACGGACGCCTCCTCGGTGCCTGCGACGGTCCCGTTGGCGGCGGCGCGCAGGCCGACCGCGACGGCGACTGCTTCCTCGTCGTCGAGCAGCAGCGGTGGGAGCGCGGCCCCGGCCCCGAGGCGGTAGCCGGCCACCCCGGGGACGGCGTCAACCGGGTAGCCGAGGTTGCGCAGCTTGTCGACGTCCCGCCGTACCGTCCGGACCCCGACGCCCAGTTCCTTGGCCAGGGCGGCGCCGCTCCACTCCTTGGGTTGCTGCAGGAGGCTGAGCAGCTTGAGCAGCCGTGCGGACGTCTCGATCATTTTTCCAGTGTGGCAGGTTGCTAGGACCGAAGTTGTCCTAAGTGATGTTCAGACTGAAGACATGATCAACGAATTCAGCATCGAGATCCCGCAGAGCACGCTCGACGACCTCGCCGCCAAGCTGGCGAGCGCCCGGTTCCCCGCACCGCTGCCCGGCGACGACTGGAACACCGGCGTCCCGGTGTCCTGGCTGTCCTCGCTGGTCGACTACTGGCGGACGTCGTACGACTGGCGGGCGGCCGAGAAGGAGCTGAACTCGTACCCGCAGTTCACCGCGGAGATCGAGGGGCAGCGGATCCACTTCATCCACGTCCGCTCGAAGGAGCCGGACGCGCTGCCGCTGCTGCTCACGCACGGCTGGCCCGGGTCGATCGTGGAGTTCCTCGACGTGATCGGGCCGCTGACCGACCCGGTCGCCTTCGGTGGGCAGGCGTCGGACGCCTTCCATGTGGTGATCCCGGCGCTGCCGGGGTTCGGGTTCTCCGGGCCGACGGCCGACGACGACTGGACGTTCCCGCGGATCGGGCGGGTGTGGGCGGCGTTGATGGCGGAGCTCGGCTACGAGAAGTACGGCGTACAGGGCGGGGACCTCGGCGGATCGGTATCGCCTGAGGTGGGACGGGCCGCGCCTGATCACGTCGTCGGCGTACACACGAACGGCGGGACGAACCTGCCGCCGCTGCAGCTGTCCGAGGAGGAGTTGCAGGCGCTGACGCCGTTGGAGCAGGACAGGATGGCGCGGATCGGGCAGTTCATGAAGGACGAGTTCGGCTACATCTCGATCCAGTCGACCCGGCCGCAGACGCTGGCGTACGGGCTGGTCGACTCGCCGGTGGCGCAGCTCGCCTGGATCATGGACAAGTTCAAGGCGTGGACCTGGCCGGCCTCGGAGTTGCCGGAGGCAATCGTCAGCAAGGACCGGCTGCTCACCAACGTGATGATGTACTGGCTGACCGGGACCGGCGGGTCGGCGGCCTACATCGGATACGCCCAGCCGCGGTCGTGGGCGCCGCGACCGAACTCCGGCGTCCCGACCGCCGTCCTCGCCACCGCCCACGACGTCGCGATCCGCCGCTACTGCGAGCCCTCGAACACCATCACCCGCTGGACCGACCTCGACCACGGCGGCCACTTCGTCGCCCTGGAAATCCCGGACGAACTGGTCGCCGACGTCCGCGAGTTCTTCCGGCAGCTGCGGGGCTGACGCCCCGGCACCGGGCACCCGGCACCCGGCCCCGCATCGGCCCCGAGCGCCACGCCGCTGCAGCGCCCCAGCGCCCGCGCGAGCGGGGCACCCGGTACCCGGCCCGGCCCCGCATCGGCCCCGAGCGCCACGCCGCTACAGCGCCCCAGCGCCCGCGTGCGAGCGGCAGCGCCCGCGTCGCATTCAGGGGGTGTTAGCTGAAGTCGGTCGACCTGGTGAGCTCCGCCCAGGCGGCAGCCTCCTCGGCGCGGGAGCGGGACGAGTTCTCGGCGGAGGCTAGTGCGTCGCTGCCGAGGAGCAGGCGTAGCGGCGGGTTCTCGAGGCCGACGATCTCGAGGACCGCGCTCGCGGCCCGGACCGGGTCGCCCGGCTGCTTGCCGTCCATTTCCAGCCGGCGGCGGTGCATCTCGCCGACCGTCGGCTCGTAGTCCGGGTGCACCGCGTGCAGCTGCATCGACGAGCCGCCCCAGTCGGTCCGGAAAGCGCCCGGCTCGACGATCGTGACCTTCACACCGAACGGCCGGACCTCGTTGTTGAGCACCTCGGAGAACCCCTCGACGGCGAACTTCGCGGTCTGGTACGCGCCCATTCCCGGCGTCCCACCGACCCGGCCGCCGATCGACGAGAACTGCAGGAAATGCCCGCCGCGTTGTTCCCGGAACACCGGCAGCGCCGCCTTCGTCACGTTCACCACCCCGAACAGGTTGGTCTCGATCTGCGCCCGAAAGTCCTCGTCCGCCATCTCCTCGATCGACGCGCTGTTTGCATACCCCGCGTTGTTCGCCACCACGTCCAGCCCGCCGAACGCCTCGACAGCCGTCCGTACGGCGGCCCGCGCGGCGTCGGCGTCGGTGACATCGAGCGCAACCGCCCGGAGTTGCTCGCCGTATTTCGTGACCAGGTCGTCGAGCTGCTCGGGTTGACGCGCCGTCGCGACGACGCGGTCGCCGGCCGCGAGCACCGCCTCGGTCAGCGCCCGGCCGAGGCCACGCGAGCTGCCGGTGATCAGCCAGATCTTGCTCATCTCAGTTCCTAACTAACCATTTGGTTGGATCTACTCCGCTATCTAACCAACCGGTTGGTTAGAAATCAACCAACCGGTTGGTTGGTACTGTGTGAGGTATGGAACGGAACGCAGACCGGACCCGCGCCCGCATCCTGGAGGCGGCGACCGAGGAGTTCGCCGCCCGGGGGATCGGCGGCGCACGGGTCAGCCGGATCGCCGAGGTGGCCGGCTGCAACAAGGCCATGCTCTATGCGTACTTCGGCAACAAGGACGAGCTGTTCGACGCGGTCTTCAGCGCCTCGCTGGACAAGTACCTCGACGAGGTCGGGTTCGACGTCGACGATCTTCCGGCGTACGCGGGGCGCGTGTTCGACTACTTCGAGGCGCATCCGGACCGGCTGCGGCTCTCGGTCTGGTACCGGCTGGAGCGGCCGGACGGGCAGCCGCTGGAGGCGATCGTCGCAGTGAACCAGCGACGGCTGGAGGAGCTGCAGCGGGGGATGCGCCGGCGGACGGTGCCGCGGCGGTTCACGCCGGTCAGCCTGCTGTCGCTGATCCAGGCGATCGCGACCAGCTGGTCCTCCATGAACCCGGAGCTCGGCACGGAATTACCGGACGCGAGCGTGCGGCGGCGCGCGGTAGTGCAGGCCGTGGAGCGGATTCTCAGCTGATTCATTGGTTCACCGGATGGAGTTCTCAGTCTGGCGAGCTCTACTCGTAGGCAGAGGGAATTGGCCGAGGAGGGCAACGCGATGAACGAGAGCGCTGGAGCGGGAGCGCAGGGACCGCAGCACCAGCAGGCGCCGCAGTACGGGCAGCAGTATGGGCCGCAATACGGGCAGCAGTACGGGCCGTATGCGCAGTACCAGCCGGGACCGTACGGACCGCAGTGGCCGCAGGGATCGCAGTACCCGTTCGGCCCGCCGCAGCCGCCGAAGAAGCGTGGGCGCCGGTTCCTCGGTGCCGGAGCGCTCGGGCTGGCCGCCGTCCTCGTTGCCGGATCGGTTGCCTGGGGCATCGACCAGCGCACCGGCGGGCACAACTCGACGCTGTCCCAGACCGCATTCGACGCCTCGTCCGTCGCGGCGAAGGTCTCGCCCGGGCTGGTCGACGTGAACACCGTCCTCGGGTACGAGAACGCCCGCGCCGCCGGTACCGGCATCGTGCTCACCTCCGACGGTGAGGTGCTCACCAACCACCACGTGATCGAGGGCGCGACGTCGATCACCGTCACCGATATCGGCAACGGGAAGACGTACACGGCGAGCGTCGTCGGGTACGACGAGGCGCACGACATCGCCGTACTGAAGCTGAAGAACGCGTCCGGGCTGCAGACCGCCAAGACGGGCAACTCTGACCAGGTGAAGCTCGGCGACCAGGTCGTCGGCGTCGGGAACGCGGGCGGCACCGGCGGTACGCCGAGCTACGCCGCCGGCAAGGTGACCGGACTGAACCAGTCGATCACGGCGACCGACGAGAACGGGCAGGACCCGGAGAATCTGGCGAACCTGATCCAGACCGACGCGAACATCCAGGCCGGCGACTCGGGCGGGCCGCTGGTGAACGCCAACGGCGACGTCGTCGGGGTCGACGTGGCCGGGAACGGTGGGAGCAACGGCGGCCAGGGGCGTCCCGGGCAGACCGCGGCGTCCACCGCGTCGGCGGCGACGGCGACGGCGACGCTGGCGGCCTGGGGCGACGGAAACGGCAACGGCGACGGAACCGGCTTCCCGTTCGGGAATGGGAACGGGTACTGGTCGGGTAACGGATACGGCGACGGCTCGGGGAACGGCTCGGGGAACGGGAACGGCGACGGGTCCGGTAACGGCAATGGCAACGGTGACGGGCCGGGGAGCGGCAACGGGTACGGCGGCGGGTCCGGGAACGGTCCTGAGGTCACCACCGAGGGCTACGCGATTCCGATCAACCAGGCACTCGACATCGCCAAGAACATCGAGAACGGGAGGGCCTCCAGCACGGTGCACATCGGCGACTCGGCAATGCTCGGCATCTCGGTCGTCACCAGCCCGGGTACCAGCGGCGCGGTCGTCGGCGACGTGGTCGCGAACGGTCACGCGGACGAGGCCGGCATCGAGCCCGGCGACGTGATCACCTCGTTCGCCGGACACACGGTGACCTCGCCCGACACCCTTTCCGAACTCCTGAACAACCAGCACCCCGGCGACAAGGTAGAAGTCGGCTGGACCGACCAAACCGGCCAGACGCACAAGTCCACCATCGAGCTGATCACAGGCCCGGTCCGCTAGGTAACAGCGCACCCCCTCGCACCTAGCGAACCGCCCCGATCGGGCCCGAGCGCTCCCCTCCCCCTCGAGCGCCGGGCCCGATCGTCTTTTATGTGTCGAGGAACGTCGGGTGGGCCGGGCGCCAGCCGAGGTTGCGGGCTCGGCCGTTGGTGGCGCCGCGGGCCCACGGCGTCCGGGGTGAATCCGCTGGCTGCGGTGGTGGTGCGCCGACGGATGCGGCGAAGGCCGGCGCCCAGACCGATGCGGCGAGTGGTTCGTCGTCGACGATGTTGACGGGGCCGGAGGGCCAGGTCAGCGCGGCGGCCGCGGCGTGGGCGGCGTCTTCGATGTGCAGGAAGCTCGTGACGTCGGGGCCGGTGGGGAGCGGGCTGGTGGCCATCAGGCCGTTCTTCGTGTACCAGGTTTCTGGGCCGTAGAGCATGCCGTAGCGGAGTGCCACCCACTCGGGAGCCTCCGCCGTGATCTCCTCCAGCGTGGCGACTGCCTCGACGGTGGTACGGCGGTACTCGTCGGGGGAGTGCAGGTCGAGCGGCGTGGACTCGTCGGCCGGCGTGGTCCCAGGCTCGTACGCCCACGCGATGCTCTGCGAGATCACGCGTCGTACGCCGGCCGCGAGGGCAGCATCCATCAGGTTCCGGGTGCCTTCGCGACGGATCCGGCCGTTCGCGGCGAAGTCGCGCGAGGTGAGGTCGGTCAACTGGTGCATCAAGACATCCGGTCGAGCCTGCGCCACCAGCTCGCGGAGCCGAGTCGGGTCGTACACGTCGCCGAGCACGGTCTCGGCTCCAGGCACCTGGGACCGCCGGGACAACGCCGTCACCTGGTGACCTTGGGCGAGCAGCAGGGGAACGAGGCGGCGGCCGATGACGCCGGTGGCGCCGGCGATGAAGATCCTCATGGGGAACAACCGTAGAGAGGGTCACGCCCGGTCGGCTGGTCCAATCGGTGACCTGTTTCACGGTCCATTTCCAGTGCGGTGAACAAGCGTTTACGATGCCTGGGTAAACAGCAGTTCACCCCCCTTGTGAGGCTCCGCTTGACTGCTCGTCCGCGCCTGATCCTGTCCGCGCTCGCGTTCTGTGGTGTGCTGGTCTCGGTCAGCCAGACCATCGTCGTACCGCTGCTGCCCGAGCTCCCCGCGATCACCCACAGCCCGCCGTCCGACGTCAGCTGGCTGATCACGATCACGCTGCTGACCGGCGCGGTCTTCACGCCGCTGCTCGGCCGCGCCGGCGACATGTACGGCAAGCGCCGCGTTCTGCTGATCGCCCTGTGCTCGATGGTCGTCGGCTCGCTGCTCTGCGCCACCAGTTCGAACCTCAGTGTGCTGATCGCCGGCCGCGCGTTCCAGGGCGCCGCGGTCGCCGTCGTACCGCTCGGCATCAGCATCCTCCGCGACGAACTCCCGCGGGAGCGGGTGATCCCGGCGATCGCGATCATGAGCTCGACGCTCGGGATCGGCGCCGCGTTCGGCATCCCGGCCGCGACGCTCGTGGTCGAGTACGCGAACTGGCACACGATGTTCTGGATCAACCTCGGCCTCGGCCTGCTCGACATCGTCCTGGTGCTGCTGATCGTGCCGGAGTCCGCCGTCCGTACCAGCGGCCGCTTCGACGTCGTCGGAGCGCTCGGCCTGAGCGCGTTCCTGGTCTGCCTGCTGCTCGCGGTCTCGAAGAGCAGCGCGTGGAGTACGCCGACCCTCGCTGTCCTGTACGCCGTTGCGGTGCTGCTCGTCCCGGTCTGGGGCTGGTACGAGCTGCGCACTCGCAGCCCACTCGTGGATCTGCGGGTGTCGGCGCGGCCCGCCGTACTGTTCACCAATCTCAGCGCGTTGCTGATCGGGTTCGCGTTCTACGCCAACTCGTTGTCCACGGCTCAGCTGGTGCAGGAGCCGACCTGGACGGGCTACGGGTTGGGCGAATCCATCGTGGTCAGTGGACTGTGCCTGCTGCCGGGTGGCGTGGCGATGGTGTTGCTTTCGCCCGTGTCGGCGCGGATCTCCGGTGCGCGTGGGCCTCGGTTCACCCTGGGGATCGCGTCGCTGATCATGGCGGCGGGGTACGTCGTACGGCTGTTCACCAGCGGGAGCGTCGCGGGAATTGTGATAGGGGCGACCGTTGTCAGCGCCGGGACCGCCGTGGCGTACTCGGCGCTGCCTGCCCTGATCATGCATGCTGTCCCGGTGACGGAAACCGCCGCGGCCAACGGCCTGAACACGCTGATGCGCACGATCGGGCAGGCGATCTGCAGCACGATCGTCGCCATCGTGCTGGCGAACGTGACGATCGCCCAGGCGGGCAAGATCGCGCCGGCGCTGTCGGCGTACCTGATCGTCTTCGTGATCGCGGGCATCGCCGCGGTGGCGGCCGCCGGGCTCGTGCTGTTCATCCCGGTACGGCGACGCACGCCGGCGTACGAGGTGACGACCGAGGTGCCGGTGAAGTGAGCGATCCGGGGCGGACCGCGATTCTGCGCGCGGCGCGGAAGGCGTTCGCGCGCGGGCCGTACGACGCGGTCACGTTGCGGGAAGTCGCCGCCGACGCGGGCGTCAGCGCCGCGCTGATCGTCAAGCACTTCGGCGGCAAGGAAGCGCTCTTCGAGCGGGTCGCCGACTTCAGCGAGGCGGCCCAGCTGCTGCTCCAGGCGCCGAACGAGCGGCTCGGCGAGCACGCGGTCCGGACGTTGGTCGAGTACCGCCGGGCCAACGATCAGGACTTGCTCGTCCGGGTCGTGTTCGCGGCCGGCAAGGGTGACGAACGCGCGCTGATCCGCGAGCACTTCCGCGATCAGGTCACCCGCGCCGTCGCCGCCCGGTTGACCGGACCGGACGCCGAGCTCCGGGCCGGCCTGATCACCGCCCAACTGCTCGGCCTCGGCGCGCTGCTGGCGATCGACAAGAGCGGCCCGATCTCCACCGCGACCCCGGAGACGATCGCCGCCCTGTACGCTCCGGGCATCCAGGACCTCATCCACTGATTGAACACTCGTCCTAGAATGTGGACAGAGGACTTGGCGCACGATGTGACGCCACTAACATGGACCATCCAGGCCGAGAGGCGCTGCAACGGACCCAGGTCCGCCACGCTCGACCTGGAGTTGACTGCAAGGGCGCCTCCGGAGATCGCTTCTGGAGGGGTTGGCAGATGAGTGAAACCGCGCTGCGGGAACTGCTGGATCAGCGGATCGCGGTCCTCGACGGTGCGTGGGGCACGATGCTGCAGGGGGCGAAGCTGCAGCCCGCCGACTACCAGGGCGACCGCTTCGGCAACCACACGCACGATGTCACCGGTGATCCGGATCTGCTGAACCTGACCCGCCCGGACGTCATCCTCGACGTCCACCGCCAGTACCTGGCCGCCGGGGCGGACATCACCACCACGAACACGTTCACCGCGACCAGCATCGGCCAGGCCGACTACGGCCTGCAGGAGTACGTGCGCGAGATGAACGTCGCCGGTGCTCGCCTCGCCCGGCAGGCCGCCGACGAGTTCGGGGACAAGTTCGTCGCCGGTTCGATCGGCCCGCTGAACGTGACCCTGTCGCTGAGCCCACGTGTCGAGGATCCGTCGTACCGTGCCGTGACCTTCGAGCAGGTGAAGGCCGCGTACGCTGAACAGATCGCCGCGCTCGCCGAGGGCGGCGTCGACCTGCTGCTGATCGAGACGATCTTCGACACTCTGAACGCGAAGGCGGCCGTCGCTGCGGCCCGTGAGGTCGCGCCGCAGTTGCCGCTGTGGATCTCGGTGACGATCGTCGACCTGAGCGGCCGAACTCTGTCCGGCCAGACCGTCGAGGCGTTCTGGAGCTCGGTCGAACACGCCGACCCGCTGGTCGTCGGCGTCAACTGCTCGCTCGGCGCCGCGCAACTGCGCCCGCACGTGGCGGACCTGGCGCGGTTCGCCGGCACGTACGTCGCCTCGCACCCGAACGCCGGTCTGCCGAACGCTTTCGGCGGGTACGACGAGACGCCCGACGAGACCTCGGCGCTCCTGCAGGAGTTCGCCGAGTCGGGTCTGGTCAACATCGTCGGCGGCTGCTGCGGTACGACGCCCGCCCACATCGCGAAGATCGCCCAAGCGGTTCAGCAGCTGCCGCCGCGGACCGTCGTACCGGCCGATCACACGACCCGGTTCTCCGGGCTGGAGCCGTTCAAGATCGGCAAGGACACCGGGTTCGTGATGATCGGTGAGCGGACCAACGTGACCGGGTCGGCGAAGTTCCGCCGGCTGATCGAGGGCGACGACCACCAGGCCGCGGTCGACGTGGCGCTGGAGCAGGTCCGCGGCGGCGCGAACCTGCTGGACGTGAACATGGACGCCGACCTGCTCGACAGCGAGCAGGCGATGACCACGTTCCTGAACCTGATCGCGACCGAGCCCGAGGTGGCCCGGATCCCGATCATGATCGACAGCTCGAAGTGGTCGGTGCTGGAGACCGGGCTGAAACACGTACAGGGCAAGGGCGTGGTGAACTCGATCAGCCTGAAGGAGGGCGAGGAGCAGTTCCTCGACCACGCCCGGCGGATCCGGGACTACGGCGCCGGCGCGGTCGTGATGGCGTTCGACGAGCAGGGCCAGGCGGACACCGTCGAGCGCAAGGTGGAGATCTGCGGCCGGGCGTACGACCTGCTCACCCAGAAGGTCGGGTTCCCGCCCGAGGACATCATCTTCGACCCGAACGTGCTCGCGGTCGCGACCGGGATGTCCGAGCACAACAACTACGCGAAGAACTTCATCGACTCGCTGCCGCTGATCAAGGCCCGGTGCCCAGGCGTGCACATCAGCGGCGGGATCTCGAACCTGTCGTTCTCGTTCCGCGGCAACGACATCGTCCGCGAGGCGATGCACTCGGCGTTCCTGTACCACGCGGGCAAGGCCGGCCTGGACATGGGCATCGTCAACGCGGGCCAGCTCGCGGTGTACGAGGACATCCCGAAGGACCTGCTCGAGCTCGTCGAGGACGTGATCTTCAACCGTCGCGACGACGCCACCGACCGGCTGGTCGCGTTCGCGGAGAACGTGAAGGGCAAGGGCAAACAGCGCGAGATCGACCTGACCTGGCGCGAGGGCTCGGTCGAGGAACGGCTGTCGCACGCGCTCGTGCACGGGATCGTCGACTACATCGAGGACGACACCGAGGAGGCGCGGCAGCAGCTGCCGCGGCCGCTCGACGTGATCGAAGGCCCGTTGATGGACGGGATGAAGGTGGTCGGCGACCTGTTCGGCGCCGGCAAGATGTTCCTCCCGCAGGTGGTGAAGAGCGCGCGGGTGATGAAGCGCTCGGTCGCCTACCTCGAGCCGTTCATGGAGGAGGAGAAGGAGCAAGCCCGGCGCGAGGGCCGTGCCGAGATGGTCCGCGGCCAGGGCAAGGTCGTGCTCGCCACCGTGAAGGGCGACGTGCACGACATCGGCAAGAACATCGTGGGTGTGGTGCTCGGCTGCAACAACTACGAGGTGATCGACCTCGGCGTGATGGTGCCGGCGGCAAAGATCCTCGACACCGCGATCGCCGAGGGTGCGGACGCGGTCGGCCTGTCCGGGCTGATCACGCCCTCGCTGGACGAGATGGTCTCGGTGGCCGAGGAGATGCAGCGGCGCGGGCTGAAGCTGCCGTTGCTGATCGGCGGTGCGACCACGTCCAAGCAGCACACCGCGGTCCGGATCGCCCCGGCGTACGAGAACACCACCGTGCACGTTCTGGACGCGTCCCGGGTGGTCGGTGTGGTGTCCGACCTGCTCGACGACGACCGCGCCGAGGAGCTTGCCAAGCGCAACAGTATCGAGCAGGAGCGGCTGCGCGAGCAGCACGCGAACAAGCAGCGCGCACCGATGCTGACGCTCGAGGCGGCCCGGGCCAACCGGGAGCCGGTGGAGTACGGCGAGTTGCCGGTGCCGGCGTTCACGGGCCTGAAGCGTGTGTCGCCAAGTATCGAGACGCTGCGCGAGATGGTCGACTGGCAGTTCCTGTTCCTGGCTTGGGAGCTGAAGGGGAAGTACCCGGCGATCCTCGAGCAGCCGGTCGCGCGGGAGCTGTTCGACGACGCGAACGCCTTGCTGGACGAGATCATCGCGAACGGATCCTTCACCGCCGAGGGCGTGTACGGGTTCTGGCCCGCGCACAGTGAGGGTGACGACATCGTTCTCGACGGGCTGGACCGGTCGTTCCCGATGCTGCGGCAGCAGACCGAGAAGCCCGCCGGACGGCACAACCGTTGCCTGGCCGACTACATCGCGCCGTCCGGAGACCACCTCGGTGGTTTCGGCGTGGCGATCCACGGAGCCGGGGCGCTGGCGAAGTCGTACGAGGAACTGGGCGACGACTACAAGGCGATCATGGTGAAGGCGCTGGCCGACCGGCTGGCGGAGGCGTTCGCGGAGTGGATCCACCTGGAGGCACGCCGCGCCTGGTTCGAACCCGACGTACAGCCGGTGCTCGAGGACCTGCACGCGGAACGCTTCCGCGGCATCCGGCCGGCGCTCGGCTACCCGGCGAGCCCGGACCACACCGAGAAGAAGGACCTGTTCGAACTGCTCGAAGCGGAGCAGATCGGCCTCGGCCTGACCGAGTCGTACGCGATGACCCCGGCCGCGGCCGTCAGCGGTCTGATCTTCGCGCACCCGGCGTCGCGCTACTTCAGTGTCGGCCGCCTGAACCGCGACCAGATCGAAGACTACGCAGTACGCCGAGGACTCCCGACCTCGGAGGTCGAACGCTGGCTCCGTCCGAACCTGGCGTACGACCCGGAGTGAGCGCGACGTCGTTCGCGAGCGCGGCGAGCCGCCCGTCGACGGATCGTGCGTCGGGGGCGGTGGTTCGCCCGTCCGTCGCCGTGCGGACGGCGGCCGCCACCGTGCGGACCATCGCGCTCATCCGGGAGTCCGGCGTACCGCTTGCCGGATCCTCGGCGGCGAGGGCGGCCCTGAAGTTCGCGCGGAAGCCATAGGCGAGGTCCCGGCGTTCCTCGTTCGACAGTTTGTCCGCGGCGGGCATCCGGTCGATCAACGCCTGCCAGCGTTGATGATCCGGCGGTACGACGATCAGCTGCTCGCAGGCGGTCACGAAGTCGCGGGACGACGGATCCTGCCCATGCTGACGAACGAGCTCCGCGATCACATCACGCGTCGCCGCGGCCGCTGGACCACGACCGGCGTACGTGAAGTGCGGAGCCGGGACCTCGTCGGGAGACATCAGGCCGGCGGAGTCGCTCTGCTTCCACACCTGCGGCAGCCGCTCCTGCGTCCACACGTCGGCGAGGCCCGCGTTGAGATCGGCCTCCACCTGCCCGACCGGGTGCATGTCGGCCAACGGACTCAGCAGTCCGGTCGACTGCGCCGCCACATACCCGGTCGCCTCGACCAGCGTGTCCCAACGCCGCTGCTTGCCCTCCACGGTCTCGGGCAGCTCGGTCTGCTGCACCGCGTCGACATGTCGCTGCAGCATGAACAGGTAGTACTGCTGACCGTTCAGCCCCGACTCGGACGCGGTGACGCTCGGCGTGTCATCCGTGCCGCGGACCATCACTTCGCCGTCCCAGCGGGTCTGGGCTCGGCTCGGCCCCGCGACTACCGCGACGGACTCGGCCCATGCGCCCGCCGGCGCGGCGTAGGGGAGTAGTTCGGCCATGGGCGAAGCGTAGAAGTCCAAGAGGGCCATCCGATTACGCTGACGTGCATGACAGTCAGACCTGCGGTTCCTGCTGATGCAGAGGCGATTGCCGAGATCTGGTACGCCGGTTGGCAGGACGGGCATCTCGGGCATGTGCCGGACGCGTTGGTCGCCGTACGGACCGAGGAATCGTTCGGCACCCGTGCGGCAGAACGGATCGCCGACACCACGGTTGCCGTTGTGGGGGACGCGGTCGCCGGATTCGTGATGGTGGTGGGGGACGAGGTCGAGCAGGTGTACGTCGGCAGCGCCTACCGCGGATCGGGGGTTGCCGCGGAGCTGCTCGCGGAGGCGGAGCGGCAGGTGAAAGCGGACGGGTACGGCGAAGCCTGGTTGGCGGTTGCGACCGGTAACGCGCGCGCTCGGCGGTTCTACGAGCGGAACGGCTGGACCGACGGCGGGGCGTTCGACTATCCGGCGTCGGTCGGCGACGGTACGTTGCCGGTGCCGTGCCATCGCTACCTCAAGCAGGTGTGAACATCCGCAGGATTCCCCTTGACGTCCAGCCGAACGGCCGGTGACGGGGTTAGCGTGCCCTGGCAAGCATTCCTGTTCCGAAAGGGTCACCCATGGCATTCCGTTCCTGGCGCCGGCCGTCCCGCCGGATGGTCCTGACCAGCGTCGCCGCGGTCGCGATGACATCGGTTGTCGGCGGGGTCGCGTACTCGGCCGGTGCCGCCACCCAGCAGCCCGCGATCCAGACGTCCACGCCGCACCGCGCGGACGACGTCACGAACATCGACGTACTGCGCCAGCAGCTGCGCAACTACTACGGCGACCCGCTCGGCACCGGTAACTTCGCTGCCGACAGCAACTACGCGAAGGAAGCGCAGAAGGTCGCCGCGGCCGGTACCCGCTGGATCTCGGTCCCGCACCGCACCAGCAAGAAGAAGGCGATCCTGCTGGACGTCGACGACACCACGCTGGCCACCTGGAACTACGAGATCGCCAGCAACTGGGCGTTCAACCCGACCAGCAACGCGGACTTCGTGCTGAACCAGAAGTTCCCGGCCGTGCCCGGCATGGTCGACCTGGTCAAGACCGCCGCGCGGGACGGCTACGCGATCTTCTACCTGACCGGCCGCGGTGCCGCGCAGGAGCAGGCGACGCTCGGCAACCTGACCTCGGACGGGATCGGGGTCGACGCGGGCTACCCGGCGCCGACCACGCTGACCAACGGCGAGGACGGCCTGTTCACGAAGCCGGCCGTTGCCGACTACCCGGACTACCTGAAGCAGGCCTGCGCCGACGACAAGAACGGCTCGTGTACGACGATCCACTACAAGTCGGCGACCCGCGCCCACATCGAATCCCTCGGCTACGAGATCGTCGCGAACTTCGGCGACCAGTTCTCCGACCTCAAGGGCGGCTTCGCCGACCGCACCTTCAAGCTCCCGAACCCGAACTACTACCTCCCCTGATCCCTCGGCATTGCGCCGTACAGCAAGGTTCTGAGGCCGTCGGTCAGTGACGGCTCGAAGTTCATCCTGATCGCCTCGAGTGCCGGGTCGGCCTCGTAGGCGGCCAGGATCGCCGGTACCGGATGGGAGTGGGTCCAGACCGCGCCCGCGAGGAGGGTCGCGGTGGCGATGAAACGGCCCGCTCCCTCCCGGCCGAGCTCCGGCAGGACGCCGGCCACCACCGCGATCATCTCCTGGTACGCGACCGCGGCCGAGCGCTTGAACGCCAGCGCGGTCTCCGTCGTGATGTTCCGCTCCAGCACCGCCGCCTGCGCACTGATCAGGTCGCAGAGCACCGGCCGCTTGCCCAGCGTGCCGACGACAGCGGTGATCAGCAGTTCGCCGCGCTCCGCGCTCGGCAACTGCGGTGAGACCTCGGACAGGGCTGCGGACAGGTCCTGCACCCAGGCCGTCAGCTCGCTGCCGGACAGTTCGAGCAGCACGGCCTCGCGGGAGTCGAAGTAGTTCAGCACGTTCGACTTCGCCAGGCCGACCCGACGGCTCAGCTCGTTCAGGCTGACGTCGGCGACCGGCATCTCGGTCAGCATCGCGGCCGCGGTCCGCAGGATCGCCCGCCGCCGCTCGGCCCGCTGCTCCGGATTGCGGGCGCGCTTGAAGTTCATGTCACAGATTCTACAGACCGACGGTCTGTTGTTATCGGACCGCTGGTCTGATAACGTCTCGACATAACAGACCACCAGTCTTTTATGGAGAGTGCAATATGTACGACGTCCCCGACCAGACCGGCAAGCTCGTCGTCGTCACCGGCGCGAACAGCGGTACCGGCAAAGAGGCCACCAAGCGCCTCGCCGCCGCCGGTGCTCGCGTGGTGATGGCGGTCCGCACCCCGTCCAAGGGCGAGGCCGCCCGCGCCGAGATCCTCGCGGAGCACCCCGACGCTCAGCTCGAGGTACGGCGGATCGATCTCGCCGACCTGGCGTCGGTGCAGGAGTTCGCCGAACAACTGTCCGCCGACGAGTCGCACCTGGACCTGCTGGTGAACAACGCCGGCGTGATGACGCCGCCGACCCGGCTGACCACCAAGGACGGGTTCGAGCTGCAGTTCGGGTCGAACTACCTCGGCCCGTTCGCGCTCACGGTCCGGCTGCTGCCGCTCATCCTGGCCGCCCCGGCCCCGCGGATCGCGACAATGTCGAGCGGAGCGGCGTACCTGGGCAAGATCGGCTTCGACAACCTGCAGTGGGAGCGGGGCTACCGGCCGACGTCGGCGTACGCGCAGTCCAAGCTGGCCGACCTGATGCTCAGCAACCACCTCGCCAAGCTGTCGGCCGACCGCGACTGGGGCCTGGTCAGCGTGGCCGCGCACCCGGGCTACACGCGGACCAACCTGCAGACGGCCGGTGCCTCGCTGGGCCGCCAGTCGGCGCTCAACAAGTTCTTCATGCGGCACAACCCGCTGCCCAAGCAGGACGTCGAGACCGGCACGGAGCCGCTGCTGTTCGCGGCCGCCGACCCGGCCGCCAAGTCCGGTGCGTACTACGGACCGAACGGAATCTTCGGCCTGGTCGGCAAGACCACGCAGGTCCGCAACCCGAAGACCGCCACCGATCCGGCCACCAACGCCCGGCTGTGGCAGGTGTCCGAGACGTTGACCGGAGTCGCGCTGCCCTCGATCCTGCAAAGGTGAGTGAGTGGTCGAGCGGGGGAATCTACGAGTCGTACGTCGGCCGCTGGAGCCGGCTGGTGGCGGCCGAGTTCGTCGACTGGCTGGACCAGCCGCCGGGGCTGCGGTGGCTCGACGTCGGCTGCGGTACGGGTGCGCTGACCAGCACGATCCTGCGGACGGCCGCGCCGGCGTCGGTGCTCGGCATCGACCCGTCGGAGGGGTTCGTCGGGTACGCGAAGCAGACCGTCGACGATCCGCGGGCGGCGTTCGAGGTGCGGTCCGCGGCCGAGCTGCCGGACGGGCCGTACGACGCTGTCGTTGCCGGGCTGGTGCTGAACTTCATCCCGGAACGGGTCCACGCGCTGCGCCGGATGCGGGAGATCGGCAGCACGGTCGCCGTCTACGTGTGGGACTACGCAGGCGGGATGCAGCTGATGCGGTACTTCTTCGACGCGATGCTCGCCGTACGGCCGCAGGATCATGAGGCCGACGAGGGCCGGCGGTTCGCATTTTGTACAGCCGAGGGCCTGAAACGGATATACCGCGCGGCCGGGTTCCTGGACGTGCGGACGCGGGAGATCGTCGTACCGACCGTCTTCGCGTCGTTCGACGACTACTGGCAGCCGTTCCTCGGCGGGCAGGGCGTGGCGCCGGCGTACCTGCGGAGTCTGGACCCGGCGGACCAGGACGCGATCCGGGACGCCGTACGGGAGCGGTTGCCGATCGAAGCGGACGGGTCGATCAGGCTGACGGCACGGGCGTGGGCTGCTTCGGGTTGAGATATCCGTACAGCAGGTCGTCGGTCCACTCGCCCTTGAACCAGGTGTGGGACAGGCGCAGCCCCTCGCGCGTGAAACCCACCCGTTCCAGTAGGCGGGCCGACGCGGTGTTGCGGGCGTCGCACTCGGCGGACACCTTGTGCAGTTGACGATCCACGAACAGGTGCTGCAGCAGACCGCGGACCGCCTCGGACGCATACCCGTGGCCCTGGTACTCGGTCGCGAGCGTGAACCCGAGCTCGGCCTGCATCCGGTTCTCGTGCAGCTTCAGCCCGAGATCCCCGATCAGTACGTCGTCCAGCGCGACGGCGTACTGGAACCAGCCGGGTGCCTCCGGATCACCCGCCGCGAACCGCTCGACCGTCTCCCGCGCGTCGGCGAGTGCAACCGGCGCCTCCCACCCCTGGAAGCGGGCAACGACCGGATCCGAGCGGTACGCCGCGAACCGCTCGGCGTCCCCGGCCGTGAAGCGGCGCACACTCAGCCGCTCGGTACGCACGAACATCGGCCCATCATGTCAAAACCCGGCGCTCAGCTCCGTCCTTTCGATGAGAGGAGAGCGCCGATGAAATTCCTACTGATCCTGCAAGGTGCCGGTGACCCACGCCTACCCCGCGACGAGTTCGAACGGGCTGCCTACGACGCCGGCGAACTCGTCAGCGGCGAACTGCTCGCCGACCCCCAACTGTCCGTCCAACTCCCGGCAAGCGAGCCGACCCGCATCGACGGCTACTACGTCATCGACGTAGAAAACCGAGCCCGCGCCATCGAACTGGCCCACCTCCTCCCCGACACCCAAACCCCCGACCGCAGCGTCGAAATCCGAGCCCTCATGCACCCAACCGGCACCGACTTCTGAACGGGGACTGTGGCGAGCCCACGCGGCCCTGTCTATGGCTCGGACGTCGCGGTGCTGCACCCCGCTCCCACCCACCCGACTGTTTTTCTGCGCTGGGACGGCCTGCCGACGCCTGGGCTGACTGTGTTTGTCGGGCCGGGGTTGAAAGGCGACTGTGCCGAGCCCACGCGGTCCTGTCCGTGGCTTGGAGGCGGCTGTGCCACACCCCGCTCCCACCCACCCAACCGTCTCCTGCGCGAGACGGACTGCCCACACCCGAGCCGACCCAGCCGGTGGTGCGTGGTTGCAAGGTGACGCATCGAATTCAGGCCGAAAACATCGAATCCGATCAACGGTCGGACCGTCTCCACTCAACGGAGGATGGGTGCACGGGTGGCCAGGAATTCGGTCGCGGCGTGGTCCAGAGGAGAGTCAGTCGCGATGCGGCTAGCGAGTGGGGGACCATGCCACGTTGGTGGGGCGTTCTCCCGTCCTCAGCGCGTCGAGGATGGCGTTCTTGACGACGTCGCCGTCAATGAGGGAGTCACCAGGAAAGCTCTCGTCGTGTCCCTGGGTGAAGAGCGGAACCTCCTCCAGGCCGCTGTCTCGACCCTTGACGTACATGCTCCCGCGAACGTCGGTGAACCCGAGAGTCCAGGCCGACGACCTGACGGTGTGCTTGTTGTCGGGGTCCGACTCAGGGAAGTTGGGAATTACTCCCACGCGCATTTCATGGTCCGCGATGCCGTCCTCGTCGACCGGCCGCCCGTCGATGTAGAGCCAAGCGCAGGTGTTGTCATGGTCGATCACCGCTTCCTTCAACATGCGTGCAAGGAACCGTGATACGTCGCTTTCGGTCGCGAGTTTCATGGTTCCGTCTTTGCTCCGGTAGGAGGCCGTGATGGTAGAACTCATCTCCGGTGTCATCCTTCGCTCTTGCCTTTGAAAGTCTCGCGGTAGCCGTTCGGGCCATATACTACAAGTTCTGCTCCAGGCGGCAGGAATCGCGGCAGCAGAATCCGGCAGTTGGCCCCTGGGATATCGCATGGTTCGTTGTTGAGGTATAGGGTCGCTCGCTCGACCCCGGTCAGGCGCATGTGCACCGCGACCTTGATCTCTGTGTGTCGGGTCCGGTCGAATGGCTGCCAGCCTTTCTCTTTGCAGAGGTCGAGCGCCTTCTCTTCCAGGTAATCTCCGCGGCCGCTGACAAAGCTTTGCCGTTTGCCGGTCTCGTCAACGAGAATCCCCGTGGTTGGGTCGTTATTGTCAGGATTCCGCTTGGGGAGCCTGCGCATAATCGAGTCAGGATCGCTGTCGGCTGGGTTAGATTGAGGACGCGGAACAGATCCTCCGTTCGAGCGGGGCACGGTGCGTCCGCCGCTGACCATTTGATCAACCCAACTACGTGCACGTAGTGGAACCCGACCGGCGTACTCAGCCGCCTCGTCACATGCCCGGGCAGCGGTGTCGAGCTGCAGGGCCGCCGTATGCGCGGCTGGATTGCTCGACCCGAACTGCGCGAGATACGCCGCTTGCTCCCGGCAACGTGTGGCCGTGCGTGAGAGGTACGCGACCATGTCGGGGATGCGGTCAATGCACGCCAGCAGTTCGGATGCGACCCGTTGCAGCTCCGACGGCATAAGCGTCGCCGCTAGATCTGGTCGGCGTAATTCTTGCAGCCGTGCGCGGCAATCTGCAGCGCTTCCGACGCCTGCTCAACAGCTCTCCCGGCTGCGTCGAGCAGCTGACTGATATCGGCGTCAGCATTCGTCGCCGATCCTTGAATCAACGCCAGCACCTGCACCGCACTCTGACCGAAACGCATTTTGAAACCACCGAGGCTCGCCGCACCCTGCGTCGCCTCAGTGGCGACCTGATAGAGCTGCCCCTTCAGTTGTTGCACTTGCGACATCTACGTTCACCTTCCTGGCATGGGCGGAGGGACATCGGTGCTGCCTCAATGACAGTCGCCGGGTCCACGGGAAAGGTCGCGGCCGCATGGAATGTGACACCGACTGGAATGACGGAACGGGCGCGGAGTTCGAAGGACAGTCGAGGAGAACAACTCCATACTCGGCACGCCCGCTCCGCCGGCTTTGCAGATCTGGACCCTGTCCTATTGATGAATTGGCGGTCGATTCCGGGCGACCAGGATCTTGACTCCCTCCCGCTCGAAGTCTCTTCTGGCCTCGAGCGGATTCCCGTTGCCCGCAAAATGTGAGAGGTCCGGAACGATCATGACCGGCTCATCTGCGCCGAGGAGAGCAAAGAGGCACTCAGCGAGCTGATCGGTGGCCATGTCGAGTTCGTCCTCGAAGATCATGTCCACTACCACGCCATTTTCAGTCGCGCAGTCCAGGATTAGCTGACGCAAGGCGGCAACCTCGACGCTGGGCATCATGAATTGCTTCCTGAGATACCCGCACACTGTCCGCGTACCCACTGTGTTTCCCCGTTCGGCAATAACTCTCATGACTCCGGCCTTTGCGAGAGGCTTCATGTGCCGATGAAGTTACGGGGCGCCACAGGACGTGGGTACCGCCCTGAGGGACGCTTAAGGGACGTCCTGAGATGCGTGAATGTCCTGTGCGTCCTTGCTCCGTAGAGGAGAACTTGAACGGGCAGCGACTGTCAACAGCAGTTAGAGGTGACCGGGTCCGATCAACAGGTCGAGAACTCTGCTCGTGTCGGACAGATCTGGCAGCACCGCGTCCGCGCCTGCGGAGTTCAGTCGGCTCTCGGAGTCGGGCCCTGTAGCAACGGCAACGACCCTCGCACCGGCTCGGTGCCCGGCTTCGACATCGCGTGGGGTGTCGCCGATGACGGTTGTGTTCTCGGAGTCAAATACCGTGCCAGAAATGGCAGAACAACGGGCTTTTGCCAGGCGGACGAGCTCGGCGCGATCCTCGCTGTCCGAGCCGTATCCGCCGGCTTCGAGTACTAGAAAGTCCTGGAGGGCGAAAGCGGCAAGCTTGACCCGTGCATTTTCGGCGATGTTGCCGGTCACTACGGTCTGAATTATGCCCGGGCGACAGGTGATTGTCTCCAACAGCTTTCGGACACCGGGGAGCGTATGACCTATCTTCTTCAGCTGGCTTTCATGCATCTTGCCCGCGGATCGGAGAGCGGAGTGAATCCTCGGCCATTCTGGCACTTCGATGCCATTCGAAGTAAACAGCTCGCTCATTATCAGGCGATCTGTCTTGCCTTCCGTGACCGGCGGTACTGCAGATGCAATGGAGGTCACAAGCTCGAATGCCGTCGAGTATATGGCCTTGCTCACACCAGAATTCTCGATGAGTGTGTGGTCGATATCCCAGAGGAGAAGGTGTGGCATAGGTTCGACCTTACGTCGCAGTAGGCCCACCGTGCACCCCTGCCGGTCTGACAGGCCGAGATGTTCCCGAGACGTCTCAGGCTGTCTTGAAAAGTCCGTAGCTGTCCTGAATGATGCATAGAATGAACGAACGCCTACGGTCGGTGATGCTTCAGCGTGGCGTGACCGTCGATGCCCTTGCTCAGGTGTGCTCGGTTGACCCGAAGACTGTGGAGCGCTGGCTGTCGAAGAACCGGATGCCTCACCGCAGGTACCGATGGGCGGCCGCCGAGTTCCTTGAGGCGGATGAGGTGTATCTCTGGCCGGCGGTTGCACAACAGAAATTGCATCGGCGCAAGTCGGAGTCCAGTTCGGAGCTTGTTCGCCTCTACCCCAATCGGTCCTCAGTGTCTCGGGAAACGTGGCAACAGTTGATCGATGAGTCCGAGCAAGCAATTGATGTCCTGATCTACTCGGGAACGTTCTTGTCGCAAATTCCGAGCATCAGCAGAACGCTCGCGGCGCGCGCGAGTGCGGGCGTGGAGGTCAGAATTTGTTTTGGTGATCCCGACTGTGACGCAGTTGCGCTCCGAGATCGGGAAGAGGGTTTAGAAGGTACCCTGTCTGCGAAGATCCGTGCCGCACGTACGTACTTCAAACCGCTGCTCGCCGAAGACAACTGCGAGATACGGCTCCATGCGACCACGCTGTACAACTCTATCTTCAGATTTGATGACAACCTGCTGGCAAACCCGCATGCGTGGGGCCAACCCGCCAGCGCGAATCCGCTGCTACATTTTCGCCGTATCGATATTGTTACTGGATTCTTTGATCACTACCGTGAAAGCTTCGAAGCCGTTTGGAAGTCAGCCACAGCTTGGCAGGACTCCGCTGGAGGCAATGAATGAGTCGCACCGAATACTATGGTGACCCGGACGCGCCTGCGCCGAACTCACTCGTTCCGGCGTGCAACATGCTGGTGGTGAATGATGCAGGACAGCTGTTGCTTCAAAGGCGGCGCGATACCGGTCAGTGGGCGCTCCCAGGTGGTGCACAGGATTTCGGTGAGACGCCGAGCGAATGTGCAGTGCGCGAGTGCAAGGAGGAGACCGGGATTACGGCGGAGATCACCGAGCTGCTGGGAATCTACTCTGACCCCGCTCACATCGTGCAGTACTCGGACGGCGAAACCCGGCAAGAGTTCGAGATCACGCTCATCGGACGGCCTGTGAGCGGTGAGCCGACAATCAATGATGAGGCAAGTGAAGTTGCTTGGTTCGACTTCAGTGAGCTGGGCACGCTCGACATACATCCCTCGATGACCCGTCAGATCGATGCGTATCTTTCTGGAGTTAGATCCCACGTCGATTGAGAGGCAAGTTCTGTGCTGTCCGCCGACCACGCTAGTTCGATTGCAGAAGGACTGCTTGCGATACCGCTGCCTAAGCGTTGGTCGCATACGATCGGGGTCGCCAAGACGGCTAGGCGACTGGCCCCGATTCTGGGCGCGGACGCCGAACTTGTCGAGGTGGCGGCCTGGCTGCACGACATCGGTTACTCGCCGGAGTTGGCGTTGACCGGGTTCCATCCGATCGACGGTGCGCGGTACCTGCGGGACACCCTTGCCTGCGATACGGCGATTTGCAACCTTGTCGCGAATCATACGGGCGCAGAAGTTGAGGCAGAGTTGAGAGGCCTGCCACCAGTCCGCGTCGAGTTCCCGGTCCCGACTCAATTGTCGCTCGATGCCCTGACATATTCAGACATGACGACTGATGTGGACGGTTGCGCCGTTGGTGTTGACGAGAGGTTGGCGGAGATCCTTGGTCGATACGGAGCAGAGCACGTTGTGAGCCGTTCCGTTCGATGCTCATCACCGATGTTGAGAGCGACAGTGCAACGTATAGAGGATTTGCTCAGAGCGTGACTCCGGTTCCACTGCAGAACGCAGGTAGGGCTAAATTACCACCCAAATGTCCCCATAACTAATGCGGCAAATATCGGTCAAGTTGCAATACCGCGCCGTTAAGGTTCCGTGGGTTACAGGCTACCTCCCATCGATGGGAAACTGTCGTCTCGGTGTTTGTAACTCAGTTCGTGGTCCCGAGACCAACTGAAGCACCGGTAGGGTTCTTGCCGCCGCTCAGGTAAGCGTGAGAACTCATCATCAAAACGTCCTCTGAAGCAGTCCCGGCGGTTTCGGAACTCGTCATGAACGGTGTCCGAACTCACCAACGATGCCCAGCCAGCGTCCAGACGATCTCGTTACCCCTTACAGAACATCTGGCCTCCTGGTGATCGGCAGTTAGACCGGGCGGTGACAGGCGAGGCAAGCGACAGGTCACCTGCGTGGCCTGCATTCCGGTGGCCTCGCGGGAGATCCAGTTCGGGTGTAGTGGTCGGCCTCGGCACGGGGGACAGTGGGGTGGGTGGGAGCGGAGTGTGGCACGGCGACGTCCGAGCCGCGGGCAGGGCCGCGCGGGCTCGGCGCAGTCGGCTTTCGAACGTCCAACCCCGGATCAGCACCTGTTAGTTCTTGATGACGTCGAACCAGAGGCTGGTTGCCAGCGAAGTCGGGGTGACGCTTCGGCGTTGGAGGCGGACGGTGCGGCCGCCGGGGTGGGCGAAGAGGCGGGTGCCGTCGCCGAGCATGACCGGGGCGTACAGGACCAGGACCTCGTCCAGTTCGCCGGCCTCGATGCACTGTTTGGCGATGCTCGCGCCCATCACGTTGACGTACTTGTCGCCGGCTGCCTGTTTCGCCGCGGCCAGGGCCTTGGTGAAGTCGTCGACGTACGTGACGCCGGGGCGGGGATCGGCCGGTGGGTGGTGGGTGACGACGTACTCCGGGCCGTCGTAGCCGCCGCCGAACGCCTGGCCCTCGTTCGGGTCGCCCTTGTGTGGGTCGTCGCCGTCGTGGGTGCGGCGGCCGACCAGGAGCGCGCCGATCCGCGGGACCAGTTCGTCGACCTCCGGGTTCGGGCCGAGGTACGGGCGCATCCACTGCATGTCGCCGTTCGGTCCGGAGATGAAGCCGTCGATGGACAGTGTGACTGAGTACAGGACTTTCGCCATGGTGGTTCCTCCTTTCCCGTTGAGACGAGTGAGCGCGGAAAAACTCATCGCGATCCGCCGACCGCGCCGCGATGATGGGTGCATGTCCGCTGCGGTCGAGATCGCGTGCGACGAGTCGGGGTTTTCCGGAACCAACCTGCTCGATCCCGCCTCGCCGGTCATCACCCATGCCAGTGTCGACCTCGACGTACCGGCCGCCGCCGAGCTGATCGGCGTACTCGGGCACCGGCGGCGTTCGGAGTACAAGTCCAACCAGCTGCTCCGTCCCGAGCAGCGGCCCGCGCTGGAATGGTTGCTCGAAGAGCTCCGCGGGCACGCTCACGTGCACCTCATCGACAAGACCGCGTACGTCGCCGCGCGCGTGCTCGAGCTGTTCACCGAGGAGCCGTCGTACGGCTGGGGTACCAGTTTCGGGACCGATCACTCCGGGGTCGTCGACCTGCTGCGGCACCGGACCGCCTTCCTCGCGGCGTTCGTGGACCTCACCCGGACGAAGCGGGTGCGGCTGATGGATCACGCGGCCGTGGACCGGTTCTTCGCGACGATGCCGACCGACGTACCGGCGCTGCGAGCGCTGACCCGCGCCCGGGTCGAACTGGTGATGCAGCGACTGATCGACGAGGATCCGGAGCTCCCGCCGCCGCTGGAACCGCTGGTACCGGCGCTCGCCGCCACGGTGCTGCACTGGAGCGCCGGCGGTCGTTCGCTCGCCGTGGTGCACGACGAGCAGAGTGCGCTGACACCTGGCCGGGTCGCCCGCCTCGGTGCCTTCCTCGCGGCGCGAGTGCATCCGCCGCCGCTGCGGTCGTTCGTGCAGGTCGACTCGCGGGACGATCCGCGGGTCCAGGTCGCCGACTTCCTGGCCGGGATCGCACGCCGCCGTACGCCGGACCTCGACGTACTGCTCGAGCCCTACACCTGCGCGGCGACGAACTCGTCCCAGGTGTGAGTGCCAACCGTCGCGCCGGACAGGGTCAGGTTCCCGCCCGCCCGGTACACCTTGCCCGCCTTGCCGGGCACCCGGATCGGCAGCGACAGCCGGTGCTTCCCGGTCGCCTGCAAGTAGTCGCGGGCAAGCTCGCCCAGCGTGTACACCTGCGGCCCGACCAGGTCGGGGACCAGGCCCTGCGGCTCACCGAGCGCGAGTTCCGCGAGCCGTGCGGCCACGTCCCGGCGGTCGACCGGCTGGAACCGGATCCCGCCCGGCACCGGCAGCACCGGCAGCTTCGCCATCACCCGTACGGTGTTCCAGGCGAACTCGTTCAGCTGGGCGACCCGCAGTACGGTCGACGGAATCTTCGAGCCGACGACCGCCTGCTCGGCGCCGAGCTTCGACTTGAAGTAGGTCAGCGGCAGCTCGTCGACCGCGGTCACCGAGATGTGGACGAGGTGCCCGACGTTCGCCCGCTCGGCCGCGGCGACCAGGTTGCGGGTGCCGACGTCGTCGCCCTTCGGTCCGCCGGCCAGGTGCAGGATCACGTCGACGCCGTCGACTGCCGCGTCCAGCCCGTCGCCGGTCAGCAGGTCTACCGCCAGGTACTCGACCCCGTCGCCGCGGTCGCCCGCGTGCCGGCTCAGTACTCGGACCTTCGCGCCGGCCGCCTGCAGCAGCGGGAGTACCTCACGGCCGATCGTTCCTGTACCGCCTGTCACCAGAATCATGAGAATCGCTCCGTTCTTGGGTTCTGTAGCGCTGACGGAGCGTGCCGGGGCGAGTGTGACCGAATGTGAGCTGGAATACATCCAGGAAAAATGTCGAGCGTCCGTGACCGCCTCCGACGTCCGGGGTGAATCGGCACAACACAGGAGGTTCTGAGATGAAGTACGTGGTCCTGATCCACTCCAACCCGCAGCCGTGGGGGCACCCGACGATCGACTTCACCGAGGTCGGACGGGCCATCCCGGCGGACGAGCGGGCCGCGATGGGCAAGGAGTTCGACGAGCTGCTCGCCGAGCTGTCCGCCTCCGGCGAGCTGGTCAGCGGCCTGGCGCTGGACGCTCCGTCGACGTCGCGGGTCTACCGCTGGGAGGGCAAGAAGCCGGTCAGCACGGACGGTCCGTACGCCGAGTCGAAGGAGCAGCTCGCCGGGTTCTTCGTGCTGAACTGCGCGACCCAGGCTCGCGCGGAGGAGCTGGCGGCCAAGTTCGCCGGCCCGGGCGACGTCGTCGAGCTCCGTCCGGAGATGGAATTCTGACCGCGATCGCGGACAGTTCCGCGCGGATGTGACTGAGGCCTGGGTCCCGAAGTGATCTACGCCGTATCGCAACGGGTGGCAGGTCCCATAATCTTGGGGACTTACCGAGTGTCAGGAGTACGCCGTGACGACTGTCTTGCTGATGGGGCCGCCCGGAGCGGGTAAGGGAACGCACGCGGGCCTGCTGGCCGGACATCTCGGCGTACCGGTGATCTCCACCGGCGATCTTTTTCGCCGGAACATTGCGGAAGGGACCGAGCTCGGCCGGACCGCGCAGCGGTACCTCGACGCCGGGGAGTACGTCCCCGACGAGGTCACCAACGACATGGTCCGCGACCGGCTCGCGGCCCCCGACGCCCGTCCGGGGTTCGTCCTGGACGGGTACCCGCGGACCCTCGACCAGGCCGGCGTCCTGGACGAGATCCTCGACGGACAGGGCCGCTCGCTGGACGCGGCCGTCGTGCTGCAGGTGCCGGTCGACGCCCTGGTCGTCCGGCTCCTCAAGCGGGCCGAGATCGAGCACCGCAGCGACGACACCGAAGAGGTCATCCGCCGCCGCTTCGAGGTCTACCACGAGCAGACCGCGCCGCTGATCGACTTCTATCTCGACCGCGGCATCCACCACGAGGTCGACGCGTCACCGGGCATCGAGACGGTGCGCACCCACGTCCAGCGAGTCGCCGTACAGCTGAAGCTCGCCGCCTGATCAGCTCCGCCACACCGGGGCGACCGACTTGCGGTAGTTCCGGCCGAACAGTCCGAGGATGACGGTCAGGACCGGCTTCGGGATCGTACGGGTGATCGCGCTCGATTCGGCCGGGGTCGCGCCGTCGAGGGCCCAGGCGAAGAAGGTGCCGCCCTGGCTCGGGCTGACCTTGGCGAACTCGCGGCCCATCGCCTTCATTTCCGGCGTCCCCTCGTTCATGAGGTAGACCGGCTCGATCTCCTCCTCCTCATGCTCGAAGTGCTCGATGGTGACCCGCTGCAGCTCCGCCATCGCGGTACGCGCGGCTGTCGCATCCGCCGCACTAGCTGAGTTCCTCAGGGTGCCCATCGCCGTACGGGTGGTGCTCAACACCGTCGCCATCGTGTCGTGCTCGGCATCGAGCTGCGCGAGTACGTCCTGGCCGACGCCGACCTTCCGCAGCGCGGGCCAGGCGATCCGGTGCTCGTCCTGGTGGTGCCGGGTGAGCTGGTCGTCGAAGTTCTGCCAGGCCGTCGCGAGCTGCGCGGCGCGTTGCCGGTCCCCGTCCGGGAACCGGTCGAGTGCGTTCAGGAAGCGACCCAGATCCCGCCGGACGGCGGCGTGGATCGCCCGGTTCATGCTCATGTCCGCCATGGCACGGAGTATGCGACGGGGAACAACCGTTGGCTATGGCAAGTTGTTGATGGATATGCATGGTGAGTACAAGGTTCCCGGCGGCAAGCTCGTCGTTGCTGATCTGGACGTCGTGGACGACCGGGTGCGGTCGGCGCAGCTCTCCGGGGACTTCTTCCTCGAGCCGGACGACGCCTTGGAGCGGATCAACGGCGCCTTGGCGGGGATCCAGGTGGACACCGCGGCGGCGCAGATCGCGGCCCGGGTGCGCGGGGCGCTCGGCGACGGCGTCGAGATGCTCGGGTTCTCACCCGAGGCGGTCGCGGTCGCGGTACGGCGTGCGCTGACCGGGGCGACCGGTTGGCACGACCACGAGTGGCAGTTCGTCCACGACGTACCGCGCGAGCCGGCGCTGCAGATGGCGCTCGACGAAGTACTGACCGAAGAGGTGGGTTCGGGCGTCCGCCCGCCGACGCTGCGGGTCTGGGAGTGGGCGTCGAACGCGGTCATCATCGGCAGCTTCCAGTCGCTGCGCAACGAGGTCGACCTGGACGGCGCGGCCCGTCACGACGTCACCGTCGTACGGCGGATCAGCGGCGGCGGCGCGATGTTCGTCGAGCCCGGCAACACGATCACGTACTCGCTGTACGCTCCTGAGTCGCTGGTCTCCGGGCTGTCGTTCGTCGAGTCGTACGCGTTCCTCGACGACTGGGTCATAGGTGCGCTCAACGAGCTCGGGATCGCGGCGACGTACCAGCCGATCAACGACATCACCTCGCCGGCGGGCAAGATCGCCGGCGCCGCGCAGAAGCGGTTCGCCGGCGGCGCGGTCCTGCATCACGTCACGATGGCCTACGACATGGACGCCTCGAAGATGCTCGAGGTACTGCGGATCGGTCGCGAGAAGCTGTCCGACAAGGGCACCACGAGCGCGAACAAGCGCGTCGACCCGCTGCGCAGCCAGACCGGCCTCGACCGGGCGGACGTGATCGAGCGGATGGTCGGCACGTTCCGGAACCGCTACGGGCTCGCCGACGGCACGATCTCCGCGGACACCGTCGCACAGGCCGAGGAACGGGTGGCGGCGAAGTTCGGGACCGAGGAGTGGCTCACGCGGGTGCCGTGATCGGTACGGCGTTGCCGCTGACGCGGACGCGGTTGTCGTCGGGGGACAGTTCGACCGTGATCAGGCTCGGCCGGCCGAGGTCGTCGCCCTGGTGCAGGGTGATTGACGGCTGCGCTCGGTTGAGCTCACGCAGGTACGCCCCGAACGCGGCCGCTGCCGCACCGGTCGCCGGGTCCTCGACCACACCACCGACCGGGAACGGGTCGCGGACGTGGAACACCGTCGGCGACTCCTGCCAAACGAGCTGCAGCGTGGTCAGGTCCAGCTCGAGCATGTACGTGAGCAGTCCGTCGAAGTCGTAGTCCAGCTCGGCCAGGCGCTGCCGGGTCTTGGTACTCAGCACGAGATGCCGCGCACCGGCGTACGCGATCCGTGGCGGAAGGTCCGGGTTCAGGTCCTCGGGCGACCAATGCAGCATCTCGAGCACGTGCCCGATGTCGCCGGCGTCCTCGACGGCCGGCTCGACACTGGTGAGCGTCGCCCGCAGGTCCGCATCCACGGTGACCGGAACCAGCCCGGCCTGGGTGGAGAACACGATCTCACCCGGACCGTTGCGCTCAGCAAGCGCCACCGCAGTTGCTACCGTCGCATGCCCACAGAACGGCACCTCCGCCTTGGGCGAGAAGTACCGCACGGGCTGTACGTCGGTCGCCTTGGTCAGAAACGCCGTCTCGGAATACCCGACCTCAGCCGCGACAGCCTGCATGGCCTCGTCATCAAGCCCATCCGCGTCCAGCACCACCCCAGCCGGATTCCCTCCAGCCGGGTCCGACGTAAAAGCCGCATACCGAAGCACGTTCGTCATGCCCCCATCCAATCACCGTCCCCAATCCAGCTGCGCCTCCGGAATCCGCAACCCCCGCCCGAACTCCTTCGCCGCCTCCCGCGCCGCATCGTCACCTCGCGCATACCGGAACACCCGCCCCGGAAACACCACGAACGTCTCCCGCTCATCCCGAAAGTCCGCATACCACCCCGGCGCGTCCAACACCTCCGCCAACATCCCCGCCAGCCGCTCCCCGTCCTCCACCGAGAACTCCACCAACGACCACACCCCCGGCTGCTCCGCCGAAGTCCCCTCCACCTCAACCCGCCTAATTCCCCGCACCCCCAACGACACCCCCGCCAGCCCACTCCCCACCTTGAGACTCTCCAAAATCAAGACACCCTCATACATACGAGCGACCCTAAGCCTCGCCACCGACAGCTACTGCTGGACGGATTGATCGGCGATCTCCTGCACGTAGTCCACGAGGTATGGATCGTGCTCCTCGAACGGGTAGGCCAGGTAATAGGCGTCCACCGCGGATCGAACATCGGCAAACCCGGTACTCGGCCACAGCACCGTCATGTCGTCGTGATCGGGTGCTCGGCCGGCGAACAGCTTCATCAGAAAGACTTGTCCTGGCGATGGGCCGAGAATCGTCAGATTGCTGTGCTGGTAGAGCACCTCGCACTCCTCAGGATCCAAGCCGATGGGTGCGAACGCCGAGGCCGCGTCGTTGAGCCAGTCAGTCCGGAGCCCGTGGCGGTCGGCGATGCGCCGTACTACGGCCCGGACCTCAGCAGTCAGCTTGGTCAACGAGTCGATGTCGGCAGTGGATTCCCGGAGATCGTGCAGGGCGAGGTATGAGCCGCCGGCCACAACCAGGCGGCACGTCAGATTCCGGATTGCGAGCTCGTCCGCGACCTCGCGCAGATACCCGAGGATCTCGCGCTTGCCGAGAACACGCGGAGGAACTGGTTCACGCGGCGTCCCGCCAGAGGTCGTGTGCGGCCAGCCAGATGTTCCGGGCCGCCAACTGAGCAGGAGCTTGGGCGCGGGCGCGCCGGACACGTGTCGGGGTACCGGGCGTTTCCCACGGGGTGGGCGAGGGCGGCACCGATCTGGTCCACCGGGGCCGGGCGATCCCGGCGTCGTCCGCAAGCTTCTCGGCGACGCCCGCCAGCAGTGCGTCGAAGGCGGCATCACCGGTCCGGCGCGGTGGTGACTCGATCGCCTCGGCCGTGAGCTCGGGATGTGCGAGTAGCTCGTCGAGGAATCCGCGCAGCTGGGTCCAGTTGACCTTCCGCACCGTGCCGCCGGGCGAATAGGCATCGGCGAGATCGGCGATCGCCGGCCGATGTGAGCCGCCTGCTGCCGTGATCGTGAGGGACAGATGTTGGTCTGCGGCCGCGATCAGACGGGTCAGCATGGTCAGCGTCGGATCGGTCGTCCCCGCCTCGATGCGCGAGACGGTTGACGTAGGAACACCAGCCCGGGCCGCGAGGGCGCTGCGCGACAAGCCTGCTTGCTGCCGCGCTCGGCTCAGAAGTTCGCCGGCATCCACGTTCTGTAGCATATATGCAACAAGGCCCATGGAGCAATGGGCGTAGCATCCCGTCGATGGAGATCGGGTACGTCATCTTGTACGTCGCTGACCTCGAGGCGTCGGTGGGGTTTTATCGGGACGTGGTCGGGTTGGCGTACAAGTTCACGGATGCGGGGTATGCGGAGTTCGAGGCGGGTGGGGTGCGGTTCGGGTTGTACGAGCGGCGGCGGGCGGAGTGGTTGGTGGGGGCAGGGGTGACGCCGGGTGCGGGTGGTGAGGTGGTGGTGATGGTGCCGGACGTGGACGAGGTGTTCGTGCGGTTGCGGGGTGCGGGCGTGGACGTGCTGAGTGGGCCGGCGGACCGTCCGTGGGGACACCGGACGGTCCACGTCGCCGACCCGGACGGGTTCGTCGTGGAGTTCGCGGAGGAGATCCCGCGGGCTCGTCAGCGGCGGTAGTTCCAGCGGCGGCGGGAGATGCCGCTGATCATCACCACCCAGAACACGCCCCACAGCAGCCACGGCGCGGTCAGCGCGACCGAGCTGATCACCAGGCCGAGCATCAGGAACGGCGCGATCATCATGAACGCCGGGGGAGGAGCCGGACGCCGCCTCAGCTGAGCGCTCGGCACCGGTTGCAGTTCGCGAGCGGTCGGGAGGTCGTCGAACAGCACCTCGAACTCGTCCGAGTACCGCGCCTTCGTCGCCTGCTCACTGCGCTCCTCGAACTCCGCCTGCGTCAACCGCCCGGCGACAAAATGATCGCTGAGCAACGACACAGCCCGATCCCGCTCGGCGTCCCCGATCCGCACCCGCTTCCGGGGTACGTCGCCCCGCGCCGAGCCCTCGCCCGTCGACGCACGACCGTCCTGCAAGCGGTCGGACGAGGAGCCGGTTCGTTGGTCGTCCCACCGGTTGTCGTCGGCTTCGTTCCAGGCGGTGGCCCGCCAGTCGCCACTCCAGCCGCGGGCGTGCCAGTCCCCGCCCCAGTCGCGCCGGCGCGAGCGGCCGTTGGATTCGTCGTACCAGCCGTCGTTCCAGCCAGGGCTGTTCCAGTCCGACCCGTTCCAGTTAGGGCCGTTCCAACGTTGCCAGTCGCGGCGGCCGGCGGGACCGCCGCGCCGCCGGCGGTCCCGGTCCGACGTCATGACCGGTCCTGTTCGGTGCCGTCGTCCTCCTCGGCGAGGATCCCGTAGAGCTTGCGGCGCAGGTCCGCGACCGCGTCCCGTGCCTTGGCCTGCTGCTCCGGCGTACCGCTGGAAAGGATCTGCCACATCGCTGTCGCGACCTGCCCGAACAGCGGCTTGAACCCGTTCTCGTCCTCGCCGGACGGCGGCGCGCTCATCGCCTCCCACGGCGCGGACACCTCGTCCTGGTGCTCAGCGACGTACGTCCGGCCCTCGTCGGTCAGCCGGAACGTCCGCCGCCCGACCTCCGCGTCCGCCGTCACCAGGCCCTCGTCCTCGAGCTGCTGCAGCGTCGGGTAGATCGAACCGGGGCTCGGCTTCCACCCGCCGCCGCTGCGCTCGGCGATCTCCTGGATGATGCCGTACCCGTTCATCGGCTGCTCGGCCAGTACGGCGAGGATCGCCGCGCGGACGTCACCACGCCGCGCCTTCGGCCCGCGCCACTTCGGCGGCGGCGGACCCCACGGCGGCGCGAACATCCCGCCGCCGCCGAACATCCCCCACTGCGGCCCGAAGTGCTGCTGGGACCGACCCTGATGCCCGCGGCGGCCGGTCATCGCCGCGCGCAACTCTTCCTTGATGTCGTCGAACGCGGCACAGTTCCGCCCGAGCTGCCGCTCGAACTGCCGCACGAAGTCCTGCCACGGAAAGCCCGCGGCGTACGCCGATCCGGTCATCTCGACCACCCGTCCCTCACGAAAGTGATTGCGATAGTTCGACGATATATCGCGAACCATCGCAACCCAAGGAACGAACGGAGTGGACTAACGGGTGAACTTGAGGTCCGGGACCGTGGCCGACAGGACCACCGTGTTGTCCTGGACGCTGATCTGCGTGAGCTGGGCGTTGTACGGCAGTTGCGGTACGTCGATCCCCTGGGCAAGCGCGTTCTTGAGCGCATTCGCGGCGGGCGCCGGCACCGACGACAGGTCCCCGACCGTCAGCGCGATCTTGCCGTTCTGCAGCTGCGGCTCGATCGGCACGTCGGCGTTGACCCCGTTCGACGCCAGCTTCGCGTGCAGCTTGCCGCCGACCGCTTCGACCGACAGTCCTTGGAGCCCGGTCGCCTTCACGGCCAGCCGGCCGATCTCCCGCGGCGACAGCCGTACCTCCATGTCGGTCTTGCCGACCGTGACGGTGCCGGACTGCGAGAACAGCAGCGACCGCGGTACGTGCACATCGGTCATGTTCACCGTCAGCCGCTCGCCCGGGATCCGGGCGAACGACGGCTTGCCCATCGTCAGCGTGACCTTGGAGAACCGCTGCTTGATCAGCTGCGGGAAGAACCCGAACCCACCGATCTTCGCCGAGGTGTCGGCGGAGCGCACCTGGTACTTCGCCGCCTCCTTCTGCGCCATCGACGCGAGCTGGTTCTGCGCGACCGCGGCCGCGATCCGGTCGGCGGCGACGACCACGAACGCCAGCACCACCAGCGTCACGATCAGCCGGCGCAAACCCCGGCCCTGCCTGCTAGGACTCATTACTGCCCTTCCCGATCATTTCCTCGAGTGCCTCGTCGGTCGGCGCCGCTTCGATGCCGAAGGCAACCGTAGCCGCGGCCGAGTCGACCACGAACGGCCGTTGCCACTGGTACTGCATTTCCACCATCTCCCGCGCCGACGGATCCACCAACCCGGCTAGCCGGAGTACTGCTCCCGGCATCGCGGCGACGCGCGCGGGCGGGGCGCTGGCGAGTACGGCGGCCCGCGTCGCGAGTTCGCGTACCGACAGCGGCTCCGGTGTCGGTACATGCCACGCCCGGCCCCACGCGTTCTGGTCGTCCGCGACCGCGATCAGCGTGCGGGCGACGTCGCCGACGTACGTCCAGCTGTGCGGCGCGTCGAGATCGCCCGGCATCATCCCGCGCTTCCCGGCGATCACCTTCGGTAACACGGTCACGCTGAACGGCGACACCGCCCCGGCGCCCAGGTAGTCGGACCCACGTACCTCCGCCGTCCGGATCCGCCCTTGTCCGTGTGCCGCGAGCGCCTCGCTCCACAACCGTGCGCGGACCTGGCCTTTCACGGTGTTCGGCCGCAGGGGGAGGTCTTCTGTCATCGGCCCGTCGACCGGACCGTATCCGTAGAGGTTCCCGGTGCTGACCAGCACCGCTCCGGAGGCCTCAGCTGCCGCGATCAGCGCGGCGTTGAGCGGCGGCCACTCGGTCGTCCACTTGTTGTACGCCGGTCCCGCACACGAGTAGATCGCCGTGGCGCCCACAGTGTGGTGGACCAGCCCTGTCTTGGCGTCAGCCGCAACCCGCTCGGCGCCGACCGGCCCAGTGCCGGACCGGGTGATCACCCGAACCCGCTCACCCCGCGCCAACAGAAGCCGCGCCACAACGCCGCCGACCGCACCGGCCCCCACAACAACGTGCACGCGCTTCCCTTCCAGCTGACCAGCCCACACAGTACAGACCAAACGGCCAGCCCCAACCCCAACCTGAAGACCCTCTCAGCTCCCCGCCCATAACCCACCCGCTCCACCTGACAACCCTCTCAGCCAACCGCTCGCTCACGGCGTGCTCAGGTGACTGCCGGAGGCCAGCGGTCCGCGATCCACTCCCGCCAGTCGGCGAACCCTCCGGGCGGATCCCCGATCGGCTCACTCCCGTCGAGCTCACCCGGAGTCGGTACGTCGAACCGCGCCGCCCACCCGTCGAGCTCCTCCTCGGAGATCGGCCAGGTGTCGCCCGGCCGCTCCGCCAACCGAGCCTCGATCCGCTTCCGCTGCTCATCCCGAGGCAGATCGAAGTACAGCAGCACGACCTCAGCCCCGGCCGCCGCCCCCGCCCACCGCAACGCCGACCGCTCCTCCCGACTCCACAACCCGAAGTCGATGACGACGTCGTTCCCGAGCTCGAGCACCCGCAGCCCGATCTGAATCAGCCGCCCCTCGACCACATCCGAAGCCGCCGCCGGATTCAGATCCCCGTACAGCGCCTTCATCCACTCGTCCTTCGTCAACCGAAGCGCCCGCCGCTCAACCTCCACCCGCCGAGCCACCGTCGTCTTCCCGGCCCCCGGCAACCCCACCGTAAGAAACAACGTCGGCCTCTCCATGCCGGGACTACTGGCCCCGCTGCGGATTCGCCTGTTGCCCCGCCTGCTTCGCCGCCGGCGACGCAGACCGGTCCCGTACGGCCCCTTTGCCGAGCAGGACCTGGTACGGCCGTTCGGGCTGGTCTTCAGCCATCGTGCCGGATCTCGTCGAGCATCTGCTGGGTGAACGGGTCGTCCTTCGCCCACTCGTCCACGCTGAACGGTGTGCTGCCTGGGGTTGGGCTGGAGTCGTAGGTACGGACGGTCGGGTCGTCGATCACGCCTGGCGGCGGTTCGTCGTCCCCGCGCATCGTGCGGTACTGCTGGGTCGACATGACCACCAGCAAGGGCTCGGCCGTCCCGCCCACGACAACCGGAGGTCCGAACGAGCCGCGGCGAATTGCTTCGACCATCTCCGGCAGCTGCCGAGCGAGCATCTCGGGACTGAGTACGGTCTGATACCGACCGAGCGACTCCTCGCCGCCGAGATCCTCGTACTGGTCGTAGCTCGCGATGACCGCCTCAGGAACGCCTCCGTCACCGAAGGCGAACGAGTGCGTCTCCCCCCGCCCGAACCGCTCGACCACTCCGGCGATGTCACCGGCAACATCAGCAACGGACGGCAGATCGGAGTACGGCGACGCGGACATGCCCTCAATGGTAGGTGTCCGCAGGCCCGCGTACCGCGCTAACGACGCTGGTGCCCCCGGCAGTGTTGTGGTTCAAGACATAGGAAAGGGGTGTCTCAAGACATAGGAAACACTCGGGTGGTCTGAGATTCGGGTGTGTCGAAGGCCGGGTTGGTCATCACGGCGGTGTTGGTGGAGGGGTGTTCTCAGGCGGAGGTTGCGCGCCGGTACGGCGTGTCGCCGGGTTGGGTGAGCAAACTGCTCGCCCGGTACCGCGCCGAGGGGGAGGCGGCGTTCGAGCCGCGCAGCCGGCGGCCGAAGACCTCACCGCGGGCCACACCGGCCGCGACGGTGGAGCTGGTACTGGCGCTGCGCAAGCAGCTTGCCGAGGCCGGGCTGGACGCCGGGGCGGACACGATCGGCTGGCACCTGGACCATCACCACGGCGTGCGGTTGTCGCGGGCGACGATCCACCGGATCCTCACCCGCGCCGGCGCGGTCGTACCCGATCCGGGGAAGCGGCCCAGGGCGTCGTACCTGCGATTCTGTGCGGAGCTGCCGAACGAGTGCTGGCAGTCCGACTTCACCCACTATCGCCTTGCCGGTGGCAGAGACGTGGAGGTCATCACCTGGCTGGACGACCACTCCCGCTACGCGCTCCACGTCTCCGCCCACGCCCGGATCACCGGCCCGATCGTGACCGCGTCGTTCCGCGAAACCGTTGCCGAGTACGGGATCCCGGCCTCCACGTTGACCGACAACGGAATGGTCTACACCACCCGATTGTCCGGCGGGAGAGGCGGCCGCAACGGCCTCGAGACCGAACTCCGCCGCCTGAACATCACCCAGAAGAACTCCCGCCCGAACCACCCCACCACCTGCGGGAAGGTGGAACGGTTCCAGCAGACCCTGAAGAAGTGGCTACGCGCCCAACCCGTCCAGCCGACCACACTCGCCGAACTGCAGGTCCTGCTCGACGTCTTCGCCGACGAGTACAACCACCGCCGCCCGCACCGCTCCCTGCCCCACCGAGCCACCCCCGCGGCCGCCTACCACGCCCGCCCCAAAGCCACCCCCAGCCACGACCGGGCCGGCGAGATCCACCACCGGGTCCGCACCGACCGCATCGACGACACCGGCGTCGTCACGCTGCGCGTCAACGGCCGCCTGCACCACATCGGCATCGGACGAACCCACGCCCGAACCCACGTCCTGCTCCTCATCGACGACCTGCACATCCGTGTCGTCGACGCCGCCACCGGCGAGCTCCTCCGCGAACTCGTCCTCGACCCCACCAAGGACTACCAGGGAACCGGAAGACCCCCAGGACCGCCCCCGAAACACCCCCAATGAGCAACACCCGAACCCACAAATCGTGGGTTCGGGTGTTGCCGATGTCTTGAGACATCACACTGGTGCCCCCGGCAGTGTTGTGGTTCAGGACATAGGCGACAGATGTCTCAAGTCATAGGCGACATGTGTCTCGGGTGATCGGCGACAGGGCTGGTGGGCTGGATGCTCGGGCATGTCGAAGGCTCGGTTGGTCATCACGGCGTTGTTCGTGGAAGGACAGACGGCGTCTGAGGTCGCCGCCCGGTATGGCGTGCACCGGGCATGGGTCTACAAGCTGAAGGCCAGATATCTGGCCGAGGGCGAGGCGGCGTTCGAGTCACGGTCGCGGCGGCCGAAGACCTCGCCACGGGCGACGCCGGCCGCGACGGTCGAGCTGGTGCTCGCGTTGCGCAAGCAGCTGGCCGAGACCGGCCTGGACGCCGGCGCGGACACGATCGGCTGGCACCTGCAACACCACCACCAGACCACGTTGTCGCGGGCGACGATCCACCGGATCCTCACCCGGCACGGCGCCGTCGTCCCGGATCCGGGGAAGCGGCCGCGGTCGTCGTACCTGCGATTCTGTGCGGAGCTGCCGAACGAGTGCTGGCAGTCCGACTTCACCCACTACCGACTCACCCGCCCCGACGGCTCACCCGGCATGGATGTCGAGATCATCACCTGGCTGGACGACCACTCCCGCTACGCCCTGCACGTCTCGGCCCACGCCCGGATCACCGGCCCGATCGTGGTCACGTCGTTCCGCGAAACCGTTGCACAACACGGCATCCCGGCCTCCACCTTGACTGACAACGGCATGGTCTACACGACCCGGCTGTCGGGCGGGAAAGGCGGCCGCAACGGCCTCGAGACCGAACTCCGCAAGCTCAACATCGTGCAGAAGAACTCCCGGCCCAACCACCCGACCACCTGCGGGAAAGTGGAGCGGTTCCAGCAGACCCTGAAGAAATGGCTCCGCGCCCAGCCCGTCCAGCCCGCCACGATCGCCGAGCTCCAGGCGCTGCTCGAGGTCTTCGTCGACGAGTACAACCACCGCCGCCCGCACCGCTCACTGCCCCACCGAGCCACCCCCGCGGCCGCCTACCACGCCCGCCCCAAAGCCGGCCCGACCACCGACCGGACCGGCGAGGTCCACCACCGCGTCCGCACCGACCGCATCGACGACACCGGCGTCGTCACGCTGCGCGTCAACGGCCGCCTGCACCACATCGGGATCGGGCGAACCCACGCCCGAACCCACGTCCTGCTCCTCGTCCACGACCTCCAGATCAGGGTCGTCGACGCCGCCACCGGCGAACTCCTCCGCGAGCTCGTCCTCGACCCCACCAAGGACTACCAGCCCACCGGCAGACCACCCGGACCCGTCCCCAAACGAAACAGGTGAACCCACAAATCGTGGGTTCACCTGTCGCCGATGTCTTGAGACATCACACTGGTGCCCCCGGCAGGATTCGAACCTGCGACGCACGGTTTAGGAAACCGACGCTCTATCCCCTGAGCTACGGGGGCGCACGCGGGGACAGCTTAGCGGAGGTCGTGGGTGAGTAATGCGGCGGCGAGGGACGAGGCGACGAAGTCGCCGTACGCCGGGATCGGCCAGCCGGACTTCAGGACGAGGAGTTCGTAGAGCTCCGCCGACGAGTAGGTCCAGAGGATGTCGCCGGCGCGGTCAACGGTGAGGCCCGGTCGCAACCAACCGCGGGCCGCGAGGCGTTCGGCGTTGTGGTGCATGCGGTTGCGGCGCTGCTGTTCTACCTCGGTCAGCAGTGCTGTCATCTCCGGGTCGTGGGCGGCCGCGTCGCGGATCAGCAGCATGATCGGCGCCATCTCCGGGGTGAGCTCCATCAGGAAGCGTGTCCAGCCGTGGAGCACTGCCCGCGGGTCCTGTTCGGTGGCGCTCATCCGGTCGCTGCGTTCGGGTGCGGGCACCGGCTCCCGGCCGGCGAGGCCACGTTCCCACAGCGCCCGGACCAGCGCGTGCTTCGGCCCGAACGCCTTGTAGACCGTCTCGTTCGACACGCCGGCCGCTCGCGCGATCGCGGGCACCGTGGTCTCGGCGTACCCGTTCTCGAGGAACTGCGTGTAGGCCGTGTCGAGGATCGCCTGCCGGTTGGCTTCCGCCTGCCTGCGGCGGGCAGACGAGTCGTAGGTACGCGAGGTCTTGACGTGTCGTGGCATTCGATTCCATAGTCATGTATTGAATACGCAACAGTGTAACCAAGGGTGGTGTGCGATGGAACCCATCGCAGAGCGGTTCGTCTCCGAGCTCGTCGAGGCGGTCAACCGCCACGACCTGGAGGCACTCACAGAGCTTTTCGCTCCGGACTACGTCAACGAGACTCCGGTGCATCCCGCCCGTGGCTTCACCGGTCACGACCAGGTACGCCGGAACTGGTCGGCGATCTTCGCCGGAGTCCCGGACATCACCACCGAGGTCACCGCGATGGCCGTGGCCGGCGACACCGTGTGGACCGAGTGGACGATGGACGGCACCCGGCGCGACGGGGCTGAGCATCACATGCGGGGTGTCGTGGTGTTCACAGTCGAGGATGGCCGTGCGACGGCAGCCAGGTTCTACCTCGAGCCGCTCGACACCAGCAGTTCCGGGGTCGATGCCGCGATCACCGCGGCATTGCGGTCGTCGGTGCGCCCAACATGATTTTGGTTGCCGGCGGCACCGGTCGGCTCGGTACGGTCGTCGTACGACGGCTCGTTCGTCGGGGCGAGCCGATCAGGGTCCTCACGCGCCACCCGACCGACACGCCTGTCGATCACGAGCAGGCGGCCGGCGACGTACGTTCGCGTACGGCGACGGCCGCGGCACTTGAAGGCTGCGACACCGTGGTCTGGTGCGTCCATGGTCTGCTGGGTGGACACGGCGCCGGACCAGGCGCAGTCGATCGTGATGCATGTATCGCAACGATCGATGCTGCGCGCGCAGCAGGCGTCCGGCGGTTCGTGCTGATCTCGATCAAGAATGCGGCAGCCGACCATCCGTCGTCGTTGTTCCGGGCGAAGTTCGCGGCCGAAGAACATCTGCGGGCCACCAACCTCGACTGGACGATCTTGCGGCCGACTTCCTTTCTCGAGTTGTGGCTCGAGGTCGTTCGCGGCAAGCTCGACAAGGGCGGGCCCGCCGTCGTTCTCGGCCCCGGCGAGAACCCGTTCAATGTCGTGTCAGTGGACGACGTCGCGGCCGTTGTCGACTACTGCCTGACCGAACCTTCCACGGTTGGGCGTGTGATCGACGTGGCAGGCCCAGACAACGTCACGATGGTCGACCTGGCACGCGCGCAGGGTACGACGAAGATCAAACGGGTACCGCTCGGGGTCCTGCGGGTGATGCGCTACCTCGCCGTGCCTGTCGCTCCTGCGTTCGCGCGACAGGCCGCGCTCGGGGTGCTGCTCAACACCGACGATCTCACCGCGGTGGCTGCGCCCCCGGAGTGCCTTCCGACCCGGACCATGCACACGGTGCTCGCCGCGTCCTGAAGAGAGTCAGCCAGTCAGGGCGGTGACGCCGAGGTGCCCGGTGATCGACTTGTAGCGTTCGGCGTAGAGAGTGGTGCAGCGGGACGCAGCGCAACCGGCGCCCGCGAAGGCGATGCCGCGAATAGTGGCGGAACTGCTGCCGCGGCGGCTGTAGACCGGGCCGCCGGAGTCCCCGCCGATGATCGCGACCAGGCCGCCGCGGGTGGCGCGGATGACGTACGTCGTGCAGCCGTCGGAGTCGCAGTAGCTCGCGGACGTCGAGCGCACCGTGAGGCCGCACGTCGACGTACTGAAGCTGCCCGACTGGCACACACTCGTGCCGACGCCGGGGTCGCCGCCACCGGTGACCGTTCGGGTGTTCGCGGGGTCACCCGGGCCGTCGGTCCAGATCTTCGGGCCGTACGCGCTACCGGTGATCAGCGACTGGTCGTAGTCCGGGTAGTCCGTGCGTACCGCGGTGGTGCCGTAGTAGTTCGTCCCGGACTTCCACTCCGTGCCGGGCGCACCGCAGTGGCCGGCGGTCACCGATCCACGCTGGCCGTTCGAGCGCCGTACGACGGAGAAGCCCGCGGTGCAGTTCTTCAACGCTGACGTGATCCGCGCACCGCCCCAGTGGCCGCCCTTCGGGGTGTCGCTCAGCCGCGACGTACGGGCGAGCGAATCGGCGACGAGTTGTACGCCGGTCAGCCGGCGAAGGCCCGCGAGCGAGGCGGGGGACGTGGTCGCCTGGTCGTACGAGACGACGACATCCTCACTGGACGGGTCCAGGTCGGCCGCGAACGTCGTACGCGCGGCGTCCGAGGACCACGCACGCTCGGCGACCGCATTCCAGGTGTCGGCGATCGCCTGCGCGGAGCGGCAGCTGTGGACGAGCTTCACCATCGGCTTGCCGGCTGCCGGGAGGTTGCGGTCCATCGCGGCCTGGTACTTCTTCGTGTCCACCTTCGCCGCATCGACAACCACGGCGTACCCGGTCGTGGCCGAGCCGACCACGCCGATCACGCCCTGGCTCAGCCCGTACGGCAGGCCGGAGGTCGGTCGTCCGGTGGCGTCGAGCGGTTCGAGCGAGCGGATCGCGGTTGAGATGCCGTCACCGAGCGACTCCCCGAGCGGGCGTGCGTCGGACTTGGAGGTCGGCTGCGCGAGCCGTGTCGCCTCGGTCGAACTCACGCTCGGCTGTGCGTGCGAGCACGCCGCGGCGCCCGTCACCGCACCCGAGGAGGGGGCGGCGAGTGCGACTGCGAAGAGTGAGACTGAGCCAAGCGTGACCAGCGGGACGGTAACGGAGAGTCGCACAAAGCTCCCAAGATCGGTGGACCAACCACTAGATAATCCGGTCAGGAACTCCGTTACGTCAAGACATGATCACGGTCTGCGAGCAAAATTGACTACCGTGCGCGAGCGTAACTCGCAAGTCGAGTCCCGTCGGCACCGAAGAACTGCAGCGTGTCGTCCGTGATCGCGACCCGCTTCGCGGCGGTCAGTACGCCGGTGTTCGGGACGTTGTCGCAGCCGATCATGTGCTGCCCGCCGGCGACCGCCGTGAACGCGCCGTGCTCGCCGATGCTGAACGTCCCCTGCAGTCCGTTGCACCCGTCGGAGCCGGTCCAGGTGCCGTTCGCTTTGAACACGAGCACCGGGTCGTCGGGCCACGCCTGCTTCTGCGCCTTGAAGCCGGCGATCTGCAGCGGGCGCCACGTGCCGGACACGGTCTGCGCCGAGACGACCGGCGGTGTGGGCGTCGGCGTCCCGGGCTGGGAGCCGCCTGCGACCGGTGGCTGGACGGCGTTGTGGTGGGAGCCGGCCAGCCCGAAGCCCGTGAGGGCGACCGCTGCCACCGCGACGGCGGCCGCGCCCGAGACGATCCAGGTACGGCGCTGTGCGCGACGGGCGCCCGTGGTGGCGCGCTCGGTCAGGTCCGCGCTCTGCGGCACGGTTGCCGCGGCGCGTTCGAAGGTACCCCGCAGGTCATCCTCGAGATCGGTGTTGCTCACTTGAGCCTCTCATCGACGCGATGGGATTCTTGGGCTTTCCGTAGTGCCGCCAGCGCACGGCTCGCGGTCGCACGCACGGAGGACGGTTTGATGCCGAGTACGTCGGCGATCGTCTGGTCGTCGAGGTCCTGGTAGTAGCGCAGGACCAGCACGACCCGCTCACGGGCGGACAGCTTCGTCAGCGCGCGCCACAGGCCGTCGGAGTTCGCGATACCGACGGCGTGGTCGGGCACGGCCTGCTCCGGGTCCAGGTCGGCCGTCGGTGCCTCGGTGAACGAGCGCCGCCGGGTCATCGACAGGTACTCGTTCACCAGGATCCGCCGGACGTAGTGGTGCGGGTCGTCGGCATTGCGCACCTTCCGCCACTTGCGGAACGCCTGCATCAACGCGATCTGGGCCAGGTCCTCCGCCCGCTGGTAGTCGCCGGAGACGGTGAACCCGAGCCGCACCAGTTCCTGTCCACGGGCGGACACGTACTCCTCGAACTCCACTCGCCACTCCCTGGCTGGGCGTACAACTCCTCACACCTATTAGACGCACCGAACCGCCCACCTGCTGCACCCGTTCCCCCACAGTTAGATCTCTCTACTGAATCAGCACTTGCGGACCACTTCCTGTGATGACCCGCAGGTCGAGGCCGGTGCCGTGCTGCTGGTCGAGCAGTACGTGAAGCGTCGTACAGGAGAATCCTTCGGTGGTCGTACAGCTGAATCCTTCGGCGCATGTGGCAGCCCGATGGACGTACTGCGGGCGTCGGCGAAGGCTGGCGAGGGCGTCGCAGTGGGCCGATTGCTCGAGCAGGCAGCGCTGAGTGCGCAGGTCAGGAGCGGCACGCACAACAGGCGATCGTTCGCATCGGCCCCTCCGTCAGGTCGGGGATGCGGTACGGCGGAGAACACCGCAACCTGCCTCGCGGGTCGACCTCGGGAGGGACCCGCGAGGCAGGCGCGGGTTGACCCCACTGCGGACGGCTTCGGGGGGCGCGTCCGCCCTGGGGTCAGCGGAGACCGAGCGACTTCGTCAGCTCGGCAGTCACCTGACGCGGTGCCGGCAGTGCGCCGGGCTTGCCCTTGCCCTCGAGCGAGGTCGCCACCAGGCGGCGGCAGCCGAACGCCTCGGCAGTGAACGACAGGACGCCGCGGTCGTTGTCGGTGAACCGCAGCACGTACGTCGGACCGAGCTCCTTGGTGCAGATGCTCGGCTTCTTCGCGACGGGTTTCGCCGCGTTCACCAGCGCGAGGAGGTCTGTTGCGTCCTTGCCGGTGCGCTTGGTGGTGACGTTCGCGTACTCCTGGCCGGTTGCCTGCGCGTCGTACTGGCAGATCGTCACGCTCACCGGGTTGAACGCCGAGGTGGCGGCGCCCTGACCCCAGACCACCTTCTCGGTGGCGGCGCGGACGGTGGCGATCGTATTCGGGCAGTCCATGCTCGGGGTGCCGCTGGGATTGCTGCTGGGGGTGGATGACGGCGTTGCGGACGGGGTGGCTGAAGGCGAACCAGTGGGCTGGGCGGCGGGCGGGGACGAGGCGTTCTCGGTGCCGCAGGCGGCGGCGATTCCGAGCACAGCCACGACGAGCGTCGCACCGATCAGGCCCCGTGTCCGTTGTGCACTCACGACTCGGTCCTTCCGGGTTGGCAAGATCAACATGATGGTCGACCGGAGTCTCACCCAACGTGCCGAAACATCACGGCGCCACGTCTATCCCGTCACGCCCCCCGATCGAACCCCAACCGAACCACACCTGTAACCTCCACGCACTGGCCCACACCACGCGTGTGGCTGCCGGTGACGTCAGGCCTGCCTAGGATGTTGGGTTGTGGGTCGGAAGAGGGCGAACGCGGACGCCGCCGCGCAGCGGGAGTGGGAGCTTGGCATCGACTGGGCTCGGTGGCTGATTGACGGCAACACCCCGCGACCGCTGCAGGTGTACGGCGTTGTGCTCGAACCGGGTGAGGTTGCCTACCTGCAGACCACCGCTCAGTACTCGCGGCTGTACGGCGGGGACGGGCGGTACCGGCAGAGTGGTGGGTTCTTCATCGGCAATCCGACTCTGGTGGTCGGGATGATGGCGGCCAACGCCGCGTTGAACGCCGGGCGTAAGGCAGCCGCGAAGCGGGACCTGCAGCCGTCGTGGCGTGACCTCCAAGAGGTTCCGGTACTGGCGACGAACCTGCGGTTGATGTGCAACCTGCCGCAGAAGGGCTGGATGAGCTTCTACTACAGCGCTGTCCAGGAGTTCTATCCCGATACGGCGAACTGGATGATCACTTTCGGCTTCCAGAACGCCGTACCGCTGCGGATCGCCGGTCTGACCACGCCGACGCTGGCCGTGCTGACCGCCTGGTGTGTACACGGCAACGGCCGCTGGCAGGGCGAGCCGGGAATCGCGCCGCTGCTCCAGGCGGCCCTTGGCGCACGCCGTGCCGACCCGGGTAACGAGGTCCACGACAGCTACCCCCACCAACTCTCCGACGAGTCGTCCGGAACCTACGCCACCGACGACTACCCGTCCCGGAACGAGCCGTCCAGCGATTACCCGCCCGGTGAGTATCCACCGGGTGATCCGTGGGGCCGCGACCCTTGGGAGTGATTTCCGCCGGGCTTCGTGCGGTGATTGCCGGCCCGGTGAGTGTGCTTCGGGTGGTCTGTGGAGCCTCTGACCTTGGGAGTGATTTCCGGCGGGCTGGGTCTGGTGACTACTGGCCTGGTGGGTGTGCTCCGGGTGAGGCGTGGGGTCTCTGCCTTTGGGACTGGCTTTCGGCGTGCTTGTCCGGTGACTGGCCGTTCGGTGGTTAGCCACCCGGTAGTCCGGGGGAGCTTTGCTCGGCGGGCTGGGTCGGGTGAGTCGGTAATCTGGGGGGATGACGAGTCCGTACGAAGACGATGAGCCGCTGTTGCCTGAGCAGACGCGGGATGAGGATCCGCGGACGTGGGGGGACAGCGACTTCGGTAGTGATGATGACGATCGGATCCTGAACGAAGTTCCGCCACACCACGGATGACCGCTCGGGTCTTCCTCGTGCACGGTGGTCTCTGGGACCGGATGGATGCTGAGGCGTTCTGGGGTACGACGGGAGTCATCGGCGGGCTGTCCGAGCATGCCGACGTTTTCGCGCCCGATCGCCCGCGGTACGCGAGCAGTTGGGACGTCGAACTCAGCGCGCTCGGTGATCTCCTGGCGAAACGTTCCGGTCCGGTAAGGATCGTTGGCGCCTCCAATGGATGTACGGTCGTGGTCCTGCTGGCGTTGAGGTATCCGGAACTGGTCGATCGCCTCCTGCTCGCCTGGCCCGCCACCGGCGACGACGCCGCCGCGAACGAGCGCGCCCGAGCCGGGATGGTGAACCGAGGTTGTCCGCCCGAGGTCGCGGACGGCCTGTTGGCGGGTGGAATTCTGCGTGGCGTGAAGGATGCGGACCTGGCGACGCTGGCACGTATTCCAGTGGCGGTCCTCCCGTCCGTACCGGAGAATCCGTCGCATCAGCGGAAGACGGTCGACTCGTTGCTGGGGTCGATCCGGGGGAGTCGTGAGCTGGCCGGATGTCCCGAACCGCCGACGCCGGCCTTTCCGCCCTACCTGGATCAGTTGGTGCGAACGATCGTGGAGTTCGTCAACTGAGGGGATGAGCGTGGAGCTTCGGGGGTTCGACGACGGGTACGGCACGCGGGTCGCGGGCTGGGCCCTGGACGAGAAGGAAGTCGCACTGCTCTCCGGACGGGTGGCCTACCCGTTCCCGGAAGAACTGCGGGGGAGTTGGCGGACGGTCGACGCGGACATCCACTCCTATCTGTTGTTCGACGGCGATCGGCCGGTCGGGTACGGCGAGGTCTGGCTGGACGACGAGGAGGACGAGGTCGAACTCGCCCGGATCATCGTGGACCCGGAGGTCCGTGGTCGCGGGTTCGGAGGTGAACTGGTCCGGGCGCTGCTGGGTCCGGCGTTGGAGGCCGGCTATTCGGAGGTGTTCCTGCGGGTCCGTCCGGAGAACGATCCGGCAATCCGCGCCTATCACGGCAGTGGCTTCGTCGACGTCCCCGCCGCGTTGATGGAGGAGTGGAACGACGGTCAACCGGTGCCGTACCGCTGGATGCGTTATGCCGGTGAGCAGGTGGGCGCCGGCGAGCTCAGGGGCTGAGGAATGTGCGCCACCTGCCGGTGGTCGGCCCTACCGGAGGTCCGAACGCCCAGCGCGCAGGAGGTCCCGGATCTCGGTCAGCAACTCCTGGTCGGTGGTCAGCGGGTCGGGCTCCGGCTCCACACCGCGCTTGCGGCGCTCGGCCAGCTTGTTCAGCGGCAGCACGATGAAGAAGTAGACCGCCGCGGCGACGAACAGGAAGTTCAGGCCGGCCTGCAGGACCTTGCCGATCGAGAACTCGGCTCCGTTCAGCTTGAAGGTCCAGACCTTACTGATGTCGGCCTTGCCGAAGATCGCTGCGATCAGTGGGTTGATCAGATTGTCCACGAGCGCGGTCACGATCGCCCCGAACGCTGCGCCGATGACGACGGCGACCGCGAGGTCGACGACGTTGCCCCGCATGATGAATTCCTTGAAGCCCTTGAGCATTGTGGCTGCCTCCACGAAGCGGGTGGTTGTCCCCGGACAAGTTAGGGCCAGAGAGTCTTCCAAGCGAGGGACCGCGCCGTTTCACGACACATCGTGCCGCGACAACTTCGGAAAGTGATCACCCGGTGTCTGGTGTCATCGCCACAGTGATCCGTGAATTCGTACTCGCCTGAGCCAGCCGGGACGCGACCTCGGGTGCGGTGGCGACGACGATCAGCGCACCCGACGTACTCGATCGGGGCTCGGGCAGCGCGACGACGGGCACCCCCCGGGCGAGCAGCCGTGCCGCGTCGGCGCTCGTGGCGGCGGCGGCGTACAGGTTCACGTGGTCGCCGACTCGCAGGAGGGTGCTGATGTCGGCGTCGTCGACGCGGAACGGATAGGCGACCGAACCTGAGGGCACACCCGATGGCGCCAGGAATCTGGCGTCGGTGAGTGGCTCCCCGGCTCTGACGGGCCCGCTGAGCACGCGTGCAGTCAGCTTGCTACCAGGTGTGAGGGCGCCGGATGGCACGACGCCGGGCGGTAGCTCGATCGTGCGCAGGTCGCCGCGATCGAGCGCGGCGCCGCCGGTCAGGTCGCGCGCAGCGGCCAGCACTTTGACCGTCGGCGGCGGTGGAGGGGAGAGGGCTTGAAGTCCGAAATACACCGCGGCGGCCGCGGCGGCGCCGGCGAGGAGCCGACGGTGCCACCGGGCCGCGCGGAGCAGGTCACGAAGCAGAGAGGGGATTGTCATGCCGGAGAAAGTACGAGTTTCTCCGGCGACCGCCTCTCAGTTATCCACAGGCGGCCGTCAGGCCGCGCTGGACCCGGAGGAGGTCGACGAGCTGCTCGACGACGAAGTGGAGCTGCTGGACGACGAGGTCGAGCTGCTCGACGAAGAATCGGACGACTTGGACGTCGAAGAAGAAGACGACGAGTCGGAGGACGCCGCCGGCACCGAGCCCTTGCCGGAGGACCGGCTGTCGGTGCGGTAGAAGCCGGAGCCCTTGAACACCACGCCCACGGCGTTGAACACCTTGCGCAGGCTTCCCTGGCAATTCGGGCACACGGTCAGAGCGTCGTCCGTGAAGCTCTGGCGCACCTCGAGCGCTTCGCCACAGTCGGTGCACTGGTACTGGTACGTCGGCACGGTCGGTTCCCTTCAAGCCGCTGGCACTCCTACTACCCGACTGCTAATAATGCGCCAGCGGGCCGAAGTATTCCAAACCCGGGCGTGCCTACCTCAACTCTGCGTCCATGTCCAGCGAACGCAGAGCAACGCAAAGTTGTGAGGGACCCCATTTGGGGTGGACGGGCGGATTCTCTACGGTTGGTCCGTGCGTCGCCTGTTTCGAGTCGTCATCGCCAGCGGAATCGCCCTTGTCACGATCCTGCTGGTGATCGCCGGTACCCTCGTGTACGTCGTCCGCCACTCGTTCCCGACGTACGAAGGAACGATCGACCTGGAGGGCCTGGACGGCGACGTCAGCGTGGTCCGGGACGCGAACGGCATCCCGCAGATCTACGCCGACACCCCGGCCGACCTGTTCGCCGCGCAGGGCTACGTGCACGCGCAGGACCGGTTCTTCGAGATGGACTTCCGCCGGCACGTCACCTCCGGACGGCTGAGCGAGCTGTTCGGCAAGGACGCGCTGGAGACGGACAAGTTCGTCCGGACGCTCGGCTGGCGGCGCACCGCCGAGGCAGAGCTGCCGCTGCTCAGCCCGACCACCCGGCAGTACCTCGATGACTACGCACGCGGCGTCAACGCGTACCTGTCCACACACAGCGGCTCCGGCCTCAGCCTGGAGTACGGCGTACTCTCCCTGCAGCCCGGTGGTCCGAAGAACTACCGGCCGGAGCCGTGGACCGCGGCGGACTCGCTCTCGTGGCTGAAGGCGATGGCCTGGGACCTCGGCGGCAACCTGGACGAGGAGATCACCCGCACCAAGATGCTGGCGGCGTTCCCGGCGCGCAACGTCGAGAGCCTCTACCCGCAGTACCCGTACGACCGGAACCAGCCGATCATGGCGGCCGCCTCCGTCGGTAAGGACGGCAAGTTCAGCTCGACGCCGGGGCCCAGCCCCGAGGTCCGGCGGAGCATGCTCACCAAGGACCTGCTCAAGTCGCTGGACTCGGTGCAGAGCGTGGCCAAGGGCCTGCCGCAGCTGCTCGGTCAGGGGGACGGCGTCGGTTCCAACTCGTGGGTGGTCTCCGGCGACCACACCACGACCGGCAAGCCGCTGCTGGCGAACGACCCGCATCTCGGCGCGACCATGCCAGGTATCTGGACCCAGGTCGGCCTGCACTGCAACAACGTCGGCAAGAGCTGCCCGTTCGACGTCTCCGGGTTCAGCTTCTCCGGTCTGCCCGGTGTGGTGATCGGCCACAACAACGCGATCTCCTGGGGCTTCACCAACCTCGACCCGGACGTCCAGGACCTGTACCTGGAACGCATCGACGGCAACAACGTCCTCTACAACAACAAGTGGCGTGCGATGGCCACCCGTGAGGAGACGTTCAAGGTCGCCGGCGAGGACAAGCCGGTCAAGATCACCGTCCGCGAGACCCGGCACGGTCCGCTGATCTCCGACGTCGGTGAGGACGAGCAGAAGGTAGGGGAGATCTCCGCCTCGCAGGCGAAGTACCCGAAGGCGTACGGCGTCGCCCTGCAGTGGACCGCGCTGAACCCGGGCAAGACCGCGGACGCGCTGTTCGCGATCAACACCGCGCAGAACTGGACCGAGTTCCGTGCCGCCGCACAGCAGTTCCAGGTCCCCTCGCAGAACCTGGTGTACGCCGACACCGACGGCCACATCGGCTACCAGTCGCCCGGGCTGATCCCGATCCGTGCGACCGGTCGTGGCGACTGGCCGGTGCCTGGCTGGGACCCCAGGTACTACTGGAAGGGCTACATCCCCTTCGACGCGCTGCCGACCGAGTTCGACCCACCGAGCGGGATCATCGTCACGGCGAACCAGGCCGTGGTCCCGAACACGTACCCGTACTACCTGACCAACTCCTGGGACTACGGATACCGCTCGCAGCAGATCCTGGAGCGGATCAAGGCCGCCGGCAAGCTGGACGTGAACGCGATGGCGTCGATCCAGCTGGACACCAAGAACAAGGCCGCCGAGATGCTGGTGCCGTACCTGCTGCGGATCAGCATCGACGACGCGTTCGACAAACAGGGCCAGGACACCCTGCGGAACTGGGACTTCACGTCTCCGCCGGACTCCGCCGCCGCGGCCTACTTCAACGTGGTCTGGCGCAATCTGCTCGCGCTGACATTCCACGACCAGCTCCCTGAAGGCACCTGGCCGGACGGTGGCTCGCGGTGGTTCGAGGTGATCCACACGCTGCTCGGCCAGCCGAACAGCGGCTGGTGGGACGACATCCGGACGCCACAGCGCGAGAGCCGTGACGACATCCTCCGCGAGGCCCTGGTGAACGCTCGCACCGAGATCACCCAGAAGATGGCCCGCGAGCCGTCGAACTGGCAGTGGGGCCGGCTGCACAAGCTGGAGCTCACCAACCAGACTCTGGGCAAGTCCGGGATCGGCCTGGTCGAAAAGATCTTCAACCGCGGCCCGTACGAGCTCGGCGGCGGTACGTCGGTCGTCGACGCCACCGCCTGGGACGCCTCCGAGGGCTACGCCGTCACGGCGACGCCGTCGATGCGCATGGTCGTGGACCTGTCCGACTTCGACAACTCTCGCTGGATCAACCTGACCGGTGTGTCCGGTCACGCCTTTTCCTCGAACTACACCGACCAGACAGATCTCTGGGTCAAGGGCCAGACCCTCCCGTGGGCGTACACCAAGGGCGCAGTCGAGGCGAGCCGCAAGCATTCCCTGACGTTCACCAAGCCGGAGAGCTAGCCTCGGCGAACAGTTCCTCCGGCCAGGTCCACAGCGCCCGCTGGGTCATCAGAATCGAAATGGTCCCGTCAGAGGTCGTGGACCACAGCGTGCCGAGCCCGCCGGCCCAGCCGTACCGGCCCGGGCTGACGGACAGGCCGTAGCCCCAGCCGGTGTCCGGCCCGAGGAAGTCGACGGCCGCCGCTCGCTGTCGCGGGGTGAGGTGGTCGGTCGTCAGCTCCGCGACGGCTGCAGGCGACAGGAGGCCGCCGTCGCGCAGCATCCTGGTAAACGCGTGGAAGTCGTCCACGGTCGAGATCAGGCCGCCGGCGGCGTCCGGAAAAGCAGGCGCAGTCAGCCACTGACTCTCCCCGGCCGGATCGAGTACGTCCTCCCCCGACGTACGCCGTGGTCAGCCGGGCCGGGTCAGCCGCCGTGAACCCGGTGTCACGCATCCCCAGCGGCTCGAAGACCCTCTCGTGCAGGAACTCTTCCAACGGCTGCCCCGCCACCCGCGAGATCAGTACGCCGAGCAGGTGCGAGCCCGTTGCATACAGCCAGCGCTCACCGGGCTGGTACTGCAGCGGCATCGTCCCGAATCGCCGCATCCACTCATCGGGCTTCAACGGAGTTCGGGGCAGAGGCGGACCGAACGTGTGCAGCTCCAGCTCGGCCTCGCGCTCCCGCAACCCCGGGTTGTCCGACTCGCCCAGTCCGAGCCGGAACGTCAGCAGGTCCCGCGCAGTGATCGCCCGTTCCGCTGGAACCGTGTCGTCGATCGGCCCGGCCGGATCCCGCAGTACGACGGGATTCGCCAGCTCCGGCAGCACGTCGGCCACCGGCGCGTCCAGCGAGAGCCGCAGCTCATCGACCAGGAGCATGGTCGCGGCTGCTGTGATCGGCTTGGTGAAAGACGAGACCCGGAACAGGCCGTCCCGCTCCAGCTCCGGCCCGTCGTACGCCATTCGGCCGTGGATCTCGAGGTGCGTCTCGTCACCGCGGCTCACCAGGCTGATCAGGCCGGGGACCACTCCGTTGTCGACGTAGGTCTGCAGCATCAGGTCAGTCCAGCAGCGAACGGCATGCTGCGCCATCGGTCCGCGAACATGCGGATCGCGTCGGCGAGTGCGGGGAACTGGGGCACCAGCGGCGTACACACGAGGACCTGTAGGACCCGAGCGTGGTCCATGAGCTGCGGATCTCTGGATCGAGAGCAGCGCCGTACGCGCGGCACAGGTCTGGGCCGAAGCCCGCGAGGTCCCACTCGCGTGGACCGATGGTCACGTCCTCGAAGTCGGCCCAGAGCGGGCCGTCGACGGTGTTGATCAGGTTCCACGAGGGGGCGTCGCCGTGGATCGGCTGCACGACCGCGGCCGGGAAGGCGGCCTCAAAGCCGGCCCGGCTGGTCAGGACGGGCTCCAGCGCCTTCCACTCGGCCCGTGCGCGCTCCAGGTCTTCCTGTTCGAGCAGACCCGGTACGGCCTCTGTTGTTGCCAGACCGGCCCCGATCAGCCGGAGCGGTGTCATCCAGGGCAATTCACCCGGGTACGAAGCGAGCTGGGCGTGCAATTCCGCTACGCGAGCTGTCGCGCCCATGTAGTCCGGCTCAGCCGCCTGGTCGACTTCGACGTACATCCAGAACGTCATGCAGAGGCCGTCCTGCTCGACAGGGACCGGGTGGCTCGGCTGCACCACGGGCACGCCCTGTGCATCCAGCCACGTCATGACGTCGATCTCGCGCTGTCGACGTCGTACGGCGGGCTCTGGCTCCTGCAGGTTGTCCGGGAGCTTCATCGGCACCCGGGCGACAACTGGTGACGGTTTGAGGTGCACGACCGTCGAGAACGCCTCGTAGAGAACGGAGGGTTCGGTCACCGTCAGGCCGAGGGAGCGCGCGGCTGTGGCTGCTGCTTGGACAGCGGTCTCAGTCATCTACCGATGGTCGCAGCGCGATCAAGTGATTTGGTGTGAGCGCTGCGTCCACCGGTCTGTCGTGGGGGTCGTGCGGCAAGGTGTCGACGATCTCTGTGTCGTAGACGGCGGCCCACACCGGGGTGCCGGGGCGGACGCGGGCGATGGCGCGGTCGTACGAGCCACCGCCGCGGCCGAGGCGTACGCCGTCACGGGCGACTGCTACGGCCGGGCAGATCACCAGGTCGGCCGTGGCGATCGCGTCGGAGCCCAGGTCAATGGGGGGCTCGGACAGGCCCAGCCGCCCGGGTACGAGGTCGGCTGCACCGGGCGCGACGCCCCAGCCGAGGTCGTTGTCGGCGTACAGGATCGGCAGGAGGACCTCGTGGTGCGTCGCCAGCAGCCAGTCGATCAGGGCGCCGGTCTGCGGCTCAGGTCCCATCGACACGTAGAGAGCGACCCGGTACACGTCCGGCAGCACCTGTTGGGCGCTCGCCAGCAGTCCCTCCGCCCGGGGCCGCGCACCCCGCGCCTCCAGGAACTCCCGCCGCGCCACGGCCTTCGTCACGAACACCTTCTGATCCTAGGAGCGTGACCCGGACAACACTGGGATTGCCTGGCGTCGCCTAGGGTTGGTGCATGGGTGAGGTGGGTCTCAGACAAGCGCAGGAGAAGATGCGTGCGGCCGGTGCGGCCGACGTTGCAATACGCGTCTTCACGCACTACTACCGGTTGCTGGAGTCCGGGCAGCAGGGGAAGATTCGCGAGGAGGACATCGAGCCGGTCGGCGAACTGCCGCACCTGGACCACCTCGATACCGATCCGGACGCGATGCGCGCCGCGCTGGCCGAGACGGTGGTGATCAAGCTCAACGGCGGCCTCGGTACGTCGATGGGCGTCACCGGCCCGAAGTCCGCGCTGCCGGTGAAGGACGGGCTGAGTTTCCTCGACATCATCGCCCGGCAGATCCTGAGCACGCGGCGCAAGTACGGCGTACGGCTGCCGCTCGTACTGATGAACTCGTTCCGCACCAAGGAAGAGTCGCTGCAGATCCTCGGCGAGTACGAGGGCCTCGCGATCGACGGCCTGCCGCTCGACTTCCAGCAGAACATGGAGCCGAAGCTGCTCGCCGACGACCTGACGCCGGCCGAGTGGGACGCGGATCCCGAGCTGGCCTGGTGTCCGCCCGGGCACGGCGACCTGTTCACGGCCTTGGTTGCCTCGGGCACCCTCGACGCACTCCGCGAGCACGGCTTCCGGCACGCGTTCATCTCGAACGCCGACAACCTCGGCGCCACCCCGGACCCACGGATCGCCGCCTGGATGGCAGAACATACCGTACCGTTTGGTATGGAGGTCTGCCGACGCACCCGCTCCGACCGCAAGGGCGGCCACGTCGCGGTCCGGAAGTCCGACGGGCGGCTGATCCTGCGCGACAGCGCACAGGTCGCGGACGAGGACACGCAGTACTTCCAGGACATCACCCGGCACAAGATGTTCAACACGAACAACCTGTGGATCGACCTGGACCGGCTGGCCGAGCTGATGGACGGCCATGACGGTGTCCTCGGCCTGCCGATCATCGTGAACCGCAAGACCGTCGACCCGGCCGACCCGTCCTCACCCAAGGTGATCCAGTTGGAGACTGGGATGGGGACCGCGATCGAGACCTTCGAGGGATCGCAGGCCGTGATCGTGGACCGCAGCCGGTTCAAGCCGGTGAAGACCACGAACGACCTGCTCGTCCTGCGCTCGGACGTGTACGAGCTGGACGAGGCCGGCGACCTGACCACGACGCACGAGGGCGACGAGCCGTACGTCGACCTCGACCCGGACTACTTCAAGATCCTCGCCGACTTCGAGGCCCGGTTCGCGGCCGGCCCGCCGTCGCTGGTCGCCGCCGACCGGCTCGCGGTCCACGGTGATGTTGCCTTCGGCAAGGATGTGGTGGTGGTCGGGGACGTCGAGGTGACCGCGTCCCCCGGCGAGCGCCTGGTGATCGCGGACGGAACCGAGCTGCGTTGACCGACGACCTGCTGGTCCGTCCGCTCGAGCCGTCCGACACCGCGGAGGCCGCCGCGGTCTGGTGGCGGTCCCGGCACGCCGACGGGTCCCAGGTACCGCCGTCGATCCACACCCCGGAGCAGGTCGCGGACTGGTTCGCCGACGTACTGCTGCCGGACGGCGAGACCTGGGTGGCGCTCGACGAAGACCGGATCGTCGCGGTCCTGACCCTTGACGGCGACGACCTCGACCAGCTGTACGTCGCTCCGGAAGCATCCGGCCAGGGCGTCGGATCGCTCCTCGTCGACCTCGCCAAGGACCTCCGCCCCGGCGGGCTGGCGCTTTGGACCTTCCAGACCAACCTGCGCGCGCAGGCCTTCTACCAGCGCCACGGCTTCCAGGAGGTACGCCGTACCGACGGCTCGGCCAACGAGGAACGCCTGCCCGACGTACGGATGACCTGGGGCAAACACCCCGAATCGGAACCCGACCAGACTTCTTGACGCACCCGTCCGGAACTATCGGCAGAAACCCCCGATCCGTCGATTAAGGTCGAGTGCGTGAGACGGAGTGTGGATGAGCATCTGGAGGTCGTACTCGGACGGGTGGCGGCCCTGCCGGCGTTCGATCAGCCGTTGATGGACGCGGTCGGGCTGGTGCTTTGCGAGGACATCGTCTCGGGGGTGAGCCTTCCGGGGTTCGACAACTCGGCCATGGACGGGTATGCGGTGCAGGCCGCGGACCTGGCCGGCGCCTCGGACGAGAACCCGATCGGCCTGCCGGTGGTCGGGGAGTTCCGGGCCGGGCGGAGCGAGCCGATCGTGGTCACCCCGGGGACATGTGTGCGGATCATGACGGGTGCGCCGATGCCGCGGGGTGCGGACAGTGTGGTGCCGGTCGAGTGGACCGACGGCGGGACGGTCACCGTGCGGATCACCCAGCAACCCCCGGTCGGCGGTTCGGTGCGGCATGCGGGCGAGGACGTGACCGCCGGGACCCAGGTGCTCGACCGGGACACGGTCCTCGGGCCGCGGCAGATCGCCGTGCTGGCGGCGGTCGGCCGGGCGCGGGTCAAGGCCAGGCCGCGACCACGGGTGGTGGTGATCTCGACCGGGGCGGAGCTGCGCGAGCCGGGGAGCCGGCTCGGCGACGGGCAGATCTACGACTCGAACAGTTACACCCTGGCCGCGTGCGCGCGGGACGCCGGAGCCGTGGTGTACCGCGTCGGCATCGTCGACGACGACCCGAAGCGGATCATGGACACCCTGTCCGACCAGCTGGTGCGGGCGGACCTGGTGATCACCACCGGCGGCGTCAGCATGGGCGCGTACGACATCGTCAAGGAGGAACTGTCCAAGCTCGGCACCGTGGACTTCCCGCAGGTCGCGATGCAGCCGGGGAAGCCGCAGGGGTTCGGGGTGATCGGTGACGACGAGGTGCCGATCTTCACGCTGCCCGGCAACCCGGTGTCGGCGTACATCTCGTTCGAGGTGTTCGTCCGGCCGGCGTTGCGCAAGATGATGGGGCAGATGCCGTACCGGCGGGCGCTGGTGCCGGGCGTGACGCTCGACGGGTTCAGCTCACCCGCGGGGCGGCGGCAGTTCGTCCGCGCCGCGGCCACCTCCGGCGACCAGGGCTGGATGGCCAGTACAGTCGGCGGGCACGGATCGCACCTGCTCGGCGGACTGAGCCGGGCGAACGCCCTGATCGTGGTGCCCGAGGACGTGACATCGGTCCGGGCCGGCGACCAGGTCGAGCTGATGTTGCTGGATGAGGAGAGCGGATGACGCAAGACCCTGGCGGTGTTGGGGCCGGCGGCCTGACGCACGTCGACGAGACCGGCGCCGCGCGGATGGTGGACGTGTCGGCGAAGGACGTGGGTGCTCGCCGGGCCGTTGCCAGCGGCAAGGTTCTTGTCTCGGCCGAGGTGGTGACGGCGCTGCGCGGTGACGGCGTACCGAAGGGCGATGCGCTCGGGGTCGCCCGGATCGCCGGGATCATGGGCGCGAAACGGACCCCGGACCTGGTGCCGCTGTGCCATCCGATTGCGATCACCGGCGCGAAGGTCGACCTCGAGGTCGCGGACGACGCCGTACTGATCCGGGCCCAGGTGAAGACCACCGACCGGACCGGCGTCGAGATGGAGGCGCTGACCGCTGTGGCGGTCGCCGGGCTCGCGGTCATCGACATGGTCAAGGCGCTGGACCCGGCGGCCGTGCTGTCCGACGTGCGCGTCGAGCTGAAAGAAGGCGGTAAGACCGGGCACTGGGAGCGGCCGTGAGGGCCCTTGTCGTCAGCATCTCCAACCGCGCGGCCGCCGGTGTCTACAGCGACACCACGGGTCCGCTGATCGCGTCACGCTTGTCCGACTGGGGTTTCGACGTGTCCGGTCCGGACGTTGTGCCCGACGGCGCGCCGGTGGGCGAGGCGCTGCGCGCTGCGGTCGAGGCGTCGTACGACGTTGTGCTGACAACAGGTGGTACGGGGATCTCGCCGACCGACGAGACGCCTGAGCAAACAGTTGCCGTACTGACGAAGGTCGTTCCGGGCATTGCCGAGGCGATCAGGGCCTACGGGATCGCGAACGGCGTACCGACCGCGGCACTGTCGCGCGGGCTGGCCGGTGTCGCCGGCTCCACGGTCATCGTCAATCTGCCCGGTTCGCGGGGCGGGGTGAAGGACGGCCTTGCGGTGCTGGAGCCGTTGCTGCGGCATGCGGTCGAGCAGGTGCGCGGCGGCGACCACGTACGGACGGACACCGACTGATGGCGATCGTTCACTGGCCCGTCGAGCTGAAGCACGGACAGGTCGGGCTGAGACCGTTGCGCGCCGGCGATGGCGCCGAGTGGGCCGCCGCGCGGCAGCGCAACGTGAGCTGGTTGCGGCCCTGGGACGCGACCCAGCCACCCGGCGCCGAAGACGGCGCGCGAACGTTCCGCGCGATGGCCCGCGACTGGAACCGGCAGGCGCGGTACGGCCGGATGCTCCCGTTCGTGATCACCTACGGCGGGGCCGCGGGCGCCGGCGCCCGGTCGAAATGGCCGCTGGTCGGACAGCTCACCGTCTCCGGGATCACCTACGGATCGGCCCGCTGGGCCAACCTCGGCTACTGGGTCGACGAGCAGTACGCCGGTCGCGGCATCGTGCCGACCGCGGTCGCGATGGCCGCCGACCACTGCTGGTTCACCCTCGGCCTGCACCGCATCGAAGTCGCGATTCGCCCGGAGAACAAGGCAAGTCTGCGCGTCGTCGAGAAACTCGGCTTCCGGTTCGAGGGCGAGCGGCCGCGGTTCCTGCACATCGACGGCGACTGGCGCGACCACCGGATCTTTGCCCTCAACATCGAAGAGGTCGGACCCGGTCTCGTAGCGCGACTGCCCTGACTACGGTGCGTGCTATTCACATCAGTCACACGAGTCTTCTTGCGACACACCGCGCCACGTACCCCATCTGGCAGCCGCCGCGCCTTAGCGTCATCGCATGGGGACGACAGGGTTGATCTATGTGGCGATCGTCGCCGCGTGGGCTGCCTATCTCGTCCCGATGTGGCTGAAGCGCGGCGAGGAACAGCGACGCAAGCCCGTCGTGCCGTCGTCGGACGAAGCGCGCGTGCTGTCCCGCGACCCGTCGCGACCGCGGTACGTCGTACGCCCGGCCGGACCCACCGCCGCCGAGGACCCGTCACCGCCGAAGCGGTACATCCCCAACCGAGCCCGCCGGGTGGCCGCGATGCGGCGTCGGCGGGTGCTGTCGATCCTGACCCTGTCACTGCTGTCCGTCGTCGCCCTCGCCGGTCTCGCGATCGTGCCGTGGTGGTCGGTGGCAGTACCGGGGGCCCTGATCGTCGGCTTCGTCGTACTCACCCGGATCCAGCTCCGGCGCCAGGCCCGCGCACGGATGATCGCCGCGGCGCAACGGCGTGCCCGTGCCCAGGCCAAGCACGACCGCGGCCCGGCCGGCAAGCCCGCGCCGACGCCCGACGAGGAGATGACCATCGAGGTCAAGCTCCCCGCCGAGCCTGCGCCCGTACCGGTCCCGGTCAAGGAAGACAAGCCCGCGGCGGGAGCACTCTGGGACCCGGTCCCGGTCACCCTGCCGACCTACGTGATGAAGGAGAAGGCGCCTGACCGTACGGTCCGGACCATCTCCCTCACCGACGACGAGGTTTTCTCCAGCGCCCGTACGACGGACCCGTCCGAGAAGCCGGCAGCCGTCGAAACGCCCGCCCCGAAGCAGGTCGAAGAGCCAGAGGTGAAGCGCGCCGTCGGGGACTGATATCCGGTTTTAGATACCGAGCCTCTACGTGTTAGAGTTTCGCGGTCGCCAGGGAAACCCGGCGACCAAGCTCGGGGCTGTGGCGCAGTTGGTAGCGCGCTTCGTTCGCAACGAAGAGGCCAGGGGTTCGAATCCCCTCAGCTCCACGAAGGCGATGGGCGACGTGTGTCGCGCACTGACGTGCGCTGACCGCGTCGCCTTCGTCGTGTTGTGCGGCTTCGCTTCGCTCGCCGCGAGCGGGGGCTCCGCCACCCGCACCCCCTGGGCCTTCGCTTCGCTCGGCCGCTGTGGTTGGGTTGGGCGGTTGGCGCGGGGGCTGTGGTTGGGTTGGGCCGGCAGGCGCGGGGGCTGTGGTTGGGTTGGCGGTTGGCTCGGCCGCTGTGGTTGTGTGGGTCGCTAGGTGAGGGACTCGGTGGCTGCTTTTAAGTCTTCTAGGGCTGCTTGGGTGTGTGTTGCTAGGTCTGAGTTGTCTTCTACGGACGTCCACGCTGTGTAGCCCTGTTTGAAGGCTAGTAGGCCTAGTTCGGCTGCTAGGTGGGCTACGGGGGGTGGGACGCCTCTGGCTTGGAGGGCTTCTGTCATTGCCTTGGAGAGGCCTACTGATTTGAGGGCGTCGCGTTCCTGGAGTTCCGTGCTGGCGGCGATGGCCGCCTTCAGTCGAGGCCCTAACTCGCGGTTCATCGGACCCATGGCGTTGGATGCGCGCTCCAGGCCCGCGGCAACGGCTGCCAACGGTGTAGCCCCTTCGGGAGCTTCGGTGATGCCTTCCGTCAGTAGGCGGCTCAGGGTGTCCTGGCCGGCTACCAGGAGTTCTCGTTTGTCGGGGAAGTGGCGGAAGAAGGTGCTCTTGGTGACGCCGGCGCGTTCGGCGATCTGGGTGACGGTGGTGGCGTCGTAGCCGTGTTCGGCGAAGAGGTCCACGGCGGCGAGGACCAGTCGCTCGCGGGCTCCGGGTTGCCATCGTGCCATGCAGTGATTGTAGGTGATGGGACCTTTGTCCCGTCGGTGGTACGGTGATGGGACAAAGGTCTCATCACATGAGGGGTGTCTTGTGCGCGTCTTCGTTACTGGCGGTACGGGTTTGATCGGGTCGGCTGTGGTTCGGGAGTTGCTCGAGAATGGGCATGACGTGGTTGGGTTGGCGCGATCCGAGGGGTCGGTGGCTGCCTTGCGGGAGGCCGGCGCCGAGGCGGTGCGTGGCGGGCTTGCGCAGCTCGACGTACTGCGGGCTGCGGCGGAGAGCGCCGACGGCGTGATTCATCTTGCCTTTAGCAACGACTTCAGTAGTCCGGAGGCGTTGGCTGCGGGCGTCGCCGAGGAGGCTGCTGCGCTCGGGGTGCTGGGGGAGACGCTGGTCGGGAGCGGGCGGCCGCTGGTGACGGTGTCGGGTACGCCATGGGTGCCCGGGCGGGCGTCTACGGAGGCTGACCCGTTGCCGCTGGATGGGCCGGTGGGTGGACGCGGTCGGTCCGTGATGGCGGCGTTGGGGTTGGCGGAGCGGGGCGTGCGGAGTGCCGCCGTACGGATGCCTCGGACCGTGCACAACCAGGGGGATGGCGGGTTCGCCGGATTGCTGACGCAGATCGCTCGGCAGTCGGGGGTGTCGGGCTATCCGGGTGACGGGACGCAGCGGTGGCCTGCCGTGCATGCCTTGGATGCGGCCGCGCTTTTCCGCCTCGTACTCGAGAACGCGCCGGCCGGCACCGCCTGGCATGCGGTCGCCGACGAGGGTGACGCGGTACGGGACATCGCCGCCGTCATCGGTCGCCGGCTCGACCTGCCGGTGAAGCCGGTTCCGGAGGAGACGTACGGCCCGCTCGGCCCGATCTTCGCGACCGATCAGCCGTCCTCGAGCGCGTACACGCGCGAGACCCTCGGCTGGGAGCCGCGGCACCCGAGCCTCCTCGAAGACCTGGAGAACATCCAGCCGTAGCCGATGACTCCGGGATAGGAAACGCGGCAGCTAATCTTGACTCATTCCAGAAAACGCGGAAGACTACGGGGCGTGCCGACTGTCGATGAGCTCCAGGGGTTGTTGCGTGGGGTCTCGTTGCGGGTGACCCGGCCGCGGCTGGCGGTGCTGGCCGCGGTGTACGGGCATCCGCATGCGGACACCGACTCGATTATCGGTGCCGTACGCAACGAACTGCCGCAGACCTCGCACCAGGCGGTGTACGACTCGCTGCAGACCCTGACGGCGGCCGGCCTGGTGCGGCGGATCCAGCCGCTGGGGTCGGTCGCGCGGTACGAATCGCGGGTGGGCGACAACCACCACCATGCGGTCTGCCGGTCCTGCGGTGCGATCGCCGACGTCGACTGTGCGGTCGGGCACGCGCCGTGCCTGACCGCGTCCGAGGACCACGGTTTCGTCATCGACGAGGCCGAGGTCATCTATTGGGGCCTGTGCGCCGACTGCTCACGCCGTACCTGAATCTTCCGTCCGAAATATCCAGTCCTGGAAGGAATCCGATGTCCGAGATCCATGAGCCGCTGCCCGGTGAAGGCAGCGAGGAGAGCCGCGGCGAAGAGGAAGGTAAGGGGCAGGGCTGCCCGGTCGCGCACGGTGTGCACCCGACCAGCGGCAACGCCAACCGTGCCTGGTGGCCGAACCAGCTGAACCTGAAGATCCTCGCCAAGAACCCCGCGGTGGCGAATCCGCTCGGCGCGGACTTCGACTACGCCGAGGCGTTCCAGAGCCTCGACCTGGCGGCCGTGAAGGCCGACATCGCCGAGGTGCTGACCACGTCGCAGGACTGGTGGCCGGCCGACTTCGGGAACTACGGCCCGCTGATGATCCGGATGGCCTGGCACAGCGCCGGCACGTACCGGATCAGCGACGGCCGCGGCGGCGCCGGTGCGGGGCAGCAGCGGTTCGCCCCGCTGAACAGCTGGCCCGACAACGCGAACCTGGACAAGGCGCGCCGGCTGCTCTGGCCGGTGAAGAAGAAGTACGGCCAGAAGATCTCCTGGGCCGACCTGCTGATCCTGACCGGCAACGTCGCGCTGGAGACGATGGGCTTCAAGACGTTCGGGTACGCCGGTGGCCGCGCGGACGTGTGGGAGCCCGAGGACGACGTCTACTGGGGCCCCGAGACGACGTGGCTGGGCGACGAGCGCTACACCGGCGACCGTGAGCTGGAGAAGCCGCTCGGTGCCGTCCAGATGGGCCTGATCTACGTGAACCCGGAAGGCCCGAACGGCAACCCGGACCCGATCGCCTCGGCCCGCGACATCCGCGAGACCTTCGGCCGGATGGCGATGAACGACGAGGAGACGGTCGCGCTGATCGCCGGCGGCCACACCTTCGGCAAGACGCACGGTGCGGCCGACCCGGAGAAGTACGTCGGCGCCGAGCCCGAGGGCGCGCCGATCGATCACCAGGGCCTGGGCTGGCGCAACTCGTACAAGAGCGGCCACGGGCCGGACACCATCACCAGCGGGCTCGAGGTCACCTGGACCACGACGCCGGCCAAGTGGGGCAACGACTTCTTCGAGATCCTGTTCGGCTACGAGTGGGAGCTGACGAAGAGCCCGGCCGGTGCGAACCAGTGGGTGGCCAAGGACGCCGACGACATCATCCCGAACGCGTACGACCCGTCGAAGAAGCAGAAGCCGACGATGCTGACGACCGACCTGGCGCTGCGCTTCGACCCGATCTACGAGCCGATCTCGCGGCGGTTCAAGGACAACCCGGACGAGTTCGCGGACGCGTTCGCGCGGGCGTGGTTCAAGCTGACCCACCGCGACATGGGCCCGGTCGTGCGGTACCTCGGCCCGGAGGTTCCGAGCGAGGTGCTGATCTGGCAGGACCCGCTGCCGGCCGTCGACCACGAGCTGGTCAACGACGCGGACATCACCGCGCTGAAGGCAGCCATCGCGGCGTCCGGCCTGTCGGTGTCGCAGCTGGTCTCGACCGCGTGGGCGTCGGCGTCGACGTTCCGCGGCAGTGACAAGCGTGGTGGCGCCAACGGTGCGCGGATCCGCCTGCAGCCGCAGAGCGGGTGGGAGGTCAACAACCCCGACCAGCTCGCGCAGGTACTGCGAACCCTCGAGGGCATCCAGCAGTCCTTCGCCAAGCCGGTCTCGCTGGCGGACCTGATCGTCCTGGCCGGCGGTGTCGGTGTGGAGATCGCGGCGAAGAACGCCGGGTACGACATCGTCGTACCGTTCACGCCGGGTCGTACCGACGCCTCGCTCGAGCAGACGGATGTGGAGTCGTTCGCCGCGCTCGAGCCGGTCGCGGACGGGTTCCGCAACTACTACGGCAAGGGCAACCGGCTCCCCGCCGAGTACCTGCTGCTCGACAAGGCGAACCTGCTCACGCTGAGCGCTCCGGAGCTGACCGTGCTCGTCGGCGGTCTGCGCGTGCTCGGGACGAACTGGGACGGTTCGAAGTACGGCGTACTCACCGAGAACCCGGGCACGCTGACGAACGACTTCTTCGTCAACCTGCTCGACCTCGGCACCGAGTGGCACGCCACCGACGACAGCCAGGAGACCTTCGAGGCCACCGTCGACGGCAAGGTCAAGTGGACCGGCACCCGCGCCGACCTGGTCTTCGGCTCGAACTCCGAACTGCGCGCCGTCGCCGAGGTCTACGCCAGCGACGACGCCAAGGACAAGTTCGTCAACGAGTTCGTCGCCGCCTGGCACAAGGTCATGGAACTCGACCGCTTCGACCTGCACCGCTGACCCACCCCAACAACCGGCTCCCCCTGTCCGCAGGGGGAGCCGGTTCGTTTGTGCCTGTGGATAAGCCGACGGGTGGGGCCGTGCGGGTCGTAGAGTCAGTGCGTGGCTACTGAAGGTTCTCGGGTCCGGTCGGTCGATGACGTGCGGCGGGATGTTGCCGGGGTGCTGGCGCGGTTTCGGCGGGGGCGGACCTGGGCGTTCAGCTTCGGCGACGGTGGGGTGCCTGAGGCGGTGCTGCTGACGTACGACGAGTTCGAGGATCTCGGGGGTGAGGAGAAGTTCGAGCGGCGGCCCGGGGTGGTTGCGGCCGAGGTCGTGGGGACGGAGCTCGGGGCGATGGTTGCGGCGATTCGCGACGGCGCGTTCGTACCGGTGGTGTGGGGGGACGGCGGTGAGCCGGAGGCCGTGATCTTGTCGACCTCGCAGTACCGCGAACTGCGGGGCGACGACGAGCCGCCGCCGGGGACGATCGACGACCCGACGCACCGCGTCTACGCCACCGAACCCCTACCGGACAGCCGCCCGATGACGGTGGACGAAATCGCCGAGATGATGGGCCCCTACACGCAGCAGGTCCTCGCGGAGATCCGCGAGGAGGAGCGCGAGAAGGCGGAGCGTGAGCGGCGAGAAGAAGACTCGCCATGACCGAGGCCTTGCCGCGGTACGAGGTCGTTCTGGGCAAGGCGTTCGCGGTCGACCTCATGCGGCTTGCCGCAGCCGCGGAGAAGGACCCGCGAGGGCCGGCCGGCTACCTGCACCGGCAGGTGCTGAAGCAGATCGGCGAACTGGCGGCCGGGGTGTCGGATGGGCGGCATGCGTTGGGGTACGAATCGGGGAAGGGGGATTTGCGGGACTGTGTGACTGCGTATCTGCAGTCCGATCCGCAACGGAAGGCCGACTATCGGCTGGTGTTTCGGGAGATGCCGCCTGCCGGGCCTGGGCGGTTGCCGCGGCGGGAGTTGCTGGCCGTGAAGCCGCGGCAGGGGGCCGGCAACATCTACGAGCACACGTGTAGCCGGCTCAATCGGCATCCGTACGATCGTCAGCCCCGGTTGAACGCTTTCGGTGACCGCTTTCCCGGACTCCGGCAGAACGAGGAGCAGCGGCGGGCGGAGCTCGACACCAAACGCGCGATCGCGCATGCCTTCCCCGGCCAGGTGCCGCTGGCAACGTCGCGGCCGTTGACGGCGGCCGGCTTCGGTCAGCACGCGGCACGCGTAGTACCGCCCGCCGCCCCCGACCTCGGTCGCTGACAGCAGCGGGCCGAAGCACGCCGCGCTCTGGGGACGTCAGCTGCGGCTGGCCCGCTCGTCCGGCCGTTACCTGGAGTTGCCCTTCCTGTCTTCGGCGGCCTTGGCTTCTTGGGCCCGGATCTTGGCCGCGATTGCGGCCGGAGGCACGCCGGCGTCGGCCAGCTGTTTGTAGTTCCCGTGGAGACTGCTGGCAGGGGGCTGGAAGTCGGAGCCGGTGAACCGTGCGACGAGGTCGGCGGCATCCTGAGGGGTGCGGTGGTCGTTGAGCTGGGCGTCGCGTTCTTCGTCGCTGATCTCGTCGGCCATGCGGGCCTCCTTGGGCGTGCGTTGGGTGTCCAGTTCGGATCTTTCCGTAACGGGGGTTCATCGGTCGCTTGGCTGTGGGCTGTCGACGTGGCAGGCTGGCTGGGTTTGGATACCGGTGGAAGGGGTCGTCATGCGGTTTCATCATGATCGGGAGCCGGCGGGGGATCTCACCTTCAGTGACGTGTTCCTGGTGCCCAACCGGTCGGGTGTCGCGTCGCGGTTGGATGTGGATCTTTCGACGTCGGACGGGACCGGGGCGTCGATCCCTGTGGTGGCGGCGAACATGACCGCGGTGTCGGGGCGGCGAATGGCCGAGACGATCGCGCGCTGCGGCGGGCTGGCGGTGATTCCGCAGGACATCCCGGTGGACGTGGTCGCCGAGGTCGTTGCCTGGATCAAGCAACGCGACCCGGTCCACGACACCGCCCTGGTGCTGCCGCCGACCGGCACGGTGGGCGAGGTGCTGAACCTGCTGCCGAAGCGCAACCACGGCGCGGTGGTGGTCGTCGACCAGGGTCGTCCGGTCGGCGTGGTGACCGAGGCCGACTGCTCCGGCGTCGATCGGTTCACCCAGTTGGACGCGATCATGTCCCGCGAACTCCTGACGTTGCCGGCCGGCATCGACCCGGAGACGGCGTTCAACCAGCTGCACGACGGACGACACCGGCTCGCGCCCGTCGTCGACGGTCAAGGACAGATCGTCGGCATCCTGACCCGTCAGCGTGCCCTCCGCGCGACGTTGTACGAGCCCGCGCTCGACGCCAACGGCAAGCTCCGGGTCGCGGCCGCGATCGGGATGAACGGCGACGCCGAGCAGAAGGCGAAAGCCCTGCTGGACGTAGGCATCGACGTACTGGTCCTGGACACCGCGCACGGTCACCAGGAGCGGATGCTCGAGGTCGTCGAACGCGTACGTGCCCTCGGACCGCAAGTACCGATCGTCGCCGGCAACGTGGTCACCGCCGAGGGTGTCACCGACCTGGTCAGCGCGGGCGCCGACATCGTGAAGGTCGGCGTCGGCCCGGGCGCGATGTGTACGACGCGGATGCAGACCGCGGTCGGCCGCCCGCAGTTCTCCGCCGTCCTCGAATGTGCGACCCGCGCCCGGGAGCTCGGCAAACACGTCTGGGCCGACGGCGGCGTACGGCATCCGCGCGACGTCGCGCTGGCGCTCGCGGCCGGCGCGTCGAGCGTGATGATCGGGTCCTGGTTCGCCGGTACGTACGAGTCGCCCGGCGACCCGCACCGCGACAGCCAGGGCCGGATCTACAAGGAGAGCTTCGGAATGGCGTCGGCCCGCGCGGTGAAGTCCCGGACCGCCGAGGACTCGCCGTTCCAGCGGGCCCGCAAGAGCATCTTCGAGGAAGGGATCTCGACCGCCCGGATGTACCTGGACGCCGAGCGCCCGAGTGTCGAGGACCTGCTGGACTCGATCGTCTCCGGGATCCGGAGTTCCTGCACGTACGTCGGCGCCCGCACCCTGGACGAGTTCCACGAGCGGGCGGTGGTCGGGCTGCAAACGGCGGCGGGCTACGCCGAGGGCAAGCCCCTCGACACCAGTTGGCTGTAATCGACTTCACCCCGAGGGTGAGATCGAGCGGCCCACAAGATCATGCGCCGGGCGATGGTCACACAGGGCGATCAGTGGAACGGTGTACTCAACAGGGGGAGGAAGGGCACCGAACATCCGTCGGGGGGTCGGCGAACCGTACGGGGGAACACGGGACCGATCGGCGCGGGGGGCGCACAGTTGCCAGGTGTCCTGCTCGTGGTTACGGGCGGTGCGGAGTACGACGAGGCTTGGGAGGGCGACTCGGCGACTCACCACCGCCCGTAACTACTGTTTGGCCCCCTTGATCCGGGCACCGTCCAGCGGCATAGTCGAGTGATCGATGCTGGGGAGCCGCTGTGGATGCAGACAAGGCTGCCCCGCTGCGGGTTGATGCCGAGACCGCGATCATCCTGCGCGAGGCGTACCACAAGATCGAGGCGCTGTACCGTTCCGACCACTACGGTCTGTACGACTACGTGCGAGTCGTCGCCGGGAAGGTGTCGCACGTCGACGCGTTCTTCGTCGGGTTGCTGCAGGGCAGCAACCGGGTGCGGTACCCGTACGGGTACGACGACGGCGAGTACGTGAACCCGGACACGCACATCTTCGGTCCGGACGGGCAGACCGCCTGGCTGATCAGGCACCGGCAGACGTACCGGTACGCGTACGACAACGGGTCCGCGTTGCATTCCGGCGTACCGGTCGGGGATCCCGGGCGCCGGTCCGCCGATGCCGTGACCGTGCCGATCTTCCGGCCGTCGAAGGACGGGCCGGACCAGCTGTTCGGGCTGCTGTCGATGCAGAGTTACACCCCGAGGTCGTACGACGACAACGCGGTGCGCGCGTTCGAGTGGTTGTGTGCCGTGGTGCAGCGGGTGCTGACCCGGGAGGGTGAGGACCGGGAGGCGTTGCGACTGCTGCCCGCCGGCGATGTGGGGCCGAACCTGCTGACGTCGGACCACGTGATGGAGTACCTGACGCACCGGGTCGCGTCGATCCGCGAGATCGCGGCCGAGGCGCTGGGCGAGTCCGAGATGAGCAACGCCGTGCACACGCATCTGGAGCGGATCGTCGACGCCGCCGAGCACATCCAGTCCGAGCTGATCGAGATGCTGATGGAGACCGACGAAGGGCCGGAGCGCCGCTTCAACAGTCTCACCAAGGCGCAGCAGGCGGTCGCCGTACTGCTGACCGACGGCCTCGACAACGACCAGCTCGCCGCGGAACTCGGCGTCAGCCTCAACACCGTCAAGACCCACCTGAGTGCGATCCTGCGCAAGTACGGCTTCCGCTACCGCACCCAGGTGGCCGACGACGTCCGGAAGTACCTGGCCCGCTAGTAGGAGCGGGCGACGTACGCGGTGAGGCCTTGTTCGTTGTCCTCTGTCGGGAGCGTGCCGTCGGGGCGCTGCAGGCATCGGACCGTGATGCCCGATTCGGCCAGGCTGTCCTCGCCCTCTTCGCCGACCGCGTCGTACGGAATGGTGGCCCAGCCGGATGCTGCCGCCTCGATCGCCTCGTCGATCGTGCTGACCGCGGTGATTCGGGCGGACTGCTTGGCTGTTGCCTCGGACAACAGGTGAGCCTGATCGGCGTCCAGGGCCGCGCCGACCGTCGACGTCAGGTCGGTCAGGTTGACGGCGGACTTTGCCGAGTCGCGGAGGCGGCGTACGACGGTCGCCGTACCGGCGGCGAGATCGCGAGGGCCTACCTCGACGCGGATCGGGACGCCCTTCAGTTCCCAGTTGACCGCGCGACGGCCGAACGGCTGGTCGGCGCGGGCATCGACGGTGACGCGTACTCCGGCCGCGGTCAGGTCGTCGGCGATCGCGTGCGCCGCGGTGATCGCCTCGTCCTTGACCACGAGTACGACGACCTGCACCGGCGCGACCGCAGGCGGTACGCGGAGACCGTTGTCGTCGCCGTGGACCATGATCAGACCGCCGACCATTCGGGTACTGCTGCCCCACGAGGTGGTCCACGCGAGCTCACGCCGGCCCTCACGGGACAGGTAGCTGATGTCGAACGCGCGCGCGAAGTTCTGCCCGAGCTCGTGAGACGTCCCCATTTGCAGGGCTTTCCCGTCGCCGGTCATCGCCTCCAGCGTCATCGTGTTGATCGCGCCGGCGAACCGCTCGCGGCGGGTCTTGCGGCCGACGACGACCGGGATCGCGAGTACGTCGACCATCACCTCGCGGTAGACGTCGTACAGGATCCTGGTCGCGTACGCACGGGCGTCCTCGGCGGAGACATGTGCCGTATGGCCTTCCTGCCAGAGGAATTCCGTCGTCCGCAGGAACAGCCGGGGGCGGAGTTCCCAGCGGACGACGTTCGCCCACTGGTTGAGCAGCAGCGGGAGGTCGCGGTAGCTCTGGATCCACTTCGCGAGGTATTCGCCGATGACCGTTTCCGAGGTGGGCCGGATGACCGCGGGTTCTTCGAGCTGTTTGCCTCCGGCATGCGTGACGACGGCCAGTTCGGGGCTGAACCCCTCGACGTGTTCGGCTTCGCGTTGCAGGTAGCTCTCGGGGATAAGCAGCGGGAAGTAGGCGTTCGACGCGCCGGTGGCCTTGATCCGGCGGTTCATTGCCTCTTGCAACAGTTCCCAGATCCCGTACCCGTACGGTCGCACGACCATGGTCCCCCGCACCGGCCCGTTCTCGGCGAGCTCAGCCTTGGCGATCACGTCCTGGAACCATCGGGGGTAGTCCGTCACCTGCGACGCAAGCACGGAACGGGAACCTGTCATGACGGCCAGTGTAGGAACCTCCCACGGCCTGCGGCCACGCATTTCCGAGTCGTCAATGTTCATGCGGCAGTGCCCCGGCGTTCACCACCGAGCCGAAAAGTTGGTCCGTACCCGCTCGGACTTGGAGGATTTGTGAGAGTACGTCGTGCGCCTGTGATCACCGCGTGTCTGGCCCTGCTCGGGCTCGCGGTCGGGGTTCCGAACGCCGCCGCGGACCGTGGCCCGGACCCCTACACGTTCGCCGTGATCGGTGACATCCCCTACGGCCCGGCGCAGATCGCCCGGTTCCCGAAGGTGGTCGACCAGATCAACGCGGACAAGCCGGTCAAGCTGGTCACTCATCTCGGCGACATCAAGGACGGCTCGTCGGTCTGCAGTGACGAGTACTTCGCGCAGGTGAAGACGCAGTTCGACCGGTTCGCGGATCCGCTCGTCTACACCGTCGGGGACAATGAGTGGACCGACTGCCATCGTCTGAACAACGGCGGTTACAACCCGTTGGAGCGGCTGGCGAAGATCCGGCAGGTGTTCTTCCCGCAGCCCGGCCGGACGCTCGGGCAGCACTCGGTGAAGGTCGACAGCCAGGTCGCACAGGGCATCCCGGAGGACGTCCGGTTCAGCCGCGGCGACGTCGCGTTCGCCGCCTTGCACATCGTTGGCAGCAACAACAGTATGGCGCCGTGGACCGGTAAGACCGCGCCGACGCCGGAGCAGACCGCCGAGGTACTGAACCGTACGGGGGCCGTCATGCAGAGCATCCGGGACACGTTCGCGCAGGCGCGCGCCGACCGCGACAGGGCCGTCGTACTGCTGACGCAGGCCGATATGTTCGACCCGACCGTGGCGAACCCGTCGTTCGCGGACTACTACGCGTTCCAGCCGATCGTGCAGGAGATCGCCCGGGAGTCGGCGAATTTCCGCGGCCCGGTGTACCTGTTCAACGGCGACAGCCACGTCTACAACAGCGACAAGCCGCTGGCGGCCGGCTCGAAGTGGCTCAGCTTCTACGGTGTGACGACGCCGGCGAGCAACCTCTCGCGGATCACCGTCGACGGATCGACCGGCGACAACGACTACCTGCGAGTCACGATCGACCCGCGCAACCCCGCCGTACTGAGCTGGGTCCGGGTGCCGTTCACGTCCTGACCCATACCAAACCGTATGGTATGGATGCAGCACGAAACAAAGGGCGCCCGGGGAGACCCGGGCGCCCTTTGTCACGAGATCAGAGCGAAGCGAGGGCCTCGTTCCAGGTTTTGGACGGGCGCATGATTGCGGCCGCCTTGGCGGGGTCGGGTTGGTAGTAGCCGCCGAGGTCGGCGGGGCTGCCCTGGACGGCGATCAGCTCGTCGACGATGGTCTGCTCGTTCGCGGCCAGCGTCTCCGCCAGTGGGGCGAAGGCCTTGGCGAGGTCGGCGTCGTCGGTCTGCGCTGCCAGCTCCTGCGCCCAGTACAGGGACAGGTAGAAGTGGCTGCCGCGGTTGTCGATGCCGCCGACGCGCCGGGTCGGGGACTTGTCCTCGTTCAGGAACGTGGCGGTCGCCCGGTCCAGGGTGTCGGCGAGGACCTGCGCCCGCGCGTTGCCGGTCGCCTGCGCCAGGTGCTCGAAGCTCGCCGCCAGCGCGAAGAACTCGCCCAGGCTGTCCCAGCGCAGGTAGTTCTCCTTGATCAGCTGCTGGACGTGCTTCGGCGCCGAACCGCCCGCACCGGTCTCGAACAGACCGCCGCCGGCCATCAACGGCACGATCGACAGCATCTTCGCGCTGGTCCCGAGCTCGAGGATCGGGAACAGGTCGGTCAGGTAGTCACGTAGCACGTTGCCGGTCACCGAGATGGTGTTCTCGCCGCGGCGGATCCGCTCCAGCGAGAACTTGATCGCATCCACCGGCGCCAGGATCCGGATGTCCAGACCCTCGGTGTCGTGGTCGAACAGGTACTTCTGGACCTTGGTGATCAGGGTCGCGTCGTGCGCGCGGGTCTCGTCCAGCCAGAACACCGCCGGGTCGCCGGTCGCCCGGGCCCGGTTGACCGCCAGCTTGACCCAGTCCTGGATCGGAGCGTCCTTGGTCTGGCAGGCGCGGAAGATGTCACCGGCCGAGACGGCCTGCTCGAGGACGACGTCGCCGGCCTCGTTCACCAGCCGGACGGTACCGGTGGTCTGGATCTCGAACGTCTTGTCGTGCGAGCCGTACTCCTCGGCCTTCTGTGCCATCAGGCCGACGTTCGGCACCGAGCCCATGGTGGACGGGTCGAATGCGCCGTTCGCGCGGCAGTCGTCGAGGACCGCCTGGTAGATCCCGGAGTAGCTGTGGTCCGGGAGTACGGCGAGGGTGTCGTGCTCGGCGCCGTCCGGGCCCCACATGTGTCCCGACGTACGGATCATGGCCGGCATCGAGGCGTCGACGATGACGTCGGACGGTACGTGCAGGTTGGTGATGCCCTTGTCCGAGTCGACCATCGCCAGCTTCGGGCCGTCGGCCAGCTCGGCGTCGAAGGAGGCCTTGATCGCCGGCCCCTCGGGCAGCGAGGCGATCCCGCTGAGGATACCGCCGAGGCCGTCGTTCGGGGTCAGGCCGGCCTTCGCCAGGACGTCGCCGTACTCCGCGAAGGTCTTCGGGAAGAAGGCGCGGACCACGTGACCGAAGATGATCGGGTCGGAGACCTTCATCATGGTGGCCTTCAGGTGCACCGAGAACAGCACGTCCTCGGCCTTCGCCCGCGCGACCTGCGCGGTCAGGAACTCGCGCAGCGCGGCCACGTGCAGGACGGACGCGTCGACGACCTCGCCCGGCTGCACCGGGATCGACTCGCGCAGCACGGTGGTGGTGCCGTCGTCACCGACGAGCTCGATCCGCAGCGAGCCGGCGGCCTCGATCACCGCGGACTTCTCGGTGGCGCGGAAGTCGTCGTTGTCCATCGTCGCGACGTTCGTCTTCGACTCGGGGGACCAGGCACCCATCCGGTGCGGGTGGGTCTTGGCGTAGTTCTTCACCGAGGCCGGTGCCCGGCGGTCCGAGTTGCCCTCGCGCAGGACCGGGTTCACCGCGGAGCCCTTGATCTTGTCGTACCGGGCCTGGATGTCGCGTTCCTCGTCGGTCTTCGGCTCGTCCGGGTACTCCGGGAGCGCGTAGCCCTGGGACTGCAGCTCGGCGATCGCGGCCTTCAACTGCGGGACGGACGCCGAGATGTTCGGCAGCTTGATGATGTTCGCCGCGGGCGTCTTCGCCAGCTCGCCGAGCTCGGACAGCGCGTCCGGGATCCGCTGCTCTTCCTTCAGGTAGTCACCGAAGACGGCGAGGATGCGGCCCGCGAGTGAGATGTCCCGGGTCTCCACGCCGACACCGGCCTGGCCGGCGTACGCCTGGACGACAGGGAGGAACGAGTACGTGGCGAGCGCCGGAGCCTCGTCGGTGTGGGTGTAGATGATCGTCGAGTCAGTCACGGGCCCACCTTATCCGGCGTACGACGTCCTCGATCGTGGCCCGGGTCACGCTCCCTCCAGGTCGTCGGGATGCGCGAGCCTGATACCGGCGGCGACCGTGACCGCGCTGGTGAACGCGAGCGTGTCGATCGGGGAGGCGGCCGCGACGGTCGCGCCGGCCAGCGAGGCGAGGCCCTTCGCGCCGTCCCAGCCGCAGTCGACGAAGACCGCCTTGGCCGCCTTGACCTGGGAGAACTCCACGCCGGACAGGTCGCAGCCGCGGAACACCGCGCCGGTCAGGTCCGCGGAGACGAAGTCGGCGTTCTGCAGACGGCAGTCCACGAACTCGGCCTTCACGAACTTCGCGAACCGGAACGAGGCGAAGTCGAGCACGGTGTCGCGGACGGTGACGTGCTGGAAGACCGCGCCCGGGCCGGCGAAGCCGATCATCCGCGAGCCGGTGACGGCGACCCGGGTCAGGGCGGCGTCGGCCCAGCGGGAATTGGCGAGGTCACACTGGGTCAGCTCGGTGTCGACCAGGATGAGCTTGTCCAGCTCCGAGCCGGCCAGCTTGCACCTGGTGAGCCGGCAGCCCCCGAGCTCGACGTGCTCGGCCTCCACGTCACTCAGGTCGACATCTTCCAGTTGGAGGTCGAGCAACCGCTCCTCGTCCTCCACCGTCTCAGGAGTTGCGGAGTCGAGCTGGGCGCGCAGGCGAGGCGTGGCGATCTTCACGGGTCCGACCGTAGCGGGGGTTACGGACAGGTTCTGAGGTAGTGGGCGGCGGCGCCGATCAGGGCTGAGTGTTCGGTGTCCTTCGTCGCGGAGACGGGGAAGGGGAGCGACGAATGGATGAGGTCGAAGGCTCCTGCTATTGAGCCGCCCAGGACTGTATGGGTGACACCGAAGCGTTCGAGCCAGGGGGCCAGGGCGGTGGCCAGGTCGGTGAAGCAGGCGATGAGGACCTGGTGAGCTGTGGCGTCGCCGACTCGGGCCTGGTCGGCGATTTCTTTGACACCGGGGGCTGTTCGGCCGGTGGACTCGGCGTAGCGGCGGAGGATGGCGCGGGCGGAGATGGCGTCCTCGAGGGGTTTTCCGGCGTACGTCGTCTTGTACAGCTCGCCGCCCGGCGGAACGGTGCCGCCGTCGCGGACCACCCGGCCGTCGGCGAGGAACGCCGTACCGATGCCGGTGCCGATCGTCACGCCGACGCAGCGTTCGACGCCGCGGACCTCGCCGGCGGTCCACTCGCCGACCGCGAACGCCTCGGCGTCGTTCATGAACATCAGCCGGTCGGTGCCCAGTTCGTTGCCCAGTTCGTTGCCCAGGGCAGCGCCGAGGTCGACCCCGTACAGCTGGTCGAACTTGCCCTGGTTCCGGTACCACGCGACCCCGGTCGCGAAGTCGAACGGACCGGGCAGCGCGATCGCCAGACCGTTTGCCAGCGGCAACTTCCGGGCCGCGTCAGCGAGTTGGGTGACCACCTGTTGCGCCGCCGCCTGGGATTCGAGCTCGGCCCGGTCCACCTCGGTCACGTCCCACGTCTCCGGCGTCACCACGGCCGCCGTCACGTGACTGCCCCCGATCTCCAGCACGGCTACGTCCATCCGCACATCATCGCAGCAAACAATCCGCGAGCGATTCGGTACGGATAGTGAGCAGCAGTAGTCCGCGGGAACCTGCGCGCGATCCTGTCCGTAGAGTGACACGAGCGAGGGGATCGAATGCCGACCGAGAGCAGGACTACGTCCGTGGTCGCGGCGCTGAGCGTCGCGGTGGCGGTACTCGGTCATGCGCTGGTCGGCGGCGGCGGCGTACCGCTGGGCGTACTGCCTCCGCTGGCCGCGCTGGCCGGGGTCTGCTGGCTGCTCGGGGAGTACCTGGCAGGTGAGCGGCTGCTGACCGGACTGGTGTTGGCCGCGGTTCAGTTGTTCGTCCATGTCACGTTGGACTCGGCAACCATGCACCACGGCATGTCCATCACGGGCAGCCTGATGATGACCGCCACGCACCTCGGCGGACTGCTCGCGGGCGTCCTGGCGATCAGCCGGGCACACCGCTGGATTCATCGGGTACGGCGGGCCTGCGCGCGACTGCTCCCCGAGCTGCCGGTACTGCGTCCCGTACGGCTCCCGACGGCGCCCGGGGTCCACACGTCATGGGCGCCGACCGGTGAAGACCGCAGTACGAGCGTCACCGAGCGTGGGCCTCCCGGCGTACGAGTAGCTACAGCTGTCTGAACCCGGCGCCCCTGCGCCGGACACTCTCGTATGCCTTGAAAGGTTCTCTGATGCCCAAGAGATATGTCCAGAAGCGATACGCGCTGCGTGCCGCCGCGATCGCGGCGGCGTCCGTGCTCGTGGTGATCGGCGCCGCGAGCTCGGCGTCGGCGCATGTCACGGTGTCGTCGCCGGACGCGAAGCCCGGTGGGTACGGCAAGCTCGTGTTCCGCGTACCGACCGAGTCGGACAACACCAGTACGTCGAAGCTCGTCGTCTCGCTGCCCAAGGACCACCCGTTCGCGCATGTCGGCGCGCAGGTGAAGGACGGGTGGAAGGTGGAGAAGAAAGAGGAGAAGCTGCCGGCGCCGGTGAAGGTCGGCGATGTCACGCTGACCAAGGCGATCCTGACGGTGACCTGGACCGCGACCGCGGGCGGTATCCCGCCGAACGACTTCGACGAGTTCGCCTTGTCGGTCGGGAAGTTGCCGGACGGCGTGGATTCGTTGAGCTTCCCGACCGAGCAGACGTACAGCGACGGTGAGGTGGTGAAGTGGGCCGACTCCGCGAAGGACGGTGCGGCTGAGCCGGAACACCCGGCGCCGACGCTGAAGCTGACGGCCGCGGTCACGCCGGTCGCCGCGACCACCCCCGAAGGCACCTCCGAAGGCACGTCCGATACGTTGGCGCGGTGGCTCGGTGGTGGCGGGTTGCTGGTCGGGCTGCTCGGTCTGGCGTTCGGACTTCGGTCGCGTCAGGCGGCGCCGGCTTCTGAGGCTCCCGCAGCTCCGGCCGGCGGGAAGTAGCCATGCGCCGGTTGTTCGCCGTACTTGCGGTGTCGCTGCTCATGCTGGTGGGTTCCGCCGGCCTGGCAGCGGCGCACGCCAAGCTCGAGTCGATGACGCCCGGTGACGGTACGTCGATGGCCGCGCCGCCGACCAAGATCGTGCTGACCTTCAACGAGCCGGTCGGTTCCAACGGCACGCAGGTCCAGGTGAACTCGCCGAGCGGCAAGAACGTCGCGACTGGTGACGTCCAGGTGGTCGACAACACCGTGACGCAGCCGGTCGGCGCGATGGTCGAGGCCGGCAAGTACACGGTCGAGGCGCGGGTGATCTCGGACGACGGCCACCCCGTCACCATCTCCGGCTCCTTCACCGTGACGCATGCCGGGCACCCCGCCACCGACCCGAACGCCACCCCGGGCGCAGCACCGTCGGAGGGCAACTCCAACACCGTGACGATCGTCGCGATGTGCCTGGTGATGCTCGTGGTCGTCGCCCTCGCCGTGGTGATCGTGCGCCGCCGCCCAGCCGCATGATGAACGGACGACCCGCCGGCCGGCTGACCGTGCCGGGAATGGTTGCCGCTGGCATCGTTGTGATGGTGGTCGCGTTGCTCGCCGCCGGTGGTGCTCCACAGAAACCTGCCGGTGGCCTGCTCGGTGCCGGGCTCGGCGTCTCGTGGGCGGTTCCGGTACTGCGGATCCTCGCCGACGGCGCCGCCGTCGCGACCGGTGGTGCCGTGCTCGCCGTCGTCCTGTTCCTTCCGGCGAACGACGGAAAGCTTGGTGGCAAGGCGATCCAGGCCTGCCAGGACGCCGCGATCGCAGCCGGCGTCTGGGCGGTCGCGAGCATCGGCGGGCTGATCGCGACGGCGACCGTCATTCTCGGCATCCCGCTGTCGCACCTGGCAGAGCACGCCGGACCGGCCGGCCAGATCAGCCAGGTCCGCGCGCTCGCGGTCGCCGTCGTACTGACCGCCGTACTCGCCGTCGTCCTCAGTGGCGCCAAGACGCTGGGCGCCGCACTGGTGGCCGCCTTACTGACGATCGCCGCGGTGGTCGGGCCGCTCCTCACCGGCCATAGTGCGGCTGAGCGCACCAACCTGTTGACGGTTCTCGCCACGCTGTCACTCGTCGTCCACGTCCTCGCGGCGACCGTCTGGGTCGGCGGCCTGTTGGCCGTACTGCGCTACACGCGATCGCGCGAGGCCGTCGAACTCTTCAGCACGCTCGCGCTCGGATGTGCCGTGACGATGGGCCTCACCGGACTCGTCACCGCCGAGATCCACCTCGACGGGCGGCAGGGCGGGTGGGGGCTGATCACCCAATGGGTGACGAGCGGGTACGGCGCTCTCGTGTTCGCGAAGACCGTGGCGTTCGCGACCCTCGTCACGGTCGGTTGGTGGCACCGCCGGACGACGCTGCCCGAGCTCGCCACCGGCAACCCGGCCGCGTTCCGCCGGCTCGCCGCGGTCGAGCTGATGATCATGGCGGGCACGATCGGCCTGGCCGTCGCACTTTCCCGCACGCCATGACTCGGTGATATGTCAACTTCTTCGTACACTGACAAGATGACCGAACCGCGGTGGCTCGACGAGCGTGAGGCGCGACTCTGGCAGTCGTACCGCCACACGCATCGCGAACTGATGCGCGCGCTCGAGGCGCGGATGATCACGAACTCGGGCCTGTCCGGCGCCGACTACGCCCTGCTGCACCCGTTGTCCGAGGCCGAGGACGGTGTACTGCGGACTCGTGATCTCGGCCGCTCCGTCGGGTGGGAACGCAGCCGCCTGTCGCATCAGGTCAGCCGGATGGAGAAACGCGGCCTGGTCTGCCGCGAGGAATGTACGTCGGACGCCCGTGGCTCGATGGTCCGGCTGACCGAACTCGGCCGCAAAGCCATCGACGCCGCCGCGCCCGACCACGTCGACGCCGTGCGCAGCTACTTCTTCGACCGCCTCACCCCTGACGAGCAGACCCAGCTCACCACGCTGCTCGAGCGGATCGCCGCCGACCTTCCCAACCTCTGCGCCCCGACCGACTGCGTCGACTGACTCGTACCGAACAGCGGGTGGTGGTGCCCTCTCCCGCTCCGCAGGCGGGAGAGTCGAGCGCGCGCGCCCGACGGCGGGCTGACCACTACCCGTTCCTCGATACGCCCGGACACGCCGCTACGGAGAGCGACCGAACGCTGGCGCCGACAGAATGATGGCGTCTCGTTCAGATGCGCGCTGGATTTGACAACCGTTTTCACTAAGGTGAGGATGTGGCGCGTGTCCGAGGCGTTGGGTAGGCGTGGGTTCCTGGGGCTGGCCGGTGCTGCCGGGCTGGCCGCGACGACCGGTTGCGGGGCTGATGGTGGCGTGGCGGCGGAGCCGAAACACGGCGGGCGGTTGCGGGCGGTGTACGCCGGCGGCGGGGCCAAGGAGGTGCTCGACCCGCACGTGCAGAGCCTGTTCGTGGACATCGCGCGGCACAAGGCGATCTACGAGAAGCTCGTCGAGCTCGGTCCGGATCTGAAGCCGGTCCCGCGGCTCGCGGCCAAGTGGGACCACGACGGTACGGCGTCCACGTGGCGCTTCACCTTGCGGGACGCGACGTTCCACGACGGCGCCAAACTCGTCGCTGACGACGTGCTCTACACCCTCAGCCGGATCGCCGATCCCGCCGCACCGGAGCGGGTCGCGCAGTCCTCGCTCGCGACGCTCGATCTCAAGCGCAGCAAGGCGATCGGGCCGTCGACGGTCGAGCTGGTGCTGACTCAGCCGAACGCCGAGTTCCCCGCCCTGCTGGCCGGCATCGGCACGCAGATCGTCCGCAACGGCTTCAAGGACCCGTCGAAACCCGTCGGGACCGGCGCGTTCCGGTACGTCTCCTTCGAAGCCGGCCGCTCGATGGTCGCGACCCGGTACGCCGACTACTGGGACGGGCCCGCGCGGATCGAGGAGTTGCAGATCCTGTCCGCGGACTCCGAGGCGCGCGCGAACGCCGTACAGGGCGGCCAGGCGGAGTACGCGAACGACATGACCGCGACGTTCGCCCGGACCGCCGAGGCCGGGAAGACGGTACGGATCGTGGCCGCGAAGGCGAGCACGATGCAGGCGTTCGTGATGAAGGTCGACCAGCCGCCGTTCGACAACCCCGACGTACGGCTCGCGTTCAAGCTGCTCGCGGATCGGCAGCGGCTGGTGGACGTCGTCCTCGCTGGCCGCGGTGAGGTCGGGAACGACCTGTTCGGCAAGGGGTATCAGTACTATCCGGCCGATCTGGCTCCGCGGGAGCGGGACGTGGATCGGGCGAAATCCCTGCTGGCGAAGGCCGGTCTGATCGGGCGCGAGGTGGAGATCTTCACCGCGGACGCGTCGGCCGGGTTCGTCGAGGCGGCGACGTTGTTCGCGGAGCAGGTCGCGGAGGCCGGGGTCCGGTTGAAGGTGACGACCGGCAGTCCGCAGACGTACGCGAAGGACCTGCTCACGAAGGGGGCCATCGGCAACCACCGGTCGGGCGCGATGCCGATCCCGCAGTACATCACCGACCGGCTGCTGTCGCATTCGCCGTTCAACGTGACGCATTGGCGGCGGCCCGCGTTCGACACCGGGTTCGCGGCGGCGCGGGCGGTGACGGACGAGGCGGAACGTTCGCGGCGGTACGGCGTACTGCAGCAGACGTTGCGTGACGAGGGCGGGATCCTCGCGTGGGGGTTGCCCGACTACCTGGTGGCTGTGTCCGCCAAGGTGCAGGGCGTGGAGGCGGCGCCGCCGAACACGCTGGACCAGGGCCGGTTCGACAAGGTATGGCTCGCCTGAATGCGGGTGTACGCCGTCCAGCGGGCGCTGCTCGCTCTGGGCCAGCTCGCCGTACTGTCGGTCCTGGTGTTCGTGCTGACGTCGTTGCTGCCGGGGGACGCGGCGGAACTGCGGTTCAGCGAGACACTGACGCCTTCGCAGGTCGCCGCGCTGCGGGCTGAGCTGGGGCTGGATCAGCCGCCGGTCGAGCGGTTCGTGCACTGGGCGGGGAACGTGCTGTCCGGCGATCTCGGTACGTCGTTGATCAGCGGCGGGCCGGTCGCCGGGATCGTACGGAACTCGATCGGCGCGACGCTGGTACTGACGTTGGCAACGCTCGCGGTCGTCGTACCACTCGCCGTTGCCCTGGGCATCGTGATGGGGACACGCGAGAACGGGCGGATCGATCGGGCGATCACCTCGGTCACGCTGGCGCTGTCGGCGATTCCGGACTTCGTCATCGCGGTCGTGTTGGTCGCGGTGTTCTCGTTGACGTTGGGGTGGTTGCCGGCCACGTGGATCGGCAGCAATCTGCTCGCGTCGCCGGCGTTGCTGGTCCTGCCGGTGGCTGTGCTGTTCGGGCGGACAGTCTGTCTGCTGTCGCGTCAGGTGCGGGCGGGAACGGTAAGAGCGTTGCACGCGGAGTACATCACGCAGGCTCGTCGGCTGGGGGTACCGCGGCGTCAGTTGTTGCTGCGGCACGTACTGCCGAACGCTGCGGTTCCCGGGGTGCAGGAGCTGGCTCGGACTGGTGACACCTTGCTGGGTGGGGTGTTGGTGGTCGAGGCGATCTTCGCGATTCCCGGCTTTGCGACGGCGCTGGTCGACGGTGTGGAGACGCGCGATGTGCCTGTGGTCCAGGGGCTCACGCTGGTACTCGCGGTTGCCGCGCTGCTGATCAACCTGGCCGCCGATCTCGTCTGCAACCGTCTCGTCCCCCGCTCGGAGCTCCTCCGATGAGCCCCGCCCGTGGAGGTGCGGTCGTGGTTGCGGCGGGCCCGGTGCTGGTGCCGTTGGTTGTCGCGGTCCTTGGGCCTTTCGTCCCGTACGACGCTCGCGAAGGTTTGCCCTACTCGTCCGCGGGCTTGCTCGGGACGGATGGGCTCGGGCGGGATGTGTTCGGGCTGTTGCTCGTCGGTGGGCGGTCGGCGTTGGGGATGGCGCTCGGGGCGGTCGTGCTCGCGTACGTCGTCGGCGGGATGGTCGGGTTGACCGCCGCCTCGACCCGGTACCGGTGGCTGGACGAGGGGCTGATGCGGCCTCTCGACGTACTGCTTCCGTTGCCGTCCCTGCTCGTGATCAGCGTGGTGGCCGTTGGCTGGCGCGCATCCGCAGTCGCGATCACGGTGGCCGTCGCGATGGTGAACGTGCCGACCGTGGCCCGCCTGGTCCGCGCGGCCGCGCTGGATGCGGCGAGCGGACCCGTGGTCGAGGCGCTGCGGATGCAACGGGAGTCGTGGATACGGATCCAGCTCGGGTACGTCGGGCGCTCGGTGCTCGGGCTGGTCGCCGCCGACCTGGGCACCCGGATCACGCTCGCGGTGTTCCTCGTTGCCTCGGTCAACTTTCTCGGTCTCGGCCTGAGTCCGACCGCGCCCGACTGGGCAGTCAGCGTCTCCCGCAACCGCGAGGGTCTACTGCTCCAACCGTGGTCCGTTCTCGCGCCTGCCCTGCTGCTCGTGTCCTTCACACTCGGCTTCAACCTGCTGGCGGATCGCCTCGTGCACAGCTCCCGTCGCATGGTCGGGACGCCGGCATGATCCTCGTTCGCGTCGACAAGTTGTCCGCGACCGCGGGTGATGCGGTGCTGGTGGACGGTGTGTCGTTCGAGGTGGCCGCCGGCGAGGTGACCGCACTCGTCGGCGCCTCCGGAGCGGGGAAGACCACGGCGGCGTTGGCGTTGCTCGGGGAGCACGGAGACGGCGTCCGGCTGGAAGGGCACGTCGAGGTCGCCGGGGAAAGCGTCGTCGACGACCAGGGTGTGACCGGTGCCGACGTCCTCGGCCGGCTCGTCGCCTACATGCCGCAGCACCCCGGGAGTGCGCTCAACCCGGCGCGTCGAATCGGTACGACGCTGCGTGAACTCGCGAAGCTCCACGACGGCGACGTCGAGCGGGCGCTCCGAGCGGCGCAACTGCAGACGCAGAACGCAACCCTCAAGCGTTTTCCGCATCAGTTCTCCGGTGGCCAACGGCAACGGATCGCGCTGGCCCAGACCCTCACCTGCCGACCGCGGGTGCTCGTCCTGGACGAGCCGAGCACCGGGCTCGACTCGATCACCCGGCTCCAACTGGTCCACGAACTCCGCGAACTCGCCGCGACCGGCCTCGGCATCTTGCTGCTCAGTCACGATCTCGACCTGGTCCGCGCACTCGCCACCCGGGTCGTCGTCCTCGACGCCGGCCGGGTGATCTCCGACGTCCTGCCGTCGAGCGCCCATCCCGGAAAGCCGCTGGGAACCTCCGCCACCGGCCAACCGTTGCTGAAGGCAATGAACCTGTCAGCCTCGCTGCGGCCGCGTGGTCGCGACCTCGTCCTGCACGACATCGGCCTCGCTGTCCGCGCAGGTAGTTGCCTCGGCGTCGTCGGCCGCTCGGGCAGCGGCAAGACCACCCTCGCCCGCTGCCTGGCCGGCCTGCACGAGCGCCACACCGGCAGCATCCACCTCGACGGCCACCCGTTGCCGATACTGCGCAAACGCACGCGCGAGCAACACCGCCGAGTGCAGTACGTCTGGCAAGAGGTCCGCGGCTCCTTCGACGAACGGCGCCCCGTCGACCAGCAAGTTGCCCGTACGGCGGAACGCCTGCGCGGACTCGCGCCGGAACAGGCCCACGCCGAGGCCATCGCAGTCCTCGCCCGACTCGGCGTCGCCGCGATCACGGCCGGCCGCCCGCCGAGCCGGTTGTCCGGTGGCGAACTCCAGCGTGCTGCGCTCGCGCGGGCCGTCCTCGCGAAACCCGACGTACTGATCTGCGACGAGATCACCACCGCCCTGGATGACCGCGGTACGGCGCTCGTGCTCGACCTGCTCGGTGAGCTGAAGGCACGCGGTACCGCGCTGATCTGGATCGGCCATGATCTCGGACTGGTCGCCGCTGTCGCGGACGAGGTGATGGTGCTGGACGCCGGCCACGTGGTCGAACAGGGTCCGCCCTCGAGGATCACCACCGAACCGCAGCACGGACTGACCCGCCGGCTGGTTGCGGCCGCGCGGATCGGTACCCCTGATTCTCCGCCCGCATCCATCGACATGAGGAGCGAACCGCGCCGATGACGCGACTGCACGACCACCTGGCGGAGGCGATCAAGGACCCGGACCCGATCCGGGTGGACGACCTGATCTGCCTGCGGTTCGAGACGATGAAGGTGTACTCCGCGCTCGGCGCCGTCCGGCAGCTGCTGGAGACCGGGAGGGTCCGTCCCGGCGACACGCTGATCGACAGCTCGAGCGGGATCTACGCGCACGCGCTCGCGCTCGCCTGCCACCGGTACGGGATGAAGTGCCACATCGTCGGGTCCACCACGGTCGACCGGACGCTGAAGATCCAGCTCGAGATCCTCGGCGCGACGGTCGAGCAGGTGCCGTCGTCGAACAACCTGCAGCTCGACCAGAACCTCCGGGTCCGCCGGATCGGTGAGATCCTCCGCGACAACCCGTCGTACCACTGGATGCGGCAGTACCACGACGACATCCACTATCTCGGCTACCGGGCGGTCGCGGACCTCGTCGCCTCGCTGGTGCCGTCCGGGCCGCTGTGCCTGGTCGGTGGTGTCGGTACCGGCGCATCCACCGGCGCGATCGCGGCGTACCTGCGGGAGAGCGGGCGGGACGTGAACTTGGTCGGCGTGCAGCCGTTCGGGAGCGTGACGTTCGGCGCGGGGCACACGCAGGATCCGGAGATGATCATCGCCGGGATCGGTAGTTCCATTGAGTTCCGGAACGTGCGGCATGGGCTCTACGACCGGCTGCACTGGGTTTCCTTCGAGTACGCGATGTCGGCGGCGGTGGATCTGCTCCGGACGTCCGGCGTCTTCGCGGGGTTGTCGGCCGGGGCGGCGTACCTGTCGGCGCTGTGGGAACACGGTTGCGACCGCGGGCGGAAACACGTGTTCCTCGCCGCCGACACCGGCACCCGGTACGTCGAGTCCGCTTTCGCCCGGCATGCCGAAGCACGGCCGATGGCATCGATGCGCCCGCGCGAGATCGACTCCCTGGACGACCTCGCGGTCCCGTGGTCGGCAATGACCTGGGCCCGCCGGGAGTCGGCGCAGTTCCGGCGCGCCGAACTTCCAGCTGCGACGCAGTCGCATTAATCTGATCCCAGCACACCCCGAAAGGCCGCCCCCCAATGACTGCTCGCTTGTCCATCACTTCCGTAGGTCAGCTCACCGATTCCGTTGTCGCGGGGGCATTCGGGCCCGCCCCGGCAACCTTCGGCATCACCAGTGCGTTCTGGTTGCATCACACGACCCGCCTGCCCGGCGCCGACGTCACCTACCGGAACTACTACGTCCTGCTCAGAGTGGGGGAAGTGTTCGGCGCCTGCTCCTTCGAGCACGGCGAACTGGACCCGACGTACTGCGCCGACACCTCCGGCCGCACCCTCGCCGACGTGCTGACGTCGGACGACCCACTCCCAGTACGCGTCGCCGCCCTCGACGCGTACCTGGCAGCAGTCGAACCACACCACACCTCACCCCACGCCGAGGAAGTGGTCCTCCCCGCCGGGACCCCGGACGTCCGCGCCAAGGCCCGCGACGCCGCCGTGGCCGGCCTCCTCGACGTTGCCGACGGCACCAAAGTCGCGCTGATCGGCGTCGTCAACCCGCTCGTCGACGCGATCACCGCCCGCGGCGGCAGCTGCCTCCCGTGCGACTTCAACCTCGACCGAACTGCCTCCGGACTGCCCGTCTCGAAAGACATGACCGAGGTGATCGACGCCGCCGACGCGGTTGTGGCGACCGGGATGACGTTGTCCAACGGCAGCTTCGACGTACTCCTGCAACGTTGCCGCGAGCAAGAGAAACCGCTGGCGATCTACGCCCAGACCGGCAGCGCTGTGGCCCGCGCCTTCCTCGGAAACGGCGTGACAGCACTTTCCGCCGAACCGTTTCCGTTTTCCCAGTTCAGCTCCCGCCCGAGCAGCCTCTACCGCTACCGGACGGGTACATGAGCACGCAGCAACTGACGGCCGAAGTGCCCGGCGATCTCCGCATGGTCAAGCGGTTGTGGCCGTTCCTGCTCGCCTCGACCGTGAGCCTGATTCCGTTCACGGTGTTCGGGATGTACCTGGTGCCGATCTCCGACGCGGCCGGCGGAAGCGTCGCGGAAATCGGTGGCCTGCGCGGACTCGGTGGACTTGCGGCGCTCGCGGTCGGCGTACTGCTGGCGCCGCTGATGGACCGTGCGCCGCGCGAACTGGTCGCCGCTGCCGGTCTCGCGTTGCTCGGTGTCTCGGCAGCGTTAGGTGCCGTGGGCAACGTGTTCGCCTTGGCCGCGTTCTGCCTGCTGATCGGTGCCTCGACGTCGATCCTCGCCCCGTCGATCGGCGCCGCGGCGGCGGACCGCTTCCGCTCCCCGGCCGCGGCCGGCCGTGCTGCGACGCTGGTGTCCGCGACGACGAGCGCGATGGCGATGCTCGCGGCGCCCGTACTCGCCGGCCCCGGCCTGATCTGGGGTTGGCGCGGCAACCTCCTCGCCGCCTCGGTGATCGCCCTCGGTCTCTCGGCCGCGTTCTGCATCCGCGGCCGCGGACGCACAGCACCGATCACCGGCCGGCAGCACGTCAGCTACCTGGCGACGTACCGGGAACTCGCGCGCATCCCGGGCGCCGTACCGCTGCTCGCGATCGCGATGCTCAGGACGGCGGCCTTCATGGGGTACCTCGCGTACCTGGCGGCGTTCTACGACGACAAGTTCGACCTCGCGCCCGGCTGGTTCGCGCTCGTCTGGTCGCTCAGCGGAGCCTCGTTCTTCCTCGGCAACCTCCTCTCCGGCCGGTACCTCGCCACCACCCGCGCCCGGACCGAGCGCTTCCTCCTGATCGGGATCACCGTCGCGCTGATCGCTGTCGCAGCCTTCTACTTCTCGCCGACGCTCCCGCTCACCTTGGTCCTGACCGCGGTCATGGGCGCCAGCCATGCGAGCGTCGCCGCCTGCGTCACGACGCTCCTGGTCCGCCGCAGCGGCGACCTGCGCGGCTCCGCCCTCAGCGTCAACACCGCCGGCATGAGCCTCGGTACCTTCCTCGGCGCGGCGATCGGCGGCGTCGGCCTGGCCCTCGGCGGCTACCCCGGTACGGCGATCACCTTCGCCGGGCTGACCCTCGTCGCCACCGCCTGTGCCTTGCGAATTCAGTGCGACTAAGGGTCAGGATCCGGGCTTTACCGGACTCCGTACCGGACCTGTCTCGATATATCGTTCAGGGTTATGGAGAACCTGCCCGACCGCCCGCATCCGCACGCGCATCTGCGGGCGTCCGACATCGATCGTGACCAGGTCGTCGACGTACTGCGGGAGGCCCTGATGTCGGGCCGGTTGACCCAGGACGAGCACGCCGATCGGCTCGAGCAGACGCTGCAGGCCAAGACCCTCGGCGAACTCGAGCCGATCACCCGGGACCTGGTCGTCCCGGGCCAGCCGGCGCCGGTCGCGTCGGCGGTCCCGTCCCTGTCCACGGCTCCGTCCACCAGCCTGGTACCGATCGAGGAGCCGGCCGACCCGAACGCCAGCGTCGACAACCTGGTCGCGATCTTCGGCGGCGGCGAACGGAAGGGCCGCTGGCGGGTGAAGCGCCGCACCAACGCGCTCGCGGTGTTCGGCGGCCACGACCTGGACATGACCGACGCGGTGTTCGAGGGCCGTGAGGTGACGATCAACGCGGTCGCAGTGTTCGGCGGGATCGACATCACCGTCCCCGAGGGCGTCACCGTGCGCAACGAGGGCGTCGGCATCTTCGGCGGATTCGCCGCGCAAGGCTCCGCCGATCCGGACCCGAACGCGCCGACAGTCGTGATCAAGGGCCTCGCGCTGTTCGGCGGCGTCGGCGGCCAGTCGTCGGCGAAGCGCCACGGCAAGAAGAACAAAAACCGCCACGGCCTGCACTGACCGCAAATGCGGTGCGGTCCGTGCGCACGACTCGTAGCCTGCGGTCATGGCCGACTTCGTTCCCGCCGAGTTCGACGTACCCCGTGAGCTGGTCACCGAGCGATTCCGGTTGGAACCGCTCGGCCCGCAGCACAACGAGCCCGACTACGCCGCCTGGACGAGCAGCATCGAGCACATCCGCTCGACGCCGGGGTTCGGCGGCAGTTGGCCGCCGGCCGACGGGATGTCGCTGGAGGCCAACCTCGGTGACCTCCAGCGGCACGCCGACGACTTCGCCGCGCGCCGCGGCTTCACGTACACCGTGATCGAAACCGGCGGCGATGTGATCGGGTGCGTGTATATGTATCCATCGCGGAAGGATCCGGCCGTGGCCGACGTACGTTCGTGGGTGAGCGCGGACCGGGCGTCGCTGGACGTCGAGCTGTACGACGCCGTGTCCGACTGGCTCGCTACGCGGTGGCCGTTCGAGAAGGTGGACTACGCGGTCAGATCCAGGACTTGAACCACATGCGGCTGAGCCAGGCCTCGTGGGGGAGGACCTTGTCGGTCAGGATCGGCCAGATGTAGGCGAAGTTCAGGACGACGAGTACGACGAACGCGCCGACCACCGCGCTGCCGATCAGCCGGCGCGGGGTCGCCGTACCGAGCCCCGTGCTCAGCGCTGCTCGCGCCGGGCCGAGGATCTTGCCGAGGATGAGGGCCAGCGCCATCACGGTGAACGGGATCATCGTGACGGCATAGAAGAAGAAGATCGGTCTCTGGTCATAGGCGAACCACGGCACCCAACACGTCACGAAGCCGACGACCGGGATGCCGAACCGCCAGTCGCGCGTACTGATCCAGAACACCAGCGCGGCGATCAGCGCGAGCGCACCGCCCCACCACAACAGCGGCGTACCGAGGGCGGAGATCACCTGCAGACAGGTGTCGCCGGCCGGCGCGGTGCAGCCCGGCGTACCCGGCTTGATGTCGTTGACCGCGTCGAAACCGATCGGCCGGGCAATGATCGGCCAGCCCGCCGGGTTCGACTGGTACGGGTGGGTGGCGTGCTTGATGTAGTCGCCGGTGTGGAACGCGTAGACCTCTTTGTGGTACTCGAGCAGTGACCGGAAGTCGTCCGGGACCAGCTTCATCACGCCGTGCGCCGGGTTGCTCGCCGCCCAGTTGTGGTCGTACGAGTTGTCGTGCAGCAGCCAGCCGGTCCAGGTCGCGAGGTAGGTGACCCCGGCGACCAGCACCAGGCTGACGAACGCCGGGATGCCGTCGACCAGCGCCGACTTCACGAACGCGAACCGGACGCCGAGCGCGCGGCGGGCGCCGAAGTCCCAGGCGAACACCAGCACGCCGAACGCGGCCATCGTCCAGACCGCCGACCACTTGGTACCGAGCGCGAGGCCGAAGCAGACGCCCGCGGCGATCCGCCACGGGCGGATCAGCAGCCAGCGGCCGACCGTACGGCGGCCGCCGTCCTCGACCGGCCTGTCCAGGGTCTCGGCGTGCCGGCGGCGGGTCCAGTCGCGGTCGCAGACCAGGCAGGAGACCGCCGCGACCAGCCAGAACGCGAGGAAGATGTCGAGCAGCGCGACCCGCGACATCACGAAGTGCAGGCCGTCGACCGCGAGCAGCAGGCCCGCGATCGCACCGATCAGGGTCGAGCGGGTCATCCGGCGGACGGTACGGATCACCAGCAGCACCGTCAGCGTGCCGAACAGCGCCGGCATGAACCGCCAGCCGAACGTGTTCATCCCGAACAGCTGCTCACCGGCCGCGATCATCCACTTGCCGACCTCGGGGTGCACGGTCAGGCTCGGGGTGTCCTTGAAGACGTTCAGGTTGCCGGCCAGGATCGCCTTGTCGGCGGCGCCCTCCGGCTGGTCGATGAACTGCCGCGCGTACCCGAACTTGAGCAGGCTGAACGCGTCCTTGGCGTAGTACGTCTCGTCGAAGACGAACTTCACCGGCGTACTCAGGTGCCAGAACCGCAGGATGCCGGCTACCAGCGTGATCGCCAGCGTCGCGATCCAGCCGCCGTCGAAGTCCCGCGGCATCGCCGGGTACAACCGCTCCTTGAGCGGCGGCAGCCGTCTACCGAGCACGTCCCGCCCGAGCAGTTCCCGCTCGCCATCCGCCTCGCCCCGCCGGACAGTCCCGTCCTCGATCACAGCAGCCACGCCGCCATGCTACGGACCCCCCGGTCCGCCCGCCTCCCCCCGCCTGTGGAAAACCCCAACCACCCGCCCCCCACCTCCTACAATCAGTCACATGAGCACGCCCCGCGAAGAGCTCCACGCGCTGATCGACTCGATGTCGGACAAGGCGGCAGCAGACCTCCTGCCGGAGCTCCGGCTGCTGAAGCTGCAGGCCGAGGCACGCACCGAGCGGCCCGGGGCCGGCGGTTCCTGGCCGCCGGCGTGGTTCGGTTCGGTCGACGGGACGCCGCCGGACTTCTCCGAGCACATCGACGAGATTCTCGGCTCGGAGCTCGGACGCAGCTCGAAGTGATAGTCGTCGACACCGGCCCGCTGGTTGCGGCCGCCCTGACCTCCGATGCCAACCACCAGCCCTGCGTCGACCTGTTCGCCTCGCTCCGCCTGAACAACGAGCGGTTGGTCATTCCTCCGTTCGTCGTCACCGAGGTGTGCTACTTGCTCGCCAGGGCAGGCGGGCACAAGCCCGAAATGGCGTTCGTCAGGTCGCTAGCGACCGAGGATTTCACCATCGCTCCGATGACTCCCGCGGCCCTCGAGCGGATCGCCGACCTGATCGGGCAGTACGCGGACCTGCCGTTGGGGCTGGTGGACGCATCGGTCGTTGCCCTCGCGGAGCAGTTGGGGGTGGACGAGATCGCGACGCTGGACCGGCGGCATTTCAATGTCGTCCGGCCGCAGCACACCGACGCCTTTACCCTCCTCCCATGACCGGGCGATTGGTGTTGGCGGGGACGCCTATTGGGGATGTTTCGGATGGGTCGCCGCGGTTGGGGAGGGTGTTGGCGGGGGCTGATGTGGTGGCGGCGGAGGATACGCGGCGGTTGCGGCGGTTGACGGGGGAGTTGGGGATTCAGCTCAGTGGGCGGGTCGTCAGCTACTTCGAAGGGAATGAGCGGGAGCGGACTCCCGAGTTGATGCAGGCGCTTCTCGACGGGGCGACCGTGGTGGTGGTGACGGACGCGGGGATGCCCAGCGTGTCGGATCCCGGGTATCGGTTGGTGGCCGCCGCGATCGAGGCTGACGTGGTGGTGACCGCCGTACCGGGGCCGTCCGCCGTGCTCACGGCCCTGGCGCTGAGTGGCCTCCCGGTGGATCGGTTCACGTTCGAGGGGTTTCTGCCGCGGAAGCCGGGGGAGCGCGGGCGGCGGCTGGCGGAGTTGCGGGACGAGCCGCGGACGATGGTGTTTTTCGAGGCGCCGCACCGGCTCACCGCGTCGCTGGAGGCGATGGCCGAAGCCTTCGGGGCGGATCGTCGTACGGCGGTGTGCCGGGAGCTCACCAAGACGTACGAAGAGGTCAAACGGGGTCGTCTCGACGACCTGGTGACCTGGTCGAAGGACGGGGTCCGTGGCGAGATCACGGTCGTGGTTGCGGGCGCGGACCCGGACCGCGTGATGACCCCGGAGGACCTGGCCCGCGAGGTGGCGGTGGACGAGGAGGCGGGTACGCCGCGTAAGCAGGCGATCGCCGACGTCGCGAAGCGGTTCAACGTGCCGAAACGGACCGTGTACGACGCCGTACTGGCCGCGCGAAAACCCAGTTAACCGGGGCACTACTCTTTAAGGCATGCCCGAGAAGGTTTCCGAGAAGGCCTATTACGTCACCACCCCGATCTACTACGTCACGGCCGCGCCGCACATCGGCAGCGCGTACACGACGGTGGCCGGGGACGTCCTGACCCGCTGGCACGCCCAGCGTGGCGAGCGCAAGTGGTACCTGACCGGTACCGACGAGCACGGTGAGAAGGTGATGCGCAGCGCGCAGGCCCAGGGCATGACCCCGAAGGAGTGGACCGACAAGCTCGTCGAGGAGGCCTGGAAGCCGGCCTGGGTGGACGTCGACATCGCGTACGACGACTTCATCCGGACGACCGAGCAGCGGCACACCGAGCGGGTCCGCGAGTTCTGGCAGAAGCTCTACGACAAGGGCGACGTCTACAAGGGCGAGTACGAGGGCCTCTACTGCGTGGGCTGCGAGGAGTTCAAGCTTCCCGCGGACATCCGGACCGACGCCGACGGCACGCAGCGGTGCATGATCCACGGCACCGAGCTGGAGACGGTCTCGGAGACGAACTACTTCTTCCGGCTCTCGGCGTACGCCGACAAGCTGCTCGAGCTGTACGAATCGCAGCCGGACTTCGTCGCGCCGTCGAGCGCACGCAACGAGGTGATCGCGTTCGTGAAGCAGGGCCTGCAGGACCTGTCGATCACCCGGTCCACGTTCGACTGGGGCATCCCGGTCCCGTGGGACGAGGACCACGTGCTGTACGTGTGGATCGACGCGCTGCTCAACTACGTGACGGCCGCCGGCTACGGCACCGACCCGGAGCGGTTCGAGGAGCTGTGGCCGGTCGACGTCCATCTGGTGGGTAAGGACATCCTCCGGTTCCACGCGGTGATCTGGCCGGCGATGCTGATGGCGGCCGAGGTTGCGACGCCGAAGCAGGTCTTCGCGCACGGCTGGCTGCTGGTCGGCGGCGAGAAGATGAGCAAGTCGAAGCTGACCGCGATCGCGCCGCACGAGATCACCGACCACTTCGGCTCCGACGCCTTCCGGTACTACTTCCTCCGGACCATCCAGTTCGGGTCGGACGGCTCGTTCTCGTGGGAGCACCTGAGCGCGGTCTACACCTCCGAGCTCGCGAACGGCCTGGGCAACCTGGCCAGCCGGATCGCCGCGATGGTCGGCAAGTACTTCGACGGCGCGCTGCCCGAGCCGACCGACCACGGACCGGCCGAGCAGGCGCTGGCGGACAGGCTCGCGCAGACCGTCGCGACCGCGGACGAGGCGCTGGACACGCTCGCGTTCCATGAAGCTCTCGCCGCGATCAACGAACTGGTTGGCGCGGTCAACGGGTACGTGACCGAGCAGGAGCCGTGGAAGGTCGCGAAGGACGAGTCCCAGCGGGCCCGCCTCGCCACGATCCTGTACTCGGCGGCCGAGGTACTGCGGGCGGTCGCCGTACTGCACAACCCGACGATGCCGAAGTCCTCCGCGAAACTGTGGGCCCTGCTCGGCGCCGAGGAGAAGCTCGGCGCGCTGGCCGACCAGCGGGTGCAGGACGCCGGCACCTGGGGCCAGCTCCCGGCCGGCGCGACGCTGACCAAGGGCGATCCGCTGTTCCCCCGCCTGGAAGAGAACTGATCGCAGAAATTCGCGCCGCCGTCCGGGAATGCCCGGCGGCGGCGCAGCCTTTCTTGTAGCAACAACCATTCTTTGGAGGCGGTCCGATGCGCGCGGTGGTGTTCGAGGAGTACGGCGATCCCGGTGTACTCCAGGTGCAGGACGTGCCGGAGCCGCATGCGGGCCCCGGGCAGGTGCGGATCAAGGTGCAGGCGGCCGGTGTGAACCCGTACGACACCAAGATCCGGCGCGGTTTCACGAAGGACTTCGCGCCGGCGAAGTTCCCGGCCGTCCCGGGGTTCGAGGTCGCCGGGGTGGTCGACGAGGCCGGTGAGGGCGCGGGGTTCGCGGTCGGCGACGAGGTCGTCGGCTGGTCCGCCGGCGGTGCGTACGCCGAGTACGCGCTCGGCGGCAACGTGACGCACAAGCCCGCGGGTCTCAGCTGGGAGCAGGCGGTCGGCATACCGGTCGCTGGTGAAACAGCGCAGCGGGTGCTGGATCTGCTCGACGTGAAAGCGGGCGAGACGATCCTGATCCACGGCGCCGCGGGTGCGGTCGGCTCGGTGGCCGTTCAGCTTGCCGTGGCCGCAGGGCTGACGGTGATCGGTACGGCGTCGGCCGCCAACCATGACTACCTCCGCGCCATCGGCGCGATCCCGGTGGCGTACGGCGACGGGCTGCTCGAGCGGGTCCGCGAAGCTGCTCCGCAGGGGGTCGATGCGGTGTTCGACACCGCCGGACAGGGCGGTCTGGAGGAGTCGATCGAGCTCCGGGGTGGCACCGACCGGATCGTCACCATCGCCGACTTCGCGGCCGCCGCGCTCGGCATCCAGACCTCCTCCGGCGGCACCGGCACCCCGGAGGCGGTCCGCGCCACCCTCGACGCCCAGCTCCAAGCGGCCGCCGACGGCAAGCTCACGATCCGGATCGCCGCGACGTTCCCACTCGAAGAAGCCGCCCAGGCCCAGGCGCTCAGTGAGTCCGGCCACGCCCGCGGCAAGATCGTGATCCGCCCGTAGGCGGACCCCCACCACTCACCAACCCGCACCGACGCGGGCCGGGCACGCCCGGCCAAGCGTGCACCCGGCAGCTGTACGCCGGTTGGTGAGTGGCACAGGTCCGCTCCTCAGGTGTAGTCCGGCAACTGTCGCGAGGCGTTCGGCCGGCTGGTGCACCTCCGGTGTTCAGACGTACGCGAAGCGCGACGCCGGCGTGGGGACATCGTCCACTCGCGGGTCCCAGCGGCCCACGAAGTTCACTCCGGGTGGGACTTCGACGCAGTCCGTCGAGGTCCAGCCGCGAGTGAGAGTCGGGAAGTCCGGGACGTCTGGGTGGTAGTGCGGCTTCCCCGTGCCGAGCAGGTCGCGAGCCATTGGTGCGCTCAGCGCCTGGTAGCGGAAGTCGGCCGACAACCGCAGCTGGTTCGTCCGGTTCGGCATCGCGCCGTGCACGGTGAGGCTTCCGAACAGGAGTACATCGCCCGGTCGGTACGACGTCGTCCGCCACTCCGGGTGGTTCTCGTCAGCCTCGGCGCGCATCATCCCCGGCCCGTCGGACGCCTTCACCGGAAGTACGCCGAGCCGTGGTGAACCGGCGTACACCCGCAATCCGCCGATCTCGGGCGGTGCCGGGCTCAACGGCAACCAGGTGGTCAGCGTGTCCACGGACCCCTGGATGAACCGGTAGTCCTGATGGATCGGCGTCGGGTTCGCCCCGGGCGACGGGGGCGCGATCCGGCAGATGTGCGCCGGATGCGCGAACGCCTCTTCCCCGAGCAACCGTCCCGCCAGGTCGAGCAGCTCGGGCCGTACGGCGAGCCGGTGGAACGCCTCGGTGCTCTGGATCGCCGTATACGCCCCGAAGAACCCCGCCGACCCCTCCTCCACAGCCCGCCCCGAAGCGATCAACTCCCGAGGATCGGCCTCCCGCGCCAGCCAGTCACTGTCATACAGAATCCGCGCCAGTTGCTCATGCACAGCTCCCACCACATCGGTAGGCAAGAGCCCCCTGAAGAACAAGTAGCCGTCATTCGACAACCTTTCCCGCAGCACGCCGACGTCCTGCACATCGTCGTACGAATCGGTCAGTTCCTTCATTTGTCGTTTCCGATCTTGTCCATGGAAGCGGCGATGTCGGCGACCGGGATCTTGTTCAGGTAGAGGTCGTTGACGGCCTTGTTGATTTCCGGGGACTTGGCGGTCCAGCCCTCGGCGATCGGGAGGTTGACGGTGCTGCCGGCGGCGGAGTCGAGGAACGGCTGGACGTCGATGTTCTTCTTCTTCCAGAACGCCTTGTAGCCGGCGCCCGCGTCGTTCAGCGCCGGGATGATGTAACCGGCGTCGCCCATCAGCCGTTGCGCCTTCTCCGAGCCGAGGAACGCGACCAGTTTTCCCGCTTCGTCCGGATGCTTGGTCTTGGCGAACATCGCCTCGGCCAGCCCGTTGATCACCACGGTCCGACCGGCCGGTCCGGCCGGCATCGACGTGACGCCGATCGGGAACTTCACCTCGGGCAGCGCGAACGGCAGCAGCGCGTTGTTCGCCGGGAACATCGCGACCTCGCCGCGGTAGAACATCTCGGTTGCCTGGCCGGTCGGCGGGTTGGTACGGGTACCGTCCGGCGACACCTTCCACTTGAACACCAGGTCGCGGGCGAACTGCAGCGCCTCGACGGACTTCTCTCCGGCGAAGTCGAAGGTGCCGTACGGCTTGTCCATCGCGTGGCCGCCGTTCGACGCGATCCAGTTCAGCCACTGGGTCTGGCTGTGGTTCCAGGAGCAGAAACCCCACTGCTTGTCGCCGACCGTGAGCTTGCGGGCAATCTCGAGGAAGCTGCCCGAACCGTCCGGCGCCCAGGTCAACTCCTTCGGCATCGCGATGCCGGCCTTCTGGACCAGGGTCTTGTTGTAGAGCAGCCCGACGATGCCCATGTCCTTCGGCATGCCCAGCTGTTTGTCCTCGAACTTGTACGACTGGACGACGTTCGGGTGGTACGAGTCGAGCTTCAGCCCGGCCTTCGAGATCAGGTCGTCGAGCGGCGCCAGTACACCCTTGCCGGCAAAGTCAGGGAAGTAGTCGACGGTCAGCCAGAACACGTCCGGCGCCTTGCCGCTGGCCAGTTCGGTGGTGAGCTTCGTCCAGTACTGGTCCCAGGGCAGCACCTCCATCCGCACGGTGATGTCCGGGTTCTCCTTGGTGAACTCAGCGAAGACGGTCTTGTACCCGACCTCCTGCTGCTCGTCCCAGAGCCGGTACACGAGCTCGACCTTGCCGCCACTGCTTGCCTTGTTGTCCGACGAGCCGCAGCCGGCCAGCGCGAGCACACTCCCCGCGCCGATCAGAAAAGTCCTCCTGGACAAAGACATGAGAGCCTCCGACTACTTGAGCCCGGTAACGGCGACCGAGCGGACGATGAAGCGCTGGAAGACGATGAACAGCACGAGCAGCGGCGCCAGCGCGATCAGGCTGCCCGCCATGACGGCGTTGTAGTCGACGCCGATTTCCCCCTTGAACAAGGCGATCCCGACCGAGAGCAGCCGCTTGTTCTCGCTGCTGGTGATGATCAGCGGCCAGAGGAAGCTGTTCCAGTTCGCCACCACGGCGAGCGTGGTGACGGTGACCAGGATCGGTTTCGACAGCGGCAGCACGATCGACACCAGCGTCCGGACCCGCCCGGCGCCGTCGATCCGGGCCGCGTCCTCGAGATCCGCGGGAATGCCGCGGAAGAACTGGCGGAGCAGGAAGATCGCGTACGGCGTACCGAGCATCGTCGGCAGCATCAACCCGGCCCACGTGTCGACCAGGCCGAGCTTCTGCATCATCAGGTACAGCGGGATCATCGTGACCACCGGTGGCACCATCAGTGTCGACAAATACACCCAGAACAGCGCGTCCCGCCCCGGGAACGAGAGCCGGGCGAAGGCGTATGCCGCGAGGATCGCGAACACGATCTGGCCGAGGGTGATTCCGGCCGTGACGAGTGCGGTGTTGGCCAGGTATCCGCCGAACCCGGACGCGAACAGCCGGTGGAACGCCGCCGTACTCGGTGGCAGGCCGGGCTCCCACGGCATCGTCTCGGACAGTTGCCCCGGGCCCTTGAACGCGGTCAGCAGGGTGAGCAGGTACGGGAACACCGAGAACACGCAGCCGAGCACGAGTACGGCGTACGGGACGATGCGGAGTCTCATGCGGACACCTCGTAAGTGGTACGGCGTTCGAAGTACACGAACTGGGAGATCGTCGCGATCAGCACGACCGCGAACAGCAGGACCGAGATCGTCGACGCGTAGCCGAAGTCGAACTTCTTGAAGGCCTCGTCGTAGATCAGGTACGTCGTCACCTCAGTACTGTCGCCGGGGCCGCCCTCGGTCATCACGAAGATCGTGTCGAACGCCTGGAAGGAGCCGATCACATTGGTGATCAGTACGAACAACATCGTTGGCCGCAGCAACGGAAGCGTGATCGTGAAGAAGTGTGCGACCGGGGAGGCGCCGTCCAGCGACGATGCCTCGCGCAACGATCGTGGGATGTTCTGCAGGCCGGCCAGGAAGAACAGCATGTTGTAGCCGGCGAACTGCCAGATGTGCACCGCCGCCACGCTCGGCATCGCCAGCACCGGCGACGACAGCCACGCCGGACCATGGATCCCGAACAGGCCGAGGAACTGGTTCAGCGCGCCGCGTCCGGGGTCGAAGATCCAGCTCCAGACCAGACCGAGCGTGACCGGCGTCGCCATCCACGGGATCACGAGTAGAGCGCGGAAGTACTTCATCCCGCGCAGCTTGCGATCTACCAGGAGGGCGAGCAGCAGCGAGAGGATCGTCGTACCGGGGACACAGATCAGGACGTAGTACAGCGTGACCAGGAGTGAGTGCCAGACGCCGGAGTCCGCGAACAGCTTCCGGTAGTTGGCCAACCCGATGAATTCAGGTGTCGAGAGCAACTTCCAGTCGAACAGGCTGAGCGCCAGGACGATCAGCACCGGTGCGAGCAGGAAGCCGAGGACGCCGACCAGGCTCGGGGCGAGGAGTGCGTACGCCGCCGCCGTCTCGCGGCCTCTTCTGTTGCGGCGCTTGGCGCGGGGCGCGGGCCTAAGCATCAGGGTCCTTCAGTGGGTGCGGCCGCGGTGAACTCGGGACGAGCAGCTCGCGGGTACGGTCCAGGCCCCAGCGGTCCAGGGCGCTGATCGGGTCGCTCGACATCCGGAGGCCGGGTGCTTGTTCGATGTGGTTCGCCCAGCGCTCGCGTTCCTGCACGTCGGGGCGCACGATCAGGCAGTCGGAGTCGTTCGCCCACCAGCGGCCATGCAGGAACTCGCGCGCGACCGACGTCGTCCTCGCGCCGTGCTGGCCGGGCTGGCTGATGTCGCCGGACGGTGGTTCGACCAACGGGTCGGTGTCGGGGGAGATCCGCATACAGTCGACCAGGCCGAGGCTCGGCAGGATCGGGGCACCGCAGCCGTGCAGGATCCGATTCGGGCCGACGGCTTCGCGGAGCAGCCGCAGGCCGTGCCGGTATGCCGCGATGCCGTCGACCTGTTCGTACCGCGGTCCGTCGATCGCGCCGGCGTACAGGAAATCGAGCTTGAAGTGGTCGTAGCCCTGGCGGCACAGCTCGGTGAACACGTCCTGGAGGTGGCGCGCGGCGCCGGGGTGCGTGACGTCGAGGACCAGTTGCTCGTGGCCCCAGTTGGTCCCGGCTGTGATGCCGGGGACGAGCCACTCGGGGTGTTTGCGGGCGGTCTCGCTGTCGCTGCTGACGAGGAACGGGGCGACCCAGATGCCGGCGCGGCGCCCGCTCGAGCGGATGTCGGCGGCCAGCGTAACGGTCGAGCCGAAGTCGTCGCGCGGCGTGAGCCAGTCGCCGATCGCGGTCTGGTAGCCCTCGTCGAGCAGTACCAGATCCACGCTCAGGTCGTGCTGGTCGAACTGCCGTACGTCGTTCATCACGTCGCGTTCGGTGACCTTGCCCCAGTACGCGTACCAGCTGCACCAGGACGGGCCGAACACGCGGACCGGCGGCGCGCCGGTGGCGAAGGCGTCGGCCCAGTCGGCGAGCGCCTGGTTCGGGTTCGCGGAGGTGCTGGTCGTGATCGCGACCTCGTCGTCGGCGGAGACGACCAGTTTGTTGCCGTGGGCCTCGGCGCGGATGGACGGGACCGTGTCGGGGGTTCGCGCGGCGACAACTGTGGTTCGGCCTTGTGCCGCGACCGCCAGGAGACCTTCCCCCTGGAAACGGCCGGCCTCGACTCCTGGGCGGTAGGCCATCACGTGGTGGTTAGGCGCTGTCGGCCGGGGCGGGCGCGCGTCGAGCCGGTACCAGCCGCTCGGGCTCCAGGACTGCCAGCCGTGCTCGAACACCAGCGTGTCCGGGTCGTGGTCGAGCTCGGCGACGGGGCGGAAGGGCACGGATCCCTCGATTCTTCTAGGTGCAGGATCTTGCTGTTGTGCCGCTAATCTTGGAGCGCCGACGAGGGGATCCACCATGACGGAGCCTGCTGACTTCGAGCACGATCTTGCTACCCAGGTGCTGATCGAGCTGTACAGCGAGATCCCGCCGCCGAGCAAACTCGTGACCGGGCATTTCCACAGCGGCGGCGACTACCGCGTCGTACGGCCGGACGGTGTGGGCAGCTGGTACCTGCTGTACACCGCGTCGGGGACCGGCCGGTACCTGCTCGGAGACAACAAGCTGATGCTGCGGCACGGGGACGTCGTACTCGTGCGGCCGGGGACGCCGCACGACTACGGGACCGTGGGGACGTACTGGGAGTCGTGGTGGGCGCACTTCCAGCCGCGGCGGGAGTGGCACTCGTGGCTGTCGTTGCCGCAGGCAATGCCCGGGTTGTCGTACGTACGACTCACCCGGTCGTCGGAGACCGACCGGGTGGTGTCCGCGTTCGACCGGCTGCACCGCGACGCGCAGCGCGCCGGGTTGTCGCCGACCGGCGATACCTCGCTCAACCTGCTCGATCGGAGCGTCGCGACCGAACTCACCATGAACGGCATCGAGGAGGTGCTGCTCACCGCCGTCGCGAGCCTGCGCCGGGAGATCCAGCACCTGGACCCACGCGTCCACCTCGTGCTCGAAGCAATCACTGCCGACCCGGCGCGCCCACACACGCTGACGTCGCTGGCGGGGCTGGCGCAGGTCTCCGTCTCCCGCCTCGCCCACCTGTTCAAGGAACAGGTCGGCGACTCGATCATGAACGTCGTACTCGCCCTACGCCTCCAACGCGCCGCCGAACTCCTCGGCGCCACCGACCTGACCGTCGCCCAGATCGCCGCCGCCGTCGGCTTCGAGTCCCCCCACTACCTCACCCGCCAATTCACCCGCCGCTACGGCACCCCACCCACCACCCACCGCCAAAAATCCCGAACCCCAGAACTGGAGCTGTACTAATCCCCGAAAGCACACCGCTCCGCGGCGGCTGCCTCCGGCCCGCGCGGCGCTCGTACTGACGGCGTGCCCGCCCCGCCGCGGGCGATGTACCTCCGGGCCGGCGTGGAAAGGGCATCGTTCGCGGGCGTCCGGGGTGGTTTGGGGTGCGGATGCGGTTGTTGACGCTTTTGTACAAGCGCATGGGGGGGTGGGGACCGTACGGTCGGGGGAGAGAGGAGTTTGTGATGACTGGGTTTGTTGCGGTGGCTGAGGTTGATATTGAGGCTTCGGCTGAGCGGGTGTGGGGCGTGTTGACGGATCCCGAGCAGTTGAAGGAGTTGTGGTTCGGGGCTGAGGTGGAGACGGACTGGCAGGTGGGGAGTCCGATTACGTGGAGTGGGGAGTGGGAAGGTAAGCCCTTCCAGGACAAGGGCGAGATTCTCGCGATCGAGCCGGGGCGGTTGTTGCGGCTGACGCATTTCAGTCCGCTCACCGGGCAACCCGACGTACCGGAGAACTACCACACCCTCACCTACACGCTGACCGGCAATACGCACCTGAAGCTCGAGCAGGACAACAACGGCAGCGAAGAAGAGGCCAAGCATGCCCAAGGCATGTGGGAATCGCTCGTCACCAAGGTGAAGGAAGCCGCCGAGGCCTAGGTGGCTGAGGGGTTGTTGCGCCGATGGCGGACTACAGGCTGGTAGCGGTGACATAACCCGCCACCGGACCGGAGCGTGCGATGGCTCGGCGGACTCGGAGGTGGACGGTGGCCGGCTGGGCCAGATCTGCCCAGCAGATGCGGACCACTTGGTACCCCAGGTCCCGCAGCCGGTCCTCGCGTGCCTTCTCCGCGACGAGAGCGGTAGCGCCGCCGCCGTACTTGAGGGCTCCGTCGAATTCGACGATGACGCCGTACTGCTCGAGCAGGAAGTCGACCCGGGCCAGAAGCATCCCCCGCTCGTCGCGGATCTCGGCCTGTGGCAGCGGTTTGGGCAGGCCGACGTCCGCGAACAGTACTCGCAGCCGCGACTCGCCGACCGATTCCGCGCGGCCGTCGCCGAAGAGGACCGCTCGCGCCGCGGTGCGGATACCGCTCCGGCGAGCGAACGGCTCGAGCGCATCGGCCAGGTCCTGTCGCGTGGCGAGCCGCAATCTCAGTGCTTGGTCCACGACAGACACGGCAACCGGATACGCAGTTGCCCGGACGGTCTCGATCACGGCCCGTGCGGGGAGCGTCGTCCGTACGCCGTCCAACTTCACCACCACGTCGACGCGCGGCCGGGCTGCGTGCTGGCACACTGCCGCATCTGAACGACCGGGGCCGTGTCGTCTGGTCATGTGGACGCGGCGCAGGTCGAGGTCCGAGACCCGTACGCCGTGCAGCAGCAGCGCCGACTGGTGGCTCACAACAGCTCGTCCGCCGAGTCGCACGTATACCGCCCGCGCGGCGAGCGCATGACGCCAGGACGCCCGTTCCCACGGCGGCATTGCTTCGACGGCCGGTCCGGGTTCGGCGTACGCACCGCGGACGATGCGGATCCACCGGCCGGACGCGACGTATGTGCGCAGGTCGGCATCGGAGTACCCGGCAACGAGCGCGTCCGCCCGGGTGAACCAACCGCCGCGCTGCATGGCGAGCGTCTGCAGTTCGAGATTCATGCCCCAGAAGATGCCCGGTTCCGGGCCGTCGTCCGCCGCGGACTTCGGGCCTGTGGATGACCTGGCCGATGCTGGGTTGTTTCACCGCTGGCCTGCTGCAACCCGCCAGCGGTGAAACAACTACCCCCCGACCACGCCGACGCACGCCGACGCACGCCGACGCACGCCGACGCGCCGCCACTCACGCCAAAAGCCGGTAGCGCACCTAAGTAACCTGGCGTCCATGGGTGTTGATGGTGTTGAGGTGGGGCGGCCTACGCGGGAGCGGGCGGCCGTCGGGGAGGACGGGCGGTCGCGGGATCGGAGTCGGCCGGCGGCGCCCGATCCGTTGCCGATGAGTGTGGTGGATGCGCATTGCCACCTGGACATCGCGGACGGGGAGGACGGGGCCTGGTTGAGTCCGGCCGAGGCGATCAAGTTGGCGGCGTCGGTGAGCGTGACCCGGATCGTGCAGGTCGGGTGTGATCTGCCTGGTGCCAAGTGGGCCGTCGAGGCGGCCGCGCAGTACCAGAACCTGATCGCCGGAGTCGCCCTGCACCCGAACGAGGCGCCCAAGTTGAAGGCGGCCGGTGAGCTCGACAGTGCGCTCGCGGAGATCGAGCGGCTGGCGTCGAGTTCGGCGAAGGTACGGGTGATCGGCGAGACCGGCCTCGACTACTTCCGGACCGGAGCGGACGGGCAGGCGGCTCAGCACGAGTCGTTCGCGGCGCACATCGAGCTGGCGAAGCGGCTCGACAAGACGTTGATGATCCACGACCGGGACGCGCATGACGACGTACTGCGGATTCTCGATCGCGAGGGTGTACCCGATCGGCTCGTGATGCACTGCTTCTCGGGCGACACCGAGTTCGCGCGCGAATGCGTGAACCGCGGCGCGTTCCTGAGCTTCGCCGGCGTCGTCACGTTCAAGAATGCCCAATCCCTGCGGGACGCGCTCGCGACCACCCCGCTCGACCGGATCCTGGTCGAGACCGACGCGCCTTACCTGACCCCGTCCCCGTACCGCGGCAAGCCGAACGCGTCGTACCTGATCCCGCACACCGTCCGCAGGATGGCCGACGTCCTCAACATCTCCGTACCCGAACTCTGCGAGTCCCTGAACAACAACGCGAACCGCGCCTTCGGCGGAGCCTGGTAAACAAGGCGCATGGAGTTCAGGGACGTAGTGCGACGGCGGCGGATGGTCAGGAACTACGACCCCGACCGGCCGGTGCCGGACGAGGTGCGCGAGCGGATCCTGGAGAACGGTCTCCGGGCGCCGTCGGGCGGGTTCAGTCAGGGGTGGGCGTTCCTGACCTTGGAGGGCGACGAGCGAGAGCGGTACTGGCGGATCTCGGCCGAGGATCCGGACGAGAAGTATGTTGAATGGATCACAGGGCTGCGCCGCGCGCCGCTGCTGATCCTGGCATTCGCGCACAAGGACGCGTACCTCGATCGGTACACCGAACCGGACAAGGGCTGGACCGATCGGGACGAGGGTCGCTGGACCGCGCCGTACTGGTACGTCGACACCGGGATGGCCGTCCTGCTGATGCTGCAGACAGTGGTCGACGAAGGCCTAGGAGCCTGCTTTTTCGGGCCTCCTGCGGACAAAGTGGGCCGGCTGCTGAAGGAGTTCGGGGTCCCCGAGGGGTTTGATCTGGTCGGGGTTCTGTCGGTCGGGTACCGGGCTCCGGACAAGCGTTCGCCGTCCCTCAAAAGGGGCCGCCGGACGACCGCCGAAGTGGTGCATCGGGGCCATTGGGGCAATCACACGGCGTGACGGCGCCATTACACCTTTTTACGACTCGCCGACCAGGGGATTGGCGCTTCCGCTACTTCTTCGTTATGGTCCCGTGATGTTGGCCGGGATCGGGGAAGTTCCCGGACGAGCACAACCCCTCGGCGGGGTCACCGAAACCGGGCAGCCAGTCCGGCGAAGGCGGCCGGTGCCTGTGCTGTCCCACCCCGTGCCCGGGTAGCCCTACCTGGGAGCGTTAGTGCGTAAGTCCATCATCGTGGCCGTCGGTGCGACGGCTGCGTTAGCCGTCGCGGGTGGCTCCGTGGCCTATGCCTCGAAGAGCAAGACCGTGAGCATCTCCGTCGACGGCCAGGTGCGGAAGGTGCACACCTTCGGCTCCACCGTGGCAGACGCCCTGAAGGCCGAGAAAGTTCAGGTCGGTGCCCACGACAACGTCGCGCCGTCGCTGGACTCGAAGCTGCAGGACGGCCAGGAGATCGCCGTGCAGTACGGTCGCCAGCTGACCGTGAACGCCGACGGCACCAAGAAGGCGTACTGGACCACCGCCGACAGCGTCAACGAGGCGCTCGCCGACCTCGGCCTGCGCTACGACGGGGCTCAGCTGTCCACCAGCCGGAGCGCCCCGCTCGGCCGCCAGGGTCTGGAGCTGACCGTCACCACGCCGAAGACCGTGCAGATCGTGCACCTCGGCAAGATCGTGACGATCAAGTCGCTGGCGAACACCGTCGGGCAGGCCCTGACGCAGGCGAAGATCGCCTGGGACGCCGACGACCGGATCACCCCGGCCGCGGCCACCCCGCTGAAGCTCGGCGTGAACAAGATCGGTTTCGTGCAGGTCCTGCAGAAGACCGTCACCAAGACCGAGGCCGTTGCGCACGGCACCGACAAGACCGAGTCGGCGACGCTGCTCGAGGGCACGACCAAGACCACGACCAAGGGCACGGACGGTTCGAAGACCGTCACGTACCTGTACACCTACCTGGACGGCAAGCTGTCGACCACGAAGGTGGTCGCGTCGAAGGTCGTCACTCAGGCGGTCGACGAGCAGGTCGTGGTCGGTACGAAGCCGAAGCCGGCCGAGACGACCACGACGACCGACACCAAGCCGCCGGCGACCAGCACGGGTGGCAGCGGTGCCTGGGACCGGATCGCCGCGTGCGAGTCCGGCGGCAACTGGGCCGCGAACACCGGCAACGGGTACTACGGCGGTCTGCAGTTCGACCACGGCACCTGGGCGGCCTACGGCGGTACGGCGTACGCCAACAACGCCAACGGTGCGTCGAAGGCGCAGCAGATCGCGATCGCGGAGAAGGTCAAGGCCGACCGCGGCGGGTACGGGGCGTGGCCGGTGTGCGGCAAGAAGGCGTGAGCCTGACACACTGGCTCACGTGAGCTCGTCGGATTCATCCACAGCAGCCGGACCGAGATTGCTCGGTCCGGCTGATGTGCGTTCGCTGGCCGCCGCGCTCGGGGTCCGCCCGACCAAGCAGCGCGGCCAGAACTTCGTCATCGACCCGAACACCGTCCGCCGGATCGTCCGCGCCGCCGACCTCACCGAGGGTGAGCACGTGCTGGAGATCGGCCCGGGCCTCGGTTCGCTGACGCTGGCGCTGCTCGCCGAAGGGCACTCGGTCACCGCGGTCGAGATCGACCCGCTGCTCGCGCAGGCGCTCCCGTCGACAGTCGCCTCCTACGCCCCCGAACAGGCCGCCAAGCTCACCGTGGTCGAGGCGGATGCGATGGACGTCGGTCCGGACCAGATCGGTACGCCGACCGCCTGCGTCGCGAACCTGCCGTACAACGTCGCCGTACCGGTCCTGCTGCATCTGCTCGAGGTCTCGGACTCGCTGCGGCACGGGCTCGTGATGGTGCAGTCCGAGGTGGCGGACCGGCTGGCGGCGCCGCCCGGCTCCCGGACGTACGGCGTACCGTCCGCGAAGGCCGCCTGGTACGCCGAGGTGCGCCGGGCCGGGCCGATCGGGCGGAACGTGTTCTGGCCGGCCCCGAACGTCGACTCCGGGCTGGTCGCGTTCGAACGCCGCGACCCGCCGGCGACCGCGGCGACCCGCGAGCAGACGTTCGCCGTGATCGAGGCCGCGTTCTCGCAGCGCCGCAAGACGGTCCGCTCCGCACTGGCCCGCTGGCTGCCCGACCGCGCCCGCCTGGACGAGATCTTCGCAACCACCGGCATCGACCCACAACTCCGCGGCGAGATGCTCAGCATCGAGCAGTTCGCCGCCCTGGCCGGTGCCAGGCACTAGCCTGTCCGACGTGTCACCTTCTGCTGAGGTCACGGTGCGGGCGCCGGCCAAGATCAATCTCGGTCTGTCGGTCGGTCCGCCGCGCCCCGACGGGTTCCACCCGCTCGCCACGGTGTACCAGGCCGTTGCCCTGTACGACGACGTCACCGCCGTACTGCGCGACGACGACGGCGAGGTCTCGGTGGAGATCTCCGGTGACTTCGCGGACGACGTACCGACCGACGAGACGAACCTCGCGGTCCGGGCGGCGCAGCTGCTGCAGGCCGAGTACGACGTGGACGAGGGCGTCGACCTGACGATCCGCAAGACGATCCCGGTCGCGGGCGGGATGGCCGGCGGGTCGACCGACGCGGCCGCGACGCTGGTGGCGTGCAACCGGCTGTGGGGCCTGCAGCTGACCCAGACCGAGCTGCAGCACCACGCGGCCGAGCTCGGCAGCGACGTACCGTTCTGCCTGGTCGGGCACACCGCGCTCGGTCAGGGCCGCGGCGAGCAGGTCACCGAGGTGATGTCCCGCGGCACGTTCCACTGGGTGTTCGCGATCGCCGAGGGCGGGTTGTCCACGCCGGAGGTGTACGGGCAACTCGACCGGATGCGCCCGCTCCGCCGGGTCGAGCCGCCGCAGGTCCGCCCGGAGCTGCTGTCGGCGCTGCTGTCCGGCCAGCCCGGTGCGTTGGCGGTTGCCCTCAGCAACGACCTGCAGGCGGCCGCGCTCGCGCTCCGCCCGGAACTCGGCGAGACCCTCCAGTTCGGCCTGGACCACGGCGCCCTGGCCGCCCAGATCTCCGGCTCCGGCCCCACCTGCCTGTTCCTCGCCGCCGACAGCCGCAGCGCCGTCGACCTGGCCGTCGACCTCGCCGAATCCGGCCTCTGCCGGATGGTCCGCCAAGCCGAAGGCCCCGTCCCCGGCGCCCGCATCCTCCCGGCCATCGTCAGCCGGTAGTACACTTAGCTAGGCGGGCTAAGGAGGCCGGATGAGTGAGCTGGCGCAGTACAACATGCATGAAGCGAAGTCCCAGCTGTCCCGGATCGTCGAACGGGTCGAGCACGGTGAGACCGTCGTCATCAGCCGGGCGGGCAAGCCAGTCGCCAAGGTCGTCCCCCTGACGGATGTGCGGCGGCGGACGGGGCGCGGTTCGCTGGCCGGCCGGATCAGCTACGCCCACGACTGGGACTCGGCCGAGGTGAACGAGGAGATCGCCGCCGACTTCGGCCTGCTGTCGTGAGCGCGTCGCCGGGTACTGCTCGGCTGCTGCTGGACACCCATGTGCTGCTCTGGTGGGCGCAGGACAGCGACGAGCTCGCGGACGACTTGAAGGAGCGGATCGACACCGAGCTGGAGGTCTACGTCAGCGCGGCGACGATGTGGGAGCTGTCGATCAAGGCGGCGGCCGGGAAGATCGACCTGCCGGACGATCTGGCTGAATGGGCCGAGCAGAGTGGTTTGAGAGCGCTGCCGATCGACATGACGCATGCAGTCCTGGCGGGCATGTTGCCGATGATCCACCGGGATCCGTTCGATCGGATGCTCGTCGCGCAGGCGCTGGCTGAGAAGTTGACGCTGGTGACCCGCGACCGGTTCATCCAGAAGTACGACGTGCCCATCCTCGAGGCCTGAAAATACGTTCGTCACGGCCGGGGGCTGGTGCTAGCGTCGCAGCAAGAGCTCTCATCGACTGACAGGAGACCGGGATGCGCCGCGGATCGATCTACCGCATCGGTATTGATCGTTTCGACGCGTTCGCGAGGACTCTTGAAATCTTTGACGATGGGCATTGTTGCGCATGTCGACGCCGGTAAGACCAGCCTGACCGAGCGGCTGCTGTTCGCGGCCGGGGTCGTCGACCGGGTCGGCCGGGTCGACGACGGGAACACCCGGACCGACTCGATGGACCTGGAGCGCAAGCGCGGGATCACGATCCGCTCCGCGGTGGTGGCGTTCCGGCTCGGGGAGCTGCCGATGAACCTGATCGACACGCCCGGACACTCGGACTTCATCGCCGAGGTGGAGCGGGCGCTGTCGGTGCTCGACGGCGCCGTGCTGGTGATCTCCGCGGTCGAGGGCGTGCAGCCGCAGACCCGGTTGCTGATGCGCACGCTGGACCGGCTGCGGATCCCGACGTTGCTGTTCGTGAACAAGACCGACCGGGTCGGCGCCCGGTACGACGACCTGCTCGCCGATATCCGCCGCCTGCTCACGCCGGCCGCCGTACCGATGCAGACGGTGCCGGAGCTGGGCACCCGCGCCGCGACCGTCGTACCGCTGCCGACCCAGCGCAGCGAGCTCGGCGAGATCCTTGCCGAGCGCAACGACGAGTTCCTCGAGCAGTACCTCGAAGGTACCGCCGACCAGGTGGCGGAGTTGGCCAACCAGGTCGCGAGCGCCGCAGCGCATCCGGTGTACTTCGGATCCGCGATGACCGGCGTCGGGATCGACGAGCTGATCGACGGCATCCGCACCTGGTTGCCGCGCGCAACCGGTTCGCCGAACGACGACCTGAGCGCGCGCGTCTTCAAGGTCGAGCGGGTCGCCGCCGGCCAGAAGCTCGCGTCCGCGCGGATCGTCTCCGGCAGCCTCACCGCCCGTACGCCGGTCGCGGTCCATCCGGTCGACGGCCCGGAGTACCGGACCCGTCCGAGCGGGATCGAGCTGTACGCCGACGGCGCCCGGACGCCCGTCGACCGCGTCGAGGCCGGGCAGATCGTCGCGCTGCGGGGCCTGAAGGACATCCGGATCGGCGATCAGCTCGGCGTACGGACGACGTACACGCAAAGGCTGTTCGCGCCGCCGACGCTGGAGACCGTGGTGAGCGCACGGGACCGAGTGCGCCTGTTCCAGGCGCTGACGCAGCTCGCCGAGCAGGATCCGCTGATCCGCATCCGCAAGGCCGAAGAGATCACGGTCAGCCTGTACGGCGAGGTACAGAAGGAGGTGATCGCCTCGCTGCTGGAGTCGGAGTACGGCGTCGACGTCACGTTCAGCGAGACGACCCCGATCCACGTCGAACGGCTGAACGGCACCGGCGAGGCGATCCGCGAGATCACCGAAGGCCCGTGGGCAGCAGGTGTCGGGTTCCGCGTCTCACCAGTTGCCGAAGGCATCGAGTACGAGCTGGAGGTCGAGCTCGGCGGGTTGCCGCGGGCGTTCCACACCGCGATCGAGGAAACGGTCCGCCAGACGCTGCACCAGGGCCTGTACGGCTGGGAGATCCCGAACATCCGGGTCGACCTGATCCACACCGCGTACTGGAGTCCGGTCACCGTTGCGGCCGACTTCCGGCGCCTCGTCCCCGTCGTTCTGATGCAGGCCATCGCCGCCGCGGGGACGACCGTGCTCGAGCCGTTGAATCACTTCGAGCTGGACGTGCCGCCGGACACAGTCGCGCGGATGATGGCGCACGTCGCCGAACACCGTGGGGTCGTCTCGCTCGTCGACCGGACCCATCTCGAGGGCACGATCCCGGCCGCGACCACGCACGCCTTCGAGGCCCAGTTGCCGCACCTCGGCCGCGGCGAAGCGCTCCTGGCGACCAGCTTCGACAGCTACAGCCCGGTCCCGGGTGCTCCGCCGATCCGGCACCGGACCGACGGCAACCCGCTCAACGAGAAGCAGTACCTGCTGCACCTCAATCAAAGTCTTTGAGAATGGAGGAGATCTCGGCGACGGTTTCCGGCCGGTCGGGGGAGTGTGCGGTGATGCAGAGGAGCTCACGCAGGTGCAGGAGCGGCAGCCGGCCGCGCCACCCGGAGGTCAGCGGATGGACCTCCTCGTAGGCCTTGAAGAGGACGGGCGAGACCTGGTTGTAGATCAGCAAGGTGGCCAGTTCGGCCTCGGGCCAGCCGTAGTACACCGCCGGGTCTATCAGTGCGGGCCTTCCGGTCAGGTCGGGTAGCAGGTTCCCGTGCCACAGGTCGCCGTGCAGCAGGGACGGGCGCTGCGGCGGGATCAGCTCCCCGAGCCGATGGGCGACTCGTTCCAGGCGGCGGCGGTCCTCGGCCGGGAGCTGGCGGTGACAGTTCGGCTCCTCGAGGTACCGCAGCAGCCGGTGCTCCGCGAAGAACGCGTGCCCGTCCGTCGTCCACGGGTTCCGCTGCGCGAGTACGCCGAGGTAGTTGTCCCGGTAGTACCCGAACCTGTCCGCAGTCCGTTGGTGCTGCAGCGCCAGCGCCCGCCCCGCGTCCTCCCAGTACGTCGGCGACGGTTCCGACGTACCGAGGTCCGTCAGAACGATGTACGTCGGCGTCACCCGGAGAACGGAAGGTACGGCGAACCCGCCCGGCGTGCGCAGTGCGTCGAGCCCGTCGGCCTCCAGCGCGTACAGGTCCGCCGGTACGTCGTCCTGCGTCTTCACGACCACCGTGCGGCCCCGCGTGGTCCGCACCCGGAAGGTCTTGCTCGCGTACCCACCTTCGAGCGGAACGGCGGAGATCGGTTCGCCCAAACGGAGGCCATCGAGCCATGGAGCAGTCAGCACTCGGACGATCCTGGCACGCCCGCCGGCGTCGGCTACTCTTGGGCGCGTTATGGCGGTAGCTAACTTGGTGAATCTGGAAGCTGTTTCCAAGGGCTTCGGGACCCGCACCCTGCTCGACTCGGTAAGTCTCGGCGTAGGCCGTGGCGAGCGGATCGGCGTGGTCGGGCGCAACGGCGACGGCAAGTCGACCCTCCTGCAGGTCCTCGCGCGCCGGGAGGAGCCCGACAGCGGCCGGATCACCCACAACCGGGACCTGCGGCTCGGGTACCTCGGGCAGAGCGACGACCTCGACCCGGAGCAGACCGTGCTGCACGCGGTCCTCGGTGACGTCGAGACCTACACGTGGGCGGCCGATCCACGGACACGCTCGGTGATGGAGCACTTGCTCGGCGAGGTCGATCACCAGGCGCTGGTCGGCAGTCTGAGTGGTGGTGAACGCCGGCGCGCGTCGCTGGCCCGGCTGCTGCTCACCGAGGTCGACCTGCTCGTTCTGGACGAGCCCACGAACCACCTGGACATCGAGGCCGTCAGCTGGCTGGCCGAGCACGTGGTCGATCGGGCCGGCGCGTTGGTCGTCGTCACGCACGACCGCTGGTTCCTCGACGCCGTCTGCACGAACACCTGGGAGGTCCAGGGCGGCCGCGTCACGTCGTACGACGGCGGCTACGCGGCGTACGTGCTGGCGAAGGCAGAGCGAGCTCGTTCCGCTCAGGTCAGCGAGGAGAAGCGGCAGAACCTGCTGCGCAAGGAGCTGGCCTGGCTGCGCCGCGGCGCACCGGCGCGGACGAGCAAGCCGAAGTTCCGGATCGACGCCGCGAACGCCCTGATCGAGAACGAGCCGCCGCCGCGCGACAAGCTGGCGCTGTCCCAGCTGGCGACCTCGCGCCTGGGCAAGGACGTGTTCGATGCCGAGGACGTCAGCTTCAGCTACGGCGACCGGAAGATGCTCGACCACGTCACGTTCCGGCTCGGCCCTGCCGACCGGATCGGTTTGCTCGGTCCGAACGGCGCCGGCAAGACGACCTTCCTGAAGGTCCTCACCGGACAGCTCCCGCCCGACCACGGCGTGGTCAAGCAGGGCAAGACGGTCCGGTTCGCCAATCTGTCGCAGAACCTCGAGGAGATCGACGAGAGCGTCACGGTCCTCGACCACATCACCGCGATCCGCCGTACGGCGGCGCTCGCGGGCAAGGGCGGTGAGCTGACGTCGTCACAGCTGCTCGAGCGGTTCGGGTTCACCGGCGACAAGCTGACCACGCGGATCTCGGACCTGTCCGGTGGCGAGCGGCGCCGCCTGCAGTTGCTGCGGATCCTGCTGGACGAGCCGAACGTGCTGATCCTGGACGAGCCGACCAACGACCTGGACGTCGAGACGCTGACCGTGCTGGAGGACTTCCTCGACGGCTGGCCGGGCGTGGTCGTCACGGTCACCCACGACCGGTACTTCCTGGAGCGGGTCAGCGACATGGTTTACGCGATCATGGGCGACGGCCGGGTCCGGCATCTGCCGCGCGGTGTCGAGCAGTATCTCGAGGAACTCGACGCCGGAATTCCACGGCGGCCGGCGGCCAATGCAGCGACCCCGGCGGCGGAAGTGTCCGCGGATTTGCCGCACGCCGTTAATACCCAGGTGGTTGAACGTCCGACGGCTGACGCGGCAGCGGCCCGGGCGGCGAAGAAGGAGCTGAACCGGATCGAGCGGCAGCTCGCCAAGCTCACCGAGACCGAGGCCAAGCTGCACGACCAGCTGGCCGCGAGCGCCAGCGACTACGGCCGGCTGGCCGAACTGGACACCGAGCTCCGCAAGCTCGCAGACGAACGCGGCGAGCTGGAGCTGGCCTGGTTCGAGGCCGCGGAGCGCGCGGAACAGTAACGCTGTAAGGGAAAGCGCGCGGCGCACCCTCCGATCCCCTGTGATTCGGAGGGGTGCGCCGAGCTGCTGGGTGAGCGGGCCCCGTGCCGGCCGGCGTTGTTCGGGCCCCGAGCCCCGGACACCGCGCGGCCACTTTCGGCGGACCACCTCTTGCCGCCGAAAATCGGTTGGCTACTGATTGTGACGACCATAGTGCGGACTGTGAGTGGTGTCGGCTACAGCAGCCTCTCGATCTTGTTGCAACTAGCAACGAACCGGGCAGGGCCGAAGTGACGTTCGTCTTTTCGGATAATTCCGGCGCAATTCGGCTTTGCCCGCCCGGGCCGGCCACTTTGTCGCCCGGCTGTAAAGCGTTTGTTCTTCTCAATGGTTTTCGAACGGGCGGACCAGTTCGCGCAGGGCGCGGGCGATCTGCTGCTGGTCGCGGTCGCTCAGACCGCCCAGCAGCGTGCGTTCGTGGGCGAGCAGGCCGGCCATCGCGGCGTCGACCTTGTCCCGGCCGGCTGGGGTCAACTGGACGAGCACGCCGCGCCGGTCGTTCGGATCCGGAAGCCGTTCGACCAGCCCGCGGGCGGCCAGCCGGTCCACCCGGTTCGTCATGGTGCCGGACGTGACCAGGGTTTCCTTGAGCAATTTCCCCGGCGACAAGCGGTACGGCGTACCGGCTCGGCGGAGGGCGGCGAGGACGTCGAACTCCCACGATTCCAGCTCGTGCGCGTCGAAGGCCTGGCTGCGGGCCCGGTCCAGGTGCCGGGCCAACCGGCTGACCCGGGAGAGCACCTCCATCGGAGCCACGTCGAGGTCGGGGCGCTCCCGCCGCCAGGCCTCGATCAGCCGATCGACCTCGTCGTCCATGGCCACGAGCGTACCGATCAAGACTCTTGACATCAAGACAACTGGCGGGTCTAGAGTATCTCGACATCAAGATAAATTTCCAGGGAGGTGCACGACGATGCGCAGGTCACCGGTGTGGAGTCCGGAGCAGTACGGTACGTACGCCGACGAGCGGGCGCGACCGTTCCGCGACCTGGTCGACCGGATCGGGGCCACCGACGTACGGAGTGTCGTCGACCTCGGCTGCGGTCCGGGCGCGCTGACCGCGACCCTGCGGGACATCTGGCCCGAGGCGACGATCCGCGGGATCGACAGCTCGCCGCAGATGCTCGAAGCGGCCGCGCAGTACGCCGACGACCACCTGAGCTTCGAGCTCGGTGACGTCCGCGAGTGGTCCGGTGACGACCTCGACGTGATCGTCACGAACGCGACATTGCAGTGGGTCCCGGAGCAGCTCGACCTGTTGCCGGGGTTCGTCCGCGCGTTGCGGCCGGGTGGCTGGCTGGCGATCCAGATCCCGGGCAACGGCGATGCACCGTCGCACGCGATCCTCCGCGAGTTGGCGAACAAGCCGCCGTACGCCGAGTACGCGAAGGACGCGTCGTTGCGGCCCGACGTACCCGGGCCGGCGGATTACATCGAGGCGCTGTCGGCGCTGGGGTGCCGCGTCGACGCGTGGGAGACGACATACTTCCACGTGCTCGCCGGCGACAACGCCGTCCTCGAATGGGTGAAGGGGACGGGGGCACGCCCGGTGCTGCAGTCGCTGCCGGACGACGTACGGCCTGCTTTTGAAGCTGAGTACGGCGCTCGGTTGGCCGAGGCCTATCCGCAGAAGCCGTACGGGACAGTGTTGCCGTTCCGCCGGATCTTCGCCGTCGCGCACAAGGAGCGATGATGCGACTCGATCACGTACAGGTGTCCTGCCCGCCCGGTGGTGAGGACGTCGCGCGGGCGTTCTACCGCGACGCGCTCGGGATGACCGAGGTGGAGAAGCCGGAGCTGCTGAAGCCGCGCGGCGGGTGCTGGTTCAAGGCCGGTGCCGCGGAGATCCACGTCGGTGTGGAGAAGGACTTCACGCCTGCGAAGAAGGCACATCCGGCGCTGGCCGTGGACGATCTGGACGCGTTGGCTGCACGGCTGGCAGGCCTCGGTTATCCGGTCCAGTGGGACAACGAGACGATTCCCGGCCGCCGGCGGTTTCACACCGCCGACGGACACGGGAATCGGGTGGAGATCGTTTAGTACGAGCGGCTCGCCCGGCCCCCTCAAGCCGGGCGAGCCGCCGGCTCACTCGGTCGCCAGCGCCCCGGCCGGCGCGACCTTCGCCGCGCGCCGGGCCGGCAGCACCGAGGCGAGCAGACCCGCGACCGTGGCGACCGCGGCGATCGCGATCAGCAGCTTCCCGGGTACGGCGTACTCGACGCCGCCGGTGACCGTCTGACCGCCCATCAGCGCGCTCGTCCCGGTCCAGCCGTAGACCAGCCCGAGGACGATTCCCAGCCCGGCCGCGACCAGTGCCATCAGCAACGATTCGACCGCGAGCATCCGGCGGAGCTGACGGCGGGACAGACCCATCGCCCGGAGCAGCGCGTTCTCCCGGGTCCGCTCCAAGACCGACAGGCTGAGCGTGTTGCCGACGCCCACGAGCGCGATCAGTACCGAAACCCCGAGCAGGCCGATCCCGACGATCAGCAGGACGTCGAAGATCTTCGTGTATGTCGACCGCTCGGCCAGACCGCCTTCGACGCCGAGGTCCTTCACGGTCGGGATCGACTGCTGGACGGCGTCGATCACGTTCGGGCCGTCGGCCTTCGGGTCGGCGGCCAGCCAGTACCCCGTCGTCGCCGCGTTCGGCGCCAGCTTCGCGAGATCGGCCGAGGTGATCGTGATCGGGTCGAGGTGCCCGACCGACATCCGGACCGTGAGGCTGAGCTTGTGCTGACCGGAGACCAGCGTGAGCTGTGAGCCCTCGGTGAGTTTCAGCGCCTCCATCGTGTGGTACGCGACGAGCGCCGTGCCCTGCTTGAGCTGCCCGGCAAGGGCCGCGTTGTGGATCACCGAACCGGCCTTGTCCTGGTCGATGCCGGTGATCGTCATGTCCTGCCCGCCGGCCTTGACGTCCGCCGAGCTGACCGGGACCACCTGGGTGATGCCCTTGATGTCGCGGAGCTGCTGCTCGGCGGTCGCCGGCATCTTCTCCTTGTACGCCGTGACCACCAGGTCGACCGGGTACTGCCCGTTCATCGACACGTCGAACGTCTTCTGCACCGAGGCGATCCCGACACAGGTCAGGCTGATCAGCGTCACGCCGATCAACAGCGCCGAGGTGGTTGCCGCCGTCCGCTTCGGGTTCCGGATCGCGTTCGCGACCGCGATGCGGGCCGGTACGCCGCCACTGCGCGCCGGGAGCGCGCCGATCAGGCGGATCAGCGCCGGTACCAGGAGCGCACCCACCGCGAGGATGCCGAGGAAGGAGATCGCGCCGCCCGCGGCACCGATGATCACCTGATGCATCGCGGCACCGGCCACGAGCAGCACACCACCACCTGCGAGGAGCAGGAAGCCCGCGAGCAACCGCAGTACGCCGGCCCTGGACGCGGCCGCCGGGGCAGTCTCCGGCCGGAGCGCGGCCAGCGGCGCCACCTTCGTCGCCCGCCGCGCCGGTACGACGGCCGCGATCAGTGTGGCCACGGTACCGAGCAGCAGTGGTACGAACACCGACGCGACGTCGAGGTGCAGCGGCACGGGCGGGATACCCCAGTCGAACTCGCGGGACAGCGTCAGCGCCAACGCGGACAGGGCGACACCGAACACGACGCCGATCGCGGACGCGGCCAGGCCCACCACGGCCGCCTCGGCCAGGACCGACGTGAACACCTGCCGCCGGGACGCGCCGACGCAGCGCAGCAACGCCATCTCGCGGGTTCGTTGCGCGATCACGATCGTGAACGTGTTGCCGATCACCAGGCAGGCGACGAACAGCGCGATCAGCGCGAACATCCCGAACACACCACCGAGGACGTCGATGCCGTGCGTGTAGCCCTCGATCTCGTGCTGCACGAACTCCTTGCCGGTGTACACCTGCAGGCCGTCCGAGACCACGCCACGGGCAGCGTCGGCGAGTTGGAGCTGTGTCACACCCGGCTTGGCCGCGATCCCGATCCCACGGATGAAGGCGTCCGGCGCGAAGATCTTCACCGCGGCGGCGGTGGCGACCGCGGACGCCGTACCGACCGAGTTCGTGTCGTCGACCAGGCCGACGACACGCAGCGTCCAGGACTTCCCGTCGTACGAGTCGATCCGCAGCTGGTCGCCGATCCGGACCTTGTGCTTGGCCGCCAGCCGGGCCGGCAGCGCGATCTCGTTCGTTGCGGTCGGCAACCGGCCGGACGACGTACCAGGACCGGCGATCACGCTGGTGTCGTAGAGCGCGTCGATCTCGGTACCGACCGGGCGGACCAGGTCGGGGAACGCGACGTTCATGTACGCCGTGGTGAGCGTGATCACCGACGACGCCTGGCCGAGCCGGTGCGCGGCGGCGATGTCGGCCGGGGAGATCGACGCGCTCTCCGGGTAGACGACCGCGTCGACGCCCTTGTACTGCGCTCCGATCGTCTGGTCGATGCCGTGCGACGCCGACGAGTGCACGATCATCGCGAGCGAACCGAACCCGACCCCGAGGACGATCGCCAGGCAGGCGGCGACCAGGCGGCCCAGGTGGGCGCGCAGCGAGGAGAGGAGTGATCGTCGCACGTCAGGCCCCCAGCTGCCGCAGCGCGTCCAGGACGCTCTCCGGGGTGGGCTGCTGCAGCTCGCCGGCCAACTTGCCGTCGGCAAGCATCACGACCCGGTCGGCGTACGACGCGGCCAGTGGGTCGTGAGTGACCATCACCACGGTCTGGCCGAACTCGCGGACCGAGCGGCGCAGGAACCCGAGCACCTCGGCGCCGGACCGGGAGTCCAGGTTGCCGGTCGGCTCGTCGGCGAACACGACCTCGGGCCGGCCGACCAGCGCCCGGGCCACCGCGACCCGCTGCTGCTGACCACCGGACAGTTCCGACGGCCGGTGCGTGAGCCGGTCCTGCAGGCCGAGGACGTCGATCAGCGTGTCCAGCCACTGCTGGTCGGGTTTGCGGTTGCCGAGCTCGAGCGGGAGCAGGATGTTGTCCTTCGCCGACAGCATCGGCAGCAGGTTGAACGACTGGAAGACGAACCCGATCCGGTCCCGCCGGATCTTGGTCAGCTCCGCGTCCGCCAGTTGGGTCAGCTCGGTCTCGCCGAGCAGCACCTGGCCGCTGGTGGGGGTGTCCAGCCCGGCCAGGCAGTGCATCAACGTGGACTTGCCGGACCCGGACGGGCCCATGATCGCGGTGAACCGGCCGACGCCGAAGTCCACCCCGACGCCGTCCAGCGCCGCCACCGCGGTGTCGCCCTGTCCGTACACCTTGCGCAGCTCGTGGGCCCGGATCGCCGTCCGCGGCTCCCCGTCCTGCCGCAACCGCCCGACCGCGGGCTGCCCGGTCTGCAAACTCATGTCACTCCTCAGCTCAACTGAACGTTGCTGACGAAGGTAGTGACCGGCGCGCCCGATCTCGTCGGACCGCAGACTGGACTCCGGGTACGACCTGGGTATTACTTGTGCGGTTTGACCAGGCCGGTCTCGTACCCGAGGACGACCAGGGCGACCCGGTCGCGGAGGCCGGTCTTGGCCAGGATCCGGCCGATGTGCGTCTTGACGGTTGCCTCGGACAACGTGAAGAGCTTGGCGATCTCGGTGTTCGACAGGCCGCGGGCGACCTCGATCAGGACCTCGCGCTCGCGGGCCGTCAGGTCCTTGAGGTCCGGCCGCTCGGTGGCCGCGTCCGGGAGCGCCCCGGCGAAGTGCTCCAGCAGGCGTTTCGTCGTACTGGGGGAGACGACGGCGTCGCCGGAGTACACCTGGCGGATCGCGTTGAGCAGATCGGCCGGTGGGGTGTTCTTGAGCAGGAATCCCGCCGCGCCGGCCTTGATCGCGGCGAACGCGTACTCGTCGAGGTCGAAGGTGGTGAGCACGATCACCTTGGGTGCCTGGGGCAACGACTGTAGTTGCCTGGTCGCCTCGACACCGTCCAGCCGCGGCATCCGGACGTCCATCAGCACGACGTCGCAGGCGGTCACCTGGATCTTCTCGACCGCCTCGCCGCCGTCGCCCGCCTGCCCGACCACCCGCATGTCGGCCTGCGAATCGACCAGCATCGTGAATCCCGCTCGCACGAGTTCCTGGTCGTCGACAAGAAACACGCGGATGACGTCGTCTGTCACGCCTCCACCTCGCTTCGCTCGGTTCCGGCGTGACAGGGAGCTGAGCTGTCTTGATGGCTCACTCGCTTCGCTCGCTCACTAACCCTCCGGTGGGCAGGTTGTACGGCAGCCGGGCGATCACCTCGTAACCGCCGCCGGCCTTCGGTCCGGCGCTCACCGTACCGCCCGAGACCGAGACGCGCTGCCGCATCCCGACCAGACCGTGACCGGGATCCGTACTCGGCGCGACCCCGGCCCCGCGGCCGTCGTCGGTGACCACCACCGTCAGCATCTCGCGCCCGAAGTCCAGCGTGACGGAGGTACGCGCTCCCGGCCCGGCGTGTTTCAGCGTGTTGGTCAGCCCCTCCTGGACGATCCGGTACGCCGTGAGCCCGAGCAGCGCGGGCAACTCGCGGGGCTGACCGGTGACCGTGTACTCGACGGCGAGACCCGCGTCGCGGACGTTCTCGATCAGCTCCGGGAGACTGGAGACGCCCGGCTGCGGGCGGGCCTGGTGCGGGCCGAGGTCGGACTGCTCGTCCTGTTTGAGCAGGCCGAGCATCTTGCGCATCTCGGTCAGGCTCGCACGGCCGGTGTCGCCGATCGTCGCGAGCGCCTTCTTCGCCGCCTCGGGCGACTGGTCCGCGGCGTACAGCCCGCCGTCGGCCTGGACGATCATGATCGACAGGCCGTGCGCGACCACGTCGTGGATCTCGCGCGCGATCCGGGTCCGTTCGTTGCTGACGGCGAGTTTCGACTCGCGGTCGCGGTCGCGTTCGAGCTGGGCGGCCCGCTCCTCGAGCTGAGCGACGTACAGGCCACGGGTCCGGCGGCGCTCGCCGAAGGCCCAGACGCCGAAGACGAGCGCGGCCAGCCCGCCCATCGTCGTGACCTGTTGCTTCCAGTCCGAGTTGGCCCAGTAGCGCGAGACGGCCATCAGTACGCCGAGGCCGCCGATACCGAGGGCGATCCGGCTCAGGCGCACGTCGCCGTACACCGTGATCGCGTAGAGGGCGACGAGCAGGCCGACGTTGCCGGGCTGCAGTTCGACGCCGACGAGCCACTGCAGGATGGCGACCGAGCAGACCGCGAAGAACACGAGTTCCGGGTGGGTCCGCCGCCAGATCAGCGGGACCAGCATGCCGAACGTGAGCAGACCGCCGAAATGTGCCTGGGCCAGCGACAGGAACCCGAACACCATGCAGAGACCGCCGGCCAGCAGCAGGTCGAACGCCTTGCTCCGGGCAGGCAGCGGCCGCGCGGTCAACATCCCCGTCATGCCCGCCAGCGTACGGGCCGGCGCGCCGTCGGGGGTCATGCCGCGGGCTGATGTCGGCGTACGACTCCTGGCTACTTGTGCGGTCTGGTCGACAGTGTCGGTTTGGCCTCGAGGCCGGAGAGGCCGTTCCAGGCGAGGTTGACCAGGTGGGCGGCGACGTCAGGCTTCTTCGGTTTGCGGGCGTCCAGCCACCACTGGCCGGTGAGTGCCACCATGCCGACCAGCATCTGCGCGTACATCGGGGCGTTCCGTGGCTCCAGGCCGCGGCGCTTGAACTCCTCGGCCAGGATGTGCTCGACCCGGGTCGCGACGTCGCTGAGGATCGAGATGAACGAACCGGTCGCCGACCCGACCGGCGAGTCCCGGACCAGGATCCGGAAACCGTCGGCGTTGTTCTCGATGTAGTCGAGCAGCGCGAGCGCCGCCTGCTCGACGAGCTCGTGCGCACGGCCCGCCGTCAGGGCGCCGGTGACGCCGTCCAGCAGCGCGCGGACCTCGCGATCGACGACGACGGCGTACAAGCCTTCCTTGCCGCCGAAGTGTTCGTAGACGACCGGCTTGGAGACCTCGGCGCGATGCGCGATCTCCTCCACTGAGGTGGCTTCGTATCCCTTCTGCGCGAACAGCCCGCGGGCGATGGTGATGAGTTGCTCGCGACGTTCGGCACTGGTCATCCGGATCCGGCCGGATCGCCGCGGTTTGGGTTCCGTCACGTCGTGATCACGTCAGCATCATGCCGTACTTCGTCTGTTGCCGGTGGGAGTTTTACCGGTCAGGCCGCTTTGAGGGTACGTGGGGTGGCGTCGGTACGGCGGGCTTCGAGCCGCTCGCGCACCGGCCAGCGGACATCGCTCGCCCAGCCGCGCTTCTCGAAGAACCAGATGCACCGGGCGGAGGTGTCGAGCTGGCCCTTCAGTACGCCGTGCCGCGCGCAGGTCGGGTCGGAGTGGTGGAGGTTGTGCCACGACTCGCCCTGGCTGAGGATGGCCAGCCACCAGACGTTGCCGGACTTGTCACGGCTCTTGAAGGGCCGGTCGCCGATCGTGTGGCAGATCGAGTTGATCGACCAGGTGACGTGGTGCAGCAGCGCGATCCGGACCAGGCTCGCCCAGAAGAATGCAGTCAGGGCGCCAGTCCAGGACCAGGACCAGAGGCCGCCGATGACGGCCGGCGCGAGCATGCTCACGGCGACCAGCAGCGGGAACATGCGCGACACCTTGATGATGTCCTTGTCCCGCAGCAGGTCCGGCGCGTACTGCCGCTGGGGGGTCTGCTCGGTGTCGAACAACCAGCCGACGTGCGCGTGGAAGAAACCCTTGGTGAGCGCGCCCAGCGTGTTCCCGTACTTCCACGGGCTGTGCGGGTCGCCGTCGCGGTCGGAGAACTTGTGGTGCTTGCGGTGGTCCGCCACCCAGCGGATCACCGGCCCCTCGATCGCCAGCGAACCGGCGACCGCGAGCGCGATCTTCAGCGCCCGGTTCGGCTTGAACGACTTGTGCGTGAACAGCCGGTGGAAACCGATCGAGATCCCGTGGCCGGCGATCGTGTAGAAGACGACCGCCAGTACGACGTCCCGCCAGCCGAGCAGCCCACCCCAGGCGATCGGCACGGCCGCCAGCACGGCCAGGAACGGGATCCCGATGAACAACGCCAGCGCCACCTGCTCCCAGGGCCGCTTCTGCTCACCACCCAGCGTTCCGGTATCGACGTCGTCGACCGGCGCGGTACGGGTGGGCGCGTCCGGCAGGGTCGCGGTGGGTGGAGTCATAGCTGTTCTTCCCTCGTTCAGCGGTCCTTACCTACGCCACCGTAACCTACGGACCCGTAGGTTGGAACCCCTGAGCGTGTCATCCACCCCACTCATGGCAAACTGTCCCGGCAACCACGATCCCCCGTGGGGTAATCGGCAGCCCGCGAGACTTTGAATCTCGAAGACCAGGATCGAAACCTGGCGGGGGAGCTCAACAGACCGGGTATGGGGTCCACGCGACCCCACGCTCTGGGACACAGACGACCCCCGCTCGCTACGCAGCCGCTACGTTCGTCGCTCCTCTCCTCACCGCGCCCGCTCCACGACCCCCACCCACCCCCGGGCTCAACGCCGCCTTTCCCGCTGCGCGGACCTCCCGGCTGCCGCCGGCTGTTTCCGCTGCGCGGACCTCCCGGCTGGCGCCGGGTCTTTCCGCTGCGCGGAGCTGCTCGCTTCGCTCGCCTGCAGGCTCGCGGGGCTCGTCGGCTGCTCGTTCCGCTGGCACCCCTGCGGCTCTCTCCGCCTCAGACGGTGGTCACGGCTGAGGTGGCTGCGCGAGCTACGCAGCCGCTCTGTCGTCCAGTCGGACGCTTACCATTCGTCCGTGAAGAGCCCACAGGTCCTGCTCGGGGTTGCGGTTCTCGGTCTCGTCGTCGTAGCCATCGGTCTCGTCGTGACCGATGATCCGCGGGCGGCGCTCTGGCCCATGGCTTTGGCAATCGCCAACGGGGCTGTCCTCTACAAGATGGCGCGGACTCCACTTAGGCCGACTCCCTGGACAAGGTCGCGCGTCATAGCCAGTGCACTCCTCTTTGGCAGTGGAGGACTGGCCGTAGTGATCGCTCTGGTCTGGGTGCTGACCGTCAGGTCAGAGTGGCCCATCCGCATTGTTGCTGCCATCGGCATCCTGACCGTGCCCACCCTCGGCTTGTGGCTGATTCGGGTCGCACGGGCACAGGATCGTGCAGCTCGACTTGGCGATCACGGACCAGCCGCCGAGTGAGCGAGACGTCGCCAGAGCTGACCATCATTGCTAACGGGTTTGCTATCAAGAACCGTGGACGGCTGTAGACGTCGCCGGCTACCTGGCGGCTGACCGCTGGCGGGGGAGCCAACCACACCCCGGCTCTGAACGGGCGTTTGCCGGGGTCAGGACTTGTTCGTCGACCTGGTGAGCACGACCATGAGCAGCCCGAGCGGGCCGAGGACGCCGTACATGGGGTGGTAGATGCCCTTTGCCTTTGCGAGGTACTCCGCGGCGTCGGACCACCTGATCAGGCAGAGGACGAGTGATGCGAGAGCCACCAAGCGCGTCGGCCACCTGAGCCAACCCGGCACCGCGCCGATGAGAAGACCGAGCCCAGCCGCGCCCGCCGTCGCCGCAGATGCCACAGCGAACGCCCGCCAGAACTGGGCCATGATCGCTGCACGCGAGCGAAAGATCTGCGACTCGGACGACATGCCCGCATCCTAGACGCCTTGGGGCGAGGCTGCCTGCCAACGGATTGCCTGGCGCGGAAGTTCATGAATGCGGCGGTTGTGGCGGGTTGGCATTGCTGTGTCCGGCGGTGAGTTCCGAGCGGAGAGCGCGGAGTTCGGCGGTCAGGGTTTCGAGCTGGTGCTGGGTTTCGCGTCCGCCCGTTCGACGTCGCCGATGTGTTCGACGAACCATGACGCCAGTGCGGCCGTGATGGTCCCCGCCAGCGCGATGCCGCCGATCATCAGCGCGGCGCCGACCCATTTGCCTTCTGCCGTCGTCGGGAAGCGGTCGCCGTAGCCGACCGTGGTGATCGTAGTGGCGGCCCACCAGGCAGCGTCACCGAAGGACTTGATGTTGGCGTCCGCGCTGCTGCGTTCGGCGTCGAGAACCGCTACAGCCGCAACGAAGCCGAGGAGGCTGACGGCGCCGACGACGTACGCGATGGTCTGACCCCGCAAAGTGACCGCAGCTCGTCCTAGTCGCGCTAGGGCCGTTGTAGCTCGGACGGCTCGCAGCGGCCGCAACAGCGGCAGGGCGAGAACCAGTATGTCGAGGACATGGCCACGAATGAACCGCAGCTTGTTGGGCGCAAGCGCCAGGCGGACGAGGTAGTCAACGCCGAAGATGATCCAGATCGCGACGTTGACGATCGAACAGGCGCGAACCACCCCGGCCGGCAGATCGGGCTGCAGGATCGGCCATGCATAGACCACCAGGAACACGACCGCGGCGGCGGTGAGCGGCCAACTGGCACGCCGTTCGTACATCGCTGAAAGTTCTGTCTTCACAACTGACCCTGCGCACAGAACATCACCGATTGCCAGACCCGAATCGGTTTCCATGATTGGGAGTTAGGAGGCGCGTGTACGAAGGGCTCGGCGTACGGCGAGACCGCGAGTGCGGCGAACCAGAGCTCTTGGGAGACGCCGAGCAGCGCCATACTCGTGCCGACCACTGGAGTGCCCGCGAGCCGGCCCCCGAGCGCGCAGGCGGCGCCGAGCGTGAGAAGACCTGTGACGAGAATCCCGAACAAGTCACGCTCTCTGCCGAGGTCGCGCAGTCGGTGATCGAGCGGCCGCGATTCCGGCAGAAGCACCACCCGCGCACTCACCACAACCGCAACCACCAGCACGATCACGTACACAGCCCGCCGACCGCCTGAACGGCGCACGTACATGCGGATGAGCAGTTGTGGTGCCATGCTCTGTCCATGCGCGGACGGCCGGGTCCGGATGAACCTCGAGCCTTCCATCGATTTCGGGCGATGCCGGCGGTGGCTTCCGGGCGCGCTCTTATTCTCTCGATGCTGGTGTTGATCGTCTGCGACGTGATCGGTGGTTTCGTCGTCGCCTCGGGTGTCAACACTGGGGACGAGGCCTGGGGGTTCAATGCGAAATCCACAGTTCCGCTGCCGATCGGGGCAGCGCAACTCGTCCTGGCCTGGTTGGCGGCACGCAACGCCCGGCCTCCGGTCGGCCTGGTCGCCGCTGTCGTGCTCAGCGTGTTCTGCCTGATCAGCTTCCTGTCCGGGTTGTTCGACGGTGACCTCTTCCACACGGTCGCGTCGGCCGGGTTGATCTCATGGGCCGTCGGCTGGGGAGTTCTCCTGCTGTTGGTCACCGCCGCCGTCGGTCTGCTCGCCTCGGCCCGCGCGGCGCAGCTGTACCGGCTTCGCTGACGGCCAAGTGGTGCCGGAACTGAGCAAGTCAATCGCCTCGGCGAAGTCCGACGCCCGGCTTTCGCATCTGATGCAGTCCTCAACACCCAGCGGAACGCGGAGATGGGCGCAGGCTAGGCGGGACCGGGAGCGCCCGACGACTGGGCTTTGGGATCTGCGGCGGGTGCTGGTCGACGCGGCTAGTTCTGGTGGGGTGTGTTTGGTTGGCGGGTGACGGGGCGGCCGCCGGCGTCGCGTTCTACGCGTTCGGCGCCGCTGACCAGGAGGATGACGCCGAACAGGGCGAGTGGTGTGGCAAGTACCAGGAGCGCCCACCACCAGCCACCGTTGTTGGCCGACACCACACCCAGGGCAGCGCTCATGATCAGCAAGGACACCCCCATCGCGATGCCGGTCGGGTCGCGCCGCTCGATCCGCTGGCCGTCGACCATTGCTCGGATGCGTTTGTCCACGTGCGACAGCAGCAGCGGGCGCGCCGTACTGTCCTCGGGCAGCAACCGGAGCAGTTCCGCATCCGCCTTCAACTGACTATTGCGCCCCGCATCACCCCGCCGCACCTGAAGCCAGGTCGTAACCAGCAACGCCAACGCCCCGACAATGGCGGCAACGACTTCAGGTGCCATATCTCCCCATCACCCAACCGGAAACCGCCATCCTATTGCCCGCTCGGGGCGCACAGCGGCCAGATGGATGTGGGTTCTAGCGGGTACGGGCGGGTCGGACAGGGACAGGCACCAGCGGGCTAGGTCGCGGAGGCCGGCGGGATCGGCGTACAGGTCGACGGAACCGTCGACAGTCGGGAGGTGGATCGTTTCGCCTTCTGGTGGTGCGGCAACTCCTGAGGCGCTCTCGTCGCGGGGGACGGAGAGCGTGATTCGTCGTGGGCTAGGTGAGTGCCAGGAGGAGTGCGCCGATGCAGAAGTACAGGGCAGTTGCTGCGAGGAGGGGGTTTTCGGCTGGGGTGGGGTGGTTGTCGGCGTAGTACTTGGTGTTGGGGGACCAGGTGAAGGTAATCGCGTGGCGAGTGGCGAGGGACAAGATTACGGCGATGGCGGTGCCTACCGTGACGCCGAGTGGGACTGCGATTGCGGGTGGGGTGGCGGTGGTAGAGATGACGACGGAGATGAGTAGGCCCAGGGCGGAGGTCACGAGGGCGCGGGGGCGGACGGCTCGGCGTACGGCGAGGAGCACCAGGGCCGCGAACCAGAACGCTTGAGAGAGGCCGAGCAGCGTCGTACTCGTGCTGATCATCGGTGGCGCGCCGGTGGTTGAGGGCGGCGGTGAGCTCGGACTACTGCGACTGTCCAGCTCAGGAAGGCGGCGAGTAGGCCTACGGATGCGCCAGTCGCGGGAGTGCCCGCGAGGCTCCCGACGAAGGCTCCGATCGCGCCGAGGGTGAGTAGGCCAGCGAGTAGGAGCGTGAACGAGTCGCCTCCTGTGGCGAGGTCGCGCAGGCGGCTGTTGAGGGGTCGGCGTCGTGCGGTGAGGAGTAGTAGCTGTGCGCTCAGCACCACCGCAACCAGCAGCACGAGCACGTACGCAGCAATACCCACGGACCAAGTGTGGTGGATTCCCGGCCGTGGTGGGCTGATCGGCGTACGGTGCCGAGGGTGGGACGTGTGCTGATGGATCGCGTGGTTAAGACCGATTACGGGCAGTTCGACGTGGGGTGGGGGGAGTTCGGGTTCGACGGAGATGCGGACAGGTGGTTTGCCGGGCAGTCGAACGGTCTCGTCGGGGCCGCGTCCGGGGTCGGGATCTCTCTGCATTTCGCGCGGAGATCCGGGGGTTCCGCGGTGCGGATCGTGTTGTTGGATGCGGTTCCGGAGGACGCGGACGCGGTGTGGGAAGACGTCGTCGAGGTCTCGATCGTCGTACCGCCCGGGGCTGAGGTCGGTTGGTCGTCATGGGCCGGGATGGGCGGCATACTCCCCGGAGTGGCGCCTGGAAGCTATCGGGTTCGGGTGAGCGCCCGCGGCCGGGACGCCGGACGCGACGCCGGGTCCGCAGACGGAGTACTCGATTGGTATCTCGTCGAGCTGTGGCCGGCTGTACCTGCGCCCGATGCGATCGTCCGGGTCGGCTCCAAGGATGCCGAGTACTGGCACCGCGGATGGGGAAGCCGCCGTCGCACGTGACGACCTACTCGTACCTGTGGTTGTGGCGGCTCGTTCACATCAGGCGGTGAGCCAGTTGCGGTACTTGGACTGGTCCACGTTGCTGCCGCAGATGATGGTGGTGATGGGGCGGTTGGTGAAGCGGGTGGGGGACTCGAGGACTGCGGCGATGCCTAGGGCGGCGGAGGGTTCGGTGATCAGGCCGGCTTGGTCGTGGAGTAGGCGGATGGCCTTGAGGATCGACGATTCTTCGACGAGTACGGCGTCGTCGGCGACTAGCAGGAGGTCGTTGAGGACCTCGGGGATGGGGCGGCGGCCGGCTACGCCGTCGGCGATCGTGTTGGTGGTTTCGGTGGTGACGACGCGGCGTTGGTGCCACGAGAGGGTGAGGGCGGGCGCGCCGTGCGGTTGTACGCAGATCACCTCGACATCCGGGGCCAGCATCTTCAGGACATAACCGATGCCCGTCGCCATTGCTCCACCTCCGAGCGCGATCAGTACGGCGGCGTTCGGTTCGAGGGAGCCGACGAGTTCCAGGGCGATGGTGGCGGCGCCTTCGCAGGTTTCCAGGTCGAGGCTGTCCTCGAGGAGGCGGATGCCCTGGTGGTGGGCGATTTCTGCGGCTCGGTCGCGGGCCAGCTCGTGGTCGCCGTCGACCAGTTCCAAGGTGGCGCCGAGGGCGCGGATGCGGTCGAGTTTGGCGGGGGTCGCGAAGCGGGAGGCAACGACGGTGACGTCGAGGTTGCGGCGCCGGCCTGACCACGCCAGCGCCTGGCCAAGGTTGCCGGCGCTCGCACACACCACGGCGCGTGAATCGCTGCGGACCAGGTGATCCGCGACGACCTCGGTGCCGCGGCCCTTGAAGCTGCGGACCGGATTGGCGGTTTCGAGCTTGATGTTCACCGAACATCCGAGCAACGGCTCCAGCGCCTCGCACCGGTACAACGGGGTGTCCAGGAACACCGGATCGATCACCTGTCGAGCCGCACGAATCCGGTCCAGGTCGAGGCGCGTCTCCAGCACGGATCGGAGCCTACGTGACTGCCCGGTCGCGGAAGACCGCTGCGCTGGCACCAGCGGCGAGGGGGCCGAGTACGGCGAAGAGGACGGCGGCGGTCAGCCAGCCGCGGCCGTCGGGTTCAGAGGCGATCCAGCCGGCGAGTAAGGGGCCGAGGGCGGTGGCCACCGTGAATGCGCTGGAGTAGACGGCCTGATAGGTGCATTCACGACCCGGCGGTGGCGCTGAGAACGACATCGACCATCCACCCGACGTCTGCAGCAGTTCGCCGAACAGCCGTACGGCGCTTCCCACGCACAGCAGCACCAACGCCGCCGTACGACCTGCGCCCGCGGACGTCATGTAGATCAGGCAAGCCGCCGCGGCCAGTACGCCAGCAGCAGCCGTACTGCGTACCGCTCCGCGCGGGCTGTCCGCGAGGCCGCTCACCGGCACCTGCAGCAGAATGCCGAGCACGGTGGAACCGCCGACCAGCAAGCTGATCGTCTCGTTCGGAACGATGGCCCGCGTGACGATCCACAGCGGAAGCGCGACGGTCAGGAGCGTGCAGTTGATCGACAGCAGCCCTTGCGACAGGCTCGCGGCGAGGAACGGCCAGTTGCCGACAACCAACCGCAGCCCTCCCGAAACCGAACCCGACCGACTCCGGCGATACGGGATCCGCCCAACCACGATCGCCACGATCGCGAACGTCAGTGCGTCCCCGGCCAACAGCAGCCGCAGCAGCGCTTCCGAGGATCCGAGCAGCGCAATCCCTCCGAGCGCCGCGCCGATCGCGGTGCCGGTGTTGTTCACCGACCGCAGGAACGCACGGGTCCTCAGCCGTTCGGCACCTGTCGTCAGGTGCGCGATGAACCCGTTCCGCACACCAGCGGTCGCCCGCGTCGCAGTCGCCGCAAGGACAGCAACAACCAGGAACGACCACCAGCCACCGACCACGCCGTACGCGAGAACCGCGCACCCCTCGACCAGGCACAGCCCGACGAACACCGGCCGCGGGCCGACGCGATCTCCGAGCATCCCGAGCGGTACGCCGACCAGCAGCGCGACCGCGCCCGCGATCGTCAACCCCACCGCGACCTGGTGAGCCGGCAACCCGACGTACTGCACCAGGTAGATCACGCTGATCGTCGCGAACGCGCCATCACCGACACTGTTCAACAGCCCGGCCGCGCCCAGCGATCTGACCGGACCTTTGGGCAGGCGGAAACGTCCCACCAAAACCATCTCCTTCTCGTGCCTCGCGGGACACACACCGCCTCACAGGACGGCCTGACAAAGAGCGCAAAGTTCCGCTGATTCTCAACGGCGCCACGGCGCCGCGCCACCCGATTTCAGGCGGCGAGGAACGAGCGGATGTGGTCAGCCCAGATCTCGGGCTGTTCGAAGTGGCACATGTGGGCGGTGTCGGGGATCACCTCCAACCGGCTCGGGACCGCGGCGTGCAGCCGGCGGGCAAGTTGGACGGGGAAGCCCATGTCCTTTTCACCATGGAGAATGAGGATCGGTCCGGCGAAGTCGCGGAGAATGTCCTCGGGCTCGCGGGTGCACCACGGCTGCGCCCGCTCGAAAGACCAGTCGCCGAGATCGGTGTCCAGGGACTCGAGCAGTCGCAGGTACTTCGGCGCCCGCTCCAGGTCCCACACGAACACCGTCGAGTTGCGCAGCGCCCCGTTCGCCTCGTCCTCGATCCGTTGGCGGCGTTGGTACTCGGGCCCGTCGGCCAGGTACGGCTCGCAGTCCGACAACGGGTACGCCGACGTCGACGCGAGCACCAGCCGCCGTACCTGTTCCGGATGTGTGTCGACGAACTGCATCGCAGCTCGCCCGCCAGTGGAGAACCCGACCAGGTCGACCTCCCCGAGCCCTAACCGCGAGATCAGCCGATGGGTGTCGCGGATGACGTACTCCGGTTGAAGCTGGTCGTCCAGTAGCCCGCGACTGCTTCGCCCACAGCCGCGGAAGTCGAACATCACCACGTGGTGATCCCGCGCCAACGGCTCGAACCCGGGCACGAGGTAGCCATGCCCAACATCCGGCCCACCGTGCATCACCACTACGGAAGGTCTCCCGCGAGGTCGTCCGAGCTCATGCACGAACAACGTCACGTCCCCGACATCCACGAACTCACCCATGCACGGAGCCTGCCAGGGGCCACCGACAAAAACCCGTTCAGCTGAAGGGTTCTGGGCCAGTAGGGTCGCGATCATGTCGTACGCCGAAGAACTGCACGCGCTGGGCTACCGCGAGCCGGAGGAGTTGGCGATCGGGATGCAGGGGGTCGTGTACCGGCTCGGCGGGGGGAAGGTCGCGAAGGTCTGGTTCCACGCGCAGGAGCGCGAGCTCCGGACGTTGATGGAGTTCTACGCAGCGATCGACGGGCGGCTGCCGTTTGCGACTCCGCGGATGTCCGAGCTGCACCGGCCGGGGACGCACTGGGTGACGGTCGAGGAGGAGTTGCCGGGCCGGCCGTTGTACCAGGTCGCGGCGCCGTACGGCGAGGTGGGATGGGAGCGGAGCCGGGACTGTGTGGTCGAGGTCGTCGAGGCGCTCGCGCACGTGGAACCGCCGGACGTGCGGTTGGCGGTACTGGACGAAACCGACCCGTTCCGGGCCGGGAACGTGTCGTGGACCGACGCGATCAGCGGGCTGGTACGACGGCGTACCGAGCGCTTCGCCGCGAAGCTCACGCCCGTCATCGACGACTTCGAGATGAAGGTCGACACACTGCTGAAGCTCCTCGAAGACATGAAGGAGCCCGACGCGCGGCTCGTGCACGGGGACGTGACGAGCGGGAACATCCTCGTCGACGACGACCTGCGGCCTGTGACCTTGCTCGATTTCGGGCTGCTTACGATGGCGGGCGACCCGGTGTTCGAGGCGGCCGCGGCGGCGAGTGTCATCGATCTGTGGTCACCACGGGTCCGCGAGGTCGAGGCGGCGTACGACGCGGCGTTCGCGGATCGGCTCGGGTACGACGCCGTACAGCTGCTCGTCTACCGCTGCGCGTACTCGCTGCTCATCGCCAACGTGCACGACGACGACCCGTACGACCGTGACAGCCACGTCCCGCTGACGGCGAAGCTCTTCAACACCCCCGAGGTCACCGCGCTCCTCAGGAGATGACGCAGAAGACTGTGCCGTCGGGAGCCTTCAGGACGACGAAGTCGGCGTCCGGCGGGTAGTTCCACTCGATCCGTTCCGCGCCGAGGCCGATCTGCCGGTCCACCTCGGCCTCCTGCGTCGAGTCCTCGACCCACAGGTCGAGGTGCGTCCGATCGCTCTCGTCGAGGTGCAGCCGCGTCGGCCGCGCGTCCGCGGGCGGCAGGGTGCGGGGGGAGGGGGCGTGAGATCGCTCTCGGCTGGGGTGGCGTGTGGTGGTTCCGGGGAGCAAGTAGGCTTGCGCGGGCGCTGTTTCGGGTGCCTGTGCTGATACTGGTTGAAAGAACTCGCAGGGAACTCGAGGAGAAGACCGCGTGACTTCCCATCGCCCCGCGGCGGTCGTCATCATGGCCGCCGGTCTGGGAACCCGGATGAAATCGGCGACCCCGAAGGTGTTGCACGAGATCGGCGGGCGCAGTCTCGTCGGTCACGCTGTGCTCACCGCCCGGGCGCTCAGCCCCGAACACCTCGTGGTCGTGGTCGGCAACGGCCGGGAGCTGGTCGAGGAGCACCTGAAGCAGATCGACCCGGAGGCCCGGACCGCCGTCCAGGAGCAGCAGCTGGGTACCGGCGACGCCGTACGGGCCGGTCTGACCGCCGTACCGGACACCTTCGACGGATCCGTGATCGTCACATCCGGTGACGTTCCGCTGCTCGAGGCGGAGACGCTGCACGACCTGGTCGCAGCGCACGACAAGGACGGCAACGCCGTCACGGTGCTGACCGCGAAGGTCCCCGACCCGACCGGCTACGGGCGGATCGTGCAGGACACCGACGGTACGGTCGCCGCGATCGTCGAGCACAAGGACGCGACCCCGGAGCAGCGAGCGATCACCGAGATCAACGCCGGCATCTACGTCTTCGAAGCCGCTACGCTCCGTGACGGTCTCAGCCGCCTCACCACCGACAACGCGCAGGGCGAGCTGTACCTGACCGACGTCCTCGGCATCGCCCGCAGCGACGGCAAGCGGGTCGGCTCGCACGTGACCGACGACGCGATGCAGACCGAGGGCGTGAACGACCGCGTCCAGCTCGCCACGCTCCGCGCCGAGCTGAACCGCCGCACCCTCCTCAAGCACATGCGCGAGGGCGTCACGATCGTCGACCCGAACACCACCTGGGTCGACCAGACCGTCGACCTGGCCCGTGACGTCACGCTGCTGCCGAACACCCAGCTGCACGGCGCGACCGTGGTCGGCAGCGGTACGTCGATCGGCCCGGACACCACGCTGACCGACGTCGAGGTCGGCGAGAACGCGACCATCATCCGCACCCACGGCTCGCTCGCGGTGATCGGCGACGGCGCGTCCGTCGGCCCGTTCGCCTACCTGCGCCCGGGCACTCGGCTCGGCGTGAAGGGCAAGATCGGCACCTTCGTCGAGACCAAGAACTCGACCATCGGCGACGGCGCCAAGGTCCCGCACCTGACGTACGCCGGCGATGCGACCATCGGCGAGGGCGCGAACATCGGCGCCGGCACGATCTTCGCGAACTACGACGGCGTCGCGAAGCACCCCACGCACGTCGGCAAGTACTCGTTCATCGGCAGCAACTCGGTCATCGTCGCGCCCCGGACGATCGCCGACGGCGCGTACCTGGCGGCCGGTACGGCGCTCACCGAGGACGTCGGCCCCGGCGAGATCGCGGTCGCCCGCGGGCGGCAGCGCAACATCAAGGGCTGGGTCGCGCGCAAGCGGGCCGGCACCAAGACCGCTGCGGCGGCGGAAGCGGCACTGGCCGAGCAGCCGGAGCAGCAGCCGGCCGGCCAATCGGACGAGCAGCAGGCCTGAGAAGGACAACGGGAGGCGCGGGCGATGAGCGGGATGAAACGAACCACCGAGAAGAACCTGATGGTTTTCTCCGGCCGGGCGCATCCCGGTCTCGCCGAGGAGGTGGCCACCGAGCTCGGGTCGGGCCTGGTGCCGACCCAGGCGTACGACTTCGCCAACGGCGAGATCTACGTCCGGTTCGAGGAGTCGGTCCGGGGCAGCGACGCGTTCGTGATCCAGAGCCACACCTCGCCGATCAACGAGTGGATCATGGAGCAGCTGATCATGGTCGACGCGCTGAAGCGGGCGTCGGCCAAGCGGATCACCGTGGTGCTGCCGTTCTACGGGTACGCCCGGCAGGACAAGAAGCACCGCGGCCGCGAACCGATCTCGGCCCGGCTGATGGCCGACCTGTTCAAGACCGCGGGCGCGAACCGGCTGATCTGTGTGGACCTGCACACCTCACAGATCCAGGGCTTCTTCGACGGTCCGGTCGATCATTTGATGGCGCTGCCGATCCTGAGCTCGTACGTCGCGGAGAAGTACGGCGACCAGCAGCTCGCTGTGGTCTCGCCGGACGCCGGCCGGATCAAGGTCGCCGAGCAGTGGTCGGCTCGATTGGGCGGTGCACCGCTGGCGTTCATCCACAAGACCCGCGACATCGACCGGCCGAACGAGACCGTCGCGAACCGGGTCGTCGGTGAGGTCAAGGGCCGGGTCTGCATCCTGGTCGACGACATGATCGACACCGCCGGGACGATCACCAAGGCCGCCGACGCGCTGATCAACGACGGTGCCGCGGACGTGGTGATCGCGGCCACGCACGCGATCCTGTCGGGTCCCGCGGTGGACCGGCTGAAGAACTGCCATGCCAGCGAGGTGATCGTCACGAACACGCTGCCGATCGCCGAGGAGCGCCGCTTCGACAAGCTCACCGAGCTGTCGATCGCGCCGCTGATCAGCCGGGCGATCCGCGAGGTCTTCGAGGACGGCTCGGTCACCAGCCTCTTCGACGGCCGCGCCTGACGCCGAACGGTTTGCCGACGGAGCCCCGGACGCCGGCGTGCGCCGGGCGAGCCGTCGTACGCGCGTCGTACGCCGTTGCCCGGCACCCGGCGCCGATCCCGAGGGGTCCCGACGCCGGGCCGCACCACCCGGCAGGCGTCGGCCCGGCGCCCGGCGGGCGCTGATCCGGCCGCTGGTCAGGCGGTGATCCGGCGCTCGGTCAGGCGCTGATTCGGCGGCCGGTCACGGTGCCGGTGGCGGAGTCGATGACCTGGGTTTCGCTCATCGGCGCGAACACGGTGACCTGGTACTTCGCGGTGAGCCGGCCGTGCGACACCGAGCCCCACGCCCGTACCCGGATCGTCGGACCGACCGAGCCCGGACCTTGGTTGCCGGTCGCCCCGGTCCACATGGTCAGCCGGAACGACTTCCCCTGCGCGGCCCACGTACCGGTGAACGGCGGCCCCGCCGGGCTGATGTCGTGCGACAGAACCACCCCGCCGCCCGCGAAACTCAGCACCAACCGGATCTTGTCGGACGACCCGGTGTCCTGCCGCACACACATCCAGCTACCGAGCAATCCGTTGCCGTGGCCTCCGTCGGCCATCGCCGGCGCCGCGGTCGCCAGACCGGCCGCCGCTACTCCTCCTGCCGCAATTCCCGCACCCCGCAGCGCCTGGCGGCGCCCGAACGCGTTCTCGCTCATGGAACCCTCCCCCTGAGAGCCGCTGTTCCTTCCACGCTGCACCCGCATCGGGCGAGCTGGCAACCGTTCGGCGCGGGCCGTCACTGGCATAGGTTTGGCGGTGACTGACCGGATCGAACGATCGGATGGCGGATGCGGATCGCGGTGTTCCACCCCGGTGCGATGGGGTCCAAGCTCGCTGCTCAACTGGTGGTCGCCGGGCACGCGGTGCACTGGGTCCCGGACGGCCGCAGCGAGGCGTCGAAGGTACGCGCCGATGAGGCGGGCCTGATCGGTACGCCGTTCGCAGAGGCAGTCCGCCACGCCGACGTCGTCCTCTGTTCGTGCGCCCCGCAAGGCGCCGTCGAGATCGCGCAGCAGGTCGGGCGGGAAGGGTTCGCGGGCCTGTACGTCGAGGCGAATCCGCTGTCGCCGGCGTCGCTGCGGGAGGCGCAGTCCGCCGTACCCGATGCGACGTTCGTCGACGCCGGCGTGGTCGGACCGCCGCCGACCGGTGGACCGAGTCCGACGCATCTGATGCTGTCCGGTACGGCGGCCGACCAGGTCGCGGCGTTGTGGGCCGGTACGGCGGTGACGCCGATGGTCGTCGGCGCGGAACCGGGTGCGGCCAGTGCCGCGAAGTCGTCGTACGCGCTCTACAACAAGGGCAAGGCTGCGCTCGCCGTCCTGGCGTTCCAGTTGGCCGAGAAGCACGGTGTGACAGCCGCGCTCGTCGCCCAGCAGACCCGCGCTGACGGCGGCTCGCTGAAGGACCCGAACCTGCCCGATCAGCTCCGGGCTGTCGCCTGGCGCTGGGGGCCGGAGTTCGACGAACTGGCCGAGACGCTCGACGACGCCGGCCTCGAGGGTGCCGCGGCCCGCGCGCTCCGCGATGTCTGGACCCGGCTCAGCTGACACTGAGTCGTGGCGAATGGCACTACCCCCTTCGCCGAGTCGTGAGAAGAGGCGCGAATTCTCCGCGATTCCGCGCCCATTCCCACGACTCGGCGGCTCGACGGCCGGAAACGGGTGACCTGGACGGGGGCGGAGGTGGAGCAAAGTGCCGGTGGGCGACGGATTTCCCGTCTGGGCGCGGTCGTGGGTAGACTGTTTTGGTTGCCTCGGCGAGGGACGCCCCCCGAGAAGTGCAGGGCGCGGCTCCGTGATCGACGCGGTGGTTCGTTGCCTGACGCCTTCTCCGGGGTCAGCAGGCGCCCGCTGAGGCCGCAGCCGAGTTATCCAGACAACAGATCACCGCAACGCTTTTGAGGAGTTCAGTCGTGGCCGAGGTCAAGATCCAAGCCGAATCGCGTACGGAGTTCGGCAAGGGTGCTGCCCGCCGTATCCGCCGGGAGAACAAGGTCCCCGCCGTGCTGTACGGCCACGGCACGGACCCCGTGCACATCACGCTGCCCGGTCACGACACCATGCTGGCGCTGAAGACCGCGAACGCCCTGCTGATGATCGAGGTCGAGGGCGGCGAGTCGCACCTCGCGCTGCCGAAGCAGGTCCAGCGGGACCCGCTGAAGGGCTTCATCGAGCATGTCGACCTGGTCATCGTCCGCCGCGGCGAGAAGGTCCACGTCGACATCGCGGTGCACCTCGAGGGCGAGGCCGTCAGCGACGCGCTGGTCGTGCTCGAGGCGCCGAGCATCCTGGTCGAGGCCGAGGCGACGCACATCCCCGACGGTGTCACCGTGTCGATCGAGGGCCTGGAGATCGGCGCTCAGATCCACGCCTCCGACCTGAAGCTCCCGACCGGCACCACGCTGGCGATCGAGCCGGACACCCTGATCGTGAACGTCACCGCCCAGCCGACCGCCGAGCAGGTCGACGCGGAGCTCGCCGAGGCCGAGGCCGAGGCCGGCATCGAGCGGGACGAGCCGACCGTTGCCGACGAGCCGGTGGCCGCCACCGCCGAGTAGTCTGCAGCTCGGTAGCAGCACAGCCGAACTTTCTGGAGGGCCGGGATCCGTGGCGGACGACGTGTGGTTGGTCGTCGGACTGGGGAATCCCGGCCCTTCGTATGCCCGCACCCGGCACAACATCGGGCACCTGGTCGCCGACGAGCTGGCTGCCCGCACCGGTGCGAAGTGGAAGCAGAGCAAGCAGGTCAAGGCCGAGGTGATCGAGACCCGGATCAGCGGCCTGCGGACGGTACTGGCCAAGCCCCGTGCGTACATGAACGAGTCGGGCGGGCCGGTGTCGGGGCTGCTGAAGTTCTTCAAGCTCGACCCGGCCAACCTGGTCGTCGTACACGACGAACTGGACATCGACTTCGGCGTCCTGCGGTGCAAGTTCGGTGGCGGCGACAACGGCCACAACGGACTGAAATCGGTGCGGAAATCGCTTGGCACCGGTGAGTACTATCGAGTCCGGTTCGGTGTGGGTCGTCCGCCGGGCCGGCAGGCGCCCGCCGACTTCGTCCTCAACGAGTTCTCCGCGGCTGAACGCAAGGACCTCCCGTTCGCCGTGGACCGGACCGCGGACGCCGTCGAATGCCTGCTCACCGACGGCCTCGAAGCAACCCAAGGGAAGTACAACTCGTGAAGCTCAGCGGTCTGGTCGACACCCTGATCACCGATCCGGTGGTGTCCGAGGCCGTCCGTGACGCCCGCTCCGACGGCGCCACGACCCTCGACCTGAGCGCGCCCGGCCCGGTGCGCCCGGTCCTGCTGGCCGCGATCGCCGCGGCCGCGAAGGGCGCCGACCGCCCGGTTCTGGCTGTCACCGCCACATTCCGCGAAGCCGAGGAGCTCACCGAGGCCCTGCAGTGCCTCGTCGAGGAGCCGGGCACAGTCGCGTACTACCCAGCCTGGGAAACCCTTCCGCACGAGCGCCTGAGCCCTCGCTCGGACACCGTCGGCCGACGACTCGCCGTACTGCGTCGTCTCGTGCACCCCGACCCGTCCGACGAGACGACCGGGCCGATCAGGATCCTGGTCGCGCCGGTGCGGTCCGTCCTGCAGCCACAGGTCGCGGGCCTCGCGGACCTGAGGCCGGTCCAGCTGCACGTCGGCGACACGGTCGAGCTCGACGACGTCGTCGAGCGCCTCGCCGGCGCGGCGTACCACCGGGTCGACCTGGTCGAGCGGCGCGGTGAGTTCGCGGTCCGCGGCGGCATCATCGACGTCTTCCCACCGACCGAGGAACACCCGCTGCGGGTGGACTTCTTCGGCGACGACGTCGAGGAGATCCGGTACTTCGCGGTCGCCGACCAGCGCTCGCTCGAGATCGCCGAACACGGCCTGTGGGCGCCGCCGTGCCGGGAGTTGCTGCTCACCGACGAGGTCCGCGCGCGGGCCGGCGTACTCGCCAAGGAGCACCCCGAGCTGGCCGAGCTGTTCGAGAAGCTTGCCGAGGGCCACGCCGTCGAGGGCATGGAATCGCTGGCGCCGGTGCTGGTCGACAAGATGGAGCTGCTCGTCGACCTGATGCCGGCCGGTACGCACGTCGTCGTCAGCGACCCCGAGCGGGTCCGGGCGCGGGCGCACGACCTGGTCGCGACCAGCCAGGAGTTCCTGGAGGCGTCGTGGGCCGCCGCCGCGGGTGGTGGCGAGGCCCCGATCGACCTGGGCGCGGCGGCGTACATGTCGCTGGGCGACGTCCGTTCGCAGGCGCTGAGCAGGGGCCTCGCGTGGTGGAGCCTGTCGCCGTTCGCGGCCGCTCCGGTTGACGGTCCCGAGCTGCGGGACTCGATGGGCGAGCGGATCGCGTTCGACATCGACACCGAGGCCGGCGCGGTCACCAGCAGGATCCTTGCCGTCCACGAGGTCGACCCGTACCGCGGTGAGACCGCGCGGGCGGCCGAGGACATCCGCGGTTGGCTGCGCGACGGCTGGCGGGTCGTCTGCGTGACCGAAGGACACGGTCCGGCGCAGCGGCTGGCCGAGGTGTTCTCCGAGGCCGAGCTGCCCGCGCGGGCGGTCGAGGGCATCGAGGAGATCCCGGAGCCGGGCGTCGTACTGATCTCGCAGGGTCAGCTCGACCACGGGTTCATTGCCGACGGCATCAAGTTCGCCGTACTCACCGAGAACGACCTGGCCGGCCAGCGGTCGGCGGCCGAACGCCGTTCGGCGCAACGGATGCCGTCGCGGCGGAAGAAGACGATCGACCCGCTCGAGCTCCAGCCCGGCGACTTCGTCGTGCACGAACAGCACGGTGTCGGCCGGTACGTCGAGATGATGCAGCGGACCGTCGGCACCGGTTCGCAGAAGGCGACCCGCGAGTACGTCGTGATCGAGTTCGCGCCGGGCAAGCGCGGCCAGCCCGGCGACCGGTTGTACGTACCGACCGACCAGCTCGACCAGGTCACGAGGTACGTCGGCGGCGAGCAGCCGACGCTGGACAAGATGGGCGGCGGCGACTGGGCCAAGCGCAAGGGCCGCGCCCGCAAGGCCGTCCGGCAGATCGCCGGCGAGCTGATCAAGCTGTACGCCGCGCGCCAGGCGACCAAGGGGCATGCGTTCGCGAAGGACACCCCGTGGCAGCGCGAGCTCGAGGACGCGTTCCCGTTCGTGGAGACGCCGGACCAGCTCGCCACCATCGACGACGTGAAGCACGACATGGAACGCGTCATGCCGATGGACCGGATCGTCTGCGGAGACGTGGGATACGGCAAGACCGAGATCGCTGTCCGGGCCGCGTTCAAGGCGGTGCAGGACGGCAAGCAGGTCGCCGTACTGGTGCCGACGACACTGCTCGTGCAGCAGCACTACGCGACCTTCACCGAGCGGTACGCGGCGTTCCCGGTGAACGTGGCGGCGCTGTCACGGTTCCAGACCGACCGGGAGGCCAAGGACGCGCTCGACGGTCTGGCCGACGGGTCCGTGGACGTCGTGATCGGTACGCATCGGTTGCTGTCCGGGGAGGTGCAGTTCAAGGACCTCGGCCTGGTGATCGTCGACGAGGAGCAGCGGTTCGGCGTCGAGCACAAGGAGCAGCTGAAGCGGCTGCGGACCGCGGTCGACGTACTGACGATGTCCGCGACCCCGATCCCGCGGACGCTGGAGATGTCGATCACCGGCATCCGCGAGATGTCCACGATCGCCACCCCGCCGGAGGAACGGCACCCGGTGCTGACGTTCGTCGGCGCGTACGACGAACACCAGGTGACCGCCGCGATCCGGCGCGAACTGCTCCGCGAGGGTCAGGTCTTCGTCGTCCACAACCGGGTCAACACGATCGAGAAGGCAGCTGCCCGGATCCGCCAGCTGGTACCGGAAGCACGCGTCAGCGTGGCACACGGGCAGATGAACGAGCACACGCTCGAGCAGGTCATCCAGGACTTCTGGGAGAAGCGCTCGGACGTGATCGTGTGTACGACGATCGTCGAGTCCGGGATCGACATCTCGAACGCGAACACGATGATCGTCGAGCGTTCCGACCTGCTCGGCCTGTCCCAGCTGCACCAGCTGCGCGGGCGCGTCGGCCGCGGCCGGGAACGCGCGTACGCGTACTTCTTCTTCCCGCCTGAGAAGCCGCTCACCGAGACCGCGCACGACCGGCTCGCCACGATCGCCCAGCACGCCGACCTCGGTGGCGGGATGGCGGTCGCGATGAAGGACCTGGAGATCCGCGGCGCCGGCAACCTGCTCGGCGGCGAGCAGTCCGGGCACATCGCGGACGTCGGCTTCGACCTGTACGTACGGCTCGTCGGCGAGGCGGTCGCGGAGTACCGCGGCGACACCCAGGCCGAAGAGCCCGAGGTCAAGATCGAGCTGCCGATCGACGCGCACCTGCCGCACGACTACATCCCGTCGCAGCGGCTCCGGCTGGAGATGTACCAGCGGCTCGCAGCGGTTCGCGACGAGGACGGCATCGCCGAGCTGGTCGAGGAGCTGCACGACCGGTACGGCGACATCCCGCAGCCGGTGCTGAACCTGATCGAGGTGGCGAAGTTCCGCAACCACGCCCGGCGGGCGGGGCTGCACGACGTCACGCTGCAGGGCAACCTGATCCGGTTCGGGCCGGTCGAGTTGCCCGACTCCAAGGTGCTGCGGCTGAACAGGCTGTACCCGAAGAGTCTGGTGAAGCTGCAGTTGCATACCATTCTGGTGCCGAGACCTGCCACCCGGCAGATCGGCGGTCAGCCGCTCCGTGACCAGGAGCTGCTGCAGTGGTGCACCCGCTTGATCGACGACGTGATCGCCGAACCTATTGTGGTGCCGGCGTAGACCTTTAGTGAGATACGAGGAGATTTCGGTGAGCACACGGCTTCGGGCACTCGGTGCGGTGGCGGCGATCGTGCTGCTGACCGGCGGTTGCGCGGCGGGCACGCATCCGGGCGCGGCGGCCGTCGTCGGCAAGACCGAGATCAGCGTCAGCGACGTCGACAGCACCTCGCGGGCGGTCACCACGGCGCTGGGCCAGAACTTCAACTCGACCGCCGCGCTGAACACGCTGGTCAGCAACGCGCTGGTCGCCGAGGTCGGTCAGCAGAAGTCGATCACGGTCAGCCCGGCCGAGACCAGCGCCGCGGCACTGAACGCGGTCGGTGACGACCAGGCGATGTTCTCGAAGTTCCAGAGCGACCCCAAGACGCGCGACTTCCTGAACGCGGTCGGTACGGCGTCGATGATCACCGTCAAGCTCGTCGGTGGCACCGTGAAGGACCTGCAGGACCAGTCCAAGCTGCAGCAGGGCGTCCTCGCGGTCCGGGACGCGGCCAAGAACATCGACGTCGAGATCGCCCCGCGGTTCGGCAAGTGGAGCGACGGCACCCTCGACAGCACGATCTCCGGCTCGCTGTCCAAGGAGTCCGAGCAGACCGCCGCCAAGCGCAAGGCCGCCCAAGACGCCGCCCAACAAGCCCAAGGCCAAGGCCAGGGCCAGGGCTGAGCACCTTCCGGTGACCGAGGACGCAGCTGAGGCCGGCCGGGTCACGATCCTGCTGACCAGCCCCCGGGTGGCGCCCGGCCTACTCACCCGCGCCGCCTGGCAAGCCCTCGAAGCGGCCTTCGCCATCGGCGCAGCAGGTACCCCAGCCGGCGGTACGGCCGGCTCCTCGTCCACGCCCGACCCCGCCCGTGGTGCGGCCGGGGCCTCGTCCACGCCCGACCCTGCCGGTGGTGCGGCTGGCTCGTCGTCCACGCTCGACCTCGCCGGTGGTGCGGCCGGCTCCTCGTCCACGCCCGCCGGCGACCCATCGACCCCCGCCTCGTCCCTTCCCCCGCCCGCTGGGGCGGAGCGGGTGCTGCGGGCGGATGTGCAGGCGGTGGTCGGGTCAGGGCTTGCTGTCACGCAGGTTGACGGCGGGGTCGCCGAGCACTGGGGCTGGCTTTCGGCTGCGGCCTCGGCCGGGCGAGCGGTCGCTTGGCTGGCCGGCGACGACGGAGAGCCCGGGTTGCTGCGTGTGGTGGCGGACCAGCTGGCGCGTGAGCCGCGGCCGGCGTACGACGTGGAGATCCTGCATGGCTCGTACGACGTACCGGGATCCAGGCTGATCGACCTGGTCCGGGTGATGGACCGGCTACGGCGGAACTGCCCGTGGGACCAGGAGCAGACGCACGAGAGCCTGGCGAAGTACCTGCTCGAGGAAACGTACGAGACGCTCGAGGCAATCGACACCGGCGACCGCGACCACCTCCGCGAGGAGCTCGGCGACCTGCTCCTCCAGGTCGCCTTCCACTCCCGCGTCGCCGAGGACGACGGCGACGAAGGTTTCACGATCGACGACGTCGCCGGCGGCATCGTAGAGAAGCTGATCCGCCGCCACCCGCACGTGTTCGGCACCGTCGCCGCCGCGGACGCCGCCGCCGTCGAAGCCAACTGGGAAACCATCAAAGCCGCCGAAAAACAACGCTCCTCAGTCCTCGAAGGCATCCCCCTCGCCCTCCCCGCCCTAGCCCTGGCAGACAAAGTCCTAGGCCGCGCCACCAAGATCCTCCCCACCGACGCGCCTACACCCGCGCCCGCCGACGCATCCGCGCCCGTCAACGCACCCGCCGACGCGCCCTCGCCCGCGGATGCGGTCACCCCGTCCGACGCGGGACGGGATGCTGAGCGGATCGGTCAGCAACTGCTGGCCATCGTCCGGGAGGCCCGGGCGGCCGGGGTCGACGCCGAGCAGGCGCTCCGGACCGCTGTAGCCGCGCTGACCGACCAGATCCGCGCCGCCGAAAACACCTGACCGCACCCGCACCCCGCGACACCCGCGAACGCGCCCTCACGCGACGCACCCGCGAACGCATCCGCACCCGCGAACGCATCCGCACCCGCGAACGCATCCGCACTCGCCGATGCGCCGCGCCCGCCGATGCGCCGCGCCCGCCGACGTACCTGCGCCCGCCCCCCGAGGCCCCGTGCCTGCACCCGCTGACCCGCCCGCACCCACCGACCCGCCCGCACCCGCCGACCCGCCCGCACCCGCCGACCCGCCCGCACCCACCGACGCGCCGGCCCCCTCGGGCGGGGAGGGCGAGTTCATCAGCTGGCGGCTGGTGGGTTGTTTCGGCGATGGCCTGTTGCAGGACGTCAGTGCTGAAACAACCCGCCAGGGGTGTCCGGTGGTGCGCGAGTGGTTGTGTGGCGGGCGGTTGGTGGTGTGACGGCCCGGTGCCGGGTCAGGTGGTGTGTGGGCGGTTGTGCGGCGGGACGGTCAGTGGTGTGATGACCCGGTGGTGTCGTCGGGTCGTGTGTGGGGCGGTCGTGCAGAGGGGCGTCGGGAGTGAGGCGACCCGGTGGTGGTGTCGAGTGTTTGTGCGGGGGACGGTCGGTGGGGGACGAGCTGGTGGGGGTCGGCTGGTGTGGGGGTGGTTGTGGGGTGGGGCGGTTGGGGGTGTGAGGGGTTGGCGGTGGGGTCTGGTGGTGTGGGGGGTTGTGCGGCGGGGCGGTTGGTGGTGTGACGGGCCGGTGGTGGGGTCAGGTGGTGTGCGAGCGGTCGTGGGGCGGGGCGGTGGGGGTGGGGCAAGCCGGTGGTGGGGTTAGGCGGGGTGGGGGCGGTCGTATTGGAGGCAGAGGGCGCCTGATTCGGTGGGGGTGTAGTTGGTGAGGGTCCAGGAGGAGGGCTTGGTGGTTTCGTCGAACAGGGGGACGCCGACGCCTACCAGTTCGGGGCAGAGGGTGATGGAGAGGCGGTCGAGGGCGTCGGCGGCGAGGAGGGTGCGGATTACGGTGGAGCTAGCTAGTACGACGATGTCGCCGCCCTCCTGTTGGCGGAGTTCCTTGACCGTGGCGACTGGGTCGGTGGCGGCGATGCGGCTGTTCTCCCACGGGGCCTCGGACAGGGTGGTCGAGAAGACGACCTTTTCGACCTCGTTGAGCCAGCGTGAGAACGCGCGGCTCTCCGCCGGCGCCGTCTCGTCGTCGGCGACCGTCGGCCAGTACCCGCCGAAGCCCTGGTAGTTCTTCCGGCCGAGCAGCGCGGTGGTCGCAGGCGATGTCACGCGGATCATGTGCGCCAGCGACGCGGGCGTGACGGCGTGCGGGGCGATCCAGCTCATGTCGTAGTCCCCGCCGGGGCCGTTGACGCGGCCGTCGAGCGACAGCGAGATGTTGCCGACCACGGTGCGATTCATGATGTTCTCCTCGGGAGTTCGGGCTGTTTCTCAAACTCTCGCCGCAGGCCCGCCCCCGAGTCGTCACCAGACCTGACGACATCTCGTCCGGAACCCGGGGGATGCGAGGATGACCCGCATGGGGGCCGCTGTCAGTCCGGTGTTGATCAATCGCAGAGCCGAGCTCGCCGCGCTGCGCGGAGCCTACGAACGGGCTCGTACCGGAGAGCCCGTCACCGTGCTGGTCTCGGGGGAGGCCGGGATCGGGAAGTCCCGCCTCGTTTCGACCGCGGTCGCGGGTTTCGACGGCGACCCGATGGTGCTGACCGGCGGCTGCCTCGAACTCGGCGCGGATGGTACGCCGTGGGCGCCGTTCCTCGCGATCCTGCGAAACCTGCTGCGCGAGTGGGGCCCGGACCGCCTCGCCGCGGCCCTGCCCTCCGGCGGTACCGCGCTCGCGGGGTGGCTGCCGGAACTGTCGGAACTGCCGGAACGACCAGCGGGTCACGTCCGGCTGTTCGGCGAGGTGCTCGGCCTGCTCGCGGGGGTGGCTGCCGAACGCCCCTTGGTCCTGGTCGTGGAGGACCTCCACTGGTCAGACGCGTCCAGCCGCGAGCTACTCGTGTACCTCGTACGGAACCTCGGCACCTCCGCCGTACTGCTGATCGCTACGACACGTACGGGCGAGCTGCCCTCAGGACATCCCACCCGGCAGTTGCTGTCCGAACTCGGCCGGCGTGCTGAAGTGGTCCGCCTCGAGCTGGCCCCACTGGGCCGACAGGAGGTCAGCGAGCTGCTCGCAGCGCTCGACGGTCGTGCCCCACATGCCCTGACCAGCAGCGAGATCCACCGTCGTAGCAGCGGAAACCCGCTCTTCGTCGAAGCGCTGTACGCATCCGGCGCGGACTCCTCCGAAGGGCTCACCGAGCTGCTGCTCGGCCGAGTCACCGACCTCTCGCCCGCTGCGCGCAAGGTGCTCGCGATGATCGCGGTGGCCGGCGGCGCGGTGCCGGACGACCTGCTGTCCGAGGTCGCCGGCGAGCCGGTCGACGACGCCGTACGGGAGCTGATCGAGCGTCACCAGCTCGCCGTGCTCGACACCGACTACGTGATCAGGCACGACCTGATCCGGGAGGCGGTGTACGGCGCACTGCTGCCGGGAGAACGGCGTCGCCTGCATGCACGGTTCGCGTCGGTGATCGAGGCGCGGTCCGAGTCGTCGGCGGCGCTGGCCGAGCACTGGCGCGTGGCTGGGCAACCGGACAAGGCGTTGATGGCGGCGTGGCAGGCTGCTGCGACGGCCGAGCGGCAGTACGCGTACGACGAGCAGCTGAACCTGCTCGGCCGAGTCCTCGAGTTGTGGTCCGACTCGGACGACATCGGGGTCAGCCGGGCAACTGTACAGGAGTTGGCCGTAGCCGCGGCGTACGCCACCGGTCGCTCACACACCGGGGTCGAGCACGCGACCGCCGCGCTGGCGGCCATCGATCCAGTTGCCGAACCGCTACGAGTGGCTCGGCTGCTGCGGCTGCGTGGCCTGCTGCGCTGCCGGATCGACGGCAGTGGGAGTGACGACCTGTCGCGCGCGGTGGAACTCGTACCGGAAGGTGTCGACGACGTACTGCGCAGCCGGCTGCTGTCCGGTCTGGCCTTCACCGAGTTGGTCGGCACACCCGGACCGGAGATGAGCCGGCATGCGGCGCAGGCGCTCGACCTGGCGGAGAGCATCGGTGACGACCAGGCGCTCGCCGATGCGCGGTTGGCCGTTGGCGGTGTCGCGCTGCACACGGACGGCGGCCCGGGCGTGGTTCAGGAGCTCATGCAGGACGCGCGGCGGGCGGCTGAAGCCTGCGGCGACCACCACACGTATCTCACGTCGCTGCAATGGGAAGGTCGCGCGCTCGCCGATGCCGGGCGTCCCGAGGAAGCGGTGATTCTGCTCGAAGGGGCCGAGCAGCAAGCGGAGCAGTGGGGCCGGATGCGTGCCAGGGGTTCGATGCTGGCGCAGAACCGGGCGGAGGTGCTCATCTCGTTGGGTCGCTGGGACGAGGCCCTCGAGTTGGTCGACAACGCGCTCGCGGACGGTCCGCCGCCCTGGTACGAGGCGTCGCTGCGGCTGGAGGTCGCGGTCATCGCCGTACGGCGTGGCAGGTACGACGAGGCGGCTGACCAGCTCGCGCAGATGGCCGTGCCGCCGTCCGGCGCGGCGAGCGAGGTCGGGTTGCAGCGCCTGCCGGTCCAGATGGCGCTTGCCGTCGGCAACGACGACGTTCCGGCGGCCGATCGGTTGCTCGCCGAGGCGATGGATGTCATGTCGGACTGGCCGGCCGCCGATGTCGTGGTCACGGCCCGGCTCTACCTCGCGGCGCTACGGCTGGAACGGACCACGTCCGGCCGACGGCGGCAGGTGCCGGCGCGATCGGGACTGGTCCGGAAGCGATTGCCCGACTCGGATCGCTGGCCGATCGTCGATGCGGTGTTGCGGACCGGGGACGCCTTCGAGGCCGGTACGGTCGCGGCGTGGGACGCGGCGGTCGACGCCTGGCGTACGGCGTACGACGTCCACGAGCTGGCCCTGACACTGGTCGGCGGCGCGGCGGCCGCCCTGCGCTCGAACAACAAACCGGGCGCGCGCCGCCGCCTGGACGAGGCCCGGGAGATCGGGATCCAGCTGTCCGCGCCCCCGTTGCTCGCCGAGATCGACGAACTCACCCAACGGGCCGGCCTGTCCGCGGTCCGCGAGGAGCCCGCGGCCCACGGCCTGACCGAGCGCGAAGTCGTCGTACTGCGAACCCTCGCCCGCGGCCTGTCCAACGCCGAGATCGCCCGCGAACTGTTCGTCTCCCCGAACACCGTCGCCACCCACGTCGCCCGCATCCTCCGCAAACTAGGCGTCGCCACCCGCACCGAAGCCACCGCCGTCGCCCACCGCACCGGCCTGCTCGACTGAAATTCACCGGCGCCTCTCGTCGATGCCTGGCAGTGTGTGGCCCGTGGACGTCGCCGAGGTACTGCGGGAGCACTGGGATCTGAAGGTTTCCGGGGTGGAGGTGCTGACCGGTGGGATGAACTCGGCGACCTGGCTGGCGGTTTGTGGTTCGGAACGGGTTGTGTTGAAGGTGGTCGGGGCTGGGGATGTTGCGTTCGAGCCGGGGCTGGAGTTGGCGGTTCGGCTGGACGATGCGGGGGTGATCAGCGGTCGGCCGCGGGTGAGCAAGCGTGGGCGGCTGGTGGAGCGGGTGGACGGGCGGCAGGTCGCCGTACTGGATTTCGTCGACGGTGAGGAGTTGGCGCCTTCCGATCAGGTGGAGATCGGTGACGTGCTCGGTCGGGTGCACTCGGCCGCGCCGCTCGCGTCCGGTGAGACCGCGGACTGGCTCGGGTTGCTGCTGCCGTTCGAGGAGTCGCTGGATCTCGCGCCGTGGATCCGGCCGGCCGTCGAGGGCGCGGTGGCGGACGCGATCGCCCTCGGCCCGGTGTCGTGGGCCTGGTTGCACGGCGACCCGGCCGCGGAGGCGTTCCGGCGGCAGGCCGACGGGCGGGTCGCGCTCATCGACTGGGGGAGCGCGATGCGCGGCCCGATTCTGTACGACGTCGCGTCGGCGGTGATATACGTCGGGCGTGACGTCGTACCGGCGTACCTCGAACGCCGTCCGGACCTGACCGACGAGATCGACCGCTGCCTCGATGTCTTCCTCCGCGTCCGGTACGCCGTGCAGGCCGGCTACTTCGCGTGGCGCATCAGCACCAACCTCCTCACTGGTATCTCCAGCCCCGCCGAGAACCAGAAGGGTCTGGAGGACGCTCGGCGTTCGTTCGGTATTGGGCGAGACAGATAGCCGACCGGTGAGGGATAGTCGGGGAAAGCGTTGAGCAGTCTGAGTCGTCTGGGGATCGAAATGGCAAAGAAGTTGACCGCGTTCGCCGCACTTGTGCTCCTGGCAGTAGCAGGCGGGACAACCCCCGCCTCCGCCACACCATCCCAACCCGGCTGCGTCGTCGGCCCCCAGTGGTGCTGATCCACGCTCAGAGGTAGCGGTGTGCTGGCGTGAGCCGCGACAGCCGGGCGATCTCCAAGCTGCTGCGCCACACGGCGGGTGAACGCGGTCTCACGATGAGTGCGGACGGCTGGGCTGCGATCCCTGACGTGCTGCGACTCCTCAACCTCTCGCGCGACCGCCTGGATCTGGCCGTTCGCGAGAACGACAAACAACGGTTGCAGGTCGACGGCGACCGGATCCGCGCCTGCCAGGGCCATTCGCTCGAGAACATGCCGGTGACACGTGAAGCGTTGGAGAACAGTTGGGAACGCGTGTACCCCGACGACCTTCTCTGGCACGGCACCAATCGGGGCGCTCTGCCCGCAATCCGGCGAGAGGGGCTCAAGCCGGGACGTCGTACCCACATCCATCTCGCACCCGCGAAGGACAGTCATGTCGGCCGGCGGACGAGCGTAGAAGTCTTGCTGGGCGTGGATTGCAGGGATTTGGAGGTCTATCGGGCCCCCAACGGAGTGTTACTGACGCGCGAGGTACCTCCGGATGCGATCGTTAGGACCGACGCGGTCCACTGAGGCTGGTGGTCTGGGGACTAGGCTCAGCAGCGATTCGTCATCGAGAACTTGGGAGTCAATGTGGCCACCATCGAGGCCGTCGGCGCGCGCGAGATCCTCGACTCGCGCGGCAACCCCACTGTCGAGGTCGAGGTTCTGCTCGACGACGACACCATCGCCCGTGCGGCCGTCCCGTCGGGCGCGTCCACCGGCCAGTTCGAGGCCGTCGAGCTGCGCGACGGCGACAAGGAGCGGTACAGCGGCAAGGGCGTCCAGAAGGCCGTCACCGCGATCCTCGAGGACATCGACAAGGAGATCGTCGGGTACGACGTCCACGAGCAGCGGCTGATCGACCAGGCGCTCCTCGACCTGGACGGCACCCCGAACAAGGCCAAGCTCGGCGCGAACGCGATCCTCGGCGTCAGCCTGGCGGTCGCGAAGGCGGCCGCGGACAGCTCCGGCCTGCCGCTGTTTCGCTACGTCGGCGGCCCGAACGCGCACGTCCTGCCGGTGCCGATGATGAACATCCTCAACGGCGGCGCGCACGCGGACAGCAACGTCGACGTGCAGGAGTTCATGATTGCCCCGATCGGCGCGGCCACGTACGGCGAGGCGCTGATGCAGGGTGCGGGTGTCTACCACGCGCTGAAGGCGGTGCTGAAGGAGCGCGGCCTGTCCACCGGTCTCGGCGACGAGGGCGGTTTCGCGCCGGACCTGCCGAGCAACCGGGACGCGCTGGACCTGATCCTGACCGCGATCGAGAAGGCGGGCCTGCAGCCGGGCAAGGACATCGCGCTGGCGATGGACGTCGCGGCGAGCGAGTTCCACACCGACGGCGTGTACGCGTTCGAGGGCGGCAAGAAGTCCGCCGACGAGATGATCGCGTACTACGCCGACCTGGTCGCCTCGTACCCGATCGTCTCGATCGAGGACCCGCTGAACGAGGAGGACTGGGAGGGCTGGAAGAGCCTGACCGGTCAGCTCGGGAGCAAGATCCAGATCGTCGGCGACGACCTGTTCGTCACCAACGTCGAGCGGCTGCAGCGCGGCATCACCGAGAAGGCGGCGAACAGCCTGCTGGTCAAGGTGAACCAGATCGGCTCGCTGACCGAGACGCTGGACGCCGTCGACCTGGCGCACCGCAGCGGCTTCACCTGCATGATGAGCCACCGCTCCGGCGAGACCGAGGACACGACGATCGCCGACCTCGCGGTGGCGACCAACTGCGGCCAGATCAAGTCCGGCGCTCCGGCGCGGACCGACCGGGTCGCGAAGTACAACCAGCTGCTCCGGATCGAGGAGGAGCTCGACGACGCGGCGACGTACGCCGGTCGCTCGGCCTTCCCGCGCTTCCAGGGCTGACATTTTCGGAGGTTCGCCGTATGCCGTCCCGTCGGGATTCCGGTGCACGCCCCGGCTCGCGTCCGTCGAGCCGGACCCAGTCGCGTCCACCGGCCCGGCGGGGCGAGGCCCCCAAGCGCCGTACGGCGGGGACGCCGGCCGAGCCCGTGCGGACCCGGGGGTCGCGCAACCTGACCGGGCGGGCGGCCGTTGTGCTGCTCGTGCTGGGCGCGTTGATCGTGTCGTACGCGCAGAGCCTGCGGGTGTGGTTCGACCAGCACCAGCAGATCAGCGCGCTGAACCAGGAGATCCGGGACCGGCAGAAGCGGGTCGGCGAGCTGAACGACGAGATCACCCGCTGGGGCGACGACGCTTATGTGAAGGCGCAGGCGCGGCAGCGGCTCGGCTGGGTGATGCCGGGCGAGGTCGGGTACCGGGTGATCGGCGCGGACGGCAAGCCGCTCGGGGCCCCACCGGAGCCGACGGCGCCCTCGGACGGTACGGCGGACACGCAGAAGCCGACCTGGTACACGAAGCTGTGGGGGAGCGTGCAGGGTGCGGGCACACCGCCGGCGCCGGCCGCCAAGCCGACCCCGACGCCCACGCCGGCGGAGCTCATCACCCCGTCGCCTAAGGTGACCCGGTGAGCGTCAGCCCTACCGACCAAGAAGCAGTCAGCAAGCAGCTGGGCCGGACCGCGCGGGGCATCCGTTCGGTCGCGCACCGTTGCAGCTGCGGTCTCCCCGACGTGGTCGAGACCGAGCCGAGGTTGCCGGACGGTACGCCGTTCCCGACGACGTACTACGTGACCTGCCCGCGGCTCGCGTCCGCGATCGGGACGCTGGAGTCGTCGGGCCTGATGAAGGACATGACCGACCGCCTCGCCGAGGACTCCGAACTGGCCGCGAAGTACCGGGCCGCCCACGAGTCGTATCTCGCCCACCGCGAGTCGATCGAACACGTCGAAGAAATCGCCGGCATCACCGCGGGCGGCATGCCCACCCGCGTCAAATGCCTCCACGTCCTGGCCGGCCACTCCCTGGCAGCCGGCCCCGGCGTGAACCCCCTAGGCGACGAAACCCTCCAAGCCCTCGAGGACTGGGGCCGCCGGGGCCCCTGTGTCTGACCGCGTCGCCGCAATCGACTGTGGGACGAACTCGATCCGTCTGCTGATTGCGGACCTGGCCGACGGTCAACTGGTCGAGGTGGATCGTCGGATGACGATCGTGCGGCTTGGGCAGGGTGTGGATGCGACGGGTGCGTTCGCGCCGGAGGCACTGGCGCGGGTGTTCAAGGCTGCTGAGGACTTCGCGGCTGTTGTTCAGTCCCAGGCCGTCAGCCGGATCCGCTTCGTCGCGACCTCCGCCGCCCGGGACGTCAGCAACCGCGACGCCTTCCTCGACGGCATCGAACAGCGCCTCGGCGTACGACCGGAAATCATCTCCGGTGAGGAGGAAGCCGAGCTCAGCTTCCGCGGCGCCACCGCCGCCTTGGACCTCCCAGCGCCGTACCTGGTGACAGACATCGGCGGCGGTTCCACCGAACTGGTCCTCGGCGACGCGACCGGCGTCCGAGCGGCCCAGTCTCTCGACATTGGTTCGGTACGCCTGACCGAACGCCACGTCACGACCGACCCGACGTCCGTAGACGAGCTTGCGGCCATCACCCACGACATCGACGCCCTGCTCGACACCACCACAGTCCCACTGCCCGAAGCCCGCGCCCTGATCGCGGTAGCCGGCACCGCCACCACCGTCGCCGCGGTAGCCCTCGACCTCCCCGAGTACGACCGAACCGCCGTACACCACGCCCGCCTCACCAAGGCTCAACTCCGCGCCACCACCACCTGGCTGACCGAGTCGACCCACGAGGACCGCGCCAAGGTCCACTCCATCCACCCCGGCAGAGTCGACGTGATCGGCGCCGGCGCCCTCATCCTCCAACGCCTGGTCGACCGCCTCCCGATCGAAACCCTCACGGTCTCCGAACACGACATCCTCGACGGAGTCGCCCTCTCCCTCACCTAGCGCGGACGCCGTCCAGGGCGATGGCCAGGACGCGGTCACGCTGGGCCTGGTCGACGAAGCCGGCGGCGGTCAGGCCGCTGACCATTCGCAGCAAGTCGTCGAACGAGACGTCCGTGCGCGCCTCGCCCGCCGCCTGGGCGCGTTCGAACAGTGGCGTACCGGCCGCGTACATCGCCTCGCGTGCCGTCTGGAAGCTGTCGGCCTCGCGGTTCAGCGACTCCCAGATCGCGCGCTTGGTCGCGGCGTACCCGACGAAGCGCTGCAACCAGGTCGTCAGCGCCTCCCACGGCGGCAGGTCGGCCGCCTCGTCCGCGGCGATGCACAGTTCCTCGATCTCGCCGAAGTAGACCGCGTTGAGCAGGTCCTGACGGGTCGGGAAGTTCCGGTACAGCGTGCCGATGCCGACACCGGCCTGGCGGGCGATGTCCTCCAGTGACGCCCCCACGCCCTTGGTCGCGAACGCGTCCCGGGCGGCGGCGAGCAGCGCGTCGAAGTTCCGCCGCGCGTCCGCCCGCTGCGGCCGCCGTACGTCGACCTGCAACGCCGGCCTGTTCTCGCTCACCATCTGCTCACCTTAACCAGGTTGTACCGGAGGCATCCCTCCGTTATAGTGGAGGCATACCTCGACTTTATCAGGCCGGGGAAATCCGCGCCGGGTCCCGGCGCGTGGCACCTCCCGTTCCGAAGGAACTTCCGCATGCCTGTCATCAGGTCCGGCAACCCACGGGTGACGCTGGCGGTCCTCGCCACCGTGGTTGCCTCGTTCTCCATGTTGCAGTCGCTGGTCAGCCCGGCGCTGCCCGTCATCCAGCACGACCTGCACACCACCCCGGGCACGGTCACCTGGGTGTTCACCGCACTGCTGCTCTCGGTCTCCGTGGCGACCCCACTGCTCGGCCGGATCGGTGACATGGCCGGCAAGGAGCGCACGCTGTTCGTGGCGCTCGCCGCGCTCGCCATCGGCTGCCTGATCGCGGCCCTCGCGCCGAACGTCGGCGTACTGATCGCCGCCCGGATCTTCCAGGGCGTCGGCGGTGCCGTGTTCCCGCTCTCGTTCGGCATCATCCGGGACGAGTTCCCGGCTGAGCGTGTCCCGTCCGTGGTCGGCGTCGTCTCGGCCATCATCGCCGCCGGCGGCGGGCTCGGGATCGTGCTCGCCGGCCCGATCGTGGAGTGGCTCGGCTGGCGCTGGCTGTTCTGGATCCCGATGGCGGTGGTCGCGATCGCCACCGTGCTGGTACGGCGCTACGTCCCGGAGTCCCCGAGCCGCGTCCCCGGCCGGATCGACTGGCTGGCCGCGACGTTCCTGTCCGGATGGCTGATCGCGCTCCTGCTGCCGTTGAGCACCGGCCGCTCGTGGGGCTGGGGTTCCTTGCGTACGACGGGACTGTTCGCGCTGGCCGCCGTACTGTTCGCCGGCTGGATCGCGGTCGAGCTCCGGTCGCGGAACCCGCTGATCGACATGCGGATGATGCGCCGCCCGGCGGTCTTGACCACGAACCTGGTCGCGCTGCTGTTCGGTGCCGCGATGTTCGCGGTGTACGCGTTCGTCCCGCAGTTCCTGCAGATCCCGAAGGCGGCCGGGTTCGGCTTCGGTGCGAGCGTGACGCAGGCCGGTCTACTGATGCTGCCGATGTTGGTCACGATGGCGGTCGCCGGTTCGTTCAGCGGCCCGCTCGCGGCCCGGTTCAGCGCGAAGACGCAGGTGGTGTCCGGGTCGTCGATGATCCTGATCGCGGCGCTGATGTTCGCGCGGTTCCACGACGCGCAGTGGCAGGTCGCGCTGTCGACCGCGCTGTTCGGCGTCGGGCTCGGCCTGGCGTACGCCGCGATGACGAGCCTGATCGTGCAGAACGTCCCGCGCGAACAGACCGGCGTGGCCACCGGCATGAACGCCAACATCCGGACGATCGGCGGCTCGATCGGTACGGCGCTGGCCAGCTCGATCATCACCGGTCACGTCCAGCGGTCAGGTCTGCCGACCGAGGCCGGTTTCACCACGACGTTCTACCTGCTGTCCGCGTTCGCCGCCGCGGCCGTCGTACTGGCGCTGGCGATCCCGGCTGCCCGGCGGCTGTCCCCCCCGACCGTCGTCCCCCGCCCCGAAGAGAAGCTGGCTGCCTGACCGCGCCGGGTTGGGGAGGATTTTCGCCCGAATCGGGTGCACGATCCTCCCCAACCGCCGCACTAACCTGGTGGGATGAAGCTGCGGCATCCGTTGACGGGGGAGTTGTTCGAGAGTCCGGTGCCGCCGGGGACGGGCTGGCCGGAGGATCCGGCGGCGAGTGACACGCCGGTGGCGCACAATCCCGGCGAGGTCGTGGAGCTCGCCGCGACCGATGACCTCGCGGAGCTGGACGCCCGGGTGTCGGTCTGCCGGGCCTGTCCGCGGTTGGTGCAGTGGCGCGAAGATGTTGCCGTCGGCAAGCGCAAGTCGTTCGCGGACCAGCCGTACTGGGGCCGGCCGATCGCGGGCTGGGGCGTGGCCGAGCCGGAGATCCTCATCGTCGGTCTCGCCCCGGCCGCGAACGGCGGGAACCGGACCGGTCGCGTCTTCACCGGTGACCGTTCGGGCGACTGGCTGTTCGCCGCGCTGCACCGGGTCGGACTGGCGAACCAACCAACTAGCGAACATGCGGGCGACGGCTTGCAGCTGATCCGGACCCGGATGATCGCGGCCGTCCGCTGCGCGCCGCCTTTGAACAAACCGACGCCATCAGAGCGCGATACCTGTGCTCCTTGGTATCGCAGCGAGCTCGAGCTCGTACTCCCCAGCACCCGCGCGATCATCTGCCTCGGCAAGTTCGGGTACGACGCTCTGCTCGCGGGACTGATCGCGCTCGGAGCCGACGTACCGCGACCACGGCCGAAGTTCGGGCACGGCGTCGAATACCGGATCCTGACGCCGTACGGCGAGGTCACGGTCCTCGGCTGCTTCCACCCGAGCCAGCAGAACACCTTCACCGGCAAGCTCACCGAGGCGATGACCGACGCTGTGCTGACCCGGGCGAAGGAGTTGTCCACAGGTACGCCGAAGGTGAGTTGACCGTGCCCCCCGCGGTGTTGGAGGCTCTCCACTATGCAGACGGGCGCGCATGAGTCGTGAGAATCTGCCCGAGCAGTCTCGGGGCTTCCCGGCCGCGCGGCGGCCTGCTGGTGGTGTTGAGCGCTCACAGGGAGCGGCCGTTCCGGCGGCGCACGAGGCGGGGTCGCTCGGATTCATCGAGGGACCGGACCGGTTCCACTGGTGGGCGGAGCTGTCCAACGACGTCAAGGCGTACATCGAGCGCAAGGTAGGACCCGCCGTCGAGTGGTGGGCCGACTGGCACGAGCGTGAGCGCGACCGCCCGTACGCCGTGGTCCTCGGCACGAACGGGCTCGCCGTGACAACGCCGAAGGTCAACCAGCAGGGTCAGAGGACGCAGACCGTACACGTCGACGCGTTCGTACCGTCGAGCCTCAAGCACGCCGTCGTACAGCAGTTGCCGACCCGCCCACGGACCCGCCTGCTGTCCCGGGGAAAGGGCGAGCAGCCGCCGGCGGCACCGCAGCTCGAGCTGACCTCGTACATGCGCGGTGTCCTCGGCAACCTTCCGCTGGAGGCGCAGCAGCGGTTGCAGACGCCGTTCCTCGGGTCGCAGCCGATCAAGCACTACCGGTCGTACTACTACGGCAACGAGGAAGACCTCAACCTGTGGCTGTACCTGGCCGGCGACCGCACCGTCACGTTCGCGTCCGGGCACCGCACGCTGCCCGCCGGAGCCGACCCGAAGCACGCCGCCTGGCACCTGGTCTGCTACCAGGCGGACATCGCTCGATGAACCCGAGCCGGGACTTCCGCGACCTGGACGGCGCCGACCCCTGGACCCTCCTCGGCGTACGCCGCGACGCCGACGCCGACGAAATCCGCCGCAGCTACCGCAAGCTGTCCCGCAGCCACCACACCGACGTAGGCGGCGACCCCTCCCACCAGGCCAAACTCAACCGCGCCTACGAGATCCTCACCAATCCAACCCGCCGCGCCGCCTACGCCCAACTCCTCGACGGCCCACCAGAACCCCCTCCCGACGACCCACCCACCGACCCCTTCGAATGGTCCACCGGTCCGTACCAGCCGCCCTACACGGACCCGTTCATAGCCCCGCCGTACAACGATCCGCCGTACCAGCCGACCTACCAAGACATCCCCGACCCGTACGTCGCCCCGCCGTACCACGGCCCCTACACCGAGCAGAACCAGAAACGCCCCATCAACGCCAAGGCAGTCGCCGCCCTCCCCACCGCTCTCCTCTGCATGCCCCTCTCAATAACCCTCGCCATCCAAGCCCTGAGAGCAATGCGCTGGAACGGCGAACGAGGCAAAACCCTCGCCTGGCTAGCCCTCATCTTCGACACCCTGATCCTGGCCTACTTCATCGGCCTGTTCCGCTAACGGTGCCCGAGACGGGATTCGAATCCGTATACCTGTAAGGGCAGCGGTTTTAAATTCGATCAGGCGGTGTCCGCCGGAGCCCCTCGGCGTCCGTCCACCGCTTGTCCAGCACGCTGCGCACCATCTGAACTGGCCCGAACCGGACTGAGCTGCAACCGCGGATGCAACCACGACCTCTTCCATGTTTTGGGTGGGGGCTTGCCGGCGAATCACTCCGCGCTGCGCCGACCCCCTGATCTTCAAGGCATCTTCGCCGCTTCTCGTTGTGACGAGTTGGCTGAGGACACACTTGTTGCGGGTGATTCGCTCCAAGAATCTTCCTTGTCCGCCAGCGCCCGGCGGCGTGCCGACCCTTCCCATCTCGTTGCGCGTTGTGGCTAGGCCCAGGGCCTGGATCGGCCGCACACATCACGCCTGTTCGTCGGTCTGACACACCGATCGAAGGCGGCCGGCTGGAGTCCCTGTGGAATTGATGGGGCGTCTGGAGTTGGCCAAGCGGCTGTTCGCGATGCGTGGCCAGTGGTCGTCCCGCCTACCGCCATCCGGCTGAGTCTGGGAGCATCCCTGGTATGTCTATTCGTCCTGCTCGGCCTTACTCGAATTGGGTGCTAGTCCCACCTTCGACCGCCGGTGGCATGACGGTCGGCGAATCTGCGTCGGTTGCCTACATCCTAGAGACGCTCGGCACGCACTCTGAAATCGCCAAGGTCGGCAGAGCGCGTTTCCCCGGAACAATTGCAGAACGCAATGCCCTTTGGCGTGAATTCCGGAACTACACCCGACAGGCGATAAGCAACTTTCAAGCCGCGCAGTTGGTTCCGAACAGATCAGCGGCTCTACTCTATTACTACGCAATGATGAATTTCGCAAAGGCAGAACTACTCGACACGCATGCAGGCAATATCGTGGATCGGCGGATCGGTCACGGCCTGAGCTTTAGTCCAACCGCGGCGAAGACAGTGTCTGGCGACGCCCTCATCGTGAGGGATGGCATCTTTCGGTTACTCTACGAACGACGCCTTGGCAAGACAATTCGGATCGGTGAAAGACTGCCAGTCGCAAGACTTCTAACCCAGATCCCTGAAATCGCCTCCCAACTCAGCACCGTAGACGGTGGAACTTGTCAAGTCTCTGGGCTCTTCCAAATGCTTGCAAGAGATGCGGAGCAGGCATGGTCCCTCATCGCGATAGCGGACCCGGGTATTCCGAGCGGCAACAATGCTACTCGGAAGTTGCTTGCCCGAAACTTCGAAGAGGTCGAGCGTCCGCCAGACTGGAGGGATCATTTCGCTCTCAGTCGCGCATTCAGCCGATCGTTAACCTTTCATGAATCGCTGAGGAAAATTGACGCTCGAGGCGTGAATGCAATTCCAGTATCTACCACCCGAATCATATTCGATATTGATGACATCCTAGGTACGCAGAGTTCTGAAGATTCCGATGCTTGGATCGCACCCAGTCTGTATAAGACTCGAATGCTCCCAATGCCGCCAGCCTTCGCCCGTTACGCGCTAACATATTACGCATCGTCCCTGGTGCGATACAAACCTCAAATGTTCGACAGCCAGCTGCATCCAGAGCAGGCATACTTGTTTGACGCTATTGCCCGAGAGCTAGCCGTTCCGATGCTTCAGGACACCCTGTCCGCAATCTCTCAGAAAACTGTTCTCTTCCGTCGCGCGGGCTCGTGGCGGACATAAGTTGACGTGCAAGGTGTCAAGCGCGCGGAGGCTTTCAAGCCCTGGACGGCCGCGTCCTGAAGACCTGGAGACGCTGTCAGAGTTCGGAGGCTTGGCGTCGGTGCCCCTGGTGGTTGATGGTGCAGCGATGGAGCGGGTGGGGTGATCTTGAGGCTGCGGCCGTCGGTGGGACCATTGCAGATCTGATGGGCGTGACGCTGCGTGGACGGCGCGGGGATCGATGCTTAGGTTGCCTCCTCGCGTCGGGTACGCCGCGCCACGGGCGGCTTGTCGCGCGGAAGCGCGAACTCGCGGGCGGTAGCCCGGAACGCGCGGGCGCAAGCCCGCAAATCCGCCGGCGGCAGCCGGCAATACGCGGCGGTAGCCGCAACTCCCCGGCGGCAGCCGGAACACACGGACCGCGCTAAGCGGGGGGTGGGTGGGAGTGCGTGGAGCGGGCGCGGGAGGAGCGGAGCGACGGAGTGCCGGCGGAGCGTGCGGGGGGTGTTTGTGCCCGGGACGGGATTCGAACCCGTATGCCTGTTAGGGCCGCGAGGTTTAAGCTCGCTGCGTCTGCCGTTCCGCCACCCGGGCTCCGGGGACGAGAGTACGTTACTGGTACGTCTTGCGGGGGTACACGGCGTGGGCGCCGGCGACGCGGTCGAGGAAGAGTTTGCCGTTGCAGTGGTCGATCTCGTGTTGCAGGGCGCGGGCCTCGAAGGCGTCGGTGGTGATCGTGACCTGTTCCGTCGTACCGGGGAGGACACCGGCGACCGTGAGCCGGGTTGCGCGTTTCACGTCGCCGGTGAAGTCCGGTACGGACATGCAGCCCTCGCGGGCCTTCTCGTTGCGGGAGGCCTCGACGACGACCGCGTTGCACAGTACGAAGACGCCGTGGCAGGTACGCGTCTTCGGGTGACCGCTCACGTCCAGCGAGAACATCTGCGCCGCGACTCCGACCTGCGGCGCGGCGAGGCCGACGCAGCCGGGGGAGACGCGCATGGTCGCGATCAGGTCGGCGGCGAGTTGGATCATCTCCGGGTCGAGCGGATCGACCGGCGCGCTCTCGGTCGCGAGTACCGGGTGCGGTGCGCGGACGACGTCCAGCACCGAGCCCTGGACCTCCAGCAGTGCAGGGGACCAATCGGTGATCACAGCTCGTCGCTCTCCGCCGGTCGTAGCGTCACGCCCACGCCGAGCTCCTCGGCGGTGATCTCGAGCGCCCGGTTCAGCGTGTCCAGTTCGGCCGACGGCGGCAGCTCGACCTCGGCGGTCAGGACGTACAGCCCGCCGCTCAGCCGGGTCGACAGGTCGGTGACGGTACCGCCCGCGGACGCGATCATCCGGGTCACCGCCGCCACGATCCCCGGGCGGTCTGCGCCGTGCACGCTGAGCATGTACGGCGCCCCGATCGGCGCGTGCTCGTGCTCCGGGCCCATCTTCCGGACGGTGATCACGAGCTCGCCGCGGAGCGGTTCGAGCGCGGACTTCACCTCGTCGAACGGTCCGGCGCAGACGATCATCATCGCGAAGTGGCCGCGCAGCAGCGTCATCGTGGAGTCCTCGAGGTTGACCCCGGTACCGGCCAAGGCTTCGGTGACGTCCGCGATGATGCCCGGCCGGTCCGGGCCGATGACGGTGACTGCGAGCTGACTCATGCCGGAAACCTACCGGGCGACCTAAGTAGCCGAGGACGCGACTTCGGTATCCGGACAACCGCGAAGCCCCCGGAGAACGCTTACACACCGCTACATTCGTCTCATGAGCCCGAAGCGCAGCACCCGCGACTGGGTCGTGGACAGTGTCGCGTTCGTGGTCGCGATCCTGCTCGCGCTGTTCACCTACACCGACGGCCGGTCCGATCCGGTGCCGCACCCGCTGCTCGTCGTCGACTTCTGGTCGGGGATGGCGCTGTGCCTGACGCTCTGGTTCCGTCGCCGCTGGCCGGTCCAGCTCGCGCTGCTCGCCGCGGCCATCTCGATGTACTCCGATGCCGCTTCCGGGCCGACGCTCGTGCTGATCATGACCGTTGCCGTGCACAAGCCGTGGCGGACGTCGATCTGGGTCTTCGCGGCAAACCTGTTCGCAACGGTGGTCTACGTCCGGATCCGGCACACGCAGGACTGGAAGACGCTGCTCATCATCGCCGTCATCCTGTACGTCGCACTCGCCGGCTGGGGTCAGTACATCCGCTCGCGCCGGCAGCTCCTGCAGACGTTGCGCGACCGGGCCGATCGCGCCGAGACGGTGGCGACGTTGCAGGCCGAGCAGGCGCAGCTCCGGGCGCGGGAGGAGATCGCCCGTGAGATGCACGACGTACTCGGGCACCGGTTGTCGCTGCTGAGCGTGCACGCGGGCGCGCTGGCGTACCGCCCGGACGCGTCCACGGAGGAGGTGGCCGGCGCGGCGGAGATCATCCGCGCGAGCGCCCACCAGGCGTTGCAGGACCTGCGCGAGGTGATCGGCGTACTGCGGGCGCCCGTCGGAGAACTGCCGCAGCCGGCGTTCTCGGACCTGCCCGGACTGGTGGCAGGTTCGCGCGAGGCGGGGATCCCGGTCGAGCTGACCCTCGACGCGGCCGGCCCGATGCCCGAGCACGTCGGGCGTACGGCGTACCGGATCGTCCAGGAAGGACTGACGAACGCGGTCAAACACGCACCGGGCGAACCCGTCACGATCAGCGTGATCGGTGCCCCGGGCAACGGATTGTCCGTCGAACTACGGAACCCGGCACCGAACCGCCGCCGCGGCGACGGCCAAGGTCTGAAGGGCCTCAGCGAACGGGCCGCGCTCGTCGACGGCCGGCTCGAACACGGCCGCACCCCCGACGGGGAGTTCCGCCTGTACGCCTGGCTACCGTGGCCCGCATGACCATTCGGGTTCTGATCGTCGACGACGATCCACTCCTGCGTGCCGGGCTCAAGCTGATGCTGGGCGGCGCCGAGGACATTCGGGTGGTCGGCGAGGCCGGCGACGGGTCCGGGATCCACGGGCTGATCGAGCGGCTCGCGCCGGACGTGATCCTGATGGACATCCGGATGCCCGGTACCGACGGCCTGACCGCGACCGAGGCCGTACGCCGCCGTCCGGGCGCGCCCGAGGTCGTCATCCTCACCACGTTCGACGCCGACGAGCACGTACTCCGGGCGCTCCGCGCCGGCGCGGCCGGGTTCATCCTGAAGGACACGCCGCCCGCGGAAATCGTCGAGTCGGTACGCCGGATCGCGGCCGGCCAACCCGTCCTGTCGCCGGCCGTCACGAAGCGGCTGATCACCCGGGTGGCCGACACCGGCCAGAACAACCGCAAGTCCAAGGCGGTTGCCCGGCTCGCGCAGCTGAACGAGCGCGAACGCGAGATCGCCGTGGCGGTCGGCGAGGGCAAGTCGAACGCCGAGATCAGCGCGACGCTCTACCTGAGCGTGCCGACCGTGAAGACGCACGTCTCGCGCATCCTGACCAAGCTCGACCTGAACAACCGCGTCCAGATCGCGCTGCTCGTGCACGACGCCGACCTGCTGCACGAATAGCGCGAAGAAAAAGAAGGCCGGGCCCCCGGCGAGTTGGAGGCCCGGCCGATCAGGTGTGTTGCTACGACTGCCCTAGGACCGAATGGCCCGGTGGAACTCCTCGTTCGGGGTCTGCAGGCTGCCCAGGCTGGTCACCTCGCGCCGGAAGAACAGCGCCAGCGTCCAGTCCAGGATCACGCGGGCCTTCCGGTTCAGGGTAGGCACGCGGGACACGTGGTACGTCCGGTGCAGGAACCAGGCGAGCCAGCCCTTCACCTTCACGCCGTACAGCTGGGCGACGCCCTTGTGCAGGCCGAGGCTCGCGACCGAGCCGACGTACTTGTGCTTGTAGTCCTGCGGCGGCTGCCCGTCGACGACCCGGAGGATGTTCGCGGCCAGCCGGTGCGCCTGCCGGACCGCGTGCTGCGCGTTCGGGGCGCAGAACGCGCCGGTCTCGCTGGTCAGGTCCGGTACGGCGGCGTTGTCGCCGGCGGTCCAGGCGTCGTCGACGCCCTCGATCCGCAGGTTCGGCAGCGTCTTGATCCGGCCCTTCTCGTCCAGCGGGAAGTCCGTCGCGGCGAGTGCCGGGTTGGCCTTCACACCGGCCGTCCAGACGATCGTGTCGGCGTCGAACTCGTCGCCGTCACTGAGGATCACGTGACCCTTCTCGCAGGACTCCAGCCGGGTCTCCAGCTTGATGTCCATGTTCCGCTTGCGGAGCTCGTTCACGGTGTACTTGCCGAGATCGTCACCGACCTCGGGCAGGATCCGCCCGGTGGCCTCGACGAGCACCCAGCGCATGTCCTCGGGCTTGATGTTGTCGTAGTACCGGGTGGCGTAGCGGGCCATGTCCTCGAGCTCGGCGAACGCCTCCACACCGGCGTACCCGCCGCCGACGAAGACGAAGGTGAGCGCAGACTTGCGCAGCGCCGGGTCGGGCTGGGACGAGGCAACGTCCAGCCGGTCCAGGACCTTGTTGCGCAGGGCAATGGCCTCTTCGACGTTCTTGAACCCGGTCGCTTCCTCGGCCAGGCCGGGGATGGGCAGCGTACGGGCGATCGAGCCGAGCGCGACCACGATCTGGTCGTAGGCGAGCTCGTACTCCGGACCCTCTTCGGGCATCACGCGGGCCACCTTGTTGGCGTGGTCGATACCGGTCACCCGGCCGGTCACCACGCGGCAGCCCTTGAGGGTCTTACGCAGCGGCACCACGACGTGCCGCGGCTCCACCGATCCGGCCGCGGCTTCCGGCAGGAACGGCTGGTAGGTCATCACCGACCGCGGGTCGACCACTGTCACCCGGATCCGGCCCTGACGGGCGGCCCGGCGCAGGCCGTACGCGGTGTACATCCCGACGTAGCCGCCCCCGACGACGAGGATGTGCGGCACCTGGGCTGTCATGCGGTTCACTCTCCCTGAGCGGATCTCCGACTTCATGTCCACTTCAACGCTAAGGGCTCGTGAAAGATTTCACAAACCCTCTGCCGGGTGATCTCACCCACCGAACATCCCCCACCCGAGGGACCTCCGCAACCCGTCAGGCGAGGCGGTAAACGGTTACGTGGGAGGGTGATTCGGCGGTGAACGGTCTCCGGACCAGTCCGCGTGCCGTGATTCGCGGGTGAACCCGGCGATTTGGGCCATGAGGTCCAGTTCGGCGGGCCAGATGTAGCGGTGCGGCGTACGGCCGAGTTGCGCCTCGGTGCCCTCGCCGAAGTGGAAGTGGTGGGAGACGACGTGCTGATTCAGTACGTCGTACGTGTCCAGGAGGATGTAGCCGGGTTCGGCGACGCCGACCGTAGCCGGGATACCGGGTGGGAGGCGGCGGAGTTCGGGGACCCAGAGTTCGATGACGAAGCGGCCGCCGGGGGAGAGGTGCCGGGCCGCGTTCCGAAAGCAGGCGACCTGCTCCTCTTGGGTGAGCAGGTTGGAGATGGTGTTGAAGACCAGGTAGACGAGCGAGAACTCGCCCGGCGCCTGCGCGCTGGCCATGTCCCCGACGACGACGGGAATCGTCTCGTCCTTGGTGCGTAGCTGGTCGATCATTGCGGTCGAGAGCTCGATACCGCTGACCGGGATCCTCTTGGACAGCGGTATCCCGACCCGCCCGGTGCCGATCGCGAACTCGAGCGCGCGCCCACCCGCCGCCAGCTCCGCCAGCCGGTCGACGGTCGGCTCGATCACCTCCGGCGCGAACATCCCAGTACCCGGCGTGTCGTACTTCTCGGCGACCTCTGCGTTCCAAAGACGGTTCTGCTCGACGCCTTTGGTCCATTGGAGGACGTCCTCGGTGTCGGCCTCGGCGGTTCTGGTGAAGCCGAGGCGGTCGTAGAGGCGGCGGGCGTTCGGATTGTCGCGTTCGACCCTCAGCTGCAGGGGTACGCCGCGTCGGGTCGCCTCGTCCTGCAGGGCGTTGAGGATCGCCGTACCGATGCCGTGGTTCTGGATGTCGGGGTGCAGTTGGATGCCGTTCAGTTCGACGGCGTCCGGCGTGCGGCTGACACGTAATCGCCCGGCAGGACGGTCTCCCACCTCGACGACGTACAGGTCCGTCGCCGGATCCGCGATCGACTCGAGCGTCCACTCGACGAAACCATTGCGCCAGGCGAGCTCGTCGAAGTCCGGCGCGAGGCGCCCCTGGGCGCGGGTCGCTGCCAGCGTCACGTCAGCGAGCAACTCGGCGTCGGACGGCTTTGCGGGCCGGAGTCGGTACATGTTCGGCAACCTACGCAGCCGCCCGGCGCGCGGCCACCGGTTATTCGCCTTATTCGCCGACGAGGCCGTCGGTGGATTCGCGGAGCAGGTCGAGGTGGCCGACGTGACGGGCTGTTTCCTCGATCAGGTGAACGACGGCGTATCTCAGGGTGCACTCCATTCCCTCCGACCGTGCCTGGTCGTCCAGTGACGCCGCCGCAGTGATCTCGCGAGAGCGTGCACATTCGGCTCGGTACGCCGTGAGCAGTCCGTCGACCGTGTCGCCGGGTTCGATCGGGAAGCAGCCATGCGGGTTCTCGTCGCTCCACGGCCACTCGACGTCCAGGCCGGCGAAGTCGATCGCGAACCAGAACCGCTCCACCCCCGTCAGATGCTTGATGATCCCGCCCGGGGTGAGCGCCGACGGGTGTACCGGCCGCGCGAACGCCTGCTCTTCGGTGAGACCGCTCAGTTTCAGCTCGACGGTCGCCCGCAGGAAGTCGAGCAGGCCGGTCACCGTGCCGCGCTCATCGGCGTCCTCGGCGGGGCGGGTACGGGCGATCTCCGGCATGGCAATCACGCTAGCGTTAGCAGACTCCTGTGAGAACTGTTGATCTGGTGCAGTTGATGGGCGTCAATAGGGGAGTGGAGAACTACCGGGCTCCGGTCTTGACTGCTTCGTTGCTGGCTCCGCCGGCGGTTTGTGGGTTGTTGATTCCGTTTCGGGAGCACTTCGACAATGCGAACGCCGCGTTGGTGCTGGTGGTCGTGATCGTCGCGGTCGCGGTGTTCGGGATCCGGCTCGCCGGGGTGCTCGCGGCGGTGTCGAGCGCGATCTGGTTCGACTTCTTCCTGACCGTTCCGTACGACAGTTTCTCGATCGACAACAGCAACGACGTCGAACAGGCCGTACTGCTGCTGCTGATCGGGATCGCGGTCACCGAGATCGCGATCTGGGGCCGCGGGCAACAAGCGGAGGCGTCGCGCCGGCGCGGTTACCTGGACGGCGTCATCACCACCTCCCAGGCGGTCGCCGCCGGTGCCTCCGCCGACGACCTGATCGAACAGGTCCGTGCCGAACTCGTCGCCGTACTGGGCATCGATCACGTCAAGTTCGTTGCCGGCAGCAATCGTGGCGGCGGACCGCGGCTGAACCCGGACGGATCGGTCACTCGTGGAGCCCACGTGCTGAAGGTGGATCGCGACGGCCTGCCGACGAACGCCGAGATCGAGCTGACCGTCCAGCACGCCGGCGAGGTCCGCGGCCGTTTCCTCCTCACCGCCGCCACCCGCATCGCCCGCCCAGACCTCGAACAACGCCTGGTAGCCGTAGCCCTCGCCGACCAGGTAGGCGCCGCCCTCACCACCCGAGAACCCGTCGACCCACACGTCTGATCCCTGCACAAAATTCCATCAATACCCGATACAAATCCGTGGTATTTCAGGGGGTTTCGGTTGGGAAACATCAGGGGTGATTCTCAGATTGTGTTCAGGAAGGGGTCGTAGTATCTCGATACGGCCCCGGATGTGGGTCATCAGGAGGAGAGATGCAGAGCAGTAACCCGGTGCTGAACCGGTCGGATGCGTTTGCGCCTGGCCACGGGCAGGCCTATCCGGGCGCGGCTCCGTACGGTCAGCCGGCTCCCTACGGATACGGCGGTATGCCGCCGCAGGCCCCCGCCGCGAGCCGGCCCATGACACTCGACGACGTGATCGTGAAGACCGCGATCACCCTTGCCGTGGTCGTGGCGTCCGCCGCGGTCGCGTGGTGGACGGTCCCGGCGGCACTCGTCACCCCGGCGTTCCTCGCCGGTGCGCTGGTCGCGTTCGCGATCGCCATGGTGCTGTCGTTCTCCCGCAAGGTGAACCCGGCGCTCTTGATGGTGTACGCCGTCGCCGAGGGCGTGTTCCTCGGAATCGGCAGCAAGTTCATCGCCCACTGGGTCGGTGATCCCGGCATCATCGTGCAGGCCGTGCTGGCCACGATGGTGACGGCCGGCCTCACGCTGGCGACGTACAAGTACTTCGCGATCAAGGTGACGCCGAAGTTCACCCGGATGGTCGTGATCGGCACGATGGGTTTCGCCGGCGTGCTGGTGATCAACCTGATCCTCAGCCTGTTCGGTGTCAGCACCGGCATCGGCGGCTTCGGCCCGATGGGTCTGCTGTTCGCCGCGATCGGTGCGGGTCTCGCGGTGTTCAACCTGATCCTCGACTTCGACCTGGTCGAGCAGGGCATCCGCCAGGGCGCCCCGCAGAACGAGGCCTGGCGCGCGGCGTTCGCGCTGACCGTCACGCTCGTCTGGCTGTACTGGAACATCCTGCGCATCCTCGCCATCCTCCGCGGCGGCGACTGATCCAGCAGGTCAACGAAAGGGCCGGTCCAGGTGGGCCGGCCCTTCCGGCGTTCTCACCTGCCGGCGTACTGCTTGTACTGAGCCTTCACGTCCTCGGTCAACCGCTCCGTCGCCCCCACCAACCAGCCGGCCGGCAGCGTCTCGACGTACAGCCGCGCGTCCTTCAGGTGATGCGGAACAGCGCCATGTACGTCGGCAGCCGCGCGCGCCATCGACGTCAGGACGAGTTCCACGTCCCGCGGGCGTAGCGACTCGATCGTGATCCGCTCCACGTCCGGCGAGAGCGCACGCAACTGCCAGCCGGAGATCCGGCGCATCGGATCCGGCCCGCGGACGGTGCTCAGGATCCGCCCGTACAGCAGCTCGTCCGGCTGCAACCCGACGTCCACGAACTCGACGGTCGGCGGCCCGACGACCTTCACCTCGCGCGCGAGCTCGCGACCGACCGCGACCAGCCGCGGATGACCGAGCGACCCGGTCCCGGCGAGACGCCGATGCCAGGACGGATCGGGGACGTCGACGGCCTTCCGTACGGCAGCCGGGAGGACGGACGGATCCGCGGGCGGGCCGTCCTTGAGCTTGCCGTAGTACCGCTCGGCGCTTACCGGCTTCGGGACGAGTGCCCGCAGGTGCTTGGCCTGCGGTGAGGCGAGATCCACTGCCCGGCCCGGCTTGGCGGACAGCCAGCCGTCGAGAACGACCCGGCAGATCCGCTTCGGGCTGATCGCCACCTCCGGCGTCAGTACCGCGGAGACCGCGAGCCGGAGCAGATCGATCGCAGGCGGCCCCCACGCCAGCTCGTCGAGATCGTTCACACCCCAGCGCCGGACGCCGCGGTGGTCGAGCCACGTCCCGAAGTTCTGTACGTGCAGATCGCCGACGGCCGGCACCTGCGGACCCTCGAGCACGGACGGGGCGAGTACGGCGACGCGCTCGAGCCAGAGGTAGTACGTCCCGCGCAGGAAGCGCAGCGGATCCGCCGCGAGTTCCTTGTGTTTGACGGCCAGATCCTCCGGTACGACGGGAATCCGCGACGCCAGCCACTTCTCGTACGCCGCCGTCTGCGCCGCGGGCGAGCCGGTCATTTCGCCGCCGCCTTCTCCGCCACCAGGCCGCGTCGTACGGCGATCCCGCCCGCGACGGTGCTGACCGCGATCGTGATCAGCGCGCCGAGGAGCAACGCCGACGGTTCACCCGGTTGGAGGACGTGCAGCGACGTACCGACCGTGGCCGCGGCCACCGGTACGCCGAGCTGCGCCGACGCCAGCGCGCCGATGCTGAGCGGCTGGCCGGTCAGCCGGCCGGACAAGTGGCTGATCACCGCGCCGATGCCGAGCGCCGCGCCGAGACCGATGAACTCGGGCTTCGTGCCCAGCTCCCGCAGGTCGAGCGACGCCCCGAGCCAGACGAAGAACACCGGCCCGAGGAAACCTTCCGTGAGAGCGAACAGTTGTCGCGCCAGCCGCCGCGGCTCACCGACCGCCGCCACCGCGAGGCCGAGCACGAACCCGGCCAGCATGATCGACACGTGCGTCGCGGTCGCCAGCCCCGCCAGCGCGAACAGCACCATTAAGCTGATCCGCAGCTCCACCGCGAACCGGCGGTCCTCGGACACGTCGTGCACCCGACGCCGTACGCCGGACTTCTCCGCCTTGTTCAGCAGGAAGAACACGATCACCCCAGCCGCGATGACCGCGAGCGCACCCAGCGCCGCGCGGCCCGCATGCGGTGGGTCGATCGCGAGCGGTAGCGCGACGATGCAGGCGGCGTCGGCGATCGCCACCTGGGGCAGGAGCTCCACCACGGAACGCCCACCGAGACCGAGCGAGTCGACGATCGGCAGGATCAGCGCGGCCGAGGACGAGGCCATGAGTACGGCGTACAAGGCGATGTGGCCGGTGTCGAAGACGGCGTTGAGCGCATACGCGAGGGCGGTCGCCAGGGCGCCCGTGATCACTGCGCGCAGCAGGCCCGGCCGGATCGCCCGCCGCAGGCTGTCGTCTCGCACCGGAACGTGGGTGCCGGCTACGAACATCACCAGTCCGAACCCGATGTCCGCGAGAAACGTGAACCGGGGGTCAGAGGCGGTCAGGTACCCGATCCCGGTTTTCCCGAGAATCACCCCGGCGATCAGCTCGCCGAGCACGACCGGGATGTGCCAGCCCTGCCGCAGCGCCAGTACGGGTCCCGCCAAACCGACCGCGACAACCACCGCCAGCATGGTGAAACTCACCCGCAGCTCCTTTCCCGAGAGCGCCATTGTGCATCCGCCGGGCTGAGGAATTCCGGCGGCGCGACCTGCGGTTCCGGACGGGGGTCGTCCGGTTCCGGTTCTACCGTGGTTCGCATGACGACAGCGACGACGACTGCTCCGGCGGCTGCCTCGGTGACTGCTTGGTACGACGCGCCCTCGCACGCGGCCGGTGCCGCTTTGGCGGCAGCCGTTGCCGGGGATGTCGACGTACGGGCAAGCGGTGTGCGGGTGTGGGCGGACGACCCGGCCGTTGCGGAGGCCGCTCGCAAGCTCGGGCTGACCCGCGGGGAACTCCAGACGCTCGACGTGGTGATCGAGGCGGCCGACCCGGTCGCCGTCCAGGCCTTCTGGGACGGAGTGCTCGGCGAGGACACCCTCCGGCGACATCCGACGTTTTCCGTACGGCGTCTCGACGAGCCTCGGCCGCTGCGGAACCGGATCCATGTCGACGTCGTTCGCCCGGAGGAGCAAGTCGTCCAAGCGCGGGCCGGACGGGAGCCGTCAGGACCGTTCGGAGTGATGTTGGCCGACAGCGAAGGCAACGAGGTGGACCTGGTGCCGGGCGAGCTGTTGGCGGGAACCACCGACTGGTACGCGTTGTTCAGCGCGATGGTCTTCTACCCGAACGCGCCGGCGCGGTTCGTGATCGCCGTGGCTGAGCTGGCCGATGACGCCGGCATTCCGCTGCAGCTCGACGTACGCCACGAAGGTGTGACGATCGCCAGCGCCAAGGACGCCTGGGAGGACGAGCACGGCGGCGCAGATCCGAGGTTCGTCGCGCTCGCCCAGCAGATTGAGGGTGCGGCCAAGGATTTCGGGCTGGAAGCCGATCCGGCTCCGTTGCGGTTCGTGCAGTTCGGCATCGACGCGCTCGACATTCCAGCCGTACGGACGTTCTGGACCGAACTGCTCGGCTACGAAGAGGATCCGAGGCCCGGCGTCAACGACATCCACGATCCACGCGGGCTGAATCCCGTGCTCTTCTTTCAGCAGTTGGAACAGCCGCGCTCGCAACGCAACCGGATCCACTTCGAGCTCACCGGGGAAAACGTCGGCCTGGTGTCCGATCCGGAAGGAAACGAGGTCCTGATCAGAACGCGAAAGACCTGCCCCTCCACCTGAAAGGGCAGGTCTTCGAGTCTTCTCCTTCGGATGCGGCTCAGCCCATTCGCCGGTGCGCCTTGACCAGGTCGTACTCGTGGACGATGGCGGTCGCGTGCCCGTGCGCGAGTGCGTACTCGCCGGCAAGCCATCTCACTCTGTCGTCGAAGCGCAGGAACGACGGTCCGTCGTTCATCAGCTGGAACCACTCGGTCATTGCGCGTCCGGTGCATCTGGGCACGGCCTCCACCAAACGCTGATGCGTCTCCTCGGAGTGGTTCAAGCCCATCTTCGCCTCCCGTCATCGGGGTACCGCGTAGTTATCGACTGTGCACCACCCGGCTGCCCGGAGGCAAGACTCCCGACATGAAAGTCCCCGCTCAGCGGACGCACAAGTCCAACAACTAGAGAGGTCCCGCGCGCGACCTCAATGGCCGACCGGCACGCTTTCCGGGTTTTCCGAGAACGGTTCCTCGACGCGTTCGACCTCGGCCTTGGGATGGCGGCGGCGGTGCCGGAGGGCGGCCCAGCGGCCGCGGGGGCCGCGTTCGCGGCCGGCGACTTCGGTGGCGGCGACCTCGGTGCCGGGACGGCGAGCTGCTTGTACGGCGGCCTGCGCGACCGGGAGGATCGCTTCGCCGCGGAACGGTTCCGGGTGTACGAACGAGTCCGACCCGATCCCCATCGCGGCCGCGACCGACGGCAGCAGCGCCGCGGAGGCAGCGGCGTACCCGGTCGCGGACGGGTGGAAGTTGTCCCGGCCCCACATCGACGGGTTGGTCCGGAACACCTCGCCGAGCAGTGAGCCCAGAGACACCGAACGGCCGCCTGCTTCGACGACCGCGATGGTCTGCGCGGCGGCCAGCCGGTGGCTCCAGGACCGGGCGACCCACCGCAGCGGCGGCACGATCGGCCGGACCACGCCCAGGTCCGGACAGGTACCGACCACCACCTCGCAGTTGGCGGCGCGCAAGCGGCGGACCGCGGCAGACAGCAACCGGACCGACGTGGACGGCGGCATCTTCGCCTTCACGTCGTTCGCCCCGATCAGGATCACCGCGATGTGCGGCCCGGCCTGCAGCGCGGTGTCCACCTGCGCCGCGAGGTCGGTCGACTTCGCGCCGGTCTTCGACACGTCGACGAGCCGCACCGGCCGCTCGGCCAGGTCGGACAGCCCGGAGGCGAGCAGCACCCCGGGCGTCTCGTCCGGCGAGTCGGTCCCGTACCCCGCGGCGCTGGAGTCGCCGAGCATGGCGAACGTGATCGGATGTCCCGGATGCCGGCCGTACAGACCGTTGCCCGGAGTCGGGTAGTAGCGCATCGGTCCGATCACGCGTTTCGCGTACTCGGCCTCTGCGGTCAGTACGCCGTACAACGTGGCACCGATGAGTCCGAGTCCCCCGCCCCCGAAGGCTGCGGCCTGGGCCAGCTTCTTGGCTGCCCTGGCTCTACTCATGAGTCAAGGATTACACGCTGTTACTCCGACGCAAGTGAAAATAGGGCAAAGCAGTCCGTATCACTACAGTAAAGATCGTGCGCTACGCAGAATCACTCCTGGACCTCGTCGGCAACACCCCGCTGGTGAGGCTGACCAAGACAACCGACGGTGCCAAGCCGCTCGTCCTCGCGAAGGTCGAGTACTTCAATCCGGGCGGCTCGGTGAAGGACCGGATCGCGGTCCGGATGGTCGAGGCCGCCGAGGCCTCGGGCGAGCTGAAGCCCGGTGGCACGATCGTCGAGCCGACCTCCGGCAACACCGGTGTCGGGCTCGCGATGGTGGCCCAGCAGAAGGGCTACAAGTGTGTGTTCGTCTGCCCGGACAAGGTCAGCGAGGACAAGCGCAATGTGCTCAAGGCGTACGGCGCCGAGGTGGTCGTCTGCCCGACCGCGGTCGCCCCCGAGCACCCCGACTCGTACTACAACGTCTCCGACCGCCTCGTCCGCGAGATCGAGGGCGCCTGGAAGCCGAACCAGTACGCGAACCAGAACAACCCCCGCTCGCACTACGAGACCACGGGTCCCGAGTTGTGGGAGCAGACCGACGGCAAGATCACGCACTTCGTCGCGGGTGTCGGCACCGGTGGCACGATCAGCGGCACCGGGAAGTACCTCAAGGAGGTGTCGAACGGTCGCGTGCAGATCATCGGCGCCGACCCGGAGGGTTCGGTGTACTCCGGCGGTACCGGCCGGCCGTACCTGGTCGAGGGCGTCGGCGAGGACTTCTGGCCGGACACGTACGACCGGGAGATCGCCGACCGGGTGATCGAGGTGTCGGACGCGGACTCGTTCGCGCTCACCCGGCGGCTCGCCCGCGAGGAGGCGATGCTCGTCGGCGGTTCGGCCGGGATGGCGGCCGCGGCGGCGATCCGGCTCGCGCACGAGGTGGACGACCCGGACGCGGTGATCGTCGTACTGCTGCCGGACGGTGGCCGCGGCTACCTGACGAAGGTGTTCAACGACGACTGGCTCGCGCAGTACGGGTTCCTCGCGCACTCCCGGCAGGGCACTACGCTCGGTGATGTGCTGGCCGGCAAGGACGGGAGTCTGCCGCCGCTGGTGCACACGCACCCGCACGAGACGATCGCCGAGGCGGTCGCGATCCTGCGCGAGTACGGCGTGTCCCAGATGCCTGTGGTCCGGGCCGAACCGCCGGTGATGGCGGCCGAGGTGGCCGGCGCGGTGTCGGAGCGGACGCTGATGGACGCGCTGTACTCCGGCAAGGCGCGGCTGGCCGATATCGTCGAGCAGCACATGGACCCGGCACTGCCGTCCCTGGGCGCCGGCGAACCGGTCACCAAGGCGGTCGAGCTGCTCGAGGGTCGGGACGCCCTGATGGTCCTGGACGACGGCAAGCCGGTGGGCGTGCTGACCCGGCAGGACCTACTGGTCCATCTGTCCGCCGACTGAGTTCTAGCGGTCTACGACTGACGGGATGATGGCGATCAGCGCGGTGATCACGATACCGATCACCACGACTGCGGCACCTGCGATCTGAAGAATGTCCATGCCTCAAGAGTCCTTCAGCTGACCCGCCCAGACATCGGCCGCCGGACCGGTCTTCCGCTCATCCCAAGGTCGTACACCCGCACCCCCGGACTCCTACTACAGGAGTCCGGGAGATCACCTAATGGACGCGAGCCTGCCTAGTGGACGATCGCGAAGGCTGCTGGATCGAGTTTTTTGGTGCGGCGCCAGTAGGTGAAGGTCCATTCGGGCCAGATGGTGGAGTTGCGGCCGGAGGTGTCCAGGTACCAGCTGGTGCAGCCTGAGTGCCAGACGGTGGTGTTCAGTTCGGATTGGACGTCGCCTACGAAACGGTTCTGGATGTCTTCGCGGACTTCGACGTACGTCGCGTTGTGGCGGCGGAGGAGGTGGAGGGCCTGCATGACGTAGCGGACCTGGGCCTCGATCATGAAGACCATTGACGAGTGGCCGAGGAGGGTGTTCGGGCCGACGAGCAGGAACAGGTTCGGGTAGCCGGCGACCGTGATGCCGAGGTGGGCGCCGATGCCGTTGCGTTTCCAGTGGTCGGCGAGGTCGATGCCGTCCTTGCCGAGGATCGGCATCCGGGTCAGGTTCGCGGAGACGTCGAAGCCGGTGCCGAGCACGATCGTGTCGCAGGCGCGCTCGGTGCCGTCGGTGGTGACGACGCCGGTCGGGGTGATCCGCGCGATCGGCGTGGTGACCAGGCTGACGTTCGGCCGGGCGAGTGCCGGGTAGTAGTCGTTCGAGATCAGGATCCGTTTGCAGCCGATCTGGTAGTCGGGCGTGAGCTTCGCGCGCAGCTCCGGATCGGTGACCTGCTTGTGCAGGTGCCGTTTCGCCTGTATTTCCAGGCCTTTCATCAACTTCGGGTTCCCGGCGAAGCCCGCGCCGCGGCCCTCGAGACCCCAGTAGATCGCGTTCCGGATCGTGCGCTGGCCGGCCGGGAAACGTTCGTGCAGCTTCCGTTCCCAGCGGCCGATCGCGCGGTCCGGCTTCGGCGTCACCCACGGTGGCGTGCGCTGGTACACGTCGAGTTGGGCGACCTGCGGCGCGATCTGCGGTACGAACTGGATCGCCGACGCACCTGTCCCGATCACCGCGACGTTCCGCCCGCGGAGGTCCTGGCTGTGATCCCACTGCGCCGAGTGGAACGTCGTACCGGCGAAGGAATCCAGCCCTGGGATGTCCGGTAGCTTCGGGCGGTGCAGACTGCCGACGCCGGCCACCAGCGCCTGGGTGTCGATCGTCTCGTCGCCGTTGACCGTAACGGTCCAGCGCCCGCTCGCCTCGTCGAACACTGCTTCGGTCACCTCGGCGCCGTACCGGATCTTGTCGGCGATGCCGTACTTGTCCGCGCAGTGCCGCAGGTACGCGAGGATCTCGTCCCAGGGCGCGAACATCCGGGTCCAGCGCGGGTTCTGCTCGAACGAGAACGAGTAGAGGTACGACGGGATGTCGCAGGCGCAGCCCGGATACGTGTTGTCCCGCCAGGTGCCGCCGAGGTCGTCGGCCTTCTCCAGGATGACGAAGTCCTCGCAGCCCGCCTGCTTGAGCTTGATGCCCATGCACAACCCGGCGAACCCGGACCCGATGATGACCACGTCTGTCATAGCGGCTCAGGTTACCGGCGGGTTACGCGCAGCGGCTAGGCCTTGAGGCGGTACAGGGTCTCGCCGGCGTTGGGTACGACGAACGTGTCCGGGTCGGCCTCGTACGCGGCCAGGTCGACGGTCGCGGGGTCGAGGTAGCCGAGGTTGGCCGCGAGTACGACGTCCTCGGGGATGGCGGTCGCCAGCGTGACCTGGACGCGCAGGTGCTCGCCGCTGGCCGGGTCCCAGGTGCCCGCGCCGCGCAGGTGCGTGGAGTGCGCGAGCACGCCCCAGTGCAGGTCGCGGAACTTGTCCCACTGGCCGAGGAAGTAGTCGCGGCAGTGGTACCCGATCTGCTCGATCTCCGGGTGCATCGCGGCGAGTTGCGTGACGTGCGGCGCGTACAGGATCACCTCGCCGCCGTCCGCGACCACCGGCTCGAGTTTGTAGAACCCCTTCGCCGCGGTCCAGATGTCGGCGTACTTCGGTGGCATCACCGAGACCACGCGCTGCACCGGGTGGTCGAGGTAGCGGACGTGGGTCTGCGCGGAGATCTCGGCGGCGGCGCGCCACGACTCGCCGGTGTCGCCGAACGCGATCGCGTGCAGCTTGTCGGTACCGGACTGGGCGACCACGGACAACGCGAGCTTCTCGGCCGGGATCAGCGCGGCGGCCTCGTCGATCAGCGCCCGGACCGGCGTGATGCCCGGCGTACCGATGATGTGGGAACTGGTGATCAACGCGCCGAGCCAGTGCGAGAAGTCGATCACCTCCTGGCCGGCGACGCCCGGGAAGAAGTACTTGTTGCCGCCGGAGAACCCGACCACCTCGTGCGGGAACACCGGCCCGACCACCAGCGCGACGTCGTGCTCGACGACAGCCTTGTTCAGCCGTACCGGTACTTCGTCGCGGAGCATCTCGTCGGAGATCTCGCCGATCCGGTCCGCGCCGATCGTGCCGAGGTCGGCGAACGTTTCCGGCTTCCACCACTCGTGGTTGATCACGTTCGGGTAGTCGTCGCCGAGGTGGCTGCGGAGCTGCTCCGGCGTCATCTCCGCATGGGTGCCGAGGGCAACCAAGATCGTGACCTGACTGCCCTTCAGGGCTTGGGTGACCGCTTTGAGCAGCAGCGGCAGCGGGCAGCTGCGGGTCGCGTCCGGGACGATCACGCAGACGCTACGGCCCTCCAGCCCGGCGCCGGCGAGGGCGTCTCCGATGAACGCCGTCACTTCTTCCTCGGTCAGAACCTGGTCCGCCGCACCGATCACCGCAGTATTGGTCACGCCTTCGACCCTACCTACCTCCAGACGTTCAGGGCAGTGGTCGCGACCGCCATGAGATCGTCCTGCGTCGCGCCGTCGCGCGCCTGCTGGGACATGCCCTGGATGGTCGCGGCGAAGAAGGTCGCCAGCGTCTTGGCGTCGGTGCCGTCCGGGAGCTCACCGGCGTCGACGTCCTGCTGGATGCGGTCTTGCAGTACGTCGCGGTTGTGCTGCCGGATGTACCGCAGCTGCTCGGCGACCTCGTGCGATGCGGGGACGGTGTTCTGGGCGGCGCTGATGATCAGGCAGCCGCGGCCGACGTACTCCGAGGCGGCCTCGCGGAGGATCCGCTCGATCGCCCGGCGGGCCGTCGGTTCTTCCGCGAGAGCGCGGGACGTGAACGCGCCGTGGGTGTCCTGGTAGCGCCGTACGACCTCGTCGAAGAGCTTGCGCTTGTCGCCGAACGCGGCGTACAGGCTCGGCGCGCCGATGCCGAGGGCGGTGGTCAGGTCGGTGACCGAGGTGGCGTCGTACCCACGGTCCCAGAAGGTCTGCAGCGCCTGTTCGAGGGCTGCCTCCCGATCGAAGGAGCGCGGCCGGCCGCGTCGTGGTTCGGTCATGCGGACATTCTATAGCGATCGTTAGAGAATGTGTTACGGTCCTTTCTGTAGTGATCGTTAGAGAAAGGATTGTGGGATGCGGACGGCATTGGTGACGGGTGGCAGCCGGGGAATCGGGCGGGCGATCGCGCTCCGGCTGGCGCGGGACGGGGTCCGGGTCGGGGTGCATTACGGCCGGTCTGACGCCGAGGCGGCGCTGGTGCTGGACGAGATCGTTGCGGCCGGCGGGGACGGGTTCCTGGTGAAGGCGGAGCTCGGGGAGCCGCTCGACGCGTTGTGGGCGGAGTTCGACGGGCACGCCGACGGCCTCGACATCCTGGTCAACAACGCTGGGATCGGACGGCACCTGCCGCTGGCCGAAGTGACGCCGGAGTGGTTCGACCGGCTGTTCGCGGTGAACGCGAAGGCGCCGTTCTTCCTTGTCCAGCAGGCGATTCCGCGACTGCGCGACGGCGGGCGGATCATCAACATCGGATCCGGCGTGACCCGGATCGCGTTCCCCGAGGACACCGCGTACTCGATGACCAAGGGAGCGCTGAACACGCTGACGCTCGCGCTGGCCAAGGAGCTGGGGCCACGCGGGATCACTGTCAACACTGTTGCCCCAGGCATCATCGACACCGCGATGAACGGCTGGTTGGCCGATCCGGACGCGGCTCGGGCAGCCGCGGCGTACTCGGTCTTCGACCGCGTCGGCACGCCCGAGGAAGTCGCGGACGTGGTTGCGTTCGTCGCCTCGGACGACGCGCGCTGGGTGACCGGTCAGACGCTCGACGCGACCGGGGGCTCCCGGTTGTGAGTCACCTGTTGACCGAACCCGTTGCCGGCCGCACGATCGGGGCATCACTGGGGGAGTGAGGGGGAGGACGTCATGCGTCCACGGGGGTTCGGGGGTGTGCTGCTCGGGGCGCCTCAGCTTGCGCTGACAGCGCAGTGCGAGACCGTCGCCGACGTACAGGCCGCGGTCACGTACGCCGTGCAGAACGAGCTGGGCGACTGTCTGCGGCTGGATCTGCAGCGGATGAACAGCGTCCAGCTCGACCTGGACGCGCGGATCGCTCGGGTCGGCGGTGGCGCGACGTGGCGGGACCTGTACCGCGCGACGCAACCGTTCTGCATGCTGACGCCGGGCGGGCGGGACACGACGGCCGGAATCGCGGAGACAGCACTGTCCGCGCACTCGGGCTGGCTCGAGCGGAAGCTCGGCCTGGCAGCCGATGCGCTGATCTCGGTCGAGCTGGTCACCGCTGCCGGTGAGTTGCTGATCGCCGACGAGACCAGGAACACCGATCTGTTCTGGGCTCTGCACGGCGGTGGCGCGAACTTCGGGGTGGCGTCGGCGCTGACCTTCCGGCTCACCCAGGTACCGACCACTACCCTTGCCGTCCTGACCTGGCCGGCTGCGGCGGCTCCGACGGTGATCCGTACGTACCGCGATCTGATCGAGACCGGTGCGCCGTCGTCGCTAGGAGGCGGGGTGCTGCTCGTCAATGATCCGCGTCCGGTGGTGCGGGCGATCGCGGTGTACCTCGGCGGCCCCGAGGAAACCGCGGCCGTCTTCGCGCCGATGTTTGCCCTGTCGCCCGAAACGACGATGCTCCGCGAGACGCCGTACGCCAACCTGCAGCCCGCCCTCGGTCCGGGCAGTTGGAAAGCGTGTTCGGAACGGTACTTTCCGGCATTTCCGGATCCGGAGGTGTCGGCGTTGTGCGATGACGCCCACGGGATGGGCGCCGGGGCCTGGTTGGCGTTGTGGCCGCGGGGTGTCCGGCGCGGCGACTGGCCGGTGGTGTACCGGGACGCGTCGTGGGTGGTCGAGGGGTACGGCGTGAGTCTGGAGGATCCGTGCCTGCAGGCGGGGCAGGCGCGGCTGGTGGCCGAGTACGGGCCGAGGAACTACGAGCGGCTCGCTCGGGTGAAGTGCCGGTACGATCCCGAAAACGTGTTCCGGGTCAGCCGGAATGTTGAACCTGCGTGGTGCTCGTGGCCCGCGACCATTGCACCGCGACGATGACGGCGTACGCGATCCCACCGACCGGAATCGCCCAGAACCGGAAGAACGGCAGCTGCCCCGACAGCGCAGTCGTCGCGAAGACCACGCCGTACGTCCCGACGCCTACCACCGTCCCGCGCCGGCGCGATTCCAGCGCCGTACTCGGCAACGGACCCATGTGCCGGTCGAGCACCGTGCAGAACGCACTCAGTCCGACGAGCGCGGCCGCGATGACCAGAAATCCACCGGGCAACTCGCCGAAAACGATGGCGAGCACGGTCAGGAACGTGACGAACGCGTAGGCCACGGCCAGGTCGAGCGCCCCGAACAGCAGGTGTGACCGCTTCCGGCGTCTGAGGTCGACACCGTCCGCCGTCAGGGTCGGTCCGGGCTCACCGGTGAGCCGCTGTACGGACAGCACCAGCCCGATGACTAGGCAGATCAGCAGCAGTACGCCGATCACGGACAGGACTGCCGACTTGGTCGTCGACATGTACTGGTGCACCTCGGTGCCGGACACGCAGCTCGCCGACGGTGGGAACCAGCTCGTCCGCGCTACCCCGTCGACCACGCCGAGCTTGCGCGCACAGGACTCGCCGGGGTCGAACCCGCTCGGCTGCGACAACGTGACGACTGCCGTCCACACCAGCCCGCCGATCAGTCCCAGCCCCAGCAGAGATCCCGCCCGCCGCCGTACCCAGTCCACGTCCCTACCCTCTCATCCGTGGACTCCTACCTCGCCCAGCTCCGTCGTGACGTCGGTTCCCGCCTGCTGCTGATGCCGGGCGCGCAGGTCCTCGCGATCGACGCGGACGACCGGATCCTCTTCCAGCGCAGCCGCGACTCCGGCCTGTGGGAACTCCCCGCCGGCGGCGCCGAACCCGGCGACACCTTCCGCAGTACGGCGGCCCGCGAGTTCACCGAGGAAACCGGCCTGCAGGTCTCCGAAGAGGATCTCGTCCCCTTCGCAAGCCTGTCGCTCCCGGATGTCCACACTCTGACCTACCCGAACGGCGACGTCGTGCAGTGCTTTGCCCTGTGTTTCGAGGCGCGGCGGTGGAGCGGGACGCTGCGGCCGGGGGAGGACGAAGTGCTGGAGGCGGGGTTCTTCGCGGCGCCGCCTGGTCCGCTGCATCCGCCGACCGAGGTGGTGCTCGGGCTGCACGCCGCGTACCGGGCTTCGGGCGTGTTCCAAGCGCATTGACCTCGCGTGGCGGGGCCGGTAATGTGCCCCACCCCTAGCGACGAATTTCTGCAGGCGGGTGGGGTTCCCATCCGGTCCCTGCGGAGGTTGTCGTGACAAGAGATTTTCGGTGGTTGCTGGTCGGGCAGACGACCAGTCAGTTCGGGGCGCAGGTCAGCGGCGTGGCGATTCCGCTGCTGGCGGTGCTGTCGTTGGGCGCCACGCCGTTCCAGCTCGGGCTGGTGTCCGCGTCGAGCACGATCGGTTTCGCGCTGATCGGGCTGCCGGCCGGGGCCTGGATCGATCGCTTCCGGCGGCGCCCGCTGCTGGTGGCGAGCGATCTTGTCCGGGCCGTGCTGCTCGGCTCGATCCCGATGGCGGCGTTGTTCGGCGTACTGACGTTGATTCAGTTGATCGTGGTGGCCCTGCTGACCGGGTTCGCGCGGGTGTTCTTCGATGTCGGGTACCAGAGCTACCTGCCGTCGGTCGTCGGCAAGGAGCGGGTGCTCGCCGGAAACGCTGCTCTGGAGACGATCCGAGCCTCAGGGCAGGTGGCGGGCCCGGGCGCCGGCGGGTGGCTGGTGTCCGCGATCGGCGCCGCGAACGTCGTACTGATCCAGGCAGTCACCTTCGTTGTGTCGGCGGTCGCCCTGCTGGCGATCCGGGCTCCGGAGGAGGTCGTACGGCGGGAATCGCGCGGGCTGTGGCACGAGATCCGCGAGGGCCTGGTGTACGTCGTACGGCATCCCGTGCTGCGCGCGATCGCGGTCACCAGCGCCGTCAACAACTTCGCGTTCGCGATCGCGTCGGCGGTCAACCTGGTGTTCCTGGTTCGTACGCTGCGGTTGACGCCGGCGTGGATCGGAGTGGTGCTGGCGGCCGGTTCCGCGACGGCGATGCTCGGGGCGGCGGTGACGCCGCGGCTGGCGCGGCGGTTCGGTTCGGAGCGGATCATCTGGGGTTCGCTGGTCGTTGCCGGCGTACTCGGGTTGCTGGTTCCCCTCGCGCAACCGGGATGGTTCGTGGTGCTCGCGATCATCGGATTCGCGGCGGGAGAACTCGGCCAGATCGTCTACGCGATCTCGAGCGTGTCGTTGCGGCAGCGGATCGTGCCGGCGCGGCTGCTCGGGCGGGTGGGCGCGACGATGCGCTTCGTCCTGATGGGGCTGTTCCCGCTCGGCGCACTGCTCGGGGGCGTGGCCGGCTCGACCATCGGCCCGCGCGGCACCTTGTGGATCTCCGGTGCCTTGATAGCAGTCTCGTGGATCCCGGTCCGTCGAGCGTTTTCCCGGTCGCGCGGGAACGCGATCCCTGGCGTCGGCGGGCGCGCGGGGCTGTCATCGTAGGTATGAGCGAGCGAACAGATTTTCTGCAGTGGTTCGACGACGAGTGGCGCCCCGCTGAGGTCGCGCTGCACAACGGTGACGCCGAACCACGCCGCGCACTGTGGTCGACGAAGGACCCCGTCACCGTGTTCGGGGCCTGGAAGACCGCCAAGACCTCGGCCGAGGCCGACCCCCTGTTCGACCTGCTGGCCAAGGCTTTCTCGGACTGCACCTCGTCGGACGTCGAACTGCTCTCCGCGGACGCGATCGGAGACTTCGCCTACACGATCGGCTACGAGCACTCCTCGGTCAGCTGGAACGGCGAGCCCCGCACCTACACCCTCCGCGTCACCCAGCTCTACCGAAAGGAAAACGACACCTGGAAAGTCTTCCACCGCCACGGCGACGAACTGACCTAGCAGTTGCTCAGGTGACGTCGATCAGGACTTTGCCTACGACGGATTGTTCGACGGCCGTGTGGGCGGCGGCGGCCTGATCGAGGGGGTAGTGGTGCAGGGGGAGTCCGGCTTCGGGGCCCATCCGGACCGCGCCTGCGGCTACGGCGGCGGAGACGTCGGCGAGGGCTCGGGGGCGCCAGGAGTCGGGAGCGGTGTAGAGCAGGACGAACTGCCAGCGGGCGTTCGGGATCATCGAGGCCCGGACCGGCAGTTCCATGGTTTCGCCGCCGTCGGTCGCGTAGACCGCCACCGAGCCGTGCGTCGCGATCACCGCGGCGTCGATGGCCGCGTTCGCCGCGGGCGACACCTCGACGATCGTGTCCACGCCGTGCGGCACGATCGCGCGGATCTCGGCGGCCACGTCCTGCTGGCGGTAGTTGATGACGTGATCCGCACCGGCCAGCCCGGCGAGGTTGCCCTTCTCGGGGCTGCTGACGGTCGTGATGACCGTGGCGTCCGACCACCGCGCCAGCTGGATCGCCGCGTTGCCGACCGCCCCGGCACCACCGGCCACGAGTACGGTCCGCCCGGCGAGCTTGCCCGGGCCGAGGTGGTCCGGCCCGTCCTCGGTCACGGTCAGGCAGCGGTGGGCGGTCAGGAACGGTACGCCGAGCGAAGCCCCGAGGTCGTACGACGCGGACTCGGGCAACGGCACCACATGGCGCACCGGTACGACGGCGTACTCCTGCGCCGTACCACCCGCGGGCCGCTGGTACGCCGCCTCCCAGATCCACACGGGCTGTCGGAGGAGCGCCGCGTCGACCCCTTCGCCGACCGCGTCGACGTCGCCGGAGCCATCCTGGTTGGGTACCTGGGCGGGCTCGACCGGCGTGCCGGCGGCGCTGCCCCGGCGCGACTTCCAGTCGGTCGGGTTGACGCCCGACCGGCGGATCCGGACCCGGACTTCTCCGGGCCCAGGCTCGGGTATCGGCCTGTCCACGAGGGTCAGGACATCGGGCTCACCGGTCACGGAGTACTCGACGGCACGCACCTGACCGACGCTACCTCAAGGTCTTGGTGAACATCAGCGTTGCGGAGTCGTCGTTGCGGACCATTTCCATCGGCGGCACCTGCCGACCGTCGTAGATCAGGCCGCGCCCGTCGGGCAGGTAGCCGCGGCGGACGTACATCCGCTGCGCCTGCCCGTAGTCCGGGTACAGCCCGACCCCGATTCCGACCACGGGGGACCGTTCCGCGACCAGCGCCTCGGCCGCGTCCATCAGCGCCGACCCGATGCCCTGCCGGCGGAGCTTCGGCAGCACGTTGAAGTCCTGGATTTCCGGAATGCCGGCAAACGGTTCGTACGGCGATTCCCAGCGCACCGTCACGTAGCCGGCGTAGGCCCCGTCGACCGTCGCGACCAGGACGTCCCGCGTCCCGGCGGCCTGTTCCTCGAGATACCGCCGGTACTGACTCTCGGGCTTCGGCCACCCGAGCTTTTCGAACGCCGCCGCGATCACCGGCGGATCGTCGTCGCGCAACGGCCGGATCTCCAACCCGATCATGACCGCAAGCCTGCTGGAGCTTTAGCGCCCCGGCAAGCCGTTTTACCAGTGGAGGGCGCCGGCAGCGGCGCCCTCCACAGCCCCGATCAGGGCGTCGGGTCCGGGTAGCTGCCACCGAGGATGTCGGTGTTGCCGAAGGTTGCCGGGCAGGTGCCGAGCACGTTCGGCGCAGGCAGCGGGCTCGCCGTGTAGAGCGAGGCCCGGTACGCGTTGATCGACGGGCAGACGCCCGCGGCGTGGGCGTCGTTCCAGACGGCGACAGCGAAGTCGTTCGTCGCCGCGGCGTACACGTAGTCACCGAGGAACTCCGAGGTCAGGCTGTTCGCACTGCTGCCTCGCGGGTCGCCACCGGGGGTGGTTTCGAGCGTGGTCCAGCCCGACGGCGTGCCGCCCGCGACGTTCGCGTGCAGCACCTCGCCGATCAGGCCACGCGGATCCGTCGTGTTGGTGCGGTACGGCGTCGTGAGCGAGTTGTGGACGACGTACAGGTCGGTGCCGTCCGGGGACACCGCCGGTGCGGTGAAGAACGGGCGATCGCCGGCCGTCAGTGCGACCGGAGTCGGTGCCGCCCAGGTGGCGCCGCCGTTCCGCGACCAGGTCAGCATCAGCTGTTCGTGGTTCAGGCCGGCGCGGCCGTCTGCCCAGGTCATGAAGATCTCGTTGGTCGCGCCGGCGCCGGTCGGGCGGCCGTTCGCGATGTCGACGCTCGGTGCGCCGGCCAGGTCGACGCGGGCGCCGGCGATACCGTCCATCACCGGACGGCCCTCGACCGGGTCGAAAACGCCGGGCTCGACCACTGGTGCGACCGCGGTCGGGCCAGTGAAGTGCGCGCCGCCGTCGGTCGACTTGTACATCAACTGCAGGCTCGTGCCATTGCGCACGCCGACGCCGAACACGTAGACGTTGCCCTGGCTGTCCGTGCGTACGGTGCAACCGTCGGGCTGCTGGCTCATGCCGTTGCTCGTGGCAGGCCCGACCTGACGGGTGGTCCAGGTACGGCCGCCGTCGGCCGAGCGCCCAACCATCAGCGGTACGGGGAAGGCGTTTCCGTGGCTGTTGCTGCGGAAGCTCGCCCAGCAGGTGTAGACGTGCCCGAAGAACGGGCTGCTCGCCGCGTTGTCGGCGTAGATCTGCTCCTTGTCGGAGAACGTCGTCGACGACTGCCTCGAGATGATCACCGGAGCGGTCCAGGCGGACGCGTTGTCGGCCGCCGCGGCGCGGACGTTGTCGGCGGTCGACACCGCGATCGCCTCGGCGCCGCGGAACGTCTCCAGTTTCCGTACGGCGGAGAAGTTCGCGGTCAGGTTCGCGTAGTACAAACGGGAGCCGTTGGCCCAGGAGAACGTGCCGTCCGGGCCAGGGCGCGGTCCGAACGCGACGCCCGGGTCACCGTCGGAGACCAGCCCGGCCTCGTAGTAGTGGGGCAGGGTCCCGATCGGACCGACGTGCGGCGTACAGGGCGCCGGGCCGAGGCAGTCGCGGGCCGTCCAGCCGGTGTACGTCGGTTGCGTCCAGCTCCGGCCGCTGTCGAACGAGAAGTACACCCCGGACACGCCGACGCCGGGGGTGAACGGGCACGTGCTGGGGTCGCCGGCCGCGCACGACTCCATGTCGATCTCGTCGTTCACGCCGGCGACGACGACCGACGGATCGTGCGCGTCGATGGCCACCGCAGGCTCGTTCTGCTTGTTCTGCGAGAACGGCGACGGCGGGCTCCCGACCGTGACCTCGGTGGCGGGGGCCGCGTAGGCAGCGACCGCGGCGCCGCAGAGGGCGGCTGCGAAGGCAGCGACGGAAGCGATGACGAGGCGTGGTCTGCCCATGATCCCTCCCCGGGACGACCAGCGGGCCGGGACCGGTTCCCGGTCCAACTAGGCGTATCGACACTGCTCCTGCCGACCGTCCCCGCACAACACCTCGGCACAGGCCGTGACGGCCCGCGCAAGGTCGTGCGCGAGCCGTCACGGGGGGATGTCAGGACTGGAAGAACTCCAGCAGGTCGGCGTTGACCACGTCGGCGTGCGTGGTGGGCAGGCCGTGCGGGAGGTCCTTGTACGTCTTCAGGACCCCGTTCTTGAGCAGCGCCGCCGCCTTCGGGCCGGAGTCGGCGTACGGCACGATCTGGTCGTCCTCGCTGTGCACGACCAGGACCGGGAGCGTGATCTGCTGCAGGTCCGCGGTGAAGTCGGTCTGCGAGAACGCGACGATGCCGTCGTAGTGCGCCTTGGCGCCGCCCATCATGCCCTGGCGCCACCAGTTCTCGATGGTCGCTTCGGAGGACTCGACGCCGGGGCGGTTGAACCCGTAGAACGGGCCGGCCGCGAGATCGCGGTAGAAGCCGGAGCGGTTCGCCGCGAGCTGCGCCTGGAAGCCGTCGAAGACCTCCTTCGGCAGGCCCTCGGGGTTCGCTTCGGTCTTCACCATCAGCGGCGGGACCGCGCAGAGCAACGCGGCCTTGGCGGCCCGGTCCTCGCCGTGCCGGGCCAGGTAGTGCACGACCTCGCCACCACCGGTCGAGTGGCCGACGTGGATGCAGTCGCGCAGGTCCAGATGGTCGACGACCGCTTTCAGGTCGTCCGCGTAGTGATCCATGTCGTGACCGTCGCCCGTCTGCGACGACCGCCCGTGCCCGCGCCGGTCGTGTGCGACGACGCGGTACCCCTTCGACAGGAAGAACAACAGTTGGTTGTCCCAGTCGTCGGCCGACAGCGGCCAGCCGTGACTGAAGACGATCGGCTGTCCCGTCCCCCAATCCTTGTAGAAGATCTCCGTACCGTCGCCGGTGGTGATCATGCCCACGATGAACCCCCTAGAGCTCGGACCGGATGCGACGTGCTCGCCGCCCCTAGGACACGCTAGATGGAGGTCGCTCCGCGGAGGAGATCTCATGCCACGGGATTTCGTAGAGGTCAGTACCTGACCGCTATTGGCCGTTATCGTCTGGGCATGACGACAAACGAGCAGACCGTCTCCGGTGAGCGGGCGGACATCCTGGACCTTCTCGCCACCCGTCGCGGCTTCCTGCGCCACACCGCACAGGGCCTGACCGACGAGCAGGCGACCACTCGCAGCACCAAGAGCGAGCTGACTGTCGGCGGGCTGATCAAGCACGTGATGACGGTCGAGCAGCACTGGGCGGAGTTCGCCCAGGGAAAGGGCGAGACGGCGCCGACCGAGTTCACGCCGGAGGTGATCGCCGCCTGGCAGGACCAGTTCCGGTTCGTCGAGGGCGAGACGCTGGCCGACGTACTCGCGGAGTACGAGAAGGTCGCCGCCACCACCGAGGAACTGGTCCGCACCCTCGACCTGGACGCCAAGTACGAACTCCAGGCCGCCCCGTGGCAGCCGCCGGGCGTCTTCTGGACCGTTCGGATGGCCTTCCTGCACATCGCCTCCGAAACCGCCCAGCACGCCGGCCACGCCGACATCATCCGGGAAACCATCGACGGCCAGAAAACGATGGGCTGAACCAATGAACTGAAGTGAACTGAAGCTGAACCGAAGCGCCGGGAGGATCTCCTGGCGCTTCGTAACCTTTGGTCGTCTCGCTGCATCGAGGTTTGCAAGGGGAAAGACAAACCTCGGCGAGCCGACCGCCCCCATGGGCTGCCGTGGTCCGGTGTGCCGCGCGTGCGGTGCGCCTGTCCGCTCAGGAGACCGTCGCCGGGTGTCCGGGGACGATGGGGGAGAGGTACAACTTCATGCGATTCAGGGGAACGGCCGTCCTGGCCGTGGGCATCGCTGTTGTGTTGCTGGGGGCCGGAACGGCAGAAGGAGAGCCGCGGGACAATCCGGGGATCACGATCGTGCCGGCGCCGGCGGATCCTGAACAGGCGCAGTTCGTCCCGGGTGCGAGCAACGTCGTACCGGCGACCGCGCCGCCCGCGACGGACATCGGTACGGCGCGACTGCAGGCGCTCGCGGCGCCGCACTACGCGTGTCCCGGGTTCAGTGGGATCGAGGCAACCAATCCGTTGGCGAACCTGTACGCCGACAAGTTTGCCTGGGGCCCGTATGCGGCGTACAAGGTCGGGACCGGCGGCGGCAACATCAACTGGTCGCTGAACCCGTACAAGAACGCGAGCTGGTACATGTGGTTCCACTCGCTGCGCTGGCTCGGGCAGGGGATCGTTGCCGCTGGCAAGGGTGATCTGACCGCGCTGGCCCGGGTGAACACGATCGCGTACGACTGGTACCGCGACAATCCGTACTCGTGGAAGGCGAACGTCGGCGCGTGGGAGTCGACCATGCACCGCACGAACGTGCTGATCTGTCTCCGCCAGGCGATCCTGAGCGGGTTGCAGGTCAGTGCCTTGCCGGCGTCGTACGCGTGGGTCGACGCGGCGCTGCTCAGCCACGCCCGGTTCCTCACGAACTACTGGAGCGGGGCATGGAACCACGGTACCGACGAGAGCATCGCGCTGTTCGGCGTCGGCTGCACGCTCGGCCGGACCGATTACAAGAACCTTGCCCAGCAGCGCCTCGCGGCCGGGATCACCACCTCGATCGACGCGCAGGGGTCGACCAACGAACAGTCGACCGGGTACGCGTCGTTCAACTACTCGCTCTGGGGCCGCGCGATCGCGGTACTGCAGAACTGCGGCGTCGATCCGGGTACGACGATCTCGACCAGGCGGGCACTGTTGGCCAAATGGTTGGCACTGGCAACGAACTCGCTCGGCAAGCTGCATCAGCTCGGGGACACCGAAGTTCAGCCGACGTACCCGTGGAGCGGGACGCCGATGGAGTACGCCGGGTCGCTCGGTAAGTCCGGTACGGTGCCGCCGTGGCGTATCGGGGTCTACTCGAACGGATACGTGTTCGGCCGCACCGGGTGGGGGACTGATCCGGCGCGTGGGTTCACGGGCGAGTCGACGTACAGCATCAGGTACGGCGCGGCGCGGGCGTTCCACGGGCACCTCGACCACACGAGCATCACGTACACGGCGCGCGGGCGGGACATCATCGTGGACGGCGGGTACGCGGCGTACAACGCCGGGGCGTACCGGACATGGGCCGTCAGCCCGAGCGCGCACAGTGTGCTCACGACGCCGATGTCGACGCCGCTGAATCCGGTGACGCGGTTGACGTCGTACGCGGTGAAGGACACGTCGGAGTCGTACGTTCTCGCGGATGCGCCGGCGAGTGGCGTCAGTCGGGTCCGCTCGGTGCTGGTGCTGAAGGACCCGGATCTGATGGTGGTCTGGGACCGTGCGTCGGCTCGTACTGCGCAGGCGTTCCAGACGTTGTGGCACCTGCCGCCGGACCAGCGCGCGACGGTGTACTCACGGACCACCGCGGTGGCGATGGCGCCGGGTGACTCGACCCGGACGATCCTGTTCCAGGTGCCGTTCAAGCAGGCGCTGCCGGCCGGCGCGATCCTGATCAAGCAGGCCCAGACCAACCCGATCCAGGGCTGGCAATACCCGACCAGCTTCACCCGCCGGTCCGCCCCGACCCTGCTCCTGGCCCGCTCCGGCAAGACCGCATCGATCCTGTCCTTCGTGGTCCCGGTCCGCTCCACCGGCACGGTCACCTACTCGATCCACCAGTCCGGCACAACCTTCATCGTCAACCTGAACGTGGGCGGCCGCCGTACCGCAATCGCCATATCCGGGGGCGGCTCCCTCTACCGAGCCGGCTGACGGGAGGCTCTGAGCCGTTCGAAGGCTGTCGGCGGCCCGTCGCTGAGACGAGCGCCGACGGCCGCGGCGCATTTCGGCCGGTGACAGTTCCTCCGAGTCCACTTCCACGTCGTACACGCCGTGCTCGTGGACGAGGGGGAACTGTACGGCGGCGCGCACGATCACGTCGTTCCCGGCCGACGCCATCCCTGCGACGGCACGGTGGAACCCGAGCACGGTCCGTTGGAAGACCGGCAGGAACGTCTCGTCGGTCCACTCGCGGCGGGCCCGGATCCGGTGGAAGTCGTCGATCTTCAGGTGGTACCAGACCCCGTCGAGCGTGTTCATCAGCTCTTGGGCGATCGTGGTCTTCCCCGAACTCGACGTCCCGTTGAGCAGGATCACCCGGCCGGGCCCGGTCAGCGTCTCGGCGGTCAGCTCATGCGTTGCGGCGATCGGCACCGGCCCATCATCGCTAATGCTTCTTCGGGACGCGGAACTGGTGTACCTGCTGGGGCCAGCCGCAGGCGGTGGCGATTTTGCCTGCCCAGTAGCGCGCGGCTTCGTCGTCGGGCACGTTCAGTACGGCGAAGCCGCCGAGGTGCTCCTTCGACTCGACGTACGGGCCGTCGGTGAACAGCGGCGCACCGCTGGACACGTCCACCGAGTACACCGGCGCGTCCGGGTCCAGGCCACCCGTGAAGATCAGCACCCCCGCAGCCCGCATCTCCTCCAACAAGGGCCGCAACGCAGCAGACTTCCCCGCCAGCTCCGCCTCCGTGTGGTCCGGCACCCACTCCTCGTTGAACGCAACGAGATACTCAGCCATAACTCCTCCTCAACGGACCGGCCCCTCGACCGCCCCTACACCCCCACCACGAACCACCGATCCCCGATCCGACAACTCGGCCAAGATTATCGGCTGTAGGTGGTCAGGAAGCGGTCGCGGAAGGTGTCCATGGGCCAGACCGGGGCGTTGGCGGTGGGGCGCAGGCCGGGGTGCCAGCCCCAGGTCGCTGCTCGATTGGTGACGGTTGGATCGGCGGCGATGATGCTCACTGGTACGTCGTGGCTTGCCCCGTTGCCCGAGACGATGCTGGCGGGCTGGTGATCGCCGAGGACGACGAGTACCAGATTGCGGTCGTGGAGCTGTTGGACGAACGACGTCAGCGCGTCGAGCGAGTACGCGATGGACTGTGCATAGGCCGGCTTCACCCGGTCGGGCTGTCGCCACACGTCTTCGGGGGAGTCGCCCTCGGCCGGCATCGGGTCGAAGATCGAGCCGTTGCCCACCTGGTTCCAGTCGACCAGCCGGGGGAGCGGCGCCCAGGGCGTGTGGCTGGAAACCAGGTCGACCTCGGCCATGACGGGAGCGCGGTTCGGCTTGTCCAACTCCAGCCGCTGGAGTGCGGCCAGGGTGTACTGGTCAGGCATCGAGGCATAGCTGAACGTCGGCCCGGCATACCCCACGTTCCGGCGGTCGTAAACCATGTCGTAGTGGTAGTAGGTCTTCGCCACCGGCCAGTCCTCGTCGTTCGACGGTACGTCGGCGACTGTCCGCCAGCCCGCGCGACCGAACGCCTCGGTGAGAGTGAGCCGATCGAGGGTGACGAGGTGGTCGTACCGCTGCTGGCTGTTCACCCACAGCCCGGACTGCAACGTGGAGTGCGCCAGCCAGCTGATGCCGCCGAAGGTCGGCGAGGTGAGGTAGCCGCTGCGCGAAGAGAAGCCCGCCTGTTGCAGCCGCCGGTCCCCGGCCTCGAGCGCCGACCCGACCACGGGGAAGTCGAGTGCCGTGCGCCCGTAGCTCTCCACGAAGACCAGGAGTACGTCCTTGCCTCTCAGATCGGTCAGCAAGTCGTTGCCCGGGACGTCGCGGAAGGCATCCTGCTGTAGCGCCTTCGCGAACTCCCGCTGGTCGCGAAGGTCGTCACGGACCTGCGTGGCGAGCCGAGCCGCGGAGGTCGAGGCGATCGCTCGTACGGGCTGCGGCCCGGCGCCGGTCAGCGCCGGCACGATCGCGATCACGGCCAGGACGGCGACGATCCGGGCCGCCGGCCGCCGGTGTCTCACCACGAGCCGGGTCACCCGCAGCGCCGACAGCGGCAGCAGTACGAGCAGCGCCACCAGGAGCAGTCCGGCTGCGATGAAGGCGGCGAGCGCTCCAACGCGGCCGATCGAGTCACCGAGCAGGCCCAGCGCTGAGCCGGCGTACGCCGCGTCGTACACGGGGTGGAAGGCGCGGTCGAAGGCGAAGTAGAAGCCTCGGTCGAGCAGCCGCAGGATCATGAGCACCCCGAGGAGGAAGCCGCTGATCAGTGCGAGGATCCGCGCCGGTTTCGACGGCAGGACGCAGACGAGTACGACGAACACCAGGCCCTCGAGCGGGATCCGGAGGAATGTGAGGCCGCTGGTGTGATCCGGCACGATCAGCGCTGCCCAGACCAGGACTACCGCCAGCGCCGACGTCACGGTGGCACGAGTGAAGTGCGGGCTTCCGGCCAGCCGCCACAGCCTCCAGACACTGTTGCCGAACGACTCGGTCAGCAGTGCCAGCGCGATCAGCACCACCACTACCGTCACGGCATGGGGCAGGAAACCGGCTGCCACGGCGGTCAGCGTGATGCCCTGGATCGCGGCGACCACCTTGGCCCAGTAGCGGGGCGGGAGCGAGCCGCGCAGCCACGGCCACGCCCAGCTTGCGGCCACGAACGCGTACCGGGCCGCGCCGATGGCGAGCACCCACCAGCCCGTCGTACGGGCGACGTACACGCTCAGGACCATGATGAGGAACGCGTCGACTTCCATGTCGAACCGTGCCCCGAACGCCGACGCGGTGCCGGTACGCCGAGCGACCTGACCGTCCACCCCGTCGAGGACCAGCGCGATCGTCGAGAGTACGACGAGGATCGCCACCGATGCCTCGCCGCCGAACGACGCCGCCGTGAGCGCCGCGACCCCGCAGGCGAGGACCGCGCGGGTCAGTGTCACTGTGTCAGCGGGCGCCAACCGGTCCCGACAGTGATTCGCCATCGCACGGACGAGCAGAACGGCAAGACCTGCCCCGGAGGCGAGGCCGGCTGCCCAGCCGACGACGTCGAGGCCGGCGAGCGCCGTGAGTACGCCGAGTAATGCGAGCAGGCATGCAAAGCCGGTGAGCGGACCGATCAGGGTGCCTTTGTTCACCTGACCCCGAACCAGACGCACAGTGCCTCCGTATCTATGGGTACGACGGTCATACGAGAACAGCGTCGCACCGGTTCAGCCGGCGACGGTGTTACTCGTACGACGCCCGACTACGAGATGGGAACCACCATCAGCCGAACGATCTGGACCTGGGCACGCGCGGCGGGTGGCGCGGCGATCCTCGCTGTGCTCCTGTGGCGAATGGGGACGGGCCCGTTGGTGCACGGGCTCCGGCTGACCACAGGTTGGCCGCTCGCTGCTGCGTTCGCCATCACTTCGCTGACCACGTTGTGCTGTGCGTGGCGGTGGAGGCTCGTCGCCCGCGGGCTCGGCGTCGAGTTGCCGCTGCGGACCGCGGTGGCTGCGTACTACCGGTCCCAGTTCCTCAACGCCACGCTGCCCGGCGGAGTGCTGGGCGACGTACACCGCGCCGTGCGCCACGGACGCGTGCTCGGCGACCTGGGCCGAAGCCTGCGAGCGGTCGCGTGGGAGCGAACGTCGGGATTTGCGGTGCAGCTCGTGCTGACGGTCGGTGCACTGTTCCTGCTGCCGTGGCCGGCCATCGTTCGGCTGGTCACCGTGACGTTCGTCGTCGCCGCAGCGCTGACAATCACACTGCTCTGCCTGAATCACCGTCGCCTCACGTCGCGGCTCGGACGCGGCTTCACCAGCGACCTGCGCAACGCGATCCTCGCGCCGCGGGCCGGGCCGGGCATCCTGCTCGCCTCTGCGCTCGTCGTGCTCGGCCACGCCGCGGTGTTCCTGATCGCCGTCCGCGCGACCGGCGCCTCGCTGTCGCTGAGCCGGTTGTTGCCTGTGGCATTGGTCGTACTGACGGCCTCGGCGCTGCCGACGAACATCGCAGGATGGGGTCCGCGCGAGGGCGCGGCCGCCTGGGCCTTCAGCTCTGTCGGACTAGGCGCTTCGCTGGGCTTCACCGTCGCGGTCGTGTACGGCGTACTCGCCCTGGTCGCAACGCTACCCGGGGCCATTGTCCTGGTAGTTGCGCATCGATCCCGGCCTGCCACCGCGTCTTATGCGCCGGCTGAGTCCACGACTGCGTCGAAGTACGGCCAACCGTCGACTTCGGTTACCGGCTCGCTTCCGAACGGGTCAAGCGTCGACGTCGCCGCATCCAGGAGCCGGCGAACAGTTCCAGGCTCGAAAAGGTTGAGATAGCTGCGATCCGGCAGGCGCATCAAGGCCCCGGCATCGAAGTACGTGTTCGAGACGACGCGGTCCGGGCCGGGCCGGAACACGAAGACCAGCCGGCGCTGCGTGCCCTCAGGAAACAGGGCGAGCGTCAAGCCGTACGTGCGCCCCACACGCTGACGGACCGTCCAACGCCAGGTGACGTCACCCACCACCAACCGGCGCAGGCGGCGGTCATCGTTCTTCACCCGGACACCGTAAGACACGAGCGCCAACTACAGCTGGTCCGTTCCGGGTTGCTCGTAAATGGCGGGCGGTGCGGCGTGGAAGGTGCCAGGATGCCCGCATGGTTGAGCGTGCGCTGAGCTTCGGGACGGTGGCAGAGGCGTACGAGCGGTTCCGCCCCGGGTACCCCGTGGAACTCCTTGAGTTGGTGACCGCGTACGCCGGTGGGCCGATCCGGACTGCCCTCGAGATCGGCGCGGGGACGGGCAAGGCAACCCGGCTGTTCGCACAGGCGGGGATCGCGGTCACGGCGACCGATCCGGACCCGGCCATGCTCGCGGAGTTGCGCAAACATGTGCCGGCAACCGTCACGACGGTGCAAGCGGCGTTCGAGGACCTGCCGCTCGAGCCGTCGTACGAGCTGGTGTACGCGGCTGCCGCGCTGCATTGGACCAAACCCGAGGGCCGGTGGGACCGGATGGCCGCGCTCGTTCGGCCGGGCGGTGTGTTCGCATCGTTCGGCGTACCGATCCAGCTGGCCGACCCCGCCCTCAAGGAGGCAGTACGCGCGGCGCGTGCGCCGTACCTGAACGACGACGGCGTCCCGTCGCCCGACGGCACCTCCGCGGATCGCCCGATGCAGTGGCCGGGCACCGAGCTCCAGCAGTCCGAGTGGTTCACCGATGTCCGCCAGTCGGTGATCGAACGCCGCGTGACGACAACCGCCCAGGACTACATCGGACAACTCTCCACGGTCTCGGCATACGTAATGCTCCACCCCACCGACCGAGCCCAACTCTTCCGCCAAACCCTCCAGGCCCTCCCCGAAACCGTAGAACTAGACGCCCAAATCCACATCCACCTAGCCCGCCGCCCACGCCGATAGAGCGGGACACCGGGGCTGGCTCTGGCCGATGATCAGCACATGCGGAGCGAGCCGGTCGAGGTCCCTGGGTGGATTCTAGGTGTGCTGGGCGGCGTCCTGTTCGGGGTGGCGATGGGTGCCTTCATCAAGCACGACGGGTCGAGTTGGACGGCCGCTGGCGTAGGGGTCATTGTCACTGGCGTCCCCTTCGGATTGGCGATGGGCTGGTGGAGCGCCAGGTGGCGTCGAGGGTTGAAGGACGCAGAAGGTGACATATCGGCTGAGAAGGCCCGCCTCGCCCAGCGCGCTGCAACGGGTGGTCCCGCGCCTGAAGATGACGAGGTCCGGTCGGCGGCCCTGCGCATCGCGTCCCGATATCTCGAGAGCTACACCGGCCGGACTCGTTGGCTGTTCATCATCGTGCCGGCGGCCATACTGCTCGGGACCATTGCGGGAGCCGCCGGCGGATCCCCGTGGGAGCTGTTGGGTGCACCCGTGGCTGCGGGACTCCTGTACGCCCGGTGGTACTGGCCCAGGCGGCTCCGCCGGCGGATTGCGTTGCTCACCGAAGCGACGCCTGAGACCAGGGAGTAGACGGCTCCTCGCGTCAGAGCCCTCAGTTGTCAGCCGGGAACGGTACGCCGGTGTTGCTGTGGCAGCGGTAGCCGTTGGGGTTTTTGTGGAGGTACTGCTGGTGGTAGGGCTCGGCGTAGTAGAAGGTTTGGGCGGGGGCTATTTCGGTGGTGATGTCGTCGTAGCCGCGGGGCTTGATGACGGGGGCGTAGAGGTCGCGGGTGCGTTCGGCCTCGGTGCGCTGGGCGTCGGTGGTGTAGTAGATGGCCGAGCGGTACTGCGAACCGAGGTCGTTGCCCTGGCGCATGCCCTGGGTCGGGTCGTGGGTCTCCCAGAAGACCTTCAGCAGGTCGGTGAAGGTGGTCTTGGTCGGGTCGTACACGACGCGGACCGCCTCGGCGTGGCCGGTGCGGCCGGTGCAGACCTCTTCGTACGTCGGGTTCGGGGTGTAACCGCCCGCGTACCCGACGGCGGTGGTGTACACGCCGGGCTGCTGCCAGAAGATCTCCTCGGTACCCCAGAAACAGCCCGTGCCGAACCAGACCTCCTCGAAGCCCTCAGGCGCGGCGGCGGTCTGCGGAGTGTGCAGGACGATGTTCTCGTCGGGTACGGCGAAGCCGGGGGTGGGCCGGCCGGGCAGTGCGGCCTGTGGCTCGACCATGGCGGTGTTGCGGGTGAAGAACGACATTCTCACGCCTCTCGCAGTGTGACTCTCATAGTCCCTCAACGCCCCTGGTAAACCGAGCCTTCCCCACACCCCTTACGGCACGATCACGTGTGGCCCGCCATCACGCGATCATCACCCCGCTACGGCGGGTGGGGGTGACGGTGAGGGAGTCGTACGACTCGGCCAGCCGGTGTACGCCGTCGCGCAGGGCGTCCTCGTCGAGGGTGAACGGGAGGCGGATGAAGGACTCGAGGCCGCCGTCGGGGGAGAAGCGGGAGCCGGCGACGAGCAGGGCGCCGTTGCGCTGGGCAACGCCGACGAGGCTGGAGCCGACCGGTTCGGGCAGCTCGCACCACAACGACAGCCCGCCCGACGGCAGCCGGAACCGCCACGACGGCAGCTCGGCCGAGACCGCGGCTGCCAGCGCGTCCCGCCGGCGAGCCAGCGCGGCCCGGCGCTCCGGCAACAACGTCGACCGCCGGCGCAGCAGATCCGCGACCACCAGCTGCTCCAGCACCGGCGCGCCGAGGTCCATCGACGCCCGCGCGTCCAGTACCCGGGCGACCAGCGCCTCCGGCACGCGCATCCAGCCGATCCGCAGCCCGCCCCAGAACGACTTGCTCACCGACCCGACCGTGATCACCCCGTCCGGGTCGTACGACGCGAACGGCGGCGGCATCTCCTGCCCGTCCAGCGACAGCTCGAACAGCGTCTCGTCCACGATCGCCGTCGTCCGCGCCCGCGCGAACGCCCGCGCCAGCCGCTGCCGGTCACCCGCCGGCATCAGAAAACCGGTCGGGTTCTGGAAGTCCACCACCAGCCAGGCGGCCCGTGGCGCGGTCTGCCGGATGGTTGCTTCCAGCAACGGTAAGTCCCAGCCGCCGGGCGACATCGGGACCGCGACCACACGGCAGCCGCTGCGCCGGATCGCGTCGACGGAGTTCGGGTGCGTCGGGCTCTCGGTCAGCACCCGGTCGCCGATCTGGGTGAGCGCGCGGACCGCGATCGACGTCGCCGCGAGCGCCCCGGCGGTGACGATGATCTGGTCCGCGGACGTCGGCAGCCCGCGCTCGCCGTACGCCGCTGCGATCTCGGCCCGCAGTACCGGCAGGCCCTGCGGGTGGTACCCCGGCGTCGCAAGGTGCAGCGGCAGGGCCTCAGCGGCGGTTGCGACCGCCGTACTGATTCCTGGTACGGCGGAGGGCGCCGCGCAGGTGAAGTCGTACAGCCCCTCGGTGTCGATTCCCGGCGCGTGGTGCCGTCCGAGTTCGGGCTCGACCTTCGAGGGCAGCGCGGTCACGCTCCCGGATCCGCGCCGGCTGGTCAGGTACCCGCTGTCGCGCAGCTCGCGATACGCCGACGCCACCGTCGTACGACTGACGCCGAGCGCGTCGGTCAGTTCGCGCTCGCTGGGGAGCCGCGAGCCGGGCATGATCCGCCCGTCCGCGATGAGCAGCCGGAGCCGCTCGGCCAGGACCCGGTACGCCGGACCGGTCCCATCGGCCCACTCGCCGAGCAGGCCGGTCAACGTACTGGCGGGGAGGTAGCGCGCTTGCATGCAGTCCACTATCCCGTAATTGGCTATCGAATACCAGGCCACTTGGTCCGGACACTGGAGTACGTGACCGCCACCTCCGCTGCCCCGCCGCGCCAACTCGCTCCGATCAACCCGATCCAGCAGCTGAAAGCAGGCCACCTGCCGCGCCGGCTCGTCCAGCTGTACGCGGGCCTGTCGCTGTACGGCGCGTCGATGGGCCTGATGATTCAGGGCAATCTCGGGCTCGATCCGTGGGACGTGTTCCACTCGGGCATCACGAAGCACGTCTCGCTGAGCTTCGGGACCGTGGTGATCGCGGTCAGCTTCGTCGTACTGCTCGCGTGGATCCCGCTGCGTCAGTGGCCCGGGCTCGGCACTATCAGCAACGCGATCGTCATCGGGCTGGTCACGGACCTGACACTGGCGACGGTCGATCGCCCACACGCACTGTGGCTGCGGATCGTGTTCATGCTGTCGGGCGTCGTACTCAATGCGCTGGCCGGCGCGCTGTACATTGGCGCGCAGTTCGGGCCGGGGCCGCGCGACGGGCTGATGACGGGGTTGGTACGGCGTACCGGGCTGAGTGTCCGGCTGGTCCGTACGTCACTCGAGCTGACCGTCCTCGCGACCGGGTTCCTGATGGGCGGGTCGATCGGGGTCGGCACTGTCGTCTACGCGCTGTCGATCGGGCCGTTGGTACACGTCCTGCTCCCGATCTTCACGGTGCGGTTGAAGCAGGAGTAGCTGGGGTTGTGTCGGTGGGGTCGGTCAGACTGCTCCCATGCGTGACGACGGCCGAGTGAGTGGGTACGAGTTCACGGCACCGCTGTGGCTGTGGCCGGGCGAGGGCTCGTGGTACTTCGTGACGGTGCCGGAGGACATCAGCGACGAAATCACCGACCTGACCGAGGGCCGGCGCCGAGGCTTCGGCTCGGTCCGAGTCGCGGTGGCGGTCGGCGGGAGCAGCTGGCAAACCTCGGTCTTCCCGACCAAGGACGGCACGTACATCCTCCCCCTCAAAAAACAGATCCGCCACGCCGAAAACCTCACCGAAGGCACCCCAGTAGAAACCGTCCTACACCTCATCGACTTCTAAAACCCAGAACGCCACCCTCCCCGGCCGGCGCTCTCCGTGCATCCGTGTTCAGTTGGTGCGGTACTGCGGAGTGCGGGCGGTCGGCTCGCGGTGGGTGCGCGTGCTGCGGTGTGCGGTACGGCGGTGGTGCGGGCGGTCGGCTCGCGGTGGGTGCGGTACGGCGGTGGTGGGGTACGGCGGTGGTGGGGTACGGCGGTGGTGGGGTACGGCGGTGGTGGGGTACGGCGGTGGTGGGGTACGGCGGTGGTGGGGTACCGCGGTGGTGGGGTACCGCGGTGTGCGGTACGGCGGTGTGCGGTACGGCGGTGTGCGGTACGGCGGTGTGCGGTACGGCGGTGTGCGGTACGGCGGTGTGCGGTACGGCGGTGTGCGGTACGGCGGTGTGCGGTACGGCGGTGTGCGGTACGGCGGTGTGCGGTACGGCGGTGTGCGGTACGGCGGTGTGCGGTACGGCGGTGTGCGGTACGGCGGTGTGCGGTACGGCGGTGTGCGGTACGGCGGTGATGCGGGCGGTCGGCTCGCGGTGGGTGCGGTACGGCGGTGGTGGGGTACGGCGGTGGTGCGGTACGGCGGTGTGCGGTACGGCGGTGTGCGGTACGGCGGTGGTGCGGGCGGTCGGCTCGCGGTGGGTGCGGTGCTGCGGAGGTCACCTGGTGGTGCGGTGGTGCGGGGCTTGACAGGCGGTGCTGGGGCGGTGTTAGCCCTTCGACGGGGTGTCGGTTGTCCGCGTCGCCTGGCCGGTGTGTTTTCCAGTCGTGGACTTGTCCGTGCCGGCTTCCACCGCGCCTTCCGCCCGCTGCGTCGACACGCTGTTGAGCGGTGACTGGCCACCCAACGCGATGTCTTGAGCGAACTTCGTATCCAGATCCGCCGATGACTTCGCCCCGGCAGCACCAGCAGTCGCAGCAGGCACCGGCAGCCGCCGGCCCCCTTCCTGCCGCCCACCCGCAGGAGCCTGCTGCCCGCCGACCTGGGGCTGCTGTCCGCTGACCTGAGGCCGCTGTCCGGCAACCTGCGGCTGCTGGCCGCTGACCTGGGGCTGCTGGCCGCTGACCTGGGGCTGCTGTCCGCCGACGGTCGGCTGGCCGGGAGCTGCCGGTTGCTGTCCGGCGACTGCGGGCTGGCCGGGTGTTGGTGGTTGCTGGCCGGCGACCTCTGGCTGTTGGGTTTGGGTGGGCTGGGCGGCGTCGGGTGCTTCGGTGGTGACGGCTGGTTCTGCGGTCTGGGCTGCCGGCTCCGCGGTGGTGGCTCTTGGTTGGCCTGCTTCGGGCGCTTCGCCGTTGAACTCGTTCTCGCCCCGCGCCGAAGCAGCCCACTCCTGCGCCCTGGTCGACACCGGCTGCGGCTCATTCCCGCCGACTACCGCCTCACCGGTCACGGCTTCGCCGACTGCGGGCTGACCGATCGCGGCTTCGCCCACTGCGGGCTGGCCGGTCTCTGCCTCGCCGACCGTGGGCTGGCCGGGTTCGTCCACTGCGGGCTGGCCAGTCTCGGCTTCGCCGACCGCGGGCTGGCCGGTCTCCGCCTGGCCGACTGTGGGCTGGCCGGGTTCGGCGACTGCGGGCTGACTGGTGGCGGCTTCGCCTACTGCGGGCTGGCCGGTCTGCGCCTCGCCGACGGTGGGCTGGTTGGGTTCGGCAAGGGTGGGCTGGGCGGGTTCGGTTGCGCCGGGGGTTTGTTCGGTGCGGGTGGGGTCGTTGGTGCCTGGCTGCTGGGCGGGTGGGTTTTGGTCGGGGATGATGGGGTTGTCGAGGCGGACGTTGTCGTCCAGGGCGGGGGCTTGCTGGCGGGTCTGGTCGGGTTGGGGCGTCTGCGTCTGCGGGGTCTGCTCGCCGGCCTGCTGCACAACCTGTGCCTGCGACTGCAGGGTTTGCTGCATGGGGGTTTGCAGGCGGAGGGTCTGCTCCATAAGGGAGATCTCTCGCGTCTGCATCTGGATGATCTGCTGTTGCAGTGCGATGACCTGTGCCTGGAGCGCCTCGATCTGCGGGTTCACCTGCTGTGGCGCCGGAGCTTGCCGGGTGGCGTTCTGGGGCTGGAGCATTTGCGCCTGCCCTTGCGGCTGCTGCACCCGTCCGGCGCCCTGCTGCTGACCCTGACCTTGCGGGCCCTGACCTTGCTGGCCCTGACGTTGCTGGCCTTGGCCCGGCTGCTGGAAGACGCCGGCGACCCGGCCCGATGCCAGCGCGGCGAGCTGGAGGCTGTTCATCGGCGAGCGTCCGATGGCGGCCAGTACGCCCGCGTCCATCTTCTTCGCGTCTCGCGCCGCCTGGGTGAACGCCTGCTTCAGCGCCTTCGTCCCGGCGCGCCGATCCTTGTTCCAGCGCGACATCGGATTGGCCCGAGCGGCGAGGGATCCCCGCGGCGCAGGCCCCCGCCGAGCCACCCTGGTCTGGACGTTCTGGACCAGTCCGCGCGCGTGCTGACCGTATTGACCCGGATCGAAGCGTGCGTCGACACTCGCGGCCGCCAGCACCTGCAGGTCCGCGGCGGTCATGTTCGCGTGACCGATCTGCGCGCGAATGTTCGGGTCGATGCGGCGTCGGTGAGACGCGGCGATCGAGTAGGCCGCCTTCAGTTGCTTGCGGCCCGTTCGGACAGCGTTCCGGGTCTCTTTGCGCGCGGCCCTCTGAGCGCCGCGAGCAGCACGCTCGGCGCGGCGCTGGTCGCGGCGGCTCAACGGCTGTGGCGTCGTGTCACTCATCGGGTCTCCTAGTCGATGTAGACCGCGTAGTTGACCCCGACAGCCGTCGTCAGCGGGTCCTTGCTGGGCTTGGTGCTGTACAGATGGAACTCCGCGCCCTCGCGCAGCCAGACCGCGAGATGACGCCGTCCGGCGCCGGCGCCGACCTCCCAGCCGTCCACGAAGTCCGGGAGGCTGTCGTCACCGACGTAGTCGGGCTCTCCCCAGTGCCGGGTCGCGAGCGCCAGGTGGTCCGGCCAGTGCGCGTCCAGCCCCGCCTCGGCGGCGGCGATGTCGTCCGGGCCGATGTCGTACGCCGACCAGCCGCTGTCCGGGCAGTCCGGGAAGGCCAGCCCGTCGAAGACGATCATCGTCGTACCCCGCCGGGTGGTGAAGCCCCAGGAGACCATCTCCGCGTCGATGATCTCGCCCGGCTGCAGCGGCCAGGGCTGCCAGCTGGTCTGACCCATCACCCGGTACACCAGCGCGCGCACGACCTCCGGGCCGGACTCGTCGCCGTCCGGACCCGCGAGCGCGGTCCAGTCCGGAATCTCGGCGAGGTCCGCCATCGCCAGGTCGTCCTGGTCGAGCGGCCTGTCCTGCGTCTTCATCCGGCCTTGTCGTCCTTCCTGCCCGGTCACTGGCGGAAATCGTCTCTGCGCAAACTTAGGTGCTGGCTCGGGTCACCCGCCACCTGAATCGACGCAGCTGTGGACAACCCGGTTCCGCTGCGTCACCGGGGTGTGGACGGCGTGCGTGGCTCCAGCAGACCAGGCCGTACGCTGGTCCGGTGAACAAGGAACGCCAGTACGGTTTCGAGACACTTGCCATCCACGCCGGGAACGAGCCCGACCCGACGACCGGTGCGGTGGTGCCGCCGATCTACGCGACCAGCACCTACAAGCAGGACGGCGTCGGCGGGCTGCGCAACGGCTACGAGTACTCCCGGTCGGCGAACCCGACCCGGACGGCGCTGGAGGAGTGTCTCGCCGCGATCGAGGCGGGTAACCGCGGCTTCGCGTTCGCCAGCGGCCTGGCCGCCGAGGACACGCTGATCCGGTCGGTGTGCGCGCCTGGCGACCACGTGGTGTTCCCCGACGACGCGTACGGCGGTACGTTCCGGCTGTTCTCCCGGGTGCTGAGCAACTGGGGCGTCGAGATGACCCCGGCCGCGGTCACCCACCCGGAGGCGATCCGGGCCGCGATCCAGCCGGGCAAGACCAAGGTGGTCTGGCTGGAGACGCCGACCAACCCGCTGCTGAACGTCGCCGATATCGCGATCGTCGCGCAGATCGCGCACGACGCCGGGGCCCTGCTCGTGGTCGACAACACGTTCGCCTCGGCGTACCTGCAGCAGCCGCTCGAGCTCGGCGCGGACGTGGTCGTGCACTCGACGACGAAGTACATGGGCGGGCACTCCGACGTGGTCGGCGGTGCGCTGGTGGTGCGGGACGCGGAGCTGGCGGAGAAGATCGCCTTCCACCAGAACGCGATCGGCGCGGTCGCCGGGCCGTTCGACTCGTGGCTGGTGCTGCGCGGCATCAAGACGCTCGGCGTCCGGATGGACCGGCACAGCGACAACGCCGAGAAGGTGGTCGAGTTCCTGCAGCGGCACAAGTCGGTCAGCCAGGTGCTGTACCCGGGGATCGACGGGCATCCGGGCCACGAGACCGCGGCGAAGCAGATGAAGCGGTTCGGCGGGATCGTCAGCTTCCGGGTCGCCGGCGGCGAGGCGCAGGCGCTGGACATCTGCAACAAGGCCGAGGTCTTCACGCTGGGCGAGTCCCTCGGCGGCGTCGAGTCGCTGATCGAGCACCCCGGCAAGATGACCCACGCCTCGGTCGCCGGTACGCCGCTGGAGGTGCCCGCGGACCTGATCCGGCTCAGCGTAGGCATCGAAACCGTCGACGACCTGCTCCAAGACCTGGAACGCGCCCTCGGCTGACACCACCTCTCAACCGCCCGCCGACCCGCTGCGCGGGTCGGCGGGCGGGTTTTGTGAGCGCCGGCAGCGGCGGATGGGTTGGCGGGCGCGCGGCGGTGTGGTCGGGAGCGGCGATGTGGTCGGGACGGGCGGCGAGGTGGGGTTGGGTGGGGCGGATGACGTCGTGGGAAGGGCGCGCGGCGGTGTTGGTCGGGAGCGGCGATGTGGTCGGGGTGGGCGGCGAGGTGGGTTGGATGGGGCGGATGACGTCGTGGGAAGGGGGAGTGCGGTGAGTCTGGTGGTGGCGGTGGACTTCGGGTCGACGTTTACCAAGGCGGTTGCGGTCGATCTGGGGTCGGGGGAGTTGGTTGCCCGGGCCGAGCACCGTACGACGATCGACACCGATGTCATGGACGGCTGGCACGCGTGTCGCGCTGTACTGGCAGCGGCGGACCGGGGCGTGCCGAACGCCGAGGTGCTGGCTTGTTCCAGTGCTGGTGGGGGGTTGCGGATTGGTGTCGTGGGCAACGAAGAGCTTGTTACCGCGGAGGCGGGTAAGCGGGTTGCGTTGTCCAGTGGTGGTCGCGTGGTCGCGGTGGTCAGCGGTGGGCTGACGGCGACCACGCAGAAGGAGCTGCGCAAGGACAGACCGGATGTCGTGCTGTTGCTCGGCGGTACGGACGGTGGCAACGCGAAGGTCCTGGTGCAGGCCGCGACGACACTGGCGAAGTACGAGTGGCGGAAGCCGGTCGTTGTCGCGGGCAACATCGACGCGCAGGACGAGATCGCGTCGACGTTGACCGCGGCCGACGTACCGCATGTGCTCGCGGACAACGTCGTACCGGAGATCGGGGTGTTCGCGCCGGACAGTGCGCGGGCCGCGATCCGGGAGATGTTCCTCCGGCACGTGATCGGCGGGAAGAACCTGTCGCGGGACCCGGCGTTTGCGCGGATGGTGCGCGCCGCGACGCCGGATGTCGTGCTGCGGGGTGTCGAGGTGCTGGCCGGGCTGCACGGGGACGTCGCGGTCGTGGACATCGGCGGTGCGACGACCGACGTGCACTCGGTGATCGAGCTCGACCCGGAGGACGCGAGCCTCGGCCGCGAGGTGGTCGCGACACATCCCGTCACCCGTACCGTCGAAGGCGATCTCGGGATGCGGTGGAGTGCCGTACCCGTGGTGGCCGCGGGCGTCGAGGCCGGGCTCGCCGATGACCCGCACCTGCGGACGGCCGCGGAACGGCGCCACGCGGACCCGTCGTACCTGCCGGACAGCGACCAGGAGCGGCGGTACGACGAGACGCTCGCGACTGTCGCGGCAACCGTCGCTCTGCGCAGGCATGCGGGACGGCAGCGGATCGTGTTCGGGCCTGGCGGACGGGTGATCGAGCGCTCCGGCAAGGATCTGCGCGAGGTCGATCTGCTGGTCGGATCCGGGGGAGTACTGCGGCACAACCCGCCCGAGGTGGCGGCCCGGATCCTCGGCGCGATCGGCACGAACGCGCAGGAGGAAGGCTGGCTGGTACCGCAACGTGCCGAGGTGTGCGTCGACACGGACTACGTACTGGCAGCAGTCGGCCTGCTCGCCGACGACGCCCCGAAGGCAGCCGAAGGCCTGGCCTCGCATATTCATGGATCAGCCCTGCGTGGGCACTAGGCTCATGACCCCAGGGAGGTCGGATGAGCAATGCGGGGCGGGACGAAAGCACCGAGACCGAGGAGAGCCCGGTCGCGGACACTGAGGTAATGGACGAGGTCAGTCCGTCCGCGGTAGCGCCAGGGCCGGCCAGGGTCGACCACGGCGTCACGCCGGCGATGGAGATCGCCAGTGCGTGGGCGTGGCGGTTCCTGGTGATCGTGGCGGCGGTCGGCGTCATCGGGTACGTGCTGCGCTACCTGTCGGAGGTCTTCGTACCGGTGACAGTCGGCGCACTGCTCACCGCTCTGCTCGTACCGATCACGAACGGCCTGCAGCGGCTGCGCGTGCCGCGCGGTCCCGCTGCGGGCATCACGGTGATCGCGACACTCGTGGTGGTCGCGGGTCTGCTGACGTTGGTCGGCGCGCAGATCGCGGGACAGTTCGAGGACCTCTCCAAACAGGTCGGCGAAGGTGTGCAGAAGCTGCGCGAGCTGGCCCGGATCAACTTCGGCCTGACCGACGCGGACATCACCAACCTGTACAAACAGGCCCAGAAGCAGCTCACGTCCGGCGGTGCGCTCGGTCAGCAGGCCGCGGCCGTCGGTACGACGGCAACCCATTTGTTGGCCGGGCTGTTCATCTCGCTGTTCTGCCTGTTCTTCTTCCTCTACCAGGGCGAGCAGATCTGGTCATGGCTGGTGCGGCTGTTCCCGCGGCGCGCCCGGGAGAAGGCCGACTCGTCCGGCCGCCGGGCGTGGGTGTCGCTGACCGCGTTCGTCCGAGCCACTGTCATCGTCGCCGCGGTCGACGCGATCGGGATCTCGCTCGGCGCCGCGATCCTCGGGCTGCCACTGGTCAGCGCGATCGGCATCCTGGTGTTCGTCGGCGCGTTCATCCCGGTGGTCGGCGCACTGGTCAGCGGCATCGTCGCGGTCCTCGTCGCACTCGTTGCCAAGGGCCCCATCATCGCGATCGTGATGCTCGCGGTCGTGATCGGCGTCCAGCAACTCGAAGCCCACGTCCTGCAGCCGTTCCTGATGGGCCGGGCCGTCAGCGTCCACCCGCTCGCGGTCATCCTCGCGATCGCCGCCGGGGTGGTCATCGCCGGGATCGTCGGCGCCTTGGTGGCCGTGCCCACCGCCGCGGTCCTCAATGCCATCGTCAACCACCTGGCCGGCAACGACCTCGACTCCGATCCGCCGCCACGCCCTCGCCGCCGCGTCCGGCCAACTCCTGCCGAGTGACAACGAACCGGCCGTCCTCCACCCTGGGGGACGGCCGGTTCGACGGTGCTAGAGACCCTGGGCCGGACCGTTCTTGGTCTTCGGGTCGACCGCGGCGCCGGTGCGTTCGGCAGCGCCCTGGCCCTGAGTGCCCTGGCCGGTTTGTACCGCAGCCTCCGGCTGCTTACCGCCGGCCGGCGCGAGCGCCGGGTCGCTGCCGGGAGCCGCCAGCGCCTCCCGCACTTCTGCGACGCTCGGCAGGGGCCGGTCGCCACCGGTGATCTGGTTGGCTTCGGCGACCGCCTGGTGGGTTGCCTTGGCGGACTCGCCGCGGTTCGAATCGATCCCGCGGAGGTTGTTGTACGTCAGCATCGCGCCGACGGCCAGTGACCGGGCCTTCTGCGCGATCTCGCCCGGCGCGTCCCTGGCCCAGCGGCTGACGGCCTTGATCGCGTTGCCGACCCCCTGCCGGAGCGCTGGGGTCGCTGCGACCACCGCGGCGGCACCGAGACCGGCGGTCACCGCGGCGTTACCGGGGTGCGCGGCGATCTGGTCGCCATACTGCGCGGCCCATGAACCGACCGCGTGCGCGGCCGTGGTGACGGCGTCACTCGCCGAATGCCAGGTCTCCACCGCCCAGCCGGACACGGCCGACGCAGCGCCCTGGACGCCCTGGACGGTGGAGTCCCAGGCACTGGTCGCAGTATCGGCGACCGCGCCCGCGGCTTGCTCGACGCCGTGCACGCTCGCGTTGTAGGCGTCGGTGGCGCCCTGACCGATCTCCTGGCCGATGTGGGCCGCTTCCCGCCCGACAGCCTCGGCTGCGTGCCCGACCGCCTCGCCGGCGGTCACGGCTGCGTCGCCGACGGCCTGGCCTGCGGTCACAGCTGCGTCGCCGACCGCCTCGCCGGCAGATACAGCGGCGTCGCCGACCGCCACTCCGGCGTCGGCGATTCCCTGGCCGGCAGTCACGGCGGCGTCACCGGCCGCGGACAGGACCTGCTGGCCCGGCTCGGTGGCGGCGCCGACGGCGGCCACGGCGGCGTACGGCGCAACCCTTCGCGCGCGTCCGGCGAGCGAGCGGCGCCGGAGCTCGTCCGCCCGCGCCTGGGCTGCCAGCCGCTGCGCGACGAGGGTCTCGACCCGGGTCGCGATCAGGGTCTCGTCCGGGGTGAGCGCCCGGGTGCCCGTGGTCGCCGGGCCCTCGCTTGGCGTGTTGGTCACGGTGTCTCCTAGTCGAGATAGACGGTGTAGTTGATCCCGACAGCCGGGGACAACGGATCCGCCGTCGGCCGGTCGCTGTAGAGGAAGATGTTGGCGCCCGGTCGCGGCCAGATCGACAGGTGCCGGCGGTCGAAGCCGGCGCCGGGCCAGAACTCGTCCTCGAAGTTCGGGTTCCGCCGGTCGCTGGCCCAGATCGGCGGGCCCCAGATCTTCACGCCGAGCGCGAACGCCTCCGGCCAGTGCGCGTCCAGGCCGGCCTCGGCGGCCGGGATGTCCTCGGGCTGCAGGTCGTACGCCGACCAGCCGCTGTCCGGGACGTCCGCGAACACCAGTCCGGGGAACACGATCATCGTCGTACCCCGCGAGGTCTCGAAACCCCAGGACTGGACGTTGTCGTAGTTCGTACCCGGCTCGTCCTGCCACGGCTTCCAGCCGGTCTCGCCGGAGACCCGCTGCACCAGCGCCTTGACGAGCTCGTACCCGGTCTCGCCGGTGTCGGGACCGGCGATCTTGCTCCAGTCCTCGACCTCGGCGAGGTCGGCCATCGCGCGCGCATCGGCGTCGAGCGGCCTGTCCTTGATTTTCATGCGGGGTGCTTCCCCTTCGTCGCGAACGTGCTGCCTGTGATCAAAACCATAGAATCCGCGGCGGGTCATCCGGTGGTTGCCAACGACAACCACCGGCAACCACCGGCAACCAGCGGAGCGGTCTGCTATCCGCGGCCGCCGTCGCGGGTGTCCTTGCCGGACGACAGGCCCGGTGTGCTGCCGTTGCCCGGGCGCCGCTCGCCGGTGCCCGGCGTCCGCGCCTGGCCGGGCCGCAGCGGCGGCGGCATCCCGGCGCGGATACTCGGATCCAGCGTCGCCGCCTGGGTGGCGGTCTGTCCGGTGGCCGAGAGCCGCTGGTGGGCGAGTCGGGTGAGCGAGTCGGCCGAGACGCTGCTGTGTGGCTCGCCCTTGGGAGCCGGGACCTCGGCGTTGGTGAACAGCAGGTCCCGCTGGGTCTCGCGGTCCCTGTGGGCGGTTGTTCTCATGTCCCCTCCTCGTTGAGGTAGACCACATAGTTGATACCCACCGACACGGTCAAGGGTTTCAGCGTCGGTCTGTTGCTGTACAAGTGGATCTCCGCGCCCGGCGGCGTCCAGACGGCCAGGTGCCGGCGTCCGATCCCGGCACCGGGCGCCCAGTCGTCGTCGAACCCGGTCTTGCTGTCCACTCCGACGTACGAGGGCTGTCCCCAGTGCCGGCAGGCGAGGTTGAATTTCTGCGGCCAGTGCTCGTCGAGCCCCTCGGCCGCAGCGTCCACGTCCCACGCCTCGATCGAGAACGCGACCCAGCCGCTGAACGGGCTGTGCGGCAGCACCTGGTCGTCGTACACCGCCAGCTCGGTGTTCCGCCGGGTCAGGAACCCCCAGCCGTCCAGCTGGTCGTCGATCACCGTCCGGCGGTTGATCGGCCACGGCTTCCAGTTGGTCGCCGACTTCACCCGCTTGATCAGCCGGCGTACGGGCACGGCGCCGGTCTGGCCCGTCTGGGGTCCGCCCAGGCGTCGCCAGTCACGCACCTCGGCGATGTCGGCCATCGCGCGGTCGTCGTCGTCCAGCGGCCGGTCAAGTGTCTTCATCCGTGCGGCAGTCCTGTCGTTCGGTACCTGACGAAACTAAGTCCCGGGGAGGGTCAGACGGCGGTCCGCACGGTGTACAGAACCCGAACAGCCGCCCTGGAAAGCTTTCCAGGACGGCTGTCGGGTAGGTCAACCGAGGTTTGGTATCGGTTCGGTCAAGCGGATCGGTGCAGGGTCAGTGCTCGGTCGGTGCTGGGTCAGTGCATGGCGGCGGCTGCCGAAGCCTCCAGCGACTCGTCGCCCTCGGGCTTCGGGCCGTCGTTGCGGCCGGCCAGCCGCTGCTCCGGGGTGACGACCGCGAGGATCAGCGCGATCGCCAGGAACGGCAGCGAGACCAGGAACACGTCGTCCATCGCGTCGACCAGCCCGTGCAGTGCGAAGCCCTTCATCGGCTCCTTCAGCCCGTGCAGGGCCTGGACGCTGTTGGCCGCCTTGGCCAGTCCGTCGACCATCGTCTGCGTGGCGTTCGGGATGATGTCGCCCAGGTGGACCTTCAGCCGGCTGGTCAGTACGGCGCCGTAGACCGCGGTACCGATCGCACCACCCATCGAGCGGAAGAAGGTCATCGTCGAGGTCGCACTACCCATGTGCTGCCGGGGAACGCTGTTCTGCGCGGCGGTCACGGTGATCTGCATCGACAGACCCAGACCGGCGCCCATCACGAACATGAAGATCGCCAGGTGCCAGTACGGCGTGGTCAGGCTGATCGTGGACAGCAGCACCATCGCACCGCCGACCAGGACCGCGGAGATGATCGGGAAGTGCTTGTACCGGCCGCTCTTGCTCATCATCTGGCCGCTCGGGATCGACGCGGAGAAGATACCGACGATCATCGGCAGCAACGCCAGGCCGGAGCGGGTCGGCGACAGGTCCTTGACCGCCTGCAGGTACAGCGGCAGGAAGATCAGCGCACCGAACATCGCGAAACCGAGCAGGAACGCGTACCCGGCGTACCCGGAGAAGATCCGGCCCTTGAACAGGTCCATCGGGATGATCGGCTCGGCCACCCGCAGCTCGATGATCACGAACGCGACGGCGAGGACGACGGCCCCGGCCAGCAGCGCGATCGTGGTGGCGGTGCCCCAGCCGTTGGTCGGACCGCTCCAGGAGATGGCCAGCAGCAGCGAGGTGACCGCGGCGGCGATCGTGGAGGCGCCCAGGTAGTCGATCTTGTGCGAACGCTTCACGTGCGGCAGCTTGAGCACGGCACCGACGATGCCCAGGGCAACCAAGCCGATCGGCAGGTTGATCCAGAAGATCCAGCGCCAGCCGGGACCGTCGGTGAGCAGACCGCCGAGCAGCGGGCCGGCCACCGAGGACAGGCCGAAGACGGCACCGAAGTACCCCATGTACTTGCCGCGCTCGCGCGGCGGGATCACGTCGCCGATAGTGGCGAAGGCCAGTGACATCAGGCCACCGGCACCGAGACCCTGGACGGCCCGGAAGCCGATCAGCTGCTCGATGTTGCCGGACAGTGCGGACAGCACCGAACCGGCCAGGAAGGTGACGATCGCCGCGATGAACAGCGGGCGACGGCCGTACAGGTCGGAGATCTTGCCCCACAGCGGAGTCGAGGCGGTCGAGGTCAGCAGGTACGCCGTGACCACCCAGGACAGCTTGTCGAGGCTGTTGAACTCGCTGACGATCCGCGGCAGCGCCGTGCCGACGATGCTCTGGTCCAGTGCGGCCAGGAACATCCCGGCCATCAGGCCGCCGAGGATCACCAGGATCTGCTTGTGGGACAGGTAGGTGGGACCACCGTCGGTCGGTGCAGTCCCACCGGCGGTGGCGGGCTCTGTGGTGCTCATCTGGTGCTCTCCAGGTTGTTGTCGTGGTTCGCGCTGCCGTCGGGGTCGCCGCCGGCAGTGGAGTCTGTGTCGGTACTGCGCTCTGCCCGGGCGGGCTGGTGCAGCCGGGGTGCGACCGCGGCCCACCCCTTCTCGGCCCAGGCGGCGCTGCTCGGTGCTTCGGTCAGGGCGGCGACGCCGTCCGCGAAGCGGGTCATCAGCCGTTCGAAGGTCTGCACGTCCTCCTCGGACCAGCCCTCCATCGCGGCGCTCAGCAGCTCCATCCGGTGCCGGGCGCTGGTCTCCCACTGCTCGACACCCTGCTCGGTGAGCTCGACCCGGAACGCGCGGCCGTCGTCGGGGTCGGGGGAGCGCCGGACCAGCCCGAGCTGCTCGAGGGACCGGACGTGCCGGCTGGTGGTCGAGGCGTCGAGCTCCAGCCGGGCGGCCAGATCGGACAGCCGCAGTGCGCCGTTGCACCGGAGGGCGAACAGCACGACGTGCGCGCTGTGGTCGATCGTGTCGCCGGGTTGCTTGGCCTTCAGCCGGCGCCCGATCCGGGTGAACGCGTGCATCACACCCTCGATCGGGGTCTGTGGAGCGTACGCGTCGTTTACTTGCATGCTGCAAGCATATACATGCTTGCGTGATACACGCAAATGAGTTTCCAGGGTTTTCAAGTGAGTCGCCACTCATTTACTCTCGGTTGCCGGGTCGTCACACTGCGCAGTGGAGGAGAATCGCTCTCATGCTTACGACGGCAGAAGGGGGCGTTTCGTGACGCGGGTTGCGGTGGTGACCGGAGGTGGGTCGGGGCTCGGGCGGGAGATGGCGCTGGCGCTCGCGCGGGCAGGCTTTCAGGTCTGGGTCACTGGCAGGACCGAGGAGAAGCTGAAAGAAACCGCCGCAGTAGCAGCCGCTGACGCGGCGGCGGCCAACGCCGTGGGCGAGGTGCGGTGGGGTGTTCTGGACGTTGCGGACGGTGCCGCGGTGAGAGGGTTCTTCGCGGGGCTCGAGCGGGTCGATGTGTTGGTCAACAACGCGGGGACCGGGTCGCCGGCCGCGGGCGTGGAGGACGTCACGGAGGAGGACTGGCGGCGGGTGGTGGACACCAACCTGACGGGTTCGTTCCTCTGTGCGCAGGCGGCGTACGCGCTGATGTTGCGGCAGCAGCCGAAGGGCGGGCGGATCATCAACAACGGGTCGATCTCGGCGCACGTACCGCGGCCGCAGGGGATCGCGTACACCGCGAGCAAGCACGCCATCACCGGACTGACCAAGAGCCTCGAGCTGGAGGGCCGGGCGCACGGCATCACCGCCTGCCAGATCGACATCGGGAACGCCGCGACCGCGATGACCGCCCGGATGGAGCAAGGCGTGCTCCAGCCGGACGGTTCGATCGCGGTCGAGCCGACGTTCGACCCGAAGATCGTGGCGGACTTCGTCGTACGGATCGCGGAGCTCCCGACGAGCGTCGCCGTACCGTCGCTGACCGTGATGGCAGCCGGCATGCCCTACGTCGGCAGGGGCTGACGGGACAGGTCGATGTCGATCACGTCGTACCACTGACCTGCCGCGGGCTGGTCCCGCAGCGGGTCCTTCCAGCGCAGCCGGACGCGATCCGGCTGCGCTTCCATGAGTACTGCCTCGTGCCAGTCCGGCCCGTCCGTGCGCGCCCACCAGGTCTCGGTCAGACTCGCGAGTCCTTCCTTCTCCAGTACGTCGACCGCGGCGTCCCGGTCGCTCACCGGACCGAGGGCTGCACCGAAGACCGTCGTCGGCAACCACCCCCCGGCCACAGGCACCACACGGCCCAGCAGTTCGCCGTCCTCCCGCCGCACGTCCTCTGGCGAGGGCAGTCCGGGCCACAACTTCTTCAGAGTGCTCACAATGCGCTCCGTGGTCTCGCCGAGGAAGTGGATCGTGGCGAGCTCTGTCGCAGTACCCGCGTACGGAGCCGGTGCCTCCCCACCGACCCAGACCTGGCGAATCCGTTGTGTCGCAGTGATATCGACCAGTGGGTCCCCGTCGACCAGTAGCAAGTCAGCGCGAGCCCCGACTGTCAGCCGCCCACGGTCTGTCAGCTTGAACACCTCGGCCGGTGCACTGGTCGCAGCAACGAGCGCGTCGGCCGGACTGAGCCCAGCGCGCACAAGGTGAACCAGTTCCTTGTGCAGCGACGCCCCGAACACCAGGCCCGGGTTGGGCGCGTCCGTACCGGCAAGAATGCGTACGCCGGCCCGTAGCAACGCCAGCGTGTTCGCCCGAGCCCCCGCACCGTCAGGCGGCTGTGGTGGCATCCAACGACGCGACTGACCGTCCAGCACACGCCGCCAGCGCGCAGGCATCCGTGCCATCAGCTCTGGCTCGTCCAGCAACGGCAGCCGCCCGGACGGCCCGTTGAATCCGTCGACGATGCCCAACGTCGCGATGACGGCCACACCGGCGACCGCCTCGATGTCAGCGGGGGACATGAGATCCGACGGCGCATGCGCGAGTACGTCGACCCCGCACTCCACCGCCTCGACGGCAGCGGCCGCCGTCGACACGTGAGCCACGACCGTCAGCCCGTGCGCATGAGCCTCGGAGGTCAGCGCCTGTACCGTCGGCGCGTCCAGCGTCGGCATGCTCATCCCTGCGCCGGCGCCGTCGTCGTAGATCAGCTTCAGGTAGTCGGCTCCCTCCGCGATGCGGTCGGCAACGAACCGCTTCGCGTCGTCCGGACCGGTGACATAGGGGAGCGGCGGGAAGGCGATCGTCGGGTGGCCGCCCGGCGCGGTCGCCCCGATGCTCGACGTGAAGAAGGCGGAGCGCGGCGTCTCCGCGGCGATCACCTCGGGCATGCTGAACATGTCGAGCTGGGTGGTCACGCCGTACGTCGCGGCGAGTTGCGTGCTGCCCGGCGCCAGGTGGACGTGCGCGTCGATCAGCCCGGGGAGCAGCGTCGTACCGGTGCCGTCGACGAGTACGTCGTCCGGTCGCGCGATGTCGGGACCGCCGATCGCGAGGATGCGACCGTCCGCGACCCGCAGACAGTCCGCGGTCAGCGGCGTACCGCGGTCGACGAGCCGGGTGTGCAGGATCGTGAATGCCATGCTGGCGACGCTAGGGGGTGACGTAACGTCATACTCCAACCCGATTTCCGGAGGTGTCGTGGAACGCACGGTCAGCGAGGTGGCCCGGCTCGCCGGTGTCTCGGTGCGGACGCTGCGGCACTACGACGCCATCGGTCTGCTGCCGCCGGGGCGCGTCGCGGCGAACGGCTACCGGTACTACGGACGTCCCGAGCTGCTCCGGCTGCAGCGGATCCTGCTGCTCCGCGAGCTCGGCGTACCGCTGCCGTCGATCGCGCGGATCCTGGACGAGCAGGAGGACGAGGTGACCGCGCTGCGTGGGCATCGGGAGCAGTTGCTGCGCGAGCGGAAGCGGTTGGACGACGTGCTCGGTGCGGTCGAGCGGACGATCGCCGGCTTGTCGGGGGACGCGAGTGTTGCCGACGAGGAGTTCTTCGCGGGGTTGAACGATGCGCGGGATCGGCTGCGGGACGAGTTGGCTGAGCGGTACGGATCCGCGGCCGCCCAGGGTTTCGAGAAGGCCGTGCGGGAGACGTCCAACTGGACGCGGGAGGACTACGAGCGTCTCGGGGACGAGGGACGGCGCTTGTTGTTGCGCATGGCGTCCGCGCGGGACCGGGGTGTCAGCCCGGACTCATCGGAAGGGTTGGAGCTGATCGAGCTGCATTACCTGGGGGTGCTGGAGGTCTGGCCTGCTACGCCTTCCACCTACTACGGGTTGGCGGATCTGCTGGTGAGGAATGCGGATCAGCGGGCGATGATCGCCTCGGTCGACGCGGAGTTGCCGGAATGGTTGGCGGCCGGGGTGCGGGCTTATGCGGTGCAGCGGCTCGGGTACTCCGGAAACGGAGAGGAAACTGTCGGACGGTCCGTCTAGTGTCGGGCAGGTGAGTGATTCTCTGGTGCACGTCCGCGGGCTGCGGAAGTCGTACGGCGACTTCGAGGCGGTCCGCGGGATCGACCTGGACGTGTGGCGGGGCGAGGCGTTCGGGTTCCTCGGGCCGAACGGCGCGGGCAAGTCCTCGACGATGCGGATGATCGGCGCGGTCTCCCCGACGAGCGGCGGCACGCTCCGGATCCTCGGCATGGACCCGGCCACCGACGGCCCGGCGATCCGCGGCCGGCTCGGCGTCTGCCCGCAGGACGACACGCTCGACACCGAGCTGTCCGTCCGGGAGAACCTGACCATCTACGGGCGGTACTTCGGCCTCAGCCGCGCGGAGTGCCGGCTGCGCGCCGACGAGTTGCTGGAGTTCGTCGCGCTCACCGACAAGGCGAACGTCAAGGTCGACGAGCTGTCCGGCGGGATGAAGCGCCGGCTGACGATCGCGCGGTCGCTGGTCAGCAAACCCGACCTGCTGCTGCTCGACGAGCCGACCACCGGCCTCGACCCGCAGGCGCGGCATCTGCTGTGGGACAAGCTGTTCCGGCTCAAACAGGCCGGCGTCACGCTGATCATCACCACCCACTACATGGACGAGGCCGAGCAGCTGTGCGACCGGCTCGTGGTGATGGACGGCGGGCTGATCGCGGCCGAGGGCTCTCCGGCCGACCTGATCCGCGACTACTCGACCCGTGAGGTGACCGAGCTCCGGTTCGGGCCGGACGTGATGCTCGCGGACCACGACGCGCTGGCCGGCAAGGTCGAGGACCTGGCCCAGCGGATCGAGGTGCTGCCCGACCGGTTGCTGCTCTACACCGACGACGGTGAGCGTGCGGTCGCCCAGGTGCACGAGCGCGGGCTCGAGCCGGCCGCCGTGCTGGTCCGGCGCTCCACGCTGGAGGACGTGTTCCTCCGGCTGACCGGCCGGACGTTGGTGGACTGATGGCCGTAGCCGTGGAGAACGGTCGCCGGATGTTCGACTACTGGCTGACCGTCTACAAGCGGACCTGGCAGGGCACGATGATCAGCAGCTTCCTGCTGCCGATGCTCTACCTGGCCGCGATGGGGATCGGGCTCGGGTCGTTCGTGGACAACAACGGGACCGGTGCGCTCGGTGGCGTCAGCTACCTGCAGTTCATCGCGCCCGGGCTGCTGGCCTCGACCGCGTTGCAGATCGCGGTCGGCGAGGCGACGTACCCGGTGCTGAGCGGGTTGAAGTGGCAGAAGTTCTACTACTCGATGATCGCGACGCCGCTGCGGCCGGCCGACGTGGTGTACGGGCAGCTCGCGTTCATCGCGTTCCGGGTGTTCACCTCGTGCGCGGTGTTCCTGGTGATCATCACGCTGTTCGGCGGGCTGAAGTCGCCGTTCGGGGCGCTCGGTTTGCTGGTCGCGCTGCTCGTCGGGATGGCCACCGCGGCCCCGATCGCGGCGTTCGCGACGACGTTGGAGAACGACTCCGGCTTCGCGATGGTGTTCCGGTTCGGCGTGGTCCCGGCGTTCCTGTTCTCCGGGGCGTTCTTTCCGGTGTCACAGCTGCCCGACTGGATCGAGTGGCTGGCGTACGTGAGTCCGCTCTGGCACGCGGTCGATCTGGCCCGCAACCTGAGCCTCGGCACGGTCAAGCCGTGGCTGGCGTTGCTCAACATCGGCTACCTGCTGGCCTGGTTCCTGGCCGGCACCTGGCTGGCCGTTCGCGGCTTCACGAAGAGGCTGATCAAATGACGACCATCGCCGCGCGAGTCGTCCCCGTGCCGGTCCGGCTCGGTGGCGGACGGCACCTCGTCGAGCGCAACTTCCTGCTCTACCGCCGGTCGTGGGTGGTGTTCATCTCCGGCTTCTTCGAGCCGGTGTTCTACCTGCTCTCGATCGGTGTCGGCGTCGCGCACCTGGTCGGCGCGTTCACGCTCTCCGACGGGACGAAGATCGCGTACGCCGCGTTCGTCGCGCCGGCGATGCTCGCCAGCTCCGCGATGAACGGCGCGATCTTCGACTCGACGTACAACATCTTCTTCCGGATGAAGTACGCCAAGCTCTACGACTCGATCCTCGCGACGCCGCTGCGGCCGTGGGACGTGGCGACCGGCGAGGTCACCTGGGCGCTGCTGCGCGGGGCGATCTACTCGGCGATGTTCATCGTCGTCATGCTGATCATGGGGCTGGTCTCGTCCTGGTGGGCGCTTGTCGCGCTGCCGGCCGCGGTGCTGATCGGGTTCGCGTTCGCCGGCGCCGGGATGGCGCTGACCACGTTCATGCGCAGCTGGCAGGACTTCGAGTTCGTCCAACTGACGATCATGCCGATGTTCTTGTTCTCGGCAACGTTCTACCCGGTCGAGACGTATCCGGGGGCGATCCGCTGGTTGGTGGAGATCACCCCGCTTTACCAAGGCGTCGTTCTCGAGCGCGCCTTCAGCACGGGCAACGTGAGCTGGTTCCTGCTCATCCACGCGTTCTACCTTGCCGCGATGGGCACCTTCGGCATGTACGTCGCCTCCCGCCGCCTCGGCAAGCTCCTGCTGAAGTAGCCGTCCGTTTCTGATGGAACGCGGATCCGGGCGGCCGCGTCAGTTTCGGTATGAATCTGATCGGTGCGTGGCGCCGTCGGCAACATGACCGCGAACTGCTCTACGGACCGAAGGTCCTGCTGCCCGGTGGACCGGAGCAGTGGATCGAGGACTCGCTCGACTGGTTGATCGCCCGCTTCGGCGTCGAGCCGCTGCGCCGCCGCCCGGTGCTGCCCAGTACCTTCGTACCGGCCGGCTACGACGGTTCCGAACGCGCCGCCCGCGAGCTGTGCCTGAAGGTTTGCGCCTGGATGGAGGTACCGGACGACCGGATCCGCTTCAGCTTCCGAATGACAGAGATCCGCGCCGCCGCCCGCAGCGCCGCCGCCCACCGCCTCCACGCCGACCACCCGGAACTGATCGCTGTTTCGGGGCTACAGGCAACGATGTCCCCGCCCGAAGTGGCCGCCCTAGCCGCGTCCGGCTACGCCCCGGAGATCGCCGCACTCACCGACCGGGAACTCACCGCCGAAGTAAAACGCACCACGGCCATCCAACAAGAAAGTGATCCCACCCGCCGAACCAACCTGACCCGACAGGCCAACGCAATCTGGACAACCCCACCCGGCACCACCTCCCGCGCAGCCTGGCTCAACCTACGCTCACCCACCCAATCAACCGGCAGCAATCCGCGCCCGTCGCGACCCAACCCACGATCCACCGAACACCCAGCCGGCAGCGATTCGCCCGCGGCCGACCTGGACGTGCGATCCGCCGGAGACCCGGCCAGCACCAGTTCGGGCCCAGGCCGGCCCGACCTTCGGTCCGCCGGCGGTCCGGCTGCCAGCGATTCGCACGTGGCCGGGCCGGACGTGCGGTCGGCCGGAGGCCCGGTCGGCATCAGTTCGGGCGCAGACCGGCCCGACCTTCGGTCCGCCGCCAGCCCGGCTGCCAGCGATTCGCACGCGGCCGGGCTGGACATGCGATCCGCCGGAGGCCCGGCCGGCAGCAGTTCGGGCCCGGCGCGGCTCGACGTACCGTCCGCCGGCGGCCCGGCCGGCAGGAGTTGGCACGAACTACAGTCCGCCGGACGCCAGGCCGATCGGCTAGAAGGCGTGGCGGGGGACTGTCACGACACTGTGGGGGCCTGGCAGGACGGTACGGCGGTCATGCTGGCGGCGGACACCCTCGCCGATCCGGCCGCGGTGGTCGCGGCGACCGCGCACGAGCTCGGCCACGAAGTGCTCTGGGGATACCACCTACTGGAGCGAGGCCGGCCGGATGCCGAGGCGATGACGGACCTGTTCGCCATCTTCCACGGCTTCGGCATCTTCCTCGCGAACCAAGCCGTCGAGCGGGTACCCGGCCGCCGCTCGATGCGGCAGACCCTCGGCTACCTGGGCGAGCGCGGCGCCTCGGACGCGCTGGCGGCGTACTGCTTCCGCCGCCACCAACTGTGGCCCGAAACACTCCTCCCGATGATGCCGCCCGAACTCGACCGTACGGTCCGCATCCGCACCTTCACCCGCCTAGCAACCCTCGTCAAGAACGCCGAGATCGACTCAATCCAAGAAGGCATCTGACCACAAGCGCCAGGTGCAGCCTGTACGGAGGCGCTGACAGCTGCTGCCCTCTGTGGGCAGGGCTGACAGGTGCTGTGGTGGGCGAGGGCGGCGGGTGCTGTGGTGTGTGGGAGGGCTGACAGGTGCTGTGGTGGGCGAGGGCGGCGGGTGCTGTGGTGTGTGGGGCGGCGGGTGCTGTGGTGTGGGGGGAGGGCGGCGGGTGGTGTGGTGTGGGGAGGGCTGCCGGGTGCTGTGGTGTGTGGAGCACATGGACCCGTAGGGATCCAAGTACCACGTCACGTTGATCTTCTGGTCATGATGGATGCATGGCCGCCAGAGATCTGGTTTTCCGGGCGGGTGACAGAGTCCGCACCTTCGGCCGGTTCGTCTCCGGCGCGGATGGTGACTGGCTCGACGTGCAGCGCGTCCACGATCTGATGATCAAACCGCCGGGCTGGAAATCGGATCTGTCGATCCGGCTGATCGGCGCCGACGCAGCCGCCGTACCCTCCGAGTTCGGCCCGAATCAGGTCCCGGGCCACATCAAAGTGGTCGGGAGGTGGCATGCCCCAGCGCCCGGTGTGCAGGTACGGCTCGGTGACGAGAGCATCGAGGTCGAAACACAAACTCCGGAAGGCCGTCGACCGCGCCCACGTGCGGATAGGACCCGCCCACCATGCCCGCCACCTTCCGGAGGCTGGCCACAGAATGTGACCTGGCACGAAGGCTGGCCGCACAGCCCGGTCTCGCACCTGGACCTGGACATCCGCGACCTGGAATCGTCTGGGGCGATCGTTCATCGGGTGATCTTCCGTCCCTCGGAAGACCAGGAAGTCCTCGTCGTAGCCGCAACCGATGTCGAAGCGGTCACCCGCGCGCTGTCCCCGAGCCTCCCGAATCAGCTCTGCGTGGTCCAAAGTCGCTTCACCCGTGCCCAATTGGATGAGGTCGGCGACGTCCTCCATGCCCATTTCCAGGAGTGGCGCTTGGAGTCCTTCGGTACCGGAAACTCTGACGCCCAAGGTCAACCCTTCGCCAGAGCGGAACCAGTACGAGTCACCCCCGAACTGGCCGCCTGGGCCGACACCCTCCCCCACGGCGTACTCCTCCTCGACCCGACCATCACTCCCGCCTGAAACTCAGCAGCCGAACCGGCGGGCACGAAGGTAGGGAGCAAACGTTGGCTGGGGTGGCAGCCGGGTGGTTCAGCGGTCGGTGCGGATCGCGGGCCTGAAAGTGCACCGGACCGTCATGCGGGCGAGGACCGGCCTCGGCGCATCGCTCAGCAGTTCTTTGTGACTCCTGTCCTTCATGTGCGAGCCGCCTCTGCCAGGGCGAGCGAGTACCCGGCGATGCAGCAGTTGGCTGGCTGTTGCCGGAGAGGTGTTGGCCGCGGCGTACTGCGCGTGTCGTGTGGTTGACGGTGCCCGGAGACGGCCATCGACAAGCTGACGGATGCGTTGGCGGGAGCCGGCGCCGGATGGGGTGTGGGCTGGTGAGCCCACGAATTGTCAACAAAATAAGGGGATTCTGGTTCGGGAAATGTCGGTTGGGTCGTCTAGAGTCGGCGGTATGGAACTTCTGGGCGAGCGGCCGGTGTGGTCGATGAGGGGTGGCGAACTGCTGTCCACTCTCGATGCGCTGGAGGCTGAGATCGCGCGCCTGGAGACCTGTCGTTTGCATGTGGTCGGCGCAATCGAGACCACTGGGTACGCCGCTGAGCTCGGTGCTCGCGACACCGCCGAGTTGCTGCGTTTCCGGTACCGGCTGGACGCCTCGACCGCCCGCCGTACCTTCCGCCTCGCTCAGGCGCTGCCGAAGTACCCGTCCGTGTCCGCGGCTCTTGATGCCACCGCCGCTGTCGAGCCCGAAGCGGATCCGGACGCCGCCGATGCTGAGGGCGACGGTGCTCAGGGCGACGATGCTGCGGCTGGTGGATGGTTGTTGCGGCCGGCCCAGGCGGAGGCGATCGTGTCCGCGCTCGAGCGGGTCCCGGCGCACGTGCCCGTCGAGGATCGTGATGTGGCTGAGCGGGAGTTGGTGGGGTTGGCGGCGCATCTCTGCCCGGCTGAGTTGCGGCAGGCGGGGACGCGGATGCGGGACGTTCTGGATACCGACGGTCCGGAGCCGGAGGAGGCGAAGGCCGCGGCGGCTGAGTCATTGACGCTGACGGCGGCCGATCGCGGGGTGAAGTTCCGCGGCTACCTGGCGAACGAGAACGCCGAACTGTTTCGCGCGCTCATCCACGCCGGCGCCCGCCCCCGCAAGACCGTCGACGGCGAACGGGACCCTCGCTCTCGCGAAAAGCGCCAGGCCGACGCGCTCAGCACAACCCTCACCATCGCAGCAGCCGCTACCGACAGCGGCTACCTCAGGCCCCGCACCGCTACCCCGGCACACGAACACGGTCCCCACCAGGACGGTACGCATCACGACGGTGCCCGTGCAGACGGCGGAGGCCTCGCGTCGGCGACGGCCGCGGGCCACGTACCGGCCGAGGCCGAGGACGCCGGGCCGTTTGCAGGTGCGGATGCCGTCGCGATGGCGAGCGGGGACGACGTACTGCCTGGGTTCGAGGATGTCGTACCTGCGGAGTGGCCGGGTGCTGTAGGCCCCGAGGGTGGTGATGTTGAGGTCGCTGGTGTGTGCGGTGCGGTGCCTGGGTTTGGGGCCAAGGCGCAGTTGACGGTGACCATCGACTTTCGCGACCTGCAAGCAGCCACCGCCGACGCGTGCGGGCAGTTGGTGTTCGGCGACGGGCTGTCGGCGGCGACCGTACGACGTCTCGCCTGTGACGCGAAGATCATCCCGTTGGTACTCGGTACGAACTCCGAACCACTGGATGTCGGCCGCAGCGAACGCCTTGTCACGCGGGCGATCCGGCGCGCCCTGAACGCTCGGGACAACGGTTGTGTCGTCTGCGGCGCACCGCCGATCATGTGTGACGCCCATCATCTGACCTCGTGGATCGACGGTGGCGAAACGAAGGTCGAGAACCTGGCGCTCACGTGCCGCCGTCATCATGTGGATGTGCACGACGGGCAGTGGACAATCAGGATCACGAACGGGGTCGTTCACGTCGCGCGGCCCGCGTGGGCCGAGCCACCACCAACCAGGTTGATCCGGCGCAAACACCAGCAAGCCGCGGGTAGCCGCCCCGCGCCGGACGACGCTGCGGCAGGCAGGTCAGTCGCCGGAGCGTCGGAGGCGGGTGGGACTGTCGTGTCCATCGCTCGCACGTCACGCTGGAAGGCCGACGAAGCCGCACTCCGCGAAGCAGCCGAGTTCGCCTCGATCAACACGCCGACCGGCTGACTCGCTGACCGGCCGAGTCGCCGACCGGCCGAGTCGCCCGACTCGTTGGTGGGGCGCGGGATCTTCCCCGACCTGCTCGGGCGCTGCGGCGCACCGGTCCGCGGTGCTGTCTTGGTGCGCATTGATCTGTGGTGACGTGTCGGTCGGGGTGGTTCGTGGTGTCGCGTGGGTCGGGGTGATTGGTGGTGCCGCGAGAGTCCGGGGTGGTTCGTCGTGGTCCACGGTGGGTGGTGATGTGTGTTGGGTGCCGGTTGGCAGTGGGGTGCGGGTTTGCGGCGGTTCGCGGTCGGGAGGGGCGGCGTGGTTTGGGTGGGAGGGAGTTGGCTTCAGGCGAGGAGTTTTTCCAGCCAGGTCGAGCCGCCGCGGAGGAGGGAGGTTTGGGTGGGACCGGTTACGTGGTCGACGAGGTGTAGGTAGGTGATGGTTTGGTAGAGGGTGCCCAGTTCCTCGGCGAGGGTCAGGGCGCGGCGGAGGTCGGTGGGGGTGGCGTACTGCTCCCACTCGGCCAGGTAGGCGTCCCGTACTCGCGGGTCCGCCGAGAGCGGCGACTGCTTCTCGACGAAGGTCACCAGGTCGAGGAACGGGTGCGCCAGGGCCGCGTCGGTCCAGTCGAAGGCCAGTACGCGACCGTCCCGCACGGCGAGGTTTCGCGGGTGCAGGTCGCCGTGCAGCAACGTCTCCGGTACGCCGATCTCCGCCAGCTCGTTGATTGCCTCGCGCAACTGCTTCGCCCGATCAGGCAGTTTCGCAAACTGCACAGGGTCGAGGTGGCGGGTCAGCTTGTTCGGCTCGAGCAGCCGGTCCAGCTCGTCGGTGAGTACGGCGAGCCGCCGGTCGGCGCAGCTGTACGACAGCAGCCGTGAAGGTTCGGCAGCGTAGCTCAGCTGCAGCCGCGCATGGTTGCGTACGGCATCGATCCACAGTCCGACATCCTCAGCAGCTCCGAGCGGCGTACCGAGGTCCGGCAGCAGCATCCATCGCCGCCGCTCGTCGATCGCGATCGGCGCCGGGACCTCACCGGGACGATCCGCGGACGTGAGCTGCAGGAACCGCGGCTCGTCCGCGAACAGGAACGGCAATGCCTCCGGATCGGTCGACGCCTGCGAAAGCGCCTTGAAATAAACGTCTCCGTCAGCCGTCGGGATCCGCAGAACGTTGGACAGGCCCCACGACTTCACCTGCACCCACGGCCCACATGCCTGCACGTGTGACCCGATCCAGCCCAGAATCTCATCGAACGAATCGATCGGGTCCAGCAAGTACGTAATGGGATCCTCGGACACACACGTGCGTACGACAGCCTCAAACCCGAACTGTTCCCGCAACGCCTGCAGCACCGGCTCGACATCGGGAAACCAGAAGTTCTCGGGCATCTCGACCACGAACATCTGCTGTGCCAACTGAGCCCGAACTTCCATGTGCAGAAGCGTATGTTCACGCCGCAACTGCTTTTAGGTCACACTTCGACGGCCAACGGACGGACGTGAGTCACCAGGCTGAGCAGGAACTTGCCCGGCTCCTCCCACGGTGTCAGGTGTGCCGAGTGCTCGAACCAGATCGCCTTCTTGTACGGCGCCCGCACCGCCTCGAACCATGCCTCGACCGGGGCCGTCGGCGTCGTGTAGTCGTGCCGCCCGAGGAACATCAGCACCGGGATCTGGAACTCGATGACGCCGGTGAAGTCGACCTCGAGCATCTCGTCGAGCACCCGGCCGAGCGTGAACAGGTTGCCCTCGCCGATCGCCTCGGCGTCGGCCACCGTGTACTCCGGTGACAGCAGCGGCGCCATGAAGAAGTACAGCGAGTTGTCCCGGTACGCCGAGAGCCCGCCGCGGTACTGCGCCCACTCGCGGGCGATGATGATCCGCTCCCGGGTCACTGGCTCCGCACCGGGATACGGGGCGATCGTCGCGAGCTGCTCGAGCGCCTCGGTGTGGTTGTGCTCGCGGGCCTGCTCAACGGCGTAGTCGAAGCAGAGCTGCTCATTCGCGCGGGCGTCGACGATCTGCCCGATGCCGACGTACGCGTGGAACAGGTCCGGCCGTTCGAGGGCGGCCCGCGTGGCGATGATCGTGCCCCAGCTGTGGCCGAGCAGGATCAGCTTGGGTACGCCGTACCGTTCGCGGAGCTGCTCGGCGAGCTCGATCGCGTCGGTGACGTACTGCGCGATCGTCAGGGTGTCCGCGATGGTCTCGGGGTCGATGGTGTGCAGCGTGCGACCGGCGGCGCGCTGGTCGTAAGTGACGACCGTGAAGTACTCCTCAAGCGGCCGCTGGAACTCCCAGGCCACCGGGGCGAGAGGCGACGCCGGGCCGCCGTGGATGAACAGGATGACGGGGTTGGCGCGATCGTTGCCGCGCGCATAGACCCAGTGGTCTACCCCGCCGGCGGTCAGCAGGTAGTTCTCCTGGACGCCGTTGGGCGTGACGATGCGCTGCAGGTCCGCGATGATCTCGCGAGCGTCGTCGAAGGTTTCACTCACCCGGTGAGAGTACGGGCTCGCAGGTCTTCACCAGCGGTGCGTGCAGGCGCTGCGCGAGCACCTGACGCTGGGTGGGCTGCGCCTCGGCCTGCCGCTGTAGGCCCTGCTCGGTCAACCGGACGTTGATCGCCCGCCGGTCCTCCGGGCACATGTGCCGCTCGACCAGACCGGCGACCTCGAGCCGGCCGATCACCCGGGACAGGGCGCTCTGGCTGAGGTGCACGGACTTCGCGATCGTCGCGACCTTCGCGGAGTGCTCCGGCAGCTCGGCGAGCCGCTCGAGCACCTCGTACTCACTCATGCCGAGCGAGTGGCCGGCCTGCAGTGCCCGGTCGAGGGCGCAGGTCAGGTCCGCATGGCGGGCCAGCAGCTCGCGCCATTCCCTGACGTCGGCGCTGACATCGGCGGTGGTCTCACCAGGCCCACCGCTGACCTTCATAGCGGTCATGGAGCCGACCATAGCATGCAGCTGCAATCAATGCAAACGCATTTAATGCCTAGACATTAGATGCACATGCATGGAATAGTCTCTCCTCGTGACTACGCAAACCCCCGCTTCAACAAGCACTGGACCTGCCCGCATGACCTGGGACGCGCGCCTCTGGGGGGCCCTCCTGGTGGTCTGCGGTGTGATCTTCCTCGACGGCCTGGACGTCTCCATGGTCGGCATGTCACTGCCGTCCATCGGCGCCGACCTGGGCGTCTCCCTTGCCTCTCTGCAGTGGGTCGTGACCGGCTACGTGCTCGGGTACGGCGGTCTGCTGCTGCTCGGCGGCCGGACCGCCGACCTGCTCGGCCGGCGCCGGGTCTTCCTGATCGCGCTGGCCGTCTTCGCCGTCGTCTCGATGCTGAGCTCACTGGCCAGCAATCCCGAACTGCTCATCGCCGCGCGGTTCGTGAAGGGTGTCGCCGCGGCGTTCACCGCCCCGGCCGCGCTCTCGATCATCACCACCACCTTCCACGAAGGGCCGGACCGCAACCGCGCCCTGAGCATCTTCACCACCTGCGCCGCCAGCGGCTTCTCGATGGGCCTGATCCTCGGCGGCGCACTGACCGAGGTCGGCTGGCGCTGGACCTTCCTGATGCCCGGTCCGGTCGCCCTGATCGTGCTGCTGTTCGGCATCAAGCTGATCCCGAACAGCCCGCGGGACGACGCCGCCGGCGGGTACGACGTACCGGGTGCGGTGACCGTCACCGCCGGAATGCTGTCCCTGGTGTACGCGGTCGTCGGCGCGGAACACGCCGGCTGGGTCTCGGTGCAGACGATCGGGCTGTTCGCACTGGCCGTCGTGCTGCTGGCCGGCTTCGTCGCGATCGAGCTGCGCACCAAGCACCCGCTGGTCCGGCTCGGCATCCTGCGGAACGCGTCGCTGCGGCGCGCGAACCTGGCCATCCTGACCGTCTTCGGTTCGTACGTCGCCTTCCAGCTGATCGGCACGATGTACCTGCAGAACCTGCTCGGCTGGTCGTCCTTCCAGACCGCGCTCGGGTTCCTCCCGGCCGGCCTGCTGGTCGCCACGCTGTCCCCGAACGTCGGCAAGATCGTCGACCGGGTCGGCACCGAGAAGATGATCATCGTCGCGATGGCGTTCTTCGTCGCCGGGTACGCGCTGAGCCTGCGGATCGGCCCGGAGTCGGCGTACTTCTCGACCGTGTTCCCGACCATCATGCTGCTCGGTCTCGGGTTCGCGCTCGGGTTCCCGTCGCTGAACATCCAGGCCGTGTCCGGGGTCCCGGACCACGAGCAGGGGCTGGCCTCGGGGCTGTTCAACACGTCGAACCAGGTCGGCGGCGCGGTCGTACTGGCGATCGTGACCGCGGTGATCAGCGGTCAGACCGCAGGCGTCACCGCCGCGTCCGGCGTGCTCTCGGCGTACAAGTCGGGACTCGGGGTCGTGACCGGAATCGCGGCGCTCGGATTGGTCATCGCGCTGACCGGTCTGCGCGGGCTGAAGGCCCGGCGGGCGGCCGAAGAGGCTGAGGCGGCCGAGCTGGCTGCGGTACAGGACGAGCTGGCGGCGGAGGAGATGACGCCTGCAGCGTGACAACAACCAGCCCGGCTGGGCTGTGCAGTGATAGAGAGTGGACGGTGCGGACTCCTTCCGGGGTCCGCACCACCGCATCTCGGGGGATTCCCCGATTGGTTTCGGCCCGCCGGGGTGCTGGACTGGACGCATGAGCAACCAGAGCTACGACGAGAAGGTCAAGGACATCCTGGACCGCGTCGCCAAGGGCCACCTCTCCACCGAGGAAGGCGCCACATTGATCGCCGCCCTCAAGACCGACGGTCCGGCTGCGGCCGGGGAGCCGTCCGGTACGTCTCCGGTTGCCGAGGAAACTCCGAGCACGTCCCGTGACCGCACTGGTTGGCCGGCGGCCGAGGACCTCAGCTCCCCGGAGGTCTGGGCGGAAGCAGTGGACTCCCCAACGGCCGAGCCGACAACCGGACCGACTACCGGACCGACCACCGGATCGATCGCCGGACCGACTGGCGAGCCAACCGCCGGGCCGACCGCCGGACCGGCTACTGGACCGGCTGCCGCGACGCCAGCAGACGCGACTGCGGGGCCGACCGCCGAGCGGACGGCCGAGCCGGTTGGGCCGCCGCAGGGGGAGCCGTCCGCCCGGCACGCCGCCGAGCCGTCGTCCGTGCAGGACCAGGTGCAGGACCAGTTGCAGGACAAGGCGCAGGACGAGGTTGCCGAGGAGCCGGTTGAGGAAGAGCACAGCAATGTGCCGATTCCGTCCGGTGTGCAGCGGGTGACCGTGCGGGCGATCGGCCGCCGGGTTCGCCTGATCGGTGAGCCTGCGGTGAACGGCGTGGCCGTCGACGGGCCGCACGTGATCAAGCGCGACGGCGACACCCTCGCGATCAGCAGCGAAGGCGACATGGGTGTCTCGATCGACGGGTTCAGCATGCTGCGCAACCCGACCGACCTGAAGGCGCACGTCAACGGCCTGGCCAAGGAGCTTTCGATCCGGGTCAACCCGCATCTCCAGGTCGAGGTCGAGGTCACCGGCGGCAGCGTGAACGCCGAGCGCCTGCCCGGCCTGACCCGGGTCCGGGTCACCGCCGGGATGGCGAAGGTGACCGACGTCGACGGGCCGATCGACGTCCTCGTGCAGGCGGGTTCGGCCGACCTGGACGCCCAGATCACCAAGGGCCGGTCCCGCGTCCGCGTCGAGTCCGGTACGGCGAAGGTCGCGCTCCGCCGCGGCTCCGACGTCCACGTCCACACCGAGGCCCAGCTCGGCCGCGTCACCTGGTCGGGCGCCGTCTCCGGCCAGTCCAAGGACGTCGAAATCGGCCGCGGCCGCGCCGCCCTCGACGTGGAGGTGCTGGTCGGCACCGCTCAGATCACCTCGGACTGAGCACCAGCATCCGCCCGGGATGCCCGTACGCCCGGAGGGTTGCCCGCTCTCGAATTCTCGATCGGCAACCCTCCAAGTCAGTGCGTGGCGCTCGGCGCTGCGGCCGGGATCGTGCGTGTCGTGCGGAGCGGCGACAGGTAGAGGACGGCGTTTCCGGCCAACGTGCCGAGGCCTGCGATCCACAACGTGGGGCGCAGGCCGAACGCCGTACCGAGTGCGCCGCCGAGCAGGCTCCCGACAGGGGCGGCGCCCCAGCCGAGGAAGCTCATGGTCGCGCTGACCCGACCCTGCAGCTCCGGCGGGCACACGCGTTGCCGCGTGCTGACCTGCAGGATGTAGCTGACGATGATGCAGAAGCCCGCGAGCAGCGTGGCGGCGACGAACCAGCTCACCTGCCAGCCGGGCGCCGTCAGCGCCTGCACGGTGAACGCGACGCCGATCCCGGTCGACGAGAGCAGCAGCGTGCGCGCATCGCCGTACCGCGTGCTGAGTTTCTCGGTGACGGCCGACGCGGCGATCGCGCCGAGCAGGCCGATCATGCTCAGTACGCCGATCGTCGCCGGCTGCAGGTGGACGCCGCGGACCAGGTAGACGACCATGATCGCGCCGGCCGCGGATTGGAACAGCATGGTCGTCATCGTGTTCAGGGCCAGCGGCCGCAGCAGCGGGTGCTTGACGACGTACCGCAGACCGTCGCCGATCTCGCGGCGGAGATCGGGGCGTTCCGGTGGGATCGGTGCGGCCTCCGGGGTGCGGATGCTGCGCAGCCAGATCGCCGACCACAGGAAACTCAGCGCGTCGAGGCCGATCGTCAGCGCGGCGCCGAGCCATTGGACGAGCAGGCCGCTCGCCCCGGCGCCGATGACCGCCGCGATCGAGTGGTTCGCGGCGAGCTTCGCGTTGCCCGGGAGCAACCGGTCGCGGTCGAGCATCCGCGGCAAGTACGAGTTGTGCGCGACGTCGAACAGCACGGTCAGGACGCCGGCCGGTACGAGTACGACGTACAGCTGCGTCAGCGTGAGTACGCCGAACCACCAGGCGATCGGGATCGATGCAAAGAGCAGCGCCCGGAGCAGGTCGGCGTACACGAGTACCGGGCGGCAGCGGATCCGGTCCGCCCAGGCGCCGGCGAACAGGCCGAGGACCAGCCACGCGGCGGTCTCGCAGGTGCGGAGGAGGGAAATCTGGAGGGTCGAGGCGTTCAGGGTGAGTACGGCGAGCAGCGGGATGGCGCCCATGCTGATCCGCGAACCGAGCTGACTGAGCAGGTCGGCGGTCCACAGCCGGCGGAAGTCGGGGTGGCGGAGAATGCCCATTCCGCGACCGTAAACGCCAAGTTGAGCGCTGTCGACTCAACTGTCAATAAAGTTGAGTCGACAGCGCTCAAGTCTGACGAAATGGACGGCTCCACAACAGCAAGCGCCCCGGTGGTCGTCCACCGGGGCGCTGGAAGCTGCGGTGGGATCAGCCGGTGAAGGGTTCCGCGGCGACGATCTCGACGGTGACGGGCTTGCCGTTCGGGGCCTCGTAGGTGGCCTTGTCGCCCTTCTTCTTGCCGAGGATGGCCGAGCCGAGCGGCGACTGCGGCGAGTAGACGTCGATGTCGACCGACGCGTCCAGGGCGAGCAGTTCGCGGGAGCCGAGCAGGAACGTCTCGACGTCGTCGTCACCGGCGAACTTGATCGACACCTTCATGCCGGGCTCGATCTTGCCGCCGGCCTTCGGCGTCTCGCCGACCCGCGCCCGCCGGAGCATGTCCTCCAGCTGCCGGATCCGCGCCTCCATCTTGCCCTGCTCGTCCTTGGCGGCGTGGTAGCCGCCGTTCTCCTTGAGGTCGCCCTCGTCCCTGGCCTCGCTGATCCGCTGGGTGATCTCGGCACGGGCAGGGCCCTTCAGGTGCTCGAGCTCGGACTTCAGCTGGTCGTAACCGTCCTGCGTCAGCCAGACAACGCTGTCCTCGTCGATCTTCTGCGTCACGGGCTGCTCCTTGTGTCGGTCGGATGGGCAGGAAAATGCTGCTGGCCGCCGTCGTCGACGGCGACCAATCCATCGAGCGTAGCAAGAGACCGCCGATCACGCAGGTGTCCTGACCGGTCATTGACGCCTGGAAAGCGTTTGCTACCACTGTTTTTCCGCCCTCGGCGGACAACCGGCGGCAATCGGTTGCCGTGGCAGCTTGTCCTGGGGTCAGCGCGGCCGGTGCTGGTCGGCGGTCGTGCAGCCGACGAGAACCACCGAGGTCGCCGAGCGTTGCGTTGTCAGCGTCACCGGTACGGTCTGGTGCCGGGGCGAATCGGCCGCGATCGTGACCGTCACCTCGCCGACGATCGAGAAGTCGGCGGCCTTCGCCTGCAGCCGGCAGCTCGCCTCGACCGACTTGTTCCGGTCCACCGTCATGGTCGCCGTCGCGCTGGTCGGGGAGACGATCGTGAACCCCTGCAGCTCCGAGCGCACCGGCGGGTTCGACTGCACCCATGCGGCCCACACCAGCCAGACCAGGCCGGCCAGGACGACGACGCCCAGGACGCCGATCAGCAGCGGCCGACGGGACCGTCCGGTGCGCCCGTACCGCGCGCTCAGGTCGGGCGCCGGGGCGGCTGGTCCGGTCGGAGTCGGCCCGGTTGATTGCTCGGTCACAGGTTGTCCAGGGGGTCGGTCGTGGGTTTTGCACGGGGTTGGAGGACCATTGTGCCTGTGAGTGGAGATCTTCGGTTGTTGCATGTGCACGCCCACCCGGACGACGAGTCGAGCAAAGGAGCCGCATCGACCGCCCGGTACGTCGCCGAAGGCGTCGAGGTGATGGTCGCGACCTGTACCGGCGGTGAACGCGGATCGATCCTGAATCCGAAAATGGACCGCCCGGAGGTGCTGGCGAACATCACCGAGATCCGCCGCAAGGAGATGGACGCGGCGCGTGAGATCCTCGGCATCCGGCAGGAGTGGCTGGGCTGGGTGGACTCCGGCTTCCCGGAGGGCGATCCGCTGCCGCCGCTGCCCGAGGGCTGCTTCGGGGCGTTGAAGGTGGAGGACGCCGCGGCCCCGCTGGTGAAGCTGATCCGCGATTTCCGTCCGCAGGTCGTCACGACGTACGACGAGAACGGCGGCTACCCGCATCCGGACCACGTGATGTGCCACCAGATCACCGTCGCGGCGTTCGAGGCGGCCGGTGACAAGGACGCGTACCCGGAGCTCGGCGAGCCGTGGCAGCCGCTGAAGCTGTACTACCACCACACGTTCCACTACGAGCGGATGAAGGCGCTGCACGACGCGATGGTCGAGCGCGGTCTGGAGTCCCCGTACGCCGAACGGTTGAAGGACTGGAAGCCGGATCCGGAGAACGAGCGCCGGATCACCACCCGGGTCGAGTGCGCGGAGTACTTCGCGGTCCGGGACAAGGCCCTGCTCGCCCACGCCACTCAGATCGACCCCGACGGGGCCTGGTTCGCCGTACCGCTGGAGGTACACCAGGCAGCCTGGCCGACCGAGGACTACGAGTTGGCGCGGAGTGTCGTCGAGTCCGAGCTGCCCGAGAACGACCTGTTCGCGGGGCTGCGCTGACGGGCGGCGCCGACAATGAGAGAATGGTGGCGTGACAGCGATGATCTCCCTTCAGACGGCCGAGATCGACCCCAACGTGGTGAAGCCGGGCTGGGTCGCGCTGCTGATCGTGCTGGCGCTCGGTGTCGCCACGTTCCTGCTGTGGCGCAGCATGGCCAAGCAGCTGAAGCGGATCGACGTGGACCGCGCTGGTGCGGACGCCCCAGCACCGTCCGACGACCCAGCGAGTCCGGCCGGCTCGCCGTCCCCGGATGGCGCTGCGGCGCCGACGACCTCGGAGCAGACCCCGACCCCGAATGAGCACTCTTCGCACTGATTGATCTCAGTGCGGTAACCGATTCCTGGTAGACCGGTCACGACATGGTGTCGGACTGGGCTGCCCACCTCTGGCTGACCCTATAGTGAGCCGCGTGCTGACAGGTGCCCACGACCGTTCCCTCCGGTGACCGCGACCCGCGCGGCCCGGCATCGCATGCCCGGGCGACTGGTCGTGGGTGGGATGGGTGCTGTCGTCGTGGCCTCGGTGGGCCTGGTGGGCGCGCTGTACGCGGCCGGCTCCGAGCCGCAGAACGCCGGCGGCATCGGCGGGCCCAGTGAGTTCTGGTCCTGGCTGCTGCCGCTGCTCCGGCTGATCGCCACGCTGGCGACCGTCGGCTGTGCGGGCGCACTGCTGGCGGCTGTCGTCGTGCTGCGGATCGAGGGCGGTTCGCTCGGCGTCCAGGGCCGGCGTGCGGTCCGGGACGCGAGCAATGCGGCGCTGATCTGGGCGATCTGCGCGTTCGCGTCCTCGATCGTGACCGCGGCGCTGCTGCTGAACACTCCGATGCGGCTGCTGGGGCTCCGGATCGACGACGCGCTCGGCGTACCCGAGGTGAAGGCACTGCTGATCACGGGCATCCTCGTGCTCGCGCTCTCGATCGGGATCCGCCGCGTGCAGACGTCCTCCGCCGCGGGCCTCGGCGTACTGGTCGCGATCGCCGCACTCGTCCCGACCGCGGTCACGACGTACCCGAGGAACGAGTCGTACGTCGTGCTGGCCGGCGCCGCGCTGGTGGTCCACGTGATCGCCGCGACCACCTGGGTCGGCGGACTGGCCGGCCTGGTGCGGTACGGGCGCGCGAGTCGGAGCGGGCTGCCGATCGTGCTGGAACGGTACGGCCAGGTCGCGATCGTCTCGGCCGTTGCCGTCGCCCTCAGCGGCCTGATCAGCGGCGCCGGCCGCCTCGCCGCGAAGGGCGGCGGCTGGGACTCGGTCCTCGACGAACTCACCGGCGACGCGTACGGCGCCCTGCTGCTCGCGAAACTCGTCGCCTTCGTACTCCTCGTCGTACTCGCCGCCGTCCACCGAACCACCGCGACCGGCGACCTCCTCGACTCCACCCACGCCTTCTGGCGAGTCGTCGGCGTCGAACTCCTCGTCATGGCACTCACCCTCGGCCTGGCCGTCGCCCTCTCGCAGACCGCTTAGTCCCAAGGCGCGGTTCGGAGGCTCTCTGTGGTGCGTCGGGCGCGGTCGGCGGGTGGTTCCTCGGCGGGGCGGCCGACGGCGATCATCGAGACGATGTGCCAGCCGGGGCCGGGGTTGAGGTCCTTGGTGAGGGCTTCGAGGTCGAACGCGCGGAACTGACGGCAGGCCAGCTCCATCGCGTGGGCCTGCAGGGTGAGGTGCGCGACGGATTGGCCGAGGTCGTAGTCGGCGAAGTCGGAGTACGCCCAGTCGGTGTCCTCGACGTACCGGTGGGCCATCGTCACGATCAGCAGCGACGCGGTCGGCGCCCAGCGTGCAGAGCTGCGGGCGAGATGCTGGACGACCCGGTCGTGCTCGGGCTGACCCTGGCGCGCGACGAAGTACGCCCAGGGTTGCGAGTTGCCCGCGGACGGCGCCCAGCGTGCGGCCTCGAGCAGTACGTCGACGTCTTCCTCCGTGACGGTCCACTCCGGGTCGAACAGGAGAGGGCTGAAACGACTGGCAAGCAGCGGATGCACGGGCATGGACCCATTCAACGAGTGACGGTCGCAGCGCCTACGGTGGGGGTATGGCGAACGAGCTCGGGCGATCGACCAGTCCGTACCTGCGGCAGCACGCGGAGAACCCGGTGGAGTGGCGGGAGTGGTCCGAGCTGGCGTTCGCGGAGGCGCGGGAGCGGGACGTGCCGGTGTTCCTCTCGGTGGGGTACTCCGCTTGTCACTGGTGTCACGTGATGGCGCACGAGTCGTTCGAGGACCCGGGGACGGCGGCGTACCTGAGCGAGCACTTCGTGAGTGTGAAGGTGGATCGCGAGGAGCGGCCGGATGTCGACGCGATCTACATGGCGGCGACCGTCGCGATGACCGGGCAGGGCGGGTGGCCGATGTCGGCGTTCCTGACGCCGGCCGGGGAGCCGTTCTTCTGCGGGACGTACTTCCCTCGCGAGGCGCGCGGCGGGATGGCGTCGTTCCGGCAGGTGCTCGAGGCAATCACCGACGCTTGGCAGCACAAGCGTGAGCAGCTCGACGGGATCGGGAAGCGGGTCGTCTCGCAACTCGGGGCGCAGCAGGCGGCTGCCGGATCCGAGGTCGATCTCGAGCGCGCCGTCCAGTTGCTGAAGACCGAGTTCGATCCGGTGGACGGCGGGTTCGGGCGGGCGCCGAAGTTCCCGCCGTCGATGGTACTGGACTTCCTGCTCCGGCATCAGCGGCGTACCGGCAACGAGGACGCGCTGGCGATGGTGGCGCAGACGTGTTCGCGGATGGCGCGCGGCGGGATGTACGACCAGCTCGCGGGCGGGTTCGCGCGGTACTCCGTCGACGGGCAGTGGGTGGTGCCGCACTTCGAGAAGATGCTGTACGACAACGCGTTGCTGCTCGACGTCTATACGCAGTGGTGGACGGTGTCGGGGGAACCCTTGGCCCGGCGGATCGCTGTCGAGACGGCCGACTTCCTGTTGGGCGAGTTGCGTACGGCGGAGGGCGGGTTCGCGTCGGCGCTGGACGCCGACACGGAGGGCGAGGAGGGCAAGTACTACGTCTGGACACCGTCGGAGCTGCGGTCCGTGTTGTCCGCCGACGACGCGGAGTGGGTCATCGGCTTGTGCGACGTCACCGGTACCTTCGAACACGGCTCGTCGGTTCTCCAGCTTCGTGAGGACCCGGCTGACGACGTCCGCTGGTCCCGGATCCGCGAAGAGCTGAGGCGCGCGCGGAACCTTCGTACTTATCCGGGGCGTGATGACAAGGTGGTCGCTGCGTGGAACGGGCTGGCGATCACCGCGCTGACTCGTGCCGGCGTGGTGCTCGAGCGGCCGGAGTACGTCGAGGCTGCTGTTGGGGCGGCTCGGTTGATCCGTGACGTGCACCTGGAGGGGGCGCGGTTGTACCGCACGTCGCGGGACGGGGTGCGGGGGAGTGCGGACGGCGTACTCGAGGACTACGCCGCGTTCGCCCAAGCCTGCTTGACCTTGCTGGGTGCGACCGGGGACGTCGAATGGTTCCGTACGGCGGAACTCCTGCTCGATCGTGTCCTCGAACAGTTTGTTGCCGACGGCACCTACTACGACACCGCGGCCGACGCCGAACAGCTCGTCTGGCGCCCGCAGGACCCCACCGACAACGCCACGCCCTCCGGCGTGAGCCTCACCGCCGAAGCCCTCACCACCCTCACCAGCCTCACCGGCACAGCCAGGTACGAAGACGCCGCCCACCAAGCTCTCGCCGCCTCCGCCGCCCTCGCCTCCCAAGCCCCCCGCTTCGCCGGCCGCGCCTTGGCAGTCGCCGAGTCAATCGCCGCAGGCCCCTTGGAGATCGCCATAGTCGTCACCACGGAGCCCCCGACCACCCTGAGCCCGACCACCACCGCCCCCGGCTCGGCCACCACCGCCCCGGGCTCGGCCACCCCCGCCTCCACCACGCCCGCCTCCACCACTCCGGCAACCGCTGGCGGAGCTGCCTCGGAGTTGGTTCGTGTTGCCTTTGGCAACGCTCCGTGGGGTACCGCGATTGTTGCTGGGGCGGCTGATCTCGGGGTGCCTTTGATGGAGGGGCGAGGGCTGGTTGGTGGGCAGCCGGCGGCGTACGTATGTCAGAGATTTACCTGCAAGCTGCCAGTCACGTTGCCGGAAGACCTTCGGCAGCTGTTGCGGCCGAGCGCCTGACACCCCGCACGGGCGCAGGTTTTCCCTCAGGTTTCTCTCAGTTCCCTTGACTCACGGCTACCGGGCAGCAACAGTCAGTCCTCACGTCGGATGTAACAGAACTCGCATGGCCCGACACGAAGTGTCACAAATGAGGCAGTGGCACTTCTGCGTCAGCATCCGGCGCGTCCCCAACTGAATCAGGTCGCTGCGCCCAAACAGCGACCACACCGTGAGGAGATGTTGTCTTGAAACGACTGACATCAGCAGGGGCGGTGGCGATCGTCGCGGCGGCGGGTCTCGCTACGACGTTCACCGCTTCGACAGCCGGTGCCGCCGACCGGTCGGTTCCGCTCCCGGCGTCCGGCTTCAACCAGCCGGCCGCCGTCCAGGCCGAGCAGGCGCTGACCGCGCGGACGGCCGCCGCCCTCGGGCTCGGCTCCGGCGAGCAGCTCCAGGTCCGCGACGTCGTCAAGGACCCGGACGGTACGGAGTACGTCCGCTACGACCGTACGTTCAACGGGCTCAAGGTCGTCGGTGGTGACCTGATCGTCAAGCGCGGCAAGGGCGAATCGATCGGTCAGGTCACCTACAACCGCGGCGCGAAGGCTGTCGAGGTCTCCACCAAGCCGACCCTGTCCCAGTCGGCCGCGTTGGCCAAGGGCGCACAAGCAGCAAAATTCAAGGCCAATGGCAACAAAGGCCAGCTCGTCGTCTACGTGACGCCGACCAAGCCCGTGCTCGCGTACGAGGTCGTCACAACCGGCGTGAAGCCTGACCAGACCCCGTCGGTGCTGCACTCGTTCATCGACGCCAAGACCGGCGCCGTGCTCGCCCAGGACGACGAGATCAAGGCCGGGACGGGTAACTCGATGTACGCCGGCACGGTCACGATCGGTACGTCGGGCTCGTCCGGCAACTTCTCGATGACCGACCCGAGCCGCGGTGGCAACTACACCACCGATCTGAAGGGCGCGACGTCCGGGAACGGTACGACGTTCACCGACGCCGACGACACCTGGGGCAACGGCGCCGCCTCCGACCGCGCGACCGCGGCGGTGGACGCGCACTATGGTGCGCAGCTGACCTGGGACTACTACAAGAACGTCCACGGCCGCAACGGCATCTTCAACAACGGTCAGGGCGCCCGCTCCCGCGTGCACTACGGCAACGCGTACGTGAACGCGTTCTGGGACGGCACCCAGATGACGTACGGCGACGGCTCGGGCAACACCCACCCGCTGACCGCGATCGACGTGGCCGGACACGAGATGAGCCACGGTGTCACCGAGGCGACCGCCAACCTGAACTACTCCGGTGACGCGGGCGGCCTGAACGAGGCGACGTCGGACATCTTCGGCACCATGGTCGAGTGGTACGCGAACAACGCGAGCGACCCGGGTGACTACCTGATCGGCGAGAAGATCAACATCAACGGCAACGGTACGCCGCTGCGCTACATGGACAAGCCGTCGAAGGACGGAGCGAGCAAGGACTGCTGGACCACCAGCACCGGCGGCCTGGACCCGCACTACTCGTCCGGCCCGCTGAACCACTGGTTCTACCTGGCTTCCGAGGGCACCGGCAGCAAGACCATCAACGGTGTCACCTACAACAGCACCGCCTGCAACGGCACGACGTTCGCCGGTGTCGGGCGCGACGTCGCTGCCAAGGTCTGGTACCGGACGCTGACCACCAAGCTGAGCTCGGGCAGCACCTACAAGGACGCGCGCGAAGGCGCGATCAACTCCGCGAAGGAGCTGTACGGCGCGGACTCGGCGCAGTGCAAGGGCATCGAGGCCGCGTTCGGCGGTATCTCGGTCCCGGCGGGCTCGGCCGCCTGCGGTGGTGGCACCACGCCGCCGCCGACCGGTGACAACCTGCTGAAGAACCCTGGCTTCGAGTCCGGCGCCGTCGACTGGACCGGCACCGCCGGCCCGATCACGAACGACTCCGGCCGCCCGGCCCGGACCGGCACCTGGAAGCTGTGGCTCGGCGGGAACGGCCGCACCGCGACCGAGAACGTGTCCCAGTCGGTGGCGATCCCGGCGTCGGCCACCAGCGCGACCCTGTCGTTCTGGATCCGCATCGACACCGCCGAAACCACCACGACGACGGCGTACGACACCGCGAAGGTCCAGGTCGTCGACGGTACGACGACGAGCACGCTGGCGACGTACTCGAACCTGAACAAGAACACGTCGTACGTGCAGAAGACGGTGAACCTCACGGCGTACAAGGGCAAGACCGTCACGATCAAGTTCACCGGCCAGGAGGACTCCTCCGCGCAGACGAGCTTCGTCATCGACGACACGTCCCTCACCGCGAGCTGAGCCCGCGATGAACCGTCCGGGGCGCGCGCGGCCATCCGCCCAGGCCCGCGCGCCCTGGACTTCCTTTGCCTTCAAGGAGATCCACATGCGCAGGTCCCTCGTCCCAGGACTCGGCGTGGTGCTCGTCGCGGGAGCTTTGCTTGCTCCCAGCAACATCGCGGCAGCGGCCGACTCGCCGGACATCTCCGTCACAGCAGTCAGAGCTCATCTCGACCAGTTGCAGTCCATTGCCAACAGCAACGGTGGCAACCGCTACACCGGCCGGCCCGGCTACAAGGCCTCGGCCGACTACGTGAAGGCCAAGCTGGACGCGGCCGGGTACACCACCACGCTGCAGTCGTTCAGCACCTCGGCAGGTACGTCGTACAACGTGATCGCGGAATGGCCGCACGGCGACGCGAACCACGTGGTGATGGCCGGCTCGCACCTGGACAGCGTCAGCGCCGGTCCGGGCATCAACGACAACGGCTCAGGCAGCGCCGGCGTACTCGAGACCGCCCTCGCCTACGCTGCCAGTGGCCAATCCCCCAAGAATCGTTTACGTTTCGGCTTCTGGGGATCGGAGGAGCTCGGGCTCCTCGGCTCGAAGTACTACGTGAACAACCTGCCCGCCGCCGAGCGGGACAAGATCGAGTTGTACCTCAACTTCGACATGATCGCCTCGCCGAACCCGGGGTACTTCGTGTACGACGACAACCCGGCCGGCAACGGTGCCCGCGACGACCTGGTCGCGTACTTCACCTCGAAGAACGTGCAGACCGAGTTCATCGACGTCCAGGGCCGGTCCGACCATGCCGCGTTCCGATCGTTGGGGATCCCAACAGCAGGTACATTCTCCGGCGCGGAGGACACGAAGACGTCCGCCCAGGCGGCCAAGTGGGGTGGTACGGCGGGGAAGGCGTTCGACGCGTGCTACCACCGCTCGTGCGACACGATCACCAACCTGGACCTGACGTCGCTCGACCGTCAGATCGATGCGATCGGCCACATGATCTGGACGTACGCGCAGAAGGACTACAGCGGTGGTACGCCGCCGACCGGTGCCAACCTGCTGAAGAACCCGGGCTTCGAGTCCGGCGCGGTCGACTGGACCGGTACGTCGGGTCCGATCACCAACGACTCGGGCCGCCCGGCGCGCACCGGTACATGGAAGGCGTGGCTGCAAGGGAACGGCCGCAGCACTACGGAGAACATCGGCCAGCCGGTGGCGATCCCGGCCGCGGCGGCAGCCGCGGCGTTGTCGCTGTGGATCCGGATCGACACCGCGGAAACCACGTCCTCGACCGCGTACGACACGCTCAAGGTTCAGGTCGTCGACGGGTTCACCGCGACCACGCTGGCGAGGTACTCGAATCTGAACAAGACCACGTCGTACGTTCAGAAGACGCTCGATCTCTCGCAGTACAAGGGAAGGACGGTCACGGTGCAGTTCCTCGGCCAGGAGGATTCGTCCCTGCAGACCAGCTTCGTGATCGACGACGTCGCGGTGACCGCCGGCTAGATCCGGCTAGATCTTGGTGCAGAGCTTGCCCGGTGGGATGGCGGCTTCGGTGAGCAGTGTGGTCACCGGAGTCGCCAGCGGCTTGAGCTGCGGGTCCTCGAGCCGGGCGGTCTTCCCGTTCGCGCTGACGGCGATGATCATGTCGTCGGGGTGCCGGGTCGACGGTTTCGACGGGGTCAGACTCGCCCAGTCGACCTTCTCCGCGGCGGTGCTGAGCGTGGTCAGCAGGCTCGGGTCGAGCTTGCACCGGATCGTGTCCTTGCCACGCGCGGTGACGGTCGCGACGCCGTCGGCGCCGACCTGCACCTGGTCGTTGAACCCCGCGAACCCGCCGGTCCTGGACACGGTGAGGGGCAGACCGGCGCCGACCGGCGCGGACTGGGTCACCGATGGCAGCGTCGGGGCGCTGGAGGGCGGCGTGCTCCCGGTACCGGCTTCACTGCCGCACCCGGTCAGCACGAGTCCTGCGATCACGGCCACTGTGGTGTATCTGCTGAAGTTCCTCACGCACAAGGGATACACGCAGGGAGGCCGTTCGTTGCAGCTGTGACACGACTGAAATGTTCAGATCACCTCTGACACCAGGTCCACCAGCGCACGCGTCAGCAGCACCCGCTCCTCGAACAGCTCCGGTGACGCCTGGGCCTTGCCGAACAGCTCCAGCGGTAGCGCAGTGAACGTCGCACGGATCAGCAGCGAGCCCAGGTACCCGTACAGGACCTCGTCCTCGCTCACCTGCATCCCGTCTGCGGCAAGTCCTTCCTGGAACGCCTCGAGAATCACCTTGTGTACTGCGGGCAGCGCCTCCGCCGACAACTCGCCCGCGTGCGCCAGGCCGATCAGCAACTGCCCCAGGTCGAACCCGACCGCCTGCGGGCAGTCGAAGCCCCAGTCGATCACCACGAACTCGTCGGGGGAGTCGTGTGGGACCAGCAGGTTCTGCGGGCTGGCGTCGCCGTGCTGGTAGCACTGGGGGAGTGCGTCCAGGGCGTCGAGCACCCCAGGGACCCGCGCGCCGAGGTCCAGCAGATCGTCCTTCAACCGGTGGTCGCCGAGGTTGCAGACGGCTGCCGCGAGCATCGGGTGCCGCCAGGTAGCCGGATCGGACAGCGCGGGCAGGGCGGCGTTCAGGACGCGACCGCCCGCGTAGTACCGCAGACCGTTCCCGGGAATTCTCGAGACCTCCCGGTCGAGCAAGGGCTCGACGAGGTGCGGCTGCCGCCGCGCGGACAGCCGGCCGAGCAGGTAGGCGGCCCGCTCGAAGCGGGCGATCGGCCACGGACCCCACTCCTGGACGACGTTCTCCATCCAGACCGTGCCGCGGTCGTCGTCGTACACATCGATCCGGTACGCCTTCGGGAGCCGCATGCCGTCCGGCATCAGGTCGCCGACGCCGCTGCGGTGCACCGCGATCTCCAGGTTCCACGGCATGTAGTCGATGAAGCTCTGCCGGAACTCCACCGGTACCAGTTCGATGATCGGCGAGTGCCGCACCGACTGGAGCTTCTTCACGAAACAGGACCAGTCCGCGCCGGCGGTTGTGGTCCCGAACACCCGGTGGAGTGACTCGGTGCTCGGCGTACCGATCGGATAGTCGACCGTCTCGACCCGGACCGCGCTCGCGACGGCCGCCGGATCCCCGGTGATCGTCCGCGCGAGCGCGGTCAGGTCCTCCTCCCCCAACGCGTCCCGCCCCAGCACTTCGAGCCCGCTGACCATGATTCCCCCCACGGAAGTAAAGCAGCCTTACTATCTGGATAGTAAAGTGGCCTTATGACTTCCGTCAACGACCTGCCGAGCAGTCCTGCCGGCGCGTGGTCAGAGCATGTGGCCGGTCTGCTGGCCGCTGCGCTGAAGCGGGTCCGGGAGGAGATCCTGGCGACCTCGGAGGAGCACTTCCCGGGGCTGCGGGTCTCCCATTACCGGCTGCTCGAGTTGATTCCGCCCGGCGGCGCCCGGATCACCGACCTCGCGGAGGTCGCGGTGATGACGAAACAGGGTCTCGGCCAGCACGTCGACTACCTGCAGAGACTCGGGTACGTCGAGTCCGACCGGCTGCGCGAGGACCGCCGCGTCCGGCTGGTACGCCGTACCCCCACGGGCGACGAAGCGGCGGCCTTCAGTCGTGCCGCGATCGAACGGATTGAGGGGCGCTGGATCGCCCAGTTGGGCCCTGAGCGCTACGCGGAGCTACGGGAAACGCTCCGCGAGTTGGCCGGCTGAATCAGCCGGCGCGGTAGGTGGCGATGCTGACGGCGATGTAGTGGCAGATGAAGGCCGCCACGGTGAACGCATGGAAGATCTCATGGAAGCCGAACCAGCGGGGGGACGGGTCCGGGCGCTTGGTGGCGTAGACGACGGCGCCGATGGAGTACAGGCCGCCGCCGACCGCGATCAGCGTGACGACCGCGGCACCGCCGGAGTGGTAGATGTCGCCCATCCAGAAGATCGCGACCCAGCCCAGCGCGAGGTAGATCGGCGTGTAGATCCAGCGCGGAGCACTCAGCCAGAAGATCCGGAACAGGATGCCGGCGGTCGCGCCGCCCCACACCAGGCCGAGCATCAGCAGCCGGTCCTTGCCGTGCAGCAGGACCATGCCGAGCGGTGTGTAGGTACCGGCGATCAGCAGGAAGATGTTGCTGTGGTCGAGCCGGCGCAGGATCGCCTCGCCCTTCGGACCCCAGTAGAACCGGTGGTACAGCGCCGAGATGCCGAACAGCAGCATCGCTCCGACGGTGTAGACCGCAGCGGCCCAGCGCGCGTTGGCGTGCGGCGCCAGACAGACCAAGACGATGCCGGCGGCGGTGGCGAACGGGAACGTACCGGCGTGCAACCATCCACGAAGCTTGGGCTTCAGCCGGCCGGAGAGCCGGTGGCCGAGGTCCTGGGGCTGGGCGCTGGTAGCGGTCATCGCCGTCCTTTCGAGGAGATTCGTACCTACGCAACCGTAACCTACGGAACCGTAGGTTGCATCGGTCAGAAGGATGAAATGTAGGCGAAGTCACCCGGGACCCGCAGCACGCCCGCGTGTTCGATGCACGAAGTTCGCGGAAAGTTCGGCCTTGCCGGCAGGTTTCCGATCCTCGCTCCTGGGCCTCTCGCAGGCGGCGATTCTGGGCTAGCCTCGTGACCGAGAGTCTTTGAGGAGAGCACCCTGCCCATGCGGACACCTGGCAAGCAGAAGCTGCGCGACGCGGTCTACGCCCTGTACGAGCGCCGGCTGATCAGATCGCTGTCGCCGGACCGGATCCCGCGGCACATCGGCGTCATCATCGACGGCAACCGGCGCTGGGCCCGGCAGGGCGGCGACCCGGTGTCGCGTGGTCACCAGGCCGGCGCGAACAAGATCTCCGAGTTCCTGTACTGGTGCGACGACGTCGGCGTCAAGGTCGTCACAGTGTGGATGCTGTCCACCGACAACCTGACCCGGCCGGCCGACGAGCTGGAGCCGCTGCTCCGGATCATCGAGCAGGCGGTCGAGGAGCTGACCGCGATCGGCCGCTGGCGGATCCACCCGGTGGGCGCGCTCGACCTGCTCCCGGGCAGTACGGCGGAAACCCTGAAGGCGGCCGAGACCGCGACCCAGGACGTCAACGGCATGCTCGTGAACGTCGCCGTCGGGTACGGCGGCCGCCGCGAACTGGCCGACGCGGTCCGCTCGCTGCTGCTGGAAGAGGCCGCGAAGGGCATCTCGATCGAGGAGCTGGCCGACCGTGTCGACGTCGAGCACATCGCCCGGCACCTGTACACCAAGGGCCAGCCCGACCCGGACCTGGTCATCCGCACGTCAGGTGAACAGCGTCTGGGTGGCTTCCTGCTCTGGCAGAGCGCGCTGAGCGAGTTCTACTTCTGTGAAGCACTCTGGCCGGACTTCCGGCACGTGGACTTCCTGCGTGCGATTCGGAGCTATGCCCAGCGAGAACGTCGCTTCGGGACGTAGAACCTCGCCCGCAGCGCCTGCACGCCGTACGGCGGCCACGAGCGAAGCCGGCACGATCGCGAGGAGGGACGATACCCAGCGGCCGGCCAGTTCTTCGCATGTACTGAGCGTCGCTGCATGGGTGCGGGTACCGGATCACCCAGGGGAGTGAGGATGCTCCCCCTCGCGATTGAAGGTGTAACGCCGTGTTAACCCCGTGGCCTGGCGTGTCGGGCTGCGCCGTTTGCGGGCGGCTCCTACTCTGGCAGAGACGGTCGGAGGGGAAGCCGGCTGTCACGGGAGGCCCGATCAGTTTGAGAATCTCGTTCCAGCCGGTTGCCCCATGAGGGGCCGAACGGAGTACCCGAGACCTGAGGTCTCCGGCTCACTGATCGCCATTGCCGCAGTTGCGGCGCGGACGGGGTCAACACCGGACCCCGAGGGCGGCACCCGACCCATCACCTAACCACTGGCGGGCCGGGGCGAGGGTGTACGTCACGGCCTAGAAGAGGACGTGCGACATGGCCATCCACGCCAAGGCGTCAAGTACCTCATCCACACCGGACCAGCGCACGTTCGTGCTGGACACCTCGGTGCTCCTCTCCGACCCGCACGCGATGCTGCGGTTCGACGAGCACGACGTGGTCGTTCCGGTGGTCGTCGTCACCGAATTGGAGGCCAAACGGCATCACCCCGAGCTCGGCTACTTCGCGCGGACGGCACTGCGACTGCTGGACGAGCTGCGGATCCTGCACGGACGGTTGGACGCACCCCTGCCAGTGGGGGAGAAGGGTGGGACGCTCCGGGTCGAACTGAACCACACCGACCCGGAAACGCTGCCGGCCGGGTTCCGGCTCGGCGACAACGACAGCCGGATCCTGGCCGTGGCCTGCAACTTCATGGCTGAGGGCAAGGACGTGACGCTGGTCTCGAAGGACCTGCCGATGCGGGTCAAGGCGTCGGCGTGCGGCCTGCAGGCCGAGGAGTACCGGGCCGAGCTGACCCTGGAGTCCGGCTGGACCGGGATGGCCGAGCTCGAGGTTGGTACCCAGGTGGTCGACGACCTGTACGAGAACGGTTCCGTCGAGCTGACCGAGGCGGGGGAGTTCCCGACCCATACCGGTCTCGTCCTGCTGTCCGACCGGGGCAGCGCGCTCGGCCGGGTGATGCCGGACAAGCGGATCCGGCTGGTCCGCGGCGACCGGGAGGCGTTCGGGATCCGCGGCCGGTCCGCCGAGCAGCGGGTCGCGCTCGATCTGCTGCTGGACCCCGACGTCGGGATTGTCTCGCTCGGCGGCCGGGCCGGTACCGGCAAGTCCGCGCTCGCGCTGTGCGCCGGCCTGGAGTCGGTGATGGAGCGCCGGCAGCACAAGAAGGTGGTCGTGTTCCGGCCGCTGTTCGCGGTCGGCGGCCAGGAGCTCGGGTACCTGCCGGGCTCGGAGTCGGAGAAGATGCAGCCCTGGGCCCAGGCCGTGTACGACACGCTCGGCGCGCTCACCAGCGGTGAGGTGATCGACGAGGTGATCGACCGCGGCATGCTCGAGGTGCTGCCGCTGACCCACATCCGCGGCCGCTCGCTGCACGACGCGTTCGTGATCGTCGACGAGGCCCAGTCGCTGGAGCGGAACGTCCTGCTCACGGTGCTGTCGCGGGTCGGCGCGAACTCGCGGGTCGTGCTCACCCACGACGTGGCCCAGCGGGACAACCTGCGGGTGGGCCGGCACGACGGCGTGGTCGCCGTGGTCGAGCAGCTGAAGGGGCACCCGCTGTTCGCGCATGTGACGCTGACCCGCTCGGAGCGGTCGCCGATCGCGGCGCTGGTCACGGAGATGCTGGACGACCTGCAGTTGTAAGGGGTGTCGTCGTACTTAGGTAATAGCTTTCTGTAAAGCGAAGGTAAGAACGGCGCGGTCGCCACGCGGTGGCCGCGCCGTTGTTTTGTGACCTGCTTGTGATCACGGACGGTTTACGCCAGAGTATGTTCTCGTCGTAGCCGACGGGGGTCGGGTTTCTCGGAAGGACAGATGAAAGCGAAGCGCTCCGTCGCGGTTCTCGCAGTCACCGGAATCGCCGTGGTCTCCGTTGTCGCCGGTATCGACCTCTTCAGCTCCCCTGGGAGCAGTAGTGCGTCGGAGAAGGTGTCGGGACGCGCCGAGATGGCCGTCATCAACAGCGGCAAGGTGGTCGCCCAGGACGACAAGCCGTCCACCGGACCGTCTGCTTCTGCCGCCGACGCCGCCGCCGACGCGATCCGGATGCGGAACCAGGTCGAGGCGATCGCCCAGCAGCAGGTCGCCCTGCAGAACGCCGCCGACCAGAAGATGGCCGCCAAGAACGCCGCCCTGCGCCGCTACGAGGCCCTGGAGCGCGCCAACCGCTCGTCCAGCGAGGAGCGCGCCAGCCGGGACGCCGAGCGGAAGAAGTACGAGGGCACGCCGAAGGAGGTCGCGATGAACCTCCTCCCCGACCACGGCTGGAGCCAGGGCCAGTTCAGCTGCCTGGAGAAGCTCTGGAACAAGGAGTCCCGCTGGCGGGTCAGCGCGGCCAACCCGACGTCCTCGGCGTACGGCATCCCGCAGGCTCTGCCCGGCAACCGCATGGCGGCCTACGGCAGTGACTGGCGCACCAACCCGGTCACCCAGATCAAGTGGGGCCTGGACTATATCGAGGCCACCTACGGCTCCCCGTGCTCTGCCTGGGGCCACTCCCAGGCCAAGGGCTGGTACTGAGCCCTACCAAGCGACAGGCCCGTTCTCGTCGAAGAAGCCGCCCGTGGGACCGTCCGCGGGCAGCGTGGCGTACCGGACGACCACCGCGGCGCCTGCTGACGCCGGCCGGTCAGCGCCGGGGGACATGTCGGTCCTGGTGTAGCCAGGGTTGACCGCGTTGACCTTGATCGGCGTCGCCCGCAGTTCGGTGGCGAAGGCAACCGTGACCGCGTTCACCGCCGACTTCGACGTGTTGTAGGCCAGTCCGTTCCACTCGGGTCGCCAATCGGGGCCGCTGACGACGGTCAGCGATCCCGCGCCGGAGGAAAGGTTGACGATGCGCCCGGCAACGGCCCGGCGCAGCAGCGGAAGCGCCGCCTGGGTCACGGCGACCAGTCCGAACACGTTGGTCTCGTACGTGTCCCGCAGCGTGTCGAGCGCTACCTCACTCGGGGCCCCTTCCGTGGGGGCGGTGCCCGCGTTGTTGATCAGTACGTCGAGTCGGCCGTACTGCTGCTCGATCACCGCGATCGCAGCGGTGACTGTGTCGTGCGCGCTGACGTCCAGGACGACGTACGACGCCTCCGCGCCCTCTGACTGGAGCTGCTCGGCCGCGGCCTGGCCGCGGTGCTGGTCGCGGGCGCCGATGACCACGCGGTGATCCAGCTGGGCGAGCTGGCGGGCGGCTTCGAAGCCGATGCCCTTGTTGCCGCCGGTCACCAGTGCGACCTTCCGGGTGTCTGTCACTTATTCTCCTGCCGTAAGTCCGGAGACCATTCTGACCAACGGACGGGTTTGACGTGGAGCTGGCGAAGGCTTCTTCTGACCGGGGCGAGCTGACGTTGCGGCGGCGCGACGACGGGGCGTTGGAGCTGCGGGTCAACGGTGTGTTCGTGATGGACGACCAGGAGACCTCGAGCGAAGAGCTGCTGGCGTCGGCGGCGCTGGCGGCGGTGCCGCGTCCGGACCGGGTCCTGGTGGGCGGTCTCGGCCTCGGGTACACGGTCCGCGCGCTGCTCGCCGACGACCGGCTCGGCGAGGTGGTGGTCGCGGAGATCGAGCCGGACCTGGTGTCGTGGATGCGCACCGGCCTGGTCCCGTCGGTCCTCGACGATCCGCGGGTCGCGGTGGTCGTCGGCGACGTCCGGGTGGTCGTTGCCGACCTCCCCGATGCCTCCGTCGACGCGATCCTGCTGGACGTCGACAACGGCCCGGACTTCCTTGTCTACAACGAGAACTCGGCCATCTACACCTCGATGTTCCTGGCCACCTGCCGGTCCAAACTCCGGGCCGGCGGCGTCCTGACCGTCTGGTCCTCGTCGGCGTCACCCGCGCTCGAGTCCGCAGTCACTGCGGTCTTCGGTACGTGCGACGTGAAGCCCGTCCCGGTCGAACTCCAGGGCCGGGACGAGCTGTATTACGTCTATCAGGGCAGTTCGTAGTCCTGTGGCGTTGTCCACAGGTTGTCCAACAGGGCGTTCGGACAGTGGGCGATCGACGTACTCTGCAGGTATGGGTGATGACGCGGAGTTCAGGATCGAGCACGACACGATGGGCGAGGTGAAGGTGCCTCGGGACGCATTGTGGCGGGCTCAGACACAGCGCGCGGTGGAGAACTTTCCGATCTCCGGGCGGCCGCTGGCGCCGGCGCTCGTGCATGCGCTGGCGCAGATCAAGGCCTCGGCCGCGGTCGTGAATGCGTCCCTCGGCGTGCTCGACGCGGACCGTTCGGCGGCGATCGTCGACGCCGCGGACCAGGTGGCGGCGGGGGAGTTCGACGCGGAGTTCCCGATCGATGTCTTCCAGACCGGCTCGGGTACGTCGACGAACATGAACGCCAACGAGGTGCTGGCCACGCTCGCCACCCGTGCGCTCGGCGCCGACGTGCACCCGAACGACCATGTCAACGCGTCGCAGTCCAGCAACGACACGTTCCCGTCCGCGATCCACGTCGCCGCCACCGCCGGCGTCGTACAGGAGCTGTTGCCGGCGCTCGAACATCTCGCGGATTCCCTTGCGCGTAAGGGATCGGAGTTCGCCGAGGTGGTGAAGTCCGGGCGGACGCACCTGATGGACGCCACGCCGGTCACCCTCGGCCAGGAGTTCAACGGGTACGCACAGCAGCTCCGCCGCGGCGCCGACCGGGTGCGCGCGACCCTGCCGCGCGTCGCCGAGCTGCCGTTGGGCGGGACGGCGGTCGGCACCGGGATCAACACACCGCCCGGGTTCGCCGCCGCCGTCATCAGCGAGCTCAACAAGCGAACGGGGCTCGAGCTGACCGAGGCCGAGGACCACTTCGAGGCACAGGGCGCCCGCGACGGGCTGGTCGAGCTGTCCGGCCAGCTGAAGACGGTCGCGGTCAGCCTGACGAAGATCTGCAACGACCTGCGCTGGATGGGCTCCGGCCCGCGCGCCGGGCTCGGCGAGATCGCGCTGCCGGACCTGCAGCCCGGGTCGAGCATCATGCCCGGCAAGGTGAACCCGGTGATCTGTGAGGCGACGCTGATGGTCGCCGCGCAGGTGATCGGCAACGACACCACGATCACCGTGGCCGGTGCCGGAGGCAACTTCGAGCTGAACGTGATGCTCCCGGTGATCGCCCGTAACCTGCTCGAGTCGATCACGCTGCTGGCGAACAGCTCCCGGCTGCTCGCCGATCGCTGCGTCGACGGCATCACCGCGAACGTCGAGCACGCCCGCGCGCTGGCCGAGTCGTCACCGTCGATCGTCACGCCACTGAACCGCTACATCGGCTACGAGAACGCCGCCGCGGTCGCGAAAAGCGCTTTGAAACAAGGGAAAACGATCCGCGAAGTGGTGATCGAGAACGGTCACGTCGAGAAGGGAGACCTCACCGAGGAGCAGCTGGACGCGGCCCTCGACGTACTTTCGATGACCCGGCCGGCCCGTGACTGAGTACTGGGAGCCCGGGACGACGATCGAGTGGGTGTACGAGGGGACCGGCCGGCATGCCGACCTGCCGAACGTCCGGCCGATGACGGTCGTCCGGGACGACGCCGACGGCCTGGTCGCCTGGCTCGCGCCCGGTACGCCGCTGCTCAAACCGGTCCTCGTCGACGGCCGTGAGGTCCGGCACGCCGGTCCGGTCGGGATGTTCACCGAACGGCGGGTGCTGAAGCTCGACGTCTGGCGGGGGACCGGCATTCTCAAGGTGTCTCCGCCCGGCAAGCCGTGGTCGGTGTGGTGCTTCTGGGGCGCCGACGGCACCTTCCGTGGGTGGTACGTGAACCTCGAGCGGGAACACGTCCGGGACTGGGCGGCACGCCGTACCAGCACTGTCGATCACGTGCTCGACCTGTGGATCAACCCGGACCGCTCGATCGAGTGGAAGGACGAGGACGAGCTCGAGGGGGCCGTCGAGGCAGGCCGGTTCACGCCCGCCGAGGCCGAGCGGATCGTTGCGGACGCGCACGCCGCGATCCGGGACATCGAGGCCTGGACGGCGCCGTTCTCCGACGGGTGGGAGATGTGGACGGCGCCGGCCGGCTGGCGGGTGCCGGCGGCGCCGACGACTCACCAGCCAGAGCTGATCGCGGAGGAATTGCACAGCTGACAACAGCTGGGTCACGGGGTGTTGCAACTGGGGGGTACGGGATTAGCGTGGAGATATGTACACCATCGAGCTGCAGGCCGAGGAGCTTCAGATGCTGCGCTCGGCCCTTGGGTGCTACCTCCAGGCGTTCGGCCACAACGAAGCAGACCTGGTCAAAGCCGCCAGAGCCCTACTCCTCAAACTCCCAGAAGAAATCGAAACCAAAGCAGGCTAACTTCTTGGGCGCACCGTCGGGGGGGACTGGTTTCCTGGTGTGCCCTCGCCCCAGCTGCTTTCAGCTTCTTGGGCGCACCGTCAGGGGGACTGGCTTCTTGGTGTCCCCCCACCCCCACCTGCTTTTAGCTTCTCGGGCGCACTGTTAGGGGACTGGTTTCCTGGTGTCCCCCCACCCCCACCTGCTTTTAGCTTCTTGGGCGCACCGTCAGGGGGACTGGCTTCTTGGTGTCGGTGAAGAAGTCGTTGCCCTTGTCGTCCACCACGATGAATGCCGGGAAGTCCTCGACCTGGATCTTCCAGATCGCCTCCATGCCGAGCTCCGGGTACTCGATCACGTCCACGGACTTGATGCAGTCCTGCGCGAGCCGCGCCGCCGGCCCGCCGATCGACCCCAGGTAGAACCCGCCGTGCTCCTTGCACGCCGCCGTCACCTTCGCCGACCGGTTGCCCTTGGCAAGCATCACGAACGAACCACCCGCGGCCTGGAACTGGTCGACGTACGCGTCCATCCGCCCCGCCGTCGTCGGTCCGAACGACCCGGACGCGTACCCCTCCGGCGTCTTCGCGGGCCCCGCGTAGTACACCGCGTGATCGCGCAAGTACGACGGCATCGGCTCACCCGCGTCCAGCCGCTCCTTGATCTTCGCGTGCGCGATGTCCCGCGCCACCACGAGCGGTCCGCTCAGCGACAGCCGCGTCTTCACGGGCAGCTTCGACAGCTCCGCGCGGATCTCCGACATCGGCCGGTTCAGGTCGATCCGGACCACCTCGGAGTCGTCGAGGTGTTCGTCGGTGGTGTCCGGCAGGAACCGCGCCGGCTCCTTCTCCAGCTGCTCCAGGAACACACCCTCCGGCGTGATCTTCGCCAGCGCCTGGCGGTCCGCCGAACACGACACCGCGATCGCCACCGGGCAGGACGCGCCGTGCCGCGGCAACCGGATCACGCGGACGTCGTGGCAGAAGTACTTCCCGCCGAACTGGGCGCCGATCCCGAACTCCTGGGTGAGTTTGAAGACCTCCTCCTCGAGTTCCACGTCCCGGAACCCGTGCCCCACCGGCGATCCGGTCGTCGGCAGCGTGTCCAGGTAGTGCGCGGAGGCGTACTTCGCGGTCTTCAGCGCGTACTCGGCGGAGGTGCCGCCGACGACGATCGCCAGGTGGTACGGCGGGCAGGCCGCCGTACCGAGCGAGCGGATCTTCTCGTCCAGGAACTCGATCATCCGCGCGGGGTTCAGCACGGCCTTCGTCTCCTGGTACAGGAAGGACTTGTTCGCGGAGCCGCCGCCCTTGGCCATGAACAGGAACTTGTACGCCGGGTCGCCGTGCTGCGGGGTCGAGTACAGCTCGATCTGCGCCGGGAGGTTGGAGCCGGTGTTCTTCTCGTCCCACATGGTCAGCGGTGCCATCTGGCTGTAGCGCAGGTTCAGCTTCGTGTACGCGTCGTACACGCCGCGGCTGATCCACTCCTCGTCGACCGCGCCGGTCAGCACGCCCTCGGACTTCTTGCCCATCACGATCGCGGTACCGGTGTCCTGGCACATCGGGAGGACGCCGCCGGCCGAGATGTTCGCGTTCTTCAACAGGTCGAGCGCGACGAACCGGTCGTTCCCGGACGCCTCCGGGTCGTCGATGATCCGCCGCAACTGCTCCAGGTGCGCGGTCCGCAGGTAGTGCGAGATGTCGTGCATGGCTTCCGCGGTCAGCTGCTGCAACACCTCGGGCTGCACCTGCAGGAACGTCCGAGCGCCCACCGTGAACGTGCTGACACCTTCAGTCGTCAGCAGCCGGTACTCCGTCTCGTCGGCACCCAACGGCAAGAGCTCGGAGTAGTTGAAGTCGGCAGACACCGCGGCATACCTCCAGCAGGAGTGGACTGAACCCCCAAATCCTAGTTCTCCCCACCCCGCACCCCCACGCGACCTCCGTCTCACCCGCCCCGAGGCAACCGTCAGCCGAGAAGGACCCGCCAAGCGCGCCCGAGCTCGGCCCCGAGCGTGAGTCGCCGGTAGGCGCGTGTGGTGTTGCTCGACCTGGCCGCCGGCCAGCCCGCCGGCGCCGGCACCCGGCTGCGAAGGGCTGAGGACAGAACGACCATCGCGATGATGCTGCCGACGAACACGAAGCCGCCGACCGCCAGCTGCGGCGGTCCCGTCCACTGCGCGAGAATGTCGCACCCGGGCCCGCCGTACAAGCCGACGAAGGCCAGCAGGTACACGCCCGCGAGCACGCGGCCGCCGCGGATGCCTGTCCAGTCCATGGAGGACAGTATGAGGCCGGCTCAGGGGTGGGGTCAGGGGTGAATCGGGGGAGAAACCTGGCGGCGGACGCACCGTCCCGCGCGTATGGTTTTGGGGTGGCTCAGGATGATGTTCCCCAGCAGAACCGACCGCAGGACGTCGTGCCGGCGCAGGCCGTGGATCCGGTGCTGCGGCGGCGGGTGTCCGACCTCGAGCGCGAGGAGGTCGCCGACGTACTGCGCGACGCCGCCGGCGAGGGCCGCCTGACGTACGCCGAGCTCGAAGAGCGGCTGGAGACGCTGTACTCCTCCAAGACGTACGGCGAACTCGTCGAGCTGACCGCCGACCTCCCGAACGGCCTGCGCCCGCCCGGTGCGCCGGCGACCACCCCGCAGTACGGCGGCACCGTGGTCGAGCGCGGGCCGGTGATCAACACCATCCTGTCCGAGACCAAGCGGACAGGCGCCTGGCTGGTACCGCAGCGCCAGGAGGTGAACGCGGTCCTCGGCGACGTCACACTCGACTACACCGAGGCGGAGATCCCGTTCGACGACATCCAGATCGACGTGAAGTCGATCCTCGCCGACGTGAAGATCCGCGTCCCGCAGAACGCGATCGTCCTGCTGGACAGCAACCCCATCCTCGGCTCGGTCTCCGAACAGGAATCCGGTCTCAAGGCCGTCCCCGACCCGAACACCAACCCCGCCGCCCCCAAACGCTTCCACATCCGCGGCACCGCCATCCTCGGCGAAATCAAGATCAAACGAGGCCCCCGCCTAACCAAACGCCTCGGCCTCACATAGCCGACGTACGGCGCCGTTCCGCGAGTACGTCGATCAGCCAGTATCTGAGGGCCGCGACGTTGCAAACGTGGCGGGGGGTGAGGCGGAGCTCTCTTTTGCTGACGGCCGGTACGACGGCGAACGAGAGCTCGTCTCCCGTATCGTCCAACTCGGTGACGCCGCTGATGTCGTCCCAGGCCAAGTACCGCTTGCGCCCGAGCCGGATGCCACTCGTGTCAACCGTCAGCGCCGGCCGTTGGGTCAGCAACTGCCAGCCACTGACGCACAGACCGACCGCGACGGCCGTCGTCACCACGATCGCGATGATCCGCAGGACGCCGCCGCTCCGCAGTGCTGGCGGAAGCTGAACGGCCGCCAGAAGTACGAAAAACACTCCGGCAGCGCGCGTCTGCCGGAGCTGATGTTCCCGCCGCAGCGGAAACACGACCCGCCCGGACCGCTGCAACTCGGCGGCCCACACCTCGGTCGGCCCATCACCGATCGCTGGCATCGTCAGCCTTTTCAACGGTTTCCGACCGACGCTGCTCTTCGAGCAGTTCCTCGAGCCAGGTTTTGAACGTTTGCAGGTCGTTGACGTGTTGCCGGGTGAGGAGCAGGTCGTTGGCCCAGATGTTCTTCGGGTGGACGGGGAGCTGGCGGACGGGTCGGGGACCGCGGATGAGTCCGATCGAGCCGACGTCGGTCCAGGCGATCGAGCGGCGGCCTTGGCGGATGCCGCTTCGGTCGACGATCAGGTACGGGCGCTGGGTGATGAGCGTGTAGGCGAGCACGATCAGGACGACGGCGTAGACCGCGATCGACAGATAGCCGAAGAAGCGGCCCACGTCGTCGGCGAGCATGTCCGGCAGCCTGCTCAGCGTCATCAGCGCCGGGCCGAGCAGGAAGAGGAACGGGTACTGCATGAACGACCACCGCCGCAGCGGGAACTCGACGCGGCCGTTGCGGTGCCACTCGACCATCCACGCCTCGGGTAGGCGTTCGCCCATGACCGCCATGTCGCCCCCAGCTCGCACAGCCCCGCCCCCGGAGCAGAAACACTGTAATGCACTCGGGGGCGGAATGGCTGGGTTACGGGTGCCGGGTGGTTCGGTGGGTGGTGGCGGTCCAGCGGGCGGCGTGGCGGTTGATGGCTATGGGGTGGTTGAAGGTTGCCGAGATCAACGGTGTGGTGATGACGTCCTCGACCGCGCCGGCCGCGAGCAGGCGGCCGGCGTGGAGGAGGGCGGCGTGGGTGGTGCAGGTGGGGAGTTCTTCTAGGTGGTGGGTGACCAGGATCCATGCCAGCCGCGGGTGGTTGGCGTGGATCTGGTCGAGGGTTTCCAGGAGCTGTTCGCGGGCCGCGACGTCCAGGCCGGTGGAGGGTTCGTCGAGGAGCATCAACTGTGGGTCGGAAATGAGGGCTCGGGCGATCAGCGCGCGGCCGCGTTCGCCCTGGGACAGCGTCGTCCACGGGGAGGAAGCGAGCGCGCTGATGCCCAGGAGGTCGATGAGTTCGTCGGCGCGTTCGATCTGAGCAGGTCTCGGTTCCCAGCGCGGCATGCGTTCGACGGTGCCGGTGAGGCCGGTCAGTACGACGTCCCGGATGCTCAGCGGCGACCGCAGCGGATGCCGCGGATTCACGTGCCCGATGGACTCACGCAACGTGCGGATGTCGACCGTACCGAGCCGCCGGCCCAGGATCTCGACGGTACCGCGGGTCGGATGCGTCACCGCGCCGCACAACCCGAGCATCGTGCTCTTCCCGGCGCCGTTCGGCCCGAGCAGCGCCCACCGCTTGCCCTCCCCGACGGTCAGCGACACCCCGGACAGCAGCTCCTTGCCGTCCCGGACGAAGTCGACGTCCTTCAGTTCGAGCACCCGTAAACCTCCTCGTACAAGGCCTTCAACTCCTCCGCACCCGCTTCCCGCCCGGTGGCATCAGTGTGCCGCTGCACGTGCTGCGCGAACTCACGTTCTTGAGCAGTGGACAACCGGATCCCGTACACAGACTCCAGTACGTGCGCGATCCCACCCTTACCCGACTGGCTGTTCACCCGGACGACGGCCTCGTACCCGCGGCCGACATCCGCCGGATCGATCGGCAGATACGGCACCTCCCACAGACCGTCCCCTTGGACGGCGAACCCCTTGCGGATCGCGTCCTGATGCGTTCCGGAAAAGGCTGTATAGACGAGTTCCCCGACGTACGGGTGCCGCGGATGGATCGGCATCCGCGTGCAGTACTCCACCACGGAACGGATCCCGTCGATGTCGGAGAAGTCGATCATCGGGTCCACGCCCTGCGCGTGCAGGTTCAGCGCGAGCGTGGCGATGTCGACATTTCCGGTCCGTTCACCGTTTCCGAACACGCATCCCTCGACCCGCTGAGCACCGGCGAGTACGGCGAGCTCGGCGCAGGCGATCCCGGTACCGCGGTCGTTGTGCGGATGGACCGACAGGATGACGCCGTCGCGGCGCGGCAGGTTCTGATCCATGTACTCGATCTGGTCGGCGTACACGTTCGGCGTCGCGGCCTCGATCGTCGCGGGCAGGTTCAGGATCACCGGCCGCTCCGGCGTCGCGTCCCACTGCTTGGTGAGGTGGTCCGCGAGTTCGAGCACGTAGTCCGGCTCGGTCAGGTTGTACACCTCGGGCGAGAACTGGAACCGCACCGAGTCCCCGGCCAGTCGCAGGATCTCCTCGGACCCCGCGTAGATCATCGAGGCGAGTTCGTCGCGGGACTTACGCAGTACGACGTCCCGCCACACCGGCGCGGTCGCGGCGTACATGTGGATCACGACGTCGCCCCGCATCCCGGCGACCGACTCGACGGTCCGGGCGATCAGGTCCGGACGGGCCGGTGTGAACACCACGATCGTGACATCGGCCGGGACCAGGTCGGATTCCACCAACAACCGGACGAAGTCGAAGTCGGTCTGCGACGCGGACGGGTACCCGACCTCGATCTCTTTGTAGCCAATGGCAACCATCAGCTCGAAGAACGTGCGCTTGCGTTCGGGATCCATCGGGTCGGCCAGCGCCTGGTTGCCGTCGCGGAGGTCGACGGGCACCCACAGCGGTGCCTGGGTGATCCGGCGGTCCGGCCAGGTCCGGTCGACCGGCGCGACCGGGACCTTCGCGAAGATGTCGCGGTACTTGTGGCTGGGCATCGGGGAGGGCTGCTGACGGTTCATCGGGAGAGGTCCTTCCAGAGCTGTAGGAGGACCGGCACACGACTGCACTCCACGAAGGGAGCGCCGGTCGAATCAGCTCCCGCCGTGGCGGCGAAGGAGGAGGAGACCCGGCAGCAAGCGCATGCCGAGCACGCTATCAACTCCTCAGACAAGCTGACAAGTCGGTTCCGGATATCCTGACCCGCATGATTCGCCGACACCCGCTCGCCGAGCAGGCGGCCGAGGAGCTGTTGCGCCGGATCGGCAGCGGCGAGTTCACGCTCGGCTCCAAGCTTCCGGGCGAGACCACGCTGGCCGCGCAGCTCGGCGTCGGCCGGTCGACGATCCGCGAGGCGGTCCGTGAACTGGCCGGCCGCCGGGTGCTGGAGAGCCGCCAGGGCGCAGGCGTGTTCGTGATTGCACTGCAGGCCGCCGAGGACTGGGACAAGGTTCTGCGCAAGGCGGACATCAGCGACGTACTGGAAGGCCGGTTGGCGATCGAGACCGAGGCCGCCCGACTGGCCGCGTCCCGCCGTACGCCGGGGGACCTGAAGAACTTCCGCTACACCCTCGGAGACCGCAAACGGGCCGCCGCGAACGCGCCGGACGACTGGTACATCGAAGCGGACCTGGCCTTCCACCGCGCCGTCGTCACGGCGGCGCACAACGCCGTACTGACCGAGCTCTTCGATACGTTCGTACCTCGGATCCGCCGGGCGATGATCGACATGCTCACGCTCGACGACGAACACCGGTACCGGCACGACCAGGCCGCGCACGAGGCGATCGCCGACGCCATCCGCGCGAAGGACGGCGAGCTCGCGGCCGCCCGCGCACGCGAGCAGCTCAGCGCCGCCCGGAGCTCCGTCAGCTAGGGCATGTCTGACAATCCAGCGCCTACTGCGGGGCACTCGGCACGGCACCTCGCCGCACGGGTGCAAAGGCCACGATGCTCCGCATCGAGTCCTTCGCCCCCGCGCGCCGATGCACCGCACCGAGCACCTCCTCGCTACGGCGCTGGATTGTCAGACATGCCCTAGGTGCTGCTGGTGCAGCGAGCGCAGCCAAGGAGCGAGCGCGTCCAGGTCCTCGACGTTGTCGTGGGAGATCGAGATCGGCCGGGTACGCCGGTCCACCGGGCGTACCTGCACCGCCCGCGCGAGCGGGAGGCCGGTCGGTTCGCCGATGCTCGTGATCCGCGACCACGGCAGGCTGCGGCCGCGCGTGATGCCCTCGGCGTTCACCGTCACCACCGGGCGGTTCGTGACGAGCTGCCACGCGGCCAGCCCGGTGCCGTAGACGAACGCCGCGAGCGCGGTCAACCGCAGTACGCCGAGAGCGCCGGACACACCGTCCGCGCGCAGGTGGTCGACGTTCGTCCACACCGACAGCAGCATCAGCAGGCCGAAGCCGACCAGCCGGACCATCAGCCGGCCGCGGCGCGGCGGGAACTCCACGCTGCCCTTGGTCTCGAGCTCGGAGGTCCAGGCCTCGACGGACACCGTCACGAACCCCAGGTCGCGAGGTGCTCGGCCGCGGTCGGCGGGTCGGCGCCGTGCCGCGTACAGGTGATCGCGGCCGCCTTCACCGCGTAGTCCACGACGTCGTTCAGGTCGTCGTACGTCAGTCCGGCCAGCCGCCGCTCGCCGAGCAGGCCGCGCTTGTCCAGCCCGGCGATCAGCGCGGACATGAACGAGTCACCGGCGCCGACCGTGTCGACAACCTGGATCGCGGGCGCGCTCACGTCGACCTGCGCGTCCCTGCTGACCCCGAGAGCGCCCTTGCCGCCGCGCGTGATCACCACGCACTGCGTTCGCTCGACCGTCAGCAGCTCCGCGGCGATGTCCACCGGTTCGACGCCGGGGCGGAGGAACTCGCAGTCCTCGTCGCTCAGCTTCACCAGGTCGCTCGATGCGGCCAGCCTCCGTACGGCGGCCCACGTCGAGACCGGGTCCGGCGTGATGCTCGGCCGCGCGTTCGGGTCCAGCGTCACAGTGACGGGCTGGTCGGCGACCGACTCCAGGAACGCCCGGATCGCCGCGGCGCCGGGCTCGAGCACGGTCGCGATCGACCCCGTGTGGATCGCCGGGCAACCGCGCGACAGCGACAGCGCCGGCGGTTCCCAGGTGATGTCGAACTGGTACGTCGCGACGCCCTCCGCGTCGAGCGTCGCGGTCGCGGTACTGGTCCGGAAGTTCGGGTCGACCGACCCCGGCGCGAGCTGTACGCCGTTCCCGAACAGGTGCGCGCCGAGCTGGTCGCCGTACACGTCGGTCCCGAACCGGGTCACCAGTTCGGTCGGTACGCCGAGGCGCGCCAGCCCGACCGCGACGTTCGCGGGCGAACCGCCCGGCGTCGCCTTGGCCTTCCCGTTGCCGTTGCGCGGCTTGACCGCCGTACCCACGATGTCCACGAGAGCCTCGCCGATGACGAGGACCGGCGCGCTCATCGGGCGTGCTCGAAGTCGATCGCGGAGTAGGCGCGCAGCTTCTCCAGTTGGTGGACGCTCTCGATCGAGCGGATCGTGCCACTGCGCGACCGCATCACCAGCGAGTGCGTGCGCGCGGTCGAGCGGCCGTACCGGACGCCGCGGAGCAGTTCGCCGTCGGTGATCCCGGTCGCGACGAAGAAGCAGTCGTCACCGCTGACCAGGTCGTCGGTGTCGAGCACCCGGTCCAGGTCGTGGCCCGCGTCGAGCGCCTTCTGCCGTTCGGCATCGTCGCGCGGCCAGAGCTTGCCCTGGATCTTTCCGCCCAGGCACTTCATCGCGCAGGCGGCGATGATGCCCTCGGGCGTACCGCCGATGCCGAGCAACATGTCCAGACCGGTGTCCGGGCGGGCCGCCTCGACCGCGCCGGCCACGTCGCCGTCGGAGATGAACTTGATCCGCGCGCCGGTGGCCCGGATCTGGGTGGCGAGCTCGGTGTGCCGCGGCCGGTCGAGCAGTACGACGGTGACGTCGTCGACCGACGAGCCCTTCGCCTTCGCCACCCGGCGGATGTTCTCCGCCACCGGGAGCCGGATGTCGACCACCTCGGCCGCCTCCGGTCCGACGACCAGCTTTTCCATGTAGAACACGGCGGACGGGTCGTACATCGAGTTCCGCGGCGAGACCGCCATCACCGCGATCCCGTTGGCCATGCCCTTCGCCACCAGCGTCGTACCGTCGACCGGGTCGACCGCGACGTCGCACTCCGGACCCTCGCCGGCGCCGACCTGCTCGCCGTTGAAGAGCATCGGGGCGTTGTCCTTCTCGCCCTCGCCGATCACCACGACGCCGTTCATCCCGACCGTGCCGATCAGCGTACGCATCGCGTTCACGGCCGCGCCGTCGGCGCCGTTCTTGTCGCCGCGTCCGACCCAGCGCCCGGCCGCCATCGCCGCGGCCTCGGTGACCCGCACCAGTTCGAGGGCGAGGTTCCGGTCGGGCGCATGCGCGTCGACCTCCAGATGTGCCGGTGGCGATGTCGGGTCCGTCATGTCCACGGATCGTAGCCAACGAGCGTGACCGGTGTTCGATCGGATTGCGCAACGCGAGACACTGTGGCCATGAGTTCCACAGGTCAGGACGCTTCCGGCGAGGCAGCGGCGACGGAGAAGGCGCGCGAACGTGCCCAAGTGCTCGCCGAGGCGGACGAGTACCGGCAGGCGTACCGGCGGGACAAGGCGAAGTCGCAGACCGTCGGCAACATGGTCGGCGCGCTGGTGATCTGCCTGGCCGTCGTCGCGTTCCTGATGCTGGTCACCTGGCGGCCGAAGCACGAAGAGGTGAAGGCCGTCGAGTACACCGCGCAGCTGGAGGACGCCCGCAAGGCCGCGTCCTGGGCCCGCGGCCCGGAGCCGATGCCGACCGGCTGGACCGCGACCAGCGTGGAATTCAGGGCGCCGCAGCAGGAGCCGATCACCTGGCACCTCGGCGTCGTCACCAACGAGCGGAAGTACGTCGGCCTCGAGCAGTCCAACGTCACCACTCCGAAGTTCCAGGCCGACAAGCTCGGCCGGACCTCCTACGACGGGACGTCGGCGGTCGCGGGTGTGACCTGGCAACGGAAGATCCTGCTCGACCGGAAGGGCGAGAACGCCTTGGTGCTGGTCGGTTCCGGGGTGACCACGATCGTCGCCGGAAACGCCGGCTATCCGGCGCTTGAAGCGTTCGCTTCGGTGCTTCGCTGACACTGCGCTGAACACTGGGCTGACACTGCGCTGATTCCGGCGGCTCTTGACACCCGGCCGGAGAACTTGGTCTGATCGAAACTCGGCTTGCACGCTCGGGGAAAAGCGAAAGGCCAGTGGGTATGTGTCCTTGTCCCACGCCGTCGCGGGTGGGGAGTTGACCGGGCGATGTTCATCACGGGGCTTCTGCTGGGTGCGGACAGTTCGCCGCATCTCGGTGCGCCGTGGCAGTTGCTGGCCTATCAGGGCGGCACGTTGTTCGGGGCGGCGCTGGACGGGGCGCGGGACTGCGGGTTCGACCAACTCGTCGTGACCCTGGGCACCGCCTCGGAGCAGATCCGCGAACGGGTCGATCTGGACGGCGTCCGGGTAGTCGAGTCGCCGCACGCCGACACCGGCAGCGCGTCGATCGTGCCCGCGCTGGACGCAGTCGACCGGCGCGCCGACGGGATCGTCGTACTGCCCGGCGACCAGCCCGGGATCACTTCGGCCGCCGTCTGGTCGCTGGTTGCCGAGGTCGCCACTCCGATCGGCGTCTGCCGGTACGACGACGGCGAGAGCTACCCGTGCTGGTTCGGCCGCGAGCTGTTCGGCGAACTCCGCCGGCTGCGGACCGACGCCGACCTGTGGAACCCGATCAACGACGGCACCCACCCGGTCACCCGAGTCGATGCCATCGGCGCGACACCTCCCCGGGCGACCACCTGGTCGTCGTACCACCAGCTGTTGTCCGGCAGCCCTGACCTGTCCGACGAGCTCCCGCACCCGGTCCGCGCCACGTCGTACGCGCGGCGCCGTCGCCGTACCAACAGCTGAGGGCGGACCGCCGGCACTCACCAACCGCGCCGTCGCGGCGTCCGGCACGCTCAGAGCCGCGGTCTGGCCTGCTTCGCGCGCGGGTTAGTGAGTGCTGCAGGTCCGCATCAGTCGGCGCCGACCAGTCGGAGGCCCACGACGCCGATGACGATCAGGGCGATGCAGGCCAGGCGGGCCGGGGTGACCGGCTCGTGGAACAGCACGATGCCGAGCGTCACCACGCCGACCGAGCCGATGCCGGTCCAGATCGCGTACGCCGTACCGACCGGGAGGCGGTCGAGCGTCTTCGCCAGCAGCGCGACCGAGATCACGCCGAACACCAGCACGCCGAGCGTCGGCCAGAGCCGGCTGAACCCCTCGCTCGGTTTCAGGCTGAGCGCGAACGCGATCTCGAACGCCGCCGCGGCGAGCAGAACGATCCACGCCATCAGACCGTCCCCCGATCGAGGCTGCTGATGCGGTAGGTCGTCATGCAGCGAGCGCTCCTCTCAGGTGCCGGTGCGTGACGGTCGCGACCCGCGCGCCGAGTGCGGCTGCCGTACGCAGGTCGGTCGCCGGCGGCGCCTTCTCCGCGGAGAGGTCGGCGTCGGACTGCGCCATCGCACCCATCCAGCTGCCGAGGCGGTTGAGGTCCTCGATGCTCGCGGTGCTGTCCGCCCAGCCAGGGTAGATGTCCAGGCCGACCCAGATCATCCCGTGCTGCGCGGCGAACACGGCCAGGTCGACGAGGCTGTTCAGCTTGTCGCCGGACATCGCCTTCGAGTTGGTGAAACCGGCCGCGATCTTGTCCCGCCAGCCGAGGTCGGCGGCCCAGATCCGGACGCTCTCCTCGGCGAACTTCTTGAAGACCCAGCTCGGGCTGCCCATGTATGTCGGGGCGCCGAAGATGATCGCGTCCGCCGCGGTCAACCGCTCCCAGACCTCCTCGGTCAGCTCGTCGAGCGGAACGAGGTCGGTCGTGGTGTCGGGCACTGATGCCGCCCCGGCCGCGACGGCCTCGGCCTGTTTCGCGGTGTGCCCGTATCCGGAGTGGTAGGCGATGGCGATCCGGGCGTTGCTCATGTGCTTCCTCCTGAGGCTTTAGCGGACTACAGTCCGTCTTATGAAGGACACTACCGGACCGCGGTCCGTTTCACAACGGGATCTCCCGGTCGTGGGTTCGCCACGCCCGGAGCGAGCGGACGCCAAGCGCAATCGGCTGCGCGTACTGGAGGCGGCCGAGCGACTGTTCACCGAGCACGGGGTGAAGAACGTTTCGCTCGACGCGATCGCGGCGGAGGCCGGGGTCGGCAAGGGCACCGTATTCCGCCGCTTCGGGGACCGCGCGGGGCTCGCGGTCGCGCTGCTCGACGAGCGCGAGCAGGAGCTGCAGGCGAAGATCCTCAGCGGCCCGCCACCGCTAGGTCCGGGCGCACCGCCGGTTGTGCGGGTACTGGCCTTCCTCGACGCGTACCTGGATCTGCTCGACCGGCACGTGGCCCTGTTCATGGACAGCGAGAACGCGTCGGACGGCGCCCGCTACCGAATCGGCTCGTACCACCTCTGGCACCGCCACCTGTCCCACCTGATCGAGTCCGCCCGCCCAGACCTCGACGCGGACTACACCGCCCACGTCCTCCTGGCCCCCCTGGCCGCCGACCTCCACAACGCCCTACGCACCCAGGGCTTCCCCCTGCCCCGCCTAAAAACCGGCCTCGCCGCAGTAGCCAGAAATCTACTCAGTTCCTGACCACCGCCGGGCTGTGGTTTGTCGGGGTCAGTTGGGTTTTTCCTCGTGGGTGGCTTGGGCTTTGGTTAGGCGTTCTCGGGCGCCGTCCAGCCAGCGTTGACAGGTGGTGGCCAGTTCTTCGCCGCGTTCCCACAGGGCGAGGGATTCTTCGAGGGTGGTGCCGCCGGCTTCGAGTTTGCGGACTACCTCGACGAGTTCCTCGCGGGCCTGTTCGTACGTCATCTCAGGTCGGTCGCTCACGTGTTGTCCTCCTTGACTTCGACCGCGAACCGGCCGTCGCTGACCCGCGCCTGCAGCAGGTCACCCGGCGCGACCTGCGCCACTTCCCGTACGGCGGTCCCGTCCGCCAACTGGAGCACCGAGTACCCCCGCTCGAGCGTCGCCTTCGGGGACAACGCCCGTACGCTGGCCAACCGGTGCGCGAGATCGTCACCGGCCCGATCCAGCCGATGCGTCAATGTCCGCCGGTTCCGCTCGACCAGCGCCGCGATCTCGTCCGACCGCCGCTGCAGGTCGGTCACCGGCGCGGCGAGGGCGGGCCGCGAACGGATCGCCGCCAGCGCATGTGCCTCCCGCTCCAGCCACGACCGGATCGCCCGCGATCCCCGCTCACGCAGCAGATGCACGCCGTCGAGCTCTTCGTGTACGTCGGGCACGACCCGTTTCGCCGCGTCCGTCGGCGTCGACGCGCGCAGGTCCGCGACCAGGTCGAGCAGCGGACTGTCCGGCTCGTGGCCGATCGCGCTCACCACCGGTGTACTCGTCTTGGAAACCGCGCGGATCAGCCCTTCGTCGGAGAACGGCAGCAGGTCCTCCAGCGAGCCGCCGCCGCGCGCGATCACGATCACCTCGACCGCGTCGTCGGCGTCCAGCTTCCGCAGCGCGGTCATCACCTCGCCGGCCGCCGACGGCCCCTGGACCGACGCGTACTCGATCCGGAACGCGACCGCCGGCCAGCGGCGCTTCGCGTTCTCGAGCACGTCCCGCTCGGCCGCGGAGTCCCGCCCGCAGATCAGCCCGATCGTGTGCGGCAGGAACGGCAGCTTCTTCTTCCGGTACGGCTCGAAGAGCCCCTCGGCGCCGAGTAGTTGCTTCAGCCGCTCGATCCGCGCCAGCAGCTCGCCGATCCCGACGTGCCGGATCTCGCTGACCGCGAGCGCGAGCGTGCCGCGCCGGGCGAAGAAGTTCGGCTTGGCGTGCACGAGCACCCGGGAACCGTCGCGGACGTCGACGGCCTCGAACACCCGGCGATTGCAGGTGAACCGCAGCGAGATGTCCGCGTCGGTGTCGCGCAGCGTGCCGAACACGGTCGTCGTACCCCGCCCGATCGAGACGTCCGTCAGCTGCCCTTCGACCCACACGGCCCCGAGCTGGTTGATCCAGCTCGCAATCCCGTTCGCAATGGTCCGAACGGCCGCAGGCGCTTCCGGCGACGTCTCCAAAGCCACCCCCAGACCCTACGACCCCCCACCGACAATTAACTAACGTTGCGTGATGCGCCCACTCCACCTACCCGGTCCCCGTCGGGGCCTGTGCGCCGAAAATCCTTTGCGGACAAGGGTTTCGGTCGGCATTCTTGAGGTCTGGTAACACCTCCCGGCGGGGGAGCCGTTCGGACAGGGCGGGCGGCTCCTCGGCGTGTTTTCGGGTGATGCTGCTCACAGCATCCGATGCGGGCGTGTCGATCGCGGCCCGTACCATGGGGGCGTGACTTCCCAGCCTGATGACACCCGTACGACGAAGCGCGTGCTGCTCGCGGCGCCCCGTGGGTACTGCGCGGGTGTGGACCGGGCCGTGGTCGCGGTGGAGAAGGCTCTCGATCTGTACGGTCCGCCCGTGTACGTGCGCAAGGAGATCGTGCACAACAAGTACGTCGTACAGACCCTGCAGAAGCGTGGCGCGATCTTCGTCGACGAGACCGTCGAGGTGCCGGAGGGGAAGACCGTGATCTTCTCCGCGCACGGTGTCGCGCCGGTGGTGCACGAGGAGGCGGCCGCGCGGCAGCTGAAGACGATCGACGCGACCTGCCCGCTGGTCACCAAGGTGCACCACGAGGCGAAGCGGTTCGCCGCCACCGACTACGACATCCTGCTGATCGGCCACGAGGGCCACGAGGAGGTCATCGGCACCTCCGGCGAGGCTCCGGAGCACGTACACATCGTCGACGGGCCCGACGACGTACCGAACGTGACGGTCCGCGACCCGGAGAAGGTCGTCTGGCTGTCGCAGACCACGCTGTCGGTCGACGAGACGATGGAGACGGTACGCCGCCTGCGCGAGCGCTTCCCGCACTTGCAGGACCCGCCGAGCGACGACATCTGCTATGCCACCCAGAACCGCCAGGCCGCGGTGAAGAAGCTCGCCCCCGAGGCTGACCTGATGCTGGTCGTCGGCTCCCGCAACTCGTCGAACTCGGTCCGCCTGGTCGAGGTCGCGATCGAGCACGGCGCCAAGGACGGCCACCTGGTCGACTTCGCCGACGAGATCGACGAGGCGTGGCTCGAGGGCGTCGACGCGGTCGGTGTCAGCAGTGGCGCCAGCGTGCCGGAGGTCCTCGTCCGCGACGTCCTCCGCTGGCTGGCCGAGCGCGGCTACGGTGAGGTCCAGGAAGTCACCACCGCGGAGGAGAGCCTCACCTTCGCCCTCCCCCGCGACCTCCGCTCCGACCTGAAGGCCGCCGGCTTGCCCACCACCGGCACCTCCGACCACGCCTGGACTATTTGATCGTCACCTGGGTCGACTTCGTCACCGGCACCCAGCCACTCTTGCTGCAGTACTTGACGGTGTACTTGAAGGTGTAGCTGCCTGCGTTCGGGTAGGTGTGCGTACCTGTTCCGTTGGTTCCGGTGCCATCGTTCATCAGTGTGTAGGTCTGGTGCCCGGTGGTCCGGGGCGACCCGCTGACGCACTTGACGCCGCCCGCGTCCGAGCCGCTTTGCTGACCGTCGCCGAAGAAGTACTGCGTCCCGCCGAGCAGGTCGAGGAAGTCGATGCCCGACGTCGACAGCGGCTTGCCGGTGTCGTCGACCGGTACCAGCGAGGCCCCGGACAGCGTCACCTTCATGGTCACGGTGCGGCCCTTGACCGTCGGCTTCAGCGTCACGTGTACGCCGAGCGCGGGCGGATTCGACGTAGTGGCCGGCGGGGGAGTGTTGGTGTTGGTGCTGCTCGGTGTGTGTACCGCGCCGGTCACCTGCGTGGACGGTGCAGTCGATGTGGACTGTGTGCGGGGTGCAGTCGGTGTGGTCGTCGTCGGGGTGATGACGACGCTCGGCGTGTTCGACACCGGCGGGCGGCCGTCGATGTCCGTGACGTTGGTGACGGCAACAGCCACCGCGACCACCGCGGCCGCGGCCAGCGTCATCGCTCCGACGGCGCGCCGGCGGCGTGCCTTCCGGACCCGCGTGAACACGGCCTGGCTGGGCACCGCGCTCGGTGGTGGCGGATCGGCAACCAGCTGCTCGAGCTTGTCCTTGAGATCGTCGGTCATGTCAGCCCTCCTTCTGGACCGTGGCGGGGATCGCGGTGATCAGTTCGTGTTCGCGGAGCTTCGCCAGTCCGCGGGAGACGTTCGACTTCACGGTGCCGACCGAGCAGCCCATGATCTGGGCGATCTCGGCCTCGGGGAGATCCTCGAAGTACCGCAGTACCAAGGCCGCGCGGGTACGCCGGGGCAACGAATTGAGTGCCCGCAGCAACAGATCCCGGTCGTCGACGGTGCCGTACTGCTCGTTGGCATGGCGCTCGGGCAGTTGCTCGGTCGGCGTCTCGCCGCGCCACTTCCGGCGCCACCACTGGGTGCTGGTGTTCACCATCACGGTCCTGGTGTAGCTCTCCAGTGCGGTACCGCTGCGCAGCGAGTTCCGGTGGAACCACACTTTGGTGAGCGACGTCTGTACCAGGTCCTCGGCCAGATGCCATTCACCGGTCAGCAGATACCCGAACCGCTGCAGCGCGGTGAACCGCCCGTCCACGAACTCGGCGAATTCGTGGTCGCGTCCTGGATCCATCCCAACCCCCAGCTCGTTCAACTCGGTCAGACTTGTGATGCCCGACCGAGCCGCAAAGGTTGAGTCGTGATCCGAACAGGCGAAGGTTGTGATGTTCCGGACGTGCATGCCGGGCACCAGGCAGTTCTTGAGCGCGGCAGCCCGGGACCGGCACCCGGCCCGTTGGGTGCAGTCGTTCGTGGTCGCCGAGGACGACCTGGTCGTGCAGTTCGGCTCCCGCGAGGTCCACTGGCCCGGCGGCGGGTTCCGGGGCTTCGAGCTGGCCGAGGGTGTCTGCACCCGGGATGTAGCGTTCGCGTACCGGCTCCGTGACGGCCGCATCGCCGAGCGCTGGGCGATCAGGGACGATCTCGCGATGATCCTCCAGCTCGGTGGCCTCCGTCAGTGACCGCCGAAACTGCGGGATCCACGCTCAGCTGACCGCGTCGTAGTGCTCCTGGGCCTTGGTGATGGCGGGCAGGTTTGTTTCGGCCCACTCGGTGAGGACGCTGATCGGGTCGATCAGGGAGGCGCCCATCGGGGTCAGCGTGTAGACGACGCGGGGCGGGATCTCGGGGTAGACCTCGCGGGTGAGGAGGCCGTCGCGCTCCATCCGGCGGAGGGTCTGGGTGAGGACCTTGGGCGCGACCTGGCCGATGCCGTCGCGGAGTTCGGTGAAGCGCCGCGGGCCGCCGCGCAGGACGAGTACGACGAGCACCGTCCACTTGTCGCCCAGGCGGTCCAGGATCACCCGGGTCGGGCAGTTCGGGTCGAACACATTTCCTTTGGTTACCACAAGGTACTTATAGCACGTTGAAGTAGCCAGTTACCAATGGATACCGTCTACGTCGAACCTACGGAGACAAGGAGCAAGGGATGAAGATCGCGGTGTTCGGGGCGAGCGGGATGGTCGGCAGCCGGGTGGCGGCCGAGGCGGTGAGCCGCTGTCACGAGGTGACCGGTGTCACCCGTTCGGGCGGCGAACTGCCGGCCGGCGTCCGCGCGGTGCAGGGCAGCGCGAACGACGCCACCGCGAAGGAGCTGGCGGCGGACGCGGACGTGCTGGTCGCGGCGATCGGCCCGAGCCGCACCGGTGGCGACCACCAGGAGTACCTGGATGCGGTCGACAACCTGGTCGCGGCTGTACGCGGGACGGCGACCCGGCTGTTCGTGGTCGGCGGCGCCGGCAGCTTGGTTGTCAACGGCAACCGTGTGGTGGACGGCCCGGACTTCCCGGCCGAGTACAAGCAGGAATCGCTGACCGTCTCCCAGGCGCTGGAGAACCTGCGCGCCACCGGCGACGACGTCAACTGGACGATGCTCTCGCCCGCGTTCGTGATCGCCCCGGGCGAGCGCACCGGCACCTTCCGGCTCGGCGGCGACGAGCCGGTCGGCGACCACATCTCCGCCGAGGACTACGCCGTCGCCCTGCTCAACGAGGCCGAGACCCCGACCCACAACCGCAAGCGCTTCACCCTGGGCTACTGACCGGCTTCCCCAGATACCCGCGGGCGAGCATTGTCACCCACTGGTAGACGGCGTCCTCGGCGGGCGCCAGTGGACCGGGGCGGAAGTGTGGGGACTCGGCGCCGCGCTGCACCGACTCGCACGCCGCCCAGTCCTCGCGGTTGGTGATGTCCCAGAACTCCACGGCGTACGACGGGTCCGTCACCTCGGGCCGGAAGTACCACGAGCACTCGACCGTGGTCAGCCCTGGCGCGCGTGGCTCGAGGCGATGGGTCATCACGTAGTCGGGGTGCAGTGAGAGCAGCAGGTTCGGGAACAGGCCGAGGTAGTTCACCCGCCGCTGATCAACGCCCGGCAACGGAATCCCGGCCGACCGGCCGTCGAGCGACATGGTCTCGGCGTCCGGTCGGAGGTCCATCAGTCCGCCGACCCACGCGCCGGGCAGGCTCCAGTTGTCGCCCGAGGTCGGCGGCGACACCTTGCACAGCTCGGGGTGGATCAGCGGGCAGTGGTAGCACTCGTGGTAGTTCTCCACGATCGTCTTCCAGTTCGCCGCCACGTCGTACGTGTGCCGTGCTTTCAGAGACAGCGTTTCCGGCGCGTACGGCGCGACGAGTTCGGTGATCCCGCCGAGGTGCTCCGCGAACGGTCCCGCAGTACCGGTCGCGTTCACGAACAACCACCCGTGCCACACCTCGGCCGGCAGCTCGACCAGACCATACGGTTTGGTATGGAAAGAGTCGCCCATCCGCGGCGCGGCCTTCACCGACCCGTCGAGCTCGTACGACCACCCGTGGTACGGGCACACCAGCGCCGGCCGATCGCCCGACTCCTCCGCCCGCAGCAGTTCGTGCCCGCGATGCCTGCATACGTTGGCGAACGCCCGCGGCCGGTCTCCGAACGTCAGCACCGTCGCGATGTCGCCGACGGTCACCTCGCGGTACGTCGTACCGTTCGACAGTTCGGCGGCGCGACCGAGGCAGGTCCACGTCCCGCCGAAGAAGTGCCGGCGTTCCCACGCGAGCACGTCAGGGTCGACGTACGCCGCCCGCGGCAGCATGACGGATTCGCCGTGCGGCCGGAGGGACGCTTCCAGGGCGCGGGCGTCGACGGGAGGGTTCGGCATTCACCTACTATCGGGTGAATTCGGTGTACTTGCCCAGGACGTAGTCCCAGCCGGTGTCGTAGCTGAGTCGGGCCTGGCGGCCGTCGCTGCGGCGTTCCCAGCCGGCGTGCACGAGTCTGACCTCGGTGCCCTCGGCGGAGGGAGTGAAGGTGACGGTCACCTGTCCGGCCTCGGCGGGATCCTGGCCCGGGTGCCAGCTGAAGCTGAGCGACGCCGGCGGGTTCCACTCCGACAGGGTGCCCCAGACCGCGAGCACGCCCTCGGCGCCGTACTCGACGATCTGTCCGCCGACGGCACCTTCCAGCCGTACTTCGTTCGCCGCCGCCTCGCCGACCGAGTGCCGGAACAGCGGCCACCACTTCGACGTCTCCGCGGTGAACGCCTCGAACGCGCGCTCCACACCGACCGGTACCGTCACCGTCTTCACCAGGGGTGATAGGTCTTGTTCCACGATCATTTCCGTTCCTCCTCGAGCCGAACAGTCCGCGCGACATGGTCGGCGTACGCCTGCAACGTGTCGCCCCAGAACTGGTCGAGCCAGCTGCGCAACTCGTCCAGTCCGGCCTGGTGGACGCGGTAGATGTTCCGCGTCCCCCGCGACTCGTGCTGCACGAGCCCGACCGCGCCGAGCACCTTGAGGTGCTGCGAGATCGCGGGCCGGCTGACGGGCACGCGCTCGGCCAGTACGCCGACCGAGCACGGCCCGCCGGTTCGCAGCGTCTCGAGAATCACCCGCCGGGTCGGGTCGCCCAGCGCATCGAGCACCGGTCCGGCCGCTTCGAGTGATCCGTAAGTCTCCACGAACGGTAAGTTGCCACTAACGGATCAAGGAGTCAAGGCATCAGTTGAACGGATCGAGGATGAGTGCGGCCTGCTGCGGGTTGCCGTCGTGGACGAGGGCCTCGTGGTTGCCGACGTCGTCGAAGGCGAAACCATAGGCGCGGCCGTCGGCCATCTGGGCGTGGATGGTCTTCGAGTACTGGTTGGTGACCGCGTCCTGGTAGAAGTTCGCATCACTGGAGTCCGGCTGGTTGGGGTTCGTCAGCAGGGTGGAGCGGTTGTAGCCGGCGCACAGCGTGCGCGAGATCGGGCCTCGGACCTGGTCGTTCGGTGCGTCGAGCAACTTGAAGCAGCCGAAGACGCTGGCGGAATCGGGTTTCTGGAACGAGGTGACGACGGCGCCCGCGCTGTTGGTGAAGTTCATGACGTTGCCGGACACCCTGCCGAAGTACTTCGTGTTCGGCTGGTCTCCGAACGGCGTGACGGTCAGCGTCGTGGAGCTGTACTTCGACCACACGCGGTTGATGTAGTCGTCCATCGCGCCGGCCGGCAGTGCGCCGGTCTCCACGCCGTACAACGGCGAGAGCGCACGCAACACCGAACCGTCGGGTGCGGTCTGGATCAGGCCGCCCCAGTTCGCGGCCCGCAGTCCGTTGTAGACGGCGTTGTACCCGCCGGGCTTGAGATGCCCGGTGGTGCTGGAGTTCACGCTGACGGCGTACGGCGCGGAGAACATGTCGACCTGGGTGCTGTTGATCCACAGGCCGCCGTCGTTGAGCGTGTACTCCGACCAGTTGAACAGGATGTTCCGGTTCGGGTCGGACGGGTTCTGTACGGCCGGTTGGACGAGGCCACCGGTGGTGAGTTTGAAGACCAGCTTCTGGCCGTACGAGAAGTACACCCGGCCGGAGAACTTCGGCAGCTGGATCGTCATCGACTGACCGTTGGCCGGCCCGACGATCGAGGCGTCCGGCGCCGGGGTCGGCGGGTTCCCGCCGGCCGGCCAGGCGTGGAAGGTGCCGGAGGCATCGGCCCACCCCTGCTGGCCGGTCGCCAGATTGGTGCCCAGGTTGTAGACGTAGACCGGGTCGCCCCGGCCCGAGTGGTTGGTGATCGTGAACGGGATCGTCGCCGGTACGGCCGCGTCGGCCGGCCGGGCCGGAGCCGCCAACGCCCCGGTCAGGGCTACCGCCGCTGCGGCGATCGCCAGCAGTTTGATGCGCATCAGTTTCTCCTCACGTCCGCCTGAGAGAGCGCTCTCATCGTTACGTGTGGAGGCCACTGACTGTCAACAACTCATCACTGTCGGCTTTCCGACACCTGCCCAGGACTTACTCCGGGACGCCCTCGCCGGTGAGGCCGTCGATCGATTCGCGAATCAGGTCGGCGTGGCCGGTGTGCCGGGCGTACTCCTCGATCAGGTCGACGAGGATGTAGCGCAGGCTCGGGGAGTCGCCGTTGCGGCCCGTCCAGTTCGCGAGTTGGTCGACGCCACCGGTCGCGAGTACTTCGGCGACCGCGGCGCGGGACCGCTCGACCGATGCTTCCCACAGGCCCATCAGTTCCTCGGGGGAGTCGTCGGGCGCGCTGTGCCATTCCCAGTCGGGGTCGGCATCCCAGTCGACGGCGTTCCAGGGAGCGCCGAGCTCCTTGCCGAGCAGGCGGTGGGTGAAGTACTCGTCCTCGACCAGCGCCAAGTGCTTGAGCAAGCCGCCGAGCGTGACCGTCGACGGTGGGTGCTGCTTGTTCAAGCCCGCCGAGTCGAGCCCGCCACATTTCCATGCGAACGTACGGCGGTTGCGCTCGAGCGCCCCGATCAACGTGTCGGCCTCGGTGCCGGCAACCGGCGGTCCCGTCAACGGTGTGTTGGTCATACGAAGCACGCTATCGCCGGTTCCGGACGATCCCCGTCCGGAAAGCTCAGCCCGCCTGCGACGGCGGCCATCGTCGCGTGCTCGGTGACTCGTCGAGGGCGAGGAACTCGGGCGCCGTGAGTGGTCGCACCGACGCCTCGATCGACTCCATCGCGGTCAGTTCGGACTCGGTGACGTGCAGGTCGCGGAGCTTCCGCGCGGTGATGAACACCCGGCGCTCGAACGACCCGACGGTCCCGTTGTACGCCTCGACCGCCGACGTCAGCGATCGCCCGACTCGGCTCAGGTGATCGCCCATCGTGCTGAGCCGCTCGTACAGCTCGCGCCCGAGCTCGAACACCTGCTGCGCCGATTCGGTCAGCGCCGACTGGTTCCACGCGTACGCCGCTGCGCGGAGCGTCGCGATCAGCGTCGTCGGCGTCGCGAGGATCACCCGGCGCTCGGCGGCGTACTCCAGCAACGACGGCTCGACGTCGAGGGCCGCGGACAGGAACGACTCGCCCGGCACGAACAGGATCACGAACTCCGGCGACGGTGACAGGCGGGTCCAGTACGCCTTCGAGGCGAGCTGATCCACATGCGTCCGCAGATGCCGGGCGTGCGCGCGCAGCCGGTCGTCGCGGAACGCCGCGTCGTCGGACTCGCTCGCCTCCAGGAACGCGGCCAGCGGCACCTTCGAGTCGACGACCAGATTCTTGCCCTCGGCAAGCCTCACCACGAGGTCGGGCCGCAGCACGCCGTCCTCGCCGAAGGTCGTCGCCTGCTCGGTGAAGTCGCAGTGCGCGACCATCCCGGCCAGCTCGACCGTCCGGCGCAGATGCAGCTCGCCCCACCGCCCACGAACCTGCGGTTTCCGCAACGCGGTCGACAGCGACGCGGTCTCCCGGCGCAATGCCTCGCCGCTCATCCGCACCTCGTTCACCTGCTGATGCAGCTGACTCTGCCAGGCCGCCCGCCCCTGCTCGAGCTGATTCAGCTGCGCGTGCAGGCGATCGAGCGCCTCCTTCACAACGGCTTGCCCACCCATTTGCTGTCCGACGCTCGTCCGCTCCTGCGTGAGCTCGACGACCCGGTCCTCGGCCGCATCCCGCTCGGCCGTGATCCGCGCAAGCTCCGCCCCGTCGCGACCCCGCACCCACAGCACACCGAAGACAGCCCCCAACAACAGCCCGACCACCAGGAAGAGCAGGATCAGCAACACCGTCGTACCCGTCATGTCACCGATAGTGCACAACCCCACCGACAGTTTTCGGCGCACACGCTCAACGGGCCGCGGCGGCCTCGATCACGAACGTCGTACTCGCGGTCGGAGTCGTGTCGACGAGCTCGAGGCCGGCCGCTGCCAACAACGTGTGGTACTCGTCCGTGGTGCGTTCCCGGCCGCCGGTCATGATCAGCATGTTGAGGTCCGAGAACGCCGTACGGACCGGATCGGGCGAGCGGTCCAGGAGTTGCTCCACCAGCAACACTCGTCCGTCGGAAGCCAGTGCCTTGCGGCAGGTGCGGAGGATGTCGATCGACTCGGCGTCCGCCCAGTCGTGGATCACGGACTTCAGCACCAGGGCGTCGCCGCGGGGAACACTCTCGAAGAAGTTGCCTCCGACTACTTCGAAGCGCTCGGCATCGGCACCCGCGACCACGTCGGGTTGGTCGAAGAGCACGCCCTTGACCGTCGGGTAGCGATCCAGGATCCCGTTCAGCAGGCGGCCGTGCCCGCCGCCGACGTCCACCACCGTCTGATAGCGGCTGAAGTCGTACGCCGCGACAACCGCCGCGCTCACCGCGTCCGCCATCGACGTCATCGCCGCATCGAACGCCTCCTGTTCGTCCGGGTGTTTGGCGCGGTATGTCCACACCGGCTCGCCGTGCAGGAGCGTGAACGCGGTCTCGCCGGTGCGGATGCTCTGCTCCAGTGCGGCCTGCGTCTGCCAGTAGGAGCCGGTGCCGACGAACCGGGCCCAGCCGGCGACCGAGCGGGGCGCGTCGACGCGCAGCGCGGCGCCGAGTTCGGTGTTGGCGAGCGTACCGCCGTCGTTCGTGTAGAGGCCGAGTGCGGTGAGCGCGTGCATCAACCGCGCGAGCGCTTGTTCGTCGGCGCCGATCGACTGGGCGAGTTCGGCCAGAGTTTGCGGACCGGTGGCCAGTACGTCGCTGATCCGCAGCCGGGCGGCGACCGAGATCGCCTGCGACACCTGGTATCCGCCGATCAGACCGAGCAACTGCCGGGAAGCATCCATGGCCCATTCTGCTCCCGGGAGGACCGGTTGGTCAGTAGCTCAGCGCTGCTGGCAGTTCAACGCGGGGAACGTGTAGCCCTGCGCCTGCAGGACCGGGAGGACCTGGTTGAGCGCCGCGACGGTCTGGGCGCGGTTGCCGCCGCCGTCGTGCATCAGGATGATCCGGCCGGGCTGGGCGTGGGTCAGGATGTTGTGCACGATCGCGCTCACACCCGGGCGGGCCCAGTCGCGAGGGTCGACGTCCCACAGGACCTGGACCATCCCGGCGGCCCTGATGTCGGCGCGGACCTTCGCGTTCGTCGCGCCGTACGGCGGCCGGAAGCAGGTGGACCGAGGCCCGTCGAAGATCTGGTGGTGCCGCTGCGCCGCGGAGATCTTGGTCAGCTGCGGGTGGCTGATCGAGTGGCTGCCGATGGTGTTGCCCGCCGCGAGCACCTGGTCGCGCAGGCCGGGGTGCTCGTCCTGCATCTCGCCGAGCTCGAAGAACGTCGCGTGCGCACCGTACTTCGCCAGCGTCGACAGCACCTGCGGCGTCCAGGTCGGGTCCGGTCCGTCGTCGAAGGTGAAGAACAGCGCCTTGTTGCCGGAGGCAACAGAGGTGGTCGGGTTCGGCGGTACCGGGTGGCCGGTTGTCGTCGTCGTCGCCGACTGCGTGGACGTGCCGCTCGGAGTGGGAGCACTGGTCGGGGTACCCGAAGGCGACGCGGACGGCTTCGTGGTCGCCGCGGACGCGTGCGGACGGTCCATCTGCGCGACCGCCGAGGCCATCATCCAACCGGCGACAGCGGCCAGCGCGACCATCGTCGTGATGAACGCAGCGAACTTCCGGGTCATGGCTTTTCCCCTTGTATTTCAGGCGGTTCTTCCCCAGTGCTCCCCCTCAGGAGCGCCTCACACAGATGAGACGCCTTACTCAGCAGGTTGGTTGGCGCCGTCATGTTGCGGTGAGATCTCGACTGTTGCGTGCCCACCCCGGTGGTAGAGCCGGCCTTCGAGCGACTTCACGCTGGCGACCAGGACGAAGCTCATGCTGACCAGCAACGACCACGCGCCGAACTTCGCCGGATGGACGATCTGCCACACACTCACCTGGTCGGGGTAGTTCCACGCGTCGAGGAACGTGCCGAAGTTCTCCGCGATCCACAGGAAGAAGCCGATCAACGCGAACGACAACGCCAGCGGCATCCGGTACCGCCGTACGCCGACCGTGAAGAAGACCCAGGTACGCCGCAACACGACGAGCAGACCGATCGCGATCGGGATGCGCAGGTCCGGGATCCAGTGATGGGTGAAGAAGTTCGCGTAGATACCGACCGCGAAAACCGTCGTGGGCACCGGCCGGTAGTTGCTGACCCGCAGGTCAAACCGGCGCCAGGCCTGGCAGATGTAGCTGCCGACCGCCGCGTACATGAACCCGGCGAACAACGGCACCCCGGCGAACTTCGTCACCGCGTCACCCGGGTACTGCCACGAGCCGATGTGGACCTTGAACAACTCCAGGCCGAGGCCGACCAGGTGGAACCCGAAGATCACCGCGACCTCGCGCCACGTCTCCAGCCGGACGGCCCAGAACAGCAACGTCAGGACGAGGCAGTAGATCAGCAGAGCGTCGTACCGGGCGATCGGCAGGTCGACGTACTTCGAGATCGCCAGGCCGGCGAACACCAACCCGGGGAAGAGCGACGACAGCACCTCCAGCCAGCCGAAGCGGAGGAACTGCAAGCAGCCGAACACGATGCGTGAAGAATCGCCGGCGCGATCGGTCCAGGTGGTCACAGACTGGAGACGTTGCTTGCGATCACCTGGTTGGGAGAAATATGAACTGGTCGCAGGAGGTGGTGGGGATGGTGGTCTTCGAGACAGAGCGGCTGCTGATCCGTGACTGGACGGACGCCGACGGTGACCGCGTGTTCGACATCTACCGCCGCTGGGAGGTCTCCCGCTGGCTCGGCGCCGAGCCGCGGGTGATGCCGGACCGGGGCGCGGCGTCGAAGGTGATCCAGAGGTGGAACGAGCGCAACCAGGAGCCGCCGTACGGCGTGTGGGCGGTCGAGGAGCGCGCGACCGGGACGATCGCGGGGACCGTACTGCTGGTGCCGCTGCCGGATCCGTCGGACGGGACCGCCGGGCGGGGAGAGGTCGAGGTCGGCTGGCATCTGCACCCGGACGCGTGGGGGCGTGGGCTGGCGACGGAGTCGGCGCGGGGCGCGATCGAGCACGGATTCAAGGCGGGGATCGGCGAGATCTACGCGGTCGTCCGTCCGGACAACGTGGCCTCCCTGGCGGTCTGCAACCGGCTCGGGATGCGGTCGCTGGGCCGCACCACCCGCTGGTACGGCGCCGAGTTGGAGGCCTACCTGATCTGACGGATTGGGGTACGGCGGGGTAACCCGCGTACCCTTGACGCCCGTGGCACTCACCATCGGAATCGTCGGGCTCCCGAACGCGGGCAAGTCCACCCTGTTCAACGCGCTGACCAAGAACGACGTACTCGCCGCGAACTACCCGTTCGCGACCATCGAGCCGAACGTCGGCGTGGTCGGCGTCCCCGACGCGCGGCTGGGCAAGCTCGCCGAGCTGTACAACTCCGCGAAGGTGATCCCGGCCACCGTGCAGTTCGTGGACATCGCCGGCATCGTCCGCGGCGCGTCCGAGGGTGAGGGGCTCGGCAACAAGTTCCTCAGCCACATCCGCGAGTCGGACGCGATCTGCCAGGTCACCCGGGTGTTCCGCGACGACGACGTCACCCACGTCGACGGCAAGGTGTCGCCGGCCGACGACATCTCCACGATCCAGACCGAGCTGATCCTCGCCGACCTGCAGACCGTCGAGAAGGCGATCCCGCGGCTGGAGAAGGAAGCCCGGCTGAAGAAGGAGAGCGCGGTCGTGCTCGAGGCGGTCCGGGAGGCGCAGAAGCACCTCGAGGCCGGTACGCCGATCATCGCCACGACCGTGGACCGGGACGCGATCCGTGAGCTCATGCTGATGACCGCGAAGCCGTACCTGTACGTGTTCAACTGCGACGCCGACGAGCTGGCGGACGAATCGTTGAAGCAGAAGATGCGGGACCTGGTCGCGCCGGCCGAGGCGATCTTCCTGGACGCGAAGTTCGAGGCGGAGCTGGTCGAGCTCGGCGACGAGGACGAGGCCCGCGAAATGCTGGCCGAGATGGGTATCTCCGAGCCCGGTCTGGACGTCCTCGCCCGGGTCGGCTTCGACACGCTCGGCCTGCAGACGTACCTGACCGCGGGTCCGAAGGAGTCCCGCGCCTGGACGATCAAGCGCGGTGCCACCGCTCCGGAAGCCGCCGGCGTCATCCACACCGACTTCCAGCGCGGCTTCATCAAGGCCGAGATCGTCTCCTTCGACGACCTGATGGAAGCCGGCTCGATGACCGCCGCCCGCGCCGCCGGCAAGGTCCGCATGGAAGGCAAGGACTACGTGATGCAGGACGGCGACGTGGTCGAGTTCCGCTTCAACGTCTGAAAAGAAAGAAAGAGGGGGTTGGGGGCGGACGGCGACGTGGTCGAGTTCCGCTTCAACGTCTAGGAAACGAGGCGTTCGGGTTGGGTTACCTCGGACCAGAGGGTGTCGAGGGACAGGCCTAGGACGTCGGCGATGGCGGCGATGGTGGGGAAGGCCGGGGTGGCTACTCGGCCGGACTCTATTTTGCGGAGGGTTTCGGGGGAGACGCCGGCGTCGAGGGCGGTTTGCAGCATCGAACGGGTGCCGCGGGCGCGGCGGAGTACGGCGCCGAGGCGTTCGCCGCGCTCGACTTCCGCGGGGGTGAGCGGGAGCCTGACCATGATCCGATAATAGTACCGGGATAATATGGCCGGTATAGTTATTGCATGATCGAGATCTTGGACGCGCGGGAGCTGGCGCAGGCGAAGGAGACCGGTGCGCTGGTCGGCGGCATTCTGCAGGACCTGAAGCGCCGGACCGCCGTCGGCACGAACCTGCTGGACATCGACCAGTGGACGAAGGCGCTGATCACCGACGCCGGTGCGCAGTCCTGCTATGTCGACTACGAGGCATCCTTCGGGCGTGGGCCCTTCGGCCACTACATCTGTACGGCGGTCAACGACGCTGTGCTGCACGGGAAACCGTCCGACTACCGGCTCGCCGACGGGGACCTGCTGACACTCGACCTGGCCGTTTCGCTGGGCGGGATCGCGGCCGACGCGGCGATCAGCTTCATCGTTGGCGAGACCCACGCTCCGGAGGACGTCGCGATGATCGACGCGACCCAGCGCGCGCTCACCGCCGGCATCGAGGCCGCCGTACCGGGCAACCGGATCGGCGACATCTCCCGCGCGATCGGCACCGTGCTGAGTGCCGCCGGATACCCGATCAACACCGACTTCGGCGGTCACGGCATCGGTTCGACCATGCACCAGGACCCGCACGTCTCGAACACGGGCCGCCCAGGCCGCGGCTACCAGCTCCGCCCCGGCCTGCTGCTCGCCCTCGAGCCGTGGGTGATGCAGGACACCGCCGAGCTCTTCACCGACGACGACGGCTGGACCCTGCGCAGCGTCACCGGCTGCCGCACCGCCCACACCGAACACACCATCGCCATCACCCCCGACGGCCCGGAGATCCTCACCGTTCAGCGCTGACAGTGCTGGTTCGCGAGCTGTATGGCGGCTTCGTGGATCAGGGCGATGAGTTCAGGTGGGGCGAGCACCTGGGCGGCGCCGGCTTGGGCCAGTACGGCGGCTCGGGCTTCGTGGGGGTTCTCCAGGTCGGCGTGGAGGATCCACCAGCCGTCGCCGGCGGGGACCATCGGCTCGATCGGGCGGAAGCGGCGGACGGCGTGGTCGCGGACCTTGAGGACGATCGGGTAGGACGGGCGGGAGGCGTGGAACTCGCGCTGCGACTGCGCCCAGTAGGTGGCGAGGTCGAAGTCGCGCGGTCTGGTGAACGGGTCGGTGGTGAGCTCGGCCGACGTGAGGCGCGAGAGGCGGTAGGTACGTAGGCGGCCGTCGGTGCGGGCGGCGACCAGGTACCACGTACGCGCCTTCGCGACCAACCCGAGCGGAGACACCGCGAACGGACCGCGCCCGGCGTCGGGGGTGCACGGCGCAGGGTCCGGTGGTTCGCTGTAGGTGATGGCTAGTCGGCGTTCTTCCCAGACGGCTTGCCGGCAGAGGTCCAGCCAGTGCGGTGTCTCGCGGCGGTCGTCCCAGCCGGCGTGGTCGATCAGGACACGTTGGCGGGCGTACTCCGCCTCGCGGCGGGTGTTCTCGGGCAGGGCCGCGATCAGCTTGCTGACGGCCTGTTCGCTGGAGGCGTCGAGGCCGAGGTCGGCCAGTACGTGGGCGGTCGCGCCGACGAACACCGACATCACCTCGGACGGCGTCAGCCCGGTCAGCCGGGTGCGGTACCCGGGCAGCAGCGCCCATCCACCACCGCGCCCGCGGATCGAGTACACCGGTACGCCGGCCAGGCTCAGCACCTCGAGATCGCGCTGGATCGTCCGCGGTGAGACGTCCATCGCCTGGGAGAGCTGATCAACCGTCGTCTGACCGCGCGTCTGCAGGTGCAGCAGCAGCCGGAGGAGGCGTTCCGCGCGCATCGTCCGAGTATCGCAGGAAAATAAGCCAGGGATGGGCGTCTTTTCTTTCTACGGTCGGCGTCATGACTGCAGTCGAGGTGGAAAACCTCTCGATGTCCTACCGCGCCCCGGTCCGCAAAGGCGGGCTGCGAGCGGCCTTCCGTTCGCTGGTGCGCCGCGAGTACAAGACCGTCCAGGCGCTCGACGACGTGTCGTTCACGATCGCCCGCGGCGAGGTGGCCGGGTTCATCGGGCCGAACGGCGCCGGCAAGACCACGACGATGAAGATCCTGTCCGGCATCCTCTACCCGACCGCCGGAGGTGTCCGCGTCCTCGATTCGGTCCCGTGGCAGCGCCGGTCGCCGTTCCTGAAGCGGATCGCGTTCGTCCGCGGCAGCCAGCCCGTCGGCGGTTCGCAGGAGCTGACCGTGATGGACTCGCTGGAGTACCAGCGGCTGCTGTACGAGATCCCGCGCCCGGCGTTCCGCAGTACCCTCGCCGAACTCGAGGCGCTGCTCGACCTCGAGCCGCTGATCGAGCGCCAGCTCCGCGCGCTCAGCCTCGGCGAACGGATGCGGGTCGGTCTCGCGATGGCGCTGATCTACCGCCCGGAGGTGCTGTTCCTCGACGAGCCGACGATCGGGCTCGATGTCAGCGCCGCGAGCCTGATCCGTGAGTTCGTCCAGGAGTACGTCGAGCAGACCGGCGCGACGGTACTGCTGACCAGCCACTACATGGCCGACGTCGCCTCGCTCTGCCCGCGGCTGATCCTGATCGACAAGGGCAAGGTGCAGTACGACGGCCCGCTCGCGGAACTGTCCGCGCGATTGTCGCCGTACAAGCTGATCCGGATCTCGACGCCGGGCGATCCGTCCGGGTTCGGCGAGGTGGTCGAGAAGGCGGACGGACAGTGGGTACTGCGGGTGCCGCGGGACGACGTCGCCGGCACGACGGGCCGCGTGCTGCAGGCGATGGACGTCGTGGATCTCGCCATCGAGGAGCCGCCGCTGGAGAAGGTCATCGACCAGGCGTACCGGGAGGGTCTGCGATGAGGACCGCCGTACTGCTCGGCTTCAGGCTGCGCCAGGAGGTGCTGGAGTGGTCCGGCGCGTGGTCGTTCCTGCTGACGCTCGTGGTGCAGGCAGTGGTCGCGCCGCTGATCGGGTTGTTCGTTTGGTCGGCGGTGTATCCGGACGACCCCGCGGTCGGGCGGTACTACGTCGCGGTCATCCTGGTCACGTTGATGACCGAGTCGTTCGAGCAGCACACGTTCTCGGAGACGATCTACAACGGTACGTTGAGCCACGAGCTGCTCCGTCCGCAACCCGTCGTGCTCGGCGTGATCGGTACGAACCTGGCGATCCGTGCCTGGCTGACGTTGCTCGGGGCACCGATCGTGCTGCTCACCGCTGTCTCGTTGCGGGTCGGGTTCGACTGGCCGGCGGTGGTGCGTTCGGTTCCGTACCTCGTGCTTGCGGCGGCCCTTGTTTTCCTGTGGACGTTCTTGTTGTCGCTGACGGCCTTCTGGACCGATCGGGTGCATGCGGTGGTCGGTTTCGGTGGGCAGGTGATGTTCCTGCTCGGCGGTACGGCGGCACCGATCGGCGTACTGCCGGACGGCTGGCGACGGGTCGCGGAGGTGTTGCCGTTCTACGGCATGCACGGGCTGCCGGCCTCGGTCGCCGCGGGAACGCAGGTGGGCGGATCGATCGGGTATCAGCTGAGCTGGGTGGTGGTCCTGGTGGGCGTGGTCGTGGTGCTGTGGCGGGCCGGCGTACGGCGGTACACGGCGGTGGGATCGTGAAGCTGCTGCGATTGTTGGGCGCGGGCTTCTCGATGTCGCTGCGCCGGAGTATCGCGTTCCGCGTCAACCTGGTCTTCGACGTCCTGCTGGCGTTCACGGGTCTGGGTACGGCGATCGCGGCTGTACTGATCGTGTTCACCCGGGCGGACACGCTCGCCGGCTGGTCGAAGGCGCAGTTCCTGGTGCTGATCGGGACGTACCAGTTGATCACCGGGTTGCGGTCGACATTCATCGATCCGAACCTGTCGTGGTTCCCGGAAACCGGCATCCGGAACGGGAAACTCGACGCGTACTTGTTGCAGCCGGCATCGAGCTTGTTCCTGGCCAGCCTGTCGTTGTCGTCGCCCTTGCAGCTGATCCAGGTCGTACTCGGCCTCGGCGTACTCGGCTGGGGAATCGCGGATCACGTGCCGACGGTCGGCGGGTTGGCGAGTTGGCTGCTGCTCGTCATCGCCGGAATCGTGGTGACGTGGGCGTTGAGCGTCTTGCTGGCCTGCCTGGCGTTCTGGGCGCCGAAGCTGCAGTTGGATGTCTTCTACCACTCGGCCTGGCAACTCGGCCGCTATCCGACCGACGTCTTCGCCCGCCCACTGCGGATTCTCCTCACGTACGTCTTCCCGATGGCATTGATCGCCAGCGTCCCGTCCACCGCACTACTCCGTGGACCCCAGGCAGGGGTGCTGATCGCCGGAGTAGCTGCCGCGGGTGGTGCGGCGAGCCTGGCGGTTCTCACCTGGCATGCCGGGCTCCGGCGTTACAGCGGGGCGACGTCGTGAAATCCATTCGCTGGGCGCAGTGATCAGCGTTAGCGTCGCGGGCATGGTTGATGCCTTGTTCGGGGTGCCTCGGTTGGCGGCGGTGTATGACGCGCTGGATCCGGATCGAGGGGATCTGGAGCACTACGCGGCGATCGTGCGCGAGTTCGGTGCCGAGCGGGTGCTCGACGTCGGATGCGGTACGGGGGAGTTGACCTGCCTGCTCGCGAGCGCCGGCGTGCAGGTGACCGGGGTGGATCCGGCCGCGGCGTCGCTGGAGGTTGCTCGAGGCAAGAAGTTTGCGGATCGGGTCCGGTGGATCCACGGCGACGCGACGACGCTGCCGCCGATGCAGGTCGAACTCGCGTTGATGACAGGGAACGTCGCGCAGGTGTTCCTCACGGCCGATGAGTGGGCGGCGACTGTCCGCGGGGTGCATGCGGCACTCGAGCCCGGTGGACGGTTCGTGTTCGAGACCAGGATCCCGGCGCGGCGCGCGTGGGAGGAGTGGACGCGCGAGCACACGCATCAGGTCCGGCAGCTCGGCGACGAGACGGTCGAGGTCTGGACCGAGCTGGTCGCGGTACAGCTGCCGTACGTCACATTCCGCGCCACCTACATCTTCTCCTCCGACGGCGCCGTGCTGACGTCGGATTCGACGCTGTGGTTCCGGGAGCGGGACGAGGTCGAGCAGTCGTTGACCGCGGCGGGATTCGCGGTCGACGACGTACGTGGCGCTCCCGATCGGCCGGGCAAGGAGTACGTGTTCGTGGCTAGGAAGCTTTGAGCAACGCGGTCAACGTGTCGTGCGCGGTGCGGGACATGACCGGGTTGGTTTCGACGTAGTACCAGAGGCAGCCGATCGCCTGCGCGAACGACCAGCCCATCCCGCGCCGCCACTCGGCGTCGTCGCTGCCGACCGCCGCACGGAAGGCCGTCCGCGCGGTCGAATCGAACAGGTTCCACGCCGGCTGCAGGTCCATCGCGGGATCCGACACCGTGAACATGCCGACGTCGATCACGCCGGACAGCCGGCCGTCCTTGACGAGTAGGTTGCCCGGCATCAGGTCGCGATGCGTCCAGGCGTCCGGCTCGGTCCGCGCCGTCGTCCGCAGCTCGGACCACAATCGGGTGAGCGCGTCCACGTCGATCATCCCGCGGCTGCGCTCCAGGCACTCCGCGACCCACTCGTCCTGCGACGTCAGCAAGCCGCCGCGCCACTGCCCGTTGAACGTCCGGCCCTCGGTCGGCTGCGCCCGCAGCGCGAGCACGAACCGCGCGAGATCCTCGGCGAAGGCCTCAGACCCCGCGACGTCGGCGTCGTACGCAATCGTCCCGTCGATCCAGGTCTGCACCGCCCACGGCAGCGGGTAACCCGAGCCCGGTGCGCCGAGCGCGACCGGCTCCGGCGTCGGGTACGGCGACATCGCGCGCAACCGGCGCGCCGCGTCCGCCTCGTCCTCGAGCTCCTTCCGGACCGCCGCGGGATCGCCGGGCTGGATCGGCAGCCGCGCGGTGAGGTCGTCGCCGATCCGGAAGACCGCGTTCACCGTGCCGTGCGACCCCACGGCGCGGACCGCGAGCTCGCTCCACTCCGGGAACTGCTCCTTGACGAGGGCTTCGACCAGCTCGACCGTCACGTCCAGTTGTCCTTCGTGCATCACGCCCAGCAGTATCCCGGCCCCTCAGCCGCCACCGCACACGATTTAGACCAGCACTTCAGTGGGTCGCGAGTGGGCGGGCGCGGTCGGTGGCGAGGCGGAGAGCGAAGGCGGCGAGTGCCGTGCCGGTCAGGTAGCGGTGGATGCGCATCCAGGTCGGGCGGCGAGACAGGAACACGGCGACCGAGCCTGCGGTGATCACGAAGACGGCGTTCATCACCACGCCGACGGTCAGCTGGCCGAGGCCGAGGATCAGGCTCTGCAGACCGAGGTGACCGCGGGACGGATCGAGGAACTGCGGGAGCAGCGAGATGTAGAGGATGGCGATCTTCGGGTTCAGCAGGCAGGTGAGCAGGCCCATCCCGAACAGCTTGCGCGGACGGTCCGGTTCGAGCTCCTGGGTGGCGAACACCGACGTACCGCCTGGGCGGAAGGCCTGCCAGGCGAGCCAGAGCAGGTACGCCGCGCCGGCCAGCTTGAGCGTCAGGTAGATCTCCGGGACCAGCGCGAACAGCGTGGCCAGCCCGGCGCTTGCCGCGAGCAAGTAGGTGAGGAAGCCGACCCCGACACCGGCCAGCGAGATCAGGCCGGCGCGGCGGCCCTGGGCGATCGAGCGCGAGATCAGGTAGATCATGTTCGGCCCCGGCACGATCACCAGGCCCAGCTCGACCAGCGCGATCCCGAGCAGCGCTTCGTTGCTCACCAGCATGTCCGTGTCCCTCCCTCGGCGGTACGCCGAACCTAACAGTGCGGGGCGTTCCGGCTCGAAGGTTTTCCACAGACCGGTATTCGGTCGCGGATGGTGCTCACCCTCGGTTAGCGTGGGTCCGTACGCCTACGGTTTGAAGGAGACGGTATGAGCGAGAAGTCCAGCGAGCCGGCGGACGATCTGCAGAAGAAGTTCCGGGAAGCGCTCGAGAAGAAGAACGCCGGCAACCACACGCACCCAGGCAGTGGGACGCGCGGTCAGGGCGTCGGCGAAGCGCACAACGACAAGCAGAAGCGCCAGTTCCGGCGCAAGTCCGGCAGCTGACGACCGCCACTGTCCATCCATCCACCTGAGCCCCGGGTTGCCGCCCGGGGCTCGACCATTATCGAGCGCCGAGCAGCTCGACCAGCCGAAGGATTTCCGGGTCCCAGCTCGTTCGGTGGTTCGCCGCGTCCTCGGCGGTCGCGAAACCGGTGTGGCTGAGCTGCATCCGGGTGCCCTCCGGTACTTCGGTCAGCTCGACCTCCACCCGGGTCGGCGCGTCGCCGGTACCGTCCCACTGCCAGCTGAACACCAGCCGCGTCGGCGGCACGACCTCGAGGTACGTACCGCGGACCACGTGCGGGCCCATCTCGACGACGTACGACCCGCCCTCGCGGACGTCCGCGTCGACCTTCAGCGGCAGGTCCGGGTTCGGGCAGTACCACAGGGCGAGCAGCTCGGCCCGCGTCCACGCGTCGTACACCCGGGTGATCGTTGCCGGGAGCACCCTTTCGATCCGGATCTCAGTGTCCATCGTCGTCCTCTCGGAGGAGCTCTTCCAGCCGGTCAACGGTGTTGTTCCAGTACGACGTGAGGTCGCCGAGCCACTCCTCGACCTCAGAGATCGCCTCGCGTCGCAGAGTGCACACCACCGTCCGCCCGCTCCGCCGCCGCGCCACCAGACCCGCGTCGACGAGCACCCGGACGTGCTTGGTGATTGCCGGCAAGGTCACCTCATGCGGCGCAGCAAGTTCACCCATCGTTGCGGCACCGCGACTCAACCGCCCTACGATCGCCAGCCTGGTCGGATCCGCGAGCGCCCCGAACGTTCTCGTCAGCACGCTGATACTTCACCAACTAGTTAACTGTCCTGTCAACCCCCGGGTGCATGCGATCCGCGGACTGCGGGTACCGCTCTGAACATCTGGTGAAATGACATCGGTGGGATTGCGGCGTTCTTGGCCGGCAATGGCATCCTTTCGGGGTGACGGAGTTGATGGAGGTCGCGCGACACCTGCTGAGCACGGCGATGGCCTCGCATTGGCTGCTGCTGATCCTGTTCGTCGCCGCGGCGGTGGATGCGGTGTTCCCGGTGGTGCCGAGCGAGGGCATGGTGATCACGGCCGGGATGGCCGCGGCCGCCGGCCATCAGAACCTGCTGCTGGTGATCGCGGTCGCGATGGCGGGTTCGGTGATCGGGGAGTCGTTCTGCTACCTCCTGGGCCGTGGCTCGGGTCCGGCGCTGCACCGCTGGATGAAGCGCCAGGAGCGCCGCCAGCAGATCTACGACCGGGTCTCCGGCGCGCTGCACAAACGCGGCGGGCTGATCCTGATGACGGTCCGCTACATCCCCGGCGCGCGGATGGTCGCGACGCTGACGGCCGGCGCGACCCGGTACTCGTTCAAGAAGTTCCTGGTGTTCACGTTCTTCGGCGTCACGATCGCGTACACCTATGTCGCGATGCTCGGCTACCTTGGCGGTGACGCGTTCGCGCACGACCAGCTGCTCGGGCTCGTTTTCAGCCTCAGCCTGGCGGCGGTGATCGGTCTCGCGCTCGAGACGTCCCGCCGGATCGTGAACCGGCGCCGCACGGTGAAGGTCACGGCGGCCTAACGATCACCGCCCCGGTTTCCCGGCCGGGGCGTGTCCCGGCCCAACCTTTCGCCGCTCCTGTGCGTCAGTAGACGAGTGGTGAGGCCTGGGGTGAACCTCCTGGCCGTTGCGGTGCTCCTCGCAGCGGTCCTGGCCGGATGTGCCGACGTACCGCTGGAAGGTGCTCCGACGCCGAGCGAAACCACCAAACCCACCGCCCCGAAATCCACCGCACCCAAGCCGTCGCCGAAGCCCACGGCCCCGAAGCCGTCACCGCCCACGCCCACGCCGAACGGCAACCTGCCGGCGGCGGCTCCGGTACTCCGCTCTTTTCCGAGCCGACTCGCCAACGGCAAGCCGCCGCTGTTCGTCGTCGTCTCGTTCGACGGTGCCGGCGACCTCGGCCTCTGGGCGCACTGGCGGGCCGTCGCGAAGCAAGTCAACGCGCGGATGACGTTCTTCCTGTCCGGCCCGTACCTCTACCCGGGCAGCCACCGCACTGATTACAAGCCGCCGTACCAGAAACCCGGCGCGTCCGACATCGGCTGGGGCGACACCGCGAACATCCTCGGCCGGACGAAGGTGCTCCGCGACGCGATCGCCGAGGGCCACGAGATCGGTACGCACGCCAACGGCCACTTCTGCGGCGCGAACGGCATCGGCCGCTGGACCATCGCCCAGTGGACCGCCGAGCTCAGCGCGTTCGACCGGATGGTCCGGACCGGTCCGTCGCTGGCCGCGGGCAAGACGGTCGCGCCGCCGTTCGACCCGTCGACCGTGAAGGGCATGCGGACACCGTGCTTGGAGGGCAACCGAGCCGCGTACCGGCTCGCGATGGTGCAGCGCGGGATGCTGTACGACGCCTCCGCACCCGGGTACATCACCTGGCCGCGGAGGGCGAACGGCGTGTGGAACTTCCCGCTCGAGTCCGTGACGCTGGCCGGTACCTCGAAGAAGACGCTCACGATGGACTACAACCTCTGGTACGCGCAGACGCAAGCGCGGAAAGCCCCGATCGCACAGGCGCCCGCGATGAAGGCGCAGGTGCTCGCGACGTACCGGGCCGTGCTGGCCAAGTCACGCGCCAGCGGCAACCCGCCGTTGTTCCTCGGCAACCACTTCAACCACTGGAACAACAGCGTGTACTCCGACGCGCTTACGCAGTTCGTCCTGGAGACGTGCAAGCAGCCCGACGTCCGGTGCGTGTCGAACATGGAGCTGGCGAGCTGGCTGGCGAAGTACGGCGTACCTGATCAGCGGACCCGGCCGTCATAGCTCGAGGTAGCCGAAGCCGCTCTGCCAGGTGCCGCCCTCCTTGATCCGCTGCACGACGAGCCGCTGCAGCGTGGTGTCCTGCGGGAGCTCGTCGAGGTGGTCGGTGCCGTGCGTCCGGAACGTGAAGAAGATCGCGCTGTCCTGGGCGTCGGTCGGCGTCCCGTACGGCGTGAACCGGCGGCCGAACTTCACCATGTTCGAGTCCTGCGGGAGGTGGTCGAGCAGGTACGGGTCGATCAGCCACGACCACAGCGTAGCGATCCGCACCGGGTGCTCCGGGAAGTACCGTGGGAAGAACTCGCGTGCCTGCTGCAGGCTGTCGTCGACCAGTTCAGGGGTCAGCGGTCCGGTCTCCGGGATGTGTACGCCGATCACCCACTCGCCGGTCTCCACGCCCGGGACCGGGTCCTGCTCGGTGACCTCGTAGAGCATGTACTGCAGCCGGCCGAGCGCGTAGATCTGGCCGTTCCAGAAGTGCCGCAACCACCAGTGCGTCTCGAGGCCGTAGTCGCCGTGCGTCCGGCGGTTGACCTTGAGCTGCTGCCCGAGGTCGGCCAGCGACGCCCAGCTGATCTCGTCCGGGATCCCACGCTCGGCGTGGAACCGGCGGATGTCCGGCACGGTGTCGAGGTACGCCTGAACCGAGTTCCGCGGGTCCTCGGGGAAGGTCGGCTCGGGTTCGCTCCCGAGCTTTCCGACCGCCGCCCGCAGCTGGTCGGCCAGCGCCTTCACCGCCACCGGATCCGGCGTGAACGCCTCCGCCGCCTCCCGATCGAGCTCCGAAAACCCCAGCAGCCGGTACTCCTCAGCAGTCGTCACCGGTCAACGGTAACCGATGTAACGCCCGCCAGAACCTTACGATCTGAGACGTGAGCTACCAGCGGTTTCCAGTACCGGAGCGGTTGCGGGGAGTGGTCGACCATGTCTGGCTGGTGGAGTCGGCGCCGCTGACTCAGGTACGGCGGGAGATCCTGATCCCGGACGGCCGGCCTGGGCTCGCGATCGCGCTGGCGGACCCGGGGACGCGGCACGATCCGGTGACCGGCGCGGAGTGGGAGAACGCGGCGGCGGTCTTCGGGGTGATGACGCGGCCGCACGTACTCGGTCAGCTCGGTACGTCGAGTTATGCGGGCGTCGGGTTCACGCCGTGGGGGCTCGCGGCGTTCGGGTTGCCTGCCTTGGTCGACGAGGTGCAGGAGCTGGCTGACTGGGTCGGCGCGGAGGCCGTCGCCGGGTTGGTGGCGGAGCTGCGGGCGGTACCGTTCGGGGCCGCGCGGGCGGAGCGGCTGGCCGGGTTCCTCGCGGCGCGATTGACGGACGTCGACGTACCGCCGGTCGTGGTGGAGGCGGTACGCGCGATCGACGAGCTGCGCGGACAGGTCGCGGTGGCGGAGGTCGTGCGGCGATGCGGTACGTCGTACAGCACCTTGTACCGGCTGTTCCGGCGGAGCGTCGGGATCGGGCCGAAGCAGTACGCCGAGATCATCCGGTACTACCACTTCGTCGGCGGCCTGCTCGGGGGGCCCGCGGACGCGGCCGCGACGTTGTCGGCGCTGCACGGGTTCTACGACCAGGCGCATGCGGCACGGGACTTCAAGAAGTACACGGGCGTCAGCGCAACGACGTTCCGCGCCGTACAGAACGGAATCGCGGCGCTGATGCATGGAAGATCCGTCCAAGACGATCCGGACCAGGGTGCCTGATCATCGACGCATGGGACGAATCATTCATGTCGAGATAGTTGCCGAGGACCACGACCGGGTCGCGCAGTTCTACCGCGAAGTCTTCGGGTGGGAGCTGACACCGGCCCCCGTCCCCGACGGCTACCTACTCGCGCGAACCGGCCAGGGCGACGGAATCGACGGCGCGATCATGAGCAACCGGTACCAGTCACAACAGACGATCGCGTGGCTAGAGGTCGACAACCTCGAGCCGATCCTGGACGCCGCCCGGGCTGCGGGTGGCGAGCAGGTCGGCGAAATCCAAGAGCTCCCCGGCGTCGGCCGCCTCACCTACATCCGCGACCCCGAAGGCGTACTGCTCGGCCTCCGCCAGCCGCTTTAGCCGGCGGCGGTGTCGATGTGGCGGGCGAGGACGAGGTCGTCGTCGGTGATGCCGCCGGCTTCGTGGCTGCTGACCCGGAAGGTGATGGTGGTGTAGCGGATGTCCATGTCCGGGTGGTGGTTCATCGACTCGGCGAGCTGGGCGACGGTCGCGACCAGCCGGATGCCGTCCAGGAAGTTGTCGGCCTTGACGCTTCGGACCAGCTCGTTGTCCACGACCTTCCAGTTCGGCAGGTGGTCGCGCAGGGCCAGGTCGATCTGGTCGTCGGTCAAAAGGTCAGCCATGCGCTCACTCTAGACCTACCCGCGCGGTGGCCAGCAGGCCAGCGGCCGCCGCGGCCGCGCCGGCCGTGATGATCGTGCCGAAGACCCACGGCTGCGGGTTGTCGGCGTTGAACGCGAGCAACGTCCCGCTGATCGCGAGCGCCGTCGCGATGCTCATCGTGGCGGCCATCTGACCGGCGCTGCTGTTCCGCCCGGAGTTGTTCTGGTCGGACAGATCCAGCGTCAGCACCGACAGGCTGGACGAGCTCAGCCCCATCCCGATCCCGGCGAAACCCCAGCCGATCAGGCCGAACCAGGTGCTCGCATCGGTCCACGCGAGCAACGACGTCACCAGCAGTCCGACCGTCATGAACGCCAGCCCCGTCCGCAGTACGGCGACCCGCTCGAACCCGTGCTCACGTCCCTGCAGCCATGACCCGAACGCCCAGCACACGCCGGTGATCGACAACGTCACGCCGGCCTTCGACGGACTGAAGTTGTGCTGCAACGTCAGCAGCAGCGGAAGGTACGCGCCAACCCCGGCGAAGGCCGCACCACCGAGTCCGCGAACGGCAACCACAGCAGGGAAGCCACGTCGCGCGGTGAACGTGCCCGCGGGCATCACCCGTACGGCGGCCCGTCCGAGCACCACGAGCGCGACGAGTACCGCCGTACCGGCAATCACCGGATGCGCCTCGAGGTGATCGCCCGCGACCGTCAGCGTGAACAGCGCAACGGATGCGGCGAGCGCCCAGGGAAGGGCGGCGCGCCACGCCTCGAGCTCGGCCGCGTCCTCGGCCGTACGTTCCGGGGCCGGTACGTCGGCGGACTGTCGCATCGCCGGACGCAGCAGCAGCCAACTCGGTACGAGCAGGACGACCGCGCCGAGGAACACCCAGCGCCAGCCGAACTGCTCGGTGACCACTCCGGTCAGCACGGGCCCGAGCACCGACGGCAGGATCCACATCGCGGCGAACAAAGAGAACATCCGCGGCCGCAGTACGGCGGGCAGCGCCCGCGCGACGAGCACCATCAGCGACACGTCGAGCAGACCTTCCGCGAGCCCGCTGAGCAGCCGCCCGGCGATCACCATCGGCATCGCGGTCGCCGTACCGACGAGCAGTTGGGCGAGCGCGAACGAGATCGCGCCCGCCCGCAGCGTCGGGATCGGGCCGCGGCGGTCCGACCACAGGCCGGCGACCGCGAGCGAGATCAGGTAGCTCGCGTTCGGGGCGGCGTTCGCGAGACCGAAGCTGCCGAGCGCGTCGAACTCGCGGACCATCGTCGGCAGCGCCGTACCGACGGCCCGGTTCTCGAACGCGCCGAGCGTGACGAGCCCGATCACCCCGAGCACCAGCGGCAGGTGCTGTCCGGTGAAGAGCTTGGGGCGGGCCGCAGCGGCCGTCGTAGTCATGACCGCTATCGTCGAAGTTCAAGTGAGGTTGAAGTCAAGCCTTACGGGAAAACCCCGGACAACACAAAGCCCCTGGAACCCCAAGCAGTCAGGGGTTCCAGGGGCTTCGCGAGGCCTCAGGCGCGGCGGCGGATCTTGTTGCCGAGCCAGACCAGCGGGTCGTACTTGCGGTCGACGACGCGTTCCTTCATCGGGATCAGCGCGTTGTCGGTGATCTTGATGTGCTCGGGGCACACCTCGGTGCAGCACTTGGTGATGTTGCAGAAGCCCAGGCCGTGCTCCTCCTGTGCCGCATTCTTCCGGTCGGCGGCGTCGAGCGGGTGCATGTCCAGCTCGGCGATCCGCATCAGGAACCGGGGACCGGAGAAGTTCTCCTTGTTCTCCTCGTGGTCCCGGATCACGTGGCAGGTGTTCTGGCACAGGAAGCACTCGATGCACTTGCGGAACTCCTGCGAGCGCTCCACGTCCTGCTGCTGCATCCGGTACTCACCCGGCTTGAGGTCCGCCGGCGGCTTGAAGGCCGGCACCTCGCGGGCCTTCTGGTAGTTGTACGAGACGTCGGTGACCAGGTCCCGGATCACCGGGAAGGTCCGCATCGGCGTCACCGTGACGACCTCGTCCTCTTCGAACGTGTTCATCCGGCACATGCACATCAGCTTCGGCATGCCGTTGATCTCGGCGCTGCAGGAGCCGCACTTGCCGGCCTTGCAGTTCCACCGCACCGCCATGTCCGGCGCCTGGGTGGCCTGCAGCCGGTGGATCACGTCGAGGACGACCTCGCCCTCGTTCACCTCGACCTCGTAGTCCTTGAGCTCGCCGCCCTCGGAATCGCCCCGCCAAACGCGGAATTTGGCCTGGTAGCTCATGCTGTCGGCAGCTCCTCGTCCGTCAGGTACTTCTTCAGCTCGTCGATCTCGAACAGCTCCAGCAGGTCCGCGCGCATCGGGATCTGCTGCTTCTCGGAGACGTTCACGTGGCCCTCGGCGTCGAGCTTGCAGACCAGCAGCTTGCGGCGCCACTCCGCCGACATCTCCGGGAAGTCGTCGCGGGTGTGACCGCCGCGCGACTCCTGCCGCAGCAGCGCCGCGCCGGCCACACACTCGGACACGGTCAGCATGTTCCGCAGGTCGAGCGCCAGGTGCCAGCCGGGATTGAACTGCCGGTGACCCTCGACCGTCATCTTCGCGATCCGGCCGCGGAACTCGGCCAGCCGGCCGAGCGCGCGCTCCATCTCCTCTTCCTTGCGGATGATGCCGACCAGGTCGTTCATCGACTGCTGCAGGTCCTGGTGGATCGAGTACGGGTTCTCGCCGCCCTCGAGTTCGAACGGCGCCAGCGCCTCGGTCGCCGCCGCGTCGACGTCGGCCTCGTCGATCTTCGGCCGCTGCTTGAGCGAGTCGACGTACGTCGCGGCGCCCATGCCGGCCCGCCGCCCGAAGACCAGCAGGTCGGACAGCGAGTTGCCGCCGAGCCGGTTCGAACCGTGCATGCCACCGGCGACCTCACCGGCCGCGAACAGGCCGGGGACCGTCGACGACGCGGTGTCCGGGTCGACCTCGACACCGCCCATCACGTAGTGGCAGGTCGGCCCGACCTCCATCGGCTCCTTGGTGATGTCGACGTCCGCCAGCTCCATGAACTGGTGGTGCATCGACGGCAGTCGCCGGGTGATCTCCTCGGCCGGAAGCCGGGTCGACACGTCCAGGAAGACGCCACCGTGCGGAGTACCGCGGCCGGCCTTGACCTCGGAGTTGATCGCCCGGGCGACCTCGTCGCGGGGCAGCAGCTCGGGTGGGCGCCGGTTGTTGTCCGGGTCCTTGTACCAGCGGTCCGCCTCGTCCTCGGTCTCGGCGTACTGCGCCCGGAACACGTCCGGCACGTAGTCGAACATGAACCGCTTGCCCTCGGAGTTCTTCAGCACGCCACCGTCACCGCGGACCGACTCGGTGACCAGGATGCCCTTCACCGACGGCGGCCAGACCATGCCGGTCGGGTGGAACTGGATGAACTCCATGTTGATCAGCGTCGCGCCGGCCCGCATCGCCAGCGCGTGCCCGTCACCGGTGTACTCCCAGGAGTTCGAGGTGACCTTGAAGGACTTGCCGACGCCACCGGTCGCCAGTACGACGGCCGGCGCCTCGAACAGCACGAACCGCCCGGACTCGCGCCAGTACCCGAAGGCGCCGGAGATGGCGTCGCCGTCCTTCAGCAGCTCGGTGATCGTGCACTCGGCGTACACCTTGAGGTTCGCCTCGTAGTCACCGGTGGCCTCGAAGTCCTCCTGCTGCAGCGAGACGATCTTCTGCTGCAGGGTGCGGATCAGCTCCAGGCCGGTCCGGTCGCCGACGTGCGCGAGCCGCGGGTAGGTGTGGCCGCCGAAGTTGCGCTGGCTGATCCTGCCGTCCGGTGTCCGGTCGAACAGCGCGCCGTACGTCTCCAGCTCCCAGACCCGGTCCGGGGCCTCCTGCGCGTGCAGCTCGGCCATCCGCCAGTTGTTCAGGAACTTCCCGCCGCGCATCGTGTCGCGGTAGTGGACCTGCCAGTTGTCGTTGGAGTTCGCGTTGCCCATCGCGGCCGCGCAACCGCCCTCGGCCATCACCGTGTGCGCCTTGCCGAACAGCGACTTGCAGATGATCGCGGTCTTCTTGCCCTGCTCACGGGCCTCGATCGCCGCGCGCAGGCCGGCGCCGCCGGCCCCGATCACGACGACGTCGTAGGTGTGTCGTTCCAGCTCAGTCATGAAATCCTCAATTGATGATGCGCAGGTCGGAGAACCAGCCGGCGGAGACCGCCATGATGTAGAAGTCGGTCAGGATCACGGTGAACAGCGAGATCATCGCGAAGGTGCCGTGCCTCGGGTTCAGCTTGGACACGAAGGTCCAGTACCGGTAGCGCATCGGGTGCTTGGAGAAGTTCTTCAGCCGGCCGCCGACGATGTGCCGGCAGGCGTGGCAGGACAGCGTGTACAGCCACAGCATCACCAGGTTGACCCAGATGATCAGCGTGCCGAGGCCGATGCCGAAACCGCCGCCCTTGCCGTGGAAGGCCTGGATGCCGTCGTAGATGTTCAGCAGACCGAAGAGCAGTGCACCGTAGAAGAAGTAACGGTGCAGGTTCAGCGCGATCAGCGGGAACTTCCGCTCACCGGTGTACTTCTTGTGCGGCTCGGGCACCGCGCACGCGGCCGGCGCGAAGAACAGCGACCGGTAGCCCGCCTTGCGGTAGTAGTAGCACGTGCCGCGGAAGCCGGCCAGCACCACGAACGTGATCAGGCTGAACGGCAGGAAGCGCGGGAAGTTGCCGAACCAGGTCCCGAGGTGGCTGGAGCCCTCGACACAGCTGCTGGTCAGACAGGGCGAGTACAGCGGGGTCAGGTAGTGGTACGCGTCGACCCAGTACCACTTGTTCATGAAGATCCGGATCGTCGCGTAGACGATGAAGAACGCCAGGATCACGCCGATCCGCAGCGGCGCGAGCCACCAACGATCCGTTCTTGCGGTCTTGAGGCCTACTTGAGCGCGGCCCGGTGCGCTTACTCCGGTAGCCATCAGGGGGCATGCCTATCTGGAGCGCCGAAGCCTTCTTGCTCCGCGTCGGTCCACATGGACGCGTCATACTCCACGTCGGGAATCTCCTCGAGTTCCTCCGGAACTGGTCCGGGCCTGTGCCTGGGGTCGGGCGGGCCGAGCTCTGCGAGATCGTCGCTCAGCCGGGCCACGTCGGACACCAGGCGGCGAATGCCGAGGGTGTCACCGTACTCCTGGCTGAGCCGGCCGACGGCGGCGTGCAGCCCTTCGAGTGCGCGGGCGACTGCGGCAACCTCGCTGTTGCTCATGGCAGACTCCAGTGATGGTTGTGTAGCTGTCAGTATGGGCACACTTTGCCCCTGCCGAGCGCCCAACGGAAGACCCCTCGGTACGGCGTGTTTCCGGTTAGGTTTACCTCACTTGCGACCTGCCGACGGGTGGAGTAATGGAGCGAATCCGCCCTGCAGCACAAGAAGATTCGCCGGTGGCGTCAACGTCTCGACCAGCTCCAGCCCACGCGGCCGTAGCGGCTCCCCGTACCCGTCCCATGCCCAAGGCAACACCCGCCCGCCCAGCACCAACGCGGGCGACCCGTCGAACCGAACCATCGCGCCGTCAGGTAGGTCGGAGAGGTTCTGGGTCGTGGTCCGCTGCCGCCGAGTCCGTGACTCGACTCGCTGGTAGTGCAGCACGGCATCCATCTCAGCCGCTCGCGGACGCTCGGCCAGAGAGTTGGCCGCAGCCCAGGCTCCGGCGTACAGCAGGAAATCCCTGCGTCTGCAGTAATGACAAGGGCGATGCCCGGCCGCGAGCGCGACCGCCTCGTCGAAGAAGAACAGTGCGGTCCAGCGCCCCGGCGGCATCGGGTCGCGCCGGATCCCCTTCCAGTCAAGGACGCAGCAGATCCACGCCTTCGAGCGCCACCGGGTGGTGCCGAGGGTCCGATCGGGGTGATGGATGCTGCCGCGGTTACCCATCAGCAGACCGCGACCGCTGTCGGCCACGATCTCCTGCGTCGGCAGAACCCTGTTCTGCAAGGGCATAGCCGCATCGTGCCGCACGCGCCCGACAGTTTCTGGCAGTTTCTGGCAGAGTCGCGACATGAAGACGGTCGTGGGCGTGGCGGTAGTGGAGGACGGCCGGGTGCTGGCGGCGTACCGGCCTGGTCCCGAAGGTGGGTGGGAGTTCCCGGGCGGAAAGGTGGAGCCGGGGGAGACCGACGAGCAGGCCGCGGTACGGGAGATCCGCGAGGAACTCGACCTGGAGATCAAGGTCGGCGAGTCCCTCGGGGCGGGCGTGGACATCTCAGCGGAGTACCGGCTGCACGTCTATCTCGCGACAGTACTTTCCGGCGACCCGGTACTGCGGGAACACTCGGAGCTGCGGTGGTTCGCGGCCGCCGAGCTGGACGAGGCGGACTGGTTGGTCCCCGACCGTCCGTTCGTCCGGGAGCTCCGTACCAGGTTGTAAGTGGTACACATCACACCCGATGACACTGCGGCCCGGCCCCGATCGTTCACGCTGTGAAACTGTATGGGTCGTTTGTATGGGTTGTACCTGGTGAGCGCTCCGAGGTCGGGACGAGAATCCTTGCCTGACTCTTGGGGAGGAGTGACGTATGTCGGTGTACCCGGCAGTCCAGGTGCTACGCAAGGAAGACTTCGCACCGGAGCTGGTCTGCGAGGTCTACGAGCTCGGTTCGCACCGGCGGACGCCTGCCGTGATCAAGGAGCTGACCAGCCGCCAGGTCGCCATCGGCCGGATGATGTCGACCGGCGCGAAGGACGCCGCGATCGCCCGCGACCTCGGGCTCTCACTGCGGACCGTGCGCGCCGAGATCAGCGCGCTGATCAAGGGGCTGGGCGCGAAGTCGCGGTTCCAGGCCGGTTGCCTGCTGGTCCGCCGGTTCGGCTGAGCTCCACCGAACGAGCAGAAACGCCCGGGAAACTGTCCGCGGGCCGACGTAGGCTTTCGGCATGGTTGAGCTTGCTGAGCGCCGGCTGTTGCTGGTGCACGCCCACCCCGACGACGAAACCATCAACAACGGCGTGACGATGGCGCGGTATGTCGCCGAGGGAGCGCACGTCACGCTGATCACCTGCACCCTCGGTGAGGAGGGCGAGGTCCTCGTCCCCGAGCTCGCGCACCTGGCCGCCGACCAGACCGACGGCCTCGGCCGGCACCGGATCGGTGAGCTGGCGAACGCGATGGCCGAGCTCGGTGTCACCGACCACCGCTTCCTCGGCGAGGCCGGGAAGTACCGCGACACCGGCATGATCTACAACGACGAGGGCAACGCGGACGTCCCGCCGCAGACCCGCAAGGACAGCTTCTGGCAGGCCGACCTGGTCGACGCCGCCAACGACCTGGTCCCGGTCATCCGTGAGCTGCGCCCGCAGGTCCTGGTCACCTACGACCAGTGGGGCAACTACGGCCACCCGGACCACATCAAGGCGCACCGGGTCGCGATGTACGCCGCCGCGCTGGCCGCCGCCCGGTCCTACCGGGAGGATCTCGGCCCGGCCTGGGACATCGCGAAGATCTACTGGACGGCGATGGCCGAGTCGCCGATGCGCGAGCAGCTGCGGGCGCTCCGGGACGCCGGCGACACCACGACGTTCGAGGGGATGGACCCGGACGGCCCGCTGCCGCCGATGATCACGCCGGACCGGCTGATCGACTGCGTGATCGACGGCGAGGAGTTCCTCGACCGGAAGATGAACGCGATGAAGGCGCACGCCACCCAGATCACCGTCGACGGCCCGTTCTTCGCGCTGTCGAACAACAACGGCAACCAGATCTGGGCGTCCGAGCCGTACCGGCTGGTCAAGGGGACCCCGGCTCCGGACGAGGACGGTCTGGAACACGATCTGTTCGCCGGACTCTGAGCCGGTTGCCGGACAGATAGGCGCCGGCGACGATCAGCACACAGCCGGTCAGTTGGAGCCAGGTCGGCCGCTCGTGCAGCACCACGGTGCCGAGCACGAGCGCGCCCACCGGCGTCAGCATCAACAGCGCCGCGCCGACGTGGCTCGGGAGCTTGGACGAGTTCATCGCCACGAGCAGCCAACCGACCACCGTGCCGGCGACGGCTACACCGATGAGCCAGCCGATGACCCGGAAACCCGGCGTGAGATCGACGCCGCGCCAGAACCATCCGGCCACCAGCGAGACCAGTCCCGCCGACGCGATCACGACGAAGTAGTTCTGCACCGGCCGCCCCGTCGAGCCGTTGCGGCGCAGCAGATAGAGGAAGACCGAGTAGCACGCGGCCGCCAGGACGGCGTGGACCGTGCCCCAGACCGGATCCGTACCGGTGGTGCCACCGCCGACGAGTCCCGCGGTCAGTGCGACGCCCACGAGCATCACGGGGACGCAGGCGATGAAGCGTCGCGGGACGGTCTCGCCGTCGATCGCCCAGGCCAGCAGCGGTACGCCGACCACCTGGACGTTCACGACCACGGTCGACAGGCCCGCGCCGACCTCCTCGATCGCCCGGGTCCAGAGCAACATGTCGCCCGCGAAGAAGACACCGGCGACCAGGCTGATCAGCACCTCGGCACGGCCGAGCGCCCGGCCGTGATGTCGCTCGACTAGTGCGACCACCGCGAGCAGCGGTAGCGACAGAGCGCAGCGATAGAAGCTGGCCGTTCCCGGTGTGGTGCGGGCGAGGTCGATCAGCACCGAAGAGACCGACACGAACAACGCCCCGGCAGCGAGCCGGAACCCAGGCCCGGCCCGCTGTCCGGAACGTTGCTGGTCACCAGACATCGCTCTCCCGGTACCCCGAAGACGCCGGCTGATGCAGCGCGTAACCTGCTGACGTGTCATTCAAAGCTGCGCTCGGGCAGTTCGCGTCCGGAATCACGGTCATGAGCACGCTGCAGGACGGCGTCGCGCACGCGATGACCGCGAACGCGTTCACGTCGGTGTCGCTCGATCCGCCGCTCGTGCTGGTCTGCGTCGACAAGGGCGTCCGCATGCACGCCGCCGTACTGGACTGCGGCTTCTGGGCGATCTCCGTGCTGGCCGGGGATCAGCAGCCGATCGCGGAGCGGTTCGCCCGCTCCGGCCGCGACCTGTACAGCCAGTTCGACGGCATCGGTACGACGGCCGGCCCGAAGACGGGCTGTCCGACCGTCGACGGGGCCCTGTCCTGGCTCGAGTGCCGTACGTGGGCGACGTACGACGGGGGAGACCACACGATCGTGGTGGGTGAGGTGCTGAGCCTCGGCACCGGCCCGGCGACCGATCCCGGAGCGTTGCTGTACTACTCCGGTAACTATCGGGAACTGCCCGGAAACTGAGCGTTGTCTCGGCCCCTGCGAAGGGCCTGCCCCGAGGGTCGGTGAGGCCCGCCGCGTCCCGTAAGATGGCCGCTTGTGCCCTGACCAAGGCTCGAGAAGAGGACTCTTTCCGGTGGGGAGAAAGCAGCTCGCGGGGATCATCGCCGCCGCAGGGCTCGGTGTGATCGTTGTCGGGTACGGTGCCGCGTTCGCGTTCGCGGGCTCCAAGATCCCGTCCGGCACGACCGTGCTCGGGATCGGTATCGGTGGGCTCTCCAAGGACGCCGCGCAGGCGAAGCTGTCCGACGGTCTCAAGGACCGGGTGGCCGCGCCGATCGCGCTGACCGCCGGCGGGTCCAAGTTCCAGGTGGTACCGGCCGACGCCGGGCTGTCGGTCGACATCGGCAAGACCGTCGACGCGGCCGGAGCGGGTCGCAGTCTGTCGCCGGCCCGGATCTGGCACGCCCTCACCGGCGGCGACGCCGTCGAGCCGGTGGTGACGAAGGACGACGCGAAGCTCAAGGCCGCCGTCGACAAGTTGGCCGGCCAGGTGAACCGGAAGGCCACCGAGGGCACGATCACCTTCACCGGGACCAAGCCGGTCAAGCACGAGCCGGCGGAGGGCCTGGAGCTCGACACCGCGAAGGCGACCGGCGCGGTGCTGGCGGCGTACCCCTCGGACGGCGACGCCACGGACCTGCCGGTCAGCACGACGAAGCCGCAGGCCGCTTCCGAGGCCATCGACAAGGCGGTCACGGAGTTCGCCGAGCCGGCGATGTCCGGACCGGTGCGGCTGAGCGTCGGTTCGAAGTCGGTGGATCTCGAGCCTGCCGAGCTGGCCCCGGCGCTGTCGGTCACGGTCCAGGAGGGCCGGGTCATTCCGGCGCTGAACACCAAGAAGCTCGAGCCGCTGTTCCAGGCGCGCTTCAAGACCCTCGAGACGCTGCCGAAGGACGCCACGGTGCAGATCGTCGGCGCCGCCCCGAAGGTGGTACCGGCGGTCGACGGGCTGGTCGTCGACCGGGCCAAGGTCGGTGCGGCCATCCTCTTGGTGCTGCCGAAGCCGCAGGGCGAGCGGCGGGCCGTCGTACCGCTGACGCAGACCAAGGCGGCGTTCACCACCGAGGCGGCGACCGCGCTCGGGATCAAGGAGAAGATGGGCGAGTTCCAGACCGAGTTCCCGGACGCGGCCTATCGCAACATCAACATCGGTACGGCGGCGCGCAAGATCAACGGCACGCTGCTGAAGCCGAACGAGACGTTCAGCCTGAACAAGATCGTCGGCGAGCGGACCAAGGAGAACGGGTTCACCGAGGGCTACATCATCAGCGGCGGGAAGTTCGAGAAGGACCTCGGCGGTGGTGTCTCGCAGTCCGCGACCACGACGTTCAACGCAGCGTTCTTCGCCGGGCTGAAGATCCTCGAGCACAAGGCGCACAGCGTCTACATCAGCCGCTACCCGGTCGGCCGTGAGGCGACCGTGGCGTGGGGCTCGGTGGACCTGAAGTTCCTGAACGACTCCGGCCACGGCATCCTCGTGCAGACGATCTTCAAGGCGTCGACGCCGGGCTCCAAGGGCAGCATCCGGGTGATCATCTGGGGCACGAAGTTCTGGGACGTCACCGCGGGGCAGTCGGAGAAGTCGAACATCCGGCAGCCGAAGGTCGTGTACAACACCGCCGCCAAGTGCGAGCCGCAGGCGCCGACGCCGGGCTTCGACATCACGATCTACCGGTACATGGCGCGGAACGGCGTCCGGCAGAAGACCGAGCAGTTCACCACCAAGTACAACGCGGCCGACGACATCCGCTGCGGTCCCAAACCCGGGACCACCGTGACGCCGCCGCCGGGGACGACCACGCCCGGCCGGAAGCCCAGCTAACTGCGGTGCAGTTTGTGTAGTTCCGCCGCGACCTGGTCGAAGAGGGCCTCCTCGATGACCGCGCCCTCGCGGCGGACCTGCCGCGGGTCGATCCGCAGCACCCGGTCCAGGCGCACCTCGCTGCGGCGGTGCTCCTTGTCCCACAGGCCGCTGCCGATGTCCATCCAGACCCGGCCCCAGCGCGCCTCGTCGGCGGCGTCGCGGTCGTGGTCCTTGCTGGTCAGGATCAGCGCCAGCAGGTAGGGCTCGTCCCAGCCGACCACCAGCACCGGCCGGTCCTTGCCGCGGGTGTGATCCTCCTCGAACGGCACCCAGGTCCAGACGATCTCGCCCGGATCCGCCACCCCGTCGTCCGGATGCGGCGTGTACTGCACGTGCACCGTGCCCTCGAAATCCCCCGCGTACTCCGGCCGCTCAACCACGTGATCCGCCATAGCCCGGGAGCCTAACGCCCTCACATCGCGAAGGCCTCACCCCGTTCCATGGACGTGCTCACCATTCGCAACCGGGGCGCGGTGCTCGCCGTGCTGCTCACCGGTCAGTTCATGGCCAACATCGACACCGCGGTGGCGAACATCGCCGGCCCGTCGATCGGGAACGACCTGCGCGCGTCGCCGGGGGCGGTCGGCCTGGTCGTCTCCGGGTACGTCATCGCGTTCGCGGTGCTGCTGATCACCGGCGCCCGGCTCGGTACGTCGCTCGGGTACCGGCGGACGTTCCTGCTCGGGCTGACCGTGTTCACCACGGCCTCGCTCGCCTGCGGCCTCGCGCCCGGGATCGCCACGCTGGTCGGCGCTCGCTTCGTCCAGGGTGCAGGAGCCGCGCTGATGGTGCCGCAGGTACTCAGCGGCATCCAGCTGCACTTCCGCGGCCGGGACCGCCTCAAAGCGCTCGGGTACTTCTCGATCGCGCTCTCCGGCGGCGCTGTGGCCGGTCAGCTGCTCGGCGGCGTGCTGATCGCCGCGAACCTGTTCGATACCGGCTGGCGGCCGATCTTCCTGGTGAACGTCCCGATCGGGATCGCACTGGCTGTGGCCGGGCGCAGGCTGCTCCCACCGGATCCGCCGGGTCGCCGCGATCGCCTGGACCTGGGCGGCGTACTCGCCTTGTGTACAACGGTTCTGCTCGTCGTCGTGCCGCTCCTGCTCGGTGCGGAACGCGGTTGGCCCACATGGTCCTGGCTGTGCCTTCTGCTGAGTCTCCCGGCTCTTGCGCTCTTCGAGTACGGCGAACGGCGCACGGCTGCTCGTGGTGGACGTCCGTTGATCGCCCGTGAAGTGCTGGCAAGCCGGTCCGTCCGGGCTGGTCTGCTGGCGCATGGCTGTACGAGTGGCTCGTACTTCGCACTGCTCTTCGTGCTGGCGCTGTACCTGCAGGGCGGTCTGCACAAGGGCCCCGCGTACTCCGGGTTCGCCATGGTGGTCTGGGTGGCCGCTTTTGGGCTGGCGGGGCCCGTGCTTCCAAGACTGCGCAGGGGAGTGCGGTGGATGCCTGTCGTGGGCTGTGTGGTGCTGGCTCTGGGTTACTTGTGCGTGCTGACGTACCTGCTGCTTGGCGGGCGTAGCGGGCCGTTGTTGTTCGTGCTGCTCGGGGTTGGTGGGACAGGGCTTGGGATCAGCGCCAACACGTTGATCGGTGCTGTGACGTCCAGCCTGTCGCCGGAGTACGCGGCTGATCTGTCTGGCGTGGTGGCTACCAATGCTCAGCTCTCCGGTGCGCTGGGGGTTGCTGTGGCGGGTTCTACCTACACTGCGCTCGACGCTGATCCCGGGCGGGCGTTGAGCGTCGTGCTAGCCGGGTTCGTCGTGCTGGCGCTCGTGGGTGCCGGTGCGGCTCAGCGGTTGGTCAGGTACCGGTAGCGGTAGGCCTCTTGGTAGCCGAGGTGGGTGTACGTCGCCAGGGCGGCGGTGTTCTCCAGGAGGACTTCCAGATAGGTACGGCGGCCGCCGTGAGGCCCGGCCCAGCGCGCGAGGCCTTGCACGATCGCCGTACCGAGCCCCCGCCGCCGGAACCCGTCCGCCACCCGGATCGAGTCCACTCCCAGCCAATGCCCGGTCATCGAGCCCCGGCCCACCGCAACCACTTGGCCGGCGGTGGTGACCGACGCAAACACCGCCTTCGCCGCACCTTCGAGCACCTTCGGAGCAACTTCCGGTACCGGGCCCTCGAAGGCAGCCGCGTACCACGCCGCATCCGGCCGTTCGGTGAGCTCTACGTCGTACGTCGGCAACTCGTTCACGTGGTCGAGGGTGGTGTGCATGACGAGTACGTCGGACTGCTCGGGGCGGGCGTCCACCCACCCGAGAGCCCGGATCTCTTGGTCGGGAGGGCTGCCGATGCGTACCTGCACCTGTGGTGGGAGGTTGTGTTCCCGATAGAAGCGCTCGGTTTGCTGGAGGGCCTCGGCGAGGGGGATGCCGGGGTCGCCCGCAGTGAGGAGGGAGTTCGCGCGGCCGGTCCAGCCTGCTGATGCTCGGAGCAACCACTGGCCGAGGTGGGCGGTCTCCGCGGCCGGCCGGCCCAGGGCGGTGGTCAGGAAGAGTTGGTCGACGTCGACCGGGCGGAGCGGCATCTCCGGGATCCGCTTGGCCGCGGTCACGTCGGCGGGCGGGATCTCGTGCAGCGTACTGTCGGCGTGGCGGACGGTGACGAGATCCGGTGTACAGGCCTGCAGGACCCCGATCACGTCGGTCAGGCCGCCGGGGATCCGGTGCCGGACGACGACACGGTGGCCGATATCACGGACACCGAGGCCTGACACGATCCGGACTCCTGGCACAGTGGGCGACGTACTACCGTGATACTAGAGACACCTTGCATCACCGCATCGCAGCACCCCGAAACCAGCGCTGCGCTTGCCTGCCATAGGAGGAGTAGCAGTGACCTACGTCATCGCGCAGCCGTGTGTTGACCTGAAGGACCTCGCGTGCGTCGAGGAATGCCCTGTCGACTGCATCTACGAGGGCAACCGGATGCTGTACATCCACCCCGACGAGTGCGTCGACTGCGGAGCCTGCGAGCCGGTCTGCCCGGTGGAGGCGATCTACTACGAGGACGACACCCCGGAGCAGTGGAAGGACTACTACACCGCGAACGTCGACTTCTTCAACGACCTCGGCTCACCGGGCGGTGCGTCCAAACTCGGCAAGATCGACAAGGACCACCCGTTCATCGCCGCCCTCCCCCCGCAGGAGCACGACGAATAAAAGAAAAACAAAAGCGGGAGTGAGGGGGTCGCCGCCCTCCCCCCCGCAGGAGCACGACGAGTAGTCGTCCGAGACAGGCGGGGCGTCCTGAGACGCCCCGCCTGTGCCCTGTTACTACTGCTCTTGTACGTCGACGTGGACGTGGTCGAGGTGGCGGAGGATCTTGGGGTCGCCGGAGCGTTCGGGGGGCGTGTAAGGGCGCCAGCCGTCGTCGGACTGGCGGCCGGCGGTCCAGATCTTGTCGCTGAAGATCACCGTCTTGATGTTCAGCAGCTTCGCGCGGGCGACCAGGTACTGCGCCATCGCCCAGCCCTTGGTGGTGTTCGCCGCCGAGATCGGCCGGACGAACACGTCGATCGCGCGCCCCTCGTAGTGCGCTGACCCCTCCATGTGCCCGGTCCGCACCCCGCCCGGTTCGTACCCGCCGGTCGACAGCTTCCCGAACGTACGGATCAGGTCCTTCCGGACCGCGTCCGCGCGCGGCGTGAGCCCGTTGCTGCCCAGCGTCTCCTGCGCCACGTCCTCGCTGTTCACCGTGCAACTGAACACGCTCTTCGACTGCCCGGTCAGCGCGGACGCCAGCACCCGCGCGTCCGCCTCGTGGTCGGCGTACGCGTTCGGGAACGCACTGCGCTGCACCTTGTCCGCGGCGACGGTGATCGCGAGCTTCTGGTAGTTCTTGATCTTCACGAGCGCGTCGTAGAACTTGCCGGTCGCGTAGTACGGGTCCTGGACCTGTTGCGCCGTACCCCAGCCCTGCGACGGCCGCTGCTGGAACAGCCCGAGCGAGTCGCGGTCCCCGTGCGCGAGGTTGCGCAGGTTGGATTCCTGGTACGCCGTGGCGAGCGCGATCGTCGCCGCCCGCGCCGGGAGCCCACGCCGGACCGCGATCCCGGCGATGATCGCCGCGGACTCGGCCTGCTCGAGGTCCGTCACGACCATCTGCCCGTTCACGGTCGCCGTGCACTGCTCCGGCGGCGGCAGGAGCGTGCCGATGTGCTTGCCGCCCAGCCAGGCGATGCCGGCCCCGATCGCGAGGCTGAGCACGCCGATGCCCCCGAGGACCACGAGGGCACCACGTTTCATCGGCATACCGCTCCCAACGTCCGAGGGCGGGTCACAGGTTCCTGCCTCACGAACAGGTTGACGAGCCGCGCCGCACGCCGGTTGCCGAATTCATACTTTCGGATGGTCAGGCGTTGGCGTGCAGTGCCTCGTTGAGCGTGATGCCTTCGCCGGTGCGCGGGCGGGCCTCGACGGCGCCGGTGACCGAGTTGCGGATGAACAGCAGACCGGGCTGCCCGGACAGCTCGCGGGCCTTGACCACGCTGCCGTCCGGAAGGGTCACCTTCGTGCCGGCCGTCACGTACAGCCCGGCCTCGACCACGCAGTCGTCGCCGAGCGAGATCCCGGTACCGCCGTTCGCGCCGAGCAGGCAGCGCTTGCCGATCGAGATGACGTGCTTGCCGCCGCCGGACAGCGTGCCCATGATCGAGGCGCCCGCGCCGATGTCGCTGCCGTCGTCGACCACCACGCCGGCCACGATCCGGCCCTCGACCATCGACGTACCGAGGGTGCCGGCGTTGTAGTTCACGAACCCCTCGTGCATGACGGTGGTCCCGGACGCCAGGTGCGCGCCCAGCCGGACCCGGTCCGCGTCGCCGATCCGGACCCCGGACGGAACGACGTAATCCGTCATCCGCGGGAACTTGTCGACGCTGGTCACGCTCAGGTGCTGCCCGGCAGCACGGGTACGGAGCCGGACGTTCTCGATCTCCTCGACCGGGACCGGGCCGAGCGACGTCCACGCGTTGTTCGGCAGCGCGCCGAAGATGCCGTCCAGGTTCACGCCGTGCGGGCGGACCAGGCGGTGGCTGAGCAGGTGCAGCCGCAGGTACGCGTCCGCCGTACCGCTCGGGGCCTGGTCCAGGGTGATCTCGGTCACGACCACCTGACGCCGCACCCGCCGGAGGTCGTCGTTCCCCTCGGCGGCGACCAGCTCGGCCGGGGCCTTGGCGTCGTCCGGCCGGGTCCCGAGCGCGGGCGCCGGGTACCAGACATCGAGGACGTCACCGGCGGTCGTAACGGTGGCGAGGCCGAAGCCCCAGGCGTTGTCGGTCATGTGCACACCCTAATTCCGCCGCGTACAGGTGATCGTGCGTGGTCTACTTCTCGGATGGTTCCTGGCTGGATTCCGCGGGACGTGGTGCTCGATGTGACGGCGGCGCCGGAGCTGGAGGCGGTCCACGCGGAGCTGTTGCGGCAGTGGAGTTCGTCGGAGGTCTGGCGGCTGTCGTACGGGTTGCGCAGCGTCATCGCGAAGCGCGCGACCGGCAGCCAGGCGGGCGAAGAGGCTGCTTATCAGCGGTACGTCGTACCGCTCGGTCTGCCGGCGCCGGAGTTGCTGTACGGCGCTGACGGCGTGATCGTGCTGTCCGACGTCGGCCGGGTGACGCTGGAACAGGAGCCGACCGCGGACGGGTTCCTGGCCGCTGCGGAACTGGTGGCGCGGATCCACACCGCGCCGGTGGACGGGCCGCCCGGGTTCCCGCCGGAGCGGGTGAAGGAGCTCGCCGGGTGGGTCGAGCTCGATCTGGAGCCGTTGGTCGAGGCGCTCGAACGGTTGCACCAGGACGCGCCGCTCGGCGTGGTGCACGGGGACTTCGTCCCGAAGAACCTGGTCACGGACGGCACACGGTGGACCGCGGTCGACTGGCCGTTGGCGTACCTCGCGCCGCACCTGAGCGACTTGTACACGCTGATCCGTGACGCCGTTGCCCTCGGCTACGAACGCGGCCCGATCCTCGCGCGGTATGTCGAGGTGTCGGGAACCGATCCGTTTCTGGTGGATCGGCAACTGCTCGTCGGCGGAGCGTGCTTCTGCCTGCTCGCGGCGACATTCGTGATGGCGGAGGGCGTCCGGACGATCCCCGGCTCGGAGGACTGGATCGCCCCGCTGCTCGCCGAACTCGCAGAGCTGGTGGAGCAACTGGCGTGAGAACGTCCACGATGGAAACGTTCCACCTGCGCCGCCTTGTTGATTCGTAGGATTGCTGCGTGCAGATCGAGACTGGCGGTGGACCGGGTGGCCCGACGAGTTCGCGGGGCGGATTCAGCAGCGTGGACGGGACCCGGTATTCGGGGGTTGCCGGCGGGCGGCAAGAGGTCGTGCTGCCTGGTGGTGGACAGCTGGTCGCGGCGCGGGATCGACTGCGGTACAAGATCTATCCGGGGCTGGATGCAGGGCTGACGTATGCCGCGACGTACGTGGCGGTCGAGGTCGTGTTCGCGGACGGCTCCCGGTTCGCCGGCGTCGACCAGTACGGGAAGCCCGCCGATGCCGCGGGTCAGGGTGCGGCGAAGATCCTGTACGCCGACCAGTGGAACGACGTACAGGTCGACCTGACCGCGGCCGCGGGAAAGACCATCGCGCAACTGATGCTGGTGGTCGACGCGCCCGGCTCGGCGGACTTCGCGGGGTGGATCGACGACGTCGAGGTCGGGCCGGCGCCGGCGGAACCGGACGGGTCGGACCTCGTGGCGTACGTCGACACGCGGCGCGGTACCAACGCCAGCCACGACTTCTCCCGCGGGAACACGCTGCCGATCACCGCGTGGCCGAACGGGTTCAACTTCCTCACACCCGTCACCGACGCGTCGACGTACCGTTGGCCGTACGAGTACCACCGCACCAACAACGCGGACAACCGCCCGGAGCTGCAGGGCCTCACGTTCTCGCACCAGCCGAGTCCGTGGATGGGGGACCGCGATCAGCTGACGATCATGCCGGTCGCCGCCGCGGAACCGCTGGGCGACCCGGTCGCGCGGGCGTCGGCGTTCAGCCACGACGACGAGATCGCGCGGCCCGACCTGTACTCGGTCGCGCTCGCGAACGGCATCCGCGCCGAGCTGACGCCGACCGACCACGGCGCGATCTTCCGGTTCACCTTTCCGGCGGGCGCGGCCGGGAAGCACCTGATCTTCGACACGATCGACGAGAACGGCGGGTTCACGTACGACGGCATCGCGGTCACGGGGTGGGTCGAGAACGGATCGCAGCGATCCGAGTCGGGCCTCACCCGGATGTACTGCTACGGCGAGTTCTCCACCGCACCGATCGGTTTCGGGCCGGCGACCGGTGGGCGCGCCAACGCCCGCGCGGCGAGTTTCGACGTGCTCGAGGTGACACTGCGGATCGCGACCTCGTTCATCAGCGTCGAGCAGGCGCGGCACAACCTCGCGCTCGAGCTGGACGGGCGGCCGTTCGAGGAGATCCAGGCGGCCGCGAACGCGATCTGGAACGAGCGTCTTGCGGTCATCCGCCCCGAGGGTGCGACGCCCCCGCAGCTGCGGACCGTGTACGGGAACCTGTACCGGCTGAACCTCTACCCGAACTCGCACTTCGAGAACACCGGGACCGCTGAGCACCCGGAGTACCAGTACGCGAGCCCGGTTCTGCCGGTTGCCGGTGAGGCGACGTCGCGGGCGACCAATGCGGTCGTGCGGCCTGGGAAAATGTATGTGAACAACGGGTTCTGGGACACGTACCGGACCGCGTGGCCGGCGTACGCGCTCTTCTATCCCGCACTGACAGGCGAGCTGGTGGACGGGTTCGTGCAGCAGTACCGCGACGGCGGGTGGATCGCGCGGTGGTCGTCGCCGGGGTACGCGGACTGCATGACCGGGACCAGTTCGGACGTGTCGTTCGCGGACGTCTATCTGAAGGGCGTGGAGCTGCCGGACGCGTTGGCGACGTACGAGGCCGGTCTGCGGAACGCGACCGTCGCGCCGGAGGCGACCGAGGTCGGGCGCAAAGGCGTGGAGACCGGGTTCTTCGCCGGGTATGTGAGCACGGACACCGAGGAGAGCGTGTCGTGGTCGCTCGAGGCCTATCTGAACGACTTCGGTCTGGCACAGATGGCGTTGCAACTGGCTGATCGGTTCGATGAGCGCCGCGAGCAACTACTTGAGGAAGCCTCGTACTTGCTCCGACGGTCGCTGAACTACGTACTGCTGTTCGACGACGCGGTGAACTTCTTCCAGGGCCGTCGCCCGGACGGCAGCTTCGCCAAGACGCCGGCCGAGTTCGACCCGGAGGAGTGGGGCGGCGACTTCACCGAGACCGACGGCTGGAACTTCGCGTTCCACGTCGCGCACGACCCGCGCGGCCTGGCCAACCTGTACGGCGGTCCGCGCGGCCTCGAGGCGAAGCTCGACGCGTTCTTCGCGACGCCGGAGCTGGCGGTGAAGAAGGGGACGTACGACATCGTCATCCACGAGATGGTCGAGGCGCAGGCGGTCCGGATGGGCCAGTTCGGCTTCTCGAACCAGCCGGCGCATCACATCGCCTGGATGTACAACTACGCCGGTACGCCGTACAAGACCCAGGCGATCGTCCGCGAGGTACTCGACCGGCTGTACGTCGGGGAGCAGATCGGCCAGGGCTACCCGGGCGACGAGGACAACGGGGAGATGTCCGCGTGGTACCTCTTCGCCGCACTCGGTCTGTATCCGCTCCGCGTCGGCGCTCCGGAGTACGCCATCGGCTCACCGCTCTTCCCGCGGGTAGTCGTGTCACCGCTGGGCGGTCGACCGCTGACGATCACTGCTTCCGGGGCCGAAAACCCTTACGTACAAGAGGTCCTGGTCGACGGCAAACAGTTGCCGGTAGCATCCATCAGCCACGCTTCGTTGACCGCCGCGACCGAACTGACGTTCACCCTCGGCCCCGACCCGTCCGACTGGGCAACCCTGGAGCTCCCTCCCGGCCTGACCCTCGACGACCAGGTGGCAACCCCCCTCGTCGACCTGATCCCCACCGACCCCACCAACCCCCTCTTCGACGACACCTCCACAACCTCCGCCGTTGTCGAAGAGCTCACCTGGTCCCTGCCAACTCCTGCCACCCCAACCCTCTACACCCTGACCTCGGGCAGCACCACCCCACCCACCGCCTGGCGCCTGGAAGCCTCCGCCGACGGAACCACCTGGACCGTCCTCGACGAACGCGACTCCCAATCCTTCCCCTGGCCCCGCCAACTCCGCCCCTTCACCATCCCTACCCCAGGCACCTACCAGCACTACCGCCTGACGTTCCCGACCCCCACAACCCTCAGCCAAATCGAACTGCTGTGAACGCTACCTCTTCGGCGCGGAGGTGGCTCGGATGTGGAGTTCGGTTCTGAGGGTGACGGTGGAGGGTGGGCGGCCGGGGGAGGTGGTTCGGTCTTTGAGGAGCATGCCGGCGGTGCGGCCGAGTTCGTAGGTGGGTTGGGCGACGGTGGTGAGGCTGGGGATGACCAGGTCGGCCCAGGGGATGTCGTCGAAGCCGACGATGGCGATGTCGTCGGGGGCGCGGAGGCCCTTGCGGGCAAGGCATTCCAGGGCGCCGACGGTCATCAGGTTGTTGGTGGCGAACAGCGCCTCGGGGGGATTCGGTAGTTCGAGCAGGCTTTCCATCGCGGCGTACCCACCCGCCTCGCGGAAGTCGGCGTGCCGGACCAGGTCCTTGTCGTACCGGATGCCGCCCGCGCGCAGCGCCGACCGGTAGCCGGCCAGCCGGTCCATCGCGGTGGAGACCTTCCGGGGACCGGTGATGCAGGCGATCCGCTGGTAGCCGCCGTCGATCAAGTGTTTGACGCCCTCGAACGCGCCGTGCTCGTTGTCGACCAGCACGGTGTCGGCCTCGACTCCCTCGACGCGGCGGTCGATCATCACCAGCGGGATCTTCGCGTCCGCGAGCAGTTGGACGCCTTCCGCGGTCGACGTCGGCGAGATCACCACGCCGGCCATCTGGTCGGTCAGCACGGCCGACGCATACGCCGCTTCCTTCGCCGGGTCCTCGTCGGAGTTGCACAGTACGACGTGGTAGCCCTCGGTCTGTGCGACGTCCTCGAGGCCGCGGACGAGTGAGGTGAAGAACGGGTTCTCGATGTCGGAGATGACCACCGCCCACAGGTTCGTCGACGACTTGCGCAAGTTCCGGGCGACGCCGTTCGGGCGGTACCCGAGCTCGGCGACCGCGGCGCGGACCTTCTCGGACAGCTCGGGATCCACGTTCCGCCGGCCGCTCAGCACCCGGGAGACCGTCGCCGGAGACACCCCCGACCTACGCGCGACGTCGTAGATCGTCGTCATACCCGCTCCCCGCTGGAGATCCGATGGTCGTCTGGATCGCACTCTAACTCCGATCCGTCCGAAAGGATCTCATGAGGCCGTCGACTCCAGCAGCGCGATGGCGGCGGCGCGGACGGGGGCGGAATCGGCGGCGCCGTTGACGGTGGTGGACAGGGCGCCGGCGGCGTTGGCCAGCCGAACCGCGTCGACCAGGTCGGCACCGTCCGCGAGTGAGGCCGCGAGTGAGCCGCAGAAGGCGTCGCCCGCGCCGACGGTGTCCACGGTGTCGACGGCGTACGGCGCGATCCGTTCCTCGAAGCTGCCGGCCCGGTCGAGCACGTACGCCCCGCGCGCGCCGAGCGTGACGACGCAGCCGCGCAGGTCCCAGTCCTCGGCGAGTTTGCGCGCGATCATCGGCACCTGCGACTCGTCGTCGCAGTTCAGCCCGGTCAGCGCCGCCGCCTCGACCTCGTTCGGCACCAGGATGTCGACGTACCCTGCCAGCCCAGCCAGCGCCGGATCGACCGGCCCGACCGGGGCCGGCGTGAGGATCGTCGTGCCGCCCGCGGTCGAGGCGAGCCGGAGGGCGGCGTGGCTTGCCTCGACCGGTAGCTCGAGTTGCACGCTCAGCACCTTGCTTGCGGTCAGTACGTCGGCCGCGGCCTCCACGTCCAGTGTGGTGATCGCCGCATTCGCACGGGACACGATGATGATCGAGTTCCCGCCGTCAGGCAGTACGAGCGGCAGCCCGACCCCCGTACCGAGCGACGGATGCCGCACCACCCACGACGTGTCGACCCCGTTCGACGCCAGCAGTTCGAGGAACTCCTCGCCGTACCGGTCCGCGCCGATCGTGCCGACGATCGCGGTCCGCGCGCCCATCCGCGCCGCCGCGATCGCCTGGTTCACACCCTTCCCGCCGAGGAACTCGGCGAACCCGGTTCCGTGCAGCGTCTCGCCCGGCAACGGCCGCCGCTCGGCGGAGGCGACCAGGTCCTTCATGAACGACCCGAGCACGCACACGTCCGTCATGCGTCCCCCAGGAGACGCTTGCCCAGGGCACCGGACGGATGGAACTGCGCGAAGTCGTGATGACTGAACTCCCGCAGTACGACGAGCGCGCACGCGAGCGCATCGCCCATCGCCAGCGACGCCGTGGTGGACGCGGTCGGTGCCAAGTTCAACGGATCGGCCTCCCGCAAGACCATGGTGTCCAGCGTGTACGTCGCCAGCCGTGCCAGTGTCGACTCCTCACGCCCGGTCATCGCGATCACCGGGATTTCCCGCTCGCGCAGCATCCGGACGAACGCGCACACCTCGGCCGTCTCACCCGACGCGGACAGAGCGAGGACGAGATCGCGCGGTGTGACCGCGCCGGAATCCCCGTGCAGCGCGTCGGCGGAGTGGATGAAGGTGGCCGGCGTACCGGTACTGGCGAGCGTCGCGGCGATCTTCCGCCCGACCAGCCCCGACTTGCCGAGACCGGTCACGACCAGGTGACCTTCGCACCGGGCGACCGCGATCAGAACGTCCAGGAACACCCCGTCGAGCCGGTCGGCCAGGGCCGACACGGCTGCTGCTTCGGTCTCGATGGCGTCCCGCGCCGCCTGGAGACCCAGTGCGACCAGGTCTCTACGGCTCGGCACAACTGGCATCCCAGCGCCTCTCATCTCAGAAATCGATTTCCGCAGATTAGGCAGTGCGATCAGCCGGTGTCAACGGCTACCACCGAGGCGAAACCCTGTGTGCACGCGGGAATCGGCGGACTTGATCACATCGATCCCCGGTCCGCCCTTGACCGCGCAGTCGGTCGCTCGTACATTGCGAGAAATCGATTGCCCTTCGAGGAGTCCCTGATGGCCGCAACAACCTCTCCCGCCCGGTTCAGCCGCCGGTCCGTCCTCCGCGGCGGGCTCGGGGCGCTCGCCGCCTCCGCCGCCGGCGTACCGCTGCTGTCCGCCTGTGGCGGCGGCAACTCCTCCGGCGGCAGCGCCAAGGAGCTGTCGTTCTGGAACTTCTACGGTCCGTCCGACGACCGGGGCCCGCAGAGCAAGTGGTTCGTCGACACGGTCGCGGAGTGGAACAAGAACAACGACGTCCAGGTCAAGCTGCGCTACGTCCCGAACAAGGACTACATGAACGGGTCGACGCTGCAGACCGCGTTCCAGTCCGGCCAGGGCCCGGACATCTTCCTGATCAGCCCCGGCGACTTCCTGCGCTACTACAACGGCGGCGTGCTGCAGGACCTCGGGCCGGCGCTGTCCGAGGAGTCCAAGAAGGACTACCTGCCCGGTCTGCTCGAGGCGCGCAGCGTCGACGGCAAGGTCTACGGCCTGCCGATGGAGATCGAGCCGCTCGCGATGTACTACAGCGAGGCCGCGTTCGAGAAGGCCGGCCTGTCCGAGGCCGACCTGCCGAAGACCTGGGACCAGACGCTGGCGGTCGCGCAGAAGCTCACCAGCAAGGACCGGTACGGCGTGATGTTCGAGACCGCGCCCGGCTACTACCAGAACTTCACCTGGTACCCGTTCCTCTGGCAGGGTGACGGCACCGCGATCAAGGACGGCAAGGCCGCCTTCGACTCGCCGGCCGCCGTCCAGGCGCTGAAGTTCTGGGGCGACACGATCAAGACCAAGGTCGCTCCGCGCAAGTCGCTCGGTACCGGCGGCGGTGACGTGCTGTCGAACCTCGGCTCCGGCGCGGCCGCGATGCAGCAGAGCGGTATCTGGGCCGTCGCCGACATGCGGTCCAAGGCGAAGACGTTCAAGTACGGGATCATCCCGCTGCCGACACCGGCCGGCGGACAGCCCTCGACCGACCTCGGCGGCTGGGCGTTCGTCGCGAACTCCAAGGGCAAGAACCCGGAGGCGGCGGCCAAGTTCATCGCCTGGGCGCTCGGCTCCACCGACGCGGCCGGGGTCGAACGGCAGCGGCAGTGGAACACCGTGGTGAAGACCAACCTGCCGCCACGCAAGTCTGTGCAGGAGGCTGCGGACGCCAAGGGTGCCTTCGCCGACGGTGTGCTGAAGAAGTTCGCGAACGAGATCGCGCCGACCGGCAAGCCCGAGCCGCGGTTCCCACCGGAGGTGTACCAGCCGATCGCGGACGCGATCCAGGCCTGCCAGCTGAACGGTGCCGATCCGGCCAAGGCCGCGGCCGACGCCGCCCAGAAGATCGACACGTTCCTGAAGACCTACCAAGGTGCGCCGATCAGCTGATGGTGACCACGATCTCCCCGCCCTCCGAGCGTGTGGTGAAGCCGCGGGCGCAGCGCACGGGAATGACCAGAAAACGGCGCGAGGCGCTGGCGGCCTACGCCTTCCTCGCGCCGGACACCCTCGGCCTGCTGATCTTCGTCGCGATCCCGATGCTGCTCGCGTTCGGGGTCGCGTTCTTCAAGGTCGACGGCTTCGGCAACTACCAGTTCATCGGACTCGGCAACTACCGGTTGATGGCCGGCGACGACCAGCTCTGGGCGTCGCTCAAGGTGACCGCGATGTACGTCGTCTCGTTCGTGCCGATCGCGTTCGTGGTCAGCTTCGCGCTGGCGATGCTGGTCCGCAACCACTTCAAGGGCATCGGCTGGGTGCGCTCCGCGTTCTTCCTGCCGAACGTCGTCAGCCTGGTCGTGGTCGGCCTGATCTGGCAGTTCCTGCTCGTCGACAAGCGGGGCGCGCTGTCACGGCTGCTGGCGCCGTTCGGCCTCGGTGACGTGTCGTTCCTCGGTACGCCGTCGCTTGCCCTCGGCACCTATGTGGTGATCAGCGTCTGGTTCCTGATGGGGTACCAGATGCTGGTCTTCCTGGCCGGTCTCAAAGACGTGCCGAAGGAGCTCGAGGACGCTGCCGCGATCGACGGTGCGGGCCCCTGGCAACGGTTCCGGTACGTGATCTGGCCGCTGCTCCGGCCGACCAGCTTCTTCGTCGTGGTGAACTCGACGATCGGCGCGGTCACCGGCCTGCAGGCCTTCGACCTGGTCTACGTCCTCACGAAGGGCGGCCCGGCCCGCGCGACCAGCACGGTCGTGCTCTACATCTACGAGCAGGCGTTCACCTTCAACAACATGGGGTACGCCGCGGCGCTGACGACCGTGGTGGTGGCGTTGCTGATCGTCTGTACCGGCCTGATGTTCGGCTTCACCCGAGGAGGCCGCTTTGACGAAGATTAGAGTCGTCCCGATCCTCGCTCACGTCCTGGCGATCATCGCGATCCTGCCGCTGCTGTGGATCCTGATCAGTGCGTTGAAGCCCGCCGAGGAAGTGTTCAACTTCGGCTGGCCGCAACACTGGACGCTGAGCAACCTGCAGTACGTGCTGCTGAAGATCCCGATGCCGCGTTTCATGCTGAACTCGGCGATCGTCTCGGTCACGGTCACCGTGGTCGCACTGTTCTTCCACTCGATGGCGGCCTACGCGCTGGCCCGGTTGCGGTTCCCGGGCCGCGGGATCATCTTCTCCGGGATCATGTCGACGCTGCTCGTCTCGCTGCCGGTGATCCTGGTTCCGCTCTTCCTGGTGGCGAAGCAGCTAGGACTGCTCGACAGCTACGCCGGCCTGATCGTACCGAGCATCTTCCACGCGTTCGGGATCTTCCTGCTCCGGCAGTACTACCTGAACATCCCGCGGGAACTCGAGGAGGCGGCCGACCTCGACGGCTGCGGGTACTGGCGCCGGTACTGGAGCGTCATCCTGCCGCTCAGCCGGCCGGTGCTCGCGTCGCTGTCGGTGCTGTTCTTCCTGGCCAACTGGAACGCGTTCCTCTGGCCGCTGACCATCACCCGGAATCCGGACCTGCGGGTGATCCAGCTCGGCATCTCCGGCATGCAGGGTCAGTACGCCGCCGCCTGGAATTTGATTCTCGCGGCCGCGGTGATCGCGGCCATCCCGACCGTCGTGGTCTTCGTCGCCGGCCAGCGCCGCCTGGTCGACGCGATGAAGACCACCGGTCTCAAATGAAAGGGATAGCTCATGAAGCGTGGGGCCTTGCTTGCTGTCCTGCCGCTGGTCTTCGGAACGGCGACACTGCTCACCCAGTCACCAGCCTCCCGGCCGGCACCGTCGACCACTCCGATCGGGACCGTGCAGGTCGAGTCGAAGGGGACGCCCAGCAAGAGCGACGGTGACCTGTGGCCGTCCTGCTGGGCCAAGAACGACAAGCTGTACGCCGCCAACGGTGACGGCAAGGGCTTCAGCGTCGACGGTGACTTCGCCGACGTCGCGGTCAGCGAGATCACCGGTACGCCGGGAAACTTGTCCGGGGCAACGATCTCGAAAGGCGACCAAGTCGGCCAGATCTGGAGCGGCGGCGGGTACAACCGGAAGCCGACCGGGATGGTGTGCGTCGGGGACACGCTGTACCTGGCCGTGCAGGACCTCGCGCTCGACTTCAACGACGTACCGGCCGCGACGATCCTGAAGTCGACCGACCACGGGCGGACCTGGACCTGGGACAAGTCCAAGCCGATGTTCTCCGACCACGTGTTCACGACGATCTGGTTCGCGGACTTCGGCCGCGGTGGAGCGCTGGCGCCGGACGCGTACGTCTACGCCTACGGGCTGGACGGGAACTGGCGGGACTCGTTCGACGACACGGTCGCCGATCCGCAGTCGGTGTACCTGGCACGGGTGCCGCGCGACGAGGTGCAGAACCGGAGCGCGTGGAAGTTCTACACCGGGTCCGGGTGGTCGGCGAAGCTCGTGGACCGCAAGCCGGTGCTAACCGACACGCGACGGTTGTACGCGCAGACGTACGGAACGAATGCCTCGAACCTGAGCGTGATCAGCCAGGGCGGCGTCACGTACCTGCCGGCGCAGAAGCGATATGTCTACACGTCGTGGACGGAGTACACGTTCGAGTTCTACGAGTCGCCGACGCCGTGGGGACCGTGGAAGCACTTCCTGTCCAAGGACTTCGGCGGGTATCCGTGGTCGACGTCGAAGTACGGCGGGTACGCCGTGACGATTCCGTCGAAGTTCGTCCAGCCGGACGGTCGGACGATGTACCTCCAGGCGAACGTGTGCCCGTGCGGTGGCGGCGGGATCGGTACGTCGGTGTACAACTTCAACCTGCGCAAACTGGTACTGACCCCGTCGGTCGACACGCCTGCTTCGAACCTGCCGGGGCCGGACAACCTGGCTGCGTCGTCCACGGGTGCGGTGGCGATCTCCAAGTCGTCGCAGTCCGGGAGCCTCGCGCTGATGAACGACGGGTCGAAGACGGGCAGCGAGTCCGACTTCGACGACGAGGTGAAGGGTGCTTCGTGGTGGGGGTACGAATGGCCGGCACGGCACAAGGTGAACAACGTCGAGTTCACGTCGGGCGCGGTGTCCGCGGAGGGCGGGTACTTCACCGGACGGCCGCGGGTGCAGGTTCGCCGCGACGGGCAGTGGGTCGAGGTCGGATCGCAGACGGTGTCGCCTGCGTATCCGGGTGCTGCGTCGGCGGGAGCGAACACGACGTACACGATCACGTTCCCGACGCAGGAAACCGATGGCGTACGGGTGATCGGGCTGCCGGGTGGGACGCGTTCGTACACGACGGTCTCGGAGCTGGCGGTGCGGTTCGTGGCGCAGCTCGCGGACGGTGGCTTCGAAGGGACCGGCGGCGGGAAGCCGGCGTGGTTGTTCGAAGGTACTGCGGCCAACGGCGTCGACCGCGGCCTGGGCTTCGCGCACTCCGGAGCCAACAACGGCTGGATCCGCTGCACCTGCACGGGCTTCAGCGACCTCTACCAGAACGTGCCGGTGGTACCAGGTACGACGTACACCTTCGGCTCCTGGATCAACGCCTCCGCCAACCTCCCCGCAAACCAGGGCCGCTTCGGCGTCCGCAACGGCACCACAGACCTCGCCAGCACCACCTTCGGCGCCGGCACCGGCTACGTCCACCACGAAGTCACGGTGACAGTCCCAGCCGGCGTCCACGAACTAACGGTTTACGCCGGCTTCAACGCCCCCAACAAAGACACCTGGATCCAGCTCGACGACTTCACAGTCAACTAGGGCCAGGGGAGCAGTTCGGGGGTTGAGCCGGTGATCGGGCCGGGGGCTGGGCGGCCGGCGTACCAGGCGGTTAGGTCTGTCAGGGCGCCGGCCAGCTCTACCTCCTCGCCCGTGCCGTTCTCCCAGGTGGTGGTGGGTGATTGGAGGATCAGGTGGATGTTGTCGGGGGTGCGGGGGCGGAGGAAGTCCAGGAGGTGTAGGCAGAAGTCTTCGGACCAGGTTGCTGGGTTGATGCCCAGATTGAGGTCTGAGGTGTGGATGGTGAGTTCTCGCCAGGTTGCCTGGAGGCCGGCGGCGAGGTTGCTGTTGCGGTGGAGGATGGGGAGGGGCCAGTCCGTCGGGCCGACCTTCTCCCAGGAGGTCATCAGGGTGGTGACTGCCTGGGTCAGGTGGGTCTTCAGGTCGGCGGCGGGGCGGTGGGCGCCGGATTCGATGGCGGCGTCTCGGGCCGGGCGGCCGCCGTCGTAGACCTCGATCAGGCGGCCTTGGAGGGCCTCTTCGACCTGGCGGGTCATGGCTTCGGAGAAGTTCGCCAGGTGGGTGATCACGTGGCCGCGGGTCCAGCCGGGGAGGACGGAGTCGCCGCGGGCGGTGTCCTCGTCCAGCCCGGCGGTGAGCGCGAGCAACTGGTCGGCGATCGCGCGTACGTCGTTCAGGGCCACAGCAGCTCCTTCGTCCAGGTGTCATCGAGGGTGTACCGCAGCCGGAGATGCCGGCGGTTCGGGTCGGCCTGCCAGAACTCGACCTCGTCCGCGTGCAGCGTGTACAGCGTCCAGTTCGGCGCGACCAGGTCCGGCTCGAGCGTCAGGCGGTCCAGCTGTTCCTTGACCGCGGCATCGATGTCCGCGCGATCCGCGAGTACGGCGCTCTGCTTGCCGACCAGCGCCTCCGCCCGGGCCGCGGCCGGCCGTTGCAGGAAGTCGCGCTTGGATTCTTCGGGTGCCGCGGGCGCGACCCGGCCGGATACGCGGACCTGCCGGCCGAGCGGGATCCAGTAGAACGTCAGGGCCGCGTACGGCGAAGCCGCCAACTCCGAGCCCTTGCGGCTGGTCGACGTGGACGCGAACTGCCAGCCGTCGGCGGTGACGTCCTTGGATCAGCACCCGCGCGTTCGGCCGGCCGTCGGGGCGGACCGTGGAGAGCGTGGCGGCGCACGGCTCGACAACGCCGCGGTCGATCGCCGTCAGCAACCAGTCGACGAACAGCTCGTGCGGGATCCGGGGGCTCTGCGACGGATCCCAGAGCGGCGGAGTCCCGGTCAGAGTCGGTACGGCGCGGAGGCGCGTGCGGAGATCGCTCACGGGTCGAGACCCTAGAGGAGGTATTCACATGGCAGCAAGCGAATATCCCATTAGTATCGCCAGATGACCACCCTGGCTTTCGCCCTCGCGGCCACGATCAAGCACGACGGCCACGGCGGCGTCGCGGACCTCCTCTCCACCCCGGCGGAGACGGCTGCCTGGCTGACCGAAAACAATCCCCTCGTCGCCGACGTCCTGCACCCCTCGCCGGACTCGGACTCGGGGAAGCTTTTGCACCCGGATCGGGCAGAAATCCTCCCCGACGTCGACGGTTCCGGGGCGTGGCGGGAGTTGCGGCGGATGCGGGGGGCGGTACGGGCGTTGTTCGCGCGGGCGGTCGCGCCGGGGGAGCCGTCGAAGGCCGATGCGGATCGGCTGATGGAGTTTCCGGAGGCCCTGCGCAGGGTGAACGAGGCGGCGGCCAGGCTGGGAACGACCTACCTCGAGTGGGAGGACGCCCCGCGCGCCAAGTGGGCGTACCGGACCGGGGATCCGGTGGAGTTGCTGATCGGCGCGGTCGGGCGGTCGGCGATCGAGTTCATGGTCGGGCCGGACCGGCATCGGCTGAAGGCCTGCCCGGCGGCGCGGTGTGTGAAGTACTTCCTGCAGGACGATCCGCGGCAGACCTGGTGTTCGCCGTCCTGCGGGAACCGCGAACGGGTGAACCGGCACTACCGCAAGCGCACCGGCCGATAGCCTGGGCGTCATGACGATCGCGCGTTTCAAGGACCTGTGCGTGGACGTGGGCTCGCCGAGCGAGATGGCCGCGTTCTGGGGCCGGGCGCTCGGCCTGACGACACCGACCGACAATCCGAACGTGCTGGTCGGCGACGTACCCGAGAAGACCGTGTGGATGTGCAAGGTCCCGGAGCCGAAGACCGTCAAGAACCGCGTCCACCTCGACGTCGTCACCGGCGCGGTCGAGGACCTGGAACGGATGGGCGCCGCGGTCCACACCCCGGCGAGCGAGGAGCAGCGATGGACGGTGCTGACCGATCCTGAGGGCGGTGAGTTCTGCGGATTCGTCCGCGAGACGGTTCCTGCGTACCGGCTGATGGAGCTGATCGTCGACTCGGCCGACCCGGAGGCGCAGGCGCGGTGGTGGGCCGGGGTGGTGGGCGGCGACGTCAACAGCCGGCCCGGCCGTCCGTACCGCTGGCTCGAGAACGTGCCCGGGATGCCGTTCAAGTACTGGGTGTTCGTCCCCGTACCAGAGCCGAAGACGGTCAAGAACCGCGTGCACTGGGACGTCACCGCCTCCGCCCTGCAGCCGGTCCTCGACGCGGGTGCGACACTGCTGCGACCCAAGGACGACGAGATCGGCTGGCACGTCTGCGCCGACCCCGAAGGCAACGAGTTCTGCGTGTTCCTGCCCCCGGAGGCCTCATGAAGCTGGATCTGACCGCGTCGGCGTCCGACCTGACCGAGCAGCTCGTCAACATCTCCTCGGTGAGCGGTACCGAGGAGAAGCTCGCGGACAAGGTGGAGAAGGCGCTCTCGGCGTACCCGCACCTGAAGGTGTTCCGGCACGGCAACACCGTCGTCGCGCGCACCGATCTCGGGTGTGCCGAGCGGGTCGTGCTGGCCGGTCACCTCGACACGGTCCCGCTGAACGACAACCTCCCGGCCCGCCGCGCCGACGGCCTGATCCACGGCCTCGGCGCCTGCGACATGAAGGGCGGTGTGGCGGTCGCGCTCCGCCTGGCCGCGACCCTCGACGAGCCGAACCGGGACGTCACGTACGTGTTCTACGACTGCGAGGAGATCGAGGCCGAGCGCAACGGTCTGTTCAAGCTGACCCGCTCCAACCCCGAGCTGCTCGAAGGCGTGTTCGCGGTCGTGATGGAACCGTCGAACGCGGTCGTCGAGGCCGGCTGCCAGGGCACGATGCGGATCGAGGTGACCACCCGCGGCGAGCGGGCGCACTCGGCCCGCTCGTGGATGGGCAGCAACGCGATCCACGCCGCGGGCGACGTACTCGCGCGGCTCCAGGCCTACCAGCCGCGCCGGGTACCGATCGACGGGCTCGAGTACCGCGAGGGCCTGAACGCGGTCGCGATCACCGGCGGCGTCGCCGGGAACGTCGTACCGGACCTGTGCACGGTGACGATCAACTACCGGTTCGCGCCGAACCGGTCCGAGGCGGAGGCCGAGGCGCACCTGCGGGAGGTCTTCGAGGGGTACGACGTGGTCGTCACGGACTCGGCGCCCGGCGGGCTGCCCGGGCTGGAGCGGCCGGCCGCGGCGGCGTTCCTGCAGGTCGTCGGCGGGGAACCGCAGCCGAAGTTCGGGTGGACGGACGTGGCGCGGTTCACGCTGCTCGGCGTACCGGCGGTCAACTACGGGCCGGGCGACCCGCTGTACGCGCACAAGCAGGACGAGTTCGTGCCCGAGGCCGAGATCGAGCTGTGTGAACAGCGGCTGAGGACTTGGTTGACAGACCGCGCGTAAGCGGGCCCGGTTACCGCTCAGGCAATAACCTGGAAGCATGTCAGAACCATCGATCCACCCCGACCGCCCGGTCGGCCAGCAGCAGCGCGGGCCGATCGTGATGCGCCGCAAGCAGGTGCAGCACTCCACCTCCGAGCAGCGGCTGCTGGACAGCCGCGGCCCGTCGGACTGGGTGCACACGGACCCGTGGCGGGTGCTGCGGATCCAGTCGGAGTTCATCGAGGGGTTCGGCATGCTGGCCGAGCTCGGCTCGGCGATCAGCGTGTTCGGGTCCGCCCGGACCAAGGTCGACGACCCGATGTACGCGGCCGCCGAGGAGTTCGGGCGGAAGCTGGTCCAGGCGGGGTACGCCGTGATCACCGGCGGCGGGCCGGGCGTGATGGAGGCGGCGAACAAGGGCGCCTCCGAGGCCGGCGGCGTGTCGGTCGGGCTCGGCATCGAGCTGCCGTTCGAGAACGGCATGAACGACTGGGTCGACATCGGGATGAACTTCCGGTACTTCTTCACCCGCAAGACGATGTTCGTGAAGTACGCCCAGGGCTTCGTCGTGATGCCGGGCGGGTTCGGCACGCTCGACGAGCTGTTCGAGGCGCTCACGCTGGCGCAGACCCGCAAGGTGACGTCGTTCCCGGTCGTGCTGTTCGGTACGTCGTACTGGGGCGGCCTGGTCGACTGGCTGCGCACCACGATGCTCTCCGACGGCAAGATCTCCGCCGCCGACCTGGACATGTTCGTCGTCACCGACGACGTCGACGAGGCGATCAGCTACATCGTCAAGGCCGGCGAACTCGCCGACGCCGCCGCGGAGGAGGCCGCCGAGGCCGCCGCCCACGAGGCCGGGGAAGCCTCCGAAACCCGCCGCCTCGGCTCCGACGGGAGCTGAAAAGCTGGGCGTCTTCGCGGTTGACTCGGGCGGCATGGCACGATCGGACCCGTGATGTGGTTCTTCGGGCTGATCGTCGTCTTATTGATCGGGGCTGTCGCTGTCGTGGCCTCGGGTCGTTGGGGTGCCATGGGTACGGCGTACGACGACCGGCCGGACATGACGGTGCCGGCCCGGCAGGCGCTGACGTCGGTCGACATCGAGGGTGCCCGGTTCGCGGTCGGGGTGCGCGGCTACCGGATGGACGAGGTCGACACGCTGCTCGAACGGATCGCCCGCGAGGTGGCCGAACGCGACCGCCGGATCGCCGACCTGGAGCGGGCGGTCGCGCCGATCGTCGAGTCGCCCGAGGGCCACGGGTTCACCTCCGCGGCGTACGACGACGGCGAGTTCGAGGACACCGGGATGCAGCCGCCGATTCTGGTCGGCGGCGACTTCCCGGAGCCGGCAGCCGAGCCCACAGTCGAGCCCACAGTCGAGCCCACAGTCGAGCCCGCGGCCGAGCCCGCGGCCGATGAGCCGGCGGACGCTGCGGATGAGCCTGTGGACCGGAGGCACGACGAGGAGGACGCGCCGCGGACGCGGGAGTTTCCTGGGGCGATTCAGCGCGCTCAGGACGAGTACGAGCGCCTCCAGGCCGAGGCCCGCGCCGTACTCGAGGCCCGGTCCCAGCCGGTGACCCCACGCCGTACGCCGCCCCCGCCAGAGCCGGCCGAGCAGCCGCCAGCGCAGCCGACCCAGCAGCCGGCCCAGCAGCCGGCAGCGGAAGAACCCGCGCCCGCGAAGTTGACCCCCGCGCAGCAGTACGACCGCCTCCGGCTCAGCCAACCCAAGGCCGAGCAGTCGTCGCCGGACGCGCAGTGACGGTCGTCGGCCCGGACGGGCAGCCGCGCTGCGGGTGGGCGACCTCGGCGCCGGAGTACATCGAGTACCACGACAACGAGTGGGGCAAGGAGATCCGCAACGACGTCGGCCTGTTCGAACGGATGACGCTCGAGGGGTTCCAGTCGGGGCTGTCCTGGATCACGATCCTGCGCAAGCGGGAGAACTTCCGGAAGGCGTTCGCGTTCTTCGACCCCGAGGTGATCGCGGCATACGGCGACGCGGACTTCGAGCGGCTGATGGCCGACACCGGGATCGTCCGCAACCGGCTGAAGATCAACGCCACGATCGCGAACGCGCGCGCCCTGCTCGAGCTGGCCGACGGCGAGTTCACCGAGCTGCTGTGGTCGTTCCAGCCAGCCAAGCACAAGGCCCCGAAGACACTGGCCGACGTACCGGCCACGACACCCGAGTCGGTTGCCATGTCGAAGGCCCTGAAGAAGAAGGGTTTCGTCTTCGTCGGACCCACCACGGCGTACGCGTTGATGCAGGCCACGGGCATCGTGAACGACCACTTGAAGAGCTGTATCGCCCGGTAGTTCTCGTGCACGTGCATCTGCAAAAGGCAGCTGCATAAGGCTCTTTGCCGAAATCAAAAGACAAACGGCTGAACGAGTTGTGCTCCGGGCACGGAACGTGATGAGGTGTTCAGCGGGCTCCCCGACTGTCAGGTGGTTGTCCGGCCGTGACTCGCCCGGCCGGAACGCGGTCGTGGAGCCCACCAAACGTTCTACGGGTGCCTGTTCGTGCCGTCGGCGGTGAAGCTGGTCCGGAACACGTCGGTTCCGGTCAGCCCGCTCAACTGGGCGCCGTCAGTCGTGGTGGTGAGGTACAGATTCGCTTCGGCGTAAGCGTCCGCGGCGTCGTCGTCCGGCGTACCGAACTGGCGTGTCCAGGTCCGCGTGTGATCCGGTGAGTACTTCGCCAGCACGCCGTCGAACTTCCCGAGTGGCGTCTCCAGCGCGCCGTCGGTGAACCCGCCGACGTACACCGAACCGCCGGCGTCGACAGCGATCGCAGCGCCCTTGTCGTTCCCGCTCGTACCGAACTGGTCCCGCCACGTCAGGACGCCGTCCGCGTCCGCCCGAGCCACGACGATGTCCTTGTCGCCGATCAACGTCCGCGCGAAGTCGCCGGCCGTGTACCCGGTCAGGTAGACGCCACCCGCGGGATCCGCCGCGAGCCCCCACACCTCATCGGATTCGGCCGTACCGACCTGCTTGGTCCACACCGGATCACCCGCGGTCGAGTAGCGCGCCAGCAGCCCGTCGATCCCACCGGCCGAGCTCGTCATCCCACCGAGGTAGACCGAACCGCCCGACACCGCGATCGCCATGCCCTTGTCCTCGCCCGCGGTCCCGTTCTGCCGCAACCACACCTGCTTCCCGTCGGCATCGAACCGCGCGACGAACACGTCCTTGTCGCCCTGGTTCGCCCCGCCCAACGCACCTTTCGTATAACCGCCGACGTACACATCGGTCCCGTCAACCGCCAGCGAGTAGCTGCGATCCGCCACCCCGGGTACGCCGAACTGCGTGAGCCACCGCCGGTTCCCGTCCGCGTCGTACTGCGCGACGAACGCATCGTCCGTGGAGTTTCCGGCGTGTGCGCCGTCGAGATCGCCGTTGGTGTACCCGGTCACCACAACGTGCCCGTCGGCGTCGACCTGCACGCCGTACGCACGATCGGTGCCACCCGACGCGATCGAGCGTGTCCATGCCAGGGAGCCGTCCGCCGTGTACTTGTTGAGAGTCACGTCGGTCCCGGCGAGCGCCTGGTAAACGTTGCCCGAGGCATCGGTCGCGATTCCGCCGGCGCGGTCGTCGCCCGGCGTACCGGTGATGTCGGCCTGCATCGGTGTGGCCGGCGGCTTCCCGAGGTACTGGAACACGTACTTCGCGCCCTCGGCGAACGTCGGCCCCCAGACGTCCCAGTCGTGCCCGCCGTCGACGACCCGGAACTCCGACGTCAGGTTCGGCACCCGGGCCGCCTGGTTGTAGACCACGTGCGCCTCGAAGTCGAGGTCGTGCGTGGCGTCGATCGGCTTCGGGTTCTTGTACTCGTCGTCGCCGACCGCGATGTACAGGTGCGACTGCAGCCCGCTCGCCGCGAACGACTTCAGCGCCACCGGCCAGTTCAGCTTCAGGTACGTCGCCTCGACGAACGGGTCCTTGCCCTTGCCGAAGGCACCGAAATCGCGGGTGCTGGAATCGCTCGGCGGCAACGGGAAGTACACCGCCGGGCTGAGCACGATCCCGGCGCCGAACACGTCCGGGTGTGCGAGCGTGTACCGCAGCGCGCCCGCGCCGCCCATCGAGTAGCCCGCGATCGCGCGACCGGTCCGGTCGGCGATCGTCCGGTACGTCGCATCGATCTGCGGCACGAGGTCCTTGACGAACGCCGTCTCGACCGGTCGGCCCGGATCGGTCCCGGTGTAGGCCGAGTCGACGTACCAGCTCGCCCGGCTGCTCCACGGCGCGTCCGGCATGATCGCGATCGCCGGCGGGATCGCGCCGCTCCCGATCAGCTCGTCGAGCCGGCTTTTCACCTGCGTCCAGGCACTCATCGAGTCGCCCCGGCCGTGCAGCAGGTAGAGGACGGGGTAGCGGCGAGTGGACTCGTCGTACCCGGCGGGCAGGTAGACGTTGTAGTTGATGTCCTCGCCGAGCGTCGTGGAACGCACGGCGGCGGACTTGATCACCCCGGGTTCGGCCGCGGGGGCGGCGCTCGATCCGGGCACGACGAGACTCCCGACCAGCGTGGCGGCGGTCAGGGCAGGCAGCAGCAGTTTCCTCACACAGGCGTTTGTAATCGCTTACGTAAACGATTACAAGGCCTGGTTACCGCCCGTTGAAGGTCGGCTTCTGCTTCGCGACGAACGCGGCGACCGCGTTCTGGTGGTCCTCGGTGGCTCCGGTTTCCTGCATCTTGCCGGCCTCGAAGGCGAGCGATTCGGCCAGCGTGTGGCTCGCGGAGTACCCGAGCGACCGGCGTACAGCGCCGTACGCCACCGTCGGACCGGCCGCGAGTTTGAGAGCCAGTTCCCCGACCGTCTGCTCCAGGTCGGCGGCAGGGACGACCGACGACGCCAGGCCGAGGTCCAGCGCCTCGGCGGCCGGGATCGTGCGCGGGAAGTACAGCAGTTCGAGCGCCTTGGCGTGGCCGATCAGGCGGGGCAGTGTCCAGGAGATGCCGGTGTCGCAGGACAGCGCGATCCCGGTGAACGCGAGGTTGAAGCCGGCCGTGTCCGCGACCACCCGGAAGTCGCACGCGAACGCCATCGACGCGCCGGCACCGGCCGCCACGCCGTTGACCGCGGCAATGACCGGCTTCGGCATCTCGGCGAGCGCCAGCGCGATCGGCGCGTAGTGGTCCGGCACCGTGCTCCACAGCGCGGCCTGGTCGTTTGCCTGGAGCAACCCGATGTGTTCCTTCAGGTCCTGCCCGACGCAGAACGCCCGCCCGGTCCCGGTCAGCACGACCACCCGCACGGCCGGATCGTCCGCGGCTGCCTGGACGGTGTCGCGGAGCAGCACCTTGGTCGGCGTGTCGAGGGAGTTCATCGCGTCCGGCCGGTTCAGGGTGACGGTCGCGACGCCCTCGGGCGATACGGCGTACGTGACGGAATCACTCATCGTGGTCAGCTCCTTGACGGTCAGTGAGAATTTCAGTGTTGTGTCAAGCACTCGTCGACGAAACGCCCGGCCGCGGGGCCCAGTCGTTCGGCGTGGAAATCGAAGAACGCGGCGGCCTTGGTCCCCGACCAGCCGGCCGGCAGCAGCTCGTCGGGCAGCCCCGGATCGCGGAACAGGAACTTGCGCCATTCGTGCACGAGTTGGGACCGGACGGCGAACGCCTGCTCGTCGCTGGTGTCTGCCCCGGCGGCGTCGACGAGAGCCTTCGCCTCGATCAGCCAGGCGTCGTACGACGCGCCGAGTTCGTCGAGCTTCCAGACCCGCCGGGCGAACTGCGGAGCGCTCTCGTCGATCGGCGCCCGGAAGCGGTCCGCGGCGATGCCCTCGATACCGAGGATCTGGTCAACCTCGGCGTCGTTGCGCAGCCCGACCCAGGCCCCGTCGGACAGCGGAGCCCAACCCAGGAAGGAAAGTTGGCTCGCCAGCTGTTCGCGCCGGCGGGCGTTCGGGACCTCGCGGAGGATGCCCAGGTGCCAGTGCCGGTCCCAGTCGCCCGAGCCCTCCGAACCCGTTGCCACCGGCGTGCCGTCCGGCGCGGTCCGGTAGATCCGGGCGGCCGCGTCGTCGAGCCGGCGACGCGCCCGGGACGTCAGTCCGTATCCGGGCTGTCCTTCGATGCGGACCGGCTCCAGCCAGCCCTGCCGGACCATCCGCGACACCGCGGTCCGGACGGCCGGCGGATGCACGCCCAGCGGGGCGAGCAGCCGGACGAGGGCCGCGACCGGGGCCTGCGCACCGCGTGCGCGCAGGTGGTCGCCGTACAGGTCGAAAAGGGCTGAACGGGCGTGCACAAGACCCGAGTCTGCCGTATGGTGCGCGGCCTTGGCCTGAGATCGGGAATAATAGGTCCTGAGACACACCGATACACACTGCGATACGCGCCGACGGCGCATCACCGCAACGGCGCCGGCCACGGAACGCCCACGCGGTGTCGTCGCTCAACACCGACACCGGAAAGGGGTGCGCGCATGGCGGCGATGAAGCCGCGGACGGGCGATGGTCCGCTCGAGGTCACCAAGGAGGGCCGGGGGATCGTGATGCGGGTTCCGCTCGAGGGCGGCGGACGGCTCGTCGTCGAGCTGAACGCCGACGAGGCGACCGAGCTCGGCAACGCACTGAAGGCCGTCGTCGGCTGATCACAGCAGTCATTGCGACCCCGGTGGGTGCCCGTTCGCGGCACCGGCCGGGGTCGTTACGGTTTGCCTGTTCGCGAAACTGCCCTATTTGATCAAACAGTGAGGTCGTCCTAGTGGCTCGCCGCAGCAGTTCGTCTCCTTTCCCCACTCTTCCGATCGTTGCCTGGCAGCCCGGTCTGCCCGTGCACGGGTCCTCGACCTGGGTGGTCGTCGTCGGCGACGAGTTGCCGGCCGCGGCGAAGGAGGCGACCGACCGGCTCGGGGTCGACCTCGGCCGGCTGCTCGAGGTGCAGCGCGAGACCGGCTTCACGCCGGCCGCCGGCGCCACCGCGGCCTACCCGCTGCTCACCGGCGACGTGACCGAGGTGCTGCTCGTCGGTGCCGGGGACGGCAGCGCCAAGGACCTGCGACACGCCGGTGCGGCGATCGCGCGCTTCGGCCGCGGCAAGACCGAGCTCACCACCGTCGTTGCCGAGGGCATCGATGACGCGGCGCTCCAGGCGTTCGCCGAGGGCGTCGTGCTCGGCTCGTTCACGTACACGCAGAAGACCGTGGACCGCGGCTTGCCCGCGGTCGGCACGGTCACGCTGACCGACGGGTCCGACGCCGCGCGGCAGGACGTGGTCGACCGCGGCATCGTGATCGGGCGCACCGGCTGGCTGGCCCGGCAGTTCGCGATCACCCCGTCGAACGAGAAGGACCCGGCCTGGCTGGCCGCGCGCGCGACCGAGGTCGCCGCGGCGAGCGGCCTGGTGGCGACCGTGTGGGACGAGAAGAAGCTCGCCGCCGACGGGTTCGGCGGCATCCTCGCGGTCGGCAGCGGGTCGACTCGGCCGCCGCGGTTCATCCGGCTCGACTACGCCCCGGCCGGCGCGACCAAGAACACGCCGTACGTCGTGCTGGTCGGCAAGGGCATCACGTACGACACCGGCGGCCTGTCGCTGAAGCCGCGCGAGGGCATGGTGTCGATGAAGCGCGACATGACCGGCGGCGGCTCGGTGATCGCGACCATGTCGGCGCTTCGCGACCTCGACGTAAACGTCCGCGTGACCGGGCTGATCTGCGCGGCCGAGAACATGCCGTCGGGTTCGGCGTACCGCCCGGACGACGTGATCCGGCACTTCGGCGGCCGCACCACCGAAGTGAAGAACACCGACGCCGAGGGCCGGCTCGTCCTCGCCGACGGCCTCGCGTACGCCGTACAGGAACTCAAGCCGGACGTCCTGGTGGACATCGCCACGCTGACCGGCGCGATCAAGGTCTCGCTGGGCGCGATGCTCTACGGCGGTCTGTTCGCCACCGACGACGCGCTCGCGGACAACCTTGCCGACGCGGGCCGGGTGTCCGGCGAGGAGCTGTGGCGGATGCCGCTGCCGGCCGAGTACGAGGACCTGATCTCGACGCCGATCGCGGACTCCGTGAACAGCTCGAAGGGCCCCGGCTCGATCACCGCCGCCCTGTTCCTGAAGGCGTTCGCCGGCGACATCCCGTGGGCCCACCTCGACCTCTCGTCGATCGCCGAGTCCCCGTCCGACAACTTCGAGTACTCGACCGGCGCCACCGGCGCCGGCGCCCGTCTCCTCAGCACCTGGCTGGCCTCCGGCACCCCCACTTCCGGCATCGGCTGAAGGGTCAGCCGATGCCGTCGAGTTCCGCGACCGCGTCGGCAGGGAGGACCAGGTCGCGGGCGGCGACGTTCTCGCGCAGGTGCTGTACCGAGGACGTACCGGGGATGACCACGCTGGTGGCGGAGCGCTGCAGGAGCCAGGCGAGTGCTACCTGGTGTGGCGTGGCGTCCAGCCGGGCGGCGACCTTCGACAACGTCTCCGACTGCAGCGGGCTGAAGCCGCCGAGCGGGAAGAACGACGCGAACGCGATGTTGTGCTCGGCCGCGTAGTCGACGAGCGCGTCGTCGTCGCGACGGGTCAGGTTGTACTCGTTCTGGATCGAGACGATCGGCGCGATCGCCTGCGCCTCGCGGACCTGCGTCATCGTCACCGCGCTCACGCCGAGGTGCCGGATCAGGCCCTCCTGCTGGAGCTCGGCCAGCGCGGTGAAGGACCTGGCGATCGAGGTGTCGTCGAGCTGCTCGCGGGCCGCGGTCCGCAGGTTGACCACGTCGAGGACGTCCAGGCCGAGGTGTTCGAGGTTCTCGTGGACCTGCGCCTTCAGGTCGTCGGGTTCCAGCGCCGCGTCCCACGAGCCCTCGGGGCCGCGCCGGGCGCCGACCTTCGTGACCAGGTGCAGGTCGGCCGGGTACGGGTACAGCGCCTCCTTGATGAGTTCGTTGACCACGGTCGGGCCGTAGAAGTCGCTGGTGTCGATGTGCGTGATGCCCAGCTCGACGGCCTCCCGCAGTACGGCGATCGCCTGGTCACGGTCCTTCGGCGGTCCGAAGACGCCGGGGCCGGCCAGCTGCATCGCGCCGTACCCCATCCGGGTGATGGTGAGGTCGTCGGCGAGGGTGATGGTCGTGTTCGTCATGTCTCCACTGTTCGTCGGCGCGCTCCGAACAGGGAGTACCCCGTCGTTCCTGGTAGTGACAGGGCACAGGCTGTTGCGGCGTACCCGGTCTACCGTGGAGGCATGGAGAATGCGCTGGGCGACTACCTCCGGGCCAGGCGCGAGCAGGTACGGCCCGAGGACGTCGGCATCCGCAGCATCGGCCCGCGCCGGGTGCCCGGCCTGCGCCGCGAAGAGGTCGCGATGCTGGCCGGCATCAGCTCCGAGTACTACCTCCGCCTCGAGCAGGGCCGCGACCGGAACCCGTCGGCCCAGGTCCTCGACGCGCTGGCCGACGTACTGCGGCTGGACGCGGACGCCCGGAACTACCTGCTCGGTCTGTCGCAGCCCGTACGGCGCAGGTCGCAGGCGGAGCAGGCCCCGGAGAGCATCGTCGAGCTGATGAACGGGTGGCCGAACAACCCGGCGTACGTGCAGAACAAGTACACCGACGTCCTCGCGGTCAACCCGCTCTGCGAGGCGCTCTCACCGAACTACCGGGTCGGGGTCAACCTGCTGACCGCCGTGCTGCTCGATCCGCGCGAACGCGAGCTGCGCCGGGACTGGGAGGACCTGTCCGAGGAAGGGGTCGCCGCACTGCGATCCGAGCTCGGACCGAACGTCGACGACCCCCGGCTGAAAGAGCTGGTCGGAGAGCTGTCCGTTCGCAGCGAACGGTTCCGGCAACTGTGGGCGCGGCACGAGGTGCGGCCACGGCGTGGCCGCCTGAGCCGGCTCACCCATCCGGAGGTCGGGGAACTCGACCTGCGGTCGGACAAGCTGACCATCGGCGCCACCGACAACGTCACGCTGGTCGTCTTCCACGCCGTCCCCGGATCACGCGACGAGGAGTCGCTCGCGCTGCTGGGCAGTCTGATCGCCGCTCCGCGTCCTACGCGTGTTGAGCAAAGGCCTGAATGATCTTCGGGTACGCCGCGAACGCGGTCCCGGTGTGGTCGACCGCGCCCATCGAGTGCACCGTGACGTCGGCGCCTCGACGCCGGAGAGAGGCTGCGCACGAGTCGGCGTTGGCTGCGGTCACGTCGGTGTCCTTCGTGCCGCTGTAGAGATGGACCGGTACACGCGGTGTCCAGTCCTGGCAGATCTGGTCGGCGGTCTGGAGCGCGTTCAGGAGGCGTCCGGTCGGGTGCTGCAGCAGCGCGGCGAACTGCGGCGTGAACAGCTTGTCAGGGGAGTCCGGCAGGGCTTTGACGATCTCCTCGTCGGTGTGCGATCCGTCGTACAAGCCCTCCACGGTGGAGGCGTACGGCGCTCGGAACGCCTCGCGCGGGTCGTCGTTCAGGCCGACCGTCCGGTTCCAGGCCGTGACGAGGTAGCCGAGGTAGTACGTCGCCGTCGGCGGGATCACCCGGCCGTCGAAGGCAGCCGGCAGTTCCTCGCCGAGCAGGTCGTACGGGCCGGCGACGGCCTGCAGTGCACCCAGCCGGAACGGTCCGACCTCGCCGCGGCTGAGCGCACGCCCGAATGCGAGCGAGGCTCGGCCGCCCTGCGAGAACCCGGTGACCAGGACGTCCCGCTTGAAGGCCACGCCGTGCTGCTTGGCGAACGTGTGGGCGGCCAGCAGGAGGTCTGCGGAGGCGGAGGTCTCGGTCTTCGTGTCGACGTACGGATGCGGACCCGGCCCCAGCCCGAGCCCGAGGTAGTCCGGCGCGACCCCGACCAGCCCCTGCCCCGCGAACAAGGCCGTGACCAGCCGATCCGTCGACGTGTCGTCCACCGAGGCCGCGGCCGCCTTGGTGGCGTTGGTCCCGTGCAGGTACTCCGCCACGGTCAGTGCGCCACGGCGGCCTCCGGGGAGTACGACGATGCCGCTGGCCGTCGTCGGTCGGCCGTGGGTGTTGATGGTGCGGTAGATCAGCCGGTACGCCGTGACGCCGTACTCCGACCTCGGGGTGCCGGGAAAGTCTGCTGCTGCCGCGTCCAGCTGAGCGGCTGTCAGGTGGGCGACCGGGGTTGCCGAGACGAGCTGCCCGCGCAGCCTACGACTGTGGAATGGGAAGGTTCGTTGACCGCCGAGAATGCTGCAGTCGGGTAGGCGAGCAGGGCGGCGGTTGCGAGCGTGGCGGCGATGGGTTTGGTCAGGCGTGAAGTCATGGGCCAAGCCAACCGCCGCGCGACCCCTCGGCTGAATGGTGTGAAGTCCCTGGTTCGGGTGGGGTTTTGCCTACCCGCGGAGGGCGTTGTACAGCTCGACGGTGCGTTGTGCGACGGCGTCCCAGCCGAACTCGGAGACCGCGCGCGCCCGGCCCGCTTTGCCCATCGCCTCGGCGCGCGCCGGGTCGTCGACCAGGGCGTTGATCCCGTCGGCGAGGCCGCGTTCGAACGTGTCGGTGTCGTTCTCGTCGTACGGCACGAGGATCCCGGTGACGCCGTCGTCCACGACCTCGGGGATGCCGCCGACCGCGCTCGCGACGACCGCGGTCTCGCAGGCCATCGCCTCCAGGTTGACGATGCCGAGCGGCTCGTAGATCGACGGGCAGCAGAACGCCAGCGCGTGTGTGAGGACCTGGCGGACGTCCTCGCGCGGCAGCATCTCCGAAACCACGAACACACCGTCACGCGCCATCCGCAGGTCCTCGATCAGCGCGTCGGTCTCCGCCTTCAGCTCGACCGTGTCGGCGGCGCCGGCGAGCAGCACGAGCTGCACCGACGGATCCAGCCGCAGGCCCGCGCGGAGCAGGTGCGGGACGCCCTTCTGCCGGGTGATGCGGCCGACGAACGTCACGTACGGCCGGTTCAGGTCGACGCCGAGCCGCTCGAGCACCTGCGTCGACGGGTCCGGGTGGTAGAAGTCGGCATCGATCCCGTTCGAGATCACGTGCACCCGCGCCGGGTCGATCGACGGGTAGCAGTCGAGTACGTCGTCCCGCATCCCGCGACTGACCGCGACGACCGCGTCCGCTGCCTCGTACGCGGTCCGCTCCGCCCAGCTGGACAGCCGGTACCCGCCGCCGAGCTGCTCGGCCTTCCACGGGCGCCGCGGTTCCAGGGAGTGGGCGGTGACCACATGCGGTACGTCGTACAGCAGCTTCGCCCAGTGGCCGGCCATGTTCGCGTACCAGGTGTGCGAGTGCACGAGGTCCGCGTCGCCGACCGTCGCGGTCATGGTCAGGTCGGTCGACAGGATGCGCAGCGCGGCGTTCGCGTTCGGGATCCGCGGGTCGTCCTCGGAGTGCGCGGTCGCGCCCTGGCGCGGCTCGCCCATGCAGTGCACGTCCACGTCGATCAGCCGGCGCAGCTCACGGACCAGGAAGTCCACGTGCACCCCCGCCCCGCCGTACACGTCCGGAGGAAACTCACGCGTCAGAATGGCGACCTTCATAAGCTCCGACCCTAGGTCATTACTCGACGTGTGTCGGCACCCAGAAGCGCAGCTTTCCGTGTCGTTCGTCTTCCAGTTCGCCACCAGCTGCCTCGATCACCTTGCGCGATCCGGTGTTGTCCACGTCGCAGGTGACCAGCGCCGGGTCGATGCCGAGGGCGGCGGCGATCGGGAGCGACTGGGCGAGCATCTGGGTCGCGTACCCCTTCCGGCGCGCGGACGGGCGGACGCAGTACCCGATGTGGCCGCCGACCTCGGTGAGCGCGGGCGTCAGGTGGTGCCGGATCGAGAGCCGGCCGAGGAATTCCACCCCGTCGACGAACCACAGCACGGTCTGGTGCACGAGCCCGGCGGCCAATTCGGTGTCCGGCTCGGCCTCCAGCCGGATCGCGGCGACCAGCCGGGCGAACTCGGCCGGGTCCGCGGCCTGGTCGCGGGTCCATTCCTCCTCGGTACCCACGATCGACCGCGCGCCCATCCAGCGCTCATGATCCGGACCGAGCTCGTCCCAGGCCGCGAGAAACGAACGGTGAACGGCAACAGTCGGAACGACGAGGATCGGCATCCTCCCAGTGTCGCGACACGAGCAAGCGCTTATGCAAGTGAGCTCCCGGCGTTAAGGTGCCGACATGGCAAAGGCGCCCAGTGTTCTCGGAATCGTGCTGGCCGGTGGTGAGGGGAAGCGGCTGATGCCGCTGACGGCGGACCGGGCCAAACCGGCCGTGCCGTTCGGCGGCAGTTACCGCCTCATCGACTTCGTGCTGTCGAATTTGGTCAACGCGGGCTATCGAAATCTCTGCGTACTGACCCAGTACAAGTCGCACTCGCTCGACCGGCACGTCACGCTGACCTGGCGGATGTCGACCTTCCTCGGCAACTACGTGACCTGTGTCCCGGCGCAGCAGCGGCTCGGCCCGCAGTGGTATCAAGGCAGCGCGGACGCGATCTACCAGTCGATGAACCTGATCAACGACGCGGACCCGGAGTACATCGTGGTCTTCGGCGCCGACCACGTGTACCGGATGGACGCGTCCCAGATGGTCGCCGCGCACATCGAGCGCGGCAACGGGGTGACCGTGGCCGGCATCCGGGTACCGCGGGTCGAGGCGACCGAGTTCGGCGTGATCAAGACCGGCGCGGACGGGCACGTGATCGAGGAGTTCCTGGAGAAGCCGGCCGACCCGCCCGGGCTGCCGGACTCGCCGGACGAGACGTTCGCGTCGATGGGCAACTACGTCTTCACCCGCGACGTGCTGGTCGAGGCGCTGCGCAAGGACGCCGCCAACCCGGCGTCGCGGCACGACATGGGCGGCGACATCGTCCCGATGCTCGTTGCCGAGGGCAAGGCCGGCGTCTACGACTTCCAGGAGAACGACGTACCGGGCGCGCTCGACCGGGACCGCTCGTACTGGCGCGACGTCGGTTCGCTGGACTCCTACCACGAGGCACACATGGACCTGGTGTCGATCCAGCCGGTCTTCAACCTCTACAACAACGACTGGCCGATCTTCACCTCGCACCCGCAGCTGCCCGGCGCGAAGTTCACCGACAACGCGACCGTCGGCGAGTCGATCGTCTGTCAGGGCTCGATCGTGTCCGGTGCCTGCGTCGACCACTCGGTGCTCGGCTCCAACGTGGTGGTCAGCTCGGGCGCGACCATCGAGCGCTCGGTGATCATGGACAACTGCAAGATCGGCCGTGACGTCGTGCTGAAGAACGTGATCCTGGACAAGAACATCGTGGTCCCGGACGGTACCGAGATCGGCGTCGACCCGGACTTCGACCGGCAGCGCGGGTTCACGGTCTCCAAGGGTGGCGTCACGGTGCTCGGCAAGGGGCAGGTGATCCCGTCAGCCGTGGCCCCGGCCGCTACCGCTCCGGCCGACTCGGAGGTTGCTGAGGCGTGACGCTGTCCGAGGCGGGTGCGCTGGAGCTCGATGCGGCCGACCCGGGGCATCGGGAGCTGTTCGACGTACCGCCGGCGCAGGGTGGTGAGTACCCCGAGGTCGCGTACTTCGCCGGGAACTCGCTCGGGCTGCGCCCGAAGGCGACCCGGACCGAGTTGCTCGAGGACCTGGACGCGTGGGCCGCGCTCGGCGTCGAGGGGCACCTGGACGCTGCGCGGCCGTGGCTGCCGTACCACGAACTGCTGACCGGTCCCGCGGCGCGGCTGGTCGGCGCGCTGCCGAGCGAGACGGTCGTGATGAACTCGCTGACCGTCAACCTGCACCTGCTGATGGTGTCGTTCTACCGTCCGACACGGTCGCGGCACCGGATCGTGATCGAGGACGCGGCGTTCCCGTCGGACAGTTACGCCGTCCGGTCGCAGGTCCGGTTCCACGGGTACGACCCGGACGACGCGGTGATCCGGTTGCGGCAGCGACCGGGGGAGGACTGTCTGCGGACGGCGGATGTCGTCGAGCAGCTCGGCGCGGACGTGGCGCTGGTCCTGCTCGGCGGCGTGAACTACCTGACCGGCGAGTTGATGGACATCCCCACGATCACGAAGGCCGGGCATGCGGCCGGTGCGGTGGTCGGGTGGGATCTCGCGCACGCGGCCGGGAACGTGCCGTTGGCGCTGCACGAGTGGGAGGTGGACTTCGCGGCGTGGTGCTCGTACAAGTACCTGAACTCCGGGCCGGGGGCGCTCGCCGGTGCGTTCGTGCACGAGCGGCATCTGGGTGGGGAGCTGCCGCGGTTCGAGGGCTGGTGGAGTACGGAGGCGTCGACGCGGTTCGAGATGACGCCGGAGTCGCGGCCGCCCGCGACCGCGGACGCGTGGCAGGTGTCCAATCCGCCGATCTTCTCGATGAGCCCGGTGCGGACGTCGCTGGAGCTGTTCGACAAGATCGGTATCGGCGCACTGCGGGAACGGAGTCTGCGGTTGACCGCATTCCTGGACGGGTTGCTCGATGGCTTCGACGTGATCACGCCGCGTGATCCGGCCCGGCGGGGTGCGCAGTTGTCGGTGCGGGTGCCGGGTGGCGCGGGTGAGTTGTCGCGGCGGCTGCGGTTCGGGTACGGCGTGATCGCGGACGCGCGGGAGCCCGACGTACTGCGGCTCGCGCCGGTGCCGTTGTACTCGACGTACCACGACTGCTGGCGGGCCGCTGCTGCCCTGACCGAGGTGATGGGATGAAGGTCGCGATCGTCGGCGCCGGGCTGACCGGGTCGCTGCTCGCCTGTTTCCTCGCGCGGCGTGGGTTGTCGGTGACGCTGTACGAGCGGCGCGCCGACCCGCGGGTGGCCGAGGTGGAGCGCGGGCGGTCGATCAACCTGGCGATCTCCGAACGCGGGCTGGACGCGCTGCGGCGGATCGGTCTGGTCGATCAGGTGATGGCGGACGCACTGCCGATGAAGGGGCGGATGATCCACCCGATCGCGGGCGAGCTGGACTTCCAGGCGTACTCGGCGTCCGGGGACCGGGCGATCAACTCGATCAGCCGAGGCGCGCTGAACAACGCCTTGTTGTCAGCGGCAACGGCTGCTCCTGGTGTGACGGTGTCGTTCGAGCATCGCCTCGTCGAGCTGGATTCCGCGGCGGGGCAGCTGGTGTTCGCGACGCCGGCCGGGAAGGTGTCGGCGTCGGCCGATGTGGTGCTGGGCGCCGACGGTGCGGGGTCCGCCGTACGTGAGCAGATGCTTGCCGAGGGCATCGTTGCGGAGAACGTCGAGTTTCTGGACTACGGGTACAAGGAGCTGTCGATCCCTGCGGTCGCGGGGGAGTTCGCGCTGGATCCGGGCGCGTTGCACATCTGGCCGCGCGGTACGTCGATGATGATCGCGCTGCCGAATCCTGATCGGTCGTTCACCTGTACGTTGTTCTGGCCGGCCGGATCGTTCGACGCGCTGACGACGGCGGACGGCATCTCGGCGCACTTCCGGGAGAACTATCCCGATCTGTTGCCGCTGGCACCCAATCTGGTGGACGACTACCTGAACAATCCCGTCGGTGTGCTCGGCACCGTCCACACTCTCCCGTGGCAGGCCCACGGTCGCACTGCTCTGCTGGGTGACGCGGCCCACGCGATCGTCCCGTTCTACGGCCAGGGCGCGAACTGCGCCTTCGAAGACGTGGTGGAGCTGGACCGCTGCCTGGACGACACCGGCGGCTCGTGGTCCCGCGCCCTCCCGCTCTTCGAAGCCCGCCGCCGCGAAAACACCGAAGCAATCGCCGAAATGGCCCTCGCCAACTTCGTCGAAATGCGAGACAAGGTAGCCTCCCCCGTCTTCCGCCTCCAAAAACAGTTGGAGCACACCCTCGAACGCTTACTCCCGGGCAAATACGTCTCCCGCTACGAACTCGTCTCCTTCACCACCACCCCCTACGCCCAAATCCAACACCGAGTCCACCGCCAACAGCAGGTGCTCGCCGCGGGGGCTCTGGCAGCTGTCGGCGCCCTCATAACCCTCAAGCGCACGAGGAAACGCCGATGACACTCTGGTCGCCCGAGCTGCTGACCGGGCAGCCCTCGTCGGTGGGGTTGTTGCGGCACTTCGTGGGTGGCGAGTTTGTGGAGAGTGCGGCGCGGTTTGTGAAGGTTTCGCCGGTGACGGGGGAGCAGATCTTCGACGTGTGTGAGGCCGACGAGGCGACTGTGGATGCGGCGGTGGCGGCGGCTCGGGCGGCTTTGAAGGGCCCGTGGGGACGGATGAGCGAGCAGCAGCGGGCCGCCGTACTGCGGCGAGTGGCGGAGGGGCTCGAGCGACGGTTCGAGGATCTGGTGGCCGCGGAGGTGGGCGACACCGGGAAGTCGATCAGCCAGGCGCGGACGCTCGACATCCCGCGCGGTGCGGCGAACTTCCGCGCGTTCGCCGACTTCGCGACGACCGTGCCAACCGAGTCGTACACCACCGTGCTCCCGGACGGGCGGCGCGCGCTCAACTACGCCGTACGGAAACCCGTCGGCGTCGTAGCGATCGTCGTACCGTGGAATCTCCCGCTGCTGTTGCTCACCTGGAAGGTCGCACCGGCGCTTGCCTGTGGCAACACAGTCGTCGTGAAACCGTCCGAGGAAACCCCGTCCTCGGCAACCGTGCTCGCCGAAGTGATGGCGGAGGCCGGCGTACCCGACGGCGTCTTCAACCTCGTCCACGGCTTCGGCCCCTCGTCCGCGGGCGAGTACCTGACCCGCCACCCCGGCGTCGACGCGATCACCTTCACCGGCGAATCAGCCACCGGTACGGCGATCGCGAAGGTCGCCGCGGACCGCGTCAAGGCGGTGTCCTTCGAACTCGGCGGCAAGAACGCCGGCCTGGTCTTCGCCGACGCCTCCCTCGACGACGCGATCGAAGGCTCGATCCGCTCGACCTTCACCAACGGAGGTCAGGTCTGCCTCTGCACCGAACGCCTGTACGTGCAGCGACCGGTGTTCGACGAGTTCTGCACGCGGTTGGCGCAGCGCGCGGCCGAGCTGACGTACGGCTGGCCCGCCGACGAGGCGACCACGAACATGCCGCTGATCTCCGAACAACACCGCGACAAGGTCCTCTCGTACTACGATCTCGCCCGGGCTGAGGGCGCCGACGTCATCACCGGCGGCGGCGTACCCACCTTCGGGGACGCCCGCGACGGCGGCAACTACATCCAGCCGACAGTCGTCACCGGTCTCCCCGCCGATGCCCGTACCAACCGCGAAGAGATCTTCGGCCCGATCTGCCACATCGCCCCGTTCGACACCGAAGAAGAAGCGTTCGCCCTCGCCAACGACTCCGACTACGGCCTGGCAGCAACCGTCTGGACCCGAGACGTAGGCCGCGCCCACCGAGCCGGCGCCGCCCTCGACGTAGGCCTCTGCTGGATCAACACCTGGTTCCTCCGCGACCTCCGCACCCCCTTCGGCGGAGTAAAACTCTCCGGCATAGGCCGAGAAGGCGGCCGCCACTCCACCGACTTCTACACCGAAACCACAAACATCTGCGTGGAGCTCTCATGACCCTCGTGCCTGGAAAAGCGGTGCCGCGCGGGCGGTTTCCGCATGTGCAGGTTCGGGGTGGGTTTGCGTTTGTTTCGGGGACGTCGAGTCGGCGGGCGGACAACTCGATCGCGGGGGCTTCGGTGGATGCGATGGGTACCGTCGAGCTCGACATTCGGGTGCAGACGCGGGCGGTGCTCGAGAACATCCGGGACATCCTCGGTGCGGTGGGGGCGGGGCTCGAGGATCTGGTGAGTGTGACTGCGTACCTGGTGTCGATGAACGACTTCGGGGGGTACAACGAGGTGTACGGCGAATTCTTCGACGAGTCCGGGCCGGCCCGGACCACCGTCGCGGTGCATCAGCTGCCGCATCCCCAGCTGCTGATCGAGATATCCGCTATCGCGGCCGTCCCACAAGGATACGGCCCGCGCAAGGAGGAGTAGGACATGGTCAACCTGGAGTCGACGAACTTTCCGCAGTGGATCGAGGAGAACAAGCACCTGCTGAAGCCGCCGGTCGGCAACAAGCAGATGTTTCCGACCGGGGACGACTTCATCACGATGGTGGTCGGCGGACCCAACCAGCGGACCGACTTCCACGTGGACCCGTACGAGGAGTTCTTCTACCAGATCAAGGGCACCATGCACGTCGACGTGATGACCGACGACGGGCCGGCCCGGGTGGACATCAACGAGGGCGAAATGTGGATGCTGCCGCGCAACATGCCGCATTCACCGCAGCGGGACGCGGACTCGATCGGCCTGGTGATCGAGCGAGTACGCGAACCGGGCACGCTGGAGAAGTTCCGCTGGTACTGCGCAAACTGCAACGCCGTCGTGCACGAGGTCGAGCTGCAGGTGACCGACATCGTCGCGGACCTGCCGCCGGTGTTCAAGGCGTTCTACGAGAGCGAGGAAGCCCGCACCTGCCCGAACTGCGGCACGGTGCACCCGGGTAAATGACCGTCGACGTCCACACCCACCTGGTCCCGCTCGGCTGGCCGGATCTCGCCGCGGCGTGCGGCGGGGACGGCTGGCCGTGGCTGCGGATCGACTCCGAACGGGCCGCGATGATCATGGTGGGCTCCAACGAGTTCCGCCCGATCGGACCACAGGCCTGGGATCCGGCGGTCCGCCGTACCGATATGGATGCCGACGGCATCGATCTGCAGGTGGTCTCGCCGACGCCGGTGTTCTTCGGATACGAGCGGCCCGCGAAGCAAGCGGTCAAGCTGGCCGAGATCTTCAACGACCTGACGCTACAGACGCTGGTCGGTGATCCGCGGTTCGTGCCGTTCTGCCAGGTACCGCTGCAGGACCCGGACCTGGCCTGCGCGGAGCTCGACCGGGCCCGCGCGGCCGGGCACGTCGGCGTGGAGATCGGCAACCACGTCGGCGACAAGGACCTCGACGACGCCGGGATCGTTGCCTTCCTCAAGCATTGCGCGGAGACCGGTACGCCGGTCCTCGTGCACCCGTGGGACATGCCGGGCGGCCCGCGCCTGGATCGTTGGATGGCCCGCTGGCTGACCGGGATGCCTGCCGAGACGCACCTGTCCCTGCTGGCGCTGATCCTCGGCGGCGCGTTCGACGTACTGCCTCGGGACCTGCGGATCTGTTTCGCGCACGGAGGCGGGAGTTTCGCGTTCTGGCTCGGCCGGCTGGAGAACGCCTGGCACCGGCGCGGCGAGATCGTACGTGGTTGCTCCGAGCATCCACCGTCGTACTACCTGGACCGGATCCTGGTCGACACGGTGGTGTTCGAATCAGCGCCTTTGCGGCTACTTGTCGATACCTTGGGGGAAGACCGCGTACTGGTCGGCAGTGACTATCCCTATCCACTGGGTGAGCGGCCGGTCGGGGAGGTGGTACGGAAGTCCGGCTTCCTGACCGCGGAACAGCAACACAAGCTCCTGACCGTGAATGCGCTGCGCTACCTCGGGAGGTCGGAATGAGTGAGGACCGGTCGGTTCTGTCGCGCAAGGCGCCCGAGCCCGATCAAGAGCTGCGGTACGGCGACCACGCGGACCAGGTGATCGACTTCTGGCACGCGAAGGACTACCGCCCGCTGATCGTGTTCATCCACGGCGGCTTCTGGCGGCCCGAGTACGACCGCGTCCACGCCCGCTCGCTCGGCGCGGCCCTGTCCGACCTCGGTTGGCCCGTGCTGTCGCTGGAGTACCGCCGTGAGCCTGGGAACCCGGACATAACCACGGGTGATGTCCGTACGGCGCTGGAGGCGCTACCGGACCTCCTGGACGTCCAGGCGGGCTACGTACTGATGGGCCACTCTGCAGGCGGCCAGCTGGCCCTGTGGGCCGCAGCCACCCTCAACCCGGTCCGCCTGCGCGCTGTGGTCGCCCTGGCCCCCGTAGCGGACCTCCTGATGGCAGACCAGCAGCACCTGGACAAGGGCGCCGTACAGGCCTTCATAGGCGCCGGCGTACGCAACGACCTCGACCCCGTCCACCTACCGGCCTCGATCGCCCCGGTAACCCTCATCCACGGCGTCAACGACACGGTCGTCCCCATCACCCTCACCGAGTCCTACTACGCCGCCCACCCCACAGCCCACTTCCACCGCGTAGACCACTGCGGCCACTACGAACTGATAGACCCCCACTCCGACCCCTGGCACCAAGTAACCACCGAACTGACCCGCCTGACCAGCTAGCACCGAAGCGTCCGTTTCAAGCGTCTGCTCGAGCGTGGCCCTTCCCGTTGTTACGTTGGCGCGGACTGGTCCACTATCTCGGGAGTTCAGCTATGCGAAAGATCCTGGCCGTCGGAGCCCTCGGCGTCGCTGCGGCGATCGTGCCGGTGACGGGTGCGCAGGCGACGACGACGTCGGCGGTGTACCGCGGGTCCTACACCGTTGGGGCGGACTGTGCGGGAGCGGGACAGGGGATCGTCAACTCCAGCCCGAAGGCCTGGGGCTACGAGTGCCGGCCCAACCCGCTCGGCGGCTACGACCTGTACATCCTCTACCCCTGAGCCCGACCGGACCTGGGAACGCGCCACGGGCTTGCGGTGGCGCGTTTCCAGCTTCAGGTCAGGCGTTTGGCGGCGGTGAGTAGGCCTTCGGAGGTGGGGAGGAGGGCGGAGACGAGGTTGTCGTCGTCGCGGACGGCGCGGATCAGGTCGCGGAGTGCCATGGTGTCGGGGTCGCGGTGGGCGGGGTCGGCGACCTTGCCGCCGGCGAGGATGCCGGCGAAGGCGACCAGGCCGCCGGGGCGGAGCAGGCGGAGGGCCTCGTGCAGGTACGCCGTGTTCTCGCGGCGGTCCGCGTCGCAGAAGACCAGGTCGTAGTGACCGTCGGTGAGCCGGGTGACGACGTCCAGGCCGGCGCCCGCGATGAGGCGGAACCGGTTCGACGCGACACCGGCGTCCAGGAACGTCTTGCGGGCCAGCCGCTGGTTCTCCGCGTCGATGTCGACCGTGGTGAGCGTCCCGTCGGCGCGCATGCCGCGGAGCAGGGCGAGGCCGGAGACGCCCGTACCGGTACCGATCTCGACGACCGCCTTCGCGCCCGCGCCGGCCGCGAGCATGCTCAGCGCGGCGGCCGTACCCGGGCCGATCGGGGCGACACCGCTGTCCGCGGCGCTCGCCCGCGCACCGGTGACGACCTCGTCCTCACCGGTGTAGTCCTCGGCGTACGCCCAGGACGTCGGGTCGATGCCGGTGGCGATGGCGTCCTCCCAGTGGTCGGCTGGCTGATGTGCGGCTGCGGTACCCATGCTGATCAGAAGCCTAGCGGCTCACGGTCCGGTTTCCGTGCTGCACGCGCTGAGGCTGCGCACTCTTGCTCATAAGGGCCTTGCCCTGATCAGATATGATCGTCGCATCGAGACGTGGCTCACCTGTCGAGGGAGGTGCTGGAGTGAGGTCAGGCGCGGATGACGTCGATGCCGGCTTCCTTGAAGACGGTCAGCTGGCTCTCGTCGGCCTGGGCGTCGGTGACGAGCGTGTCGATCTCGCTCAGCTCGCAGATCCGGGCGAAGGCGCGCTGCCCGAGCTTGGAGGAGTCGGCCACCACGACCACCTTCGCGGCCCGGCTGACGATCAGCTGGTTGATGTTCGCCTCGCCCTCGTGATGCGCGGTGGCGCCGGTCTCGTCGATCCCGTCGACACCGATGAACGCGATGTCCAGCGACAGATCGGACAGGATCCGGTGCGACAGCGGGCCGATCATCTCGTACGACTGCGGCCGCGCCACGCCACCGGTCAGCACCATCTTCACGTGCGGCCGGACGATCAGCTCGTTGGCGATGTTCAGCGCGTTCGTGACGAGGGTGAACGCCGGCTCGCCGTGCTCCGCGGACAGCTCCGGCCGGGTGGCCAGCGTCCGCGCCACCTCGGAGATCGTCGTCCCGCCGTTCATCCCGATCACCATGCCGCGGCGGACCAGCGTGGCCGCCGCCTGCGCGATCCGCTGCTTCTCGGACGCGAAACGCGCAGTCTTGTAGCGCAGCGGCAGGTCGTACGACACCGCGTTGGCCACCGCGCCGCCGCGGGTCCGGGTGAGGAGCTGTTGTTTGCCGAGATGGTCCAGGTCACGCCTGATCGTGGCCGCGGACACGTGCAACTGCTCGGCGAGCTCGTCGACGTCGATGGCGCCCTTCTCGGCGAGCGACTCGAGCAAGGTGTTGAGGCGTTCATAACGCTTCACCCGGGGCTCCTCCTTCACACAATCGGTCAGCCGGGTGGCGGCTGGTTGGCACCATTCGATCACGTTCGAGCAGTTTCGACCATGACAAGTGCGGAGACGACATGACCCAGACGCCATTCGTGAGCAGTGAGATCGCCACTCAGCCGGAGCTCTGGCGACAGGTCTCGGAGGGTTTCGCGCAGTACGGCGGTGCACTTCCCAAGGCCGGTCAACGCGTTGCCGCGGTCGGTTGCGGTACGTCGTGGTTCATGGCGATGGCGTACGCCGCGCTGCGCGAGGACCTCGGCCAGGGCGAGACCGACGCCTTCGCGGGCTCGGAGTTCCCGGCGGACCGGACGTACGACGCGATCGTCGTGATCAGCCGCTCCGGGACGACCACCGAAGTACTCGACCTGATCCGCGCCACCGACCTGCCGACCGTGGCGATCACCGCGACCGCCGGGTCGCCGATCTTCGACCTGGCCGACCAGACGATCCTGCTGGACTTCGCCGACGAGCAGTCCGTCGTCCAGACCCGGTTCGCGACCACCACGCTGGCGCTGCTGCGCGCGTCGCTCGGCGAGGACCTGTCGAAGGCCGCCGCGGACGCTCAGACCGCGCTGACCATCGACGTCGACGAGCTCGCCAAGCTCGAGCAGGTCACGTACGTCGGTACTCGCTGGACCGTCGGCCTGGCGCACGAGGCCGCGCTGAAGCAGCGCGAGGCCGCGTCCGCGTGGACCGAGGCGTACCCGGCGATGGACTACCGGCACGGCCCGATCGCGATCGCCCAGCCCGGCCGCGGCGTCTGGATCTTCGGCGAGCCGCCGGCGGGCCTGCTCGACGACGTCGCCGCCACCGGCGCCACGATCGTCCACCACCCCGACCTGGACCCGATGGCCTCCCTGGTCGTCGCCCAGCGCGTGGCCGTGGCCAAGTCCCTCGCCCTCGGCCTCAACCCGGACCAGCCCCGCAGCCTCACCCGCTCCGTCATCCTCGACGATCAGCAGTAGCCCTCAAGGTTGTTGCCGCACGGCAGGTGGAAGCGCTGCATGGGGACGGCCTACGTTCGACAGGCCGCCGAGGGCTGCCGCGAGGACGAGCCCGAGGCCGGTGATGAGGAGGGCGAGGTGGGTTCCGGTCAGGGGGACGAGGAGTCCGGCGGCTGCCTGGCCGAGGGCGGAGGCGCCGACTCGGAGGCTGGCTGCTGTGGTGCTGACGCGGCCCTGGAGTTCCGGTGGGCTGTACTGCTGGCGGGCGGCGAACATCGCCGGCAGCGTAGGCCCTTCCGACAGGCCTGCGACGACTGCTAGTGACAGCAGTACGGCGAACGTCGGCGCGAGCGACCACGTGCTGAGTAGCAGGCCGTACGCCGCGACCGACAGCATCACGACGTACTCCGGGCGCAACTTGATGACGCGGCTGAGTAGGAGGGCTGTGGTGACGCTGCCGACCTCCACCGCTGTCCACAGGTAGCCCGCGGCTGATCTCGGCTCGCCCAGGGACTGCATGTGGAGCGGCAGGGCGATCAGCAGCATGCCGGTGAAGCCCATCAGCAGCGTGGTGGTGACTGTAGAGGCTCGGAGCGGCGGCGTCCGGGCCAAGTGGCGAAGGCCGCCGATGACCGCGGCGAGGATCGGTTCGCCGGAGGCGCCGACCGGTGGGAGCTGGGGCAGGCGGCTGATCGCGGAGATGCTGAGCGCTGCCGCCGCGACGATGACGACGACTGCGGCGTCGACCGAGACGGTTGCGGCGATGGTGGCCGCTGTTGCGGGACCCGCGATCGCGGCGGCGCTGAAGCTGACGGACTCGAACGCGTTCGCCCGTGCTAGTCGGTGCCGGCTGAACAGGCTCGGCAGCATGCTTGTGAACCCGCCGCTCACCATCGGGAGGGTCGCGCCCGCTACCGCGGCGAGGACCGGTGCGATCCAGCCGGAGCCGCGTCCGACGACGAGTAGCAGGACGAGCATGACCACGGCCAGCGTCGCCTGATTGACCGCGAGCGCGCTGCGCCGGTGGGGTGTGCGGTCGAGCCAGGCGCCGAGCAGGGGGCCGGTGACGATCGCGGGCAGTGCGTATGCCGCGCCGGTCAGTCCGGCGAGGGTCGGACTGTCGGTGCGGTCCAGGACGAGCAGGACGAGCGTGAACGCGACCATCTCGTCGGCGAACCGGGCGAGTGTTGCCGCGAGGTAGTAGCTGGGCACGCCGATCCTCCTGTAACGTGGTTGTCGCTGTTACGCGTTACGGTATCAAACGCGTTACGGGAGGAGTCCAGTGGAAATTCAGTCCCCGGACCGGTTGATCCGGCTGGCCGTCGACCTGGTGAACACGCGTACCCGCGAGCCCGAGAAGCTGACGTCGCCGGCCGCTCTCCGCGAATTCCTGCTCGAGCATGGCGAGCCGGAGCCGATCGAGGTCGACGAGGACGATCTGGCGAAGGTTCGCATGGTCCGCGAGTGGTTACGGCCTGTCTTCGAGGGTGATCCGGCCAGGGCGGCGCGGGTGTTGAACGCGATGCTCGAGCGGTACGCCGTACGCCCGTACCTGTCGGACCATGACGGGACGCCGTGGCATGTGCACGTGGCGAGGCCCGGTGCGCCGTGGGCGGACTGGTTGGCGGCGACGACCGCGCTGGGGTTGGCGACGTTCGGAGCCGCGCACGGCTTCGAGGCGCTCCACCTCTGCGCAGCCGTCGACTGCGAGCGGGTATTCGCCAACCCCGCCGAAAACCGCCCCCGCCGCTTCTGCACCCCCCGCTGCGCCACCCGCACCCGCGTAGCGTCCTACCGCGCCCGCCAAACCTGACGGGCCCGCCCTGCTTGGGGCTGGTGGCGGCGTCTGGTGCTGGGTGACTGCGGGCTTGGTGAGGGGTGGAGGCTGGTGAATCCAAATTGTTGCGAAAGCGGTTTCGCTTGAGGGCTGGTGTTGCGAAAGCGCTTGCGCTACGGTGCGGAAACGGTCGGCCTGCTGACCGACATCCCCGCAGAGGAGTTCTGATGAACAGGTTTGCAATCCGTTGTGCTGCAGGGCTTTCCGTACCGTTCCTGCTGGCGGCCTGCTCCAGTGCGCCGTCGTCCGGTGGCGGTTCGGGGACCGGTGCCGGCCCCGGCGGGCAGGTCACGATCACGGTCGGTGACCGTCCGAGCAGTTCCGACCCGGCCAACCGGGCCAACTTCGACAAGCGGGTGGCCGACTTCCAGAAGGCCAACCCGGACATCAAGCTGAACCCGGTCGAGACCATCTGGGACGCGACCACTTTCCAGGCGCAGGCGGCCGGCGGCCAACTGCCCGACGTACTGAACGTGCCGTTCACCGAGCCGCAGGGCATGATCGCCCGCAAGCAGGTCGCGGACCTGACCCAGGTGCTCAAGGACCAGGGCCTACTGGACAAGTTCAACCCGAACGTCCTGAAGATCGCCCAGGACAAGTCCTGCAACGTGTTCGCGGTGCCGACCGCGGCATACTCGCTCGGGCTGGTCTACAACCGCGATCTGTTCAAGAAGGCCGGTCTGGACCCGGACAAGCCGCCGGCGACCTGGGACGAGCTGCGCGCCGACGCGAAGCAGATCACCCAGAAGACCGGCCAGGCCGGCTACGCGCAGATGACCACGAACAACACCGGCGGCTGGATGTTCACCGCGCAGACCTACGCGTTCGGTGGCTCGATCGAGAACGAGGACGGCAGCAAGGCGACGTTCGACGACGCACCGTCCAAGGCCGCGCTGCAGTTGCTGCACGACATGAAGTGGACCGACAAGTCCATGGGCCAGGCCGTGCTCTACGACATCAACGGGATCTCCAAGGTGTTCGCGGCGGGCAAGGTCGGGATGTTCATGGCCGCGCCGGACACCTACCGCACGCTCGTGCAGCAGAACGGCCTGCCGTCCTCGGCGTTCGGGATCGGCCCGATGCCGCAGCAGGGCGGTGACCACGGCACGCTCAGCGGTGGCAGCGTCCAGATCGTCAGCCCGAACGCGACCGACGCCGAGAAGGTGGCCGCGGTCAAATGGATCAAGTTCAACTACCTGAACAAGTACGTGAACCAGGACGCTGCGGTGACGAGCGCCAAGGCCGGTGTGGCGGCGAAGCTTCCGGTCGGTACGCCGGGCCTGCCGGTGATCTCGGCGGAGCAGTGGTCGACGTACCAGGGCTGGATCAAGCCGTACGTCAACGTGCCGCTGGAGAACTTCGCGCCGTACACCAAGGTCGCCGCCGACCAGAAGATCATCGCCGAGCCGCCGGTGAAGGCTCAGGAGGTGTACGCCGCTCTGGACCCGGTGGTGCAGACCGTGCTGGGCAACGAGAAGGCCGACGTCGGGTCGCTGCTGACCAAGGCTGTCGGCACCGTGAACGCCAAGCTCGGACGCTGAGTTGCTCCGCCGGCTACGCAACGGGGTACCGGCAGTGCTGTTCGCACTGCCGGTGCTCCTGGTCTTCCTGGTGTTCTCGTGGGGCCCGATCGTCAAGGGCCTCGTGATGAGCGTGCAGCAGACCAACCTGGTCGATCCGGTCAAGTGGGTCGGGCTGGACAACTTCCACTACGTGCTGACCGATCCCGGTGTCGGTCAGGCCGCGCTGAACACGCTCTGGTTCACGCTGCTGGCCCTGCTGTTCGGCTTCCCGGTACCGGTGCTGCTGGCAATGTTCCTGTCCGAGCTGCGTGGTAGGTCCTGGCTGTACACCACGCTGGCGTACCTGCCGGTCATCACACCGCCCGTGGTCGCCATCCTGCTGTGGCGGTTCTTCTACGACCCGTCGCCCAGCGGCATGTTCAACACGATCCTCGGCACCGTCGGACTCGGACCGTACCCGTGGCTGGACAGCCCGTCGTCCGCGATGCCGTCGATCGTGCTGGAAGCGACCTGGGCCGGCGCGGGCAACGCGGTGATCATCTACCTGGCCGCACTGACGTCCGTCCGCGCGGATCTGTACGAGGCGGCAGAGCTTGACGGCGCGGGCGTCGTACGGCGGGTGTGGCACGTCATGCTTCCGCATCTGCGCGGCGTGCTGCTGCTGATGCTGCTCCTGCAGGTGATCGGCACGATGCAGCTCTTCACGGAGCCGCTGCTGTTCACCGGCGGCGGGCCACAGAACTCGACGATGACCATCCTCCTGCTCATCTACAACTACGCCTTCGTCAACGGGGACTACGGCGCCGCGACCGCGCTGAGCGTCCTCCTGGCGATAGCACTCGCCGTGCTGTCCGCGGTCTTCCAGTTGGCGACTCGTGGTTGGAGTACCGAATGAGTCAGGAACGCGGTGCGCTGTCGGACGCGGACCGGAAGCTGCCACGGGTACGTGTGCCGTTCGTCATCGGACAGGTCCTCGTCCTGATCGGTCTGCTGATCGCGGGTCTGGGTCCGATGCTGTGGTTGTTCAAGGCGGCGATCTCGCCGACGCAGGACAGCATCCGCTCGCCACTGGGCTGGTTCCCCTCCGGGCAGGTGCAGTGGCAGAACCTCGCCACCGCGTGGCAGCAGGGTCACATCGGCTACTACCTCGGCAACACCGCGTACATCGCAGCAGGTACGGCGATCGTGTCGCTGATCGTCTGTACGACGGCCGGGTACACGCTCAGCGTCCTCCGGCCACGCTGGGGCTCCGTGCTGTCCGCACTCATCCTCGCGACGCTGTTCGTACCGCACATCGTCTCGCTCGTCCCGCTCTACCTGACCGTACTGAAGCTCCCGCTGGTGCACGCCAACCTGACCAACACGTTCTGGGCGGTCTGGCTGCCACCCGCGGCCAGCGCGTTCAACGTGCTGATCGTGAAGCGGTTCTTCGACGGCATCCCTCGTGAGTACTTCGAAGCGGCGCGGATCGACGGCGCCGGGTCGATCCGGGTGTTCACCTCGCTCGTGCTCCCGCTGTCGCGGCCGATCCTCGGTGTGGTCGTGCTGCTCAGCATCATCTCCTCCTGGAAGGACTACCTGTGGCCTCTGCTGGTGCTGACGAATCCGGATCTGCAGCCGGTCTCGGTGGCGTTGCCCAAGATCGCCAAGGTGACGGAGCTCAACATCCAGTTGGCCGGCCTGTTCCTGGCACTGCTGATCCCGGTCCTGCTGTTCCTGGTCTTCCAGCGAGCATTTCTGCGTGGCGTGGGCCTGTCTGGGGGAATCAAGGCGTGAAACGTGTCCTGGTCACCGGCGCGGACGGCTCGATCGGCCGGGCCGCGGTCAGCGTTCTGCGAGCAGCCGGGTACGGCGTCACCGGTCTGTCGCTGCGCTACGACCACGCCAGTACGGCGGACCGCGCGGTGGTCGGCGATGCGCGCTCAGCCGCCGACGTGACCGCCGCCCTGGACGGTGTGGACGCAGTCCTGCACCTGGCGGCCATCCCGCATCCCAGTCTCGGTACGCCGGAGGAGGTCTTCGAGAACAACGTCGCCGCGACGTTCAACGTGCTCGCACAGGCAGGACAGCTCGGCGTACGACGGGCCGTGATCGCGAGCAGTATCAACGCGTTCGGCGTACCGATGAACGTGAACGCCGTGGAACCGGCGTACTACCCACTGGACGAGGAGGTGGAGGCGGACATCGCCGACCCGTACTCCTTGTCCAAAAGCGTCGACGAGCAGAGCGCACGGATGGCCTGGCGGCGCTGGGGAACCGATGTGATCGCACTGCGCTTCCCACTGGTCAAGACTCGTGAGGAGCTGCTCCGGTTCGCGGCGAGAGCAGAGAACGATCCAGCGACGATGGCGCGGGAAGGCTGGGCGTATCTGGATCTTCGCGACGGCGTACGGGCGATCATCGCCGCGCTGGAGTCGACGACGCCCGGAGCGCACGTCGTAGGGCTCGCGGCCGACGACATCCTGATCGACCGGAAGACGGACGAACTGCTGCGCGAGTACGCGCCCACGGTTCCGCTACGGCGGCCTGTGGAAGGCCGTGCCTCACTGGTGGACACCACACGCGCCCAGGAACTACTGGGCTTCCGGCCGCTGTACTCGATCCACGATCAGGCGGTGTCGGCGATGACGACCTGAGGTTCGACGTACTCGACGCCGGGTTCGAGGTCGCCCTCCAGCAGCCGGTTGGCGACCCGGCGGCCGATCTCCTCCAGGCCGACGTCGATCGTGGTCAGGTGCCGGGTGCCGCGCTGGTCGTGCATCAGGCTCTCCCAGTTGTCGACGCCGATCAGCGCGACATCGCCGGGCACCTGCCGGCCGGAGGCGCGGACGACCCGCTCGACACCGCGGCCGATCGCGTCGCTGCCGCAGAAGATCGCGTCCAGGTCGGGCACCTCGGCCAGCAGCTCGGTCGCCGCCTGCTCGCCCCACTCCTCGCGCCAGCGCCCGAACCGGACCGGCGCCGCCCACTCGAGTCCCGCCTCGGCCAGCAGCTGACCGGCGCCTTCGGCCCGGCGTTGCGCGGCCATGTCGTGCGGCTCCGCGGTCAGGTGCGCGATCCGGCGCCGGCCGCCGGCCAGCAGATGGCTGATCGCGAGCCGCCCGATCGCGAAGTCGTCGGCGGTGATCGTGGTGTCCTGCGGATCCGCGGGGACCGTGAACGCGTTGATCACCGGGACGTCGAACCGGCTGGTCAGCGACGGCGTGCGGAACGACGTACTGGTGCCGATCACGATCACGCCGTCGATCCGGCGGGCCCGCAGCTGCAGGATGCTCTCGTCCACGTGGTGCTGCTCGTCCATGCGGGCGTCGTACAGCAGGACGGCCTGTTCCTTGGCGCCGAGCTCGGTCGCGACGGTGGCCAGCACCACGCGGGTGAACGGGTTCGACGCGCGGTGGGTGAGCACTCCGATGGTCTGGCTGCGGCCGCGTGCGAACGACCGTGCCAGCGCGTTGTGACGGAAGCCCAGCCGGTCCGCGGTGACCCGGACGTGTTCCCGCGTCGCCTCGGAGATCCGGTCGGTGCCGTTCAGCGCCTTGGACGCCGTCGACAGCGAGACCCCGGCCGCGGCGGCGACGTCGGACAGCGTGATCACCTGGTCGGCCATTTCCCCATCGTAGTCAGGTGTGAACCGTTGACAGCGGGCGCGCCGGGCCTCAAGGTGTGATTTGCGAAACCGCTTTCGCTCGCCTGAGATCTCGCACTAAGATCTTCCCCTGGGAGGAGCACTCCATGACCCGTCGCCGCTCCGGCGCAGTCAGTCTTCTCACGGCCGGCCTGCTGCTGGCCGCCGTACTGCAGACACCCGCCCGCGCCGCGACCACCGCGGCGCCTACTTTGACCATCACGCCGACCGTGGTCGGCAACACCTTCACCGTCGGGCAGCAGGTGAAGCTGGGCTTCAGCACCGACGCGGCCACCGTCAACTGGACGGTCCGGGACGCCGCCGGCACCGAGGTCGCCAAGGGCTCCGCGTCCGCCGCCTCGCTCAACGGCCAGCTCCCGTTGTCGATCAGCGCGCCCGGCTGGTACCAGACCGACCTGTCCGCGGTCGCCGCAGACGGTACGACGACGTTCGGCGGTACGGACTTCGCCGTACTGACGCCGCACGACTTCTCGACCTCCACCGACACCCGCATCGGCGTCGCCGGAGCGCTGGCGTTCGGCGGTGCTGCCAACCCCGGCCTGGAAGCCGTGCCGTTGATGGCCGCCGGAGGCATCTCCACGGATCGTGACGAGGCGTTCTGGTCGGCGGCGGAGACCACCAAGGGCGTCATCGAGTTCCCGCAGCGCTACAAGGACTACAAGGCCGCCCTGGACGCCAACAACGTCGACTTCCTGAACATCCTCGACTACGGGAACAGCCTGTACTACCCGGACGAGGCGCCGTCGACGGACGAACAGCGGGCCGCCTTCACGCGGTACGCCGTTGCCGCGGTCGATCAGTGGGGCACGGAGCACACGACGTACGAGCTCTGGAACGAGTGGAACCTGCGCGACCCGAACGGCGCCGCCAAGGCCAGCCCGGAGAACTACGTGGCGCTGCTCAAGATGGTGAGCGCCGCGGTACGCGCGAAGCACCCGGACGTGAAGCTGACAGGTCCCGCGCTGGCGGTCATCAACGACTGGCAGGGCTGGTTCACGAAGTTCGCGGACCTCGGCGGGCTCGACTACGTGGACGCGGTGACCATCCACCCGTACGTGCAGCCGCTGGACCCGGAGGCGTCCGTCACGTACGTCAACACGATCCGCAGCATCATGGCGGCGCATGGCTCCACCAAGCCGATCTACATCAGCGAACAGGGCTGGGCGACCGGTACGAACCCCAGTGCGGTCTCGGAGCCTGCCCAGGCGCGTGACCTTGTCCGCGGCAACCTGCTGGCCTACGGCAACGGTGTGGCGCGGTACAGCTCGTACAACTTCATGGACTCGGGCAACGACCCGTCGAACGTCGAGCACCGGTTCGGCCTGGTGCGCAACCAGCTCGACGCGCGGGGTGCGCTGGTACCGAAGCCGTCGTACGTCGCCACTGCCGTACTGGCCCGTCAGATCGACGAGCTCCCGCTGATCGGCCAGACCCGCTTCGGCACGAACGGGTACGACGTGGCGTTCAACGCGGGCGCTGGGCAGAGTGTCCACGCCGTGTGGTCCACGACACCTGGGCTGGTGAACGTTGCGGCTCCGGCGGGCTCACAGGTGCAGATCACCAGCTTGTACGGCGAAATGACCACGCTGACCGCAGACGCCGGTGGACACGTGTGGGTGAGCGCCGGACCGGATCCGTTCTACGCACGCGGTGCGATCACCGGTGTGGCGCCGTCCAACCGGTTCGCGTTGTCGGTGGCGCCTGAGATCGCGGGGGATCCGGCTACCGGCACGCTGACGTTCAGCAACCCGGATGCGGTGGCGCACTCGTTCACGGTGTCCGCCGGTGGTGCTGAGACGAGCGGGACGGCTGCTGCCGGCGCCACTGCCACGGCTGCTGTCAGCTACCCGGCGCAGGACTCGACCGGGCCTCGCAAGTACACAGCACAAGTGAGCGTTGACGGCCAGGCTGTCGGGTTGGTCTCGACGTCCGGTACTGCGACGCCACCTCTGTCCGTGACTGGCTCGCACGTGGTGAACGGTAGTGGGAAGGATCTGCTGCGGTTCCGGGTCACCAATGCTTCGTCTCATGATCTTGCGGTGGCTGGGTTGGACTGGGCGGTCGGTACGGCGTCCGGCACGGTGCTGACTGGGTCCACGGTGGGAGCGAATGCCACGGTGGAGGCGGACGTGCCGATAGCCCTGACAGGTCCTGGAACCTGGTCCGCCAGTCTGCGCCGCGTGGGCGAGGCTGAGATCCGGGCTTCCGGCAAGTTGAACCCCGTGACCTCGCCGACCGTTGCTGGGCGGCACACCGTGGTGCTGGACGGAGTTGTCGATCCGATGGTTGCTGCACAGCCGGCCATTGCGTTGGAAGGTACCGGGACTCCGCCGGTGACCGGGTGGGGTGGGCCCGCTGACCTGTCCGGGAAGCTGTGGCTGACACACGACGACCAGAACCTGTACCTGTCCGCGCAGATCACCGACGACGTGTTCTCGCAGACGAACCGGGGTGGCAACATCTGGGCCGGCGACGGGATCCAGCTCGGGATGACGGCCGGTGCACCCGGCGAGGCCACCACGACCCAGGAGATCGGCGTGGCGCTGACCGACGCCGGTCCGGTCGACACCTGGCGGTGGACCCCGACCAGCCAGACCGGTACGCCGCCCGGTGTCCAGGCCAAGGTGGTCCGGAACGAGACCGCGAAGACCACGACGTACGAGATCGCGGTGCCGTGGAGCACGCTCGGCTTCGCGGCCAAGGACCGGCTGTTGTCGGCGACCGTGGTGGTGAACGAGAACGACGGCACCGGCCGGCGCGGCTGGCTGACCTGGGGCAAGGGCGTCGCGGAGACGAAGAACCCGGCCCTGTTCAACGCGATCCGGCTCGCCCCGGCCGCGATCGGATAACCGGACTCGGCGTAGGTGCCCTGGAACGCTGCCCGAGGGGCACCTACGCCGGACCGACCCCCGCCGCCTAGGATCGACGGCATGACTCACACCGTGCTGGCCGAGCTGGTGGCGAACGTGCTGAAGGTCACGGCCAAGCCCGGTGACACGGTGGGACCGGCCGACACACTGGTCATCCTGGAGTCGATGAAGATGGAGATCCCGGTGCTGGCCGAGGTGGCCGGCACCGTCACCGACCTGAAGGTGGTCGAGGGCGAGGTCGTCCGCGACGGGGATCCGATCGCGGTGATCGAGGAGATCTGATTCAACCGAAATGCCCTCAGGAGCGTCTTTACCGGTGAAGGCACCGGGCGGGAACTTCCGCCCGGGGTGTCACGTTGAGCCGTCGTACGAACAAACCAGGGTCCGGCCCGGGTTTTCCCGACGTGCGCAGAGGACGGTGACCGCGGCACCATGGCCTTCACGCTCATTGCCGAGAGGACTCAGGGAGGCGTCGCGGTGAAGCCGTCGACGGTGCCAGTGGTGCCGGAGGTGCTGCCGTCGTGGGACGAGATCGTGCGTACGCACTCCGCCCGCGTCTACCGGCTGGCGTACCGCCTGACCGGTAACAAGCACGACGCCGAGGACCTCACCCAGGAGGTGTTCGTCCGGGTCTTCCGCTCGCTGTCGTCGTACACGCCGGGCACCTTCGAGGGCTGGCTGTACCGGATCACCACGAACCTGTTCCTCGACGGCGCCCGCCGCAAGCAGCGGATCCGCTTCGACGGCCTGCCCGAGGACGCCCACGACCGGCTGCCGGCCAAGGGCGAGGGCCCGGCCGAGAAGCTGGACTCCGACCTGTTCGACCACGACGTGCAGGACGCGCTCGACGCGCTGCCTGAGGACTTCCGCGCCGCCGTCGTGCTGTGCGACATCGAGGGCATGACCTACGACGAGATCGCGGACGTGCTGGACGTCAAGCTGGGCACTGTCCGGAGCCGGATCCACCGCGGCCGGTCGATGCTGCGCAAGCACCTCGAGCACCGGGCCCCGCGGTCCGGCCAGACCCGCGTCGGCGGACCGCCGACCGACGGCGGCCTGTTCGCCGACGGGGGTGACCTCGCATGACGCACCCGCTGGACAAGTTGAGCGCGGTCGTCGACGGTGCGCTCGACCACGACTCCCGCGACAAGGTGCTGAGCCACCTGGTCGGGTGTGACACTTGCCGGACCGAGGTGGACGCGCAGCGCCGGCTGAAGGCCCGGATGGCGGCCCTGGAGTCGCCGGAGGCCTCCACCGACCTGATGCAGCGCCTGATGGGCGTCTCGTCGTTCTCGACCGAGCCGCGGGAGGAGGTCCGCCCGGTGCTCACACCGGCGGTCGGCCTGTTCCCGCAGCGGTCCGCGTTCCCGGCCGGCCGGACAGGTGGCACCCGGCCGGGGACCGCCCGCTCGCGCTCCCGCCGCCGCAGCGGTGTGCTCGGTGCGGCCGGCTCGGCCGCTGCCGTTGCCTCCCTGCTCGGTACGGCGTTCGTCGTCGGCGACCCGGCCCGCTCGGAGCAGCCGCCGACGCTGCAGCCGCCGGTGGCGAGCTTCTCGTCCGACCACGCGACCACCAGCGGCGGAGCGCCGTTCGCGGACCCGGTCGCACTGATGAGCTCCTACAGTCCGACGGGCTATGCCGGACTGGGCTCGTCGCTGCGGCCGGTGGCCCTGACAGGACGCTGACCGGTGAGCCTGTCCCGGCTCGCCGTCCTGGTCAGTACCGCCCTGATCGGCTTCGGCCTGCCCGCGTCCGCCGTCGCGGTACCTGTGACTTCCAAGGCTGACTCACCGACCGCGGTCAGCTGGTTGCGCAGAGCCGCCGACGCCCCGAACCACGTCTCGTACCACGGCACCCAGATCATCACCGCCTGGGGACCGCAGGGCGCCAGCTCAGCCATGTTCGACATCGTGCATGCGGCGTCGCAGGGCTCCGAGATCAGCGTCCTCGGGTCGTCCGCGCCCGGCGCGAAGGCGTTCGTGCAGCGTGCGACGACCACGGACGCGGCCATCGACGGCGGACCGCTGGCGTTGCTGCAGTCGACGTACGAGCTGGTCGACAAGTGCTGCACGGACCTGGTGGGCCGGACGGCTGTGCTCGTGGAGGCCCTGCGGGACGACAAGACGCTGGCTGCGCGCTTCTGGATCGACAAGGCGACCGGGCTGTTGCTGCAGCGCCAGCTGTTCAGTGCCGACGGCAGGACGATGGTCCGTGCCACGGTCTTCACCGAGCTCGAGATCGAGAGCTCCGAGTTCCTCGGTCACCTGCCGCCGATGCTGCCCAACGGTGTCGAGTCGCTCGGCATGGGCAAGGTCGACAACCTCCGCTCCCAGGGCTGGATGTGCGCCCCGGAGCTGCCCGCGTCCCTCAAGCTGTACGACGTCCACCAGGACACCAGCAACGGGTCCCTCCAGTTCTCGTACTCCGACGGCCTGTTCAACGTGTCCCTGTTCGAGCAGCGCGGTGCACTGGACCCGGCCGCGGTGGCGGGCTTCACCGGCACCGACAGCCCGGGCGTCTATGTGCGCTACGGGATGCCGTCGTACGTCGTCTGGTCGTCCGGCGGGATCGTCTACACGCTGATCGGGGACCTGCCGCCGGAGCAGCTCGGGCAGGTGGTCCGGGCGTTCCCGCACGACCTGCCGGAGAAGCTTTCGGCGCTGCAGCGGCTGGGTACCGGACTGGCGAAAATCGCGACCTGGCTCACTCCGATGGGTGCACTGTCGCCGAAGCTGGGATAATCAGAGCTGGAAGTATTTCCGGCGACCCCGGGGACTCCCGACACACGACCACGACGACGACGTGAGGCGGGGACCGTCAATGAGTGACGAATCCGAGCCGACAGTTCCGAATCCGGCGACCGCGGAACCGACCGCGGTGCAGCCCGCTGCGCCCACTCCGCCCGCGTCCACCGGACCTGACGGTCCGCCGCTGTCCGCGCTGACCCCGCCGCCTCCCGGAGCCGGCAACCTGCCGCTGCGGCCGCCCGGTTCCGACGCCGCGTACCGGCAGACGAACGCCGGCCGCTCCACCTCGCAGCGCAGCTTCGGCCGTCCCGAGCCACAGCAGCAGGGCTTCCGTCCGGTCTACCCCGGGCAGGCCTGGCCGACCGAGCAGCCGCAGTACCGTCCGTCGTACGTCCCGCCGCCACCGGCCGACTGGCACCAGCAGCAGGCCCGTGCGTACACGTCCGAGCCGCCCAGGGTGAACCGGATCGTCACGATCGCCGCACTGGTCGCCGTCGTGATCGCGGTCGTCGCCGGTGCCGGTGCCGCCACGGTGGTGGTCGCGCTGGACGGCCGGAACGCTCCGATCGCCACCCAGCCCGATCCGCCGGTCGGTACCGGCGCGGACCCGAAGATCCGCACCGGCTCGGTGTCCGCGGTGGCCGCGACCCTGCTGCCGAGCGTCGTCCAGCTCAAGGTCGAGGGTTCGGACAACTCCGGGGCGACCGGTTCCGGGTTCGTGATCGACAACCTCGGGCACATCCTGACCAACAACCATGTGGTCGAGGGCGCGGCCAAGGGCGGTTCGATCCAGGTCGTGACCAACGACAACAAGACCGCGACAGCGCGGCTCGTCGGGCGCTCCCCGGCGTACGACCTGGCCGTGGTCCAGGTGACCGGGCTGAGCGCTCCGTCGGTGCAGTTCGGCCGCTCGGAGTCCGCGATCGTCGGGCAGGACGTGGTCGCGATCGGTTCGCCGCTCGGCCTGGCCGGCACCGTCACCTCGGGCATCATCTCGGCGAAGAACCGGCCGGTGACCACCGGTGACGACCCGAGCCAGGAATCGTCGTACATCAGCGCGCTGCAGACCGACGCGGCGATCAACCCGGGCAACTCGGGTGGTCCGCTGGTCGACATGAACGCGCGGGTGATCGGCGTCAACTCCGCGATCGCCACCGTGCCCGGTGCGGGCGAGGGGCAGAGCGGGAGCATCGGGCTCGGGTTCGCGATCCCGATCGACCAGGCGCGGCGGACCGCTCAGCAACTGATCGCGACCGGTCAGGCGTCGTACCCGGTGATCGGGGCCAGCGTGGACATGACGTTCGAGGGCGGCGGCCGGGTCAGTGCGGTCAGCCCGAGTTCGCCGGCCGCGCGGGCCGGGCTGCGGGTCGGCGACGTGATCACCGCGATCAACAACCAGTCCGTGGACAGCGCCGAGGTGCTGATCGTGGCGATCCGCACGCACCAGCCGGGTGAGGCCGTGCGACTCGCCTACGAGCGGGGCGGACGGTCCAGGACGGTTACGCTGACGCTCGGCCAGCAGATCGGCTGAGGCGTTGTAGCCGGGCTGGGGATAGGCTGGCCCGGGACGTACGAAAGGTGAGGACATGTTCGGCATCGGACCGCTCGAACTGGTCGTGATCGCGATCGTTGCCGTACTCGTCTTCGGGCCGGACCGGCTCCCGGAGTTCGCCCGTACGGCGGGCCGCCTGCTCCGGCAGGTCCGGCAGATGGTGAACAACGCGCAGAACGACCTGCGCAACGAGCTCGGCCCGGAGTACGCCGACCTCGAGCTCCAGGACCTGAACCCGAAGAACTTCGTCCGCAAGCACCTGCTCGACCCCATCGAGGACGAGGTCAAGTCGGTGACGGCCGACTTCTCCGACACCTCGACCACGCCGCAGCGGCTCCCGGCCGGCGCCAAGCCGCCGTTCGACCCCGAGTCGACCTGATCCGCTGCCGTCAGCGGCGGCGCTGATCCTCAGGCCGTCAGCGGCGGTTCAGTGGCGGGGTGGTTCAGCGGCCGACCGGGGAGAGGCCCAGCTGACGGCCCAGGAGGCCGCGCGGCTTGCCGCCGAGCGTCGAGGCGATCTTGTCGAGCACCTGCGCCGCCGGGGTGTCCGGGTCGGCCATCGCGAGCGGCCGGCCGAGGTCGCCGCCGGAGCGGAGCCGCTCGTCCAGCGGGATCTCGCCGAGCAGCGGGATCGGGTATCCGAGCCGCGCGGACAGCGTCTCGGCGACCCGGGTGCCGCCGCCGGAGCCGAAGATCTCGATCCGGTGCTCCGGACCGCAGTGCGGGCAGGGCAGGTACGACATGTTCTCGACCACGCCGGCCACCCGCTGATGCACCATCTGCGCCATCGTGCCGGCCCGCTCGGCCACCTCGGCGGCGGCCTCCTGCGGGGTGGTCACGACGATCACCTCGGCGCTGGTGAGCCGCTGGCCGACCGAGATCGCGATGTCACCGGTACCGGGCGGCAGGTCGAGCAGCAGTACGTCGAGGTCGCCCCAGTACACGTCGGCGAGCATCTGGACGAGAGCGCGGTCCAGGATCGGGCCGCGCCAGGCGACCACCTGGTCGCGCTTCGGCTTCAGCATGCCGATCGAGATCACCTTCACGCCGTGCGCGGGCACCGGCATGATCATGTCGTCCACCGCGGTCGGCCGCTCGTCCGCGACGCCGAACATGGCCGGCACCGAGTGGCCGTAGATGTCCGCGTCCAGGACGCCGACCGACAGGCCCTGCCGGGCCATCGCGACGGCCAGGTTCACCGTCACCGAGGACTTGCCGACGCCGCCCTTGCCGGAGGCGATCGCGAACACCTTGGTCAGCGAGTCCGGCCGGGAGAACGGGATCTCCTTCTCGGCCACGCCGCCGCGCAACTGCGTCTGCAGGGCGGCGCGCTGCTCGGTCGACATCACCCCGAGGTCGATCTCGACCCCGGTGACGCCGTCGAGTTTGCTGACCGCGGCCGTGACGTCGCGGCGCAGCGTGTCCTTCATCGGACAGCCGGCGACGGTCAGCAGGATACGGACGGCGACCACGCCGTCCTCCCGGACGGCGACGGACTCGACCATGCCCAGATCCGTGATCGGTTTCTTGATCTCCGGGTCCAGCACACCACCGAGTGCCGTGGTCACCTGATCAGCAGTGGGAGCCATGCCCCCAGGCTACGTGCTCACCTGAGAACCCCGGACCGCGGTCCATGTGACATACGCCCCCACCCGCCCGAGTCGCCGGTGTACGGCGGATGACCACTTCCGCCGAGTCGTGACTACTGGCTGTTGGAACCCGCTTTCCGACAACCTCGATCCACGACTCGCCGGGAGCGGCCGGCCGCCGAACGACACGACTCGGCGGGGGTGGGTCAGAGGCCGGGGGCGCCGTAGATCGGGAACCACCGGGACAGGTCCTGCTCGAAGTTCAGGTCGGCACCGACGACCGACCGGATCTGGAGCTCCTTGGCGTTGTCGCGGCGGTCGGCGCCGACCGGGACGAACGGGTACCAGGAGCCGCGCTTGTACAGGTACACCAGGCCCAGTGGCTCGGTGCCGTTGGTGAACGCGACCAGCGTGCACAGCAGCGCGTTGCCGAAGCCTGCGTCGACCAGGGACGTGTTCACCGCGTGCAGGTCGGTGACGAGCGTTTCCAGGTCGTCGGGTGCGGTCTGCCGGACCAGCCAGGTGAAGCCGTACGAGTCCGTCGTACTGGTGAACTTGCCGTTGTCGAGGGCGAGCAGCTTGTCGACCTCCTCGCGGAGCGTGGAGAAGCCACCGCCCTCGGCTGCCTTGAAGCAGACCGAGCCGCTGCCGGTCGGGCGGTAGTCGGCCGCGGTCTCCAAGGTGATCGCGGCCGACGGAAGCGAGAACAACTGGTCGAGGTTCGGCGGAACGGCTTTGCTCCTGCCGAGCAGGATGTCGAGAAGTCCCATGTTCCGAGAGTAGGTCGGCCGACCTACCCTAAGCTTGCTCGCCCAGCTCGCGGGAGAGGGCGCCGAGGCGGTCGATGCGTGTCTCGAGCGACGGGTGCGTCGAGAACAGCGACGACACGCTCTTGCCGGACAGCGCCGGCGCGAAGAAGAACGCGTTGAACGCCTGCGCCGAGCGCAGGTCGCGCGACGGTATTCGGGCGATGTCCCCGCTGATCTTCGTCAGCGCCGATGCCAGTGTGGACGGTCTGCCGGTGAGCATCGCGCCGGCCCGGTCGGCGGCCAGTTCGCGGTAGCGCGACAGCGCCCGGGTGAGCAGGAACGAGATCGCGTAGACGACGACCGACACCGCAACGATGGTCAGCACGACGAGCGCCGCGTTCTGGTCACGGTTGCGGCCGAGGCCGCCGTACAGCCCGAAACGGGTGATCAGGCCGGCCAGCACGCCGAGGAACGACGCGATCGTCATCACCGCGACGTCGCGGTGCGCGACGTGCGAGAGCTCGTGCGACAGCACGCCCTCGAGCTCGTCCTGGTCGAGCCGGCGCATGATGCCGGTGGTCACGCAGACCACCGCGTTGCTCGGGTTGCGGCCGGTGGCGAAGGCGTTCGGCAGGTCGACGTCGGCGATCGCGACCCGCGGCTTCGGCATGTCGGCGAGCGCGCACAACCGGTCGATCGCGCCGTGCAGCTGCGGCGCCTCCTCGGGTGTCACGATCCGGCCGTGCATCGCGTACAGCGCGATCTTGTCGGAGAACCAGTACTGGACGAACAGCATGCCGCCCGCGATCACCACGGCCAGCACCGCGCTTCTGGTGAGCGCGATCAGTACGCCGACGAACGCGACGTAGAGCAGCCCGAGCAGGAAGCTCGTGATCACCATCCGGCTGGACAGCCCCCGGTCGGGCGCGAATCGAGTTTTCATCCCACGTCCTTCTTCCTCACCTGATAGTGAGCCTAGCTCGGGGTCAAACCCGGTCGTCCTCGCGCGTGTCCAGGTCGGCCAGCAACGAGCGGAGCTCGGAGCGCAGGAAGTCGCGGGTGGCGACCTCGCCGACGGCCATCCGCAGCGAGGCCATCTCGCGGGCCAGGAACTCCATGTCCGCACGGGTCCGGGCGTCCACGTCGCGGTCGCGTTCGTACTGCACCCGGTCGCGGCCCTCCTGCCGGTTCTGGGCGAGCAGGATCAGCGGAGCGGCGTACGACGCCTGCAGGCTGAGCGCGAGCGTGAGGAAGATGAACGGGTACTGGTCGAAGCGCAGGTTCACCGGCGCGAAGATGTTCCAGCCGATCCAGAACAGGATCGTCACCGTCATGTAGACCAGGAACTGCCCGGTGCCGAGGAAGCGCGCGATCCGCTCGGACAGCCGGCCGAACGCGTCCGCGTCGTAGGCCGAGCGCAGTGCGATGGTGCGGCGCAGCTCGCGCGGGATGTCCAGCCGGTTGGTGTTGCGCAGCCGCCGGCGCTCCTCGGCGCCGCTGTTGCCACGCTGGCGTCGGTCGTCGGTGCCGCGGTCGTCACGTGGCATCGTGGCCTACCTCCTGCGCGTTCTCCGGATGGTCGTGTTCCCGCCAGTCGTCCGGGAGCAGGTGGTCGAGCACGTCGTCGACGGTGACCGCACCGAGCAGCCGGCCCTCGTCGTCGAGCACCGGTGCGGCGACCAGGTTGTAGGTCGCCAGGTACTTGCTGACGGTCTGCAGGCTGTCGTCCGGCCGCAGCCCGTCCAAGTCCGTGTCGAGTGCCGCGGACACGAGCTCGGACGGTGGTTCTCGGAGCAGCCGCTGGATGTGGCCGATGCCGATGAACCGTCCGGTCGGTGTCTCGAGCGGTGGACGGCAGACGTAGACCATGGCGGCCAGTGCGGGGCTCAGGTCTGCGTTGCGTACGTGCGCGAGCGCGTCGGCCACCGTGGCGTCCACGGGCAGGATGACCGGCTCCGACGTCATCAGACCGCCTGCGGTGTGCTCCTCGTAGGTGAGCAACCGGCGTACGTCTTCTGCTTCGTCCGGCTCCATCAGCGTGAGTAGGCGTTCTGCTGTGTCTGTCGGTAGCTCCGCGATCAGGTCGGCGGCGTCGTCGGGGGACATCTCCTCGAGCACGTCGGCTGCACGTTCGGTGTCCAGCCCGGCCAAGATCTCGACCTGGATGTCCTCGGGCAGCTCTTCGAGTACGTCGGCCAGCCGCTCGTCGTTCAGCGCAGTGGCGATCTCCTTACGCCGCTTGGGGGACAGGTCGTGCAGTACGCCGGCCAGGTCGGCCGCACGCATCGACTCGAACGCCGCGAGGATGTGCGTCGCGCCCTGTCCTTCCTCCACCTGGGTGAACCCGCTGACGTCGCTCCAGTCGAGCACGTGCGTCTGGCCGCGGCGACGGAAGCGTTTCGTGCCCTCCCGCACCGCGACCTTCGTCAGCATCCAGTCGCGGGCTCTCCACTGCTCCATGGCCATGTCGAACACCACTGCGCTGGCACCGGTGTCCGCGATCGTCACGGTCCGGTCGAGGAGCTCACCGAGTACGAGTACCTCGGTCGCGCGCTGCTCGAAGCGCCGCATGTTGAGCAGGCCGGTGGTGATCACGTGGCCGGCGTCGACCGAGGTGACCCGGGTCATCGGGAGGAAGATCCGGCGCCGGGTGAACACCTCGACGACCAGGCCGAGCACCCGCGGCGGCTGCTCGCCCTGGCGCATCATCGCGACGACGTCGCGGACCTTGCCGACCTGGTCCCCGTTCGGGTCGTAGACCGGCAGGCCCGCGAGCCGGGCGACGTACACGCGCGACGGTGATCCGGTCATGTCCGAAGGCTAACTCGCCGGAGCGAAGTCGCGGCTGAGGACGCTTCGTAGACTTTGGCTCCTCGGGCGAGATCGGAGTGGGGTGGGGATCCTGGGATCCACCGGGTTGGGCGTGGACGAGGAGACGGCGTACCTGGAGCTGGTCCGGCACGGCGGGGCGTCGCTGGACGACCTGGCCAAGCGGCTCGGCCGTCCGGTACCGGAGGTACAGCGGGCCGTCGACGTGCTGCTGGCAGAGGGTTTCGTGCACCGTACGCCGGCTCCGGGCGAGCTGATCGTGCCGGTACCGCCGGAGCTCGCCGTCGAGCAGCTGATCCAGCGGCAGGAGCAGGAGTTCGAGCGGATCCGCAAGGCGGCGTACCGGCTCGCGGCCGAGGCGACCAGGCAAGGTGGCGCGCGGCGGACCGAGGAGCTGATCGAGATCGTCACCGGCGAGACCGCGGTCGGCCTTGCCTTCGACCGCGTCCAGCGGACGGCCCGTGCCGAGATGCGTGAGCTGGTCGCCCCGCCGTACGTCGCGTCGGCTGAGGTGAACAGCACGCAGCTGGCGCGGCAGGGCGCCGGTGTGGCGTACAGGGTGGTGTACGACAGCTCTGCACTCGCGGACGCAGTGCTGGCCGCCAGTGCGGTCAGCCATGTGCGTGCGGGGGAGCAGGCGCGCATCGCAGACGTGCTGCCGACCAAGCTGGCCATCGCCGACCGCGAGCTGGCACTACTACCGCTGGACTGGGCGACGCCTGCTCAGGACGCGGCCCTCCTGGTACACCCCTGCAGTCTGCTGGACGCGCTGGTCGCTCTGTTCGAGACCGTGTGGAACAGAGCCAGCCCGCTGAGTGTCACGGACTCGGACGCGCTCCGACCGGAGGAGGCCATGTCGGCCGAGGACAGGCATCTGCTGTCGTTGCTGGTCGCAGGACTGACCGACGACGCCGCAGGCGCCCGCCTGGGCATCAGCCGCCGTACGGTCGCCAGACGCGTCCAGCAACTGATGGAACAGACCCACTCGCGGTCCCGCCTGCAACTCGGCTGGCACGCCCGCGACCGAGGGTGGCTCTGAGGATCTTCGCTGGCCGGATTGGCCGTGACCACTTTGCGCCAGGGATATCCGTAGCAGCGGACACGGCGCGCCGAATCTAATGCGGGGAATCCCCTGAGCTTGGAGCCCCCGTGTCCTTCTCCTCATCCTTGGCTGCCCTCGGCGCGGCTGTGCTGGCGCTGTCCGCCGTCACGGTGCCGCACGCCGACGCGGTCCAGATGGCGGTTACCGCCTCTCCGCCCAGCACGGTCACTCTGATCACCGGTGACAAGGTCACCGTGACGACCGTCGGCGGCCGTCCGACGGCGACCGTCGACAAGCCCAACGGCACCCCGGCCGGCGCGCACATCATGGCCGTTGGCAACGACCTGTACGTCTATCCGGACGCCGCCCTGCCCTACCTCGCGTCCGGCATCCTCGACCAGCACCTCTTCAACGTCACCGAACTGCTCGCCGACGGGTACGACGACGCGCACAGTGCCGGTACGCCGTTGATCGTCTCGTACGCGCCGGGCTACAAGCAGGCCCCGCTCGCGGGAGCCCGGCAGACCCTGGCGCTGACGAGCATCCGGGGCGCGGCCCTGACCGCCGACCATCGCCAGGCCGGGTCGTTCTGGTCCTCGTTCACGGCTCGCAGTCAGGTCACGAAGGTCTGGCTGGACGGCAAGGCGAAGGCCACGATGTCCGACTCCACCGCGCAGATCGGTGCGCCGGAGGTCTGGCAGGGCGGCAACACCGGACAGGGCGTGGACGTCGCCGTTCTGGACACCGGCGTCGACGCCGCGCACCCGGACTTCGGCGGCCGGATCGTCGCGTCGCAGAGCTTCGTCCCTGGCGCGGACGTCACCGACCGGAACGGTCACGGTACCCACGTCGCCTCGACGATCGCCGGTACCGGCGCAGCGTCCGGTGGCAAGGAGCGGGGCGTCGCGCCGGGCGCCGGCCTGTTGATCGGCAAGGTGCTGGGCGACGACGGCAGTGGCCAGGACTCCTGGATCCTGGCCGGTATGGAGTGGGCCGCCCGCGACCAGCACGCCAAGGTGATCAGCATGAGCCTCGGCTCGGGGCCGACCGACGGCACCGATCCCATGAGCCAGGCGGTGAACACGCTGTCCGCGGAGACCGGCGCGCTGTTCGTGATTGCCGCCGGCAACTCCGGCCCGGATCCGTACAGTGTCTCGGCGCCCGGTGCGGCCGACGCCGCGCTGACGGTCGGTGCGGTGGACGGCAACGACCGGTTGGCGCCGTTCTCCAGCCGTGGGCCGCGGCTGGGTGACAGCGGGCTCAAGCCCGACCTGACCGCGCCGGGCGTCGACGTGCTCGCCGCACGTTCGCAGTACTCGCCGGAAGGTGAGGGGTCGTACGTCGCGATGAGTGGTACGTCGATGGCGACACCACACGTCGCCGGTGCGGCCGCACTGCTGGCGCATGAGCACCCGGACTGGACGGGCCCCCAGTTGAAGGACGCGCTGGTCAGTTCGACCAAGGCCACGACGCAGTACAGCCCGTTCGCCGCCGGTACCGGCCGTCTGGATGTGGCTGCCGCAGTGCGGGACGCCGTGTTCTCGTCGGGCTCGGCCTTCGCAGCGATGAAGTGGCCCTACCCGGCAAGCGTGCAGAAGGACGTCACGTACACCAACACCGGCGCGGAGGCGGTCACGCTGAACCTGGCGCTCAAGAACCAGGGTGTCCCGGCCGGCCTGTTCACGCTGACGACTCCGCAGCTGACCGTCCCGGCGCACGGTACGGCGACCGTCGGCGTCGTGAGCCACCTCGACCTCGCTGCCGACGACGCCGGCTACAGCTCGATGCTGACGGCAACGGATGCCGGCGGAGCAGTGCTCGCTCACACCGCGGTCGGCGTCAGCAAGCAGAGCCAGCGGGTGAAGCTGTCGCTGCGGTCCAAGGGCTTGTCCGGGATCGTCGTACTCAAGGACATCAAGCGGGACGTCGTGCCGCAGGTGTTCGAGGTGGACGGCAGCCTGGACGTCGACGTACGCCCGAGCACGTACGCCGCCTGGATGTACGCCGATGTCCGGGGGCTGGACGGTCCGCATTCGTTGGGGCGCGCGGTGATCAGCCGGCCGGAGGTGGACGTTCAGCAGGACCGGACGGTCACGTTCGACACAGCAGGGCTCCGTAAGGTCGCCGCCGTCACTCCACGGCCGAGCCAGAACACCTACGTGCGCGTGGACCAGTACCGCAGCTACGGCGATCTACATCGCTTTGTCGACACCTACCAGCTGGAGTGGTGGCTGTACGACTCGCTCTGGGCGACTCCTACACCGAAGGTGACACAGGGCTCCTACACGTTCGCCACCCGCTGGCGGCAGGAGCAGCCGGCGCTGACGGCCGGATCGTTCGACACCCTGGTGCAGAGCTGGTCGCCGATGCTGCCCGCGGGTACCGGCAACTACCCGGTGGCCTACGTCGGCTCCGACCCTGCGAAGTACGACGTCCGCGGCAAGATCGCTGTTGCTCAACGCAACGACACCGTACCGCCGACCCAGCAGGCCGCGGCAGCAGCCAAGGGTGGGGCGAAGCTGTTGCTGATCGTGAACGACGGCTACGGTCCGCTGGACGCATGGGCCGACCTGCCACAGGAGGAGGCGCCGGCACTCCCGGTCGTCTCGCTGAACATCGACCAGGCGCAGCAGTTGTTCGTACGGTCTCCCAAGACGCTGAAGCTCGACTCGCACCCGTACCCGCAGTACCTCTACGACCTTGTCCAGCACCACGAGGGAGCCGTGCCGAGCGATCCCGGGTACCGGCCGACGGCGCGGGACCTGGCACGGATTGACGAGTCCTTCCGGGATACCAAGCCAGGGGATGCCCTGGACATCCGCTTCGACCTGTCGGCGGACCTCACCTGGGCGGTCGGTGCGGCGTCGACAACCGTTCCGGCACAGGGCGAGCACGCCGTGTACGTGACGGCCGCGCCGAAGGTCAAGTGGCTCAGCATGGCGGCGGTACCGGACCTGTCGGAGCAGGGTTCGTCGTTGTCCTACCGGCCGGGCAGTGTCACTGCGGAGACCTGGTTCGGCGGCATCCAGCGACCGCGGCTGCTGAGCGACAGCGCGTTGTCGACACCGCCGTCGCGGGTGGGCGACATCATGAGCGTCTACGGCCTGCCAGGCTTCGCGGACTCGGGCCCGCACCAGGGCACCGTGTTCGACGTCGGCGCGTCCGTGACCACCGCGCTCTACCAGGGCGACGCGCTGCTCGCCGACGGCGCCGACATGCTGTCCGTCGAGGTGCCACCGCAGGCCCTGCCCTACCGGCTGGTCGTGGACACCAAGCGCGACCTGCCGAACCGGCCGTATTCACCGAGCACGCACACCGAGTGGGGATTCACCTCCAGCCAGGCCGACTACGCGAACCTGGAGACCCTTCCGCTGCTTCAGCTCGACTACTCGCTCCCCACGGACCTGTCAGGTCGGGCGAAACGTCACGCCGACCTCACGGTGACTCCCTCGCACCTCCCAGGCGCTGTGGGCACTGGCAAGGTCAATGCGGCGACGCTGGAGCTCTCGTACGACGACGGCGTCGCGTGGCAACCGGTGGCGCTGCAACGGTCCGGTGCCGGCTGGCGTACCAAGCTGGACGCCCGGCCCGGCTACGTGAGCATGCGGGTCACCGCACACGACACCGCCGGCAACAGCGTGAGCCAAACGATCCAGCGCGCCTTCGCGGTCAGTTAGCTCAGTTTGGGACGGCGGCGTACCGGGCGGTGCAGTGTCGTCGGTGGCTTGCCTCTCGTCGTGGCCCTGGTTGGCGCCGGGGCCGCGGCGTGGGGTGAGTCGTCGTACGGTCCGGTGGACTCGATCGGGTCCAGCACGAGGATGTCCGCCTCGGTGCGCCAGCGCTCCAGTTGGGTGTCCAGGTCGTGTGCGTTGAGCCGTTCGGTACGTAGTACCTGCGCGGCGGCGGTCCACTCGTCGGTGCCGGGCTCCAGCCGTCGTACGGCGGCCTTCCAGCCGGCCAGGCGGTTCATCGCGGGCTTGGCCGGTACGACGACATCGACCGAGCTTGCTGTGGCGAGTCCGGGGAGGGGCTGCTCGGCGCCTTCGCCCGAGTCCGCGAGTACGACATACTGCCCGTCGACCGTCGCGAACCAGGCGGGAACCGGCCGGCGGCCGTCCCACGCCAGCCAGACGAGCCCGGCCTTCTTCATCACGCCCGCGATCTCCTCGGTACTCACAGGCCTAAGTGTCACACGGTGAATCGGGCCACACTCGGAACGGAAGTGAGCCGGGTCACCGGAACAGCGGCTGCGGACGCCGTACGCTGCCGGTGACCGGTGGGTAACCGAGTGGAGGTCGGCCGTGGTGGACAAGGTGACGGACAAGGCGTTGCGGAGCAGGCGGTCGTGTTTGGCCACGCCCGGATCGAACCCAAGGTTCCTGACCAAGGCGAAGGGGCTGGACGCGGACCAGGTGTTCCTGGACCTCGAGGACTCGGTCGCGCCGCTCGCGAAGCCGGACGCCCGGAAGAACATCGTCGCCGCGCTCAACGAAGGCGGCTGGGGGACCAAGCTCCGCGTCGTGCGCGTGAACGACTGGACCACCGAGTGGACCTACGCGGACGTCATCGAGGTCGTCGGCGGTGCCGGCGCGAACCTGGACTGCATCATGCTGCCGAAGGTGCAGACCGCCGAGCAGGTGGTCGCGCTCGACCTGCTGCTCACCCAGTTGGAGAAGGTGCACGGGTACGAGCCCGGCCGGATCGGCATCGAGGCGCAGATCGAGAACGCGCTCGGGCTGACCAATGTGAACGCGATCGCGACCGCCTCGCCGCGGGTCGAGACGATCATCTTCGGGCCGGCCGACTTCATGGCGTCGATCAACATGAAGTCGCTGGTGGTCGGCGAACAGCCCCCCGGGTACGACGTCGGCGACGCGTACCACTACATCCTGATGCAGATCCTGATGGCCGCTCGCGCCCACGGCAAGCAGGCGATCGACGGCCCGTACCTGCAGATCAAGGACGTCGACGGCTTCCGGCGCGTGGCCGGCCGCTCGGCCGCGCTCGGCTTCGACGGCAAGTGGGTCCTGCACCCCGACCAGATCGCCGCCGCGAACGAGGTCTACTCACCGCGCCAAGAGGACTACGACCACGCCGAGAACATCCTCGACGCCTACGAGCACTACACCTCGGCCGCCGGCGGCGCCCGCGGCGCGGTGATGCTCGGCGACGAGATGATCGACGAGGCCAGCCGCAAAATGGCGCTCGTCATCTCCGCGAAGGGCCGCGCGGCCGGTCTCGAGCGCAGCGACGTGTGGCAGCCGCCGGCCGACTAGACCTGGGACATGATCGCCAGCAGTTGACCGTCGGGGTCGGGGAAGAACGCCATCCATTCCTCGACCCCGTCGTCGTGCTTGTGGATCAGGTGCGGTGCGCTCTCGAACTCCACGCCGCGTTCCCGGAGTTCGTCGTACGCGGTGTTGATATCGGCGACGCGGAAGTACAGGATCGACTGCTCGCCGCGCTCCTCGGTGGCGCGCAGGAACAACCGCGTCCCGCCGCAGTCGAAGAACGCCAGGTCACCGAACGTGTAGAGGTGCGGCAGGCCCAGTACGCCGCCGTAGAACTCGGTCGCGGTCCCGATGTCACTCACCAGCCGGGCAATCTGCCCGATGGCACCAAGCTGCACGCTCATCCCCAGGACCTCTCCTCGTCGCAATGTGCTGTCCACAGGCACCCCACGCCAGCTACGGAGCTCCGCCCGGCGGCTCAGGCCGAGCTTCCGGACCGCGTTCGCCACGTGGAACTTCACCGCGTCCAGGCTCACCCCACGGCGCCGGGCGATCTCTCGGTTCGACATGCCGTGCCGGACCGCGTGCACGACCTGCCATTCGGCCGGGGTCAGCACGTCGGGATGTCTGGGGCGCCCGCGGATGCCCATGTCTCACGGTAGCTCCGCGGGCGCCGGAATTACCCTCCCCCTAGCGGGCCCAGACCTTGAGGATGCGGATCGGGTGTACCGGCGGGCCGTCCTGGTCGGGGTCGGCGATGCCGGCGGCGACCATCCGGTCGAAGGTGGACATGCCGGCGATCACGTGCCCGAGGACGGTGTAGTTCGGGGCGATGTGGGCGAACGAGTGGACGACGAAGAACTCCGAGCCGTTCGTCCCGGGACCCTGGTTGCCGTAGGCAACGGTGCCGCGTGGGTAGGTCTCCTTCCCGGTGACCTCGTCGGGGAACTTGTAGCCCGGTCCGCCCTCCTCCTGGCGGTAGATGTCGCCGCACTGCAGGACGCCCAGCCGGGCCGAGTTCGTCAGCCGGAAGCACTGGGTGGCGTCGTAGAACCGCGACTTCACCAGATGCACGAAGTTGTGCACGCCGCACGGCGCGTTCGCCCGGTCCATCCGCACCACGAACGGCCCGTAGTTCGTCACGAAGTACACGTCCACCGTGCCCTTCGCCCGGGCGTTCGCGGACGGGATCCGGACCGGCTTCGCGGCCGGGTTCTCCGGGGTCGGGGTGAACTCGCACTTCACCACCGGCCGCGGATGCGGCGCCGGCGTGGCGGAGGCGGTGGTCGTGGTCAGCGTCGTCGCGACCAGCACGGCCGCGAGCAGGGCGGGAAGTTTCATCCACCCACCGTAGTACTCCGATCGCTGTGTGCAGAGGTTTCCCAAGCTTTCGCCGCGGACTCGATCATCCGCGGGTTCGCCGCCTAAGGTGGGCCAGTCCGCTGCGGAAGGGTGTTGTGTGTGAACGGCGAGGTACTGGCAGGTCGGTACCGGTTGCTGACCCTGTTGGGCAGGGGCGGTGCGGGTGAGGTGTGGCAGGCCGAGGACACGGTCCTGGCCCGTCAGGTGGCGGTGAAACTGCTGCGCAGCCTCGACGGTGACCCGATGGACGCGGTCGAGCGGTTCCGGGCCGAGGCTCAATCAGCCGCTCGATTGACCCATCCGAACGTGGTCGCGACGTACGACGTCGGCACCGAGGGCGACCACGTGTTCCTGGTGATGGAACTCGTCCCGGGCCCCGACCTCGCCAAGCTCATGCGTACGTCGGGACTCCCGACCCCGGGCATGGTCGAGACCATCGCCACGCAGGGCGCCCGCGCGCTCGACGCCGCCCACGAGGCCGGGATCGTGCACCGCGACATCAAGCCCGCGAACCTGCTGCTGGCCCCGGACGGCACGCTCAAGATGACCGACTTCGGGATCGCGAAGCGGGCCGGCAACGAGACGACCGGCCTGGGCGTCCTGCTCGGTACGGCGTCGTACGTGTCGCCGGAGCAGGTCCGTGGCGAGCCCGCGACCCCCGCCAGCGACTGGTACTCGTTCGGCTGCGTGCTGCACGAGCTCCTGACCGGTACGCCGCCCTTCACCGGCCCGACCGCCGACGTCGTGATGCGGCAGCACCTCGACGTACCGCCTCCGCCGATCACGCGGACCGACGTACCGGCTGAGCTGGCCGGGCTCGTGACGCACCTGCTGGCGAAGGACCCGGCCGCACGGCCGTCCTCGGCCGCGGACGTGACCGCGCTGCTGTCACCGGCCAACCAGACGCAGGTGCTGGCCTACACGCCAACGGCGGTGGCGGACGTGGTCGGTGTCGGGCACTGGGAGGAGGACGTCGAGCCGGAGACCACTTCCCACCGACCGTCGGGGTTCCCACGGGCGAAGGCCGCCGTAGCTGTTGCCGCGGTCGTGGTCGTCGGCGTGGTGGCGGCGGTGCTGTTGCGGGCGGGCGTGTCGAACGACCCGCCGACCGCACAGGCAGGCGGTACGCCGTCTGTCCCGGTGCAGAAGACCACGGCCGCTCCCAAGACCACACCGAAACCCAAGCCGACGCCTACCCCCACCAAGACGACTCCGACCAAGAAGCCGTCGCCCAAGCAGACGCAGAACCCGCAGGCCATCCTCGTGCAGCGCCTGCGAACCCTCGCCGCGCAGGTACGCGCCACGCAGCAGGACAGCCACAGTAAGGCCCCACGCGACGCCGCGAACCAGTTGGACCAGGCTGCGCAGGCCGTCGATCACGGTGATCTGCAGTCCGCCGCACAGCACTTCTACACGGCCAGGCAGCGTCTCTTCGAGGCACAGCAGCACAACCGCTGGCAGCCCACGCAGCAGATCGTCTCGCTCTTCGTGGCCCTCGGCCAGACGTTGCCACGACCGTCCGGCGACCACCACGAGTGAGCCACGCGACCTTCCACAGGTGGTCGGTGTCACAGCCAGTGTCACTCTGGTACCAGGATACTCACTGGTACGCAGGCCAAGGGAGGCGCAGGATGAGCAGGTTGCAGCAGACCGACGGGCTGAGCGACGTCCAGGAGGAGATCCTGAAGACGGTCCGCGCCTTCGTCGAGGCGGAGATCATCCCGGTCGCCACCGAGCTCGAGCACCGCGACGAATACCCGACCGAGATCGTCGAGGGCCTCAAGGAGCTCGGCCTGTTCGGCCTGATGATCCCCGAGGAGTACGGCGGTCTCGGTGAATCGCTGCTCACCTACGCGCTGTGCGTGGAGGAGATCGCCCGCGGCTGGATGAGCGTGTCCGGCATCATCAACACGCACTTCATCGTCGCGTACATGCTGCTCCAGCACGGCACCGACGAGCAGAAGCAGAAGTACCTTCCCCGGATGGCGACCGGCGAGGTCCGCGGCGCGTTCTCGATGTCCGAGCCGGGCTGCGGCTCAGACGTCTCCGCGATCAAGACCAAGGCCACCCGCGACGGCGACGGGTACGTGATCAACGGCCAGAAGATGTGGCTGACCAACGGCGGCTCGGCGAACCTGGTCGCCGTCCTCGTGAAGACCGACGAGCAGCAGGACTCGGTCTACAAGAACATGACCACGTTCCTGGTCGAGAAGGAGCCCGGGTTCGGCGAGGTCGACAAGGGCCTGACCGTACCGGGCAAGATCGAGAAGATGGGCTACAAGGGCGTCGACACCACCGAGCTGGTGTTCGACGGCTACCGGATCGACGCGGGCCAGATCCTGGGCGGCGTACCGGGCAAGGGTTTCTACCAGATGATGGACGGCGTCGAGGTCGGCCGGGTGAACGTCGCCGCCCGCGGCTGCGGCGTCGCCCGCCGGGCGTTCGAGCTCGGCATCTCGTACGCCCAGCAGCGCGAGACGTTCGGCAAGAAGATCGCCGACCACCAGGCGGTGCTGTTCCGGCTGGCCGACATGGCGGTCAAGGTCGAGGCGGCGCACGAGCTGATGGTGAAGGCGGCCAGGAAGAAGGACAGCGGCTCCCGCAACGACTTCGAGGCCGGCGTCGCGAAGTACCTGGCCAGTGAGTACTGCGCGCAGGTCGTCGAGGACTCGTTCCGGATCCACGGCGGGTACGGGTTCTCCAAGGATTACGAGATCGAGCGGCTGTACCGCGAGGCGCCGATGCTGCTGATCGGCGAAGGCACCGCGGACATCCAGCGGATGATCATCGGCCGCCGATTGCTGGAGGACTACAAGCTCTGACCCGGCGCGCTGGGTCGACGGGCGGGGCGGTGCCAGTCGGCCCAGCGCGCAGTGTGGGGCAGGGGCCTGTTGGGTGACGTCGGTGCTACGTGGGGGCTCGGTTCGAGCCGTGGCCGGAGAGCAGCCAGATGCCCAGTTGGGTGATCTCGTGCCGGACCGACGCACCGGACCGGCGAGTGGTGATCAGCCCGGCCTCGCGCAGCACCGTCGCCTGGTGGCTCGCGGCGGCCGGGGAGATGTTGCAGCGTCTGGCCAGCTCGGTCGTCGTACAGCCGGAGACGGTGGCCTCCAGCGCGGCGGCCCGGGTCGATCCGAGCAAGGACCCCAGCGGATCGCTGGACGGTACGGGCTCCGCCGACGCCTGCCGCAGGATCCCCGGCGCGTGCTGGATCGGGTACACCAGGATCGGTTTCAGGTCCGGGTCCCGCAGCTTGGTCGGTACCTGCCAGCAGAACGCCGAAGGCTGCAACTCGATTCCCCTGCCATCGAGATACAGATCGCGGTCGTTCATGTCCAGCACCTGCAGGACCGGTGCGACCCACCGGACCCGCGGGTGCAGCGACGACAGCAGCCGGTGCACGCCGTGCCGGGCCAGCGCCTCCCCACGATGGGCGTGGTCGGCGGACACGTGCGTGCCGATCGACTTCCAGTACGGCGCGATCGCGGCCTCGTGGTAGGTCTGGATCGCCCGTCCCAGTTTTGCCATCGACGTACGGCCGCCCTGGGCGAGCTCCCGGGTCCACGGTGAGGCCGGGCGGTACTGCGCGAGCAGGTCGAGCTGGCTGTGCAGCTGCTGCCGCGGGGTGGCCAGGGTCTGCTCCAGCGCGGTGTCGAAGTCCGGTGCGGACTCCGCGGGAGTGAGGAAGTCGGGGGAGTAGCCCTTCGGCGGGGTCAGCTCGAGCAGCAGGCGCAGCTGGTCCGGGGCGACCGTGGTCCGCACGTGCCGGCGCCAGTCGTCGAAGATCAGCTTGCCCTCGGCCAGCTGCAGCATGTGCAGGCTGAGCAGCACCTCCCACAGCGGTGCCGGGGTGGTGGCCACCGTGACCCGGGTCAGGTCGCGCGGCGTGAAATGAATGCGAAGCACCGCGATCCTCCCGTCACATAAAGTAGCCATTGTCTGACCGAACGCGACCCCGGAATTCAATCAAGGCAGCCGAGCGGGCGACAACCGTTTGAACATTCCAATCCCGGAGTAGTCCCGGCCATGGCAAAAGGTTGCCAACTCACCTCAACGGCTGAGCTCAGAGCCAGTGGTTCCGCTTGAACAAGCGGTACAGGGTGAAACACGCGCAGGCCATCACGCCGAGCACCACGAAGTACGCGTACTTCAGCCGCAGTTCCGGCATGTAGTCGAAGTTCATCCCGTAGATCCCGGCGATCATCGTCGGCACAGCGAGAATCGCGACCCAGGCGGAGATCCGGCGCATGTCCTCGTTCTCGGCCACCTGGACCTGGGCCAGCCCGGCCTGCAGGATCGAGCTGAGCAGCTCGTCGAACGAGATCACCTGCTCCTTCACCCGCTGCAGGTGGTCGTCGACGTCGCGGAAGTAGTTCCTGGTCTCGTCGGTGATCAGCGGGTGCCGAAGCGTCGCCAGCGCCCGCATCGGGCCGGTCAGCGGTGCGACCGCCCGTTTGAGCTCGAGCACCTCACGCTTGAGCTGGTAGACCCGGTCGATGTTCCGCCAGCCGCGCGGCGTGAACATGTCGGTCTCGATCAGGTCGATATCGGCCTGTACGGCGTCCGCGACCTCCAGGTACCGGTCGACGACATGGTCGGCGATGGCATGCAGTACGGCGCCCGGTCCGGTCGCGAGCCGATGCGGCTCCTGCTCGAGGTCTTGGCGGAGCCCGGTCAGCTCGCTGTGTTCACCGTGGCGCACTGTGACCACGAAGCCAGGCCCGCAGAACACCATGACCTCACCGGTTGCCACGACTTCGCTGGTGGCGGTCAGGTCGCGGTGCGGTACGTAGGTGACGGTCTTGAACACGGCGAAGAGCGTTTCGCCGTACCGCTCCAGCTTGGGGCGCTGGTGCGCCTCGGACGCGTCCTCCAGGGCCAGCGGGTGCAGCCCGAACTCCGCTCCGATGATGGCGAGCTGGTGCGCGTTCGGCTGGAACAGGCCGATCCAGACGAAACCCTGCCCGCGCCGGGCCCGGTCGAGCGCCTCGGTGTAGGAATCGACGCGCTTGTCGCGGACACCGTCCCGGTACAGCCCCCAGTCGACCAGGGCGCCCTCGAGCTTGGTGGTGACGACCTCGTCCGACGGACGGCCGGTACCGTCGCCACGCCGGGCGAAGACTCGTCCCACGCGGCGTGTCGCGCCCATGTCCCATCGTCGCCCGGCCATCACCGGCGAGGCTATCAAGACGCGGTAACCAGCCGTCGGCAATGATGGGGGTGGAAGCACGTGGAGAGGAACGACGATGACCGCGCAGGGCATACCCTCGATGGACCCCAGGCCGACCGGCCTGACGATCGGGACGTACGACACCTACCGGGAGGCGCAGCGAGCTGTCGACTACCTGTCGGACGAGAAGTTCCCCGTCCAGCACACGACGATCGTCGGCAACAACCTCCGCCAGGTCGAGAAGATCACCGGCCGGCTCACCTGGGGCCGTGCGCTGACCGCGGGGCTGGCCAGCGGGGCGTGGTTCGGTCTGTTCGTCGGGCTGTTGCTCGGGCTCTTCACCACCAACAACATGCTGGCCGCGCTGCTGACCGGTGTCGTGCTCGGCGCCTTCTTCGGGATGGTGTTCGGCGGCCTCAGCTACGCGCAGTCCGCCGGCCGCCGGGACTTCACCTCGCGGACCGCGGTGGTGGCGACGACGTACGACGTACTCTGCGACTTCAAGTTCGCCGAAGAGGCGCGGAACCACCTCGCGAAGCTGGCGCTCAAGGGTGAGGTGCACCCGGTGCTGCCGCAGCAGTCGCACCCGCAGCAGGACCGGCCGTGACCTATCTCTCCTGCCGACGCGCGGCGCGGTGAGAGCCACACCACGGTCCGGATGCGCCCGGACCCGGCAGCATGGGCATTCCAGCAGCTGAGGAGGAACCGGGATGCAGTTCGGGCGCAGTTACGAAGAGTTCGAGGTCGGGGCGATCTACAAGCACTGGCCGGGCAAGACGGTGACCGAGTACGACGACCACCTGTTCTGCCTGCTCACGATGAACCACCATCCGCTGCACCTGGACGCGAACTACGCCGGGGAAACCACCCAGTTCGGCAAGAACGTTGTGGTCGGCAACTACATCTACTCGATCCTGCTCGGTATGTCGGTCCCGGACGTGAGCGGCAAGGCGATCGCGAACCTGGAGATCGAGTCGCTGCGGCACGTCGCCCCGACCTTCCACGGCGACACCATCTACGGCGAGACGGTCGTCCTGGACAAGTGGGAGTCCAAGTCCAAGGACGACCGCGGCGTGGTCCACGTCGAGACCAAGGGCTACAAACAGGACGGCACCGTCGTCTGCCTGTTCCGACGCAAGGTCATGGTGCCGAAGAACAACTACCTGGAAGCGCGGGGCGGGGAGCAACCCGGCCGCCCCACCCCGGCCTCCTGAGTTCCTAGAGGAACAGCTCGATCACCGGGACCAGGACGTTCGGCTTCTGGATCGGGAGTTTCAGGGTGAGGGTGTCGGCGGACACTCCGCCCATCGTGGTGTTCTGGGCCTGCTGGTGCGGGTCGCTGACGATTCGCTTGATCTCGGACGCGTCGTTGAGGAGTTGCGCGTACTTGACCTTGCCGGCCAGGCCCGGTAGGTGGATATGGCCCATCGGCCAGGAGAACAGGTGCAGGTAGAGGCGGTTGCCCTTCTGCGTGAACCGGCAGTCGACCGGAGCGACGTACCCTTCGGCCGGCCGTGCGCCGCGGATCGACCGCTCGTGCAGCCGCATCCACTCGCCGATGGACGCCAGCGTCGCCAGCGCCCGCGGGTCGAACTCGCCGCGGCCGGTCGGGCCGACGTTCAGCAGCAGGTTGCCGTCCTTGGAGACCGAGTCGACGAGCATCTTGACCAGCGTCTCGGGCGACTTCCAGTCCAGGTTGTCCCGGTCGTACCCCCAGCTGCCGTTCAGCGTCTGGCACGCCTCCCAGACGACCGGTACGCCGTCGCGCTGCATCGGACCGTCCGGCTGGTACTGCTCCGGCGTCACGAAGTCGCCCGGAATGTCCAGCCGGTCGTTGATCAGGATGTCCGGCTGCAGCTCCCGGACCATCGCCATCAGCTCCTCGGAGCGCCAGTCGTCGCGGCCCTTGCCGTGGCCGTCCCGCCCGTCGGGGTAGGTGCGGCCCGGGTAGGAGAAGTCGAACCACATGATGTCGATCGGCCCGTAGTTGGTGAGCAGCTCGCGGGTCTGCGCGTGCAGGTAGTCGGCGTACACCTGGACGTCCCGCCCGGCCGCCTTCGCGATCGCCTCCTCGTCGTCGCGCTGCGGGTGCACCAGGTCGATCGGGAACTCGGGGTGGTGCCAGTCGATCAGCGAGTGGTAGAACCCGACGCCGAGCCCCTCGGCCCGGCACGCGTCGACGAACTGGCGGACCAGGTCCTTGCCCGCGCCCCAGGCGGTGTGCGCGACGGTGTAGTCGGACACCGCGGAGTCCCACAGGCAGAAGCCCTCGTGGTGCTTGGTCGTGAGTACGGCGTACTTCATGCCGGCCTGACGTGCGGCGGCAGCCCACTTGCGAGGGTCGTACAGGTCGGGCTCGAAGTGGTCGAAGTACGGCTGGTAGTCCTCGTCGGTGAGCCGTTCGTAGTTCTTCACCCACTCGTGGCGGGCCGGCAGCGAGTACAGGCCCCAGTGGACGAACAGGCCGAACCGCCAGTCGCGGAACTTCTCCACGGAAGCCGCAGGAGGCGCATCAGTCATTTCACATCTCCTCAAAGGTTGTTAGCGGCCGCCCAGGCCGGTGACGAGCAGACCACGGACGAGGTGTTTCTGCAGTAGGACGACAAGCAGCACGGTGGGCACCATCGCCAGCACCGACGCGGCCATCATCAGGTTCCACTGGGTGCCCTGCTGGCCGACGAACTGCGCCAGGCCCAGCGGGACCGTGCCCTTGTCCTCGACGCTGTTGATGATGATCAGCGGCCACAGGAAACTGCCCCAGAAACTGATGAAGGTGAAGACGGTCAGGACGGCGATGGCCGGCCGCGCCAGCGGCAGCATGATCCGCAGGAACGACCCGAACGGACCGCAGCCGTCCACCCGGGCCGCCTCCTCGAGTTCGGCCGGGACGGTCAGGAAGAACTGCCGCAGCAGGAACGTCCCGAACGCCGTGAACGCCCACGGCAGGATCAGCGCCCAGTAGCTGTCCACCCAGCCGAGCGACTGCATCAGCCAGTACATCGGCACGATCAGCACCTCCTGCGGCACCATCAGCGTACCGAGGAACAGCACGAACAGTTGCTCACGGCCCCTGAATTTCAATCGCGCGAAGGCGTACGCCGACATGCTCGAGGCGACCACCACCACCAGCGTGCCGGCCACCGCGACGAACAGGCTGTTCAGGAAGTAGCGATCGAACGGCGCGAACGTGAACGCGTCCGCATAGTTCCGCCAGCGGATCTCGGAGCCGAACAGGTGCGGTGTCGGGGTGAACACCTCGTCGGCAGGCTTCAGCGACGTCGAAACGGCGTACACCAAGGGGCCGAGGAAGACGATCGCGACGACGACCAGGAGGGTGTGCGAGACGCCGCTGCGGACCTTGCGGGCGGCGCTGTTGGTCTCAGACGTCATAGTTCACCCACCGCTTCTGCCCGAAGAACTGGATCGCGGTGATGCCCATGATGATCACGAACAGCACCCATCCGGCGGCCGACGCCAGCCCCATCGTGAGGAACTGCCAGCCCTGGTTGTAGACGTACATGACGATGGTCTGGGTGGCCACGCCCGGACCGCCCTGGGTCAGGATGAACGGCTGCGCGAACACCTGGAACGAGGTGATCAGCGTCATCGTGGTGGCGAAGAACATCGACGGCGTGATCATCGGCCAGGTGATGTAGCGGAACCGCTGCAGCGGCCCGGCGCCGTCGATCTGCGCGGACTCCAGCTGGGACTGCGGCACCTGGTCGATCGCGGCCGAGAAGACCAGGAAGTTGTACCCGAACCCCTGCCAGATCGACATCGCGACGATCGCCGGCATCGCCCAGTTCGAGGAGCCGAGGAAGTTCGGTGCGTCGATACCGAACCAGCTCTGCAGGCCACCGTCGATCAGCCCGCCCGGCTGGAACAACAGCCGCCAGACCATCACGTTCGCGACCATCGGCGTCATCACCGGGATGAAGAACAGCACCCGGAACACCTGCCGGCCCTTGATCTGCGGGCCGAGCCAGACCGCGAGCCCGAGCGAGACGACGACGTTCAGCGGGACGTACAGCACCACGAACAGCACCGTGTTGAGCACCACCCGGCGGAACACCGGGTCGTGCAGCAGGTGCGAGTAGTTCCCGAACCCGAGGAACGAGCGGCTCCCGAACACCGGCCAGTCGAAGAGGCTGATGCCGAGCGCCATCGCGGTCGGGAACAAGGTGAACAACGCCAGCCCGCCGAGGCTCGGGGCCAGGAAGACCGACGCGTACCGGCCGTCCCGCCGGAGCGCTGGCCGCCGCCCCGGCCGAGTCTCCTCGGCCGGGGCGACGGTCTCGTTCAGGGTGACCATCAGGACCCAGCGCCTGCCTGGTCCTGGATGGTCTTCAGCGCCTGGTCGGGCGGGATCTCACCGTTCAGCGCCTGCGTCCCGAACCGGTTGAGCAGGTCGGCGACCTGGACCCAGTTCTTCGAGGTGACCAGCGGGATCGAGTGCTCGGAGGCGTAGTCGATGGTCTCCTTCGCGCCGTCGATCCCCGCGGCGGTGAACCAGGCAGGGTGCGCCACGGTGCGGGACGGGTACGCGCGGCCCGCCTGGGCCAGCACCGTCAGCGGCTTCTCACTCGTCATCGACATGATCGCCTGGAAGGCCGCGTCGGGCGTCTTGCAGGACCGGGCGATGCCGAAGCCCGAGCCGGCGGTGTAGGTCTTGGAACCGTCCGGGCCGGCCGGGATCGGTGCGATCCCGAGGTCGAACTTGACCTTGCCCTTGGTGTCGATCAGCGACCACGGGCCGTTCAGCTGCATCGCCGCCTTGCCGCCGGTGAACTGCTGGGTCTCGAAGTCGGGGTTGCCGCCCGGCACCTGCGGGGCGATCTTGTCGGTCTTGACGAAGTCGGCGTACTGCGAGAAGCCCTGCTCGAACTTCGGGTCGGTGAAGTTGAGCTTGCCGTCGGACAGCGGCTCGGCACCGGTCATCGTGCGGATCCAGGACATCGTGCCGAGGTCGCCGGGGGTCGTCACCAGGCCGGTCTTGCCGGCGGCCGTCAGCTTCTTCGCGGCGGCCTTGAACTCGTCCATCGTCCAGCCCGGCTTCGGGTCCGGTACGCCGGCCGCCTTGAACATGTCCTTGTTGTAGAAGATGACCATCGGGCCGGAGTCGTACGGGATCGCGATCTGCTTCCCGTCCGCCTTGAGGCCGTCCATGATCGGCTTGTCGAAGTCCTCCGCCTTCATGCCGTACTTCTTCATCAGGTCGTCCAGCGGAAGCATCGCGCCGGCGTAGGACGCCATCCGCAGACTCTGCATACCGATGATGCACGGTGCCTTGCCGCCGGCCAGCGTGGTCCCGATCTTCGACCAGTAACTGTCCCAGGGCGCCCCTTGGAGCTTGACGGTGATCCCGGCGTGATCGGTGTGGGCCTGGTCGGCGACCTTCTGCCAGGCGGCCTGGTCGTCGCTGCCAGCAACCCAGAACGCCCAGGTCAGGTCGGCCTTGTCGGCCGATCCGGACCCGCCGCTGCTGCCGCCGTTCCCGCCGCCGCACGCGGCCACGGCGGTCAGGGCCAGCACCGCACCGGCCGCCGTGAGCCAGCGGCGTGCCCGCGCTGGTGTACCTCTCATCCTGACCTCCAAGGAGAGCTATTAGACATCCGATCAATATGTTGGAATCCTTCTCGGCGTCAACAGCTCGGTGGCTTATTTCAGGAGGAAAATGAACTCTGCATGCCCTAGCGCTGTCCCTAGAGCTCCGATGTATGGTCCAGAGACATCGGAGGTTTCCGGAGGCGCGAAGGGAGATCGGATGGCGGTTACCGACGCGGCGATCGACTCGATCAAGCAGATGATCGTGACCGGCGAACTCGGCCCCGGCGACCGGCTGCCGCGCGAGGCCGACCTGGCCGCGCGGCTCGGGCTGTCCCGCAACTCGCTGCGCGAGGCGGTCAAGGCGCTGGCGCTGATCCGGGTCCTGGAGGTCCGGCAGGGCGACGGCACCTACGTGACCAGCCTGGACCCGGCGCTGCTGATGGAGACGATGGGCTTCGTCCTGGACCTGCACCAGGACGCGTCGGTGCTGGAGTTCTTCGAGGTACGGCGGATTCTGGAGCCGGCCGCCGCTGCGCGGGCGGCGCTGCGGATGCCCGACGAGGACGTCGCCGCGGTGCGCAAACTGCTCGACGACCTCGGGCCGGATCCGTCGGTCGCGGAGCTGCTCGCCGGGGACGTCGAGTTCCATCGGCTGATCGCGGTCGGCAGCGGGAACCGCGCCTTGGCGTCGATCATCGATTCGTTGCGGCAGCCGACGTACCGGGCGCGGATCTGGCGTGGGCTGACCCAGACCGACGCGGTGGCCCGTACGTTGGCGGAACACCGCGCGATCCTGGCGGCCATCGAAGGGCGCGAGCCGGAGGTGGCCCGGTCATGGGCCACCGTCCACATCGTCGGTGTCGAGCGGTGGATCCAGGAGGCTACCGGGGCGTGATCTCCAGCAGTACCGCCGACGGCATCGGGAGGTTCACCTCGACGGCGCCGTCGTACAGCTCCAGTGCTGTGGTTGCCATCCGGCTCCGTTCGGCGAGGTCTGCCAGTTCCGCGTCGGTCGGCCAGTCGCCGAGACCCGCGGCCGCAGTGGCGAGATCGCCGGTACCGATCGCGAGCGTGGTCGCGGTGACCTGCCAGGACGGGTCCACGCCGGGCAGCTGGACCTGGACCCTCCTGGACAGGCCGGGGTCGCCGTCCGCCTTGGTCTGATCGAGCGTCAGGTTCCACAGCAGGACGGCGATCCGGTCGCGATCGCGGGACGCCCACGCCTCGACGAGGCTCCCGCCGCCGTCACCGCCGTACGTCACCGGCAGCTCGACCGGGCCGAGCCGGCTGAGCAACGTCAGTGCGTGGTACCGCGGTTTCGCCAGCCCGCCGACGGTTTGCAGGCCGAAGCCACCGTGCAGGAAACGCGGCGGGCGGCCGAGCTCCTCGAAGTGGTCGGAGGCAACCCAGTAGGACAGTGCGTCGATGCGGCCGGCCGCGGACCGCATCCCGCGCAGCAGGAAGACTCCGGAGAAGACCGAGTCGTTGATTGGGTTGAAGTGCGTCGGCGTGACACCCCACTCGGTCCAGAGGATCCGCGCGTCACCGTACCCGTGCCGCTCCAACGACGCCCGCACGTCGAGCGGCGGCGACCCGTACGTGTGCGTGGAGACGAAGTCGACCGGCGTACCATACCGTTTGGTATGGTCCAGGAGGTCGTCGACCCAGCCGGCCGCGGCCGACGACGGGCCGCCGATCTGCAGGCGCGGGTCCACCGACTTCACGGCGGCGGCGGACACGTCGTACAGGTGCAGGTACTCGGCCTTCGTGCCGGACCAGAAGACCTCGAGATTCGGCTCGTTCCAGACCTCGAAGTCCCAGGTCAGCACCTCGTCCAGCCCGTACCGGTCGACCAGGTGGTGGACGAGTGCGCGGACCAGGTCGTACCAGCGGTCGTACGACGCCGGCGGCGAGATGATCGCGCCGTACGCGAAGACCGTCCTGCTCGGGTCGCTCGCCAGCTCGCGCGGCATGAACCCGAGTTCGACGACCGGCCGGAGCCCGATCCCGAGCAGCTTGTCGTAGATCTTGTCGACGGTGGTGAAATCGTAGGTGTCGCCATCGATCACGTGCGTGTCGTCGTGAAAGATCGCGTGCGCGCGGACCGTACGGACCCGGAGCTCGTCGTGCATCCGGCGGAGCGCGGCCCCGAGCTCGACGCCGATCTCGTGACCGCCGGTGCGCTCCGTGCTGAGCAGCTGGCTGAGCCGCTCGCTGCCGACCATCGGCACCCACGGCCTCGGCAGTTCAGTGCCCTCGGCAACCACGTCGACAGTCACCGTGACGGTCGGAGCGATGCTGCCGGCAACCAACGGGACGGCGCCGACGGTGTGGCTCGGGCGGCCGTTGACGGCGGTCACCTCGGGCACGCTCACGACCGCGTAACGGTACGGCGTGCCAGGGGTGCCCGTCGTGTCGACGTACGGCGGCGACGGTACCGAGAGGACGTCGCCGCTGTGGTGGTCGACCGGTTCCAGCGGACCGTGCTCGCCGGCTCCCCGGAGGATCAGGTACCCGGCCGCGCCGTCGACCGGCGACCAGTCGATCGTCACGTGGCCGACGCCGCCTGCCGCCGAGACCTCCTTCGGCGGATCCAGGTCCGGGAACGCGAACTCGCGCCGTTCGTCGGAGCGGAGCGCGATCCGCTGGTCCCAATCCGTCTTGGCGTGTTCCGGCATCTACAGAACTCCCGATTCGAACTGTTCCATCGCGATCAACGGCCGGATCCGTTGCTCTACCGTCCGGCCGGCGAAGCTGCGCCGGATCAGGTCGTTGCCGAACACGTTGCCGATGGCACCCATCACCATCGCCTGGTCGAGCGACAGATAGCGCTTGGCGATCAGCCCGGACCTGACCGCGACGGAGTCGTAGAAGCCGCCGGCGCCGTACGCGTGCAGGTTGGTCTCGATCTTGCTCAGGTTCTCGATCGCCTGCGCCGGTGCGTACGCCATCGCGAGGAACGCCGCGTGCGGGGTGACCACGCCGTCGCCGTACGTCGGGTTCGGGTTCGTGCCTTCGCGGCAGCCCTCGAAGCCCGCGTCGTAGTTCGTCGCCTCCAGGTCCGACGGGTACCCGGACGGGTCCATGCCGATCGCGTCGACGCCGTACACGGAGTACCCGCCCTTGGGGTTCGAGGCGGGGGAGAAACCCCAGTAGCCGTACTTCGCGTCGTCCAGCCCGTGCTCGATGTGCGCGCGGACCGTCAGCGGGTGGTTGATGCCCCAGCTGCGTGGCGCCCACGTCGCCTCGGGGACGAACAGGTCCGGCATCAGCGACTCGAACATGTCGCCGCCCCAGGACGGCACCAGCCGCATCCCGCGGTACTCATAGGTGCCCTCGAAGACGTCCAGGCCGAGGTACGTGCGGTGGACGCCCTTCGGCTTCTGCTCGACCCACGACCAGTCGCAGGTGTCGGGGAAGGTGCGGTACGTCGCGAAGTACTGCGTGTGCGGGACCTGGTTGAGCGCGAACCCGATGTACCCGGCGATCCGGGCCTCGGTGTTGCAGGTGTCGTAGTGGAACTTGCGGTAGTACACGTCCGGGCCGACGCCGGCGTGGTTGCCCTTGTCGGTCTCCTCGTCGGGCGGTGGGGTCTCGAAGAACCCGCCGCGCATCAGGCCGCCGGGGCGGGCCGCGGGGTTGTAGTAGAACTTGAAGTTCATCCGGTTCAGCAGCAGGTCGGCGAGTGCCCGGGCGCGGGGCTCGGCGCTCCGGACGACCATCAGCGCGCAGGCGAACCACGCGTTGTCGACACTGGACACGAACGGCGTGATCGGGCGGGTGCCGTCCGGGTCGACGTAGCGCACCTCACCGGTCGCTTCGTCGTACCAGTTGAAGTACATGCCGCTGGGGACGTGATGTACGGCGTCCCGCATCGTCGTCAACGTCTGCGTGATCCGCCGCAGCGACTCCTGCGGGGAAATGATCCCGAGGTGTCGGGCCACCACCGTGCTCCACAGGTACCCACCGATGTTGGTGGGGGAGGTGTAATTGCTGCGCACCGGGTTCGTCACGGACTCCCCGATGTTGTCGGCGGGCAGCCCGGTGTTCTCGTCCGTCATCGCGACGATGCTTCGCCAGGTGTCCCGGGCCCACCGCCCGACCAACGCCCGCTCAGCGCGGCTGGGCACCCAACGGCGGTTGGTCGTTCCTCCGAAGGCGGGTGCTGCGACCCCCGCAAGTCCGATCGCTCCGGTTGAAGCAAGCAAGGTACGTCGACTGATGTTGGCGGTCATCAGATGTCTCCTATTTGAGTCCGGTAATGGCAATGCCCTTGGTCACATGCCGCTGGAACACCAGGAACATGACCAGCACCGGTACGACGACCACGACCGCGCCGGCCATCAGCAGGCCGTAGTTCTGCGCGTTCTGGCCGGTCGAGTACAGGGCGAGGGCGACGGGCAGGGTGTACTTGTCCTCGGTCTGGGCGATCACCAGCGGCCACAGGAAGTTGTTCCAGGAACCGAGGAAGGTGAGGATGCCGAGCGTGGCCAGCGCCGGCTTGGTGAGCGGCAGCATGATCCGCGCGAATATCCCGAGCTCGCTCGTCCCGTCGACGCGACCGGCGTCGATAAGGTCGTCCGGTAGTCCGAGGAAGAACTGCCGCATCAGGAACACGCCGAACGGCGAGACCAGGAACGGCAGGATCAGGCCCGGGTACGAGTTCGCCAGGCCGGCGTTGGTGACGAGCACGAACAGCGGCACGAACGTGACCATGCCGGGGATCATCAGCGTCGCCATCACCACGACGAACAGGGCGTTGCGGCCCTTGAACCGCAGCTTCGCCAGGGCGTAACCGATCATCGAGCAGAACACCAGGTTGCCGGCCGTGACAGCGAGCGCGACCACCGTCGAGTTGACGAAGTACCGCGGGAAGTTCGCCTTGCTGAACAGGTCACCGTAGTTCTGGGTGGTGGCGTCCTGCGGCCACCAGGTCGGCGGGACCCGGAGCAGTTCGCCCTGGGTCTTGAAGCTGCCGAGCACCATCCACAGGAACGGCGCCGCGACCGCGATCAGTCCGAGCACCCCGATCAGATAGATCCACCAGGTACGGCGCATCACTTCTCCCTCAGCAGCCGGAACTGGATGAACGTGATCACCGCGATGACGACGAACAGGATGTACGCCATCGATGTCGCGAGACCGTAGTTGCCGAAGCCGAACTGGTCGTAGGTCGCCATCGACACCGAGATCGTGCTGTCCAGCGGGCCGCCCTGGGTCATCACGAACGGTTCCTCGAAGAACTGCAGGTAGCCGATGCCGGTGGTGACGCTGGTGAACAGCACGGTCGGTCGCAGCAGCGGCAGGATCAGGTACCGGAACCGTTGCCAGGAGCCCGCACCGTCGATCTGGCCGGCCTCCTCGACCGAGTCCGGGATCCCCTGCAGACCGGCCAGGAAGATGATCATCGCGGAGCCGAAGTTCCGCCAGACCGCCATCGCGATCAGTGACGGCATCGCCCAGGTCTTGGACGCCAGCCAGTTCGGGCCGTCGATGCCGACCCAGCCGAGAACGGTGTTCAGCAGGCCGTTGTCCGGGGAGAGGACGAACCGCCAGATGACGGCGATCGCGACGATCGAGGTCACCACCGGGAGGTAGTACCCGACCTTGAACAACGCCTGGAACCGCTTCACGCCCCGGTCGAGCAGGACGGCCGCCGCCAACGCGACGACCAGCGTCAACGGCACCCCGATCACCACGAAGTACGCGGTGTTGAACGCCGCCTTCCGGAACGTCTCGTCGCCGAGCGCCTTCACGTAGTTGCCGAACCCGACCCCGTTCACCGAGAACGGCGTCCGCAGATCCCGCTGCTTGATATCCGTGAACGACATCCCCAACGACCCCAGCACCGGGCCTGCCGTGAAGGCGAGAAACAACACGACGAACGGCAGCGCAAGCGTCCAGGCCGCGACAGCTTCACGGCTGACCTTCCGGCGTGGACGCCCGGGTGGTGCGGACCGCCGTACCGCCCGGGTCTCCGACTCGGTGACGACCGTCATCAGCTACCGCCGGTGCCAATCTGGCTGGCCTTGGTTTGTATGGCCTTGGCGGTGTCGGCGGGGGACTGGCCGGACTTGGCCATCTTCTCGACCTCGGTGTCGAACGCCTTCGCGACCTGTTCCCAGTTCACGATCGCCGGCGGCGCCTTCGCGTCCTCCAGCTGCTTGCCGAAGACCGGCAGCAACGGATCCGACGCGATACTCGGGTCCTGCCACGCGCTCTTCACGGCCGGCAGGTCCGACGACAGCTTGAACCACGCCGCCTGCGTCTTCGGATCGGACAGCCACTTGACCAGCTTCCACGCGCTGTCCTTGTTCTTCGACGCCTTGAACACCACGAAGTCCGACCCGCCGACGAACGACGTCGACGTCTTGTTCTTCGGGATCTGAAACACCCCGATGTTCGGCTTGATGGCGTCCCCACCGACCTTCGCCACCGAGCCCGCCATCCACGGACCGGAGATGAACATCGGCACCTGCCCGTTCACGAACTGCGCCTCGGTCTGGTTCGGCGGCAGGTCGGTGCCGGCCAGCTTCTCGGTGAAGAAGGACTGGTAGTACTTCAGCCCTTCCTGCATCTCCGGCGTATCGAAGGTGAACTGCTTCTGGCTGTCGTCGGTGATGTTCGCACCGGCCGACCACGCGAACGGCATCACCGTCTGCCAGGACCCGTCACCACCGGGCTGCAGGTTGATCCCGTACTTCGCGCCGGCCTTGTCCTTCATCGCCTTGGCCATCGCCTTCAGCCCGTCCCAGTCGGTCGGCGGCGTGCTGAACCCGGCCTTCGCGGCGAGATCCTTGCGGTAGAACACCAGCCGCGTCTCGACGTACCAGGGCACGCCGTACTGCGTTCCGCCGACCTTCGTGGTGTCCAGCGCACCCGGGTAGAACCCGGAGTTGTCGAACCCCTGCGGTGTCGGGTCGAGCGCACCGAGGTCGGCGAACTCGCCCATCCAGGTGGTGCCGACCATCGCCGCGTCCGGCAGCGTGTTCGCGGTGATCGCGGTGGTGAACTTGTTGTGCGCCGCGTCCCACGGGATCGGGGTGACGGTCACGTTCACGCCCGGGTTGGCCTGCTTGAACTGTTCCATCAGCTTGGGCAGGTTCTCGCCCTCGGTGCCCATCGCCCAGACGGTCAGGTTCCCCGTCGCGGGTCCCTGGCTGACGGTTGTCGTGGCCTGTGACCCGGATTCCTTGGTGTCGTTCGAACGGCCGCAGCCGCCGAGCGCGAGCGCCGCCGCGGTCAGTGCAGCGCTGCCGATCACCAGCCGGCGGCGGATGCTGTGGGTGAACATGTGCTGTCTCCTCACTCGGTTACCTCCCCCGGTCGGTGCCACAGCTGTCCCGCAGCACCAGTTGTGTTGCCAGTACGTCGTTGCGCGCGCGAGTACGAGCCCCCGTGACCCGTTCGTGCAGGCGCTCCGCAGCCGTGCGCCCCAGCTCCGCCATCGGCTGCCGTACAGTCGTCAACCCCGGCGACACGTACCGCGCCGCCATCACGTCGTCCCATCCCGTCACGACAATCTGCTCAGGCACCCGCACCCCGTTCGCCGTGAACGTGGTGAGCGCAGCCAACGCGAGCTCATCGTTCGCGCACACCAGTCCATCCGGCCGGTTGCTTGCCTTCAGCACCTTTTCTGCGACTGTCCGCCCTGCCTCCTCGGTCAGCGGCACGCGCACCGGCTTCGGCGCCTGCAGCCCACGGAGCTCGTGCGCCTTGGCGAATCCGGCGTACCGCTCGGAGACGTCGTACGAACTGGCGGGATCACCAACGAACTGCAGGTGCTGCCGACCGTGATCGAGCAACCTGGTCGTGAGCTGCTCGGCGCTGCCCGCGCTCTCGCTGCGGACCGAATCACACCCGGTGACCGGCGGATGCGCGATCAGCACCACCGGTACGCCGGCCTTCCGTAACCCCTGCACCGTCGGCAGTTCCAGAGCGTTGCCGTGGACAACGATCCCGTCGACCCGCCCGGCCAGGTCCATCACGGTCCGGCGCGGATCCGGGTTGCCGTGCGTCACGGTGATCACCACGCTCTGCCCGTGCTCGCCGGCCCAGCGCTCGTACCCCATCAACAGGTCCCCGTAGAACGGGCCGGCGAGATCAGGCAGCACCAGACCGTGCGCCTCGTGCCGTTGTACGGCGAGACTCCGCGCGGCCCGCAACGGTACGTAGTTGAGCTCCTGCGCCGCCTGGTCCACCCGGGCCCGCGCCTTCGCCGACACCGGCCCGGTCCCTTGCAGGACACGCGAAACCGTCGCGATCGACAGCTTCGCGCGGGCCGCGACGTCGTAGATCGTCGCCGGCCGGCCGGTGGGTCCGGAAGGCACTGGCTCACTCCTGACGAAAAGTGGAAGCGCTTACAGTTTGAGTACCCTGCCCTGGTTCGTCCAAACGGTCAAGACCTCGGGACCGGTCTGAGAGGATGCGGGGGTGACCACACAGGAGCGAGAGGACCGGGTGTTCCTAGTCCGGCACGGGGAAACCGAGTGGAGCAAGTCGGGCCGGCACACGTCGGTCACCGACCTTCCGCTGACGCCCGAGGGTGAGCGCGTCGCCGCGAGTTTGAAGGAGCGGCTGGCGGGGGAGTCGTTCGACCTGGTGCTCACCTCACCGCGGCAGCGCGCACGTCGTACCGCAGAACTGGCCGGCTTCCCGGACGCCGAGGTCGACGACGACCTGGTCGAGTGGAACTACGGCGACTACGAGGGCATCACCACCGCGGAGATCCGCAAGACCGTCCCCGGCTGGACCGTCTGGGACAACCCGGTGCCGCACGGCGAAACGCCGGAACAGGTCGCCGCCCGCCTGGACCGCGTCAACGCCCGCCTGGCCGCGGTCCCCGGCGACGTCCTCGTCTTCGGCCACTCCCATGCACTCCGCGCCCTCACGGCCCGCTGGCTGGAACTGGCCGTCACCGAAGGCCGCCACTTCGTCCTCAACACCGCCACGATCTCCACCCTCGGCTGGGAACGAGGCTCCCCCGCCATCCTCCAGTGGAACAGCTGACCCTCAGCGGGTCAGCAGGTCAACCAGCAGCGCCGCCCGCGCCCGTCGCTGGTTAGGGCGGAGGCGGTTGGTTCGGTTGAGGGTGGCTTGGCCGTGCAGGGCGCTCCAGAGGACTTCGGCGAGGGTTTCGACGTCGGCGCCGGCGTGTGGTTCGACCGCTGCCAGGAACTCGTCGAACGCGGCCTTCAGTGCGGCCGGGCTTTCCGTGCTGCCGAACTCCAACTCGGTCGGGCGGACGAACATCGCCTCGTAGACGGCCGGGTGCTCGGCGGCGTAGTCGAGGTATGCCTGCGCCAGCGCGTGCAGGCCGCCGGTCTCGCGCGCTGCGCGCAGTACGTCGGTGAGCTCCACGATGCCCTGCACGGCGATCGCGTCGGCGATCGCGTTCATGTTCTTGAAGTGGCCGTAGAGGACGGGCTGGCTGTAGTCGACGGCGTCCGCCAGCCGACGGGTGGTGACGGCGTCCCAGCCGTCGGATTCGGCGAGCTCGCGGGCGGTGCGCAGGATCAGGTCACGGCGCTCCTCGCGGGCCCGTTCCCGGCGTGACTGGGTCGGCATACTCCGGATACTAGCACCGCTAGACAATCTAGCGTCGACAGGGTTAGCATCGCTAGGAAAGTTAGCGCTGCTAGTTCAAGGAGTCTTCCGATGCGTCGTTTCACCACCGTCCTGACCGTGCTGCTCGGCATCTTCCCGCTCACGTTCGGTTCGCAGTTCCTGTTCGCCGGGCACACCATCGCGCCGAGTTTCGGGATCGCCGAGTGGCCCACCGGTCTCGCCTCCGGGTACTTCGCGGTGAAGGGGATCCGCGACATCGTGATCGGGTTGAACCTGCTCACGCTGTTCGCGCTCCGGCAGCGCCGCGCGACCGGCATCCTGATGGCGATCACCACCCTGGTCCCGATCATCGACATGATCACCGTCTTCAGCCACGGCGGCCCGGCCGCGACCGCGCTCGGCGTGCACGGTCTGACGGCGCTCGTGATGCTGTTCGACGCCGCCCTGCTGCTCCGCGAGCGTCAGCCGGCCGAGGTGCTCCAGCCCGTCCACTCGTAGAGGTCGATCGTGCAGTACTCGCGGAACCCGAGCGCCTCGTACACCGGGCGCCCGGCCGCAGACGATCCCAGTACGCCGTACTCCGGCCCGGCCTCCCGTAGTACGCCGTACGTGATCGCCGCCCCGATGCCACGCCGGCGCATCGCCGGGACGGTCATCACGAAGTACAGCCCGGCGACGCCCGCGCCGAGGAACACGGTCGCCGTACCCACCGGCGTACCGTCCAGCCAGCCGAGATAGTGCCGCCACGGGTCGCCGTAGCCGAGCCTGCGGTATGTCGACGCGACCCACCGCGCCTCGCGCTCGCCCTCACCGAACCCCTGCGCGAGCGTCTCCTCCCAGGTCGCCACGCCGTCGTCGTCGGTGATCCGCGTGATCTCGAGACCCGGTACGTCGCGGGGCGCCGTCAGTTCGGTGATCCGCACCGCCATTCCGGGCTCGGATCCGGCTGCAACGAAACCGGCCGCGGTCAGCGCCGTACGGTCGATCTGCGTCGAGGGACCGACGTGCCAGGTGCCGGGTACGTCGTGTTTCTTCAACTCCGCAAGGGATTCCGCGACGACTCCGGTGTCGGACGCCCGGACGACGGCGTTGTGGTAGTCGATGGGTGATCCACCGATCGTCCACGCCGCCCGCCCGTCCACCCGCTGCGAACCGCCACCCGCTTCACCCATCGCCATCAGCAGTTCAGCCGCGTTCTCCTCAATCGCCCGCACGACATCCATCGACCCAGTCTGGCGGCCAGCCGAAGTAGGCGCGAGCTGTTAACCAGGTAGGGCGTTCCACTGCTCCAGCGTGGAAATCAGCAGCGTCGTCGTCGGTAGCGCCGCGATCTCCGAGCGTGTGACGAACCGTGCGTCGGACGCGTCGTCACCCGGTGTCAGCGTGCCGCCGACGGCCGTCGCCTCGTAGTCGCGGATCACGTACAGCTGGCCCTGCGGCCCTGGCCGCTCCACCTCACCGACCAGCCCGCCGACCACGACGGTCAACCCGGTCTCCTCCGCGACCTCGCGGGCGACCGCCGTCGGATCGTCCTCACCGGGTTCGACCCGGCCGCCCGGGATCGCCCACAGACCACGGCCCGGCTCGTTCGCCCGCCGTACGACGAGAAGCCGGTGCTGCTCGTCGTACACCAAGGCACCCACACAGTCGACGCGCTCCATGCACCCTGAGGATAGGGCCCCTGTGCACAACTACCAGGCCGGAAGGGTGAACCCGGATAGCATCAGCGGTGACAGAGGACCGGCGAAAGGACGCGGACCGCGTGCGCATCGACCTGCACACCCACTCGAACCGTTCGGACGGCACCGACCCGGTGGCCATTCTGATCAGGCATGCGCACGAGGCGGGGCTGGACGTGATCGCGCTCACCGACCACGACACCGCCGACGGCTGGGTGGAGGGCCGGCAGGCCGCGGAGGAGCTCGGCATCGGGTTCGTACCGGGGCTCGAGATCTCCTGCAAGCTCAACGGGATCAGCGTCCACCTGCTCGGCTACCTGCCCGACCCGTCGTACGCGCCGCTCGCCGACGAGCTGCGGATCGTCCGCGAGGGCCGTACCGACCGGATCCCGGCGATCGTCGCCCGGCTGAACGGCATCGGCGTACCGCTGACCGTCGACGAGGTGCTCGCCCAGGCCACCGGGACGCCGTCGGTCGGCCGCCCGCACGTCGCCGACGCCCTGGTCGCCAACGGCACGGTCGCGAACCGGAGCGAGGCCTTCGACAAGTACCTCGCCGACGGCCGCGCCGGTCACGTCTCGCACTACGCGATCGAGCCGGGACGCGCGATCGACCTGGTCCGGGAGGCCGGCGGCGTACCGGTGATCGCGCACCCGTGGGGCCGGTCGAGCTACAAGGTGATGACCGAGGAGACCATCGGCCGGCTGGTCGACGAGCACGGACTGGCGGGGATCGAGGTCGACCACCAGGACCACTCGCCGGAGTCCCGGGAGGCGCTGCGGGCGATCGCGCGGAACCTCGGCATCATCTACACCGGTTCCAGCGACCACCACGGCCTCGGCAAGATCGACCACGACCTGGGCGTGAACTCCACCGAGCCCGACCAGCTCGAGCGGTTGCTCGAGGTCGCCAAGACGAATGCCGCCGCCTCCAACGCCGCAGTGCCCGAGGCCTACCTCCCGTGAACAGCGTCATCAACGCGGGTCTGTTCAGCTCGGTCTTCGTCACCTTGTTCGTGATCATGGACCCGCCGGGCACCGTCCCGCTGTTCATCTCGCTGACCGCCGGGCAGTCCCGCGCCGTCCGGAAGAAGGCGGCCTGGCAGGCGGTGCTGGTCGCGTTCGGCGTGATCGTGGTGTTCGCCGCGTTCGGGCAACAGATCCTGAAGCACCTCGGCATCACACTGCCCGCGCTGCAGTGCGCGGGCGGTCTGTTGCTGCTGCTGATCGCGCTACAGTTGCTGACCGACACCGCCGAGGACCCGGTGCAGACCAAGAACGTGAACATCGCCTTCGTCCCGCTCGGTACGCCGCTGCTCGCCGGACCGGGTGCGATCGTCGCGACGATGGTGTTCGTGCAGCGCGCGAACGGCTCGTTGCCCGACGTGGTCGCGATCTCGGCCGGGATCGTCGCGATCCACCTGGTGATGTGGCTGACGCTGCGGTTCTCCAGCGTCATCATGCGGATCCTCGGCGAGAACGGCGTACTCCTGATCACCCGGATCGCCGGTCTGCTGCTGAGCGCGATCGCCGTCCAACTGGTCGCGGGGGCGGTCCGCGACTTCATCCGGGCGGGCTGACCGATGCTGCCTGGGATGCCGACCCGGTTGTTCGTCGCGACGCCGACGAAGCTGCTGACGTTCGCCGACTGCAAGCGGAAGTACCGCTACACCTACCTCGAGACACCGCGCCCGCCGAAAGGCCCGCCGTGGGCGCACAACACGGTCGGCGCGATCGTGCACGAGGTGCTCGCGGACTTCTTCGGCCGCTGGCCGGCGTCCCGCCGTACGCCGGACGAGGTGGTCGCGAAGATGCGCTCGAGCTGGCGCAGCGAAGGGTTCCGCGACGAGCGGCAGTCGCTCGACTGGCGGGACCGCTCGACCGAGATGGTCCTCGGGTACCTGCGCGACTCCGATCCGTACTACGAACCGCGCGGAGTCGAGCGCACCGTCGCCTTCACCACGGAGCGGGCCTCGTTGCGCGGCCGCGTGGACCGGATCGACGAACGCCCGGCGCGCGACGGCAGCGGTGGTACGGAGCTCGCGATCGTCGACTACAAGACCGGTCGCCGCCCGCTGACCTCGACCGACGCGCGGTCCTCGCTGGCAATGGCCCTGTACGTTCTCGGCGCCCGTCGCGTCCTGCACAAACCGTGCACCCGCGTCGAGCTGCACCACCTGCCGACCAACACGGTCGCCGCCGCGGACCACGACGAGGCGTCCCTCGCCCGGCACCAGAAGCGCGCCGAGTCGATGGCGGACGATGCAGCCGCCGCCGAAGCTCGCTGGGCCGCCGGCCTGACCCCCGCCGAAGCCGACGCCGCCTTCCCACCCGAGCCGTCCCCGCTGTGCGGCTGGTGCGACTTCGCGAAGATCTGCCCCCAGGGCCGCCGCGAAGCACCACCGCGCGACCCGTGGGCCGGCCTCGACGAGCCGGCGACGATCCCACTGGAGGACGTCGGCTGACAGGCGTGCCAGCGCCGTGTGCGTGGCGTGCCAGCGGGCAGGTGAACCCTGAGGGTGGACGAAAGGGGTTCGGAGGAATGGGTGCGAAGACTGTCAACAAGCTGGTGGTGCCAGGGGCGACGTTGCACTACGAGGTCGCCGGGGACGGGCCGGTGTTGCTGCTGATTGCCAGTGGTGGGACCGATGCGGGCGTGTACTCCGGGATCGTCGGGCAGCTCGCCGCGGAGTACACGGTCGTCACGTACGACCCGCGCGGCAACTCCCGCAGCGGGTACGACGGCGACCCGGCCGACGAGTCCGTCGAGCAGTCGGCCGCGGACGCGCTCGCGGTGATCGACGCGGTCGGCGCGGACGAACCGGCGTACGTCTTCGGCAGCGGCTCGGGCGCGATCACCGGGCTCGAGCTGATCACCCGGCATCCGGACCGGGTTCGGATGCTGGTCGCGCACGAGCCGCCGTGCACCGAGGTACTCGCGGACGCCGCCGACGCGCGGGCGTTCTTCGAGGAGGTCTACAGCACGTACCGCGAGGACGGGCTGACCGCGGCCGACGTGGTCTACATGATGGGCACCGGGATGGACAGCGACGCGATGCCGCCGCTGGAGGATCTGCTGCCCGAGTACCGTGAGCTCGCGGAGCGGATGCAGGCGAACGCGGCCAACTTCTACGAGCACAAGCTGCTCCCGTTCACCCGGTACGTCCCGGACCTGCCGACGTTGAGACGTCTCGCGGACCGAGTGGTACCGGCGGCCGGGATGGAGTCGTGCGCCCATCTGCCCGGCCGGCCGATCGACGTGATCGCCGACCACCTCGGCTGGCCGGTGGTGATGTTCCCCGGCGGGCACAGCGGATACTCCCGGCACCCGGCGCCGTTCGCCACCCACCTCGCGCACCTGCTCAAGACCGACACGGTGTAGCTTTCCCCCGGCACCGGTCCGGGCGTGGGTCTGAGGGGTCCCGCGCCCGGACCGGTTATTCGTGTTGACGGTTGCTCGGACGGCGGCGTACCGTCCCTCTTCTGCCCTTGACAATCGGCGTGGTTCAACCACGTCTTCACAGTGGTGTCCGAACCCCCGGGGTCCTCATGGAACCGGGGTGGTTCCGCGTGCCCTGTGACAAGGACTGTGCTTCCCGGACACCACGCCAACGTGTGCGAGAGGAGGTAGTGGTGGGTGTCTACTGGGCGATCGCCGTACGGTCGTTCCGGCGGTTCTCGACGTACCGGATCGCCACCGTGTCGGGCATTTTCACGAACTCGGTCTTCGGCTTCATCCTCTGCGGCGTGTACCTGACGCTCTGGCACGAACGGCCCGGGCTCGGCGGGTACGACGTACCGGACGCCCTGACGTTCGTGTGGTTGCAGCAGGGGATGCTGGTGCCGGTCGGGATCTTCGGCGCGACCACGACGAACGAACTGGGGGAGCGGGTCCGCAGCGGCGCGATCGCGGTCGACCTGTACCGGCCGACACACCTGTTGCTGTGGTGGCTGTCGGTCGACCTCGGGCGCGCGTCGTTCGAACTGCTCGCCCGCGGCGGAGCGCCGTTGCTCGTCGGTTCCCTGGTCTTCGATCTCAAGTTTCCTTCGACTGTGGCGCTCTGGCCGCTTGTCGCGCTCGGGCTGCTGCTCGGGATCATGGTCAGCTTCGCGATCCGGTACCTGGTCGCGCTGTCCGGGTTCTGGATCACCGACTCGCGCGGGATGGAGCAGCTCGCGCTGGTGCTGTCGCTGTTCTTCGCCGGGACGATCCTGCCGCTGGTCGCGTTCCCGGGCTGGCTCGGCGTGATCGCCCGCGCGACACCGTGGGCCGCGACGATGCAGGTCCCGATCGACATCTGGCTCGGGCGGAACCCGGGCGGCACCGGCGCGGCCCTGCTGTTCCAGTTCGGCTGGTTGCTCGTACTGGTCCTGGCCGGGCAACTCGCCACCACGCTGGCGACCCGGAAGGTCGTGATCCAGGGTGGTTGAGCGTGTGTTGCGAGCGCCGGCGCAGTACTGGCTGTTGATCGTGATGTGGATCCGGTCGGTGCTGGCCTACCCGGCGTCGTTCGTGATGATGCTGATCGGTTCGACGCTGGTCACGCTGACCGATTTCGTCGCGGTGCTGATCATGTTCAGCCACATCACCGCGTTCGGCGGGTTCGCGCTCGGCGAGATGGCGTTGCTCTACGCAACGTCCTCGACCGCGCTCGGGCTCGCCGACCTGCTCACCGGGTCGATCGAACGGGTCGGCGAACGGATCCGGACCGGCGCGTTCGACGCGTACCTGATCCGGCCGGTACCGGCCTTCCTGCAGGCCGCGGCCGACGGGTTCGCACTGCGCCGGTTGGGCCGACCGTTGCAAGCCGGGACCGTACTGGTGTTCGCCCTGAGTAAGGTCGACATCGACTGGACAGTTGCCCGCGGCATCATGCTGGTGGTTTCGATGATCACCGGCACGGTGATCTTCGCGGCGCTGTTCGTGCTCGGCGCCGCGTTCCAGTTCGTCGCGATCGACTCGGCGGAGCTGGCGAATTCGGTCACGTACGGCGGGCAGGCGCTGACCCAGTTCCCGTTGACGGTCTTCGGCAAGGAGATCGTGCGGGCCGTGACGTTCGTCGTACCGCTTGCCTTTGTCAACTACTACCCGGTGCTGTTCGTCCTGGGTAAACCGGCGCCGCTCGGGATGCCGTCCTGGATCGGGCTGCTGTCGCCGGTGGTGGCCGCGCTCATGGTCGGGGTCGCGTCGCTCGCGTGGCGGGCCGGCCTTCGTCGCTATCGCAGTACAGGGAGCTGAGCTGTGTCTGTCATCGAGTTGTCGGACGTGACGCGATCGTTCACGGTACGGTCGCGTACCGGGTTCCGCCGTACCAGCCGGGAGGTGCGCGCGGTGGACGGGTTGTCGTTCACCGTCGAGCCCGGGGAAGTGGTCGGGTACATCGGGCCGAACGGCGCCGGGAAGTCCACCACGATCAAGATGCTGACCGGAATCCTGGTGCCGTCCGGCGGAACGATCCGGGTGGCAGGCGTCGACCCGTCACGGCACCGGCTGAAGCTGGCGAAGCGGATCGGCGTGGTCTTCGGCCAACGCACGACGCTGTGGTGGGACCTGCCGCTCAAGGATTCGTTCGCGGTGCTGCAGAAGATGTACGGCGTACCCGCCGAACGCCATCGCGCGAACCTGGCGACGTTCGTCGAACTCCTGGACCTCGGCGACCTGCTGGACGTCCCGGTCCGCCAGCTGTCGCTGGGCCAACGCATGCGCGGCGACATCGCCGCCGCCCTGCTCCACGATCCGGAGATCGTCTACCTGGACGAGCCGACCATCGGCCTGGACGTGATCAGCAAGGCCCGGCTGCGCGAATTCCTCGCCGAGGTCAACACCCTCCGCCGCACCACGATCATCCTGACCACCCACGACCTCGACGACATCGAAGCCCTCTGCACGCGCGTCATGGTCATCGACCACGGCCACCAGATCTTCGACGGCACCCTCGACCAACTGAAGTCGAGCCAGTCAGCCCCACGCACCCTGGTAGTAGACCTGGCCACCTCTCTACCTCCCATCAACATCCCCGGCGCCACGGTCGTCAAGGTCGACGGCCCCCGCCAACACCTAACCTTCCCCACCACAACCAGCGCCGCCCCCCTCCTAACCCAACTAGCCGCCAACTACCCCCTAGTAGACCTATCCCTCTCCGAACCCACCATCGAATCAGTCATCACCCAGCTCTACACGACCGCGACCTGACTCGGTCCGGCAGTCGCCAGGCCGGCCTACTCGTCGAACCCAGCAGCCATCGACAACACGTCGGCGGCTGCGAGGGCATTCGTGTCGGAGCGCCACTCTGCCAGGGCGTCGGCGTCCTCCTCTTCATCGAGGCTGCCCACGCCGTCACCGATCAACCGCCGGGCTTCGGCGGCCCCGATCGGCTCGTACCGGAAGTCCCGCTCCATGTAGAAGTCGTTGCGCAAGGCATTGTTGTCGTGGAACATCCCGGTGTTGGCGACGTAGGAGTACATGTGTTCATGCGCCAGCGCCGCAACCCAAACCTCGCGCTCGTCCTCTTTCACCAGATAGAGCTTCACAGCGCAATCCCCTTGGCTCGATCCTGAAGTTTCGCCGGCCGTTGGCGCTCTTCGACCGGTGCGACGCGGCGTCCGGAACCCGTACTCCGGGAGTCACTGTAGTTCTTGACCTGCACCTGGCGTCCGCCTAGCTCCGTCATGGCGTCGAGTCCTCGCGGTGTGTGCAGTTCTGCTGAGGCCGCCACACACTTCTCCCGGGCGGCGGTCCGCTCCGAATCAGTCGCTGTGGCGCTGCGTTCGACTTCGTACCACGAGGTGGTGAGCTCCTTGACGCGCGCAGAGGCCCTCGAGTGCCACTGGACCTCCACCCGTTCGATGTCCGGAGTGCGGAGCCAGGCGTGGAGGCCTTTGTAGCGCGACCCCTCGGTGTAGGAGTGCATCGCATAGTCAACCCGCCAGCCGTGCGTCGCAAGCGCGTCCGCTGTGTCGAGTGTTGCCGCGACGAGGTCGTCGGGTGATTCCGTCAGTACCGTGTAACGAAGCAGGTCGTCGACCGGGCGTCGCTTGTTCGCGCGACGTTGGTCGCGCAGCTTCCGGGCCAGGGACTCCGGCGACTTGATCCTGTTCTCGAGGTGGTACGGCGTGGTGCCGACGGGAATCGAGTTGAGGAAATCACCCGTGACCCGCGGCTCCACTTCGACGGTCCGCTCGAGTAGCTCGAGGCTTCGTCGGGTGGCCCGTTCGCCGTGAAGCTCCGTGATCTCGGCGGTGGTGGGTTGTTTCTCGCCCCAGTCGAGCGGGCGGGAGGCGGCGAACGCCTGGTGGAGGGCGGTGGGGTCGCATGGGGGCGGTGGCATCTGATTCTCCCTGGAACTGTCGTTCTTCGAACGTAGGGAGGTTGGTGGGAGCTGTGGGGTGGTTTTCGGGATCTGTGGATAACTCGGGTGGGTTACGGAATGGGTGGGGTGGGTGACGTCTGCGTGGTGGGGTCGTTGAGATGCGGGTAGGGACCCAACCGGATGCGGTGGATCGGGGGTAGAGAAGGTATGCCGACGATGACGGGTGAGCCGGTGGTCGGGGTTCTCGGGCCGCCGGGGGACGCGGGTGCGTTCGTCGAGTGGGTGCGGCCGCATCTGGGGGCGATGGCCCGGTTGGCGGCGCGGCTCGCGGTCGGTGCGGACCGGGACGACGTCGTCCAGGAGGCGCTCGCGCGGGCGTGGGCCAAGCGGTCGCAGTACGACGAATCCCGCGGTACGCCGTCCGCCTGGCTGCTCGCGATCACCGCGGACCAGGCCCGCAAAGCGGTACGCCGTACCCACCGCGGCCTCGTGCTCCTCCCGGACGACGAGAGCCGTCGTCCCGACCTGGACGCCCGGATGGACGTCGAGGACGCCGTACAGGCGTTGCCCGCGCGGCAGCGGCTCGCGGTGGACTGCTACTACTTCGCGGACCTGTCGATCGCCGAGACGGCCGCGGTGATGGGGTGCTCCGAAGGCACCGTGAAGTCGACGTTGTCCGACGCCCGGGCCCGGCTCCGGGTCGTCCTGGAAGTCAGCGAATGACCGTGGAGGCTGTGCGATGAACCCCGTCGACGAGATGGACGACCTGCTCAACCGGGCCGGCGCCCGCTGGCGCGCCGACCAGGAACTGCCGCCCGAGCCCGACCTCGAACACGTCGTACACGGCAAGCGCAAGAGCTGGATCCCCGCCCTGGCCGCCGCCTCCGTCGCTGTGATCGCCGCCGGCCTCCTCGCCGTACTCCCGAACCACAACGACGCGAGTGGCACCGTGCCGGCCCCAGCCGCCCAGCCGGCGGACAACACCAGCGATGCACTCCTGGTGAAACGTGGCGACAAGGTGCGCGTCAGCGGCCAGGTGATCGCCGTACCCGGCAAGACCCCCGTGTTCTGCGCGCCGCTCGCCGTCGCCGCCATTGGCTACCCGAAGGGCAAGGAACCCGCCCCGAGCTGCCCTGCCGAGTTCTCGGTCGCCCTCAACGGCGTCGACCTGGACCGCATCCCCGACCTCACCACGATCAAGGGCGTACGGACCGGACACGCAACCCTGACAGGGATCTGGGGCAACCGCTCGATCGACGTCAAGGAACAGACCGCGGCCACCGCGCCGCAGCCGATGCCGCTCCCGAAGCTCCCGTGCGCCGCTCCCGCGGGCGGCTGGCAGCCGAAGCCGAGCAACGTCGCGTCCCCGGCGGTGACCGCGTTCCTCGCCGCGCACGCCGACCAGGCATACGGCCCGATCACCTACTACCCGAACGGCACCAGCCGCAACGCCCCGGTCGTGATGATGGTCGGCGTTGCGCACGGCGACCTCGCCGCGTTCCGCACAGCATTGGAGAAGGTGTACTCCGGGAACCTCTGCGTCACGCCGGTCCTGATGAGTCGCGCCGACGAGGAGCGGGTCACCAACGAGCTGTCCAGCAAGGTCGACGCGAAGAACCTCGGCATCTACATGACCGCCGGTGCCGGCATGACCGGCGGCCCGGCCACCGTCTCCCTGCTGGCCTACACCCAGCAGGTCAAGGACGCGCTGGCGCCGATCGGCCTGAACCTGCTCGCTTTCGACCCACAGGTCACCCCGGTCCGCTGAGCGCTCAGACCGTCCGGAGGTTCGGGTAGTCGTGGAAGAAGTCCACGAGCAGCCGGGCGGTCTTCGCGGGCTGGTCGATCGCCGGTGAGTGCCCGGCGTCGGGGATGACCTCCACCTCGACACCGAGTACGGCGGCCATCGCCTGCTGTGCCGCGAGCGGCCAGCCGTCATCGGTCTCGCCGTGCAGCACCTGCGCACGTACGCCGGACTTCGCCAGCAGCTCGGTCTTGTCCTCGGCGTCCGTCAGCCGCCGGGTGATCTCGGCAAGGCTCGTCGGTACGTTGCTCGTGAACCGCTTCCGTAGGAACGCCGCGACGTCCGCGGGCGGAGCGACGTACCCAGGGGTCTTGCTGTCGTGGTCGAGCTTCAGGTCGTACACCTGCTCGATCGGGAGGTTCTCCAGACCGAACGCCATCATCTGCAGGCTCTGCACGGTCGCCTCGTCGGTGAACGCGGCGGGGCCCGAGCAGAGCAGGCTGATGGACGAGAACACCGAGGGATCCGTCAGCACGGCCTCGCGCGCCACCAATCCGCCGAACGAGTGCCCGACCAGCTGGCTGTAGCCGCCGAGTGCCTTGCTCATCGCGACCACGTCCGCGCCGAGCTCAGCCAGCGAGTACGCCGACTTGTCGGCCGGGCCGGTGGTCTCGTACTGCCCGCGCTGGTCGACGGCAACCGTGCGCCACCCGTACCGGCACAGGTGGTCCACGAGCGGTGTGAAGTCCTCCTTGCTCCCCGTCCACCCCGGGACGAGCAGCACCGTGCCCAGGGGCGTGCCGATGGAGGGTATGGCGGTCAGCGTGGCGAACGCGCCCCGCTCGGTCTCGAGTGTCTCGGGGTGCACCCCGTCGGGCAGCGTCAACGTACGCGGCGTACTCACAAGTAAAGAGGGTAACCGCTCGCCCGGACCACAGGTGGCAGGCATCGTTCCCGGGTACGGCACAATGGCCGGGTGCCTCGCACTCTCGCGGTCGCCAATCAGAAGGGCGGCGTGGCCAAGACGACCACCGTCGCCACCCTCGGGGCAGCCCTGGCCGAGCGCGGTCAGCGGGTGCTGCTGGTCGACCTGGACCCGCAGGCCTGCCTCACGTTCTCGGTCGGCATCGACCCGGAGGACCTGGACAAGTCGGTGCATCATGTGCTGCTCGGCGGTGTCCGGGCGCGCGACGTGCTGATCGAGTTCGAGGACGCGCCGGACCTGTTGCCCGCGACGATCACTCTCGCCACGGCCGAGGTGCAGCTGGCCCGGGAGAGTGAACCGGAGCAGGTGCTGCGTACGGCGTTGCGCCCGCTGCGTGCGTCGTACGACTGGATCGTCGTGGACTGCCCGCCGACGCTCGGGCTGCTCACGGTGAACGGTCTGTCCGCGGCGTCCGACGTACTGATTCCCTTGCAGTGCGAGACGCTGGCACATCGTGGCGTAGGGCAACTACTTGACACCGTGTACGACGTACAGCGGCTGACGAACCCGGAACTACGGGTGCTCGGGGTGCTTCCGACGTTGTACGACGGGCGTACGACGCATGCGCGCGCCGTACTGGAGGGGATCGCGGACACGTACTCGCTGGAGGTGCTGCAGCCGGCGATCCCGAAGTCGATCCGGTTCGCGGAGGCGCCGGCGATCGGGGAGACCGTGCTGAGTACGGCGCCGGCCTCGCCCGGTGCGAAGGCGTACCGGGCGTTGGCCGACGCGTTGCTTCACTGACTGGCTGGGCTTTGCTGACCGGCCGGCTGCCGGCGTAGCTTGTGGCGGAAACGCCAGAGCGGCAGGACGATGATCGCCAGCAGGATGAGGAACGGGAGGAGCGCGCCGAGGGCGGTCGCCAGTGCGGAGAAGACTGCGGTGAACGCGTGCCAGCCGCCCTTGAGGCCTGCCAGGAAGCCAGTGGCCTTCTTGGGCTCGGTCTTCACCGCGGGCTTGCCCTTCTCCGTGAGGGTGAGCGTGAGGGTGGCCAGGTCTGTCTGCAGGGCGAGGTTCTTCTGTTTGGCCAGCAGGGCTTCGAGGTCGGCTTCTCGACGGGTCAGTTCGCTCTCGACCGAGACGATGTCGCCGATGGTGTTGGCTTTTGTCATCAGTACGCGCATGCGCTCGAGGCTGGCGCGCTGGGACTGGATGCGGCTCGCTACGTCCACCACCTGCTCGGTGACGTCCTCGGAGTCCTGGTGGATCTGCAGGCGTTTGCCGAGCTCGGAGAGTTGCTGGATCGCTGTCTCGAACGACTTGGTGGGGATTTTGAGTACCAGGTTCGACTGGGTGATGTTGCCGTCGGGGTCGCTGCCGGTGTCCTCGGATGCCACCTGACCGTTGAGACCGGCGACCGCGGTGACGGCCTTCTGCCGCATCGCGGACACATCGTCACCTTCGACGGTCAGCGAACCGGTCTTGACGATCGCCCGCGTAATCGTCGGATCGTCCCCACCCTGACTGCCCGTTGCGCCCGCGGAGTTCCCTTGTCCTGCTGTTCCCGCCGGCTTCCCCACCGCAGGTGCCTGCGGCTGCGCAGCCGTCTCCCCAGAGTCCTGCTTGGCCGCCCCACTGCTCTCATGCCCCTTACCCGAGGCCCCACACCCGGCAAGCCCCAAAACCCCCACAGCGACCACCACACCAGCAACCGCCCTGATCCGCCCCATCACCCAGCCCCTCTCTAGTGGTTACCGCCCTAGGACGGCCCACCAGCCCCCGGATGTTGCACCCCCACATCACCATCAGAAAACGTCCGCCCCCGATCCACCTCGTCGAACCCCTACGAACCGACCTCCGTGCCTCGCCCCGATCCGATGCACGGCAAACCGCAGGCCCCGCGCCCCCGCTACCTCATCAGAAACATCCCGGCGGCCGAGGCGGAGCTCCCGCGCCCGCTGCTTCATCGGAAAGATCCCGGCAGCCGAGGCGGAGCCCCCGCGCCCGCTGCCGCATCAGAAAGATCCCGGCAGCCGAGCCGGAGGCCCCACGCCCCGCTGCCGCATCAGAAACATCCCGGCAGCCGAGGCGGAGGTCCCGCGCCCGCTGCCGCGTCAGAAGGATCCCGGCAGCCGAGGCGGAGGTCCCGCGCCCGCTGCCGCGTCAGAAGGATCCCGGCAGCCGAGGCGGAGGTCCCACGCCCCGCTGCCGCGTCAGAAAGATCCCGGCAGCCGAAACGGAGCCCAGCCGCCCGCTGCCTCATCAGAAAACGTTCCGGCAGCCGAGGTGGAACGCGCGTGTCTGCTGCCTCATCAGAAGACGTTCCGGCAGCCGAGGCGGAGCCCCCGCGCCCGCTGCCTCGTCAGAAAGATCCCGGCAGCCGAAACGGAGCCCAGCCGCCCGCTGCCTCATCAGAAAACGTTCCGGCAGCCGAGGTGGAACGCGCGTGTCTGCTGACCTCATCAGAAGACGTTCGGGCAGCCGAGGTGGAACCCCCGCGCCCGCTGCCTCATCAGAAACTATTTCCAGAGCCGAGGCGGAGGCACCGCGCCCGCTACCTCGTCAGCAACTATTCCCACAGCCGGTGCGGAGGCCCCCGGCGCCCGCTACCTCACCGAGAACGTTCCACAGCCGAGGCGGAGGCCCCGCGCCCGCTGCCTCATCAGAAACATTCCGGCAGCCGACGCGAGGCCTCCGCGCCCGCTACCTCCGAGCCGTCGCCTTCTTAACCACAGCCTTCTTCGCGGTCGCCTTCTTGGCTACGGCCTTGCCGGCGGTTGCCTTCTTGGCCACGACCTTGCTGGCGGGTGCCTTCTTTGCCGGCGCCTTCACTGCCACCTTCTTCGCCGTAGCTTTCTTGCTCACCGCGCTCTTGGCCGGAGCCTTCTTGGCGGTGGCTGTCTTGGCGGGCGCCTTCTTGGCCGTCACGGTCTTGGCGGGCGCCTTCCTAACCGCAGCGGTCTGCGCAGGTGCCTTCTTGGCGGTGGTGGCCTTGGCAGCTGCCTTCTTAGCCGTGGCTGTCTTGGCGGGCGCCTTCTTAGCCGTGGCTGTCTTGGCGGGCGCCTTCTTAGCCGTCACGGTCTTGTTGGCGGTTGCCTTCTTAACCGTGGCGATCTTCGCGGGTGCCTTCTTGGCGGTGGTGGCCTTGGCCGGAGCCTTCTTAGCCGTCGTGCTCTTGCTTGCGCCACCGCTAGCCGCAGCCTTCTTCGCGACCGCGCTCTTAGCGGTTGTGCTCTTGGCGGGTGCCTTCTTAGCGGTGGCGGCCTTAGCCGGTGCCTTCTCAGCCGTCGTGCTCTTGGCAGTTGCCTTCTTGACCGCGGCGGTCTTCGCCGGTGCCTTCTTGGCGGTGGTGGCCTTGGTCGGAGCCTTCTGAGCCGTGGTGCTCTTGGCAGCTGCCTTCTTGGCCGTGGTGGCCCCGGCGGCTGCCTTCTTTGCCGTCGTGGCCTTGGCCGGAGCCTTCTTGGTCGTGGTGCTCTTGGCCGGAGTGCTCTTGCTTGCAGCGCTCTTGCTCGCGGGGCTCTTCGCCGTAGTGGTCTTGGCGGGAGCCTTCTTGGCAGTCGCGGTCTTGGCTGCAGTGCTCTTGGTAGCCGTGCTCTTGCGAGCCTGCTTCACCGGAGCGTCCGCCTCCGGCTCAACAGCAGCAGCCTTCCGAGTACGCGACTGCTTGGCCGGCGCCACCTCAGCCGTGTCAGTGGCAGGTGCCGTGTCGGCGGGTGCCTCGGGGGCGGAGCTGGTTGCTTGGGGCGTCTTGCGGGTGCGGGTGCGCTTGGCCGGGCGGTCGGCAGTCGACGGCGTCGGCTCAGCTGCGGGTGTGCTCGGCTGACCCGCGGGAGTGCTCGCCTCAGGTGCAGCAGTGGCTGGCTGTGCGGCCTGTGCTGCCTGGCCCGTGGGCGGCTCAGTGGTACGTGTGGCCGCCGCGGAGGCCGGGGTAGTCACCTCAGGAGCCGGGGCGGTCACCTGGGAGTCTTGCGCGGTCCGCTTGGCAGCCGGTGCGGTCGGCTCGGCCGACTGGGTGGTCGGTTCCGTGGCGCTGGTGCTCGGCGTCGTCGACTGTGCGGACGTCGTCGGCTGTGCGGACGTCGTGGTGGTGCCCGTGTCCGGGTCCGAGACTTGTGCGCCCGGCTCGCTGGTAGCGGGGGATGCGCCGCTCGGCTCGCCGGTCCGGTTGGGTGCGTCGGTCGGCTCGCCGGTTCGCGTGCGTGTGCCGCTCGGCTCGCCGATTCGCGTGTGTGTGCCGCTCGGCTTGCCGGTTCGCGTGGGTGCGCCGTTCGGCTCGGCGGTCCGCGTGGATGCACCGGTCGCCTTGCCGGTCCCCGTGGGCGCGCCGCTTGGCTCGGCGGTCCGCGTGGGTGCGTCGGTCGGGTCGCCGGTCGGCGTGGACGCGTCGGTCGGCTGGAGGGTTGGTTGGGCGCTGCCGGGTTTGCGGTTGCGGTTGCGCTTGCGTTTGCGGGGCTTGCGGGCCTGGTCCTCGGTGGTGTCGGAGACGACCGCGGTTACCTCGGTGTTGGTGGTTACGTCCGCGAGTTCCTCGACCGGCTGGCCGGCGCGGGTGCGCTTTCGGGTGCGGTTGCGCTTGCGGTTGCGGCCCGAACGTTCGCCGTCGCGCTCGAAGCGGCCGTCCCGCTCGGAACGGTCCGCGCGGTCCGAACGACCATCCCGCTCGGAACGCTCGGTCCGGTCAGCGCGGTCGGTGCGGTCGGAGTTGCGGTCCGAGCGGTCGGTGCGGTCGTGGCGGCCGCGGGAGTCGCGTGCTTCGCGGGTTTCGTGCGGGTCGCGGGCGGCGCGGATGCGGCCCTTGGCCTCGGACGGGATGCCGAGGTCGTGGTACAGCTCCGGCGACGTGGAGTAGATCTCCTGCGGGTCCTCGTACGGCAGGTCGAGGGCCTTGTTGATCACCTTCCACCGGGTCAGGTCCGGCCAGTCGACGAAGGTGACGGCGATACCGCTCGCCCCCGCGCGCCCGGTGCGGCCGATCCGGTGGATGTAGGCCTTCTCGTCTTCGGGGCAGGTGTTGTTGATGACGTGCGTGACACCCTCGACGTCGATCCCGCGGGCGGCGACGTCGGTACAGATCAGTACGTCGACTTTGTCGCCGCGGAACCGGGTCAGCGCCCGCTCGCGCGCCTGCTGGTTCAGGTCGCCGTGGATCGCGGCCGCCTTGAACCCGCGGTCCTGCAGGTCGTCGGTGAGCCGGGACGCCTCGCGCTTGGTGCGGCAGAAGATCATCACCCGGCCGCGGTCCTCGGCCTGCAGGATCCGGGCCACGACCTCGGGCTTGTCGAGATCGTGGGCGCGGTAAACGAACTGGGCCGTGGTCGGCACCATCTGGGTGTCCTCGTGCGACTCCGCGCGGATGTTCAGCGGGTGCCGCATGTGGGTGCGCGCCAGGCCGATCACGGCCGACGGCATCGTTGCCGAGAACAACATCGTCTGCCGGAGCTCGGGCGTCTTGCGGAGGATCCGCTCGACGTCGGGCAGGAAGCCCAGGTCGAGCATCTCGTCGGCCTCGTCGAGGACCAGCACCTTGATGTGGCCGAGGTCGAGGACACCGCGATCGGCCAGGTCCAGCAGGCGTCCCGGCGTACCGACGACGACGTCGACGCCTTTCTTCAGGGCGTCCAGCTGCGGGTCGTACGCGACGCCGCCGTAGATGGTCAGGATCCGCACGTTGCGGACGGTGGAGGCGGTCTGGAGGTCCTTGGCGACCTGGATCGTCAGCTCCCGGGTGGGAGTGACGACGAGCGCCTGGGGCTTGCCGGGGGCGACCTCGGCGTAGTCGGGCTCGTGCGGCGCGATCGTGCGCTGCAGCAACGGGATGCCGAAGCCGAGGGTCTTGCCGGTACCGGTACGGGCCTGGCCGATCAGATCGGTGCCCATCAGGGCCACCGGGAGGGTCATCTCCTGGATCGGGAAGGGTTCGACGATGCCGACGCGGTCGAGTGCGTCGCAGATCTCGGGGAGTACCCCGAGCTCTCGGAAGGTGGTCAGGCTGATCGCCTCTCACATGCTTGTGCGGACAGATGCTCTGTGGCCGGGCGCCTGGGGCCGGACAGCCCCGTCGTGAGGCGCGGGGACACTGTGCAAGCACCTCGCACCAGCTTGCCCATGTGGGCGCGTCACCGGCGAATCGCCCACCAGTGTAACCGCACGAGCTGTCAACGCCGTCCGGTGTGGCATGCGCCACCACGCGGAAGTCCCCGGGGCAACCCCTCTCCTGCGCAATTTTCTGTTCGCTGCTTTTGCACACCCTGTCGCGCCAGGCCCGATAGGGTGCCGGGCATGGAGCAGACGGCCTTTGATGATCCCGCCTACCGGGCCGCGGCGGTGGATCTGCTGGGGGTGCTCGCGTACGGCGAGCTGACCGCTTTCGAACGGATGGCCGAGGACGCGAAACTCGCGCCGACGCTGGACGACAAGGCGGAGCTGGCGGCGCTGGCGACCACCGAGTTCGGCCACTTCCAGCGGCTCCGCGACCGGCTGGTCGAGCTCGGCGTGGACCCGATGGAGGCGATGCGGCCGTTCGTCACGCCGCTGGACGCGTTTCACGACCACACCGCACCGTCGGACTGGCTCGAGGGGCTGGTGAAGGCGTACGTCGGGGACGGCCTGGCGAACGACTTCTACCGGGAGATCTCGTCGTTCGTGGACGCGGAGACGCGGGCGCTGGTGCTCGAGGTGTTCGCGGAGTCCGGGCAGGCCGAGTTCGTGGTGGACCGGGTCCGGGCCGCGATCGAGGAGGACCCGAAGCTCGGCGGCCGGCTGGCGCTCTGGGGCCGGCGGCTGGTCGGCGAGGCGCTCAGCCAGGCGCAGCGGATCGCCGCCGACCGTGACTCGCTGGCCGCGCTGCTGGCGGGCAGTGTCGACCGCCCCGGGCTGGACCTGGCCGCGATCGGCCGGATGTTCACCCGCCTGACCGAAGCACACACGGCCCGGATGACCGCCCTCGGCCTCCAAGCCTGAACCCCGACAAAAGGGCCTGAGCTCGGACAAAGGCGACAGACAGGGCAACGGCCGCCCTCCCCGCAGTGGGGTGGCGGCCGTTTGGTGGTGCTGCCTGCGTCAGGCTCGGGCTTTGCTGCTGTTCCGAGCCGAGATGATGGCGACGACGATCGCGGCACAGACGATCTGGATCAGGTACTGGATCCAGTCCGGGCCAGGCGTGTCCTTGACTCCGAGAAGCTTTGCGATCAGACCACCGATGAAGGCGCCGATGCCGCCGCCGAGGATGGTCCAGCCGAGGCTGATGTTCTGCTTGCCGGGGAGCACCAGCCGGGCCAGCGGCCCGAAGATGATGCCCGCGATGAGGCTGACGATGAGCATCCAGACCCAGTACACGGTTCCTCCTTGTGAGGGATGGCTGACCTGCGCCTGCCCGGTGCCCCGTAGCAACCAGACCAATCGGCGGCAGGTCTACCGCCATCGTGCCCGCTGAGCCGTCGCCTGCAACCCGGACACGCGCGACTGTGTCCGGAACGCGATCAGATTGCGCCGAAGCCGACCTTGCGGGTCGAGACCTCGCCGATCTCGACGTAGGCCAGCCGGTCGGCGGGGACCAGCACCTTCCGGCCCTTGTCGTCGGTCAGCTGGAGCAGACCGGTCTTCCCGCTGAGCGCGTCCGCGACCAGCTGCTGGACCTCTTCCGGGCTCTGGTCGCTCTCCAGAACCAACTCACGATTGGCGTGCTGTACGCCGATCTTGACCTCCACGAAACCCTCCGGGCACGCTCCGACCGGCGGCTCTCGCCGGTGACGCTTCGAGCCTATCCGCTACCGATCGCCGACCCGCACCCGTCCGCCGAGAGCAGAACCTTCAGCCGTCGGTACGGGGGAAGCCGCGGATGCCGCGCCACGCCAGCGAGGCGACCAGGTCGGCGGCCTGCTCCTGGGGGAGCGACGGGTTTCCGGCGCCGAGCCAGTACCGCGCGCTGACCTGTGCCATGCCGACCAGGCTGACCGCGAGCACCATCGACTGGTCGCGGCTCAGGCCGGCGTCGGCGCTGATCACCTCGGAGACGGCCTCGGCGCAGGCGTGCGTGACCCGGTCGACCCGTTCCCGGACGGCCGGCTCGTTGGTCAGGTCGGACTCGAACACCAGCCGGAACGCACCCTGCGCGTTCGCCACGTAGTCGTAGAACGCGTGCATGGTGGCCGCGACCCGGAGCTTGTTGTCCTCGGTCGACTTCAGCGCGTCCTGCACGGAGGCGACGATCGCGTCGCAGGACGTGTCGAGCAGCGCCAGGTACAGCTCGAGCTTGCCGGGGAAGTGCTGGTAGAGGACCGGCTTCGACACACCGGCCCGGTCGGCGATGTCGTCCATCGCGGCGGCGTGGTACCCGTTCGCGACGAAGACTTCCTGGGCCGCCTCGAGCAGTTGTGCGCGACGCGCCAGCCGGGGCAGGCGGCTGCCGCGCTTGGGTGCGGTCTCCGGGGTCGTCGACACGTCGGGCTCCTTCGATGGTGCTCTCCGGCGGCGGTCGGCCGTCAGGTCGTTCCACGAATCCTACCCAGCAGTCCTCCCGGCCAGTAGCTTCCCCGCCGGGCGAGGTTCCATCGTGGTAGACCGAAGGCGTTCCAACGTCGTAACGATCCGGTCGCTCAGCGGTACCCGTCCTCGTCGTCGGTGCCGTCGAGGCCGCGGCGCTGCTCCTCGACGTCCGCGGGATCGGCCTCGGCCGGCAGCGGTTCGGCATCGGACCGGTCGTCCACGACGGTCGAGGCCTGACGTTGCTCGAGTACATCCGCCTCGGGCGCGTCGTCGGGCAGGTTCTCGAAGTCGCCCGGGCCCTCGTAGTCGGTCTCGCTGGTCATCCGGTTCTCCTTTCGATCAGCTCTGCGGTAGTGGTTGCGGGTCGTCGTACAGTTCCCCGAGTACGTCGCCGTACTCCTCGATCCGGGCGAGTACGTCGTGCGGAAGGAACGTGAGGTCCTCCGGTGCGGTCGCGGAGGCCACCTCGTCCCAGTCGATCGGCGTGGAGACCCGCGGTTCCTCGGCGCCGCGTAGTGAGTACGGCGCGAGCGTGGTCTTCGCGCTGGCGTTCTGGCTCCAGTCGATGAAGACCTTGCCCGGGCGCAGCGCCTTCGTCATGTTGGCGGTCACACTCTCAGGCAGGGCCTCCGCCAGCTGCTCCGCGAGCAGTTTCGCGAACGCACTGGTCGCTTTGGACGACGCGGGCTCGATGGGTACGTACAGGTGCATGCCCTTGTTGCCAGAGGTCTTCGGCCAGCCCTCCAGGCCGAAGTGGTGCAGCAGCTGTCTCAGGGCGAGCGCCACGTCGCAGCACTCGACAATGCTTGCTCCCGGTCCTGGATCCAGGTCGAAGACGATCAGGTCGGCCTGCGGGTCCCTGCCCTGGTCGGACAGGCCGATGCGCCACTGCGGGACGTGCAGCTCGAGCGCGGCCAGGTTCGCCAGCCACACCACGGTCTGTACGTCGTCGCAGACCACGAAGCTCATCTCGTCGCGGCCCGTCGAGCTACCGGGCGTGGGCAGCGTCTCGGTGCGCACCCAGCTCGGCGTACCGCGGGGAGCGTTCTTCTCGAAGAAGAACGACGCGTTCGTGCCGTCCGGCCAGCGCTTGCGGGTCAGCGGCCGGTCGGACAGATGCGGCAGCAGCACGTCCGCCACCTGGTGGTAGTACTCGATCACCTCGGCCTTGGTGAACCCGGTCTGTGGGTACAGCACCTTGCCGAGGTTGGTGAGCTTCATCGTCTGCCCATCGACCTCGGTCGTCAGCTGCTGCTGCGCACCCGCCATAGCTCCCAGTCTCCATCAGCAGACGGATCTAACATGGGTCCTGTGGATAGTTACGCGTCAGTAACTGGGGATGGCGTGCCCGTGGAGCTCAAGCGGTGGCCGGAGCGGCGGGTGCCGGTCGCGGGGGTCCAGCTGCTGGTCAGGGACCTGCCCGGCGCGAAGCAGGACCTGCCGCCTGCTCTGTTCGTACACGGGCTGGGCGGGTCGTCGCTGAACTGGACCGCGCTCGGCTACCTGCTCAACGACACGATCCGGGGCATCGCGCCCGACCTCCCAGGTTTCGGTCGTACGCCGCTGTCCGGGATGACCGGGATCTCCGAGCAGGCCGCAGTACTGGTAGAGCTGCTGGAGCGCGAGTACGACGAACCCGTGCACGTGTTCGGTAACTCGATGGGTGGCGCGGCGTCGGTGGCGCTGGCCGCGCAGCGTCCGGATCTCGTGGCGTCGCTGACGCTCGTGTCGCCGGCGCTGCCGCATCCACGGGTCTCTGCCAGCGCACTGTGGTTCACCGCGCTGGCCACGCCCCGTCTCGGTCGTGCCGTACTGGAACGCACGTACCGCATGCCGTTCGAGCAGCGGTTCGAGGCGTCGCTGGCGATGGTGTTCGGGGATCCGCGGGCGCTGGCGCCGGAGGTACGCGCGGCGTACGAGGAAGAACTGCGCCGGCGCGACACCGACCCGTGGGGCCGGCAGGCGACTCTCGACGGTGCCCGGAGCATCCTGCGTTCGTCACTGGCCAGACCGCGCCGTTCGTTGTGGGCGGATGCCGCCACGATCGAGTGCCCGGTGCTGCTGATCTACGGCGGCAAGGATCGTCTCGTGGACGCACGGATCCGTACCAAGGCACAGCGCACCTTCCCGAACGCACACCTGCTCTACCTGCCGCAGTCCGGCCACGTCGCGCAGATGGAACACCCGGAACAAGTGGCCCGCGCGTTCCGCCAGCTGATCGCCTGATCGAGTCGATTCCGACGCTCCACTGAGACACGATCGAGCGGCGCGTCGGGTCAACTTGGGCGCGTGATTGGCAGAACCGCCCGAAATCTGTCCGTGGGGATCGCCGTACTGCTGGGGGTGGGGTCGCTGCCGGCGACCGCCGCGCCGCCAGTTGTTGCTCAAAGCAACCAGTGGGACGTGCGTCCGCTCGCAGTGGGCTACCAACTGACCCTGCACCTCGACGCGCCCGCACCGATGCGCGCGTCCCTTCCGCTGTTGGAGGTCGACGGAAATCCCTTAGGAGTCGCGAAGCAGTCCGCGGACCGCAAGTCATTGACCCTGGTCACCACTGACCCGGTTGTCGTCAACGCGCACGACGTACGGCTGGTGTGGTCCGGGGACCTCGGTAAAGAGTCCAGCAAGAGCCGGAGCATCACTGCGGCCACCGGCTCCACAGACGCCGACTGGTTGAAGGCGCGGCGTGGTCCGTTGCTCCCGTCGGACCCTGGCGTGCTCGGCAAGTACAAGGTGGACACAGCCGAGTACAACCTCGGTGACGAGGCCGTGTACCTGCCTGGTCTCGCGCACAGGTCCGAGCTGCGCGGCAAGGTCTACTCGCCGCATGGTGCGATTGGCCCGCGACCTGTGATCGTCTTCCTGCACGGCCGGCACGAGGTTTGCGACGGCGAGCCCACTCATCCCGCAGACGACCAGAAGCCGTGGCCGTGCCCGCCGGGCATGAAGCCGATCCCCAGCTACCGCGGATACGACGGTCCCGCCACAGCGCTGGCCAGCAACGGGTACGAGGTCGTGTCGATCAGCGCGAACGCCGTCAACGCCTGGGACAGCGACGCGTACGACGCGGGCGCCCAAGCGCGGGCCGAGCTCATCCTGGACCACCTGGCCCTGTGGCGTCGGTGGTCCACGGTCGGGGGTGGACCGTTCGGCAACCGCTTTGTCGGCAAGCTGAACCTGCAGGACGTCGGCCTGATGGGCCACTCCCGCGGCGGCGAGGGCGTCGCAAGGGCGGCACAGCTGAACGCTGACCGCGGCGGCCAGTTCGGCATCCGCGCAGTACTACCTCTCGCTCCTACCGACTTCGCGCGGTCCACCGTTCCCGGCGTCGCGATGAGCGTCGTACTTCCGTACTGCGACGGTGACGTGTCCGATCTCGAAGGCCAACTGTTCTACGACGACACCAGGTACGCCGTTGGCGGTGACACCGCGCCCCGCTCGACCGTGCTGGTGATGGGTGCCAACCACAACTTCTTCAACACCGAGTGGACGCCAGGGCAGTCCACCGCGCCGTCCAACGACGACTGGGCCGGTGACGAGAAGGCGTCGCCCTGCGGTTCCAAGTCCGCGGGGAGGCTGACGGCGAAGCAGCAGCAAGCCGTGGGTACGGCGTACATCGCGGGCTTCTTCCGCTTGCAGCTGGGGCACGAGACGCAGTTCCTGCCGCAGTTCGACGGTTCTGACTCACGGGCCGCGTCGGCCGGGAAGGCCGTCGTACGTGTGACCTCCCAGGCACCGTTGGCGTCGCGGGAGGATCTGACCCACTTCGACAAGGCCCTGCCTCGTGGAGCGGTCAGCGGGAAGGTCACAGCGACGGTGTGCGCCGGTGTGACCAATACTGCGGTCAGGGCTGCTCTACCGACCTGCATGACCACGGACGACTGGGCTAACGCACCTCACTGGACCACGGCGTGGTTTGCGTCCAAGACACCGACCACCGCGGTCACCAAGATCAAGTGGAGCGGTACTGACGGGGTAGTGCGCGTCACGGTCCCCGCGTGGCAGCGTGACGTACGTCGCTTCGCCGCGCTCACCTTCCGCGCCGCACCGGACCCGGCCGGCACCCCGAAGACCGACCTGACCGTCCGTATCGTCGACGGGCACGGCAGAGCGGCCGCCGTACCGGTGTCAGCCGTCAGCGACGCGCTCGTACGGATGCCTGGCGCCAACGACAGCGGTCTGCCCAAGAACCTCCTACGGACAGTACGGATCCATGTGGCGTCGCTGAAGGGCGTGGATCTCAGCGACGTACGCAGTGTGGAGCTGAGGACGGACAGGGTCGCCAAGGGCTCGGCGTACGTGAGTGATCTGGCCTTCTCGTCGCCCGGGGTCGGGCTGTCCGCGCCTGCCGTTCTGCTGCCCAAGCTGTCCGCGTCGAACGTCACCGTGAAGGAGGGGGACAAGGGCACGCACACCGTGGACTTCTGGGTCCGCCTGTCACGGCCCAGCATCCGTCCGGTCAGCGTGTACGCGGAGACGAACGGGGACCTCGGTACGTCGGTGGGCGACGTCGCGCGGCACCTGGTGTTCAAGCCGGGGCAGGTACGCCAGAAGGTGACCGTACCGATCGTCGGGAACACGCGGGACAGCTACGACCTGCCGTTCAGTCTGGTGCTGTCAGTGCCGCACGACGCGCTGCTGGACCAGTCCTTCGGGCACGGGCTCGTCAAAGACGACGACCCGACGCCGAAACTGATCCTCGGCAACGTGAAGACCGTGGAGAAGAACGGGGTGGTCAACTTCCCGGTGAAGCTGTCCGCGCCGAGCGACAAGTACGTCACGTTCGCCGGCGTACTCAAGGACGGTACAGCGGTAATCCGGAAGGACTACCGGAGCGTGAACGACGACGGGACGGGTCCGGCGGTCCGGGCCATCGACGGGTACGTCGAGGCCGGTAAGACCGCCGGTGAGCTCCAGGTACGGATCCTCGACGACAGGCTCAAGGAGCCCACCGAGACGTTCAGCGCGGTGATCACCACGGTCGACGGCGCCGTACTGAAGGTGCCGAAGACGCTCACCGTCACGATCACCGACAACGACTGAGACACGGGTACCGAGATGTGGACTCTGTCGGAGGCGCTTGAAAGAGTGCGGGAACATGGAGGCGGGACAGATGGTTGAAAACCAGCAGACCCCGTCCGATGTCTTCCTGAGGAGCCGACACGTGTCTTTGCCACCGCTGGTCGAACCGGCCGACGAGCTCACGATCGACGAGGTGCGGCGCTATTCGCGGCACCTGATCATCCCCGAGGTCGGGATGGCCGGACAGAAGCGGCTGAAGAACGCCAAGGTGCTGGTGATCGGCGCCGGCGGCCTCGGCAGCCCGGCGCTGCTCTACCTGGCCGCCGCCGGTGTCGGCACCCTCGGCATCGTCGAGTTCGACACCGTCGACGAGTCCAACCTGCAGCGCCAGGTCATCCACGGCCAGTCCGACGTGGGCAAGTCCAAGGCGCAGTCGGCCAAGGAGTCGATCCTCGAGGTCAACCCGTACACGAACGTCGTCCTGCACGAGACCCGGCTGGACAACGACAACGTGTTCGAGATCTTCGAGCCGTACGACCTGATCGTCGACGGCACCGACAACTTCGCCACCCGGTACCTGGTCAACGACGCCGCGGTGCTGCTGCACAAGCCGTACGTGTGGGGTTCGATCTTCCGCTTCGACGGCCAGGTCAGCGTGTTCTGGGCGGACAACGGCCCGTGCTACCGCTGCCTGTACCCGGAGCCCCCGCCGCCCGGCATGGTTCCGTCCTGCGCCGAGGGCGGTGTCCTCGGCGTGCTCTGCGCGTCGGTCGGCGCCGCGCAGGTCACCGAGGCGATCAAACTGCTCACCGGCATCGGCGACCCGTCGCTGGGCCGGCTGAACATCTACGAGGCGCTCGACCTCAACTGGCGTTCGCTGAAGGTCCGCAAGGACCCGAACTGCGCCATCTGCGGCGAGAACCCGACCGTCACCGAGCTGATCGACTACGAGAGCTTCTGCGGCGCGCTCACCGAGGAGGCGGCCGACGCGGCCGTCGGCTCGACGATCTCGGTCAAGCAGCTCAGCGAGTGGATCAAGCTCAAGGACAACGGCGAGAAGGACTTCGTCCTGATCGACGTCCGGGAGCCGAACGAGTACGAGATCAACCAGATCCCGGGCTCGGTGCTCATCCCGAAGGCGGACTTCCAGACCGGCGTGGCGCTGGAGAAGCTGCCGCAGGACAAGCAGTTGGTCTTCCACTGCAAGACCGGCGTCCGCTCCGCCGAGGTCCTCGCCATCGCCAAGGGCGCCGGCTTCTCCGACGCCGTCCACGTCGGCGGCGGCGTGGTGGCCTGGGTCGACCAGATCGACCCGAGCCAACCTTCTTACTAGAAGGGCATCCTGCACGACGTGATCGCCTCAGTGGCTGCCGGGTCACCGGTGACCGCTGGGGCGTCGTCGCGTCCGGACAGCGTCCGCATGTAACCGACGACGTCCACCGCGGCGCGACCCACCGGCTCGCCCCTCCCGAGCTGGTAGGTCCCGCCTCCAGCCCCCGTGAGCTCCACCTCGACCGCGGGCCGCTCGCCCCACCACGGCCCGTCGATCACGTCGTACATCACCTGTGCGACGAGCTCCGCGGCGTACGGCCCGGCGTCGAACGGGCGGCCCAGCGCCTGGCAGACGTCGTCGCGGTGCATCCACAGGTCCCGCGCGAGCAGGACGTCGTGGACGTACCCGAGATTCATCCGGAACCCGTTCACCGTCATGGACATCCGCCGCAGCACCGCCGGCTCCGTCGAGATCCGCCGCGTCGCCTTCCCCCACACGCCGTCGAATTCGGTCCGCAGTCGCTCCGGCGGCGTACCGCGGTGCTCGTCGGCCTGCACCATCATGTGCGCGTCGATCCGCAGTACGCCGGGATAGACCCGCTTGGCCTTGCGGTACCGGCGCGGGAACGACAGCGGCCGGTTCACGTCCTCCGCCTGCCCGATCAGGTGGCCGGCGATGTCCGCGACGTCCCACTCGTCGCAGACCGTCCGGCGCTGCCATTCGTCCCCCTCGATCGACGCGAGCAGCTCGTGCCACGCCTGGAGCTCGGCGTCCCGGTGGACCCGGCACCGTGCCCGGTCGGGCCGCCCGATCTGCTCCGCGAGTACTGCGGTCATCTCATCCCCCTGCTGGTGCGTAGTGCTGATAGAACATCTCGAGTACGACGGGGAGCAGGCGGCTGAACCGCCCCTCTTCGAACGGCACGTCCGGCTCGTTCGCGATCTGCTGCGACAGGACTCCTGACGTCAGCGACGTGAACAGCGCGACCCCCTCGTCGCTCGCCGCGTCCGGACGCAGCCGGCCGGCGTCGACCGCGTCCTGCAGAGCGCCGCGCAGGTCTGCCAGGGCTTCCTGTGCCGGTGCGAACGCCTCCGGGCTCGGCTCGAACCCCGGGATCGTCCGCCAGAACAGCAGCTGCGAGTAGACCGGGTTTCGCAGGCACCACCGGGCGAACGCGGTGGCGCCGATCAGGTGCACCTCGATCACGTCGTCGGTCGTCGCGGCAGCGATCGCCTCTCGTTGCACGGCCAGGACCTGCTCGGCACCGCGCTGGAAGAGTGCGTCGTAGATCGCCATCTTCGACGGGAAGTACTGGTACAACGACGGCGGCTGCATCCCGAGCCGCCGGGCCACCGCGGACAGGCTGAGCGCCGCGACACCCTCGCTGCCCATCAGTTCGATGGCGACGTCCAGGATCTCGCCGATCGTCTCCTGACGACGGCGGGTCCGACGGTCCGGTGTAGCGGCGGTGCTCATACCATGAGGAAAACCTAACGGCATTAGGGATGTCAATACCTCGTAGATTGTCCTCGGCAGCGCGTACTGTCTGAAGGCATGTGCAGAAACATCACAGTGCTCCGGGGACTCGAGCCGTCCGCGACCTCCGAGGAGATCTACGCGGCGGCATTGCAGTACGTCCGCAAGGTCACCGGCGTCGGCTCGCTGAGCGCGACCACGCGCGGCCCGATCGAACGCGCCGCCACCGAGGTCGCGCGCATCACCGAGCAACTTCTCGAGGAGATGCCGGCCCGCCGCACGCCACCCCAGACCGTCCCACCGCTGCGCCGTCCCGAAGTCCGCGCCCGCCTCGGCCTCGACTGAGCACCTTCCCGGAGTAGGGTCAGCCGGGGAAACGGTTGGCTCAAGGGAGGGCGTACATGCGGTTCGCGATCAAGACCAGGCCGGAGCACACCACCTGGCAGCAGCTGCGGGACGTGTGGGTCGCGGCGGATCAGTTCGAGATCTTCGAGTCCGCGTGGCACTGGGATCACTTCTATCCGCTCACCGGCGACATGCAGGGCCCGAACTTGGAGGCCTGGACGACGCTCGCGGCGCTCGCGGAGGCGACGTCGCGGATCCGGCTCGGCTGCCAGGTGACCGGGATGATCTACCGGCATCCGGCCGTGCTCGCGAACATGGCCGCGACCACCGACATCATCTCGGGCGGGCGGCTCGAGCTCGGCATCGGCGCGGGCTGGAACGAGATGGAGACCGCGGCGTACGGCATCGAACTGTACGGGCTGAAGGAGCGCTTCGACCGCTTCGACGAGGGCACGCAGGCGATGATCCTGCTGCTCACCGAGAAGGTCGCGAACTTCGACGGCAAGTACATCAAGCTCACCGACGCCTACTGCAACCCCAAGGCGGTCCAGACGCCGCACCCACCGATCACGATCGGCGGCAAGGGCCCGAACCGGACGCTTCGCGCCGTCGCCAAGTGGGCGCAGCAGTGGAACGTGATCGTCCCGAACCCACAGGAGTGGAAGGCGCTCAAGGACGTCCTCGTGCAGCGTTGCGAGGAGGTCGGTCGTGACGTCGGCGAGATCACGTGCTCGGTGAACGTCCGGATGGACCCGGACAGCCCGCTCGACAAGGCGGTCGCCGAGGCCGCAGCATACGGCGAGGCCGGCGTCGACCTGGTGATCATGAACCTGCCGCTGGACGCGCCGCCGTCGGTCCTCGAACCGCTCGCGAAAGCACTCGCGCCACTCGCCTAGATTCGTCTCCGTGGACAGGGAGGAGTACGTCGAGGCGGTACTGCAGGCCGTGGAGTCGATCCCGGAGGGCAGCGTCGCGACGTACGGGGACATCGCCGAGTACGTCGGTCAGGGCGGACCGCGGCAGGTCGGCGCGATCATGCGCGAGTACGGCGCGAGTGTGCCGTGGTGGCGGGTGATCCGCGCGTCCGGCGTACCGGCCGACGAGGTCGGTGACGAGCAACTGCACCGGCTCCGGTCCGACGGTGTCCGGATCACGAACGGGCGCGTCAATCTGCGCGAGGCGCGCTGGCATCCGGAGGTCTGAAAGCGTCCGGTTTTCGACGATTTACAGGGTTTGCGGGGTGGGCCGCGAGTTTTGTCGGTGGCGTCTGTTGAGATGTGGCGGTGGTCAGCAGACAGGGTTCCCGGTACCGGTTGGTGCGGGCGACACAGCCGAAGGCGGAAACGCCTGTCCTGGATGCCGATCAGCAGGCGGTCGTCGACCACGCGGGCGGACCGCTGCTCGTGCTCGCCGGCCCGGGCACCGGCAAGACGACGACTTTGGTGGAGGCCGTCGTCGATCGGGTCCGCAACCGTGGGCTGAGTCCGGACGAGGTGCTCGTGCTGACCTTCGGGCGGAAGGCGGCGACCGAGCTGCGCGACCGGATCACCGGACGGCTGGGGCGGACGACGCGGGTGATGCCGTCGATGACGTTCCACTCGTTCTGTTACGCGTTGCTGCGGCGGTTCACGCCGGCGGACGCGTTCGACGTACCGCTGCGACTTCCTTCCGGACCGGAGCAGTCGTTGCGGTTGACCGAGGCGTTGTCTGGCAGTCGCGAGGTCGGGGCAGTGCACTGGCCGAGCAGTCTGCATCCGGCGTTGAAGACGCGCGGTTTCACCGACGAGGTGCAGGCCGTGATCGGCAAGGCGCGGCAGTTGGGGCTCGACCCGGAGGACCTGTCCGCGATCGGGCGGTCGGCCGAGCGGGCCGAGTGGGTCGCGGTCGGCGACTTCTTCGAGGAGTACCTGCAGGTCCTCGACGCCGAGCAGGTGCTGGACTACTCCGAGCTGATCCATCGTGCGGTGATCCTGGCGCAGCAGCCGGCGGTGCAGGCGAAGCTGCGGACCGAGTTCAAGGCCGTGTTCGTCGACGAGTACCAGGACACCGATCCGGGGCAGACCAAGCTCCTGCAGGCGATCGCGGGCGACGGGCGCGACCTGGTCGTGGTCGGGGATCCGGATCAATCGATCTACACCTTCCGCGGCGCGGATGTCCGCGGGCTGCTGCGGTTCACCGACGAGTTCCGCACCCGCGACGGCGCCGAGGCGGCCCAGATCGCGTTGGGTACGACGCGCCGCTTCGGGACCACGCTGCAACGCGTCTCGCGGAACGTCGTCAACCGGCTCGGCGTACCGGGCTCGCTGGACCGGGACACCTTCGAGCGGTTCCGGAACCCGGATGCGTCGTCGTGCGTGTTCGGTCCGGGAAAGGTCGAGGCGAATCTGTACTCGACCAGTGGGGCCGAGCTCGAGCACATCGCGGACCTGTTGCGGCGCGCGCACGTCCAGGACGGCATCGGGTGGAGCGAGATGGCGGTGCTCGTCCGCTCCGGGAGCCGTTCGATTCCACCGTTGCGCCGGGCGCTGGCCGCGGCGGGCATCCCGGTCGACGTCGCGGGTGACGAGTTGCCGCTGTCGCGGGAGCCCGCGGTTCGGCCGATGCTGCTGGCGTTGCGGGCGGTGGCGGATCCCGAGACGTTGACCGTCGACGTCGTCCGGGCGTTGGCGCTGTCGCCGTTGGGCGCGATGGATGCGGGTCAGTTGCGGCGATTGGCGCGGGTGCTGCGTCGCCGGGACCGGGACGCGGCGGGCGGGCAGCGGTTGCCGCGCTCGTCCGACGAACTGCTGCGGGAAGCGATGCTGAACCCGTTGCTGCTCGACGAGGAGGCTTCACCGGCCGAGGCGCGGTTCGCGGCACTCGGCGAACGGTTGCTCAAGGCAAGGAACATTGTGACCGCGGGCGCGGCGCCGGACGAGGTGATGTGGTCGCTGTGGGCGGACTCGCCGTGGCTGCGGCGGTTGCGGGGGCAGGCCGCGTCCGGAGGTGAGACGGCGCGGACCGCGAACCGGGACCTGGACTCGTTGTGCGCGTTGTTCGACGCGGCCGGGCGGGCCGAGGAACAGGTCGGTTTCAAAGGCGTTTCGGCGTTCCTGTCCGAGCTGGAGTCGCTGGACATCGCGGGCGACAACCGGTTCGACGGGACGTACCGCGAGGCCGGCGTACAGCTGATGACCGCGCACCGGTCCAAGGGGTTGCAGTGGCGGCTGGTCGTGGTGGCCTCGGTGCAGGAGGGCCAGTGGCCGGACCTGCGGCGGCGGGGGTCGCTGCTGGAGCCGGACCGGCTGGGTCCGGACGGGCTGATCGATCCGTTGTCGGCGGGCGCGTTGCTCGCCGAGGAGAGACGGTTGTTCTACGTCGCGATCACCCGGGCGCGCGAGCGTCTGATCGTGACCGCCGTGCAGGCGCCCGAGGCCGACGGCGATCAGCCTTCCCGATTCCTTGCCGAGCTGGACATTCCTCTGAAACTGGTGGCGGGGCGGCCGCGGCGGCCGTTGTCGCTGCCGGGGCTGGTCGCGGATCTGCGCTGTGTGCTGGCGGATCCGGCGTCGTCGCCCGCGTTGAAGCGAGTCGCGGCGGATCGGTTGGCGCAGCTCGCGTCGGCGGTCGACGATCGCGAGGAGCCGCTGGTGCCGACGGCGGATCCGGCCCGCTGGTGGGGCGTGCGGGAGCGGACCGAGTCGGTGCGCCCGATCGCGGATCCCGCCCTGCCGGTGCCGTTGTCGGGAAGTGCGTTGACGACGATCGTGGACTGTCCGTTGCGGTGGTTCCTGACCCGGCGCGCGGGTGGCGAGACGCCGAGTACGTCGGCGATCGGGTTCGGCATGGTGCTGCACACGCTCGCGGACGCGGTCGCGACCGGGGTGCTGCCACCGTCCGTCGACGAGCTGAACGGGTGGCTCGACAAGGTGTGGACGCAGCTCGAGTTCGAGTCGGCGTGGATCTCGGACCGCGAGCGGGTCGAGGCGGAGCAGGCGCTCCGGCGGTTTGTCGCCTGGCACCAAGGGCGGCCGGATCGGACCTTGGTCGGCACCGAGGTCGAATTCGACGTACTGCTTCCCGATGAGGAGCACCCTGCGGTTCGGGTGACGGGCCGGATGGACCGGGTTGAGAAGGATCCGGAAGGTACGGTCCGGGTCGTCGACCTGAAGACCGGGCGGAACATCCCGACCAAGCCGGCGTTGGCGCGGCACGTGCAGCTGGCGATCTACCAGCGCGCGATCAACTCCCGCCAGCTGAAGAAGCTCGGCGAGGAGACCGTCGCCGGTGGTGCCGAGCTGGTGCAGCTGCGCCACGACGACAACGGCGGCTTCCCGAAGGTGCAGCACCAGGGTCCGCTGGAGACCGACGAGGACGGCAGGACCTGGCTGGACGAGGCCGTCGACGATGCGGAGAAGATGATTCGTTCGGAGGATTTCGTGGCCACTCGCAACGACGGCTGTAGCCGGTGCGAGGCGCGTGCGCTCTGCCCGATCCAGCCCGAGGGCCGGGAGATCGTCTGATGGCCGTCGAACTGCGCACCACGGCCGACCTGTGCGATCTGCTCGGGATCCCGTTCTCCGATCAGCAGTTGGCCGCGATCACCGCGCCGCTCGCGCCCGGGGTGATCGTGGCCGGCGCCGGGTCGGGGAAGACGACCGCGATGGCGGCCCGGGTGGTGTGGCTGATCTGCACGGGGCAGGTCAAGCCGGAAGAAGTGCTCGGCCTGACGTTCACGAAGAAGGCGGCGAACGAGCTCGACGTACGGATTCGCGAGGACCTGACGAAGGCCGGCGTCCTCGGGTCGACACTGCCCCGGGACCAGCACCCGATCCTCGCCGCGCACCTGCGGAGCAACATCCCGAACTGGGAGCCCGAGGAGCCGGGCGAGCCGGTCGTCTCGACGTACCACGCCTTCGCCGGCACGCTGATCGCCGAGCACGGCTTGCGGCTCGGTCTCGAGCCGGACTCGCGGGTTCTCGCGGACGCGACCCGGTACCAGCTCGCCGGTCGAGTGGTACGGCGGTCCGCCGGGCCGATCCGGTTCGCCTCACACCACGTACCGACGCTGGTGAACAGCCTGCTCGCGCTCGACGGTGAACTCGCCGACCACCTGCTCCGCCCCGACGACGTCCGCGAGCACGATGACGCCGTCCGGCAGGAGGTCGCGGCGGCGCGGAAGCAGACGGTCGAAGTACGCAAGCTCGCCGAGACCGCGTTGAAGCGTGGGGAGATCCTGCAGCTCGTCGAGGAGTACCAGGCGTACAAGGGGGAGCGGGGCGTCGTCGACTTCGCCGACCAGATGGCGCTCGGGGCACGGCTCGCGGAGGAGTGCCCGGAGGTCGCCGCGGTCGAGCGCGGGCGGTACAAGGTCGTGCTGCTGGACGAGTACCAGGACACCTCGGTGTCGCAGCGGCGGATGCTGACGGCGCTCTTCGCCGCGGGTGACGGGCGCGGGCATCCCGTCACAGCGGTCGGCGATCCGTGTCAGGCGATCTACGGGTGGCGTGGTGCGTCCGTTGCGAACCTGGACGAGTTCCCGACGCACTTCCCGCAGGCCGACGGGTCGCCTGCTGCGCGGTATGTGCTGAGCGTCAACCGCCGGTGTGGAAGCCGGATCCTTGCCGCTGCGAACCAGCATGCGGCCGAGCTGTACGAACAGCATCCCGGGGTGATTCCGCTCGAGGCGCCTGCTGATGCCCCTGAGGGAGCGATCACGGTCGGGTTGTTCGAGACGCGCTCGCAGGAGGTCGAGTGGGTCGCGGACGCGATTGTCGCGGCGCATCGGACCCGCAACCGCCGGTGGAAGGACATCGGCATCCTGATGCGGACGAACGTCGACCTCAGCGCGGTGCACGAGGCGCTGATCGCGCGCAAGGTCCCGGTCGAGGTCGTCGGTCTCGGTGGGCTGCTCGCGTTGCCCGAGGTCGTCGACGTGGTCGCGACCCTGCAGGCCGTCAACGACCTGACCGCGAACGCGGCGATGCTGCGGATCCTGACCGGCCCGCGGTACCGGATCGGTCATCGCGATCTCGCGCTGCTCGCGAACCGGGCCCGGATGCTTGCCGACGGCGGATCCCATCATCAGACCGACGACCTGGTGTCCGCGTTGGACGCTGCCGTCGCCGGGATGGACTCGACCGAGGTCAGCTCGCTCGCCGAGGCCGTCGACGACCCGGGTCCGCTGGAGTACGCACCGGAAGCCCTTGTGCGCTTCAAGGAACTGTCTGCTGAGCTTCGCGAGTTGCGCGCGCACGCGGGCGAACCGCTGCTGGATCTGGTCCGCCGGGTGATCAGCACGATCGGCCTGGATGTCGAGCTGACCGCGACGCCGGATCACGTCGACGCCGGCCGGCGGGACCACCTGGCCGCGTTCCTCGATGCCGTCGGCAACTTTGTGTCGACCGAGTCCGACGGGTCGCTCGACGGCCTGCTCGCGTACCTCGCCGCCGAGGAGGAGTACGCCGCCGGCCTCGACCTCGCCGTACCGAGTGAAGCCGACTCGGTGAAGCTGCTCACCACGCACCGGTCGAAGGGACTCGAATGGCCGGTGGTGTTCGTACCCACCCTGGTGTCGAAGGTGTTCCCGTCGGACCGCGGACGGGACAAGTGGACAACGAACGCGAAGGTGCTGCCGTGGCCGCTACGGGGTGACGCCGACACGTTGCCGGACATCCACGACCTGACGAACGCCGGGCTGAAGGCGTTCGCGGACGAGTGCAAGGACATGAACGCGCTCGAGGAACGGCGGCTCGGGTACGTCGCGTTCACCCGGGCGAAGGAGATGCTGGTCGCGACCGGGCACTGGTGGGGTCTGACGCAGAAGCGGCCGCGCGGACCGTCGTCGTATTTGGAGACGCTGAAGAAGCACGCGGGGGAGCGGGTGATCGCGTGGGCGGAGCAGCCGGAGCTCACCGCCGAGAACCCGGAGCTCGCCGAGCAGACCCAGGCGCCGTGGCCCACGCCGTACGACCGGGATGCATTCCAGCGCCGGCTCGAGGCGGTCGCGCTGGTCGAGCAGGCTCGCGCGGAAGGTCCGTCGGTCGAGGCGGAGGACTCGCTGCTCCTCGACGAGCAGGCAACCGTCGCGCGCTGGGACTCCGAGATCGAGCGGTTGTTGTCCGAGGCAAAGGAAAGCCGGAGCCGGAAGGCGTACGACGTGACGCTGCCGGCGGCGCTGTCCGCGACCCAGCTCATGCGCTTGGCGAAGGACCCGGACGGTCTGGCCGCCGAGCTCGCCCGGCCGATGCCGCGCAAACCCAACCGGGCGGCGCGTTTCGGCACCCGCTTCCACGCCTGGGTCGAGAGCTACTTCGGCCAGCAACTACTCCTCGACCCCGACGACCTCCCCGGGGCCGCGGACGAGGATATCGTCGACGACACCGACCTGACCACCCTGATGGACGCCTTCCGCGACGGCCCGTTCGGCGACACCACGCCGTACGAGATCGAGGCCCCGTTCGCCCTCGCCCTCGACGGCCGCGTCATCCGCGGCCGCATCGACGCCGTTTACCAACTGGTTCGCCCCGACGGCTCCCGCGGCTACGACGTCATCGACTGGAAAACCACCCGCGGCGAAACCGCCGACCCCCTCCAGCTGGCCATCTACCGAGTCGCCTGGTCCGAACTCATGAACATCCCCCTGTCCCACATCACCGCCGCCTTCTACTACGTCCGCACCGGCGAAATAATCCGCCCCGAAAACCTCCCCGACAAACAACAACTAACCAACCTCCTTAACGGATGAGCATCTGCGCCGGGGTTGTCCCGGCTAGATGACAAGGTCGGCGGGGACAATGCGCACGGGGAACGGCAGTTCTGCCTCAAATGCGTTCTTGCCGGTGACAACGGCCCGCTCGACGTACATGTCGCCGTCGAGTTCGAGAACCGTTAGTTCCTCGTTGCCCGGATCGAAGATCCAGTACGACGTGACACCGGCCTGTTCGTACAAATGCCGCTTGAGGATGCGATCCGCCAGACTCGGCGACTGCGACAGAACCTCGACCGCGAGCAACAGCGGCTTCTCGATCTTCTTGTATCCGACATCCTGCCGACGGCAGACGAGCAGGTCGGGCTGCACGGACCGTGTCGGCGTCGGCTGGTAGTCCATCGGCGCGATGAACACCTTCTGATCTTCTGGGCAGCGTTCCCGGAGAGCGACGGCCAACTCAACCACCGCGGTCTGATGGACCGGCAACGGCGCGGGCGTCACCAGCAGGGTCCCGTCGACCACCTCGTAACGCTTCCCGTCGTCGGGGAACGTTTCGAGATCGGCCACCGTGTAATGACCCGGCTCGTGTGTTTCCACGTCCACCATGGCGGGTGCCTCCTTGTCGATTACACGACCAGCATGGCGGCTCCGCGCAGGTGGTTGGTGCCGTTTCGGCGATCTGCCCCAGGTTGCCCCGAGATGCCCCGCTTTGGTCATCTGGTGAGGGTGGCGGGGGCGAGGGGGAGTGGGAAGGGGCGGGTGGTCTCGTATGTCTCCTCGGATTGGATGACGGCTTGGCAGGTGTAGCCGGTTGGGGTCAGTTCGAGGACGGTGAGTTCTTCGGTGGTGGGGTCCAGGAGCCAGTAGGACGGGACGCGGTGGGTTTCGTAGAGGGTGCGTTTGAGGACCACGTCGGTGGTTCTCGTGCTGGGGGAGAGGACCTCGACCACGAGCAGGGGTGGGGTGGTCAGGAGCGGGGCGGTGGTACGGGGACAGACCAGGAGATCCGGGCGCAGCGACGTGTTGAGGGTGGGGCGGAAGTCGAGGGAACCGACCGCGACGAGCAGGTGCGGTGGGCAGGCGCGTTTCAGTTGCACCATCAGGGCGACCACGGCTGCGTGGTGCGCAGGCGGTTGGGGTCCGGTAACGAGGAGGCGACCGTCGACAATCTCGTACCGCCGTCCGTCCCGGGTAGCTGTTGCTGTCGGCACCCCACCAGCCTGACGCATCCCGCCGCACCACCGCAGAAGTTATCCACAACCCCCACCCCAACCCCCACCCCAACCCCCACCCCAACCACCGCCCCAACCACCGCCCCAACCACCGCCCCAACCACCGCCCCAACCACCGCCCCAACCACCGCCCCAACCACCGCCCCGGGCCACCGCCCCCAACCACCGCCCCGGGCCACCGCCCCGGGCCACCGCCCCGGGCCACCGCTCCAACTACCGCTCCAGCCATCGCCCCAACCACCGCCCCAGCCATCGCCCCGGGCCACCGCCCCGGGCCACCGCTCCAACTACCGCTCCAACTACCGCTCCAGCCATCGCCCCGGACCACCGCTTCAGCCTTGGCCCCGGGCCACCGCCGCAGCCGGCGCCACAGCCACCGCCCCAACCACCGCCCCAACCACCGCCCCAACCACCGCCCAACCACCGCCCAACCACCGCCCAACCACCGCCCAACCACCGCCCAACCACCGCCCAACCACCGCCCAACCACCGCCCAACCACCGCCCAACCACCGCCACCGCCCCAACCACGCCACCGCCCCAACCACGCCACCGCCCCAACCACGCCACCGCCCCAACCACGCCACCGCCCCAACCACGCCACCGCCCCAACCACGCCACCGCCCCGGGCCACCGCCACCGCGCCAACCACCGCCCCGGCCACCGCCACCGCCCCGGCCACCGCGCCAACCACCGCCCCGGCCACCGCCCCGGCCACCGCCCCGGCCACCGCCACGGCCACCGCCCCGGCCACCGCCACCGCCCCGGCCACCGCCCCGGGCACCGCCACCGCCCCGGCCGCCGCCCGGACTACGGGGTCACGGAACACCTCCTGGTGTGAGCGCACGTGCTATTTCATGTCTCGCGACCCCGTCGCCTGTTCCTGACCAGCGGGTGGTGACGTGAGGTGGACTTGTCGAGTCGGTCGTGCGGTGGATGTCTCGTGGCGGGCGGCTTGGTTACGTTGGTGGCATGTTGATCGCTGAGGATCTGTTGTTGCTGTTGTACGACGATCAGACCGGCAAGCCGATCACCGGGTCGCCGGGGCTGGACTTTGCGCTGGCCGGGGCGGTGTTGATCGAGTTGACGTTGCAGCAGAAGCTGGACATCACCAGTGAGGGAAGGTCGGGTCGGCTGCAGGTGCTGGACGGCGCTCCGACCGGTGACTCGATCCTGGACGAGCGTCTGTCGTATGTGGTCAACAGGCCGGGTAAGAAGCCCAAGGACCAGATCAAGCCGCTGTCGAAGCACCTGCGGGATCAGTTGCTGACCAGGCTCGCCCAGAAGGGCGTGCTGGAGGCCGACCAGGGCAAGCTGCTCGGCCTGTTCCCGGTGACCCGCTGGCCGGCCAAGGACGCGCGGCACGAGTTGGAGGTGCGCACCCAACTGGAAAGCGTGCTCACCCACGGGCTGGCGCCGGATCAGCGCACCGCCGCGCTGATCGCTCTGCTCAGCGCGCTGAACGTCGTACCAAAGGTCATCACCGACGCGGTGGACAAGCGGGCGCTGAAGCAGCGTGCCAAGGAGATTGCCGACTCCGACTGGGCCGCGGCCGCGGTCAAGAAGGCGGTTGCCGAGATGCAAGCCGCCGTAACAGCCGCGATCATCGCGTCGACAACCGCAGCGAGCGCAGGCAGCAGCAGCTAGGGCGTGGGGTCAGGAGCGACGCTCAGCCGGGCCTTGATGTCTGGCTTGACCACCTTGCCGACCTTGGAGCGGGGCAGGTCCGGCCAGACCAGTACTTCCTTCGGCGCCTTGACGCTGCCGATCCGCGCCTTCGCGAACGCGATCAGCTCGCCCGCGTCCGCCGAGGCGCCCGGCTGGAGCTGTACGACGGCCACCACCCGCTCGCCCCACTTCTCGTCGGGCAGTCCGATCACCGCGCAGTCCTGGACGGCGGCGTGTGCCATCAGCGCCTGCTCGACCTCGGTGGAGTACACGTTGAAACCACCGGTGATGATCATGTCCTTGGCGCGATCGACGATGTACAGGTAGTTCTCGTCGTCCAGGTACCCGATGTCGCCGGTGTGGTGCCAGCCGTACGCCGAAGCAGCCGCGGTCGCCTCGGCGTTGCGGTAGTACCCCTTCATCACCAGCGACCCGCGCACCACGATCTCGCCGCGCTCCCCATGCGGGAGCAACGTGCCGTCCGCGCCCATGATCGCCACCGTGACCAGCGGCGCCGGTCGTCCCGCCGAGGACAGCCGGTCCCGCGCAATGTTGCCAAAAGCATCGAAGTGCGCGGCGGGCGGCAACATCGAGATCATCATCGGTGCCTCGGTCTGCCCGAACAGTTGCGCCATCACCGGACCGATCCGCTGGAGCGCCTCCTCGAGCCGGGCCACCGACATCGGCGCAGCGCCGTACCAGAAGCACCGCAACGACGACAGGTCCGTGGCGTCGAGCTCCGGCGCCGCCAGCACCATGTAGATCAGCGTCGGCGGCAGGAACGTGTGCGTCACCCTGTGGCGCGGGATGAGTTCCAGGAACGCGTGGACGTCGGGCGCGCGCATGATGACGATCTCGCCGCCGGACGCGAGCACCGGGAAGCACAGCACGCCTGCCGCATGCGTGAGGGGTGCCAGCGCCAAGTACACGGGCCGCTCGCCGAACGGGTATCCCATCAGCGTCAGCGCGGTCATCGCTTCGAGATTGCCGTTGCTGAGCATCACCCCCTTCGGGCGCCCGGTCGTCCCTCCGGTACCGACGATCATCGCCAGGTCGTCGGGTGAGGTCAGATCAGGTGCCGGCTGGGACGCGCCCCCGCAGAACGCGTCCCAGCCGACAGTTCTCCGGCCGGCAGGGTGGGGGGTGAGGCCGGAGGTCTGTGGGTCCGGAGCTGCACCGTCGAGGCACACGAACGTGTGGATCTTCGGCAACGAGTCCCGGATGCGGTCCACCAGCGGTGCGAACGCCGCTTGGTAGATCAGTACTTCACAGTCGAACTGGTCGAGCAGCTCGCGGTTCTCGGCCGCCTCGTTGCGCGGGTTGATCGGGCACCAGACCGCACCGGCCCGGCTGATCCCGAACACGCAGGCGAACGCCACCGGATCGTTCGCGGACAGGATCGCGACCTTCCCGCCGGGCCGTACGCCGGTCGCCGCCAGCGCACCCGCGATCCGGTACGAGAGCTGCTGTACGTCGGCGTACGTCAGCGTCTCGCCGTCCGTGGTGAGGCAGGGGGCGTCCGGCGCCAGCGACGCCCCCTTGTCCAGATACTCGACCAGTCGCATCAGCGATACACCATGAGTTGCGGCTCCGATACCAGCCCGAAGCTCCGCAGTACGCCGAGCAGCTCGCGGTGACCGAACGCCTGACAGCCACTCGCGAAACCGACCCGCTTCGGAGGCGTCTGCAGCAGCGAGTACGCCGCGTACGCCTGCAGCAGCCCTGTCTGCTGGTAATTGCTGTTGCCGTGGATGACACAGTGCGCCCGCCCCAGCGGTCCGGACGCGTGCACCGAGTCCAGCGACTTGTTGACGCGAGGGTTCTCGCGCGGCGGCATCTGGTTCATCACCTGACGTGCTGTTTCGGTGAGAGCCGCGTTGCGGTCGTCCGGCGCCATGTCCTTCGTAGCTTCCAGCGCAGCCGCAACGATCTGCGGTACGCCGTTCATCAGCGCAGCGTTGAACACACCGCCCTGTGCCTTGCAGTTGGCCACCCGTGGGTCACGCTTGAACCAGACAGGGTGCGACGTGCCACCCCAGGGCAGTGACAGTGCCAGCTCATGCTGCCCAGGCACCACCAACGGCACCAGGCCTTGCTCCGGGAACTCGACGTACGCGTTCTGATCGAGATAGTGCGCTTTGGACGTCGCAGCGTTCACCAGGATCGTGCGGGTCGAGGCGATGGTCGGACTGCCTCCCCAGAACACTGCGATGTCGAGCGTGTCGAGACCGGGCTCTTCCAGGCACAGCTGTGCGGCGATCTCACCGGTCGTGTACATCTGCGCGATGCCCGGCGCCAGGAGCAGGCCGGCCTCGGCGAACTTGGCACCGTACTTCTCGTCGCAGGTGATCAACCAGTCCTGCTCGCCGGTGGTGTCGGTGTAGTGCGCTCCTGCCGCAAGCGCAGCCTCTACTGCGGCAGGGCCCAGCTCGCTGAACGGTCCGACCGTGTTGAGCACCACGGACGAGCCCTTGAACAGGTCGGTCAGTGCTGAGACGTCATGGTCGACCGCAGCGACCTCGTAGTCCGCTGTCTCGATGCCGGGGACGTTGGAGTCCATCGACGCCTTCAGCTTGTCCTCACTACGACCGGCTGCGACGAACGGAACGTGGTAGTGCCGCAGGTACTCACAGACGAGACGGCCGGTGTAGCCCGAGGCGCCGTACACAACCACTGGTTTCTCGGACATCTACATCCCCATCCCGCCGTCGACCGGCAGGCCGATGCCGGTGATGAACCGCGCCTCGTTCGAGGCCAGGAACACCACTGCGTCCGCGATGTCCGAGACCTCACCGAGGCGTCCGGACGGGGTCAGTCCGACCACCGCCGCCACCGCGGCCTCGGGCGACTCGAACAGGCCGAGCTGGGCGACGTCGTTCGCCAGACCGGCGCCCATCGCGGTCGGGACCAGGCCGGGGTAGATGCAGTTGACGCGGACGCCGTACCCGAGCTTGCCGGACTCCATCGCGGCGACCCGGGTCAGCCGGTCGACCGCGGACTTGGTCGCGGAGTACACCGCGATGCCCGGGAACGCGATCGTGGCCGCGACCGACGCGACGTTGATGATCGCGCCGCCCTGACCGGCCAGGCCTTCGGGACGCATCGTCCGCAGACCCCACTTGATGCCGAGCGTGGTGCCGAGGATGTTGACCTCGAGCATCTTGCGGATCTGGTCCGCAGTGACCTCGGTGAGCAGGCTGGTGATCTCCACCCCCGCGTTGTTCACCAGGATGTCCAGCCCGCCGAGGATGTCGTTGGCGGCGACCACCGCGTTCTCCCAGTCGCCGTCGTCGGTGATGTCGTGCGCGACGAAGCCGTTCCCGTCGCCGTACTCCTGGTCCAGTGCGTCGGCGACCTTTTCGCCGAGGTCCTTCTGGATGTCGCTGATCACGACTTTGGCACCGGCTGCCGCGAGGGCTCGCGCCATGCCCTCGCCGAGACCCTGCGCGCCGCCGGTGACCAGGGCCTTGCGGCCGGAGAGATCGAGTGAACCCATCTGAAGCTCCCTTTGCTCGTACGGGTTGTTCACACTCTGGGCCAGTCTTTTGACACTCGTCAAGACTTTGTTTGACACTTGTCAAGAAACCGCCCCGCGCCGGGACGCGCCTGGCCCGGCGCGGGGTACTCTGACGCAACGAGTCGAGCAGAAGAGTGGGTGAATGCCGTGGTGTCCGCCGCTGAGGAGCGACCTGCCCGCGTCTCGGGGATCGACAAGATCGAGCGCCGCCGGATCGCGCTGGCCGAGTCCGCGCTGAAGACCCTCGGTGAGCTCGGCTACGCGCGCACCAGCCTGCGCGAGATCGCGAACAACTCCGAGTTCACGCACGGCGTCGTGCACTACTACTTCCGCGACAAGATCGACCTGATCAGCTACTGCGTGCGCTACTACAAGACCAAGTGCGCCCGGCGGTACGACGAGGTCGTGGAGACGGCGACGTCGGCGGAGGAGCTCGCGACCGGCTTCCTGGCCAAGATGACCCAGACGCTGGTCGAGGAAACCCCGATGCACAAGCTCTGGTACGACCTCCGCGCGCAGAGCATGTTCGAGGAGCAGTTGCGCCCGGACGTCGAGGCGATCGACAAGCTGCTCGAGGAGATGATCTGGCGGATCCTGTCGCGGTACGCCGATCTCACCGAGACGATCCCGACCGTGGACGCGCCGACGGCGTACGCCCTGGTCGACGGCCTGTTCGAGCAGGCCGTGGTGGCCTACGCCGCGAACCCGGACAAGGCACCCGCACTGCTGTGCGACCGCATCATGCAGGTGCTGCCCAAACTGGTCGCGGCGTAGCGCCCGCTACTCCGCTCCGCAGTCCACCTTGCAGAGCTTGTCGGTCAGCGTGAGGATCGCGCCGGGCTGATCGGTACCGGACTCGGTGGAGAATTCGACGGTCCAGTTGCCGGCCGTTGTGGTACCGCCCGCCTTGCCCGACTGCTGTTTCAGCCAGTCGACGATCGTGCCGCGTGGATTCACGTGAGCGAGCTCGAGCGCCTGCGGTGCGAACTCGACCAGCGCCGCTGCCGCCTCTGCGGCGGCGCCCGTGGCCTGCAGTGAGAGCACCGCAGGGCGAGGCTGGGTGCCGATCAGCACCTGTACGGACGTCGTGCCCTTGCTGCACGTCTGGTACGCCTCGTCGGTGGTGCACTGGTACTGCTGACCGGTGAACGCGGCAACCACCTGTGCTTCGGTGAGATCCGACAGTGTCTCTTCAGACCCGCTGCTGGACGTCGCCGACGGTCCAGTCGTAGGCCCGGCAGTAGATCCGGTAGTAGATGTGCTCGGGCTGCTGCCCCCGGACGATGACGACGGCTTGCTGCTGGAGCAGGCCGTCGTACCGAGCAGCAGCGCGGCGCAGGCGAAGGCCGCGCCGAGCCGGCGGTTCAGACCGGCACCTCGATCGCCGCGTCCAGTGCGATCGTGATCATCTCGGAGAACGTCGTCTGGCGCTCCTCCGCGGACGTCACCTCGTGCGTGATCAGGTGGTCCGACACCGTCATGATGCCGAGCGCCCGGCGGCCGAACTTCGCCGCCAGCGTGTACAGCGCGGCGGCCTCCATCTCGATGCCGAGCACGCCGTACTCCGCGGTCCGCGAGACCAGGTCGGGACGGTCGTTGTAGAACAGGTCGCCGGAGAACACCTGGCCGACGTGCACGTTCAGCCCGGCCGCCTCGGCCGCGTCGACGGCCGCGCGGAGCAGCTTGTAATCCGCGGTCGGCGCGTAGTCGATACCGTGGAAACGCAGCCGGTTCATCTGCGAGTCGGTACTCGCGGACATCGCCACGATCACGTCCCGGACCCGGACCGCCTCGGTCAGCGCGCCACACGTACCGACCCGGATCAGGGTCTGTACGTCGTACTCCTCGAACAACTCGTTCGCGTAGATGGAGGCGGACGGCTGGCCCATGCCGGAGCCCTGGACGGAGATCCGCTCACCCTTGTAGGTGCCGGTGAACCCGAACATGTTCCGGATCTCGGTGTAGCAGATCACGTCGGACAGGTAGGTCTCGGCGATCCACTTGGCCCGCAGCGGGTCCCCGGGGAACAGCACCCGCGGCGCGATCTGCCCCTTCTCGGCGGCGATGTGAATACTCATGCGGGGATGCTCTCACGGAGACCAGTCACCGGGCCGGGGTAGGTTGAGACCTGTGGCCTACTCCATCACTCCCGGTTCGCTAGCCCTGTCCCGTTCCGTCCTGGACCGCGCCGCTGATCGCCGCCGTGACGACGACTGGCTGGAGAAGGCCTGGGCCGCGCCGGACACCCAGGTGGTCGTCGTGGCCGGCGACCAGATCCAGGTGGTCGAGGACCGTTCCGCACTGCGGTTCCTGACGCCGGGCGAGGCACCCGACGGGATCCGGGTCTTCCTCGGGATCGACCGCGAGTCCGGGGCCGGCATGACCGCGGAGGGCCGGGCGGTCTTCGGCGTGATCGTCGACGGTACGCCCGACGAGTCGTACGCCGGCCTGCGTGAGCTGGGCGCACTGCTGGTCGATCGCGAGGCCGGTATCGCCGTGCATCTGATCGGCCTGTCGAACTGGCACGGCGTCCACACCCACTGCGCGAACTGTGGCGAGCACACCGAGGTGGTCGAGGCCGGGCACGTTCGCCATTGCCCGGTGTGTGGAAAGAGCCACTTCCCGCGGAGCGACCCGGCGATCATCGTGCTCGTCACCGACGACCAGGACCGTGCGCTGCTCGGCCGCAACGAGGCGTGGCCCGTCGGCCGCTACTCGACGCTCGCCGGCTTCGTGGAGCCGGGTGAGTCGCTGGAGTCGGCGGTACGGCGTGAGGTGCTCGAGGAGACCGGCGTGATCGTCGGCCCGGAGATCGAGTACGCGGGCAGCCAGCCGTGGCCGCTGCCCGCGAGCCTGATGCTCGGGTTCTACGCGAAGGCGACGGGCTTCGAGATCGAGGTGGACCAGGACGAGATCGCCGAGGCGAAATGGTTCACCCGGGAGGACCTCCGCGTGCTGGTCGACGCCGGCACGATGGCCCTCCCAGGTGCGATCTCGATCTCCCGCCGCCTGATCGAAGGCTGGTACGGCGAGAGCCTCAGCGGCAGCTGGTGATCAGCGGCCCACGTCCGACCGGGCCGCGGCCACGATGACGAGGGTGCCTTCCCAGCGGGCGATGGAGCCGTCGCCCTCGAGTTCGTGCACCTTCTTCACGACCGCGCTCACGTAGGCGCTGTGGCTCGGCCAGTCCGCTCCGGCGTCGGGTAGTACGTCGGTCAGCGTGCAGCCGTACGTCAAGAACCGGTTCTGGACGTGGCTGTCGATGTTGCCGGTCCACACCGTCGGCCGTAGGTCGGAGTGCGGGCACGGGTCCACCGGCGGGGTGTAGGACGCCAGGTTGGTCGGGTTGATGTACCCGTCCGGGCGTAGCAGCGTGTAGTACGTACCGTCCGGCGTTTGGGTGAGCCGGTTCAGCCCGTGGTCGCGCAGTACGGTCGTCTGTCCGCTGAGGATGTCCAGTACGAACAGCCGGCCGCCCGTCACTCCGTAGAGGTAGCCGTCCCGCCAGGAGAGTGCGCCGTCCTGTGAGCCGGTGAATCCGCTGAACACGGGCAGCAGCCGCTTCACCACACCGGTCGCCGGGTCGACGGCGAACACGATGCCGTCGGCCAGACCCCAGATGTTGTCGTCCGGACCGGTGATCAGCTCGTTGATACTCGCCGCACCAGGCACTGGGACGATGTCGGTGAGCACCTGTCCCGTCGCTGGATCCACCTTGACCAGGTGGGCTTCGCTCGCCTTCGGCTCGGTGCCCTGGCCGCCCTCGATGCTGGAGCCGAGCCAGACGTCGTTGCCGTCCGGCACGATCGAGGCGATCGTCTGATCGGTCACCAGGTCCCGGTAGACGGTGTGAGCTCCGGTCGGTACGTCGTACACGGTCAGCGCGCCGCCGTACTCGCCGTACGCGGGGGTAGTGCCGACGTAGACGTGGTCGCCGTCAGGTACTACAGCGACCGGTCTGTTCTGGTGGTCGCTGTCGACGAGGCTGAACAGCTCCTTCGGGTTGGTGGAGCTGTCCGGTTTGGTCGGGTCCCAGAGCGAGAGCCTGCCGTACGGGTAGATGCCGACGTACATCTTGCCGTGGCCGTCCCACGCCCAGCCTTCCACCTGTCCCTGGCGGGTAGTCACGGTCGACTTGCCGGTCGCGGGGTCGTAGATGGCGGTCGAGCCGTTCAGATAGACGTTGACGAAGACCTTGCCCGTACTGGGATCGGCCAGCTCGTGCATGAGTGGAGACGGCACGTACTGGAACGGAGAGCTCCATTGAGCGAGCGTGCCGTCCGCGGGGTTGTAGCGGAACGTGCCACCGGAGTAGTTACCTGCAAGGCCGTACAGGACCGGTACGCCGTTCTCAGTCACCCAGCCGTAGCCGATGGACGCTCCACGGGTCAGCGTGCGCACCGGCATGACGGGGCCGACCGTGTTGGTGGCCAGGTCGTAGTGGATGAGCTTGAGCGTGTTGTCGGTGAAGTAGACACCGCCCGGGCCGGCTGGGGACACGCCACGCGCAGCGATGGGGTAGTCCATCACCTGCTGGCCCGTGGTCGCGTCGGTGTACTTGAGTTGCTCTCCGCTCACCGCGTCCACCACGACCAGACGGCTGCTCGCGTTGGCGAACACCCTGCCGTCCGCGTAGTCCAGGTCGATGAAGTCCTTGGCCGTAATGCCCGGGGGAGTGATGTCCTCGACCGCATTGGTGGCTACGTCGATCCGGAGCAGCCGGGCGTTCGGAGTGGAGACACCGACGAACAGTTTGTTGTGGTCGGGGTCGTAGACCGTGGAGCGTGCGTACTGCTGTACGGGGTCCAGCGAGCCGTAGTCGGTGACCTCACCGGTCGTGGCGTCGTACTTGAACGCGTGCGCGTTCGGGTACGTCCCGGCGTACACGTTGCCGTCCGGATCGGACGTGAGGCCGTAGATCTGCGACTGCCCCGGGATCGGCTGGCCGAGATCGGTCACCTCGCCGGTGACCGGGCTGTAGCGGTAGAGATGCGCGTTGGCGTACGTACCGAGGTAGACGTCACCGTTCGGTACGACGACGATCGCCCAGCCGCCGGCCGCGCCGGGCAGTGGGACGGTCCGCAGCAGTTGGCGTGAGTGCAGATCGACGACGTTCAAACGGGCGTTCTCACCCGCGGGTACGGCGTACACGACGCCGCGACCGTCGGGGGTGCGGCCGACCGCACCCTCCATGATCGTGAGCGAACTGACCGGTGAGCCGAGGTCCTTGACGACGTCCGCGGACGGAGCGAGCGGTCTGACGGCCGGACCGAGCGGCCAGTTCTCGGACGGGAACGGGTCCGGCAGATCACTCGGCGGGGCCGCTGTTGCGTGCAGGCCCGCGGTCGCGAGCAGACCTGTCGCGGCGATGAAAGTGATGAAGGCACGGCGGAATAGACGGCGCGAGAACATGGGCGGACTCCCTGCGACGTGGTTCATCGCAAGGTATAACGGCCATGGCCGTAAAGTCCATGGCTCAGCCAATACGGCCTGAGCCGTTATTCAGTTACGCGGCGAGCTTCTCCGCTACCTGGGCGAGTGACGGGTTGGTCATCGCGGTGCCGTCCGGGAAGACCACGGTCGGCACCGTCTGGTTGCCGTTGTTGATCTTCTCGACGATCTCGGCGGCGCCGGGGACCTGCTCGATGTCGACCTCGGTGAACTCGATGCCGGCTCGGTCGAGCTGGCCCTTGAGGCGGTGGCAGTAGCCGCACCACGGGGTCGAATACATGGTGAAAGCCGACATCGGCGGACTCCTTGTTGGAGCTGGGAGGGGTTTTGTCGGACGACCCGTCTAGGGTTGCCCTCGACGTATCCGAACCATGGCGCAGGTGGTGCTGTTCCCGCATGTCTCAGTCCGTGAGCGACTTCACACGACCCGCCTCCGCGGAGAGCCTTCTCGAGGCGCTCGATCCGGAGCAGCGGGCGGTCGCGACCGCCCTGCACGGGCCGGTCGTGGTGATGGCGGGTGCGGGCACGGGGAAGACCCGGGCGATCACCCACCGGATCGCGTACGGCGTACGCACCGGCACGTTCGACCCGGTCCGGGTGCTCGCGGTGACCTTCACCCAGCGCGCGGCGGGCGAGATGCGCGGCCGGCTCGCCCAGCTCGGCGTCCAGGGCGTCCAGGCCCGGACGTTCCACTCGGCGGCGCTGCGCCAGGCGCGGTTCTTCTGGCCCAAGGTGTACGGCGGGGAGCTGCCGCCGATCGTGGACCGGAAGTTCCCGCTGCTGACCGAGGCCGCGTCGCGGTGCCGGATCCGCGTCGACACGCCCGCGCTGCGCGACCTCGCCGGTGAGGTGGAGTGGGCCAAGGTGAGCAACGTCCGCCCGGACGACTACGCCAAGCTGGCGCCTCGTTCCGGGCGCCAGCTCGCCGCCTTCGACCCGGCGACGATCGCCCGGATCTTCGCGGCGTACGAGGACGTGAAGCTCGAGCGCGGGCGGATCGACCTCGAGGACGTGCTGCTCTGCGCGGTCGCGCTGCTCGCGGAGGACGAGCGGGTCGCGGCGGAGATCCGCCGGCAGTACCGGACCTTCGTCGTGGACGAGTACCAGGACGTCTCGCCGCTGCAGCAGAGCCTGCTCGACCTGTGGCTGGGCGGTCGCGAGGACGTCTGCGTGGTCGGTGACCCGGCGCAGACCATCTACTCCTGGGCCGGCGCCGAGCCGGAGAACCTGGTCCGCTTCGCGTCCCGGCATCCCTCCGCGACGCTGATCAAGCTGGTCCGCGACTACCGCTCGACCCCGCAGATCGTCGACGTCGCGAACAAGATCCTCGACGCGGCGGGCCCGACCGGTCTGCCCGGGCGGGTCACGCTCCGCTCGCAGAAGGAGGCCGGCCCGGTCCCGGTCTACCGCGAGTACTCCGACGAGGTCGCGGAGGCGGATGCGGTCGCGCGGGCTGTCGTCCGGCTGCGAGACGAGGGCGTGGCGCTACGCGACATCGCCGTGCTGTTCCGGACCAACGCGCAGTCGGAGAACTTCGAGCAGGCGCTGGCCGAGCGGAAGATCCCGACCGTGCTGAAGGGCGCGGAGCGGTTCTTCGAGCGGGCCGAGATCCGGCAGGCCGCCGTCCTGCTGCGCGGGCAGGTGAAGGCCGGCGACGTGTCGGACGACCTGTTGTCGACGGTGACCGGCGTGCTGGCCGGCGCCGGATGGACCGCGGAGCCGCCGACCGGGACCGGCGCAGTGCGGGACCGGTGGGAGTCGCTGAGCGCGCTGGTGACGATGACGGCCGACTTCGCCGCGGAGCACCCGTCGGCGCGGTTGCCCGAATTGATGGCGGAGCTGGACCGGCGGGCGACGATCCAGCACGCGCCGCTGGCGGAGGGTGTCACGCTGGCGACACTGCACGCGGCGAAGGGGCTGGAGTGGGAGTGCGTGTTCATCGTCGGGGCGCACGAGGGGACCTTGCCGATCAGCTACGCCCAGACGCCGGCACAGGTGGAGGAGGAGCGCCGGCTGTTCTACGTCGGCGTGACGCGCGCGAAGCAGCAGCTGTTCGTCAGTTGGGCGACGTCCCGCTCGCCAGGCGGCCGCGGGACCCGCGGGCCGACGCGGTTCCTCGACCCGATCGGCGTCCGGACGGCGCGGTCGGAGTGGAATCCGTCGACCTCCGTCGGCTGGGAGCGGCCGGCGCGCTCGGAGCGGTCCGGCCGGCCGATCCCGAAGTGCCGGGTCTGCGGGAAGGGCCTGCTCGAGCCGGGCGCGCGCAAGCTCGGCCGCTGCGAGGACTGCCCGTCCACGATGGACCAGAAGCTGTACGACGCCCTGGTCGAGTGGCGCACCGAGCAGGCCGAGTCCGAGAAGATGCCCGCGTTCGTGATCCTGACCGACGCGACGCTGACCGCGATCGCGGAGACCCGGCCCGCCGACGCGCAGGCGCTCCGGCAGATCCCGGGCATCGGCCATACCAAGATCAGCAAGTACGGCGAGCAGATCATCAACCTCTGCACGCGCTGACAAATCTGTTGCCAGGCACGCGAAGCGCGGCGCATGCTGGACGACAGGCCGTGTTCTGCTCCTGGCAGACGTGGCAGTTAGGTGACAAGGGCAACGATCCCGCAGCGTGCGGACGGCGTCCCGGAGCGTGCTGGAAAGCTTCTTCGACGGTCAGATCCGGTCGTCGGAGCGGCAACTTCCGGCCAACTTCGCGAACTGGCAATAAATAGTTTGCGGGCTTCGGCGCGGACGGCGTACTGTTCTTTCTGCGGTCGAAGCCTGGCCGAAAACTTCAAACCACCATAGCGATCGAGCCAACCGCCCGCTTCGCCACAACGAGAGGAGGTGCCCTGGAAATGATCACCAACACGGTCAAGAAGCCGTTCAGCGACGCTGCCGCGCTGCCGTGCGCCCAGATCCCGGGTGCCTCGCCGCGCCTGCACGTCGCGACCGTTGTGCTCATGGCTTCCGGCGCTGCCCAGTTCAAGGGCGGAGCTGTCGGCGATGTGAAGTACGGCGATTCGGGTTCTCGAGCATGGAGTCCACCGGTCTGACAAGCGTCAGAGCCGGCACCTCCAGGCCGCGGAACCCACCCAAGGGTCCCGCGGCCCTTTTGTTTGTCAACACAGATTTGGCGGTTGCCAACCGGCAGCCGTCAGGGACGACAAGAGATCAGCAACAACAGTCACTGGGAGGTGACCGGAATGAGCGTGAGCTTCCTCGATGTCTTCACCGAGGTGGCAACGTCGCAGGACCTGCCCTGTCGGTCCTACGCGCCAGAACTCTTCTTCGCCGAATCGCCGGCGGACGTCGAGTACGCGAAGTCGCTCTGCACGACCTGCCCGCTGAAGGCCGAGTGCCTGGCCGGAGCGCTCGAGCGTTCCGAGCCGTGGGGAGTGTGGGGTGGCGAGCTGTTCGTCCAGGGTGTGGTGGTTCCGCGCAAGCGGCCCCGTGGGCGTCCCCGCAAGAGCGACACCGTAACCGCTGCCTGACGACGACAACCCCTACCGAAAACGAGTCCGAACGATGACTACCCAGACTTTCAACAGGAGCACCGAAATGCATTTACTCAATGAAGATCTCGCCCGTGCTCATTGTCGTTCCACATTGAACGACGCAGAGCAGAACCGGCGCTTCCACTTCGCTCGTCAGCTCGAGCGGGCGCAGAAGCAGGCCGAGCGGGCCTCGCGGCGAGCGGAGAGGGCCAGCGCACGCGCGCGCCTCGCACTCGCCCGCCTGGTCTGATCCACACAACAGCCTGACCAGCTGAACCATCGAGGGGCGGCACCCACCGGGGGTGCCGCCCCTTCAGCTTTGCACCAGCAGTTGCAGCAGCCCGATCAACGTGATCCCACTGACGATCTCGTGCCGGGCGATCATCCCGGGCAGGTCGGCGATCGGGATCCATTCGATCCGGTCCGACTCGTTCTTCTCGGTCGGCTCACCGACCCACCTCGCGGCCGTCGCCCGGTACACGAAATGCCGCGAGTCCATGATCCCGGCGGCCGGCTCCGACCGGATCAGCTCGGTCAGCCTGTCCGCCTGCCACCCGGTCTCCTCCAGCAGCTCCCGGGCCGCCGCCGTCTGCGGGCTCTCACCCGGCTCGATGATCCCCATCGGGAGCTCCCACGCCCACGTGTCGGTCAGGAAGCGGTGCCGCCACATCAGCAGCACATGCTCGTCCCGGGTGACGACAGCCGCTGCGATGTCCTTCAGCCGTACGGCGTGATAGTCGAACCGCAGCCCGTCAGGCTGCTCGACGTCCAGCCGCCGTACGCTCAGCCACTGATTTCCCCAGACTTCACCCTCGCCGTGAACCGTCCATCGCACGCAGGGCACACTAGGACATGTGAGAGCTACCTGTGCGTTGTGTGGTCGGCAGGCGGAGTCGGAGGACGTGCCGCTGACCTGGATGACGTCCATCGAGGACGGCCGCAAGCTGCTGTACTGCGATCGCTGCGCCCGCGAGAACGTCCGCAGCATCGAGGGCAAGCTCGACTCCGTCTACTGGTGATCAGTACCGGTCGGGCACCCGCATCGACGGCCCGCCGACCTGGAGCCCGAGCGGCTCGGCCCGCCCGGCCGGCTCCTCCCACGCTTCCTGCCGGCCGAGGAGGGTCAGGTCGAGGTATCGGTAGCAGTTGTGGAAGTCCTCGATCCCGCGGCCGAACGTCGAGTACGTGTGGAACACCTCGTCGCCGACCCGCAGGAACGCGCTGATCCCCGGCATCTCCTCGCCGTTCATGTCCGCGGTCCACGGCCCGTCCGTCCAGGGCGTGCCCTTCTCGGTGGCCAGCTCCGCCTGCGTCCGGAAGTGCAGCAGTACCGGCGCGACCCGGTCGTCGAGCGTCGCGTGGAAGTCGTAGTTGAAGTCGCCCGGGTACGACGAGTACCACGGGAACGTCCAGCCCAGCCGCTCCTTGAATACGGCCAGCTTGGGGTACGGCGCCCGCGACACGGCGGCGAGCGACGTGTTCCGGACGTGCAGCTGCCGCAGGTTGCCGATCTCGTCGGCCGCCGACGAACAGCTCGGGCAGCCCTCGTCCCAGTCCGGGGCGAACATGAAGTGATGGATCACCAGCTGGTCCCGGCCCTCGAACAGGTCGAGCAGACCGACCGGTCCGTCGGGTCCCTCGAAGACGTACGGCTTGGTGATCCGCACCATCGGCAACCGCCGCCGCTCGGCGTTCAGGCGGTCCCGGGCGTGCGTGACCTCCTTCTCCAGCCGCAGCAGTTCCCGGCGGGCGGCCAGCCACTCGTCTGGCGACACGACCTCAGGGAGGTTTCCGAACGTCGTCATCACGGTCTCCGCTCCTCGAAGAAGTTCCTTTCGAAGATATGTCGACGCCGACGCGCTCCGATCGACGCAGTGGGTGAAGGAACTTCCGCGAAAGGAACGATCATGACCATCGAGGCAGACGTGGTGGCGACGAGCAAGCGGCCGTGGATCGCGCTGGGTGTGCTGTGCCTGGCGGCGCTGCTCGTGTCGCTGGATCTGTTCGTGATGCTGCTGGCGATCCCCTCGGTCACCGCAGCGCTCGGCGCGACCGGGAGCCAGCAGCTGTGGATCCTGGACGTGTACGGGTTCATGGTGGCCGGCCTGATGATCACGATGGGCAATCTCGGTGACCGCCTCGGGCGCCGGCGGCTGCTGCTGATCGCGGCCGCCGTGTTCGGCGTCGCCTCGGTCGTCGCGGCGTACTCGGTGAACCCGGCAATGCTTATCGGCGCCCGCGCAGTCCTGGGCATCGCCGGCGCCGCGATCGCGCCGTGCACACTGTCGCTGATCTCCACGCTGTTCCCGGACGAGCGCCGGCGCGCCACCGCACTCGGCGTCTGGGGCGGCTGCTTCACGGTCGGCGCCATCATCGGCCCGATCGTCGGTGGCGTCCTGCTGAACCACTTCTGGTGGGGCTCGGCGTTCCTGATCGGCGTACCCGCGATGGTCGTGCTGCTGGCGGTGGGGCCGGTACTGCTGCCGGAGTACCGCAACGAGCGGGCCGGGCGGATCGACGTACCGAGCGTGCTGCTGTCGCTGGCCGCGATCCTGCCGGTCATCCACGGTCTGAAACACCTGGCGGCGCACGGTGCCGACGCCCAGGCCCTCGGGGCGCTCGCGTTCGGTGTCCTCTTCGGCATCGTCTTCGTACGGCGGCAGGCGCGACTGGACGACCCGCTCGTCGACGTTCGGCTGTTCACCCGGCGGACGTTCAGCGTGACGCTCGGCAGCATGACGGCGTACTCGATGCTGTCCGGTGGCGTGATGGTGTTCGTCGCGCAGTACTTCCAGCTGGTCAAGGGCATGACACCGCTGCAGGCGGGGCTGGCGCTGGTACCGGGCATGATCACGTCGACGATCGGGTTCCAGCTCGCGCCGCGGCTGGCGCAGCGGATCCGGCCGGGCGTGCTGATCCCGATCGGGGTCGCGTTCACGGTGGTCGGGATGGTCGTGGTCAGCCTGACGACGTCGACGACCGTTCTGGTCATCGCGTTCGCGTTCGAATGCTTCGGGCCAGGCGCGCTGGTCATCCTGGGGACGAACCTGGTGATCGGCTCGGTCCCACCGGAGCAGGCGGGCTCGGCGGGCGCGCTGACCCAGACCGGCAACGAGTTCGGGTACTCGCTCGGCATCGCCGTCCTCGGCTGCGTGGTGACCGCCGTCTACCGCGGCCGGACGGGCAGCAACTCGCTCGGCGAGACGATCGCCTCCGGCGCGACGGGCGATGTCCTGGAGCACGCCCGTGACGCCTTCACCTCCGGCCTGCACCTGGCGGCCGGGATCACCGCCGCGGCGCTGGCCGCGATGGCGGTCCTGCTCGCGGTCACGCTCCGGGCGCTACCGGTCCTCAGTCGTCGGTGAAGCCGGGGAGGAGCTCCTCCAGGACCGCCCGGAACGGCGCCTGCGCCTCGAGCTGGGACAGTACGGCGATGCCGCCGATCCAGACGCGATGGATCAGCAGGTACGACGGAGGCAGGTTCAGGCGCAGTGCGAGCGACGCGTTCGGCGACCGGAAGTCACTGGTCCGGTTCGCCTGCGCACGCATCCAGGCCCGGCTGAACTGGAACGTCTCCTCCCGGGCCGGGTCCGCGAACGGCGACAGGTAGTTCATCAGCTGCTCCGGATCGATCTCCATCCGAGGCTTGATGAAGCCCTCGGCCTTGAGACCGTCCCGGACCGCGATCCCGTCGCCGAGCAGCGAGATCCGCAGCAGCCTGCCGATCGCCGGCGGCAGTCCGTCCGGGAGCCGGGCGCAGAGGCCGAAGTCGACCACGCCGAGCCGGCCGTCGGCCAGCACGCGGAAGTTCCCGGGATGCGGATCGGAGTGCAGCAGACCGGCGTACTTCGGTCCGCTGAACATGAACCGCGCGTACTTCAGCCCGATCGCGTCCCGCTCCTGCTTCGTGCCGTCACTGATGTACGACGACAGCGGCCGGCCCTCGATCCACTCGGACACGATCACGGTGGGGGAGTGCTTCACCACCCGCGGTACGACGAACTCCGGGTGGTCCTTGAAGGCGTCGGCGTACTGCTGCTGGGCCTGCGCCTCGCGGTCGTAGTCGAGCTCCTCGCCGATCCGCTCCTGCAGCTCCGCGACCAGCGGCTTCACGTCCAGGCCCGGGATCATCGTGCCGATCGTGCGGCCGACCCGGCCGAGCTGACGCAGGTCCGACCGGAGCGCCTCGGCGGCACCCGGGTACTGCAGCTTGACCGCGACCTCACGGCCGTCCTTCAGCCGTCCGCGGTGCACCTGGCCGATCGACGCGGCCGCCGCCGGAACCTCGTTGAACTCGTCGAAACGGTCCCGCCAGCGCTTGCCGAGCTCCCGGGACAGGATCGTGTCCACGGTCGAGGCCGGCATCGGCGGAGCGGAGTCCTGCAGCTTGGTCAGGGTGGCCCGGTACGGCGCCGCGAACTCCTCCGGCATCGCCGATTCCATCAGGCTGAGCATCTGCCCGAACTTCATCGCGCCGCCCTTGAGCTCGCCCAGGACGGCGAACAGCTGGTCCGCGGTGCGGCGCTGGAACTCGGCGAACACCGCCTCGGCGGGTGCGCCACCGATCCGTTTGCCCAGGCCGACCGTCGCGCGCCCGGCGGCGCCGAGCGGCAGGCTGGCAAGTTTCGCGGTCCGGCTCAGCGCCTTACGGGGAAGGTCCGACACGTACCCATTCTGTCCGGTCACCCAAGTCCGGGCGCTCCGGGGTGCCCGGTGTCGTCCTCATCGATGCGATCACGACTCGCTCACAGCGGGAGGCGGCGCCCGGCGACCGGCCGGACACCGCCTCCGCGGTGTTACTCGTACTGCTCGGTCCTACTGGTGCTACGGGGTGCGTCAGGCCTTGCCGAGGATCCGGTTCAGGTTCGTACCGCACTCGGGGCACTTGGCCTTCGCCATGCGCGTGCCCTTGTCGTTGACCTTGACCTCGCCGTCGGCGGTGCGCTTGGCCTTGCACTTGACGCAGTAGAACTCGCCGCTCCAGGTCTCTGCCATGAGGGCCCTCTCCTTGCTCTGAATTTCAGCCCGGGGTCTGGCCCCGGGCAGTCGTTGGATGCTAACGGCAGACCGTCCTGCCGTAGGCCGTTCGGCCCAGTCGGGATTCACCCTACGGCAGCTTTCCGCACGCTCAAGCGCACGTCGGCGTCCGCGTGCCGCGTCGGCCCGCCTGGGAAAGCCCTTACCGAGACTTTCGGCGGCGCGGAACAGGCTCCCGGTGATCCGCCTCCGGAGCCACTCGGCTTCCCCTCCGAGCAGCCCCGGAGGCGGTCCGGGAGCCTGTTGCAGACGACGCTAGGAGGCCACGGCAGCGGTGGCAAGCCCCGGTTGTCCACCCCTGTGGATAACTCTGTGCGCAACCTGTGGGACGCGCCGCGCGGCACTGTGGACGGGCGGGGGAACACGATGTGAACAACCGGGGTCCCAGGGCTCACGATCTGGCGCCTGACCTGCGAAAACACAAGTCCACAGGCTGTGCGCGGAAGAAAGTTGTCGGATTCGGGGGGTACATTTTTGAGCCATGGCCGACTCCCCACCGCGCCCGATCCCGCCGTACGTCGACATCCGCCGCAGCAAGCGCCGCAAGCGCACGGTCAGCGCGTACCGCGACGGTGAGCGGGTGGTCGTGCTGATGCCCGACCGGCTGTCGGCCGCCGAGGAGGCGCGCTGGGTCGAGACCATGCTGGCGCGGCTCGAGAAGCAGCGCAGCCGATCGCGCGTGTCGGACGAAAAATTGTTGGCCAGAGCACACGAACTCGCGTGTCGTCACCTCCCGGAAGTGCCCGAACCTGCGTCGGTGAGGTGGGTTTCGAACCAAAACAGACGGTGGGGATCGTGCACCCCGGCGGACCGGTCGATCCGTTTGAGCACCCGGCTGCAGTCGATGCCGGCCTGGGTCGTCGACTACGTGCTGGTGCACGAGCTGGCCCATCTGGTCGAGCCGGCGCACAACGCCCACTTCTGGTCCTTGGTCCACCGCTACCCCAAGGCAGAGCGCGCCGAGGGGTATCTGGAGGGGGTCTCGGCCGCCGCCTCGCTCGACTTCGAGGACTTCTGACGCCCTCGGTGCGGACATCCGATCACCGGGTGCGTACGCCGTACGGGAAAGGGAGGGGTGGGGTCTTCCCCAGGGGTTACTAGGGGGCTTCCTGCATGGTCGCGCGGTGTGCCTGCCAGCGAGGCTTTTGTCCCGTAGCCAGCGCCACGCCAGGTGCGCTGGGTGGGGCGCCGGTGGGGGCGCAGAGGGGCAGGGAAGGTATGGCCAGGGGACAGATCACGGTCCGGGCGGCGCGCTGGAGCGCCACCCATCCGTGGCGCGCGATCGCGATGTGCGTGGTCGTGGTAGCCGCGTGTTTCGCGCTCGGCTCGGTGACCGGCACAAAGAAGTCCACCGACGAGGGCAACATCGGCGAGGTGACCCGGGCCGACAACATCGTGAAGTCCGGCAACTTCGACGACCCGGACGTGGAGAGCGTGCTGATCACGGCGCCGTCCGGACAGCTCGACCGGGCCGCGGCGACGAAGGCGGCCGGCACGGTGATCCAGCAGATGCGCGCCCTCGGTGGGGTCGCGGAGGTCGGTCAGCCGATGCCGTCGCCGAAGAACGACGCGGTCATCGTCCGAGTGACGCTGAAGGACGCGCCGCAGGGTGCTGACGACAACGCCCGGGTCCAGCCGCTGCTCGACACCACCGCCAAGGTCCAGCAGCAGTACCCGGACCTCCGGATCGAGGAGGTCGGTGGACTGTCGATCGGCAAGGCCCTGAACGAGACGCTGGGCAAGGACTTCAAGCGGGCCGAGATGTTCAGCCTGCCGGTGACGCTGGCGATCCTGTTGATCGCCTTCGGTGCACTGATCGCCGCCTCGGTACCAGTACTACTCGCGCTGTCCGCCGTCGCAGCCGCCATCGGCCTCTCCGCCGCGGCGTCCCAGCTGGTGCCCGCGGTCGACGCGGTGAACAGCGTGATCCTGCTGATCGGTATGGCGGTCGGCGTCGACTACTCACTGTTCTACTTGCGCCGTGAACGCGAGGAACGCGCCAAGGGCCGCGGTCACGTCGACGCGGTCGAGATCGCCGCGGCGACCTCGGGGCATGCGGTCGTGGTGTCCGGTACGGCGGTGATCATCTCGATGGCCGGCCTGTTCCTGGCCCGGGACGCGGTGTTCTCGTCGTTCGCCGTCGGATCGATCCTCGTCGTCGCGGTGGCCGTCGTCGGCTCGCTGACCGTACTTCCCGCCGTACTCGCGAAGCTCGGTCGTTGGGTGGACCGCCCGCGGATCCCGCTGCTGTGGCGGCTGACCGCCGGCAACCGTCGGCCGCGGTTCTGGCCGACCGTACTGAAGCCCGCTCTGAAGCACCCCGTTGCCACGCTGCTCGTCGCAGTCACCGCACTGCTCGCGGTTGCGTCGCCGGCGCTGGGCATGACGCTGAAGTTCCCCGGTACCGAGGACCTGCCGCGGACGACGTCTGTGATGAAGGCGTACGACCGGTTGACGGCCGCGTTCCCGAGTACGGGCACGAGCCACGAGGTCGCCGTACGGGCGCCTGCGAACGAGCTGCCCGCGGTGAAGGCCGCGCTGGCCGAGCTTCAGCAGAAGACCAAGGGCGACAAGCTGTTCGCGTCGGACGGTCTGGAGGAGCCGCGCTTCTCCAAGGACGGTACGGTCGCGACGCTTGAGGTCGCCACGCCGTACGAGGGTGGTAGCCAGCAGGCCCGTGATTCCTTGGCCAAGCTGCGCAAGGAGCTGATGCCGGAGACGGTCGGGAAGGTGCCCGGGGTCGAGTACGCCGTCGGTGGGTTCGTGGCCGCGGACGTGGACTACGCGGCCCACACCCGGTCCAAGCTGCCGCTCGTGATCGGGTTCGTACTGCTGCTGACGATGATCGTGATGATGGTGACGTTCAGGTCCGTCGTCGTGGCTGTCACCGCGATCGGCCTGAACCTGCTGAGCGCCGGTGCGGCGTACGGAGTCGTCACCGCGGTCTTCCAGAACACCTGGGCCGAAGGCATACTCCACTTCCGCTCCAACGGCGCAGTGGTCAGCTGGCTCCCACTGTTCCTGTTCGTGGTCCTGTTCGGCCTCTCGATGGACTACCACGTCTTCGTAGTAAGCCGGATCCGCGAGGCAGTACTCCGCGGCATCCCAACCCGCCAGGCCGTAGCCGAAGGCATCACCGGCTCAGCAGGAGTGGTGACCAGCGCAGCCGCAGTCATGATCGGCGTCTTCGCAGTCTTCGCCACCCTGAGCACCCTGGACATGAAACAACTGGGCGTAGGCCTGGCGGTCGCAATCCTGATCGACGCCACGATCATCCGCGCCGTAGTCCTCCCCAGCATCATGACCCTCCTAGGCGAAGCAAACTGGTGGACCCCCAAGTGGCTCCGCCCCAAGCCCCCCAAACACGCCACACCCCCACCCACCCCAAACCGCGAACTAACCCCCGTCGGCTAACACATCCCAGCGGCCCACCCGATTCCCGAATCGGGTGGGCCGCTGTCGTTGCACGATGGACCCATGGCAGACCGAGCTGCGGTTCTGGAGAAGCTCGCGGACGAAGTGCTCTCCATCGAACGCGACCATCCAGTACGTGTCGCCGTGGACGGCTGCTCCGCTGCAGGCAAGACGACACTGGCAGACGAGCTGGCCGACGTACTGCGACTACGCACCGATCGGGAGCTCATCCGCGCCGAAATCGACCACTTCAAGCGAGCCCCGGAGCTGCGGACTCGGTATCCGCTCGAATCACCCGAGAGTTACTACTTCGAGATGTATGACTGCGACAGCATCCGGGAGCGGTTGTTGGTGCCGTTGGGGTCGGGTGGGGATCGGCGGTATGTGAACGGTCTGCGGGACAGCTCGGCCGCGGAGGTGCTCGACGTACCGGTCCGTACTGCGGCCCCGGCCGCGATCCTGATCGCCGACGGTGCTTTCCTGCAACGTCCAGAACTCAACGACTGCTGGGATCTGAGCATGTATGTACACGTGAGTTTCGAGACCGTACTCCGTCGCGGCACCGACCGCGACGCAGCCTGGATGGACTCACCAGAGGCAGCTGCCCATCGGTACCGCACCCGGTACATCCCGGGGGAACGCCTCTACATCAAGCGGGTCGATCCCGCCGCGCGCGCCCACCTCGTCATCGACAACGAGAACCCAGCCCGCCCGATCCTCACCCGACCATCTGCCGGCTGACCGACACTGAGGATCGTGGACGATTAGCTCGTTGCTCCGATTTCCACACCCAGTGTGAGCGTGCTGTTGGAACACCTCGAAGCACTGGCCGAACTGCTTCGAGCGGCGTGCACTAGCGTCGTCACATGAATCCATTCGGGGCGCCAGGACCGAGCAGAGGTTTGTCAGTGGTGCAGTTGATCGATGCACAGCCGGCGTACGTCTGCGGCCAGTTCGTCATCGGTCCGGGCCCATGGCTGACCAATCTCCTCGTCGATGTACCAGAGGACGCTCAGCGGGTGATCGAAGTTCTCCTCGGCGTAGTTGGTGGCGATGACGAGTCGGGCGACTTCGTTGGCAGCCCAGGTCCACTGAGCGCGGCCGGCGAGGTACGCCGTGGCGATGTCGTCGTACGCAATCTTGAGCGCAGCCTGACCGGATGGCAGCGCGGCGATTCCAGTGTCTGCGAGGGCATCCGGTAGGAGGTCGCGGACCTCGCGGGTGTCCTGGCCGTTGAGGCCAGCCAGTTCCGCCAGCGATGGACCGTCGTATCCCTGGACGATCCAGTTGGCCGCCCACATCGGCACCGCCTCCAGGTGCAGGTTGTCGAGGGTCAGCCAGGCGGCGACGAGCGCGGGTGGCGGTGTTGCATCGTTCGGAAGGACCTGCTCGACCATGGCGCCATTGTGCTGGGGACACGTGCTACCGGCATCCAATTTGTGGAGTGCCGGCCGGGTCAGGTGGTGGAGTGGCGGGCTCGGTGGGCGGCGGCTTTTACTCGGCTTTGGCATTGGGGGGAGTGGAAGCGGCGTTGGCCGTTTTTGGAGGTGTCTACGAAGACTCGGTCGCAGTGGGGAGCCGCGCAGACGCCTAGGCGGCCGGCCAGGTCGCTGCCTACTGCCAGGGCGAGGCCTGCGGCGCAGCCGGCTGCCCAGCCGTTGGCCAGTTGTTCGTCGGGGCCGTGGAAGTGGAGGCTCCACGGACGGTCGCGGCCGCGGTCCAACTGTGGGCGGGCGTTGGTGTCGACCAGGAGCGAGTTGATTTCGGCCGCGGCTGCGTCGAGGTCGCCGGCGTGGGCGGACTCGAAGACGAGTCGCATGCGCTGAGCAAGCTGGACCAGGCGACGCGAGTCCTCCAACGGCGGCCGCGCGCTCGGCGGGTAGCCGATCGCGGTCAGCGCATCAGCGACCGCGGACGTGACCGATTCCGGATCGTCGGCCGGTGCGGAGTACGGCGTACCGCCCGAGTAGCCCGGCGTCAGGCGGTTGACGTACTCGACCGACGCCGCCAGCACGCTGCGGGCATGACTATCAAAAGACACTTGACCAGTCATGCGATCCCTCCGTAGGCTCGAGCTTGCGTGACCGATCATAGCCACTTAGACAGTCATGGGGTTCTTGGATGAGCGTTGTTGTCGCGACCAGAGGGCTCTCGCGGACCGTCTGGATCCTGATCGTCGCGCGGGCGGTCAACAAGATCGGGGCGTTCACGCTGCCCTTCCTCGGGGTGGTGCTGACCGTCGAATTCCGGGCGTCGCTGAGTCAGACCGGGCTCATCCTGGCGATCTTCGGCGCGGCGACCATCCCGTCGAGGCTGCTCGGCGGTCAGTTGGCGGATCGGCTCGGGCGTCGCCGGACGATCGTCCTGGGGCTGGTGGGGTGTGCGGTCTCGCAGTTGTGGATCGCGCTCAGCCACGCGCTGTGGTCCGCGGTACTCGCGACCGTCCTGCTGGGCCTGGCGTTCGAGATCTACGAGCCGCCGAGCCAGGCGATGATCGCCGACGTCACCGCACCGGAGGATCGCCCCGCCGCCTACGGCCTCTACAGCGCTGCCCTCGCCGCGGCCGGCGTCCTCGCCGGACTACTGGCGGCGGCAATCAGCCACTGGGACCTCCGCTGGCTCTTCGTCGCCGACGCGCTCACCTGCCTCTCCTGCGCCACGCTGGTCGCGCTGGCGTTACCAGCTGATGTACGCCGGGACACTCGCACCGGCGTACGACGCGAGCCGCCGGTCAGCGTCCTGCGTCGTACGCAGGCGGAGGGACGCGGCCACATGGAGGCGGAGGGCCGGGTCTACGGGGAGTTGGAGAGGCGCGGCCACACGGAGGCAGAGGGGCGGGTCCACGCGGAGCTGGAGGGGCGCGGCGAGGCGGAGGGGCGTGGCGATGCGGGGCTGGAGGTGGAGGGTGGGCTTGGGAATGGGGGATCTGCATGGCGGGATCGGCGGTTGTTGTTGTTGCTGGCAAGTGGAACCGTCTTCGCGACGATCTACATGCAGCTCGTCATCGGTATTCCGCTGACGCTGCTCGAGCAGGGCATCCCCAAGTCCGGTACGGGCGTGATTCTCGCGGTCTCGGCACTGGTTCTGATCGTCGCCCAGCGGCTCCTGCGCGTCCAGAAACTCGACGACTTCCGATCGATCGCGATCGGCTACGTACTACTGGCAACCGGTCTGATCGCCAGCGCCTTCGCCCACACGCTCCTCGTCTTCCTCCTGGCCGCCGTCCTCTGGAGCCTCGGGGACCTCTTCCTGCTGACCCGTTACCTCACCCAAGCCTCCGGACTCGCCCCGGACAACGCGCGCGGGCGCTACCTCGCGATCTTCGGCCTGAGCTGGGGTATCGCGACCACGATCGCACCCATCACCGTCACCCAGCTCCTCAAAACGTCCGGTCCGACAGGACTCTGGCTCACGAGCGCCGCGGTCGCCGCCGTGCTCGCCGCACTCCAACCGTGGGTCAGACGGCAGTTGCGTCCCGGTGCCGAGTGACGAATGCTGGGGAGCTCGATCGGATCGGAGTACAGGTGACCGACGCATCGCCAAAGCCCGGCGGCCTGGACCTGCAGGCCGTCGTCAAGGAGTTGACGGAGATCGGCAAGGCCGAAAAGTACCTGGACGGCGGTCCCGGTGAGGCCCGTGCTCGCGAGCTTGGCCGCCAACTGCACGCACACGGCGGGATCGCGTCGATGCGTGCGGCGATAGCTGAGGTCGCCTCCCGGCTGCCGGATCCCGTTGTCGCCGACGAACTCGAGTACGCCTGGGACGGCACCGGCTCCTGGCTGGCCTGAAGCCACTGCCCTCCGACCCGCCCGGCGACGACAGCAGTGGTACGGCCCCGCCGGCTGTGATCGTGACGACCGGGCGTCAGCTGCGCGGCTCCAGCCTGACCGTCAGACCTTTGGCAACCGGGGTGTTGCTGCCCTTCGCCAGGTCATCGGCCGACATCAGCACGTTGGTCTCCGGGTAGTACGCCGCCACGCACCCGCGGGCCGTCGGATAGGACACCAGCTGGAAGTGCGACGCCCGCCGCTCGACCCCCTCGAACTCGCTCACGATGTCGACGTACTGACCGTCCTGCAGCCCGAGGTCCGCCAGATCGTCCGGATGCACGAACACGACCTCGCGCGTCCCGTGCACCCCGCGGTACCGATCCTCGAGCCCATAGATCGTCGTGTTGAACTGATCGTGGCTCCGCAACGTCTGCAGCAACAACCGCCCAGGTGCCGTCGGCAACCAAGTCAGATCGTTGGCGGTGAACTGCGCGCGCGCATCCGACGTCTTGAACTCACGCTTGTCCCGGGCCGCGTGCGCGAGCAGGAACCCACCCTCGTTGGCCCGTAGCCGTTCCTCGAAGTCCTCGTACCCGTCGGCCACCCGCCCGATCCGCTGCCGGATCAGGCTGTAGTCGTCGGCGAAGTCCGCCCACGGGATCTGCCCGACGTCCGGTACGACGTGCTGCGCGAGCCCGCAAATGATCCCGATCTCGCTCTTCATCTCCGGTGCCGGCGGGGTCAGGTTGCCGGTGGACAGGTGTACGGCGCCTTGCGAGTCCTCGACCGTGACCGACTGCGGCCCCGCCGGGGTGTGGTCGTGGTCGGTGCGCCCGAGCGTCGGCAGGATCAGCGCCTCCCGGCCGGTCACGGTGTGGGACCGGTTGAGCTTGGTCGACACGTGGACGGTCAAGTCGCACTCCCGTAGCCCGCGGTGTACGACCTCTGTGTCGGGAGTGGCCATCGCGAAGTTGCCGCCCATCGCGAAGAACACGCGCACGGCACCGTCCCGCAGCCTCTTCACGGTCGCGGCCGCGTCGATCCCGTGCTCCCGCGGCGACGTGAACGAGAACTCGCGGTCCAGTTTGTCCAGGAAGGCGTCCGGCATCTTCTCCCAGATGCCCATGCTCCGGTCGCCCTGCACGTTGGAGTGCCCGCGCACTGGGCAGGGGCCGGCGCCCGGCTTGCCGATGTTGCCCTGGAGCAGCAGCACATTGACGATCTCCCTGATCGTCGCGACCGCGTCCCGGTGCTGCGTCAGGCCCATCGCCCAGCAGATCACGGTCGCCTTGGACTTGATGAACCGCTGCGCCAGCTCCTCGATCTCGGCCCGCCGCAACCCGGTCGCCTGTTCGACGGCCGCCCAGTCCAGCTCGGCGTTGTGCTTGGAGTAGAGCTCGAAGCCGCTGGTGTGCGATTCGATGAACGACTTGTCCAGGACCGTGCCCGGGGCGGCGGCCTCGGCCTCCAGCAGCAAGTGGCCGAGGGCCAGGAACAGCGCCTGATCGCCACCGATCCGGATCTGCAGGTGCTGGTCGGCGAGCTCGGTGCCCTTGCCGACCCAGCCGCGCGGGCGTTGCGGGTTCATGAACCGCTTCAGGCCGGGCTCGGGCAACGGGTTCACCGAGACGATCGAGCCGCCGTTGCGTTTGGCGATCTCCAGATGGCTGAGCATCCGCGGCGCGTTCGTGCCCGGATTCTGCCCGACGACGACGATCAGCTCGGACTCCTCGAGCATCTCCAGCGTGACCGCGCCCTTCCCGCTGCCGATCACCTTGGACAGCGCCGTACCAGAAGATTCGTGGCACATGTTGGAGCAGTCGGGCAGGTTGTTCGTCCCGTAAGCGCGGGCGAACAGCTGGTACAGGAAAGCGGCCTCGTTGCTGGTCCGGCCCGAGGTGTAGAAGACGGCGTCGTTGGGGTCGACCAGCGCCTTCAGGTGCCGGGCGACGACCTGGAAGGCCTCGTCCCAGCCGACCGGCTCGTAGTGGGTGGCGCCGGCCCGGAGCAGCATCGGCTCGGTGATCCGGCCGAGCTTGCCCAGCTCGAACTCGCTGATCCGATCCATTTCCGCGACCGAGTGCTCGGCGAAGAACGCCCGCGGGACCCGCTTCCGGGTGGCCTCCCAGGCGACGGCCTTGGCGCCGTTCTCGCAGAACTCGGCGGCGTGCTTGCGCTTGTGGTCGGGGTCCGGCCACGCACACGACGGGCAGTCGAACCCGCCGTCCTGGTTCATCTTCTGGAAGACCTTGCCGGTCCGCAGCGGGCCCATCTCGTGCAAGCCGAACTTGAACGACGACAGCACCGCGGGCACCCCGGCGGCCTTCTTCTGCGGCTGCTCGATATCGACCATGTTTCAACAATAGGCCTGGCTATCCCCAAGCGCTGCCCTGATAGCCGGAGTTGTGGATAACTGGCTTCCGGACCCATCGATGACCGCGTGGATATGTGGCCGCATCCCATACCGCAGCCGCCTCGGGATTCCTACAGTCGTCCGCCATGGAGACCCGTCGAGCCCTCGTCACCGGTGCAGCGTCCGGTATCGGCGCCGCCTGCGCCCAGCGCCTGGCCGCGGACGGCGTCCACGTGGTGGCCGTCGACCTCGACCAGGTTGGTCTCGACGCTCTGGAGGGTGTCGAGACGGTCGTAGCCGACCTGTCCGACCTCGAGAGCCTGCAGCAACTCCCCGCAGACGTGGACATCTTGGTGAACAACGCAGGCGTCCAGCAGGTCGCACCGGTCGAGCAGTTCCCGCCGGAGCGGTTCAGCTATCTCATCCGGCTCATGCTGGAGGCCCCGTTCCGGCTGATCCGCCAGACGCTGCCACACATGTACGGCGCAGGCTGGGGCCGCGTGGTGAACATCAGCTCGGTCCACGGACTCAGGGCGAGTCCCTTCAAGGCGGCGTACGTCGCTGCGAAGCACGGGCTGGAGGGACTCAGCAAGGTTGTCGCACTGGAGGGTGCGGCGCACGGAGTGACCAGCAACTGCGTGAACCCGGCGTACGTCCGTACGCCGCTCGTCACCGCGCAGCTGGCGGACCAGGCCGCAACCCACGGCCTGTCCGAGTCGGAGGTGCTGGACAAGGTCCTGCTCGAGCCGGTCGCGGTGAAGCGGCTGATCGAGCCGGCCGAAGTGGCGGAACTCGTGACCGTACTGTGCGGCCCCGCGTCCGCCTCCATCACGGGGAGCTCGTTCGTACTCGACGGCGGCTGGACCGCCCACTAAACACAGGAGCCCGCCATGACGGCAGCAACACAACCAGTCCAGACACGTACGTCGATCGTCCGGGTGGTCGGCGCGAGCCTCGTCGGTACGACGGTCGAGTGGTACGACTTCTTCTTGTACGGGGTCGCCGCATCGGTGGTGTTCGGCGACCTGTTCTTCCCGAAGGGCGAGCAGCTCACGGGGACGCTGCTGAGCTTCGCCACCTTCGCGGTCGGCTTCTTCGCCCGTCCTGTCGGCGGTGTGGTGTTCGGGCACTTCGGGGACCGCCTGGGCCGCAAGCAGCTGCTCGTGCTGTCGCTGCTGATGATGGGACTCGCTACGTTCGCCATCGGCCTACTCCCGACGTACGCGCAGGTCGGTGCGCTCGCTCCGGTCCTGCTGACAGTACTGCGGCTCATCCAGGGTTTCGCACTAGGTGGGGAGTGGGGTGGGGCAGTTCTGATCGTGTCGGAGCATGGTGATCCGGCACGGCGTGGTTTCTGGGCGTCCTGGCCGCAGGCGGGTGCTCCAGCGGGTCAGCTGATTGCCAACGGCGTACTGGCCGGGCTGGCCGCGTTCCAGTCGGACGCTGACTTCAACCGGTGGGGCTGGCGCATCCCGTTCCTCCTGTCCGCAGTGCTTGTCCTGGTGGGTCTGTGGGTGCGGCTGCGGATCGAGGAGTCGCCTGTGTTCAAGCAGGCTCAAGTTCGAGCGCAGGAAGAGCCGGCTGACAGGCTGCCGTTGGTGGAGGTGCTCACGCGGTACCCGCGCGAGGTCCTGACAGCGATGGGCGCACGCATGGCGGAGAACGTCAGCTACTACATCTTCACGATCGTGATCGCGACGTACACCAAGGAACACCTGCACATGGGCAAGTCCTTCGCGTTGAACGCGGTACTGATCGGTGCGGCCGTGCACTTCTTCGCGATCCCGCTGTGGGGAGCGCTGTCGGACCGTATCGGTCGCCGGCCCGTGTACCTGATCGGTGCGATCGGCGTCGGGGTCTGGGGCTTCGTCTTCATCACGCTGGTGAACACCAAGAACTTCGGTCTCGCGGCTCTTGCGGTCACGGTCGGCCTGGTGTTGCACGGTGCGATGTACGGACCGCAGGCGTCGTTCTTCACCGAGCTGTTCGGGACACGAGTGCGGTACTCCGGCGTCTCGGTGGGGTACCAGCTCGCCTCGATCATCGCGGGCGGTCTTGCCCCGTTCATCGCAGTCGCCCTGCTCAAGGCGTACGACTCCGGGTACGCGATCGCCGTCTACGTCGCGGTCTGCGCGGTCATCTCGATCGTCGCGGTCACGGCGTATTCCGAAACGCATCGCCGGGACCTCACTACGCTGTAGGCCATGGAGGAGCTGCTGCGCCTGCTGGCGGAGGATGCGCCCGGGAGCGAGCTGGCCCGCGCGGCGGGCGAGGACGCGGTGGCACGCGACCTCGCCCTGCGCATCCGGGCCGGCATGGACGCCAGCAAGAAGCGTGAGGCCGAGCTGTCCGCACTGGTCGACGTAGCACGCGAGCTGGCATCCGCCCGCGACCCGGGCGGCGTACTGCAAACCATCGTGCACCGTGCTCGCACTCTGGTCGGGACGGACGTCGCCTACCTGACCCTGTACGACGAGACACGTGGTGACACGTACATGCGGGCCACCGATGGCTCCGTGTCCGCGGCCTTCCAGCAGCTGCGACTGCCGCTGGGCGCGGGGCTCGGGGGACTGGTCGCAGAAACGTACAAGCCGTACTGGACCGCGGACTATCCGTCTGACCGTCGCTTCAAGCACACCCTGCCGATCGACGACGCCGTTGGTGAGGAGGGATTAGTAGCCATCTGCGGTACGCCGCTTGTGGTGGACGGGGCATTCGTCGGCGTGCTGTTCGCGTCCAACCGGACTCGTAGGCCGTTCAGCCATGACGAGGTGTCACTACTAGGTTCACTTGCCACGCTGGCTGCTGTGACACTGGTACAGGTGCGGGCCGCCGCAGAGACGGCTGCAGCGCTGGATCAGCTGTCTGCAGCACATGCTGGAGTGGAGCACGCAGCTGCCGCGCATGACCGCTTCGCTGAGATCGTCTTGTCCGGTGGGGATGTCGACGCCATCGCGGCCGCCCTTGCCGAGCTCCTGAACGTGTGGGTCGTACTGGTTGATGCCAACGGCAACGAGCTCGCCAACGCGGGTCGTGTTCCTGGTGCGTCGGTCCCGTGGCAGGAGTCGGTGTCTGGTCGTTTGACTCGCACTGAGGATTGCTGGGTCGTCGCAGCGACGGCCAAGGGCGAGCGGCTTGGAGCCCTGGTCATTGGCGGCGCCGACGACCTGTCCGGTGCTGATCAGCGCATCGTGGAGCGTGCAGCTGTTGTCACGGCGCTGGTGCTGCTCTTCCGTCGACAGGCCGCTGAGCAATCTCAACGTGCACAGGCGGATCTACTGGCCGACGTACTCAGTGGAAGCGCTGACCCGCGCACCCTGACCGATCGACTCCGTTTGCTTGCACCACAGCACCGCCACGACCCTCTCGTCGTCGCAGTGTGCCGCGGTGATCACTCCGGCGTACGTGCGCGACTGTCTGCTCCGCTGGAGGAGCGGCTGGTCTTATCTGGTCCGTACGGCGGCGACCTGGTGCTGCTGTTCGCCCGTACGAAGGCCGTGTCGGCTGCACGGGACCTGTCCGAGTTGGCGAAGCGTACTGGTGTCACCGTCGCAGTGACGGGCCCTGCCGCCTGGGGCCAGCCACTGGTCGAGGCGCACCGCCAGGCGGCGCGCCTGGTCACCAGGATGATCCGGCTGGGGCGTACGAACGAGGCGGCGACTCCTGACGACCTGGGCGTCGCAGGACTCGTCGGAGCGTCCGAGGTCGACGTACACACCCACGTGCAGCACGTACTCGGCCAGGTCCTCGACTACGACACCCAACGCGGCACCGACCTCATCGGCACCCTGCACGCCTACTTCGCCGCCGGCCAAAGCCCGACCCGCGCCGCCACGTCCCTCCACATCCACCCCAACACCGTCCAACAACGCCTCGACCGAATCACCGCCCTCCTCGGCAACGGCTGGCAGTCCCCGTCCCGCGCCCTCGACATCCAGGTAGCCCTCCGCCTCCACTCCGCCCTCGGCTGAGCCCTGTCGTCCGTTCAGCCGACGGCAGGTCGGCCGAACGACAGGCTCTGTCATCCGTTCACCCGCTGTGACGGATTCGCGGTGGACATCACTCTTTAGGCAGCTTCATCGCGGGTTGCGGTGACAGAGAGTGGTGGCGGGGGGGTGTCGGATGTCGAGGGGACGCATCATCACGGTCTTCGCAGCCAAGGGCGGCTGCGGGAAGACGACGGTGGCCACGAACCTGGCCGCGACCCTGTGTGCTCTCGGCACCCGGCACGTCTGTCTGGTCGATCTGGACCTGCAGTTCGGTGACGTCGCGTGTGCGCTCGGACTCCGCGCCGAACGCGGTCTCTGCGATGCGGTCCGCTGGTCCGGCGCCCTGACCGCCGAGCAGCTGCCGGAACTGATGACCTCGTTCCGTCCGAACCTCGACTGCCTGCTGGCACCGACCGGGCCGGGAGCCGCCGCACAGGTGCCGCAGGCCCTGATCGAGGAACTCCTGCAGGTGCTGCCGGACGCGTACGACTACGTGGTCGTCGATACCCCGGCACAGTTCGACGCCTCGGTACTCGCGGCGCTCGACGCGGCCGACCACCAAGTGCTGGTCGCAACGCCGGAGCGCCCCTCGCTGAAGAACCTGCGACTCACGCTCGACGTACTCGACGTGCTGTACGACGCGAGCGCGCGCTCGGTCGTCGTCAACCGATCGGACAGCCGGACCGGCCTCACCGCGGCCGACGTCGACCAGTTGCTCCGCAGCCCGATCACGATCCAGCTGCCGAACTGGACCGACGTACCCGCCTCGATCAACCGCGGCGAACCGATCGTCGTCGGCTACCCGGACCACCCCGTCAGCCAGGCCATCCGCGAACTCGCGGGCTCGTTGGCCGCGAGCGACGGGAGGTGCAGCCGCGACCCGCCCTCCGCGTAGCACCACTTCACAACCATCAAACCCTTTGTACAGAAAGAGAAAACACCATGCTCAACCGAATCCACGAAGCCCGGCGCAATCAGTCCGGCTTCACCCTGATCGAACTCCTGATGGTCATCGTCATCCTCGGCATCCTGTCGGGGATCGTCGTCTTTGCCGTCAAGGGCATCCAAGACCGTGGTGACCTGGCCGCCTGCAAGTCCGAGGTCAAGACCATCGCGGTCGCCGAAGAAGCCAACTACGCACAGAAGGGCGCCTACGCCGACCTGGGCGGCCTGGTCACCAACGGGTTCCTGCGCCCAGGCACGCCGAAGTATGTAGCGAGTGCCGACGGGACGACTGGCGCCTTGACGATGGCCGCGGCGGGCGTGCCGACTGGCTGCGCTGCCGGCTGATCCACCTGACCCCGGTGGGGAGGGGGGACCCCAAGCGCCCCTCTCCACCGGTTTCCATTGACCTTCTCCTGGAGACGACCATGATCAGTCTTGCTCGTGGCAGCCGGGTCGACCTGCTGCTCGAAGAGTTGTGGAACGCGGGCGGCACCGACCTCCTGCTGACCGCGGGCATGCCGCCGCAGATCCGTGTGCACGGCCGGCTGTACTCGGTCCACGGCCTGGACCCCCTGACCCGCAACGACACCGACGCCCTGCTCGCCGAGGTACTCACCCCCGAACAGGCGACCGACTGGAACACCAAGCACGAACACGACTTTTCGTTCTCGTGGCGCGACGAGGCCCGGATTCGCGGCAACGCGTTCACGCAGCGCGGTGACACCGCCGTGGCGCTCCGGATGATCCCGCGCGAGATCCCGACGATGGAGGAGCTCGGCCTGCCGCCCGTGCTGTACGACTTCGCTCGCAAGCACCAGGGCCTGGTTCTGGTCACCGGCCCGACCGGCTCCGGCAAGTCGACCACGCTGGCCGCGATGATCGGCAAGATCAACACGGACCGCGCCTGCCACATCATCACCGTCGAGGACCCGATCGAGTACGTCCACGACCACAAGCTGTCCGCGGTGAACCAGCGCGAGGTAGGCAGCGACACGGCAAGCTTCCCGGACGCCCTGCGCTCCGCACTGCGCGAGGATCCCGACGTACTGCTCGTCGGTGAGATGCGCGACCTGGAGTCCATCCGCTTCGCGCTCACGATCGCCGAGACCGGCCACCTGGTGTTCGCGACCCTGCACACCAACGACACTGCGCAGTCCCTCGGCCGCATCATCGACGTCTTCCCCGGTGAGCAGCAGGCACAGGTCCGGGTCCAGTTGGCCGCGGCCCTCACCGGTGTCGTGTACCAACGGCTGGTCCCAAGGATCGGCGGCGGCCTCGTCGCGGCGTACGAGGTGATGGTCGCCGACGCCGCGGTACGCAACCTGATCAAGGAAGGCAAGACGCATCAGCTGCGCAACTCGGTCGTCACCGGCCAGCGTGACGGCATGCAGACGCTCGAGCAGTCGCTCTCGACGCTGGTACAGAACGGCATCGTCTCGTACGACGATGCGGTCGCGCGCAGCCTCTACCCGAAGGACGTCGAGGCACGTCCGCGCCTGCACGCGGGGGTGACGGCATGAAGCTCCGCAAGCCCACCCAGCCCGAACCGCGGCACGCCGCGCCGGCGCCGCGCGCCGAGGTACTCCCGGCCGCGACCGAACAGGACCTGCACATCGAGCGGACCAGGACCCGTCAGCTCGCCGAGCAGCACAACCTCCAGCTGGTCGATCTGCGCACAGTCAGCCCCGACCCGACCGCGGCCGCCCTGCTCGACGAACGCACTGCTCGCTCCCTGGTCGCCGTACCGCTGGAGGTCCACGACGACGTCGTCACGGCCGCGGTCGCCGACCCGACCGTGCACCAGGAACTACAGGCAGCCCTCGGCCGCCGCGTGATCGTCAAGCTGGCCGCGCCGACCGATGTGCTGCACGCGATCGGTACGGCGTACCGCGCGCTCACCGGGATCGACGACCGGGTCAAGGTCTTCGAGGCCCGCGACGCGGTCCGCAAGGACTTCCGTGACGACGCCCCTGGTGCCAGCGACGACGCCCCGGTGGTCCAGGTCGTCCAGCTCGTCATCACCCAGGCGCTGCGCGACCGTGCCTCGGACGTACACATCGAGCCGCACGGCGACCGCGTCCGGGTCCGGTACCGCATTGACGGCGCGCTGCACGACGTACTCGAACTGCCCGGGTCGATCGGCCCTGCGGTGGTCAGCCGGATCAAGATCCTCGCCGATCTGAACATCGTCGAGCGCCGGCGCCCGCAGGACGGGCAGATCAGCATGGACGTCGAGGGCCGACCGGTCGACATCCGGGTCTCGACGACCTCGGTGGTCGGCGGCGAGAAGGTCGTGCTGCGACTGCTGGACAAGAGCCGGCCGCTGTACCGCCTGGAGCAGCTCGGGATGCCGGATGACATGGCTTCGACGTATTCGGGTCTGCTGCGGGCGCCGTACGGCATGGTCATCTGCGCCGGGCCGACCGGCAGCGGCAAGACCACCACGCTGTACGGGTCGCTGGGCGAGATCAACAGTCCCGAGCGGAACATCATGACGATCGAGGACCCGGTGGAGTACACGTTCGACTCGATCAACCAGATCCAGATCAACGAAGCGGCCGGCATCACGTTCGCCGGTGGGCTGCGGTCGATCCTGCGGCAGGACCCCGATGTGATCCTGGTGGGTGAGGTCCGCGATGTGGAGACCGCGCGGATCGCCGTACAGTCCGCCCTCACCGGGCACTTCGTACTGTCCTCCCTGCACGCAACGGACGCCGCGACTGCGCTGCATCGCCTGCTGGACATGGGCATCGAGACGTTCCTCATCGCGTCCTCCGTGACCGCGGTGGTTTCACAGCGCTTGGTACGGCGGATCTGCACGAACTGCCGCGAGTACTACCAACCGAAGTCCGAAGAGCTGGCCTTCCTTGCCAGCGCCGGTGGAGCCCTGCCGTCCGACGGCTTCGTCCGCGGCGCGGGCTGCAACTTCTGCGCTCACACGGGATACCTGGAAAGGACCGGGGTGTACGAGCTGATGCCGGTGTCGGACGCGATCCGCGAGCTGATCGTGGACCGCGCCTCCCACGACGAGATCCGCAAGGCTGCCCGCTACGAGGGGATGCGCACGCTGACCGAGGAGGGCGTCCGGCTGGTCGGCCATGGTATTACCACCATCGGTGAGGTCATGCGGTCCATTTACATGGTCGGGAGCTGACCGATGACGAGATACGCGTACGTCGCGGTCGCACCGGACGGCCAGGTCGCGAAGGGCACCACGAAGGCGGAGAGCCGTGAGGACGCGGAGCTCGCACTGTACGAACGCGAGCTGCGCGACATCCGGGTCACCGAGAAGCGCAGTGTCCTGCAGTTGGAGATCACTCCGCGCCGGGTGAAGCGTGAGGAGGTCATGCACCTCTCCCGGCAACTGGGTGCGTTCATCAAGGCAGGCATGCCGCTCATCGACGCAGTGCACTCGCTGGGCGAGGAGTCGGACAACGCCTCGGTACGCCGGATGATGGGCGAGGTCGAGCACGGACTTCGCGGTGGTGAGAAGCTCTCGGACTGCTTCGACCGGCACCCGAAGATCTTTCCCGAGTTCTACCGCGGCATCCTGCGCTCGGCAGAGCTGAGCGGTCAGCTCGACACGGTACTCGGGCAACTGGCCAGGTATCTGGAACGGGACTTGGAAGCACGGCGCAAGGTGAAGCAGGCCATGATCTATCCGTCGATCGTGGCGATCATGTCCTTGGTGACGGTGGTTGTGCTGGCCGCCTTCGTACTACCGCGGTTCAAGGACTTCTTCGCCAGCCTGCATGCGACGCTGCCGCTTCCCACACGCATGCTGCTCGCGGTCACGGACTTCTTCGCCGCATGGTGGTGGGCGCTGGCCGGCGGTGCCGCCGTAGTCGCACTGCTCATCTTCAGCGTCGTCCAGACCCAAGGCGGCCGCTACCTGCGGGACAGGGTGTTCCTCGCGCTGCCGGTGCTCGGTGGGACGATCCAGTTCGCGCTGGTCGAACGCTTCTGCCGGATCCTGTCGTCGATGGTCGGTGCGGGTGTTCAGCTCCCGGAGGCTCTGCGGGTTGCCACGGGGTCGCTGCCGAACCTGGTCTTCCGCCGCTCGCTGGGCGTGGCAGGCGAAGCTCTGCTGGAAGGTGAGGGCCTGGCCCGTCCACTGGCCGCCACCAAACTGTTCCCGAAGACTGCCGCGCAGATGATGCGCGTCGGTGAAGAGACGGGCACGCTGGACACCCAGCTGGAAGTCACAGCGGCCTACTATGAGGGTGAGCTGGACTACAAGCTCAAGAAGCTCATCGGCCTCTTCGAACCCCTCGTCATCGTCGTCATGGGTCTCATCGTCGGCTTCGTGGCCGTCGCTCTGGTCTCCGCGATGTACGGCATCTTCCGCCAGGTGCAGACATGACCCAGGACGAAAGCGGCGAATCGCTGCTGGAGCTACTGATCGCCGTGGCGATCATGGGAATCGCCGTGGTTGCCATCATGGCCGGTCTGGTCACCAGCGTGCTCGTCTCCGACGTACATCGCAAACAGGCCACCGCCGGCACCGCGGTCCGCGACTACGCCGAGGCGATCCAGACATTCGTAGCCAACGGCAACTATGTGGACAGTTGCGGCTCGATCACGCCGTACAACCTGTCGTCCTTCACGGTCCCCACCGGCTACACGAAGTCGATCGTCGCCGGCTCGATCCGGTACTGGAACGGCAGCTCGTGGCAGACCAGCTGCACGACCGATCTCGGCCTGCAGCAGTTGACGGTCCAGGTCGCGAGCACCGACGGCCGCGCGACGGAGCGAGTCACTGTCGTACTGCGCAAGCCGTGCGGTCTGGACACGACATGCTGACCCGCGTACGCCGTACCGACGACGGGTTCACCCTGGTCGAGTTGCTCGTCGCAGTGGCGATCCTCGCGGTCATCACGGTACCGCTGGCGAACGTCGTGATCGGTGCCTTCCGGAACACCACCGACACGTCGGACCGGCTCGCGTTGTCGCACGACGCGCAGATCAGTGCGTCGTACTTCGCCCGCGACGTCGCCGAGCTCGGCCTCCGGGACTGGGCCAACATCAACGCGAACGCCGTACCGTTCAAGCAGTCCGTCCAGCTGAACGCGGCCTACAACGCCGGCGGCTACACGTGCGGTACGTCGGCCACTCCTGCTGCGGTGGTGCGGCTGCTGTCCGACGCGTGGGACCCGGCCGTCTCCAACACCGATCCCACGACCAACGTCGTCGCGTACTACCTGCAGCCGGTCGGCGCCGTCAGCGAACTGCACCGGATCAAGTGCCTCGGCCCGGCGACGACGCCCACCGCCGATGTCGTCCTCGCCCACAACGTGAAACCTGGGAGCGTCTCCGTGACGTGCTCCAGCACCTGCGAGGCAACCGCCGTACCGAACCAGCTCTCGCTGACGTTCCAGGTCACCAAAGGCTCGGCAGCCGACTACCCGATCACGCTCAACGGCCAGCGGAGGCAGCAATGAGAAAGCGCATCGCCCGCGCCAAGGGAGATGAAGGGGCGGCGCTGGTACTGGTCCTGATCGTGATTACGGTCATTGCCTTGAGCCTCTCCGCCCTGCTGACCCTCTCCGACACCAGCGTCCGCACAACGGTCGGCCTCCGCGACCAAGCATCGAACACCTACAGCGCCGACGGCGCCATGCAGGCCGCCATCAACAACCTCCGAAACAGTGCCTACAACGACAACGCCGGTCAACCCTGCTTCGGCGCGAGCAACACCCTCCAGCTCAGCAACTTCTACGGCTCGAACTCAGCCGCCATAACCTGCCAAGCCGACCCCAAGACGGTCCGCATCCAATGCCCATCCCTCTCGAACTGCAACCGCCCGGGCAACGCGATCCTGACCCTGGGCCGGACGTCCGAGGACGGTCTCAACATCACCCAGAACACCGGCTCGACCTTCCGGGTCCACGGCAACGTCTTCTCGAACTCGAACATCAACGTCGTCAACGGCACCCTCAACACCAACGCCATCGCGTCCGCCCGAACCTCCTGCACCGGATCGATCCAGAGCACACCGGCCCCGGCTTGCAATATCGGTAATGCGTCGAACCCGCTCGGGGACGACCCCAATTACGTTTCCGATGCAGTCGCAGCGCCTGTCCGTCGGGCACTGCCAAGCTGCACGACCGCTAACTCCGTGGTCGTCTTCGAGCCGGGCGCCTACGACGATGCCGTGGGCCTGACCACGATGATGCATGGGAACAGTCAGTGCAAGCACAGCGTCTGGTGGTTCAAGCCCGGGACGTACTACTTCGACTTCCGCAACGGCGGCACCAACCCGAGCCCGTTCCTCTCGTCCGGCAACGACATTTGGCGAATCGACGACGGCTACCTTGTCGCCGGCACGCCCGTCAACGCCGCCGGTACCCCGATCGCGCAGCCGGCCGTTCCACCGAGCATTCCGGGCGCGTGTGACAACCCGATCAACAACGCCAACGCGGTCGGAGTCCAGTTCATTTTCGGCGGGGACAGTCAACTGATCGTCGGATCGGCTCAGGCCGAGATCTGCGGCTCGTACCACACCAACAAGGCGCCGGTCGCGGTCTACGGGCAAACCACCGGCGCCGACTCTCCCGTGGCGTGGACCGGGTCCAACGCGCTCACTATGTCCGGAGTCTCCGACACCGGTGACTTCACCAACGCGGGCTGGATCAGCCAGACCGACGGCCAGAGCGCTACCTGGACAAAGACCGGGAGCAACCAACAGACGGGCAAAGTAGTTGTCACCGGATATCAGCCCACCACCCCGATCCCTGCGGGCTCCATCCTCACCTCCGCCAAGATGGTCGCTGTTCACGGCAACACGGCGGGCTCGACACTGGACACACTGTCCGTACAGGTCAGCCCGACAGGCGGTACGCCGTACACGGTCACGCTCCCCTCCTACGGCGACACCGCGGTGCACACGGACTCTGTCGATGTGTTCCAGGGCCTGACCGGGCAACTGGCACAGTTGGCGAACGCTGGAACGCTGAGCACCACCAAGCTGACGTACTCGGCAACGGTGAAGCATGCCGGGATCGAGCGCGTGGACAGCCTGAAGCTGGAGCTCACCTTCCTGCCGCCAACCCTCCGAGCAAGCAGCGGCTGCGTTGCGACCGGTCCGTACATGCGCAGCGGCGGGCATTCGACGACCTGTGCCCTTGTCACGTCTGAACTCGACCCCGCGAACAAGTTCTATGTGCAAGGCACGACCTACGCCCCGAAGGCGGCTCTGGACATCACGCTCAACAACGCCCAAGAGCAGGTGTTCCGGTTCGGCGTCATCGCACGATCGTTGTGGGTGAAGGAAACAGGCAGTTTCAACTACGGCGGGGTCGTGATCGAGGTGCCTGACGACTCGCCGGGCTTCGTGTTCAGTCTGTATTTGTCTGCCTACATCTGCGCCGGTGCCGGACCGTGTTCGACGGGTGGGACACCTGTGCTGCGATCGAAGGTCGCGCTGGTCGACACGAACCCGATGGCGCCGAGTCCGGGACACCGGCAGGTCACCGTGCTCAGTTGGTCGAGGCCGGGATGATCGCCGCGTTTGCGGGCGTCCTGGGGCTGATGGTCGGGTCGTTCCTGAACGTGGTGGTGTACCGGGTGCCGCGTGGGGAGTCTGTGGTTAGGCCGCCGTCGCACTGTCCGCAGTGTGGGAGTCTCGTGCGGCCCAGGCACAACGTCCCTGTGCTGGGATGGATCTTGTTGCGCGGGCGGTGCGCTGACTGTCGTCTGCCGATCAGCGTGCGTTATCCGCTTGTCGAGCTGGTGACGGGGCTGCTGTTCGCGGCGGTCGCATTGCGGGTTGGGGGAGGGGCGATTCCGGCGTACCTGTGGTTCACGGGTGCGGGGCTTGCGCTGGCGTTGATCGATCTCGACGTACGGCGGTTGCCGAATGCGATCGTGGCGCCGTCGTACCCGATCCTCCTCGGCTTGCTGGCCGGCGCTTCGGCTCTGGAACACGACTGGTGGGCGCTCGGGCGGGCGCTGATCGGTGGGGCAGTGTTGTTCGCGTTCTACCTGGCGCTCGTGCTCGTCTACCCGGCCGGTATGGGCTGGGGAGACGTCAAGTTGGCCGGGCTCGTTGGCGGCGTACTGGCGTTCCTCTCGTGGCAGGCGTTCTTCGTCGGCGCCTTCGCGGCGTTCGTGCTCGGAGCGATTGTCGGCGTCGCTGTGCTGGCCTTCCGGCAGGGCGGGCGGAAGACGGCGCTGCCGTTCGGGCCGTTCATGATCGGTGGCGTTCTGCTGGCCGTGTTCGCGGCCGCTCCGCTGGCCGCCTGGTACGGCGCTCTGCTTGGTTGAGTCCGCAACTTGTTAACCAGGTGTTTAGGGCGTTTAGATTAAAAACACCTAGCGTGAGCGGCGTAACAACCTGTGACGCATGCCCGATGATCATTACAGCACGTGATAGTCGTCACGCTGCGCTGGGGCTTCCACGGGGGCAAATCATGAGCGGACCGATCACGGTCGTCGTCGTCGACGGCCACACCTTGACCAGATACGGGCTGGCCGGACTCGTCAGCGCCGACCCGGAGATCAGCATCGTCGGTGAGTGTGGCCTCGCCGCGGAGGCACCCGCCCGGATCGCGGTTGCTCATCCTGATGTCGTGGTGCTCGATGTGGTCCTGCCGGACGCCGACGGCCTGCGCCTCGCCCGGGAACTGCGCGATCGGTACCCGTCGCTCGGCATCGTCGTACTGACATGCCACGACGAGGACGACGTCCTTTTCCGCGCGCTGGAGACCGGGGTGTCCGCGTTCGTGGCCAAGACCGCCCCGAACGCCGAGGTGCTGGCGGCGATCCGGCACGCCGCCGTGGCGGCCGCGTCCTTCACCGCGACAGGCCTCGCGTCGGCACTCGCGCGTCGCGGACAGGCCACCCTGCCGACGGCCGCCACACTGGCGCTCAGCCCGAGGGAGCGTGAGGTCCTGTCCTTGCTGGCGACCGGGCAGTCCGTACCGGCCATCGCGGGCTCGATGTTCGTGAGCCTGTCGACGGCCAAGACGTACGTGTCCCGGCTCTACGACAAGCTGGGCGCGACCAACCGCGCGAACGCGATTATGACTGCACTACGCCTCGGTCTCATCAGCACCGAGCTGTCCGCGATCGCCTGACGTTCACGGCGCGAGTACCAGCCGACCGCGGACCCCTCCCTCCGCGAGCCGCTTGTAGGCCTGCTGAGCGTCACCGAGCTCGTAGGTGTCGGCAATCCGCGTTGAGATCACGTTCTTTTCTACAAGCTGTGTGAGCTCTGCCAGCTGCTCCTGGTTCACGTGGATGAACACCTGCTCCACGGTGATCCCTCTTAAGTGCGGCGGTCGCGGGCCGCCTTGTAGGTGTACGTGCCGTCCGCCGTTGCGGACCGCCTCCTGTGCGCCGATTCCGGCGACCGCAGCATCCACGACACCGTCAACGCCGGCCGGTGCGATTCGCCGTACCGCTGCCGCCAGGTCATCGTTGCGGTCGATGAAATGGTCCGCGCCGAGCCTCCGAACCAGGTCCTCGTCAGCTGGCGCTGCGCTGGCGATCACGGTCTTGTTGAAGTGCTTAGCCAGCTCCACGGCGTAGCCGCCGACGCCGCCTGCTGCTCCTGTGATGAGCACGGTCTCTCCGCGGACCGCCTTGACCGCCTGCAAGGCCGTGAGACCGTTCAGCCCATACGTGGCTGCTCTCTCGAGCTCCACGCCATGCGGGGCTTCGGTGACCGTGCCGGCGTCCAGTACGACGTACTCCGCATGCGTCTTGAGGCTCTGCGCCAGACGATCCGCCACGCCGACCACCGGCGTACCTATCTGTAGCTGGCAGCCGGGTCCGACGGCGTCCACCGTGCCGGCGACGTCCCAGCCGAGACCGAACTGCTCCCGCGGCGCCGTCAGCCCGACCTCGACGAGGGCCCCGCTGCTGATCGCCAGATCCACCGGGTTGACCGCGGCGGCAGCCACCTTGATCCGTACCTGGCCCGCGGCCGGTTCGGGTACGGCGGTCTCGATCAACTCGACCGCCTCCGGCCCGTTGAGCCGCCGGGCCACCAGTGCGCGCATATCGTTTCTCTCCTTGTTTCGTGGTGTGTACACCACTGTGGGAGAGCTACTCTCTGACGGGAAGTACGTACTTCGGAGTGCGTACCGTACGAGGAGGAGAGCCATGCCGACCCGGACCGCCGCCCAGCGCCGTGAGGAAGCGGCGCGCGAGTACGACGCGTTCCTGGCGACCTGCCCGGCGCGGCAACTCCTCGACCGCATCAGCGACAAGTGGGTCACCCTGATCCTCACGGCCCTCGCCGACGGTCCCCAGCGATACTCCGACCTGTCCCGCCGGATCGCCGGCGTCAGCGAGAAGATGCTCACGCAAACGCTCCGCTCGCTGGAGCGCGACGGTCTGCTGACTCGCTCGGTCACGCCGTCCGTACCGGTCCGCGTCGACTACGAGCTCACGCCACTCGGCGGCACGCTGATGCCGCTCATTTCCGCGATCAAGTCCTGGGCCGACGGCCATATGCCTGAGGTTGCCGCCGCCCGCGACGCCTACGACTCGAGTACTCCCGCATGACGGACCGCCGGGTCGTCGTTGTCGTCGTACCGGGAGTTGGTACGTGGGCTCCGCCCGGCCGCGATCCGGAGGCGTGGCGGCTCGCGCTGGCCGAGGACACGTACGAAGTCCTGGCCGCGCTGGATCGGGTCGAGGTCGCCGTCGCGGTTGCTGGCGACGAGGGCGCCGTGGCCGAGATGAGCGCACTGACCTGGCCCGGGACGCCGACGTACGCCGTTGATCCTGCGCGGCCCGTGCTGGACGCGTTGTCACAGGCGGGGTCGGCCGCGGCGGTCGTTGCGGTGTCGCACGACGTACCCGACTTGCCTGGGCTGTTGATCGGCAAGCTGTTCCGCGCTCTCGCTCATGCCGACATCGCGGTGACTCCGGCGGAGGACGGCACGTTGGCGGCGATCGGAGTGAACGTGCCGGTCGCGGACTGGGTCGCCGAACTCGCGCCGACCTTCGACACCCCGCTCGCCGAGCTGGAAGCCCGCAAACCGCGCCGGCACGCGGTCGCGATCGGCCCTGGTTGGCACCGTCTGCGATCGAATGCTGACATAGCGCGACTGGATCCGGGACTTGAGGGCTGGGACGCGACAAGATCCATACTTCGTCACTCCTGACCCGTCACCTTCTCCACACCCACTCGTTCACCATGCAGCAGGGTCTTCGGGGGAAGCCCAGCACCCTCGCCGATGCCGTTCAGGGGCGGTACTCGACGAACCCAACCGCACCGGGGGGATGCGGCGGGGAACGGCACCAACCGCGCGGTCGGGGGACCGCGCCACCCTGGACACGCCACATCAACGGGGGCAGGAAGACGGCAGGGTCAACGGACCGTGCCGAGGGGACGGGGACGCAGTACGCGCGGGGGAGCGGGGACGCAGCACGCGGGGGAGCGGGGACGCAGTATCGCGGGGGAGCGGGGACGCAGTATCGCGGGGAGTAGCACCAGCGGGGATCGCGGGGGAGTTGTAGTAGCGGGGATCGCTGGGGGGTTGTACCAGCGGGATCGCTGGGGTTGTACCAGCGGACGCGGGGGGAGCAGTATCACCAACGGGGATACGGGGGAGCGCTACCAGCAGTGGGGGCACGGGGGAGCATTGCCAGTAGCAGTGGGGTGCCGGGGAACCACTAGCGGGGACACGGGGATCGCTACCAGCAAGTGGGGTGCACGGGGCGCATTGCCAGTGGGGGCACGGGGAGCGGTCTCGGCGGGGGAAGCAGGGCTGGGGGGCTTGTTGCGGGGAAGTGGGCCGGCTGAGTTGAGCCGGCCCACAGTTCTGTCCCGTCTCAGACGTGGGGTATGTGCTGAAGTGCGCGACTCGCGAGAGCCTGGACACTGGCGTCCGTGTCGGGTGGCAGGGCATCGAGAGGGAACCAGGCAAGATCCTCCGACTCGTCGCTGACCACGTACTCGGTATCCGTGGTCGCGGTCACCAAGAACTGGACGTCGAGGTGGTACGCGCCCGCACAACCGCCGGCCTCGATGAGATGGCGCGAGAGATGAAGGGGCTGCGGGCCGACCGTCAGCCCGATCAACCCGGACTCCTCAGTTGCTTCGCGGAGGGCCGCGCCGGTCAAGGTGGTGTCGCCAGGCTCGCAATGTCCGCCGAGCTGAAGCCAACGCCCAACTGCCTTGTGCAGCGTCAGCAGGGTCTTCTCGCCGGGCGCATCGACCACCAACGCACTGGCGGTCACATGCTCCGGCCGGCACGTCCGCCACATCCCGTCCACGTGCTCAGCCAGATGCCTCAGGTAATGCCGCCGCAACTCCTCCTGCTCCCCATCCGGCGCATTCCACCTCTCCAAAACCCCAACCGCATCTACACGAAGCATCCGCCCAGTCTCCCGCATCCACTCCGGACCGCCGTCGAGCTGCGGTGGGACTCACCCCCTACTTGGGGGTGTCGCCGTTGTCTTCTTCGGGGTTGGTGGGGGTGTCCAGGAAGTCGGTGATGTCTATGTTGGACAGTTCGCCGGCGTGTTGGGCGAAGCCGATGGGGTCGTCGAGGTCACTGGTGCTGGGCATCAGGTCGGGGTGGGACCAGAGGCTGTCGCGGCCCTCTACCCCGCGGGCGTCGCGGACGGCTGCCCAGAGGTTGGCGGCGTCGCGGAGGCGACGGGGGCGGAGTTGGAGGCCGACGAGGGTGGCGAACGTCTGCTCTGCGGGTCCTCCCGCGGCGCGGCGGCGGCGTACCGTCTCGGCGAGTTGTACGGCGGCGGGCATCCGGCCCTTGGTGGCTTCGCGTACGACGTCGTCGACCCAGCCTTCGACCAACGCGAGCGTGGTCTCGAGTCGGACGAGAGCGGCCTTCTGCTGCTCGGAGTCCTCAGGCTCGAACAGGCCGCCCGCGAGGGCCTCCTGCATGGCTTCCGGGTTCTGCGGGTCGATGTCGGCCATCGCGCGCTCGATCTTGCCGGAGTCGACCTCGATCCCGGCCGCGTAGTCGGCGACCGCGGCGAGCAGGTGCTGCCGCAGCCACGGGACACCGGCGTACAGCCTCTGGTGGGCGACCTCGCGGAGCGCCAGGTACAGCCGGACGTCCTCGTCGGTCAACCCAAGGCCCTCGGCGAACTTCGCGACGTTGTCCGGCAGCAGGATCGCCTGGCCCGTCGGGCCCAGTGGCAGGCCGATGTCGGACGAGCTGACCACTTCACCCGCGAGCTCGCCGAGACCCTGCCCGACCTGCGCGCCGAACACCGAACCGCCGAGCTGCCGCAGCATCCCCGCCATCGGACCGGCGAACTGCTGTGCCTCGGCAGGCAGCGCGTTGCCCATCGCGCCGGCGACGTGCTCGGCCACCGGGTCAACGATCGTCTGCCACACCGGAAGCGTGTTCTCGACCCACTCGGCGCGGCTCCAGGCCTGTGAGGTCGCGGAGACCTCGGGCAGTGTGGTCGCGTCGTCCAGCCAGTGCTCGGCGAGACGGACCGCGTCGGCGACCCGATCGCTGTCGGTCGCCGTCATCGACCGGTCCCCGGCGGCGGAGACCGTCTTGCGCGCGATGTCCTTGGCCAGGTCCCAGTTCACCGGCTTGCCGTCGGCCGAACCGCTGAGCAGCTGCTGGACCTGCGCGAAGATCGCGTTCAGGTCCGGGGTAGCGCCCGCGCCGGCCGCACCGGAGAACTGCTGGAACATGGCCTCGAACGGCGTGCCCTTGAAGGGGTTGTCCGGGTTTTCCGGTTCGTCGCTCATCGGAGGGCCTTCCTGTGCGGGTGGGGCGTACTACTCCAAACGTACTGGTTCGGTCCACGAGTTCCGCGTCCGGTCAACAGTTCCCGCCTGGTGTTCGCCGCGGGCAGAGCCGGGAGACACGCAGCCAAGTAGGGGAGCAGGGCAACAGTCTCTTTGGGTGTACGCCGGGACACACAACGCAGCGCGAGATGTGCTGAACCGGGAGGTGATGTCGGGGAAATCCAGGGTTGGAGGGAGAATCGTGCTGCGGGAATGGAATGGTGTGCTCTGCAGGCGTGGTACCCGGCGGGAATGAGGAACCGATGAGCGACGCGATCAGGCTGCTGGACATTCGCGACAGTGCGTTGTCCAGCGACGAGGTGCTGGCTGCTGTCGCGGATCCGACGGCGGGTGGAACTGCGCTTTTCATCGGCACTGTGCGCAACCACGACCAGGAAAAGCCCGTCGAGCAGCTCAGCTACGAGGCGCACCCGGACGCGCTCGAGCACCTGCGGAAGGTCGCGCAGCGGGTCTGCGACGACCCCGCGGTGACGGCTTTGGCCGCCGTCCACCGGACCGGAGACCTTGTCATCGGGGACGCCGCGGTGATCGTCGCGGTAGCCGCATCGCACCGGGATGTGGCTTTCACGGCATGCCGGCAGCTGATCGACGACCTCAAGGCAGAGGTCCCGATTTGGAAACACCAGCACTTCACCGACGGTGGCAGCGAGTGGGTCGGCGCTCACTGACCCGTACGCTGGGCGCATGAAGGTGGCCGGATGAAGGTTTTGGCGTGGCTGGCGTTCCCGCTGGTCGCCACGCTGCTCGCGATGTGCTGGGCAGGCTGGCGCGGGTGGCGCAGCCGTGAGCCGCGCCGCTCCGGTGGTCCGTTCGCGTCGGTGGACGAGTTCCGCCGGTTCAACGCCGCGCTCTCCGCGCCGGGCCCACGGGCCACTCCGGAACGTCGCCGCGGCCTGGGTCGTCGTAACCATCAGCCGGTCTCCGAGGACCGGGGCTCCGGCTCCACCAAGATCGCAGGGCAGGGTTCGTGACACGTCGTACCGCCACATTGGTCGCCTCGATCGTCGTGCTCGTCGTCTCGCTGGGGTTGGTGACCGCGTTCCCGGTGCCGTTCGTCTCGTTCAGCCCGGGACCGGTCAAGGACACGCTCGGGACGGCGAAAGACAAGCCGGTGATCGAGATCACCGGTCACGAGACCTTCCCGACGTCGGGCCAGCTGGACCTGACCACGGTGTCGGTGACCTCGCCCGATCGGCAGTTGACGCTTCCGCAGGCGATGCGGAACTGGCTCGACCCACACCACGACCTGTTCCCCCGCGACATCATCTATCCGCCGAGCCAGAGCGCCGACGAGGTCGAGCAGCAGAACACCGCGGAGATGACCGGTTCCCAGGACAGTGCGGTCGCCGCGGCGCTGCAGGCCGCGAACGTCCCGTTCCACACGAAGGTGTCGACGGTCGCGGACAAGTCGCCGGCCGAGGGCAAGTTGAAACCCGGTGACCTGATTCTGGCCGTCGACGGCCACACGGTGACACAGGTCCCGCAGGTCGGTGAGCTCGTCCGGAAGCACAAGGTCGGTCAGACCGTCGTGTTCCTGATCCGGCGCGGCACCGCCGAGCAGACCGTCGAACTGAAGACGGCCGCGACTCCCGGTGAGGAGACCCGCCCGATGGTCGGGATCACGATCGGCGTCGACTCGACAGTGAAGGTGACGGTCAACCTCGGTCAGGACATCGGCGGTCCGAGTGCGGGTACCGCGTTCGCGCTGGCCATCTACGACAAGCTGACGCCGGGCGCGCTGCTGAACGGCAAGCACGTCGCCGGCACCGGCACGATCGACGCGCTCGGCCAGGTCGGCGCGATCGGCGGCATCCAGCAGAAGATCGCCGGTGCCAAGAATGACGGCGCCACGATCTTCCTGGTCCCCGCGCCGAACTGTGAGGCCGCGCTGCACGCGGACGTCAGCGGCATCCGGCTGGTGAAGATCAGCACGCTGAAGGACGCGATCAGCGCCCTGCAGGCGGTCACCACCGGCAAGGGAGACGTCCCCTCGTGCAGCTAGGGCATGTCTCCCAATCCCACGCCTACTGCGCGGCACTCGGCGGGCACCTCGCCGCACCGGCGCGAAGGGCACGATGGAACCACATCGAGCCCTCCGCGCCGGCGCGCCGAGGCACTCCGCCGAGCACCTGCTCGCGACGGCGCGGGATTGGGAGACATGCCCAGATGAGCAACCTGAACGAATCGGCGAGCCGAAGGGAAGATCTGCCGGCATGGATTCCGTAGGCACGCTGCCTCCTGACGCGCTCAGCCGCGCGGTGGTCGAGATCGAGAAGCATGTGAGCGGCGCGGGCTGGGACCAGCCGGCGCAGTTGTTCGCGCTGGTCCCGACCGCCGAACTGCTGCGCGCCGAACCGCAACTGGCCGCCGAACTCGGCGCCGAGGACGCGTCCCAGCCACTGACCCCGGTGGCCCAGGGCGAGCTGCCCGGTGGCGTCGACGACGAGAACCTCGCTGACACCTTGGGCAGGATCGAATGGCCCGAGGGTGTCGCCGGTTGCGCCCTGGCGATCGAACGGATCGTGCTGCCGGCGGCGGCCGAGTCGGGACTGTCCAGCGTCGAGTCCGACGCCGAGCTGGCCCGGCTGGCCGGTAGCGATCCGCGCCGGCACGAGGTCCGCATGGTCGCCGCGGTGCTGCGTGAAGGGGACCGTTTCGGTGCGGTCCGGCTGCGTGCGCACGACGAGGACAGTGCAGTGCTCACCGGGGTCGACTTGGTCCCCACGCTGTGCGAAGTACTGTCATTGACATTCGAACCTTCGGCCGGCAACCGGCCGGGTGAAGGTCCTGGGGTCGACGGCGTGAGTGACGACGAGGAGAACCGACCATGAGCGACGGCGTCTACGACATGCCTGAGGAGCCTGCCCGGCGAATGCGGCGGCCGGGCGGCCGTCCACGCGCGCTGCTGCCGACGATCGCGACACTGATCGTCCTGCTCATCCTCTTCAGCGTCTTCACCGACGTCTGGACCCAGCGGCTCTGGTACCGGTCGGTCGACCTCGGCTCGGTGTTCAGCACGGTGCTCGGCACCCGGGTGCTGCTGTTCGTGGTGGTCGGCCTGCTGATGGCGGTCGCCGTCGTTGCGAACATCATCGTTGCGTTCCGCACCCGGCCGCGGGTCGCCCTCGCTCCGTCGCCGAGCCCCGGATTCGAGCGGTACGGCGACCTGCTCCAGCAGCACGGGAAGATCGCCGTCGGCGTGGTCGCCACGCTGATGCTGATCTTCGGCGGCTCGGCAGCCTCGGGGGAGTGGAAGACCTTCCTGGCGTGGAAGAACCGGACCCCGTTCGGAGTCACCGACCAGCACTTCAACAAGGACATCTCGTTCTTCGTCTTCGACTACCCGTGGCTGCGCGTACTGCTCGGCTTCGGCTACTCGATCGTGCTGCTCTCGCTGGTGGCCGCGATCATCACCCATTACCTGTACGGCGGGTTCCGCCCGTCGGCCAAGGGACAGAAGGCCTCCGGTGCGGCGCAGGTGCAGTTCTCGGTGCTGCTGGGGCTGCTCGTGCTCCTCAAGGCGTTCAGCTACTGGCTCGACCGCTACGGCCTGACCACCTCCGACGGCAGGCTCTTCACGGGTATCTCCTACACGGGCGACCACGCGATCCTGCCCAGCAAGGAGATCCTGGCGGTCATCGCGGTCCTTTGCGCCGGCCTATTCTTCGCGAACGTCGTACGCCGGACCTGGCTGCTGCCCGGCGTCGGCACGGTCGTGCTGATCCTGTCGGCGATCCTCCTCGGCGCGCTCTGGCCGGCCGCTCTCCAGCAGTTGCGGGTGCGCCCGAGCGAGCCGGTGAAGGAAGGGTCGTACATCACCAAGAACATCACGGCCACGCGCCAGGCGTACGGTCTCGAGAACACACAGATCACCGAGTACCAGGCGCAGAGCACCGCCAAGCCGAACGAGCTGACCGCCGATGCGGACGTGCTGCCCGGCATCCGGCTGATCGACCCGACCGTCATCGGTCCGACCTTCGAGCAGTTGCAGCAGGTCCGTGGCTTCTACTCCTTCCCGACCGATCTCGATGTGGACCGGTACAAGCTCAAGGACAAGACCCAGGACACCGTGATCGCGGCCCGGGAGGTCCAGATCGACCGGCTGCCGGCCGGTCAGCGGAACTGGAACAACGATCACACGGTCTACACCCACGGCTACGGCGTGGTCGCCGCGAACGGGAACCAGCGGGCCGCCGACGGTACGCCGGTCTGGACCGAGAAGGACCTGCCGCCGCAGGGCCAGCTCGGCGACTACGAACCGCGGATCTACTTCGGTGAGCAGTCGCCGGACTACTCGATCGTCGGTGCGCCGCCGGGATCCGCGCCGGTCGAGCTGGACACCCCGGAGGGGACCAAAGGCGGTGACCCGACGCTGAACACCTACAACGGCAAGGGTGGCGTCAAGGTCGGCTCCTTCTTCAACCGGTTGCTCTACGCAACCAAGTTCCGGGACGCGAACATCCTGCTGTCCAGCCGGGTGAACTCGGCCTCGAAGATCCTCTACGACCGCACCCCGCGCGAGCGGGTCGAGAAGGCCGCGCCGTGGCTGACGCCGGACGGTGACCCGTACCCGGCGGTCGTCGACGGCCAGGTGGTCTGGATCGTCGACGGCTACACCACCTCGGACAACTACCCGTACTCCGAGAAGGTCGGGCTGGACACCAGCACCCGGGACACCACCACCGGCCGGGGCACGATCGCCCAGCAGCCGAGCGAGAAGATCAACTACATCCGGAACTCGGTCAAGGCCGTCGTCAACGCCTACGACGGCTCGGTCGAGCTGTACGCATGGGACGAGAACGACCCGGTCCTGAAGACCTGGATGAAGGCCTTCCCCGGCACGGTCAAGCCGCGCTCCGACATCTCCCCGGCGCTGATGGCGCACCTGCGCTACCCGGAGGACATGTTCAAGGTGCAGCGCGACCTGCTCGCGAAGTACCACGTCCAGGACGCGGGCACCTGGTACCAGAACAGCGACCTGTGGCGCGTTCCGGCCGACCCGACCGCGGTGGCGACCGGTAGCGACTCGTCCAGCCAAATCAGCCAGCCTCCCTTCTATCTCTCGTTGCGGATGCCGGACCAGACCGATCCGAAGTTCTCCCTGACCTCCGTGTACGTACCGAACGGTGAACGGGAGAACCTCACCGCGTTCATGGCTGTCGATTCCGAGGCAACCTCCCCGGACTACGGCAAGTTCCGAATACTCCGATTGCCGGCGAACCTGCAGGTGCCTGGTCCGGGGCAGGTGTACAACAAGTTCCAGACCGACGAAGGCATCCGAGCGGCGTTGCTGCCGATCAACCAGCAGAACAGCGGCGCCAGAGCCCAGTTCGGGAACCTCCTCACGTTGCCACTCGGCGGTGGTCTGCTCTACGTCCAGCCGGTCTACTCGTCGCGGACCAGCGGGCCGGGTAACTACCCGGTCCTGCGGTACGTCCTGGTGTCCTTCGGGGACAACGTCGCCTTCGGGACGACGCTGCAGGAAGCCCTCGAGAAGGTGTTCAACACCAACGTCGACACGGGCGAGAACCCACCGGGCACCAAGACACCGCCGGCACAGACGAACCAGACCGTCAAGCAGGCCCTGGCCGAAGCCGAAGCGGCCTACAACCGGGCACAGGACGCCCTCAAGAAGGGTGACCTCGCCGGTTACCAGTCGAACGTGAACCAGATGAAGGCCGCGCTCGACCGGGCGACGGCCGGTGCCGCGGCGACGCCCACCCCGACACCGAAACCGTCCGGCGCCCCATCGACAACACCATCAACAGCACCGTCGACGACCCCGTCGACAACACCGTCGAGCCCGCCGGCCTCGCCGTCAGGCTGACCCGCAGGACATTTTCCGGGCGGCGACACCGACACCTGTCGGCGTCGCCGCCCTTTCGTCTTGCGGGGGTGGTTGCCTACGGCATCAGGGCGCTTCGGGCCGGAACCCGGCCGCGGTGTCGAGCACGTCCTCGTCGGTGAACCGGTCGTGGTCGATCGTGACCTCGGCCGCCACCCCCGGTTCGATGAAGTAGAACACCTCGTCACCGGCGAACAGCCCGTCGTACCCACCGACCTTGACGGGAGTGAGCTGCCAGCCCGGGTCCTTCTCCTCGTACTCCACCAGGAAGTTCTTCAAGGTCTCGAGATCGGTGAGCTTCTCGCCGCGGATCGTCTTGACGGTGAGGTCGACCTTGTAGGCGCCGTTCGCATCCGGGCCGGTCTCCCAGACCCGGCTGTGGAACGACACGTCCTCCCACTCGTACTCGAAGTCGCTCGGCGTGCCGATGCCGTCGGGCAGGTTCTCGATCACGAAGCCGTCCAAGGTGCCAGCCTTCTGCTCGGTCGATGGGGATCCGGAGACAACGGAGTACGTCGATGAGGTTGCGGCGTCGGCCGTCGTCGCGAGGCCGAGCGTGGCCAGCACGACCGCGCTCCCGGTCACGATACGGCGGGCGGACGGCATGACTCGGGAGCCAAGCAGTGAACGTGACATGACAGCCTCCTGGGAACGGTCGGCGCCCCACCGATTGCGAGACGCCTTTCGTGTCCAAGAAGGTGCACCGATCGGCTCTCGTCCGGACCGGCGAATTCGAACCTGTGGACAACTCGGCCCGTCAGTGTCCGATCAGCCGGTGCAGACGGTGGAAGGTCTGCCGGAATCCGAGCCGTGGCCACGTCCGCGAGGACAGCAGGTTCGTCACCCGCCAGTCGGTCACGACCGACGTGTACCCAGTCTCCGCCGACCACTGCAGCACGGCCTCGCCCAGCGCTCGGCCCGCGCCGAGCCCACGCGCCGCCGGCAGCACCGCAGCGAACCCGAGGAACCCGGCATTGTCCGGCTTCGCGAGCCCGCTGTGCGCGCTCGACTTGTCCAGTGAGCACCCCACCGACGAGCCGATGACATCACCGTTGTACGAGGCAACAAATGTGGCGTAGTCCTGGTCGTCGATCGATTCCTCCCAGTCCGCCACCGCCTCCTCGAGCGTCGGCACCTCGCCGGACGAGAACACCGGCGACTGCCCTTGATGCTGGGGCAGTACGAGGTCGAGCTCCGCGAGTACAGGGATGTCCGCACGCGTCGCCCGACGTACGACGAGATTCCGGGGCGGAGTCGGTGACGTCGTGGGCACGGGGCGGACCGCGTGTGCATGCTGCGAGCCGAACGCGAGGCGGAACCAGGCGTCGATCAGCTCGGCGTCGTCGGGCACGAGGACGTAGTGAGCGGTGTGGCCGGCGTCGACCCAGGCTTCAGCGGCAGCGCCGTACAGGTCGCGGATGTGTTCCGGCTCCCGGACGGCGTGACCGGCGGCCTCCACCCAGATGTTCGGGCCCCAGGTTTGCGACGGTTTCGGTGCTGCGAGCAAGTAACCGGTGACCTCGCCGGCCTCCACCATGACAGCTCCGGACGCGCCTTCGGTTTCCCAGGCTGCGGTGACCTCGGTGAGTGCCAGCCGCTCGTCTTCGTAGTCGGCGGGAAGCAGTGGGTGACGCTTGCGATGCGTCTGATGCCGCTGAGCGAGCAGGCCGGCCGCCGCCGGCAGATCCGCCTCCTCGAACGGGCGGACGACGTGTCGGGACATACTTGGACGGTACGCCCGCGGAGCCGTCCGCAGACACGGGTTTTCGCCGCCCCGGGAACCGATTTGGTTGCACGGCCCGGATCCTCTAAACTGAAGACACAACGACGCGGGGTGGAGCAGCTCGGTAGCTCGCTGGGCTCATAACCCAGAGGTCGCAGGTTCAAATCCTGCCCCCGCTACGGAAGAAGGCCCGGACCATCAGGTCCGGGCCTTCGTCTTTGCGATCTGGGTCCTGGGCTGCGTGTGGTTGACCTTCGAGACTGAGACGGGCGTCGCGGGCGGCGGTGACGCGTGACAATGGTGCGATGGGCATCCTGGACAGGTTCTCGCTGGATGGGCGCACGGCGTTGGTGACCGGTGGATACCGAGGGCTTGGGCTCGCGTTCGCGACCGGGTTGGCCGAAGCGGGGGCGGACGTCGTGATCGGCGCACGCGATGCGGCCGCGTCGAAGCAGGCGGCCCGGCAGGTCGCTGCGGCGACCGGACGGACCGCCCTTGGTGTCGGTCTCGACGTGACCGATCGGGCATCCGGGCGGGCCGCCATCGAGGCGGCGCTGGAGGCGACCGGGCGATTCGACATTCTGGTGAACAACGCCGGCGCCTGCGTTCACCGGCCGGCGCTCGACGTACCGGATGACGAGTGGGACGCCGTGTTCGCGACGAATGTCGACGGTCTGTGGAAGCTCAGTCAGGAGGCGGCCCGCCACTTCACCACGGTGGGTGGCGGTTCGATCGTCAACGTGGGATCGATCTCGGCGCAGATCGTGAACCGGCCGCAGTGGCAGCCGGCGTACAACGCGTCCAAGGCGGCGGTGCACCAGCTCACCAAGTCGCTGGCCGCGGAGTGGGCGCCGTTGAACATCCGGGTCAACGCGGTCGCGCCCGGTTACGTGAAGACCGAGATGGCGCCGGTCGACGAGCCACAGTTCAAGTCTCGCTGGATCGACGACGCCCCGATGCAGCGGTACGCCACGCCCGAGGAAATCGCGCCGACGGTCGTCTACCTGGCCTCGGACGCCTCCAGCTTCATGACCGGCTCAGTGGTCGTGATCGACGGTGGCTACACCCTCCACTGAGCTCACTCGACAGCGAGTTCGCCGAGTTCGGACCAGTCGTCTTGCGGGACTTTGAAGTTGACGATGCGGGGCGTCTCGACCAGGTGCGGCGGTAGGTGTTGCTGGGCGGCCTTGAAGTGGTCGGAGGTGACGTGGTGGGTGGCGGCATCGTCGTCGGCGAAGGCTTCGACCAGGACGTACTCGTGCGGGTCGTCGAGGGAGCGGGACCAGTCGAACCACAGGCAGCCGGGCTCCGCGCGGGTCGCGGCCGTGAAGTCGGCGGTGACGGACGGCCAGTCGTCGGCGTGCTCGGGCTTCACACGGAACTTCGCGGTGATGAAGATCATGAGGACCAACCTAGCGGTCACCCACGGCAAGGACAGTCGCAATCTGAGATCAGCGCAGGACGAACCCGGTACCCAGCCCGTCGCGCGGATCGAGGGTGAAGGTCGCGGTCCCGGTCCGGTACGCGATGCCGTGGACCTCGGTGATCACGCCCTCGGATGTCTCCTCGACGACGCGGCCGCGGAACGTCGTACCGACGATGGAGTCGTGGCGGAGCGTCTGCCCCGGACCGAGCCGGCCCTCGTCGTGCAGCAGCGTCAGGCGGGCCGACGTACCGGAGCCGCAGGGGGAGCGGTCCGCCTCGCCGTCGGCGAAGACCGCGAGGTTGCGCTGGTGCGGGCCCTCCGCCCAGGAGCCGAGGTCGTCGTACAGGATCGTGCCGTAGAGGCCGCTGAGGCGCGGATCGGCCGGGTGTACGGCGACCGGGTCGAGCGCCCACTTGATCTCGCGGCCGATCGCGATCAGGTCCGCGTACGCGTCCGGCGTGACCGACAGACCGACCGCAGTTGCGGGCACCGACGCATAGAAGGCGCCGCCGTAGCTGATGTCCGCCAGCACGTCGCCGCGGGACGTCGACACCTGTACGTCGCGTCGCAGCACCCACGACGGAACGTTGCGGAAGGCAACACCATCGGCATCCACCCGAGCGGTGACCCGGCCGGACGGTACGTCGATGACCACCTCGCCGGGCGGGACCAGACCGGTGTCGACGGCCCAGGTGGCGAGCGCGATCGTCCCGTGCCCGCACGCAGTCGAGTACCCGTCCTTGTGCCAGAACACCACGCCGAAGTCGGCGCCGTCGTCATCAGCCGGTACGACGAACCCGCCGTACATGTCGGCGTGACCGCGGGGCTCGTTCACCAGCAGCCGCCGGACGGCATCCACTGACTCGGACGACTGGGCCGTGGTCCGGCGTTCGGCCACCGACAAGCCCGGGATCTCCACCGACGTCACGATCCGGAACGGTTCGCCGGCGGTGTGGTAGTCCACGACGCTGACATCTTCCACGCGATCACCCTAGACAGAGCAAAGCCGCTGTCGCCCACAGGGGCAGACAGCGGCTGGAGCGACCTGAAATGTCAGGCGGCTTGGGGGATCCGGTTGCGGGCGGCCCAGACGGCTCGGCGCAGTTCGGCCTTGTCGGGATAGCCGGCCTCGCGACCGATCACGTACACGTCGTGGCTGCGCATGTTGACCATGCCGGCCACGTACCAGACCGGGCTGCCCTCGGCCAGCATGGTGACGATCATGTTCCGGGTGTCGGTGGTGATGTTCATTCTGACCCTCTCCTTTGGTCGCTCTTACTGATACGTCGAACCGGAGAGGCCGGAATCGACACCCGGCTGGAAAGAAAAACAGAGCGCCCCGATCGATGATCGGGGCGCTTGTCCGTGTGGGTCCCGGGGGGATGGGACCACCACACGTTGGGGGGGACTTTGACGTTAACAACCCCAAGGGGTCACGCCCGTCGAATCCGGCGCGTGTCCGCCGATCACTTGCGAGTGCGTCGCCGGTAGAGCGAAGTCACCACCATGACCGAGAACAGGTGCAGACCAGAACACCAAGCCGTCGTTCGATCAGCCGGGTTGGATGATCGCGTCGGCCGACGGCGCGGTGGCCGCGATCAGGTGGGCGTTGCGTTCGTCCGACCCGAAGGTTCGTTCGTGGGCTTGTTCGGGGGATCGGCCGAAGGCGCGGTGCCTCGCCTCGAGGCGCTCGTGGCGCAGGTCCTCGGGTACTTCGACGTACCAGCACTGGTCGAGCAGCGTCCGTACCGTCGACCAAGGCGCCTCGTCGAGCAGCAGGTAGTTGCCTTCGGTCAGCACCAGCGTGACCTCGGGCGCGACGCCGATGCTCGCGGCGATCGAGTCCTCGATGCTGCGATCGAAACGCGGCGCCCAGATCTGCTCGTCCGGGCTCTCCTTGAGCCGTCTCAGCATGGCGACGAAGCCGTAACCGTCGAACGTGTGCGGCGCCCCCTTCACCTCGGCAAGCCCCAGGGTCTCGAGAACGGATTGCGCGAGGTGGTACCCGTCCATCGGAACGAGCGCGACCTGATACCCGTCAGCGGTCAGTTGTGCGGCGAGTTGTTCGGCGTACGTCGACTTGCCGGCCGCCGGTGCTCCGGTGATACCGAGGATCTGCCGTCGACCCTGCGTCGCCAACTCGACGGCCCGCTGATACGCGGCGGCCGGGTCCAACGTCTGCACCCGGGGATCATAGGTGGTAGCTGGTCAGTCCTCGGGCGGCGGAGGCTCCTCGGCGCCTTCACGTTCGTCGCGGTCGGCCCAATCGATGAGGGTGTCGAGCGAGTAGACGTTGTCGTCGATCGTCGCGTGCAGGTCGCCGAGCTCGGCGTACCGCTGGGGAACGGTCGCGATCGTGAAGTCCTTCGGGTTCACGTCGTCGATCTCGTCCCAGCGGATCGGGGTCGATACGGTGCCCTCGGGGTTGCCGCGGACCGAGTACGCCGCGGCGATCGTGTGGTCGCGGGCGTTCTGGTTGAAGTCGACGAAGACGAGCCGTGGGTCGCGGTCCTTGCGCCACCACGTGGTCGTCACGTCCTCCGGCGCGCGGCGTTCGACCTCACGCGCGAAGGCGAGCGCGGCACGCCGTACGTCGGTGAACCCGTACTCCGGCTCGACGCGGACGTAGACGTGGATACCGCTGCCGCCCGACGTCTTCGGGTAGCCGACCGCGCCGAGCTCGTCGAGCACTTCGTGGACGGTGTGCGCGACGCGGCGGACCCGGTCGAACGGGCAGTCCGGCATCGGGTCGAGGTCGATCCGCCACTCGTCCGGCTTCTCGGTGTCGGCGCGCCGCGAGTTCCACGGGTGGAACTCGACAGTCGACATCTGCACCGCCCAGGCGACGTGGGCCACCTCGGTGACGCACAGCTCGTCGGCGGTCCGGTTGTACCGCGGGAACTTGACGCGGACGGTCTCCATCCACGGCGGCGCGCCGTGCGGCAACCGCTTCTGGTGCACCTTCTCGCCGGAGACGCCCTCCGGGAACCGATGCAGCATGCACGGCCGCTCGCGGAGCGCGTTCACGATCCCGTCGCCGACGGACAGGTAGTAGTTCACCAGGTCGAGCTTGGTCTCCCCGCGCGCAGGGAAGTACACCCGGTCCGGATTCGAGATCCGGACCGTCCGCTCACCAACTTCAAGCTCGATCGCCGGAGACTTGGCCGCCATGGAGCCAACTTAACTGGCTCCAGGGACAACCGGGGTCAGGCCAGGCGCGTGAGCCAGCCCCGGGTGTCGGGGATTCGGCCGTACTGGACGTCGAGGAGGGTACTGCGGATCTTCGCGGTCACCGGGCCGACGCCGTAGTTGACCGAGTGGTCGCCGATGGTCAGGTCGCCGTCCGGCCAGGCGAGGCGGCCGATCGGGGTGATGACGGCGGCGGTGCCGGAGGCGAAGACCTCGGTGATCTCGCCGGAGCGGACGCCGTCCTTGCACTCGTCGGCGGAGATGCGGCGTTCCTCGACCGGGTGGCCGAGGTCGGCGGCGAGTTCGACGACCGAGGCGCGGGTGACGCCCTCCAGGATCGATCCGGACAGCTCCGGCGTGGCGATCCGGCCATCGGCGTACACGAAGAACATGTTCATGCTGCCGATCTCCTCGAGCCACTTGTGCTCGGCGGCGTCGACGAACGCGACCTGGTCGCAGCCGTTCGCCACGGCCTCCGCCAGGCCGGCCAGGCTGGCTGCGTAGTTGCCGCCGCACTTGGCCGCGCCCGTCCCGCCCGGGGTGGCACGGATCGTGGAGGTGGTGAGCCAGATCGAGACCGGCTTGGGGCCCGTGTTGAAGTAAGGACCGGCAGGGGAGGCGATGACTCCGAACAGCACTTCGTTGGAGGGCCGCACAGCCAGAGCGGCCTCAGTGGCGATCATGTACGGCCGCAGGTACAGGCTGGTCTCGCCGTGTTCTGCCGACGGCACCCAGGACTCGTCGACGGTCACCAGCGCCCGCAGTGCTGCCACGAACTGGTCCTCGGGAACATGCGGCAGTGCGAGCCGCTTCGCGCTCGCGGTGAACCGGGCGGCGTTCCGGTCGGGACGGAACGCCCACACCGACCCGTCGGAGTGCCGGTACGCCTTGAGGCCCTCGAAGATCTCCTGTGAGTAGTGGAAGACAGCAGCGGCAGGGCTCAGCTTGAGCGGTGCGTAGGCCGTGACCTTCGTGTCGTGCCAGCCGCGGTCCGGAGTCCAGTTCGCAATGACCATGTGGTCCGTGAAGGACTGGCCGAACGCAGGGTTCGCGAGCACTGCAGCTCTGGTCTCTGCACTGGCCGGGTCGCTCCGCAGCTCGACCGCGAAGTCCCATGCGTCTGTCATCACCGTCGTCCGCTGTTCACCTGTCACTCACCGCACGCTACCCCTGCCCTCACCTCCAGCTCGACCCGCTGCCCACACTCCGGCCATCAGCCGCCGTAGCTCGGTTGCCCCTGGCTCTGCCTGTACGACGGACAGCACCCGGTCGGCAGCGTCGTACACCAAGGTGTCGCGCCACTCGTCCGGAAGCTCCACCAGGACGCGCAGTGCCATCGCCAGACCGGCCGCGACCTCCCCCGCAACGGCCAGGCACTCGGCGAGGCACAAGTCGAGCCGGGCGCGCTCGCCGATCCACCTCTCCGGGCAGAGCTCCCTGGCGCGCTGCAGCAGCACACAGCCGGCCACGCCGTACCCGAGCAGGGTGCAGAGGCGTCCCTCCACCCAGTGCATTTGGTACGTCGGGGCGAGCTCGACGCCGATCAACTCCTGCAACGCGCGACGTGCTTCCTCGCGCCGGCCGAGCTCGGCCAGCACCAGCGCTCGTGCAGCGCGCGGCAGGTACCCCTGCCGGTCGAGGGCGACCGCTTCCTCTGCCAGCTCGAGCAGCTCCGGCAACGGACGACGCTCGGCAAGCCCGCTGATCACCTCCCTGGCACGCGCCGTCGCCCCGCAGCCGGCACTGTCCGCGGCCGCGCGGGCGGCCCACCACCAGCGCCCCGCAGTACACCGATCGTCCAACCTGGTCAGGGTTTCCGCGATCAGGATGCTCAGCTCGGCGGCCTCCGCTTGATCGGCGCCGGCCAGCTGCCGCACGAGGGAAGGCAGCAGCGCGGCCGGAGGAACACTGCCGATGTCACCGAACAGCTGACCCGGATCGGCGTCGACGCTGCCGACCAGTCCACGCCACGCCGCCTCCAACGGCTCCGGGCGCACGCGGGCGGGCCGTCGCTCGAACGTGGCGGACAACCGGCCGTCGGTGCCGAGCACCTGGTCGCAGAGCCGCGCCAGGTCCGTGGAGCCCGGTCGTTGCCCACGCTCCACCTGTGACAGGTAGCTGTGGTCGTACCCAACCTGTGCTGCCAGTTGCCGCAGGCTCAGCCCGGCCGTCTGCCTGCACTGCCGCAGTAGGGAACCGAAAGTCACAGGACCACCCCGTTCGTCGCTTCGAGCTCATGTGGTGCGTGCCGGTGAAGTTACAAGCCCTCGCCGACAAAAACCGTTCAAAACAAGGCCATGTGGCTGTGGGCTGTTCCCACAGCCCACAGCAAACACCTGTTGTCCGCAGGGCGTTCTGGGCGATCGTGAAGACGTGAACCCGCTGCAGCCCCAGGCCCGCCTCTTCCGTCTGGTCCGCCACACCAACCCCACCGCGATCCTCGCCGAGGGCGTGGAGTGGTCCGACGGTGCAGCCACCCTCCGCTGGCGCGGCCCCTGGCCCAGCACCGCCACCTGGGACGCCGGCATCCCCGCCCTCCTGGCCACCCAAGCCCCCGACGCCCGCACCCAACTCCACTGGACCCACGAACCTCTCCCCACCCCACCCGAAGACCGCACCCCACCCACCGAACCCACCCCCACCATCTGGCTCCCACCCCCAACCCCCGAAGGCCTCTGCTCTCACTGCGGCCGCCCTTGGCCCTGCCTCAGCTGCGGCCCGTAGGCGCCGTCGCACCAAGACTCAGGACCCTGGGCGTCAGTTGATCTTTGAGACGTTGGTCGGGGGACTTACTTCACGCGGTTTAGTGTGCGTGGGGTGAGGGATCCGCTGGATGAGCTTGAGGTGCACGTGGCTCGGTTGCAGGGGGTGGTGGCTGAGTTGCGGGAGGGGCGGGGGAAGCCGGTTCTGGATGGGAATCAGGTTGAGTTGGTCGAGGACGGGCCGACGTTGCTGGCGGCGTACGAGGAGATGCAGCGCAGTTGCAGTGTGCAGATCCGGGCGCTGGATCGTGGTCCCTACTCGGCGCCGCCGGCTTCGCAGCAGGAGCTCGAGCTGGAGCGGCTCGAGCAAGGGCTGGCGTACCGGGCGATCTACGGGTTCGAGGTGTTCGAGTCCGATGAGGTGATGGCGGTGCTCCCGGGGCTGCGGGCGGCGGGCGAGCAGAGCCGGGTGTTGCCGCAGATGCCGATGAAGATGGTGCTCGGTGACGACAACATGGCGCTGGTCGCGTTGACCAAGCGCGCGCCGGCCGAGTGTCATCTGCTGATCAGATCGACCGGGTTGCTCGACGGGCTGATCGCGACGTTCGAGATGTTGTGGGGGCTGGCGGTGCCGATGCCTGAGCTGGAGGCCGGCGGCGGGGTGGCGGAGCTGCGGGCGCCGGACCGGGACGTGCTGATGCTGCTGGCCGGTGGCGCGACCGACGACATGATCAGCCGGCGGCTGCGGATCAGTCCGCGGACGACGCAACGCCGGGTCCGCGCGCTGATGGACGCCCTCGGCGCGCAGACCCGGTTCCAAGCGGGTGTCCAGGCGGCCCGGCGCCGCTGGATCTGAGGTATGACCGGGATCACTTCCGACGCTGGATTGCATCGAGCTACTCAGATGTTCTGGGTTTCATTGTGCAATTCAGCTCCGGAAGGAACCTGGCGTGACCACCAGCACTCTCGAACTCAGCACAACCCGAGCACCGCGCACGCTGAACCGGAAGGCGAGCTTCTGGACGGCCGCTTCGGTAGCAGGCCTCAGCCTGTGGACCAGCGCTGCCCCGACGACGACGTACCCGCTCTATGCCTCTGCATGGCACCTGACTCCTACTGCGACCACGGCAATCTTCGCCGTCTACCCCGTGGTGCTGGTGGCGTTCCTGTTGGTCTTCGGCCAGCTGTCCGACTACATCGGCCGTCGGGCGACGATGCTGTACGGCGTCGGCGCTCTCCTCGCGGGTGTACTGCTGTTCGCGGTCGCCCCGTCGGTCGCCTGGGTGTATGCCGGGCGCGCGCTGATGGGTGCAGGCGTGGGCCTCGCACTCACCGCGGCGACGGCTGCAGTCGTCGAGTTCAGCCCGCTCGGCAAGGCCGCACGGGCCTCGTCCGTGACGACTGCGGCGACCGCGGCCGGCCTGGGACTGGCGACGATCGTCGGCGGCGGGCTGATCGAGTATGCGCCGCAGCCGCTGCACCTGGACTTCTGGGTGCTGCTGGCCGTGATCGCAGTGGTCTTCGGATTCGTCTGGAGGCTCCCGCGCCACACCAAGGACGAGAGCCAGGGCCGTTGGCGGCCGCGCCCGATCTCCGTTCCCCAGGGCATTCGGGTGCTGTACGTCGCGTCCGCACTGGCGGTGACGACTGCATACGCGTTCGGCTCGGTCTTCCTCGCGCTCGGCGCGCAGATCGCCCATCAGCTGATCGGGACTGCGAACGTTTTCGTGATCGGTCTGGTGCTCGCGATCATGTCGATCATGATCGGCGTCACCGCGATCGCCGGACGTCGCTTCCAGCCGGGCCGTCTCGTCCTGGTCGGCGCGGTCGCAACGCTGATCGACCTGGCTGTTCTTGAGACCTCGGCCCAACTGCACTCGCTGCCGTTGTTCATGACCGCGACCGTGCTCGGCGGCATCAGCTACGGCCTGTTGTTCTCGGGCGGCCTCGGTCTGATCACGGCACACGCTCCGGCCCATCACCGCGGTGGCACGGTCTCGGCCGTTTACCTCGTTGCGTACATCCTGCAGGGAGCGATCGCTCTGGCCCTCGGTCTGGTGGCCACAGCGTCCGGTTTGGGTACGGCCTTGCTGCTGGGCGCCATCGTCATCAGTAGCCTGGCGTTGCTCGTGATCGGCGCCGCCGGGGCCCTGGCGGCGAAGAAGGTCCAGGAGGTCTGATGACAACGCACATGGCGACCCGGCCGAACTGTTCGATCGCCAGGGCGCTCGAGCTGGTCAGTGACCGCTGGACCTTCATGATCCTCCGTGAGGCACACCTCGGTACGACCCGGTTCGCTGACTTCCGCGACTTCCTCAAGATCGCCCCGAACATCCTGACGAACCGGCTGACCACCATGGTCGACGCGGGGCTGCTGGAGAAGCGTGAGTACCGGGAGGAAGGCGAGCGGACGCGGTCGTCGTACCATCTGACCCCTGCGGGTGCGGACCTCAAGATCGTGCTGGCTGCCTTGCAGCAGTGGGGTGATGTGCACGTACCCCGGGCTGACGGGCCGACTGTGCTGCGGCGAGACACGCGGTCGAAGGGCCTTGTCGACGTGGGCTTCGTGGCCAAGGACGGTCAGCAGGTTCCCGATGAGGACGTGGTCTTCGAGCCGGTTCCAGGAAGCTCCGCGGATCGCAGTACCTGGCGTTGATGGGCGGGCCCGCACGAGCGGGCCCGCCGCACTGCTAGTTGATGGTTACTACCGTCCCGGCTCGGTTCGGGAACTCGATGAAGCCGGTGGAGCGCTTGCCCGTCGGCAGGCTCGACCAGGAAGCGGTGACCTGGAACGGCTTGAACGCACCCGGTGCCGACGACGGCGTCACCTTGAGCGAGCTACCACCGGTCACGACGTTGGTCTGTATCGTGTACTCCGTAGTGCTGGCCCCCGGTGGGTTGGACAGGGTGATGGCGAGCACGCCCCAGACACCAGGAGTCGGTCCGGCCACGCTGGCAGATGCCTGGTTCGAACCGTCACCGACGAACGACTGCAGTTGCATCTGGCCGTTCACGACCTTGTAGAGCACCAGCCAGATGCTCCCGGCCGGGTCCACGGTCTTGATGTTCCACTGCACAGCCTTGGTCTGTGAGGTCACGGTGACCGGGTAGTCCGGCAGGTCAGCGTCTGCTGCGCCCGCTGCAACCGCACCCGGCACCAGGGGAGCTGACACGACGCCGTACGAGCGGATCGGTACGCCGGCCTTGCCCACGGTGGCGGTGAACGACACGGAGCCTGAGGCGCCAGTACCTGACACTGCGGTCGGGGCGAGTACGGAGGTAGGTACGACGACGATGGGGCTGCGTACTGTCTTGCCGGCGCCCTGCCACGTCAGCCAGCCGTTCGTGGTTGTACCGGAGTCGGCTGTGTCGAGGGTGAGCTTCACCGTGAACGACTTGGTCTCACCGGCTTTGCTGAAGTTCAGGACCGATGGGGTGACCACTGCCTTCATGCCTGGCACCGAAGCGGTCGCCCGGTACAGGCCTGGCGTCACCGCGGTGACGCGACGCGTCACGGTCTGCGTGCCCAACAGTTGTCCGACAGAGATGGACGGGGCGTTGTAGTCGCTCGGGTTGATGGCCGGTACACCGGTACCGGTGTTGACGCCGGTCCCCTCGAGGTAACCGAGCCAGTCCGTGTCACGGGAGTCGTAGACGAGACCGGGGTCCAGCATCTTCGACGGCTGTACTTCACCAGCGCCCGCGTCGAACGGGTTGGTGTCCACCGCGCCAGTAGAGGTCAATACGTTGCCCGCGGTCGTCATCAGCGCCGACTTGACCGCCATGGGCGACCAGTCCGGGTGCTGTGACAGGTAGAGCGCTGCCAGACCCGCTACGTGCGGTGCGGCCATCGACGTACCAGAGAGGAACGCGTAGCTCTGGCCGCCGTTCGTTGGCGGTGCCACGGCCGCCAGGACGTTGACACCCGGTGCAGCGAGGTCCGGCTTCAGCAGGTTGCCGTTGCTCGACAGCGACGGACCACGCGAAGAGAAGTCGGCCATCTGCGGGTACGGCGTCGTGGTAGTGGTCGTGTTACCAGGTACGAGCTCGGCCGTGGCACCAGCCTGCGCCGCGTACGAGCGGACCGACAACGCACCGGGCGTGTTCAGGTGCACGGTCGGTACGGCGTGAGAGTCGCCGACCACGTCCTGGTCGAAGAGGTTCAACAGCACCATGCCGACGCCGCCTGCGCGCTGCACTTCGGCGGACTTGTCGACGCGGGCACTGATGCCACGGTCACAGGCGACGATCTTGCCGGCTGTCTTCGCCGGGTCCAGGGTGTTCGCCAGACAGATCAGTGCGTCTGCGTCGCTCGCGCCTGCGTTCTTGACGGCAATACCGTTGACGAGCGGCTTGCTGCCCGTAGCGGTGGACACCGTCGTGCTCACACCGGCGTACTTCTGGCCGTTGCCCAGTACGACTGTGCCGTTCCACGGTGCGACCGTGCTGGCGCCGACCGTCGTCACCCACGGAGACGTGTTGTCGAGCGTCGAGGCATCCGGTCCGGAGTTGCCGCCCGCCGCGGAGACGAAGATGCCGGCCGATGCGGCGGACAGGAACGCCAGCTGGATCGGGTCGGTTGCGGGCGACTCGATGGTCGAGCCGACCGAATAGTTGATGACGTCGACGCCGTCGGCCACCGCTTGGTCGATGGCGGAGACGATGTCGGAGGTGAGGCCGCCTGAGTCGTTGGCGTTCTTGCCGGACCAGAGTGCCTTGTAGACAGCGATCTTTGCGGCAGGGGCTACACCGGTGACAGTGCCGAGGTCACGGCCGCCCAGTACGACGTCCACGTCGGCCTTGCCTGCTGCGGTGGTCGCTGTGTGCGTACCGTGGCCCTCGCCATCTCGCGGGGACACATAGTCGGCGCGGCGCTCCGGAGGGATAAGGCCGAGCCAGCCGTCACCGAAGTACTTCGCGCTGATGAGCTTGGTGTTGCACAGGTCGGCAGTGAAGTCCTGGCCGGCCTCACAGCTGCCTGTGAACGTACGGCCGTCGGCTTTCTGCATGACGGTCGTCGAGCCGGACAGGTACGGGCGGTACGGGTCAGCTGCTGTTGGCGGTTCGGTACCGAGCTTGGGGCCGGACAGGGAGGCGCTCTCGGGCCAGATGCCTGTGTCGACCACACCTACGACGACGCCCTTGCCCGCGTTCGCCGTACCGCCGAGCTTGTTCCAGACGCCGGTTGCGCCGGAGAGCTTCAGGAAGTCGGTGGGGTTGCGGTCGTCGAGGGCGTGGTGCAGCTGGTCCGGTACGACAGACACGACGCCTGGGGTCTTGCTGAGCTCGTTGACCTGCTTGGAGGTCAGTGCAGCGGCGAAACCGTTCAGGGCGACCGAGTAGTCGTGGTCGATCTTCGCTCCGACGGCGGCCGCGACCTGCTCGTGCTTGCTGGTCAGGTAGTTGCGGTACGCCTTCCCGCCGGTGACGTCGACCTTGTGACCGGCTCCGGTCAAGGCGGCCTGGTGCGTCGCGAGCGGCTTGTCGGCCAGCGTGACGACATACCGGCCCGGCGCGAAGCCGAAGCGGTTGACGGCCGGCGCAGCGGCGGCGTCTGGGGTCGCGGAGCCCGGTGGAGCCACCAAGGCGGTGGTGATCAGCGCGGCGCCTGCAAGCAGTGCGGCGCGCCGACGCAGGTTCGGATGGTTCACGTGATGCCTCCACGGCATGTAGTCCTGGCCGTGGCTGTCGCCGCGGCCGCCCGCCCCCGAGCTCGGACGCCGAAGAGCCTGCCAATCCACCGCTCGTACTACACCGTTTTGGCTTCAACTAGCCGCTGGCCAAAACCTGCCACTCAGCGCACGGCTGTCGCCAACAGGTACTGCGCGGGCAGCTGCACCTGACCGCTTGGTGTGGTCCAGTTGTCGGCCAGGGTCTGGAGGAAGCGCTGGTGGACCTCGTCGAGGCGGCCGGCTCGTTGCAGCAGCGGGAAGGTCGTCACTCCGAGCGGGTGATTGGCGAAGCGGGTCTCCCAGTAGTCCTCTGCGGAGGCCGTGGTGATGGCGAGCTCCAGCGTTGTCGCCGTGACCTCGAAGCCGTGCGGGGAGAACAAGGCGGACAACGCGTTCAGGTCGTGCCAGTCGATGCCGGGGCCGCCGGGGTTGCCGCGGCCGGTCACCTCACGGACTGTGCCGGCGATGATCTCGACCAGCTTGCCCATCACGCCCGGGAGCCAGCTGGTGAGCAGGATGCGGCTCGCCGGTTTGCCGACCCGGGCGAGCTCGGCCGCCGCGGCGGCGGGATCGGGCGCGAAGATGATCCCGAAGTTGGACAGGACCACGTCGACCGAACCGTCCGGGAGCGGGATGTCGGCCGCGGTGCCGTCGACGACGGTCAGGTCGCGGGCGCCGGCGGTCTCGGCGATCACCTCGCGCAGCCTGGCGGCCGGTTCGACCGCGGTCACCCGGGCACCGAGCTCGGTGGCCAGCAGCGCGACGTTCCCGGTTCCGGCGCCGACGTCGAGGACGTGTTCTCCGGGCTGGATCCGCGCTGCTTTCACCAGTTCGCGGGCCGCCGGTCGCAGGTCGGCGGCGGTCGTCTCGTACGTTCCTTGACCCCAGTCGATGTCACTCACCCGCCAACCTTAGGCCGGGTTCCCGACAGCGTCGGATTCCCGCCGTCGGGAGGCATTGACCGGTGGTTATGGAAGGTCTCTACTGAATAGCTGTGTGCCGCGAGGCGCTGCCTGGACCGGCCCGGCTCGCGCGCCGCCCCCCGCGAGCCGGGCCGGAGCCTGTGGATTACCGATGCCGGATTGGTGGGTTGCGCTGGTATGAAGGAGGCATGACAGCGTCAACGACCCGTGCGGTGATCCTCACCGTGGACGACGATCCCGGCGTTTCCCGGTCGATAGCACGTGACCTCCGCCGCCGGTACGGCGAGGACAACCGCATCGTCCGGGCGGAGAGCCCGGCCCAGGCGCTCGAGGCGCTGAAGGAGCTGAAGCTGCGCGGCGAACCCGTTGCGCTCCTGCTCGCCGACTACCGCATGCCCCAGATGTCCGGGATCGAGTTCCTCGAGGCCGCGATGGACCTGTTCCCGCTCGCGCGGCGGGTGCTGCTGACCGCGTACGCCGACACCGACGCGGCGATCCAGGCGATCAACGTGGTCGACCTCGACCACTACCTGCTGAAACCGTGGAACCCGCCGGAGGAGAAGCTGTACCCGGTGGTCGACGCGATGCTCGACCTGTGGAAGGCGACTCCCGAACCGTCCGCTGACGAGACCCGGGTGATCGGTCACCGCTGGTCGGCGCCGTCGTTCGCGGCCCGCGACTTCCTCGCCCGCAACGCGGTGCCGTACCGCTGGCTCAACGTCGACGACGACGAGGCCAAGCGCCTCCTCGACGCGGCCGAGGTGGACGGTACGACGCTACCGGTCGTGATCACGCCCGACGCGAGTGTGATGATCGCGCCGTCGGAGGCAGAGCTGGCTCAGAAGGTCGGCCTCACCACGGCACCGGCGAAGGACTTCTACGACCTGGTCGTGGTCGGCGGCGGTCCGGCCGGTCTCGGCGCGGCGGTGTACGGCGCCAGCGAGGGCCTGCGGACCGTCCTGGTCGAGCAACTGGCGACCGGCGGTCAGGCCGGCCAGTCCAGCCGGATCGAGAACTACCTGGGCTTCCCGGACGGCGTGTCCGGGGCGCAGCTGACCGACCGTGCGCGGCGGCAGGCGGTCCGGTTCGGGGCCGAGCTGCTGACCACGCGCCAGGTCGTCGGGCTCGAGACGCTCGGCAACGCCCGCCGGCTGGTGTTCGCGGACGGCAGCGAGATCTCGGCGCACTCGGTGATCCTCGCGACCGGCGTCTCGTACCGGACGCTCCAGGCGCCCGGTGTCGACGACCTCTGCGGGCGCGGCGTCTACTACGGGTCGGCCACCACCGAGGGTCCGGCGTGCGCCGGCGCCGAGGTCTACATCATCGGCGGAGCCAACTCCGCCGGTCAGGCCGCGGTCTATTTCTCCAGGCATGCGAAGCGTGTGCATATGCTGGTAAGAGGACCATCGCTCACCGCGACGATGTCGTCGTACCTCATCGACCAGATCGATGCGATCGACAACATCGAGGTGCACACCTGCACGCAGGTCGTTTCCTGTATGGGCTCGGAGCACCTGGAGCATCTCACCCTGCTGAACAGCGAGACCGGGGAGAAGCGTGAGGTGGACACGGAATGGATGTTCGTGTTCATCGGCGCGGCGCCCCGGACGGACTGGCTGCCCGGTGACGTACTCCGCGACGACCGGGGCTTCGTGCTCACCGGGCCCGACCTGCACGGCAGACCGCCGGGCTGGCCGCTCGACCGGGAGCCGTACCACCTGGAGACGAGCATGCCGGGCGTGTTCGCGGCCGGCGACGTGCGGGCCGAGTCGGTCAAGCGCGTCGCCTCCGCGGTCGGCGACGGAGCGATGGCCGTGACACTGGTGCACCGATACCTGGAGATGCTCTGATGACCGACCAAGCTGTGAAGCGGCTGACGCCCGACGAGCTGCGCACGCTGTTCCTCTTCGAGAGCCTCACCGAGGAGCAGCTGCAGTGGCTCTCCGAGGCCGGGTACGTCGAACCCGTGCACGACGGGACCGTGTTCAACGAGGGTGACGAGGCGACCTGCTGCTACGTGCTGCTCAGCGGTGAGATCCGGCTCTGCAAGCTCTCGCACGGCGAGCTGGTGGAGATCAACCGGACCGGCCAGCGCGGGGTGTACTCCGGCGCCTTCAACGCGTTCTTCGGTGCCAACGACCACAAGTCGTACACGGCGACGATGCAGGTCACGCAGCCGTCGGAGTTCTTCGTCATCAGCGCCGAGACGATGGCGACGATGATGAACACCTGGTTCCCGATGGCGGTGCACCTGATCGAGGGCTTCGTGATGGGCATGCGCCGGACCAACGAGACGCTCGGCGAGCGCGAGCGGCTGCTTGCCCTCGGCTCGTTGTCCGCGGGTCTGACCCACGAGCTGAACAACCCGGCCGCGGCGGCGGTACGGGCGGCGGCGACACTGCGGCAGCGGGTGTCCGGCATGCGTTCGAAGCTGGCGATGCTCGCGGACGGGACGCTCGACGCGACCAAGCTGCACCAGATCGTCGCGTTGCAGGACGACGCGGTCGAGCGGCTGGACAAGAACAAGGACAAGGACATCCCGCCGATGGAGCTGTCCGACCGCGAGGACGCGCTCACAGACTGGCTCGACGACCACGACGTCCAGGCCAGCTGGGACGTGGCGCCGGTGCTCGCCCAGGCGGGCCTCGACGTGCCGTGGATGGAGGAGGTGCTGACGGCGGTCGGCCCGAAGTACCTCGAAGGTGCCGTGCGCTGGTTGATGTACACGATCGACACCGAGTCGCTGATGAACGAGATCGACGACTCTGTCACCCGGATCTCCACGCTCGTCGGTGCCGCCAAGCAGTACTCGCAGATCGACCGGGCGCCGTACCAGACCGTCGATCTGCGTGAGCTGCTGAAGTCGACGCTGGTGATGATGTCCGGCAAGCTCCAGGGGTACGAGGTCGTCAAGGACTTCGATCCGGAGCTGCCGCCGATCCCGGCGTACGCGGCCGAGCTCAACCAGGTGTGGACGAACATCATCGACAACGCGGTCAGCGCGATGGGCGGTTCCGGGACGCTGACGATCCGGACCCGGCGCGACGGCGCGTACGCGGTGGTCGAGATCGGTGACACCGGGCCGGGTATCCCGGAGGAGATCCGGCGGCGGATCTTCGAGCCGTTCTTCACCACGAAACCGATCGGCGAGGGTACGGGCCTCGGCCTCGACATCTCCTGGCGGATCGTGGTCAAGAAGCACCACGGCGACCTCCGGGTCGAGTCCGAGCCGGGCCGTACGGTCTTCAAGATCGTGCTGCCGCTCGAGCCCGAACGCGAACTGGAGTCCGACCCGGCGCTACTTGCTTAGGGCAACCAATCGCTGATGGTGGTGACGACTGCCGGGTCCAGGTGACCGGGGACCTGGTAGTCGGCCACGGTGGACGGGCCGGCGCCTGCGAAGAAGAGGTGGTTGCCCGCGGCCAGGACGTTGATGGTGGCCTCGGGCAGTCCCTCGCGCCAGGCGGGGAGGTCGTCGGCGACAGCGACCTGGTAGTCGCGGCCGCCTTGCAGGACAAGGATCCACCTTGTCGCGGACGATCGGGTCCGACGTGCCGAACCCCCGTAGCTCCGCCACACTCCGCACCGTCGGCGACTCGTCCGACGCGCCCATTCCAACTCCTCCCACGTCAGCCATCACCACCTACGACGAGACAGCCACGGTCACGGTGACACGGGGCTGCCGGGTTATGTGCCCGCTGGCGGGTTGCAGCAGGCCACCGGTGAAACAACCGGCCAGCGCGCGATCGCGTCTTCAGGGGGCCGGTGCCGGGTCCAGCGGACGGCGGTGCCCAGCACGCCGGGTCCAGCGGAGGGGGTGCCGGATGCCGGGCGCAGCGGGAGGGCGGTGCCGGGGAGGCTGGGTCGGGCGGGTGAGCGGTGCCGAGGAGGCTGGGTCGAGCGGGTAAGCGGTGCCGGGTCCAGCGGACGGCGGTGCCCAGCACGCTGGGTCCAGCGGAGGGCGTGCCCGGGATGCCGGGCGCAGCGGGAGGGCGGTGCCGGGGAGGCTGGGTCGGGCGGGTGAGCGGTGCCGGTGCTGGGTTAGCGGAGGGCGGTGCCTTGGGTGTGGGTCAGGAGGGTGAGGTCCTGGCGGGTGGGGAGGGATTCCCAGTCGCCGTAGGCGGTGACGCAGAAGGCGCCGGAGGTGGTGGCTCGGTCTAGGCGGGCTTCGGGGGAGAGGTTGTCGAGGGTGGCGGAGAGGTAGCCGGAGACGAACGCGTCGCCGGCGCCGATGCTGTCCACGACGGTCACGGGCAGGGCGGGACGGTGGATGGTGAGCACCTCTGCGGAAGCGGCAACGGGTGCGGCGGGTGCGGCGGTGAGGGGTGCGTCGGCCGTTAGTGCGCCGGGTGTGGCGGCCGGTGGTGTGGTGGGCGCGTCGGCCGTTGGTGCGGCGGGTGTGGCGGGAAGGGGCTCGGGGGTGGGGGTGGCGGGGAGGGGGGCGTTGGCTGGTGGGGCGGTGGGGGTGGCGGGAAGGTGCGGGGCGGGGGGTGGGGTGGTGGGGGTTTTGGTGTGGGACCAGGCGCCTTTGGGGCCGGCGGTTACTACGACGGTTTGGACTGTGCGGAGTAGGTCGGTGATGGGATCTTCGGCGTCGGTGAGGAGGTCGAGTTCGTCGTCGGAGGCGAAGATGGTGTGGACATAGGGGAGGAGCTCGCGTAGGGCGGTTGCGGCGTCGGCGCGGGACCAGAGGCGGGATCGGTAGTTCACGTCGAGGGATACCTGGGCGGTGGTTGTTCGTACGGCGGCCAGCGTCGCGGCTCGTGCCGACTCTGAGAGCGCCGGGGTGATGCCCGTGACGTGCAGGAGCCGTGGCGACAGTTCGGCGATGGCGGCAGTGATCTCGGACGGGGTGAGGGTGGAGGCGGCTGATCCGCGGCGGTGGTAGCTGACCCGGGTGATGTCGTGCGACGGCTGGTCGAACGCGATGAAGCCGGTGAAAGCCTCGTCGGAGAAGCGGATCCGGGTGCGAACGTTTTCGGCGCGGAGCGTGCGCTGGATCAGCCGGCCGGGTTCGTCGTTGCCGACGGCGCTCAACCAGGTGACGTCGTGGCCGAGTCGCGCCACGCCGATCGCGACGTTGCTCTCGGAGCCCGCGATCGACAGGTGCGCGTCCCCGCCCAGCCGCATCGGCCGCTCGGTCCGGACCGAAACCATCGTCTCGCCAAGCGTCAGCAGATCTGTCATCTCACATACTCCGGGAACTGGAGCGACCCCAGCGGGTCGCCAATGGGGGCGTCAGATGTTGAGCTCGGTACGGAAGGTGCTGGCTCTGATGGCCAGTTCCGCCAGGGGACCGCCGGTCGCGGCGTCGCCGAGGAGTGGGGAGCCGACGCCGACCGCCATCGCGCCCGCCGCCAGGTACTTCGGGGCGGACTGGGCGTCGACCCCACCGACCGCGATGAGCGGCGCGTCGGGGAGCGGGGCGCGGAGCTCGGAGAAGTAGCTGGGGCCGTAGACCTTGGCGGGGAAGATCTTCGCCGCGGTGGCGCCGAGGTCGAGGGCGGCGACCACCTCGGTCGGGGTCAGCGAGCCGCACAACAGCGGAAGGCCGAGTTCGACGGAGCGGTGGGCGCCGCGGGTGATGGCCGGGGTGACGGTGAAGTCCGCACCGGCGTCGGCGACGGCGTTGGCCTGGTCGGCGGTGACGACGGTGCCGGCGCCGATCAGGATGTCCGCGTCGTACCGCGAACGTGCGCTCGCGATCGCCTCGACGCCGTCCGGCGTGGTGAGTGAGATCTCGAGTGCGGTGATGCCCGCTTCGACGAGAGTCTCGACACAGTCGAGTGCGGTGTCCGCACGATCGGCGCGGATGATCGCGAGCAGTTTCCGGCTCCGGAGTTCGGCGAGCAGATCCATAATCCCCAACCTAGGTGATCGCGGTAGCTGTAGGACGTCCGATGAGCGCTGGCATGGACGCCTGGTTCCATTGGATCGGCTTCGCGGTGAGCGTCAGCTGCCAGGTCAGCTCACCACTGGCTGGTACGACGGCGGCGTCGCCCGGACCGGCTTCGGCCAGGTCGAAGACTCTGCCGAGCATGGGTTCGACGCCGAGGCTCCGGTACGGTGCGTCCGCGGGGAACCCGCCCTGGTTGCGCCAGAGTGCGGTGGACGTTGGTTGCTCGGGGCAACTCAGTGTCATGGTGAGTTCGGCGCCGCGGTCGCGCACAGAGATCGTTGGGCAGTCCAGCAGAACTGCGCCGACCGCTGTTCCGTCGGTTGGGCCGTAGGTTGTCAGGTCGAGTTGGGTCGGCCAGGGTTCGGTCACCCACGGTGCGCCGGGCGGCCAGGCGTCCCGCAGTAGATCGGCTGCCTCGGGGTACAGGCGGCTTCGCGTACCCCAAGGAGCCGAGATGGTTGCTCCGGCCGCGCAGTCGACCAGTGCGTGGGCAGCCCACACGAACCGATAGCCCGGTTCCGCTTCGAGGCGGTAGTCGACGGTGACGAGGTCGGGGACGGATGTGAAGGTGCGGGTCAGCGTCGCGGCACCGTACGAGACCGTGTCGGCCCCGGTGCGGTGCCAGGGTTGGTTCCAGAGGGCGCCGTGGTCGGGGGTGCCTCGGATGGTGGGGAAGCATTCGTCGACGCCGCCGGCGTCGACGAAAGCGGTCAGGCCGGTGCGGGGCCCATCGGTCAGGCCCGGTCCGGACCACAACCACTCACGGCCGGCGAGTCGCAGCGAGGTCCAGCGCCCTCCGTCGTCAATGTCGACGGCCACGGCGGCCGTGTCCTGGTTGGTCACCATTCCGCGAACGATCCGTCGTCGTGGGTCCACACCGGGTTACGCCAGGCGTGACCGGTACGGTCGGCGGCTCGGACGGCCTCTTCGTCGACCGTGATTCCCAAGCCTGGCAGGGGATTCCACTCCGCGTGGCCGTCGTTCCACGTGAACGGCGCCGGGTCGACGACGTACGACATGAGATCGCTGGACAGGTTGTAGTGGATGCCGCGGCTCTGCTCCTGGATGAGGAAGTTCGGCGTACCGAACGACACCTGCAACGACGCCGCGAGCGAGATCGGCCCGAGCGGGCAGTGCGGCGCGAGCAGTGCGCCGTGGGCATCGGCCAGTACGGCGATCCGCCGCAGCTCGGAGATTCCGCCCGCGTGCGAAACGTCGGGCTGTACGACGGCAACACCCGCGTTCAACGGCGCCATGAAATCGGAGCGGTGGTACAACCGCTCGCCGAGCGCCACCGGCACCGTCGACGTGGCAACGACCTCGGGCAGATGCGCCATCTGTTCCGGAAGCACCGGTTCCTCGACGAACATCGGCTGCAGATCCTCCACCGCGTGCAGGATGCGCCGCGCGCCGGCGACACCGACCCGGCCGTGCAGGTCGATCGCCACGTCACGCGAGTCACCCAGGGCCGACCGCGCAGCAGACAGCCGCGTGACGATGTCGTTGATCTCAGCAACGGATGGGGAAACCCGGATCCGCCCGCTGGCGTTCATCTTCACGGCCGTCATACCCGCCGCGACCTGTTCCGCGACGGCATCGGCGATCGCCGACGGCTCGTCGCCCCCGACCCAGGCATACACGCGCACCCGATCGCGTACCCGTCCGCCGAGCAGCGCCGCCACGGGGGCGCCGTACACCTTGCCCGCGATGTCCCACAGCGCATGGTCCAACCCGGCGACCGCGCTGCTCAGCACCGGTCCGCCACGGTAGAAGCCGCCCTTGGTCAGCACCTGCCAGTGCCGTTCGATCTGCAGCGGATCCTGGCCGATCAGGTACTCCGCGAGTACGTCGATCGCGGCGCGCACCACCTCCGCGCGCCCCTCGACGACCGGCTCACCCCACCCGACGACGCCGTCGCTGGTCTCGATCCGGCAGAACAACCAGCGCGGTGGAACGAGGAACGTCTCGATTCTCTCGATCTTCACCGGCGCCCCTTACGGGACGCCGAGCCGCGTACTTCGGTCAGGTCCTCGGCAGCCTTCGCCAACAGTTGCCGCATCGCGAGCTCGGCGGCGTCGGGATCGTGCGCCCGGACGGCGTCCACGACCCGCCGGTGGCTCGGCACCGGGTCGCCGGACGGTTTCACCTTGTGGACCAGGCGATCACGGTCGGCCAGGCCGGTCTCCATGATGACTTCCATCTTGGTCAGCAGCTCGTTACCCGTTGCCGCGAGCAACGCCCGGTGGAACGCCAGGTCAGCCGCGACCGCGGCGAGATCGTCCTCCGCCGACTCCATCGCGGCGAGCGCCTCGTCCAGCGCGGCCAGGTTCGAGTCGTCACCTCGTACGGCGGCCAACCGGGCGGCGGCCGGCTCCACGATGCCGCGTACCTCGTGCAGCTCCTCGAGTAGCTCGGGGCGGGCATCGGCGTCCTTGAAGTGCCAGCGGATCATGTCCGCGTCCAGCAGGTTCCAGTCCGAGCGCGGCCGGACGAACGTGCCGCGCTTCTGCCGCGCGTCGACGAGCCCCTTCGCGGTCAGTACCTTCAAAGCCTCGCGCACAGCAGTGAGGCTGACGCCGAGGTCGGACTGCAGTTCGGTGACGTTGATGGTCGCGCCCTCCGGGATCGTCCCGGACAGGATGCGCTGCGCCATCTCCTCCACGATCTGCCCGTGCAGCCCGCGCTGAATCCCCGTCACTCTGCTGCTCTCCCTCACGCCGAGTCCTTCACTGCCGACCATCCGCCGTCGACCACCAGGGTGGTCGCGGTCACGAAGGACGCCTCCGACGAGAGCAGGAACGCCACCGCCTGCGCGACCTCGTCGGGTTGACCGAGTCGCTTGAGTGCGGTTGCCTGCGCACTGCGCTCGCGTCCTTCGGCGTCGACGCGGTCCCAGAGCGCCGTCACGACCGGGCCGGGGAGCACGGTGTTCACGCGGACGGCCCGACCGTACTCGACCGCGAGCTGCCGCCCGAGCGACACCAGTGCGCCTTTCGTCGCGGCGTACGCCGGATGCCCCGGGAGGCCGGCGATCGCGTGCACCGACGACACGAGTACCACGGAGCCCGCGCCGGCCACGAGGTCGTCGTACAAGGCCTGGAAGCCGAGGAACGACGCGGTCAGGTTGACGTCGAGCTGGCGTTGCCAGGACGCCGGGGAGAGCTCGTGGGCCGGCTTGACGTCGATGACGACCGCGTTGCTGACCAGGCCGTCGATGGGTCCGAGCTCGTCGCGGCCGCGGGAGCGCGCCTCCGCCCAGGTGTCCGGCGACGCGACGTCACCGACCACGCTGATCGCCCTGCCCGGAACTTCCTGGCAGGGCCGGATGTCCACCTGCACGACCTGCGCACCCTCGGTCAGCGCCCGTTCGGCGCAGGCCGCGCCGATCCCCGACGCGGCCCCGGTCACCACGATCACCCGCCCAGCCAGCCGCACGCGCGCCTCCTCAAGTCCAGTAGGGCAATCAGTTCACCGTGACGGCGCTGTCCGGTCAAGCGATTTGCTCGTAATTTACGAATTAATATTGACACTTGCGAGCGGCCGCCGCAAGATCGTCCGCAACACACCACTCACCCGACTGGCCTCGCCGGCCGGGCAGAATCTCAGGAGTTCCGGCATGACCTTGGCAGCGGATCGGCGGACTTTTCTGAAAGGGCTCGGACTGCTCGGCGCGGCGACCCTGGTTCCCGGGTGCGCGACGTCCGCGCAGAGCCCCGGCAACAGCGGCGGATCGACGGGCGGTGAGCTGGCGCTGCAGTCGAACCTGTCCAGCGAGCAGGCCAAGGCGGCGATGGAGAAACTCGTTGCCGCGTACAACAAGACCGGTGGTTCGCAGGTCAAGCTGAACACGGTCGCCGCCGAGATCTTCCGGACCCAGTTGCCGACGTACCTCACCTCAACCAACCCGCCCGACGTCTACACCTGGTACGCCGGATCGGTCGCGAACTCGTACGCGAAGAAGGACCTGCTGCTCGACGTGACGAGTGTGTGGGACTCGATGGGCAACTACTCGAAGGCGATGCAGACGCTGTCGACGAGCAGCGCCGGGCAGAAGATCTTCGTACCGACCAGCTACTACTGGTGGGGGATGTTCTACCGGAAGTCGAACTTCGCCAAGTGGGGCGTGACGCCGCCGAAGACCTGGGACGAGTTCGTTGCCGTGTGCAAGACCATCCAGAGCAAGGGGATTCCGCCGATCGGGATCGGGCTCGGGGACACGCCGTGGGTCGCGTCGGCCTGGTTCGACTACCTGAACATCCGGATCAACGGGGCGCCGTTCCACCGCAAACTGCTCGCAGGCGAGGGCGACTTCACCGATCCGAAGGTGAAGGCGGTGTTCACCAAGTGGCGCGAGGTGCTGCCGTACTTCGACCCGAAGGGCAAGTCGTTCCCGTTCCAGGAGGCGACGTCGGCGCTGCTCGGCGGGAAGACCGGGATGTTCCTGATCGGCACGTTCTTCGCCGACTCGGCGCCGAAGGACGCGCTCGACGACATCGACTTCTTCCAGTTCCCGATCATCGATCCGGCCGTGCCGGTTGCCGAGGAGGCGCCGACGGACGGGTACTTCGCGTCGAAGAAGGCGAAGGATCCGGACGCGGTGAAGAAGTTCCTCACCTGGCTGGCGACCGCGGAGGCGCAGAACATCTACGTGCAGAGCTCCTCCGGTACGGCGATTCCGGCGAACCCGGACGGGAAGTCGGCCGACACCGCGCTGGTGAAGAAGGGCAAGGCGATGATCGAGAACGCCGCCGAGATCACCCAGTTCTTCAACCGTGACTCGTCGGACGCGCTCCAGCCCACCGCCGACGCCGCGCTCACCAAGTTCCTCGACAAGCCGGACCAGATCGACCAGATCCTCAAGGACTGGCAAGCCGCCGCACAGAAGGTCTTCAAGGCGTGACCGCTGCAGCTGTGGAACCGCGGAGCCGAACCGGCAACGGTCCGGCCGCCGGCCGCCGCCATACCAAACGGTATGGTATGCGGCGGGTGTCGCCACTGATCCTCGCGTTTGTGCTGGTGCCGTTCGTCATCGAGGCGATCTGGGTGTTCTGGCCCGCTCTGCAAGGGTTCTGGCTGGCGTTGACCAGTTGGGACGGGTTGTCGGCGCCGCGGTTTGTCGGGTTCGGCAACTTCTCGGACATGGTGTCGGATCCGATCTTCCGGACTGCGTTGAAGAACACGGCGATCTGGCTCGTGTTGTTCGGTGGGTTGAGTGTGGTGGGCGGGTTCGGGATGGCCTTGCTGCTGCAGAAGGAGCGGCGCGGGGTCGGGATCTACCGGGCGGCGCTGTTCACGCCGGTCGTCTTCAGCCTGGTGGTGACGGCGCTCATCTGGCGGGTGTTCTACCAACCGGATGGACTTGTCGACACGGTGTTCCGGTCCGTTGGCCTGGGCAACTTCGTCCGGCCGTGGCTGGCCGACCCCGACACCGCCTTGTACGCCGTGATCGTGCCGGCCCTGTGGCGCCAGATCGGCTACGTGATGGTGCTCTACCTGGCCGGTCTGAAGGCGGTCGACCCCGCGTTGTACGAGGCTGCGAAGGTCGACGGCGCCTCGGCCTGGCAGCGCACCCGGTACGTCACGCTCCCGCAGCTCAAGGGGGTCAACTCCGTCGTACTGTCGGTCATCGTCATCGACTCACTGCGCTCGTTCGACATCGTCTGGTCGATGACGAAGGGCGGTCCGTACCACTCGTCCGAGCTGCTCAGTACGTACATGTACTCGACCGCGTTCCAGTCCACGCAGCTCGGCTACGCGTCCGCGCTCGCCGTCATCATCTTCCTGCTCGCCCTGGCCGTCATCCTCGGCTACCTGATTCGTGCGTTCCGGGAGGAAGCGTGATCCGCCGTATTGGTTACCACACCGCGATGGGCCTGGTTTCCTTCCTCTGGGTGGCGCCGATCCTGTGGGTGGTCGTGATCTCGTTCCGGTCGTTCGACGACGTCGCGGCGAACGGGCTCGGGTCGCTGCCCCATTCGTTCACGTTCTCGACGTACAAGTCGGCGTGGGAGGACGCGGACGAGTTCCGGGCACTGATCAACAGCCTGCTCGTGACGATCCCGGCGGTGCTCCTCAGTCTGGGGCTGGCGTCGGTCGCGGCGTACGGGCTGGCGCGGTACAACATCCCGTTCCGGCGGACCGTGCTGCTGCTGATGTTGATGGGGAACCTGCTGCCGCCGCAGATCCTGCTGATCCCGATCTCGCGGTTCGTCGAGTTGATCGGGTACTACGACACGCTGATCGCGCTGGTCGCGGTCCACGTCGGCTTCGGGCTCGGGTTCTACACGTTCGTGCTGCACGGGTTCATGCGGGACCTACCCCGGGAGATCCAGGAGGCGGCGACGATCGACGGGGCCGGTCCGGGGCGGATCTACTCGGCGGTGATCCTGCCGCTGACCCGGCCGGCGCTGGCGGCGCTCGGGGCGTTGTCGTTCACCTGGATCTTCAACGATCTGCTCTGGTCGATCACCGTCATCAGGTCGGGCGAGAAGATGCCGGTGACGCCGGCGTTGCTCGGGCTACAGGGGCTGTTCGTGTCGTCGTGGAACGTGATCGCTGCGGGGACCGTCATCGCGGCGGTGCCTACCGTTGCGGTGTTCTTGCGGTTCCAGAAGCACTTCGTCGGTGGATTGGCGATCGGGGCGGTCAAGTGAGGACCTGGACGCTGCGTGGTACGTCGACGTCGTACGTGGTCGGCGTACCGGAGCACGGGTTGTGGGCACAGCTGGTTGCCTGGGGCCCCGGTGATGGTGGTGCGCCGGTGGAGGTTGTCGGTACGGAGCACTTCGTGCCGCGCGCAGACGTGGAGCCGCTGGAGTACGCCGTACGTGGGGTTCGGTACACGGCGCCGGTGGAACTGGTGGTGAGCGGACCGGACGGGTCGGACGAGCTACGTCCGGTGTTCAGCGAGGCCGTCGAGGTTGCGGATGAACTGCAGTTGGTGTTCGTGGATGTGCTCCGGCTGGTCCTGCACTACCGCATGGTCGGTGATGTCGTTGAGCGCTGGGTTTCCGTAACGAACGCGGGAACCGCTGAGCTGACGTTGCATCGGCATGATTCGGCGGCGTTCGTGGTGCCGGTGGGGAACACCGTGAAGTACTTGTGGGGCGAGTGGAACAGTGAGTTTCAGCAGGCATCGGTGACGTTGCCGCGGGGGCAGTTCGTGATCGGGAGCGCGCAGGGGATCACGGGCCATTCGTACTCACCGTTCCTCGCGACGGAGGGGGACGTCGCGTACGGCGTACAGCTCGCGTGGTCCGGCTCGTGGCAGATGACCGCCGACGTCGACGCCACCGGCCTACTGCGCATACAGGCTGGTCGTAGTCCCTCGAGTCTGGGCCTGCGGCTCGGTCCGGGGCAGACGTGGCATTCACCGAAGGCTGTCGGCGCTTGCAGTGCTGAGGGCGCTGACGGATTGGCGCGGGTCTTTCACTCGTACGAGCGTGACCTGTCGCGGCGGCGTACTCCGCACGTGCTGTACAACTCCTGGTTCGCGACCGAGTTCGACATCCGGGCGGAGCACCAGCTCGAGTTGGCTCGGCGGGCCGCGGCGATCGGGGTAGAGACGTTCGTGGTGGACGACGGCTGGTTCGTGGGACGGTCCGACGACACCGGCGGGTTGGGGGACTGGGAGGTCGATCCGGCGAAGTTTCCGGCTGGTCTGGACGGGTTCATCACGGACCTGCGCAGGTTGGGGCTCGTGTTCGGATTGTGGATCGAGCCGGAGTCGGTCAGTCCGCGGTCCCGGTTGGCGGTCGAGCATCCGGATTGGATCCTGCGGACGGCTGGGCGTGAGCCGGTACTGGTGCGGAATCAGCTGCTGCTCGATCTGAGTCGGGACGATGTCGCGGAGTTCGTGTGGGAGACGTTGGATCGGCTGCTGTCGACGTACGACATCTCCTATTTGAAGTGGGATGCCAATCGGCCGCGGTTGGACTCGGGGGATGTGCGGCGGGACGTCGACGGGCTGGTGGTGACGAATCTTTACGCCATTCTGGATCGGCTGAGAGACCGGCACCCGCAGGTTTACGTCGAGGGGTGTGCCGGGGGCGGGGCTCGGGTCGATGTGGGGATGGCCGCGCGTGTGGACACGCTGTGGCCGTCGGACAATACGGCGCCGTTGGATCGGCTCCGGATTCAGGACGGTTTTCGGACCGGGTTCGCGCCGCATTTGATGAGTTCCTGGGTGACCGATGCCGAGGGCACGCGTGACGGGCGGCGGCGTTCGTTGGACTTCCGGTTCCATGTGGCGATGGCCGGCGTTCTGGGGATCGGGGCGGATCTGTCGCGGTGGTCGGACGATCAGTTGAAGATCGCGGCGCGGCACATCGCGCAGTACAAGGATTTCCGGGAACTGATTGCTGACAGCAACGTCTACGGCCTGACGCATGGCGTGCAGTACGTGGGCGACCGGCGGTCCGTGGTGTTTCTGTGGGAGACCGGTGACGGCAACGTGCGGGGCACCTTGCCGACCCGGCCGCGGCGGGTGCCGTTGGCGGGGCTGGATCCGGCGAAGAACTATCGGGTGGGTGCCGAAACCTACCCGGGCAGCTACCTGCTGCAGGTCGGGATCGCGTTCGACGACACGGCGGACTCGCTCTGCGTCGTCGTCGAAGGACTCGACTGACCTCCGCTCGAAGGCTCGAAGGTTCGAAGGAAGGCAAGGGATGAAACGACTGCTGGGTGGTGCGCTGGTCGCGGCGTTGACCGCCGGCGTACTCACCGCCACCAGCACCGGAGCCGTGGCGGCTCAGGCCACGGCTCCGGTGCTCAGCCCGACCCCGTACATGGGGTGGAACACCTACTACGGACTCGGGGGCGATTTCACCGAGGACACGATCAAGTCGGTCGCGGACTCGCTGGTCAGCCGCGGCCTCGCGAAGGCCGGGTACGACATCGTCTGGCTGGACGGCGGCTGGCAGGCCGACCAGTCCCGCAGCGACGCCGGTGACCTGGTCCCGAACCCGGCCAAGTTCCCGCACGGCCTGAAGTCGCTGGTCGACTACATCCACAGCAAGGGCCTGCGCGCGGGGATCTACACCGACGCCGGTCCGTACATCCCGGGCCGCTGCGGTCTCGGCAGCGGCGGCCATTACCAGCACGACGCGGACACGTTCGCGGCGTGGGGCTTCGACGCGGTCAAGGTCGACTACCTGTGCGGGATCGCGGCGAACCTCGACCCGAAGACCGCCTACACCGAGTTCGCCCAGGCGCTGCGGAACAACGCGAGCCACCGGCCGATGATCTTCAACCTGTGCAACCCGGTGACCTCACCGGACTGGGGCAACTACCCGGAGTCCCAGCAGTCGATCAACTCCTGGTCGTACGCGCCGGCGATCGCGCAGTCCTGGCGGACGTACACCGATGTCGGGTTCCAGGGCGACATCAAGTTCAAGGACGTACTGCGGAACTATGACGCGAACGCGCGCCACCCGGAGGTCGTGAAGCCCGGCGCGTTCGGCGACCCGGACTATCTGGCGCCGGAGCTGGGCATGAGCGACGAGGAGTTCCGGACCCAGCTGACGTTGTGGGCGGTCGCGGCCGCGCCGCTCGTGATCGGCAGCGACGTCCGCAAGCTCAGCGCGACCACGATCGGGATGCTCACCGATCCCGACGTGATCGCGATCAACCAGGACCCGGCCGCCGTGCAAGCGGTACGTGTCGGTGCGGCCGGTGCGACGGAGACCTGGGTGAAGCGGCTAGCCGACGGCTCGCGTGCCGTCGTACTGCTGAACCGCGGCGACAGTGCTCAAACCCTGACGACCACCGCCGCAGCGGTCGGGCTGTCCGGCGATCGGTTCACGCTGAAGAACGCCTGGACGGACAAGGTGACGGACAGCGGGGGCGTGATCAGCGCGGCGGTGCCGGCCCACGGTACGGCGCTGTTCCGGGTCGCGGAGGCGCGCGGGGTACCGGCTGCGCCGCATGTGACTGCCGGGATACCGCAGGTGACGAAGGTCGGTACCGACCCGCAGCCGGCGGACGCTGCGCCGGTGGTTGCCGGAGGAGACGAGCTGACCGTACAGGTTGCCGTACGCAACGATGGTCTGCAGCCGGTGTTCGCGCCGTCGGTGACGGTTGCCGGAGGTAGCGGGTGGACGGTGACGCCGCTGTCGAAGGCGCCGGCTCTGATCGAGGGCGGCAACCAGGCGACGTACGCCTTCACCGTCAAGCTCCCCGTCGGCGCGCCGCCCGGCACCGCGAGTCTGACCGCTACGACGACATACCAAACGGTACGGTATGGAGCGCAGCGGCAGACGACCGTGCTGTCGCCGGTGGTGGTCGCGCCCGCGCCGCCGAGTGGGACCGTTCCGTTGTCGCATCACGCGTGGATCACCGCGACCAGCGGGTGGATGTCGCCGACGATCGACCAGAGTGTCGGCGGCGGCAACCCGATCAAGTTGACCGGTACGACCTACCCGACCGGCATCGGTGTCGCGTCGCCGTCGCTGATCCGGTACTACGTCGGCAAGGCGTGCTCGCGGCTGACCGGGACCGTCGGGATCGACGACGTGGTGAGCAACGTCGGGCCGGAAGGCGGTACGTCGACGTTCCAGGTCGTCGGTGACGGCAAGGTTCTGTACGACAGCGGCGTCGTCGACCGCTTCACGCCGAAGCAGTTCGACGTGGACCTGACCGGCGTACGGGTCCTCGACCTGGTGGTCGGCGACGCGGGCGACGGCGGCTACAACGACCGCGCCGACTGGGCGGCGCCTACCGCTACCTGCTGATACCCAGCTGCGGTGAGGAGAGGGCGGCCCCGTGGTGGGCCGCCCTCATCTGCTATTTCCAATCCACCTCGGTCGACTGCAGCCAGGTCCAGCCACGATTTCGCCAGGCGGGCGAGTGCTGCGCCAGCCGGGCGGCGTACTCCGGCCAGATGGTGGTGGTCTGCTGGGACCATGCCTTCTCGGCGAGACCGGGGATGCGCGGCAGGAGGAGGAGTTCGAGGTCGTCGGAGTTTGTGATGGTTTCGCACCAGATCGCGGCCTCGACGCCGGCGATCTGGTCCGGGGCGACGACGTCAGCCGGGTCCCAGGTGACGCCGTGTTCGAGCGAGGCCGCGCCGTAGAACTTGAGGCCCAGGCGTGCGCGGGCCACCTCCTGCGCGGGGTCCGTGGAGGCGTCGGCGTGCGGGCGGTCGAAGTACAGCCAGGTGACGGGCGAGACGATCAGCTTGGCGCCTTGCTCGAGCGCCTTCGGGGCGTCGTACTTCGCTTTGCGGAGCGCCTCGACCAGGACCGGGAGGAGCTCCGCGGGCGGGGTTGGCGCGTCCGGGTTGTCGGGCATGTTGTCGATGTCGAGGTCGAGCCAGTACTGCACGAGGTCGTTCGGGTCGAGTTTCGCGCGGGCGATCTCCTGCCAGCCCACGACCCGTTTGCCGCGTTCCCGGACCAGCCCGGATGCCTTCTCGACGAACGCGGCGTGGTCCTCGTCGGACATGCCCCAGGTTTCGTCGCCGCCGATGTGTACGTATGCACTGCCGGGGAACTGCGGGATGACGGCGTCCAGGACGTCCGCGACGAAGGACCAGGTCTCGTCTCGTGCTGGGTCCAAGGTGCCGAGGTTGAGCTTGTCACCGTTGCCGAGGTCAACCGTTTGCGGTTCGGCGGGGGCGAGGTGCGGGTAGGCCTTGAAGACGGCGGCGGTGTGGCCGGGCATGTCGATCTCAGGTACGACGGTGATGTACCGGTCGGCGGCGTACGCGACGAGGTCGGCGAGCTCCTGCTGGGTGTAGTAGCCGCCGGGGCGGTCGCCGAGGGCGCCGGCGGCACCCACCTCGGTCAGCGCGGGACGAGACGGTACCTCGACCCGCCAGCCCTGGTCGTCGGTCAGGTGGAGGTGCAGCACGTTCAGCTTGTAGAGGTCGAGCATGTCGATGATCCGGCGTACTTCGTCCGGTGCGTGGAACGTCCGTACGACGTCGAGCGACAATCCACGCCACGCGAACCGTGGCCCGTCGACGAACCTGGTCGCCGGAAGAACCGCCGTACCGTCGTGGAGCTGCGCGGAAATCAGTTGCCGCAGCGAGGTCAGCCCTCGATGCACACCCTCCGGCGTGGCTCCCCACACGCGCACACCGCCGGCGGAAACCTCGACCCCGTACCGCTCATCCGTTTGTCCACCATCGGCGCGTAGACCAGTGGAAGGTGGTACGCCGTCTACGGCGGCCAGTTCGACGGTGATGCCGGAACTGCCCGTCAGGACGAGGCCCGTGTCGGCCGCGACTGCTTCGACGAACCGGGCTACCGGGCCTGCCAGTTCGGGTGGCGTGGTGACACCTGACGTTGCGGTGAGAGTGAAGGTTTCGTCACTTACGGTAAGCGTCGCCGGAGCGGGGATGACGGGAAGGTCCATTCGACGATTCTGCTGCAGTGCGGCGTTCCTCGCCCAGGGACAGCGGCGGAATCGGGAGCATTCGGGGTGGGTACCGGGCATGGATGGATACGCGACGGCTGATGGCGCAGGCTGAGCACCTGGCGAAGGTGCTCACCCCGGGTGACCTCGACCATACGCTGAGCAGGATCACTGCCGCAGCGGTCGAGGTGCTGCCGGAAGTCGACTACGCCAGCATCACCGTGCTGCACGCCGACGGGCGGCTGGAAACGGTCGCGCCGACCGATGATTTGCTGTGGGGAGTCGACGCCGCCCAGTACGAACTGCGGGAAGGGCCGTGCTACGACGCCGCCGCCGACTCCGTCCACGTTGTCTCACCGAACCTCGACGACGATCCGCGCTTTCCGCGGTACGCCGCCACCGCGGTCGCGGCCGGCATCGAGGCCCAGGCCGGCATCCGGCTGTTCGATGCCCCGAAGTCGCGCGGCGCGCTGAACCTGTACGCCCGGAAAGCCGGCGCGTTCGGCGATCTCGGCGCGCTCGGCGAACTGTTCAAGCACCAGGCCGCGCTGGCGATCGGCTACGCCCAGGAGATCCAGAACCTGCAGGAGGCCGTCCGCACCCGCGGCCTGATCGGCAACGCCGTCGGCATCGTGATGGAACGCTACAAACTCACCGACGACCGCGCCTTCGCCTTCCTCACCAGACTCTCCCAGGACGGCAACGTCAAACTCCGAGCAGTAGCCGAACAAATCGTCGCCACCACCAAGGACAGCTGACACGCAACGGCCGAACTGTGAGCTGAGGGTGGTGCGCCCGGTCGGCGGGCTGTACTCTCTTGGAGAGGTTATGTATTGCAAAAGGCCGTTTTGTAGTACATTACCGCGATGGCGATCACGTGGGCACCGAGCGCAGACAAGCATGGCATCGACCATGAGGACGCGTTGCAGGCGATCATGAACGCGTACTACGTCGAGCGCGAGTTCGATGAGCCGCGGCCACCGGCGACGGTCCGGCCGACGCTCTTCATCCGGACGCCGCCTCGGGATCTGCACATCTTTCACGTGATGGTCGCCAGGCCCAAACACCTCGAGCGGCTTGAGGAGGACAAGTGACTGACAAGGACTACGAAGGCGCGGCCAAGTGGGCCGAGCACGACATGAGCCTGCCCGAGAACTCGAGGACGAGCCTTCGCGGTGCGGACGCCGCCGACTTCGGTCGCGAACTGGTCGAGCGTTCCCGGGGAGGACGCCCGTCGATCGACCCCGACGCGGTACCGGGGGAGAAGTCGCCGGTGCGCCAGGTGCGACTTCCGCGAGCGCTCGACGCTGATCTGGAAGCATTCGCGAGCAGCCGCAAGCGTAAGCCGAGCGAGATCATGCGCGAGGCACTGACCGAGTACCTCGAGAGCCACAGAGAAGCCGGCTGACCCGGACGGAGGAGTCCGCGCGAGGCGGACTCCTCCGTCAGTCACCGCGCGCGGTGTTGCTCTGCCAGGGATTTGAGGTGGTGGGCGCTGGCTTTGGGGGTTCGGGATTGGGTTTCGTAGTCGACTCGGACGATGCCGAAGCGTTTGACGTAGCCGTAGGCCCATTCGAAGTTGTCGAGGAGGGACCAGGCCAGGTAGCCGCGGACGTCGGCGCCCTGCTGGATCGCGTCGGCCACTGCGGCCAGGTGGGACGTGAAGTAGGCGGTGCGGTCGGTGTCGTCGACAAAGCCGTCGGCGTCGGGTACGTCGTCGAAGGCGGAGCCGTTCTCGGTGATGACCATCGGCAGGCCGGGGTAGTCGTGGGCGATGGAGAGCAGGAGGTCGGTGAAGCCTTCGGGGACGATCTCCCAGTCCATCGCGGTGCGGGGCTTGCCGAGGGGTACGTCGCGGCTGATCGGGAGACCGTTCGCGTCGACAGTGCTACCGTCCTCGGCGTACCCGGTGAACTTCTGGCTGAAGTAGTAGTTGACGCCGAGCACGTCGATCGGTGCGGAGATGATCTCCAGGTCGCCGTCCTCGATCGGGAGTTCGACGCCCTCGCGGGCCAAGTCGGCGACCACGTCGGCGGGGTAGTGGCCGTGGACCAGCGGGTCGAGGTAGATGCGCCGGCCCATCCCGTCCGCCCGGCGCGCGGCGTCGACGTCGGGCGCGGCGTCCGAGGCCGGGTACGCCGTGGCGACGTTCAGCGTGATGCCGATGTCCAACGGACGTGGTGAAGCGGAGCGCATCGCGACCGTCGCGAGACCGTGACCGAGGAGCAGATGGTGTACGGCGGCCAGCGCGGCCGGGTACTCGCGGCGCCCGGGGGCGTGCGCGCCGTACGCGTACCCGAGCATCGCCGAGCACCACGGCTCGTTCAGCGTGGTCCAGGTGTTGACGCGGTCCTTCAACCCGTCGAACACCAGCATCGAGTACTCCGCGAACCGGTACGCCGTGTCGCGCTCCGGCCAGCCGCCCGCGTCCTCGAGTTCCTGCGGCAGGTCCCAGTGGTACAGCGTCACCCACGGGTCGATGCCCTGGGCAAGCAGTTCGTCGACGAGCCGGTCGTAGAAGCCGAGGCCGGCCGGGTTGACCGGGCCCTTGCCGCGCGGCTGGACGCGCGGCCAGGCGACCGAGAAGCGGTACGTGTCCAGACCGAGCTCCTTGATCAGGGCGACGTCGGCCGGCATCCGGTGGTAGTGGTCGCAGGCGATGTCGCCGGTGTCGCCGTTGTCGATCGCGCCCGGTACCTGGCAGAAGGTGTCCCAGATCGACGGGGTGCGGCCGTCTTCGGTGACCGCACCTTCGATCTGGTAGGCGGAGGTGGCGACGCCCCAGCGGAAGTTGTCGGGGAGTCCCTTGGGGAGGGTCATAGATGCCTTTCTAGGCGGTGCGGCCAGGCAGCCAGCACGCGACAGATCTGTTGGGGTCGTTGCGGGACGTCGGGATTCCCAGCACGGGGATGTCGACGGAGCAGCGGTCGAAGGCGTGCGGGCAGCGCGGGTGAAACGAGCAGCCGGAAGGCATGCCGCGGAGGTCGGGGGGCGAACCTGGTATGCCGGTCAGCTCGCGCCGTTCTCCTCGTAATGCAGGGAACGATCGGAGCAGGCCTTCGCTGTAGGGGTGGAGGGAGTCGCGGTACAGGTCTGCTGAGCGGGCTTCTTCGACGATACGGCCGCCGTACATGATCGCGATCCGGTCGGAGAATTCGACCAGCAGGGAGAGGTCGTGGGTGATGAACAGGACCGAGAAGCCGAGGCGTTCGCGCAGTTCCACGAGTTGGGCGAGGATCTGGCGTTGCATCACCACGTCGAGGGCGGTGGTCGGTTCGTCCATGATCACGACCTGCGGCTCGAGGACGAGCGCCATCCCGATCATCACCCGTTGGCGCATACCACCGGACAGTTGATGCGGGTACGCGTCCATCCGGTCCGCGGAGATGCCGACCAGCTTCAGCATGTCCTGGGCGCGCGCGGTCCGGGCCTGCGGCGACAGTCCGGGTTCGTGGGCCTTGATCACGTCGAGCATCTGCGTCGAGACCTTGTGCACCGGGTTCAGCGAGTTCATCGCGCCCTGGAAAACGATCGACGTCTCCGCCCAGCGGAACTTCCGCAGTTCCGCGTCGGTCAGCGCCATCACGTCGTACGGATCGCCCGACGCCGGGTGGTACACGACCGACCCGCCGCTGATCACGCCCGGTGGCGGCAGCAGCCGCGTGACGCCGTACGCCAGTGTGGACTTTCCGCTACCGCTTTCTCCGGCGAGTCCGAGTACCTCGCCACGGTGCAGCGTCAGCGTCACGTCGCGCACGGCCTGCACGGACGAGGAGCCGAGCCCGTAGTCGACGTTGAAGTTCTTGATCTCCAGCACCGGCGTCTTCACGCGACCTCCTCCTCAGCACGGCGCGGTACGACGGGGGTCACCGGCTGCTGCGTCGAGAGCACCGGCGTGAACCCGACCCGCATCCGCACGGTGTGACCGTCCTTCGTCTTCACCCGGGTATGACCGCTCGACCGCAACCGCGGGCTGACGAACTCGTCGATACCGAAGTTGACCAACGACAGGGCCGTTCCCAACACTGCGATCGCCAGCCCGGCCGGGACGAACCACCACCAGGCGCCCTGGGCCAGTGCCTGCTGCGACTGCGCCCAGAACAGGATCGTGCCCCAGTTCCACTCGGAGATCGTCGAGATGCCGATGAACGCCAGCGTGATCTCGGACATCACCGCGAAGATCACCGTACCGACGAAACCGGAGGCGATGATCGCGGTCAGGTTCGGCATGATCTCGAACGTGATGATCCGCCAGGTACTCTCACCGGTCGCCCGCGCGGCCTCGACGTAGTCCCGGCGGCGCAGGGACAACGTCTGCGCGCGCAACACCCGCGCACCCCAGGCCCAGGACGTGAGTCCGATGACGAGGGCAACCATCAGGTCACCCGCGGACGGAATCGTGGACGCCACGATGATGATCAGCGGCAACGCCGGAATCACCAGGAAGACGTTCGACAGCGCGGACAGGCTGTCGTCCGCGGCGCCGCCGAGGAAGCCCGCGCTGACGCCGATCAGGATCGACAGCGCGGTCGCGACCAGCCCGGCGAGCAGCCCGACGAACATCACGCCGCGGGTGCCGACGAGCACCTGGCTGAAGATGTCCTGGCCGAGGTGCGTCGTACCGAACCAGTGCTTGCCGGACGGCGCCTGGATCAGGTCGCTGCTACGGGCGGACGGGTCGTACGGCGCGATCCACGGGCCGATGATCGCGATCAGGCAGAAGAACGCCAGTACGACGAGGCCGGTCGCCGCCTTCGGATTGGCCACGAACCGGAGCCGCCGGCGCTTGGCCGGGGCGGCCTCGACCTCCGGGCCCTCCGGTGTGACCGCGGTGATGGTGCTCGTGGGTGCGGACACGGTCAGCCCTCCTTGCGGGTGCGCGGGTCGAGGAGCAGGTACGCGACGTCGGCGAGCAAGTTGGCGACCAGCACCGACAGCGTGATGACCAGGAAGACCCCCTGCATCAGCGGGTAGTCCTTGGCGCCGACGGCCTGGAACAGGTTGTAGCCGATGCCCGGGTAGGAGAACACGATTTCCACCAGCAGCGTGCCGCCGACGATGAAGCCGAGCGACAGAGCGAACCCGGAAACGTTCGGCAGCAACGCGTTCCGGGCCGCGTAGCTGACCATCACCCGGCGTTCCGGCAGACCCTTGGCGTGGGCAACCGTGATGTAGTCCTCGGACGCAACCGTCACCATCATGTTCCGCATGGTCAGGATCCAGCCGCTCACCGACGAGATCAGGATCGTGATCGCCGGCAGCAGACTGTGCTGTACGGCGCTGCCGATGAAGCCGGAGGTCCACGACGGGACCAGCCCCGGCTCGTAGCCGCCCGACGACGGGAAGAAGCTGTCCGGACCGGCCAGCAGCGCGATCGCCAGCAGACCGAGCCAGAAGTACGGGATCGACGACAGGAACGTTGTCACCGGCAACAAGCCGTCCATCAGCGAGCCGCGCCGCCAGCCCGCGATCACGCCCAGCGACGTACCGATCATGAAGCTGGCGAAGGTGGTGATACCGACCAGTGCGATCGTCCACGGCAGGCTCTGCCGGAGGATTTCGGAGACCGGTGTCGGGAAGAACGTGAACGACAGCCCGAGGTCGCCGTGGAAGACCTGTCCCCAGTAGTCGACGTACTGGCTCCAGAGCGAGGCGTGCTTGTCCAAGCCGAAGAGTACGTAGAGCGAGTGGATGGCTTCGGTGCTCAGCTGGCCCTGGTACTTCGCCATCAGCGAGGTGACCGGGTCGCCGGGGATCAGCCGGGGGATGAAGAAGTTGATGGTCAGCGCGGCCCACGCGGTGAAGAGGTAGAAGGCGACGCGCTGCAGGAGAAACTTCATCGCGCCGGCTCCTCTTCGTAGAGCCAGCAGGCGGCCCAATGACCGGCCGTCGGCAGCTCGAAGCGGGGCGGCAGCTCGGTCGAGCACTTCGGCATCGCGTACACGCAGCGCGGGTTGAAGCGGCAGCCGGTCGGCGGTGCGATCAGGCTGGGCGGTTCGCCGCCGGCCTGGTCCTCCGGCGTACCCAGTTGCCCGAGCCGATCGGGGTCCGGCGCGCTCTCGATCAGCAGCCGGGTGTACGGGTGCGCGGGGTGCTGGGTCACGGTTTCCGAGTCGCCACCCTCGACCATCCGGCCCGCGTACATCACCAGCGTCTCGTCGGCGAAGTACCGCGCCGAGGCGATGTCGTGGGTGATGTAGAGGATCGCCAGGTTGAGCCGCTCCTTCAGGTCCCGGAGCAGGTTCAGTACGCCGAGCCGGATCGACACGTCGAGCATCGACACCGGCTCGTCCGCGAGCAGCGCCTCGGGATCGGCGCCGAGCGCGCGGGCGATCGACACCCGCTGCCGCTGACCGCCGGACAGCTCGTGCGGAAACTTGTCGAGATAACGCTCCGGGGGAGTGAGCTGCACCTGCTCCAGCAACGCGCGCAGGTTCTGCTCGAGATCGCCGGCGCGGCCGTGGATCTTCAGCGCACGGGTCAGGTGGTACCGCACGGTGTGCGTCGGGTTCAGCGAGGCGAACGGGTCCTGGAAGATCATCTGGACCTTGCGCGCGTACGCCCGGAACTTCCGGCCGCCGCGCACTGTCACCGGTGAACCGTGCAACCGGATCTCGCCGGCGGTCCGCCCGTACAGCTGGGCCATCAGCCGCGCGACGGTGGACTTGCCCGACCCGGACTCACCGACCAGCGCGGTGACCCGGCCCCGGCGCAGCGTGATCCGTACGTCGTCCACCGCGTGCACGGCCTTGTGCTCGCGGGACAGCAGGTCGCGGACTCCACGCCGTACCGGGAAATGCTTGGTGAGGCCCTCGGCCTCCAGAACAACCTCGGTCTCGGTGACCGTCATCAGTCTCTCCTCGAAACGGCGCCAGGCCCGTCGAGGGCCTGGCGCCGCGATCAGCTGTTACTGGCTGCCGGCCGGCTTCAGGTTCAGGATGATCTGCAGAGCGTTCTGCTGGGTCGGCTGCGCCGGCCCGTACTGGTTCTGCTCATCGGGCCAGCCGACCCAGTTCTTGGTGCTGTAGAGACCGCCGACGTTGGACGCCGAGGTGGGGATGATCGGCATCTGCTCGACCATGATCTTCTGCAGCGTGTTCAGCGCGCTGGTGCGGGTCGCGTCGTCCGCGGCGTTGGCGTACTGGTCCAGCGCCTTGGTCGCCTCCGGGCTGTTGAACCGCCCGTAGTTACCGCTCACGCCGCCCTTGCCGACCGGCTTCAGGATCTTGCCGTCCATGATGTTCTGGTAGATGTCGTACGGCGTCGCGCCGCCGTTGGTCCAGTGCATCGCGGCGTCGAAGTTGCCCTCGTCGATGTTCTTGAACCAGGCGTCCTGGTTGGCCTTGTCGACGCTCGCCTTGATGCCGATCGTGGACAGGTTGTCCTTGATGATCTCCAGGTCGGTGATGTAGTCGGACCAGCCGGCCGGGTCGGTCAGCGTGATCGTCACCGGCTTGCCGGTCGGGTCCTTGAGCGTGTCGCCGTCGAGCTTGAAGCCCGCGTCGGTGAGCTCCTTCTTGGCGGCGTCGACGTCGACCTTGTGCTTGAGGTCCTTGTACTCCGGGGCGATGAAGGACTCACCGGCCGGCGTCGGGATGCCGGTCATCGACTCGACCTTCGGGTAGAAGTACCCGGCCTCGCCCTGGTTGAAGATGTCGTCGCGGTTGATCACCAGGTTCATCGCGCGCCGCAACGCCGGGTTGTCGAAGGGCTTGCGGGTGGTGTTGATCCACAGGCCGTGGATACCGAGGTTCGCCGGGAACCAGAGCTTGTGGTGCGCCGGGTCCTTGTCCTGGTAGACGGCCTTCACGTTCGGCACGAACACGAAGCTCCACTCCGACGAGCCGTTCGCCAGCGCGGTGGTCTGCGCGTTGTTGTCGTTGTACGACGTGTACCGCAGCTCCTTGACCTTCGGTAGCGCCTGCCAGTACGAGTCGCGCAACGTCAGCGTCGTGGTCTGCGGGGTGAACGACTTGACCGTGTACGGGCCGGTGCCGATCGGGTTCTTCAGGGTGTCCTGGGTCGGGTCCTTGATCGTCGACCACTGGTGCTTCGGGATCACGAACACGGTCAGGATCTTGTTCTGGTTGGTGAACTGCGACCTGGTGAAGGTCAGGTCCACCTTGTTGCCGGACGCGGTGATCGTGCCGTACGGGATCGCGTCGGAGTTCAGGCCCTCGTTGTCCTTGCGGATCTGGAACGAGTACGCGACGTCGTCGGCGGTCATCGGCCGGCCGTCGGAGAACTTCACGCCGTCGCGGATGGTCAGCGACAGCTTGGTGTAGTTGGCGTCCCACTTCCACTCGGTCGCCAGCCAGGGCTTGCCCGGTTCGGTGGGCTTGATCCCGTTGATCATCACCAGCGGCTCGAAGATCATCCAGCGGTACCCCAGCGAGGCGCCCGAGGAGGAGCCGAGGAACGGGTTGTGGTTCTCGGTCTGGGGTCCGTTCGGCATGCCGATGTTGAGGACAGTAGCGCCGCCGCCTGAGCCGTTCTCGGCAGCCTTACCGTCCCCGTTACTACAAGCAGCCAGGGTGGCTGCCGCGAGCAGGCCCGCGAGGGCCAGCGCGACTGTGCGTCGTGCTCGCATCGTTCCTCCTGTGTTCCGTTGGCGGTGGCCCACCCTGAGCCGGTGGGCCAGTGCATCCTGGCGTGAAAGCGCTCTCATGGGAAGAGCTCACGCCGATCGGGCGAGTACGCCGGCGGCGGAGCAGGGGCAGCTGCCCCGCCGCCGGAGCTCTAGTGGGACCTGCTTCGGGTGCTGTTCTTCGGGGCGGTTGAACTGCGGACGATCAGCGTCGTCGGCAGTACTTGCGGGGCCTGTGGCAGCGGCGTGCCGCCGAAGTACCCCATCAGCATCCGGGCCGCGGCCTGACCCATCTGGCGCATCGGCTGATGCACCGTGGTCAGCGGCGGCTCGGTGTGTTCGGCGTACGGGATGTCGTCGAAGCCGACCACCGACACGTCACTCGGTACGTTCCGTCCGGTCTCCCGGACGGCCTGGACGGCGCCGCCGGCGGACAGGTCGTTGTGGGCGAAGACCGCGTCGAACTCGAGCCGCTCGCCGAGGGCATGCTGGACGCCGCGACGGCCGCTCTCGTAGGTGAAGTCGCCTTCGAACACGAGTCTCGGGTCGAGCTCGATCCCGGCCGCCGCGTAGGTGTCGCGGAAACCGTCCAGGCGTTCGTGCGTACAGCCGAAGCGTTCGACGCCGGTGACCACCAGTGGCCGGCGGCGGCCGAGCTCCAGCAGGTGCCGGGCGGCGGACTCACCGCCTGCGTAGTTGGTGGTGGCGACGGACGGGAACTGTGGGCGCTTGTCCCGGTCGTCGATCAGGACCACCGGGAGACCGCGCGCGTGCAGTTGCTCGATGTAGGTGAGGGTGCCCTCGGGCTCGATCACCAGCAGGCCGTCGAAGGACTGCGACGAGACCTGGGAGGCGAACTGCTGCATGGATTCCGCACCCCGGTTGAAGGTGAACAGCAGCAGCCCGTAGCCCTCGCTCTCAACCACGTCGACGGCACCCTGCAGCACCTCGCCCATCCAGGGCCAGGTGAGCGACGGGACGAGCATCCCGACGATCCGCGTCCGGCCGCGGGCCAGGCCGACAGCACGGGCGCTCGGCACGTACCCGAGTTCCTCGATCACCTGCCGGACCCGTTCGGCGGTCCGCAGGTCCAGCTCGCCCTTGCCGTTGAGGACGCGCGACACGGTCGTCTTGCTGACACCGGCACGGGCCGCGACATCGGCGATGGTGATGGACACGCTGGATCTCCCCTCGGGCGGTCGGGGCTGACGCGGGACGAATGGGCCGGAACCGGTTTCGGAAGCGGTTCCGTAGATCAAAGCCGAGACCGCGACGGGCCGTCAATCACGGAGCGGTAACGAAACGGGACTTAGTTCACGATCTGGAAGAAGGGAGCTCTTCCGTCCCGCGCGGGCGGCATGATGGACTCGGGGGCGAGCGGCCCTGCCCGGGGCCGGGCAGGGTGAGGTCGAGGATGGAAGTACGCCGGACCACGGTGCGGGACATGCGCCGGTCCAACCGCTCGGTGATCCTCACCAGCATCTACCGCGAGGGTCCGTTGAGCCGCCAGGAGCTGACCGTCCGGACGTCGCTGAGTGCCGCCAGCGTGAGCAACCTGGTCGCCGAACTGATCGCCGAGGGTCTGGTCGAGGAGGCCGGCTCGGTCGAGTCCGAGGGCGGCCGGCCGCGGGTCCTGTTGCGGGTGGCGCCAACGTTTCGGTACGTCGTCGGCGCCGAGGTCGGCGAGACCCGGGTCCGGGTGGAGCTGTTCGACCTGGCGATGAACGTCCTGGCGCGGGCCGACCATCCGGTCAGCGAGCCGACCCCCGAAGAGGTCGTGAAGCACGTCCTGGAAGGGCTTTCGACCGTTGTCGCGTCGTCCGGCGTGCAGCCCGCGCAGGTGCTCGGACTCGGGGTGGCGGTGTCCGGCGTGGTCGAGGACAACGCGGTCGTCGACGCGCAGACGCTCGGCTGGGACGCCGTACCGCTCGCCGCGATGCTTGCCGAGGGCACCGATATCCCGGTGCACCTCGACAACGGCGCGAACATGCTCGGCCAGGCCGAGATGTGGTTCGGCGCGGGCCGCGGCGCGACCGACGCGGTGGTCGCGCTGGTCGGCTCGGGCGTCGGATCCGCTTTGGTGGCAGGCGGATCGAGTTACCGCGGCGCGCGCAGCAGCGCGGGCGAGTGGGGCCACATGACGATCGTGTACGGCGGCCGGCAGTGCCGCTGCGGCGCGCTCGGCTGCCTCGAGGCGTACGTCGGCGCGGAAGGCGTGCTGGACCGGTACCGGTTGGCGGGCGGCGTGCTCGACGGTGACGAAGAGGCCGCGTTCGTCCAACTGCTGGAGTCGACGTCGGAGCCGGCGGCAACGGTCGTGTCGGACACGATCGGCTATCTGGCAGCGGGATTCGCGAACCTGGTGAACCTGGTCAATCCCGAGCGGATCGTGCTCGGCGGCTGGGCCGGGTTGCTGCTGGGGGAGAAGTACCTCGACGAGTTGCGGGCCGAGGTGGCCAAGCACGCGCTGCGCCGGCCGTACGCCCAGGTCTCGATCGTGCTGTGCGAACTGGGCCGCGACGCCGTTGCACTCGGCGCCGCGACCCTCCCCGTAGTACGCCTACTGCGCGACGGAGGCGCAGTGCACTAGACGATCCACTTCTGGTTGGCGGCGCCACTGCAGGTCCAGAGTTGGGTCGGTGTGGCGTTGGCGGAATTGTTGCCGGTGACATCGAGACATTTGTTCGCCGGTGGATTCACCAAGTCGTGCGCGGAGCTGTACGTCCACTGCTGTGCTCCGGTCCCGTTGCAGGTCCACAGTTGGACCTTGGCGCCGTCGGCCACCGACGCGGCGTTCACGTCGAGACACTTGCCCAGGGCACGGATCGTCCCGTCGCCGGGGCGCGTCCACTTCTGCGCGTTCGTACCGTTGCAGTCGTAGAGCTGCACCGGCGTGCCGTCGGCGGAGTTCGCGCCGGCGACGTCGAGGCACTTGCCGGCCAGGCCGGTGATCTGCGAGCCGGTACCACCTGTGCTGCCGAGGGTGGAGACCCGTACGTAGTCGACGGTCATCGTCTGCGGCATCACCGTGGTGCCGTCCGGGTTGCCCGGCCAGCCGCCGCCGACCGCCACGTTCATGATCATGAAGAACGGGTGGTTGAAGACCCAGGTGTTGCCGTTCAGGTCAGCCGGCGTACGGCGCTCGTACTGCACGCCGTCGACCGACCAGGTGATCGAGTCCGGTGCCCAGTCGACCGCGAACGTGTGGAAGTCGTCGGCGAACGACCAGCCGTTCGGATGGTTGTACGCGGCACCGATCCCGTTCGCACCGGAGTACCCCGGGCCGTGGATCGTGCCGTGCACGGTGGCCGGTTCCTTGCCGATGTTCTCCATGATGTCGATCTCGCCGTCGTTCGGCCAGTTGGTGCCGCCGAGCATCCAGAACGCCGGCCAGAGGCCTTGGCCGCGGGGGATCTTGATCCGCGCCTCGAACCTGCCGTACGTCTGGGTGAACGTCTGCGCGGTCAGCAGCCGGGCGGACGTGTACTGGCACGGGCCGTACCAGCAGTTGAAGCCACCGCTCTCCTTCCGGGCGGTGATCACCAGGTTGCCGTTGCCGTCCAGTGCGGAGTTGCGGGTGCTGTTGGTGTAGTACTCCAGTTCGCTGTTGCCCCAGCCGCCGCCACCGATGTCGTACCGCCACTTGGCGGGATCGGGGGCCTGGCCGGCCGGGCCGTCGAAGTTGTCCTCCCAGACGGTTGCCGTGGTCGCCGCGGCGGCCTGCTGGTGCGCCGTGGCGGCGGGTTGGAAGAGAGATGTGCCGACCAAGGCGGCACCGATCGCGAGCAGCGCAAGACGCTTCATGAGTACCTCATTTCGGGGGCGTCGTGAATGAGGAGTGATTGGGCGGCAGCGTGCCGTGAGAACGCTCCCACGTCAACCCCGGGACTAATTAAAAGATCTGAAAAAAGTCTCGGTTCCGGCGTTGACACGAGTCCTCACCGATGGTTACCTCGTGCTGACCAGCAGTTGCGGCGCGGGCAGGCGCCGTCATGAACTTCCTTTGAAACAAGGGAGAACCGCCCCCATGAAACGCTTCCTGCCGCCCGTGGTCGCTGCGCTCTGCGTAGCCGCCGCCGGGCTCGGTGTCGGCACCGCACCACCGGCGCAGGCCGCCGGAGAACAGGTCAACGTCTGGCTGACCACCACCAACGACTCCGCCGGCCGTAACGTCACCCGCGGGCTGCAGCAGCAGGCCCCGGTGAACTTCGGCCCGGCCGGCGGAACGGCCAACCAGACCGTCACGGTCAACGAGAACACGACGTACCAGTCGTTCGAGGGCGGCGGAGCGTCGTTCGCCGACAGTTCCGCCTGGCTGCTGAACAGCAGCGGCGTGATCTCAGCGGCCACCCGCGACCAGGTGATGAAGGACCTGTTCGACCCGGTGAACGGGATCGGCCTGTCCTTCGTCCGTAATCCGATGGGCGCCTCCGACCTCGCCCGGTTCAACTACTCCTACGACGACACGTGCTGCGACCTGAACGACTTCAGCATCCAGCACGACCTGGCGGACGTCGTACCGCTCACCAAACAGGCCCGGGCGCTCAATCCGAACCTGAAAGTGATGGGCTCGCCTTGGAGTGCACCGGCCTGGATGAAGGACAACAACGACTTCGTCCACCGCGGCTGGCTGAAGGCCGAGTACTACCCGACGTACGCGCAGTACTTCGTCAAGTACCTGCAGCAGAACGAGGCCCAGGGCAACCACATCGACTACATCTCGGTGCAGAACGAACCGACCTGCTGCGGTACGGACAGCACCGGCTACGCCTCGATGAACTGGAACGGCTCCGGGCTGCTCGAGTTCACCAAGAACAACCTGCTGCCGGCGCTGCACGCGGCCGGGCTGACGACCAAGGTCCTGGTGCTCGACTACAACTGGGGCAACTACAACGACCTCGGTTCGGTCCCGCTCGCGGACGCCGCATTGCGGAGCGACCCGAACTTCGGCGGGATCGCCTGGCACGGGTACGGCGGTGACGTGAACCTGCAGACGCAGATCCACAACCAGTACCCGGCGGTGAACGCGTACATGACCGAGCACTCCGGCGGTACCTGGATCGCGAACCAGCAGACCGAGGACATGAACAACCTGATCGACTACACCCGCAACTGGGACAAGTCGTGGGTCAAGTGGGGCATCGCCCTGGACGAGAACCACCTGCCGTACGTCGGCGCCGGCTGCAACGTCTGCACCGGGCTTGTCACCGTGCACCGCAACGACAGCCAGCGCGGCCAGGTCACCAAGACCGTCGAGTACTACACGATGGGCCACCTGACCAAGTTCGTGAAGCCTGGCGCGCTACGGATCGACTCGACCGCGAACAGCTCGGTCAAGAACGTCGCGTGGAAGAACCCGGACGGCTCGAAGGCCCTGATCGCCTACAACACCACGGGGAGCTCGCAATCGGTGCGGGTGAACTGGGGTTCGCAGTCCTTCGTCTACACACTGCCCACGCAGACCTCCGCGACCTTCACGTGGTCCGGGTCACAGAGCGGTGGAAGCTCCGGTGGTCAGATCACCGGTCTGGCCGGCAAGTGCATGGACGTGGCCGGCGCAGCGACCGCCGACGGTACGGCGGTCCAGCTGTACGACTGCAACGGTACGACGGCCCAGCAGTGGCAGCGTCCTGGTGACGGGACCCTGCGGGCGCTTGGCAAGTGTCTCGACGTTTCCGGAGGCTCCGTGGCCAACGGGGCTCGTGTGCAGCTGTGGACGTGTAACGGGTCTGCCGCCCAGCAATGGACCTATACGAGTGGGAGTGATCTGGTGAATCCACAGGCGAACAAGTGCCTCGATGTGACCGGCAACAACTCTGCCAACGGCACCCCGCTGCAGCTGTGGACGTGCGGGGGCACCGCGAACCAGAAGTGGGTCGTGTCATGAGGCGCCTGGCCGCGGTCGCCGCGACGCTCGTGCTGGGCGGCGGCCTGCTGATGACGGCCTCGCCGGCGCAGGCAGCAACAGGTGCTGTCACCGGGCTGGCCGGGAAGTGCATGGACGTTGCTGGGGCTGCGACTGCTGACGGTACGGCGGTTCAGCTGTACGACTGCAACGGGACCAGCGCCCAGCAGTGGTCTCGGTCGAGTGATGGGACACTGCGGGCTCTGGGCAAATGCCTGGACGTATCTGGTGGATCCGTAGCCGACGGTGCGCGGGTCCAGCTGTGGACCTGTAACGGGTCCGGCGCGCAGCAGTGGACGTACACCTCCGGTCGTGATCTGGTGAACCCGCAGGCGAACAAGTGCCTCGATGTCACCGGCAACAACTCCGCCAACGGCACACCGCTGCAGCTGTGGACCTGCGCGGGCACTGCCAACCAGAAGTGGAACGTGCCCGCGGCTGACGGCGGTGGTACGGGCGCTGCGCCGATGGCGGCGGCGCCGTACCTGTACGAGGGCTGGGGCGACCCGCCGAACCCGGCGACCGTGATGAACGCGACCGGGGTGAAGTGGTTCACGATGGCGTTCATCCTGTCCAACGGGTACTGCAATCCGCAGTGGGACGGCAGCCGGCCGCTGACCGGCGGTGTCGATCAGCAGGCGATCAACACGATCCGCTCGAACGGCGGCGACGTCGTGGTGTCGATCGGTGGGTGGTCCGGCAACAAGCTCGGCCAGAGCTGCGGTACGGCGAGTGAGCTGGCGGCGGCGTACCAGAAGGTGATCAACGCGTTGTCGCTGAAGGCGATCGACATCGACATCGAGGACCAGGAATTCTCCCAGGCCGCGGTCCGGCAGAAGGTCGTCGACGCGCTGAAGATCGTGGAGCAGAACAACCCGGGCATCACGACGTACCTGACCTTCGGTACGACGCAGACCGGGCCGGACGGGAACGGGCTGGACCTGATCCACCGCGGCGCGGCGTCCGGGCTGAACCTGGACGGCTGGGTGATCATGCCGTTCGACTTCGGCGGCGGGTCGACGAACATGGGCGCGCTGACGCAGCAGGCGGCGGACGGCCTGAAGAACGCGGTCAAGTCGGCGTACGGGCTCAGCGACGACGCGGCGTACCGCAAGATCGGCATCTCGTCGATGAACGGGCTGACCGACAACGCGGGTGAGCGCGTCAACCTGTCCGACTTCGAGTCGAACCTGGCGTACGCGTCGGCGCACCACCTGGCCCGCTTCACGTTCTGGTCGGTCAACCGCGACCGCCCGTGCACCGGCGGCAGCGCCGACAGCTGCTCCGGCATCTCCCAAAACCCCTGGGACTTCACCAAGGTAGTAGCCCGCTACCGCGGCTGACGTCCGAGCGGCCCACCTGGAGAAACTTTCCAGGTGGGCCGTTTCGCGTTTGACCCTCCTGTTACCGGAGGGTGGAAGCTAGGCGACATGACGGCGACGGTGACGGTGGGGGAGTTCTCGCGACTGACCCACCTGAGTGTGAAGACCCTGCACCACTACCACGAGATCGGTCTGCTCGCGCCGGTCTCGATCGACTCCTCGTCCGGTTACCGGCGGTACGGGACGAGCCAGGTGGAGACCGCGCTGCTCATCCGCCGCCTCCGCGAGCTGCGGATGCCGCTGCCCGACGTGCGTGCCGTCGTCGAGGCAGGCGACAGCGCCGCGCGCGAGGAGACGTTGAGGACGCATCTCGAGCGGATGGAGCAGGAACTCGTGCACACCCGCGACGTCGTCGCCTCACTCCGCGAGCTGCTCACTCCGGGCCGCCCGCTCCTCGACGTGCACTACCGGTACATCCCGCCCTTCCGTGCGTACGGCGTCCGCGGTCAGGTGCTGCGGTCCGAGATCGGGCCGTGGTTCGAGTTCGCGTACGGCCTGCTCGGCGGCGTGACCGTCGACCTCCCCGGCACCTCGGGAGCGACGTACGGTGACGAGTTCTTCACCGAGGACAAGGGCGAGGTCGTCGCGTTCCACCCGGTCCCGCTCGACCAGCCGCCGGCCGCGGGCGTCGAGCTCGTCGACCTCCCCGGCGGGTACTTCGCGATCGCGGTGCACGCCGGCCACATGACCGACTTCGACCGGACGTACGCCGCACTCGGTACACACGTCGCGGAGTACTGCGAGGTCGCTCCCGGTCCGATCCGGGAGCTGTATCCGATCGGCCCCGGGGACGTCCCCGATCCGGCCGACTACCGAACCGAGGTCTGCTGGCCGATCCGGCAGATCCCAGTCCTGAAAGGTTGATCCATGCCCGTCACTCTCGAGAACATCGCCGTCGACTGCGCGAACGCGAAGCGCCTGGCCACCTTCTGGGCCGACGTGCTGTCGACCGAAGTAGATGCCGAGGCCAACGAGTTCTTCGCCACCATCAAGACCGCGGCCGGACCGACGCTGATGTTCCTGCAGGTCCCCGAGCCGCGCAACGGCAAGAACCGCCTGCACCTCGACCTCGCCACCTCCGACTGGTCCACCGAGGTCGACCGGCTCGTCGACCTCGGCGCCAAACGCCTCGACGAACACAACGAATACGGCACTCACTGGATCACCCTCGCCGACCCGGAAGGCAACGTCTTCGACCTCGCCGAACACCGCTAAACGGACAGGTACCGGGTGCCGTCGAAGGTTGCCCGGCCGAGCTCGACCTGTTCGGTCAGACGGGCTCGTGCCTGCGCCACCGGCCACCGGAACGCACGCGCGAGCTCGCCCGCTGTGGTGGCGAGCATGGTGTCCAGGAACTGTCCGGTAGCGAGCGCGTGGTCCGTCCTGCCGCCGACATCGAACTGATGGCAGGTGAGTGTGATCAACGCGGCCGGCCAGCCCGAGCCGGTGTCGTGCACGCCGGCGGTGGTGACCAGCAAGCTGCGCTGCAACTCGGTGATCGCCCGCTGGTAACGCCCTCGATCGCCGATCAGCGCTCGCAGCGTCGCGCTGGGCATCGGCTCGGCCGCGACGGCCTCCGCGATCTCGTGTGCCGTGGGCGACAGGTCCATCAGCAGGTGGTCGCCGACGTCGCCCGCCGCCGGGTAGAGGGCACGCAGGAGTTCCGGTGACAGGAACGAACCCCGGCCGCCGAGATACGCGCCGTACCAGGCGAGACCGCGGCGAGGCAGCTCGTCCTTCCACGTCCAGACACGTTGCTCGTTCGTCCCCATGCCGGCGCCGAACGGTTCCTCGTCCTCGCCGGCGACCGCGTCCCACAGCGACGGTACGACGGTTCGAGGTGCCGGGAAGAGCAGCGCGAAACCGACATCGTCGATGAACTTCGCGGCGCGCTCGATCGATCCGACCCGGCGCCCACGAACCCACCAGCGAACGGCCCGGGCCTTGCCGAGTTCGGCGTCGGAGGTCTCCTGGATTCCCATCACGCCAGTCAATCACCGGTGGCTTGGGTGGGTGGGTTCGACTCGGTGTCGAGGAAGAGTTGTACGTCGGGATGGGTGCGTAGGGCTGTGCCTGGGTAGTTGGGGCTGATCGGCTGGGTGAGGGTGTCGTGTACTGCTTGGCGTTTGGTGGTGCCGGGGACGGAGCCGATCAGGGTGTGCGCGTTCAGGAGGCGGGGGATGGTGACGGTGATCGCGTGGGTCGGTACGTCGGCCAGCGTCGGGAAGTTGCCCTCGTCGACCTGCTGGCGGCGGCTCGTCTCGTCGAGCGCGACCCGTCTGGTGGGCTGCGGATCGCCGAAGTCGGCGGGTGGGTCGTTGAAGGCGAGGTGGCCGTTGACGCCGAGGCCGAACAGGACCAGGTCGAAGGGTTCGTCGCCGAGCAGCGCGGCGTAGTTCTCGTCGTCCGGGTCCAGCGGGTAGAACGTTGCCAGCGGCACCTTGTCGAGAAAGGTACGGCGCAGCCAGTTCCGGAACGACTGCGGCGCGTCCGGGCCGAGACCGACGTACTCGTCCATGTGGAAGAGGACGACCTTGCTCCAGTCGACGTCCGGTTCCGTTGCGAGCGCGGTCAGGGTGGCTGTCTGGCTCGGCGCGGCGGCGAGCAGCACGCGCGCCGTACCGGTGTCCGCGATCGTTTTCCGGAGCCGGGCGGCGGCCTCGGCGGCCGCGGCGCGGCCGAGTTCCTCGCGGTTCGGGTAGGTGCTGACCCGCGGCGCATGCTCGACAGTCATGAGGAAAAGGCTCGCACAAGTCTCCGGCCGGGGGATTTCCCCCGGTGGTTCGCCCGAGGCCGAGCCGGTGGCTGACTCCAGTGTGTGACTTGTCCCCGGCCAATAGGTTCGTGGGCATGACGACAACAAGTGGTGGTGTTGCCGGATGGGCGGTCGGGTTGATGGAGGATCTCGGCCCGGCGGGCGCGGGGCTCGCGGTGGCGTTGGAAAACCTGTTCCCGCCGTTGCCGAGTGAGGTGATCCTGCCGCTGGCCGGATTCGCGGCGGCCCGCGGCGACCTCGGCCTGCTCAGCGCGATCCTGTTCACGACGCTCGGTTCGGTCGTGGGAGCGCTCGCTTTGTACGGCGTGGGCGCGGTCCTCGGACGCGACCGGACGCGGGCCATCATCGCGAAGCTGCCGCTGGTGAAGCTGCGCGACGTGGACAAGGCCGAGCAGTGGTTCGTCCGGCACGGTCCGAAGGCGGTGCTGATCGGACGGCTGGTACCGGTCGTGCGCAGCATGATCTCGGTGCCGGCCGGGGTGGAGCGGATGCGGATCGTGGTCTTCCTCCCGCTGACCGCCCTCGGCAGCCTGGTGTGGAACAGCCTGCTGATCGTGGCCGGCTACCAGTTGGGCGAGCGGTGGCACGTGGTGGAGTCGTCGGTCGGGGTGTTCCAGAAGGTCGTGCTGGCCGGCGCGGTCGCGGCGGTCATCTGGTTCGTCGTCGTCAAGCTCCGTTCGGATTCTGAGAAAGTCAAGTAAGCGGCTGGACTTTGACTACCCTCGACGGTAGTTGCTTCCAAGGGTTCAGGAGATGGGTCATGGCGTCAGTCGCGTTCGAGTCGCAGGTGGTAGCGGACCAGCCGGTCTGGCCACAGTCCGTGGTCACCGTGGTCGGCAATCCGCGCCCGGGTTCGCGGACGGCCGCCGCCGCGGCCTCCGTTGCCGAACTACTCGCCTCCGAGCTCGGTACGCCGTACCGCATCGACGAGCTGATCGACCTGGTGACGTTCGCGCCGGCGATCTTCCAGGGCGATCAGGCGGGCAGCGAGGCTTTGGCGAGTGCGATCGACCTGGTGTCGTCGGCGTCGGTGATCGTGGTTGCGACCCCGGTCTACAAGGGCAGCTACACGGGTCTGCTGAAGAGCTTCCTCGATGTACTGCGTCCCGCCGCGCTGGCCGGCTCCGTAGTGATCCCGGTGACGGTCTCGGCCGCGCCCAGCCACAAACTCCTGGCCGACCAGCATCTCCGCCCGGTCCTCGCCGAGCTGGGCGCCAGCGTCCCCGTCCCCGGCGTGATCCTCGAGGAACGAGACCTCGAGGATCTCCAGGTGGTGCTGTCCACCTGGATCCGGACGAACGCCGCCATCGTCCAGGCCACCACCATCGCCCTTCAGCCCACCCCCGAGCCGACGCCGGCGCACTAGTCGCTGTGAGTCGGTTGGGTGGCGGGGTGGCGTAGCGCGGTGGTTGCGGGGATGAGGGTGGACAGGAACGTCAGCGCGGCTGCGGTGGCGGCGACTGTCAGGTAGATCCAGATCGGGCCGGTCGGGATGGCGCTGCCGGAGACCTTCGCGGAGTACGGGAGGAGACAGGCGAGTGCTACCGCCGTACCGAGCGTGATGCCGGTGAGGGTGATCAGCGTGCTTTCAGTGGTGAGCATGCGGAGCACCTGGAAGCGGGTGGACCCGGTCAGGCGTTGCAGGGCGAACTCGCGGCGGCGGCGCAGCGTGGTCGACACCAGGGTGTTGACGACCGAGACCGCGGTGTAGGCGATGAGCATGCCGACGAGCATGTAGTTCACCCAGGCTTGGGTTTGCAGGTCCTCGACGTTGGTGGCGACCAGCGCGTCCCGGTCTGCCACCTGGACGCCCGGGTTGGCGGCGGCGAGTTTGGCGAGGGCCGGGCGTACGTCGGCGTTCGGTGCGGCGCGGACCAGGATCTGTTTGGTCAGGCCGTCCGTTGTGTGCGCAGCGACGAGAGCGGCGGGGAGCATGAGCGTTTCGTAGCCGCGGTCGGCGGCGAACGTTGCCACCACCTTCAGCTTGACCGTGGTTCCGTCGCCCAGCGTCATGGTGATGTCGGAGCCGACGCCCCGGTTCGTCTTGGCGGCCATGCTTTCCGGGATCGCGACGGTCTGGCCGGACAGGCCGGTGAGTGAGCCTGCGGTCAGGCGTACGGGCGCCGTACCGTCCGCGCCCTGGGCGTCGACACCGACCACCGGCGCGCCGTCCTCGTCGAAGGGGGCGTTGCGGGGGTCGTCGACCGCGCCCATGCTGCGTACGTACGCCGAGGCGCTCGCCACACCAGGAGTAGCTCTCACCTGGTCGAGGAGCTTTGCGGACAGGCCGGCGTCCGAGACCAGTACTGCGTCTGCTCTGAGATCGCGGGTGAATGCTGTTGCGGAGGCGTGTACCTGCGTGGTCTGCATGTACAGGTTGGCAGTGGAGATGCCTACGGCGAGCATGACTGGCGTGACGGCTGCTGACAGGGCTACGGATCGTGCGGAGAGGTTGCGGATGGCCAGGCGGCCGTTGACTCTCGTCAGGGCTTGTACTGGCCAGCGCCAGATTGCCAGGACCAGCTTGGTCCAGAACGGGCCTAGCAGGGCTACACCTATGGCCCAGCAGAGTACTGAGGGGCCCGCGGTGGCTGCGGCTAGTGGGCCGCTCATGACTGTTGCGGTGACGATCAGCAGGGCCAGTCCGCCGCCGAGGGCGGCCAGGCCGAAGAACAGGCGGATCCAGCTGAACCACCTGCGCTGCAGGGAAGCCTCCGCGAGCGCTTCGACCGGGCGGATCTTCGCGGACTTGCGGGCGGCGATGAGGGCGGCGCCGATGGCCGCGAGTACTGCTGCGCCGGCGCCGGCGGCGAACGGGATGAGGCCTTGGTAGAACTCGACCACCGGGGACGCTACGCCGTGGGAGGCCAGTTGGTCGAAGAGGAATCGGCCCAGGAAGAAGCCTGGGAGTGCGCCTAGGGCTACGGCTGGGAGTGAGACGAGGAGGGCTTCGCCGAGGATCATTCGGCGTACCTGGCCGGGCGTGGTGCCGATGCCGCGGAGCAGGGCGAACTCGCGCTCGCGGTGCTGCGCAGCGAGGGCGAGCGTCGAGGTGACGACGAACATCATCGTCATGGCGGCGATACCGCCGAAGGAGCCGGCGATCGAGATGAGTGCGGTGCGGTGGGACTCGGCGTCGGGGTGCTCAGCCAATCCTCGGTCGATGCCGGCGCGGACGGTCAGGTTGTCGATGGTTTCGAGTTGCTTCTTGAGCTTGTCGAGGTCGGTGCCGGGGGCAACTTGTACGCCGATGTCGGCGAAGCGTGCCGGGTTCTGGACCAGGTGTTCTGCGTCGCGGTCGTTGAAGAAGGCATGTCCCGCCGGGCCTGCTGCGATGCCGCTGACGGTGTAGGTCCTTGGTTCGCCGTTGATGAGGAAGGTGAGGTGTTGTCCTACTTTCCCGGACGGAACCACTACCTGCCCGGACCGCGGCGCGTGCCCAGAACTGAGGTGATATGGGGCGAGTACGGCTGACGACCAGTTGTGGCCCTCGGCAACCACCGGCGCGCCGCTCGTGATCGCGGTGAAGGTGTAGTCGCCTACGGCTGATTGAACTCCTGGGGTGGATCGGATGTGGGGGAGGAGGGTGGTGGGGACGCCGACTCGTTCGGGGAGGGGAGTGGCGTCTTCGGCGCCGGGGCGCAGGTGGGACTGGTTGCCGGTGATGACCAACGAGGTCGCGGCCAGGCGTTGCGGGGCTACGTTCGAACGGATGCCGGTCTCCATCAGGCCGCCGCACGCCATCACAATCGCGGTGCCGAAGACGACCGCGACGAACGTGGCGAGGAACCCGCTCTTCCGGTAGCGCAAGGTGCGAAGGGCGAGGCGCATCATCCCGCCACCGCCTGCAGGGAACGCGCGCCGAGGTGCGTCATCCGGTCCGCGACCTGTTCGGCGGTCGGCGCGGTCAGGCTGCCGGCCAGCACACCGTCGGCAAGGAACACCACCTGATCCGCGTACGACGCGGCGACCGGATCGTGCGTCACCATCACGACCGTCTGCCCCTGCGTACGCACCGGCTCGCGGAGCAGCTCCAGTACGTCGGCAGCGGTCTGCGTGTCCAGCGCACCCGTCGGCTCGTCGGCGAAAATCACCGCCGGACGCGCGACCAGCGCACGCGCGATAGCGACCCGCTGCTGCTGCCCGCCGGACAGCTCGCCCGGGCGGTGCTTGTGTCGGTCGCCGAGCCCCACCCGCTCCAGGACCTGCCGGACGGCGGCCTTGTTCGGGCGGCGGCCGTCGAGCTCCTGCGGCAGGCAGACGTTCTGCCAGACGTTCAGCGTCGGCAGCAGGTTGAAGGACTGGAACACGAACCCGATCCGCTCCCGCCGGAGCTCGGTCAGCCTGCGTTCGCTGAGCCCGGCCAGCGGCTGTCCGTCGATGTGCACACTGCCGGACGTCGGCCGGTCCAGCCCCGCGGCGCAGTGCAGGAACGTGCTCTTGCCCGAGCCCGACGGACCCATCACCGCGGTGAAGGTCCCCGGCGCGAACTTCATCGAGATCCCGTTCAGCGCGATGACGGCGTTTCCGCCCCGGCCGTAGACCCGTCGTACATCCTGCAGGACGACCGAGTACCCGGTCCCGTCGGCTGTTTCCTGCGCACGTTTCCTCATGCCGCTGACGCTACGGACCTACGACGTACCCGCCGAGGGTGCTGGACCGCCGGAAAGGGTGGGTGAAACTCCACCACCTAGGACCGCAGCAGCGCCCGCAGTCCGGCCTTGTACGTCGCCGGAGTGATGTCGCCGATCAGCAGCCGCTGCAGCACGAAGCCGGGGATCATGCTGAACATGACCTGCGCGACGTCCTCCGGGTCGACGCCGGCGTCGACCGTACCGTCGGCCTGGGCGCGGCGCGCGATCTCGAGGAAGTGGTCGCGGAGCCTGCAGTACTTGCCACGGGCGATGTCGCGGATCGAGTCGTCGCGTAGCGCCTCCGCCCAGGCCTGCACCGCGACCCGGGTGACGTCGCCGCCGGGACGCTGCGCGATCTCGACGACGTGGTCGATGGTCGCTTCGAGCGCGGCCAGCGGGGTGAGCGGGTCGTCGGTGGCGAGGATCGTCCCGAACAGCTCGTCGATCGTGCTGAGCGCGTCCTCGGCGATCGCGCCGACGATCTCCTCCTTGCTCTTGAAGTACCCGTAGACGGCGCCGGCGGACAGGCCGGACTCGCGGATCACGTCCGCCATCGTCGTCTTGTGGAAGCCCTCCTCGATCACACACCTGCGCGCGGCCGCGACGATCTGCGCGCGGCGGGCGAGCCGGTGTTCCTCGGTGACCTTGGGCACGCTCGCAACATAAAACGAATGTCCGTTCTTGACAAGTCGCCGACCCGTTGCCACCCTCGGAATCATAAAGAACGATCATTCGGTTTTGATCTCGAGGGAGTCCAGCTGATGGCTACTGAACGGCGCCGGCCGCCCCTGATCGCGGTCGTCACGCTGCTGACCGCCGTACTCACCGTGTTCCTGATCGCGTTCGCGTGGCCGTCCGCGCGCTCCGAACCGCGGGACGTCCCGCTCGCCGTGTCCGGCCCGGCGCCGGCCGTCACGCAGGTGAAGACCGCGCTCGACCAGGCGATTCCGGGCGGCTTCGCGCTCACCGACGTACCGGATCGGCAGGCGGCGGTGCAGCGGATCAAGGACCGGGACGCGTACGGCGCGATCGTGCTCGACACGGGGCAACCCGAGGTACTGACCGCGTCGGCCGGTGGGCCCGCGGTCGCGCAGATCCTCACGCAGCTCGCGGGCCGGATGCACCCGGACGGCGCGGCGAAGGTCACCGACATCGTCCCGCTGCCCAAGGACGATCCGCGCGGAGCAGGCCTGGCTGCCGGTGCGCTGCCGCTCGTTCTCGGCGGGATCATCGCCGCCGGGGCGCTGACCCAGCTGGTTCGGTCCGGGGCGAAGCGGATGATCGGGGCACTCGCGTTCGCGATCACCGGTGGGCTAGCGCTGGCCGCCGTGCTGCAGTACTGGCTCGGCTCGTTCGAGGGCAGCTACCTGGGCAACGCGGGCGTGATCGCGATGTCGATCGGGGCGATCAGCATGACGCTGCTGGGCCTGGAGTGGTTGATCGGTACGGCGGGGCTCGCCTTCGGCGGCGCCGTGATGATGCTGCTCGGCAACCCGTTGTCCGGGATGACCAGCGCGCCCGAGATGCTGCCGAGCGGCTGGGGCACGTTCGGGCAGTTCCTGCCGCCTGGAGCAGCGGGTACTGCGCTACGTTCGGTGAGCTTCTTCGACGGCAACGGAGCCGGCCGGCCACTCCTCGTACTCGCCTGCTGGCTGGTCGCCGGCGTACTTCTCTGCGGCCTCGGCGCACTCCGCGGCCGGGGACGCGCCGTCCATGCGCGCCACGAGGCGTCAGCGCTCGCGGCCTGACAAAGTAGGGGTATGACAACGCGGTGACCGGATCGTTACGTGCCGGTCGCCGCGTCAGTGTGCAACTGGGGCGACAACGTTGTCTGTCAAGCATTGACTTCGCTTGCCGAGGGCTCCTACGGTCACGGGAAAGCCCGCAGGGTTTGGGTGGTGGTACCGGGATGACAACGATTGCCCGAAGGTGGACGTGATGGTGAAGAGGAAACGTTTCCAAGCAGCGGCCGCACTGGGTGCCGCACTGCTGCTGGCGGTGTCGGCCTGTAGCCAGGGCTCGACGACCAAGCAGCCGGAGGCAGGTAGCTCGCAGAGCTCCGGTCCCGCGCACATCAAGATCGCGTATCAGCAGTGGGGTCCGGGCGTGGTGATGAAGAACTTCCTCACCGGCGTGAAGTCCGAGTACGAGGCCGCGCACCCCGGCTCCCAGGTCGAGATCGTTCCGGTCGTCGCCAGCGAGAACGACTACTACACCAAGATCCAGTTGATGATGCGGTCGCCGAACACCGCGCCGGACATCGTCTATGAGGACACGTTCCTGATCAACTCCGACATCACCGCGGGGTACCTGAGGCCGCTCGACGACTACATCAAGAACTGGGACCAGTGGAGCCAGTTCGAGGACACCGCCAAGGGTGCGGCGCGTGGTCAGGACGGCAAGACGTACGGCATTCCGGACGGCACCGACACCCGGGCGCTCTGGTACAACAAGCAGATCTTCCAAAAGGCCGGTCTGCCGGCCGACTGGCACCCGAAGACGTGGGACGACGTACTGAGTGCGGCCCGCACGATCAAGCAGAAGGTGCCCGGCGTCATCCCGTTCAACATGTACTCCGGCAAGCCGATGGGTGAAGCCTCGGCCATGCAGGGCTTCGAGATGCTGCTGTACGGCACGAAGGACACGCTGTACAACTACGACCAGAAGAAGTGGGTCGTCGGCAGCCAGGGCTTCAAGGACTCGCTGAACTTCGTCAAGACCGTCTTCTCCGAGGGCCTGGCCCCGTCACCGAAGGACGCGCTGAGCCCGAACATGGGCAGCAAGGTCGGCACCGAACTGCTGCCGCAGCAGAAGCTCGCGATCGACCTCGACGGTTCCTGGATCTACGGCAACTGGCTGAAGTCCGGCGCCAAGCCGTGGCCGCAGTGGAGCACCGTGCTCGGCCAGACTGCGATGCCGACGCAGGACGGCGGCGGCAAGGGCAAGGTCAGCCTCTCCGGCGGCTGGACCTGGGCGATCCCGGCCAAGTCGAAGAACCCCGACGCGGCTTGGGACTTCATCAAGACCCTGCAGACGCAGAAGAACGCGGCGAAGTACGCCACCGACGGCGCGCAGATCGCCGTCCGCAAGGACGTGGCGGCGGACGCGGCGTACAAGTCCTCCTCGGCGAGCACGCAGTTCTTCACCGACCTGGTGTCGGTGACCGTGTACCGGCCGGCGCTGCCGGAGTACCCGAAGGTGTCGAACGAGATCATCACCGCGATGGAATCGGTGATGACCGGGCAGTCCTCGCCGGACGACGCCGCGAAGAACTACGACCAGGCGGTCGAGGGAATCGTCGGCGGCAAGGACAAGACGACGACCCAGAGCACCGGCCAGTAGTCCCGGGCTCGCCCCCGGACTGTCCCCGGCTCGAAGGGAAACCTCCCCTGTGACGACGACTGTCGCACCGACCGCGGCCGCTACGCCCTCCACGGGCAAGCGGCCGCGGGCGGCCAAACTCGTCCGGATGCTGCCGCTGTCGCCGGCCATCGGACTGATGCTGGTCTTCCTGGCTGGCCCGATCATCTACTGCGTGTACGCCGCGTTCACGAACATGGCGCTCACCGGTACCGGTGCCGCGAACGTCAAGTTCGTCGGCCTGGAGAACTTCCGCAAGGCGTTCAGCAGCAGCGCGTTCACGAACTCGATCTGGCTGACGCTGGTGTTCACGCTGATCTCCGCGATCATCGGCCAGAACACGCTCGGCCTCGGGCTCTCGTTGCTGATGCGCAGATCGACGAAGGTCGTGCGCAACTTCGTCGGTACCGCGGTCATCGGCGCGTGGGTGCTGCCCGAGGTGGTCGCGGCGTACCTGCTGAGCGCGTTCTTCAACGACGACGGCACGCTGAACGTGATGCTGCACGCCGTCGGCCTGCCCGGCCAGGACTGGTTGTACGGGGCACCGATCATCGCGGTGTCGCTGGCCAACATCTGGCGCGGTACGGCGTTCTCCATGCTGGTGTACTCCGCAGCGCTCAGCGAGATCCCGAAGGAGATCGAGGAGTCCGCCGAGATGGACGGCGCCGGCGGATGGCGGCGGCTCGCGTTCGTGACGCTGCCGATGATCACCCGCGCGATCATGACCAACCTGATGCTGATCACGCTGCAGACGCTGAGCGTCTTCGGCCTGATCTACGCGATGACCCGCGGCGGGCCTGGTACCAAGAGCCAGACGCTGCCGCTGTACATGTACGAGCAGGCATTCAGCTTCTCCCAGATCGGCTACGGTACGGCGATCGCGCTGGTGATGCTGGCGATCGGCGCGGTGTTCTCGCTGATCTACCTGCGTGGACTCAACTCGGAGGCAGCGTGATTGCGCGCGACCGTCTTAGCAAGGTGACGTCGAATCTGATCCTGCTGGCCATCGGCGTGCTGTTCGTGCTGCCGCTGCTCTGGGTGCTGTTCGCGTCGATCAACCGGACGGCCGGGTTGCGCGTGGAGTTCCCGACGCATCCGACGCTCGGGAACTTCAAGGCGGTACTCAACACCGACACGACGTACCGGCCTGTTTTGAACGGCATCATCCTGTGCGGTGGGTCGGCGCTGCTGACGATGATCTGCGCGGTACTGGCGGCCTATCCGCTGTCGCGATTCCGTACCCGGTTCAACCGGCCGTTCTTGCTGACCGTGTTGTTCTGTACCGGGCTGCCGATCACGGCGGTCATGGTGCCGGTGTACGGGTTGTTCGTGCAGCTGAACCTGGTGGACACCATTGGTGGCACCATCATGTTCATGGCGACGTCGGCGTTGCCGTTCGCGATCTGGCTGACGAAGACGTTCATGGACGGCGTACCGCTGTCCCTGGAAGAGGCCGCGTGGGTCGACGGCGCCGGCAACATGCGCGCGCTGTGGGCGATCGTGCTGCCGCTGATGTGGCCGGGGATCGCGGTCGTGCTGATCTTCACCTTCATCGGGATGTGGGGCAACTTCTTCGTCCCGTTCATGCTGCTGCTGTCACCCGAACGGCTGCCGGCGTCGGTCAGCATCTTCACGTTCTTCGGCCAGTACGGCGAACCGAACTACGGACAGCTGGCGGCGTACTCCCTCATCTACACCACCCCCGTACTCCTCCTCTACCTCCTCCTCAGCCGCAAACTAGGCGGCGCCTTCGCCCTAGGCGGCGCCATCAAGGGCTGACCCACCAGAACCGCCCCAAGAACACCGCCCCACCGGCCAAAGGACACCGCTTCGCGGCGGCTGTCCTTTCGGCCGCCTCCGGCGGCGCGCGCGTGAGGTGATGCCGAGCGGAGCCCATCGGCGCCGGGTGCTGCGGTTTGCGGGTTGAATCGGACACCGCTTCGCGGCGGCTGTCTTGTGGCGCCTTCGGCGCAACGCGCGTGAGGTGGTTGCCGGGCCGAGGTTGATGGCGCCGGGTGCTGTGGTCCGCAGACCAAAAGCACACCCCCCGCGCGACCCCAAGGACACCGCTTCTCGCGGCGGCTGTCCTTCGGCGCCTTCGGCGTGGTGCGCGTGGCGTGTTGCGTGGTGCGGGTTGACGGCGCCAGGTGCTGTGGCCCGCACGCGGGAAGGTCACCGCTTCGCGGCGGCTGTCCTTTGGCGCCTTCGGCGCGGTGCGCGGCACGCGGTCGCGGGCTGAGGTTGGTGGCGCCGGGTGCCGTGGTGTGCGGGTGCTGTGGGTGGGATCGCGGGTTGTTGCCGCTGGCCTGCGAGCTCGGGGTGGAGAGGATTCCCTGCCGGTGCGGTCGGAAGATCCTCCCCAACGTGAACCGGTTTGGCGTGCAAGCTTGCAAGCATGATTGAATGATGGCAGACTATTCGAACGTTTCGAAAGTCGTTTCGACTTGTTCGTTTGGGGATTGATGTGACGACTGAGCTGCTCGAGTCGCAGACCTACCTGCCGGAAGAGCGGGAGCAGATGGCAGCTGTCGCCAGCTTCCTCGAGGCGCATCACAGCAAGGCCGGTGAGCGGCCCGAGCGGCGCTATCTCCTTGTGGGTGCTGAGGAGCACGAGCAGATCGAGGTTCCTGAGTCGCTGCACAGGGTGCTCGTGCAAGCCGTGACGGCGCTGCAGGCTGGACGTGCAGTAACGATCTCGCCGACGATGCCGAAGCTCACCACCCAGCAGGTCGCTGACTTGCTGGGAGTCAGTCGGCCGACGGTGGTCCGACTGATCGACGCCGGCGAGCTTGCGTCCGAGCGGATCGGGAATCGCCGGAAGATTCTGCTCAAAGACGCTTTGGACTATCGCGATCTTCGACGGACGCGGCAGTATCAGGCGATCGCCGACACATCAGTGGACATGAGTGAGGACGAGGATCCGGTAGTAGTGAACGAAAGGCTCGCCCGGATCCGGAAGAAGCGTGCTGAGCACAGGCGGTCAACAGGCAGTTTCTGAGAGTATCGGTGCATGTTCGCCGCCCTCCTCGATACTTGCGTCCTGTGGCCCAGCAAGCAGCGCGATTTCCTACTCAGCCTGGCCGTCGTGAACCTCTACAGGCCGCTGTGGAGCAGTGCGATTCTCGATGAGCTCCAGTACTGCGAGGTCGACAAGCTTGTGAGGTTCGGTGTGCCGCAGGGAGAGGCGGAGGGGCGGGCTACTCGCCTCATCGAGATGATGCGGAGCTACTTCGACGACGCGGAGGTTCAGAACTGGCAGCCGTACGAGGGTACGTTCGGCCTGCCTGATCCTGACGACGAGCACGTGATCGCGGCAGCGGTAGCAGGTCACGCTGGTGCGATTGTGACCGACAACCTCAAGCACTTTCCCCAGGACAAGATGCCGCCGGCTATTGAAGTCATCTCGCCGAGTGAGTTCGCCGCCAATACCGTCGCGGTGGCCCCGGAACTCGCGCTCGAGGCGGTGACGACGCTTGTGGCGCGCCTGAGGAAGCCGCCGGTGAGTGTGGAAGGCTTCCTGGCCGTTCTCCGCGAGAGGTACGGGATGGAGGAAGCGGTTGCTCTGATCAACGATGTTCGGCAAGGTGCCGTCGGGCCGTGAGCTACAGAACGGATCGGTGCAGGACAATCGTGGTGAAGCGGTGGCACTATCTCACTCACGCATCACGGCAACCTGGCGCCGTCGACCTCGGCGCCGCGGTCACCTCACGCGCACGCCGCCGGAGGCGGCCGGAAGGCAGCCGCCGCGAAGCGGTGACGCCTCACCGTGAGGACAGCACGTAGCGCCGTAGGCCTCGCCTCAACGGTCGCCTGGCGCGCACCACGCCGAAGGCGACAACACAACCGCCGCCGCGAAGCGGTGACATTTCTACCTGTGAACCTCTGCACCCGGCGCCAACGATTCCAGCCCGGAGGTAGCTCACGCGCGCCGCGCCGAAGGCGCCAGAAGAGCCGCCGCCGCGAAGTGATGACCTTTCCACCTGCGAACGCCAGGGCCCGGCGTCGCCAACCTCCGGCTCGGAGGTAGGTCGCGCGCACAGCGCCGGAGGCGGCGATGGGCAGGCGCCGTGGAGCGGTGTTCTTTAGGGGGCGGTGGGCTCTGTGAGGAGTTGGTTGGTTCTAGCTGGTGAGGGCTTGTTTCCAGGTGGCTAGTTTTTGGGGGAAGGTTTTGTTCCATTGGGGGTCTGGGAGGGCTTGGGTGTAGCGGGTTAGGGCTAGGGGGGCCAGTGTGGTGATGGAGTTGGGGGCGGCTTCGAGCGCTACTGCTAGGCGGATGGTGAAGGTGGCTAGGCGGGTTAGGCGGTCGTGGTCGGGGGTGGTTGCCTGGTCTTTCAGTTGGGTGCGGAGTTGTTTGAGGGTGCGGAGGGCGGTGCGGTGGTCGCCTCGGCTGCCTCGAACGTCGAGGGCTTCGGTGGGGATGCCGAGGAAGTTGGCGATCCCTGGGTCGGCGGGGGTGGGGGCGGGTTTGGTGAAGAGGCTGGGTTTGCCCAACGCGGTGGTGATGTCGGTCAAGAGGGTGTCCAGGGCGTCGACCAGTGGTGGGACGGCGCGGTCGGCGGTTTTGCGGCGGTTGGTTTCCAGCGCGGTGAGGCGGGCGTGTTCAGCCTCGACGGCGGTGCGGAGGGAGTCGGGCCAGTCGTCCAGGCCGGTCAGCTGTTCCGGGCGTGGGGCCGAGGGGTTCAGCGTGCTCGGGTCGAGAGGCTTGGCGCCGGCGCGGGCGGCGGTGATTTCTTCCTCGAGCTTTTTCTTGGGTCCCGGGACGATTGAGCTCACGCGTCCAGCCTACGCAGGTTCCAGACGGACGGGACGACGAGCGTCAGGACAGTGATCAGGACGAAGAGTGCGGCGCCGTACAGTTCGACAGCTTTGGCGCTGATCGCTACTGCGACATAGCCGACGGTGAGTTGGCCGACCGGGCCGGCGATGAACGAGCCGAGCATGTCGTACGAGGAGACGCGGGAGAGTTTGTCGATCGGGACGTGTTGGCCGAGGGCGGTTTCCCAGCTGATGCCGAAGATGTCGAAGCCGACGCCGAGGAAGAACGCGGCGATCGCGACCGCCCACAGCTGCGGCAGTACGGCGAGGCACAGCATGATCGGGACGGTCAGGAGCATGCCCAGCATGCCGGTGCGGAGTGGGCGGCGGGGTTTGAGGCGGAGCATGATGATGCCGCTGGCAACCAGTCCGGCGCCGAAGCAGGCGCTGACCAAGCCCCAGCCGGTGCGGCCGAAGGTCTTGTCGGCGATCACCGGGCCGAGGACCTGGTAGCAGGCGGTGAAGATCAGGTTGAGCAGGCCGAACGCGAGCACGATCACCCACACCCACTGCCGGGACGCGAATTCGTGCCAGCCCTCGCGCAGGTCGCTCAGCAAAGAGCTGGCCGCGCGTTCGATCCGCGGGATCGCCAACCGGGACAGCAACAAAGCTCCGACCAGGAACGTCAGGCCGTCGACCGCCAACCCGACGCCGGGGCTGGTCAGGCCGACGATCACCCCGGCCACCGCGCCGCCGCCGATCATCGCGGCGGAGCGGGCGAAGCCGGCGATCGCGTTGGCCTGGGGGAGTTCGGTGCGGTCCACGATCGACGGCAGGATGCCGGTCATCGCGGGCATCACGAACGCGGCCGCGATCCCGTTCACCGCCTCGATCGACGCGAGCTGCCAGACCGTGACGTGCCCGGACAGTACGAGCGCCGCCGCCAGCCCCTGGGTCAGTCCGCTGACCGTGTTGGCGGTGACGAGGACGAGGTGCCGAGGCAACCGATCCGCGATCACGCCGCCGATCAGCAGGAACACGATGTTCGGGATGCTGCGCGCCGCGAGTACGGTGCCGACCGCGCTCGCGGAGTCGGAGACGTCGAGTACGGCGAACACCAGCGCCACCGGCGCGATCGACGAGCCGAGGATCGAGATGAACCGTGCGGACACGAAGACGCGCACGTCGCGATGCCGCAGTACGGCAAGATCCTGCCGGAACCCCACCCCGTCCACCCCTCTCCGAACCCGGTGAGCCTATCCGACATGCGGACCGGTGACTTCCGGAATGACGGCGTGCGGGCGGGGTCAGTCCGGCGTACGGTCTGTGATTGTGACGCGGCGGCGGCCGGTGGTCGGAAGCTTCTGGGCGGCACGGGGCAGCGTAGCCCTCGTGGTCGTCGTCAGCTGCCTGGCCGCGCTCGCGTTGATCGTGGGGAAGTGGGAGCGCCAGTTCGGATACCAGAGCCCTTCAATGCACCTCGCACTGGAGACCGTCAACGCGTGCGTCGCCCTTCTGCTGGCATACCTGGTTTACGGGCGATTCTTGCGCACCAACACCTGGCAGGACCTGCTGCTACTTCAGGGACTCGCCGTTCTCGGTACTGCGAACGCCCTGCTGAGTGTCACGCTCATGAAGACCGAACCGGTCGGCCCGGTCGGCAGCTGGCTCCCGCCAAGCCTGCGGATCGTCGGAACGCTTCTGATCGCTGCGTCCGCCCTGGTACCGAAGAGGCAGGCCCGGCGCCGTGGCTGGCGACACTGGGCCCTGGCGCCCGCTGTCGCCGGCATGCTCCTGCTCAGCGCGCTGCTGTACTGGCGGAAGGCGTCGTTGCCCGAAGCTAAAGCGGCCACATCTGAAGCGCTCTTGGTCCCACAGGTGTTGACCCTCGTATGCTTCGCGGTGGCGGCGGTGGCGTTCACTCGGCAGGCCCGCAGCCGCGACGACGTCCTCCTGCGATGGCTTGGTCCGGCGTGCGCGGTAGGCGCTTTCGCGAGGCTGAACTACCTCCTGTTCCCACCGGATCGCCCTGACTGGCTGTACTCCGGGGACGTCCTACGGACCGCGTCATACCTGCTCCTGCTCATCGCGGCCGGCCGTGAGATCAGCAGGCACTGGGCGCTCCAAGCGGAGGTCGCGGTGGTCGAGGACCGAAGAAGGCTCGCCCGCGAGATGCACGACGGCGTACTGCAGGAGCTCGGCTACATCCGCTCGGAGATCTCCACGTTCGAGGGCCCCAAGGTGGAGCGGATCCTCGGCGCGAGCGACCGGGCGCTGGACGAGGCACGGCAGATGCTCGAGGCGCTCGGCCGGTCCGACGACGAGCCGCTCGGCTTCGTACTGCACCGCGCCGTCGAGCAGCTGGCCCAGCGGTACGGCGTGACGCTCGACCTCGCGCTCGACGAGTCGATCGTGGTGGACCGTCCGCAACGGCACGCGCTGGTACGGATCGCCCGCGAGGCCGTGCTGAACGCCGTACGGCACGGCAAGGTGGACCGGGTGAAGGTCGAGCTGAGCCGCGACGGCGACGACAGCGTGCTCCGGATCTCCGACAACGGACCCGGGTTCGACCCGGCGCAACGGCAGACCGGATTCGGGCTGATCAGCATGCGCGAGCGCGCCGAGGCGTTGCCCGGTACCTTCGTACTGACGACGCGGCCGGACGAGGGGACGACGGTGGTGGTCAGGTGGTGACAGTTCAGTGGTGACGGCGGAGGCTCGCCGGGTGGTGATCGCCGACGACCACCCGCAGCTCAGGGCGCATATCCGGCGGGCCCTGGAGGCGGGTGGGTTCGAGGTCTGCGCCGAGGCAGCGACCGGGCCGCAGGCCGTCCGGTTCGCCGAGGAACACCGGCCGGACGCCGTCCTGCTCGACATCCACATGCCTGGCGGCGGGATTCGGGCCGCGGCCGAGATCTCCCAGGTGCTGCCGGAGATCGCGATCGTGATGCTGACCGTGTCCCGCGACGACAACGACCTGTTCGAGTCGCTCCGCGCCGGCGCGTCCGGCTACCTGCTGAAGGACACCGATCCCGGCCGGCTGCCCGAGGCGCTGCGCGGTGTGCTGTCGGGCGAGGCTGCGATCCCGCGGACGCTGGTCGCCCGGATCCTGGACGAGTTCCGCGAGCCGGGCCGACGGCGCTCGGCCCGGCGGTCGAAGGCGGCGCTGCTCACCTCCCGCGAATGGGAGGTGATGGGCCTGCTCGGCGAAGGTCTGACCACCGACGAGGTCGCCAAGCGGTTGTTCCTGTCGCCGACGACGGTCCGCGTGCACATCTCGACGGTGCTGCGCAAGCTCCGGGTCAAGGACCGGCAGGCGGCGATCGAACTGCTCCGCGACGAGAGCTGAACCGGTCGTGCGGGAGGTCCCCCCTCTCCCCACCTCCCGAACGACCGGTCCAACCGCCTTGCAGCACCTTCCACCACTGTCGTGCACGATCCCCCCTCGCCCACGGCCTGCAGTCACCCTAAGTAGCGAGCGGCCGTGAGGCCAGCCCTTTGAGCGTTCAAACATCTAAACGGCCCGGGCGGAAGCGGTTGTCCGTCGTTGTCACCGGGGGTGACCGGGAGATTGCCGTTACCTTGGGGTATTGGTCCTTCGATCTGCAGGAGGCTCCGTGAAGATCAACGACGTACTGCGCGGCAAGGGCAACCAGGTCGTCACCATCTCCCCAGAAGCCACTGTCACCGAACTGCTCGTCCTGCTGGCCGAACACAACATCGGTGCGGTGGTGGTCAGCTCGGACGGGTCCACGGTGTCCGGGATCGTCTCCGAGCGCGACATCGTGCGGCTCTGGAACGGTACGCCGGAGGCGGGCGACGTGCGGGTGAGCGCGATCATGACCGCCGAGGTGCACACCTGCACACCGGACGACCTGATCGACAACCTGATGCGGATGATGACCGACCGCCGGATCCGGCACGTCCCGGTCGTCGTGGACGGCCGCCTGGCCGGCCTGGTCAGCATCGGGGACGTGGTCAAGTCCCGGATCGGCGAGCTCGAGTTCGAGCGCGAACAGTTGTCCAACTACATCAGCAGCTGACCGGCTAAGACTCGAGGAGTTCGCCCAGCTCGAGACCTTCGAGCTGCGGACGGACGTCCTTGGCTTCTCCGACCACGACCACGAGCAGCCCGTCGGCCCCGACGTACCGCCGGTAGGCCTCGGTCGCCTCGGCGGCGGTGGTGGCCGCGATGCTGGTCAGGTACGTGTTCGCGAAGTCGATCGGTACGCCGTTCGCGATGTTGCTGCCGACCTGCTGGGCGACCGAGTCGGCCTGCTCGTAGCGCAGCGGCGCGGTCCGGATCAGGCTGTCCTTCGCCTCCTGAACCTCCTGCTCGGTCAGGCCGTCACGGGCCTCGCGCAGGATCCGCAGCGCGTCGCCGATCGCGGCACCGGTGACCTCGGTCCGTACGGCGCCGCCGAGGCTGAACGTCCCGCCCTTGCGCGGCGCCGCGAAGCTCGTCCGCGTGCCGTACGTGTAGCCCTTCTCCTCGCGCAGGACCGTGTCCACGCGGGAGGTGATGGTCCCGCCCACGACGTGGTTCGCGACGGCGGCCGCACCCCACGCCGGGTCCCGCCGATCCGGTCCGGCGCAGCCGATCAGCAGTTGGCTCTGCACCGACCCCGGCCGGTCGACCAGTACGACGCGGTTGCCCGGGATGTAGATCGGCTCCGGTGTCTCCAGCGCCGTACCGGCCGTGGAGGTCCAGTTGCCGAAGGCCGCGTCGATGATCGCGGCGACGTCGACGCCGGTCGCGTCGCCGGCGAAGAGGATCTCCGCCCGCTCCGGGCCGATGTTGTTCCGGTAGAAGTCCGCGACCTCGACGTTCGTCAGCGGGCGGATCGTGTCCGGCGTCCCCGCGGTCGGCCGGGAGCGCCGCGTCGAGGGTGCGAACAGGTGGGCCGCGAACGCCTCGCGGGCCCGGTAGCCGGCGTTCGCCCGCTCCTGGTTGATCTCGCCGAGCCGGATCGTCACGTGCCGCCCGACGTCGGTCTGGTTGAACGCCGGCTTGGTGATCGCCTCCGCCAGCAGCTCGACCGCGGGCGCGAGATGCGACACCGGTACCGAGATCTCGACGTGCAGCGCGTCCGAGCTGACGTCCACGCCGTACGCCGCTCCGTGCCGTTCCAGGGCGGCCGCGAACTCGTTCGCCGAGTGCAGCTCGGTACCCTCGTCGAGCGTCCGCGACATGATCGTCGCGACCCCCTCGAGGTCGCGCGGTTCGGCGATCAGCGGCATCGCGATCGTCACCCGGACGGTGGCGACGTACTGCCCGGGACGGTCGAAGACGTGCACCGGCGTACCGACGCTGGTCCGAGTGGTCGTCGCCTCCGGGAACCTCCACGGACGCGGCGCGCCGACGGCCGGCGGGGTGGTCAGCACCTGGTTCATTCCTGCGCTCCAGAAGTCTCGGTACGGCGGTACGTGACCTGGACCCGGCCCGACGCGCGGATCCACTTCGCGGCGGCGGCCTGGATCTGGTCGACGGTGACGGCTTGGATCTGGTCGATCCGGGTGTTGATCCGGTTCGGGTCGCCGAACAGCAGGGCGTAATGCGAGATCTCGTCCGCCCGCCCCGCGCATGTCGCCAGCTGCTCCAGCCAGTCGCGCTCCGCCTGCGCCTGCACGGTCGCCAGCTCGTCGTCGGTGGCACCGTCGATCGCGAGCTTCTCGATCTCCTCGAGCAGCGCGTCCTCGACCTTCTGCAGGTCGACGCCGTCGGACGCGATCCCGGTCAGCGTCCCGAACGAGACCCCGCCGATCAGCGGCAGGGCGCCACCGGACACCGACTGCGCGATCTGCTCGTCGCGGACCAGCCGCCGGTTCAGCCGGCCGCTCTGGCCGGCGGCGAGGATGTCGAGCGCCAGCCCGGCGGCGTCGAGTTCCGGCGTACCGTCGACCGGCAGCCGGAACATCATCGTGATCAGGTCGGACGGTACGTCGGACGTCACGTCGTCGCGCAGTACGTCGGTGATCGGGCCGATCGTGCCGTCCGGCGCCGGCGGCGGGGTGGGGATCGCCTGCAGGTGGCCGAAGTACCGCTTGGCGGCGTCGAAGGCGTCCGCCTCGGAGACGTCGCCGACGATCGTCAGGACCGCGTTGTTCGGCCCGTAGTACTTGCGGAAGAACGCGTGCACGTCCTCGACCGAGGCGGCGTCCAGGTCGGCCATCGAGCCGATCGTCATGTGCGCGTACGGATGGCCCTCGGGGAAGGCGAGCTTGACGAGCCGCTCGTACGAATCGCCGTACGGGCGGTTGTCGTAGCTCTGCCGCTTCTCCTCCTTCACCACGTCGCGCTGGTTGTCGAGGTTTTCCTGGTTGACCGCGTCGAGCAGGTAGCCCATCCGGTCCGCCTCGAGCCAGAGCGCGAGGTCGAGACCGCCGCTGGGCAGCGACTCGAAGTAGTTGGTGCGGTCGAAGAACGTGCTCGCGTTCAGGCTGGCGCCGGCCGTCTCCAGCAGGCTGAAGTGCTGGCCGGAGGCGACGTTGCGCGACCCTTGGAACATCAGGTGCTCGAAGAGGTGCGCGAACCCGGTCAGGCCCGGCGGCTCGTGGCGCGAGCCCACGTCGTACCAGAGGTTGACCGCGACGATCGGGACGGCGCGGTCCGAGCTGACGACGACCCGCAGGCCGTTGTCCAGCGTCTGCTCCGCGATGGGGTAGTCCAAGGGCATACCGGCCACCATACGTGGTCGGGAAACTTCCTCGGCCGGGTTGTCGATTCTGTCCGGGTTCGCGCATCGGGATGGTGAATGCTGGAAACGGCGACGACGAGAGAGGTGACCCGGAGTGGGCAAGTACCTGGTGATGATCTACGACGACGAGGCGAAGTGGGCCGCCGACGACGGGACGGTGATGGAGCAGAACCACAAGAACCACCAGGCGTTCGCGGCGGCCAACGGTGCGGCGATCCGCGGCGGCGGGCAGCTCGACGACAGCACCACCGCGACGTCGATCCGCTCCGACGGCAACGGCGGGTACGTCGTCACCGACGGGGTGTTCGCGGAGACACGGGAGGTGATGGGCGGGTACTACATCATCGAGGCCGCCGACCTGGACGAGGCCCTCGCGATCGCGAAACAGGTCCCGTCCCCGATGGGCGGCGTCGAGGTCCGCCCACTGGTCAACAGTGACTGATCTTGTCGTCGAGGCGGTGGCGGCGGCCCATGTGACGGAGTGGGCCGCCGTACTGGCCGCGACTGCTCGGGTGGCGGCGGATCTCGACCTGGCTGAGGACTGCGTGCAGGACGCGTACGCGAAGGCGCTGGTGCACTGGCGTACGCAAGGTGTTCCGCGGCGGCCCGGTGCCTGGTTGACGACGGTCGCCACCCGGCGCGCGCTGGAGCACCGCCGGCGAGCCGATGTCGCCCGGCGGAAGCTGCCGTTGCTGATCCCGGAGGAGGACGTCGCGGACCAGACGTTCCCCGACGACCGCCTCCGCCTGATCTTTACCTGCTGCCACCCGGCGCTGTCGCAGGAAGCCCAGATCGCCCTGACGCTGCGGCTGGTCTGCGGCCTGACCTCCGCCGAGATCGCGAAGGCGTTCCTGGTGAAGGAAGCCACCATGCAGGCCCGGATCACCCGAGCCAAACAAAAGATCTCCCGCACCGGCATCCCCTACCGCATCCCGCACCTGTCAGAACTCCCCGACCGCATAGAAGCAGTCCTCGACGTGGTCCACCTCGTCTACACGGCCGGTAGCGAGCGAGCGATCGATCTGGCCCGGATGGTTCGGCTGTTGCTCCCCGGGAGTGCTGAGGCGGCTGGGTTGCTGGGGTTGTTGCTGCTGACCGAGGCTCGGCGGGCGGCTCAGATCGGCGAGGAACTGGTGTTGATGGAGGACCAGGATCGGCGACTGTGGGACCGGGAGTTGATCGCCGAGGGGTTGGCCTTGGTGCCGGAAGCCGTGGGGCCGGCTGGGCGGTTCGGGTTGATGGCGGCGATCGCGGCGGTGCATGCGGAGGCCGAATGCTGGGCGGACACCGACTGGCCGGAGATCCTTGGACTGTACGACTTGTTGGTCGCGAGGTGGCCTTCGCCGGTGGTTCGGTTGAATCGGGTGGTGGCAGTCAGCTACGTCGACGGTCCGGCCGCGGCGCTCGACCAGTTGCCCGACGACCCGGCGTTGGCGACGTACCCGTACCTGTACTCCACCCGCGCCGAGCTGCTCAGGCGGCTGGGGCGGTCGGCCGAGGCGCGGGCGGCGTACGAAGAGGCGCTTGCGTTCACCAGTGATCCGGCGCAGGCCGCGTTTCTGCAGCGGCGGCTTACTCGAGACGTTTGAGTACTTCGTCGTGCAGCCGCCCGTTGGTGGCGACGGCGTTCGGGCCGTTGGGGCCGGGGACTCCGTCGACGGAGGTGAACTTGCCGCCGGCCTCGTCGACGATGATCGCCAGCGCGGCCATGTCGTACAGATTCAGCTCGGGCTCGGCCGCGATGTCGACAGCGCCCTCGGCGACCAGCATGTACGACCAGAAGTCGCCGTACGCGCGGGTCCGCCAGACCGAGTCCATCAGCTCGGCCCACTGGTTCTTCTTGCCGATCTTCTCCCAGCCCTTGAGCGACGCGTACGACAGCGACGCGTCCTCGATCCGGCTCACGTCGCTGACCCGGCACGGTTGCGACGAGTGCAGCGCGCGGCCGGTCCAGGCGCCGTCGCCGTACGACGCCCACCAGCGCTTCCCGAGCGCGGGTGCGGACACCACACCGACGACGACCTGGTCCTCGATCATCAGACTGATCAGCGTCGCCCAGACCGGTACGCCGCGGATGTAGTTCTTGGTGCCGTCGATCGGGTCCACCACCCAGCGGCGCACGCCCCAGCCCGACGTACCGTCCTCCTCGCCGACGAACGCGTCCCGCGGGCGCGCCCGGGCGAGCGTCTTGCGCATCACATCCTCGACCTTCTTGTCCGACTCGCTCACCGGAGTGAGGTCGGGCTTGGTGGCCACGTGCAGGTCGAGCGCCTTGTAGCGGTCCATCGTGGTCGAGTCCGCGTCGTCGGCCAGGATGTGGGCGAGCCGCAGGTCATCCGTGTGCGAAGGCATGCCGGAAGGCTAGCCTGAACTGTCCCCGAGCGCGCCGGGTGCCCGTGACATGTTGTGCCGGATTGAACCGAATCGGGTCGTGGACCGTGCCATGGGTGTCTGACACGACCTCAAGACTGCCGGGAGGCGTCAAATGTTCGAGCGCTTCGGTGACCTGCCGCTGCATGTGCTGGTGATCCATCTCGCCGTGGTGGTGCTGCCGGTGAGTGCGCTGACCGCGATCGCCTTCGCCGCGGTGCCGAAGTGGCGTACGTTCCTGCGCTGGCCGGCGCTGGTGCTCGGCGTCGGCGCGCTGGTGTGCGCGTTCGTGGCGAAGAAGAGCGGCGACGCGTTCGTGGCGGCGCTGCCGCAGTTGCAGCAGTTGGTCCAGGTGCACCGGGCGCGCGGCAACCTGCTGCTCTGGTTCGCGCTGGCGTTCGCGGTCCTGGTCGTGGCTGCCTTCCTGTTGCTGCCGACAACGGCACGGAGTGCGGTGGCGGTCACCAGCCGCCCGCTCGAGCTGCTGGTGACCGCGGCGGTCGTGGTGATGGCGGTCGTGATGATCTACCAGACCGTCCGCACCGGCGACGCGGGCGCGCGAGCCGTCTGGGGCGGCACCCTGCCGAAGAAGTAGCGGACCTCCACCACTCACCAACAGCGCCGAACCGGCAGTGCTTACGCCTGCCGAGGCGGCTCGGTGGCTCCGCCGGAGGGGTTGCTGAGTGTTGCAGGTTCGGTCCTGCCTTCGCGGGAGGCGAGCAAGCGGCGGAACGATGCGACCCGGGCGGGATCGGCCTGTCCTTCGGCGACGGCTTCGTCGAGGGCGCAGTCGGGGGCGTCGGCCGCGTGTGTGCAGCCGCGGGGGCAGTCCTCGGCGAGTTCGGCCAGGTCCGGGAACGCGTGGATGAGCTTGTCCGGGTCCACGTGTGCAAGCCCGAACGAGCGGATGCCGGGCGTGTCGATCAGCCAGCCGCCCTCCGGCAGCCGCAGTACGACGGTGTTCGTCGACGTATGCCGGCCGCGGCCGGTCACCTCGTTGACGACGCCGATCGCCCGGCCGGCGCCGGGGATGATGCCGTTCACCAGCGTGGACTTGCCGACGCCGGAATGTCCGACCAGGACGCTCGTCCGGTCGCGCAGCTGCTCGCGGAGCTCGGTCAGGTCACCGCCCTGGTGGGTGGCGACCGACTCGACACCGAGCGGGCGGTAGATCGAGAGCAGCGGATCCGGGTCGGCGAGGTCGGTCTTGGTCAGGCAGAGCAGCGGCCGCATGCCGGCGTCGTACGCGGCGACCAGGAACCGGTCGATCAGGCCGGTCCGGGGCTCGGGGTTCGCGACCGCGACGACGATCACCAGCTGGTCCGCGTTCGCCACCAGCGGGCGTTCGACCGGGTCCTCGTCATCGGCGGAGCGCCGCAGCAGCGTCGCCCGGGGGAGTACCTCGACGATCCTGGCCAGGGTGCCTTCGTCGCCGGTCGCGTCGCCGTCGAGTTTGACCCGGTCGCCCACGATCACCCCGGTCCGGCCGAGTTGCCGGGCCTTCATCGCCGTCACCTCGCGGCCGATCCCGTCCGCGTCCTCGGCCCAGCAGGTATAGCGCCCGCGGTCCCGGGTGATCACCACAGCCTCGGCAGCGTCGTCGTACGAGGGGCGGTCCTTGGTCCGCGGCCGCGTACGCCGCTTCGGCCGGTCGTACCGCGCCTCCTCGTCGTACCGCGACATCAGGACACGAGCCCTGACCACATCTCGGGGAACTCGGGCAAGGTTTTCGCGGTGGTGGCGATGTTTTCGATCTGCAGGTCGTCGACGAGCAGGCCGACGACGGCGGCGGCGTGTGCCATCCGGTGGTCGGCGTAGGTGCGGAAAAGCCCACCGTGCAAGGGTTTCGGGCGGATCGCCAGCCCGTCCTCGAGCTGTGTCACGTCGCCGCCGAGCGCGTTGAACTCGGTCTCGAGTGCGGCCAGCCGGTCCGTCTCGTGGTTGCGCAGGTGCGCGATTCCCCGCAGGTACGACGGCCCATCGGCGAAGGCCGCGACCGCGGCGATCACCGGCGACAGCTCGCCCACCTCGCTCAGATCGAGGTCGACCGCCGCGACCCGACCGCTACCGCGCACCGTCAGGTCGCTGTCCGTCAGCGTCACGGATGCGCCGAACCGGGTGAAGATGTCCGGCAGTTGGCCACCCGGCTGCGTGGTCTCCGCGGGCCAGCCGGTCACGGTGACGGAGCCGCCGGTGACGACGGCCGCGGCCAGGAACGGCGCGGCGTTCGACAGGTCCGGCTCGATCGCGGTGTCCCGCGCTTGAATGGGGCCGGGGGCAACGACCCAGCGGTTCGGCTCGGCGTCGTCGACCTGGACGCCGCGCTCGCGTAGCATCGCGACCGACATGTCCAGGTGCGGCTGCGACGGCACCGGCTTCCCGTCGTGGCGGATGTCGACGCCTTCGTCGTACCGTGCGCCGGCCAGCAGCAGCGCGGACACGAACTGACTCGACCCGGACGCGTCCAGCGTCACCTTGCCGCCGCGCACCGACCCGGTGCCGGACACGGTGTACGGCATCCGCCCGGTGCCGCCGTCGTCGATTTGTACGCCGAGAGCGCGCAACGCGCCGAGGATGACGCCCATCGGCCGCTCCCGCGCGTACTCGTCGCCGTCGAAGGCGACCACGCCGTCGGCCAGCGCGGCGACCGGCGGGACGAACCGCATCACGGTGCCGGCCAGACCGCAGTCGACGTCGGCCGGTCCTTTGAGCGAGCCCGGGGTGACGGTGACCGTCGTACCGTTCTCGCTGATGCCGACGCCGAGCGAAACCAATGCGGATCGCATCAGCGAGGTGTCGCGCGCCTTGAGCAGGCCGGTCAGGTGCGACGGGCCGTCGGCGAGCGCGGCGAGGATGAGCGCACGATTGCTGATCGACTTCGATCCGGGCACTGTGACGCGCCCTGAAACCGCTCCTTCAGCCCGCGGCGCCGGCCATCCTTGCTCGCTCATTCGACTCCCTCGACTCAGGTGGTTACAGCCCTGAGCCTAGGGCATTCAGCCGAGGTGCAGCTCAGCCTTCGCGAGCTTCGCGGCCTGCTTCGCCTCGCGGGCGAGCTGCTTCGCCTCCCGCTTGGCAGCCTTGGCGCCGCGCTTGGTCTCGCGCTTGGCCGCCTTGGCGCCGTGAGTGGCCCGCCAGGCGACGCCCGGCTTGCCTTCGGTGTCGACCGCGGCGAGCAGCAGGCCGCCCATGAGCCCCAGGTTCTTCATGAACTGGATGCGCTGCAGGTTGCGGACGTCCTTGTCCTTCTCCTGCCAGAAGGAGTGACCCGCGAGAGTGGTCGGCACCAGCGACGCGGCCAGCAGGGACGCACCGAGCCGGCGGCCCTTCCCGGTCGCGAGCGCGAGCCCGCCGACGAGATGGACGGCACCGTTCAGCCGGACGAGGTTGGCGGTCGTCTCGGGGATCCGCTCGCTCACCTGCGGCGGCGCGACCTTCTTCATCGCCGGGACGAGCCGGTCGGTCACCGGCTGCGCCTTGGGCACCAGCGGCTCGGGGTTCCGGATCGCGTTGACACCCTGCACGACGAAAATGACGGACAGCAACGGCCTGGCCAGTGCGCGCACGACAGTCATGGCATCCTCCGGAGAAGGCCGGATCGGGTGTGGGAGTATCGGACTTCGCTGAGCGAATCCGAAAACTGTCGGTGAGGCATGGCAGGTTTCCTTTCGTGTCCAGATACCGTCTCGTGCCGAGCCAAGAGCAGGAGGCTGCTCTGGCCGAGCATTGTCGGCACGCGCGGTTCGTGTGGAACCTCGCGCTGGAGCAGTGGTCGATGTGGCGGCCGGGCCGCCGCGTCGCGACACCTTCGTACGGTGTGCAATCCGTTCAGTTGACCGAGGCCCGTGCGGTGACGCCATGGCTGCGGGCAGGGTCGCAGATCGTGCAGCAGCAGGCCCTCCGCGATTTCCGGCAGGCTGTCACCAACTTCTACAACGGCTCCCACCGACGACCTACGTGGCGTCGTGCGGGACGGCACGAGGGGTTCCGGGTCACAGGAGCCCAGTCGCGACGAATCGAGCGACTGTCCAGGAAGTGGGGCAGGGTGCTCATCCCGAAGGCGGGCTGGGTCAAGTTCCGGCTGTCCAGGACGCTTCCGGACGCAAAGTCGTACCGTGTAACTCGCGATGGGACGGGACGGTGGCACCTTGCCTTCGCCGTCGTTCCGGAGCCCGTCCCCGCCCCAGGAAACGGCGAAGTTGTGGGGATGGATCGGGGCGTCGTGGTATCGGTGGCGCTCTCGACGGGGGAGCTTCTCACTGTGCCGCGGCTTCGACGCACTGAGCGTGCTCGGATGTTGCGGCTGCAACGCCGGTTGGCCCGTGCCAAGCGTGGATCCAATCGGCGCGGTCGGCTGCGGGCTGCGATCGCGAAGCTGAAGTCTCGGGAAGTGGACCGGCGGAAGAACTGGGTCGAGCAGACATCCACCGACGTAGCGCGACGGTTCGACGTGATCGGTGTCGAGGATCTCCGGGTAACAAACATGACCCGATCCGCGAGAGGCACACTCGACGACCCCGGCCGGAACGTGCAGCAAAAGGCAGGTCTGAACCGCGCCATTCTCGCGAATGCCTGGGGCCTTCTCGTGGCTCGCCTGGAAGACAAAGCTCCCGGACGAGTCGCAAAGGTTCATCCGGCTCATACCAGTCAGACGTGTTCGCGGTGCGGGACTGTGGATCGAGAGGCGCGCGAGAGCCAAGCCGCCTACCGGTGCAGGTCCTGTGGTCACAGCGCACATGCAGACACAAACGCAGCCTGCAACATCGCAGCTCGCACCATCGCGGCCGGACGGGCCGTGACAGCACGCAGAGACCTCGGCCTCAGCCGGTCTGCGAAGCGTGAACCGCAACTCGCTGCCTCCGTGTAGCGCAGTTGAGTCCCGGCACTCTGCGTACCGGGAGGACGTCAAGCCTCCTTCATACACCACGTTTCGTACGAGGTCCGGTACCCACCGCTGAACCCTGTGATCAGATGGGGCATCCGTCCGGGCCGCACTCGACGTCACCGTCGGTCGTGGCGCCCGGTGCGGTGATGAGCGTGACCGGCTGACGGTCCGCGTTCGCCCGGCGCAGGGCCTCCTGGAAGACCTCCACCGGCTGCGCACCGCTGACGCCGTACTTCTCGTCGATGACGAAGAACGGTACGCCGTTGGCGCCGTACGCGAGGGCCTGCGCCTGGTCCGTCGCGACCTCGTCGGTGTACGCCGAACCCGCCAGCACCTCACGGACCCGCTCGGTGGGCAGGCCGACCTCGGTGGCGAGCTCCGTCAGCGTGGCGTGGTCACCGACCGGGAGGCCGTCGGTGAAGTAGGCCTTGAGCAGGCGCTCCTTGAAGCGGCCCTGGGTATCGGCCGGAACCTCACCGGCCTCAGCGAGTTCACGGGCCAAGTGGAGGACGCGGTGTGCGTCGACGGTGTTCGCGGCCTTGGCCTGGTCAAGGTGGTACTCAAGGCCGACCTCAGCCGCGACCTCGGTGACGTGGGCGTTCGCCTGCAGGCCCCACTCGCGGCCGCGGCCGTACTTCTCGCCCAGCCGGGTCGCCAGATCCCGCGGGTCGTCGTTCGTCGAGGACGGGTCGAGCTGGAAGCTGTGCCAGACCACCTCAGCCTGGGTACTGCTGCCGGCAAGGGCCTCTTCGAGGCGGCGCTTACCGATGTAGCACCACGGGCAGACGACGTCGGACCACACATCAATGCGCATAACTGTGAGCAACTGGTGACTCCGTGGACCTATTCCCAACCAGCACCCGGTGTGACGCGTCTGACGCACCATGGATCAGGAACTTCTGCGGACCCTGTTGAAAGAGCAGCACCCCGATCTGGCCGAGCTGGAGCTCAAGGAGGTGGACGGCGGCTGGGGCAATCAGATGTGGCGCCTGGGTGCCGACCTGGCCGTCAGAGTGCCCCGCCACGACCCCCCGAACCGGCTCCTCATCGAGCACCGCTGGCTCCCGGAGATCGCGGCCCGGGTCGCACTGCCCGTCCCGACACCGGTCCGGCTCGGCAAGCCGTCGGACCGCTTCCCCAACACCTGGCTGGTCACCACCTGGGTCGCCGGCGAGCCCGCCGACCGTACGCCGATCAGCGCGGCGCAGGCCGCCGACACTCTGGCCGCCTTCCTGCGCGCCCTGCACACCGAGGCGCCTGCCGACGCGCCGAAGAGCTTCGGCCGGGGCGACCCGCTGCGCGGCCACACCGAGGGCTTCGAGAAGTGGGCGGACGAGTTCGCGGTCGAGGACGCCGTACGGGAGATCTGGGCGGAGGGGCTCGCGGCGCCGGAGTACGCGGGTGCGCCGGTGTGGCTGCACAGCGACCTGCACCCGGCGAACGTGGTCGTTGCCGACGGCACCCTCGCCGGCGTGATCGACTTCGGCGACCTGTCCCACGGCGACCCGGCCACCGACCTGTCGGCTGCCTGGCTCCTGCTCCCCGACGGCACGGTGGACCGGTTCTTCGATTCCTACCCGGTCGACGACGCCACCTACCGCCGCTCCCGCGCCTGGGCCGCCGCCCGCGCCCTCTCCCTGATCGCCATCGGCACAGCCGGTGTCAAGAACCTCCCCGGCGGTAAACCGACCTGGCTGCCCGCCGGTCACGCCGCGCTGAAACGCCTGCTCTGAAGGTCTCGCGGAGCCCCCGGCTCGGCTGCTGACATGCCTCCCGTCACCACGTCCGCGGCCGTGTCAGTGCCACGGCTGCCCGGTGTCAGCCCGGCCTTTCAGAGTGGTGGCAACAACAACGAAGCAAACCATTCGAAAGGCACCACAATGTCGAAGAAGTTCAACACCCCGCAGGCCGTCTCCGCAGTACTAAACATTCCCGCCGGACGAGTCGAGCTGATCGCCGCGGACCGGGCCGACACCGTGGTCGAGGTGTTGCCGGCGGACCCGTCGAAGGGGCGGGACGTCAAGGTCGCGGAGGAAACCCAGATCGAGTACGCGGACGGCGTACTGCGGATCACGGTCACCGCCAAGAACCAGTACTTCGGCCCGACCGGGTCCGTCGCGGTCAAGGTGGAGCTGCCGGCCGGTTCGCGGGTCGAGGTCAAGGCCGCGAGCGCGGAACTGCGGTCCTCGGGCCCGCTCGGCGCCGTCGTCGTCGAGAGCTCGCACGGTTCGATCAACCTGACGGACGTGGCGAGCGCCCGGATCAGCACGGTCGCCGGTGACGTCGAGGTCGGCCGGCTGAACGGCCCGGCCGAGATCCGGACCAGCAAGGGCGACATCCGGATCGCCGAGGCCGTCCAGGGCGCGCTGGTCCTGACGACCGACGTCGGCGAGATCGAGGTCGGCGCCGCCACCGGTGTGTCGGCCACGCTGGACGCCGGCACCACCACCGGCCGGATCAGCAACTCGCTGAAGAACTCCGAGGCCGCCCAGCTCACCATCCGGGCGACCACCACCGTCGGCGACATCGTCGCCCACAGCCTCTGATCGGGGGAGTACACAACTATGTCAACGAACGGAATCTCCGCAGCCGGTGAGAAGCGGCTGCACGAGGTCCTGGCCCGGTACGTCGACTCCGGGAAGATCCCCGGGGTCGTCGCGCTGGTCGGCCGTGGCGACGCCGAGCCGTACGTCGAGGCGCTCGGGACCCTGCGCCACGACGGCGGGCCGCCGATGCAACGCGACACGATCTTCCGGATGGCGTCGACGTCGAAGCCGGTCACGGTCGCGGCCGCGATGGTGCTGCTCGACGACTGCCGGATGCGGCTCGACGACGTGGTCGACACCTGGCTGCCGGAGGTCGCCGGCCGCAAGGTTCTCCGGACCATCGACTCGGAGCTGGACGACACGGTGCCGGCCAAGCGGCCGATCACCGTGCGGGACGTGCTGACCTCGACCTTCGGGCTCGGCATGGACATGACCTCGCTCGGTACGCCGATCATGAACGAGGTCTTCGCCCAGGGCCTGACGCCGAACCTGCCCGAGCCGATGCCCGAGCAGGACGAGTGGATGCGGCGCCTCGGGACCCTGCCGCTGATGCATCAGCCCGGTGAGCGCTGGCAGTACCAGATCAGCAGCGACCTGCTCGGCGTACTGGTGTCCAGGGTCTCCGGGCAGTCGTTCGGCGACTTCCTGCAGGAGCGGGTGTTCGGCCCGCTCGGCATGAAGGACACCGGGTTCTACGTACCGTCCGAGGATCTGCACCGGTTGCCACCGCTGTACGTGACGGACCCTGTGACCGGTGACTTCCAGGTGTGGGACGAGGCCGAGGGCGGCCGGCACAGCACTCCGCCGGCGTTCCAGGGTGGCGGCGGTGGGCTCAACTCGACCGCCGACGACTACTACTCGTACTTCCGGATGCTGCTGAACCTCGGTAGACACCAGGGTGAGCGGATCCTGTCCCGGCCGGCTGTGGAGCTGATGACCACCAACCGGCTCACCCCGGAGCAGTTGACCTGGCGGGAGGCGATGGCCCGGGACAACGTCCACATCTCGTTCGGCCAGGGCCAGCAGGGTGGCTGGGGCTTCGGGATGACGGTCCGGACTTACCGGGGCGACTACGCGCCGGTCGGCCAGTTCGGGTGGGACGGCGGATCCGGTACGTCGACGTACGCGGACCCTGCCAACCAGGTGGTGGGCATCCTGCTGACGCAGCTCGGCGCCACGACCGCGACACCGATGCAGATCATGCAGGACTTCTGGACGACGATCTACCAGTCGCTCGACTGAACGCCTTGGGTCAGCGAGCGGCCTGTTCGATCAGACGGGTGACCGTGCTGGGGTGTGACAGGGCCACCAGGTGCGACGCGCCTGGTACCTCCACCGTGGTGGCGTGCGCGCGCTGGGCCATGAAGAGCTCGGCGGCCGGTGCGATCGCGTGGTCGCCGGTCGGCACCAGTGCGTACTTCGGAAGCGCAGCAGGAGCCGTCGCCAGGATCGTCTCGTCGAAGACAGCTGCCGCGACCGGCCGCTGCGAGGCGCCCAGTACGGCGGCCTGCCGGGCCGGCAGGTCGGCCGCGAAGACCCGGTGGAAGGCCTCCGGTTTCACCACCAGGTCGACGCCGCCCGGGTAGCTGATCGCGTTCGTCGTGTCCGGGCCGAGCTCGCTGCCCGGGAACTTCGAGTTCAGCGCACCGATCGTTTCCCCGGCCTGCGGGATGAAGGCGGCGACGTAGACGAGCGACTTCACGCCACTCGTCCCGGCGAGCTCGCTGACCAGCGCGCCGCCGTACGAGTGCCCGACGAGCACCTTGGGACCCTGGATCCCGTCCAGGACACCCTTCAGGTACGCCGTGTCCGTCGCGACGCCACGCAGCGGTACGGCGGGGGCGACCACGGTGTAGCCGTCCCGCTGGAGCCGCTCGGTCACGCCGGACCAGCTGGCCGCATCGGCGAACGCGCCGTGTAGGAGGACAATGGTCGGCTTCGGCCGGTGCTCGGTCTGAGCGCTCGCAGTCGTGATGCCGGTGACCATGAGGGCAGCCGCGGCGAGGGTGGTGATCAGGTGCCGGAGTCTCATCGGTCGGCACCTGCCTCGACCGCGGTCGCGATGAAGTCGGCGACGGCCTTCGGCTGCGAGACGGCGACCGCGTGCGAGCCGTCGACCTCGATCGTGGTGGCGTTCGCGCGGGCGGCCATCGTCCGCTCCCCGTCCGGGTGGATCGCCTCGTCGTGGGTGGCGACCAGGGCGTAGACCGGGAGGCGCTTCCAGCTCGCCGTACCGGACTTCTCGGCGAAGGCCGCGGCGGCGATCGGCCGCTGGGTCCGGCCGAGCAGCTCGGCGTCCTCGACGTCGGCCGCGAACAGCGCGTGGAACTTGGACCGGTCGATGCTCAGCCAGGTCTCCTCGGCGCCGTCGCCGGTCGGCAGCTGGTGCGGTACCAGACCGGCCGCGAAGTCGTTGGCGGGGAAGCTGCCGAGCAGGTCCTGCAGGCTCTCGCCCTCCTCCGGGACGAAGGCCGCGACGTAGACCAGCGCGGACACGTTGTCGGCCTGGTTGGCGGCCGCGGTGATCACGGCACCGCCGTAGGAGTGCCCGACCAGGACGACCGGGCCGTCGATCTCCCGGACCTGGGCGGCCACCCGGCTGCCGTCGAGGGCCGGGCCGCGCAGCTCGTTGGCGACCGCGATGGCCGGGATGCCGCGGCTGGTCAGCTCGGCGATCACACCGGACCAGCTGGAGTTCTCCGCGAACGCACCGTGCACCAGGACGACGGTGGGGGTCTTCTCAGTCATTTCTGCTGTTCCCTTCTCGGTTGCTTGCTAGAAGGAAACCGCTGACGGCCGCTCCGGCGGATCGGGCGAACACATGAACCTTGTCGTGCTGCCCGTGGTCCAGGTGCACCCAAAACTCATGCGTTCGGGGGAGGGGCGAACCGCTCGAGCACCAGGCGGGTCAGCTGGACCCGGGAGTTCACCCCGAGCTTGCCGAACACTGCCCGCAGATGCGTACCGACCGTACTGGCAGACACCACGAGCTCGTCTGCGGCCGACCGGTTCGTGTGCCCGTCGGCGACGAGCAGCGCGACCCGGCGCTCCATCGGGGTGAGCGACTCCCACCCCTCCTGGGCCCGTGGCGGTACGGCGGCCCAGCGACGTCGCCGTACTCCGGCGGCCTGCAGGATCGCCTGGATCCGCCCGGCCGGAGCCGTCGCGCCCAGAGCGGCCAGGCTGTCCAGCGCATGCTCCAGCGCCGGTACGCCGTTCGCGCGGTCTCCTGCCTCCAGAGCGGCCCGTCCGTACCGCTCCTCGGCCTGTGCCAGCAGTAACGGCCTGTCCGCTGAACGGAGGAGCTCCAGCGCTGCAGCGAGCTTCTCGACGTCATCACCGGCAGCCACGACCGCAAGCGCACCACGGCTCGCCGCCGAAGGCTGGACCTGCTCCAGCTCACGGAGGGCGTTGCCCTGCAGCAGTACGGCGATGCGCTCCGGGAAGTCGTACGGCGTGGTGGCCAGGCGGTCGACTGCGTGCGTGTCGCCGTCGGCGATCGCCAGGAGTGCACTGATGGTCGGGTCGCTGCCAGCCAGCTTCCGGGCCTGGGAGAGGTGCCCACGGAGCAGTGCCACTAGTGCGAGGACCTGGTCAGCGGCAGGCGCGAGCGTGCGGTCGTGTAACTGGTCCATCCAGCGCAGACCGGCATGCGCGGCGTCCTCGGCTTCCTGCAGGTTGCCGGACGCGTACTCGAGCCGCGCGTGCAGCACAGCCAGCTGTGGCGCCGCCCACGAATCGCCCGCGGTCATCAACTCCCGTACCCGCGCCAGCGCAGCCGGCAGCTCGTCGGTCTCGGCCCGGCAGTACAGCTCGCCCACCTCGACCAACGTCGCGGGCAGACTCCCAAGCCCCACCGGCGCCCGCCGTGCCGCCGCGTAGAGGGCCCGAGCGTCGCCGAACCGTCCCTCACCCCACGCCCGTTCCGCCTCAGCTACCTGCAACAGTCCGTGGGCAATCGGGTCGGTTGCCGAAGCCGGGGCGTCCGCACCCGCGAGAGCACGGTGGCCGGCAAGACGTTCCGCGAGATGCGCCGCGGCACCCGGAGCGGTCAGCTCGTCGGCATCGAGACGACGGAACGGGGCGAGATGCAGGAGAAGGGTCGCCCGCACATCAGCAGTCGCGCCGCGCCGCAGGTCCTCCGCGAACGCCCTGGCCCGGTCGTACTGGTATGCGGCCAGCAGCACGCTCACGACCTCCATGCCGACCTCCGCCCGGAGCGGATCGCCCTCGCGCGTCAGGTCGAACGCCTGCTGGATCACCTCCGCCGCGGTGGTCGACATGGTCGCCAGTAGGTCCCGCGCCGCCTCCCGCAGCGTCTCGACAGCCGCCGTGTCACCCGGCTGAGCAACAGCGAGCACATGGGGAGCAGCCGCCGCAGCCCCGCGCCCCGCGGACATCAGCTGGTTGGCGATCGCGCCATGCAGCGCCCGCTGAGCAGACGGCGGTACGTCGGCCAACGCCGCGGACCGCAGTAGCTCGTGCCGAAACCGCAGTAATGAACCTCCGTCAGCCAGCAGTCCCGCCTGTATCGCCTCCTCCAGCGGCGCAGCCAGCCGTGCTACGGGCACAGCCATCAGTACGGCGACGTCCTCCAGGCGGAACTCGCTCCCGAAGACAGCCGCCGTTCGTACAAGCTCTCGGCTCGTCTCGGACAACTCCTTGGTACGACGGCGTACGCCCTCCACCAGGCCCGCGGACAGGTCGTTGTCGCTCAGGTACAGCCCGGCGATGAGCTGCTCGGCCAGGAACGGGATGCCCTGCACGCCGGCGAGCTGCACCGCAAGCGACGGATCCACCGCGCGATGCAAACGATCCGCAGCGAGGTCCTGGATCGCGTCGGCGCTCAGCGGTGCCAGCGGGATGCTGTGCACCGGTACGTTGACGGCCTCGACCAGCTGGTCCGTCACACCACCAGACGTAGGCCGGGTCGCCAGCAGCCACAGCACCTGCGCAGTGGGGAGACGATCGACCGCGACCCGCAGTACGAACGCCGTCAGCGGGTCCGACCACTGCGCGTCGTCGAGCACAATCAGGGCCCGTACCCCGGCCAGCCGCCGCCCGATGAGGTCCGCCAACCGCTCCGCCAGCCACAAGGGCTGCGTGTTGAGGTTGGCCAGCTCCAGGAACTGTTCCGTGTCGATCAGCGGCTCCGAGCCCGCTCGGAGCGCAGGAGCAAGCGAGGCGAGCGGACTGATGTTGTCGGTCTGGTGTGCAACCGCACTGGCCACCAGGAAGCCCTGACGTTCAGCCTGCTCCACAGCGGCCGCGAGCAGCGCCGACTTGCCGATACCCGGCTCACCGCTGACGACCGCCAGCGACGCCCGTCCGGTGCCGGCTGCACGCAACGCTTCCAGGAGCTTGCCCAGCTCCTCAGACCGTCCCCGCAGCGGCACCATGGTGGATTTGTATCAACCGCAGCGACGGACAGCCAGCAGGGCATACACCCGGGCAGCCCGCAGTACGTCGGCCAGTACGACGTGCTCGTCCGCCGCATGTGCGTACCAGACGTCACCCGGCCCGTACTGCAACGTCGGCACGCCTGCCGCCGAGTACTGCCGGAGGTCGGATCCGTACGGCGCTCCCTTGACCGCCGGGGTCTCGCCAGACACGTCAGCAACCGCCTGCACCGTGTCGGCCAGCAGTGGGTCGCCGTCACGCAGCAGACCTGAGGCGAACTCACCGCCAGGCCAAGTGACCGTCACCGGATGCTCCCGCAGCCAGTCGTCCTTCGCACACGCTTCGGCAACCGCAGTCTCGAAGGCAGCCCGCGCTTCCGCGATCCCTTCACCCAGGCGTACGCCGTACCGGCCCTCGGCCACCAGCCGGTCCGGTACCGTGCTCGCCCAGTCGCCGGCCGCGATCGTGCCGACCGAGAGCGGGTTCGCCAGGTCGAGGTGGGCGAGCAGCGGATGCGGGTCCTGGTTGCGCCTGCGTTCGAGCTCCTGCAGCGCGGTCTGGATCACCGTGAACTTCTCGATCGCGCTCACCCCGCGGCTGCGCGTCGAACCGTGCGTCGCCAGCCCCGGAACCTCGAGCCGGAACGTCAGCGAGCCGGAGTTCGCCGGGATCACCGTGTGCGCGGTCGGTTCGGCGATCAGGCACGCCTCGCCACGATGCCCGCGCCGCAGCGTCGCGAATGCGCCGACGCCGCCGTCCTCCTCGCCGATCACCGTGTGCACCGCCAACGGCTTCCGCAGCCGAATGCCCGCTGCAACGACCGCCGATACCGCACCGAGGATCGCCGCGACCCCGCCCTTCATGTCGCAGGTCCCGCGGCCCCACATCACGCCATCCTCGACCCGCGCGTCGAAGGCGTCGCCCGGCACCACGTCGACATGCCCATTGAGGATCAGTCCGGGCGTCGCGTCACCCCCGAGTACGCCGACGCACCCCCAGGCTTCGTCGCGCTCGACCTCCATGCCCGGGAACCCCGGATCGTCGGTCGCCAGGTCGAGCCGCCAGTGGTCCACGTCCAGTCCGAGCGACCGCAGCCGGTCCGCACACCACGTCTGTACCTCGATCTCGGCCGCGGTCCCGTCCACGCTCGGGATCCGCACCAACTCCCGCAGATTGTCGACGATCCACTGGTCGTCGATCGCCGCCAGAACGGCCTGTTCAGTCTCGGAATCCACGGCACTTGAATATCACCGATCGGCCGACAAGTTCTGACCGATCGCCCGACAGACGCGGCCCGGCGCTGCTGGCAGCCTTCCGAGAAGACGGCCCACTCGGGGTCGGGGGGAAGGGAAACCGCAATGCACCGCAAGAAGAAGATCATCATCGCCGCAGCCGCCACTCTGGTGATCGGCGCCGGTTCCGCCTTCGCGTACTGGAGCACCACGGGCTCCGGCACCGGCACGGGCGCCACGTCCGCCGGCGCCAGCAACCTCGCGATCGCGCAGACCAGCACCATCTCGAACATGTACCCGGGCGACAGCGCCCAGACCATCAGCGGCACCGTCACCAACAACGCGTCGAACAGCGCGTACGTCAACTCGGTCACGGTAAGCATCGCGAGCGTCACCCAGGCCCAGGGCGCCACCGGGACCTGTGACGCCACGGACTACACCCTGGCGAACCCGACGATGTCCGTGGCCAGCGATGTCGCCGCGGGCGCTACCGCGAACTTCACCGGCGCGACGATCAAGTTCAACAACAAGGCCAGCAACCAGGACGGCTGCAAGGGCGCGACCGTCAACTTGGCCTACGCCAGCAACTAGTAGTTCGCCGTCGCGGTTTCCCGGTTTCCCGGGCGAGGTGCTTCATCGACCCAGCGCCTCGCCCGGGCCGGGACCGCAGCTGTTCTTGGGGGGAGTGAGCAACGGATGCGAGGCACGCGTACCGTGCGGAGTCAAGGGCCGCGCCGGGTGATCAGGTTCCTGATCGCCGGTCTGGGCCTGGTGCTCGCCGCGGCCGGCCTGGCGTACGCCGCGCAGCCGCCGAAACCCGGCCTCACGCTGGGCATCGCACCGGCGAGTCAATCGGTGACCCGCGGCCAGCCGGCGACCTACACGGTCAGCGTTACCTCGACCGGTGGTTTCACCGGCACGGTGTCGCTCGGCGCGAGCGGCCTACCGAGCGCCACGTCGGCCGTCTTCAGCCCGGCGTCGGTCACGCTCACCTCCGGCGGTACGGCGCAGACGACGCTGACCGTCAGTACCACGGCCACAACACCGACCGGATCGGTCACTTTCAGCGTCCAGGGCACCAGCGGCAAGGTCAGCGGCAGCGTGTCAGCCGGCCTGACCGTCAACGCCCCGGTGTCCAGCTCGCTCGCGATGACCGCGACCCCGGCCTCGGTCACACTCGCACCCGGTTCGACGGCGGTCTTCACTGTGCAACTCACCCGCACGAACCTGCCCGGCGCGGTCACCTTCGGCACCGTCGGCGGCCTGCCGACCGGGGCGACCGCGACCTTCACGCCGAACCCGACGACCGGCAACACGTCGACGCTGCAGATCACCACACCGGCCACAGCGAACGACGGCACGTACCAGCTCTACCTGACCGCATCCGGTACCCGCCCGGCCGGATCGACGGTGTACGCGTACGCCTCGGTCCAACTGGTCGTTCTCACCAGCGGCAAGCCGTTCACGATCAGCGGGAACCTCGTCGGCCAACTGGCCCCGGGCGTCTCGCGAAGGCTGGACCTGACACTGACGAACCCGAACAAGAAGCCGATCTCCGTGACGAACCTGACGGTCGCCATCGCCTCGGTCACCCGCACGCAGTTCGCGATCAGCCACAACCAGCCGTGCGGCCCCGCCGACTACCGGATCACGCAGTACTCCGGGACCTATCCGCTGACCGTTCCGGGCAGTGGTGCCATCTCGGTCCCGAGCGGATCCGCGCCACAGGTCGCGATGCTCGACACCGCCACGAACCAGGACGGCTGCAAGGTCGCCACGGTCACGTTCACCTATTCGGGCGCCGGGCAGGGGAGCTGACCATGACTCGACGTGTGCTCCTGCTCCTCGGACTCGTTGTCCTCACGATGACCGCCGGCGGACTCGCCTGGGGCTTCTGGGGCGGTACCGGTACGGGTACCGGATCGGCCACCACCGGAACGTTGGCTGCACCAACACCAGTGACCGCCACCGCGCCACCCGGCGGCGGAACGGTCCACGTGGCCTGGACCGCCACCGCTCGCGCGACCGGCTACACCGTGACCCGGGTACGTACCAGTGACAGCGTCACCGCACCGGCCTGCGGTGGTTCGACGATCACCGCGACCTCGTGCGACGACCTGAACGTTGCCGACGGCACGTACCACTACGTCGTCACCGCGATCTCCGCGAGCTGGACCTCGACCGGGACCGGTCCGGACGTCACCGTGCACAACACGCGTCCGGCCGTCACGGTCAATCAGGCGTCCGGGCAAGCCGACCCGACCGCGACGACGCCGATCAGGTTCACCGCAGTCTTCAGCGAACCGGTCACGGACTTCACCAGCGCCGCGGTCACCGTCGTACCGTCAACCGCGACGGTCGTCGTCAGCGGCAGCGGTACGACGTACAACGTGGCCGTCAGCGGTCTGACCAGTAGCGGCTCCGTCACCGTGTCGATCGCCGCGAACACCGTGCACGACTCGGGCGGCGCGGGCAACACGGCGTCGACGAGTACGGACAACACCGTCAAGTACGACGCGACCGCACCGACCGCGGGCGCACCGGTGGCGACTGCAACGCCGTCCTTCGGGAGCTTCGTCGGCAACACCGCGGTCACCCTGACCGACACGGCCACCGACGACTTCTCTGGTGTCGCCTCCGTCGCGTACTACCGCTGCACCGGCGCAACGGGCAGCTGCACCGCGACGAACTGGACCGCGATCGGATCATCGACGACAACCGGCTACGCCGTCACCACGAGTACACCACTCGCCGCCGACGGCACGTACCGCATCGTCGCCGTCGCAACCGATGCCGCCGGCAACGTCAGCGCCCCGAGCACACCCACGGTCCTCACCGTGGACACCACCCCGCCGACCGTCGCTCGGCCGACCGTGAACGGACGCTCCTGATGAGCCTCAAACGCACCTGGCTGATCGCTCTGACCGCTGTTCTGGTCGCGATCGGCGTCGTCGAGAGTCCAGCCGCTTTCGCGGCGGTTGGTGGCGTCGTCTTCACGCCGGGCAGCACAGCCGCGGGGGCGACGTCCAGCTGGGACGTGAAGTTCGTTCCCAGCAACGGCACGACCGGGGAGCTCAAGGCCGGCGACAAGATCACGGTGACGTTCAACAGTTCGTTCACGGTGCCGACCACGCCGGTCGTCACCCTGACCGGTGGATTCACCGGCAATTGCACGACCACCGTCACCAAGCCCAGTGCAGCCGTCATCCAGATCACTCTCGGCGGCACGACCTGTGACCTCAAGAACACCACAGGAACTGTCACGGTTGCAGGCATCACCAATCCGGCCGCCGGCACGTACGCGGGCAGTTCGTTCAGCGTCTTGACCAGCAAAGACACCGCCGGGTCACCGACCGGGTCGATTGTCATCGGCCCAGGAGCCCCCGCCAAGCTCGCGTTCGTCCAAGGACCGGTCAACGGCTCCGCCGGTACTGCGCTCTCACCCGCGATCACGGTGCAGGTACAGGATCAGTTCGGGACCGCGACCGGTGCGTCCGGGACCACTGTCAGCTTGGCGTCGTCGGCCGGAACGATCGATGCCGGTGCGGTGGCGACGACCAACGCCTCCGGGCTGGCCACCTTCAGCGGGGTCGTCCTCAACACGACCGGCCTCGGGCTCACCATGACGGCGACTGCATCGAGCCTCACGTCCGCGGTCTCGAATTCCTTCAACATCACCGTCGCTGTCAGCAGCGGTGCCACGCTCACCAACACAGCGTCCGACGGCACCGGATCCGGTGTGAAGTCGGTGGCGTACTACTACTGCGCCGGCTACTCGGGTAGCTGCACGAGTGCGAACTGGACGCTGATCGGGACCTCGACCACCGCCTCCAGCTACCAGGTGACCTGGACGTCCACACCCGCGCCCGGTGCTTACCGAGTCGTCTCGACCAGCACCGACAACGTGGCCAACGTCAGCCAGCCCACTGCGTCCACTCCCGTCACCGTCAGCTGAGCAACTCCAGCACGCGGCGGCCGCCGTGGTTCACCAGGTCCTGGGAGTACGACCCTCGATCGTGGACGAACTCGGCGACCGACGCGAAGGCCGCCGCCGCGCACACCGCGACGCCGGCCCGGCCGCTCGCCTGCAGGGCTGCCTCCACGAACAGTTCGTCGACACCGGGCGCGGCGCCGTCCCGTACCGCCGACGCCGCCAGCGACACAAGGTCGTACGCGCGCGTCCCGCCCCCGGCGGCTTCGATGTCCACGATGCCGGTGATCCGGCCGTCCAACGCCAGCAGGTTGCCCATGTTCAGGTCACCATGCACGAAGTCGTGCCGGGCCAGTACGTCGTCGCGGTACGGCCGGCACAACTCGCCGTACCGTCGCACCAGTTCGGCCGCCTCCCCGCCGTACCCGAGCACGCGCTCCCACACCCCGTCCCACCCGCCGAAGACGACACCCTGCGCCCAGGCCGACCAGGTCACGTCGTTGTCCTCGGGGAGTAGGTCCCGCTGCAGTTCGCAGATCCCGATCAGCTCACGTGCCAACGCCACGTCGAGCACGGGCGGATCGCCGGGGACGAACTCCTGCAGCTGGTAAGGCGATCCGGCGGCAGTCGTGCCGACGGCCAGCCACGCGGGCGTGGGGTATCCGGCCGCCCGGGCGCGGCGGACGAGGTCGGCCGCCCGTCGGACCCGTGGTTCCCACGCGGGGTTGTCGGTCCACTTCAGGACGACGTCGCCGGTCAGCACCCACGCGGTCGACTGCAGACCACCGGTCAGTTGCCGCACGACCCGGTAATCGGTGCCAAGGGCAACGTTCAGTTCGGCGACAACCGACTCGGTGGTCTCGGTCACGGCGTCAAGCGGTGCAGGTCGCGCGGGAACAGCGTGACCTCGCGGACGTTCTCCGCGCCGGTCAGCCGGGCCACGAACCGTTCCAGCCCGATCGCGAACCCGCCGTGCGGCGGCATCCCGTGCTTGAACGCCTGCAGGTACGAGCTGTACGCGGCAGCGTCCGCCGACTCGCCGCGCGCCGCGAGGGCCGCGACGTACTCGGAGTACCGGTGCAGACGCTGGCCGCCGGTCACCAGCTCGACGCCGCGGAACAGCAGGTCGAACGAGTTCGACCAGCGCGGGTCCGACGGCTGTGGATGGGTGTAGAACGGCCGCTTCGCCATCGGGTAGCCCTCGACCGCGACGAAGTCGCTGCCGTGCTCCTTCAGCGCCCATTCGCCGATCGCACGCTCGTCCGCGGGCGCCAGGTCCGGCTCGTCCGGTGAAGCGCCGGCGATCTTCAGCGCCTCGGTGAAGTGCAGCACCGGCACGTCCACGGGGATCGCCGGCAACTCGATGCCGAGCCGCTCCAATGCCGACCAGGCCCGCGAGCCGACCGCGGACAACATCCCCGCGATCGCCGTGCGCAGCATCGCCAGCACGTCGCGGTGGTCGGTGATGAACCCGAACTCCGCGTCGAGCGACACGTACTCGGCCAGGTGCCGGACGGTGTCGTGCGGCTCGGCCCGGAACACCGGCCCAACCTCGAAGACCCGCTCGAACACACCGACCATCTGCTGCTTGTAGAACTGCGGCGACTGCGCCAGGTACGCCGGCCCGCCGAAGTAGTCGAGCGCGAACACGTTCGCCCCCGACTCGGTCGCCGTACCGACGATCTTCGGCGTCTGGATCTCGCTGAACCCCTGACCGTTCAACGCTTCACGGAAGCCGTACAGCGCGGCCGCCGCGATCTCCCACCCGGCCCGTACGACGGGATGCCGCAGCGCGACCGGTGCGTTGTCCAGCACGACGGGCAGCCCCGCGCCGACGGTCGGTCGCCACAGCTCGATCGGCGGCGTCGCGGCCGGTTCGGTCAGCGGCGTGATCACCGGGTCCACGATTTCGACGCCACCGGGTGCCTGCGCGTTGGCCGCGACCGTACCGGTCACCTGCACGACTGTTTCCTCACCGAATGCGTCCAGCTGCTCCGGTGACTCCTTGACGACGATCTGGGCCAGGCCGGACCGGTCGCGCAGGATCAGGAAACTGACGGCGGCGAGCCGTCGTCTTCGGTGCACCCAGCCGGCCACCGTGACGGACTGGCCTACTGCTGAGGGGATCTCATGGCTGAGAATGCGCATTGCTGTTTCACCTCCAGGTCTGTACTCGAACCCCGGAGGTGTGGGCGAAGGGGAATCTCGCGGTGCCACCACACCTTCACCGGACCATCCATGTCACAGAAGATCCGGCCTCTTGCACAGCAGTCGCTCGGGAGTGTCTTCGCCACCGCCGCACGCATCGCCTTCCCAGCTACCGGCGACTCTCTCGGACGTGCAGTACGGCGCTACTTGGTTCCGTCAGCGCGAACAACACCAGGATAAGGGACTACGGCAACCCGATTTCACCGGCGCGACGTCGACGGTGGAATCTGCGCGCTGTCGGTGTCCTGGCGGCCGCCGACCCGGGCGTGCACGGTGAGCATGTTGTCCGGGCCGTTGCCCGGGAACCACGCGTTCCACTCCGAGTTGAGCGGCTTCTTGTAGTTGTTCGTCCAGCAGGTCGCGCGGCGGATGTCACTGGTCCGCTCGCAGGTCCAGCCGAGATCGAACGACGGCAGGAACACCAGGTTGCGGCCCCACGAGATGTCGAGCTCGACCCGCCGGCCCTGGGCACCGTTGACCTTCAGGAACCTGTTGTAGACAAAGGGATTCGGGTCCTGCCCAGGTGTCGGGGTGATGATCTGCAGCAGCGACTCGTCCTGCTGCACACCGGACAGCACCTCGGAGTCGGTGTCGCTGACCAGGTCCGCCTGTGCCGTCACCGTGAACGTCCGCGCCGCGGCCGGCGAATCCTCCGGTACGTCGAAGTCCGCCGGCAGCGGGGCCGGCTTGTCCGGGTTGGCCGCCGTACAGGTCGCGGTCGACTCCGAGCACTTCCAGCCCGCCGGGTTCGCGGCGATCGGCCACTCCAGCGCCTTGCCGTAGGTGAGCTTCAACGTGACCTTCGTCCGGCCGGCCAGCGGCGCGACGGTGAGGATCCGGTGGTGCACGTCGGGGTCGGCCTTGCCGTCGAGGATCTTCAGCAGGTTCTCGTCGGTGGTCGGCGTCGCGTCCAGCGTGCGCGAGGCGTAGTCGTACAGCCTGCCGGTCTTCGCGTTCACCGTGAACGTCCGGTCGGCGGTCGTGCCGGCGGTCGGTGCGGCGAACGTCACCGGGATCGGCTTGGGCTGTGCGGGGTCGGCCGCGGTGCAGGTCGCAGTCGCCTCGATGCAGGTCCAGCCTGCCGGGTTGCTCTTGATCGGCCAGCTGAGCTCGGCGCCGTACTTGAACGTGATCATCACCGGGTTCGCGTTCGCGGCCGGGGGTTTGATCGTGATCACGAACCGGACCCCGGCGGCCGTCCCGCCACTGGCTCCCGCGGAGGAAACCGGCGCGCCACCGCCCGTCGGCATGGTGATCGTCACCATGCCGGGGTACCGGATCGGCGTGGTCGGCGGCGGCGGGGTCGGCGTGCTCGGCGGGGGCGTCGGCGTGGTCGGGACCGGTGTCGTCGGCGCGGTCGTCGGCGCTGTGGTTGGCGCAGTGGTCGGAGCAGTCGTTGGCGCGACCGTCGGGTTGGACGCCGGCGGCTGGGTCGTCGGCTGCACCGTCGGCGGTTTCACCGTCGGCTTGACCGGTGGAACCGTGGGGTTCGCCGGTGGTTGCGTCGGCTGGGCGGCCGGCGGCTTCGTCGGCTGCTCGATCGCGGCCGGCGGCGTCTTGTTACCGGTGAGCGCCATCGCCGCGAGTACGGCGGCGACCGCGACCACGACGACCGCGCCGCCGCCGACCGCGGCCCGGGTGCTGTTCTCGGTGACCTTGCGCCAGCCGGTGACGACGAACCCGACCAGCCCGACCTTCGCGCCGGAGGCCGCGGCCAGGTAGCCGAGGCCCGCGGTACCGAGCAGGGCCGGGGCGAGCAGCGCCGGCAGCGCACTGTTGACCTCGACGAGCTCGAGGTACACCGCGGTGCACTTCGCGCAGTCGTCCAGGTGCTCGCGGACGTTCCGGTTCTCGCGCTTGGTCAGGCCGCCGCGGACGTACGCACCGAGCCGCTCGGTGGTCCAGCGGCAGCGGTCGCCGGCGACATCGGCCAGGTGTTGCTGCAGGTACGCCTGCCGCAGACCCTCGCGAGCGCGGTACGCCAGCGCGGAGACGCCGTTCGCGGTCAGGCCGAGCAGCGGCGCGATCGCGGCCGGCTTCTCACCCTCGACCTCGGTGTGCCACAGCACCGCCTGCCAGCGCTCCGGCAGGCTGGCGAACGCCTTCGCCGCGGCACCGCTCTCGAAGCCGGTGACGGTCGGGTCGTCGAAGCCCTCGGGTTCGCGCTCGTACGACGCGATGTCGTCGGTGGTCTGCACCTTCTTGGCGGAGCGGATCCGGTCGACGTGCACCCGCCGGACCGTGGTCAGCAGGTACGCGCGGAACGAGACGTCCGGGCCGCCGCCCGCGCGCAGGGCGTCCAGCACCTTCGCGAACGCGTCGCCGGCCAGGTCGTCGGCGTCGTTGGCCGGGACCAGCTGACGGGCCATCCGCTCGGCGGCGTGGTGGTGCCGGGCGTACAGCTCGCCGTACGCCTCCAGGTCACCGTTGCGGACGCGCGCGATCAGCTCGGCGTCGCTCGGCGCATCCGGCCGGCCGTCCGGCGTCTCCATCCATCTCCCCCGTGGGCTCTGTGACAACTCTCAGTTCGGCAACGTGACAGCGCGTCACATTTGGTTGCCGAGGACAAGGCTCCCACGAGTGACGGCTGTGCGCATCATTCGGCGCAGCATCTCTGCCCGGAACTGGCGAGAGTGTGCTCCTTTCCTGACGAGATCGCCAGGGCGGAAGTTACGCGAAAAAAGTTCTGCGAATCCGCGTCATGAACTCGTCAGCGCGCTGTCTCATCGGCGTACGACGCTTCCGGCCGACCGGTCGGGAGACTGACGGGACAACTGAGGAGGGCCATGTCGCTGTTCGCGGACATCCGCCGACGGTTCGACCTGCGGCCCGGCAAATCGTCCCTGAACCTGGCGGGGTCGCCCGCCCGGATCGCGCCGGAGGCGTCGTCCAGCAAGGACACGGGGGAATCACCGTGCGGTTGGAGGGATCCGCACGGCACAGCTGGTACCGACCACAGCGCCTATCTCGCGATCGCCGAGGCGCTGCACGACGGTGCCGATGTCGTGCCTGCATCGGACGAGACCGGACGCCGCCTCGCGGCCGATGGAGTCTCGCTGGTGGAGGCACTTGATGGGCTGAGTGCGCTGTACCGCTCGATCGCCGGGGGCGAGCCGGCTTTCGCCGCGGTACGCGCACTCAGTTCCAGCTGGGCCGAGGCCTCACTTGTCTACCTGCACTCGCTGTCCTGCGAGGACCCGCTGACCGGGCTGTCCAGCCTGGCGCACCTGCGGTCCCGCCTCGGCGAGCTCTACCGAGAGGCGGAGTTCCGTGGAACTTCCGTACCGCAAACCCATGCACTGGTGGTTGTCGAACCGCTCAATCCGCCGGGCAGTACGCCGTTCGACCGGGAGCTTCGGCTTGTCGACGTCGCGGAATGCCTGCGGATCGTCTTCTGCGGCGGTGACGTACTGGGCCGCGTCGGCTCACGCCGCGCGGCGGCGCTCGTCGGCCGTGAGCCGAACCTGCCGGAGCAGGTCGCGACGGTACGAGCCTTGATCACCCAGTGGCGCCTGGACACCGACGTACCGCAGCTGGCCCGGATCTGGATCGAGGGCCTGCCCGGTACCGATGCGATGGCCGGCCGCCTGCTCGACGAGCTCGCCAGACCATGACCAGCCAGACCGTGACCAGCCAGACCATGACCAGCCAGTAGAGCCTGCGCCCGGACGCCAACAGGGGGGTGCCCGGGCGCATCGAAACCGGCGGCGGATCGCTCAACACGGGGTGGGCGATCCGCCGCCGCTAGGTCTGGAGCAACAGGTCGACCAGCTCTTCGTAGCTGATCCCGGCGCCCTTCGCGGCGAGTGGGACCAGGCTGCCCGGGGTGAGACCGGGGAGTGCGTTGACTTCGAGGCAGTACGGAGTACCCGCTGCGTCGCAGCGGAAGTCGGCCCGGGAGTACGACGTACCGAATCCGAGGGCACGGTGCGCCCGGAGCGCGAGCTCCTGCAACTGTTCGGCGAAGTGCGGCGGAATGTCGGCCGGGCAGACTTCCCGGACCGCGCCCGGCTGGTACTTCGCCTCGTAGTCGAAGACGGCCGTGGTCAGCTCGATCTCGACCACGGGCAGGGTCGTCGGGCCGATCACGGCGACGGTGAACTCGCGGCCGCTGAGGAACGGCTCGACGAGCACCTCGCCCTCGGCGCGCAGCTCCTCCAGTGAGTCGACCTTGCGGACGGCGACGCTCGACCCGTCGGCGACCGGCTTCACAACCACCGGTCCGCGCGCCAAGAGATCCTTGACCGCGACGGGCGGTTCGGGGTGCTCCGCCGCGTTGTAGAGCACCCGCGGCGGTACCGGTACTCCGGCGGCCTCGAGCACGGCCTGGCCGCGACCCTTGTGCCAGGCAACGGCACACACGTCATGGCCGGCGCCGGTGAACGGGATCCCGGCCAACTCGAGCAGGGCCTGGACGTGCCCGTCCTCACCCCAGCCGCCGTGCAATGCGATGAAGACCCGGTCAGCCTGCCGAAGCCGCTCCAGGACAGGACCGCCGGTGAGCGCGGCGTACATCCGCTGCCTGAGCGCGGCGCGCTCCGACGGCGACGGCGGGACCGATGGCACGGGTACGGCGGCATCGTCGGCGGTCACACGCTCGGACAGGACCGGGTCCGCGGCCGCCGGGTCGATCAGCGTCACCTCGTGGCCGCGCGCGCTCAGTCCCTTCGCCACGGCCCAGCCCGAGGACCGGGACACGTCCCGCTCCGAGCTCTCGCCGCCACACAGGACCACGACTCGCATGACGTCTCCTTGCTGTTCGTCTATTGCTCGTAGCTGTCCAGGAAGCGCCCGATCCGGCGGATCGCCACCTCCAGGTCCCCAGCTTCGGGCAACGTCGCAATCGGGTGCACCTCGGGATCGATCCGCGGGAACGCGTACAGCCCACCAGCAGTTTGACGCAGGAGACGCCGGGAAGTTCGTCCAGCGGCTGCCAGGCGGGCGTTAGGGGACGACCACGACGACCGGGGCGTCCTTGCGGCAGGTGAGGCGGTGGCCGAGGGAACCGGTCAGCCGGTGCCGGCGCTTCGCGGAGCGGCCGACCACGACCAGGCGGGCGTCGACCGCGCGGGCCACCTCGGACAGCGTGCCGGTCGCGTCGCCGAACTCGCCGACGAAACTCAGTTGTACGCCGGTCTCGCGCGCCCGCCGTACCGCCTCCGCCTCGATCTCGGCGGCGAGCTGCTGCTGGTTGTCCTGCGCGGCGGCGTAGTCGTACGGAACGCCGAGTGCGGCGGTCGGATCGGAGAACGGCATCACGTAGACCGCGACCAGGTGGCCTCCGGTCCGCAGCGCCTCGCCGGCGGCCCAGGCGAGGGCGTCCCAGCTCGTGTCCGAACCGTCGAGGCCGACGACGATCGCCGGTGATCCGAGTCGTTGCGGGATCGGAGTACGCCGGGCTTCGGCGTCGTAGCTCATCTGGTCACCTCTTCGGCAACGGGGTACGGCTGTCCTGGTCCTCGCCGGCCAGCTCCACCAGCCTGCGGATCGCCGGCACGGCATCCCGCAGCGCCGCGGCGTCCCGCTCGTCGAGCTTGTCGATCAGGTCGGTCAGCGTCGACGCGCCCTCGGCCCGCAGCTCGCGAAGCCGCCGGTGACCGCCGTCGGTGATGGCGACGAGGACGACGCGGGCGTCGGCGGGGTCGCGACGCCGCTCGACGAGCCCCTGCTCGGCCAACTGGGTCACCAGCGCGGTCATCGACGGCTGGGTCACTTCCTCGCTGACCGCCAGATCCGTGAGCCGCCGCGGCCCGGTCCGCTCCAACGTCGACAGCACCGAGGCCGCCGTCAGACTCACCGCCCGCGGCCGGCGCCGGATCGCGACCGTGGCCAACCCGAACAGTGCCTCGCCCACCATGCTCATGGCTTAAGTATAGGCGCGGTTATATAGATTTGACTATGCGTCGGTCAGGGGTTCGAGGAGTTCGGGGCCGTTGTTCTTGACGTTGTTGACCGCGGTGGTGATCGCGTAGATGTCGAGGCTGCCCTGGGGCGGTGGGGCCATCAGGGCGCGGATGTCGTCGACCTCGTTGACGTGCGGGTCGAGCCAGGCCTCCCAGTCCTTCTTCGCGACCGTCATCGGCATCCGGTCGTGGATGTGGCCGACGTCGTCGGTGGCCGTGGTGGTGATGATCGTGAACGTGATCAGCCACGCGCTGTCGTCGTCCGGCTCCTTCTCCTTGTCCCGCCAGAACTCGTACAGACCGGCCAGCGCGAGTACGTCGTCGTCCTTGCGGTGCAGGTAGAACGGCTGCTTCAGCGGCTTGCCGCCCTTGCCGAGCTGCTGGGTCGGGAACCACTCGTAGAACCCGGAGATCGGCACGATCAACCGCCGGCTCGTGAACGCCCGGCGGAACGACGGCTTCTCGTGGACCGTCTCCGCGCGGGCGTTGATCATCCGGCCGAGCTGCGGTGTCTTCGACCACGACGGTACGAGCCCCCACTTGAGCTGCCGCAGCTGCCGGACCGGCTCACCCTCCTTGTCGTCGCGGGGTGGCCTGGCCAGCACGACCGGCGAGGTCTTGGTCGGGGCGACGTTGTAGTCGGGTTCGATGGCCTGCTCGTCGACGTTCGAGGCGTCGATCTCGAACTCACCGAGCAGGTCTTCCCGGCTCCGGGTCGAGGCATAGCGTCCGCACATTGCTTCAGTGTGCCCTCTTTACCGGCGCGGTTCAGGGTTTCGTGCCCGCGCGGCACCGGTCCGGATGACAGGATGGGGCGGGTGACCGACGAACGGATTGTGGGGACGCCGCACGGCGAGGCCCGGATCGTGGCGCACCGCGCCCGCCGCCCGGTGGCGACGCTGGCGCTCGGTCACGGGGCCGGCGCCGGGATCGAGTCCGGTGACCTGGCCGCCCTGGCCGCCCGGCTGCCCAAGCAGGACATCAACGTGTTTCTCATCGAGCAGCCCTGGCGGCGGGCCGGCAGGAAGCTGGCACCGGCGCCGAAGGTGCTCGACGAGGCATGGATCGCGATCGTCGGCCAGCTCCGGGTGCGTACGCCGCTGGTGATCGGCGGGCGGAGCGCCGGGGCCCGGGTGGCCTGTCGTACCGCGAGCAGCTTGGGCGCTTCCGGCGTACTCGCCCTGGCTTTTCCGCTGCATGCGCCCGGGAAACCGGACAAGACGCGGGTCGACGAGCTGCAGGGCGCCGGGTTGCCGACGCTGGTGGTGCAGGGGGAGCGGGACCCGTTCGGTACGCCGGAGGAGTTCCCGCCGCTCACCGAGATGGCCGTGGTTCCGGACGCGGATCACTCGTTCAAGGTGCCGAAGCGGGCCGAGCTCAACCAGCAGGAGACGTACGACCTCTTGGTCGAAGCTGTGTTCGAATGGGTCGGCCGTGAGGTGTCCGGCTGAGGTTGGGAATGCCCCTGTCGCCGGCCGTGTTGTGACGAACATGATGGCGACGAGAGAGGCTCCGGCGAGAACGACTGGGAAGACCCCGGTATTCTCGATCCCGATGCCCACTCCCACCACGACCGAGACTCCCGAGCAGCGCACCGCGCGGTTCGAGCGCGAAGCGCTGCCCTTCCTGGACCAGATGTACGCCGCGGCGATGCGGATGACGCGCAATCCGTCCGACGCCGAGGACCTGGTGCAGGACACGTTCGCGAAGGCGTACAGCTCGTTCCACCAGTTCACGCCCGGCACCAACCTGAAGGCGTGGCTGTACCGGATTCTGACGAACACCTTCATCAACGGATACCGCAAGCGCCAGCGGCAGCCGACGCAGTCGCCGACCGAGGAGATCGAGGACTGGCAGCTGACCGCTGCCGAGTCGCACACTCCCGGTGGGCTGAAGTCGGCCGAGGCGGTCGCGCTCGAGCACCTGCCCGACTCCGACATCAAGTCCGCCCTGCAGGCCATCCCGGAGGACTTCCGGCTGGCCGTGTACCTGGCCGATGTCGAGGGCTTTGCCTACAAGGAGATCGCCGAGATCATGGGTACGCCGGTGGGCACGGTGATGTCACGGCTGCACCGCGGCCGGCGCCAGCTACGTGACCTGCTCGGCGACTACGCCCGGGACCGCGGCCTGATCCCGGCAACGGACGACAGCACCGACGTAGTTGCGGAGAAGGAGGAGTCGTGAGCTGCGGCGAGCCCCACGACGTCGACTGCGGAGAGATCCTGCAGCGTGTCTACGTCTTCATCGACAACGAACTCGAGGACGCCAGTTCCGACGAGATCCGCCAGCACCTCGAAGAGTGCGCCCCCTGCCTCGACGAGTACGACCTGGAACGCTGCGTCAAGAAACTGGTCCACCGCTCCTGCGGCTCCGACCACGCCCCCGACGCCCTCCGCCAGAAAATCCTCCTCAGACTGACCCAAATCCAAATCGAAACGTCGATCACCACTACCGACTGATCAGGCGTAGGTCAGAGCGGGTAGTTCGCGAACTGATAGCCGTCGTTCTCGTTGCGGCGGATTTTCTCGAGTAGTTGGCGGGCGTCCGTCAGGTAAACCTCGGGTGCATTTCGAAGCAACGTCAACGCGAGGTCGAGTTGCTGCGCTGCGGCGTCCTGTTCGCCGCGCGCTGCGTTGATTCGGGCGAGTTCGATGTACAGCCGTCCTTCCCGGAGCCCGTCGTGGGAAGCGCGGGCCATTTGAAGACCAGAGTCAATGTGAGCGGCGGCTCTGCTGAGGTCGCCGCTCGCCGCGTAGATGATGGCAAGCATGTGCTGGCCCTCGCCGAGGAACGACCCGTCACCTGCTTGCTCTATTACGTGTAGACCGCGTACTGCCATGTCTTCAGCCTCGCTGTGGCGACCAACCTGCGCATGGGCGAAGGCCGCGTTCATGCACCGTCTGAAAGTTGCTCGAGTGTCCTTGGCCTGTTCCGCGAGGCCGATGCCCTGGGCAAAGGCTTCGTCGGCGCGCTCGAAGTCGCCCGTGCGGTCGTAGAGTACGCCGACCGCAGTGAGCGCGACGCCTTCCAGCGTGGGGTCTTGAATCGTACGGCTTAGCGCCAGGGCCATCCGTCCGTAGGCCAGGGCATCATCGATTTGTCCGTCAAGACCTAGCAGGTATGCGAGCGATGAGCAGCAGCGTGCCTGGCCGAAGGGATCGTCGATGGCCGAGAACATCTGCAGAGCGACGCGGATGCTGTCGATCGCTGCTCCGTTGACACCGGTCTCGGCGTCGGGGATGGCACTATCGTGCTGCAACCAGGCGGCGGTCGCAGGGCGGTCGTGCTGCACGGCGATCGTGACCGCCCCCGCGCCCAATTCACGCATCTCCTGCCAGCGCATCCGTGATTCGTGATAGCTGAAGAGGGCGAGTGGCAGCTCCGCGAGCAGAACGCTGTTTGCCAGGCTCGACTGCCGCGCCTGCCTGACGCGGTCCATGAGGTTCCGCTGCTCCGCGTCCAGCCAGCGCACGACCGAATCCCGGCCGCTGAAGACCGGCAGGAGTGCGCTGCCGCCAACAGTCGCCAGCGATAGCCGTGGGCTGGTCGGATGTGCAAAGCCGTGGCAGACCCAAGCAGCCTCCGTGTAGAGCTGGAGAACTCGGGCCAAGGCTCCATCACGCTCAGTCAGGGATAGCCTCTGCTCAGCGACTTCTCGGCCGTACGCACGGATCAGGTCATGGAATCGATAGCGGTCCGGCGCAACGGATTCCAGGAGGTTGAGGTCGACCAGGCGTTCGACGATCGCGTCCGCCCGTCGGAGTGGAAGTTGCAGCAGCGCGCCGGCGACGGCCGTGGTGAGGTCGGAACCGTCCGGGATCGCCAGCCATGGCAATGCGGCGGCGGCCTGCCGGTCGAGCTCGCGGTCGCTGTTCTCCAAGAACTGCACCGAGCTGGCGATGCTGGCTCGGACCCCCATTTCGTCGGAGCCGAGGCTGTCGAGTCGGCGCTCTTCGTCCTGTAAGAGTTCGACGAAGTGCTGGATGGGCCAGGTCGGGCGGGTGGCGAGGCGGCCGCCGACCAGGCGGATTGCCAACGGCAGGCAGCCGGAGTAAGCGGCCAGGGTTCGGGTCGCGTCGGGTTCGGCGGCGACTCGAGTCGGGCCGATGACGCCGGCGAGGAGGTCGACGGACTCCGACTCCGACAGGGCGTCGAGGAGGATCTGCCTGGCGCCGTGGAGGTTGGCCAGGGAACCCCGGCTGGTGATGATCGCGGCGGAGCCCGCGTGGCCGGGCAGCAACGGCAGGACCTGAGCGGCGTCCGCGGCATTGTCCAGGAGCAGGAGCACGCGTTTGCCGGCCAGCTGGGAGCGAAGCAGGGCGGTGGCCTCGTCGACGTCGTCGGGGATCGAGCTGACGTCGGATCCGAGCGATCGCAGCAGATGGCGTTGGGCGTCGATGGGGGACACCGGTACACCCGGTCCGTAACCGCGCAGGTTCAGGTAGAGGTGGCCGTCGGGGTAGCTGGCGGCGAGCTTGTGCGCGGCCTGGACGGCCAACGTGGTCTTGCCGATTCCGCCCATGCCGGTGATGGTCACAAGACCCACAGTCGCGGCGCCGTCACCGCTCGAATCGCGAAGTACCGCAAGGATCGCGTCGAGTTGAGCTGCACGGCCGGTGAAGTCGGGGGCGGCCGGAGGTAGTTGCCATGGCGTCGGCACCTGGTCGGTCGCCGCGTCCCTCGGCGCGGTTCGCGGGGTGCCGAGTTTGCCGCGGGCAACGGTGCGGAACTGGTCGGCTTCGGTGGGTGTCAGTGCGAGCGCTTGGATGAGGGCGGCGATGGTGTCCGCGCGCGGACGGCTGCGGGTGCCGCGTTCGAGGACGCTGATGGCTTGTTCGCTGAGGCGGGCGCGTTCGGCGAGGGCGGCCTGGGTGAGGCCGGCGCGGATACGGAAGGTGCGCAGCAGCTCGCTCAGGGTCGGCGCCGCCGGCTCGCTCACTGCTTCACCCTCCTCGGATCCAGGCCCGATATCGGTCAGTACCGGAAACTTCCGGACCCAACTCTAGGGTGATCCGCCGACGAGCGCTGGCGGTTGTCCACAGGTACCCAACGAACGTTTGAAATATAGCATTCGGTATGCGGGCGGAAACTCTCCGAATACAAACCTCTGAGATAGCTGGTCTGCTGTAAAGCTGTGACCAAATCGCAAAGACCCCGGATTTCTCCGAGGTCCTCGCTGTCTGTAGCCGCCTTGGTCAGGCGTTCGGGCGCTTGCCGTGGTTAGCGCCCTTCTTCTTGCGTGCACGGCGCTTGCGGCCGGTCTTTCCCATTCCAAAGCCTCCTTGTAACAACTGCAAAGAGTCACAGTCTCTCATATCATGCCCCGGCTGTTCACATGGTCCCGGCGGGTCACGGTTGGGCTTACAGTGTTTCGGCGTGTGTGGGATGAGCAAAATTTAGAAGAGTCAGCGATGTGCTGTCTGCCCCCCTACGCTCCGTCAGCAGACGGGCGTAAGACTGCGACCGCTGATCGGAGGTGAGCGGAGAATGACTGCTGATTCCTGGGAGTGGTAGCGGCATACTTGTGGCCATGCGCTGGCAGGCTGCCTCATGAGAACCGTGGTGCTGCGCGTCACGGTGTCCGTGACGGTGGTGCTGGCGCTGTTCCTGGTCGCTCTGTCGATCAGCCGTATCGACGACTACTGGCGTCTCGTCGGTTTCTGTGTCCTGATGCTGCTGGCCGGCTTCTTTAAGTTCGGACTCACCCGCGACCATCAGATGACCCTCGACTCCGTCGTCCTGACCGCGGTTTTCGTCCTGGCAGGTCCGTGGATCGCAACCGTTGCCTCGATCTTCGGATATGTCGCGCAAACGCGCTCGCGGGTTCCGCTGATCCGCAAGGTCTTCAACTGTGCATACCGGGTACCCGCCACCGCCGCTGGTGGGCTCGCATACACACTGGTCGGCGCACCGATCGGGGATCCTGCCCTCGACTCGGTGCCGCGGATGATCCTCGGTGGTGTCGCCGCGACCGCCGCGCACCAACTCGTCAATGCGAGTCTTGTCTGCCTCGTCATCTGGATCGAGGGCCGGATCCGGCCGATCGACTTCATCACTCGTGCGGTCGCTCCGACCTTTGTGCCGATGCTCGGCTACGGATGTCTCGGCCTGCTGCTCGCGGTCACCTGGCTCGGTGGCCTAGGTCCGCTCGCCAGCCTGCTGATCCTGGTTCCGCTGGCGCTCGCGCGCTGGGCGATGCAGCAGTACGAGGCGGAGCGGAGCGCACAGGCGGCCACGATGCGAGCCTTCATCGAGATCATCGAGACAAAAGACCTCTACACCCGGGGCCACTCGGAGCGTGTCAGCACCGGCGTAGGGATGCTTGGTCGTCACCTCAGGCTCCCGGACGACCGCCAGCAGGCACTCGAACACGCCGGCCTGCTGCATGATGTCGGAAAGGTCGGCGTACCGACCCGGATCATCCGCAAGCCCGGGCGCCTGGACGACAGCGAGATGGACGCGATCAGGCTGCACCCCGCCCGTGGAGTCGAACTGATCGGCAACATCCCGTTCCTGGAAGAGGTGAAATCGGCGGTCCTGCACCATCACGAGAAGTACGACGGCACTGGGTATCCGGCCGGGCTGAGCGGAACCTCGATACCGTACTTCGCCAGGATCATCGGCATCGTCGACGCCTTCGACAGTCTGACGTCAACACGTTCCTACCGCCCGGCCCGCAGCGTCGACGAAACGCTCGCGATCCTGGAGCAGGATCGCCACACTCATTTCGATCCGGCGTTGGTGGATGCGTTCGTCCAGGTGATCCGTACCCGGGGCTGGATGGCTGCCGCCACGGAGCAGCCGGCCCCCGACCGGCAGATCGCGGCAAGCATCGACCACGACGACCTGAGCCTCGGAAGCGGTGGCGGCGCTTCTGGTTCGGCGGCGGGACCCTCATGAGTGCCGCACCGAGTCAAGAAGCCTGGTTCGAGACGAGAGGTTTGGGCAGCGGGACCGTCATCCTGCTGGCCGGCTCCTGCCTCGGACTGTTGTCCCTGGTGATGACAGCTCGGCACGGGGTGGTCGAGTGGTCGTTCGCCGCGCTGTTCGGCGCACTGATCGCGGTCGGCGAGATGGTTCAGTTCCGGGTGGACGGCAGTCGCAACCGGGCGCCGATCGCCACCAGCGCCGCCCTGGGGTACGCGACCCTTCGTGGCACCGAGGTGGGTCTTCCCCCGGGGATCGCCCAAGTGGTTGCCGTCACGTGGATCGCCACCCTGGCGGGGATCGTGCCGCGTGCGCTCGCGGGCCTGCCGTGGGATCCGGTCGTGTCCTTCCGCCGGGTTATCTCGGTGGCGTGTGCCGCCGCCGTCTTCGAGGGAGTACTGCCGGACCGTTTCAGCTGGGACGGCTCTCTTCAGCGCGCGGTCGTCCTGGTCGCAGCGATGCTCCTGGCGGTCCTGAGCGCGGGCGTCGTCGATGCGCTGGTCGGTGCAGGTCAGGCAACCGAGAGGTACAACCGCCCGTTCCCGGCCGCGCTCCGCGACGAACTGGTCATGATGGGGCGCATCGGTATGGCCATGGGAATCGGGGGGCTGATGCTCGCCGCCGGCGCGTCGCTCATCGGATTGTGGGCTGTGCCGTTGGTTGTGGTGCCGTTGTTGTTGACGCAGTTTGCGTTTCGGCGGTTTGCTTCGGCGCAGCGGACTTATCGGACGACGGTGCGGTCGATGGCTCGGAGTACGGAGATTGCCGGGTTCAGCAGTCCTGGGCAGAATGCGCGGACGGCTGCGCTGGCAGTAGCCATTGGCAACGATCTGGGGTTGACGCCTTCGCGGATGGAGGCGTTGGAGTATGCGGCTTTGTTGTCGGGGGTGGGGCAGTTGGCGTTGGCTGATCCCAGTCCGGGTGGGGCTTCGTTGTTGCGGACCCGGGAGGAGCGGCAGCGGGCGGCGGAGATCGGGGCGGCGGTGATCGAGCGGTCGGGGGTGCTGGATCATGTGGCCGAGATCGTCCGGCACTCCAACGATCCGTACCGGCACGGGCGGGCCAACGACGCGTCGATCCCGGTGGAGAGCGGGATCGTGAATGTTGCGCTGGCATACGAGCAGTTGGTGGGGGAAGGGTCGGGGCAGTCGCCGGACAAGGCGATGGAGTCGATCGGGCTGGGTATCGGCGCGGAGTACGACCCGGTCGTGGTGGAGTCACTCCGCCGGGTCGTCGGGCGCGGCTTCAGGTTCTGAGAGTTCGCGGCCGGCTTTCGGGGACAGTTGCAGGAGCGCAGCAGTTCCGGCGCACGGTTCGAGGTCGGCCCACAGCGGTGCGGTGGTGGCCGGTACGCGGCCGTTCGCGCCCATCCCGGCGTACAGCAGCAGTCCGGCGCCGGCGGCGATCAGTACGTCGCCCGGGCTGATCGCCTGACCCAGGCCGGGAAGGGCCACGGGTACGACGTCGCCGAGCCAGGGCAGGTGGGTCGTGGCGTGGGAAAGTTCGTGGCGCGCGTCGGTGACCGGGGCATCGCCGACGCCGGCGCGTTGCAGCGCCTGCAGCGACACCGGCATCGCGCCGTTCAGGGCAACCACGAGCGCGTTGCTGAAGAACCCTAGAGCGAGCAGGCCGACGCCCGGGTGCTTCAGGTTCAGCCGCAAGAAGACCGCGATGCAGACCGCGGATCCGATCAACCCGACCGGGTACGCCGTACCGCCGAAGGCCGCGCCGAGCAGCTGGCCGATGGCGGCCGCGGCCAGCCAGTGCACGCCGGTCAACGTGTTGCCGGCCAGGTGGCCGAACCGTCCGCCGGTCGCGAGGGCCGCCCCGGCGGCGAGCACCATGACGAGGAGGACCAGCAGCACGGGTGCGATTCTGCCGAATCAGCGGCCCGAAACCGGGCAAGCTGACCCCGCAGCGTGTCGACTCAACCGCAAAAAGTGACGGCGGCCCGGAGGTACCGGACCGCCGCCACCGGCGAAGTTACGGCTTGACCGCGGCCGCCCCGCCGTCGTCGATCACGTCCGCGACGCCGGGATCGCCCCGGTCCGCGACGTAGTCCGACGGGTGCGTCGTGTCCTGCCCGTCCGCGACCTTCAGGGCCCGGAACACCAGCGTCAGCACGATCACCACGATCACGTTCAGCACGAACGCGGTCAGCGCGATGTACGCCTGCGTGTCGGTGAACGGGATCTTCGCCAGCGAACCACCGAAGTGCTTCTTGGTCGCCGGGTTCACCACGTTGTACGCCGAGATCGTGCCGAACACCATCGCCACCGCCCAGCCGATCAGCAGGGCGTACTTGTGGAACCAGCGGGTGTACAGCCCGACCACGATCGCCGGGAACGTCTGCAGGATCCAGATCCCGCCGAGCAACTGCAGGTTCAGCGCGATCGTCTTGTCCATCGCGAGCACGAACACCAGCGCGCCGACCTTCACCAGCAGGGACGCGAGCTTGGAGACCTTGGCCTCCTGGGACGGTGTGGCCTCCGGCTTGATGAACGCGCGGTAGATGTTGCGGGTGAACAGGTTGGCCGCCGCGATCGACATGATTGCCGCCGGCACCAGCGCGCCGACCGCGATCGCCGCGAACGCGATCCCCGCGAACCAGGACGGGAACTCCTGGTCGAACAGCCGCGGGATCGCCAGCTGCGGGTTCGCCAGCCCGTCCAAGCCCTTCACGTTGACGTTCGCCTTGATCGCCATGAAGCCGAGCAGGGCGAGCAGCCCGAGCAGCAACGAGTACGCCGGGAGGATGGCCGCGTTGCGCCGTACCACGTTCCGCGTCTTGGTCGACAGCACGGCCGTCACCGAGTGCGGGTACATGAACAGCGCCATCGCGGAACCCAGACCCAGCGTCCAGTAGGACACGTAGCCCGCGTCACCGGGGATGAACGACCCGGTCGGCTTGCCGGTCACCGGGTTCGGCTTGGCCATCTTGTCCTGGGCCGCCTTGAAGATCCCGTCCCAGCCGCCGAGCACGTGCGGTAGGTAGAAGATCGCGACCAGGATCACCACGTAGATCAAGAAGTCCTTGACGAACGCGATCATCGCCGGCGCCCGCAGACCCGACGAGTACGTGTACGCCGCGAGCACCGCGAACGCGATCAGCAGCGGGAGGTCCTTGGCCAGCGTGTTGTTGCCGCCGAGGCCCATCGTCTCGAAGACCGCCTGCATACCGACGAGCTGCAGCGCGATGTACGGCATCAGGGCAAGGATGCCCGTGAGCGCCACCGCCAGCGAGAGCAGCTTGCTGCCGTACCGGCCCTGGACGAAGTCGGCCGGCGTCACGTACCCGTGCCGGTGCGAGACCGACCACAACCGGGCCATGAAGATGAACACGATCGGGTAGGCAACGATCGTGTACGGCACCGCGAAGAAGCCGCTGATCGCACCGGTCGCGTACATGGCCGCCGGTACGGCGATGAAGGTGTACGCCGTGTACAGGTCACCACCGAGCAGGAACCAGGTGATGAACGTACCGAAACCGCGGCCGCCCAGACCCCACTCGTCGAGGTTGTCGAGCCGGCCGACGCTCCGCCAGCGGGCCGCCATGAACCCCATCACGGTGACGGCCGCGAAGATCACGATGACGATGATCAACTGCACCCAGTCGACCTTGGTGTTCACTGGTCACCCTCCTTCTCGGGGTCACCGAGTCCCTGGGCCGCGCGGCGCTTACGCTCCTCGGCTCGGACCAGGCGGTAGCTGATACTGACCAGGACGGCGGACAGGAACACCCAGAGCAGCTGGTACCAGTAGAAGAAGGGGAACCCCCACAGGTGCGGGTCCTTCTTGGCGTACGTCGGTACCAGCAAGGGCACGACGATCGCCACCAACAGGAGTACTCCGGAGATCCAGTACGCGGGTTTGACCGCGGACAATCGGGACACTGCAAACCTCCTCGGGACACAGCAGGCGCACCGGAGCACGCTACCGTCCGTCCGGACGGGCGGCCAGACCAACAGGCCGTGCCCGGATAACGAAAAAGGCATGGTCATCGTTGCCCGAGGCACAGGCCGGCGAAGAGGTCTAGGAAGTCGTCGCGGGGCGGTAGATGTAGGGCTGCGAGGCCTGCACCGCCTCGGTGAGCATCAGCAGCATGTCGGCGCGGGCCTCGATCGGGCGGCCGAAGAGTTCGTCGTCGCCGGGGATCGGGAAACCCTTCACACCGATCGCCAGCTGGCTGAGCAGGACGTGCAGCACACCACGGGCGTTGAAGACATTCGGTGACGGCCACTCCGGCAGCGTCTCGTGCATCAGCGGCTGCTGGCCGGCGGTCGCGGCGATCGGCTTCAGCCAGCGTTCGAGCTCGTCGCTGGTCAGCATGTTCCGGTGCAGGATCGTCATCACCGCGTGCGCGACCCGGTCGTGCTCCTCGTGCACCCAGCGGTACGGCGTTTCCTTGACGATCCGGTCCGCGAGTACGTCGAGCAGTGCGCGCAGGACGCCGGCGTCGCAGTGCCGGGAGCGTGCCAGCGCACCGATCGCGTCGGCGCCGTGGGCAACGGCATGTGCCCAGCCGCAGTCCTGGACGTACCCGCGCAGGTCGCGTTCGCGCAGCAGCCAGGTGGCCAGCCGGTCGCCCCAGCGCATCACCACCTCGTCGTGCACGAGGAACTCGGCGTTGTCGCGGTGGATCACCTCCGCCAGTGTGAGCGCGGTGAACGAGCGCCGGAACACGGTGTCCGTACCGTCCTCGCCGAGGCCGTAGTTCAGTCCGGCGCAGAGGCCGTCACCGAAGCCGGGCAGCAGATCGTCGTACACCCCGCGCTCGAGCCAGGTGGCCAGCGTCGGGTACGCGAGCGCGTCGCGGACCTGCGGGTTGGTGCTGGCCAGCCCGCGGACCAGTTCCTCGGTGAGATCGGTCAGCGTACGGTCGTGCGGTACCGCGTAGTCCGCGGCCATCACGTCCTGCCAGTACGTCGACTCCACCCGAGCATCCTTTCACGTCGCTGAACAATCAACACCTACATACACCCTCTTGTCGAGCGAACCACCGGCGCGCCTGGTATAAGCCAATCGATACCATCGAGCCGTGCCGTCTTTGACCGATGTGGCGCGGAACCACACCACGCTCGACCAGGCCGACCTGGATCGTCTGCAGCTGCTCGTCTCGGACTGGCAGATGCTGGCCGACCTGTCGTTCGCCGACCTGGTGCTCTGGCTTCCGGACACCGAGGGGCTGGGGTTCTGGGCGGGTGCGCAGATGCGCCCGACCACCGGACCGACCGCGTACCTCGACGACATCGTCGGCAGCTTCATCCCGCGCGGCCGCCGGCACCTGCTCGACCAGGCCTACGACGGCGGCCGGATCTGCCGCGAGGGCGACCCGGAATGGCGTGACGACGTACCGGTCCGGGTCGAGACCATCCCGGTACGCCGAGGCTCCCGGGTGATCGCCGTGATTGCGCGGAACACCAACCTGCTCGGCGTCCGGACCCCGTCGCGGCTGGAGATCGCGTACCTGCAGAGCGCGACGGACCTGGCCCGGATGATCACCGACGGCGTGTTCCCGTACGGCGGGGAACGCCTGCTGTCCACGACCCCGCGGGTCGGCGACGGCTGTATCCGGGTCGATCGGCACGGAATGGTGACGTTCGCCAGCCCGAACGCGTTGTCGGCGTACCGGCGAATGGGGCTGGTGACCGACCTGGTCGGCTCCCGGCTGAAGGACGTCACCGCGGACCTGCTGCAGTCCGGGCACAAGGTCGACGACGTGCTGGCGTCGGTGGTGACCGGGCGTGCCGCCAAGGAGATCGAGATCGAGAACTCCGACGCGACGCTGTTCCTGCGGGCGATCCCGCTGCGGTCCGACGGGCAGCATGTGGGTGCACTGATCCTGCTCCGGGACGTCACGGAGCTGCGCAGCCGGGAACGGGAGCTGGTCACCAAGGAGGCGACCATCCGGGAGATTCATCATCGCGTCAAGAACAACTTGCAGACGGTCGCCGCGTTACTGCGGATGCAGGCGCGCCGGATCACCGTTCCCGAAGGGCAGGACGCGCTTGCCGAGGCGGTCCGCCGGGTCGGGTCGATCGCGATCGTGCACGAGACGCTGTCGGAGTCGTTCGACGAACATGTGGATTTCGACGACGTCGCCGACCGGGTCGGTGCGATGGTCGCGGACGTGTCGACGGTCGCGACGGTGGTGGAGACGCGGCGCAAGGGTTCGTTCGGTGTACTGGACTCCGAGGTCGCCACGCCGTTGGCGATGGTGCTGACCGAGCTCATGCAGAACTCCGTGGAGCACGCGTTCGGCACGCGCGACGGGGAAGCGGCGAGCGGCACGATCGAGCTCACCGCGGAACGTTCGGTCGGCCGCCTGCACCTGACCGTGATCGACGACGGCAAGGGGCTGCCCGCCGACTTCGACTCCGAGCTGTCCGGCAACCTCGGCCTGTCCATCGTCCGCACGCTGGTGATCGGCGAACTCGACGGCACCCTGGAATTCGGCCCCCGCCACGACGGCAGGACCGGCACCCAGATCACCTTGGACATCCCGGTCAAGGACTAGAAATACAAAGGCCCCGCGGTACTTTTCCGCGGGGCCTCGAAAGAGGACTTGCTCAGGCGGTGCGAATGCGTTGGCGGGCGTTGCGGCGCTTCAGCGCACGACGCTCGTCCTCGCTCAGCCCGCCCCAGACACCGTGGTCCTGGCCGGCTTCCAGCGCCCACGCGAGGCACTGCTCACGCACGTCGCAGCGACGGCACACCTGCTTGGCCTCCTCGATCTGCATGATCGCGGGCCCGGTGTTGCCGATGGGGAAGAACAGTTCCGGGTCCTCGTCGAGGCATACGGCCCGGTGGCGCCAATCCATGGCGGATCCCATCTCTCTCAGTAGTTGACGTAAGCTGACGGGTAGGTCTGTGCCCAATCAGCGGTGCTGTACTCGTCGGTTCGTGAGGCACGGGGTTTGGTGCCGCGTCTTGTTGTGAACGCTTTCACGAACGAGACCATGTTCCCAATCTTGGCGGACCGAAACAAGGGTTATGCAGTTGTCGATCCGATCACAACGCTTCCTTAACACTTCGAACTGGCACGCAGCGGCTCTCTCCATCCGGTAATCGGACGAAGCGGCCCGTCTGCAAGTACCCGTTCACTGCAGGTAACCGTTCCAACCATCTTTTGGTTACGCAGAACCTCAAATCCCTGTAGGGCAGAGGGTCGCGTGGCCGCCCGGGACCGGCAGCACTCACTAAGCTGGCGAAGTGCCGACCGACTCCCCAGTTGCCGCAGTCCCGAGACCGCTCAAGCTAGCCGCGGCAGTGGTCGCTGTGGAAGGGCTTGTGCTCATCGTTTTGGGAATTGCCCAAGCCTTGACGATCGACAGTGACCGGCTGGTACTCGGCGTCACGACGACGGCCTTCTTCCTGGTGTACGGCGTGGGGCTCGTCTTCGTCGCCGTCCGTGGCCTCTGGAAGGCGGCGCGCTGGAGCCGCGGGCCGACGGTGTTCACGCAGCTGATCCAACTGCTGGTCGCGTACAGCCTGTGGAGCGGCGGAACGAAGGCGGTCGCGATCGGCCTCGCCGTACTCGCCGTCGTGATCCTCGTGTGCGTGTTCCAGAAGGCCTCCACCGAGGCCCTGACCGGTGGTGACTCCAACGATCACCCGGTGCTTTAGCCCTATTCCTTGAGGAGTCCGGTCCGGAGTTCGGTCAACGTCCGGGCCAGCAGCCGGGAGACGTGCATCTGCGAGATGCCGATCTCCTCGGCGATCTGGGACTGCGTCATGCCGCGGAAGAACCGCAGCGTGAGGATGCGCTTCTCCCGGGTGTCGAGCTGGGCCAGCAGCGGTTTCAGCGACTCCCGGTACTCGACGCTCTCCAGCGCCTCGTCCTCGCCACCGAGGCCGTCCAGGACCGTCGTGGCGTCGGTCTCGTTCTGATCGGGAGCGTCCAAGGACAGCGTGTTGTAGGCGTTGGCGGACTCCAGACCCTCGATCACCAGGTCCGGTGAGAGCCCGAGCCGTTCCGACAGTTCGGCCACCGTCGGTGCGCGGCCGAGCTCCTGGGTCAGCTCCGCAGTCGCCGCGGTCAGCGACAACCGCAGCTCCTGCAGCCGGCGTGGCACCCGGATCGCCCAGCCCTTGTCGCGGAAGTACCGCTTGATCTCGCCGAGAATCGTCGGGGTGGCGTACGTCGAGAACTCGACGCCGCGATCGGAGTCGAACCGGTCGATCGCCTTGATCAGCCCGATCGTCGCCACCTGGACGAGATCGTCGTACGGCTCGCCGCGGTTGCGGAAGCGCCGGGCCAGGTGCTCCACCAGCGGCATGTGCAACGCCACCAGGGCGTCGCGCGCAACCGGGTACCCAGGATCACTCGGGCCCGCCGCCATCCGCTGGAACAGGTCGGCGGTTCGGGTCCTCAGATCAGGTGATTCCTGCGTCTGCTTGTCCGTCACAGGGTCTCCGTGGCGGAGGCGGTGGCCGTCACGGTAATGGTCAGCCGGCCGTCGACGGTCTCGGCGGCGGCCGACTCCACGAGCGCGGTCAGCACGGTCCAGCCGAACGACGTGGTGTCCGGCCGCCAGCCGTTCGGTACGACGGCACTCGTGCGCACGGTGAGCTGCGGCGGTGCGATCTGGAACACGCACTCCAGCACGCCGTCCGCAGACTGCGGCAGCAGCAGCGCACAGGCCTCGTCGACGGCGATCCGCAGATCGTCGATCGCGTCCAGCGTGAAGTCGTTGCGGGCCGCGAGGTTGCCCACCACCGACCGCGGTACGGCGATGTACGCGCTGTCCGCCGGGATGCTCAAGCGAACCTCGGCGGCTGCTGCGCTGCTACTCACGTCATCTCCCTCGGATCAACTCCACTCGCCGTACATCATCCAACCTCAAGGCGTTCGATGCACGGCGAACGGGGCCGATCGAGGCGGCAAAACCGACTACGGGTGTTCGTGTTCCGACCGCAGGCGGGTGAGGAAGGCCTGGGTGCGGGAGTGCTGCGGGTTGTTGATGACGTCCTTGGGCGGGCCGGCTTCGACGACGACGCCGCCGTCCATGAAGACGACGGTGTCCGCGACCTCGCGGGCGAACGCCATCTCGTGGGTGACCACGATCATCGTCATCCCGTCCAGCGCGAGCTCACGCATCACCGCCAGTACCTCGCCGACCAGTTCCGGGTCGAGCGCGGACGTCGGCTCGTCGAACAGCATCAGCTTCGGCTGCATCGCCAGCGCCCGCGCGATCGCCACCCGCTGCTGCTGACCACCGGACAGCTGCGCCGGGTACGCGTTGCAACGGTCCGCGAGACCGACCCGGTCGAGCAGCTTCATCGCCCGTTCCTTGGCGGTCTTCTTCGACTCCCGCCGGACCTGCGTCGGCGCCTCGATGATGTTCTCCAGCGCGGTCATGTGCGGGAACAGGTTGAACCGCTGGAACACCATCCCGATCTCACGCCGCTGCGCCGCGATCTCCTTGTTCTTCAGGCGGTACAGCTTGCCGTCGCGGTCGGCGTACCCCATCAGCTCGTCGTCGACCCAGATCCGGCCACCGTCGATCGTCTCGAGCTGGTTGATGCAGCGCAGGAAGGTGGTCTTGCCGGACCCGGACGGGCCGAGCAGGCAGACCACCTGGCCGCGTTCGACGTCCAGGTCGATGCCCTTCAGCACCTCGTTGTGGTGGAAGGACTTGGTCACGTTGACCGCATGGACCAGCGGCATCAGGCACCTCCTGCCCCGGCCGGGCGGGCAGCCCGCGGCCCACGAGGCGCCTTGGTCCCGAAGCCGCGACCGAAGTGCCGCTCCAGGAAGTACTGCCCGATCATCAGCACACTCGTCGCGGCCAGGTAGTACAGCGTCGCCGCGACCGCGATCGGGAACGTCTTGTAGAAGTTGCTGCCGATCGACTGCAGTTGGTAGAACAGCTCGCCGATCACCGGGACCGCGACCAGCAGCGAAGTGTCCTTCAGCATCGCGATCGTCTCGTTGCCGGTCGGCGGCACGATCACCCGCATCGCCTGCGGCAGCACGACCCGGCGCATCACCTTGCCGCTGCTCATGCCGAGCGCCTGCGCGGCCTCGGCCTGGCCCCGGTCCACGCTCATGATCCCGGCGCGGGCGATCTCGGCCATGTACGCCGCCTCGGACAGCCCGAGCCCGATCACACCGGCGACCAGCCCGGTGAAGACCTGGTTCGCGTCCAGGTTCAGGAACCGCCAGTCGCCGGACAGCCCGAACCAGTCGATCAGCTTCCAGTCGAACGGGACCCCGAACGAGATGCCCTTCGGGAACAGGATCCCGAGCGTGCCCATCGTGAACAGCAGGATGTAGCGCGGGATGCTCCGGAAGAACCAGGTGAACACCCACGAGACGCCCGACAGGATCGGGTTGTCCGACAGCCGCATGACGGCCAGCAGTACGCCGCCACCGACGCCGACGACCATCGACAGCGCGGTGACGAGCAGCGTGCCCTTGAGGAACCCGTTGATCACCGGCTGCTGGTTCATCGCCTGGAAGACGAACTTCCAGTCGAACGCGCTGTTGGTCACCAGCAGGTGGATCAGCATCGCCACCAGTACGGCGATCACCGCGATCGCCACCCAGCGGCCCGGATGCCGTACCGGTACGGCATCGATCGCGCCCGGCCGCTCGGGAGCGGCGTCCTGCGGCCGGGCCTCGGTTTCGGTGGTCATGACTCAGCTCACGGGTTGACGGCGAAGTTGGTGATGGCGCCGGAGTCGTTGTTCCACTTCTGCAGGATCGACTTGTAGGTGCCGTCGGCGTTCAGCGCCTGCAGTGCCTGGACGATCGCCTGCGCGAACGCGGTCTCCGGCTTCGGGATCACGTACCCGTACGGGGCGGCGTCGTAGATCTGGCCGAGCTGCTCGAGCTGGCCGTTGGTCTGCTTGATCGCGTCCAGTACGACGGGGGAGTCGGCCAGCATCGCGTCCGACTTGCCGGACACCAGGTCCGCGGTCGCCTGGTCCTGCTTGTCCCGCGGCAGCTCCTTGAAGGCCGGCTTGCCCGCGGACGTGCACTTCTTCAACCGGACCGGCAGGTCGTCCTGCTGCTGCGTCGTACCGGTCTGGACCCCGATGGTCTTGCCGCACGGGTCGTCGGCGCTGACCCCCTTCGGGTTGCCCTTCTTCACCGCCCACAGCGTGCCGGCGCTGAAATAGCTGACCATGTTGACCTGCTTCTTGCGCTCGGCGTTGATCGTGAACGACGAGATGCCCATGTCGTACTTGCCGCCCTGGACGCCGGTGATGATCGTGCTGAAGGTGGCCGGTTGCCACTCGACCGTGACGCCGAACTTCTGCGCCACCGCGTTGAACAGGTCGACGTCCATGCCGACGACGTTGGTCCCGCCCTGCAGGAACTCGTTCGGCCGGTAGGTCGCGTCGACGCCGACGACGATCTTGCCGGCGGCCTTGATCTTCGGCGGCAGCGAGCCGCTCAGGTCCGGCCCACTGCTCGACGGGGCGCTGGAGGGGGCGCTCGACGGGGCCGTTGACGGGGACGTGGACGAGCCCCCGTTCTCGAGGGAGTTCGAGCCGCAGCCGGCGGCCGCCAGAACCAGGACGCCGGACAGTACGAGCGCCCTTCGCAGGACAGACATCTGGTCCTCCAAGACTGGGCACCGGTCGGCCCGGTGCCGTGTGTCCGCATCTTGACACAGCGACCTGCGGACAGCGCACGGAGCAACCCGGAACAGAGACCTTTTCGTAGTCTGGCCGCCGCCACGCTGCGTATCCGTCGATCGCCCGTCTACGCAGCGTGACTGAGTGCGGTCTCAGCTCGTGGGTTCGACATGCGTCGGGTCGAGCACCCGGCGCAGGAACGTCCGGGTGCGTTCCTCCTTCGGGGCGCCGATCACGTCCGCCGGCGGGCCTTGTTCGACGATCACGCCGCCGTCCATGAACACCACCCGGTCCGCGACCTCGCGGGCGAACGCCATCTCGTGCGTGACGACCAGCATGGTCATCCCGTCCAGCGCGAGCTTGCGCATCACGGTCAGGACGTCGCCGACCAGCTCCGGGTCGAGCGCCGACGTCGGCTCGTCGAACAGCATCAGCGCCGGGTCCATCGACAGCGCGCGGGCGATCGCCACCCGTTGCTGCTGGCCACCCGACAGTTGGGCCGGGTACGCGTCGATCTTCTCGCTCAGCCCGACCCGCTCGAGGTTCGCGCGGGCCACCCGATCGGCGTCCTGCGCCGACCGTTTGAGAACGGTGCGCTGGGCAACGGTGCAGTTCGCCAGCACGGACAGGTGCGGGAACAGGTTGAACTGCTGGAACACCATCCCGATCTGCTGCCGGGCCGCGTCCAGGTGGCAGTCCGGGTCGGTGATGTCCTCGCCGCGGACGATCACCTGTCCTTCCTGCGGTGTCTCCAGCAGGTTCACGCAGCGCAGCAGCGTGGACTTGCCGGACCCGGACGGGCCGATCACGCAGACGACCTCGCCCTGCTCGACGGTGAAGTCGATCCCGCGCAGGACGTGGTTGCTGCCGAACGACTTGTGCAGGTTCTTGATCTCTACCAGTGCCATGTCAGCGGGTCCTCGCAGTTCTGGCTTCGAGGCGGCGGGCGAGGATGCCCAGCGGCAGGGTGATCACCAGGTAGCAGAAGCCGCAGACCACGATCGGGGTCAGGTTCGAGTCGGTGTTCGCCAGGTCGCGGCCGAACCCGGTGAGCTCGTACCCGTCCGCGGCGACACCGATCATGAACACCAGCGAGGAGTCCTTGACCAGCAGGATCAGGTCGTTGGTCAGTGGCGGCAGGACGATCCGGAACGCCTGCGGCAGCACGATCTTCCGCATCGCCAGCCCGGCCGGCATGCCGAGCGAACGGGCCGCCTCGACCTGGCCGCGCGGTACCGCCTGGATACCGGCCCGGATCACCTCGGCCATGTACGCCGACGCGACGATGCCGAGCGCCAGCCACACCACGCCGTACGGGTCCCAGGGAATCGTCATCCCCGGGAACGCCAGCGGCAGCAGGCTGAACGCGATGAACACCACGATCGCCGGCAGCCCGCGGAAGAACTCGATGTACGCCGTCGCGATCCACCGGTACGGGCCGACCTGGCTGAGCTTCATCAACGCCAGCAGGGTGCCGCCGCACAGACCGATGACGAACGCACCGGCCGTGTACTCGAGCGTCTTGACCAGGGCCTGCAGTACGCCGTTCTCGAACGTCGACCTGATGAAGGCCGGCCGGAAGAACACGCTGGCGATCTGATGCCAGTTCGCCGTGAACGCGGCCGCCACGACCAGGACGACGAGGATCGCGTACTGGATCCAGCGGGAGCGCTGGGCCCGCTGCCGCGGGCTCAGTCCCTTGCGCTCAACTGTGTCGATCTCGGTCGAGGTGCTCACTTCTTCGGCTCAACCCCGAACCACTTCTTGTAGATCTCGTTGTACTTGCCGTCGGACTTGGCCTTCTTCAGCAGTTCGTTGAACTTGGCCACCAGTTTCGGGCCGCTGCCGTCCTTGAGCGCACCGAAGCCGTACTGCTCGCCGGTGTTGAACTCGGCCGCGACCGTCATGTCCGGGTTGTCCTTGACGTAGTCGTACAGCACGCCGTTGTCGTTGATCGCGGCATCGACCCGGCCGGACTTCACGTTGTTCTCCTGCAGCGCGAGGTCGTTGAACGGGATCACCGTGTACCCGTTCGCCTTGGCGTTGTCGTCGGCGTACTTCTTGCCGGTGGTGTCGGCCTGCGCGCCGAGCTTCTTGCCGCGCAGGTCGGCCAGCGACTTGATGCCGGAGTCCTTCTTGGTCATCAGCACCTGGGTGGCGTCCATGTACGGGTCGGTGATGCTGATCGCGGCCTGGCGGGCCGGGGTGATCGTCATCGCGCCCATGCCCATGTCGCACTTCTTCGCCTGGAACGCGGCGCCCGAGGTGATCTGGGCCCACTCGATGTTCACCACGTCCTGCTTCACGCCGAGGTCGTCGGCGACCAGGTTGAGCAGGTCCACGTCGAAGCCGACGACGTCGCTGCCCTCCTTGTACTGGAACGGCTTGTACGGCAGGTGGGTGCAGACGGTCAGCTTGCCGGATTTGACCAGCGTGATGCCGGCCGCTTTGGCCTTGTCGTCGGATCCGCTGTTGCCGGAGCCGCCGCCGCAGGCGGTCAGGGCGAGCGCGAGCACGGCGACCGAGGCGACTGCCTGCGCCCGGCGCTTGCGGAGAGTGGGGACGATGTTCATCGCGGATTCTCCTCGACAGGGGTTGTGAATCACCGCATCCTGGCACACCTCGGGACGATGTGGGGCCCCTCACAGCAGACCAGTTGACGCTGTGGTTTACTCGTGACAGACGGGTGACCCCCTGGCAAAGGCGCCGTTCGACGCACCCTCATCGAACGCCCACCACAACACGTTCCGCTCGCTCTTTCCCGAAGGGTCCCCGTATGGTCGCCCAAGCTGTTGAGCCCGTTGTTCCCTCGGACGCCTACGCCGGTGATGCGGTCTTCGAGCTGCACCGCGGCGGCAAGATCGAGGTCACGTCGTCGGTCCATGTGCGCGACGCCGACGACCTCTCCAAGGCGTACACACCCGGCGTCGCCCGCGTCTGCACGGCGATCGCAGAGGACCCGTCGCTGGTCCGGCGCTACACCTGGAAGTCCAACGTGGTCGCGGTCGTCACCGACGGCACCGCGGTCCTCGGCCTGGGCGACATCGGCCCGGCCGCGTCGCTGCCGGTGATGGAGGGCAAGGCGCTGCTGTTCAAGGAGTTCGGAGGCGTCGACTCGGTGCCGATCGCGCTGGACTGCACCGATGTGGACGAGTTCGTCGAGACGGTCGCCCGGATGGCGCCGACGTTCGGCGGCATCAACCTCGAGGACATCTCCGCGCCGCGCTGCTTCGAGATCGAGCGCCGGCTGAAGGAGCGCCTGGACATCCCGGTCTTCCACGACGACCAGCACGGTACGGCGGTCGTCGTACTGGCGGCACTCCGGAACGCGCTCCGCGTGACCGGCAAGCGGATCGAGGACATCCGCGTGGTGATCTCGGGCGCCGGCGCGGCCGGGGTCGCGTGTGCGCGGATCCTGCTGCAGGCCGGCGTCGGCGACCTGGCCGTGGTCGACAGCAAGGGCGTGCTGCACGAGGACCGCGCCGACCTCAACCCGGTGAAGCTGTCTCTGGCGCGCGACACCAACACCGGCGGCCTGTCCGGTCGTCTCGTGGACGCGCTGGCCGGTGCCGACCTCTTCCTCGGCGTATCCGGTGGGACCGTCCCGGAGGAGGCCGTCGCGCGAATGGCGGACGACGCGATGATCTTCGCGCTGGCGAACCCGACGCCCGAGGTGCACCCGGACATCGCGCACCGGCACGCCGCGGTGGTCGCAACCGGCCGCTCCGACTTCCCGAACCAGATCAACAACGTGCTGGCGTTCCCCGGCATCTTCCGCGGCGCCTTCGACGCCAACGCCAGCCGCATCACCGAAGGCATGAAACTAGCCGCCGCCGACGCCCTCGCGAACCTCATCGCGCCGGAGGACCTCCGCCCCGACTACATCATCCCGTCCCCCTTCGACCAACGCGTCGCCCCAGCCGTCGCAACCGCCGTAGCAACCGCCGCCCAAACCGACGGCGTCGCCCGCCCCTGAGTGGGGTTGGTGCGGTTCGGGTGGGGGGAGTCGCGGTGATGTCGGTTACTGAGGGCCAGACAATGAAGGCCTAGGGTGGTTTGCATGCTTGCTGCCTACGCTGCCAAGTTCGATGCCGACAACCCGATCGCCGCGTTGGAGGTGGGGGAGCGGCCCGAGCCGACCGTGCCCGAGGGGTGGGTGACGATCGACGTACGGGCGACTGCGCTCAACCACCACGACCTGTGGTCGCTGAAGGGGGTCGGGCTGGCCGAGCAGAACCTGCCGATGATCCTCGGCTGCGACGCGGCCGGCGTGGACCCGGACGGCCAGGAGGTGGTCGTCCACGCGGTGGTCTCGGACCCGGCGTGGAAGGGCGACGAGACGCTCGACCCGAAGCGGTCGCTGCTGAGCGAGCGGTACCAAGGCACGCTGGCGCAGAAGGTCGCGGTGCCGGCGCGCAACGTCGTACCGAAGCCCGCCGGGATGTCGTTCGAGCAGGCGGCCTGCCTGCCGACGGCCTGGTTGACGGCGTACCGGATGCTGTTCACGCAGTCCGGGCTCAAGCCAGGCGACACCGTGCTCGTGCAGGGCGCGGGCGGCGGGGTGGCGACGGCCCTGATCACGCTGGCGCGTGCGGCTGGGATCCGCGTGTGGGCGACGTCGCGCGACGAGAGCAAGCGGGCCCGCGCGGTGGAGATCGGCGCACACGAGTCGTTCGAGTCCGGAGCGCGGCTGCCAGAGCGGGTCGACGCGGTGATGGAGACCGTCGGCCAGGCGACCTGGTCACACTCGCTGAAGTCGCTGAAGCAGGGCGGCACGCTGGTGATCTCCGGCGCCACCAGCGGCCAGGCCCCGAAGTCCGCCGAGCTCAACCGGATCTTCTTCCTCCAGCTCCGCGTCCAGGGCTCCACGATGGGCACCCGCACCGAACTCGCCGAGCTCGTCCAGTTCATGGAGAACGCGGGCATCTCCCCTCACATCGACTCGGTCCTACCCCTGGCCGAGGCCCGCGCCGGCTTCGAGAAGATGAATGCGGGCGACGTCTTCGGCAAGATCGTCTTTACTGTCTGAATGCAGCCCGAGATCAGGTTGGCCGCGGTCGAGGACGCCGAGGCGGCGGCGTGGTGTCACCTGTTGTGCTGGCGGGAGGCGTACGCCGGGCTGGTACCGGACGACGTGTTGCTCGAGCGTACGTCGGACATCGACGCGCGGGTGTCGCGCTGGCGGGCCAACCTGGCTGAGGGCCGGGCGCGGTGGATCGCGGTGAATCCGGGGGCGCCCGTCGAGGACCGGGTGGCCGGGTTCATCGGTACCGGGCCGGGGCGGGACGAGGACTCGCCGGTGCCGTTCGAGCTGGAGGCGATCTACACCCGGCAGGCGTACTGGAAGACCGGCCTCGGCACCCGGCTGCTGGAGGTTGCTGTCGGCAAGCAGCCCGCGTTCCTCTGGGTCTTCGAGGGAAACGAGCGGGCCCGCGCCTTCTACCAACGGCACGGCTTCGAACCCGACGGCACCGGCAGGCACGACCCCTACTTCGACCTCTACGAGATTCGCATGGTCCGTCACTAAGTTTCACGGCTGAAACATTCGCGTCGCACGTGGGCAACGAGGCGGGGTCAGGCTGTTCCTACCCGCCCGAGCGACGAGGAGCAGCTGATGAGGCCTACTTTGACGGTCATCGTGGACCCGGCCGACAACTGGATGGCGAGGGCCGCCTGTGTCGGCCACGCGCCGTCGTACGACGAGACGGCCAGCCAGTGGGAGCAGCGCAAGGCGCAGGCGATCTGCCTGACGTCCTGCCCGGTGATCGACCAGTGCCGCGAGTGGGCCCGCCGGACCAAGTTCACCGGCACCGCGGCCGGCGAGAAGTTCCTCTCCGGCCGGCGGCGCGGCCGCCCCGGCCCGCAGGAACGCCGTACCCGCCCGCTGATCGAGGAGCAGCAGGCCAGCTAGGCGTCGACGAGCTCGCGTTCGGCCTCGGCGACGGCTGCCGTACGGCGGAACGGGGCGGTGATGGTCTGCGTCAGGTACTTGCGGTTGTGGATCGCTGCGCCGATCGCGAGGACCAGGTAGACCACGCTGATCACGTACCGCCCGGTCTGGCCGGGCACGGCGAACTGGACCGCGAACAGGCCCAGCAGGGTGAAGGCCGCCCAGCGGGGGAAGCGCAGGCTGAGGAGGATCGCGATACCGAGCAGGGTCTGGGTAGCGGTCAGGAGGAACTCCTCGACCTGACGACCGTCCAGGTGCAGCGCGGCGCCGCCGCCACCGATCCCGTACGCGATCGGCAGGCTGCCGATCAGCAGCGTCCACTGGTTGACCTTCGCGGAGATCAGCAGGCCCAGCGCGGCCGCGCCCTTGCCCTGCCAGGCGAACAGGATCGCCACGATGAACTCCGGCGCCTCGGACGCCAGCGGTGCCAGCCATTGCACCAGCAGGAACTGGTCGATCCCGAGCGCCTGACCGCCGGCGACCAGCGAGTCCGCGAACGGCTCCGCGGCCGCCAGGATCACCCCGGCCGACACCAGGAACATCGCGGTCACGACGATCCGGCGCTGCAGTTGCGGTAGTGCGCCGATGGTCGCGGCCGGGCCGATCAGGTCCGGCTCGTCGTCGTGGTCTGAGGTCGCTGCGCGGTAGAGGTAGAAGGCGAAGAACGCGAGCAGCAGGATCCCGAGCAGCAGGTGGATCTGTCCGGTCACCGGGATCACGAACGCGACCACGCCGGCCACCGCGAGGAAGCCGAGCTCCCGGCGGTATCCGGAGTCGAGGACCAGGGACTTCACGGTGCGTCCGCTGCGCCGCGAGGCGACGTACAGGCTGATCAGGACGACGGCGGACCAGCCGAGGCCGAGCAGCAACCGGTTCGACCCGGTCATGTTGGCGGCGGCGTACTGCACGTAGTCCGGGTTCGAGCCGGCGGTGTGGGCGAAGTACAGGTCGACGGCGTACTCCGGCAGGACCGCGATCACCGCGAGCAGCGCGATCGCCAGACCGCCGGAGATGTCCATCTCCGCGGCCTCCGCCGCCCAGGCCAGCACGAACGACGCGGCGACCACGGCGAGGCCGAAGATCGCGATCGACGCCAGCGCCGGGGGATGGGTGCCGGTCAGCCTGAGGGCGACCGCGGGGATCGCCGCCAGGAGCAGCAGGAGCACAGGGCGGACCGCTCGGAACATGGTTCCAGCCTGCCACCGTTTTGATACTTTCGCAATTGCGAAAGTGTGAGACCGTCGTCACCACGGCCCGGCGCGCTGTCCGCGGACACCTCGGCCAGTCACAATGACTGCGCGATGACCAACCCTGAACCGACGAAGGCGCAGCTCGAATCCGCCGCGGGCACCTTCGCCATGCTCTCCGCTCCGGTCCGGCTGCACCTGGTGTCGCTGGCCGCGCAGGGGGAGTACGACGTCGGCACCCTGGCGGAACGCGTCGGCGTGAGCATCGCCACCGCGAGCCAGCACCTCGGCAAACTCCGCCTGGCCGGCATCATCACCGCCCGCCGCGAAGGCCGCCGCCACATCTACACCGTCGACGACCCGCACGTCCTCAACCTGGTGGACCAGATCTTCGAACACATCGCCCCCGACGGCTCCCTGGCCCCCGACCCACCCCGCCGCACGAGGCCACCCCACACCGACTAGAGGATGTGCCGCAGATACCGCTCAGGTGCCTGCAGGTACGCCTTCCAGTTCTGCACGAGCTCCAACTCGTCCCAGGTGGTACGCCGCAACCCCCACTCACCCACCTCGACGATCCTGGCGCCCGGCAACGAGCAGACGACCGGCGAGTGAGTGGCGCACAACACCTGCGCCCCACCCGCGGCCAGCTCGCCCAGGACCCCCACCAGCGCCAAACTGGAGCTGAACGACAGAGCCGACTCCGGCTCGTCGAGGCAGTACAGTCCAGGGCTGTCGAAACGGCTTCGCAAGACCTCGAGGAATCCTTCGCCGTGGGACAGCTCGTGGAACCGCGGGTCGGTCGGGTTGCCGGGGTTCTGTTCCAGGTAGGTGTAGTAGCCGTGCATCGTTTCCGCGCGGAGGAAGAAGCCCCAGCGGGGGGCGCCGGCGCCGCGGGTCAGTTGTAGGTGGGTGGCGAGCGGCGACTCGGTTTCGCGGGTGGTGAGGCGGGCGCCTGTGGAACCGCCTTCGGGAGACATACCGAAGGCGATCGCGATTGCCTCGACGATGGTGGATTTGCCGGCGCCGTTCTCGCCGACCAGGAACGTCACGCCTGGGTCCAGGTCGAGGCCGTCGGTCAGAAGTTGGCGTACGGCGGGAATCGTGTGCGGCCAGTGGCCGGATACGCGAATGCCCTTCGCCGCGGCGACCCGGCGTACGGGTTGCGTGGCGAAGGGCATTCGGTCAATTTACTCGTCCTCGTCGTCCAGCCTGGCGAGCCAGGTGGCGAAGCGTTCGACGGGGGTCTCGAACTCGGGGTTCAGGTCGACGAACTCGCGGAGTCGCTCGGCGACCCAGGCCAGCGTGACATCCTCCTCGCCACGCCGCTTCTCGAGTTCCTCGATCCCGCGGTCGGTGAAGTACATGTCAGCTGAACGCCTGCTTCAGCAGCGTCGCCTGCTCGGTGCCGTGGACACCGTGCGAGCCGACCGCCGGAGCGGACATGGCCGGCCGGGACACCCGGTAGAACGGCTTGCCGCCCAGGTGCTCGGTCAGGTTCAGCGCCATGAACGGCCACGGACCCTGGTTCGCCGGCTCGTCCTGCACCCAGCGGATCTCCGTGGCGTTCGGGTACTTCGCCAGCTCGGCCACGACCTCGTCCGCGGGCAGCGGGTACAGCTGCTCGACCCGGACGATCGCGGTGCTGATCTTGTCCGGCTCGACCTTCTTCCGCTCGGCGAGCAGGTCGTACACGATCCGGCCCGACGCCAGGATGACGCGCTCCACGGCGTCCGCGTTCGCCTCCGCCTCGGCATCGCCGAGCACCGGCCGGAAGGTGCCGTGGGTCAGCTCCTCCGGCTGCGACACCGCCTCCTTGCGCCGCAGCAGCTGCTTCGGCGTGAAGACGATCATCGGCACGTGCTCCTCGCCGAGCGTGTGCCGGCGGAGCAGGTGGAAGTACGACGCCGGCGTCGACGGCTGCGCGACGGTCATCGCGTTCTCGGCGCACAGCTGCAGGAACCGCTCGATCCGGGCCGACGTGTGGTCCGGGCCCTGGCCCTCGTACCCGTGCGGCAGCAGCAGGACGACGCCCGACTTCTGGCCCCACTTCGCCTCACCGGACGAGATGTACTCGTCGATGACCGACTGGGCGCCGTTGACGAAGTCGCCGAACTGCGCCTCCCAGAGCACCAGCGCCTCCGGACGGGCAACGGAGTACCCGTACTCGAAGCCGAGGGCGGCGTACTCGCTGAGCAGCGAGTCGTAGACGTAGAAGTTCGCCTGGTTGCCCTCGTCCAGGTGCTGCAGCGGGACGTGGTCCTGCCCGTTGACCCGGTCGATGACAGCGGCGAACCGCTGGACGAACGTACCGCGGCGGCTGTCCTGACCGGCCAGCCGGACCGGCCGCCCGTCGAGCAGCAGCGAACCGAACGCGGTGATCTCCGCGCTGGCCCAGTCCAGCGGGCCCTCGGTGATCGCGTGCGCCCGGCGCTGCAGCTGCGGCTGCACCTTCGGGTGCACGGTGAAGCCCTCGGGCAGCGTGGTGTACGCGTCGGCGATCTTCTTCAGCGTCTCGCGGCTGATCGCGGTCGCGTCCGGGCCTTCCGGCTTGTCCGGGTAGACCGGGACGGTGACGTACGGCGCCGGCGTGTCCGGCTCGTTCTTCGCGTCGCGAACCTCCGCGAACACCCGCTCGAGGCGCTGCTGGAAGTCCTGCATCGCCTGCTCGGCCTCTTCGATCGTGATGTCGCCACGACCGATCAGCGCCTCGGTGTACAGCTTGCGGACCGAGCGCTTCTGCTCGATCAGGTCGTACATCAGCGGCTGGGTGAAGCTCGGGTCGTCACCCTCGTTGTGACCGCGGCGGCGGTAGCAGACCAGGTCGATGACGACGTCCTTGTTGAACGCCTGGCGGTACTCGAACGCGAGGTCCGCGACCCGGATGCAGGCCTCGGGGTCGTCGCCGTTCACGTGGAAGATCGGCGCCTGCACCATCCGCGCGACGTCGGTGGAGTACATCGACGAGCGGGACGAGGCCGGCGAGGTGGTGAAGCCGACCTGGTTGTTCACGATCACGTGGATCGTGCCGCCGGTGCGGTACCCGCGCAGCTGGGACAGGTTCAGCGTCTCCGCGACCACGCCCTGGCCGGCGAAGGCCGCATCACCGTGGACCAGCACCGGCAGCACCGGGAACGCGGCGCCGCGGTCCAGGATGTCCTGCTTGGCCCGGACGATGCCCTCGAGCACCGGGTCGACGGTCTCCAGGTGCGACGGGTTCGCCGCCACCGAGACCTTGATCTTGTCGCCGAACTCGGAGACGAACTCGCCCTCGGCGCCCAGGTGGTACTTGACGTCACCGGAGCCCTGCACGGTCCGCGGGTCGATGTTGCCCTCGAACTCGCGGAAGATCTGGCCGTACGACTTGCCGACGATGTTCGCCAGGACGTTCAGCCGGCCGCGGTGCGCCATCCCGATCGCGACCTCGTCCAGCCCGGCGCCGGCGGCCTCCTCGCAGAGCTCGTCGAGCAGCGGGATCGTGGTCTCCGCGCCCTCGAGCGAGAACCGGCGCTGACCGACGTACTTGGTCTGCAGGAAGGTCTCGAACGCCTCGGCCTCGTTCAGCTTGGCCAGGATCCGCAGCTGCTCCTCGCGCGGCGGCTTGGTGTGCGGCCGCTCGACCCGCTCCTGGATCCACTTGCGCTGCTCGGGGTCCTGGATGTGCATGTACTCGATACCGGTGGTCCGGCAGTACGAGTCGCGCAGGATGCCGAGGATCTCGCGCAGCTTCATGAACCGCCGGTCGCTGCCGCCGAACGATCCGGTGGCGAACTCGCGGTCCAGGTCCCACAGCGTCAGGCCGTGGGTGGCGACGTCCAGGTCCGGGTGGCTGCGCTGCTTGTACTCCAGCGGGTCGGTGTCGGCCATGATGTGGCCGCGCACCCGGAACGCGTGGATCAGCTCGAGGATCCGGGCCTGCTTGCTGATGTCCTCCTCGTGGCTGTGCGGGAGGTCGGCGGCCCAGCGGATCGGCTCGTACGGGATCCGCAGGCTCTGGAAGATCTCGTCGTAGAAACCCTCCTGGCCGAGCAGCAGCTGGTGGATCCGGCGCAGGAACTCACCCGACTGGGCGCCCTGGATGATCCGGTGGTCGTACGTCGAGGTCAGCGTCATCACCTTGCTGACCGCGAGCTTGGCCATCGTCTCCTCGGCCGCGCCCTGGTACTCCGACGGGTACTCCATCGCGCCGACGCCGACGATGCAACCCTGGCCGCTCATCAGCCGCGGCACCGAGTGCTGGGTGCCGATCGTGCCGGGGTTGGTCAGGCTGATCGTGGTGCCCTGGAAGTCCGGCAGCGCGAGCTTGTTGTCCCGGGCCCGCCGGACGATGTCCTCGTAGGCCATCCAGAAGTCGGCGAACGTCATCTCGTCGGCGCCCTTGATCGACGGCACCAGCAGCTGCCGGGTGCCGTCGGGCTTCTGCATGTCGATGGCCAGGCCGAGATTGATGTGGGCCGGCTGGACGAGCGTCGGCTTGCCGTCGGTCTCGTCGTACGACGCGTTCATCTCCGGCAGCGTCTTCAGCGCCTTGACCAGCGCCCAGCCGATCAGGTGCGTGAACGACACCTTGCCGCCGCGAGCGCGCTTCAGGTGGTTGTTGATGACGATCCGGTTGTCGATCAGCAGCTTGACCGGCACCTGGCGAACGCTGGTCGCGGTCGGCACGGAGAGGCTGGTCTCCATGTTCTGCGCGGTTCGCGCCGGGGCCCCGCGGAGGATCTGCCGCTGCGTGTCGGCGCTCGTCGCGGGTGCGGCCTTGGGCTGGGCGCTGGGCGGCTGGTTCACCGTGCCTCCGGTCGGGGCGCCGGACTGGGCCGGTGCTTGCTTGGCTGCGGGCTGCTGCTGCGGTGCCGTCTGCGCGACGGCCGGCGTCGGCGCGGAGGGCTGCGCGGCCGCGGTCGTCGCGGCGGGCGCGCTGGAGGCGGGCGCGGCGGCAGCGGTGCCGCGGCTCGGCGCCTCGGGCGTCTTGTTGTCCGATACCGCGTCCGGACGGGGCGCGTCGGCCGGGGTGGTGGTCACCGGCTTCGCTGCACCATCAGGGTTGTACGTCTTGAAGAAGTCGAGCCACGCCGGATCCACCGAATTCGGGTCCTGCTGGTACTTCTCGTACAGCTCGTCGACCAGCCATTCGTTCGCACCGAAGGCTGCTAGGGGATTGGTGTCTGATGGCTCGGTGGCCACTTGGCAGTTCGCCTCTTCCGATTTCGGGTCCGGTAGCACGGTTGGTTAATGCTGATGTTATGGGTGGTGCCCCATGCAAAGGCTAATAGCACCGCGACCACTTCCACAGCCGGGGACCACCGGACCAGTGTGTCGAGTGGTCGGGCCTTGGCGGGCCGATCCATCAGCGCCTGAAACACTGCTCACAAAGGTGTTTCAGGCCACACCCGTTCCTCTCATCGCGGCCCGCTGCGGAGAGCGACGGCCGGTGCTGCGGGACGCCTTGCAGGGGTGGAATTCCGGCCCACTGTCCGGGCCGCTTTCAGGGTCCGCCGGGTGGCCTGTTGAGCGCGGCTGCCCACTGTATGCAGTTGCACACTCACCGGCCGCGATGATCAGGACCGTGCAAAAGTGTGGCCAACGTCACGCTCGAAATCAGTCCACCTGGGCATGATTGGCCTTCATCGGTTACTGAGTCGGCGGACCAGCTTGAGCCCGGACCAGGTGGCGTCGATCGCGCACACCTTGACGTCGACAACGCCGAGCGGGAGCGCGAGCTCGCGGATGCCGTTCTCGTCCAGATCGGTCGGCACGCCGGAGGAGCGCTTCGGCCAGGCGGTCCAGATCATCCCGGCGGTCGCGGTCCGCGGCAGCAGGACCGGCAGCCGCTTCGCCAGCCGGGCCCGGTCGGGACAGAACATCAGCACGACGTCGTACGGCGTGCGGCCGAGGCGCCGGGTGAGCGCCGTACCGTCCGGAAGTCCTTCGACGGCGAAACCGGGCGGGGCGTTGTCGAGCAGCACGAGGTGGTCGGCCTTGATACCGAGCTTGGCGGCCAGTGGTTTGCCCGAGTACCCCGGTGTCGCGCTCATGAGCGGATCGTAGACACCCCTTGCGGGGGCATACTGACGAAATGGCGCTGACGGATGAGGCGATCGTCAAGATCAAGGGGATGATCACCTCGGGGGAACTCGGGCCGGGGGATCGGCTGCCGAAGGAGGCGGACCTGGCCGCCCGGCTGGGGCTGTCGCGGAACTCGCTGCGGGAAGCGGTCAAGGCGCTCACGCTGGTGAACGTGCTCGACGTCCGGCACGGTGACGGTACGTACGTCACCAGCCTCGACTCGGCTCACCTGCTGGACGCGCTGAGCTTCATGGTCGACCTGCACCGCGACGACTCGATACTGCAGTTCTTCGAGGTACGGCGGTTGCTCGAGCCCGGTGTCGCCGCGCTGGCCGCGAGCCGGATCACCCCGGAGAAGATCACCGAGCTGCGGCTGCTGTGCAGCGACCTGGCCGCCGACGCCGGCGTCGAGGAACTGGTCGCGAACGACCTGCAGTTCCACCGCGGGATCGCCGAGGCGACCGGCAACCAGGTGGTGTGCTCGCTGCTGGACGGTGTCTCCGGCGCGACCCAGCGGGCCCGGATCTGGCGTGGCGTCACCCAGGCCGGTGCGGTCGAGCGGACGTTGTCCGAACACGCCGCGATCCTGGACGCGATCGAGAGCGCCGACGCCGAGGCGGCGCGCGCCTGGATGACCGCCCACATCGCCGGCGTCGAGACCTGGCTACGCAAGGCGCCTTAGGGGTACAGCGGAGGTATGGCTTTTGAGCCGCCGCCACCACGAAGCGCGTTGACGCTGCGGATCGTGCTGTCGGCGTTCGGGCTGGTGCTGTTCGCGGTGAGTACGGCGCTCGCGGTCGGGTACGACCTGCCCGCCGGCTGGGTGATCGTCTTCGGGTTGTTCACCGGGGTGGCGTTCGTCGACCTGGTGGTCGTTGCCTGGCGCAAGTACTCGGAAAACGGTTGATCGGTCCCGGCCGGGTCCGTAAGCTTCTGCTGTCATATTCCCGACGTCAGGGGTTCGAGTTGTCGAACTGAGGCTCTCGCCTTCAACCGATCGACCGCCACCGTCGCGTGCGCGGTCTCGTCCGAGACCTCAGCTGGAGTTGACAACTCATGAGCTTTTCCCTGTCCTGTACCGATCTCTTCTTCGCCTGGCCCGACGGCGAGGCGCTGTTCGACGGTCTGACGTTCGTGGCGGGCCCGGTCCGCTCCGGACTGGTCGGCCGCAACGGCGCCGGCAAGTCGACGCTGCTCCGGCTGATCGCCGGCCGGCTCACCCCGCAACGCGGGGCGATCCGGGTCAGCGGCGAGCTCGGATACCTGCCGCAGGACCTGACCCTCGACACCTCGTTGCGGGTCGATCAGGCCCTCGGCATCGAAACGGTCCGCCGGGCGATCACCGCGATCGAGTCCGGTGACGCGTCCGAGCAGAACTTCGCGATCGTCGGCGACGACTGGGACGTCGACGAACGCGCCGAGGCGCTGCTCGGCAAGCTCGGCCTCGGCGCGGTCGGCCTGGACCGCAGCGTCGGCGAGCTGTCCGGCGGCGAGACGATCCTGCTCGGGCTTGCGGCCGAGCTGCTCCGGCGTCCCGACGTACTGCTGCTCGACGAGCCGACCAACAACCTCGACCTGCGGGCGCGGCGGCACCTGTACGACGCCGTCGACCAGTTCCGTGGTGCGTTGCTGATCGTGTCGCACGACCGGGAGCTGCTCGACCGGGTCGACCAGATCGGCGACCTGCGCAAGGGCGAGGTCACCTGGTACGGCGGCAACCTGACCGCGTACGAGGAGGCGGTCGCGGTCGAGCAGGAGGCCGCGGAGCGGATGCTCCGGGCGGCGGAGGCCGACGTACGCAAACAGAAGAAGGACCTGATCGACGCGCGGATGAAGATGGACCAGCGCCGCGCCCGCGGGCAGCGCGCCTTCGAGCAGGGCGGGATCCCGAAGATCGTCGCGGGCGGGCTGAAGCGGGCGGCGCAGGTGTCGGCCGGCAAGCACCTCGGGATGCAGTCCGAGCGGCTCGAGTCCGCGCAGGAGGCGCTCGCGGACGCCGAGGACAAGGTCCACGACGACGAGACGATCCGCGTCGACCTGCCGAAGACCGCCGTACCTGCGGGTCGGGTGGTGCTGCGGCTGGCGGACCACGTACTGCGGACCGGGGCGCACGTCGACCTGGAGATCCGGGGTCCGGAGCGGATCGCGCTGACCGGGCCGAACGGTGCCGGGAAGACGACGTTGCTGCAGTCGATCGTGGCGGGGGAGCTGCCCGCGGTGCCGTTCCGGTACCTGCCACAGCGGCTCGACCTGCTGCGCGACGACCTGTCGATCGTCGACAACCTGGCGTTGCTGGCTCTGGGGACGGAGAACCAGGAGCGGCGGGCGCGGTTGGCACGGTTCTTGTTCCGCGGGCGGGCGGCGGATCAGCTCGTCAGGACGTTGTCGGGTGGTGAGCGGTTCCGGGCGACGCTGGCGGCCTTGCTGCTGGCGGAGCCGCCCCCGCAGTTGCTGATGCTCGACGAGCCGACGAACAACCTCGACCTGGCGAGCGTCGGGCAGTTGAAGGACGCCCTCGCGTCGTACAACGGTGCCCTCGTGATCGCCAGCCACGACGTACCGTTCCTCCGCGAGATCGGAATCACCCGCTGGCTCGAGCTGACCCCGGAATCGCTGACCGACATCGATCCGCTCTAGCGGCTCTGTCTGCAGACAGAGGTAAGCGAGGTCTCCAGGCAGACGCGGTACCCCCGGGTCTGCCTGGACCGTGGGTGCATGAAAACAACGCGTGAGATCGTCGCCTACCTGACCATCGCCTACCTGCTCGCGCTGGCCATCGCGCTCGGCCTGCCGCACGCGCATCTCAACCTGTTGCTCAGTGTCATGGTCCCGACCGTGACCGTCGGCATCCTGACCTTCACCGTCACGCCGCGCGGAAGCCGCCGCGCTCTCTGGCGCGGGATCGGGCTGAGCAGGGCCGGTTTCCGGTCGTGGCCTGCCGCGGTCGTAGTACCACTGCTGCTCTGCGGCGGCGCGTACGGTACGGCGCTGCTGGTCGGTGCCGGAACGCTGCACCTCGGTCGTTTCTCGGCCGGGTGGTTGGTCGATCTGGTGATCGCGCTGGTGGTTCCGACCGCGATCATCCTCGGTGAGGAGATCGGTTGGCGTGGATACCTGCTGCCGCGGTTCCAGCAGTTGACCGGCCGTCGGCGGGCCGCTGTCGTGACCGGTTTCGCCCACGGCTGTTTCCACCTGCCGCTGATCCTGATCGCCACGACGTACGACACCGGCGGTGCGCGGTGGATCGTCGCGCCGTGTGCCGTGCTCACGATCACCGCGGCCGGTGTGCTCTACGCGTGGCTCTGGGACCGCTCGAAGACTGTCTGGCCGGTCGCGATCGCGCACAACGTGGCGAACACCGTCTTCGACCTCGGTGCCTCGGCTGTCGTCGCGACCTCCGGTTCGAGCCTCGCGTACGTCGCCGGTGAGACGGGGTTCGCAACCCTCGGGGCCTGTGCCGTGATGGCGCTCGTGCTGCTCCGCTGGTCGCGGGTCTGGCGGACGCCTGCTGCGTCGACCGAACCGCAGCCAGTCCAGGCCGTGCGCGCGTAGTCTCCGGATATGAGGGGGCAGCTTGCGCCGGCCTCGGGCCGGCAGAGTTGGTGGATCGTCGCGTCGCAACGCTGGTCGCCGTACCTCGATCCGGTGCTCGGCGCCGGCTGCGCGGCGGCAGCGCTCGCCTCGCTGCTGAACAACGACCCGGCGTCGATCGACCCTCAGCTGGAGAGCCCGGACGTGCTCTCGGTCGTGGCCACCGCGGCCGCGGCCGGAGCACTCGCGTGGCGCCGCCGCCGGCCGTTGACGTCGTACGCCGTGATGGTGATCGGCAGCCTGGTCGTCAGCCTGTCGGGGCACTACATCGGCTTGTTGTCCGTGCTGCTGCTGTTCAGTCTCTACTCACTCGCCGCACACGGCCGCCGCCCCGAGGGGCTCGCGGGGTTGGGCGTCGGGGTGGCGTGCTTCGTGGGCCTGGCGCTGCTCGACGTACCGGATCTGGGGATGTCCGACCTGCTGCAGGCCGTCGCGCTCCTGGTGGCTGCGTGGGCGGTCGGTGATGCGATCCGTTCCCGGCGCCGGCAGCAGCGGGATCAGGTACAGGCCGCGATCACTGAGGAGCGGCTGCGGATCGCCCGCGAACTGCACGACGTGGTCGCGCACAGCATGTCGCTGATCGCCGTTCAGGCCGGGGTCGGCGCCCATTTGATCCGCGTCGACGCGGACGCGGCTGAGCGCTCGCTCGAAGTCATCGCCGACACCAGTCGCCGGGCGCTCGAGCAGACCCGCTCGATGCTGGGCATGTTGCGGTCGGAGAACGAGGACGGGACGCGGCCGCCGACCCGCGGGATCGACGACCTCGCCGAACTGGTCGCGGACCTCCGTGGCGCGGGACTCGACGTCACGCTGACACTTCCGAGTACGGCGCCGGAGCTCGACGCCGCGATCTCGCTGACGGCGTACCGGATCGTGCAGGAATCGCTGACCAACATCGTCAAGCACTCCGCCGCCACGACCGCGACCGTGACGGTCACCTTGGTCGGTGCCTCGATCGGTCTCGAGGTCGTCGACCCGGGACCGGCGCGGTCCTCCGGAACCGGGTCCGGCCATGGGCTGATCGGACTCGAGGAGCGGGCCCGTCTGGTCGGCGGCCGGGTGGAGTACGGCGTCCATGGCAACGGTTTCCGGGTACACGCCACGCTTCCGGTCGGAGTCCGGCGGTGATCCGGGTCGCGGTCGTCGACGACCAGGACCTGGTGCGGGCGGGATTCGTGCTGCTGCTCCGCTCGGCCGATGAGATCGACGTGGTCGGCGAGGCGCGGGACGGACTGGAGGCGATCGTGCTGTGCCGGCGTACCGCGCCCGATGTCGTCCTGATGGACGTCCGGATGCCGCACCTCGACGGGCTGTCCGCGACCCGCACGATCCTGGCCGACCCGGCCTGCCGGGAGACGCGGGTGGTCGTGCTGACGACCTTCGACGAGGACGAACTCGTACTGGAGGCGCTACGTTCGGGCGCCAGCGGGTTCCTGCTCAAGGAGACGCGTCCGGCCCAGTTGCTCGAGGCGATCGAGGTGGTGTCGGCGGGCGAGGCGCTGCTGCATCCGCGGATCACCCGACGATTGATCGAACGGTTCGCCGCGCTGCCCGGCGCGCGGGCGGTCACCGCCGACGACGGTCTGACCGATCGTGAACGTGACGTGCTGCGGGCGGTGGCTCAAGGGTTGTCGAACCAGGAGATCGCGCAGCGGCTGCATCTCGGGTACGGCACTGTCAAGTCGCACGTGAGTCATCTGCTCACCAAGCTGGAGTGCCGGGACCGGGCCCAGTTGGTGATGTATGCCTACGAGTCCGGGTACGCGGTTCCGGGGCGGTCTTGATTTCGATACCCCCTAGGGGTATGTTCTCGGGCATGGATGAGCACGAGCAGCATCAGCACGGTGGTCATGACGGGCATGGTGGACATGGTGGGCATGGGGATCATGCGGCGCAGTTCAAGGATCGGTTCTGGATCAGCTTGGGGCTGGCGGTGCCGGTGGTGTTCTTCAGTCACATGTTCGCGGACCTGCTCGGCTACATGCCGCCGGAGTTCCCGGGGTCGGGGCTGATCGCGCCGGTGCTCGGCACGGTGATCTTCCTGTACGGTGGGCGGCCGTTCCTGACCGGCGGGTGGAGCGAGCTGAAGTCTCGGCAGCCCGGGATGATGCTGTTGATCTCGATGGCGATCACGGTGGCGTTCGTCGCGTCCTGGGTGACCACGCTGAAGCTCGGCGGGTTCGATCTGGACTTCTGGTGGGAGCTCGCGCTGCTGATCGTGATCATGCTGCTCGGGCACTGGCTGGAGATGCGGGCGCTCGGCGCCGCGTCCGGTGCGCTGGACGCACTGGCCGCGTTGCTGCCCGACTCGGCCGAGAAGGTGACCGAGGACGGTGTGGTCGAGGTCGCGCTGCACGAGTTGCAGGCCGGTGACGTCGTACTCGTACGGTCCGGCGGGCGGGTCCCGGCCGACGGTACGGTGGTCGACGGGCAGGCCGAGGTGGACGAGTCGATGATCACCGGCGAATCGCGCCCGGTCTCGCGTGGCGCCGGCGACCAGGTCGTCGCCGGGACCGTTGCCACCGACAACGCTCTGCGGGTCGAGATCACCGCGGTCGGCGACGACACCGCGCTGGCCGGGATTCAGCAGCTGGTCGCCGAGGCGCAGGCGTCCTCGTCCCGGGCGCAGGCGCTGGCCGACCGCGCGGCGGCGTTCCTGTTCTACTTCGCCTCGATCTCGGGGTTGATCACGTTCGTGGTGTGGGCGTTGCTGGGCAAGCTGGACGAGGCTGTCACCCGGACCGTGACGGTGCTGGTGATCGCCTGCCCGCACGCCCTCGGGCTGGCCATCCCGCTGGTGATCGCGATCTCCACGGAGCGGGCCGCGAAGACCGGAGTACTGGTGAAGAACCGGTTGGCGCTGGAGCGGATGCGGACTGTCGACGCGGTGCTGTTCGACAAGACCGGCACGCTGACCAAGGGCGAGCCTGCGGTCACCGGCGTTGCTGCCGTCGGGTCGGTCTCCAGGGACGAGCTGCTGGCGCTGGCCGCCGCGGTCGAGGCGGACAGCGAGCATCCGTTGGCGAAGGCAATCGTCCGGGCGCACGCTGCCGGTGCGGACAATGGGGCCGAGGATGCCTGGCGCGGAGCTGGCGCGGAGCCTGGCGTGCGCGCCGCCGGCGCGCTGCACCTCCGCACCGCGCACGTCCGCACCGCGGACGTCCGCACCGTGGACGGCGGCGCCGGCGCGTCCGATGAAGTTGCCGGAGGCAACGGGCGGTTGGTGGCCACCGAGTTCCGGTCGTTGACCGGGCGTGGGGTGCAGGCGGTTGTCGACGGATCCGAGGTCGCGGTCGGCGGGCCGGCGTACCTGCGGGAGAACGGCTTCGCCGAACCGGACGCACTCGAGGCCGAGGTCGCCGAGTGGAAGGCTCGTGGTGCCGCGGTGCTGCATGTGGTTCGGGACGGGGAGGTGCTGGGGGCGATCGCGCTCGAGGACGAGGTACGCGAGGAGTCCCGGCAGGCCGTCGCGGCGTTGCACCAGCGGGGCGTGAAGGTCGCGATGATCACCGGTGACGCGCATCAGGTCGCGGACGCGGTGGCGCGCGAGCTCGGGATCGACGAGGTGTTCGCGGAGGTGCTGCCGCAGGACAAGGACGCGAAGGTCGCGGAGCTGCAGGCGCGTGGGCTGAAGGTCGCGATGGTCGGCGACGGCGTGAACGACGCGCCCGCGCTGGCCCGGGCCGAGGTCGGTATCGCGATCGGTGCCGGTACGGACGTCGCGATCGAGTCCGCCGGGGTGGTGCTGGCCGCGGACGACCCGCGGGCGGTGCTGTCGGTGATCGATCTGTCGAAGGCGAGCTACCGCAAGATGTGGCAGAACCTCGTCTGGGCGACCGGTTACAACGTCATCACGGTCCCGCTGGCCGCCGGCGTACTGGCCTTCGCCGGGGTCGTGGTCTCGCCGGCCGCGGGCGCGCTGTTGATGTCGATCTCGACGATCGTGGTCGCCCTCAACGCCCAGCTGCTGCGCAGCCTCGACCTCTCACCGACCCGCCTCGCCGCGTAGCCCGCTCAGCGTCACCGCCACCAGGCGCCGTACCGCCGCTTTCGACGGTGCGGCGCCTGCGGCGTTGAGGGCGTGCACGGCGTACGCGGCAAGCTCCTTCTTCGGTACGTCGCTCCGCACGTCGCCGAGCCGCTCCGCGACGAAGTCGATCAGCTGGTCGCGGGCGTGGTCGACGTGCTGCTGCCGGTGGATCGACGGAGCTGTCGTCGATGGATGCTCGTGCCGGATGAAGGCGTACGCCTCCAACACGTCGTCGATCCGGTGGGTGCGTTGCCAGACGTCCTCGAGCTGCTGGAGATGTACGCCGACCTGGCGCCGATGCCACGCGGACAACACCGCGTCGACGTCCCCGAAGTACTTGTACAACGTGGCCCGCCCAACCCCCGCACGCTGCGCCACCTCCGCCATGGTCACCCCCGTCACGCCGCGCTCCGCCACCAACGCGGCGGCCGCGTCGAGGATCGCTTCGTGGACCGCGGACCGATGCGAGGCGATCGTGTGCTCCCACAACTTAGGCATAGCTGGATTCTATGCCTATGATCGAGACACAGTGTCTCGAAAAAGGAGTCCGTCGTGCCAGCTCTCGAAGCGCACGTGGAAACCCCGCGCGCCGACCGCTACCGCAGCCAACTGACCAGCCACCTGTCCCACGGCCCGGGCGGCCTCCAGGTGGTGTCCGAGTCCGCCGACGAACTGGTGGTCGATCTCGGCACCGCAACCTGGACGATCCGATCCACCCCCGACCACCTGATCCTCCACCTCGAAGCCGACGACCCGGGTGCCCTCGAACAACAGAGCACCCGGGTAGCCCACCGGGTAGAACAACTCGGCCGCCGAGACAGCCTCGCGGTGGTGTGGGCTGCGGTGGGATAGCCGGGGTTTCCGGAAAGAAACCGGGGCCCAGCGACGACTTCTTTCCGGAAAGATGACCGGTCAGGCCGCGGGCAGCCGGCCGAGCAGGCGTTGCATCGTGGCGATCTCGGTTGTCTGCGCCGCCTGGATCTTCTTGGCCAGGGCGATGACCGCCGCGGCCTTGCCGGTTGCCTGCTCGGTCTTGGCCATCATCACCGCGCCTTGGTGGTGCTTGATCATCATCGTGACCCACATGCGGTCGTACATGCTGCCGCTGGCCCTGGCCAGGTCGTCCATCTCCTGCGGGCTCATCATGCCGGTCATCGCATGACCGGCATGTTCACCGGGAGTCGGGACCGTCTTACCCCAGCCGGTCAGCCACCCGGACATCAACCTGATCTCCGGGTCCTGCGCCGCCTTGATTGCGGTCGCCAGCTTCCTGACCCACAGCCGGCGGCGGCGACCAGCAGAAGTAGTACAGCGGTAGTGCGGTAGACGTGCGTCATCCAATTCCTTGGGTTGTGTGTGAGGTACGGCGGAACAAGGCGCACGTCGGCCTATATCCGCAGTACTCCCAAGGAAGACAGCACCACCCGCGGCGGCGACCGCTCTTCTAGTGCCCGTGTCAGCTGGTAGATCGGAACACCAACGGCACGCCACACCAGCAGGCTGCGCAAACCGAGCAGCAGCGCCAGCAGCAGTACGAGCCCGGTCAGCACCCCCATACAGGCGCCGCCCATGTCCTGCATCCCATCCGCGGGCATCACATGGACCTCGACCGGATGCTCCATCACGACCATCGGCGTACCAGGCACGGCCATTGCCGCTTAGTGGTGGGACGTGAGGCCGTGCATCGCGAACACTCCGGCGACCACAGTGAGTACGCCGAGTAGGCGAGGCAGTCGCGCTCCGCAGTTGTGTATGCGTCCGGGGATCGCGACAACAGTACAGAGCTGGGCGAGATGCACAGTCGGCAGGCGGCGGGTGTGCACACTGGACGGTGAGGTGGGCCGTCGGCAGTCGTACGTTCGGTGAAATCCCAGAGCTGGAGGTCCCGATGGCCGGTTCTTCTGTAGGTGCTGACGACTACGCACTCGCCCGCGTCCCCGAACATGCGCGGTACTCCTGGTGGTCCGTCGCGACGCAGCGGTTCGGGCAGATCTCGGCGCTCAGCCAGTTCCTGCTCGGTGCGACGCTCGGGTTCGGGATGAGCTTCTGGCATGCGTTCTGGGCGCTCACGCTGGGCGCGGTGATCCTCGAACTGGTCGCGATCCTGATCGGCGTGATCGGCGCCCGCGAAGGGCTGCAGACGTCGGTGATCGCCCGCTGGACCGGGTTCGGCCAGGCCGGGTCCTCGCTGATCGGGCTGGCGATCGGGATCAGCCTGATCGGGTGGTTCGGCATTCAGTCCGCGGTCTCGGCGGCCGGCCTCAGCCAGTTGATCGGCGTCCTCCCGACGTGGGGCTGGTCGCTCGTCTTCGGTCTGGCCGTCACGCTCGTCGTACTGCGCGGCTTCCACTCGATGGCGTGGGTCGCGTACGTGACCGTCCCGGCGTTCCTGCTGCTGGTCGGCTGGTCGATCATCAGCGAACTGTCCGACCACAGCCTCGGTTCGCTGGTCAGCTCGGCGCCGCCGGGTCCGCACCTCAGCATGCTCGCCGGTACGACGCTCGTCGCCGGCGGCTTCATCGTCGGCGCGGTGATCACCCCGGACATGACCCGCTACAACCGTAGCGTCGGTGACGTCGTCAAACAGACCGTCCTCGGGATCACGCTCGGCGAGTACGTGATCGGACTGGTCGGCGTACTGCTCGCGCATGCCGTTGGCTCGGCCAACGTCATCACGATCGTCACCTCGTCGGTCGGCTGGGTCGGCACCCTGGTGATCATTCTCGGCACGATCAAGATCAACGACTGGAACCTCTACAGCTCCGGCCTCGGTGTGGTGAACTTCATCGGTACGGTCTTCGGCCGGCGGGTCAATCGGGCGGCGGTGACGCTGGTGGTGGGCGTCCTCGGCAGCGTGCTCGCGGCCGGCGGGATCCTGGACAAGTTCACCCAGTTCCTGATCGTGCTCGGCGTCGCGTTCCCGCCGATCGCCGGCATCATGGTCGCGGAGTACTTCGTGGTGAAGCGCTGGCGCCCCGACCTGGACGCCTCCCGCGCCGGCGGCACGCTGCCCGCGACGGCGCCGACCTGGGTACCGGCGACGATCGTGATCTGGGTCGGCGCCGCCCTGATCGGCAAGTACGTCGCCTGGGGCCTGCCGAGCATCAACTCCCTGGTCGTCGGCTTCCTGGCGTACGTCGTCGCAGGGAGACTCGGCCTGATCCGCGGCATCGGCACCAGCCACACGATGGAAGCCGAAACCACCCCCGACGTGAACGCCCTACCTGCGACCAACTGAAGGGAAAACCCCGAATGCGTATAGGTATCGATGTCGGTGGCACCAACACCGACGCCGTGCTGCTGGACGGCGAGGGTGCCGACGTCAATGTGCTGGCGGCGAACAAGTCCGCGACCAGTGCGGACGTGACGGCCGGCATCATCGACACCCTGGACCGGCTGCAGGCGGAGCGATCCTTCGACCCGGCCCAGGTGCAGGCCGTGATGATCGGCACCACGCACTTCATCAACGCTCTGATCGAGGCCCGGCGGCTCGCCCCGACCGCCGCGCTGCGGCTCGGTCTCCCGGCGACGGCCTCGCTGCCGCCGCTGGTGGACTGGCCGGAGCGGCTCGTCGAGGCGATCAACGGGCGGAGCTACCTGGCGCACGGCGGGCATGAGTTCGACGGCCGGCACATCGCCGAGCTGGACGAGGACGAGCTCCGCCGGCACGCCGCCGACATGGTGCGGCACGGCGTACGGTCGGTGGCGATCTCGTCGGTGTTCTCGCCGGTCAGCAACGAGTTCGAGCTGCGTGCGGCGGAGATCCTGCGCGATGAGCTCGGTGACGACGTGGCGATCTCGCTGTCCCACGAGATCGGCCGGATCGGTCTGCTCGAGCGCGAGAACGCGACCATCATCAACGCCGCGCTGCGCGAACTCGCGGCGTCGATCGTCGACGGGCTTGCCGGCGCGGTTGCGGGTCATGGCATCTCCGCGCCGCTCTACTTGAGCCAGAACGACGGCACGCTGATGGACGTCGACTTCGCCCGCCGGTACCCGGTCGCCACGTTCGCGTCCGGTCCGACCAACTCGATGCGCGGGGCGGCGCTGCTGTCCGGCCTCGACACCTGCGCGGTGGTCGACGTCGGCGGTACCACGAGCGACGTCGGCGTGCTCACCCACGGCTTCCCGCGGGAGGCGACGACCGAGGTCGACGTGGCCGGTGTCCGGACGAACTTCCGGATGCCCGACGTCCTCAGCATCGGCATCGGCGGCGGCAGTCTGGTTGCCTCGGACAACGCCCAGGTGACGGTCGGGCCGCGCTCGGTCGGGTACCGGTTGACCGAGGAGGCGCTGGTCTTCGGCGGCCGGACGTTGACCGCGACCGACATCGCGGTCGCCGCCGGCCGGGCCGACGTGGGGTCCGCGGACGCCGTCGCCGATCTCGATCCCACGCTGGTGAAGGCCGCGCTCGCCCGGGTAGCCGCTGACATCGCGGACGCGGTCGAGCGGATGCGTACGTCGCCGGACCCGCTGCCGGTGGTGGCGGTCGGCGGCGGGTCGATCCTGCTGCCGGACGACCTGCCCGGCAGTCTCGCCGTGCACCGGCCGGAGAACTTCGCGGTCGCGAACGCGATCGGCGCGGCGATCGCCCAGGTCGGCGGCGAGGTCGACCGGGTGTACGCGATCGACCCGGGCCGCCGGGACGCGGTGGTCGACGAGGCGCGCCAGGAGGCCGTCGACCGCGCGGTCGCCGCCGGCGCCGACCCGGCCGCGGTCCGGATCGTCGACTTCGACGAGGTCCCGATCCCGTACCTGCCCGGCAATGCCACCCGCATCCGCTGCAAGGCGGTCGGCGACCTGCGGCTGGGGGAGACCCGATGAAACTCAGGGCTGAGGATCTGGGTGCGCTGGCGCGTGGGGCTGCGGTGCTGGGGACTGGCGGGGGCGGTGATCCGCATATCGGGCGGTTGTTGGCGCAGGAGGCGTTGAAGGAGCACGGCGCGGTCGAGATCGTTGCCGTCGGCGACCTTCCGGACGACGCCTGCGTACTGCCGGTCGCGATGATGGGCGCACCAACGGTGATGGTGGAGAAGTTGCCGTCGGCCGACCAGATCTCGGTCGCGGTGCAGACGCTGGCGAAGTACGTCGGGAAGACGCCGACCCACCTGGCCTGTATCGAGGCCGGTGGTGTGAACTCGACCGTACCGGTGATCGCCGCCGCACAACTCGGGCTGCCCCTGGTGGACGGCGACGGGATGGGCCGGGCGTTCCCCGAGTTGCAGATGGTGCTGCCGACACTCGCCGGGATCGAGGCGACGCCGATGTCGATCGTCGACGAGAAGGGCAACCGCGGCGTCTTCGACACGGTCACCAACGCGTGGGCCGAACGCCTGGCCCGCTCCGCGACGGTCGACATGGGCTGTTCCGCGATCGTCTCGCTCTACGCGATGACCGGCGCCGAGGTCCGCGAGTCGTTCGTCGCCGGCACGCTCAGCAAGTGCGTCACGATCGGCCGGGCGATCGAGAAGGCCCAGCGTGCGCACACCGATCCGGTCGCGGCCGTGGTGGACGAACTCGGCGGGCGGCTGCTGCACGTCGGCAAGGTGGTCGACGTACAACGCCGTACGACGACCGGCTTCGCCCGCGGTGACGCCGCCGTCGACGGGCTGGACGCGTCGCACGGGCGGTTGATGGTGCTGCGCTTCCAGAACGAGCACCTCGTCGCGGAGCTCGACGGTACGGCGGTTGCCACCACACCGGACCTGATCATCGTGCTCGACACCGAGTCCGGCGAACCGATCACCACCGAGGCCCTGCGGTACGGCCATCGAGTCAGCGTGCTCGCCGCACCCGCCGACGAACGCTGGCACTCACCGGAAGGCATCGAGCTGGTCGGCCCCCGGTACTTCGGCTACGACCTCGACCCGATCCGCGCGCTGGAGACGGTATGAGTTGGCAGCTCGGAATCGAGCACCTGAGGGATCTCGCCCGCGGTGCGGCGATCCTCGGCACCGGCGGTGGTGGCGACCCGTTGATCGGGCGGCTGCTCGTCGAACAGGCGATCCGCGAGCACGGGCCGGTGACCGTAGTCGATCCGGACGAGCTCGCGGACGACGCGTTCGTGATCCCGACCGCGCAGATGGGCGCGCCGACCGTGATCGTGGAGAAGATCCCGCGCGGCAGCGAACCCGTCGGAGCGCTGCGGGCGCTGGAGAAACACCTCGGCCGGCACGCCGACGCGACCATGCCGATCGAATGCGGCGGCATCAACTCGATGATCCCGCTGCTCGTTGCCGCGCGCACCGGTCTGCCGGTGGTCGACGCGGACGGGATGGGCCGGGCGTTCCCCGAACTGCAGATGGAGACGTTCTCGGTGTACGGCGTACCGGGGTCGCCGATGGCGATCGCGGGCGAGCACGACGAGACCGTGGTGATCGACACCGGTACGGACAACAAGCAGATGGAGTGGCTGGCGCGCGGGATCACGATCCGGCTGGGCGGGGTCGCGCACATCGCGGAGTACTCGATGACGGGCGCGGAGGTGAAGCGGACCGCCGTACCGCGGACGCTGTCGCTCGGGCTGTCGATCGGACGGGCCGTCCGCGAGGCGCGGGCCGTGCACGCGGATCCGGTCGAGGCGATCAGGGACGCGTTGGCGCCGACGCTGTACAGCCACCTGCGGGTGCTGTTCCGCGGGAAGGTCGTCGACGTGGAACGCCGTACCCTCGAGGGCTTCGCGCGCGGGCGGGCGCGGTTCACGTCGTACGACGGGACGTCCGAGCTGGAGCTGCGCTTCCAGAACGAGAACCTGGTCGCGGAGGTCGACGGCGAGGTGGTGTGCACGGTGCCGGACCTGATCTGCGTACTGGAGGGCGATACCGCGGAGCCGATCACCACCGAGGGCCTGCGCTACGGCCAACGCGTCACGGTCGTGGGTATCTCGACCCCGGCCCTGATGCGAACGCCCGAGGCGCTGGCCGTCTTCGGCCCGTCCTGCTTCGGGCTGGACGTCGAGTTCAACCCGGTCGAGGACCGGGCCGAGACGCCCGCCGGCGTCGCAACCTCCCTCGCCCCCTGACCCTCGGCCCGCCGTGCTGACCCCTCCGCGGCGGGCCGGGGTTCCACCCGGACTTCCAGCACTCACTAACCTCGAGGCGCGGCCCCGAGCCACGCTCAGGGGAAGCGCGGCGTGGCTGGTTCGGTGCAGTTGATGAGTGGTGGAGGTCCGCGGTGGGAGGATCGAGCCATGAGCACGGTGGTCCGGGAGCGGGATCTGGGGGCGCTAGTCACAGGGGTCACGTTGCTCGGCTCCGGTGGCGGGGGCGATACGGGCGCGTTCGGGCGGATGTTGCGGCGGCGGCTCGGGGCGGGGGAGTTGGTACTGCGGGATGCATCGGACCTGCCCGGTGTGTCGGTGAGCCCGATCGGGGTCGTTGGCGCGACCAGCGTGTTGATGGAGAAGCTTCCGAGCGGCGGTGAGTTCGAGGCGGCGGTACGGGCGGTCAGCCGGTGGACCGGTACAGAGGTGACCGGGCTGATGTCGCTCGAGGCCGGCGGGCTGAACGGGCTGACGCCGTTGATCGCTGCGCTCGATCTCGGGTTGCCGGTGGTCGACGCGGATCTGATGGGACGGGCGTTGCCGCGCCTGGACCAGTTCTCGTGGGCAGTGGCCGGCCGGTCGCTCACGCCGTGTGCGCTGAGCGAGCCGAGCGGGCAGGTGATCGTGGTCGACAACGTCGATGCCGGTGGGTTGGAGCGTGCCGTTCGGAGTTTCGTGGCGCACACCGGCGGGTGGGCGGTGCTCGCGTTGGCGCCGACTCCGGTTGAGGCTGCGGCGGTCGACGCTGTCGAGGGGAGCCTTACGCGAGCGCTCGGGCTTGGTCGGGCACATGCAGCGTTGGAGCCTGGTGCCGGACCTTCTGAGGTTGCTGACGGGTTGGGCGGGCGGTTACTGGGGAGCGGGCGGGTGGAGGAGGTCGCCCGGCACGTGATCGCGGACGGCGGTGCGGCGTTCGGTCGCGGGAGCCTGTGCGTGGTCGACTCCGCCGACCGAACAGTCATCCGCATCGAGACCGAGAACGAGTACTTGCTGGCGCTCGTCGACGGTGCGCCCGCGGTCAGCACACCTGACCTCCTCTGTGTGTTGGATCGCCGTACTCTTCAGCCCATCGCGGTGGACGCCATTCGCACCGGCGACGAGGTAGTAGTCGTAGCCCTCCCGGCCCCCACCTGGTGGAACCACCCGGACCGCCTCCACCACGTTTCCCCAGAAGCCTTCGGCCTCTCCTGCAATCCTCAACTCCTGGAGGCCTCGTGACCACCCTGGGCGCCATGCTCACGTCCCCCGGCTGGCGAGACGTGGTGGTGCTGGCCGGACCAGCGCAGCACCCTGCTGGGATCACCGGTTCGTTCGTGGTGTTGGGGGTGGGGGCTCAGCCTGAGGGGTTGGCAGGGCGGGTGTTGGTGGTCTTGGTGGTCGAGGACCATCGGGACTGGCGAGTGGATGCGCTGATCAGTCGGGCGGCGGCTGCGGGCGCGGGGGCTTTGCTGTTGGCGGGGACTGAGCCGTTGGGGCGTGGGGCCGAGCTGCTGGCGGAGCGGTTGCAGTTGCCCGTACTGGGGTGCCCGGATCCGCTGGCTGCGCACGAGTATCTGCGGCGCGTGACGGCCGAGCCCGAGGTACTACGGTCGGACCTGGTGCTGCGAGCCGTGGCTGCGCTCAGGCGGGCCGGTGGTGATTTGCCGTCGGTACTACGGACAACGTCCGCCGTACTGGATCGTCCGGTGACGCTGGCGGGTGCTGACGGTGGCACGCTGGCGGGTGATCCGCTGGAGCCGGAGGACCGGGCGGCGTTGGTGGCTGCGGTGCCGCAGGTGCCTGTGGCGTGGGCGGCGCCGTACCGGGTGGATCTTGCGAGCGGGGCTGTGCTGCTGGCGGTTGCGGTCCTCAGCGTGGGACCTGTCTGCTGGCTGGTGGCGCGGTTGCCCGATGTGGTTCCGGCTGAGGTGGCCGCCGTACCCGAGGTGCTGACCGTCGTCGCACCGGCTGTGGGAGAGCGGTTGGCGCTCCGCAGGCTCGAGCTGGAGCGGGACGCGCGGCAGCGTACGTCGCTCCTCGGGGAGCTGTTGCACGGCGAGCCGTCCGAGGCGGCCAGGAGACGGGCCGTGGACCTCGGCTGGCAGCTCGACGGCTGGCATACCGGGATCCGGATCGGTGCGGACGGGCAGGTGGACGTCGCGGGCCGGCGTACCGACGTGGTGGAGGCGTTCGACGCGGAGGGTCTGCGGGCGGTCGTGGTCGAGCAGGGCGATGGGTGGTCGGCGTGGATCACCGCGGTACGCGAGCCGACCGCGACCGAAGTACAGCAACAAGCAGCCGCGATCCGCCGGGTGCAGCGTCGTCTCGTGACGGTGGACACGTATGTCGGTGTAGGTCGGGTCCAGCCCGGACCGAGCGGCATCGCCACCACCCTCGCAGAAGCAGGCGACGCCGCCGGCCTGGCGCGGGGTCGTGCCGAGACAGGCCGTTTCCTCCATGTGGACCGCCTGGGGCTGGCGCAACTGCTGCTCGCGTGGACCCGCACCGACACGTTCCAGCCGGCCGCCCGGGCGCTCCTGGCCCCCATCAAGGACCAACCGGGCGACCTGGTCACCACCCTGGCCGTCTACCTGGACACAGAGTCGTCCTTGGCCGAAACAGCCGCAGTACTAGGCATCCACCGCAACACAGCATCAGCCCGCATAGCCAAGATCCAGCACCTCCTCGGCGTAGATCTCACAAACCCAGACGAACGCCTAGCCCTCCACCTGGCCTCCCGCACAACCTCTACGGAGTAGGTGCGTCGTCCCTTAGTAGGCCGGCTGACTTGAGGTCGGACCAGACCGCGGGGGGGACTTCGGTTCGGGAGAGGGTGGCGTTGGTGTGGACCTCGTCGGCAGTGCGGCAGCCGACGGCGATGCCCGCGACTGCTGGGTGGGCCAGGGGGAAGGCCAGGGCGGCGGCGGGGAGGGTGGTGTTGTGGGACTCGCAGATGTCGGCGATCTTGTTGGCCTTGTCGACGAGGGGTTGCGCGGCCGGCTCGTAGTTGAAGGTGGCGCCGGCGGCCGGGCGGGGCTGGGAGAGGAGGCCGGAGTTGAAGATGCCGACGGCAACTACCTGGACGTCGTTCTGCAGGCAGGCGGGCAGTACGTCGTCCAGCGCATCAGGATCGATCAGCGAGTACCGCCCGGCCAGCATGATCACGTCGATGTCGATCTCCTGGACGAACCGGGTCAGCATCGCCGTCTGGTTCATACCGGAGCCGATCGCCCCGATCACGCCCTGGTCGCGGAGCTCGATCAGCGTCGGGAACGCGGTCGCGACCGCCTCCTCGTAGTGGTCGTCCGGATCGTGCACGTACACGACGTCCAGCCGGTCCGTCCCGATCCGCCGCAGCGAGTCCTCGATGCTCTGCAGTACGCCGTCCCGCGAGAAGTCCCAGCGCCGCCGCCGCGTCGTACTGACCTCGAAACCCTCGTCGTCGACAGCAGCATCGGACGCCTCGTAGATGATGCGTCCGACCTTGCTCGAGAGCACGTACTCGTCCCGCGGCTTGCCGCGCAACCCGAGCCCGAGCCGCTCCTCCGCGAGACCGAGCCCGTAGTGCGGCGCGGTGTCGAAGTACCGCCAGCCCTCGTCCCAGGCGGCGTTCACGGTCGCGATCGCGTCGCCCTCGTGCACCTCGCCGAGCAGGTTGCCCAGCGGCGCACCGCCGAGGCCGACCCGCTGACCTTCCGGAAAGAGTTTCACGATTTCACCGCCGGCAGCCGCAGGTTCTGCATCCCGCCGTCGACCGCGAGCGCCGTCCCGGTCGTCGAACCCGACAGCGGGCTCGCCAGGTACGCGATCGCCGCGGCGACCTCGTCCGCCGACACCAGCCGGCCCATCGGCTGCCGGGCCTCGAGCGCGGCCCGTTCCGCCGCCGGATCGGCCGCCACGTCGAGCAGGCGGCCGACCCACGGCGTGTCCGCCGTACCGGGGTTGACGCAGTTCACCCGGATCCCTTCGCGTACGTGATCCGCGGCCATCGCCATCGTCAGCGCGAGCACCGCGCCCTTGCTGGCCGAGTACACCGCACGGTTCGGCAGGCCCGCGGTGGCGGCGATCGAGCAGGTGTTGACGATCGCGGCCGCGGCCGACTTCCGCAGGTACGGCAGCGCGGCCCGGGTCACCCGCGCGACGCCGACCACGTTCACGTCCAGCACCCGGTGCCATTCGTCGTCGTCGTTCGCGCTGACGTCACCCTGCGCCCCGATGCCGGCGTTGTTCACCAGGATGTCGATCCCGCCGAGCTGCAGCGCGGCCGCGGCGACCGCGGCCTTGATCGAGGCGTCGTCGGTGACGTCGGCGGCGATCCCGGTCAGCGGCTCGTCGACCTCGGGCTTCAGGTCGAACACGACCACCTGGGCACCGCGGGACGCCAGCTGCCGGGCCGCGGCCAGCCCGATCCCGGACGCACCGCCGGTGACAACAGCCCGCAGGCCGTCGAAATCGTTCACGAGTTCTCCTTGAGGTCGGTCCAGATCTTGCCACCCGGGTACCGGAAATCGGTCAGCGTCTCGGCATCCAGCTCCGCGCCGAACCCGGGCCGTACCGGTGCCACGTAGTGCCCGTCCCGGATCGTCACCGGATCCAGGAAGTGCTCGTGCAGGTGGTCCACGAACTCGATCACCCGGTCGTCCATCGATCCACTGACCGCAACGTAGTCGAACATCGACAGGTGCTGGACCAGCTCACACAGTCCTACCCCACCCGCGTGTGGGCACACCGGTACGCCGAACTTGGCCGCCAGCAGCAGGTTCGCGATGTTCTCGTTGACACCCGCCACCCGGGCGGAGTCGATCTGCAGGAAGGACAGCGCCTGCGCCTGCAGCAGCTGCTTGAACACGACCCGGTTCTGTACGTGTTCACCGGTCGCGACCCGGATCGGCGCGATCGCCCGGGCGATCGCGGCGTGCCCGAGGATGTCGTCCGGGCTGGTCGGTTCCTCGACCCACCAGACGTCGTACGGCGCCAGCGCCTCGATCCAGCGGATCGCCTCCGGGACGTCCCAGCGCTGGTTGGCGTCGATCGCGATCCGGATGTCCGGGCCGACCGCCTCACGGGCCAGCCGCATCCGGCGGATGTCGTCGTCGAGGTTCGCGCCGACCTTCAGCTTGATCTGGGTGAACCCGTCCGCGACCGCCTCGCGGCAGAGCCGGACCAGTTTCGCGTCGTCGTACCCGAGCCAGCCCGGGGTCGTGGTGTACGCCGGATACCCGCGCTCGCGCAGTATCGCCTCGCGTTCGGCGCGCCCGGCCTCCGCCTTGCGCAGGATGTCCAGCGCCTCGTCCGGGGTCAGCGCGTCGGTCAGGTACCGGAAGTCGACGAGGTCGACGATCTGCTCCGGGGTCAGGTCCGAGAGCAGCTTCCACAGCGGTACGCCGGCCCGCTTGGCGGCCAGGTCCCACACCGCGTTCACGACCGCGCCGATCGCCATGTGCATGACCCCCTTCTCGGGACCGAGCCAGCGCAGCTGCGAGTCGTGCACGAGCGACTTCCAGAACCCGCCGAGGTCACCGAGGGTGGCGTCCAGGTCGAGGCCGAGCACGTGGTGCCGCAGCGCCTCGATCGCGGTCGTCTCGACGTCGTTGCCGCGGCCGATCGTGAACGCGAACCCGTGCCCCTCCAGCCCGTCACCGGCGTCGGTGCGCAGGATGACGTACGCCGCGGAGTAGTCCGGGTCGGTGTTCATCGCATCGGAGCCGTCCAGGTGCAACGACGTGGGGAAGCGGACGTCGTACGTCTCGAACTCGGTGAAGCGTGCCATGCGGGAGCCGTTCTGCAGCGGTGGGCGGGATGTTGGACGAGATCCTATAGGATATGGGGTGATTTGGGCAGTCGGCGGCGGCGTCCCGCGTCACCGGGCGTTCCGGCGTACGCTGAAGTTGCCGGGCGGTTGCGCGATCGTCGGTCTGGGGCGGCGCAGGTGTCGCGTGCGCGGATCGAGGTGGGGGAGTGGCCGATGCGGAGCGGGTGCCGTTCACCGATGCGCTGAGCTCGGTGCACTCGCTGCTGATGTCCGGGCCCGATCTGGAGGAGTTGCTGGCCAAGGTCGCGGACGTCGCCGCGAAGATCGTCGAACCGCCGGCCTCCTGCGGGATCACCACCCGGTACGACGGCCAGCTGGTGACGCTGGTGGCCAGCGACGCGCGGGCGGCCGTGATCGACGAGCAGCAGTACAGCCTCGGCGAAGGGCCCTGTCTGGAGGCCCTCGCCACCGGAGCCGTGGTCGACGTCCCGGACCAGGCGCGGGACGAGCGGTGGGACTCGTACGCCGCGGCGGCACGGAAGCTCGGCGTGAAGGCGTCATTGGCCTTCCCGCTGGTGGTCGACGGCCGGACGATCGGCGTGCTGAACCTGTACGGCTACGACCGGCCGGACACGTTCAGCGAGGCCGATCGCGAGCGGGCGGCCGCCTACGCCGAGCAGGCGGCGACGACGCTCGCGCTGGCCGCCCGCACAGTGCAGCAGTCCGAACTGGGTGCCCAGCTCGAACAGGCGCTGGCATCGCGATCGGTCATCGACCAAGCGCTGGGCGTGTTGATGAGTCAGCAGCGCTGTGACGCGCGGACGGCCTTCGAGCTGCTGCGCCGGCATTCGCAGAACAACAACCGCAAGCTACGGGATGTAGCCGCGGACCTGATCGCACGCCTGACCGGACGCCCCCCTGTTGACAGCCGGTCCTTCGAAACTGGTCCGCAGCACCCTCCCGACGGTAGTGACGCCAGGGCGTGACCCTCCCCGTGCACGCCCCGGCGTCAGCTCGTGTACCACCGTCGGTGACCCGTCGTGCCCCGGCTGTGACCCGGCCCGCCGTTCTGGCCGCACACAACCGAGCGCCGACGTACCCGTTACTGATCCCGGCCGGTGGGGCCGCGCGACAACCGCCCGGCCGGGATGGCAATACTTGTTGCCGGGCGCAACCATTCGACGCCCGCGACGGAGCGATCTGGATGAGATGAGTTCGGGAGGGTCATCTGATCACTTGGATCGCCACACAGCGTGCCGGCGCGAAATCCTGCGCCACAGGCTGTTCTCCCAACCTGGAGCCAAGATAAGCAGGAATGCGTGCCGGAGACAAGTACCCGTCTCAGCCCGAGGGCCTGGGCCACGTAGAGTCGGAGCCGTGGCAGACGACGGAATTCTCCGCCTCGGCAAGCGGTCGTTCGGTGCCGGCGAGTTCGCGCTGATGGCGATCATCAACCGGACGCCGGACTCGTTCTTCGACCGCGGCGCGACCTACGCGACCGACGCGGCGTACGCGGCGATCGACAAGGCGGCCGGCGAAGGGGCCGACCTGGTCGACATCGGCGGCGTCAAGGCCGGGTACGGCGAACCCGTCAGCGAGACCGAGGAACTCCGCCGGACCGTGGACTTCGTCGCCGGGATCCGCGCCCGGCATCCGGAGCTGGTGATCAGCGTCGACACCTACCGCAGCGGCGTCGCGCGCCGGGTCGCCGAGGCCGGCGCGGATCTGATCAACGACACCTGGGCCGGCGCGGATCCCGACCTGGTGAACGCGGCCGCCGAATTCGGTACCGGACTGGTCTGCAGCCACGTCGGCGGCCTCTCGCCGCGCACCGATCCACACCGGATGGCCTACGACGACGTGGTCGCGGACGTGATCCGTACGACGACCGCGCTCGCGGACCGCGCGGTCGCGGCCGGTGTCCGGCGGGATGGGATCCTGATCGACCCGACGCACGACTTCGGCAAGAACACGCTGCAGTCGCTCGAGCTGACCCGCCGCCTCGACGAACTCGCCGGCACCGGCTGGCCAGTCCTGGTGGCCGTGTCGAACAAGGATTTCATTGGCGAGACCCTCGAACTGCCGCCGGGTCAGCGCGGCAACGGGACGCTCGCCGCGCTGACTGTCTCTGCCTGGTTGGGCGCCCGCGTTGTCCGGGTACACGACGTACCGGCGGCCCGGCAGGCGCTCGATTTCGTTGCCGTACTGCGTGGCGCCGCGCAACCTGCCGGAACCCGAAGGAGCCTTGCCTGATGCAACAACTCGACGAGCTGTCCGACGACGAACTGATCGCGCTGTACGAGGTCCCGGACCGGTCCGTGCCGCACCTGCGGGCGAACTTCGTCACCAGCCTGGACGGCGCGGTCGAGATCGACGGGCTGTCGAAGGCGCTGACCAGCGACTCGGACAGCCGGGTGTTCAGCATGATCCGGCGGCTCGCGGACGTCGTGCTGGTCGGGGCCGGGACGATCCGCGAGGAGGGGTACAACCCGCTGAAGCTGTCCGGGGCGGCTCGCTCGTGGCGGCTCGGGGCGGGGCTCGCGGAGAACCCGACGCTGGCGATCGTGTCGTCGCGGCTCGAGCTGAGCCCGGTGAACCCGGTGTTCAAGTCCGCCGTACGGCCGATCCTGGTGACGCACGCCGCGTCGCCGCCCGATCGCCGCGAGGCGCTCGCGGAGGTCGCCGAGGTGCTGGTGGTGGGGGACGCGGAGGTCGATCTACAGGCGGCCGTCGACGAGTTCAGCGCGCGCGGGATGACGCAGGTGCTCTCCGAGGGCGGACCGCATCTGCTCGGTTCACTGACCGCTGCCGACCTCGTGGACGAGCTGTCCCTCACCCTCGCGCCGCTCCTGGCCGGGCCCGGCGCCGGGCGGATCACCGCCGGTGTGCCGTCCACCATCACCCGCCAACTCCAGCTCAAGTCGACGCTGGCCGCGTCGGACGACTACCTGTTCTTCCGCTACGTCCGAGAGGCCTGACCGTGCCCGTCACCGCCGCCGCGGTCTGCCCCCACCCACCCCTCCTCGTCCCCGAAGTAGCCACCGGCGCCGCCCCCGACCTGGCCGACCTCCGAACCGCCTGCCTGACCGCGATCAACCACCTGGCCGAAACAACCCACATCCTCGTCGTCGGCTCTGGAGCTGAAGGCACCTACGACGCCTCGGCCGGTGGCGGTTTTGGGGCTTATGGCGCACCGCAGGTGCGGATCGGGGTGGGGCCTGCGGTGCTTCCGTTGTCTTTGGCGGTTGGGGGTTGGTTGCTCGAGCAGACGAAGGCGGCTCGGCTGCCGCGGACGTACCGGGCGGTGGCGGTTGATGCGGCGCCGGCGGACTGCGTGCGGCTGGGACGGGAGATTGCCAGCAGCAACGAAAGGATCGGACTGCTGGTGATGGGTGACGGATCAGCCCGGCGCAGCGAGCACTCTCCAGTGCACCTGCACCCGCGCGCCGAGATCTTCGACACCACCGTCGCAAACGCCTTCCAGCACAAGGATCTCGACGTACTCCAAGCCCTCGACCCACAGCTGGCAACCGAACTCCAAGCCGCCGGCCGCGCCCCCTGGCAGGTCCTCGCGGGAGCCCTGGAGAACACCGCGCTGAACGGCGACCTCACCTACGAAGCAGCGCCGTACGGAGTCGGCTACTTCGTCGCGAGCTTCACATGACCGACGCAGGGTACCGGCGGTCGGCGAAGTCGCCGCGGGGTGAGGCCCGGCGGCGGGAACTGCTCGACAAGGTCGCCGACGACCTCGGGCAGAACGGGCTGGTCGACTTCTCGCTGCGGCGCGCGGCCCGGGCGGCCGGTACGACGCACAAGGTGCTGCTGTACCACTTCGACGGCCCGGAAGACCTGCTGACACAGGCGGTCCTGCAACTGCGCGACCGTCGCATCACCCGCGCCGTCACCGCCGCGGCCGAGCAGGGCGGCTCGCTGGCCGCGCGGGTTCGGTCGATGTGGCCGACGCTGATCGGCGAGGAGTCGTGGGTACTCGACCAGGCGATCGGCCTGGCCATGTACGACGCCGCGCGGTACGCCGATCTCGCGCGGTCGGCGTCGCGCCAGTACCTGCCGACGTTGCTCGCGATGTGCCCGGACGACTGGGACGAACAGCGCCGTACCGAGGTGGCAGAGCTGATCCTCGGCACGCTGCGCGGCTTCCTGATCGAGTGGCGGACCAGTGGCGACGCCGCCGGGATCGAGGCGGGGTTCGCGGCGCTGACCAGGGCGTTGGAGCGCGAGGAACAGACGTAGACAGTTTGCGAACCACGTGGTTCACTTCTGTCATGCGCGACAAGGTGTACTTCACGAGTTCCGGCGTTTCGTGCGCGGCCTGGCACTACCCGGGGACCAACGGTGGCTGCGTGGTGATGACCGGCGGCTTCGGAGTCACGAAGGAGCCGGGGACGGATCGGTTCGCGGAGCGGTTCGCCGCGGCCGGATTCAGCGTGCTGGCGTTCGACCACCGGCACTTCGGCGAGAGTGCCGGTGAGCCGCGGCAGGTCGCGCGGGTCCGTGACCAGCTGGACGACTGGCGGGCGGCGATCGCGTACGCGAAGACGCTGCCCGGTGTCGAGCGGGTCGCGATCTGGGCGTTCTCGCTGCCCGGCGGTTACATCGTCCAGCTCGCGTCCGAAGACCTCGGCCTCTCGGCGGCGATCGCCCAGTCGGCCAACGTCGACGGGCCTACTGTCACGCGCCACGCCTCGCGCTACCAGTCGTCCGGCATCGCCGTACGGCTGCTCGGCCGCTCACTGCTCGACGTCGTGGGCAGCTGGTTCAACCGTCCGCCGCGCCTGGTTGACCTGGCCGGCCCCACCGGCACGGTAGCGCTCCTCAACACCCCGGACGCCCAGCTCGGCAGCGACATCCTGAGCCCCGACAACCGCTACCCCGACTGGCAGCAGGCGATCGCCGCCCGCTCAGTCCTTCCCGCAGCGCTCTACCGTCCAGCCAAGTACGCCCCGGACGCCCGCTGCCCGATCCTGTACGTCGTCTGCCAGGACGACAAGTCAGCCCTGGTAGCCCCCACCCTGAAAGCGGCCGCCACCACCCCCAAGGCCGCGGTCCTCCAGGTCCCCGGCAACCACTACGCCCCCTTCACCAACGCCCACGAACAGGTGGTCGAAGCTGAGATCGGGTTCCTCCACGCCAACCTGGCCGCGGCGCCCGCAGGCACCGCCACCGGCTCCAACTGACCGCCCGCCGGCCGCGCTCCGCGCGGCCGGCGGGCGAGAAGCAGAGCAGGAGCCGCCCGGCCCACGGCACGGGGACCGGCGAGCAGCTCGTGCCGCGGAGCGGTAGGGCGGCTACGCGTGCTCGACTGGTACTGCCGGCCAGCGGTCTGCTGTCGCTGCGAGGGCTGCGTGGCCCGCCGCGGTTAGCTGGTCGACCAGTTCGGAGCGGGCTGCTTGTACTGCGGCTATTGCTTCGTCTGACGTGGTGTGTGGGCCGGACCAGTTGCACACCGCATCACCGGCGTACCAGCCGGGGCGTACATGTGCTGTTGCCAGGCGGGCGGCCGGGAGTGGTACGTCGGTCAGTTGTACGACGGCTTCGACGGCGACGACGTCTGCGGTCAGGTCGAGGAGCGGACGCAGTTCGACGGCGTCGGTGAGGACGAACTCGTAGCCGGCAGGCGCGCGTTCGGCCAGCCAGGCAAGGGCTTCCTGGGCGGTTTCGTGCAGGAGTTGCGCGTTCGCCGGGTCGGCGAGCGTGTGGACGCCGCACCGGCGGGTGTGGGTCGGACGGAGCTCGTTCTGCCACAGGCGGACCTGCAGTTCGTCCCGCCCGGACAGCCGCCGGCCCAGGATCCGCGCCAGCCCGACGACGTCGAAGTTCAGCTCATCGGTCGTCCGCCGCCGCCCGGGCACCGGCGTCTCACCCGGCCGCGTCCCCCGCGTCGTCCACGGACCGACGTGCCACCGCGTGAGAGCCGTCATGCGCCCGACCCTACCTGCGCGGGCTCAGGCGGGCTTGACGGGTGCGGGCACGCCGAAGGTCTTGGCCAGGTCGTTCAGGATCGACCACGCGCCCTGCAGACCGACCGCCGTCATCCAGGTGAGGTCCGGTACGTCGTGCACCTTCGCGGCGAGCGGCTTCCACAGCGGGTTCGCCTTGAACTGGGCGGCCGTCTTCGCGCTCAGCCCCTTCTCGTCGGCGTACGTCGTGACGAAGATCGCGTCGGCGTCGGCGTCCTTGATCCGCTCCGGGCTGATCTCCAGCGCGAACCCGTTGACGTCCTGGGACTTCGGCCGCTTCAGGCCGGCGTCCTTCAGCACGATCCCGGAGTAGCTGGCGTTCTGGTACAGCCGGGTCGGCCCGTCGACGAACCGGACCACCGAGATCGTCGGGTGGTTCGCCTTCGCGTTGATCGCGTCGCCGACGGTCTTCGCGGCCTGCTCGTACGCCGAGATCTCCTTCTCCGCGAGGTCCTCCTGGCCGAGCGCCTTGGCCTCCAGCCGAATGTTGTCCTTCCAGGTCGCGCCGGTCGTCTCGGACATGATCGTCGGCGCGATCGCGGACAGCTGGTCGTACAGCTTCTCGTGCCGGACCTTCGCGGTGATGATCAGGTCCGGGTTCAGCGCGGCGATCTTCTCCAGGTTCGGTTCGGCCAGCGTGCCGACCGACTCGGCCTCGGCGCCGTACGTCTTCCGCTCGTCGCCGAGGTAGTCCGGGAGCTGCCCGTTGATGGTCCGGTAGTCGGTGTACCCGACGACCTGCGTGTCCAGGGCCAGCGTCGCGTCCACGTAGCTGGTGTCGAGCGCGACCACCCGCTTCGGCTTGGTCTTGATCTCGGTCTTGCCCATCGCGTGCTCGACCGTCCGCGGGAAGCCCGCGCCCGCCGAGCCGGCGGCGGCCGGGTCGTCGTCGGCTCCGGACGAACCGCACGCCGTCAGGCTGACGGTAGCGATGCTGACGGTGCTGACGGTGATGGCGAACAGGGCGGCGATGCGGGGCAGGCGCACGGGTGTCTCCAGATCGGCACGAGTGGCAGGTTAAGGTGGCTCTCCACCTCGAAGTAAGGCAAACCTAACCTATGCCCCCGCCCTCAACACAACCCCCCGCGCCGCCGCCCCCAAACCCGGCAGCCGGACCGGCGAACCCGGCGCGTCCGCCCTCGCCCTCCCACCTGGTCACACGGCGCGCCGTGGTTCTGCTTGCTCTCGCCGTGGTGCTAATGCTGGCGTTCACCGCAAGCCTCGTACTGGGCTCGCGTTGGTTGGGCCCCGGTGCGTTGTGGCATGCGTTGGTCGCGAACAACGGTTCTGATGCCGGCGTGATTGTTCGTAGTCTGCGGTTGCCGCGGACTGTAGTCGCCGTGCTGATCGGGGGCTGTCTCGGCGTGGCCGGCACGTTGATGCAAGGGCATACCCGGAATGCGCTGGCTGAGCCGGGCATCTTCGGCGTGAGCTCAGGTGCCGCGTTCGCCGTGGTGCTCGGGCTGCAGTTGGGCCTGGTCGACTCCGTCTCGTCGACCGTATGGGTTGCGCTGATCGGAGCGCTCATCGCGACCTTCGCCGTCCAGCAGCTGGCCTCGCGCGGCAGCGGCGCGTCCCCGGTCGGGCTGGCGCTGACAGGTGCGGCCGTGGCGGCGATGCTCGGTGCGTTGACGTCCGCGATCGTCCTGCTCGACGCGAACACCCTGGACAGTTACCGCTTCTGGGCAGTCGGTTCGGTCGCGGGCCGCGGCCTGGACGTGGCCGGTCAGGTACTCCCGTTCGCCGTACTCGGCCTGCTGCTCGCCGCGGTCAACGCCCGAGACCTCGACCTGCTCGCCCTCGGCGACGACGTCGCGGCCGGCCTCGGGTTGTCGGTACGTCGGGCGCGCCTGGTCGGTCTGGGAGCGATCGGGCTGCTGACCGCCGCCGGTGTCGCGGCGTGTGGTCCGATCGGGTTCCTGGGCTTGCTGTCCGGGCACGTCGCGCGGCGGATCTTCGGCGCCCGCAACACCTGGCTGATCCCCGCGGCGGGCGTGATCGGCGCGACCGCGCTGGTACTCGCGGATCTCGTCGGCCGGCTCGTCGGCGGCGCCGGCGAAGTACAGGCCGGCGTGGTGCTCGGCATCGTCGGCGCCCCGCTCTTCGTCCTCGTCGTACGCCGCCGGGCGGTGGCCCTGTGAGATCGCGAACCGTTGCCCTCAGCATCCTGTTCGCCGCGCTGGCGATCGTCGTCGCCCTGGTGTCGTTGAGCGTCGGTACGACGAAACTCCCGGTCGCGGACGTGATCGAAGTACTGCTCGGCGGCGGCCGGCGTGGTACCCGGCTCGTCGTCCTCGAACTCCGCCTGCCGCGGGTGGCGACCGGTCTGCTGGTGGGGATCGCGTTCGCCGTCTCCGGCGCGTTGTTGCAGACGCTGTCACGCAACCCGCTGGCCAGTCCCGACATCGTCGGCGTCAACTCGGGCGCCTCCGCGGGCGCCGTCGCGGTGATCGTGCTCGCGGGCACCGGCGGCGGCAACATCTCCGGCTTCGCGGCGAAGGTCGGCATCCCACTGGCAGCAGTACTCGGCGGGTTGCTGGCGACGCTCGTCGTCGGCGCGCTGTCGGTCCAGCGTGGAGTCGTGGACGCTGGCAAGGTGGTGCTGATCGGAGTCGGGGTCGCTGCGGCGGCGAACTCGTTGGTCGCGTGGTTGCTCGTGATCGGTGACGTGAACGACGCGGGCCGCGCGGCCGCCTGGCTGGCCGGATCGCTCAACGCGCGGGCCTGGAGCGACGCGATCCCGGTACTGATCGCGGTCGTCCTGCTGTTGCCGGTGGCAATGATGTTCAACCGCGACCTGTCCGCGCTCGTCCTCGGTGACGACGTGGCGTCGTCGCTCGGCGTCCGGGTGGCGCGGATCAGGCTGGCACTGCTGGTGATCGCCACAGTGCTGGCCGCCATGGCAACAGCTGGCGCAGGGCCGATCGCCTTTGTCGCACTGGTGGCGCCCCAGGTCGCACAGCGGCTCACCCGGATGGAGCGGCCGCCCTTGCTGACCACTGCGCTGCTGGGCGCGCTCTTCGTGGTCCTGGCAGATCTGTTGGCGCGCAACGGGTTGCACTGGGCCCACGTCGGCCCGTACGAGTTGCCAGTCGGTGTGGTCACGGCTGCCTGCGGAGCGCCGTACCTGCTTCATCTCATCGGTCGTCAGCAGAAGGGACGCTGAACCGTGCACGTCGAGAACCTGACCCTCGCGTACGACGCTGCGACGCCTGTCGTGGACGGGCTGACACTGGAGGTTCCTACTGGACAGCTGACTGCAGTGGTAGGACCGAACGGGTCCGGCAAGTCCACCCTGCTGCGCGGGATGAGCAGACTGCTCACACCGCGGAGCGGACAGGTGCTGCTGGACGGCAAGGACATCCACCAACTGCCGGCGCGGGAGCTCGCGAGAAGGCTCGGTGTGCTGCCGCAGGGACCCGTGACTCCAGAAGGGATCACCGCGGCCGAACTGGTGTCTCGTGGACGCCATCCGCATCGCGGGCTGTTCGGACGGCTTACCGCTGAGGACGACGCCGCCATTGAGGAGGCCCTGCGCGCTGTTGAGTTGACGGAGTTGCGGGAGCGTCCGGTGGATCAGCTGTCCGGTGGACAGCGGCAGCGGGTGTGGATCGCGATGGTGCTGGCGCAGGGGACGCAGCACCTGCTTCTCGACGAGCCCACGACGTACTTGGACCTGGCACATGCTGTTGACGTGATGAACGTGGTGCACGGGGCTGCCACGACAGGCCGGACAGTCGTCACGGTGTTGCACGACCTGACACTGGCCGCGCAGTACGCCGACCACTTGGTCGTGATGGGGGAGGGGCGGATCGCTGCGGAAGGCCGTCCGGTCGACGTACTCACGGCTGACTTGCTGGATGAGGTGTTCGGGTTGAAGGCCACCGTGGTGGAGGTCGGTGGCGCACCGGTCGTCGTACCGGATCGTAGGCTGGCCGGGTGAGCTACACCGTTGGCCGCCTGGCGGACGTGCTGGCTGACTCGGTCAGCTGGTTGTCCGTGCGTACGGCGGACTCGTTTCCGGGGCCGGAGTGGGTCTCGTGTTCTCAGCTCATCGCGGAGCAGCAGGCGGGTGGCGATCCGACGTCGGCCTGGCGTGCCGCGGCCGCGGCTGACTACGCGCGGGACTATGCGATCGAGCCGCCTGTGCAGGTCGCGGCGATGTTCACGCTGATGTGGTACGTACAGGTGCCGTCTCTCGTTGCCGCAGTCAGCTCTGCAGCGACCGGGTTCTCGCCGGAGGTTTCTCCTGCTGCGCTGGCGTTCAAGCGGCATCCTGTGGCTCACTACCCGGCTGAGGTGGCGCTGCTGTCCGATCGGGTCGTTCCGGTCGAGGTTGCGGCCGCGCAGCATGCGGCGCACGTCAACGCGTTCCTGAACTCCTACCGGCCCGGGGTGAAGCTCGGGTCGTTGCAGCGGTTCGGCGCGGTGGAGGACGAGGTGCGGGCCGCGCTGCGGTTGGTGAAAGGCGGGGAGCTGGTCGAGCGCGCGGCGGAGGCGTTCGGGGTGTCTCTGGAGCAGAAGCTGCGTACCTCGTGTTGCTACTTCTACGTGCTTCCGAACGTGACGGCGTGCACCACTTGTCCGCGCTTTCGTTGATGTTCGCCCAGAGCGGAATCCAAGGGTGGCTCATCCGCCCGATTTCTGTCGGTGGCGGCGGGAAGCATGGCGGGCATGAGTCGATTCGCTGCCCAGGTGTCACCGACCGGTAATTTTCTGGTCGGTTGTCCAGCCCTGGACCCGGAGCTAGGTTCGCTGACGTGACCTCGCCCGGTGGTTTGCTGGCGACGACCCCGATCGGCTCCCGGGCCGAGGCGGAGGGCTACGTCGCGATGGTCTGTTTCAAGCACGGCCCACCTCGGCTGTACGGCGTCGAGCTCGAGTGGACCGTGCATCATGCGGAAGACCCGCACCGGCCGCTCGACGCCGGACAACTCAGCAAGGCCCTGGGCGAGCACGCCCCCGCGACCCTGGTCCGCGGCAGTCCGCAGCTGCCGTTGAGCCGGGGTGCTCTGGTCACCGTTGAGCCGGGTGGCCAGGTGGAGATTTCCGGCCCCGCGACGGACTCGATCCCGCGACTGATCGACGACACCGCCGCCGACGCCGCCGAGCTCACCTCTTTGCTGCTGGACGCCGGCCTGGTCCCCGGCCGGTACGGCCTGGATCCCTTCCGGCCACCCCGCCGCATCCTCACCGTCCCGCGGTACGCCGCGATGGAACGCGCCTTCCAGCGTCTCGGACCCCACGGCCCGCGGATGATGTGCAGCACCGCCGGCTTGCAGGTCTGCCTCGACGCCGGAGACTCGGACCAGACCGCTCTGCGCTGGCGCGCCCTGCACGATCTCGGTCCCGCACTGGTCGCCCTGTTCGCCAACTCGCGCCGCCGCGCCGGCGCCGACACCGGCTGGGCCTCAGCTCGTACTCAGGCCACCTTCGGCACCTGCGCCCCCTTCACCGAACCGCCCCCACTCGACGCCGACCCGGCTGCCGCCTGGGCACGGACGGCAATGGAGGCCCCGGTGCTGTGCTTGCGGCGGGGCGAGACGTGGGACGCGCCGACCGGGCTCACGTTCGGCGCCTGGGCGGACGGCGCACTGCCCGGCGACAGGCCGACGTACGACGACCTCGACTACCACCTGTCCACATTGTTCCCGCCGGTGCGGCCCCGTGGGTACCTCGAGGTCCGCTACCTCGACGCGCAGCCGGGTGACGGGTGGATCGCCCCGACCCTGCTGCTCACCGCACTGATGGCCGCGCCGCTCGACCAGGTGCTGGCCGCGGCCGAGCCGGCCGCCGGCCGCTGGTTCCCTGCCGCCCGCGAGGGGCTGAAGGACCGGTTGGTGCTGCGCGCCGCCCGGGACGTGGTCGCGCTCGGCACCGCGGTCCTGGACCGGACCGGTGCGGATCCCGAACTCACCGCTGCCGTCGCGACCCGGCTGCAGCGCATCGTCGACAACACCCAAGGAAGGCGAGCTTCATGAATCACCAACTGTCCGACCTGTCGGCCGAGGGTCTGCGGGCCTACGCCGGTGAGCAGCTGGAGCGGTCCCGCGCCCGCACGGTGCAGCTGACCGACGCGGTCGACACCGACGACCTGGTCAAGCAGCACTCGAAGCTGATGTCCCCACTCGTCTGGGACTACGCCCACGTCGGCAACCAGGAGGAGCTCTGGCTGGTCCGTGACGTGGGCGGCCGCGAGCCGCTGCGGCAGGACATCGACGAGCTGTACGACGCGTTCCAGCATCCGCGGGCGGACCGTCCGGCGCTGCCGCTGCTCGGTCCGGCGGAGACCCGGGCGTACGTGAACGAAGTACGCGACAAGGTGCTCGACGTGCTGGATCACGTGAAGTTCGACGCCGGGCGTGAGCTCGTCGACAACGCCTTCGCGTTCGGGATGATCACGCAGCACGAGCAGCAGCACGACGAGACGATGCTGGCGACGCACCAGCTGCGCGAGGGCGCTCCGGTGCTGGACGCGCCACCACCGCCCGCCGGGCGGGTGCTGCCGTCGGCGGAGGTTTTCGTACCGGGTGGTGTGTTCGAGATGGGTACGTCGATCGAGCCCTGGGCGTTGGACAACGAGCGGCCTGCGCACGCCGTCCACGTGCAGCCGTTCGTGATCGACACCGTGCCGGTGACGAACGGGGACTACCTGAACTTCGTACTCGGCGGCGGTTACTCCGATCCGCAGTGGTGGTCGGAGGCCGGGTGGGCGCACGTGCAGAAGGCGTCGTTGGTCGCCCCAAGGTTCTGGTCGCAGGCGGACGGGGAGTGGTGGCGGCTGCGGTTCGGTCACCGAGAGCGGTTGCCGCTGGACGAGCCGGTGATGCACGTCTGCTTCTACGAGGCCGAGGCGTACGCGAAGTGGGCGGGGAAGCGGCTGCCGACCGAGGAGGAGTGGGAGTTCGCGGCGCGGTTCGATCCTGCTTCCGGGCGGACGCGGCGGTTCCCATGGGGCGACGAGTCGCCGGGGCCGCAGCACGCGAACCTGGGGCAGCGGCATCTGTCGCCGGCGCCGGTCGGGGCGTATCCGGCCGGGGCGTCGCCGCTCGGGGTGGAGCAGCTGATCGGTGATCTGTGGGAGTGGACGTCGAGCGACTTCCGCGGGTACCCGGGGTTCCGCGCGTGGCCCTACGACGAGTACTCGCTGGTCTTCTTCGGCCCGGAGTACAAGGTGCTCCGCGGCGGCTCGTTCGGCACGGACGAGGTGGTGGCCCGCAGTACGTTCCGCAACTGGGACTACCCGATCCGCCGGCAGATCTTCGCCGGCTTCCGCTGCGCCCGCGACCCGCGCCCCGAGGAGCTGCACTCCTGATGTGCCGCCACCTCGCCTACCTGGGCCCGCCGGTGACCCTCGCGTCGCTGGTCCTGGACCCCGACCATTCGTTGTACGAGCAGAGTTGGGCGCCGTCGGACATGCGCGGCGGCGGCTCGGTCAACGCCGACGGCTTCGGCCTCGGCTGGTATCCGGAAGGGGATGCCGCCATCTCCGGCGGGCCGGTGCGCTACCGGCGCGACGTGCCGATCTGGACCGACGAGAACCTTCCGGGCCTGGCCGGCTCGATCCGCTCAGGTGCCGTCGTCGCCGCCGTGCGGAACGGGACAGTCGGGATGCCGTACGGTCAGTCGGCGGTCGCACCGTTCGCCTCGGGACACTGGCTGTTCAGTCACAACGGGCGCGTTCCGGGCTGGCCGGAGGCGACGCTCAAGCTCGCGGAGCAGTTGCCGGTGGCGGGACTGCTGGGTCTTGACGCGCCGATCGACTCGGTCTTCCTGTGGGCCCTGGTCGCCCATCGCCTCGGCGAGGGCGTGCCGCCGGCGGACGCGGTCGCAGCGGTCGTCGACGAGGTGGAGACGGCAGCACCCGGATCGCGGTTGAACTTCCTGCTGACCGACGGCGAGCAGCTGATCGCGACCGCGTGGACGCATTCGCTGCATGTTCGTCGTACGCCGGACTCCGTCACCGTCGCCTCCGAACCGTTCGGGGACGGCGAGTGGACCGCAGTACCTGATCGTTCCCTGCTGGTGGCTACCGCCGCGGACCTGCAGGTCACCCCGATGGAAGGACAGTTGTGACGCTGATCGACGTACACCTGACCCCGGACTACGCGGCCCGTGCACTGCGGGACGACGTCCGGGCGGGGCTGTCGGCGACACCGAAGTGGTTGCCGCCGAAGTGGTTCTACGATGCACGGGGGAGCGAGCTGTTCGAGGAGATCACCCGCCTCCCGGAGTACTACCCGACCCGCGCCGAGCGCGAGATCCTGCACACGCGCGCCGGTCAGATCGCGGCGCTGACCAACGCGCACACGCTGGTCGAGCTCGGCTCCGGTTCCTCGGAGAAGACCCGCCTGCTACTGGACGGGCTGCGCGACCACGGCACGCTGACCAGTTTTGTACCTATGGACGTCTCCGAGTCCGCGCTGCGTGACGCCGCCGATGCGATCAACGCCGACTACCCGACGATCGACGTCCACGGCGTCGTCGGGGACTTCACGGCGCACCTCGACAAGCTCCCGGGCGACCCGCCGCGACTGGTGGCGTTCCTCGGCGGCACGATCGGCAACCTGATCCCGGCCGAACGGGAGACGTTCTACCGTTCGATCCGTGACGTGCTCGAGCCCGGCGAATGGCTGCTGCTCGGCACCGACCTGGTGAAGGACCCGGCGACCCTGGTCGCCGCGTACGACGACGCGGCCGGTGTCACCGCGGAGTTCAACAAGAACGTGCTGCGGGTGATCAACCGCCAGCTCGGCGCGGACTTCGACGTCGACGCGTTCGAGCACGTCGCGATCTGGGACGCCGACAACGAGTGGATCGAGATGCATCTGCGCGCCACCCGCGCGATGAGTGTGCTGATCCCGGAGATCCACCTCGAGGTGAGCTTCGAGGAAGGGGAGGAGATCAGCACCGAGATCTCCGCGAAGTTCCAGCGCGCCGGAGTGGAAGCCGAGCTCGACAAAGCGTGCTTCACCCCGGCCGCATGGTGGACCGACGGCAAAGCCCGCTTCGCGTTGTCACTCTGGGAGGCCGTTTAGCTCCCTTGTTTGATCAGCCCGTTGATCTTGTCGATGTACGCGGGTAGGTCGGTGATCGGCTTCTTGCCGCTCAGGATGGGCTGGTAGTTGGCGGTCGTCAGGTCGCCGACCTGGCTGGCCCACTGGGTGGTGAACCGGACACCGACTGTCTTCTCCGCGGCCAGGTCAGCCTTGACCGTGTCGACGACGGTGCTCTGCTGCGCCTTCGTCAGCGCGTCGAAGTAGCTCGCCTGCGCGGGCGTGTACGCCGGCGGCGCAACGGGCGATGCAGGCAGTACGGCGTCCCACACCTTGGTGTTGATGTACTCGAGCACCTTGAACGTCGCGTCCTGGTCCTTGGTGTACTGCGGCGTGCAGATACCGACCGAGTCGTACAGCGTGGTCGGCGTCTGCACCTGCGGGAACGGCGCGAACCCGTACTTGATCTTCGGCTTGTCGGTCTGGAACCCGGCCGCCAGCCACTGGCCGCCGAACGTCATCGGCACCTTGCCGGCCGCGAACAGCGACTGCACGTTCGACGCGTCGTACCCGGGCGGCGCGACCGACCCGTTCTTGATCGCGGCGGCGAGCTTCGTCACGCCTTCGGTGTACTTGTCGTCGGCCTCGGCCTTCGTCGGGTGGTTCACGTTGTCGGTGAACGGCGCCCCACCCGCGGACACGGAGTACATGCTCATCGTGAACGGACCGTCGGCGCTGGTCAGCTGGTCGGCGACCAGGCCGTACTTCGCGCCGTTCTTGTTCGCGAGCTTCGCGGCGTCGGCGTACATCTCGTCCCACGTCCAGCCGGCCTTCGGCAGCGGCAGGCCCGCGGCGGTGAACGCGTCGGCGTTGTACCAGACGCCGTACGTGTTCATCAGCGACGGCAGACCACCCATCTGGCCGTCCGCGGTCTTCCAGTTGTCCATCGCGGACGGTACGAACTTGTCGGCGTTGAAGTCGCCGTCGCCGTTCTTGATCTTGTCGGCCCAGTCGACCAGGAGGCCCTGCGACGTGTACTGCTGCTCGGTGTCGTTACCGCACCAGAACAGGTCCGGCAGCTTCTTCGCCTGGGTCAGCGACGCGAGCTTGTCGCCGTACTGACCACTCGGTGACTCGAGCAGGTCGACCTTGATGTTGTCGTCCTTGAAGTCCGCCAGCGCCTTCTTGATCGCGGCGTTGGTGTCGGCCGACTCCCACGTCATCACGGTCACGGTGACCGGACCGTTGCCGGAACCACCCGATCCGGACCCGCCGCTGCAGGCCGTTGCCGTCAGCAACCCCGCGCAAGCGAGCGCGGTGACGCCCATAATCCGCTTCACAACAATCCTCATTTCTGGTTCGTGCTGCCGAGAGCGCCGAGGCCCTGGATGAAGTAGCGCTGCGCGGCGAAGAAGATGATCAGCGGCGGCAGCATGTACAGCAGGTTGGTGGCCATGTAGTAGCTCCAGTCCGGCGTCTTCCCGGCGAACGGCGAGATGAACGACGCCATACCCACCGACAACGGCCACTTGCCGGACGAGTACAGGTAGACCAGTGGATTCAGGTAGTCGTTCCAGGACGCCTGGAACGCGAGGATCGCCATCGTCAGCCAGGCCGGCCGGGTCAACGGCAGCATCACGCTGACGAAGATCCGCAGGTGCCCGGCGCCGTCGATCTTGGCCGCTTCATCGATGGAATAGGGGATCGCGAGAAAGTACTGCCGGGCCAGGAAGATGAACAACGGGTTCCCGCCGAGGAACGCCGGCACGATCAGCGGCAGCCAGGTGTCGTACCACCCGATGCTCTTGTACATCTGGAACAACGGGATCAGGCCGACCACGCCCGGCAGCAGCATGCTGCCGACGAACAGGTAGAACCACACCTTGCGGCCGGGGAAACGCAACCGGGCGAGCGCGTACCCGGCCATCATCGCGGTCATCACACCGCCGAGCACGCTGAGCGCGGTGATAACGACCGAGTTCAGGAACAGCCGTGGGAAGTGGATCGCCTGCGGGCCCTTGATGAAGTTGCTCCAGTGGAACTCGTGCGGGAGCAACCTCGGCGGGATGTCGAAGACCGCGGTCTTGTCCTTCAGCCCGATGGTGATCATCCACAGCAGCGGGACGACCATCACCGCGCAGATGAACAGCGCGACGACGTACCACGCCGTCGTACCGATCGCGCGTGGTCTCTTCTTCGCCGGGCGGGCCACCTCGGACACAGCGGGCAGGGAGGCTTCAGTTGTTGTCACTGTAGGTCCAGAGCGAGGAGAACTTCGCGGTCAGGGCGATGACGGCAATGATGATGACGAACAGCACCCACACCTGCGCGGACGCGTATCCCAGCTGCGGGATCCGGCCCAGGGTGGGGAAGCCGTTGTTGTAGATCGAGAGCATCAGCACGTTGGTGCTGAACCCAGGCCCGCCGTTGGTGAGGATCTTCGGCTGGTTGAAGGTCTGCAGTGCGGCCGTGGTCTGCAGGATCACCTGCAGCAGCATGATCGGGCTGATCATCGGCATCGTGATCCGGAAGAACATCGACCACGGGCCGGCGCCGTCCACCTTGGCCGCCTCGTACAGCTCGGTCGGCACCGACTGCAGCGCGGCCAGGAAGATGATCATCGTGCCGCCGACGCCCCATAGCATCACCAGTACTACGGAAGGCATCGCCATCTTCGGGCTCTGCAACCACAGGCTCGTCGGCAGGCCGAGCCGGTCGAGGATCGTGTTCAGCAATCCGACCTGCGGGTCGAGCATGAACTTCCAGAGCGTGATCGTCGCGACCGCGGGCAGTACGACCGGCAGGTATGCGAGCGTGCGCACGACCCGGACCCCGGCGAACCGCTGGTTGCAGAACATCGCCAGCGCCAGCCCGAGGACCAGCGACAACGGGACATAGAGCAACACCAGATAGCCGGTCGCCCGCAACGCCGGCCAGAACGCCGGGTCGGTCGTGAACAGCCTCCGGAAGTTGCCGAGGCCAACGAAGACCGGGTCGGTCAACCCGTTGTACTTCGTCAGCGCGAGGTAGAACGATCGGATCAGCGGATACCCCACGAAGACGCCGAACCCGATCACCGCGGGCGCGATGAACAGGTACGCCGCCTTCACATCGGAGCCGGCGTTGCGGCTCATACCACCACGGCTACGCCGCGTCCTGGTGGCAGCTCCGCCTGGAGAACTCGCGCTGATGCTTCCCTCGCTCCGCTCGGGAACGGAATTCATCCGGCCTCCTGGACGGTAACGTTTCCAACTCTTACTGTTGGGTGACGATGCCGTGTCGTGAAAAGGAAGTCAACCCCGTGTCCGAAACGTTTCCAAACCAGCCGGAGCACCCCCGGCCGACGATGATCGACGTCGCGCGCCGGGCCGGCGTCGGCCTCGGCACGGTGTCCCGGGTGGTGAACGGTGGCCACGGTGTCCGGGACGAGACCGCGCAGCGGGTCCGCGCGGCGATCGACGAGCTCGGCTTCCAGCGCAACGAGGTGGCCCGCGCGCTCCGCCCGGGCAAGAAGTCGACCAGCCTCGCGCTGGTCCTCGGTGACCTGACCAACCCGTTCTACGCGAGCATCGCGAAGGCGTCGCTGGAGATCGCCGGCCAGTCCGGGTACGCCGTGGTGCTCGGGAGCGTCGACGAGGACCCGGAGGGCGAGAAGCGCGCGATCAAGGAGCTGGTCAGCCGGCAGGTGGCCGGTCTGATGATCGTCCCCGACCAGGGCGATCACGCGTTTCTGCAGGGAGCCGGCGTACCGGTGGTGTTCGTCGACCGCCCGGCGACCGGGATCGAGGCGGACATCGTGATGGTCGACAACGAGGGCGGCGGCCGGATCGCGGCCGAGCACCTGCTCCGGCAGGGCCACGAGCGGATCGCGATCATCCTCGCACCGTCGTACTACACGATCGGCCGCCGGTTACGCGGGTTCCGCCGGGCGCACCGGGCGGCGGGCGTCGAGGTCGACGAGTCGCTGGTGATCCAGCTGCCGGAGGGCAACGCGGAGGCCGCCGAGAAGGCGACCCGCGAGGTGATGCTGCGACCGGACCCGCCGACCGCGATCTTCGCCTCGACGAACTTCCTGGTCGAGGGTGTGCTGCGGGCGCTCGGCGAGCTCGGTCAGGAGCCCGCGGTGGTCGGGTTCGACGACTTCCGGCTCGCCGACATGCTGCCGACGCCGGTAACGGTCGTTGCCTCCGACATCGCCGAGCTCGGCCGCAGCGCGGCCCGGTTGCTGCTCGATCGCGCGTCCGGCACGGACACCCGCCCGCCGCAGCGGATCGTGCTGCCGTGCGCGCTGATCGAACGTGGCTCGGGCGAACGCCCGCCTTCTGCTGTGAACAGAAAGGCTCAGTGATCAGCGGCCGCGCTGGATAAGGTCGCAGCGTGTACTACGAGTCCTTCGGCGCCGGCCGCCCGATCTTCTTCCTCCCCAGCTGGGGCGGCGACGCCGGCGAAGGCCGCGACCTCCACGAACCCGTCTTCGAACGTCGCACCGGCTGGCGCCGCATCTACGTGGACCCACCCGGCACCGGCAAGTCCCCGGCCGACCCGACCATCACCAACCAGGACGGCATGGTGTCCGCCATTGCTGCGCTGATCAGCGAAGTGGCCGGTGCCGAACCATTCGCCCTCGCAGGTACGTCGGCCGGCGCGCTGCACGCCCGAGGCATCCTCAAAAGGAACCCGGCCCAAGTCCTAGGACTGTTGCTCAGAGCACCAGGCATCGTCATCGACCGCACCCGCCGCACGCTCCCGACGGACGAGCACCTGCTGCCGTCCCCGGCTCGCGATCGCCAGCACAAGTACTACGACGACGCGGAGGAATTGGCCGACGTCGAGTTCCTCGGCCGCATCCAGCGCGACCCCTCGACGTACGGGCTGAGCGAAGACCCGTCGACCCACTTCGACCGCCCGACCCTGATCGTCACCGGCCGCCAGGACACGATCGCCGGGTACGCCGACGCGTGGCCGATCCTCGACGACTACCCGCGCGCGACGTACGCCGTACTCGACCAGGAGGACCACTTCCTTCCCGGCCCCGGATCGGAGCTGTACCGCGCGCTGGTCGACGACTGGCTGGACAGGGTCGAGCACCTGGACGCGTGAGGGGCGGAACGCGCGTCCAGGTGCTCGCCTGCCCGGCTTCAGGTCCTGTCAGAAGTTCGGCCAGGCCCAGCCGCGGTAGTTGGAGTAGTACGGGAGCTTGGCGAGGCCGATCGCGCCGTTGACGCTGGTGGCCCAGAAGTAGCCGTCACCGCGGGCCACGCCGACATGGCCGTAGGGGGCCGCGAGGTCCCAGAACACCAGGGCGCCCTTCGGTGGGTTCAGGTCGCCGGGGTGGGCGACGCCGCGGTTCACCGCGTCGTTCCAGTCCGCGGTGGCCGAGGCCCAGACCCCGGTCTTTCCGAACGAGTTCTCTGCGGCCATCTCGCAGTACCCCTGGAACGCGGTCGAGCCGTTGCGTGAGGAGTACCAGGCGATCGCCTTGTCGGCGCGCGGGTTGCTGGTGCAGAGCGGCGCAATCAGCCCGCTGCTGCCGGTGTTGACGTAGGAGTCGGTGATGTAGCCCTTGCCGGGGATGTGGTCCCAGATCAGGCTGCGGCCGTACTTGCCGGTGACGGGTTCGCCGTACACCTGGCAGTCGATCTCGACGGTTCCGTTCGGCTGGTTGCCGACCGAGGCGAAGCTGGTCGCGTTCCCGGACCGGATCGCGACGCCGGTGCCGCTGTCGGTGACGACGGTCCCGGTGGCGGCGCTCGCGGGGAGTACGCCGGTGCCGAGGGCGGCGGCACCGGCGAGAAGGGTGGTGACGGCAACGCGGGCGGTGATGCGCATGAGGGCGGTACGCATGGTGGTGGTCCTTTTCGCTGGGCGACTGGCGAAGTGCCACTTTTTTACAGAGAATCAGAGCGTTACGGTGTTGTCGCAGTGGGCAACGGTCGGACCGGAGAGTGCACTGTGAGGCCAGCACAGGCTCGCGTTGTGATCGGTTCCCGGATGCGTGAGCTCCGGGAGGCGTCCGGTATGCCGTTGACCCGGGCGGCTGCGGAGTCCGGATGGGACAAGGGGCATCTGTCCCGGGTCGAGCGCGGTCACACCAAGCCGAGCCGCGAGCTGATCGAGTGGTACGACGACTCGTTCGGCGCGAACCAGGCGCTGGTGAATCAGCTGATGGAACTCGACGCCGCCGTCCGCGCCGGCCGGGACATGTCCCAGCGCGACCTCCGCCGGCACGTCCAGCCGGTACTGCTCGGTGGTTCGGTGCCGATCGACCATCACCCCGACGACCGGGCCGAGCTCGTGGGGGAAACCGTTCCGGACGGTACGCAGGTACGCCAGGACGAGACGTTCGAGAAGACGTGGGTACTCCGCAACAGCGGCGAGCGGCCGTGGTGCAACCGGTGGCTCACCCGTCAGGGCGGCGCCGGAACCCCGGGCCATCTCCGTTCGCCGAACCGGGCCCCGGTCCCCGACGCGGCGCCGGGCGACCTGGTGACGGTGACGATGTCCCTCCAGGCGCCATCACAGGTCGGCGCATCCACGGCGTACTTCAAGATCACCGACGAGGCGGGCCGGCTGTACTACCCGGGTCTGGAGTCGCCACCGATCTACTGCACGATCTTCACCGTCTACGAGCTCTAGCCGCCGTACTCCGCGTCCAGTTCGGCGTCGATCTCGGCCTTGCGTTTGATCCAGCGTTCGCTCAGGCCCTTCACCTCTTCGCCGATGAAGTCGATGAAGCCGAGCGAGACCCGGATCCGCCGGTGCGCTTCGGTGCCTTCGCCGGCGGCGTCGAGGACCTTGCGGAGCGAGACCGACCAGCGGGCGAGCGACGCGTCCTCGGTCATCATCGTCTGGTACCACGCGTCGTCCTGGACGACGTACACGTCGCGACGGGTGCCTGGCTCGCGCTCGCGGGTCGCGAGGCGGAGCTGGAGCAGGTAGTTCACCGCGCCGGACACCGCGGCCGGACTCGCCTGCAGCTGGTCGGACAGCTCGGCAGCGGTCATCCGGCCGTCCACGCTGGACAGGATCGCGGCGAACACCCGGGCCGCCATCCGCGGCCAGCCGGTCTCCGCCAGCAAGTTGCCGAACTGTTCGGTGTACCGCTTGACGGCGTCGTCGTCCCGATGTGCACTCACCGCCCCATCATCTCCTCTGCCGCGCCAGAAATCTGTTAGCAAGATTCACAAACTTCTGAATGAAGTGTACGTTATGAATCATGACATCAGCCATTGTGGTCTCCGGACTGCACAAGTCGTACGGCAGTACGCACGCCCTCGACGGGCTCGACCTCGAGGTCAGAACCGGCGAGGTGCACGGCTTCCTCGGGCCGAACGGCGCCGGGAAGTCCACCACCATCCGGGTCCTGCTCGGCCTGCTGCGGGGTGACGCCGGCGATGTCTCGCTGCTCGGCGGCGACCCGTGGCACGACGCGGCGAAGCTGCACCGGCGGCTCGCGTACGTTCCCGGCGACGTGAACCTGTGGCCGAACCTGACCGGCGGAGAGGTGATCGACCTGCTCGGCCGGCTGCGCGGCGGGCTGGACGAGAAGAAGCGCGACGAGCTGCTCCGCCGGTTCGATCTGGACCCGACCAAGAAGGGCCGGACCTACTCCAAGGGCAACCGGCAGAAGGTCGCGCTGGTTGCGGCGCTGTCCTCGGACGTGGAGCTGCTGATCCTGGACGAGCCGACCTCCGGCCTCGACCCGCTGATGGAGGAGGTGTTCCGGCAGTGCATCGAGGAGGAGCGTCAGCGCGACCGCACCGTGCTGCTGTCGAGCCACATCCTGTCCGAAGTCGAGGCGCTGTGCGACCGGGTCAGCATCATCCGCCGCGGCAAGGTGGTCGAGACCGGCACGCTCGCTGAGCTTCGGCACCTCACCCGTACGTCGATCCACGCCGAGCTGGCCGGATCGCCGAACGGGCTGGCGGAGCTGCCGGGGGTGCACGACCTCGATGTCGAGGGCAACCGGGTGCGGTGCGAGGTGGACACCGCCCAGCTCGATGCGGTGATGCGGCAACTGTCGGCGAGCGGGATCAGGACCCTGGTCGCGCAGCCGCCGACGCTGGAGGAGCTGTTCCTGCGGCACTACGAGGAAGACGTACCGGCTGAGGCTGTTCCGGATCACGGGGCGGCGGTGCGATGAACGACTTCGTCGGTACCGGGACGCTGGTGCGGCTCGCGCTGCGCCGCGACCGGTTGCTGATCCCGATCTGGGTGGTCGTCTTCGTCCTGTCGGCGGCCGGGTCGGCCAAGGCGTCGATCAGCCTGTACTCCGACAAGAACGCGCTGGTCGAGGCCGCGCGAACGTCGAACGCTTCGCCCGCACTGGTCTCGTTGTACGGGCGGATCTTCGACGAGTCCTCGCTCGGAGAGGTCTCGCTGTTCAAGCTCACGGCGTTCGGTGCACTGCTCGTCGGGTTGCTGGCCGGCATGCTCGTCGTACGGCACACCCGGACCGAGGAGGAGTCCGGGCGGCTCGAGTTGCTGAGTGCCGGAGTACTCGGCCGGTACGCCGCTCTGGCCGCCGGGCTGATCGTGTCGTCCGCGACGGTGATCGTGCTCGGGCTGGTGACTGCGCTCTCCTTGATCGGGAGCGGACTGGATGCCACGGGGTCGTTCGCGTTCGGGCTGATGTGGGCTGCGGCCGGTCTGTCCTTCGCGGGCGTCGGTGCGGTGACGGCACAGGTCACCGAGAGCGCGCGGGCCGCCAACGGGCTCACCGCGGTCGTGTTGGGTGTGTCGTACGTACTGAGGGCTGTCGGGGACTCGTCCGCGGACGGCAGTACGCAGTGGGTGTCCTGGCTGTCACCGATCGGTTGGTCGCAGCAGGTCCGTGCGTACGCCGGTGATCACTGGGCCGTACTACTGGTGCCACTGGTGTTCCTGGCGGTTCTTGTCGCCGCGGCGACCGCACTGATCCGGCGGCGCGATCTTGGCGCCGGTCTGGTTCGGCCGCGGCCTGGACCACCGCGGGCGGCTGCTTCCCTGCGGTCACCGCTGGCGTTGGCGTGGCGACTGCACCGCGGCTCCTTGCTGGCGTGGGGTTTCGCCTTCCTGCTGCTGGGGCTGCTGGTCGGCAACATTGCCAGCAACGTCGACGGGTTCGTGACGAGTGACAGTGCTCGCGAAATGGTGCAGAAGCTGGGTGGCGTCGAGGGCATCACCGACGCGTTCCTGGCGACCGAGATGGGCGTGATGGGGCTGCTGGCGTCAGCGTTCGGTATCCAGGCCGCTTTGCGACTGCGGTCGGAGGAGACCGCGCTGCGGGCCGAGCCGTTGCTGGCGACCGGTGTGACGCGTGGGCGGTGGTTGGCGAGTCATGTGCTGATGGCTTTGCTCGGTACTGGTGTGCTGATTCTGGTTGCGGGGCTCGGCTCAGGTGTCTCGAGTGGCGCGTCGCTGGGCAACATGGGGCGTCAGGTGCCTCGGATGCTGGCGGCGGCCGCCGTACAGCTCCCTGCGATCTGGCTGGTCACCGCATTGGTTGTGGTTCTGTTCGGGGTGGCGCCGAAGCTGGTCGCCGCGGGCTGGGGGTTGTACGGGCTGTTCCTGCTGATCGGGCAGTTCGGCGAGATCTTCAACCTGCCGCAGTGGATGATCGACCTCAGCCCGTACGGCCACACGCCGCGGCTGCCGGGTGGTGACTTCTCCGCGACCCCGGTGATCTGGCTGACCGCGATCGCGGCGGCGCTGACGATCGCGGGCTTCGCCACCTTCCGCCGGCGCGATATCGGCTGACTGAGGACGGCGCTGGTCTGAGGGGTCCGGCGCTCGCAGGCCCGCCCGGTTCACCGCCGGGCGGGCCTGTCTACGATCGCTGGGTGTTGAGTGAGCAACTGGTCGAGTTCTGGACCGAACGGCACCTGTGTGTGCTGAGCACTGTCCGGGCAGACGGTACGGTCCATGCGACCCCGGTCGGCGCGACGCTGGACCCGGACGCCGGGCTGGTACGGGTCATCTGCTCCGGTACGTCGTACAAGGCGCGGACGATCCGTCGGCTGGGAGAGGCATCCGTCGCGGTGACGCAGGTGGACGGCCGCCGCTGGAGCACGCTGGAGGGCCGCGCCGTGGTCAGCGACGACCCGGCCCACGTCCTGGACGCGGTGACCCGCTACGCCAAGCGCTACAAACAACCCCGCCCCAACCCCACGCGCGTCGTCCTCGAAATCACCATCACAAAGGCCCTCGGCAATGCCGGCTGACCCCATCACCGTCGTCGGCATAGGCCCCGACGGCTGGCCCGGCCTCACCCCCGAAGCCCAATCAGCCCTAGCCACAGCCGAAATCCTCCTAGGCAGCCCCCGCCAACTAGGCCTCGTTCCATCGGGCTCGTTTGAGGCTGTGGCTTGGCCGTCGCCGCTTTCCGAGGGACTGCCTCGATTGTTGGCGGAGTTTCGGGGGCGCCGGGTGTGTGTGCTGGCGAGCGGCGATCCGACGTTCCATGGGATTGGTACGACGCTGGTGCGGATGCTCGGGGTGGATGCCGTACGCGTCATCCCGCATCCGTCCAGCGTCTCGCTGGCGTGTGCGCGGCTCGGGTGGGCGCAGGATCAGGTACAGGTGGTGAGCCTGGTCACCAACCCGGTCGACCGCCTGCACCCGCACCTCCAACCCAACCGGCGCCTCCTCATCCTCAGCCGCACCGCCCAAACCCCCGCAGAAGTCGCCCAACTACTCACCGCCCGCGGCTACGGCAACAGCACCTTCACCGTCCTCGAACAACTGGACGGCCCGACCGAACGCATCCGCACCACAACAGCCGCCGACTGGTCCGCCGACGTCGACCCGCTCAACGTCATCGCGGTCGAATGCCCCGCCGACGCACCGATCCTCTCCACCGTCCCCGGCCTCCCCGACGACGCGTACGAGAGCGACGGCCAGCTCACCAAGCGCGAAGTACGCGCGGTCTCGCTCTCCCGCCTCGCCCCCGTACCCGGCCAACTCCTCTGGGACATCGGCGGCGGCGCCGGCAGCATCGCGATCGAATGGTCCCGCCACCACCCGACCTGCCGGGCGATCGCCATCGAACGCGACCCCACCCGCGCCAAACGCCTCGAACGCAACGCACTCAACCTCGGCGCCGCAGTCACCGTCGTCGAAGGCCCCGCACCCACAGCTTTGGAAGGCCTCGAAGCACCCGACGCGATCTTCATCGGCGGCGGAGCAACCGCCCCCGGCCTGTTCGACGCCTGCTGGAACGCACTCCGCCCCGGCGGCCGTCTGGTCGCGAATGGCGTCACGCTGGAGACGGAGGCGCTCATCGTCCAGTGGTACAAGACGTACGGCGGCGACCTCGTACGCCTCGATGTACACCGCGCCTCCGCGATCGGCACCATGACCGGCTGGCGCCCCGCCATGCCCGTCACCATCTGGAGCGTGACGAAATGACGGTCCACTTCATCGGCGCCGGCCCAGGCGCGGCTGACCTCATCACCGTGCGCGGCCGCGACCTGATCGCGTCCTCACCGGTCTGCTTGTACGCCGGTGCACTCGTCCCCGTCGAGCTCCTCGACCACTGCCCGCCGGACGCCCGCAAGGTCGACACGGCCAACCTCAACCTCGACGAGATCATCGGCGAACTCGCCACCGCCCACGCCGCCGGCCACGACGTCGCCCGCCTGCACTCCGGTGACCCGTCCGTCTTCAGCGCGATGGCCGAGCAGATGCGTCGCCTCGACGCGTTGCAGATCCCGTACGACGTCACGCCCGGAGTACCGGCGTACGCCGCAGCCGCCGCCACGCTCAACCGTGAGCTGACCGTCCCGGAGGTCGGTCAGACGGTTGTCCTGACCCGGATCAGTGGCAGCGCGAGCGCGATGCCGCCGGGGGAGGACCTCGCGACCCTCGGTGCGAGCCGCGCGACGATCGTTCTGCACCTGGCGGTCCAGCAGATCGACCGTGTTGTCGCTGAACTCCTCCCGAACTACGGCGCCGACTGCCCGGTGGCGGTCGTTGCCCGTGCGTCCCGCGAGGACGACGTGGTACTGCGCGGCACGTTGGCGGACATCGCCGAACAAGTACGTGCCGCAGGCATTCGCCGTACCGCCGTGATCATCGCCGGAAAGGTGCTGTCGGCAACGACCTTTCGCGACAGCCACCTGTACTCGACCACCCGCGCGCGATGAGAGTCCTGCTCCTCGGCGGCACCGGCGAGGCCCGCGAACTGGCCCGCCTCCTGGTCGCCGCCGGCATCGAAGTCGTCTCCTCCCTGGCCGGCCGCACCACCGCTCCCCAGCACCCGGTCGGCGAAGTCCGCACCGGCGGCTTCGGCGGCCCCGAAGGCCTCACCGCCTGGCTCCGAACCAACCCGGTCGACGCCGTCATCGACGCCACCCACCCCTTCGCCACCCAGATAACCACCAACGCCACCACCGCCACCACCCAAACCGCCACCCCCCACCTCATCCTCAGCCGTCCAGCCTGGGAGGACTCTTCAGCCGAGTGGTATTGGGTTGATACGGCTGCTGCGGCGGCGGAACTGCTGTCTCGGGTTGGGTCGCGGGTGTTTCTGACGATCGGGCGTCAGGGGCTTGACGCATTCGCGGGTACCGGTCTGTGGACCTTGGCCCGTTGCGTCGATCCGCCGGAGCCCGCACCGACCTGGTGCGAGCTCCTCCTCGCGCGCGGACCCTTCACGGAATCCGACGAGGTGGAGCTCCTGCAGCGGCACCGCATCGACGTACTGGTCACCAAGAACAGCGGCGGCGCCGCCACCGCCCCCAAACTCCGCGCGGCCCGCCGTCTGCATATACCGGTAGTCATCATTCGCCGCCCCCCGCTCCCATCCGGCCTGGACGTCGTCGAAACACCCGCCGAAGCCCTCACCTGGCTGCGAACGAATATCAGCGGGTGATCCGGGCGAGCCACTCGCCCAGCACCTGACGCTCCCCGTCGGTCAACATCCGAAGCTCCGGCAGATACGCCTGCAACGCATTGGCGGCGGCCGTCACACCTTCGGCAGCGGGCCGACCGCGCGTCGCGCCGTCGTCGTCCGGCGTGGTGATCGCCGCGACCACGGCGTCGAACATCGCGTCGGCCAGGCGTGGGTCCCGCTTGTTCTCGGGGGTGTTGAGCAGGGTGAGTACGGCGCCTGAGCCGGCCGCCTGGACCATGTCGACGGCCAGATCCTCGGACACGCGCAGCCGACCCGCCGCTGCCAGGTGACGGATCCGCGTCCGCAGGATCGCCAACCCCGCCTCGGCCGCCGCCGGGGGTTTTCCCGGCTGCGTGTCGGCGTACATCAGCAGGAACAGCTCCCGGTTCGCCAGGCCGAAGCCGACGTGCAGGTCCCACCCGGCGCGCAGGTCCGCGATCGGGTCCGCCGTCGGGTCGTGCGGCGGCTTCTCGGCGAGGTACTTCGCGAAGCCGTACTCGAGCACGGCTTGCAGCAACCCGTCCTTGTCGCCGAACAGCCGGTAGATCGTCGGCGCCTGCGTGCCCGCCGCGCCGGCAACGGCTCGCGTGGACACCGCGTCCCGGCCGCCGGTCGCGAGCAGCCCGGCGGCGACCTCGACGATCTGCGCCCGCATCCCGTCTCGGCTGCCTGTGCTCTCGTCCACGGACGCAACCGTAACGCTTGGCCACCTCTGTTTCCAGTGATAGCGTAATCCTGTTTCCACTGATAACAAGGAGTTCTTCATGATCATCGTCACCGGAGGTACCGGCCGACTCGGACGGGCCGTCGTCGAGCGTCTCGCCGAGCAGGTACCGGCCGGCCGGCTGGGCGTCAGCGTCCGCGAACCGGAGAAGGCCGCGGACCTCGCTGCCCGCGGGATCCGGGTACGGCGCGCCGACTTCGACGACCCGGCCGCGCTGGCGACCGCGTTCGACGGCGCCACCCAGGTGCTGATCGTCTCCGGTCCGGCCGACCCGGCGCCGCACCGCCTCGCGATCGAGACCGCGAAGTCCGCCGGCGCCGAGCGCATCCTCTACACCAGCCATCAGGCCGCCAGCCTCGACTCGCGCTTCGTCGCCACCCGCGGTCACGCCGCGACGGAGCAGGACCTGGCGAGTTCGGGCGTACCGTTCACCGCGCTGCGCAACGGTTTCTACGCGAGTACGACGGTCTTCATGCTCCGATCCGCAATGGAAACCGGCGAGCTGATCCTCCCGGAGGACGGACCGGTTTCGTGGACCGCTCACCGCGACCTCGCCGACGCGGCGGTCGTCGCGTTGACCGATTCCCAGCGCCTGGACGGCATCACTCCCGCGCTCACCGGTCCCGAACTACTCGATTACGCCGACGTCGCCGCGATCGCCTCCGACCTCAGCGGCCGGCGGATCACCCGCGTCACCGTCCCGGACGACGAGTGGAGACAGGACGCGCTCGACCGCGGGATGCCGGAGTTCGTGGTCGATCTGACCCTCGGGATCTTCCAGGCCGCCCGACGTGGTGAGTTCGCGGTCGTCGACCCCGCGCTGCCGAAGCTTCTCGGCCGCCCCGCCACCACGCTCCGTGAGGTCCTCACCGCCGAGCTCCTCGGGTGAGCTCCGCCACCTCACGCAGTCACCGGATGGTCGGGTGGCCGTGGGTGGTCGATAGATTGGCGCTATGGGGATTCAGATCGCGCCTAGCATCCTGTCCGCTGACTTTGCTCGGCTGGCCGATGAGGCCGCGGCTGTGTCGAATGCGGACTGGCTGCATGTCGACGTGATGGACAACCACTTCGTGCCGAATCTGACGCTCGGGATGCCGGTGGTCGAGTCGTTGGCGAAGTCGACCGATCTGCCGCTCGACTGTCACCTGATGATCGAGGACCCGGATCGCTGGGCGCCTGGGTACGTCGAGGCCGGCGCGTCCAGCGTCACGTTCCACATCGAGGCGTGCCGCGCCCCGGTGCGGACCGCGCGGGAGATCCGCGCCAAGGGTGCGCGGGCCGCGATGGCGCTGCGGCCGGCGACGCCGATCGAGCCGTACGAGGACCTGCTGGGCGAGCTCGACATGGTCCTGATCATGACCGTCGAGCCTGGGTTCGGCGGGCAGAAGTTCCTGGACCTCTGCCTGCCGAAGATCCGCCGTACGCGCGAGCTGCTCGGCAAGCACGGCCTGGACGTGTGGATCGAGATCGACGGCGGCGTCTCGGTCGAGACGATCGAACGCTGCGCCGACGCGGGTGCCGACGTGTTCGTAGCCGGCTCCGCGGTCTACGCCGCCGACGACCCGAACGCGATGATCGACAAACTCCGCAACCTCGCCGAACAATCCACCGCCCACTAGGCGGACCCGCCGCGCGGTGGGTCGGGGTGGAGGCGGCGGCACTCTACGATGAGCAGCGTGAGCGAGCCCAAACCGGTGGAAACCTGGCTGACCGACATGGACGGCGTCCTGGTGCACGAGGAGCGGTCGATCCCCGGCGCCAGCGACTTCATCGCCGCGCTGCAGGCGTCCGGCAAGAAGTTCCTGGTTCTCACGAACAACTCGATCTTCACGCCGCGGGACCTGCGTGCCCGGCTGCTTGCCGCGGGCATCGACATCCCGGAGACGTCGATCTGGACCAGCGCGCTGGCCACTGCCCAGTTCCTCGACGACCAGCGGCCGGGCGGGACGGCGTACGTGATCGGTGAGGCCGGCCTGACCACCGCACTGCACGAGATCGGGTACGTCCTCACCGAGCGCGACCCGGACTACGTCGTCCTCGGCGAGACCCGCACGTACTCGTTCGAGGCGATCACCCGCGCGATCCGGCTGATCGCCGAAGGCGCGCGGTTCATCGCGACGAACCCGGATCCGACCGGTCCGTCGCAGGAGGGGCCGCTGCCGGCGACCGGTTCGGTGGCCGCGCTGATCACCCGCGCCACCGGCGTCGCGCCGTACTTCGTCGGCAAGCCGAACCCGCTGATGATGCGCAGCGCGCTGAACCGGATCGAGGGCCACTCCGAGACGACCGTGATGATCGGCGACCGGATGGACACCGACATCATCAGCGGTCTCGAGGCGGGCCTGCGGAGCGTGCTCGTGCTGACCGGGTCGACCGGCGAGCACGAGGTCGAGCGGTTCCCGTACCGCCCGACCCGGATCGTCGCCTCGATCGCCGACGTCGTACCGCTGGTGACCGCGCTCTCCTAGCAGGTCAGCGTGCGGAAGCCGTACCCCTGCGCCTTGAGCGCCTTGAGGATCGTCGGCAGCGCGGCGACCGTCTGCGAGCGGTTGCCGCCGCCGTCGTGCATCAGGATCACCGAGCCGCTGTGCACGTTCTTCAGTACGCGTTGCACGATGGCCGCCGTACCAGGCTTGGTCCAGTCGCGCGAGTCGACCGTCCACACGACGAGGTCCTTGCCCAGTTGCCGCGCGCGCTGCCTGACGGCCGGGTTCACCCCGCCGTACGGCGGCCGCAGACAACCCGGCGTACTACCGATCTGCGCGCGGATCGCCTGGTCCGTCAGCCTGACCTCCTGCTGGAACCTGGCCGCGGTGAGCTTGCGGAGATCGCTGTGGTCCCAGGTGTGGTTCTGCACGCTGTGACCGGCCGCGTGCAACTGCTTGGTCAGCTCGGGATGCTTGCGCACGTTCTGACCGACCTCGAAGAAGGTCGCCTTCGCGCCGTACAGCGCGAGGATGTCCAACACCTTCGGGGTGTACTCGGCATCGGGACCGTCGTCGAACGTCAGTACGACGTACTTCGTCGGCAGCGGCGTCGGGCTCGGGGTGACGGCCGCAGGCGCAGCGGCCGGCGGCGTGGGCGTGACGGGCTTGGCCGGTGACTTCGCGGCCGCGACCACGACCGAGCCGATCACCGCGCTCACCAGCATCATCACCGCCAGGCCGACGGCCCTGTTCCCCGCACGCGTCAAGCGAACGTCCATGTTCCCCCCAGGGCGGTGGGTGGTCACTTCCTCACCCGTCCAACCCTGCGTGAACCACCCGCGAAAGCCAGCGCCCACGCCGCTTCCGTATCAACAATTCACGGATACCGGACGGTTCGCCAGCGCCCGGCGCACGATCACTGAGGATCCGGGACGCGACCAGTCGCGGGTGTCGATCGTCCACACCCGGAGCTTCTTGCCGAGCGTTGCCGCCCTGCGGGCCACCAGCTTGTTCGTACCGCCGTACGGCGGACGCAGGCAGCGGCGGGTGTAACCGGTCTGCGCGCGGATCTGTGGGGTGTACCGGCTCGGCCCGTCGTCGAAGGTGAGATAGACGTACCGCGGCGCCCCGGCCGCGCCTGGATCGGGCCACTCAGAGCACTTGGGAGAGGAACTGGCGCAATCTGGGCGACTCGGCGGCGGTGAAGAGCTGTTCCGGTACGCCGGATTCGACCACGACGCCGTGATCCATGAACGCGACCTGGTCCGCGACCTCCCGCGCGAAGCCCATCTCGTGGGTGACCACGACCATCGTCATGCCGGCCGCGGCGAGGTCCGCCATCAGCGCGAGCACGCCCTTCACCAGTTCGGGGTCGAGCGCCGATGTGGCCTCGTCGAACAGCATCACCTCGGGCTTCATCGCCAGCGCCCGCGCGATCGCGACCCGCTGCTGCTGCCCGCCGGACAGGTTGCCGGGGCGCGCGGTCGCCTTGTGCGCGAGGCCGACCAGTTCGAGCTGTTCGCGCGCCGCCGCCCGCGCGGATTCGGTGTCGAGTTTCTTGATCTTGCGCAGCGGCAGCGTGATGTTGTCGAGCACGCTCTTGTGCGGAAACAGGTTGAAGTGCTGGAACACCATCCCGATCCGGCGCCGCAGCACGTCCGGGTCACCCCGCAGTACCGACTCGCCGCCGAGCTTCACGTCGCCGGCATCCGGTTCGAGCAAACGGTTGATCGCGCGCAGCAACGTCGACTTGCCGGAGCCCGACGGCCCGATCACGCACGCGGTCTGCCCGGCCGGTACGGCGAGGTCGACACCGCGCAGCACCTTGTTGCTGCCGAACGCGAGCTCGACGCCCTTGACCTCCAGGCTCGCGGCCTCAACGGATTGCATGCTCGGCCTCCTCCAGCACTACGTCGACCGGACGCCCTTCGCGCAGACGCTTGTCGAAGTGGTTCACCAGGTGCGTCAACGGCACCGTGATCACCAGGTAGAAGATCCCCGCGAGCAGCAACGGCGACAGGTTGCCGTTGGTCGCGGCCGCGTCCTGCCCGATCCGGAACAGCTCACGCTGACTCGCCAGCAGACCGAGGAAGTAGACCAGGCTGGAGTCCTTCACGAGCGCGATGAACTGGTTCACCAGCGCCGGCAGCACCCGCCGTACCCCTTGCGGGATGACGACCAGCCGCATGCCGCTGGGGTAGCTGAACCCGAGCGCGCGGGCGGCCTCGAGCTGACCCTTCTCCACGCTCTGGATGCCGGAGCGGAAGATCTCCCCGATGTACGCGGCCGCGATCAGCGACAGCGCGAGGATGCCGAGCGGGTACGGGTTCGGGCCCCACCAGTGCCGGGTGATCGGGGACAGGCCCTGCCCGATCAGCAGGATGGTGAGGATCGCGGGCAGGCCGCGGAAGATGTCGGTGTAGATCTTCGCCGGCCAGCGCAGCCAACGCGTCCTGGACAGGGCGAGGACCGCCACGATCATGCCGAGCACAGTGCCCAGCACGACCGAGGCGGCCGCCAGGATGAGGGTGTTGACCAGCCCGACCTTCAGCATCTCGGGCAGCACTGCCTTCATCGACTCCCAGTCGAGGAAGGTGTCACGCAGGGTGGACCAGATGTCCATCAGACTTTGGGAGCCGTGAACTTGACCGATCCGCTGCCCGGCTTGAAGTTCGCCGGTACGGCGCGACCCGGGTAGTACTGCTCGACCAGCTTGGTCCAGGTTCCGTCCGCGATCACCTCGTCGAGGGCCTTGTTCACGGCGTCGCGGAGCTTGTCGTTGTTCTTCGCGACGGCGAACGCCATCGGCGCGTCACTGAGCTCCTTCGCGGCCAGGATCACCGTGCCACCGCCCTGCTCCTTGGCCATCTTCTCGCCGATCTCGGCGGGGGAGACCCAGGCGTCGGCCGTACCGGCCTTGAGCTGGCCGAGTGCGGCGTTGTAGTTCGGGACGCGGACCGGGTTGAGGCCCTTGCTGGTGGCGTAGTCGTCCTGGACGGTGCCCTGGACCACCACGACCCGCTTGCCGGAGAGCTGGTCGAAGCTCGTGATGCCGGAGTTCTTCGTGGTGTTCAGACCGAGGTAGCCGAAGTCGTATCCGTTGCTGAACGCAACGGTCTTCTTGCGGGCCTCGGTGATCGTGATCGACGAGCTGCCGAGGTCGAACTGACCGCCGTTGACCTGCGAGAGCAGTGCCGAGAAGTCGGTGCCGACGAACTCGGGCTTCAGGTTCAGCTTGGCCGCGACCGCGGTGATCAGGTCGTTGTCGAATCCGGTGAACTTGCCGTCCTTCACGTACACGTTCGGTGGCGCGTCGGTGAGCGTGCCGATCCTCAGTGTTCCGGGCTTGATCAGGCCCAGGTCGGGGCCGGATCTGGCATCCTTCTGATCGCTGCCGCAGGCAACCATCGCGGCCGCCAAGGTGATCGCCCCGACCACTGCGACAACCCGCCGAAACGCACGCACAACTGTCTCCTCACCTGAATGGACGCAGGACGATCGGCCCTGCCATCGCAACCCAACACCAGGCCGGGGACTTCGCATTCCGTCGCGACAAGGCGTGAGACGGCGCTCAAAGTGCAGTTGGCTTGTGGTATATCAGGGGTGGTCAGCCGTGATGCTCGTCATAGTGCGCGAGTGCGTCCGCGGTCCGGCCGGTGCCGTAGGCAAGTAATAGCTCGGCGACTGCCGGTGATTCCTCTGCCGCTGCCGCGGCCGCCCGCTGGATCTCCTCGGCCGACGCGACCGCCCGGAACAGATCCTGGATCTCCCGAACGACGACACGCGCCGGAAGCTCGCCCGAAACGGTCGCCCAAGGTGTGGCCGACGGGTTCGGTTGGCCGATCGGCCAGGTAGCAGCCGACAGATCCGGCTGATCAGACGACCACGGTGCGACCGGCTGCTGCGGTTGAGCGGCCGCCCCGGACCCCGGCGAGAGCTTGGCCCGAACAGTCGCCCCCCGACCGACCGACGACCCGACTCCGGCGGCCAACCCGGGTGCCCGCGCCATGTCTGAGGGTACGGCCGGCGAGCTTTCGGAAGGTGCGGTCGGCCACGGGTCGGGTGGTGGGGTTGAGTGGTTGGCTCGGGTGGGGTGGGTGTGGGTGGTTGGGGTGGGGTAGGCGGTGGTGGTGGAGCGGATGGTGTTCAGTTCGGCGGGGACGTCGGTTGGGTCGATTCCGCCGGCGATGGCCAGGTCGGCGAGTTCTGAGGCGGCTCGCAGGCGTGCTACCACGGCGGGGTTGCCGATCTTCACGCGTTGGGCGCTGACCAGTTGCGAGAGCATCGGCGCCGACAGTCCGATCACCTGCGCGAGCCCACCTTGGGTCAGTCCGAGCGCCGCGGTGACCCGGCGTACCACCTCGCCCAGCGGTTCGCCGTACAGTTCGACCTGCTGCCGCACGTTCTGCGCGCTCTGTTCCATACGCGTACTTTGCAACTGCAAAGATGATTTTGCAATAGCAAACGCCGCGGCCACGATGTGACCTGGGTCGTGGTGGAGGTTGCGGGACGAGGCATACTTGAGGCACGAGTGAAACCCACTCGCGTGCTCCGGGGTCGGTGTAATTCCGAGCCGGCGGTGACAGTCCGCGACCCGCGACTTCGCAAGAAGAAGCGGTTGACCTGGTGGAATTCCGGGACCGACGGTGAAAGTCCGGATGGGAGGCGCACGCGGTCGGCGGGTGTGCTCTGGCGCCCGGCGGCGCGGAGCGTGGGCTGTGAGGCCTGCGGGACCGCGGCGGCGAGGGGTCCGGTGACGGACCTGGCGTTGGGACCCAGGTGGTTCCGGCGACGGCGGCGGAGCAGATGTGCCGAGCGAAGCCCCGGCAGCGCGTCCGTGACGACGAGGGGCCCGAGCAGTGAACGACGTGTCGCCGATGGATGCCGCCTGGATGCGGCGTGCCGTCGAGCTGGCCGCACGTGGCATCGGCAGTACCCATCCCAACCCGGTCGTGGGTTGTGTGATCACCGCGAGCGACGGCCATCCGGTCGGCGAAGGGTTCCATGCCGTTGCCGGCGGCCCGCATGCGGAGGTCGAGGCGCTCCGGATGGCCGGTGCCCGCGCCCGCGGCGGTACGGCGTACGTGACGCTGGAGCCTTGTAATCACACCGGCCGCACCGGGCCGTGCGCGGACGCGCTGATCGAGGCGGGCGTCGCGCGCGTGGTGTACGCCGTACCCGATCCGAACAGGACGGCCTCCGGTGGCGCGGAGAAGCTGCGCAGCAAGAACATCGAGGTTGTACAGGGCCTGCTGCAGTCCGAGGCGGAAGCCGTCAACCACGTGTGGCTGCACAGCGTCCGGGTCGGGCGCCCGTTCGTCACCTGGAAGTTCGCGACCACGCTGGACGGGCGGTCCGCGGCGCCGGACCGGACGAGCAAGTGGATCACCGGCCCGATCGCGCGCGCCGACGTCCACCGCAAGCGCGCCGAGTGCGACGCGATCGCCGTCGGTACGCAGACCGTGCTCGACGACGACCCCGAACTCACGGTCCGGGACGAGAACGACGTACCGGCGCCGCGGCAGCCGTTACGTGTGGTGGTCGGCGACCGCGAGGTCCCGGCGGCCGCGCGGGTCCGCAACGACCGAGCTGAGACGCTACTGCTGCCGACCCACGATCCCGCCGAGGTGCTCCGGCAGCTCGACGACCGGCAGATCCGGCACCTGTGGCTCGAAGGCGGCCCGACGCTCGCGGCCGCGTTCCTGCGCGCCGGCCTGGTCGACCAGATCGTCGCGTACGTCGCCCCGGCCGTCCTCGGTTCAGGGTTCGCGGCGGTCGGCGACCTCGGCGCGGAATCGATCGACCACCTGCGGCGGTTCAAGCTAGCGGACGTCACCCGGCTCGGGAACGACGTCCGGTTGACCCTGGTTCCTCTGGGAGGAAAGTAGATGTTCACCGGCATCATCGAAGAACTCGGCACGGTCGAGTCCCTGGACCTCGACGGGGACGCCGCGCGGCTTACCGTCCGCGGGCCGCGGGTCACCGAGGACGCGGCACACGGCGCGTCGATCGCGGTCAACGGCTGTTGCCTCACGGTGGTGGACTACGGCGGCGGCGTGTTCACCGCGGACGTGATGCGCGAGACGCTGCAGCGCACCAGCTTGGGCGGCCTCGAGAAGGGCTCGCCGGTCAACCTCGAACGCGCGGTCGCCGCGCACGAACGGCTCGGCGGGCACATCGTCCAGGGCCACGTCGACGGTACCGGCACGATCGCCTCGCGGACGCCCGGCGAGCGCTGGGAGGACGTCCGGATCGCGACCTCGCCGGAGATCCTGAAGTACGTCGCCGAGAAGGGATCGATCGCCATCGACGGGGTGTCGCTGACGGTCACCGACGTGGACGACGACACCGGCACGTTCGGGGTCAGCCTGATCCCGACGACGCTGGAGCTGACCGTGCTCGGATCGAACCAGGTCGGCGACACGGTGAATCTGGAAGTCGATGTGATCGCGAAGTACGTCGAACGCCTGCTGACCGCGGGCGCCATCCCCTCTTCTGTTGCTGGAGGCAACAAGTGAACCCGATCAACTGGCTGCTGACCTCGCAGGTCACGATCGCCGGCTCGCCGGTACTGGTGCGGGAGATCGTCGGCAACGTGTTCGGCCTGGCCAGCGCGCTGTTCGGGATGCGCCGCCTGGTCGCGGCGTGGCCGGTCGGCATCGTCGGCAACGTGCTGCTGTTCACGGTCTTCGTCGGCGGCATCTTCGACACCCCGCAGGACAAGGACCTCTGGGGCCAGGCCGGCCGGCAGGTGTTCTTCGCACTGATCAGCCTGTACGGGTGGTACCGCTGGTACCAGACCCGTCATCACGGTGCGACCGCCGCGGTCCAGCCGCGGTGGGCGACGATGCGGGAGCGGCTCGAGCTGCTCGGTATCGGCGTGGTGCTCTACGCGATCGCGTACTTCGTACTGAAGGCGCTCGGCTCGTGGGGCCCGCAGTGGGACGCGTGGATCCTCACCGGGTCGATCCTGGCGACGTACGGGATGGCCCGCGGGTTCGTCGAGTTCTGGCTGATCTGGATCGCCGTCGACGTGGTCGGCGTACCGCTGCTGGTGCAGGCGAAGTTCTACCCGTCGGCGACCATGTACGTGGTGTACGGGCTGTTCTGTGTGATCGGGTTCGCGTCCTGGTGGAAGATCCAGAACCGCGAGCGGGCCGCAGCCCCCGAGGCAGTGGTGGTGGGCTGAGATGGGCTCGTTGAGGCTCGACACGATCGAGGAAGCGATCCACGAGATCCGCGCCGGCCGCGCGGTGATCGTGGTCGACGACGAGGACCGCGAGAACGAGGGCGACCTGATCTTCGCCGCGTCCAAGGCGACGCCGGAGTTGCTGGCGTTCCTGATCCGGTACAGCTCCGGCGTGGTGTGCGTGCCGATGGAGGGCGCCGAGCTCGACCGGCTCGGGATCCCGTTGATGACGCCGCACAACCGCGAGCGGATGCGTACGGCGTACACGATCTCCGTCGACGCCCGCGACGGGATCAGTACCGGCATCTCGGCGGCGGACCGCGCGCGGACGATCCGGGTACTCACAGATTCCGCATCGGAGCCGTACGATCTGGTCCAGCCCGGACACGTGTTCCCGTTGCGCGGCCGCGAGGGCGGCGTACTCGTCCGGCCCGGCCACACCGAGGCGTCGATCGATCTCGCCCGGATGGCCGGCCTGACACCGGCCGCGGTGATCTCGGAAATGGTGAACGACGACGGGACGATGAAGCGCGGGCCGGAGCTGCGCGAGTTCGCCGACGAGCACGGGCTGGTCCTGGTCTCGATCGACGACCTGATCCGGTACCGGCGGCGTACCGAATCGCAGATCCAGCGGGTCGCGACGACGACGCTGCCGACGCAGTACGGCGATTTCGTTGCCCACGGCTACCGCAACGTCGTGGACGGTTCTGAGCAGCTCGCGCTGGTGCGGGGTGAGCTCGGCGACGGGCCGACGTTGGTGCGCCTGCACTCCGAGTGCCTGACCGGCGACGTGTTCGGGTCGCTGCGGTGCGACTGCGGACCGCAGTTGGACGAGGCGATGCGGCAGGTCGCGGCCGAGGGCGGGGTCGTGGTTTACCTGCGCGGGCATGAGGGGCGCGGGATCGGGCTGCTGCACAAGCTGCAGGCTTATGAGCTGCAGGACGCCGGGCGGGACACCGTCGACGCGAACCTGGATCTCGGTCTACCGGCCGACGCTCGCGACTACGGGACCGGGGCACAGATCCTGGCCGACCTTGGCGTGAAGTCGGTGCGGCTGTTGACGAACAACCCTGACAAGCTCGCGGGCGTCCAGGGGTACGGCATCGAGGTCGTCGAGCGGCGCGGGATCTCGATCGACCCCACCGAACACAACCTGCGGTACCTGCGCACCAAGCGCGACCGGATGGGCCATCACCTCCCCGATGGCCTGCTGACCGAAGAGAACGGAGCCGTCTGATGTCGGGCAGCGGAGCACCCACCATCGAAGCCCCCCGCGCCGAAGGCGCCCGCGTCGCCATCGTCGCCGCCCTCTGGCACCCGAAGGTCACCGACGGTCTGCTTGCCGGTGCTCTGCGCGCGTTGGAGGACTCCGGCGTCACCGACCACACGGTGATCCGCGTACCCGGCTCCTTCGAGCTGCCCGTCGCTTCGTTGCATGCGGCAAAAGCCGGGTACGACGCTGTGGTCGCGCTCGGTGTGGTGATTCGTGGGGATACACCGCACTTCGAGTACGTCTGCCAAGCGACCACAGACGGTCTGATGCAGGTCGGTGTAAGCACCGGCGTACCGGTCGGCTTCGGCGTCCTCACCTGCGACAACGACCCCCAGGCCCTGGACCGCGCCGGCCTCCCCGACAGCCGCGAAGACAAAGGCTACGAAGCCACCCAAGCCGCCCTAGCCACACTGACCGCAGTCCGCCAACTGGTTTAGCCGCCCCTGGCGGGTTATTTCATCGCTGCCCTGCTACAACCCGCCACCGGCGAAGTAGCTCGGCAGCGGCCGGGCAGCGCGAGTGCTCACTTCAGGCGCGTGTGTTCCATGTACCAGTTGGTGGTCCACGTTTGGCCGGCGTCGGTGGAGAAGGACTGTTCCCAGGCGGCTTTGTCGGTGCCTGGGGTCCAGAGGAAGCGGACGTCGATGGGTTGGCCCTCCCAGGTGTCGGGGCCTTCGAAGACTCCGGTGCCTTCGGAGAATGCGCCGATGACGGGGGTTTCGAGTTGGCCGCGGGTGCTGTTGATCCAGTGGATGGACCAGGTCTCGGCGACCGGGTCGTACAGGCGGAAGGTCGCTCCGCGGAAGCCTTCGCTCGGGAACCAGCCTTCGTCGAAGCTGATCGCCCCGTCGAAGTACGTCGTCGCCTCCATCGTGGCCTCGTGTTCGTACCAGGTGAACGGCTCGCCCAGCACAGGCCGGCGGCGTCGGTTGTGGAAGGCCCAGCGCCCGACCAGGAAGTCGAAGTCGTCGGTGAGCTTCGGCAGCTCCAAGGACGGCGGCGGAGTGGCCCGGCGGGTGAAGTCCATGATCCAGTTGGTCTCCCACGTCAGACCGCCGTCGGGGGAGAACGCCTGCTCCCAGTGCGCGGTCTCGTCGGTGATGTCGGACCACTCGTAGCTGCACAGGATCGGCTTGCCGTCCAGCGTGTCCTCTCCGACCAGCCGGCAGCTCGACCCGTCCGCGGCCCAGCCGCCGCGCACCGGCGGGTACAGCTGCATGGTCCGGCTGTCGACCCACCAGATGCTCCACTCCTGCGCGATCGGGTCGAACAGCCGCAGCGACAATCCGTACGAGCCCTTCGTCGGGAAGCGCATCTCGTCGATGCTGATCTGGCCGTCGAAGTACGTCCGCGCCGTCGTGGTCCCGTCGTACTCGAGCCACTCGGCGCACCCGGCGAGCGCCTGCTTCAGCGTCCGGTGGCGTACGTCGAAGTACCCGTTGAGGAAGTCGAAGTCCCCGGTCACCTTGTCCCATGTCATACGCCAAGCGTCCGAGCAATACCTGACAACCCATGGCAGCGATCGGGACTAACCTCGGAGTATGCGTTCGAGCCGGCTCCTGTCGATCCTGTTGCTGCTGCAGACGCGCCGGCGGCTGACCGCGCGGGAGCTCGCGGATGAGCTCGAGGTGTCACTGCGGACGATCTACCGTGACGTCGAGGCGCTCGCGGCTGCCGGCGTGCCCGTGTACGCCGACCAGGGCCGCGCAGGCGGGTACCGCCTGGTGGAGGGCTACCGCACCCGCCTCACCGGCCTCACCGAACAAGAGGCGGCCGCCCTCTTCCTCGTCGGTATGCCGGGAGCCGCCGCCGCGCTCGGCCTGACCGCAGAGACGAGTGCGGCCGAGCTCAAGCTCCTAGCGGCACTCGCACCGGACCAACGCGACCGGGCTGGGCGTTTGAAGAACCGCTTCCACCTCGACCTGCCCGCCTGGTACCAGGACGCCGAGAACTCGCCACAGCTCGCAGCCGTCGCCGACGCGGTGCTCCACGATCGCCGCGTGAAGGTCCTGTACCGCAGGTGGGAGGAGCCCCGCGAGGTCGAGCGCCTCCTCGAGCCGTACGGTCTCGTACTCAAGAACGGAGCCTGGTACGTCGTCGCCGCCACACCCACCGGACTACGGACATACCGGGTCTCCAACATCCTCGAACTCACCCCGACGCAGGAGGAGTTCGAGCGCGCCGAGGACTTCAACCTGGAGCAGTTCTGGCAGAACCACCTGGAGGGGTTCGACCGCGTCCGTTTCACCGCGGATGCAGTCGTCAGAGTGTCTGCAGGACTCGCTCAGAGGATGTACGACGTCTCGTTCCCCGCACTGGTCAAGGCGGTCGCGGCCGCCGTCCCGGAGCCGGACGGGAGCTTTGTGGTGACGATCCCGATCGAGTCCGTACCGAACGCAGCCGCCACGCTCAGCCGCTTCGGTGACGCAGTAGAAGTACTGGAACCGCAGGAGCTCCGCGTAGAACTCAAACAGCTCGGCCAGAAACTGGCCGACCTCTACTCCTGAGCCAGCTCCCCGTTCGCCTGCTCCCCGGCAGCAGCGGTACGCCGCAGGAAGTCGGCGATCAGCGAGAGCTCGGTCTCGCTGTAGTCCGCGAGTACGTCGTCCATCGCGCCGATCATCGGCTGGTACAGCCGGATCACCTCGGACCCGCGATCGGGGAGCAGCCGGATCGTCACGCTGCGCCGGTCCGTCTGCCCGCGGTCGCGCGCGATCCAGCCGCCGCGTTCGAGCCGGTCGAGGATCCCGGTCAGCGTCGCCGGGTGCAGTCCTGCCTGCCGCGCCAGGGCGCTCGGCGTGAGCGGGCCGCTGCGGGCCAGCACGTCGAGGCAGTCGAGGTCGACGTCCTTGAGTGCCAGCCTGCCGCCGACCTGGTGGTTGAACAACGCGAGCTGGATCCGCAGGTCGCGGATCGCCGCCTTGATCTCGTTGCCGGCCCGCCGACGGTGGCGCGCGTCACCTGTTTGTGTCTGTTCCATATCTTATGAGTTCCGTACTATATGAGTTGGAGATCAGAATTACGGTAGCGCACAGGAGGCGTCCGATGAGGATCACGGTGTTCGGCGCGACGGGCGGGATCGGCGGTCACGTCGTCCGGCAGGCACTCGACGCGGGGCAGAAGGTGACGGCGGTGATCCGCGCGTCGTCCGCGTTCGAGTTGGAGCATCCGTCGCTGGACGTGGTGCGGGTGCCCGGTCTGGACTCGGCGGAGCCGCTGCGCGAGGCGGTCGACGGCAGTACGGCGGTCATCTCGGGCGTGGGGCCGCGCGGTCGCAAGGACGGGCCGGTCGCGTCCCGGAGTACGAAGTCGATCCTGGCCGCGATGGAAGCGGTCGGGGTACGGCGGTTCGTGGCGGTGAGCGCCGCGCCGATCGGGCCGGTGCCGGCGGACTTCCTGAACCGGCGGGTGATTTTCCCGCTGATCAACCTGTTCGCCGCCGACGTGTACGCCGACCTGCGGGTGATGGAGGCGGCCATCATGAGCAGCGCGACCGACTGGACGATCGTGCGGCCGCCGAAGTTGAACAGTAGGGCGCTGACCGGGCACTACCGCACCGAGATCGGCGGGACCGTCAACGGCGGGTACTTGATCTCGCGGGCTGACGTGGCGCATCTGATGTTGTCGGTTCTCGACAACCCGGCGACGATCGGCCAGCCGGTCGGCGTGGGCTACTGATGACGCGGATCGTGCGTGGTGTGAGCCTGCTGTTCACCGGGTTGTTCAGCGGGTTCCTGCTGTGCGTGCTGGTGTTGGAGACGTCGTTGCGTGGCTTTGACGGGTCGGTCTACACGCAGGTGCGGGTGGTCGAGTTGGACTCGTTGGACAAGCTCGCTGCGGTGACGCTGATCCCGGCGTTTGTTGCGACGGTCGTGGTTGCGGTTCGGAGCCGGGGGAGTGCGCGGCGCATGGTGCTGGCGGCTGTCGCGCTGCTGGTGGTTGTGTTCGTGACGACAATCGTGGTGAATCTGCCGATCAACTCGGATCAGCTGTCATGGTCGGTGCAGCAGCCGCCGTCGGACTGGGCATCGGTCCGGGATCGTTGGCAGTTGGCGCATCTGGTCCGGACGGTGGCGGCCGTGGTTGCCTTCGGCGTGTTGTTATCGGAGCAGGTCGTGGGGGACCGCGTGGGCCTTGTGGTTGTTGAAGCCGGTCGTGGTGTGGGCCATCGTCAGTGAGTTGAGGAGCGCCTCCTCGACGGATTCGGTGACGGCTTGAAACGGGGCCCGGAGGTCGCGCTCGGCGTACGTCGCCGTACGGCTCGTGCTGAACGCGATCGCGTAGTCGCCGCTGCCCGGCGCGTAGTCCGAGCCGACCCGAGCCATCGCGAAGACCGCCCGCCGAGCCAACCGCCCGAGCTGCCGCGAGTCGAGCGGCAGATCGGTCGCCACCACGATCATGCACGAGTTGCCGTCAGCATCAATCGGCGGAGCAGGCACAGGTCGCCCGAGCACGGTCAACAATCCGGAGAAGTTCGCCTGCACCAACACACCAACCGTGTACCCGCCGGCGGGTGAGGTGCGGAGCGTCCGGGAGGCGGTGCCGATGCCCGCTTTGAAGCCTAGGGCGGTGGTGCCGGTGCCTGCTCCTGCGCATCCTTCGGCAGGAAGGTCGGAGGTGGCGTTGTCCAGCGCGTTGTGTACGTGGGCGGGGGTGATCGGGCGGCGGCGGATGTCTGACAGGTGGCCGTCGTTGGTTTCGCCGACGATCGGGTTGAGGCTGGTGGCTTGCGGGTTGCGGTCGAGCAGCCAGGTGAGGAAGGCGTCCGCGACCCGGAACGTACTGAGAGTGCCGGTCAGCAGGATCGGGGTTTCGATCACGCCGAGCTCGTCCACCTGAGTGGTCCCGATCAGCTTCCCGTATCCGTTGCCAACAGCAACCGCCGCGGGCAGCGTCGTCTCCCAGCCGGACGGGACGATCGCGGTCACCCCGGTGTTCAACCCGTCCCCGGTGATGGTCGTCTGACCGACCCGCACCCCGGGCACGTCGGTGATCGCATTCAACGGCCCGGTAGGCAAAGTACCGACGACAAGACCCAGCTCCCGAATTCTCCGCGGACTCTGCATACAGATCCTCAGCCGCGCTCGGCAGGGCCCAGCGGCGAGCGGTCGCCGACGAACCACAGGTGCCCGAACGGGTCCAGGAACGAGCCCTGCCGATGGGTGCCCCACGGTACGGCGTGATCGCGGACCGGGTCGAAGCTGCCGTCGGCCCCGGCCTCGACGGCCCGCGCGACGAAGGAGTCCGGATCGTCGACGAACACCTCGACCCGGACCGTCGGTGCCCCGGTGTCGGCGGGTGTCTTCCAGATGTTGTTCCCCGGCTCGCCGAGGAACAACGGCGCGCCGCCGACGCTCAGCCCGATCACGCTGCCCAGGTTCCACAGCTCGACCGCGCCGAGTGCCCGCGCGTACCACGCCGCGGCCGCCGGAGCGTCCTCGACGGCCAGCATCACCGAGATCTCCATCCGTTCAGTATGGTCCGCCCACCGGACCTGGCCGCCCGGCTCCTGGACGCGCCCCGTAGGCTTGGCCGCGCGATGAAGACTTTTGACGAGCTGTTCGCCGAGCTGGGAGAGAAGGCGCGGACGCGGCCGGAGGGTTCCGGGACCGTGGCGGCGCTGGATGCCGGCGTGCACGCGATCGGGAAGAAGCTGGTCGAAGAGGCCGCCGAGTCCTGGATGGCCGCCGAGTACGAGGGCAAGGAGCGCGCTGCGGAGGAACTGTCGCAGCTGCTGTACCACGCCCAGGTGATGATGCACGCGCTCGGCCTGGACCTCGAGGACGTGTACCGACATCTGTAGGAGCCGCTCCCGCAGATCACCGGTTCACCTCCAGGAAGGGCAGTTGCCATGCTGCGCGTCGCAGTACCGAACAAGGGCTCGCTGAGCGAGGCCGCCACCGAGATGTTGTCCGAGGCCGGCTACAAGCAGCGCCGGAGCACCAAGGACCTGACGCTCACCGACTCGGCCAACGAGGTCGAGTTCTACTACCTGCGCCCGCGCGACATCGCCGTGTACGTCGGCGAGGGCACGCTCGACGTCGGGATTTCCGGCCGCGACCTGGTGCTCGACTCGCACGCGGACGCGGACGTGATCATGGGCCTCGGGTTCGGGTCGTCCACGTTCCGGTTCGCCGGCCGCCCGGGCGTCGCGGACTCGATCAAGGACCTGTCGGGCAAGCGGATCGCCACGTCGTACGCCGGGGTGCTCCAGGACCACCTTGCCGAGAACGGTGTCGAGGCCTCGGTGGTACGGCTGGACGGTGCCGTCGAGTCCGCCGTACAGCTCGGCGTCGCGGACGTGATCGCGGACGTCGTCGAGACCGGTACGACGCTGCGCCAGGCGGGGCTCGAGGTGTTCGGCGACCCGATCCTGCAGTCCGAGGCCGTCCTGATCAAGCGGCACGGCGTCGAGACTCCGCCGAACGGTCTGCAGCAGCTGGTACGGCGGCTCGAAGGCGTACTGATCGCGCGCAACTACGTGATGATGGACTACGACATCCGCGCCGAGGACGTCGACGCGGCCACCTCGGTCGCGCCGGGGCTGGAGTCGCCGACGATCTCGCCGCTGCACCGCCAGGGCTGGGTCGCCGTCCGGGTGATGGTCCAGCGGGCCGAGGCGCAGCGGCTGATGGACCAGCTGTGGGAGGTCGGAGCGCGTGCGATCCTCACCACCGATATCCACGCCTGCCGGATTTGAGATGGCCTCCCGGGACCGGTTGCTGACCTTCCATCCCTGGATCGTGACCGGGATGTCCGCCGGCATGGGGCTGTCGCTGATCGCGGTATTCGGGGTGATCTGGTTCCGGCTGTCGCCGTCGGACCGGGCCAGCTTCGACTGGTTCCAGCGGATCACATTGCTGGCGTTCTTCGGGGCGGTGCTGTGGATCCTGTACCGGATGTCGACGCTGCGGGTGACCGCGTACCCGGACCGGCTGCGGGTGCGGAACGTGTTCCGGTCGTACACGTTGAAGTGGTCCGAGGTCACCGCGCTGCGGTTCCGGCCCGGTGACGCGTGGCTGCAGTTGTTCGATGCCGAGGACAACCGGATCGGGATCCTCGCGGTGCAGGCGTCCGAGGGTACGCGGGCGACGCGCGCTGCCAAGGAGCTGGCGGCGGTCGCCCGCGAGCACGGGGCCGGGGCTAGGCCGACACCTGAAAGGTAGTCGTGTGGGACTCGCCCGGTTGCAGGACGATCAGGTCGTCGCCGGTGCTGAAGGCGTTCGGTGGGCAGGTCATCGGTTCCACTGCCAGGGCTGAGCGGCCTACCGGTTCGCCGGTGAACAGTTGCATCCATTTGGTGTTGCTGGTCAACACGGAGCGAGCTCCGGTGTCGGGGTCGGTGAGGGTGACGGACCACTCGCCGTCGAGTCCGGTGAAGGCGTTGTCGATCACGGTTGAGCCGATCAGCCGGCCGCCGCGGAAGTCGTACGGCGACCCTGCTACTGGAACCGAACCCGTCGGTGCCATCCGGTCCGACAGTTCCAGGCGCTCGGCTGCTTCGAACTCGAGTACGCATTCGTCGAGCTGTCGTCCTACCGTCAGATACGGATGTGCACCGTAGCCGTACGGCGCCGCGGTCCGACCGATGTTGGTAGCGGTTGCCGTGACCTGCAGCTGATCTGTCAGGTGGTAGGTGACCCGGAGGTCGAGTTGGTGGGGGTAGCCCGGCTCGCCGTGGAGGCGGTGGGTGACGGTGGCCGTCGACTCGTCGGAGCCGTCGTCGAGGCGTTCCCAGTTGGCCCACCGGGTCAGGCCGTGGATCGCGTTCCGCCGGGCCGGCTCGCTCAGCGACAGGTGCTGCGTGACGCCGTTGAACGTGTACTCGCCGTCGGTGATCCGGTTCGGCCACGGGAACAGGTGCTGCCCGATGCCGGCGTGCGCCAGTTCGTCCTCCCCGTAGGCGAGCAGAACCGGCCGCCCGTCGTACGTGAGCCCGCGCAACCCACCGCCGACGCTCACCACGGTCGCCTCGTACCCGCCGCCGCGCAGGATCCATTGTTCGCCCGAAGGCAAGACACTCATGCGCCAATCCTCACCCAGCATGTCCATCGGAGGCGAGCCCGTTCGTGGTGATGCTGTAGACAGGCTGCCGAGGAGGTACGACGTGAAGTACGTGCTGCTGATCAACGCCGGTGAGCTCGACCCGGACAACGCGCCGGTGGGGTGTGAGCCGGAGGACTGGATGCGGTTCGACAAGGAGATCCAGGACGCCGGCGTGGTGGTCGCGTCCGAGTCGCTGGCCGACCTGGTCACCTCGACCCGCGTCCAGGTCGCCAACGACGGGAAGCGGACCGTGGTGGACGGCCCGTTCGCGGAGACCCGGGAGGTGCTCGGCGGGTTCTACGTGATCGACGTACCGGATCTGGACGTCGCGCTCGATTGGGCCGCGAAGTGCCCGGGGTCGCGGGGCGGCGGATCGGTCGACGTCCGGCCGGTCGCCGACTTCTGAGATGCGGCAGGTCGAGGAGGTCTTCCGGGAGGAGCGCGGCCGGTTGCTGGCCGCGCTCGCCCGGCGGTTCGGCGATCTCGACCTGGCCGAGGAGGTCACGTCGGAGGCGATCGAGGCGGCGCTGACCCGCTGGCCGGTCGACGGCGTACCGCCGAACCCGGGCGGCTGGCTGATGACCACGGCCCGGCGCAAGGCGGTCGACCGGCTCCGGCGTGACCAGGTGTACGCCGCGAAGCTCGCGGTCCTCCAGGTCGAGGCGGATCGCTCCGCGCCGCAAGCCGCCGGCGACGAGCTCCCCGACGAACGGCTCCAGCTGTTCTTCACCTGCGCCCATCCCGCGCTGGCACCTGAGGACCGCGGCGCGCTGACGCTGCGCTGCCTCGCCGGGCTGACCACACCGGAGGTCGCCCGCGCGTTCCTGGTCCCGACCGCGACGATGGCGAAACGGATCGTCCGCGCGAAGAAGAAGATCCGCGAGGCACGGATCCCGTTCCGCGTGCCCGGTCCGGACGAGCTGCCCGAGCGGCTGCCCGGCGTACTGCAGGTGATCTACTCGGTCTTCACCGAGGGGTACGCCGCCAGCTCCGGGCCGTACCTGCAACGCCTGGACCTCGCGGAGGAAGCGATCCGCCTGGCCCGGATCCTGCACCGCCTGCTCGCGGACGCACGCGAGGTCACGGGCCTGCTCGCGCTCATGCTCCTCGTCCACGCCCGCCGCGACGCGCGCAGCGATCCGGACGGCAAACCGGTCCTGCTCGAGGATCAGGACCGCTCGCGCTGGGACCACGAGATGATCGCCGAAGGACGCGACCTCGTGGTCACGGCCCTCGCCGACGCCGGCCCCTACGCGGTCCAGGCCGCGATCAACGCCGTCCACGACGAGGCCCCCGACTTCGCGAGCACCGACTGGCCGCAGATCGTCCAGCTGTACGACGTACTCCTGCGGCTCGAACCGTCGCCGGTGATCGCGCTGAACCGGGCCGCGGCGATTGCCTTCCGCGACGGCCCCGCCGAAGGGCTGGCGCTCATCGACGACCTGAAGAGCGACCCGCGCCTGCAGGACTACTATCCGTACGCGCTGGCTCGTGCCGATCTCCTCCGCCGCCTCGGGCGTTTGCCTGAGGCAATCACCGCGTACGAGCAGGCGATCGCGAAGGCCGGCTCCGAACCGGAACGTGCGCAGGCCCGTGACCAGCTCGCCGCCGTGGTGCAGACTGCCCGCATGGAGACCGTTTACGAAGCGGCGGGTGGGGCGGAAGGCATGCAGCGGCTCGCGGCCGCGTGGCACGAGCGGGTGATGGCCGACGAGGTGGTCAGCCACGCGTTCCACGGCGGGGCGAAGCCCGATCACGTCGAGCGGCTGGCGACGTACTGGGGTGAAGCGCTCGGCGGCCCGCCGGCGTACACGACGACGTACGGCACCGAGGCCGAGGTGCAGCGCCGGCACGCCGGGAACGGCGAGCACGACGAGATGAACCGGCTCGCGATCGCGTGCTTCGACCAGGCGATGACCGACGCGGACCTCACCGACTCGCGGCTACGGCAGGTCCTGCACGACTACTTCGCCTGGGCCACCTTCAACACGATGTACCGGCATCGCACCGAGGACATCGACGACGATCAGGCCGTGACCCGGTGGTCGTGGGACGGGCTTCAGGACGCCGCGGAGTCGTGAGGCGGTAACGCGACCGAGGTCGCGACCAGTTCCAGCGAGGAGTCGTACGGCGTCGACGGGTCGCCGTCGACGATCACGTGGGCGCGGGACCGGGTGCCCTGCTCGGCGAAGTGGTCGCGCTCCCAGCGCATCCACTCGAGCCAGTGGTCGCGGAGCGCCTCGCCGTCCCGCTCGATCCCGCGGTCCAGGCGGACCTGGTTGGACGTCTCGACCCACAACCGCAGCGACTGCCAGTGCGCCGCGTCCCGGTCGCAGGCGGTGACGCCCTCGACGATCAGCAGGTCGACGGTGTTCGGTACGACGTGCAGCTCGGCGTACGCGCCCTGGTACCAGTCGTAGCGGCGGTAGCGGCCCTCGCGGCCGTCCGCCAGTCGCTGCAGGACGTGGTCGCGGAGCAGGGCGAAGCCGCGCTCGGCTCCGGTCCAGCCGTCGTACAGGTCGTCCATGTGGATGACGTACGTGTTGAGGTCGCGCAGTTTCGCGCGGGCTTCGAGGCGGGCGGCCAGCGTCGTCTTCCCGGAGCCGGCCGGTCCGTCGATGCCGATCAGTCTGGTCCGGCCCAGGCGCGGGGGGCCGGCCTGAACGTTGTCCAGCAGCGAGTCGATGGTCAGCGGCGAGGCCTTCTCAGTTGATTCCATGGCGCTTCAGGATGTCCTCGATCTCGTCGAACTCCGACGATTCCTGCTGCTTCGCCTTCCCCTTTGACGGCTTGGCAGCTTTGGCGGTCGTGGCTGACGCCGGCGCGGGGCCTGTGGTCGTCAGCTGACCCGCGGGCGAGGCGGGCTTCTTCTGTGCCTTCTCCTTCTGGGCCTTCTCCTTCGGGCTCCGGCCGCGGGCGACGCCGGACACGACGTACAGCACCACAGAGACACCGAACAGCGCGACGCCGGCCCAGACGGTCGGCGAGAAGATCAGGTGAGCGGCCCAGCTCACCACCGAGCGCACGACCTCCCACAGCACCTTGAGCAGGCCGGTCATGTACAGCGACACCGGCAGCAGCGACCAGGCTACCCCGCGCGTCCCGGCCGCGAGCCCGCGGCGTCGCCACGCGAACCACGAGCCGATCAGTCCGAGCAGCGTCAAGCCTGCGCAGAGCGGCAGGAGCGTCGAAGCGTCGTAAGTAGGCACATGTCCAGGCTCGCACAGATGGCCCGCGAACCAAGGGGGGAACAGCCCTGACGTACCCCTGAAACAGCTGTCGGGGAGAATACGTTCGTGCAACCAGAGCGGCGTTTGGCTTTCACCGGGTTCGGCAACGACGACGGCTCGGCCGATCCGGCGCTCGCCGCGGCACTGGCCGCGGGCGACGACGGCGCGGTACTCGCGGCGCTCACCCGGGCCCGGCTGCTCGTCCCGGTGGTCGCGATGCTCGGCGACGTCGAGTACGACGAGAACGGGCTCGCGCACGACAAGACGTCGGACATGGCGGTGGTCCTGCTCAAGGGCCAGGACGGCCGGAACGCGCTGCTCGCGTTCACCGGCAGCGAGAGCCTGGCCCGCTGGGATCCGGCGGCCCGCCCGATGCCGCAGCGCACGCAGCTGGTCGCGACCGCGGCGGTCCAGGAAGGCGCGGCCGCGATCGTGCTGGACATCGCCGGCCCGGCGACCGGCGTGATCGAGACCGACGACGTACGGCGCTTGGCCGCCGGCCTCCAGGTCGTACGCCTGGAAGACGGCGGCTACGCCTGGATCGAACCGGCGGACTGACCCGCTTTCCGGAAAGAATTTCGCGCCAGGCGACGATTTCTTTCCGGAAACCTCAGCCGACCGGTGAGCTCAGCGCGTCCATCGGCTTGGCGCGCATCGCGATCCGGCCGGTGATCGCGGTCGTCGGCAGGACCAGCAGCAGGACCACGGCCACCCAGGCCGGCAGGATCCACGCCGGACCGGACGGGATCGGCCACCCGCGGGTCGCGCCGGCGATCGGGACCACCGTGAACGCGGCCGTGACCAGCCCGGCGAGCAGCCCGAGCGCCGCGATCAGCAGCCCCTCCAGGCCGAGCATCCGGGACACCTCGCGCCGGGTCGACCCGGTCAGCCGCTGCAGCCCGAACTCGCGCCGCCGGTCCAGGACCGCGACCGCGATCGTGTTGATCGAGGCGATCGCCGTGTACGCCACCGCGATCGCCGCGAGCAGGTAGCCGATCCACGCGTCCACGCCGAGCCCAGTGTCCAGTCCGTCGGCGAGCACGCTCCGGCCGCTGATCGACGTACCGGGCCACTTGGACAGGTCGGTCCTGAGCGCGGCCCTGCTCTTGTCCGTCGTCAGCAGCAGTTGGCTGGGGAGGCCGGACGTGGTGTGGGCGGCCAGCAGCCGCGCGGGGAGCAGCAGGGATTCGTAGCCGGACGGCCCTTCGGCCAGTGCGACCACCTTGAGCCTGACCAGCGCGCCGTCGCCGAGTCGTACGCCCAGCTCCGAACCGACGTCGACCTTCAGCTTCTTCGCCATACCGGGCGGGATCGCGATCGTGTCGCCGGTCAGGCGGCCGAGCGAGCCCTTCGTCACCTTGCCCTTGTAGACCGGGCCGCTCAGACCGAGCAGCGGCCACGCGTCGCTGGTGTGCGACGTGTCGTACGGCTCCTCGATCCAGCCCTTGCTCCGGACCAGCTCGGACACGGCGGTGACGCCGGCGAAGGAGCGGGCCGCCTCGGTGAGCGACGCCGGGACGCCGCCCGCGGTGGATGTGATCACGACGTCGCCGGACAGGATGTTCGTGAACGCGTCCTCGGCCGCCTTCTGCTGGGTGCTCTGCGAGTAGATGTTGCCGATGGCAATCGCCGTGGCGATCGTGATCGGGACCAGGACCGCGCCGAACTGCACCGCGCGGACGCGCAGGTTGATCACGGCCAGGACGCCGCCGGTACCGCGTTTTTCGACCACCCTGGTGATGCGGGGGAGCAATGCGCGCCGAATGACGAGCGGCGCGAGTACGGCGACCGCGATCGAGCCGGTCAGCGCCGCCGGTCCACCGATCGCCGCAGCGTTGGCCGGACCCATGAACGGAGTGGAGAGCGCGATCGCCACGGTCGCGCCGGCGAACACCAGGCCGATGAGAATCCGGACCCGGCTCAGTGCGACGTTCGGTACGGCGGCTTCGGCGAGCGCTTGGATCGGGCGGATGCGGGATGCGCGGGCAGCGGCGAACCCGACGGTGATGCGTAGAACGGCGAACGTGAGCACGGCGGCGCCGGCGAAAGGAAGCGGGCCCTGGTCGAAGCGCAGCTGCGGCGGGACGACGCCGCCGTCGGCCAGCATCCCGAAGATCCAGCTGCCGGCGATCCGCCCGCAGAGCAGGCCGAGAACGAGGCCGAGGACGCCGACCACCATGGTCTCGGCGATCACCATCCTGGCGACCTGACGCGGGGTGGCGCCGCTGGCGCGGAGCAGGGCGAGCTCGCGGCGGCGCTGGCGGACCGAGAGGCCGATCGTCGCCGAGACGACGAGCGCCATAACCACAGCGACCATCCCGCCGAACACACCCGCCATGATGATCAGCGGGAGGCTGGTCGCAATCCCGTCGAACTCGGCGACACCGCGGTCGTCGCCTGTGTACGCCTTCACGCCGGCCGGCAACTCGAGACGCTTCGCGAGGTCGCGCGCCGACGTACCACCGGCCGGGAACACACCGATCGCGTCCACCCCGGCCGGCACGTCCGCATCCGCGAAGAACACGGCCGGCACGTCAACCTGATGTTGGGCAACCGCAACGCCGGCCACCACGAACTCCCGCGGCTCACCGCCGACAACGATCGTCACCCGCTGACCGGGCCTGGTTGCTCCGGCCAACCGCTCGTCCACCACCACCTGCCCACCCCGCGGCGCCTGGCCGGCGACCAGCCGGTACGGCGTCAACCCAGCCGATGTCCACGCATGCCCAGCAAGCTCACCGGCCTGCGAGGTGCTGAGGACTGCTGGGAACGACCTGTCGGCGACTGCTTTTCCCACGCCTGGAGTGTGCGCGAGTTCGGTGACGAGGGCGGCCTCCACCCGGTGGCGTTCCGGGAACGCGGCCGAGCCGCTGCCGTTCGGTGGGTGGTACGCAGGGTCGCCGGTGACGACGATCGGGGCGGCGGCGAGGCGCTGCGGCGGGGCGTTCAGGCGGAGGCCGGTTTCGAGCAGACCTCCGGCGGCGCTGAGCAGGGCCCCGCCGAGCAGCACCGCGACGAAGATCGCGAAGAAGGCGGCGGTCCGGTACCGCAGGGTGGTGACGGCGAGGCGGAACATGGGATCTCCCTCGGAGAAGGTAGGACGAGGCCGGGTAGCTGGGAGCGCGGACGTCAGCCGGCGGTCGTACGGGCGCGGCGGGTGGTGCTGAGGCGGGCCAGCTCGGCGGCGACTGTTTCCGGCGTCGGGCTGGAGGATTCGGAGACGATCTGGCCGTCGACCAGGAACACGACGCGGTCGGCGTACGACGCGGCGACCGGGTCGTGGGTGACCATGACGATGGTCTGGCCGAGTTGCCGGGACTGGTCGCGGAGGAGGGTCAGGACCTCCAGGGCGGTGGTCGTGTCGAGCGCGCCGGTCGGCTCGTCGGCGAAGGTGATCGCGGTGCGGCCGGCCAGCGCCCGGGCGATCGCCACCCGTTGCTGCTGCCCGCCGGACAGTTCACCCGGCCGGTGCCGGATCCGATCGCCGAGCCCGACCCGCCGGATCACCTCGCTCACCCAGGCGTCGTCGGGCTGCTTCCCGGCCAGCGTCATCGCGAGTACGACGTTCTGCCACACGGTCAGCGCCGGCATCAGGTTGAACGACTGGAACACGAACGCGACATGCTCCCGCCGCAGCCGAGTCAGCGCGGTCTCGTCGAGCCCCTGCAACGACTGTCCGGCCAACTGCACCGAGCCGGCCGTCGGTGTATCGAGCCCGGCCGCACAGTGCAACAGCGTGCTCTTGCCTGATCCGGATGGTCCCATCACCGCGGTGAAGGTGCCGGCCGCGAAGCCGTAGGTCACCCCGGCCAGTGCGTCGACTGCTCCGGGACCGTTGCCGTAGACCTTCCGTACGTCGGTGAGTTGCACCGGCGCGTTCATGCGGCGACCAGGACGTCGTTCTTGCGGTGATAGGACTCGTTCGTCCACCACAGCATCGCAACGATCGCACCGAGGCCGAGATCGGACCACAGCCACCACGGCCCGTCGAAGTGGCCGAAGACTGCCAGCGCCAGCCAGACCACGAACTGGACCACGCAGGCGACGAGCCAAGCACCACTGACCGCCTGGAGCGCCACTGTCAGCCCGCGCGGCGGGGCTGCGTTCACCACCGTGGACAGGATGTTCCGGAGCTCGCCGCGGGTCCGGGCCGCGAGGACCTGTTCGTGCCGGTCGGCGGCCTGCGAGGGGGTGAGGGCGGCCTGGCGTACCGCGCTGTCGAGCTTGCTGATCGCGGCCCGGCGGTCGGCGTCGGTGAGCTGCACCTGGTCGGGAGTGAGGAGGCCCTCGAGCACGTTGTTCATGGGAGTGGGTCCTTTCAGGTAGGTTCCGATGTGAAAAAGCGTATGGGTTGAACAGTTTCGGCGGCGCGGGGTGCAAGACCCGTTTCGAGGTGGTGTTAACACCCCTGTTCGGCGGCGCCCGGCGTACGACAGGATGGGAACCATGACCGAGGACCCCGACGAGCTGCCGCCGGGTCTCGCGCTGTCCTGGGGCGTCCAGCCGGTGCAGCGGCGCGGGCCGAAGCCGGCTCTGACGATCGAGCAGATCGTGGCCACCGGCATCGAGTTCGGCGACCGGTACGGGTTCGAGGCGATCTCGCTGCAGCGGATCGCCGGCCGGCTCGGCGTCACCACGAACGCGATGTACCGCTACGTCCGGTCCAAGGAAGAGCTGATCGTGCTCGTCCACGACAAGGCCGTCGGCACGCCGCCGGAGCTGCCGGACGGCTGGCGGGCGGCCGCGATCGCGTGGGTCGATGCCCTGGTCAAGCAGTACGCCGAACGTCCGTGGCTGCTGGACGTACCGATCCGTGGCGCGCCGTTCACGCCGAACGTGCTGCGCTGGGTCGAGGTGATGCTGGCGGCGCTCGACCAGACCGGGCTGAGCCAGCACGACAACCTCGGCTGCCTGGTGCTGCTCGACGGCTGGGCGCGCAACTACGCGAGTCTCGCGCGGCAACTCGGCAACAGCGACAACGCACCGGTACAGGCCGAGCAGGTCGGCCGCTTCCTGGTACCGCGGCTGCTGGCGGGCGACTACCCGACGGTGGCCTCGCTCTACCTGAACGCGGAGTACCAGGACGAACTTGACGACGACCTCGAGTTCGGCCTGGCCCGCATCCTCGACGGCATCGAAGTCCTGATCGCGAAGCGTCCTTAAGCTGAAGCGATCCGGACCGGGCCGGCCGCGCGGGCGGTGACCCACTGCAGGTGGAATTCGCTGCCGGGGGCAACTTCCGCGCGCCGCTCCGGCTGTGTGCGGAGGTTGATCGGAGCGGTGAGCGTGGTCACCGGCGTCTTCTGCGGTACGCCGTTCAGCCGGACGTCGGCGATCAGCTCCGACAGCGCCTGCGCGGCCGGCTTGCGCTGGTGGTCGACGGTGAACAGGCCGAGATCGTACTCGCGGTCCGGGAAGTCGAGCAGCCGCCGGTCGATGTCGTGCGACGACCACCATGTCACGCCGTACAACGCCGGATTCGTGAGCACGTTCGAGACGGTCCGCCGGGTGAACTCGGCCTGCAGCTCGACCGGGATGTCCGGCCCCGGTACGCCGACCTCCTGCAACCAGACGGGCCGCTCGGGTGCCAGCGATCGCGCCAGCTCGATCAGGTAGTCGGCGTGCGTGAGCGTCGCCGGGCCGAGCGGGCCGTCCACTCGAGAGACCCCGTTGAAGACCCACGAGTGGACGGTGGTCAGATCGCCGAGATCCACCGCGTCGGCCGGGTGGAACGGATGGTCGGACGCGTACCAGGCGTCGTCGAAGATCGAGTGCAGCGCCAGCACCTCGGGCGCGGCCTTCTTGAGCGTGGCCAGCAGTTCCTGGGCCCAGGCCGTCGACGCCTCCGGAGTCGTCGAGCTGTCCGGCCAGAGGTTGTTGACCTCGTTCCCGAGCGTGATCGCGAAGACGTTCGGCTTCGTCGCCACCGCCCGCGCGACTGTGTCGACGTACGCCGTGAGCCCGTCGCGGACCGTGCGGTCCTCGAACACGCTGCTCTTGTGCCAGGTCAGCATCCACGACGGCAGGAAGTCGAAGCTCGACAGGTGGCCCTGGATCAGGTCGACCGCGACTGTCAGGCCGTGCTCCGCGGCGGCGTCGATCGTGTCCAGCAGGTCGGCGATCGCGCGCTCGCGGATGATCGCCCGGTTCGGCTGGATCCACGGCCACACCGGGAACACCCGGACGTGGTCCAGACCCATCCCGGCCAGGTCCGCGAAGTCCCGCCGCACCGCGTCGCCGTCGTAGTCGAGCCAGCTGTAGAACCACCCCGCCGAGGGAACGTAGTTCGCACCGAATCGCGGTGTGGTGGTCTGCGCAGCCATGGCGAGGATGCTAAATCGGTTTAGGCCGGTAGTGCAAACATTACCCTGGTGGCGCGGTCGACTCGCGGACGGTCAGCACCGGGTCGGCGGTCCGGCGGTTGATCACCGTGCTCGGGTCGGCGATCGTGTCGAGCAGCACCTCGGCGGCCTGGCGGCCGAAGTCGAAGGTGTCCCGGGACAGCGCGGTCAGCGCCGGGTGCATCAGCTGGGTCAGGATCGAGTCGTCGAACGCGACGATCGACAGCTCGCCCGGCACCGCGACGCCCATCTCCATCGCGACCCCGAGCCCGGCGACGGCCATCACGTCGCTGTCGTAGACGATCGCGGTCGGGCGCTTCGGCTGGGAGAGCAGCTTGCGGGTGATCGCGGCGCCCTCGGCGTCGCTGAAGTCCGTGGTCAGCGACGGCGCGTCGACCAGCCCGAGCCGGGGCGCGGCGTCCCGGACCGCGCGGATCCGGCGCTGCGTGTGCTGGAAGTTCGGCGTACCGGCGATGTGCGCGATCCGGCGGTGACCGAGGGCGGCCAGGTACTCGACGATCGCCAGCATGGCGTCCCGGTCGTCGGCCCAGACGGAGGCGAGCGCGCCTTTGCCGCCGCGACCGCCGATCACCACGGCCGGCAGCTCCAGCGCCTTCAGCTCGTCGACGCGCGGGTCTTTCACGGTCAGGTCGACGAGGATCACGCCGTCGACGCGGTGCTCCGACGCCCAGCGCCGGTACACCTCGATCTCGGCGGCGGTGTCCTCGACGATCAGCAGTTGCAGCGAGATCGACTCGGCGGACAGCCCGGACTGGACGCCGGACAGCAGGTGCGCGAAGAACGGCTCGACGCCGAGCGTCCGGGCCGGCCGGGCGATCACCATGCCGACCGAGTCCACCCGGGACGCGCCGAGCGCCCGGGCCGCGCTGTGCGGCCGCCAGCTCATCTGCTCGGCGATCTTCAGGATCCGCTCCCGGGTCGCGTCGCTCACCCCCGGCCGCCCGTTCAGCGCGAACGACACCGCACCCTTCGACACCCCGGCCCTGGTCGCGATGTCCGCGATCGTGGGTCTCGCCATCGTGATACCTCCTGCCCTTGACAGCGGATTCTACGATGTGGATAGTTCGGGAGCTATACCGGTTTATCAAATCCAGGAGATCCCATGCGTAGACGCCGTCCGGCGCTGATGGCAAGTCTTGTCGCCGCCGCCCTTACCCTCGCCGGCTGCGGCCTCGGTTCCGAGGACTCCGGCGGCAGCAGCGGGGCCAAGCCGACCGTGGACGCGAACGCCCAGGTGACCGGTGAGGTCAGCTTCCAGACCTGGGCGCTGAAGCCCAAGTTCACCTCGTACGTCGAAGGCGTGATCAAGGCGTTCGAGGCGAAGTACCCGGGCACGCACGTCACCTGGCTGGACCAGCCCGGCGACGGCTACGACAAGAAGGTGCTGAGCCAGGCGTCGGCCGGCCAGCTGCCGGACGTGACCAACCTGCCGCCGGACTTCGCGCTCAGCCTGGCCAAGCAGAACATGCTGCTCGACGTCGCCGCCGCGGACCCGAAGCTGAACGACGAGTACGTCGCGGGTGGCGTGCAGGCGTACCAGTACCAGGGGATGAGCGGCACCTTCGGCTACCCGTGGTACCTGAACACCGACATCGACTACTGGAACGCGACCAAGTTCGCCGCGGCCGGCCTGGACGTGAAGAACCCGCCGAAGACCTTCGACGAACTGCTCGCCGCCGCCAAGGTGATGCACGACAAGACCGGCGGCAAGGAATACCTGATGAGCCGGCTGCCTGGGATCGGCGACTTCACCAACGCCGGGGTCAAGATCATCTCCGACGACGGCAAGAAGTTCGTCTTCAACACTCCTGCGGCGGCCGCGCTGCTGGACAAGTACCGCGACGCCTACAAGGCCGGGTACATGCCGCGCGACATCCTGACCAACGAGTACCTGGGCAACTCGAAGCTGTTCACCCAGGGCAAGGTCGCCTGGACCACCGGCGGTGGCAACGCGATCCAGGACTTCGTCAAGGACAACCCGTCGCTGAAGGGCAAGGTCGTCCCGTCGCCGGCGCTGGACACCCCGCCGCTGTACGTGCAGGGCCTGTCGGTCTCGGCCAAGACCAAGAACCAGGCGGCCGCGATCGCACTCGCCCGGTTCGTCACCAACGCCGAGAACCAGGCCGCGTTCGCGAAGATCGTGAACATCTTCCCCTCCACCAAGGCCTCCGCCCAGGACCCGTACTTCTCCAAGTCCGACGGCACGCCGGAGAGCGACGCCAAGGTCCTGGCGTTCCAGTCGCTGGCGAAGGCGAAGAACCTGCAGCCGCCGGTGATCAGTGGTGCGACCAATGACTTCATCGGTCAGCAGATCTCGCTGGCGATCTCCGGCAAGATCTCGTCGCAGGCGGCGCTCGACGCCGCGGTGGCGAAGGCCAACCAGCTGCTGACCTCCTGATGCGATCCAACCGGTGGTTCACCCCGTGGGTGCTGGTGATACCGGCACTCACGTGGTTGCTGGTGTTCAACCTGTGGCCGTCGATCAACACCGTCATCCTGTCGTTCACGAACGCCAGGCCGATCGGCGGCGGCCACTTCGTCGGGCTGAAGAACTTCGAGACCCTGCTGCACGACGAGCAGTTGCGCTGGGCCTTGCTGAACAGCGTCATCTACATGGTGGTCTGTCTGCCGTTCCTCACGGTCCTGCCGCTGCTGCTCGCCGTACTGGTCGAGAAGAAGTTGCCGGGTATCACCTTCTTCCGGACGGCGTTCTACACACCGGTGGTGGCGTCCGCGGTCGTGGTGGCGCTGATCTGGCAGTGGATCCTCGACGACCGGGGCCTGGTCAACGGGCTGGCCGAGAAGCTCGGGGTGATCTCCGGGCCGCTGCCCTTCCTGTCCGACCAGTGGCTGTTGTTGCTCAGCGCAATCAGCCTGACCGTCTGGAAGGGCCTCGGGTACTACATGATCATCTACCTGGCCGCCCTCGGGAACGTCGGGCGTGAGCTGCATGAGGCGGCGGCGGTCGACGGTGCTTCGCCGCTTCGCCGGTTCATCCATGTGACGATCCCCGGCGTCCGCGGCACGATGATCCTGATCTCGATCCTGATCTCGGTGTCCGCGCTGCGGGTGTTCTCCGAGCTGTTCATTCTGAGCGGTGGCAAGGGCGGACCGGGCGGCCGGGACAACTCGGTGGTGATGCTGATCCAGCAGTACAGCCAGGGCTTCGAGGGCAACCTCGGGTACGCGTCCGCGCTGTCGATCGTGCTGTTCTTCGTCACCGTCGTACCGATGCTGGTACTTGCCCGTCTCAACCGTCGAGGAGCCGAGGCATGACGACTGTGACCGACCGGCCCACCGAGGCGCCGCTGGCTGTTCCGTCCCGGAAGCGCAGCCGAGCCTTCGGGTTCAATTCGGTGTCACCGCGGGAGAAGGTCGTGCGGTACATCCTGCTGGTGTTCGTGCTGCTGATCACGATCGGGCCGTTCCTCTGGCAACTGTCGACATCGCTGAAGGGATCCGGCGAGGACATCTACACCCGGATCCCGCGGCTGCTGCCGGCGCAACCGACGTTCAGCCACTACAAGGAGGTCACCGACACCATCCCGGTGCTCGACTATGCGCGGAACTCGCTCGTGGTCGCCGTACTGGTTGTCGGCGGCAACGTCATCGGTGCCTCGCTGGCCGGCTTCGCGATCTCCCGGCTGCAGTTCCGCGGCCGCAAGATCGTCCTCGGCCTCTTCCTCGCGACGCTGGTGCTGCCGGGGGAGGTCACGATCATCTCGCAGTACGTCACGGTCCGGGAGTTCGGACTGGCGAACACGCTGCTCGGCGTCGCGCTGCCCGGCATGATCGGCGCGCTCAACGTACTGCTGATGTACAACGCCTTCCGTGCCCTGCCGCTGGAGGTCGACCAGGCCGCGATCGTGGACGGCGCGAACGCCTGGCAGCGGTTCGTGTACATCGGCCTGCCGTCGGTGCGCGGGACGATCAGCGTGATCGCGATCTTCGCCTTCATCGGCGCCTGGGACGACTTCCTCTGGCCACTGATCGTGCTGACCGACCCGAACAAGTACACGTTGACGGTCGGCCTGCAGTACCTGTCCGGCACCTTCAGCAACAACCCACGGCTGATCGCGGCCGGCACGATGATCGCGTTCATCCCGATCGTGATCGTCTTCGCCACCCTGCAACGCTTCTTCTTCAAGGGCGTCGAGGAAGGCGCTGTCAAGGGATAGCCGCGGCGAACTCCAGCCAGTGAGTGACGTCGGCGGCCGTGTGATGGCGGATCGACCAGTCGACCATGCGTAAGGCCATGTGCGCCCAGTAGAGGCGTAGTACGGCAGGGTCGAGGAGGTCGTGCAGGAGTTCGTCGAACCAGGCGAGGTCGGTTGTCCGTACGTGGGCGTCGAAGCGCAACGTGACCAGGCCGAAGTGCCGGTCGCCGCGGCCGATGCCGTCCCAGTCGATGATGCCGGCGATCGCGCCGGTGTCGTCGACGAGGACGTTGCCGGTGTGGAAGTCGGGATGGACGAGGTCGTCGCCGGTCATCTCGCCCGGTGCGCTGCGGCCGACCTCGTGGATCCAGGCGAGCAGTTTGCGCGTGCGGTTGTCGTACCGCTCGAGCGACTCGTGCAGGCAAAAGCCCGGGCCGCTCTCCAGCAGATGCAGCGACGGCACCGGTAGGTCAGGTGCGATCCCGGCGAACAGCTCGGCCAGCTCGATCATGGCCTCGAGCAACTTCCGGTCGACCTGTTCCGGCGCTCGGCCGGGCAGTCGCTCCTGCACCACGCCGACGCCGTCCGGCACCTCGGCCAGCAGTTGGTACTGCGGCACCGGCAACCCCTGTCCGCGCGCCGCCTCGAGCGCCTCCGCCGTACGCCGTAATTCGCTCAACCCACCGGCGCCACGCGTCAGCACCGCGTCCCGCCCATCGGGCCAGCGCACGAACGCGGCCCCCACCTCGCCACCGGCCGGCTGCCCCACGAACTGGAGCCCGGCGCCGGTGATCCGGTTCACGTCCTCCAGCAACTGCTGGGCGTCGAGCTTCGGGACTGGCGGCGGCAGGTCGAGCACAGCGTCCGACCCTAGCTGCTCGGTCAATCAAGTTTGCGCAGTAGATACCGGGTATGCATACTCAGTATCCATGTCGAAGGTTCTCACTGACTGGGTGCTCGCGCTGCGGCTGGCCCGACGGTCCGCGCGGCGCACGCTGGGGCGGACGCTGCTGATCGCTGCGCTCGTCGGGTTGCCCGTACTGGCCGGGAGCTGGTTCAGCGTGGTGCACCGCGGAACGAATCCGACCGGTGAGGTGCTCGCACGGACCGTGCTCGGGTCGGCGGACGCGAAGCTCACAGCGCCCTCGGGGCGGACCGACGTACGGCGGGCGCTGCCGCGCGGATCGGTCGTCGCGCGGGCGACCACGCTCAACGGGGACATGGAGCTCCGGGGGAGTGCCGCCGACCTGACTGTGGGGCTGGTGACGGGCAACTTCACGCCACTGGCGGCAGGTACGTATCGACTCGACCAGGGGCGGATGCCGGCCAGGCGTGACGAGGTCGCGTTGTCGCCCGCGCTGGCGGAGCACCTGCAGGTGCGTTCCGGCGGAGTGCTGACGGGCGCGGACGGACGCCAGTACCGGATCGTCGGCATCGCGCGGACGCTCGACCTGCCGAACGACCGGCAGGTATTCGCTCCACCGGTCGCGGATGATTCCGAGGCGCAATACCTCGTCGATCTGCCGTCGGGAACCGATGTCGACGCGCTCGCGGACAAGCTCGCCCAGCAGCACCTGACGTTGGTTTCCCGGGCGGCCGTCATCGACCCGCCTCCGACGCCACGCGATCCGTTGGGCGGCATGGCGGCGCGGGTGCTGATCATCGGCTTCGCCGTACTGGAGCTCGTCCTGCTCGCCGGCACTGCGTTCGCGGTCGTCGCCCGCCGGCAGACACGAGAGCTCGGGCTCGTCACAGCTGTCGGCGGTACGACGGCCGACGTACGGCGGGTCGTGCTGGCGCAGGGCTTGTACGCCGGCGTGCTCGGCGCCGCCGGGGGACTGGTACTCGGCGTGGTGACCGCGCTGCTTGGGAGGTCCTGGTGGGAGAACGCGGCGTCGCGGCTGATCGTCCAGTGGCAGATCCCCTGGCTGCAGTTGCTCGGAGTGGTTGCCATCGGACTGGCTGCAGGTCTCGCATCAGCCCTGGTGCCGGCGATCGGTGCGGCCCGCCGCCCGCCACTCGCAGCACTGGCGGCCCGGTTTGCGGGGGTCGCCGGGGCGACCAGACTGCGACTGGTCGCAGTGGTGCTAGTTGCTGTCGGCCTGGTTCTGTCGGTGATCGGCAACGTCCAACTGGCCGCAGCGCTCGACACCGCGCGGGCGGAGCGGGCCGCGGCAGACCCGGCGCAGATCTCCCGCGTCGCGTCGGCGTCACCGACGTTCCCGGTCGCCGTGGTTGTCGTCGGTATCACTCTGATTGTCGCCGGCCTCGTCTGGATGCTCCCCGCACTGGTCGGCAAGCTCGCGGGCAGTGTGCGGCGCGTCCCGCTGAGCATGCGGCTCGCGCTGCGGGACGCGTCGCGCCACCGCCACCGCACGGGCCCGGTCACGACCGCGATCATGATCGCGGTCGCCGGAACGACGGCACTCGCGTTCGCACTGGTGAACCAGTCGGCCGCCAAGGCGCAGAACTACGAGCCGGCCGGGCGGATCGGCGACGCGGTGCTGCAGTTCGACGGCTCCGTCCCGTATTCACCCCAGCTCGTGGACCGCGTACAGAGCCTGCTGCCGGTCGAGCACCGGTACGAGATCGGCACCGTCGTACTGAACGGCACCAAGGCGACCGACGGTTACGTCGCGAACGGCAGCGTTCTCGGGAGCGGCTACTCGCTCACGGCCGTCGACCCGGCGTACGTGGCTCGGTTCCTCGACTGGGGGCGTCGTGCTGCGGCCGCGCTACGCCAGGGCAAGGTCGTCGTACCGCTGGCGACGATGGCGCACGACGGCACGGTGAAGCTGGCCCGCGGGGACGACATAGAAGGGCGGAGTGCCTTCGCGTATCCAGCCGCGGTCGTGACCTCACCACCGCGTGCAGGCGTGCTTCCCAGGTCGGCCTTGGTCAGCACGGAGGCAGCACGGCGTCTCGGAAGGGCCGACGTGGATTCCGTCCACTTCAGCCTGCGGGAGCAACCGAGCGATGCTCAGCTGGCCGCAGTGGCGAAGCTGCTCGGTCACGAGGACGTGTTGAAGGTCGAGCACGGCTACCAGAGTCCCGTACGCAAAGCCTCGATCGGACTGTTGCTCGCGGGGCTGACAGCGACGCTGCTGGGCGTTGCCATGTCTGTCGCGCTCTCGATGTCCGAGGGACGTACAGACTTCGCGACGCTGGCAGCCGTTGGCGCACCGCCCCGGCTGCGCCGCGGGCTGGCGGCGGCGCAGGGCTGGTTCCTCGGGCAGCTGGGGTGCGTGCTCGGGGTCGCTGTCGGCACCCTGTACGGGTTCACCGCCCACACCGTGGTCGGTTCCCCAACGGTTGTCGTGCCATGGGCCGTGATCGCAGGGGTGGCTCTACTGGTGCCGCTCTTCGCCGGCGCGGTTCCTTACCTGCTGACTCGCTCCCGGCTGGAGCTGGTATGCCGTGCCGACTGAACGGGCTCGGAGGAGTTACTTGGTGGCGGCGGGGTAGACCGCTCCGGTGTACTTCTCGCCGGGGCCTTGGCCGGGCTCGTCCTGGATCGAGCTGGCCTCGCGGAACGCGAGCTGCAGCGAGCGGAGGCCGTCCCGCAGCGGTGCGGCGTGGTGGTGGCCGAGCGAGGGGGCGGCAGCGTCGAGCAGGCCGGCCAGCGAGTCGATCAGCGAGCGGGCCTCGTCGAGGTCCTTGTGCTCGGGCAGGTCGGCGGCCAGGCCGAGGTTGACCGCGGCCGCACTCATCAGGTGGAGTGCGGCGGTGGAGATGATCTCCACGGCAGGGACCTCGGCGATGTCGCGGGAGGCGGTCGCCAGGGGGTCGGGCTGCGAAGTGGCATCTGCGTCGCTCATGCTGCTACTCTTGCACGGCGACCGACCTGGTCCGCTGGTGACCCCTGAGTGGAATACGACGGGCGAGCCAACGGTTCAAGTCTAAGCGGAGGGCCACCTCCCACCCAGTCGATGGACAGTCGGCGGGTCCCGGTCAACGTACGGCGTACCTCCCGCTCAGGGTTGGGACGTCGTACAACTGGGAATTGGGCCTTCGTGTGATCGCACGAGGGCCTTCGTGTTTTTCAGGAGGCGCTCCGATCACGAGGTGGCATCCAGTACGAGTTCAACCCAGGAGGACCCATCACCACTGATTTGCGCGTCAACGAGCGCATCCGCGTTCCCGAGGTGCGGCTGGTCGGACCGAACGGTGAGCAGGTAGGCATCGTCCGGATCGAGGACGCACTGCGGCTGGCCCAGGAGGCCGACCTCGACCTGGTCGAGGTCGCGGCGACCGCACGGCCTCCGGTCTGCAAGTTGATGGATTTCGGCAAGTACAAGTACGAGACCGCGCAGAAGGCGCGCGAGTCCCGCCGGAACCAGACCAACACCATCATCAAAGAGATGAAGCTGCGGCCGAAGATCGACCCGCACGACTACGAGACCAAGAAGGGTCACGTGGTGCGGTTCCTGAAGGCCGGGGACAAGGTCAAGATCACCATCATGTTCCGCGGACGTGAGCAGTCCCGGCCCGAGCTCGGGTTCCGGTTGCTGCAGCGGCTGGCCGAGGACGTGAACGAGCTCGGCTTCGTCGAGTCCTCGCCACGCCAGGACGGCCGGAACATGATCATGGTGCTCGGACCGCACAAGAAGAAGTCCGAAGCGCGCGTGGACGTGGAAGCCGAGAAGGCGCAGCGGAAGGCCGAGCGGGAGGCCGAGGAGGAAGCGGAGCGCAAGGAACGCGCCGAGCAGGCCCAGGCTCACGAGGCCGAGCGCGCCGCCGGTGTCACCAAGAAGCCGAAGGGTCCGGCCGACAACCTCGACCCGGAGTGACTGTTGCGCTCCGGCCGCCCGAGGCAGCCGGAGCCGTCACACCGAAGATCGAGTCAACGAAGAAAGTTCAGGAGCAGAACAGCCATGCCGAAGATGAAGACCCACTCGGGGATGAAGAAGCGGGTCCGGGTCACCGGGTCGGGCAAGATCCGTCGTGAGCAGACCGGTATCCGGCACCTCGCCGAGGCGAAGTCGTCGAAGCGCAAGCGCCGCCTGTCCGGCACCGTCGAGGTCGCCCCGGCGTACGTGAAGAAGGCCAAGAAGCTGCTCGGCATCTGAGCACCCCCACCCCCAGCACATCCCCCGCCGAGTGGGCATCCGTCCGGCTCCGGCGCAGAAATACAAGGAGTAACACCTCATGGCACGCGTGAAGCGGGCAGTCAACGCCCACAAGAAGCGCCGGGTCGTACTCGAGCAGGCCAGCGGTTACCGCGGCCAGCGCTCGCGGCTGTACCGCAAGGCCAAGGAGCAGGTCACCCACTCGCTCGTGTACGCCTACCGTGACCGCAAGGCGCGCAAGGGCGACTTCCGCAAGCTGTGGATCCAGCGCATCAACGCCGCGGTCCGCGCCGAGGACCTGACCTACAACCGCTTCATCCAGGGCCTGCGCCTGGCCGAGGTCGAGGTGGACCGCAAGATCCTCGCCGACCTCGCCGTCAACGACCCGGCGGCGTTCTCCGCGCTCGTGCAGGTGGCCAAGGCCGCCCTGCCGGCGGACGTGAACGCGCCGAAGTCCGACGCCGCAGCCTGAGTTCCACCCGCACTCCACAAGTGGCGAGCCCTGGTCTGTTGACCGCGCAGTCCGCGCGGATCAAACAGGCCCGGAGGCTCGCCACTCGCGCGTTCCGGCGCAAGGCCGGCCGATTCCTGGTCGAGGGTCCGCAGGCCGTCCGGGAGGCGCTCGAGCACCGCGAACTGGTCGTCGAGGTGTACGCCGAACCCGCCGTCGCCGCTCGGCACCGTGACCTGTACGACCTGGCCGCCGCGGCCGGTGTGCCATGGTTCGAGGTGGACCGGGCCGCGATCGAGACGCTGAGCGAGACCGTCACCTCGCAGGGCGTGGTCGCCGTCTGCACGCTGGTGACGGTTCCGCTGCGGACCGATGCGATCAAGCTCGTCGCGGCCGGGGTCCAGGTCCGCGATCCGGGCAACGTCGGCACCTTGATCCGTACGGCGGACGCTGCCGGCGCGGATGCCGTCGTACTGTCGGCCGAGTCCGTCGACCCGCACAACCCGAAGGCGGTGCGGGCCAGCGTCGGCAGCATCTTCCACGTCCCGGTCAGCACCGACGTCGACATCGTCGCCGCCGTGGCGTCGTGGCGTGAGCAAGGCCTGCAGGTGCTCGCCGCGGACGGGTACGGCGCCACCGACCTGGACACCTGCATCGACGACGGCACGCTCGCGAAGCCGACCGTCTGGCTCTTCGGCAACGAGGCCCACGGCCTCCCCGACGGCATCAACGCCCTCGTAGACCACTCAGTGAAAGTCCCGATCTACGGCCGCGCCGAGTCCCTCAACCTGGCCACCGCCGCCGCCATCTGCCTGTACGCGTCCGCCCGGGAACACCGCCGATGACCGGCCTGCCGTTCGATCTGCCGGGCCGGTTGTGGCGAGGGACCTGCCATGACCGCGGATCGACAAGAATGGACAGCCTGCACTTTGCGCTACTCGGCGTATGCTGAGCTGAGAGCGGCTGCCCTGGACCCGGTGGCGAGGACGCGACACATTGGAGTCCAGGGATGTCCATCAGCACGCGAAGTACCAATGCCACCCCGCCCGCCAGCGGTTACGCCGAACTGGCCCGGGAGATCCGTAGCCTCGGCTTGCAGCGTCGACGCCCGGGGTTCTACGCCGTCCTGCTGATCGCCAACCTGATCGGGCTCGGTGGCGTTGTCACCGCGATGGTGCTGCTGCGGAACTCCTGGTGGCTGATGCTGCTCGCGGTCGCGTTGGCAATCGTGTCCGCGCAGATCGGCTTCTTGGGTCACGACGTGGGTCACCACCAGGTCGCCCGCAAGCGGGTGCCGACCATGCTGCTCGGATTGCTGAACGCCAACGTGCTGAACGGACTGAGCTACGGGTGGTGGATCGACAAGCACAACGCTCACCACGCCCACCCGAACGACCTCGAGGAAGATCCCGACGTCCTCCCCGGCATCCTGGTGTTCGACGCGGCGCAGGCGTCCGCGAGGAAGGGGGCAGCCGGATGGCTGACGCGTCACCAAGCCTCGTTGTTCTTTCCCCTGTTGTTGCTCGAGGCACTCAACCTGCACGTCTCCAGCGTCCGTGCCCTGCTGAAGCCGGGCATCCGGTCGAGAACCACAGAGTTAACTCTGCTCGGGGTCCATTTCTGCGGTTATGTCGTCCTGCTGTTGAGCACCATGACCTGGCTGCAGGCGGGCGTCTTTCTCGTGATCCACCAGGGGTTGCTCGGGGTATATCTCGGTTGCTCGTTCGCCCCCAATCACAAGGGGATGCCGGTTCTGTCCGCCGAGCAGGCCGCTGACCCGTTGTTGCGGCAGGTGATCACGTCTCGCAACGTGCGTGGCGGGCCGGTCCTCGACTTCGTGCTGGGTGGCCTCAACTACCAGATCGAGCACCATCTGTTCCCGAGCATGCCGCGGCCCAATCTCCGGGTGGCGCAGCCGGTGGTTCGGCGCTTCTGTGAGTCGCACCAGGTGCCCTACGTGGAGGCCTCGGCGTCCGCGTCGTACGGCGCGGTGCTCCGCCACCTCCGTGATGTCGGGGCCGAGTTGCGCCGGGCCCGGACGATCGCCGCCGGATGACGAAATTCCGGCCCGCGGACACCGCGGTGGTCCGATTCGTCGGAGTTCGGCCCGGGATCGCGGCACGACTGGACCTTCGACGTCCGCAAGCAAGGACTTCAGTAGTGCTGTGGGCGCGAAATGGCGGTATGTTCGAGGCATCACATCGCTGAAATTCGAAGCGGTATTCGGCTGCCCTGGACCCGGCTGCCCTCCATCGGGGTGTTCGTTGCAGGGAGTCGGCCCATGTTTCTCACACAACCTGTGGACCATCAGCTGTCCAAGAGCAGTCACCACCGCAGTGCAGGTTCACGGCCGACAGGCTTGGTGGCCGCCGCGTTCGGGGAGTTGGCGGTCGAGTTGTACAGCGCGGCAACCATGGCCGAGACGGTGGACCTGGTGCTGGACTGCGCGCTGCGCCTCCCCGGATGCGATTGCGCCGGGCTGATCCTGATGCAGCGCGGGAACCATTTGCAGACGGCCGGTGTCACGGACCTGCGGGTGGAGCACGCTGATCAGCTCCAACTGGAGTACGGTGAGGGACCCTGTGTCCCGGTGGGCAGCGAGCACTACGACGTCCTGGTCGGCGACACAGTCAGTGATCCGCGGTGGCCGCGGTGGAGTCCAGCGGTGGCCGAGCTGGGGCTGCGCAACGTGCTCACAGTCCGGCTGTTCACCACCCGGTCGCCTCTCGGCGCGCTCAATCTCTACCAGGCCCACCCGGGCCAGTTCACTGCCGCAGACGAGGTCATCGCGAGCGTGCTGGCCCGGCACGCCTCAGTCGCGGTCGACACCGTGCAGCGGACATCGATGCTGGCGCAGGTGGCAGAGGCCAGCTCGACCATCGGTCAGGCTCAGGGGCGGCTGATGGAACGCTACGCAATCGACGCCGACCAGGCGTTCGCAGTGTTGCGCCGCTGTTCGCAGGACAACAACAAGCTCCGCGTCGTGGTGGACGAGTTGGTCAGCACCCGTCGGCCTCCCACCAGAATCGCCGCGGTCTCTGTGCGTGCCGGATGATCGGGGGCGGGCTTCGGTCGACGACATGGTGTGGGAGGGCGGTCTGGTCAGGTGTCATCCTTGCGGGTTCGGCGGATCCTGGCCGATATCACAGCCGGTGGGACAGCGGGGCTCCCGGAGCGCCTTTGCCGTGCCTGTGTGGTGGCGATACCGGTCACCGGAGTGGGGCTGGCGTTGCTGACGGCTGCCGGCCACGGCGGCACGATCACTGCCACGGACGGGCCGGCCGCGGTGATGGAAGACCTCCAGGCGACCCTCGGCGAGGGCCCGTGCGTGGACGCGTCGTCAGATGGGCGGCCGGTGCTGCAGCCGGACCTGGCCGCCACGGGAGCCTCGCGGTGGCCGGGCTTCACCGCCGCCGCCCTCGAGACAGGTATCGCTGCCGTGTTCGCGTTCCCGCTGCAGGTCGGTGCGATCCGGCTCGGAACCCTCGACCTGTACCGTGACACGACCGGTCCGCTGGACAGTCCTCAGCTGGCCGGGGCGCTGGCATTCGCCGAGGCAGCCACGACGATCCTGTTGCATCTGCAGGACGACGCCGCGCCGGGCCGGCCGCTGCATCCTGAGCTGGCCGAGGCCGTCGACAGCCGCCGTGAGATTCATCAGGCGACCGGCATGATCACGGCGCAGGCCGGGATCAGCCTTGCCGAGGCTCTGTTGCGCCTGCAGGCCCACGCGTACAGCAGCCAACGTCCACTGATCGATGTGGCCAAGGACGTGGTCACCCGGAAATTACGTTTCGGGCCCGAGGACGATCATCATGAATAGCTACGACCCGGATATAGCGATCACGTCAGGAAAGAGAATGCCATGAGCAGGCAGCAGCAACTGGCAGGCGTGTTCGTCGAGCTTGCCGATACCCTCGTCGCCGATTTCGACGTGATCGACTTCCTGCACACCCTGACCGAGCGCAGCGTCGAACTGCTCCAGGCCGACGCGGCCGGTCTCCTCCTGGCCGACCCGCAAGGGCAACTGCATGTGCTGGCCTCCACCAGCGACCAGGCCCGCTTGCTGGAGCTGTTCGAGCTGCAGGAGTCCGGAGGACCCTGTCTGGAGTGCTTCACCACCGGGCAACCGGTCGTGAACCTCGACCTGGCCGAGGTCAAGGCCCGCTGGCCGCGCTTCCACGCGGCGACGGCCGCGGCCGGCTTCCACTCCGTGCATGCCTTGCCGCTGCGGCTGCGCCGACAGGTCATCGGAGCGATAAATCTGTTCTGCCGGACCGAGTCCAACCTGAGCGACGACGACATCGTGGTCGGTCAAGCACTCTCCGACGTCGCCACCATCGGCCTGTTGCAGGAACGGACCGTGCGACACGGCGAGATCGTCGCCGAACAACTGCAGGCGGCGCTGAACAGCCGCATCGTGATCGAACAGGCCAAAGGAGTGCTGGCCGAGCGTGCCGGCATCGGCGTCGACGCGGCTTTCACCACGCTGCGCTCTTACGCGCGTCGCAACGGACGCAAGCTCAGTGTGGTCGCCGCCGCCGTGATCGACGGCTCACTGGACGCGGCGCCGGCGCAGCCCGAAGGGCACAGTAAGCGATCACCACGTTCCTGACGGTGGCGACGGCGACCCGGCTGTGCGTGCGGCCGAAGCCGCGCGCGTCCGTGGCTGACCTCGTGCGCTCCCAAGTTGACGCTGCATCGGCGCGCGTGTCAGCGTTGGGGGAGCGCGTGTCAGGGCGCCTCCTCTTCGCGGCAAGCACTGAGTGCACCTGGACTGTTGGACCTTGCATGACGGCCGATCGACCCTTCGGGACGGCCTGGTCAGCGGAGCGGGCTGTCTGGGAGGACTGTCGAATGTCTGCTACACCGCTGCCTGCGAAGGCGAGTCTCAGCCAGTTGCGCGCCCGGGCGAAGGAGTTGCGTAAGGCCGTCGTCAAGGGGCGCCCCGATGCGATCGGGCTGGCGCGCGCCTACCACCCTGCTTTCGATCCGGCCGGCTTCACGTTGCGGGACGCGCAGTTGACGATCGCCCGCGAGTACGGGCTGGCCAGCTGGCCGGAGCTCATGCAGAAGGTCGCGACCGAGTTCGTCGAAGGGCGAGAGCTGCACCGGTACTTCGGGGTCGAGCTCAACAACGAGACCTGGGATCTGCTCGAGCAGATCGACGAGACCAGCCCGCTCGTGGACCAGGAGCGGATGCTGTACGGCGCGTACGCCGCCTGCCTGCACTGGCTGGAGGCCGGGAACGAGGCGAACCACGCCCGCGGCGAGCACCTGATCGCCCGGGTCGCACTCCGGATCGGCCGCGTCGAGCTCGGCCTGCACCATGCACGTCGCTGCCTCGAACTCGTCCTGGCGCACCCGGAGCGGATGGGGGACTGGGACGAACCGTTCGCCCGGGAGGCGCTCGCCCGTGCGCTGGCGGCGGCCGGGGACACCAATTGGGCCCGCCACGAGCTTCAGCGGGTCCAGGAGCTGATGGACACGATCTCTGACGAACGGGACCGGGAGGTGCTGCGCGAGGAGCTCGCGAAGGAGCCCTGGTTCGGCCTTACTTCTTGACGCGTGTCTGGAGGCCGTCGAGCAACGCGTCGAGGCCGTAGACGAAGGACTCGGTGAGGGCGGTGTCGAGGTCGGTCGCGGTCCGGCGGCGTACGGACGCCTGCATCTCGGGGTAGTCGCCGGCCGCGGACTGGGCCTGCTCGAGCAGGTCGGCGACCCACTCGTGCTCGGACTGTCCGGACTTGCGGCGCATCTCGCGGGTGGCGACCTCGGCGCTGGCCGTACCCAGGACGTACGACATCACGCTGCCCATCGCCAGGTCGACCTCGCGGTCGGAGAACCCGGCCGCGCCGAACAGCACCATGCCGCGGGCGCCGAGTCCCATCGCCTTCGGCCCGATGCTCGGCCGGGTGTACATCACCTCGGGCAGCCAGGGATGGCGCAGTACGGCGGACCGCAGGCTGTGCCCGAACAGCAGTGCCCCGCTCCGCCAGCCGGCCAGCTCCGGTTCGGGTACGTCGATCTCGCCCCAGACCTCGTCGATCAGCAGGTCGATCAGGTCGTCCTTGGTCGGGACGTGCCAGTACAGGCTGGTCGCGCCGGAGTCGAGCTTCGCGGCCAGCTTGCGCATGCTCAGGCCGGTCAGGCCCTCGGTGTCGAGGAGCTTCATCGCGGTGGCCACGATCTGGTCCCGGCTGAGCGTCTCGCGAGCGGGGGACGCCTTGCGTTCCCTGGTCCAGATCGTGTCCTTCATGCCGCCATCCTACAAAGGACTCGCACGGCGTACGAGTTCGTCGTACAGTGTGCGAGTGACTAGTACACCGTTCGAGTCTTCGGAAACCGCGACCGGGCACCCCCGGCGCTGGTGGATCCTGCTGATCCTGTGCCTGAGCCTGCTGGTTCTGGTCGTCGACAACACCGTGCTGAACCTGGCCATCCCGTCGCTGATGCGCGACCTGGACGCGACTCCTGCCGATATCCAGTGGGTGATCGACGCCTACATCCTGGCGTTCGCCGGGCTCTTGCTGACCGCCGGAAGCCTGTCCGACCGGTACGGGCGACGGAAGATGCTGCTGTTCGGCCTGGTGATCTTCGGCGCCGCCTCGCTGCTCGCCACCCTCGCCGAGAACCCGTGGCAACTCATCGCCTGCCGCGGGCTGATGGGCGTCGGTGGCTCGCTGCTGATGCCGAGCACGCTGTCGCTGCTGTTCACGGTGTTCCCGCCGGAGGAGCAGCGCAAGGCGATGGCCGGCTGGTCGATGGTCGCGATGGTCGGCGTGGTGGCCGGCCCGACGGTCGGCGGCGTCCTGCTGAACCACTTCTGGTGGGGTTCGATCTTCCTGCTGAACGTGCCGATCGCGGTGCTCGCGATCATCGGCACGCTCGCGCTGATCCCGGAGTCGAAGGGCCCGGCGCGCGACGTCGACCCGGTGGGTGCGGTGCTGACGATGGTCGGGATGGCGTCGATCGTGTGGGCGATCGTCTCGATCCCGCTGCACGGCTGGGGATCGGCCCGGGTGCTCGGCGGGCTGGCGGTCGGCGTGGTCGCGCTGACGGCGTTCGCGCTGTGGGAGAAGCGGAGTGAGCATCCGATGGTGCCGCTCGCGTTGTTCAAGGACCGGCGGTTCAGCGGTACGAGTTTCTCGATCGTGCTGCTGTCGTTCACCGCGGGTGGCCTGCTGCTGGCGCTGACGCAGTACCTGCAGTTCGCGCTCGGGTACACGCCGTTGAAGGCCGGGCTGGCGCTGATCCCGTACGCGTTGTCGGCAGCGCTGTTCAACGGTCTGGGCGCGACGCTCGGAAAGAAGATCGCCGACCGGACACTGATTTCCCTCGGGCTGCTGATCATCGCGGGCAGCTTCGCGATCCTGACGCAGGTGTCGGACACCAGCGGGTACGGACTGCTGATCGTCGGCCTGCTCGTGATGGGCGTCGGCGGCGGCCTGGCCGGTCCGGCCGCGTACACCTTGCTGATGCAGGCCGTGCCGCCGGACCACCGTGGCGTCGGCTCCGCGATGAACGACACCGTCCAGCAGACGGGCGCCGCGCTGTCGGTCGCCGTACTGGGCAGTGTGTTGGCGGCGGCGTACTCGTCGGCCCTTCCGGACTCGGTCCCCGAGGCGGCGCGTAAGTCGATCGCCGACACCCTCGCCCTGGGCCCGGACTTCTTCCTCGCCGCAAAGCACGCCTTCGTCGACGCCATGTCGATCGCGATGACGGTCGGCGCCGCGGGCGCGCTCGCTGGTGCCGTCGTCGCCCTCGCAGTCCTCCCGAAGGGTCAGGCCAAGGTCCAGGACACCGCGACCGTGGACGACCCGGTGCACTGACAGGATGCCGAGTTGTGCCTGACCATCAGCAACTCGCCAACTTGGTCCTGATGTCGATGCTGATTCTCCTGCCGTTCGGCCTGGGCACCATGCTCAACGGCCGCTCCCGTGGCAAGCGCCGCGTGCTCGCATGGTCACGCGGCCTCGCCATACTCACCCTGGTTCTCGCGGCCGGATACGACCTGACCGGGGCAGTGTGCCTCATCCTCGTGGAGCCACCGCCCGGCCACGAGCCGTGGAACGACCCGGGCTTGGCCACGAAGTACCCGTACTTCTACCTCCCGATCGGCATGGGAGCCTTCCTCGCGGCCCTCGGCCTCCTGATCGGAACGATCCGCGCCCGGCACAAACTGGGGTGATCCGCGCGGGGTTGTGGACGGCCGATTCACGGTCTTGGGGTTGGGGTTTCTAGACTGCAATCCGCAGACGTACCAACCCGAGAGCGAGCCATGTCCGGTCCCAACACTGATTACGACCCGGTCGAAGTGACGCCGCTGCATGCCGAAGAGGTGGAGCGGACCCGTGACGAGGCCTTGACGGCGTTTACCGGGGCGGCCGATCTGGCTGCCCTGCAGGAGGCGAAGTCGGCGCATCTGGGCGACAAGTCGCCGATCGTGCTGGCCAACCGGGAGATCGGCGCGCTGCCGCCGCAGGCCCGCAAGGAGGCCGGTCAGCGGATCGGCGCCGCCCGGAAGGCGATCAACGAGGCGTTCGCGGCCCGGCTCGCGGTGCTCGAGGCCGAGCACGAGGAGCAGATGCTCGCCACCGAGCGTGTCGACGTGACGCTGCCGTGGCACACCCCCGAGCTGGGCGCGCGGCACCCGCTGTCGCTGATCTCCGAACAGGTCGCGGACGTGTTCACTGCGCTCGGCTGGGATGTCGCCGAGGGTCCCGAGGTCGAGGCCGAGTGGCTCAACTTCGACGCGCTGAACTTCCAGCCCGACCACCCGGCGCGGCAGATGCAGGACACCTTCTTCGTCGAGCCGGCCGGCTCCGGCAAGGTGCTGCGGACGCACACGTCGCCGGTGCAGTCGCGGTCGATGCTGAGCCGCAAGCCGCCGATCTACGTGATCTGCCCGGGCCGGGTGTTCCGCACCGACGAGCTGGACGCGACGCACACGCCGGTCTTCTACCAGGTCGAGGGCCTCGTGGTGGACGAAGGCATCACGCTCGCCCACCTCAAGGGCACCCTGGACCACTTCGTCGTGTCGATGTTCGGCGAGGGCCTGGAGGCGCGGCTCCGGCCGAACTTCTTCCCGTTCACCGAGCCGTCGGCCGAGGTCGACCTGAAGTGCTTCGTCTGCCGCGGCGCGTCCGTCGGCAACCCGGACCGCCCGTGCCGTACCTGTGGCAGCGAGGGCTGGATCGAGTGGGGCGGCTGCGGCGTGGTGAACCCGCGGGTGCTGCAGGCCAACGGCATCGACACCGAGCGGTACTCGGGCTTCGCCTTCGGCATGGGCCTGGAGCGGACGCTGATGTTCCGCAACGGCGTCGAGGACATGCGGGACATGGTCGAGGGTGACGTGCGGTTCAGCCGCCAGTTCGGGATGGAGATCTGATGCGGGTCCCACTGTCATGGCTTCGTGAGTACGTCGACCTCCCGGCTGACGTCACCGGCCGCCAGGTCGCGGAGCAGCTGATCCGGGCCGGCCTCGAGGTGGAGACCGTCGAGGAGTCCGACCTGACCGGGCCGCTCGTGGTCGGCAAGGTGCTGACGTACGAGAACGAGCCGCAGAAGAACGGCAAGACGATCCGCTGGTGTTCGCTCGACATCGGCAAGGACGAGCCGCAGTGGGTGGTTTGTGGCGCCCACAACTTCGAGGTCGGAGATCTCGTGGTCGTCGTGCTGCCGGGTGCGGTGCTGCCCGGCGGGTTCGCGATCGCCGCGCGGAAGACGTACGGGCACGTGTCGAACGGCATGATCTGCTCGAGCACGGAGCTCGGCCTCGGCGACGACGGCACGCACGGGATCGTGGTGCTCGAGCCCGGCGAGGCGAAGCCGGGTGACGACGCGATCGAGCTGCTCTCGCTGCGGGACGACGTGCTGGACATCGCGGTGACGCCCGACCGCGGGTACTGCCTGTCGATCCGCGGCGTCGCGCGCGAGGCGGCGACGGCGTACGGCGTACCGCTCAAGGATCCGGCCGAGCTCGCGTTGAACGGTTCGGGTGCGAATGGGTATCCGGTGCGCGTCGACGATGCTGGCGCGTGCAGCGTGTTCGTGACGCGGACGGTGACCGGGATCGACCCGCAGGCGTTGTCGCCGCGGTGGATGCAGAAGCGGCTGCTCGCGTCCGGGATGCGGCCGATCTCGATCGGGGTCGACGTCGCGAACTACGTGATGCTCGAGCTCGGGCAGCCGATCCACACCTACGACGAGGCGCGGCTGTCCGGCGGGATCGTCGTCCGGCGGGCGAACGCCGGCGAGAAGCTGATGACGCTCGACGACCAGACCCGCGAGCTGGACGCCGAGGACCTGCTGATCACCGACGACTCCGGGCCGATCGGTATCGCGGGCGTGATGGGTGGTGCGTCGACCGAGATCTCCGATGCGACCACCGATGTCGTGATCGAGGCCGCGCACTTCGACCCGATCGTGATCGCGCGCGCGTCGCGCCGGCACAAGTTGTCGTCGGAGGCATCGCGGCGCTTCGAACGCGAGGTCGACCCGGCCCTCCCGCGGTACGCCGCCCAGCGCGTCGCGGACCTGCTCGCCGAACACGCCGGCGGCACGATCCTCCCGGACGAGACCGTCGTCGACACACACCCGGCCCCGTCCCCGGTCAACCTCCGCGCCGACCACGCAGCCCGAGTCGCCGGCGCGGTCATCACCTTGGACGAGACTCTGAAGCACCTGCAGTCCGTCGGCTGTACGGTCGAGGCTGCCGCGGCTGACGCGGTCGCCGCTCCGTTGGCGGCGGGTGCACACGCCCCCGCGCTCGAGACCGTCGGTACCACCACCCTTGGATCGTCCAGGCTGGTTGGTGATGATCTGTTGGCGGTGACCCCGCCGTCCTGGCGGCCGGATTTGCGGGATCCGAACGACTTTGCCGAGGAAGTCATTCGGCTGTTCGGGTACGACAACGTGCCTTCGGTGTTGCCGGCGGCGCCGGGTGGGCAGGGGCTCACGGTGTCGCAGCGGCGGCGGCGTCGGGTGGCGACCGCGCTGGTCGGTGCCGGGCTGACCGAGGTGGTGTCCTATCCGTTCACGGGTGACGCCGACTTCGACGCGATGGCTATTCCGGCCGACGATTCCCGGCGTACGACGGTCAAGCTGGTCAACCCGCTGTCCGACGAAGAGCCGTCGATGCAGACGACCCTGCTCGCGACCCTGCTCCGGACCGCCGAGCGGAACGTCGGCCGCGGCGCCACGGACCTGGCGATCTTCCAGACCGGCCTGGTCTTCCTGCCCAAGGCCGAGACGAAGCCCGCGCCGCTGCCGTCGGTGGCGCATCGCCCGAGCGACGACGAGATCCAGGCGCTGTACGACGCCCTCCCGGACCAGCCGCTCCACGTCGGCGCGGTGCTGACCGGTTCGCTGACGCCGACCGGCTGGTGGGGCAAGGGCCGTCCGGCCGGCTGGGCCGACGCGGTGCAGATCGCTCGGCTGATCGCGTCCGCGGTCGGCGTCGAGCCGGTGGTGAAGAACGCGGAGCTCGCGCCGTGGCACCCGGGCCGGTGTGCGGAGTTCTCGCTCGAAGACGGCACGGTCGTCGGTCACGCGGGCGAACTGCACCCGAAGGTGTGCCAGGCGTTCGGGTTGCCGGCCCGGTCGAGTGCGCTCGAGCTGGACCTGGACGCGCTGATCGCGGCGGGCCCGGAGTCGATCACCGCGCACCCGTTCTCGTCGTACCCGGTCGCGAAGGAGGATGTCGCGCTGATCGTGGCGGCGGACGTCCCGGCGGCCGACGTACAGGATGCGCTGGCCGAAGGTGCGGGCGAGCTGCTGGAGTCGGTGCGGCTGTTCGACGTGTACACGGGCGAGCAGATCGGCGAGGGCAAGAAGTCGCTGGCGTTCGCGCTGCGATTCCGGGCCCCGGACCGCACGCTGAAGGAGAACGAGGTCGCCGATGCCCGCCAGGCCGCGGTCCAGGTGACGGTCGACCGCTTCAACGCCGTCCAACGGGTCGGCTGACCACCATGCCCACGGGCGCCCGCACGAGTCCCCCGGTCACCCCCGACCGGGCGGGTCGGTTGCGATGAGCGGCAGGCATCCGCGGGTGGCGGTGGCGGCGCCGAATGTGGCGGCTGCCGATGCCGGTGTGCGGGTGGCGGCCGAGGGCGGCAATGCGGTGGATGCCGCGATCGCGGCCACGCTCGTCACGATGGTGAACGAGATCGGTGTGGTGTCGCCGGCGTCCGGTGGGTTCGTCACGCTGCAGGTGGCCGGCGGTGAGCCGGTCACGATCGACGGCTGGGTGGAGATGCCCGGCCGCGGCCTGTCGACGGACAGCTTCGGGCGCGGCGTCTGGGACATCACCACCGACTACGGCGGCGGTACGACGACCACCGTCGGCCACGGATCGGTCGCCACACCGGGCGGGATGAAGGCGCTCGACCTGGCCCATCGCCGATCCGGGAAGGCGCCGTGGCGTGAGGTCGTCCAGCCCGCGATCGACGTCGCCCGCAACGGTTTCCCGCTGAGCCGCACCTCGGGGTACTACCTCGGCTTCACCCACGAGATCATCTTCGGCTGGCACCAACCCAGCCACGGTGTCGTACACGACGCGGACGGCGAGGTGATCAAGGCCGGCAGTACGGTCGTGATCCCGGAGTTGGCCGAGGCGCTCGAGCTGATCGGCCGCGACGGCGCCGAGACCATGTACACCGGCCAGCTCGCCCAGCTCCTGATCCAGGACATGGCCGCGAACGACGGCATCCTCACCGCCGAGGACCTCGCGGCGTACGAGGCCGTCGTCCGTCCGGCCCTGGTCGTGAAGCAGAACGGCTGGCGGCTCGCCACGAACCCGCCGCCCGCGGTCGGTGGAGTCGCGGCGGCGGCGATGCTCGCGCTGCTCGATGGCGTACCGACCGACGGGAGCTGGCGGCAGTCGGAGCTGGAGCGCCTGATCGACGTGCAGCACGCCGTACTGGGCCGCCGGCTCGCAGAGCTCGATGCGGAGGACGCACGGAAGCTCGAAGGGCAGAAGCTGCTCGACCTGGCCGCGGCCGGTGACCTGCGCGCGCTGACCTCCCCGAGTACGGCGACGGTGTCGGTCGTCGACGACGAGGGCGACGCGTGCGCGATCACGGTCTCCTCGGGCTACGGCTCCGGCGTACTCACCCCGGGCACCGGCATCTGGCTGAACAACGCGCTCGGTGAGCAGGAGCTCCTGCACGGCGGCCCGCACAGCCTCGCCCCGGGCACCCGGCTCACCTCGAACATGGCGCCGAGCGTCGCCCGACGCGACAGCGACGGCGCCGTGCTCGCGATCAGCTCGCCCGGTTCGGACCGGATCCCCACTGCGATCGCCCAGGTCTACGCCCTGTACACGCACGGCGGGCTCAGCCTCCGCGAGGCCGTCGAGCATCCGCGGCTGCACGTCCGCGTCCGCGAGGATGTCGTCGTCGACTACGAGGACGACCTGCCGGTGTCCGGTTCGACCGCGTTGCCGACCCGCCCGATGCCGCCGCACTCGATGTACTTCGGCGGTGTCGCGGCCGCGTTCTGGGATCCGGCCGACGGCCTGCTGGCGGTCGGCGACCCGCGCCGCACCGGAGCGGTGGCGATCTCGCCGACCTAGGGCACGCTAAGGTCAACCTCTGATCTGATCCGAAAGGCAGCCGATGCGGGACAAGCCCGAGCTCTCCGTCGTCGTACCGATGTACGACGAGGAAGAGGTGCTGCCGATCTTCTTCCAGCGGATGCACCCGTTGCTCGACGGGCTCGGGATCGCGTACGAACTGCTCGTCGTCGACGACGGCAGCCGGGACAGGACCGCCGCGCTGCTGCTCGACGCCGCGAAGGACTGGCCGCAGCTGCGCGTCATCAGGCTGCTCCGCAACAGTGGTCACCAGGCCGCGCAGTCGGCCGGTTTCCGCCGCGCCCGCGGCCGGTACGTCGTCACGATCGACGCCGACCTGCAGGATCCGCCCGAGGTGATCGCCGAGTTCCTGCGCGCCGTCGAAGAAGAGGACGTCGACGTCGTGTACGGCGTCCGCTCCGACCGCTCGAGCGACTCGTGGGCGAAGCGGACCAGCGCCCGGCTGTACTACCGGTTGATGTGCCGCCTGGTCGGCAAGGAGATCCCGTTCGACGCGGCCGACTTCCGGCTGGTGACGCGCCGGGTGGTGGACGCGGTGAACGCGCTGCCCGACGACGGCCGGGTGTTCCGGCTTGTGATCCCGTGGCTCGGCTTCCCGAGCACCGAGGTGAGGTACGTCCGGGCGGAGCGCGCAGCCGGCACCACGAAGTACAGCGTCTCGAAGATGATCCGGCTGGCGTTCGACAGCGTGACCGCGTTCTCGGCGGCGCCGTTGCGGCTGGCGACCTGGCTCGGGCTGCTCGGTGGCGCGATGTCCGGCGTGTTCGTGATCGGCGCGCTGGTGATCAAGCTGACCGGCCGCAGCATTCCCGGTTGGACGTCGACGGTGCTCGCGGTCAGCGTGATCGGCGCGATCCAGCTGCTCTGTCTCGGTCTGCTCGGTGAGTACGTGGCGCGCTTGTTCCAGTCGAGCCAGCGGAGGCCGCAGTTCCTCGTCGGCTACGACAGCCTGGAGGACCACGGCCACCAGGAGCCGGTCCACGAAACCAAGACGCCCTCTCAGAGATGAAGCGGGCTGTCCCGTGGCTGCTGCCGATTCTGGTGGCGGTCGGCGGGTTCGTTGCGCTCGGGGACGTCGGCCCCGGGCCGGTGCTCAAGTACGCCGCGTACTTCGCGGGCGCGATCGCGCTGCCCGGCACGCTGATCCTGCGGGCGGTCTGGCGCAGTACCGGTAACTGGGCGGAGGATCTCGGGCTCGGGTCGGTCGTCGGCGCGACCTGGCAGTTGATCGGCTGGGCGATCTTCACCGCGCTCGGCTGGCAACGGTGGTTGATCGTCTGGCCGGCGCTGCTGCTGATCGGGTTCGCGATCGCGGGGCGGCGATACTTCCGGATCGCCGAGCCCAAGCCGTTGCCGTTCGCATGGACCGTCTGCTTGGCCGTGTCCGCGGCGGTGATGATCGGTGCGACCACGTTCGGCGTGATGGCGTACCACGCGATGCCCCCCGACGGTAAGGCGTACTACCCGGACCTGCTCTACCACCTGTCGATGGTGCACGAGCTGACGCGCTCGGTGCCGCCCCAGCTTCCGCAGGTCGTGGGGGAGCGCCTCGACTACCACTGGTTCGCCAACGCCGACATGGCCGCGGCCGTGGACACGACGCGGCTCACACCGCTCGTCGTACTGTTCCGACTCTGGGTCCTCCCATGGCTGGTCGTCTCGCTGCTCGTCTGCGCAACCCTCGCCAGAACCGTCAGCCGCACGTGGTGGACCGGCGTACTCGCGGCACTCGCCCTGGCCGCGCCGCAGCTGTTCTTGTTGGTCGACACCAGCGTGAACCTCGCACCGCCCGTCAGCCTGCTCAGCCCGTCGCAGACCTTCGGCATGGTCGCGGCTGTTGCCGTAGCGGTGTTCTTGATCGAACTGCTGTTCAGAAACGGCACCCGGTGGCTCTGGCTGTTGATAGTGCCCGTAGTGCTAGTAGGTGGCGGCTCTAAGCCCACAGTGCTCCCGCTTCTCGTAGGAGCCGTCGGCCTGGCTGCCCTCTATGTACTGGTGACAACGCGACGCCTCCCTTGGCGCCTGATCGGTACGACTGCCGTACTGCTCGTTGTCGGCGCCATCACCTTCCTGAGCGTTGCCGGCAGTACCAGTGGTTCCCGCTTACAGTTCCTGGCCGTACTAAAGTCACTGCCCGTCTACACAGCTGCCACGGGCGATAAGACGCAACCAGGTGACGGCGGCCTGATTCTCCCGGCTCTCATGCACGGGGAGGTGCTCGGAACACTCAGCCTGCTGCTAGGCCTGCTGCTGACTCTGCAGGCGATGTCCTGGGCCGGCTTCGGCGTCATGGGCCGGAAGGACCCGATCGCGTGGTTCCTGCTCGGCGCGATGATCGCGGGCTGGGCCGGCTATCTCCTGGTCGACCACCCCTCGGTGAGCGAGTCGTACTTCGTCTACACAGCCGCACCGTTCAGCCTGGCCGGAGCGGGCTGGTTCGCCGCGACCAGTGCACGTGCGTCGGGGCGACCGATCCCGATCGCGATCGCGGCCTTCGTCCTGTCGATCGGGTACGCCGGTCTGCTCGTCTGGGCACGCGGTGTTCCAGCGGCCTCGACCGGTCGCCAACTGTGGCTCAGCACGCGGATGCTGCTGGTTGTCCTCGGCATCACGCTCTTCCTGCTGCTCGTCTGGCGTCTGACGTTGCGGCAAGCCGGCGGCGGCATGCTCGTCGTACTCGTACTGCTCTCCACCGCACCGATCAGCTCGTTCCTGCAGAGCGCGGTCCGCGGGGACACCGAGAAGGCACCGACGTACCGGGCTGCGCACTGGTGGGTGTACCCGGACGAGGCCGAGGCGGCGTTGTGGCTCGGCCAGAATTCGGCGACAACCGACGTGGTCGCCACCAACACGTGGTGCCGCCCGGCGGGCTCGATCGCGTCAGGCTGCGACGCTCGCGGCTACCTGGTCAGTGGGATCGCCGGCCGCCGTACCTTCCTCGAAGGCTGGGCGTACACCAACCAGGCGATGGCCAAGCAGGGCCAGGGCGGTCACCGCTACACCGAACAGCCGTCGCCGTGGCCGGACCGCTACGCGCTCACCGAGCAGGCACTCACTGCACCGACCCCGGCAGCCCTACGGAAACTGCACGGCGAGTACGGCGTCCGCTGGCTGTACGCCGACGCCCGCAACGGACCCGTGGCGCCCGCGCTCGACCAGTTGGCCGTCCTGCGACACAGCATCGGCAAGGTCAGGATCTACGAACTCGGACAGTGATTGTCCCGTAACATGACGTGGCAAGGTTCGCCCGCCCGCGGCCGTCTTTTGTGATTGCTCGGGAGGGCTGGACACATGCGGGCAACCCGACCGGGGGCCATTCTTCTTACCGCCTGCCTGCTGAGCCTCAGCAGCATCACTGCCGGTGCCTACGAGGTCCCGACCGCGTCGTTCACCGATGCGGCGACCACCGTGATGCCAGGCTCCGGACTGCGGCAGACGATCAGCACGAGCGGGTTGACCGCGCTCGGCGATCCGTCGACGGCAGGTTTCCTCGGGAGTACGCCGACGACATACCAGCCGGCGATCGGGACGAAGACGCCTGCGCAGGACGTCGTGGTGAACACCGGCGACTGTGCGTCCACCGGCGGGTGCGACGACCGCGGCACGCTGACGATCGCGTTCTCGCAGCCGGTGCGCAATCCGGTCCTGCACGTCGGCGGTCTCGGCGGTTCGGTCACCCGGACCGTGAGCGGCCAGACGGTCGCGCAGTCCGAACTGCACGCGGTCCTGAAGCTCACCACGCCAGGTGTCAGCCTCACGAAGCTCGGCCAGGGCAACAACCTCGCCGTCACCAGTGACACGATCACGGCCGCGAACCACGACACCGGCCCGAACTGCGTCAACACCAAGTCCCCGTCCGGCCTCGATACCTCGGCAACCGCCGCCTGCGGCTCGATCCGGGTGAACGGCGTGGTCACGAAGGTCAGCTTCGACGTCAGCGCGCTGTTCACCAAGCACCCGAAGCTGCCCGCGCTGAACAACGGCTCGTCCGGCGACGCGTTCTCGATCGTCGCGTCGACGCCGGAGGACTTCGGCGATGCGCCCGCGTCGTACGGCGCTGCGTGGTCGGTGCTGAGCGACGTACAACTCGGCAAGAGCGTCACCGAGGACAACGCGACCGTTGCCAACGCGGCGACTGGCCCGGCGGTGCCGGATCAGGGCGATGACGGTGCCGTCTTCGCACCGCTGCACACCGGCAAGACGTCGTACTCCGCCGACCTGCAGTTGGCCGGTGCGTCGAAGGCCGGGCGTGCTTGTGGGTGGATCGACCTCAACGTCAACGGGACGTTCGATCCGGGGGAGCGGGCGTGCAGCTCGTTCGCTGCCGGGCAGACGACGGTGACGTTGCGGTGGAGCGAGATCGCGCCGAAGGCCGGTGCGTCGTACGCGCGGATGCGGGTCGGGTACAACAACGCGCAGGTCGAGGAGCCGACCGGTGCGGCCGATGCGGGCGAGGTCGAGGACTACCCGTTCGCGATCACGCCGCCGCCTCCGCCGCTGCTGGCCGACGACAGCGCGACGACCGCCTTCAATGCTCCCGTGATCGTGAACGTGCTCGCGAACGACAAGCCGGGCGATCCGACCGCGCAGCTCGTCCCCAACACGTTGTGCATTGTCGACAATCAGACGTGCGGCCAGATGGTCAACGTCGTCGGCCAGGCGAAGTACGTCGCCGGAACCGACGGCACCGTCCGCGTCGAGCCGGTCCCAGGCTTCGTCGGTACGGCGAAACCGGTCGGCTATCGCGTTGCCGATAGCAACGGTACGACGGCGACCGCGAAGCTGACTGTCACCGTGGCCCTCCCGGACCGCCCGGTCGCCACCCCTGACACCGCGTCCACGCCGCAGAACACCAGCGTGAGCGTGAAGCCGCTCGCCAACGACCACGCGGCCACCGGAGTGCAGCTTGTTCCGGGTTCGGTCCTACTGCGTGATCCGGCGGACGCGACGTTCAAGAAGGAGATCGTGATCGCGGGCGAGGGCGAGTACGTCGTGAAGCCCGACGGCGGCGTCGACTTCGTCCCCGTACCGCAGTTCACCGGCGTCGGTCCGTCGATCGGCTACCGCGTCACCGACAGCACGCACCAGACCGCCGAGTCCACGCTCACCGTCACGGTCACCCCAGTGACGCCGGTCGCCAACGGTGACTCGGTCTCGACCGCGTTCGACACCGCCGTCGTCGTACCAGTCCTCGACAACGACCTGCCCGGTTCGCCGGACGCACCGCTCATCCCGTCGACGCTGCGGCTCATCGACCCTGTCACCAAGCAGCTGCTCGACAAGCTGACGATCGCGCACCAGGGCACGTATGTCGCGGCCGCCGGCAGGATCACCTTCGACCCGCTGCACGGCTTCACCGGTGTCGGTACGCCGATCACCTACCAAGTGCTCGACAAGAACGGCACGGCGGCCCGCGCTCAGCTCACCGTCTCGGTCGCGGCGCCGGGCCCGCCGGTCGCGAACCCGGACACGATCACCACGCTGCAAGGACGGAACGTGGTCGCGTCCGTCCTCGACAACGACAAGCCCGGCCCGACCGGCGCACCGTTGACGCCCGGCAGCGTACGTCTGCTGGCCGCGACCCATCCGGCGCTCTCACTCGTGGTCGCCGGCCAGGGGAAGTACGTGGTCAAACCCGACGGCACGGTGGCCTTCGATCCGCTGCCGTCCTTCAGCGGGACGGCGACCCCGGTCGGCTACCAGGTTGCCGACGGCAACGGTGCGATCGGGAAGTCGACGCTGACGGTGCGCGTGACGAAGGTGCAGCCGGAGGCCGCTGACGACACCGCGAGTACGGCGTACGACACCGACGTCACCGTGCCGGTGCTCGCTAACGACAAGGCCGGCGACCCGTCGACCCCTCTGGTGCCGAGAACCGTACGGCTGGTCGGCCCGGCGGCGACGCTCGTAGTGCCCGGGCAGGCGAAGTACACGACGAAGGCTGACGGCACGATCGAGGTCGACCCGGAGCCGAAGTTCGCCGGCGTCGCGACGCCGGTCACCTACAGCGTCGCGGACGTGAACGGTACGACGACCACCGCAACGCTGACCGTGACCGTCGCGAAGCCCGCGCCGCCGACCGCCGAACCCGACACCGTGACCGGCAAGCAGAACGTCCCTGTCCGGCTGAGTCCACTGACCAACGACGTCCCCGGCGTCGGCACCGTGCTCGATCCACACAGCCTCACGCTCGTCGCCCCGGCCGACGGCGCGCTGAAGAAGCTGGTGAACATCCCTGGCCAGGCCGTGTACCAGGCCAACCCGGACGGCACGGTCACCGTCGATCCGCTGCCGACGTTCACCGGTACGGCGGCCAAGGTGACGTATCAGGTCTCCGACGAGTTCGGGCAGACCGCGCGCTCGACGATCACGGTCACGATCGCGCCGATCACCCCGATCGCCGCCGACGACACCGCGCGGACGCCGTACGACAGGACCGTCACCGTGAGCGTGCTCGTCAACGACAAGGCGGGCGACCCGGCAGCCCCGCTCGTACCGGGCAGTCTGCAGCTGATCGATCCGGCGGACGGGCTGGCGAAGGAGGTGGTACGGATCCTGAACGAGGGAACGTACACCGTAGACGGGGGAGCTGTCCGGTTCGATCCGGCGGCGACATTCCGCGGGCCGGGTACGCCGCTGACGTACCAGGTCGCCGATACGAACGGGACCACGACGACCGCCCGGTTGACCGTCACCGTCGGCCAGCCGCCGATCGCCGTCGCCGACACCGGCTCCACGCTGCAGAACGTGACCGTGACGATCAACGTGCTGTCCAACGACCGTCCCGGTACTGATGCGACGCTGAACAGCGGATCGGTCGAGCTGATCGGGTCCGCGAAGAAGGTGACGGCTCCGCGCGAGGGCACGTACACGGTCCTGCCGAGCGGGGCGATCCGGTTCGACCCGGTGCCCGCGTTCCGCGGCACGGCGCAACCGGTCGCGTACCGCGTCGCCGACTCCGACGGCAACTACGCCGGCGCGACGCTGACGGTGACCGTCGTACCGGTCGACCCGGTGGCCGTCGACGACTCCGCGATCACGCCGTACGGACATGCGATCACCGTCAACGTGCTCGCGAACGACAAGCCCGGCGACCCGTCGGCGCCGCTGCAGCCCGCCGGCGTCGAGCTGAAGGACGCGAACGGCAAGTACAGCAAGACGCTGACGCGGACCGGCGAGGGGACATACGCCGTCGACGCGTACGGCGGCGTGAAGTTCACGCCGGCCAAGGGGTTCCAGGGCGTGACGACGCCGACGACGTACCGGATCGCGGACGCCAACGGGACCACAGCGGAAGGCTTGCTGCTGTTGACGGTCGGAAGTGGACCGAAGGCCGTCGCGGACCCGATCGACACCAAGCAGAACGTCACGGTCACCGTCGACCCGCTCGCGAACGACGAGCCCGGGACCGGCGCTCGGCTCGATCCGGCGTCGCTGCAGGTGTACGGCACGACTTGGGGCCCGACTGCAGTCGTCCCGGGGCAGGGCAGCTTCACCGTGAAGTCCGGAAAGATCACCTTCGACCCGGAACCGGCGTACCGCGGCGCCGTCTCGGTCGCGTACCGGGTCAAGGACTCGACCGGGAACCTCGCGAGCTCGTCCGTCACGGTGAGCGTCGCGCCGATCGTCCCGGTGATCAAGGACGACACCGCGACGACGCCGTACGCGACCGCGATCACCGTTGACGTACTGGCGAACGACCAGCCCGGCGACCCGAGCGCACCGCTGACAGCCGGCGGCGTCCGGCTGGTCGACCCGGTGAACGGCGACCCGCTGCCGTCGCTCGTCGTCCCGGGGGAGGGGACGTTCACGGTGCAGCCGACGGGTGCGATCCGGTTCGCGCCGATCGACGGGTACGCGGGCGTCGCGGTCCCGGTGGGGTACCAGGTTGCCGACCGCAACGGCACGCTCGGGTCCGGTGTGTTGACGGTGACCGTGCAGGCGCGGCCGGTCGCGCTGCCGGACGACGCCCGGACCAAGCAGCACGTCGCGGTGACCATCGACCCGCTCGCGAACGACAGACCCGGCCCCGGAGCTCAGCTCGAGCCCGACTCACTCCTGCTCCTGGGTACGGACGGCGTGCTGGTCAATCAGGTCAGTGAGGGCGAGGGGACGTACGTCGTTGCCAACGGCAAGGTCACGTTCACGCCGGAAGCGACGTTCTCCGGTACGGCGCGGCCGGTCGCGTACGAGGTGAAGGACTCGAACCACAACGCGGCCCGCTCGACGATCACCGTCACGGTCGATCCGGTCCGGCCGGTGATCGCCGACGACAGCGCCGAGACTCCGTTCGATACGCCGGTGACCGTCAATGTCCTGAAGAACGACAAGCCGGGGGACCAGTCGGCGCCGCTGCGCACGGATTCCGTCGTACTGCGCGATCCTTCCGACGGGCAGCAGAAGAAGTCGGTCACGGCTCCGGGCGAGGGCACGTTCGTCGTGGAGGATGGTGCGGTCACCTACACCCCGGCGAAGGGCTTCGCCGGTACGACGCGGGCGCTCGCATACCGGGTGACCGACGCGAACGGTACTTCGGACACCGCGCTGCTCGCGGTGACTGTCGCCGGCCCGCTGATGGTGACTGCAGAACCGAACAGCGCGGGCACCGGCGGTACGGTCACGCTCAAGCCGGTCGCGGCATTCATCGGAACCTCAACGATGACGTCTGCGACCGCGGCGCCGGCCAACGTGACCGCAGAATCGGTGGAGCGCCCCCCGACCGGTGGCCCGCCACCGGTGGTCCTCACCCTGGCCGCCCTACTGGTGGCACTCGGCGCAACTCTCGTGGGGCTGGCTCGCAGCCGACGGTGAACTAGTGTCGTGAGTCATTAGTTCAGTGGTAGTTGGGTAGTGTGGGTTCGTGCCGGATCCAGTAGCTCCTGCGGTGGTGTTGTCCGATGAGCAGCGTGCGCAGTTGGTGGCGTGGTCGCGGCGTGCGACGTCGGCGAACGGGCTGGCGGTGCGGTCGAGGATTGTGCTGGCCGCGGCCGATGGGCTGAGTACGAGCGCGGTGGCCCGCAAGCTGGATGTCCATGTCGCGACGGCGCGGCGGTGGCGGGCGCGGTTTGTCGAGCAGGGCTTGGACGGTTTGCTGGACGAGCCGCGGCCGGGCCGGCCGCGGACGGTGCGCGATGAGCAGGTCGAGGCGGTGATCACCACGACGCTGGAGACAGCTCCGAAGGATGCCACGCACTGGTCGACGCGGTCGCTGGCGGCCGAGTTGGGGTTGTCGCAGTCGGCGGTGTCGCGGATCTGGCGGGCGTTCGGGCTGCAGCCGCACCGGCAGGATTCGTGGAAGCTGAGCAAGGATCCGTTGTTCATCGACAAGGTCCACGACGTGGTCGGGCTCTACCTGAACCCGCCCGAGGCCGCGGTGGTGCTATGTGTGGACGAGAAGTCCCAGATCCAGGCCTTGGACCGCACCGCGCCGATCTTCCCAATGATGCCCGGCACGCCGGTCCGGGCCAGTCACGACTACAAACGCGCCGGCACCTCCAGCCTGTACGCGGCGCTCGACATCGCCACCGGCACCGTCATCGGTTCCCTGCACGCCCGGCACCGCGCGATCGAGTTCAAGAAATTCCTCGCCACCATCGACCGCGAAGTACCAGCCGAGTACGACGTGCACGTCGTACTCGACAACGCCTCCACCCACAAAACACCTGCGGTGAAACGCTGGCTCACCGCGCACCCACGCTTCGTGCTGCACTTCACCCCCACCAGCTCATCCTGGCTCAACCTCGTCGAGCGCTGGTTCGGTGAACTGACCACCAAGAAACTCCGCCGCGGCACCCACCGCTCCGTCCGCGAACTCAACGCAGACATCCGCGCCTGGATCAACACCTGGAACGACAATCCACGACCCTACGTGTGGACCAAAACCGCCGATCAAATCCTCGAATCCATCGCCCGCTACTGCACCAGGATTAACGACTCACGACACTAGAGGTCCTTCACCAGCATGATCTCGTCGCGGTAGTCGTCCGGGGCGACCCGGATCGCGCGGGGATGGGTGCCGACGACGCGGTAGCCGAGCGGTCCGTAGAAGTTCTCCAGGCCGAGCCCGCCGCGGATCGTCAGTTGCAACTGCTCGAGGCCGAGGTCGACCGCGGAACCGCGCAGACCCTCCATCAGCAACCGTCCGGCGCCGTTGCCCTGGTACTCCGGATGCACCATCACCCGCAGCACCGTCCGCCAGTGCGCCTGTAACGCGCTCCCGCGCGACACCAGCATGCCCATGCCGACGTACCGCTCGCCGTTGTGCAGCACGCCGAGTAGATCGAGCCCGGCCGCGACCCGGCCGAGCGCGCCGTCCAGGTTCTCCGCGACCAGGTCCACCGGCGCGGGCGGCGTGTACCCGACCGCGCCACCCGCGTTCGTCGCGGCCACCCAGGTGTCCAGCAGGTCCGCCCGCAACCCCGGATCGAGTGCCTCGTCCGGATCCGCCACCAGATACTTCACCGCGCCTCCAGCTCGATTCAATACCCCCGGCCCCCGAGCGAAGCGAGGGGGCGGGAGCTTCTGGTCTTCTGCTCTTCCAGCTGCGACTGAGTTGCAGATAGTCTACGGCTCCAGCAGGGGAACGTGGCTCAGCTTGTCCGGGTTCCGGATCAGGTACAGCTCGGTGATCCGCCCGTCCGTGCTCTTCATGAACGTGACCGTGTCCGGCTGGTCGTCGAAGTACGCGATGTAAGCGAGCTCGTCGTTCAGCGACGCCACCCGGATCTCGAAGCCCGGGTTGTCCGCGAGCACCGCGAACAGCCAGCGGGCGATCTTCTCCGCGCCCTGGATCGGCCGCAGCGCGGCGCGCTTCTTGCCGCCGCCGTCGCTGATCAGTACGGCGTCCGGCGCGAGCAGCGCGACCACCTGGTCGAAGTCGCCGCTGCCGGCGGCCTGCATGAACCGCATGGTCAGCTCGTCGTGCCGGGCCTTGTCCACGCGGTGCCGCGGTTGCCGGGCGTGGACGTGCTCGCGGGCGCGATGGGCGAGCTGCCGGACGGCGGACTCCGACCGCCCGAGCGTGTCCGCGATCTCGTCGTACGGCAGCTCGAAGACCTCCCGCAGTACGAACGTCGCGCGCTCGAGTGGCGATAGCGTCTCGAGGACGACGAGCATCGCCATACTGACCGAATCCGCCAGCTCGACCGCGGCCGCCGGGTCGTCGTCATCGGTGGCGAGCGGTTCGGGCAGCCACGGCCCGACGTACGCCTCCCGGCGCGCCTTCTGTTCGCGCAGCTTGTTGAGCGCGAGACGGGTGGTGATCCGGATCAGGTACGCCCTGGGGTCGCGGATCTCCTCGTGGTCTACGGCAGCCCAGCGAAGCCAAGCCTCCTGGACCACGTCCTCCGCGTCGCTGACGCTCCCGACCACGCGGTACGCCGCACCGACGAGCACCTGACGATGCTCGGCGAACTCCGCGGCCAGCTCTTCCTCGGTCACTGCACCGGCCTCAGGTCGCAGTACTCCTTGAAGCCCTGGCTGGTCAGCCCGAGCGCCGCGTTCGTCCGGGAGCGGTAGTTCTCCAGCGAGACGGCGGCCGTGAGTTCGACCAGTTGTTCGTCGGTGAGGTCTGCCCGCAACCGCTCGGCCTGTTCGTCGGTGACCTCCGGCGGGGTCGCCGTCATCGCTTCGGCGTAGTCCATCACGGCGCGCTCCAGATCCGAGTAGACGTAGCTGTCCCGCCACACTGGCACATCCCGAAGCTTCGCCTGGTCGACATCCTGGTGATGGAACTCCCAGTAGCCGAAGTCCATGCACCAGCTGCAGCCGATCCGGGCCGACGTCGCCATCACCGCGAGCGCCTTCAGGCCGGGATCGAGCTTGTTCCAGCGCGCGGCGGAGCCCTCCAACATCAGCATCGTGGTCAGCACCCGCCGGTTGTGCAGTGCAGCCTTCCCGGGATCCAGCACCTCGCCGTATTTACGTCGGCTGCCCCACTCCGCCAGCCGCACGAACCAGGTCCGCTTGTGCTCCAGCTCGATCCGCGCCATCAAACCCACCTCCAGGTCGTCGTCTCCCTCACGGACACGCGCCGGCGCCACGGTGTGACATGACCCGCGTCACAGCCGGTTCCACTGGCGGTGATTGGGTAGGTGACCAAGCGGACGTGGTTGTTGGATATTCTTCCGTCTCGTGGCATACTCATTCACATGAGCGTGAAGGTGGCGGTGGCCGGTGCCAGTGGCTATGCGGGGGGCGAGCTGCTCCGGTTGCTGAGCAGCCACCCCGAGGTGGAGATCGGCGCGCTGACCGCCGGCGGGAACGCCGGTACGGCGCTCGGCGTGCACCACCCGCACCTCGTGCCGTTGGCCGGGCGCATCCTGGTCGAGACCACGGCGGAGAACCTCGCCGGTCACGACGTGGTGTTCCTGGCCCTGCCGCACGGACAGTCCGCTGGAATCGCCGAGCAGCTCGGCGATGACATCACCGTGATCGACTGCGGCGCGGACTTCCGGCTGACCGGGGCCGAGGTGTGGGCCGAGTTCTACGGCGGCGAGCACGCCGGCTCGTGGCCGTACGGGCTCCCGGAGCTCCCTGGTCAACGGGACAAGCTCCGTGGTTCGAACCGAGTCGCCGTACCGGGTTGTTATCCGACCGTCTCCACCCTGGCGATGCTCCCCGCCGTACAGCAGGGCCTCGTCGACCCCGGTCAGCTCGTGGTCGTCGCGGTCAGTGGGACGTCGGGCGCGGGCAGGGCCCCAAAGGCGCATCTGCTCGGCGCGGAGGTGATGGGCTCCGCCTCGGCGTACGGCGTCGGCGGCGTACATCGGCACACCCCGGAGATCGAGCAGAACCTCACGCCGTACGCCGCACAGCCCGTGAGCGTGTCGTTCACACCGGTACTCGCACCGATGGCCCGTGGCATCCTCGCCACCTGCAGCGCGCCGGTTGCCGACGGCACCGACTACGCGACGCTGCGGAAGGCGTACGAGGACGCGTACGTCGACGAGCCCTTCATCCACCTGCTGCCCGAGGGGCAGTGGCCGCAGACGCAGGCCACCCTCGGGGCGAACACCGTGCAACTCCAGGTCGCCCTGGACCAGCGGACCGGCCGCGCCGTCATCGTGGCCGCGATGGACAACCTCACCAAGGGCACCGCCGGCGCCGCCGTGCAGTGCATGAACCTGGCCAAAGGGCTCGACGAGACCCTGGCCCTGCCTCTCGTAGGAGTCGCCCCGTGACCGTAGCTGTCACTCCCGCCACCCAAGTCGATCGGAGCGCCGGAGTGACCGCGCCGGCAGGCTTCCGCGCGGCCGGGGTGATCGCCGGGATCAAGCCCGCCGGTACGCCGGACCTCACCGTCGTCGTGAACGACGGCCCGCTCGACGCGGCCGCCGGGGTCTTCACCACGAACAAGGTGAAGGCCGCACCCGTGCTGTGGTCGCAGCAGGTGCTGACCGCGGGCGCTTTGAAGGCTGTGGTGCTCAACTCCGGTGGCGCGAACGCTTGCACCGGTCCTGAAGGTTTCCAGGACACGCACAAGACCGCAGAGAAGCTGGCGTCTGTCTTGGGCGTGGGTGCTGCGCAGATCGGCGTCTGTTCCACCGGCCTGATCGGCGAGCGACTTCCGATGGATGTGTTGATCCCGGGGATCGACAAAGCTGTTGAAGCTCTCGGTGACGATGCGGCCGCGGGGCTGTCGGCGGCGACCGCGGTGATGACGACCGACAACGTGCCGAAGCAGGCCGCGCTGAAGCACCCGGACGGATGGAGCATCGGCGGGTTCGCGAAGGGCGCGGGGATGTGTGCGCCGAACATGGCGACCATGCTGAGCGTGCTCACCACCGACGCCGTTCTCGACCAGCCGCACCTCGACCACGCGCTCCGCAACGCGGTCGGCAAGACGTTCAACCGGCTCGACGTCGACGGTGGTACGTCGACCAACGACACCGTGCTGCTGCTCAGCTCGGGAGCCTCCGGGGTGACCGTGACGCCGGAGGCCTTCGAGGCCGCACTGACCGCACTGGCTGCTGACCTGGTGAAGCAGTTGCAGGCGGACGCGGAGGGCGTCACCAAGCACGTGAGCATCACCGTGCAGGGCGCGGCGTCCGAGGCGGAGGCGCTGGCCGCCGCCAAGGTCGTTGCCGAGGACAACCTGTGCAAGACGGCGTTCTTCGCCTCCGATCCGAACTGGGGACGGATCGCGATGGCGGTCGGCAACGCGCCCACGGCGTTCGACCCGGCGCTGCTCGACATCACGCTGAACGGCGCCGCCATCTGTGTCGCCGGCGGCAAGGGCGTCGACCGCTCCGAGGCCGACCTGAGCGGCCTGGAGATCGACGTCGTCATCGACCTGCACGCCGGCCCGGCGTCCGCGACCGTCCTCACCACGGACCTGTCGCACGCGTACGTCGAAGAGAACTCGGCGTACTCGTCATGATCCAGGCGGATGCGATCGAGAAGGCCGCCGTACTGACCGAGGCGCTGCCGTGGCTGAAGCAGTTCCACGGCAAGACTGTCGTGGTGAAGTACGGCGGGAACGCGATGGTCGACGAGAAACTCAAGCGCGCGTTCGCCGAGGACATCGTGTTCCTGCGGTACGCCGGGGTCCGGGTCGTGGTCGTCCACGGTGGCGGACCGCAGATCAGCGACATGCTCGGCCGGCTCGGGATCGACAGCGAGTTCCGCGGCGGGCTCCGGGTCACCACGCCCGAGGCGATGGACGTCGTCGGCATGGTGCTCGTCGGCAAGGTCGGCCGCGAGCTCGTCGGGCTGCTGAACGCGCACGGTCCGTTCGCGGTCGGCATGTCCGGCGAGGACGCGGGCCTGTTCACCGCGGAACGCCGTACCGCGCTGGTCGACGGGGAGCAGGTGGACATCGGGCTGGTCGGGGATGTCGTCGAGGTCCGGCCGGAAGCGGTGATCGACCTGATCGACGCGGGCCGGATCCCGGTCGTGTCGACGATCGCACCGGACGAGGACGGCCTGGCGCACAACGTGAACGCAGACACCGCCGCGGCCGCGCTGGCCTCGGCGCTCGGGGCCGAGAAGCTCGTCGTACTCACCGACGTCGCCGGGCTGTACCGGAACTGGCCGGACAGCGACGAGATCATCACCCAGATCGATACCGCCGAGCTTGCCGAGCTGCTGCCGTCGCTGGCCTCCGGCATGGTCCCGAAGATGGAGGCCTGCCTGCGCGCGGTCGAGTCGGGTGTGTCCCGCGCCACCGTGATCGACGGCCGCGTGCCGCACTCGTTGCTGCTGGAGATCTTCACCGACGCCGGAAGTGGAACCCAGGTGATCCCGTCATGACCGAACTCGTCACGATCGACGGCTCACAGGCCGCGCTCACTGCTCGGTACTCGAGTGCCTTGATGAACACCTTCGGTGCGCCGAAGCGCGTGCTGGTCCGCGGCGAGGGCGCGTACCTGTGGGATGCCGACGGCAACAAGTACCTCGACCTGCTCGGCGGGCTCGCGGTGAACTGCCTCGGTCACGCGCACCCGTTCGTGGTGTCCGCGGTGACCTCGCAGCTCGCCACGCTCGGCCACGTGTCGAACTTCTTCGCCTCCGCACCGCAGATCGCCCTGGCCGAGAAACTCCTCGGTCTCTTCGACACCCCGGGCAAGGTGTTCTTCACGAACTCCGGCACCGAGGCGAACGAGGCCGCGTTCAAGATCACCCGGCGCACCGGCCGGACCAAGATCGTCTCCACCGTCGGCGCCTTCCACGGGCGGTCGATGGGCGCGCTGGCCGTCACGTGGAAGCCGGCGTACCGCGAGGCGTTCGCGCCGCTCCCGGGCGACGTGGAATTCGTTCCGTACGGCGACGCCGAGGCGCTGGCGGCTGCCGTCGACGACGAGACCGCAGCGGTGGTGCTCGAGCCGATCCAGGGCGAGAACGGTGTCGTCGTACCGCCGGCCGGATATCTGCAGGCCGCGCGGCGGATCACCTCCGAGCACGGCGCGCTGCTGTGGATCGACGAGATCCAGACCGGGATCGGGCGGACCGGGAGCTGGTTCGCTTTCGAGGCCGAGGGGATCACGCCGGATCTGGTGACGGTGGCGAAGGGGCTGGGCGCGGGCATTCCGATCGGCGCGTGCATCGGGCTCGGGGCTGCCGCGGACCTGCTGCAGCCGGGGAACCACGGGACCACGTTCGGCGGCAACCCGGTCGCGGCGATCGCCGGGCTCGCGGTGCTGACCGTGATCGAGCGCGACGGCCTGCTGGACCAGGTGAATGCCGTCGGCAACCACCTCGCGTCGTCGGTGATCGGGCTCGACCACCCGCTGATCGCGGGCGTCCGCGGGCGCGGGCTGCTGCTCGCGATCCAGCTCACCAAGCCGGTGTCGGACCAGGTGGCGGCGCTCGCGCTGGAGGCCGGGTTCGTGATCAACAACCCGATCCCGGACGCGTTGCGGCTGGCACCGCCGTACATCCTCAGCAAGGCTGATGCCGACAGTTTCGTCGCAGCCCTCCCCGGGCTGCTCGACAAGGTGGAGATCTGATGGTGCGGCACTTCCTGCGGGACGACGACCTCTCGCCGGTCGAACAGGACGAGGTACTCACCCTGGCTGCGCAGCTGGCGGGGGACAGGTACGGGCACAAGCCGCTCGAGGGCCCGAAGACCGTCGCGGTGATCTTCGACAAGACGTCGACGCGCACCCGGATCTCGTTCGCGGTCGGGATCGCCGAGCTGGGCGGCGTACCGCTCGTGATCGACGCGCAGACCTCGCAACTGGGCCGCGGCGAGCCGATCGCGGACACCGCGCGGGTACTCGACCGGCAGGTCGCGGCGATCGTCTGGCGGACGTTCGGTCAGGCGCGGATCGAGGAGATGGCGGCGGCGTCGTCGGTGCCGGTCGTCAACGCGCTGACCGACGAGTTCCACCCGTGCCAGATCCTCGCGGACCTGCAGACCGTACGGCAGCACAAGGGCGCCACGGCCGGGCTGAAGCTCGTCTACCTCGGCGACGGCGCGAACAACATGTCCCACTCGTACCTGCTCGGCGGCGCGACCGCCGGAATGCATGTCGTGGTCGGTTCGCCCGCTGAGTATCAACCGGACCCTGCGATCCTCGCGCGGGCCGCGGAGATCGCTGCGTCGACGGGCGGATCTGTCGCGTGGACCGCGGACGCGGCCGCCGCGGTCGACGGTGCCGATGTCGTTGCCACCGACACCTGGGTCTCGATGGGGCAGGAGGCCGAGGCGGCGGAGCGCGAGGCGCCGTTCGTGCCGTACGCCGTCACCGAACAACTGCTCGGCAAGGCGAAGCCGGATGCGATCGTGTTGCACTGCCTGCCCGCCTATCGTGGCAAGGAGATCGAGGCGGCCGTGATCGACGGCCCGCAGTCGGTCGTCTGGGACGAGGCCGAGAACCGGCTGCACGCGCAGAAGGCGCTGCTGTCGTGGCTGCTGGCAAGGAGCTTTGACGGATGAGTATCGCCGTACCGACCACCAAGACCGCGCGGCAGCAGCGGATCGTCGATCTGCTCGGGCGGCAGCCGGTGCGGTCGCAGACCGAGCTGGCGGATCTGCTCGCCGCGTCCGGCCTGGTGGTCGGGCAGGCGACGCTCTCGCGGGACCTGGTCGAGATCGGTGCGGTGAAGGTGCGCGACTCCACCGGCCAGCTCGTGTACGCCGTACCCGGTGAAGGCGGCGACCGTACGCCACGCGCCGGCGAGGCGGCGGCCTTCGAAGCGCGGCTGGCTCGGGTGGCGTCCGAGCTCCTGGTGTCAGCGGAGGGCAGCGCCAACCTGGTCATCCTGCGAACTCCGCCGGGAGCGGCCCAGTACTTCGCGTCGGCGATCGACCACGTGGGACTGGACGACGTTCTCGGCACCATCGCCGGCGACGACACCGTCATGGTCGTCTCCCGCAATCCCACCGGCGGGCAGGCGCTGGCCGCCCGCTTCCTGTCCCTCGCCGCCCGCTCCGAACCGCGGCCCGACAACGGCGGCCGCTAGCCCGGTCCCCCGACCGCTGGCCGGTTGTTTCACCGCTGGCCCGTTACAACCTGCCAGTGGTGACATAACAGGTCAGCCCTGGCTTCGACTGAGAGAGGATGTTGGTGTGGGTTCAGGTGAGAGCGGTGCGAGGGAGTCGGCGTTGTGGGGCGCCCGCTTTTCGGGTGGTCCGGCCGACGCGCTGGCGGCGTTGAGCAAGTCCACGCACTTCGACTGGCGGCTGGCGCCGTACGACATCGCCGGCTCGAAGGCCCACGCGAAGGTGCTGCACCGTGCGGGGCTGCTGACCGGCGACGACCTGACCGCGATGCTGGCGGGGCTCGACGAGCTGCTGGCCGACGTCCTCGCGGGGCGCTTCCTGCCCGCCGAGGACGACGAAGATGTGCACACGGCGCTGGAGCACGGGTTGCTGGATCGGCTCGGTGCCGAGCTGGGCGGCCGGCTGCGCGCCGGGCGCTCCCGGAACGACCAGGTCGCGACCCTCTTCAAGAGCTACCTCCGCGACCATGGCCGGATCATCGGGCGGTTGCTGCTGGCACAGGTGGAAACACTGGCGGACCAGGCGGCGCAGCACCTTGGCGTGGCGATGCCTGGCCGTACCCACCTTCAGCACGCGCAGCCGGTACTGCTGTCCCACCATCTGCTCGCGCACGCATGGCCGCTGATCCGGGACCTCGACCGGCTGGCCGACTGGGACGCCCGCGTTGCTGCGGACTCGCCGTACGGCTCAGGTGCTTTGGCCGGTAGCTCGCTCGGCCTCGACCCGCAGTTCGTTGCTGTGGAGCTCGGTTTCACGAACTCGTCAGCGAACTCGATCGACGGCACGTCGTCGCGGGACTTCGTCGCGGAGTTCGCCTTCGTGCTGGCGCAGATCGGCGTCGACCTGTCCCGGCAGGCCGAAGAGGTGATCATCTGGGCGACGAAGGAGTTCGGTTTCGTCGAGCTGGACGACGCGTTCTCGACCGGGTCGAGCATCATGCCGCAGAAGAAGAACCCGGACATCGCGGAACTGGCACGCGGCAAGGCCGGCCGGCTGATCGGCAACCTGAGCGGTCTGCTGGCGACGCTGAAGGCGCAGCCGCTCGCGTACAACCGGGACCTGCAGGAGGACAAGGAACCGGTCTTCGACTCCATCGACACCCTCGAGGTGCTGCTGCCCGCGTTCACCGGGATGATCCGGACGCTGCGCTTCAACTCCGAGCGCCTCGAGGAGCTGGCCCCGCAGGGCTTCTCGCTCGCCACCGACATCGCCGAATGGCTGGTCCGCCAGAAGGTCCCGTTCCGTGTGGCCCACGAGCTCGCCGGCGCCTGCGTCCAGGCCTGCGAGAAACGCGGCATCGAACTCTGGGACCTCTCCGACGAGGACCTGGCCGCAATCTCCCCCCACCTCACCCCAGAGGTCCGCTCCGCCCTGACCGTCCAAGGCTCCCTGGCCTCCCGCAACACCCGCGGCGGCACCGCCCAACCCCAAGTCGAATCCCAACTAACCGAACTCCGCACCCGCACCCAACAACACGCCACCCGCCTCGCTTAAGGTGCTGCGCATGCGGCGTTCAGTTCTGGCTGGTCCTGTGCTCGACGTGGCGCCGAAGCTGCTCGGGACGGTGCTGCGCAGCACCAGCGACGAGGGGGCCGTCGCGGTGCGGCTGACCGAGGTCGAGGCGTACGACGGGCCGAACGATCCGGGCTCACATGCCTACCGCGGGCAGACTCCACGGAACGCGGTGATGTTCGGGCCGCCCGGGTTCTTGTACGTGTACTTCACGTACGGCATGCACTTCTGCATGAACGTTGTCGTCGGCCCCGAGAACAAACCGTCCGCGGTGCTGCTCCGAGCCGGCGAGATCATCGAAGGCGTCGAACTGGCCCGCATCCGCCGCGGCCAACCCGCCCCGCAGAAGTCCGTCCTCAACCAGGTGAGACCGGGTCCTGTGAACAAGCGACCCGCCGCCGACCCGGACCGCGACCTCGCGCGCGGTCCGGCGCGCCTGTGTGTTGCCCTTGGCATCGGTCGGGAGGGTAACGGCGCCGACCTGCTGGCCAAGGACTCACCGATCCGGCTCCTCGACGGCCCCGGGTACGACGGCGTACCGTCCACCGGCCCCCGCGTCGGTCTCCGCGAAGCCGCCGACCGCGCGTGGCGCTTCTGGATCCCGAACGACCCGACGGTCTCGCCGTACCGCCCGCACGTCCCGAAGAAACGCTCCTAACGCTTCGCCAACTCGAGCACGTAGTCCAGCTGCGGCAGCCCGTGCTCCACCTCCGGATCCGGGAACAGCCCGACGTGATTCACCCCGGCCGCCTCCAGCCCGTCGAGGTGCGCGGCCGCGTCGTCGAGCGTCCCGACTGCGCCGATCGCGGTCCACCAGTCGCGCGGCATACCGACCAGCGCGGCCTCACCGCCCGCGTCGTACAGCTTGTGCAACTCCTCGAAGAACGGCAGCGCGGTCAGCTGCGGCGCCCGATCGGCAATCCGCGACCCGAGCCACGGCGCGGTCCACTCGTACGCCGCCTTCCGCTCGGCCCGGATGCACATCGCCGTGAACGTCGCGACCACGAACCCCTCGGGCGATCCGGCGTACTGCACCGACTGCCGCACATACGGCGCGGTGGCCGGCTCCGCGAGCACGACCCCGTCCGCGACCCGCCCCGCGAGCGCCATCGACTTCGGCCCCTGCACACCGAGCAGGATCGGCGGAACGTCGGCCGGCGGCGCATCGAGCTGAACCTTGTCGAGGTACACCACCTTGCCCTCGAAGCTCACCTCTTCACCCCGCAGCAACCGGGTGACGGCCGTCGTGACCTCCTCGAGCGTCGTCAGCGGAGACTTCGGCCGGACGCCCATCTGCCCCATCCAGGACTGCACCCCATGACCGATCCCGGGCAGGAAGCGCCCCGGCCCGAGCGCCTCCAGCGTCGCGAACTCCATCGCGGTCACCGCTGCCGTTCGGACCACCGCGGGCACGATCCCGAGCCCGACGGTGAGCCGCTCGGTCGACGTCAGCGCGGCCGACACCAGCGACGGACCGGCGGTGTAGAAGCAGTCCTCGATGATCCACAGCCCGTCCGCGCCGCCGCGGTCGAGGCGCCGCGCGACATCGGTGACGAGCGCGGCCGGGTAGGTACGCGGGAAGCACATTCCGAGAGCGGTCATGAGGAGACCGTAGAAGATGCCGCCGACAGTTCGCTCGAGACCAGATGAACTCGCGGAACAACTGTCCGAGGACCGCGGGGGAGGACGACTAGCGGCCCATGCTCCGGGTAGGTTTCTGGTATGGCCCGTCCGCACTACTCGTCCCGTCTCGAGGACTGGTTCAACGTCGGGTTGCAGGCGATACTGCGGCGGCGCGGCTGGCAGGAGCGGATCATCCCGCAGGTCGGGTACGGCAACACCGAGTTCGTCCGCGTGCTCGCGCGGGTGGTGCTCGGGCGCGACCCGCGCAATCAGCCGCGGTACGACGAGGACCAGGTGATCCGCGGCTGGCGCGTGTTCGTCACGGCGCCCGCAGTGAAGGTGCCTGTGACTGTCACAGTCAGCGGGCAGACGTTCGAGGCCGTCACCGATCGCGGTGGCTTCATCGACCTCACCGTGCCGGTCGTGCTTCCGCCTGGTTGGCACGAGATCCTCCTGGGCGTCCACGGCGATCGCCAGGCACGGGCGCGGATCTTCGTCCCGGATCCGGACGCGACGTTCGGTCTTGTCAGCGACATCGACGACACGGTGATCCTGACGATGCTGCCGCGGCCGTTGATCGCGGCCTGGAACACGTTCGTACGTGACGAGCAGGCGCGCCGCGTCGTACCAGGAATGGCCGCTCTGTATGAGGAGCTGCTGGCGGACCACCCGGGTGCCCCGATGTTCTACCTGTCGACTGGCGCATGGAACACCGCTCCGACACTGACACGCTTCTTCGAGCGGCACGGGTACCCGCCGGGGCCATTGCTGATGACGGACTGGGGCCCAACGAACACCGGATGGTTCCGGAGCGGCCAGGAGCACAAGCGAACGGCCCTACGCCGGCTGGCCCGCGAGTTCCCGAACGTGCGGTGGGTGCTGATCGGCGACGACGGCCAGCACGACCCCCAGCTATACGGCGACTTCGCACAGACCCACCCGGACCATGTGCTCGCCATCGGCATCCGCCAGCTGACCCCGGCCGAGCAGGTGCTCTCCCACGGTCTGCCGGTGCCCAACACCGACCCTGGCGCCCACGACCCGCACCGGCCGACCGCGGTCACGGTGCAGGGACCTGACGGACACGCCCTCCGTCCGCAACTGCGGGCGGTGCTCGCACATCCCGAGACCACCTGAGCGCCCCGTTCTCGTCGTACAGGACACTAGTAGTGACCGACGTACTCGAGGAGAGAACTAGTGACCGAACGCCGCACTCAGGTGCTTGACGACCTGGAGAGCCGTGGCCTGATCGCCCACTCCACCGATCCGGACGCCCTCCGGGCCTCCATGGCGGCAGGGCCGATCACCTCCTATGTCGGTTTCGACCCCACCGCGCCCAGCCTGCACATGGGGAACCTGCTGCAGCTGCTGACGCTGCGGCGGCTCCAGCTGGCCGGCCACAACCCGATCGGGCTGGTCGGTGGCGCCACCGGGTTGATCGGTGACCCCAAGGAGACGTCCGAGCGGGTGCTGAACCCCAAGGACGTGGTGCACGAGTGGGTGGAGCGGGTGCGCTCCCAGGTGGAGAAGTTCGTCGACTTCGACCCCTCGCTCCCCAACCCGGCCCGGATCGTCAACAACTACGACTGGACCAAGGACCTCAACACGCTCGACTTCCTCCGGGACATCGGGAAGCACTTCCCGGTGAACCGGATGCTCGGCCGCGAGGTGGTGAAGGCGCGGCTGGAGCAGGGGATCAGCTACACCGAGTTCAGCTACGTGCTGCTGCAGTCGCTGGACTTCCTGGAGCTGTACCGGCGCCACAACTGCACGCTGCAGACGGGTGGTAGCGACCAGTGGGGAAACCTGACTGCGGGCGTGGAGCTCATCCGCCGTACTGATCAAGGCAAGGCGCATGCCTTGGCAACACCACTGGTCACGAAGGCGGACGGGACCAAGTTCGGCAAGACGGAGTCCGGGACCGTTTGGCTGGACCGTGAGCTGACGACGCCGTACGCGTTCTACCAGTTCTGGTTCAACAGCGACGACCGTGACGTGATGCAGCTGGTGCGGTTCTACACGTTCCGTACTGCGGAGGAGATCGCTGCACTCGAGCAGGCGACCGCAGAACGGCCCCAGGCGCGGGAAGCGCAACGGGTGCTCGCAGAGGACGTGACGACGCTGGTGCACGGCGCCGAGGAGACGCGGCGAGTGCAGGAAGCGTCGAAGGCCCTGTTCGGCCAGGGGGAGTTGGCGTCGCTGGATGGCTCCACCCTCGTCGCCGCACTCCGCGAAGCACCGCACGTGGAGCTGGGCGCAGGTGAACAGATGCCGACATACGGCGACCTGCTGGTGAAGTCAGGCCTGGTCGCGAGCAAGTCGGCCGCCCGGCGCACGGTGGCCGAGGGCGGCGCGTACCTGAACAACGAGAAGGTGAAGGACGCGGAGTACGTACCGGCCGCGGACGACCTGCTGCCGGGTGGCGTGCTCGTGCTGCGGCGCGGGAAGCGTTCATTTGCAGGGGTTCTGGCTTCGCCGGCGCAGGGCTGACGGCTCGTCGCCGGTCGCGTGTGGGAGTGGTCTCCACTCCCACATCCGGGTTGCCGAAGGCAAATTACAAGCCTGTGATTCAGCCCACCGGGAGCCGATTTGACCGGTCACCTGGGAGCCACGTAATGTTCTTCTTGTTGGAAGCGAGCGCGGGACGCGAAAGCGGCCGGACCTTCCAAAACCCCCAAAGGCTAGCTCAGCCGGAACGCGTCTTCGGACTCGGGTCGGCCAGCGAGACGCGGGCCTCCCTGAGAGGGGATGGGGATCGGGAAAAATCGGGTCTTGACTCGGTGGATCTGATCCGGTAGAGTAACGCAGGTTGCCCCGGGAGCCTGGCTGCAAGGCCAAGCTGCGGTGTGCGTCCGATTCTTGAGAACTCAACAGCGTGCCGAAAGTCAATGCCGAAAGATGCATTAACCCCGTTCACAGGCATTAGATGACGATCCTTGCCCCCCAGGGTTTTCTGGTGTGGGTGTGGATGGTTGTTTGTCTGTGGCGGATTCCTTTGAAATTTATACGGATAACAAGCCAGTTTAGGGTTGTTTCTGATTCAAAGGATCATTCGATGTTGTTGACTGTCCGGAGCCTTTGGTTTCGGTTGTCTATATTTTTCAACGGAGAGTTTGATCCTGGCTCAGGACGAACGCTGGCGGCGTGCTTAACACATGCAAGTCGAGCGGTAAGGCCCCTTCGGGGGTACACGAGCGGCGAACGGGTGAGTAACACGTGAGCAACCTACCCTCAACTTTGGGATAAGCCTCGGAAACGGGGTCTAATACCGGATAATACCGTGCTCCTCATGGGGTGTGGTTGAAAGTTCTGGCGGTTGGGGATGGGCTCGCGGCCTATCAGCTTGTTGGTGGGGTAATGGCCTACCAAGGCGTCGACGGGTAGCCGGCCTGAGAGGGCGACCGGCCACACTGGGACTGAGACACGGCCCAGACTCCTACGGGAGGCAGCAGTGGGGAATATTGCGCAATGGACGAAAGTCTGACGCAGCAACGCCGCGTGAGGGATGACGGCCTTCGGGTTGTAAACCTCTTTCAGCAGGGACGAAGCGAGAGTGACGGTACCTGCAGAAGAAGGACCGGCCAACTACGTGCCAGCAGCCGCGGTAATACGTAGGGTCCGAGCGTTGTCCGGAATTATTGGGCGTAAAGGGCTCGTAGGCGGTTCGTCACGTCGGGAGTGAAAACTCGGGGCTTAACCCCGAGCCTGCTTCCGATACGGGCAGACTAGAGGTAGGCAGGGGAGAGCGGAACTCCTGGTGTAGCGGTGGAATGCGCAGATATCAGGAAGAACACCGGTGGCGAAGGCGGCTCTCTGGGCCTTACCTGACGCTGAGGAGCGAAAGCGTGGGTAGCGAACAGGATTAGATACCCTGGTAGTCCACGCCGTAAACGTTGGGCGCTAGGTGTGGGGGACATTCCACGTCCTCCGTGCCGCAGCTAACGCATTAAGCGCCCCGCCTGGGGAGTACGGCCGCAAGGCTAAAACTCAAAGGAATTGACGGGGGCCCGCACAAGCGGCGGAGCATGCGGATTAATTCGATGCAACGCGAAGAACCTTACCTGGGTTTGACATATAGGGAAATCCTCCAGAGATGGGGGGTCCGTAAGGGTCCTATACAGGTGGTGCATGGCTGTCGTCAGCTCGTGTCGTGAGATGTTGGGTTAAGTCCCGCAACGAGCGCAACCCTCGTCCTATGTTGCCAGCACGCCCTTCGGGGTGGTGGGGACTCATAGGAGACTGCCGGGGTCAACTCGGAGGAAGGTGGGGATGACGTCAAGTCATCATGCCCCTTATGTCCAGGGCTTCACGCATGCTACAATGGCCGGTACAAAGGGCTGCGAAACTGTAAGGTGGAGCGAATCCCAAAAAGCCGGTCTCAGTTCGGATTGGGGTCTGCAACTCGACCCCATGAAGTCGGAGTCGCTAGTAATCGCAGATCAGCAACGCTGCGGTGAATACGTTCCCGGGCCTTGTACACACCGCCCGTCACGTCATGAAAGTCGGCAACACCCGAAGCCGGTGGCCTAACCCTTGTGGAGGGAGCCGTCGAAGGTGGGGCTGGCGATTAGGACGAAGTCGTAACAAGGTAGCCGTACCGGAAGGTGCGGCTGGATCACCTCCTTTCTAAGGAGCACTTGGCACTCCGTTTAGTGAGTGTCCATGTCATCGCCTTCCAAGGCGAATGTTCTTGGGGTGATGGTGCTTCGGAATGTGGAACATTGACCATTAGGTCTGGAACCTGCTCGAGCGAGCTAGTACTGCAGTCATTCTTCGGGATGGATGCGTGGAACGTGAGTGAGAGGTTGGGGGATGGGCCGAGGCGCGCTGTTGGGTCCTGAGGAATCGGGCCTGCCTGAGTGATCAGGTTGGACTGTTTCTTCTGGGTCACGGTCACACTCGTTTGGGTGTGGTTGGTGGCTGGGGCCGGCCTTCGATAAACCGTCGAGGGGGTTCTTGTTCTGGGTGTGTTGTTTCCCTGGGGTGAGGGTTCTTCTTGGTAGGTGTCGGGTTGGGGCTGGTGTTCCTGCCCGTATTTTGAGAACTGTATAGTGGACGCGAGCATCTCTTTGTAGCGTAATTTTGCTTTTAGTTTTGTGACAAGCTACTAAGGGCAATCGGTGGATGTCTTGGTACCAAGAGCCGATGAAGGACGTTGGAGCCTGCGATAAGCCCCGGGGAGTTGGCAACCGAGCTGTGATCCGGGGGTGTCCGAATGGGGAAACCCAGCTGGCATTCTAAAGCCAGTTACCAGTGCCTGAACACATAGGGTTCTGGAGGGAACGCGGGGAAGTGAAACATCTCAGTACCCGTAGGAAGAGAAAACAATAGTGATTCCGTGAGTAGTGGCGAGCGAAAGCGGATGAGGCTAAACCATGTGCGTGTGATAGCCGGCGTGCGTTGCGTATATGGGGTTGTGGGAGCATTCAGGTCTTAATGCCGTGAGACCGGAGAGTTATCAATCACTGTTGAAGTCGAATCTTCTGGAATGTTGAGCCGTAGTGGGTTATAGCCCTGTAGGCGTAAGACAGTGACTCTCGAGTGTTTTCCCAAGTAGCACGGGACTCTTGAAATCTCGTGTGAATCTGGCGGGACCACCCGCTAAGCCTAAATACTTCTTGGTGACCGATAGCGGACTAGTACCGTGAGGGAAAGATGAAAAGTACCCCGGGAGGGGAGTGAAATAGTACCTGAAACCGGTTGCCTACAATCCGTCGGAGCATTCACTTTGTGGGTGTGACGGCGTGCCTTTTGAAGAATGAGCCTGCGAGTTAGTGGTGTGTGGCGAGGTTAACCCGTGTGGGGTAGCCGTAGCGAAAGCGAGTCTGAATAGGGCGATATAGTCGCATGCTCTAGACCCGAAGCGGAGTGATCTATCCATGGGCAGGTTGAAGCGTGGGTAAGACCGCGTGGAGGACCGAACCCACCAGGGTTGAAAACCTGGGGGATGACCTGTGGATAGGGGTGAAAGGCCAATCAAACTCCGTGATAGCTGGTTCTCCCCGAAATGCATATAGGTGCAGCGTCGTGTGTTTCTTACCGGAGGTAGAGCACTGGATGGTCTAGGGGGCTTACCGGCTTACCGAAATCAGCCAAACTCCGAATGCCGGTAAGTGAGAGCGCGGCAGTGAGACTGCGGGGGATAAGCTCCGTAGTCGAGAGGGAAACAGCCCAGATCACCAGCTAAGGCCCCTAAGCGATTGCTAAGTGGAAAAGGATGTGGAGTTGCCCAGACAACCAGGAGGTTGGCTTAGAAGCAGCCACCCTTGAAAGAGTGCGTAATAGCTCACTGGTCAAGTGATTCCGCGCCGACAATGTAGCGGGGCTCAAGCAATCCGCCGAAGCTGTGGCACTCACACAAGTACCCGGTGTCGACTTGATCGACATCCAGGTGTGTGGGTGGGTAGGGGAGCGTCGTGCAGCGTGTGAAGCAGCCTAGTGATGGAGTTGTGGATGCTGCACGAGTGAGAATGCAGGCATGAGTAGCGAATGACGGGTGAGAAACCCGTCCGCCGGATGATCAAGGGTTCCAGGGTCAAGCTAATCTGCCCTGGGTAAGTCGGGACCTAAGGCGAGGCCGACAGGCGTAGTCGATGGACAACGGGTTGATATTCCCGTACCGGCATTAACACGACCCGACCGAACCCGCTGATGCTAAACCAATGAAGTCATGATGTCTTCGGACGGATTGGTGGAGTTGGTGACCCGAGGTGGTAGTAGGTGCATTGAGGAGTGACGCAGGAGGGTAGTCCAACCGCGGCGATGGTAGGCGCAAGCTGATCCGCGGGCAAGGTGGTAGGGCGAGGCATAGGCAAATCCGTGTCTCATATAGCCTGAGAGCCGAGGCGGACCCGTTCAGGGGAAGTGGATGATCCCATGCTGCCGAGAAAAACTTCGCAGTGAGTGTTAGAGCCGCCCGTACCCCAAACCGACACAGGTGATCAGGTAGAGAATACCGAGGCGATCGAGTGAACCATGGTTAAGGAACTCGGCAAAATGCCCCCGTAACTTCGGGAGAAGGGGGACCGGATCCGTTACACCACTTGCTGGTGGAAGCGGTGATGGTCGCAGAGACCAGGCCCAAGCGACTGTTTACTAAAAACACAGGTCCGTGCGAAGAAGTAATTCGATGTATACGGACTGACGCCTGCCCGGTGCTGGAACGTTAAGGGGACAGGTTAGCTGGTTTCGGCCGGCGAAGCTTTGAACTTAAGCGCCAGTAAACGGCGGTGGTAACTATAACCATCCTAAGGTAGCGAAATTCCTTGTCGGGTAAGTTCCGACCTGCACGAATGGCGTAACGACTTGGGCGCTGTCTCAACCGTGGACTCGGCGAAATTGCATTACGAGTAAAGATGCTCGTTACGCGCAGCAGGACGGAAAGACCCCGGGACCTTTACTACAACTTGGTATTGGTGGTCGGTACAATTTGTGTAGGATAGGTGGGAGACTGTGAAGCTCGGACGCCAGTTCGGGTGGAGTCATCGTTGAAATACCACTCTGATTGTTCTGGCTGTCTAACTTTGGTCCGTTATCCGGATCAGGGACAGTGCCTGGTGGGTAGTTTGACTGGGGCGGTCGCCTCCTAAAAGGTAACGGAGGCGCTCAAAGGTTCCCTCAGCCTGGTTGGCAATCAGGTGTCGAGTGTAAGTGCACAAGGGAGCTTGACTGTGAGACAGACATGTCGAGCAGGGACGAAAGTCGGAACTAGTGATCCGGCGGTGGCATGTGGGAGCACCGTCGCTCAACGGATAAAAGGTACCCCGGGGATAACAGGCTGATCTTCCCCAAGAGTCCATATCGACGGGATGGTTTGGCACCTCGATGTCGGCTCGTCGCATCCTGGGGCTGGAGTAGGTCCCAAGGGTTGGGCTGTTCGCCCATTAAAGCGGCACGCGAGCTGGGTTTAGAACGTCGTGAGACAGTTCGGTCCCTATCCGCTGCGCGCGCAGGAGACTTGAGAAGGGCTGCCCCTAGTACGAGAGGACCGGGGTGGACGAACCTCTGGTGTGCCAGTTGTTCCGCCAGGAGCACGGCTGGTTGGCTACGTTCGGGAGTGATAACCGCTGAAAGCATCTAAGCGGGAAGCACGCTTCAAGATGAGGTCTCCCACCGGGTTAACCGGGTAAGGCCCCCAGTAGACCACTGGGTTGATAGGCCAGAAGTGGAAGCGCCGTAAGGTGTGGAGCTGACTGGTACTAATAGGCCGAGGGCTTGTCACACACTTAAACTTCAAGCCTTGATTTTGCGCTATGTAACGATGTTCGCGTTCGCTGTACGGTTCCCAGGATACGGTCACCCCCAGCAATCACACCCTCAAGGGGTGTGTGGCTTGGCAGGTTGATAGTGTTCTCATAGAGTTTCGGTGGCCATAGCGTCGGGGAAACACCCAGTCTCCATTCCGAACCTGGAAGTTAAGCCCTTCAGCGCCGATGGTACTGCGACCGGGAGGTCGTGGGAGAGTAGGACGCCGCCGGACATTCACACTGTTAAGGGCCACCCCACAAGGGGTGGCCCTTAACATTTCCCCAGACGCTTTGTACCGCCGAAGACATCCCGACAGCGGACCGCCCCTGACGGTTTCCCGCCGCGGACCGCCCTGACGGTTTCCCGCTGCGGACGGCCGGACTGCACGGGCCGCATCGCATCGAGCTCGGCCGCCGCCGGCCACTGGCGGTCGCCGGCGTCGGAGGCTTCGGCTGTAGGCACGGACGCCTGGACGGTTCCCGGCCGCCGGCACCCCGCGCTGAGTGCGGCTCTGTCTGCCGGCACCTGCGCTGAGTGCAGTCCTGTCTGCTGCTCAACTGCCGCGCTGTCGGCACCCACCGCCTGGACGATCGCCCCCGGACAGTTCCCGCCCGCGCGTTCTCCCTGGTCGCTTGAGGCCAGCGCGACCTTCACCCCGCCCACTCTTCACCGGCCTTGCTCGTCTGACGCCATCAACCCCTTCGCTACAGCGTCCCGGCAGTCCGCACTTGGCAGGTCGCCTCCAACAGTCCGCGCCACTGGCCCGCACGAGTAGCCCGCACCAGTAGCCCGCACCAGTAGCCCGCACCTGGTCAGCCTTCGCGTGGCGCCGCGCCGTACCTGGCCGCGGTCGTTCGCCCCGCGCCACGGCTCGTGCCATCAACCGCGCCGGTCCGCTGCCTTCAGCAGGCTGTACGCCACAGACTGCCTCAGCAGGCGCCCGCAGTAGCCCCGCCTCGGCAGCCCGTACCTGGCGCCCGCGTCTCGCGGTGGGACCGCTTCAGCTCGTCGACCTCGACGTACAACTCGACGCCGTCGTCGGCGGTGAAGATGTACGGCGTACCGGGCTCGGAGCCGAACGGCTCCGCCTCGAGCTGCTTGCGCTGCCCCGAGCGCCGGCCGATGACCGTCCGCTCGACCGCCACACCGGCCGCCGCTCCCGCGGCCAGCACTCCGATCTCGTAGTTCCCGCACCGGCCACTACCCAGTATCTTGGCCGTTCCTTCGCCCAGCTTGCTCGACCCGGCGCCGTGAACCGCTCCGGCGCCTCAGCAGCCCGCTCTCAGCAGCCGGCATCCCAGCACAGGGCACTACGCGGGTCCGGGCGTCCCGCTCCTTCGCCCGGACCCGCCTGGCGCCAACAACCGACCCCGACCCACAGCGTTGCTCCGCTGCTTCGGGTGACCGCCTCGGCGGCCAGTACATCGCAGTCCTCAGCTTGTTCGCAGGGCCGGCCCGCGCGGAACGCGGCTCCTGGTCGCCGATCTTCGCGATCGGTTCTTGTCCGCCGGACGCGCTACCGCCTGCCGCACGCCGCGACAACAGAACCCCGGCCCGGCGCGGAACCACTCAACTCACGCTGACCAGCTCAACGCGTCCACTCGCCAGGGCCAGTCTCAGTCCGTCTCGCATGCCCACTGCCCTGGTGCGCCGGACGACTCAGCTGACCCCCGCGCGAAACCACTTAACTGACACCGACCGGCCCAGCGCCTCGGCCACCCGTGCGTCGCGGTGGGGTTGGGTTGCTGTGGGAGGTTCGGGTGGGGGTTGGTGGGAAGTGGGCGATGCGGTGGATTGTTGGGATGGACGGTAACGTTTGTCCGATTACAGTTCTTCAGCATTGTTAGGAGTCATCGTGGCGACGCCACCTCGCAATCCTCGCTCCGGTTCAGGGGACCGTCGCGGTTCCTCCGGGGGTTCCGGCCGGTCCGGCCGTTCTGGGGGTGGACGCTCCGACTCCGGCAATCGCTCGGGTTCCGGTCGGTCCGGTTCTGGTGGCTCCGGGGCTGGGCGGTCTGGCTTCGGTGGTTCGGGGCGGTCTGGCTCGGGTTCGAGTGGCTCTGGTTCGGGTGGATCGGGCGGTTCGGGAGCGGGACGGTCCGGGGCTCCTCGGTCGGGCGGTCCTCGGTCTGGGGCTGGTGCCGGGGGCGGGCGGTCTGGGGCCGGGTGGTCCGGGGCCGGTGGTTCGGGCGGTGACTCGGCGCGTGGTGGTTCGGGCTCTGGTTGGTCGGGATCGGGCGGTGGGCGTTCGGGTGGGTCTGGGCGCGGTGTATCCGGTTCCGGGTGGTCCGGGGCCGGTGGAGCTCGGGCTGGCTCTGGCGGGGCAAGGACTGGTACCGGCGGGGCGCGTGGGGGGTCTGGTCCGCGTTCTGGTGGGGCGCCTGCGGGGCGCGGTGGGTTTGCCGGCGGGCGGTCCGGTGGGGCTGGGCGTTCCGGTGGTTCGTCGTACGGGGATGGTTCGTCGGAGAATCGGCGTGGGTTTGCCGGGTCTCGGGGGGATGACAAGGCGCGGCGGGAGCCGTTCGGTGGGCAGATGGCCGGTGACGGGCGCGAGGACCGCGGCGGGTACCGTCGCGATGAGCGTGGCGCTGGGCGCGGGGCTGGTGCGGGCCGTGGGGTAGCCGGTTCGCGGCGGGACGACCGTGGCGGACGTGACGAGCGCGGTGGATACCGGCGCGACGAGCGCGGTGGTGACGAGCGCGGGGGGTACGGCGCCGGCCAGCGTGCGGACCGTGGTGAGTACGGGCGTGACGAGCGCCGAGACAGCCGTGGCGGGTACGGGCGTGACCAGCGCGGAGACAGTCGCGGTGGGTACGGGCGTGACCAGCGCGGGGACAGTCGCGGTGGGTACGGGCGCGACGAGCGCGGGGACAGTCGCGGGTACGGGCGTGATGAGCGTGCGGACGGCCGTGGTGGCGAGTCGCGCGGCGGGCGTGGCGGCGAGGATCGTGGTGGGTTCCGGTCTGAGCGCGGTGGTGACGGCGGTGGGTTCCGGCGGGATGAGCGTGGGGGAGACTCGCGCGGCGGGTTCCGGCGGGATGAGCGGGGTGGATACCGGCGTGACGACCGTGGTGGGGACGAGCGGGGTGCGTACGGCGGTGGCCAGCGTGCGGACAGCCGTGGTTCGGACAGCCGTGGTGGGTATGGGCGGGATGAGCGTGCGGACAGTCGGGGTGGGTTTCGGCGGGATGAGCGTGGTGGGGACTCGCGGGGGCGGGGGCCGGCTCGGGCTGGTGGGGCTGGGCGCGGGGAGCGTGGGGGTTTTCGGCGGGATGAGCGGGATTCTCGGGGGCGGGATGATCGGCGGGGTGGGTTCCGGCGGGAGGAGCGTGAGGAGAAGGTTGGGCCTCGGCGCGATGACCCGAAGATTCCGGAAGGGATTACCGGGGCCGAGCTCGATCGTGGGGTGAAGGCCGAGCTTCGGTCGTTGCCACGGTCGTTGGCCGATCTGGTGGCGCAGCACCTGGTGGCGTCGGGGCGGTTCCTCGATGACGATCCGGAGCTGGCGTACCAGCACGCGCGTGTGGCGCGGCGCCTGGCGGCGCGGCTTGGTGGGGTGCGTGAGGCGGTTGCCATCACGGCGTACCTGGCTGAGCACTACGACGAGGCGCTCACCGAGTTTCGTGCGGTACGGCGGATGACCGGGAACCACGAGGTGCTCGCGATGATGGCCGACTGCGAGCGGGCGCTCGGGCGGCCGGACAAGGCGCTGGCGCTGACCAAGGACAAGCACGTGCACGACCTGTCCGAGCCGACGCAGATCGAGCTGCTGATCGTGGCGGCCGGCGCGCGGCGGGACATGGGGCAGAACGCGGCGGCGGTGCAGATGCTCGACGTACCGGAGCTGACGAAGCGTACGAAGGCGGACTGGTTGCCGCGGTTGCGGTACGCGTACGCCGACGCGCTGGAGGCTGTTGGTCGTACGGATGACGCACTGGTGTGGTTCCACCGGGCGGCTGGTGTCGACGGGGACGGTACGACGGGTGCCGCCGAGCGGGCCGCGCAGCTCGAGGGGCTCGAGTTCACCGACCTCGACGAAGACGACACGGTCGTGAACGACGAGTACTTCGAAGACGAGTACGCCGACGAAGCCGACGCTGACGAGGACGAGGACGCCGACGAGGCGGACGGCGGCACGGACGAGGTCGACGTGGACGAGGTCGACGTGGACGAGGTCGACGTGGACGAGGTCGACGTGGACGAGGTCGACGTGGACGAGGTCGACGTGGTCGACGCGGCGGATGACGCTGACGGCGTGGACGTTGCGGGTGCGGCGGAGGCTGAGCTGGTCGCTGGAGATGAGGACGCCGACGACGCTGACTCTGACGTAGCGGCTGGGTCTGCGGTAGCGGAGCGGGACGACGCGGAGGCGAACAGCGGCGATGAGGCCGGCGGCGGTGCGGGGGTTAAGGGCGGCGGGGAGTAGGGGTTGTGGGTGGGGGGTTGGTGGTTGGGGAGTTGGTGGCGGCTGCGCTTTTGAAGGGGGCGCGGCGGTTGGAGATGTCGGTGGGGATGGTGGCGGGTGGGGAGGATGACGCCATCCATCAGGTGCGGGTGTCGTGCCGGCGGTTGCGGAGTGACTTGAAGTTGTTTCGCAAGCTGCTGGCCGGCGACTGGGCTACCGGGCTGCGCGCCGACCTGGCGGCTCTGGCTGACGCCTGTGGTGAGGCCCGTGACCTCGAGGTGATCGCCGCGCTCGTCCGCGAGAACACCACGAGCGAGGACAACGAGGAGCACGTCGACACGATCCTCACCGCCCTCACCCTCGGCCTGGACCGCGCAGCCGCCCGCGCGACCGAGGTCGTACTAGGCGATTCCACCAGAGACCTGCTCAACACCCTGGAAGCCATCGCCGCAGCCCCCGACCTCAAGCCGAGCGCGGACAAGCCCTGCAGCGAGGTCCTGCCCAAGCTCCTTCACGCAGCCACCGAGAAGTTCAATCAGGAAGCCGACAAGCTCAAGCCGTGGTCCCCGGACGACGACTGGCACGAGGTACGTCTCCTGGCGAAGCGCGTCCGGTACGCCGCCGACACCAGCGCCGCCGTGCTAGGCGACGAAGCCAAAGCCACAGCAGCCCACGCAGCGACCTACCAGGAGCTCCTGGGACAGCACCAGGACCACTGCGCCGCGGCAGACGCGCTGACAGCCATGGCTGACGACGCGGCGGCTCAGGACGACCCAGAGCTCTCGTTCACCCTCGGGCGCCTCACAGAGCGCCACAGGGCGGCTCGCAAGCCCCTGCGCGAGCAGTTCCTCAGCTTGTACCACCGGCCCTGACCCTCAGAGCATCCGGAACAGCAGCCCTACCCGCGGCTTCGGCCCGAACGACGTGGCCTTCTGCGGCAGTACGACGCCCTGTGCCGCGGAACGTAGTACCTGGTCCATGGTGGGCGCGGTCAGTTCAACGGCGACCTGCCGGGCGTCAGCCAGTGCCAGCGCATCAGCAAGCGTGTGGTGAAAGCCCAGGTTGTCCTCAGCGACCCCCCACGCCGGCAGCAACACCTCGTGCAGCAGCGTCACCGTAGGTGCGTCGGACGCACTGTGCAGCGTCAACCAGCTCGAGCCGTCCGTCACCGAGATGCGGTTCGGGTCGCCCTCCACGCGTCCAGGTTGCATCTGCCAGTCACCAGGTGTCCGCAGCCGCACGGTATCCAGGTCGAGACCCGGTATGACCCGGTGGATCGGATCCAACGTCAGCGGATGCCGTACGTAGTCCACGAGCATCGCCAGACCCACCGCCGCGCCCGGCCGGTACGGCTCCCGCAGCTGACGTTCCAGGTACGCCGCGTATCGGTGGTGTCCGTCCGCGATCAGCGCTTCGTGCTTGGACAGCTCCTCCGAGATCTCTGCGATCAGAGCTGGGTCCTCGATGCGCCAGATCCGGTGCTCAGCCCCGTGATCTGTCTCGGCCTCGAGCCAAGGCTCCCCATCCCGTGCCGCGTCCACGGCGTCACTGGCCGCACCACCTCCGGAGTACGCGAGCAGGATGGGCTCGAGATCCGCGTCGGTCGCCTCCATCAGCCGCAGCCGGTCGTCGACCCAGTGCGGCATCACGTTCTCGTGCGGAAGTACGACGCGACGGGTCGGATCCAGCCGCAGCAAGCCGATCAGGCCGCACAGTACGGCGCCGCCCAGGCGCTGCTCGTACACGTACAGCGCGGGTCGCTCGTCCTGTATCACCACGCCGTCGCGCTGCCACCCGGCGAGCCGGTGCGCGGGTTCGTCGTACCGCCCCGGTCCGAGCTCCGGATCGCGTGGAAGGATGAGCCTCACCATGTTGTGCAGATCAGAGTCAGTCAGCCGCCGGACGATGGCGGGTTCCAGTACGTCGTACGGCGGTGACGTGACGGCCCCCAGCGCACTCACCTTGCCCGCGACGAACCGCCACGCGCGCAGGGGATCGAGTCTCAGTACCGCATCCGGCATGCGCGGAATCGTACGGGGTGATTCATGAGCAAGGAACGAACCGCTCCAGAACCGCTGTCCGCGTGTGACGAAGCGCTCGCGAGCCGGTACGACGTAGCGCTGCTGGACCTCGACGGCGTCGTGTACGTCGGGCCCGATCCGGTGCCGGACGCGCCCGAGAACCTGCGCAAGGCCGCCAAGGAAGGCATGCGGATCGGGTACATCACGAACAACGCGAGCCGGCCGGCCCGGGTGGTTGCCGAGCACCTCGCGTCGTTCGGGCTGGACGTGATCGCCGACGACGTGGTGACGTCCGCGCAGGCCGCCGCGAAGCTGATCGCGAACGAGTTCCCCAAGGGTTCGCCGGTGCTCGTGGTCGGTGGCGAGGGGCTGCATGTCGCGCTTGAGGAGTACGGGCTGACCCCGGTCCGGTCGAGTGACGCGCACCCGGTCGCGGTCGCGCAGGGCTTCGACCCGGACGTGAACTGGGTGATGCTCGCCGACGGCGCGCACGCGATCAACGAGGGCGCGAAGTGGTTCGCGACCAACATGGACGAGACGATCCCGACCGCGGCGGGCAAGGCGCCCGGGAACGGCACGCTGGTCCAGGCGGTCCGCGCCGCGGTCGAGGTCGATCCGGTGGTCGCCGGAAAGCCCGAGCCGCCGCTGCTGGAGACGAGCATCGAACGCCTGAAAGCCAAGCGCCCGTTGATGATCGGGGACCGGCTGGACTCCGACATCGAGGGTGCGAACGCGGTCGGTATCGCGAGTCTGTGGGTGGCGACCGGGGTCCACGACGCGTACGACCTGGCGCGGGCGCCGAAGAACCGGCGCCCGACGTACATCGCGGCAGATCTCAGTGCGCTCGCCGAGAAGCAGCCGGGCGTGACCGTGGACGGCAGCAAGCACACGTGCGAGGGCTGGACCGCCGAGGTCGTCGACAACGCGGTGACGGTCAAGGGCGAGGGAGCGCCGTACGACGGTCTGCGCGCGATCCTGTCCGCGGTCTGGACCGCGGTCGACGCGCCCGCCGAGCCGGTGAAGCCCGTCAAGGCGACCACCCGGGCCCGGCGGCCCCGGCCGAAGCCTGCGCCGACAGCGGATTCGATCGCGCTGGATGCCGCGCTGCACCGGATCGGCCTCGACAAGTAGGGAGGTCTGCCTGGTATTGCGGCGCCGAGGCGATACCGTTGCTGGGACGACGCTAGGAGGCAGTCATGGTGATGGACGCGCTGCGCGGATACGTACAGCTGGCGAACGGGCTGACCGAGGTCACCAAGCAGAAGGCCCAGTCCGCTGCGAAGGCGCTGTTGCAGCAGACCGGGGCGGACTCGCTGACGACCAGGGTGAGTGACCTGGCCGACGAGATCGTTGCCACCAGCAAGAGCAACCGTCAGCTGCTGCAGGCGATCGTGGCGAACGAGGTCGAGGGCGCGGTCGCGCGGCTCGGGTTCGTCCGCTCCGAGGAGGTTGCCGCGCTCACCCGCCGGGTGAAAGCGCTGGAGACCGAGCTGGCCGAGGCACACGCCGCCGCGGCCGCCCGGGAGTCAGCGCAGGAGTCGGTACGGGAACCTGCCCCGGTTGTCGAGGCGACCGTGGTCGAGGACCTGCCGGTCAAGCAGACGCCACCGGCGAAGAAGGCGGTTGCCAAGAAGGCCGCGCCGGCCAAGAAGGCTGTCGCGAAGAAGGCGGCCAAGAAGGCTCCCGCGAAGAAGATCGCGAAGAAGGCCTGAGATGACTGAGCATCCTGGCGAGCAGTTCCCACCGGACGTGGATCCCGACGTGGAGCCGGGCTTCGATCCGTACGGGTCGGAGGAGACCGAGGCGCAGCCGGACTACGACACCGAGCCCGGTGCTCAGGACCATGTCGATCCCGCGGCGGTCGAGTTCGGGCCCGAGTTCGCCCGGGCACCCGGGCAGGAACACGAGCACGCCTTCGAGGCCGGCTCCGCCGAAGACCCGGCCGAGGACCTTCCCCAGGACGAGCTGGGCGCCGGATCCTCGGCGTACGGCGACGACAGCGCCGAGGGTGGTCATCCGTTGGTGGAGGAGACGATGGCGCGGCTGGACGACTTGCGTGACCGGCCGGTCAGTGAGCACGCCGACGTGTACGCCGACCTGCACGAGCGGCTGCAGTCCGCGCTGGTCGAGGCCGACGCCGAGCAGAACGACCGGGGCTGAGCGGCCGAGAGTGGCCAAGGCCAAGGCAGTCAAGCGGTCGCGACTCGACGCCGAGCTGGTCCGGCGTCAGCTGGCGCGCTCCCGGGAGCACGCCAGTGAGCTGATCGCGGCCGGCAAGGTGAAGGTCTCCGGGGCGGTGGCGAGCAAACCGGCGACCGGCGTGGCCGCGGACGCCCCGATCGTCGTCGACACGTCCGACCACGACGACCCCGGGTACGCGAGCCGCGGTGCGCACAAGCTGATCGGCGCGCTCGAGGCGTTCCCGGACGTGCAGGTGAAGGGCCGCCGTACCCTCGACGCCGGTGCGTCGACCGGCGGGTTCACCGACGTACTGCTGCGCAACGAGGCCGCGCACGTGATCGCGGTCGACGTCGGGTACGGGCAACTCGTGTGGGCGTTGCAGACCGACGAGCGCGTCACCGTGATGGACCGGACCAACGTCCGCACGCTGACGTTGGCCGACATCGGCGGGGATCCGGTCGATCTCGTGGTCAGCGATCTGAGCTTCATCAGCCTGACGCTGGTCCTGCCCGCGCTGCTCGGCGTGGTGAAGCCGGACGGCGAACTGGTACTGATGGTGAAGCCGCAGTTCGAGGTCGGCAAGGACCGCCTCGGCAAGGGCGGCGTCGTCCGCGACCCCGAGCTGCGCGCCGACGCGGTCCGGGGCGTTGCCGCGAAGGCGCAGGAACTGGGATGGGGGATCGCGGGCGTCGCTGCCAGTCCGTTGCCTGGTCCGTCAGGAAATGTCGAATACTTCCTGTGGATACGTCGGGAAGCGCCGCCTCTCGATGAGACGATGCTCCAGTCGGCCATCGAGCGTGGCCCGCAATGACCGGGGCGGTGGGGTGGGAAAAGAGTGAAGGGAGCGGCAGGGTTGGCTGAGCACGAGCCACGGCGCGTGCTGCTGGTGACGCACACCGGCCGGGAGCAGGCGGTCGAGGTCGCCCGCGACGCACACCGGCTGCTGACCGGCGCCGGGATGCAGGTCCGGTTGCTCGGCGGTGAGGCCGAGGAGCTCAAGCTCGACCCGGTGGAGATCGTCGACGACCCGGAGAAGGCGGCCAGCGACGTCGAGCTGATCATGGTGCTCGGCGGCGACGGCTCGATCCTGCGCGGCGCCGAGCTGGCCCGTCCGCACGGTACGCCGGTGCTCGGGGTGAACCTGGGCCACGTCGGGTTCCTGGCCGAGGCCGAGGTGGACGACCTGGAGCGGATCGTCCAGGTCGTGGTCGACCGGACCTACACGGTCGAGGAGCGGATGACGCTGGCCGTCGACGTACGCCTCGACGACGAGCTGATCTTCGAGACCTGGGCGCTCAACGAGGCCAGCATCGAGAAGGCCGCCCGGGAGAAGATGCTCGAGATCCTCGTCGAGGTGGACGACCGCCCGCTGTCGCGCTGGGGCTGCGACGGTGTCGTGGTCGCGACCCCGACCGGCAGTACGGCGTACGCGTTCTCGGCCGGCGGTCCGATCGTCTGGCCGGAGGTCGAGGCGATCCTGCTCGTGCCGCTGAGCGCGCACGCGTTGTTCTCCCGGCCGATCGTGGTGGCGCCGACGTCGCGGCTGTCGATCGAGCTGGTCCCGACCTGGAACGGGCGCGGCGTGCTGTGGTGCGACGGCCGGCGGATGGTCGAGGTGCCGCCCGGCGCCGAGATCACGCTCCGGCGGGCCGCGACACCGGTCCGGCTGGCCCGGGCGCACGAGGCGCCGTTCACCGACCGGCTGGTGGCGAAGTTCGACCTCCCGGTTCTCGGCTGGCGCGGCGCCGCCGAACGCAAACGCAACGGAAACGGAAACTAGAGCCATGCTGTCAGAGATCCGCATCACCGGGCTGGGCGTGATCGAGGACGCGACGTTGGACCTCGACCCGGGTTTCACCGCTGTCACGGGCGAGACCGGCGCCGGCAAGACGATGGTCGTGACCGGTGTGAACATGCTGCTCGGAGGTCGCGCCGACAGCGGTCTGGTGCGGCACGGGACCCGGCGGGCGCGGGTCGAGGGCCGCGCGAGCGCCGTACCGCGGGCGATCGTGCAGCAGGCCGAGGACCGCGGCGGCGAGCTGGACGACGACGAGCTGCTGATCGCGCGCGAGCTGTCGTCCGAGGGCCGATCGCGGGCCTTCCTCGGTGGTGCGTCCGTACCGGTGTCGGTGCTGGGCGAGGTCTCCGGCGATCTGGTCGCGATCCACGGGCAGGCGGATCAGTGGCGGCTGCTGCAGCCGGCCCGGCAGCGCGAGACGCTCGATACCTTTGCCGGCAAGGCGGTTCTCGTTCCGCTGCAGGAGTACTCCGCGGCGTACAAACGGCACCGCGAGGTCGAGGCGGAGCTGACCGAGCTGACCACCCGCGAGCGCGACCGCCTGGCCGAGGCGGATCTGCTGCGGTTCGGACTGGACGAGGTCGCGAAGGCGGAGCCGTTGCCGGGCGAGGACATCGAGCTCGCGGCCGAGGAGGAGCGCCTCGCGTACGCCGACGGTCTCCGGACTGCGGCCACCACCGCCGCGGACGCGCTGGCGTCGGAGGACCTCGATTCGAACCGGCCGAACGACGTACTCGGCCTGCTGGCGTTGACGAAACAGGTCCTCGACGCCGAGCGCGACCACGACCCGAAGCTGGCCGAACTCGCGGACCGTGCGGGCGAGCTCGGTTACCTGGCAGCGGATCTGGCGCAAGAGCTCTCGTCGTACGCCGCTGATGTCGACACCGATCCGGCCAGGCTGTCCGTGGTGAGCGAGCGCCGTTCGCTCCTGCACGGGCTGGTGCGCAAGTACGGTGCCGACGAGGGTGTCGTCGATGAGGTGCTGGAGTGGGCGAAGCGGGCCGCGACCAGGCTGGCCGAGCTCGACGGCAGTGACGAGCGGGTCGAGCAGTTGACGGCCGAGCTGGCCGAGCTCGATGCGAAGCTCGCGGAGCTAGGCCGGCAGATGCGCGAGGCCCGGATCGAGGCCGCGGAACGCCTGGGCGTCGCGGTCTCGGAAGAGCTGACCGGGCTGGCGATGCCGCACGCGAAGCTGTCGGTGGAGGTGCACGAGACGACGGCGGGTCCGTTCGGGATCGACGAGGTCGAGTTCTGTTTCGCGGCGAACCCGGGCAGCCCGGCACGACCGCTGCAGAAGGCCGCATCGGGTGGTGAGCTGTCGAGGGTGATGCTCGCGCTCGAGGTGATCCTGTCGGACACGCATCCCGTGCCCACGCTGGTGTTCGACGAGATCGACGCCGGGATCGGCGGGCGTGCAGCGGTCGAGGTCGGCAAGCGGCTCGCGCGGCTGGCCGAGAAGGCACAGGTGATCGTGGTGACGCACCTGCCGCAGGTGGCCGCGTTCGCCGATCGTCACGCGGTCGTCCTCAAGAGCGACGACGGCTCCGTCACCACGAGTGGCCTGGTCGCGCTGGACGACGACGCCCGGCTCAAGGAACTGTCGCGGATGATGGCCGGCCTGGAGAACTCCGACGCCGCCCAGGCGCACGCCGAAGAACTGCTCGCGCTCGCCGCGGAGCGTCACAAACCCAAGAAGAAAAGTCGTTCCAAAGGATGATTTATCGCCCCAAACACGCACAGTCACCGTTAATTCGGTGCGTGAACAAGGGGGCACTCGGGTAAATGAACCGGTAGGGGGCTCTTGACATGGCAGGATGAGAGCGCGATGAAACTGCCCAGCCTGCGGAGAGCACGTACCACTGAACTGCCCGGTGTCACCGGTGTGGTCCGGCTGGATCGGCGTACCAAGAATCTCACCAAACGGCTCCGGCCGGGCGAGATCGCGGTCATCGACCACGTCGACCTGGACCGGGTGAGCGCCGAGGCGCTGGTCGACTGCAAGGTCGCCGCGGTGGTGAACGTGGCCGATTCGATCAGCGGCCGGTACCCGAACCTCGGGCCGGAGATCCTGGTCGAGGCCGGTATCCCGCTCGTCGACGGCGTCGGCCGCGAGGTGTTCTCGATCCTGCACGAGGGGGAGCGCGTCCGGCTCGACGAGGGCACGCTGTACCGCGGTCACGAGGCGGTCGCGAAGGGCCTCGCCCAGAACAGCAAGTCGGTCGCCGAGCTGATGGAGGACGCCCGGTCGGGGCTGTCCACCCAGCTCGAGGCGTTCACCGCGAACACCCTGGAGTACCTGCGCCGGGAGAAGGACCTGCTGCTCGACGGCGTCGGCGTACCCGAGATCCACACCCCGATGGAGGGCAGGCACGTCCTGATCGTGGTCCGCGGGTACGACTACCGCGACGACCTGGTCGCGCTGAAGCCGTACATCCGCGAGTACCGGCCGGTGCTGATCGGTGTCGACGGCGGCGCGGACGCCCTGGTCGAGAACGGGTACGTCCCGGACCTGATCGTCGGCGACATGGACTCGGTCAAGGACGAGACGCTGAAATGCGGCGCCGAGGTGGTCGTGCACGCGTACCGTGACGGCCGCGCGCCCGGCTCCGAACGGCTGGAGCGGCTCGGTGTGGACTCGATCGAGTTCCCGGCCACCGGCACCAGCGAGGACGTCGCGATGCTGCTCGCCGACTCCAAGGGCGCCTCGCTGATCGTCGCGGTCGGCACTCACAACTCGCTGGTGGAGTTCCTCGACAAGGGCCGCTCCGGGATGGCGAGCACGTTCATCACCCGGCTCCGGGTCGGAGCGAAGCTGGTCGACGCCAAGGGCGTCGGCCGGCTCTACCGCAGCCGGGTCTCGACGTTCCAGGTGGTCGCGCTGATCGTGGCCGGCCTGTTCGCGGTCGGAATGGCGATGGTCGCCATCGGCGCGGACGATGTCTTGTGGTCGATCCTTCGGGCACGCTGGAGCGACTTCGTCTATTGGATCCGGGAGCTGTTCCAGTGATCGACTTTCGCTACCACATCGTCTCGATCGTGGCGATCTTCTTCGCCCTGGGCGCGGGTGTGGTGCTCGGCGCCGGTCCGCTGAAGGGCACCGGCAGCGAGATCGTGGCCAGTCAGGCCGAGAAGGACCGCCAGCAGCTCACCGACGCGCGCGCGGAGCTGGTCCAGCTGAAGGCGCTCGACAAGTACCGCGACGACTACGTCGCGAAGGTGACCGCCGGGCTGACCGACGGCAAGCTGGCGAACAAGAAGATCACGCTGGTGACGATGCCGAACGCCGACAGCGACCTGAGCGACGGTGTCCAGGCCGAGCTGGAGAAGGCCGGCGGCACGGTCTCCACCAAGGTCTCGCTGGACTCGAAGCTGTTCGACACCGGGCAGCGCCAGCTGGTCGACACGCTCGTCCAGCAGCTGGTCACCGCGGACATGGACTTCCCCAAGGACAGTACGACGTACCAGCGGGCCGGGCTGCTGCTCGCCCGAGGGGTCGCGGCCAAGGAAGAAGGCAAGACCGCCGACGCGGACTCCATCAAGGTGCTCAGCGGGCTGACCGGCGCGAAGCTGCTGTCGCTCAAGCCGTCGACGGTCAAGGACCGGTCGAGCCTGATCGTGGTGATCGCCGCGCAGCCGCCGACGCCGCTCCCGGACAACTCGTCGTACGTCGATGCTGTGGACTTCATCAAGGGCCTGGACATGGGCAGCGGCGGAGTCGTCGTGGCCGGTACGCCGGACACCGCGAACGACGGCGGCCTGCTCAAGGCCTTGCGGAGTGACTCCGACGCCACCAAGATCGTTTCCTCGGTGGACGTGGCCGATCTCCCCGCCGGTCAGATGACGGTGGTCTTCGCACTCGCCGAGCAGGCGACGGGCAAGGCGGGGCAGTACGGCGCGATCAACGCGAAGAACGGCGTGGCGCCGTCGGCCGTACAGACGAAGGACAACTGACGTGGGAATTCTGAGCGCTGCCGTCGCGGCGGCGGCTACCGCCGGGCTCGAGCGCGCGGCGGAGAAGTTGCCGAAGGAGAACCGGACGCCGTTCGAGCGGACGAACCACCGTGGTGAGCCGGTGACCCTGCTCGAGGGTCCGGGCGCGGTGCTCGGTGCGCTGGCGGGGGTGATCGCCTCGCGCGGCAACAGCAAGGTGAAGGCCGCCGCGGTCGTCGCGGGTGCGGTGTCGGGCGCCGTCGGTGCGTACGACGATCTGCGCGGAACGACACAGGCCAAGGGTTTCCGCGGTCACCTGACAGCGTTGAAACGCGGCGAGGTGACCAGCGGCGCGATCAAGATCCTCGGTGTCGGTGCTGCCGGTCTCGCCGCCGCCGCGTTGCTGCCGCGGAAGTCGCGCGGGGTGAAGGCCGTCGCCGGAGTAGTTGCCGACGGCGCCTTGATTGCCGGTACGGCGAACCTCACCAACTTGCTCGACCTTCGTCCGGGGCGTGCGCTCAAGGCTGTCACCGCTTTGAACGCGCCGCTCGCCGTGGTCAACGGCCCGGCCGGTGCTGTCGTCGGCGCCGCCGCGGCGGCCGCTCCGTCGGATCTCGGCGAACGCGCGATGCTCGGCGACTGCGGCGCGAACGGTCTCGGCGCCATCACCGGTACGACCCTCGCCGCCACCCTCCCGCGTCCGCTGAAGACGCTGGCGCTGGCGCTCGTCGTCGGCCTCAACCTGGCCAGCGAGAAGGTCAGCTTCACCAAGGTCATCGCCGACACCCCCACCCTCGACAAGATCGACCAGTGGGGCCGACGACCCAGGTGAGTCGGGTCGCCCGCGCCGCACTGGTTGTCGCAGCGGTCACCGTTCTGGCGCGGGTGGTCGGGTTCGGCCGCTGGCTGGTGTTCTCGAAGACCGTCGGCGCGGGCTGTCTCGCCGAGGCCTACACGACGGCCAACCAGCTCCCGAACATCCTGTTCGAAGTGGTTGCCGGCGGGGCCTTGGCCGGCGCGGTGATTCCGGTGCTGGCCGGTCCGGTGGCTCGGGGCGATCGTGCCGCGCAGGGCCGGATCATCGGCGCGTTGCTCACCTGGTCGTTCGTCCTGCTGGCCCCGATTGCCTTGCTGGCTTGGCTTCTGGCGGGCCGGTACACCAGCGCGATGCTCGATCCCGGCGCGGAGTGTGGGAGTTCCACCGCGACCGCGACCCGGATGCTGGCGATCTTCGTACCGCAGGTCTTCGGCTACGCCATCGCTGTCGTCGCGACCGCAGTACTCCAGTCCCACAAGCGATTCGCGGCCGGCGCGCTCGCCCCGCTGATCTCCAGCCTCGTCGTCGTCGCGACGTACTTCGCCTTCGCTGTCGCCGCTCCCAACGCGGACGCCGCATCGCAGGGCTCCACCGATCTGCTGGCCTGGGGTACGACGGCGGGTGTGGCTGCCTTGGCGTTGACGGCCTTCCTGCCGATGCTCATGTTGCGCCTTCCGATCAGACCGACCTTGCGTCTGGACCCCGGCGTCGGCCCGGTCCTGCGGCGGCTGGCGTTCGCGGGTCTCGCCGTACTGATCGCGCAGCAGCTCACCTTCGTCGTGACGACGTACCTGGCCAACCATCGCGGCGTGGCGGGCAGCATCGCCGTCTACACGTGGGCGAACGCGATCTACCTGCTGCCGTACGCCGTCCTCGCGGTCCCGATCACGACAGCGGTCTTCCCGCGGCTCGCGGCCGCCTTCGAGGCAGGGGAGGAGTTCGACCGGTATGCGTCCACCTCCACGCGAGCCGTCATGCTCGCGGGCGGCGCGGGCGCAGCCTTGCTGATCGGTACAGCGGTACCGGTCGCGCGGATCTTCGCGTACGACGACGGCGCGGTGCAGGCGGCCCAGGCGACCTCACTCGCCAACGGCCTGCTGGCGTTCGCGCCCGCGGCCATCGGGTTCGCCGTACTCATGCACGTCGGCCGCGTGCTCTACGCACGCCACTCGGGGCGTGAGGTCGCTGTGGTGACCTCAGGCGCCTGGGTACTCGTAGCGATAGCCGGTGTGGTGCTCACTGCTCGCTGGGACGCCGTACCTGCGCTGGCGGCCGCCATGTCGATCGGCATGGTCGTAGGAGCGTTCGTACTGCTCCTGGTACTGCGTCGCGAGGCAGGGCCCGGCGTACTGACCGGTGTCCCGCGTGCACACCTCACTGCGCTCGCAGGCGCCGCACTGGCGGGTGCAGCCGGATGGGTTGTTTCCCTGCCTGCAGGGCATGGTGGAGTCGGTAAGGCCGTGCTGTTCTCGCTGCTGTCCGGGCTGGCCGTTGTCGGCGTGTACGCCGTGGTCGTGCTTGCATTGGATCGCGCGGACGCACGCGCCCTCGTACGACGGGAGAAACGATGAGGATCGGGCTGCTGCTCGCCGAGGCGCGGGGTGGGATCGGGCAGCACGTCGTCTCGCTGGTGCCTCGGTTCGTGAGTGCGGGGCATGATGTGGTGGTCTGCGCGCCGCCTGGCACTGCTGAGCACTTCGACTTCGCGCCCGCGACCGTCGTGACGCAGGCAGCTGGTCTCCGCGGCTGCGACGTGATCCATGCGCACGGCTACCGCGCCGGCATGACCGCGCTCCGCGACAGGTCCCGGCTGCGCCCATTGGTGGTCACCTGGCACAACGCGGTGATCGCACCGGGTCCTCGAGGCCTGGTGATGCGCATGGGGCAGCGGCTGGTTGCCAGAGGCGCCGACCTGACGCTGGGTGCCTCCACCGATCTCGTGGAGCTGGCCAAGAGCCTGGGCGCTCGTAACGCTCAGCTAGCACCTGTGGCCGCTCCTGCGATGCCCACGATCCGCAAGTCGCGCATCGCGGTCCGTCGTGAGCTGGGGCTCCGCGACCAGCCCGTCGTACTCACCGTGGGCCGGCTGGCGCCGCAGAAGGACTACCCGACCTTGCTGTCGGTGGCGCATCGCGTCCACGAGTCCACACCGGACGCGGTGTTCGTCGTCGTCGGTGACGGACCGTTGCGGGACAACCTCCAGGCGCGGATCGACGCGGAGCAGCTACCAGTCCGGCTGCTGGGACACCGCAACGACGTGGCGGACCTGCTCGGCGCCGCGGACGTGTTTCTGCTCACGTCTCACTGGGAGGCGCGGGCACTCGTACTGCAGGAGGCCATGCAGGTCGGCGTACCGGTCGTCGCGACCGCGGTCGGCGGCGTACCAGAGCTGGTCGACGACAGCGCGGTACTGGCGTTTCCAGGCGACGCGGACGGTCTGGCGGACGGGGTCCGGGCGGTGCTGTCCGAGCCCGACACGGCGAACGCTATGCGGACACGGGGCCGGGAGTTGGCCGCCCGGTGGATGGACGAGGACGCGGTGGCAAAGAATCTGCTCGACATCTACGCGGGTCTCGTCGCGACCGGTGCTTGACAAGAGGTAGGCTGGAGGCCCGTGGACAGGGCTTCGAATTCCCAGCAGACCAAGCACGTATTCGTCACCGGTGGCGTGGCATCCAGTCTCGGCAAGGGACTGACAGCGTCCAGCCTCGGCAGTCTGCTGACGGCGCGCGGCATCCGGGTCACCATGCAGAAACTGGATCCGTACCTCAACGTCGATCCCGGCACGATGAATCCGTTCCAGCACGGCGAGGTGTTCGTCACCAACGACGGCGCCGAGACCGACCTCGACATCGGCCACTACGAGCGGTTCTTGGACCGGGACCTGTCCGCCGTCGCGAACGTGACGACCGGCCAGATCTACTCCAGCGTGATCGCCAAGGAACGCCGCGGCGAGTACCTCGGCGACACCGTCCAGGTCATCCCGCACATCACCAACGAGATCAAGGAACGGATGCTCGCGATGGCGGGCCCGGATGTCGACGTCGTCCTGCACGAGATCGGCGGCACCGTCGGTGACATCGAGTCACTGCCGTTCCTGGAGGCGGCCCGGCAGGTCCGGCACGACGTGGGCCGCGACAACGTGTTCTTCCTGCACATCTCGCTGGTGCCGTACATGGCACCGAGCGGTGAGCTGAAGACCAAGCCGACCCAGCACTCGGTGGCCGCGCTGCGCTCGATCGGTATCCAGCCGGACGCGATCGTCTGCCGCGCCGACCGGCCGATACCGGACAGCGTGAAGCGGAAGATCTCGCTGATGTGTGACGTCGACGTCGAGGCCGTGGTGGCCGCCGTCGACGCGCCGTCGATCTACGACATCCCGAAGGTCGTGCACGCCGAGGGCCTGGACGCGTACGTCGTACGCCGCCTCAACCTGCAGTTCCGCGACGTCGACTGGACCCGCTGGGACGAGTTGCTGCGGGTCGTGCACCACCCGAAGGACGAGGTCACGGTCGCGCTGGTCGGCAAGTACATCGATCTACCGGACGCGTACCTGTCGGTCGCCGAGGCGCTGCGGGCGGGTGGCTTCGACAACGACGCCCGGGTGAACCTGCGCTGGATCGCCTCCGACGAGTGCGCCACTCCGGAAGCGGCGGCCCGGCTGCTCGGTGACGTGGACGCGATCTGCATCCCCGGCGGGTTCGGGGTCCGCGGCATCGAGGGCAAGATCGGCGCGATCCGGTTCGCCCGCGAGCAAGGCATCCCGATCCTGGGGCTGTGCCTCGGGCTGCAGTGCATGGTGATCGAGGTCGCGCGGAACCTGGCCGGCCTGGACCAGGCGAACTCCAGCGAGTTCGACCCGGACGCCGAGCAGCCGGTGATCGCGACGATGGAGGAGCAGAAGCACATCGTCTCCGGTACCGGCGACATGGGCGGCACGATGCGGCTCGGCCTGTACCCGGCGAACCTGGCCGAGGGCTCGATCGTCCGCGGCCTGTACGGCGCCCCGTCGATCCAGGAGCGGCACCGGCACCGCTACGAGGTGAACAACGCCTACCGGGACAAGCTGGAGACCGCCGGCCTGGTGTTCAGCGGCCTCTCGCCGGACCATGAGCTGGTCGAGTTCATCGAGCTGGACCGGTCCGTGCACCCGTACTTCGTGGCCACCCAGGCGCACCCGGAGCTGCGGTCGCGGCCGACCAAGCCGCACCCGCTGTTCTCCGGCCTGGTCTCGGCCGCCCTGGACCGGCAGCGCGAGTCCCGGCTGCCGGTCGAGGAGCCGAAGCCGGCTGCTGCGAAGAAGACTGCGGTCAAGGCCCGATGAAGGACTATCCCGAGCTCCGGTTCGGCGCGGGCCTCGCCGACCGGCCGGAGCACTGGCCCGTCTCGGCGTCGGAGGTGGTGCACGAGACCGGGCGGGTGATCTCGGTCCGGCGGGACACGATCGAACCGCCAGGCGGTACGCCGTTCGTCCGCGACGTCGTCGTACATCCCGGAGCTGTGGGCGTGGTGGCGCTGGACGAGAACAACCGGATGCTGCTGGTCCGCCAGTACCGGCATCCGGTCGGCCACAAGCTGCTCGAGGCCCCGGCCGGCCTGCTCGACGTGCAGGGCGAGCAGTACCGTCTGGGCGCCGAGCGTGAACTGTGGGAGGAGACCGCGACCAAGGCCGCCGACTGGCGGATCCTGGTCGACGCGTTCACCTCACCCGGCCTGACCGACGAGGCGGTCCGCATCTTTCTGGCCCGCGACCTGTCGCCGGCCGAGGAGGCGTTCGAACGCGTCGCCGAAGAAGCCGACATGGAAACGGTCTGGGCGCCGCTCATCGACGTCGTCGCGGCCGCGCTGGCCGGCCAACTCCAGAACCCGATCCTGATCATGGGCGCCCTGGCCACCTGGACCGCCCTCAACGGCCCCGGTTTCGAAACCCTCCGCCCCGCCGACAGCCCCTGGCCAGCGAAAGACCGCTGAGGTTCGGCACGGTGGGGTGCGGCCGTGACATTGACGCGGGCGGCTGTGAGGATCACGCTGCCCAGGAACCGTTCACCGTTGCGGGAGGGATGCCTGATGAAGAGAGCGCTCGTACTCGCGGTGCTCACGGTGGCGAGTCTGTTGGTGGCGACGGCACCAGCAGACGCCGCGACCAGTACCAGCGGTCCTTGTGGCTATACGTCGACCCCGGACGACCCGGCGGTGCGGCCGGTGTCGCTACCGCCGGACCCGCAGCCGACACCGGACAAGGGAATCGTCAAGGTGGTGGTTGCGACCAATCAGGGGCCGATGGTGCTGTCCTTGGACCGTGCCAAGGCGCCGTGCACAGTGCAGAGCTTCCTGCATCTGGCGAAGAGCCGGTTCTACGACTTCACCACGTGCCACCGGCTGACGCTGTACCCCACGCTGAAGGTGCTGCAGTGCGGTGACCCGAGCGGTACGGGCGAGGGCGGCCCCGGGTACCAGTACAAGGACGAACTGCCCACCGGCCTGCCGAACTGGCCGACCGACCCGACCGGGACCAGCAAGGTGTACGCGCGCGGCACGGTCGCGATGGCAAACGCCGGACCGAACACGAACGGCTCGCAGTTCTTCCTGGTGTTCGCCGACTCGCGGCTGCGGCCGAACTACACGATCTTCGGTACGGTCGACCGCCTCGGGCTGGCCGTGCTCGACCGGGTCGCGGCCGGCGGAATCGCGCCGACCCCGGACGACCCGACCGGCGTGGACGGCGCTCCCATCCGGACGACGAACATTCTCGTCGCCCGCCGGCTGGGCGCCCTGTAGTCAGCCGATGACCACCTCGCCGCCGTCCTCGGCCAGGGCGGCGGCGACCAGGTGGGCGTTGGCGGTGAACTCCTCGGCCGGAATCTTCGGGAGCAGGTCGTCCCAGACGGCGATCATCGCGCCGCGGAGTTGCATCATGCCGGCGGGGCGGGCGAGGAACCACAGGTGGAAGTGTTCGCTGCCGTCGCCCCAGCGGTTGAAGTGCGTCCGGCCGACGGCGTCGATCCGGCGGATCGCGTTCGCGACCCGCTGGATCATCGGTCCGAGCTTCGCGGTCAGTTCCGCGGGCAGGTTGTCGAGCCGGTAGTGCTCCTGCGGCTCGAGCACCGCCACGAACGGCAGCCCACCGGGCCCGAACGCCTTCAGCTGCCACTGCGCGTCCCGCCAGATCACGAGCTTGTCCGGCTCCGAGCACTTGGGGCACGGCTTTCCACCGGGCTCGCCGCTGCGGGGCGGTTCCGGCAGCACCGGCTCGGCCAGCGGCGCCACCTGCACGTCGCCTTCGAACGGGAACAGCGCGTCACCCAGCAACGGCTCGACCGACATACGTTGGCCGATCGGGAGCCTGCGGTGGTACTCGGAGGGCAGCTCAGTCATGCCCAGCACTCTGCCCGACAACCTCCTCGTGGAGAAGGGCCTTGGTTAGCTACATCTGCGGTACGGCGGTGTCTCCTGTGGTCAGTTCCGGTAGGTGTTCGCGGACCATGTAGCCGCTGGCCGCGAGTACCCAGATGGCGGACAGCAGGAGCGGGACCGTGGTCATCAGCCAGCCGCCTGCGACGAACGCGCCGCTGGTGGCGAAGACGCCGAACGCGCCGAGGAACGAGACCACGGCGGCCAGCAGGGCCAGGTAGCCGAGCCAGTTCGGCATCAGACGCGTACGCAGTACGCCGATCCCGGCCGCGGCCAGCGGGAGCGCCGCCGCGAAGCCGATCAGGGTCGTGGTCAGCGTCCCGAGCTCGAACATCGACAGCGTGATCGCCGCGTCCCGCCCGGCGATGCCGGACGCGGTCGCCGCCTGCATCCCGGCGTTCACGAACAGCGCGCCGCCGACCAGTACCGAACCCGCCAGCAGTGCCAGGTGTACGTCGCTGCGCTCGGCCCGCTCGCGCATCGCCTCGGCGAACGCCGCCGCGAACCAGATCACCAACCCGGCAGCGGCCGCCCAGAGCAACGAACTCAGCAGGATCATGCCCCGGTGGTCGGCGACCCAGCTCGAGATCGTGCTGTCGGAATCACCGACCGTCGGAGGGTTGCCGGGCAGGAACCTGCCCAGCATGGCCAGGACGACGAAAGCCACCCCGGCGAAGCCGCCCCATCGCAACTCGTGTCGCTCAGTCATGGGAACACCTCCAACATGCACCACACCGATGTGGTGCACCTACTGCCGATGTTCCACCGTTTCAGGCCGGAATCAAGACCTATTCCAGGACCGTCGCCAGTGCCTCGTATCCCGGTAGCAGGTCGATGCCTTCGTGGCCGAGGAGCTGGATCGCGACGTGGTCCGCGCCGGCGTCCAGATGGGCCTTCAGGCCCGCCGCGACCTCGACCGCGGAGCCGTGCAGCACCATCGCGTCGACGAGTTTGTCGCTGCCGCCGTTGGTGAAGTCGTCGTCGGTGAAGCCAAGCCGCCGCCAGCTGGCCAGGTAGTTGCTCAGCTGCAGGTACGTCGCCAGCCGGTCCCGGGCCACCGCCCGGGCGATCTCCGGATCGGTCTCCAGCACGACCATCTGCTCCGGCGCGAGCAGCACTCCGCCGCCGAGCGTGCGCCGCGCCTCGCGGGTGTGCTCCGGCGTGGTCAGGTACGGCAGCGCGCCGGCCGTCCGCGCGCCGGACAGTTGCAGCACCTTCGGGCCGAGCGCGGCCAGCGCCCGCCGGTCGGCCGGCACCTTCGCGTCGTCGAGCTCGTCGAGGAAACCGACGATCGTCTCGTACGGCGACTTGTACTCGCCGGTGTGCTCCCGGTGCCCGATCCCGATACCGAGCAGGAACCGCCCCGGGTGCTCGTCCTCGAGCCGGTGGTACGACGCCGCGACCTCGGCCGCCGCTGAGGCCCAGATGTTGACGATGCTGGTGCCGACGGCAACCGACGTCGTTGCGGCCAGCAACACCTCGGCGTCGCGCAACCCGGCGGCCGGCGACCCGCCCAGCCAGAGCGCCCCGTACCCGGCCTGCTCCAGCCCGGCGGCGAGCTCCGGTCCGTAGTGCTGCCCGCCGTGCCACACGCCGTACCGTCCCAGTTCCATCGCCACCCGTGCGCTCCTCTCGTAGTACGTCCACCCCCAGCATCCCCGACCACTATGAGTAGCCGTCAATGATCGTTGCTGTGTCAGCCGCGTCATCATCTCCGTAAGGTCGCGTCACGATCAGACCATCCGGACGGGTGGTATGAACCCCGCAGGCATACACTCGGCAGCGACCTGGCAGGCGTCCCCTCAACCGCCGGGCCGCGGACACAACGATGTGGGCCGCACACCTGGACGTGAAAGAAGGGCGAGTTGTGAAGGTCGGAGTTCCCAAGGAAGTCAAGAACCACGAGTACCGGGTGGCGATCACCCCGTCCGGCGTGCACGAGTTCGTGCGCAGCGGGCACGAGGTTCTGATCGAGCAGGGGGCAGGCGACGGTTCACTGATCCCGGACGACGAGTACGTCGCCGCCGGGGCGCGGATCGTGGCGGAAGCGGACGACGTCTGGGCGGACGCGGAGCTGGTGCTCAAGGTGAAGGAACCGGTGGCGGAGGAGTACCACCGGATGCGCAGGGACCAGGTGCTGTTCACGTACCTGCACCTCGCGGCCAGCCAGGACACCACCGAGGCGTTGCTCAAGTCGGGCATCACCGGCATCGCGTACGAGACGGTGCAGCTGCCGGACGGCACGCTCCCGCTGCTGGCGCCGATGAGCGAGGTGGCCGGCCGGCTCGCCCCGCAGTCTGGTGCCTACCACCTGATGGCGCAGGGCGGCGGCCGCGGCGTACTGCTCGGCGGCGTCTCCGGCGTGCATCCGGCTCGCGTGGTGATCCTCGGCGCGGGTGTGTCCGGCATGAACGCGGCCGCGATCGCGCTCGGTATGCAGGCGCAGGTGCAGCTGTTCGACCGGAACATCGCGCGGCTGCGGCAGGCCGACCAGATCTACCAGGGCCACCTGCTGACGATCGCCTCGAACGCGTACGAGATCGAGCGCGCGGTGCTCGAGGCGGACCTGGTGATCGGCGCGGTGCTGGTGGTCGGGGCGAAGGCGCCGAAGCTGGTCACCAACGACATGGTCAGCCGGATGAAGCCCGGCAGCGTGCTCGTCGACATCGCGATCGACCAGGGCGGCTGCTTCGAGGACTCGCGGCCGACCACGCACGCCGACCCGGTCTACAAGGTCCACAACTCGCTGTTCTACTGCGTCGCGAACATGCCCGGCGCGGTCCCGAACACCTCGACGTACGCGCTCACCAACGTGACCCTGCCGTACGCGATCGAGCTGGCGAACCTCGGCTGGCGGGAGGCGCTGAAGTCGGACCACAGCCTCGCGCTGGGCCTGAACACGTTCGACGGACACGTCACGTACGGTCCGGTCGCCGAGGCGCACGACCTGGCGCAGCTGAAGCTGGACGAGGTGCTGGTCTGAGTATCAGCCGGGCGGTCGGTGCTTACCTTGACCACCTGACGGTGGAGCGCGGCCTGGCCGCGAACACTCTGGCGTCGTACCGGCGTGACCTGCGCCGGTACGGCGGCTACCTGGCAGCCGTCGGCATCGACGACCTCGGCCGGATCACCGAGGCCGTCGTCGGCGACTTCCTGATGCGGCTGCGCGAGGGGGACGCGGAGCATCCGCCGCTGACCGCCTCCAGCGCGGGCCGGACGGTGGTGGCCGTCAGGGGGTTCCACAAGTTCTGCGTACGGGAGGGGCTGACCGCGGTGGACCCTGCGGCGGCCGTGAAGCCCCCTGTACCACCGCAGCGGCTACCGAAGGCCCTGTCGGTCGACGAGGTCACCCGGATCCTCGCAGCGGCCGCTGGAGCCGAGGCGGAACCAGCCGTCCTCGCCACGCGGGACGCGGCTCTGCTGGAGTTCCTGTACGGTACCGGCGCCCGCATCTCGGAGGCGGTCGGTCTGGACGTCGACGACATCGACCTGGACGCCGGTGCGGTTCTGCTGCGCGGCAAGGGCAGTAAGGAGCGAGTAGTACCCGTCGGCACGTACGCGCGTGACGCCCTGTCGGCGTACCAGGTCCGTGGCCGCCCCGAGCTCGTGTCGCGCGGCCGTGGCACTCCCGCGCTGTTCCTGAACGCCCGCGGCGGCCGCTTGTCCCGGCAGAGCGCCTGGACGGTACTGCGTCGTGCCGCGGAACGCGCGGGCATCGCCAAGGAGATCTCGCCGCACACGCTGCGTCACTCGTACGCGACGCACCTCCTCGACGGCGGCGCCGACGTACGGGTCGTCCAGGAACTGCTCGGCCACGCGTCCGTCACCACCACCCAGGTCTACACACTGGTCACGGTGGACAAGCTGCGCGAGGTCTATGCGACCTCCCATCCGCGCGCTCTTTCGTCGTAGCACCCCGGTGACTTCCGCGCACGAACGGTGTGCGATCATCTGGTGACGGTTGGTCACCCGGGGAGCATGATCAGCCGGGTTCGGAGCTTTGTCGACAAACAGCCCCACCCCGGTGCGGAGTGGCTGGTTGAGAGTGCTTGAATGCACGCTTACAGTCGCTGGGATCGCCCGTATCGGTTGAAAGGTTTGACGAGTCATGAACGAGTCGACATTCCCGGGCACCGAACACGAGATGGGCCACCTGCCGGGGCAGTATCCCGCGCCGGATCCGGTCCAGCCGATCAGCACGCCCCCCAGCCACGAGCCCACTCCGCCCCGGCCGGCACCCGTGCCGCCGCGTTCCCTGCCCGACAACTATGCGGAGATGCCGAAGCCGACGGCCAAGCTCACCGCGGAGGATCTCGCACCCGTGAACGACCCGAACGGCCCGCGTCAAAAGATCGGGCCGACCGGCAGGCCACTGCCGGACCTGCCGGAGCCGCTGCCACCGACCAAGACCGGGCCGGCGCAGGTGATCGCGATGTGCAACCAGAAGGGCGGCGTCGGCAAGACCACCACCACGATCAACCTCGGCGCGGCGATCGCCGAGACCGGTCGCAAGGTGCTGCTGATCGACTTCGACCCGCAGGGGTCCGCGTCGATCGGCCTCGGGGTGCAGCCGCACGACCTCGAGCTGTCGGTCTACAACCTGCTGATGCAGCGCGACATCACCGCCGACGAGGTCATCCGGGCCACCAACGTGCCGAACCTCGACCTGCTGCCGGCCAACATCGACCTGTCTGCGGCCGAGGTCCAGCTGGTCCAGGAGGTCGCCCGCGAGTACACCCTGCAGCGCGTGCTGGACCCGATCATCCCGTTGTACGACGTGATCCTGATCGACTGCGCGCCGTCGCTGGGCCTGCTCACCGTGAACGCGCTGACCGCCTCGAACGGCATCGTCGTACCGCTGGAATGCGAGTTCTTCGCGCTCCGCGGCCTGGCCATGCTGACCGACACGATCGCCAAGGTGCAGGACCGGCTGAACCCCAAGCTGGAGATCGTCGGGATCCTCGGCACCATGTTCGACGGGCGGACGACGCACGCCCGGGAGGTGCTGGACCGGGTGGTCCAGGCCTTCGACGAACGCGTCTTCCACACGGTCATCCGGCGTACCGTCAAGTTCCCCGAGACCACGGTCGTCGGCGAACCGATCACGACGTACGCCCCCTCGTCCCAAGCGGCTACGCAGTACCGCGATCTCGCCAAGGAGGTGCTGGCGCGTTGTCCCGCCGGGTGAGCCTGCCAGGTGCCAGTGAACTCTTCGGGGGTGCGGCACCGAAGCAGACCAGACCCGAGAAGCGCACCACCACTGACGGACCCGCCTCCGTGCGGTCCCGCACGACGGTCGTCGACGACCGGAAGTCGAGTGGTCGGATCCGGCACGACACGAAGATCACCGTGTACGTGACGGAGGAGGAGCTGCTCGGCCTGGAACAGACCAGACTAGCGCTACGCGCGGAGCACGGCCTGACCGCCGACCGCGGCCGGATCGTCCGCGAGGCGATCGACGTGCTGCTCGCCGACTTCGTCGACCACGGGCCGGACTCGGTGCTGGTCCGGCGGCTGCGCGCGGCGGAGGGCCCGGCCGCGGAGCTCAAGGGCGCGGAGTGACCGTGTCGGATCCGGTCGACCTCGGGCCCGACGCGACTGTTGCCGAGGGCAAGGGGTTCAGCGTCCACCTGGAGAACTTCGAGGGGCCGTTCGACCTGCTGCTGCAGCTGATCTCGAAACACAAGCTGGACATCACCGAGATCGCGCTGTCGGTGATCACCGACGACTTCATCGCGCACATCAAGGCGCTGGGCTCGGAGTGGGACCTCGACCAGACGTCGGAGTTCCTGCTGATCGCGGCGACGCTGCTCGACCTGAAGGCGGCGCGGCTGCTGCCGAAGGGCGAGGTCGAGGACGACGAGGACCTGGCGCTGCTGGAGGCGCGGGACCTGCTGTTCGCGCGGCTGCTGCAGTACCGGGCGTTCAAGCAGATCGCGGCGCTGATGCAGGAGCGGATGGCTCTGGAGTCCCGGCGATTCCCGCGGGCCGTCGGGGTGGAGCCGCGGTTCGCCGAACTGTTGCCGGAGGTACTGCTCGGGATCGACCCGGCGGGGCTCGCGGCGCTGGCTGCGCGGGCGCTCGCGCCGAAGAACGACGTACCGCCGGGGGTGTCGCTGGAGCACCTGCACGCGCCGGCCGTCACCGTGCGGGAGCAGGCGATCGTGATCGTGGACCGGTTGCGGCGGCAGCGGAGTGCGACGTTCCGGTCGCTGGTGGCCGATTCGCCGGACACGGTGACGACGGTGTGCCGGTTCCTGGCGTTGCTGGAGCTGTTCCGGGAGGCGGCGGTGTCGTTCGACCAGGTTACACCGTTGGGTGAGTTGACGATCCGCTGGACGGGTACCGACGACGGCGACATCGCGGTGAGCGACGAGTTCGACGAAGAACAGAAACCCGCCGACGAGTCCGGCGAGGCCCCAGTGGTCGACGACGACCCCGACTTCCTGGAGCCAGGCCCCAGCCTCACCGACGATTCCGACATCGAACCGGGCCCGCCCCCCACCCATGACGAGACGGCAAACCAGTGACCGACCAAACCAACACCCCCCGGAACGACCCCACCAACGCCCCCCACCCCGCCACCCCGGACACCGACGTCGCCTCCGCCACCGACCGTTCGTCCGAGTCCGCGGGCGAGGGTGCTTCGGACACCGGCTCCGCGTTTGCCGCCAAAGGCCCCTCCGCGTCTGCGGGTGAAGGTACGTCGGACACCGACGCCGTCTCCGCCGCCGACCGCTCCTCCGCGTCTGCGGGCGAAGGTACGCCGGCCACCGACGCCGCGAGAACATCCACCGGCGACGGTACGTCGGACGCCTCCGCCGCCGAGCGCCCCTCCGCGTCCACGGGTGAGGGTACGTCGGACACCGACGTCGCCTCGGCTGCTGACCGCTCCTCGGCGTCCGCGGGTGTGGGTACGCCGGACGACGGCGACGGGACCTCGTCCGGCGGAGACGCAATCGCCGCCACGCCCGGTCCCGGCGACGCCGCGGATGACTCCGAGCCCACCGGCGCCGACGACGTGGATGGTGGCGCCACCACGCCCGGCCTCGACGACGCCACGGGGGCCTCCGAGCCGACCGACGGTGACGCCGCAGACGGTGACGCCGCAGACGGTGACGCCGCAGACGGTGACGCCGGCTTCGGGGTTGCGGGTGGCGACGGGGCGTCTGGGGACGACGAGGACTATCTGCCGGCGGGGCAGACTGCGTTGGTGGTGGGGGATGAGGTTGTTGTTGACGACGCGACGATGCGGCGGGCGCTCGAGGCTATTTTGATGGTGACGGACGAGCCGTTGCCGGTGCTCACGTTGGCGCGAGCTGTCGGGCGTAACACCGGTGACATCGCGGAGGCGCTGGCCGGGCTCGCGGCGGAGTACACCGAGCAGGGGCGCGGGTTCGACCTGCGTGAGATCGGCGGCGGCTGGCGGTTCTACACCCGCCCGGAGGCGGCGCAGTACGTCGAACGCTTCGTACTCGACGGCCAGCAGGCGCGGCTGACCCAGGCCGCCCTGGAAACGCTGGCAGTGGTCGCGTACAAGCAGCCCGTCAGCCGCGCCCGCGTGTCGGCGATCCGCGGCGTCAACGTAGACGGCGTCATGCGTACCCTCGTCGCCCGCGGCCTCGTCGAGGAAGCCGGCGCCGACACCGAGTCGCAAGCCACCCTGTACCGCACCACCACATACTTCCTCGAACGCATGGGCATGCAGTCCCTCGACGACCTCCCCGAGTTGGCCCCGTACCTCCCCGAAATGGACGACATCGAAGAAGAACTAGCCGCCCAAACCCTCCCACCCACCTCCACAGAGGCCGACCCGGAAGCAGCTCCCACAGACCCAACCTCGGCGACGGACGCGGACGCCGACCTCACGCGAGGCGCCTCCACCGAAGACGCGGAGCAGATCGACGAGCACGCTGCGGCCGACGCGCCTCAGCACCCTGAGAACGCGACGGACGAGCACGCGACGCCAGGTGCGTCGAACCAGCCCGAGCTCGACGAGCGTCCGGCCGTGGGTAGGGCGGAGCAGACCGACACTGCCGAGGACGCTGCGGTAGGCGGCCGGTCGGATGGTGATGGCGAGGCCGATGCAGACGGGCCTCTCGAGGACGTGGGCATGCTGGCTGCGCAGGATGCTGTTGGTACGGCGGAGCGGCCCGACGGTGCCGCGCTGGATGCGGTAGGTGTGGGCGGCGAGCTCGATGGTGAGGACGTGTCCGGCGCCGACGAACGGGTGGAAGATGCGGGTGGCGCCGACGCCGACCCAGGCAACCAAAGCGACGCTGACGCGGGGAACCACAGTGACGCGCGCGAGCGCGGTGACGCGGGCGACCACAGCGATGCAGGTGGGGTGCGGTATGGGGGATGAGGGTGGGGTTCGGTTGCAGAAGGTTTTGGCTCGGGCGGGGGTGGCTTCTCGGCGGACGGCTGAATTGATGATCGAGGAGGGGCGGGTCGAGGTCGACGGGCGGGTGGTGACCGAGTTCGGGGTTCGGGTGGATCCGGAGACGGCGGTCATTCGGGTGGACGGGGCTCGGATTCCGCCGGTCAGTGCGCATGTCTACCTGGTACTGAACAAGCCGCGCGGCGTGGTGACGACGATGTCGGATCCGCAGGGCAGGCCTTGTATCACCGACTTCGTGCAGGATCGCCCGGAGCGGTTGTTCCACATCGGCCGGCTGGACACCGACACCGAAGGGCTGCTGCTGCTCACCAATCACGGGGAGTTCGCGCACCGGCTCGCGCACCCGTCGTACGAGGTGTCGAAGACGTACGTCGCCGAGGTCGACGGCAACGTCAAGCCGGCCGTACTGCGCCGGCTCCTGGACGGGATCGAGCTCGACGACGGACCGGCGCGCGCCGACACCGTGAAGATCGTGTCGACCGTACCGGGCCGCACGCTGATCGAGATGAGCCTGCACGAGGGCCGGAACCGGATCGTACGCCGGATGTTCGACGCCGTCGGGCATCCGGTGAAGCGGCTGACCCGGACCGCGATCGGCCCGGTCCGCCGCGGCAACCTGCACACCGGCGAACTCCGCGAACTCGACCACAGCGAACTCGGCCAACTCCTCGACCTGGTCGACCTGTAGCACCGCGCCGGAGCCGCGTGGTGCGGCAAGCAGAGGCAAGCAGAGGCAAGCAGCAGCAAGCATGGTCGAGCACGGCCGAGGGGGTGGCGGCCGTGCTCGAGTTCCGCGGTGAAACCAGGACAAGCCGTGCGGTCAGCCGGCGATGTTTTCTTCTTCTGGGAGGACGACGCTGTCGACCATTTCCTGGATGCGTTCGGTCGGGAGTGCGACCGCGATCGCCCAGTAGTAGATGATCACGCTGAACACGGCCACCGCGAGGATGTCCCACCAGAGTGGGAACCACGGGTGCTTGAGCGGTCCGAAGTCGCTCAGGTACACGATCAGTCCCATCCCGATCAGGTACACCGGCAACCACTCCGCCGCGCGCAGGTCGAGCTGCGGGGTGATCGGGTTCAGCTTGAACACCCGGTTCGCGATCAGGATCACGTACCCGATCAGGATCGCGACGCCGAGCTTCCAGTCGGTCGTCCAGCCGGACCACAGGATCAGCAGGTTCGCGACCACGAACGCGAGCGGTGACAACCACGTTGCCCCCGGCAACCGGTACGGGCGCTGCGCGTTCGGCATCCGGTTCCGGAAGACGCCGAGCGACAGCGGCGCCCCGGCGTACATCAGCACGCTGGCGCTGGTGATCAGCCCGACCAGCGACCGCCAGCTCGGGAACGGCAGGAAGCAGATGCAGCCGATCACGAACGCGGTGATCAGACCGACCCACGGTACGCCGCGGTCGTTGGTCCTCTCGAACACCGACGGTACGTACCCGTTGCGGCTCAGCCCGTACGAGACCCGCGAGCTGCCGGTGATGTAGATCAGCCCGGTACCACCTGGGGAGATGATCGCGTCGATGTACAGGATCGTGGCGAGCCAGCCGAGCGAGGCCAGCGACGCGACCTGTGCGAACGGACCCGTCAACGTGTTGAACGCGGCCGTCGCCCAGGTGCCCTTGACCTGTGACGCCGGCAGCGCGCCGAGGAACGCGACCTGCAGCGCGATGTAGATCAGCGCCCCGATCACGATCGACCCGATGACCGCGCGCGGGATGTCCCGCCGCGGGTTGCTGCTCTCGCCGGCCAACTGGTCGGCCTGCTCGAACCCGAGCAGCGCGAAGATGATGCCGCTGGTCGACACCGCCGACAGGATGCCCTTCGCGCCACCCGGGTTGAACCCGTCGGCCGCGGTGAAGTTACTGCCGTGGAACTGTGCGATGGCCAGCACGAAGATCGTCAGCAACGGGATGCCGACCTTCCACCAGGTCGCCGCGCTGTTGGTACGGGCCAGCATCCGGATGCTGAGGAAGTTGATCGCGGTGATCACCGCCATCAGTACGATCGCCACCACGATCCCCGGCGCGGTCAGGATGTGCTGCCCGCCCTTGGTCTTCTCCCAGCCCTTCGCGAACGAGTAGTGCGTGCCGTAGGTGATCATCGCCAGCACCTCGATCGGCGCCACCGTGGCCGCCTGCAGCCAGGAGAACCAGCCGAACGACGCACCGGCCGCGCCACCGAACGCGTAGTGCGGGAACCGTGCCGTACCGCCGGAGACCGGGTACATGCCGCCCAGCTCGGCGTGCGTCAGCGCGAGGATCAGGATCGCGACCCCGCCGATCACCCAGGAGATGATCGCCGCGGGGCCCGCCGTGGACAGCGCGCCCTGCGCGCCGAACAACCAGCCGGAGCCGATGATCGATCCCTCGGACGCCCAGATCAGGCCGACGAAACCGATGTCACGCCGCAGACCTGGCCGGTTCCGCTCCGTCGAGGGATGTGCAACAGAAGTGGCCATATCCGCACGATCGCTCCGGACCGCGGGCGGTGCAGTAACGCTGGCTGCAGACCCGTACCCCTGCTAGCCGGTACGGCGTTGTTCCGGCCTGCTGCGAGGACGCGGGTCCGGTCCGGACCGCATCCTGACCAGGAGACAACCCCGCGGCGATCATGAAGGGCGCACGATGCGAACAACATCCCGAGCTGTCGCGCTGACCGGGACCACCCTGGCACTCATGGCCGGTCTTGTTGCCTGTGGCAACAGCAACAACAACTCGTCGTCCGGCGGCAGCAGCAGCGCGCCGCCCGCGAACGCGAAGGTCGGCATCCTGCTGCCGGACACGGCCTCGTCGCCGCGCTGGGTCTCCGCCGATCCGAACGAACTGCGCAAGCAGTGCACGGACAACAAGCTGACCTGCTACATCGACAACGCGAACGGCAGCGCGACCACGATGGAATCGCAGGCGCAGGCCCTGATCAACAAGGGCATCGGCGTACTGCTCGTGACCAACCTCGACTCCGGGTCCGGCAAGGCGATCGAGTCGCTGGCCAAGCAGCACAACGTGGTCGCGATCGACTACGACCGGCTGACCACCGGCGGCACCGCGGAGTACTACGTCTCCTACGACAACGTGAAGGTCGGCGAGGACCAGGGCAAAGCGCTGACGTCCTGCCCGCAGGTCGCGGGCAAGAGCACGGTCGGGTACGTCGACATCGACGGCGCGCCGACCGACAACAACGCGACGCTGTTCGCGCAGGGGTACAACTCCGTACTGTCGAAGCAGAAGGGCTGGACGAAGCTCGGCGAGCAGACCGGCAACTGGGATCCGGCGACCGCGCAGACCGTGTTCACCACGATGCTCGGCAAGAACCCGAACATCGGTGCGGTGATGGTTGCCAACGACACCATGGCGCAGTCGGTGATCAACGTGCTGAAGTCGCAGAACCTGGCCGGAAAGGTCGCGGTATCCGGGCAGGACGCGACCGCGGGCGGCCTCGACAACGTGATGGCCGGCACCCAGTGCTTCACGATCTACAAGCCGGTCGCCGGTGAGGCGGACGTGGCGATCAAACTCGCCGGGCAGATCCTGGCCGGGCAGAAGCCGACCGCGCCCGCGACGATCAAGGATCCGGCGAGCGGCCGCGACGTCCCGTCGTACCTGGCGGCGCCGACCGTGATCACCAAGAAGAACGTCGCGCTGCCGGTGACGGACGGGTACGAGACCGCGCAATCGGTCTGCCCGACGGCCGCGCTGATGAAGCTCTGCACCGAGAACGGGATCCACACCTCGTGAGGATCTTGGAGCTCCATGGGGTCGGCAAGTCGTTCGGTCCGGTCGTGGCGCTGTCGTCGGTGGACTTCGGCGCCGCGGCCGGTGAGGTCACCGCGCTGGTCGGGGACAACGGCGCGGGCAAGTCGACGCTGGTGAAGTGCATCGGCGGCATCTACCGGATCGACGAGGGCGAGATCCTGATCGACGGTACGCCGCAGCAGCTGCACGAGCCGCGGGACGCCGCGCACCTCGGCATCGAGATCGTCCACCAGGACCTGGCGCTCTGCGACAACCTCGATGTCGTCGGCAACATGTTCCTCGGCCGCGAGCGGATCGGCCGGCTGCACACGCTGGACGAGAACTCGATGGAGCAGCTGGCCACCGAGACACTGACGTCGCTGTCGGTCCGTACCGTGCGTTCGGTACGGCAGAAGGTCGCGAGCCTGTCCGGTGGTCAACGGCAGACCGTCGCGATCGCGAAGTCGGTGCTGTGGAGCTCGAAGATCGTGATCCTCGACGAGCCGACCGCGGCCCTCGGTGTCGCGCAGACCGAGCAGGTCCTCGACCTGGTCCGGCGGCTCGCGGATCGTGGCGTGGCGGTCGTGCTCGTCTCGCACAACATGAACGACGTGATGAAGGTGGCCGACTCCATCGCGGTGCTGTTCCTCGGCCGGATGGCGACCCAGGTACGGCGTACCGAGGTCACCCAGACGCAGGTCGTCGAGCTGATCACCTCGGGGGCATTGTGAACACGACGATCGTCGACAACCCGCACCCAGCGCCTCCTCGTGTGCCGAGCGCGTTGAGTTCGTACGTCCGCGACTACGTCGTCCGGCTCCGCGGCGGCGAGCTCGGGTCGGCGCCGGCCGTCGTCGGGCTGATCGTGATCACCGCGTTCTTCGCGATCGTCCACCAGGGCTTCCTGAGCGCGTACAACCTGGAGGCGCTGGTGATCCAGGCCGCGCCGATCATCGTGATGGCGATGGGCCTGGTGTTCGTCCTGCTGCTCGGCGAGATCGACCTGTCCGCGGGCACCACCGGCGGGCTGTGTTCGGCGATCATGGCGATCCTGATGCTGCGGCACGGCTGGACGTGGTGGCTGGCGATCCTGGCCGGATTCGCGGTCGGCCTGGCGATCGGCTTCGTGATGGGCTGGTTGCGGGCGAAGGCGGGCATTCCGTCGTTCGTGATCACACTGGCCACGTTTCTCGCGTTCCAGGGCGCGACGCTGATCCTGGTCGGGGGCCAGGGTTCGGTGACCCTGCCCGCCGGTACGCCGTTGATCGCGCTGGAGAACAGCTTCGTCCCGCTGTGGCTGGGCTGGGTGCTGCTCGGCGTCTTCGTCCTCGGGTACGCCGCGGTGAAACTCAGCGACGTGCGATCGAGGCGCCGCAACGGCCTCGCGGCGACGCCGGTCGTCGTGGTCGTGGCGAAGGTGGCCGGGGTGGCGCTGCTCGGGATCGCGTTCACCTACGAGATGGGCATCAACCGCAACCTGATCAGCAACGCGTTCTTCAGCAACAAGGCGCAGGGCGAGCCGTGGGTCGTCGTACTGCTCGTGCTGCTGTTCGTCGTCTGGCACTTCGTGCTCAGCCGGACCAGGTACGGGCGGCATGTGTACGCCGTCGGCGGCAATGAGGAGGCGTCCCGGCGCGGCGGTGTCGCGGTGTCGCGGATCCGGATCTCGGTGTTCGTGATCTGCTCCGGGATGGCCGCCGTCTCCGGCTTCATCGCCGCGTCCCTGTTGCAGTCGGTGCAGTCGAACGCGGGTGCCGGCAACACGCTGCTGCTGGCGGTCGGTGCCGCGGTGATCGGCGGTACGTCGTTGTTCGGCGGCCGCGGGCGGATGATCGACGCGGTCCTCGGCGGGCTGGTGGTCGCGGTGATCATCAACGGGATGAGCGACCTGATCCAGGGCGCGAACTCGTCCGGGTACGAGTGGGTCGTCACCGGTGCCGTCCTGCTGCTCGCGGCCGGCTTCGACGCCGTCGTACGGCGGGGCAAGACGGCCTGATCAACGGGTGTCGTCCTGATCAACGGTTCGGCCTGATGAACGGTTGCGACGGCCTGATCAACGGTTGAGGAGGCGGCGGATCGCGCCGGCGGACAGGCTGGTCTTGGCGACGAACCCGATCGCCGGGCTGGCCGCGATCAGGTCCGCGTAGTCCTGCTCCGCGTGGCTGGAGATCAGGATCATCGGCGCCGACTCGCCGTCGGCCCGCAGCCGAGTGATGAGGTCGAACCCGCTCTCGCCGCCGAGGTCGATGTCGACCAGCACCACGTCCGGCCGGAGCCGCCCGATCAGGCCGGCCGCCTCGGCGGTCGTGGTCGCCGTACCGACGACCGCGACGCCCTCGCGGACCAGCAGCCCCCGGGCCGCGTCCAGGAAACGCCGGCTGTCGTCGACGATCACGCACCGCATGGCACCAGCATCCCAGCGCCGGACGGCGGGTCGCATCCCTGCTGCCTGTACTGCTACCGGTATTACAGCGGCACCGTGACGGTGAGCGTAGTTCCTTTACCTGAAGGGCTTTCGACTTTCAGGGTCCCGTCGAGCGCGGCGATCCGGTCGTCGAGTCCGACCAGGCCGGAGCCCCTCGCCGGGTCCGCTCCGCCGCGGCCGTCGTCCTGCACGGACAGCCTGAGTACGTTGCCGACAATCCGTACGTCGACAATCGCTCCGGACGCGTCGGCATGCTTGGCGGCGTTGGACAGCGCCTCGCACACCACGTAGTACGCGGCCGCCTCGACGGGCGCGGGCAGCCGAGCAGGTACGTCGACCGCGACCTCGACCGGGAGCTTCGAACGGCGCGCGAGCATCCGTACCGCCGGTTCGATCCCGCCCTGGGTGAGGATCGCCGGATGGATGCCGCGGGCAATCTCCCGGAGTTCGTCCAGGGTGGCGGCGAGACCGTTGGCCACACCATCAAGTTCGGCGGTTGCGCCGTCGGCCTGCAGCGCGCGGACGTCGAGGGCGAGCGAAACCAGCCGCTGCTGGATGCCGTCGTGCAGGTCGCGTTCGATCCGCCGCCGGGTCTCGTCCGACGACCGGACGATCCGGGCGCGGGACGCCGCCAGGTCCGCGCTCGCCGTACCGAGCGAGGCCGCCATCGTGTTGAAGGTCCGTTCCAGCGTGCGGATCTCGCCGACGCCGGTCTCCGGGACCCGGACCGCGAGATCGCCGGCGGCCAGCCGGTTGGCCATCTCGGCGGTCACCCGCACCGGCCGGACGATCGCGCGCGTCAGGTAGACCGTGAACCCCAGCACGAGTACGACCGAACCGGCCAGCCCGGCCATCGCCGCCACCAGCGAACGGTCGGCGATCGCGTCGGACTGCCGCTGTTCGGTCGTGGACAGCTGCTGCTCCCTCGAGATCAGTGCGTCGAGCACCGAACGGATCGCGGCGACCCGCCGGGTGCCTTCACTGATCGCCGCCTCGGTCCGGGTGGAGTCCGGGTCCTGCCGAACGGTCTGGATCTGCGGCAACGAGTAGTCCTGCAGGTACGACGTGATGCTCCGCCCGGCTGCTTGCGCCCGAGAGAGCTCGTCCGGACTGCCGGCCACGAGCTGCTGCAGCGCAGCGGTCTGTTGCGGCAGCTGGGCAGCCGCTTGCTCCCACGGCGCCAGGAACTTCTGCTGACCGGTGATGACATAGTCCTGTTGCCCTGTCGCCAGGTCATTCACCAACCGCTCCACCTGGTGCGCACTGGTCAGTACTGCGGACGTGTGCTGCGCCTCGTGTTCAGACCCACGCAGGCCTTGCACCGACACCAACAGCACGACGAAGCCGGAGCCGACGAGGACCATCAGCAGGCCACTCGCGACCGCCACCCGTACAGCGACACCACCGCGGCGCGACATCAGCGACCGTCCAAATACCTCAGTACCGCGAGCACGCGCCGGTGATCGTCGTCGGCCTCTGGAATGTCCAGCTTGGTCAGGATGCTGCGGACGTGCTTCTCGACGGTCCCTTCGGTAACCCAGAGCCGGCGGGCCACACCGGCGTTCGAACGGCCCTGTGCAACCAGGGACAACACCTCGCGTTCCCGCTCGCTCAGTGCGGCCAACGGGTCGTTGCGGTGCTGAGCGTCGACCAGCTCTTGAACCAGGGCCGGATCTACCACCGACCCTCCACGCGCAACGCGCCGCAGGCTCTCCAGGAACTCGTCGACGTCTGTGACTCGGCTCTTGAGCAGGTAGCCGACACCGTGTCCCGCGGCCATCAGCTGCAGAGCGTGCTCGACCTCGACGTGTGCCGACAGCAGTACGACGGCTGTGCCCGGACGTTCGCGGCGGATCACGTCAGCCGCGTCGAGTCCCTCGGTCGAGTGCTCCGGCGGCATCCGGATGTCGACGACGACCAGGTCCGGCGCTTGGCGACGTACCAGCTCCAAGAGCTCGGCGCCGTCGCCTGCCGTACCCAACACGGCGAAGCCGGACCGCTCGAGCAGACTGGCCAGACCCTCGCGCAGCAGGACGTCGTCGTCCGCAATCGCCACTCGCGTCCGGCTCACGGCTCTACCCCTTGGTCGCCTCGTGACTCCAGTGTCACCGAGCAATCAAGTCACCCGCTCAACCACCCGCCGTTGGGAAACGCTTGCCGGTGTGGCATAGGCTGAGCTGCGCAGACATCACGACGGTTCGGAGGAACACCTTGTCTTCCACGCACGCTGTCCGGTTCGCCGCGGTCGGGCTCGACCACGCGCACATCTTCGGTCAGGTCGCCGGGCTGATCGACGCCGGCGCGGAGTTCGTCGCGATGGCGACCGACGACCCGTCCGCGGCCGTCGCCGTCTCGATGCGCGAGCAGTACCCGGACGTGCCGGTCGCCGACAGCCCTGAGGAGCTGGTCGCGCGGGACGGGATCGACCTGATCGTGACCGCCGGCGTACCGGACCGGCGCGGGCCGATCGCGGTCGCGGCGATGCTCGCCGGGAAGGACGTGGTCACGGACAAGCCGGGCTGCGTGAGCCTCGACCAGCTCGAGGAGATCAAGAAGGCCGTCGACAGTTCGGGCCGGTTCTGGTCGGTGACGTTCTCGGAGCGGTTCGAGGTGCCGAGCGTGATCAAGGCCGGTGAGCTGGTCCGCGCGGGCCGGATCGGGACCGTCGTCCAGACGCTCGGGCTCGGCCCGCACCGGATCGGCGACCGTGCGCACCTGTCCGGCGGCGCGGGCCGCCCGGACTGGTTCTACGACAAGGCGCGGTACGGCGGCATCCTGACCGACATCGCGTCGCACCAGATCGACCAGTTCCTGTGGTTCACCGGGGCACGGACAGCCGAGATCGTGACCAGTACGGTCGGGAACTTCGGCAACCCCGACGAGCCGGGACTGCAGGACTTCGGTGAGATCCTGCTGCGCAGCGAGAACGCCCAGGGCTACATCCGCGTCGACTGGTACACGCCTGCCGGGCTGGGGACGTGGGGCGACGGCCGGTTGATGATCCTCGGTACGGACGGCTACATCGAGCTCCGCAAGTACGTCGACATCGCAGGCCGCGACGGCGGCGACCACCTGTTCCTGGTGAACCAGGAGGGTACGCAGTACATCGACTGCTCGGGCATCGAGACGACGTACTACGCCGACCTGCTCCGCGACGTACGCGAGCGGACCACCACGGCCGCGCCGCAGGAGCACACCTTCGAAACCATGCGGCTGGCCTTGACGGCTCAGCAGCAGGCGGCGGTCCGCGGCGCGGCGCGGTAGCGGCTACTCGCCGTACAGCCGTACGTCGGACTCGGAGCTAGCGGGGAAGTACCGGAAGTACGTCTTGTCCTCGGGCGCGACCAGCTGGTCGCCGACCTTGCCCAGACCCTTGATGACCGTGGCCGTGCCGTTGGCGTGGCTCACGGCGTACAGGTACGCGTCGCGGCTGTCCTTGTCGATCGCAAGCAACAGCGTGCTCTGCGTACCGCACTTCTCGGCGATGAGCGTCTCGAACGTCTGCCAGGTCGACGTACGTACCTTCTTGACCACAGGTGCGCCGCTGAACGGGATGCGGATCGTGTAGAGCGCTCCTCCGCGTGTGTTGGCGAGGAAGGTGTCGTACGTGCGCGTCTGACTGATCAGGGTCATCGTCTTGACTGCGGAGAATCCGCTGTACGTCGCCTTGCTGCGCCAGACGGACCCGTCCACTGTCCAGCGGGTGATGACGTTCCCCTCCAACGCGTAGGTGTGTCCCTTGGACTGCTCGAAGTACGTCTGGTGGATCCAGCCGCCGCCGATCTTCGTCTTCTCGTACGACTCCGGGTCGAGCTGCCCCGTGCTCACGTCCGTGACGTACCGGAACCGGTAGAGGTCGTTGACGATCCGCACGTACCCGCTCTTCGCCATCCCCGACGGCGGATCCGGCTCCCACCCGACCGACGAAGCAAGCCCGACCTGATCCACCGGAAACAGTGCCTTCGGCCCAACCACCGGCGTACCCGCGTGCACCGGCGACGTCGCTGTGATGGTCCGGAACTTGTGATCGCCCTGCACCGTCACCGCACCAAGCGTCATCGAACAAGCAGCAGCCGCCTGCTCGGTGCCGGCCCGCGCTGGTCCTGGCACCAGCACCGCCGCCGCCATCGCCGCCCCCAAGGCAATCGCCAATCTGGCCATTTCGGCCCCTTTCGCAGGGTGGAGGACTCAGCCGCCGTTGAGGACGGTGCCGGTGTTGTAGAAACGGAAGTACGAGTCCGCGGCCGGGAACGTGGTGGGTACCTTGCCGAGGCCCTTGATCACGGTGGCTGTGCCGTTCGCGTGGCCTACGGCGTACAGGTAGCCCGTGCCCGTGTCCTTGTCGATGCCGAGCAGGAGTGTGCCGTAGTTGCCGCACTTCTCCGCGATCAGCGTCTCGAAGCCCTGCCAGGTCGACGTGCGGATCTTTGTCACCACCGGCTTCCCCGCGCCGGTCGGTACCTTCACCGTGTAGAGCGCGCCACCATTGGTCGTGGCCAGGAACGTGTCGTACGTGCTGCCTTGCCCGATCAGCGCCATGGTCTTGACCGATTTGAAGCCGCCGAACGTCGTGTAGTACTTCCAGCCGCTCGGGGTGACCGTCCAGCGCGCGATCAGGCCGTCGGTGAACTGGTTGATCAACGAGTAGACGTTGGTCCGCTCGATGCCTCCGGGAGCGGCATGGCTGAGCTCGACGTACTTGTGGAGGTCGTCCCAGCCGCCGCCGATCAGCGTCTGCGTGACCGAGCCCGGTACGACCGCGGTCCCCGTACCGTCGGTCAGGTAACTGGTGCCGTACATCCGCGAACCTAGCGCGACCAGTCCGGTGCGCTCCTCACCGGCCGGTACGACGAGCTCGGTCCGGATCGCGGTCGGTAGATGCGCCTGACCGTCCGGGTAGAGGTCTTTCGGTCCGACCTGCCGGGGATTTGCCGACGGAGTCGCGGTGATGGTCTGGCTGGTGTGGTCACCACCTGGAGTGACCGACCCGAGCCGCAGGGAGCAGGCCGCCGTGGTGGTGGCACTCGTGGCAGGTGCCGCGCCGGCCGGCGCGGTCACCAAAGCGCTGGTCACGAGGGTCGCGGCGGCGAGCGTTCGCCCGTACTTGATCATCTGAACACCTTTCGTCAGTGGTCTCGATGCGGGCGGACGACACAATGTTGCGGGCATCAAAGGGGTAACGCCGGACGACGGCGCGCCTGGGACAGCCCCCGGTTGTCGGAACGGCGCCGTAGTGTGGGTGATGTGAACCGGCGAATCTTCGGTCTCGAGAACGAGTACGGCGTCACCTGTACGTTCCGGGGGCAGCGGCGACTGACCCCGGACGAGGTCGCGCGGTACCTCTTCCGGCGTGTCGTGTCCTGGGGGCGGAGCAGCAACGTCTTCCTCCGCAACGGCGCCCGGCTGTACCTGGACGTGGGCTCGCACCCGGAGTACGCCACCGGTGAGTGCGACTCGGTCACCGACCTGATCGCGCACGACAAGGCCGGTGAGCGGATCCTCGAGGGCCTGCTGGTGGACGCGCAGAAGCGGCTGCACGACGAGGGCATCTTCGGCGACGTCTACCTGTTCAAGAACAACACCGACTCGGCCGGGAACAGCTACGGCTGCCACGAGAACTACCTGGTCAGCCGGCACGGCGACTTCGCCAAGCTCGCCGACGTGCTGATCCCGTTCCTGGTCACCCGGCAGCTGATCTGCGGCGCCGGCAAGGTGCTGCAGACGCCCCGCGGCGCGGTGTACTCGGTGTCCCAGCGCGCCGAACACATCTGGGAGGGGGTCTCCAGCGCGACCACCCGGTCCCGGCCGATCATCAACACCCGGGACGAGCCGCACGCCGACGCCGAGCGGTTCCGCCGGCTGCACGTGATCGTCGGCGACTCGAACATGTCCGAGACCACCATGCTGCTCAAGGTGGCCAGCACCGACCTGGTGCTGCGGATGATCGAGGCCGGCATCGTGATGCGCGACCTGACCCTGGACAACCCGATCCGGGCGATCCGGGAGATCAGCCACGACATGACCGGCCGCCGCGAGGTCCGGCTGGCGAACGGCCGCGAGGCGAGCGCACTCGACATCCAGATGGAGTACCTGACCAAGGCGCGCGACTTCGTCGACCGCCGCGAGCTCGGCACCCCGGCGGTGGAGCGCGCGCTGTCGCTGTGGGAGCGGACGCTGAAGGCGATCGAGTCCGGCGACCTGTCCGGGATCGAGCGCGAGATCGACTGGGTGATCAAGTACCGGCTGATCGAGCGCTACCGGTCGCAGAACAACCTCGGCCTGGCCAGCCCGCGGGTCGCGCAGCTCGACCTGGCCTACCACGACATCCACCGGCCGCGCGGGTTGTACTACCTGCTCGAGCGCAAGGGCGCGGTCACCCGGGTCGTCGACGACCTGCGGGTCTTCGAGGCGAAGTCGGTGCCGCCGCAGACCACGCGGGCCCGGCTGCGCGGCGAGTTCATCAAGCGGGCGCAGGAGCGCCGCCGCGACTTCACCGTCGACTGGGTCCACCTCAAGCTCAACGACCAGGCCCAGCGCACGGTCCTGTGCAAGGACCCGTTCAAGTCCCACGACGAACGAGTCGAAAAGCTCATCGCCAGCATGTAGGTGCGGGCTGAATAAAGTGCTCGGTCGCCAGTGCTGTGACGTAAAGGTGACGCGGGCGGCCGCAGCCCATTTTGAAGCGGGCAGCTAGGGTGGTCGGCGTCGTTGACCGGAGGCAAGCGGCGCACACTGGCGCCGGGATGGTTCGAGGTGCTGGTTTCGTGCGCAAGTTGTTGAGTCTGGTCGTGGTTGCGGCGCTGGGGTCGTCCCTGGTGGCGTGCGGATCGGACAAGAAGAGCGAGTTCGATGCCGCCGGGGTCAAGGTGACGTCGGACTTCGGGCAGAAGCCGACCATCACGCACCGAGAGGGTGACCCGGACAAGCAGCTGGTGACCGAGGTCCTCAAGGAGGGCGACGGCCCGGTGGTGAAGAAGGGCGAGCTGCTCACCGCGAACTACCTCGGTCAGATCTGGCGCGACGGCAAGGTCTTCGACAACTCCTACGACCGCGGCGCGCCGTCGTCGTTCCCGATCGGGGTCGGCGGCGTCATCGCCGGCTGGGACGAGGGCCTGGTCGGCAAGAAGATCGGCAGCCGGGTGCTGCTCTCGATCCCGTCCGACAAGGGCTACAAGTCCGAGGGCAACTCGCAGGCCGGCATCAAGGGCGACGACACGCTGATCTTCGTCGTCGACCTGGTCGCCGCGGCCGCCAACGACACCCCGCTGGACGCCACCCCGGTGACCCCGTCGACGCCGACCAAGATCAAGGTCACCGGCCCGCTGAACGCCGAGCCGAAGGTGACCGTCGCGGCCGGTACCAAGCCGCCGGCCAAACCCGGCAAGCCGGTCGTGTTCGCGCTCGGCAAGGGCAAGCCGATCGAGAAGTCCAGCCAGCTGATCGGCCGCTACGTGGTGTACGACTACACGGGCAAGAAGCAGGCCAGCACCTGGGACGCGCAGCCCGCGACCGCGCAGAGCGCCGCGCAGCCGGCCGCCCCGACCGACCAGCTCCAGGTCGGCCCCGGCCCGAACGGCCAGACCGGCGCCCTGGACGGACTGGCCGGTATCCCGATCGGCAGCCGCGTCCTCGTCGAGCTCCCGGCCTCCAAGGACCAGGCCGGCAAGACCGTGAACGCGTTCGCGGTGATCGACATCCTGAACGCCTTCCCGGCCCCGAAGCAGACCGGCCAGTAAAAGCGCCCCGAAGGACCGGCTCCCACGACAGGGAGCCGGTCCTTCGGCATTTCACCGGCGGCGGAACCAGCGGTTCGCGTCCGGTTGGAAGCTCAGCGCGATCGCGCCGATCACCGCGGAGACGTGGATGCAGCGGATCACAGCGAACGCGACGAACGATGCGGACCAGTGGATGGCGCCGAAGTCGCCGTTGTGCAGCAGCCAGCCGATCGGGCCGGCCACCAGCGACGCGATGCCGACGGTGCCGAGCAGGCCGGTGAGCAGCCAGCGGGACCACCGCACACCGGGCCGGAAGTACCGGTCGATGACGACGAACAGGCCGCCGTACACGATCGCGCGGAACGCGATCTGGACCATCAGGCCGAGGACCGGGGTGCCGTCGGCGATCGCGCCGAGAACTCCGAGGACCGACTCGGCGACACCGGCACCGACCGCGGCGAGCCACAGCGTGGTCGCGCCCCGGACAGCCAACGGCGGCGCGGGCCTGGCCACGTCGTGAATCGTGAGGTTGCGGTGCTTGGTGCTGTTCATTACACCACTGTCGCCGCGCGGGCCGCTCCGATCAGGAGTGCTGCAACCCCAGCCCAGGTAGACCTGCCCCCACCGCTCAGCTGAGTGCGGGCACGTCCACCAGACCGGCCGCGTGGCGCCCTGCGGCGGCTGCGGCTTCGAAGTACGCGCGGTCTTCGTCGAGACCGCGACCCATCGTCGACAACTTCACGGGAGCGGCCAGCATCGCATCGTGCAGACCAACGACACCTACGCGGACCACGCGGTGCCGTGCCTTCAGGGGCTCGGCCGCATCGCGTACGGCGTCGCCGAAGTCGCCAGGCAGGTCCGGTACGACGACGTCGGCCGGCTGGAGCGCTACGCGGCCGTACGCGGTGAGGCTGTGGTGGGAGATCCCGCGGTGACGCGGACGCGGGTCTGCTTCGGAGATGCGCAGCGACGCGACCGCCCGGCCGCCCAGGGTGCCGATGGCGTTGACCGCCTCACCCGACTGCACCCCGGAGAAGCCCCAGCGCGTCCCCGTGCCCAGGTTGCCCGGGCCTTGCGTGATGACGACCAGCTCGGCCGCGAGCACCTGTACTGCGGTCAGCAACCCGGTGTGGACCGTGACCGCTTCACGGTCCCCGCCGTACGCCTGGCCGACCGTGACCGTACCGCTGAGCCAGCCGGCCTCCCGTAGCGTCGCGACTGTCCGCGAGAACGCCAGGGGGAGCGCCCCGCCATCGGTCATCACGTAGACGACCCGTGTGGTCGGCCGAGCCTCGTACACACCCGCTAGGACGGCTGGCAGCGCTGAGTGGAGGTCTGCGACGATCACCGGAGTACCGAAGAGGTCGTCCGCGTCCCGTAGGACGTCGTGGTCGGGGGAGTCCTGCTCGTCCGCTCCCAGCACCATGGCCTGCAGCGGCGTGTAGCGCGCCTTCACCAGATGCCCGTGTTCGGGCGGGTCCTCCGGCAGCCGGTCCGGTACGGCGACGACCAGCGCGTATCCACCTGTCCCGAGACCCCGGTCCAGCGCACCGACGTTCAGCAGGACCCGATCGCCCACGACAGGCGTACCGACGAGGTCCGGGTACGCCAGCGCGCGCACGGACTGTTCTCCCACCGTCACACTCAGTTCGAGCGCACCGGCCCAGCTCCGCCCGACCTGCGCCACCACACCGTCCCGCCAACGAATCACAGGCCGAGATTAGCGGGTCGAACCGGTGTTCGAAGTTTCGGTGCGGAAAGGCGGGTTTTGGACGGCCGGAGGCCGTAAGGTGGTCGGGTGTCGGCGCGGAAGAGTGAGCGGCTGCTCAATGTGGTCATCTGCCTCCTGGTCGCGCGCACCTATGTGACCAAGGAGCGGATCCGCGAGGTCGTCGAGGGGTACGCGGGCCAGACCGACGACGCCTTCGAGAAGATGTTCGAGCGGGACAAGGACGAGCTACGCGACCTCGGCATCCCGATCGAGATGGGCACGATCGACAAGTTCTTCTCCGACGACGTCGGCTACCGGATCCGCCGCGACGTCTTCGAGCTCCCCGAAGTGCAGCTCGAGCCCGACGAGGCGGCTGTCCTCGGTGTCGCCGCGCGCGTGTGGCAGCACGCCGGGCTGTCGGAGGCGACCACCTCCGCAGTGCTGAAGCTGAAGGCGGCCGGTATCCAGACCGACCAGTCCGCGCTGAGCGCGATCGAGCCGCACGTGGGCGCGTCCGAGCCGGCCTTCGACCCGCTGTGGGCGGCCGTCGTGGCCCGTCAGGTGGTCCGGTTCCAGCACCTCCGTAGCGGGGCCTCCGAGCCGACCACACGCACTCTGGAGCCGTGGGGCATCGTGTCCTGGCACGGCCGGTGGTACGTCGTCGGGCGCGACCGGGACCGGCAGGCGACCCGGATGTTCCGGCTGTCGCGGATCCCGGGCGCGGTCAAGACGGTGGGAGAGCCCGGCGCGTTCACCGTGCCGGAGGGGACGGACCTGCGCTCGCTGGTGACGGAGCTGGCGCCGCCGCGGCCGACGTCCGAGGCGAAGGTCCGCGCCCGGACCGGGTCCTGCGTGAGCCTGCGCCGCCGCGCGAACGCCATCGAGCCGTACGAGGACGGTTGGGACCTGCTGCACGTCCCGTACGCCGATTCGTCCGTGCTCGCCGAGGAGATCGCGTCGTACGGTCCGGACGCGGTCGTCGAGGGACCTGGCGACGTCCTCGACGGCGTGCTGTGGCGGCTGCGGACGGTGGCGGGATGAGTTCTGCGCGTGATCAGGTGCAGCGCTTGCTGGCACTTGTGCCGTACCTGCGGGAGAACGACGGCGCCCGGGTGGACGACGTCGCGAAGGAATTCGGCGTCCGGCCGAAGCAGATCATCGCGGATCTGAAGGTGCTGTGGTTCTGCGGGCTGCCCGGCGCGCAGATGGGCGACCTGATCGAGATCGACATCGAGTCCGCCGAGGGCGAAGGTGTCATCCACATCAACAACGCGGACTACCTGGCCCGGCCGCTGCGGCTGGCCGCGGACGAGGCGCTCGCGCTGCTGACCGCCCTCCGCACGCTCCGCGAGGTGACGGCCGGACCGGACCGGGACGCCGTCGACCGCGCGATCGCGAAGCTGGAGCGCGCCGCCGGCGAGGCGGCCGCGGCCAGCGAAGGCGCCGCCGCGCACGTCCACGTGGAGCCGGCCGCACCCGAGATCGCCGAGATCGTGAACCGCGGGCTGGCGACCAAGCGCCGCCTGCACCTGACGTACGACGTACCGTCGCGCGACGAGACGACCGAGCGGGACGTGGACCCGATGCGGCTGGTGGTGTCCGAGGGGCGCACGTACCTCGAGGCGTGGTGCCGGCTGGCCGAGGACGTCCGGCTGTTCCGGCTCGACCGGATCGCCGACGTGAAGCTGCTCGACCTGCCGAGCGAACCGCCGCCGGAGGCGACCCCGCGCGACCTGTCGAACGGGATGTTCCAGCCGTCCGAGCGGGACCTGCTGGCCACGCTCCGGCTCGCCCCGCCCGCGCGCTGGGTCGCGGAGTACTACCCGAACGAGTCCGTCGAGGAAGGCCCCGAGGGCTCGCTGATCGTGAAGCTCCGGGTCGCCGACACCAACTGGCTCCAGCGCCTGGTCCTCCGCCTCGGCGGCGCCGCCACGGTTCTCGACCCACCCGAGCTCAGCACCCAGATCGCCGCGACCGCCCGCGACGCCCTCTCGGCGTACGACGTCTAGTCCCTAGCCCTGGCTGAGCTGCTTCTCGAGCGGGGAGCGGAAGCGCGGCGTGACGCGGACGCCGGCCAGCCAGGTGGTCCAGCGGTCGGCCTCGGCCTCGACGAGCGCGGTCACGTCGGCACCGACGTCCTCGAGCAACTCGTACCGCACCTCACCCGACTCCGGCTGTCCCCAGCCGCCGATGATCCGGCCGTCGGACCAGATGGTCGGGCCGATGTTGCCGGTGTTGTCGAACAGCTTCGACTTGTGCGGGCCGAGGAACCAGTCCCGCTCCTTCCATCCCATCGGCGTCGGATCGAGCCCGGGCAGGAACGCCACCCAAGGATCGACCGGGTCCTCGGGGCCTTCGTCATCAGGCAGCACGTACCCGATCTGACCGTCCAGCTCCACCTCAACGGCCCGCACAGCCGCGAGTGCCTTACGGGTCTGCCCTAGTGTCCAACCGGCGTACCACTGCAGGTCGGCCGCCGTGCCCGGGCCGAACGAAGCGAGCCAAGCCCGTGCGAGCGCCGTACGCGCCTCCTCCGCCGGCGGCTTGTTGCCGAGCCCACCGGGCAGCCAGTTCGCAGACGGCGACCACTGGTGCTGGCCGCTCAACCAGGTGCCCAGCGGACGGCCACGCACGATCCGGCCCTCAGCGGACAGCTGGAACAAGACCCTGCTCGTCACATAAGGCTGTGCTGCGTACGACTTCCCAGTGGCCATGTTGAGCCGTGTCCGCAACCGCGGCTCGTCCGCAGACAGCTCCTGTGCAGTAGCCGATCCCCGCAATGCCAGTGCGGTCGCCGTGGACTCCTCTACCGCAGCCAGCCATTGCCCACACGCCTCGGCGTCCTCGGCCACGCCCGCCTCGGCCAGGTGCTTCACCAGCAACTTCCGCTGCTTCACCGCGATGTCATCGGTACACGCTGCCTGGATGACAGGAGCGAACGGCGTCGGTACGACGAACACGGTCCGGCGCATGCCCAGCATCCGGATCAGCGTGCGGTCCTCGTACAGTGCACGCTCCGTGCTCGCGACCTCACTGCCTGGTACTCGCGCCGCAACGCTCAGGTGCACCGTGGCCGGATCGGTCGCGTGCAGAGCGACCATCGACGCAGCCGCCTCGACCGGGTCCGCCGCCTGGCAACCCGCGCCCAGCCGGTGCCGGCGCCCGAGCCGTGCCTGCCGCTCCGCGGCCCCGATCCGCCTCATCCGCACCCCTCAACCCCTTCGAACGCACCCTGCGCGACACTCGGTTTTACCATCACGTTCCGGCACCGTTGTCCGCGGAGACGCACCGCGGGTCGTGGCCCGCGGGTCAGGACCGGCTAGGCTCCTGGGTATGTACTGGTTCCTGCTCTTCGTCGCGGTCGTGGTGGTGTGGACAGTCGTCCTCGCCCTGCTCGCGCTGAAGCTGTGGCGCCAGGGCAAGGCACTGACGCGTGAGTTGGTCGCCGCCCAGTCCAAGCTGGACGCCGCGCAATCTGGACATAACCGTGAGGACGCGCAGGCTCCGGCGTAGTATTCGGCCACGAACTCTGGCTCGAGTCCCGAGTTGATGTTGGCAGAGTTTGATGATGATAGGGAGATCGACATGGCAGCACCGCTCCTCGGTATGCCCCAAGGCGCAGAGTGGCTCGTCATCCTCGCGATCGTCGTGCTGCTGTTCGGATCGGCGAAGCTGCCGCAGCTGGTGAAGCAGCTCGGCAAGTCGAAGAAGATCTGGGAAGACGAAGTCGGCTCCAAGAAGAAGGACGCGGAGCTGACCGACGAGGCCTCGCAGGCCCCGGTCCAGGTTCAGCAGCCGGTCCAGCAGACTCAGGCCCAGACTCCGGCCCAGACTCAGGCGCAGCCGAACCAGGCGAACGGCCAGGCGCCGGGCGACGGCCTGCCGCCGACGCACACGGCCAACTGAACAGAACGCCGCACCTGTGTCGATGGTGAAGTTCGGGCGACGGAAGGCGAAAGAAGACCGCCGCCCGAAGGACCCAGAGGGTCGGATGACCCTGCGCGAGCACATTGTCGAGCTCCGGAACCGGTTGCTCATCAGCGTGCTCGCGATCGTGGTGTGCACGGTTGCGGCCTGGTTCATCTACTACCAGGCGCTGGAGATCCTCAAGCACCCGTTCGAGACGGCCGTCCGGCCGTTCGCGGTGAACCGCGGCCTGAAGCCGCAGCTCACCTTCCAGGGCGTCGGTGACCCGCTGACGTTCCGGATCAAGGTGTCCGCGCTGCTCGGCCTGATCGTGGCCGGCCCGATCTGGCTGTACCAGCTGTGGGCGTTCATCGCGCCCGGTCTGCACCGCAACGAGAAGAAGTGGGCGTACCTGTTCGCCGCGATCGCCGCACCGTTGTTCGCGACCGGTATCGCGCTCGGCTATTGGACCCTGCCGAAGGGCATCCAGATCCTGCTGGGCTTCACCCCGGACCAGGTGCAGAACCTGATCGAGCTCGGCAAGTATCTCGACTTCGTGATCCGGACGTTGCTGGTGTTCGGTATCGCGTTCCTGATCCCGCTGGTCGTGGTGCTGCTGAACATGGTCGGTGTGGTGCCGGCGTCCGCGCTGGCGAAGTTCCGGCCGTACATCATCCTGGTGATCTTCGTGTTCGCGGCGGTCGCGACGCCGTCCGGCGACCCGTTCACGATGTGCCTGCTGGCGATCCCGATGTGCGTGCTGTTCTTCGCCTCCGAGGTGATCGCCCGGATCAACGACAAGCGCCGAAAAGTCCGCAACGACGAACTCCTGGCCGACTGATGTCAGCACTACTGTCGCGCCTTCGGCGCGGGGGTTCGAGGGGCGTCTAGGTGAACCGTCGGATCGCGCTGGTGGTGAACCCCACCAGCGGTAGAGGTCGTGGTGCGCGGATCGCCCCGGCAGTACGGGAGCGGCTGGCGGCCGCGGGGCTGACGGTCGACGTCCACACCACCACCTGCGCGGAGGACGTCGGGCGGATCGCCGCCGAGGTGGTCGCCTCCGGAGCGGACGCGGTCGCGCTGATCGGCGGTGACGGCACGATCCACCTCGGCGCTCAGGTGCTGGCCAACTCGGGGATGCCGTTCGGGGTCATCCCGGCCGGTACCGGGAACGACTTCGCCCGCGGTCTCGGCGTACCGCTGAAGGACCCGGAGGCAGCGGCCGACCTGGTGATCGCCGGGCGGACCCGCGCGGTCGACCTTGCGGTCGCCAAGGACGAGTTCATCACCACCGTCGTCGCGGGCGGCTTCGACTCACTCGTGAACAAGCGCGCCAACGCGATGTCCTGGCCGAAGGGCAGTTCGCGCTACACGGTCGCGACCCTCGCGGAGCTGCGTACGTTCACTCCGCTGGAGTACGTCGTGACCGTCGACGGCGAGGTGATCGAGACCGCCGCGATGCTCGTCGCGGTCGGTACCGGGCCGACGTACGGCGGCGGACTGCAGATCTGCGCCGGCGCCGAGATCGACGACGGGATGCTGGACGTCACGATCATCGAGCCGGTGTCGCGGATGACGCTGCTGCAGCTGTTCCCGAAGCTGTCGAAGGGCACCCATGTCGGCCACCCGGCGGTGCGGGCGCTGCGCGGCCGGTCGGTGCGGATCGAGTCGCCGGGCATCACGGCGTACGCGGACGGCGAGCCGCTCGGGCCGCTGCCGGTGGACGTCGGCGTCGCCCCCGGCGCACTGACCGTCTTCCACTGAAAACATTAACGTCCGAGGTGTTCTCAACTCCGGCCTCTGTCTGATAGGAAAGCTTCCTAACAGTTGCATTCCTCGGACGCCCCTCGGAGGACCTCATGGAGAACCGCCCAACCCGCCGCCTCACGCGCCGCTCCGCACTGCTGCTCGGCCTGTCCGCCGCGGCGGTGCCGGCCGGGCTCGCCGCCGCCCGCTTCGCGTCGCCCGCCGACGCCGCGGTCGGTGTGAAGGCGACCGGCCTGGACGATCCCGCGAAGAAGGAGATCGCGATGGAGATCGTCTGCAGCGCCGAGAACTCGTCGCTGGACTGGAAGGCGCAGTACAAGTACATCGAGGACATCGACGACGGCCGCGGCTACACCGCGGGCATCATCGGGTTCTGCTCCGGCACCGGCGACATGCTCGACCTGGTCCAGCTGTACACCGACCGCAAGTCAGGCAACGTGCTGGCGAAGTACCTGCCCGCGCTGCGGAAGGTGAACGGCAGCGACTCGCATCAGGGCCTCGACCCGAACTACACCAGGGACTGGAAGACCGCGGCCAAGGACTCGGTGTTCCAGCAGTGCCAGAACGACGAGCGCGACCGGGTCTACTTCAACCCGGCCGTCAAGCAGGGCAAGGCCGACGGGCTGCGGACGCTCGGGCAGTTCTGCTACTACGACGCGATCGTCATGCACGGCGACGGTGACGACCCGACCAGCTTCGGCGGGATCCGCAAGCGCGCGCTGAGCCACGCGAAGCCTCCGTCGCAGGGCGGCAACGAGACGACGTACCTGAACGCCTTCCTGGACGCCCGCGTCTGGGCGATGAAGCAGGAGGAGGCGCACAGCGACACCAGCCGGGTCGACACCGCGCAGCGGGTCTGGCTGAAGAAGGGCAACCTCGATCTGAACACTCCGCTGGACTGGAAGGTGTACGGCGACCCGTACCACATCGACTAGTCCCACCACGGACCGCAGCCGGGCTCCCATCGGACCACCAGGGAAGGGAGCCCGGCTGCGTCATGTCCGGGCGGATCTGAGCCACTGACCAACTCGCGCCGGCCGCCGTTCGGCGGTCGGGGCTGAGCGCGGACCCGGTCAGCCGGCTGTGGTTGATGAGTGGTGGCGGTCCGTGCGCGGATCGAGCTCGGCGCGTTGCCGGAGCATCGACAGGTTGGTGGCGAGCTTCTCGAGTGCCGGGGCCGGCAATACCGAGCCGAGCCACAGCTGCAGCTCGGCCTCGACCGTCGGGGTCGCGGCTTCGAGGACCTCGGCGCCGGCCGGGGTGAGTTCGACGAGGGAGGAGCGGCGGTCCGAAGGGTTCGCCGCACGGCGGATCCGCCCGGCCGCCTCGAGCCGGTCGACGGCCTTGCTGGTGGCGCCGACCGTGATCGCCATCTCCTGGGCGAGATCGAAGACCCGGGCCGTCCCGTGCGCGTCGATGAACCGGAGGAACTCGAACTGGCCGAGCGGCAGGTCGTGATCGGCCTTCAGCCGGCTGTCGAGAGCGTTGTACAACCGCGTTTCCAACCGGACCAGGTCCGTGAACAATACTGTGAGATCAGTCACGGAATTAGATTCCTCGGAATGTAGTTGAAGAGAACTATATTCCTCAGAATCTATCAGGAGGCAGCTATGAGCCGGGAACAACGTGCGCTGGCGCGCAGCTTCATCACCAAGGGCGACCCTCGGCGGACGCCGGAGGAGCAACGGGCCAGCTTCGCCGCGGGCTTCGCCGACCGCCCGCTGGGGGATGACGTCACGCTGACTCCGACGACCGTCGGCGGTGTTCCTGCCCTCGATATCAGCGTGGAGGGTTCGAACGGTGACGGGGTGATCCTCTATCTGCACGGCGGCGGATACATGATCGGGTCCGCACGCATCGGCGCGAATATTGCCGCTCCGATCGTGCGCCAGACCGGATTACGAGCCGTGTCCCTCGAATACCGATTGGCGCCGGAACACCCGTTCCCCGCCGCGCTCGACGACGCGTTGGCGGCGTACAAGGCCCTGCAGGACAACGGACGGGACGTCCTGATCGCCGGTGACTCCGCCGGTGGAGGGCTGGCGCTGGCCACCATGCTGGCCGCGCGCCGGGAGGGTCTACGGCTGCCGCCCGCGGCCGTCGTGTTCTCGCCGTGGACCGACATGACGCTGTCCGGTGCGAGCATGGACAACCGTGGCGACCTGGATCCGCTGTTCAGCCGGGAGCACTTCGTCGCCTACGTCGACGCCTACCTGGCCGGTCACGACCCGAAGGACGAGCTGGCCAGCCCGCTCCTCGCGGACCTGACCGGGCTGCCCCCACTGCTGATCCAGGTCGGCACCGCCGAGGTGCTGCTCGACGACTCGTTGCGGTTCGCAGCCCGAGCGGCGGAGCAGGAAGTGGACGTGAGCCTGGACGTGGTCGCGGGTGCTCCGCACGTGTACCAGTTCAACCTCGGCGTGATGGACGAGGCGGACGCCGCTCTGACCCGAGCCGCGCAGTGGCTGACCCAGCGTGGCTTTGGGGGTGCTGTCGCATAGATTGGAGCCATGAGCACCCCGTCCGAGAAATACGCCGTGTTCCGCTCGGACCAGGAGCATCCCGCTGTGAAGGAGTTCCGGGCGCTCTACGACTTCGAGCTGGACGAGTTCCAGTTGCGTGCGTGCGCCGCCCTCGAGGACGGGCATCAGGTGCTGGTCGCGGCGCCGACCGGCTCCGGGAAGACGCTGGTCGGCGAGTTCGCCGTGCACCTGGCGCTGGAGCGCGGGCAGAAGTGCTTCTACACCACCCCGATCAAGGCGCTGAGCAACCAGAAGTACGGCGACCTCGTCAGCCGGTACGGCGCCGACAAGGTCGGGCTGCTCACCGGCGACAACTCGATCAACTCCGAGGCCCCGATCGTGGTGATGACCACTGAGGTGCTGCGGAACATGCTGTACGCCGGTTCGAACACCCTGCTCGGCCTGTCGTACGTCGTGATGGACGAGGTGCACTACCTGGCCGACCGGGCCCGCGGTGCGGTCTGGGAAGAGGTGCTGATCCACCTGCCGGACTCGGTCTCGGTGGTCTCGCTGTCGGCGACCGTGAGTAACGCGGAAGAGTTCGGCGACTGGCTGGAGACCGTCCGCGGCAACACCGTCGTCGTCCTGGAGGAGAAGCGGCCGGTGCCGCTGTTCCAGCACGTGATGGTCGGGAAGCGGCTGCACGACCTGTTCGCCGGTGAGGCGCCGACCGCTCGGGTCGGCGCTCCTGTGTCGGGTCAGTCGGGCCGGTCCGGCAACCCGGCGAAGGCTTCGGCGGTGAAGGCCGACGTACGGGACCTGGTCAACCCGCAGCTCGTCCGGATCGCCCGCGACGACAGCCGGATCTTCCGCGACGACTCGCGCAAACCCCGGCGCCGGCGGGACCTGCCGAAGAACCGGCCGGCGAAGACGCACTTCACGCCGTACCGCTCCGATGTCGTCGAGGAGCTCGACGCGGGCGCGCTGCTGCCGGCGATCTTCTTCATCTTCTCCCGCAAGGGCTGCGAGGACGCGGTCGTGCAGTGCCTGCGGTCCGGGCTGCGACTGACGAAACCGTCGGAGCGCGACGAGATCAAGCGGGTGGTCGCCGAGCGTACGGCCGACCTCCCGGACGAGGACCTCGGCGTGCTCGGGTACCACGACTTCGCCGAGGCGCTGTCCCGCGGCATCGCGGCGCACCACGCGGGCATGCTCGCCGCGTTCAAGGAGGTTGTCGAGGAGCTGTTCGCGCGCGGGCTGATCAAGGTCGTGTTCGCCACCGAGACGCTTGCCCTGGGCATCAACATGCCGGCGCGTACCGTCGTACTCGAGAAGCTGTCCAAGTGGAACGGCGAGGCGCACGTCGACATCACGCCGGGGGAGTACACCCAGCTCACCGGGCGGGCCGGGCGGCGCGGCATCGACGTCGAGGGGCACGCGGTCGTGCTGTGGCAGCCCGGGTTCGACCCGCGCGCCGTGGCCGGGCTCGCGTCGACGCGTACGTATCCGCTGCGGTCGTCGTTCTCCCCGTCGTACAACATGGCCGTCAACCTGGTCCGCCAGGTCGGGCGGACGCGGGCGAGGGACATGCTCGAGCTGTCGTTCGCGCAGTTCCAGTCCGACCAGGCCGTCGTCGGGCTGGCGCGGCAGGTGCAGCGCAACACCGAGGCGCTCGAGGGGTACAAGGAGTCGATCGAGTGCCACCTCGGTGACTTCCTGGAGTACGCCGCGCTGCGCCGGCGGATCGGGGAGCGCGAGGCGTCCGGGTCGAAGCGCCGCAAACTCGACCGGCGGGTCGAGGCGCAGGAGTCGATCGAGAAGCTTCGGGTCGGTGACATCATCCGGATCCCGGCCGGGCGGAGCGCCGGCTGGGCGCTGGTGCTGGACCCGGGGATGCGATCGGAGCGGGAAGGGCCGCGGCCGACCGTGCTGACGCTGGACCGGCAGGTGCGGAAGCTGTCGATGGTCGACTTCCCGACACCCGTGGAGGCGATCGGGTCGTTGCGGATCCCGCGCAAGTTCAACCCGCGCAACCCGCAGCAGCGCCGCGAGCTCGCCCAGGTACTGCGCAACCGCACCGACCTGCTCGGCGAGGACGGTCCGCCGTCGTCGCGCCATCGGGACGTCGTTGCGCACGCCGACGATCCGGAGTTGCAGGAGATGCGCGCGGCGCTGCGTGCCCATCCGTGCCATGGGTGCTCGGACCGCGAGGACCACGCTCGCTGGGCGGAACGGTACTTCCGGCTCGACCGCGAGAACCGCGAAGTGCAGCGGAAGATCGAGCAGCGGACGAACACCATTGCGCGGCAGTTCGACCGGGTGTGTCAGGTGCTGGATGCGCTGCACTACTTGGACGGCGACAAGACGACCGAGGCGGGGGATCGGCTCGCGCGGATCTACACCGAACTCGACCTCGTCGCGGCTGAGTGCCTACGGCAAGGAGTTTTCGACGACCTGACGGTGCCGGAGTTGGCGGCCTGTTTGGCGGCGCTCGTCTACGAGTCGCGCTCGAAGGACGAGCCGACGTCGCCGCGGTTGCCGCGGGGCGACGTACGGGTCGCACTGGAACGGATGGGCTCGATCTGGCGCGATCTGTCCGCACTGGAACGCGACATGCGCGTCGACTTCCTGCGTTCGATGGACCTCAACTTCTGCTGGCCGGCGTTCCGCTGGGCGTCCGGCGCTTCGTTGGCCGAGGTCCTGTACGAGTCCGACCTGGCCGCGGGTGACTTCGTCCGCTGGGTCAAACAACTCATAGACCTCACCGAACAAATAGCCGACGCCGCCGGCCCCACCCCCCTACGCACCACCGCCCGCTCAGTAGTAGACCAAATCCGCCGAGGCGTAATCTCCTACGCCACCGTCGTCGACTAACCCACAAGAACCCGCCCAAAGGACAGCGCTTTCGCGCTGGCTGTCCTTTAGGCCGCCTCCGGCGGCGTGCTACCGCCATCGGCCGCGGCGTATCCGCCCGAGAGACGGGTGCTGCGTGGAAGGTCACCGCTTCGCGGCGGCTGTCTTGTTGGCCGCCTTCGGCGGCGTGCTGCCGCCACCGGACGCGGCGTATCCGCCCGAAATACAGGTGCTTTGCGGGAAGGTCACCGCTTTGCGGCAGCTGTCTTCTTGCCGCCCCCGGCGGCGTGCTGCCGCCGCCCGGCCCACCGCATCCGCCTGAGGCACGCGTCCCGCCCGGAAAGGTCACCGCCCCGCGGTAGCTGTTTGCTGGCCGCCGGTAGCGGCGTGCTGCCGCTGCCGGGTGCGGTGTATCCACTTGAGTGGCGGGTGCTGTGTGGGACGGTCACCGCTTCGCGGCGGCTGTTTTGTTGGCCGCCTTCGGCGGCGCACTGCCGTCGCTCAGCCCATCGCATCGACCGGAGATTTGGGTTCCGCCCGGAAAGGTCACCGCTTGGCGGCGCCTGTTCTTCTGGCAGCCTCCGGCGGCGTCCTACCGCCGCATGCCGCGCGTCCGTGAGGGGGACGGGTATTCCGTCGGAAGCTCAGCGCTGGTCGCGTCCGCCGGCCGGCTGGTGAGGTCGCCTTTTCGTGGGGCGCTGGGTCCGCGATCACGGCCGGAAGCTGATGCGCATCAGCCGGCTGGCGGCCCAGTCTTCGAGGCGGGTGGGGCGGATGGTGCCGGGATCGTGGGGCTGATTGAGATCTGCGACGATCTCCGCCAGCACGGCCTGACGTTCAGTCGGGTCGGTGACAGGCGTGGCCCGTGCGGGCAGGTCGGCGCGGAGCCCGTTCTTGAGGTGGAAGGTGAAGTTGGGATTGGCGAGAAGGTTCGCATGCCAGTCGGTCGCGGCACCGCCGGCGCCGCTACACAGGTAGGTGGCGCCTGCAGCGCGGTAGAAGAAGATTTCGATCCGGCGTGGCCGGCCGGTGCGTCGTCCCAGCGTCGTGATGTCGATGATCCGTTCGCTGGTGCCTGCGGCGGGGGTGATCTCGATGGCTCGTCGGACGTGGTCGGGCAAGTGGGACAAAGACGTATCCCGTTGGGAGTCGTTCGACCCGGGCGTGACTTGAGCGCTCATGCGGTCTCGGGCTGTAGGACGGGGCCGAGGAGGAGCCCACCGTCGATGACGTACTCCGACCCGGTGATGAACGACGCCTCCGACGAGGTAAGGAACAGGAGAAGCCGGGTGACGTCGATCGGCTCCCCAAGCCGGGGGATGGCGAATGGCTCGGGTGAGTAGAAGTCGCCGATTGCTGCGGTGGTGCCGGCTGCTGGTTCGTGGATGAAGGAGGTCGAGATCACGCCGGGATGGATGGTGTTCACCCGGATGTGGTCGCGGCCGAGCTCAAGTGCTGCCGTTCGGGTGAGACCTCGCACGGCCCACTTGCTGGCGACGTACGGCGCGTAGTGCGCCGTGCCACCCAGGCCCATGGTCGATGCGATGTTGACGATGGCTCCCCCTGCCGCGCGGCGCAGAGCGGGAGCGGCGACCTTGATGCCGAGGAAGGTCCCGGTGAGGTTGATGTCGAGGATGCGCGACCAGGTGGCCTGGTCCGTCTTTTCGATCGGCGCGGGTGGATTCTGTACGCCCGCGTTGTTGACGAGCACGTTGAGGGCGCCGAAGACCCTCTCGGCGACCAGCACAGCGGCGGACCACGAGTTCTCGTCGGTGACGTCGAGGCGGGTGAAGTGAGCACGGGGCCCGAGTTCGTCGGCCAGAGCAGCGCCGCGTTGCGCGTCGATGTCGCCGATCACCACGTTCGCTCCCTCTGCGTGAAACGCGCGTACGTGGCTCGAGCCCTGACCGCCGGTACCACCGGTCACGAGCACGGTCTGGTTGTCGAAGCGGTTCATCGGATCCTTCGGTACGTGGGTGACTGACCGGGATCATCGGGCGATGACCGGCCGGCTGATGGCGAGTCGAGTGACTCACCACTGCCTCGACAGTAGGACGGCGACCGTGGTGAGTCAAGCCACTCACCTCGTATATTCGGTCCATGAGCAGTGTCATACCGACGTACCACCAACGCGTCGCCCAGGAAAAGCGCGCGCTGATCGTGACAGCCGCGACCGCGCTCTTCCTCGAGTTGGGCTACGACCGGACGTCGCTGGCGCGGATCGCAGAGCGCTCGGGTGTCTCGCGCGCCACCTTGTTCAAGCAATTTCCGAGCAAGGCCGCCCTGTTCGACGCCATCGTCACCGAGTCCTGGTCGACCGCCGACGAAGAGGCTCCGCCGCCCGCAGGCAACCTCGTTGCCGGGCTCGGCGCCATCGGTCGCCGCTACGCCGAGCTGTTGAGCCGGCCCCAGATGACCGACCTGTTCCGGATCGTCATCGCCGAACTGCCGCGGTTCCCCGAGTTGGCCCATGCGCAGTTCTCGCACGGGAAGCTGCCCTACTTCGAGTCGGTGCGCAGCTACCTCCTGGCTGAGCACGAGGCGGGAACGGTGCGAGTCGAGGACGTGGACCTCGCAGCGACCCAGTTCCTCGGCATGATCTCCAACTACGTTTTCTGGCCGACACTCCTGGTGCCGGGCTGGGAGGTGAGCGCCGAGCGCGTCGCTCAGGTAGTTGACGAGGCGGTCCGCACGATCGCCGCCCGGTACGCCGCGACTGCGCCAGGGGCGTACGCCAAGAAGTGAGTCCCGCCAGCAACAGACACCTAGGGCGATCTACCGGCTGGCTCCGGCTAAATCACCTGCTGTGGCGGGAGTTTGGTGTGAGACTGCGGGGGTGATCGAGGTGCCGGAGGCTGTGCGGAGTAAGGCTTGGGCTGCTGGTGCCGAGGGGTGGCTTGAGGGGTTGCCGGCCGTTGTGGCGGGGCTTGAGGCTGCGTGGGGGATCACGGTCGGGCGGGCGTACGCGGGTGGGTCGGAGGCGTTTGTCGCTGATGCGATCCGGGCGGATGGGACGCCGGCGGTTCTGAAGGTGGTGATTCCAGGTGGGGGGAAGGACGCCGGGAACGAGGCGGCGGTGCTTCGGATTGTTGAGGGAGACGGGTGCCCGGAGCTCTATCGGTATGACGCCGAGCAGGGGGCGCTGCTCATGGAGCGGTTGGGGCGGCCGATGTTTGAGTTGGGGCTGCCGCTGGGACGTCGGCTCGAGATTCTTTGCGATACTGCGGCGCTGATCTGGCGGCCGGCGGCGGATTCTGGGTTGCCTACCGGAGCCGAGAAGGCGCGGTGGCTCGCCGAGTTCATCACGAGGTTGTGGGAGGAACTCGATCATCCCTGTTCAGAGAAGGTGGTCGAGCACGCTCTCGTCTCAGCGCGCCGGCGCGAGCTTGCGCATCGCGACGAGAAGGCCGTACTGGTCCACGGCGACGTACACCAGCTGAACGCGTTGCAGAGCGACGACGGCTTCAAGTTGGTCGATCCGGACGGTCTGCTCGCGGAAGCGGAGTACGACCTGGGAGTCCTGATGCGTGGGGACCCGGTCGAGCTGCTCGCTGGTGATCCGCTCGAGCGGGCCCGTCGGTTGGCCGCGCGAACGGGTCTCGACCCCGTGGCCACCTGGGAATGGGGCGTGATCGAGCGGGTGTCGACCGGCCTGCTCTGCACCCAGATCAACTTCCAGCCGCTCGGCAGAGACACCCTCCGCACGGCGGAGGCCGTCGCCGGTTTGGCGATGTCGTAGGCGTTGTGGATCGGGTCAGTTGCCGGGGTTGAGTGTCAGGCCGGTGGCCAGGGCGGTCAGTCCCAGCTCGAACTGGGACTCGCCGGCGACTTCCGGAAGCTCGTCGAGGATGCCGGCGACCAACGGCAGGTGCCCGGGTGGGAGGCCGGCCACTTCACGCCGCCAGCTCGCTGCGTACGCCGCGCGTGATTGGCGGCGGGTCCGCGGCATCTCCCAGGCGACGAAGCCGGTGGCGTAGGTCAGGATGGCGTAGATCGCGTGGACGCCGCGGGCGGGCGGCATCCCGGCCTCGGCCAGCCGACCGAGTACGGCTTCGAGGCCGTGCAGGATGCCGGGGCCGATCACTGCCCGGGACAGGAAGATCATCGGCAGGCTCGGGTGGTCGATCAGGTTCAGCCGCAGGGCCCGCCCCCAGGCGACAAGGATCGGCGCGGTGCCGGCTGGGAGCGGACGGGGAAGCCGGAGATCGCGCAGGCCTCGTTGGGCAATGGCATCGAGCAGGTCCTCCTTGCTGTCCACATAGCCGTAGATGGTCATCACCCCGCAGTCGAGACGGCGGGCCAGCGTCGGCATGGTGAGGGCTTCGAGGCCCTCGGCGTCGGCCAGTTCGAGCGCAGTGTCGACTACCTGTTGCCGGGTCAGCGAGCCGCGTGGCCGACGTTTCCGCCCGGCCTTGACAGGGTGCTCCATGGAGGTACCGTACTAGTTACGGTAAGACTTACGCTCCGAACGGAGTGCAGATGTCCGGGGACCAGCTTGTCGGCCTTGTGGCCAACGTCGTCATCTATGCGGGCGTGATCGCCTTCGTCCTCTACCGGCAGATGAGCGCGCAGCCTGTCAGGGGTCTCAGGCTGGTGGTGCTGCCGGCGGTTCTGGGCTTGCTCGGCCTCGAACAGTTGGTCCGCCAACCCCTCGTCCCGGGCGCGGGTATGTCCGTCCTCGGCGTCGGGCTGGTCATCGGTCTGGCTGTCGGCGTGTGGCGGGGAACGACCTTCCGGGTCTGGGCCGAAGCCGGCCGGGTGCTGGCCAAGGGGACTGCGATGACGCTGGTGACCTGGGCGGTGCTCATCGTGGTCCGCCTGCCGTTCGCCTTCCTCGGTTTCACGGCCCACCGTCCTCGGGGCTTCGTCATCGGCGAGCTGCTGCTGGTCCTGGGGGCGACATTCGGCGCGCAGAACGCGATGATCTGGGTCCGGGCCAACCGGGTCGACGTCGGCGGACTGTGGTCGACGGCCCGGCCAGGGGATGTCAGGCGATGAGCTCCCGAGCTCAGCACGACAGGGTGCCGGAAGCGCAGGTATCTGCATCACCCAGAGATGAGGTGGGCCGGGGCCCGGGCTGGCAGGCGGCCTTCGCCGTCGCGTGCCTTGCTGCCGGGTTCCTGCCGGTCGCCGTCGGATACGTTCCCGAGGGCGCCGCTCGGCTGGCCGGGAGTTTCGCCGTACCAGCTGTCTACCTTGCGCTCGCGTTGGCGACAAGGCGCAGCGCAGCCATGCGCCGGTACTGGGAGATCCCCCTGGCATTCTTCGGCCTCGCCCTTTTCGTACTGGCCGACCGTTACGTGCCCGGATTCCTCACCGCCGATGTCCTGCACAGCCCTCCGATCACCGGCAACCCATTGGCCTCGACGGCTCGGGGTACAGTGGTCGTCGCGCTCGACGAGTTGGTACTCACGGTTCTCGCCGTCGTGGCGGTGCTCTTGATCTCGAGGAGCTCGCCGGCGTCGATCTCCGTTCGCAGAGGACGATTCGGACGGGCGTATGTGATCGCGATCGTCGGGTTGGTCGCCTTTTACGTACTGACGTTCAGGGCTCTGTCCCGCTCGCGCTTCCTGCCTGTGCATGGCGCCGTCGGCCTCGGCCGCTATCTCGGCCTGACACCAGCGCTCCTGGTCGCGGTGCTTGCCAACGGCTTCCTCGAGGAGCTGATGTTCCGTGGGCTACTGATGTCCAGGCTCAACGTCGCTTTCGGGCCCTACCTGGCGACTTTCATCCAGGCAGGCATCTTCGCGTCATGGCACATCGGCGTCACCTACGCGGCCTCTGCGTTGGTCCTGGCCGTCCTGTTCGCCTTCCCGCTCGGACTGATCGGCGGCTACCTCACACGCAGCTCCGGGAGCATCATTCCCTCGTCCCTCTTCCATGCGGGCGCGGACATACCGATCTACTTGGCGTTCCTCTCCTACACCTCCTAGGCATCACTCGAGTAGACCTCTTGGATGAAAGACTCTGCGACGTTTGCCCCCTGTGTCGAAGGAGAAGACGTTCGTGGAGTTGTCGCGCCGGAGTCTCGGGAAGTTGGCTGTTGCTACTGGTGCTACCGCTGCGGTGGGGACCGGGGCCGGTTATCTGATCGGGCGGCCTGCTGATGCTGCTGCTACCTGGAAGACGACCGGGACCGCGGTGGCGGCGTTGGCCGGGTTCGACAATCAGATGAAGGCGTTCATGCAGGCCCGCGGGATCACCGGCGGGCAGCTCGCGGTCACGTACAAAGGCCGGCTGGTGCTTGCCCGCGGCTACAGTACGTCGACCGCGCTGACCGTGCAGCCGACGTCGTTGTTCCGGATCGCGAGCTTGTCGAAGTCGATCACCGCCGCCGCGATCGTGAAGCTCGTGCAGGACGGGAAGGTGAGCCTGTCGACGCCGGTCGCGAACATCATCGAGATCAAGCCGGCCGCCGGGCTGACCCGGGACCCGCGCTGGTCGAAGATCACGTTGTGGAAGGTGTTGCAGCACCTGGGCGGCTGGGATCGGGACGTGTCCGGTGACCCCGAGTGGAAGGACGCCACGATCTCCCGGACGCTCGGCGTACCGATGGAGCTGCACACGTCGGACGTGATCAAGTACGTCGCCGGGCAGAAGCTCGACTTCGACCCGGGGACGAAGTACGCGTACTCGAACTTCGGCTACACGCTGGCCGGCCGCGTGATCGAGAAGGTCAGCGGGCTCAGCTACGAGAACTACGTCAAGCAGAAGTTGCTCGCGCCGCTGAAGATCAACCGGATGGCACTCGGGTACTCGATCGCGAAGCACAGCGGCGAGACGTCGTACGAGTCGCAGTACTCCGGGCCGACGGTCCTCGACATGAGCGGGACGAAGGTGCCCGCGCCGTACGGCACGTTCAGCATGCGGATCCAGGACGCGAACGGCGGCTGGATCGCCAGCGCGCCGGATCTGGTGCGCTGGGCGAAGATGTTCGACGCGCCGTCGAGCGTCCTGAACAGTACGTCGCTGAGCCGCGTCTGGGCGAAGCCGTCGATCGGCGTGAACTCCGACGGCTGGTACTACGGTCTCGGCTGGCAGATCCGCCCGGTCACCGGTGGCACCGGCCGGAACACGTGGCACACCGGCAGCATGCCCGGCACGTACACGCTGATGGTCCGCACGTACAACGGGATGAGCTGGGCCGCTCTGTTCAACCGCCGCGACGACGCGAGCGGCAAGTCGTACGGCGATATCGACGCGGCCCTGTGGACGGCCGCGAACGGCGTCAGGTCCTGGCCGACCAACGACCTGTTCCCGCAGTACTTCTAGAACAGCAGTACTTCTAGAACATCAGCGCGCGGAAGTGCGGCGTGCTGACCTGGGCCTCGCCGGCCATCTCGGTCAGTACGTCGCGGAAGGTGTCGACCGCTGCGTCGCCGAGGCGCTTGCGCAGGCGGCGTTCGTAGGTCTGGTGGAACCGGCGGGCGGCCGCGAGGGCAGCTTCGCCGCGAGCGGTCAGGTGCAGGAGACGGGCGCGGGCGTCGGACGGATCGGGGAGCCGTTCGAGGTACCCGCGCCGTTCCATGTCGTCGGCGATCTGGCCGGCGCCCTGCTTGGTGATCACCAGCCGGTCGGCGAGCCGGCTGATCGTGGTCGGGCCGTCGTGCAGCGTGCGGAGGACGAAGCCGTCCGACCGCCCTTGGTCGTCGAAGCCCTGACTGGTCACGTACTCGCGGAGTTCGCGGACGAACTCCTGGTCCGCGAGGATCAGCAGGATGCCGATATCGGTCTTGCCCGAGCGCGTCATACCGGTCATGATAGTCAAGCTGACTTGGTCAAGTCAGCTTGTCTAAATGAGGAGGGGGACCAATGCAGGTCATCAGAGCGGACGAGGCGCCGCGGTTCCACTTGCCGGGGGTCGAGTTCACCGGGTACGCCGCGCCGGCCCGCGGTTCGGCCGGGCTGTGCACCTGGCGGCTCACCGTCGACGTCGGCCACGGCGGCGACGCACCGCACACGCTGGACCGCGACGAGGTGTTCATGGTGCTCAAGGGCAGCGTGCAGATCAGCGAGGAGAAGCTCGGCCCGGGCGACGCTCTCGTCGTACCGGCCGGTGAGCCGATCTCGTTGACCAATCTCGGCGAGGAGAAGGCAGAGCTGATCGTCGCGGTCACCGCGGGCTTCACCGGCTACATGGCGGACGGCACGGCGGTTCAGCCGCCGTGGGCGAGCTAGCAGCGGCGGATCGGTGCCGTGTACGACGTGTTGCTCCCTGTGGCAACGTAGTAGTCAGTCACCCAGCTCCTGTCGGTCAGACGGTCCCAGACCGCTGTGGTACCGACCTTGGAACCGGGAGCCTGGCAGGTCACCCAGGCAAGTGAACCGATCGGCAGTGTGCTCGGGTACGTCGCGTACGCCGTACCCGGGCCGTACCGCCGGGAGAGCCCGTTGATCGTGGTCTGGAACGGGAAGCTGCAGCCCGGCAGCGGTGCGCTGTAGCCGGTCTTGTTCGGCGTACGGACGTAGTAGTCGGTGACGTACGTACCGTCGATGAGCTTGTCCCACACCGTCGTCGTACCGATCTTCGGCCCGAACGTCTGGCACACAAGGCGGACCGCTGCGCCGGCCGCGATGGTAGAGCGGACCGGGTACGCCGTGGACGGCCCGCTGTACGAGTGGATCGTCGTACGGACGGTGTACCGGTACGCAACGCTGGCGACCGGTGCGTCGAAGCGGTCGTTGTCGATGTTGAGCGTCACGCCGCCGTACGTCTCGGTGTGGTCGCCCCGGTACTGCTTGCCCCGCTGACCGACGGCCCAGAACGTGTTCGGTACGGGCGGCCAACCGGTCAGGGCGCTGTTGCCGTCCCAGCGGGCGATCCACAGGGCGTCCGGCCGGGCGTAGGAGCTCGAGTTGTAGGCCGCTGCGAGGTCGGGGGCGCCCGAGGCCTGGTTGACATACACCCCGGAGACGTAGCGCTGCGCGTGCAGCTCTTTCGTCCACGCGGACAGGTAGTGCAGGACCGCAGACCGGCACACGGTGTTGGTGCGGTCGTAGTTCTCCATGTCGTTGTAGAGCGCGCTGCCGGGCAGCAGGCCCAGTGCCTTGGCCTTCGCGACCGCGTCGTCGGCGTCCCGGACCGCGTCGCGGTTGGAGGAGGCCGTGGACATCTTGTACTTGCGGGTGCCACAGGGCGCTTGGAGACCAAGGTAGACGGGCACGAGCCGCCAGCCCATGGCGGTGACCGACGTGACCCAGGCCGGTGTCAGCTGCGACTGCGCACACGTTCGGTTGACGCCACCGAAGTAGATCGCGATGGCCTTGTACGGCGAGGCCTTCCACGCGGTCATCTGCGCGAGCGTCGGCGCGGTGCAGGTGTCGAAGGCCGGTCCGGTGAACCGGGTGGCCGTCGTACCGGCGTTGTAGGTGATCGGCGTCGTCGGCTCGCCGTACGCCGGTAGGCCGATCAGTAAGAGTGCGAGAACCGCGGCGAGAAACTTGACCATGACAACCCCCTGCACTCAGTACACCGCTGCTCCTGGCTGCTCCGGTAGGTTGTGGACAACATCGAGTTTCGGAGGATCGTCATGCCGGAGATCGTGGAGTTGGGGGAGCGGCCGTACGTCGCGTTGCGGGGCACGGTCGCGATGGACGGGATCGCGGCGTTCGCGGACCGGATGCGGGAGGTGGTCGACTGGCTCGCGGCCAAGGAGATCGCGCCGAACGACGCACCGTTCTTCAAGTACGACGTGGTCGACATGGAGGCGGGGCTGACGCTCGAGATCGGGTTCCCGGTCGACGACCTGCACTCCGGCGAGGGCGAGATCGTCACCGGGGTGATCCCGGCCGGCCGGTACGCGACCAGCACGTATCACGGACACCCCGACGGTCTGGTGCAGGCGACCGGCGATCTGCTCGCCTGGGGCGAGGAGCAGGGCGTGGAGTGGGACGCCACCGGCGACCACTGGACCGCCCGCCTCGAGGTCTACCGCTCCGACCCCCGCGAGGTCCCCGACATGAACGACTGGGTCACCGACCTCCAGTTCAAACTGAAGGACTGAGTGCCGACTGTTCTCGCGGGCGTGAGCCTGCTCGACGCCGAGCGGATTCGTCACGTCGCCTCACCGCTGATCGAGCTCGGCTGCGCGCTCCATGTCCTGGCCGAGCCGCGGCACCATGACCGTGCTGAATGGGCAGCCAGGGTGCCGCTGTCGGATGGGCTTCGGGCGGAGCTCGCGCAGTGGACCTGGACTGTGCGCGCGGTCCGGGCACGCTTCTTCGCGACCTCACCCGCGATCGGGATGCCGTCATGGGACGACGAGCTCGCAGCGCTCAAGAAGCGTCCGCCGGAGGAGGTGGCCGCCGAACTGGTCCGTCCCCTGCGCGGCCGTCCGTTGAGCAGCCGCGCCACCGACAACGCCGCCGTACTCCACTGGGCGCGCAGTCGTGGCCGGTCGACCGCAGTACTGGTGGAGGCGCTCCTGACGGACCCTGCTGAGCCGGTACGGCGCTTCACCGACCTGCTGGACGCCTGCTGGCGGGAGTGGTTCCGCCACGTCTGGGACGAGTCACGCGACGCCCTGGCCGCCCGTGGTCGGCACGACCGCGACCTGGCGATACGTGACGGCGTAGGCGTCATGCTGCGTTCGCTGGACGCCGCCATCGACGTACGGGACGCCGACAGTGTCGTCGTGCAGAAGGTGCAGAGCAAGCGGATCGATATCAGCACGCGCTCGCTGTTGCTTGCCCCCAGCAACTACATTGCCCCGCACTTGTTCGTCGGCGAGATCCCGGGCGAACCGATCACGATCCTGTACCCGGCAGTCGGCCGCGCGGCCGACGTACCGACCGCCCAGCAGATCCGCGCCCGGCTGGACGCGCTGGCATCGCCCGACCGCCTGCAGGTCTGCCGAGCCGTAGCCAGCGAGCCCCGCACGGCAGGAGAGATCGCGGCGCTCTGGGGCCTGCATCCCACCCAGGTCACCCGTCATCTCCGTGCACTCACCAGAGCCGGCCTGGTGACAGCCGAACGCGAGGGCCGCTTCGTCGCCTACCACCTCAACAACGACGCCCTGACGACGCTAGGCGCTGACCTGCTCACCCTGATCATGCGTTGACCGCAGGACATCGCGGAGGGCTCGGGCAGCGGTAAAGCCTGCGCGGTTGGCGCCGATCGTGCTGGCGGACGGGCCGTAGCCGACCAGGTGGATGCGTGGGTCGAGGACGGTCGCTGTGCCGTTCATTCGGATGCCTCCGGAGCGCTCGCGAAGGTGTAGCGGGGCCAGGTGGGCGAGGTCTGCGCGGAAGCCGGTGGCCCAAAGGATCGTGTCCACGTGCTGCTGGCTGCCGTCAGGCCATTCCACACCGTCCGGGGTGATGCGGGAGAACATGGGCAGGCGACTGTAGACACCACGGGCCCACGCAGCCTGTTCCTGCTCGCGCAGATGCAGTCCGGTCACGCTGACGACGCTGCGCGGTGGCAGACCGGCACGGACACGCTCTTCGACGCGTGCCACGACCTGACGCCCGTACTCCGGCGTGAAGTCCTCACCGGTGCGCCATTCGGGAGGGCGTCGGGTAACCCACGTAGTGGTCGCCACTTCGGAGATCTCCGCCAGCAGTTGCACCGCGGACGCTCCGCCGCCGACGACAAGCACGTGCTGTCCGGCCAGCTCAGCCGCGCCACGGTAGTCCGCAGTGTGCAGTTGACGACCCTTGAACGTCTCAATGCCCGGGTACCACGGAATGAACGGCCGGTCCCACGTTCCCGTCGCGTTGACGAGAGCCGCCGCAGAGTACTTGCCGGCTGACGTCTCGAGCGCGAACCCGCCGTCGATCTCCCGCACACTCTCGACCGCCACGGGTCGTACGACGGGGAGCTCGAACCGCTTCTCGTAGTCAGCGAAGTACGACGGAACGAACTGGTTCGCCCGCTCCGCGCCGACACTGGACGGCACCGGTACACCGGGCAGGTTGGCGATCCCGTGCACGTCGTGCATCGTCAGCGAGTCCCACCGGTGCTGCCAGGCACCGCCCGGCTCGGCGTTGCGGTCCAGCACGACCACCTCGTCGAACGGCGTGAAGCCGAGACGGACGAGGTGGTACGCGGCGGACAGCCCCGCCTGGCCCGCACCGATCACCGCTACTTCGAGCACATGGTGATCAACGCGAAGCCAGGCTCAGCTCTTCCCAGGTGCTAGTCGATCCGTCGCTGCCCTGACAGACCGCCGGCGACCGCGGCGATCAGCGTGATGACCACAGCGGCAGCGACCGCGACCAGACCGCCGGTCGTCAGCGTGTTGTCCGCGATCGGCAGCGAGGGCAGGTCGACCCGGTTCAGTACGTCGTACTCCGAACCGGCCAGCGCCGCGAGCCCCGCGACGATCGCGGTCACGACGATGCCGAGCAGCCAGACGCCGAAACCGTGCAGCCCGCCGTGCGCCCGCGCGAGCCGCGCGGCGACGGAGCCGCCGGAGTAGTAGGCGATCGCCAGTACCAGCAGCAGGACCACGACCGAGACGATCCCGACGGTGCCGGCCGTACTGGCACTGCCCTTGGCTGCGTTCCAGTTGATGGTGAGCGCGTAGTCGACCGCTGTCGCGATCGCTCCGATGATCCCGGTCAGCAGGGCGATCATGCCGATCGCGACCAGCCAGCCGTAGAACGTGGCCCCGCTCGTGGAGCGGCGGTGCGACGGCACGACCTCGTCCCGGGTGGACGTCGCCGGGCTCTCGTCGGCGTACATCTCGGACGGTCCGAGCCGCTCGACGCGGGTGTCTTCTTCGTGTTGCTGAGTCATGTCAGCTTCTCCTCACCGGACAAGCCCCGTGTACTCGAACAAGTACCCGGCGGGGAAACCGACGGAACCAGCTCAGAGCAATTCGTCGATGCGGTCGTGGTAACGCTTTCCGGCCTTGCCGCCGACGAGCGCGGCCAGCAGCGTCAGGAGCAGCAGGGTGGCGGCCGCGACGCCGCCGCCGAGGAGCAGCGTGTTGTGGGACAGTGCCAGGCTCGGCCAGTTCACGTCGTCGACCAGGCTGTACTGGCTGTCCAGGAACCATCCGAGACCCGCTGCGACCACTCCGACGAGCAGGGCGATCACCCAGACCCCGAAGCCTTGCCGTCCGCCGTCGAAGCGCGCCAGGCGGCCGGCGACGTAGCCGCCGCTGTAGAACGCCAGCATGAGCATGAAGATGCTGACACCGGCCGCGGTGATCAAGGCCGCACCGGGCTGCGCCTTCGCGTCACTGGTCGTGTAGTCGAGCACCTGCGCGGTGCCGAACGAGGCTGCGGACACGGCAGCCATCAGGAGTACGGACATGGAGATCGCGATCAGGTAGCCGAAGAAGGCGGCGCCGAACTTGAACCCGCGGTAGGACAGCAGGTCCAGGTCGAGGTCTGCGTTCTCAGGGGCCTCCGGTGGAGTCCGCAGTGGCTGCTCCGGGGCCACGGTGATCGTGTCCATCGCCCGGCTGGCCGCTGCGCGCGCCTCCTCGTACCGCTGGGTGCTGGTGTCACCGGCGGGCGTGGTGATCGTGGCGGTGTCGCCCGGGTACTGCTGGCTCATGTCCGCTGACTCCTCACAGATCGGCTTCCGGGGCGTCTCTACCCGTCCGTGCTGTGCCTGACACAAGCGGAGTACGGATTTAACTGACTCCTGGTGTGCCTTCACTGAGCGTCTCGGGGTAGCGACGCGGAGTGAAGACGAGCGCACCCGCGGGGCGGGTCACGGTACGGGTCTGCGACGAGCCGATCAGCAACAGGCAACGCATGTCAATCGTTTGAGCGGCGAGTTCGGCGAGGGTTGTCACGGTGATCGACTCCTCCGGGCCGCCCACGTCGCGGCCGACGACGACCGGTGTGTCGGGGGAGCGGTGTTCGAGAAGCAGGTCGCGAGTGGCTTCCACCTGCCAGGTGCGGGACTTCGAGGCGGGGTTGTAGATCGCGATCGCCAGGTCTGCCTGCGCGGCGGCCGTCAGCCGCTGCGCGATGATCTCCCACGGCTTCAGGCGATCCGACAGCGACAGCACGCAGTAGTCGTGTCCCAGCGGTGCTCCGACGCGGCTGGCGACGGCCTGAGCTGCCGTCATGCCAGGCAGCACGTGTACGGCGATGTCGGCGTACTCCGGCTCTGCGGCGACCTCTGTGACCGCACTGGCCATGGCGAACACGCCTGGGTCGCCGGAGGACACCACGACGACCTTGGAGCCCTTGCGGGCCAGGTCCAGCGCGAAGGCGGCCCGCTCGGACTCCACGCGGTTGTCCGAACCGTGTTTCCGCTGACGGGCGCGGTCCGGGAGGCGGTCCACGTACGTCGTGTAGCCGATGACGTCGTCGGCGCCTGCGATCGCGGCCCGTACCTCAGGCGTCATCCACTCGGGGCCGGCCGGGCCGAGGCCCACTACGGTCACCGAGCCCTCGTGTGCCGTCTTCGTGGTTGGCGGAGTGAAGGTGTTGTTGAGGGGGCTCGGGAGCAGGGCGAGGGAGAAGTACGGAACCTCGTCCGGGTCGACGTCGTTGAGCGGGAGCGTTCGCTGGGCGTCCGTGGTCGCGCGTTCGACGTACCAGGCCTCGTCGGCGCGGCCTGCGAGTTCGAAGGCCTCACGAACTCCTCCGAAGGTGCGCCCGAGCTTCATGACGGCTGCCGCGTCGGTGGAGCGGAGGCGGTCGGCGAGGACGTCCGGTGGGAGCGTGCCTGGTAGGACGGTGAGGATCTCGTCGCGTTCGCAGAGCGGGCGGCCGAGTACGGCGGCCGCCGCGCTGACCGAGGTCACGCCTGGGACGACCTCGCACGGGTAGCGGTCCGTGAGGCGCTTGTGCATGTGCATGTACGAGCCGTAGAAGAGCGGGTCGCCTTCCGCGAGGACGACGACGTCACGACCGGCGTCGAGGTGCGCGGCCAGCCGGGCGGCGCAGTCGGCGTAGAAGTCGTCCATCGCGCCCTGGTAGCCGCGCGGGTGGTCGGTGGTCTCGGTGGTCAACGGGTAGACGAGGTGCTCCTCGAGCTGACCCTCGGTCAGGTACGGCGCGGCGACCGACCGCGCGATACTCCGCCCGTGCCGCGCACTGTGAAAGGCGATCACGTCCGCGGCGCCGATCAACCGCGCCGCCTTCACCGTCACGAGCTCGGGATCACCGGGGCCCAGACCGACGCCCCACAGCCGACCGGTCACTCTTCCTCACTCGCAATCGCGTTGACGGCGGCGGCGGTGATCGCACTTCCGCCGCGCCGGCCCTTCACCACCAGGTATTCCAGGCCGAGGTCGTTCCCGGCCAGCGCCTGCTTGGATTCGGCGGCGCCGATGAATCCGACCGGGATGCCGAGCACCGCGGCCGGCCGCGGTGCGCCCGCGGCGACGACCTCGAGCAGCCGGAACAGTGTCGTCGGAGCGTTGCCGATGGCAACAACCGCGCCGTCGAGGCGGTCCGTCCACAGGTCGACAGCCGCTGCGCTGCGGGTGGTCCGCAGTTGCTGCGCGAGTTCGACGGTCCGTGGGTCCTGCAGCGTGCAGATCACCTCGTTGTCGGCCGGCAGGCGACGGCGGGTGATACCGGCCGCGACCATCTGGGCGTCGCACAACACGGGCGCGCCGGCCTGAAGCGCGGCGCGAGCAGCCTTCACCACGCCAGGCGACCACTCGAGATCCGCGACCAGGTCGGTCATCCCGGACGCATGAATCATCCGTACCGCAACCTGCGCGACGTCACTCGGCAGTCCACCGAGCTCCGCCTCGGCCCGAATCGTCGCGAACGACCGCCGGTAGATCTCCGCGCCGTCCCGCTCGTACTCGTAACTCACACCCGTTCCCCATCCACCAGATACCCGTCCGCCACCGACACCACATCCACGAACAATCCCCCCGGCTTTCCACAGCGCCGCTCACACGCAGACCAATGCACCCGCCTGCCGTCTCTCTCCATCTCCGGCATCAGACGGGTCGCGTCTGCTCTGACGTCGGCCAGGGCCTTCGCGCAGCCAGGGCGGCCGGCGCAGGCGGTTACGCCTTCCCACAGCGAGTTCGGTGTGGTGATCAGCCCGACGTCTTGCAGGCCGCGTGCAGTTGCCGGCACCACGACTGAGCGCCATGGGGTGATGCGGATCTCGGGAGCGACCTGTGTCAGCGCCGCCGCCTGCTCTTGGGTGAGGCTGCCCAGGGGCACGGTGACTACGAGAGCCGAGCCGTGGACGCCAGCGGTGGCAGACACCGTTGTTGGAGCCGCCGTCTCGCTTGGCTGCAGGCCCAGTTGTCGGAAGATCTGCTCTGCGCCGCCAGCGAGCTCGGCGATCCGCCACTCCTGGTCGCGGAGCGCGAGGAAGGACTGGGCTGCATCGAGCATGAGGTCTGGAACGCTGGGCCAGTCGACCTGCGTGGCATAAGCACCGATGCACAGCAGGGCGGAGTGCTCGTCCAGCGCACGTACATGCACGTCGGCGTGGAGGTCGGTCAGATCGCCGCGCCCGTCGTCCAGTGCGAACAGGAACCGGCCCGGCAGCTCAGCCAGCGCGGGGCGTGCGCACAGCGCCTGGTCCAGGGCAGCAGCCAGCGGGAGTACGTCGTACCGCGACTCCTCGTCCAGTCCGGACAGCGGGGATGCCAGGATGTTGCGTACGCGCTCGTGAGCGATCGACGGCAACAACCCAGCCGTGAACAACCGGTCCGACAACTCCCGCGGTCCGTCGGCGGCCAGCCCACGCAGCTGGACGTTGGCGCGGGACGTGAGCTCCAGGCGCCCGTCACCCAGCTCTGCGGCAGCCAGCCGCAGTACGTCGAGCTGTGCCGGCGTCAGCCGTCCGCCAGGCAGCCGTACACGGGCCAGACCGCCGTCAGCGGCCTGGTGTACGGACAGCACACCAGGGCATCGGTCGACTTCGGTCCTCGCCACAGGCGTGATGCTACGTGCCCGAATCCTGCTGTGTTCTGGACCACAGCAGGACGCCCACCGTCAGCACCGCGCAGCACCCACCGGCCACCATCACCACCGACACCGACCAGGCGTCCACCACCAGCCCGCCGACCAGTGCTCCAGCCGACAAGACGGCCTGGAAAGAGGAGGTGAACCACACAGTCGCGGCCTCCCGAGACTCAGGCACAGCCGCGGCGAACATGCTCATCGAACACACCGGTACGCCGCCGTACCCCAGCCCCCACACCACCAGCAAGAGCAACGCCCCTGCGGTACTGCGGCCTGCCACCGGCATCAGCAACGTCGCCGCGGCGATCAACCCCGCACAGACCGCGAAGGTCGTCCGCCCGGCGTACAGCCCGGCGACGATGTTGCCCACCAGACCCGCAGCGCCGTACACCAGGAGGAACAACCCGATGAGCTCCGGCCGCACCACCTCTCGCAGGAACGGCGTCACGTACGTGTAGGTCGCGAAATGCGCCGTCACGATCAGACACGTGACGACGACGGCCATTCGGCTGCTGCGGAGCGCCTTCCCGAGTACCGCGGCACGCGTCACCTGCAGTGGCGGAAGCGGCGGCACCGTAGTACGCAGCGCGACCAGGGCCAGTACCGACAGCACCCCGAGTGCAGCGAACGACGTACGCCAGCCCACCAGCTCACCGACGAAGGTCCCAGCCGGTACGCCGAGCACCGAGCCCAGAGGGACCGCCGAGAAGATGACGGCCGTGGCCCGGGTCGTCCAGGGCTCCGGCACCAGCCGCCCGGCCAAACCCGCGCCGATCGACCAGAAGCCGCCGATCGTCAGACCGACCAGGAACCGCGCGACGAGCTCGAGCCAGAAGAACGGCGCGGCCGCGGCGAGGAAGCCGGCGACGGCCAGCAGGACCATCAGTGCGCACAGCATCAATCGCCGGTCCAGCCGGGCCGTAGCGAGCGTGACGACCGGAGCCGCGACCGCGGCGATGAGCCCTGGCATCGTCATCAGCCACCCGGTACGCCCCGGCGTGAGTGCGAAGTCCGCGCCGATCGGAGTGAGCAGGCCGATGGGGAGGATCTCCGTGGTGACGATCGCGAAGATCCCGAGCGTCACCGCGCCGACGCCGTACCACCGCACGGCCGGCCGGGTTGCGAGCTGCGTAGTCATACCTCCCAGGCAACCCGCGCCGCAGCCCCTCAGCTCGCGATTTCACGACACCGCAGTCCACACCAACCAAGCCGTCGCATTCCCGCGCCCGTTCGGGCTGGCAAGCTGCGGCGCTCGCCGGGAATAATCTGGCTTGGGATTATCTGGGGGTAGATAGTTTCGGGCTACTCTCGACGGTATGGCGCAACTTCCGGAACGTACCGTCCCTGATCTCACGGGCTATCTGACGCATGCCGGCCACGTGCTGGAGACGCAGTTGTCCGCTGCGCTGGCCGAGATCGGCCTGACGCTGCGCATGCAGTGCGTTCTGCGGCACGCGCTCGAGGCAGAGCGCACCCAGATCCAGATTGCCGAGCTGGCCTACATGGACAAGACCACGATGGTCGTGACGGTCGACGCGCTGGAGAAGGCCGGGTACGCCGAACGCAAGCCGTCGGCCACCGATCGCCGCGCCCGCATCATCGCCGTCACCGAGTCCGGCGCCCGGATCGCCGCCGAAGGTCAGCGCATCGTCGACCGTGTCCACGCCGAGGCCCTGGCCGCCCTCGCCGCCTCGCAGCGCGAGCCGTTCGTCGCTGCGATCACCACGCTCGTGGACGGCCCGCTCGCCACCCCGGTGACTGCCCAGCCGGTCCGGCGCTCCCGCCAACGCGTCGGATAAATCCTCCGATAGAAGATCGTCTATTACAGGACTATCTGTTAAGGTCTCTCTCATCCGGTCTGGAGATGGGAGAAGGCTGTGGCTGTAGGCGAGTTGGTGGACGGCGTCGGGGCGGTTGCGGCGCGCGGGCGGGCGAAGGCGCTGGTCGTGCTCTGCGTGATGCAGTTGATGATCATTCTGGACGGGACCGTGGTGACGGTCGCGTTGCCGACGATCCAAGGGGATCTGGGCTTTTCGCAGGCCGGGCTGGCCTGGGTGATGAACTCGTACCTGATCGCGTTCGCGGGCCTGTTGCTACTGGCCGGGCGGATCGGCGACCTCGTCGGGAGCAAGCGCGTCTTCGTCGCGGGGCTCGGGTTGTTCACGGCTGCGTCGTTGTGGTGCGGACTGGCGACCGACGCCGGCGCGCTGATCGCCGGGCGGTTCCTGCAGGGGGTCGGTGGGGCGCTCGCGTCGGCGGTGATTCTGGGGATGATCGTGAACCTGTTCCCGGCACCGGGCGAGCAGGCGCGGGCGATGGGCGTCTACAGCTTCACCGCGGCCAGCGGTGCGTCGATCGGCCTCATCTTCGGTGGCGTGATCACGCAGACGATCGGCTGGCACTGGGCGTTCCTCATCAACGTCCCGATCGGTCTGGCGGCGCTCGTGTTCGCCGTACGGCTGCTGGCTCATCAACCGGGTCTCGGCCTTGCGAACGGTGCAGACGTGGTCGGCGCAGTACTGGTAACCGCCGGGTTGTCCCTGGCCGTGTACACGATCGTCCAGACGGCAGAACCGCAAGCGACGCTGCCCCGGACGCTCTTGGAAGCGACCGCGGCGGTCCTGCTGCTGACGGCGTTCGTCGTACGGCAGGCACGCATCAAGAACCCACTGCTTGCCCTACGCATCTTCCGTAAGCGCCAGCTCACCGTGGCCAACCTCATCGTCGTCCTGCTCTTCGCCGCCGGCTTCGGCTTCCAGTTCACCACCGCGCTCTACGTGCAGCGCGTACTCGGCTACGACTCGCTCACGACCGGCCTGGCGTTCCTGCCCGCGCCCCTCATGAACGCACTGATGTCCCTGTCACTCGCGCCACGCCTGACCGTCCGCTTCGGCCCGCGCAAGATGCTGATCGCGGGACTCCTCGTCTTCCTGCTGGCACTGCTCTGGATCAGCAGGGCGCCAGTGGACGGCTCGTACGTCGTCGACGTCGGACCGGTGCTCGCCGTCATGGGCGCAGGCATCGGTGTGGCGATCCCGGCCGCCATCATGTTGGCCATGTCCGGTGCGGATCCGAGCGACGCCGGACTGGCATCAGGACTGAACAACACCGCTCAGCAAGCCGGTGCAGCCGTCGGAACCGCAGTACTCGCCACGCTCGCGGCCTCGACCACTGCCGGCCGCGCAGCCGAAGGGGAACTGCTCGCGCTGCGGGACGGCTACGGCGCAGCCTGGCTGGCTGCGGCCGGTTTCGTACTCGCGGCCGCCGTGCTGGCAGTCACGATGCTCCGGAAAACAGCTACTGTTGGCGGCCGTGAGTACGACGAGAGACCCTGACCGGCTGGTGCTGTTCACGGACGCGGTCGTCGCGATCGCCATCACGCTGCTCGTACTGCCACTGGTGGACCTGGTGCCCGAGGTGAAGAGCCACGGCGGTGACGCCGCCAGTGTGATCACCGAGCACCGGCAGGAGATCTTCACGTTCCTGCTGAGCTTCGTCGTGATCGCGAACTTCTGGCTGGGGCACCACCGGATCTTCGAGCATGTCCGGTTCTACACCCCGGGCCTCATGCGGCTGAACCTGCTCTGGCTGCTCACGATCGTCGTGCTGCCGTTCACCACCGAGATCATCGGCGCGTTCGACAGCGATCGGTTCGTCGCCGGTCTGTACATCGGAACCATCCTTGTGCTCAGCATCTGTCAGTCCGGGCTCGCCGTGATGGTCCGCGGGCACCGGGAGCTCGAGGCACCGGACAACCCGGTCAGTCAACGGGAGCTGGTCGGCTCCCTGGTGCTGACCGGGTTCACGCTGGTCGCGTTCCTGCTCGGCTCCCTCGTGCCGGGCGTCAACTTCTACGCGATGCTGCTGCTACTCCTGCCGTCGATGGTGATGCGGGTGTGGCGCATCAAGCACCCAGAGACGCCCAGAAGTCACACTGGTGTTCCGAGCTGATGCTGACGTTGCGGATGCCGGTCTGGTCGGTCGGTGCGAGTGAGAGGCCGCTGACCGACCCGCCGGTGGTAGGGGACCACTGCGGGCGGCCGGGACCGTTCGGGTTGCCGGTGCGGGCGAAGGCCGTCCAGTAGTCGATCATCTGGTTCGACAGCGTCTGCTGGGTCGCGGACATCGGCAGGTCGAACCCGCCGAGCCGGAACAGGTACGGCAGCTCCATGGCATGTGCGGCGCCCAGCCCCGGCGTCGAAATCGGTGAGTGCTTGTCCGCGAACTCGTACGCGTACACAGGCATCTTCCGAGCGGCCTGCTGATCCGTGGCGACCTGCGTGCACGACCAGATCCGGTCCGTCGTCACAGCACCCCACGCCGCGGCCGCGGACTCGTAGCGGGACTGCGGGTAGTGACGCAGTACCGCAGGCGCCTTCGCAGCGCCGACCATGTTCTTCACCAGCGCCGGGTAGTCCTTGATGTCTCCGAACGCGGGCAGCCACCCGTTCGCCTCGTCGTGGTTGTTTCCGGAGATGATCGGCACCCGGTGGAACAGCCCGGCCTTCATCGCCTTCGCGGGGCTGAACGGCACGGCGGCACTTTCGCCGTACCCGATCTGGGTGAACTGCATGAGGTCGTCCATGAGTACGTCGGTCTTGAGGCCGCGCAGGCACTCGATCGTGGTGCAGGACAGCTTCTTGCTCTTCGCCCAGTCCTTGCCGTTCGCCTCGACCCGGCGCGCCGGGATCCACGGCGAGTCCGCGGCCTGGCCCGGGTACTGGCTGTTGTCGGCCCAGTTGAACGCGCACGAGCCGCTCTGCATGATCGCCTTCGCGAACAGGCCTGTCGACGTCGGGGAGGTGAGTTGCGTGCAGACGCTCATCCCGCCGGCCGATTCGCCCGCGACCGTGACGTTGCGCCGGTCGCCGCCGAACGCGCGGGCGTTCCGCTGCACCCAGCGCAGCGCCGCCTGCTGATCCTGCACGCCGAACGTCCCTGAGCCCGGCAGACCGGGGTATCCGAAGAAACCGAAGATGCCGAGCCGGTAGTTGACCGTGACAACGACCACGTCACCGCGCGCCGCGAACTTCGAAGCCTCGTAGCTGCTGCCGGCACCGGAGAAGAACCCGCCGCCGGGTATCCACACGACCACCGCACGCGGCTTGGTGGACGGTTTCGCCGGCGTCGTCACGTTCAGATAGAGGCAGTCCTCGGTGGTCGACCCGTCCGGCGCTTCGGAATTCGGTTGCTGCGGGCAAAGATTCGCGATCTCCGACGGCCGTACGCCGTTCCAGGCCCGAACCGGCTGCGGCGCCTTCCATCGCAACGCACCAACGGGCGGAGCGGCGTACGGGATCCCGTCGTAAACGAGGGCATCGCCGACGGTCCTGCTCGCCACCAGCCCTTTGTCGGTCCGCACCGTAGTAGAAGGTTGCGCAGCCTCACCAGGCGCCGCGAAAGCCACCGACAGTCCGCTCGCCGCCAACACCGCCAAGATTCTCTTCATACCCAGCAGCCTCTGCCGGACACGTCCGAGACGGCTTCGGTCGGACGGCCAAAGCCACTAAGACTTTGGTCTACCCGGACGCCTCAAGAGGTACGTATCCATGATCCACCCCTTGCGCTCGCGGGCCTCGGCGCGGGCCTTCTCGATCTCGGGCGCGACCTCGTGCAACGGCCCCGAGATCAGCAGTTCATCCGGTGTTCCCAGATAGGCGCCCCAGTAGATGTCGGCGTCCTGGTCGACATGTCGGCTGAACGCTGTCTGCGCATCCAGCATCACCACGACGTCGTCCACCCCGTCCGGCCACTCGGCAGCGAGGCGGCGGCCGGTGGTGATCTGGATCGGGCGGCCGACCTGGTTCAGCCCGACCCGGTGCCGGGCGGCCAGCGTCGACACGCTGCTGATGCCGGGGATCACCTCCACCTCGAACGCCAGCTCGCCGCGCGCGGTGATGTCGTCGAGGATCGCCAGCGTGCTGTCGTACAGCGACGGATCGCCCCAGACCAGGAACGCCCCGACCTGGTCCTCGCCCAGCTCGGCCGCGATCAGCTCCGCGATCACGTCGGCGCGGCGGCGCCGCCAGTCGTCGACGGCTTCGACGTACGCCGGTGTCGTCCGGTCCCGCTCCGGATCCTGGCCGACGACGACGCGGTACTGCTTCGAGGTCGCGTACCGCCGGAGGATCTCCGACCGGAGATCGACCAGCTCCTGCTTGACCTCGCCCTTGTCGAGCACGAAGAACACGTCGGTCCGGTTCAGCGCCGACACGGCCTGCATCGTCACCTGTTCCGGATCGCCCGCACCGACCCCGATGACCAGAATCTCCCGCATGCGCGGCAGCCTAACGAACTACTCCCGCCACTCCCGCTCGAAGGGGAGCCGCCAGGCGCGCGGGGCGATCAGCTGGTGGATCGCGTTCGGGCCCCAGGTGCCGGGCTGGTACGGCTTGACGGGCGGCGGGTCCTCGAGCAGCGGCGCGGAGCGGTCCCACAGCGACTCGATGCCCTCGGCGGTGGTGAACAGCGTGTGGTCCCCGCGCATCGCGTCCAGGATCAGCCGCTCGTACGCCTCGAGTACGTCGGCGGCGCCGGCCGTCTCCTGCGTGGAGAACTGCATCGACAGCTTCTCCAGCCGCATGCCCGGCCCGGGGCGCTTGCCGTAGAACGACAGCGACACCCGCGACGAGTCGGCCAGGTCGAAGGTCAGGTGGTCCGGGCCTTCCGAGCCGACCCCGGAACCGGCCGGGAACATCGTCTTCGGTGCCTCCTTGAACGCGATCGAGATGATCCGCTGGCCCTCGGCCATCTTCTTCCCGGTCCGCAGGAAGAACGGCACGCCCGCCCAGCGCCAGTTGTCGATCTCGACCTTCAGCGCGATGAACGTCTCGGTGTCGGAATCCGGCGCGACACCCTGCTCGTGGCGGTAACCGGAGTACTGACCGCGAACGACGCAGGCCGGGTCCAGCGGCAGCATCGACCGGAAGACCTTGTTCTTCTCCTCCGAGATCGCCCGCGGTTCCAGGGCCGTCGGCGGCTCCATCGCGACGAACGACATCACCTGCATCAGGTGCGTGACGACCATGTCCTTGAACGCGCCGGTCGGCTCGTAGAAGGTGGCCCGCTGGTCCAGGCCGAGCGACTCGGGGATGTCGATCTGCACGTGGTCGATGAAGTTGCGGTTCCAGATCGGCTCGAACAGGCCGTTCGCGAACCGGAAGGCGAGGATGTTCAGCGCGGCTTCCTTGCCGAGGAAGTGGTCGATCCGGAAGATCTGCGACTCGTCGAAGGTCTCGTGGACGAAGTCGTTGAGCTCGATCGCGCTGGCCAGGTCGTCGCCGAACGGCTTCTCCATCACCACCCGGGCGCGCTCGACCAGATCGGCGTCCCGGAGCATCGCGATGACTGCCTGGGCCGCCTTCGGCGGCACCGACAGGTAGTGCAGCCGCCGGGTGTCCGGGCCGAGCAGCTCCTCGGCCGCCTTCACCGCGGCCGCGAGCGCCTCCGGTCCGGCCGTCACCGGCACGTACTCGAGCGTCTCGGCGAACTGCGCCCACTGCTCGTCGGTCAGCTTGTGCATGCCGAACGTCTCGACCGCCTCCCGGGCGCGGCCCCGGAACTCCTCGGTGGTCAGGTCCTCGGTCGCCGTACCGATGATCCGGACGTCGGGGGTGAACCGGGACTGCTGCAGATAGGCCAGGCCCGGCAGCAGCTTGCGCTTGGCCAGGTCACCGGTCGCGCCGAACAGCACGATCACATGCGGGGCCAGCGGATCCGGATCCCGCCGTGACGGCCGCGACCCGGGCGCCGGATACGCAATGGTCTGGATACGGTCAGGCATTCAGTCCTCCCGAGGACGCCACCGGAGCCAACACTCTCCGCAGTCTAGGTCGCTCCGGTGACAACCCGGCGTCAGGCTGATTGCCAGAGGCCGAGAATATTGCCCTCCGGGTCCTTGAAGTACGCGGCGAAGCCCATGTCGCCGACCGGCAGCTTCTCGCCGACCCGCTCCCCGCCGAGGCTCTCGATCGTCTTCCACGCCGCGTCGATGTCGGATACGTCGACGGTCAGCACCGGCCGGGTGAGATCGGCGTTGCCGGTGCCGCGCTGGAACATCCCGCCGTTGATGAAGCCCGGTTCGGCCGGCATCTGCTGGTCGTTCACCGGCCCGGTGGACACCATCGTGTAGTTCAGTTCGGGCATCTCCATCAGGTTCCACCCGAACGCCTCGCGGTAGAACGCCCGCGCTCGCTCACCGTCGTCGTACGGCACCTCGAAGTGCACGATCCGACCTGTCATCGCCGTACCTCCCCCAAAGAGTTCCTTGCTGCCGACGCTAGACCTGCGAGGATGAGGGCGTGAAGTACCTGCTGATGATTGCCGGCGACGAGTCCGCGGCGGCGCACGCGAACGACGGCTGCGGCGGCTGGACCGAGGAGATGGAAGCCCGCGGCGTGGTGGCGGGCGGGGCCGGGTTGCGGCCGCCGGACGAGGCCACCACGGTCCGGGTTCGCGACGGCGACGTACTGCTCACCGACGGGCCGTTCGCCGAGACCAAGGAACAGATCGGCGGCTTCGTGCTGATCGACTGCGCCGATCTGGACGAGGCGATCGAGATCGCGGCGAAGCACCCGGCCGCCGGGTACGGCACGATCGAGATCCGGCCCGTGTTCGAGCCGCCGGTGTGACGTTCGAGGAGATCTACCGGCAGGAGTGGGGCCAGGTGGTCGCCACGCTGATCCGGTTGACCGGCGACTGGCAGTTGGCTGAGGAGTGCGCGCAGGAAGCCTTTGCGGCGGCGCTCCAGCGCTGGCCGTCCGACGGCGTACCCGACCGGCCTGGTGCGTGGCTGACGACGACCGCACGCAACCGTGCGATCGACTGGCTGCGCCGCGAGGCTGTGGGCGCGGCCAAGCTGCAGGAGATCGCGGCGCTCGGCGTAGACCAGCAAGAGCAGCAAGAGCAGCAGTACGACGTACCGGACGACCGGCTGCGGTTGATGTTCACGTGTTGCCATCCCGCGCTGGCCATGGAGGCGCGCGTGGCCCTTACGTTGCGGACCCTGGCCGGTCTGAGTACGGCGGAGATCGCCCGCGCGTTCCTGGTACCGGAGACGACCATGTCGAAGCGGCTGACGCGGGCGAAGCAGAAGATCCAGCACGCAGGCATCCCGTACCGCGTACCGCCCGCACGCCTCCTGCCTGAGCGCACCCCCGCAGTACTGGCCGTGCTGTACCTCCTCTTCAACGAGGGGTACTCCGATGTCGTCAGACGCCAGCTGACCACTGAAGCGATCCGCCTCGCGCGGCTGCTGCGCCAACTCATGCCGGACGAACCTGAGGCCGCTGGGCTCCTTGCGCTCATGCTCTTCCACGACGCGCGCCGCGAAACACGGCTGGCACCGGACGGAGCCCTGGTCACCCTGGACGACCAGGACCGCGCCAGGTGGGACCACGCGCAGATCGCAGAGGCCGTAGAAGTTCTGGACTCCGCACTGCACCGTGGGCATCCCGGTCCGTACCAGATCCAAGCAGCGATCGCTGCGTGTCACGCAACAGCCGCCGCGCCGGCAGAAACGGACTGGCACCAGATCGCCGCCCTGTATGCGCAACTCCCGCAAACCCCAGTGGTCGCACTCAACCGAGCTGTAGCGATCGGCATGGCAGACGGCCCGGCTGTAGGTCTCCGCCTGGTCGACGAACTGGCTGCGGGCGAGTTGACGGGCTACTACCTGCTCCCCGCGACGCGTGCGGACTTCCTCCGCCGCCTCGGCCGCCGCACCGAAGCTGCCGAGTCCTACCGGGAGGCCCTGGCACTGGCTACGACCGAGGCCGAGCGCCGCTATCTGGAGAAGAGATTGCAGGAGGTGTCTGTCACCGCCTGATCCGTTCGTCGGTCGGGTATGACGGATATCAGAGATGCTGTGGCGGGGGAGCGGACCGACCTCGCGGAGCTGCTGCGTGGACTCCCCGAGGTGGATTGGGATCGGCCGACGTTGTGTACCGGCTGGCGGGTGCGGGAGGTGGTCTCGCACATCACGATGGCATACCGGATCCGGCCGCCGCGATTCGTCGCCGGGATGATCCGGGCCGGGGGCAACTTCAACCGGTACGCCGACCGGCAGGCGCGGCAGGACGCGGAGCGGCTCACGTCGGCGGAGCTGGTCGAATGTCTGCAGCAGAACGTCGACAATCCTTGGAAACCGCCCGGTGGTGGCTTCGAGGGTGCGCTCTCGCACGACGTGATCCACGGGCTCGACATGACCATTGCCCTGGGCATCGACCGCCAGGTGCCGCACGAGCGTGTTCAGTACGTCCTCGGAGCGTTGCGGCCCAAGCATGTGAAGTACTTCGCGGTGGACCTGGCCGACGTACAGCTGCGGGCCACCGACCTACCGTGGACGTTCGGCACCGGCCGCCCGCTCACCGGTACGGCGCAGGATCTGCTGATGGTCCTCAGCGGCCGTCACCTCCCACCCGGCCACCTGTCCGGCCACGCCGCCGACCGCTTCACCGCAGGAGTTGCCCGATGATCATCAGCCTCCCGATCGACGACCGCCCACGCTCGCACGCCTTCTACCGGCAGGCCCTCGGGCTCACGCCGGTCGGCGACGAGCTCGGACCGGACGGGATCCCCGAGCCGCTGCAGTTCCGGCTCGCCGACGACGTGACGATGATGCTGATCCCGACCGGCGGGTTCGGCTGGGTCCTCGGCAAGCAGCCGGCGGCCGCACCCGGCCAGAGCGAGTGCATCCTCGGCCTGCGCGTCGACAGCGAGGAGGCTGTCGACGCGGCAGTGGCGAGGGCCGTCGCCGCGGGGGCGGTGCAGGTCACCGCACCGACCCGTGAGCCCTGGGCGTACCTCGCGACCTTCACCGACCCCGACGGGCACCTGTGGATGGTCAGTACGGACTAGAGGACGCGGTGGCTGAATGCCTTCGGCCGGCGGGTGCCAGTGGGGTGGAAGCGGAACAGCCGGCCGCTGAACCGCAGCCACTCCACCTGGCCGCTCTTGCCACGGACGAAGTCCGCACGGGTGTGGGTGGACGTGCCGTCCGGGTTGAGCGCCAGTACGAAGTCCTTGCGATAGAAGGCGAACCGGAACATCGGCTGGCCGCCAACACTCGCCGCCAGCTCGCCGTTGTCGGCCGTGACATCAAGACCGATCTCCTCGGACTTGCCGTCGAAGCCGATCTGCTGTGCGACGTACGTGCCCACGTACTCGCTCAGCCGGTGAGGCGGGCGCGGCACGGCGGGGAGGTTGTTGAGCCCTGCGAACTCCTGCAACGCCCAGTCGTCAGCGAACAGCTCAGCCAGCAGCGTCGGCCCGCTCTCGGAATTGGTGAGCAGCGTGATCGCGAAGTCCCGCTGCGGTACGAACAGGAAACCGGAGTGCTGGCCGTTCCAGTCCCCACCGTGCTGCACCACCGTCGGTCCTTGTGCTGTAGGCCGCAGCATCCAGCTGACACCGACACCGTTCAGCTCCACGAACAGCGTGCCGCCAGGGCCCGGGTGTGACTGCATGGCAAGCCTGGTGCGGTCGCTGAGCACCGGGGGAAGACCCCGGTGTCCCAGGTGGAACCGTGCGTACCGCAGCTGGTCCCGGGCGCTCGAGATCAACCCGCCTGCCGCGTGCAGGCTCCGGGGCATCGCGTCGAACAACGGCTCGGCCACGGCCTTGCCGTTGACGACGTTGTGCGCCGTAGCCACGCTCAACCCGTCCAGCTCGCTCCGGAAGAACCTGCTGTGCTCCAGCTCGAGCGGGTCGAGCAACAGCTCCCGTACGGCGGTTTCGTACGGCTTCCCGTACACGGCCTCCAGTACTCGCCCGGCGACGCCGAGGGCGGCGTTGTTGTACGAGAACACCTTTCCGAGCGGTGTGAGCTGCGGGACCTTCGTCAGATCCGCGACGTACTTCGCCAGCGCGTCGTCGCCGTCCCCGGTGTCCTCGAAGTAGTCGCCCTGCCAGCCGGCCGAGTGGTTCAGCAACTGCCGTACGGTGACCCGTCGTGCGACCGCGGGATCGGCGGCCGCGAAGTCCGGCAGGTACGCACGGACCGGCCGCTCCAGGCTGATCCGCCCCTGCTCGACCAGGCGCATGATCGCGGTCGCGGTGAACGTCTTGGACGTCGACCCGATCCGGAACGCGGTGTCCGGCGACACCGGCTCCTTGGTGTCCAAGTTGGTCACGCCGAAGCCGCGCATGTACTCGCGGCCGCGGTACCAGACCCCGAGCCCTGCGCCGGGAATCGCGTACTTCGCCATCCCGGCCTCGATCTTGTCCACCAACCGGCCGATCGCGAACGGTTCCCGGACCGTAATGGCGGATGAAGGCAGAGTGGTGAGCGCAGCAACCGGCACAGCGGCCGCCGCGGACTTGAGCAACGTACGACGGGTGAGCGACACGGCACGTCTCCTCGGGCGAAGGTGAATGCTTCCGTTTCCGCTATTATTACCACTGTTGGTATCAATGGATACCCTGAAAGAACCCTGATGGAGAGCTGATGGCGGAGTCGCCGACCCCGGTGCTGGACGTCCTGCTGCACCCGATCCGCTGGCGCATCATGCAACGGGTCCTAGGTCGCGAGGTCACCACCACGGACCTCAAACGCGACCTCCCCGACATCCCGGCGACGACGCTCTACCGCCATGTGGCAGCGCTGATCGACGCCGGCTACCTGACGGTCGTGCGCGAACGGAAGATCCGCGGCACCACCGAACGAACTCTCACCCTCGACCAGACCAAGGTCGGCCGGATCGACGAGCGTGAGGCCCGGGCGATGACCCCCGACCAGCACCGGCAGGCGTTCCTGATGATGCTCACCCGGCTGGCCGCCGACTTCGACAGAGTCATCGACAACGGCGACCTCTACCCACGCATGAACCAGGTCGGCTACTCCCAACTGGCGATGTACATGAGCCAACAGGACCTGGACGACTTCCGCGCCCGCTTCACCGAGCTGATCGAGCCCTACCTGGCCGCAGCCCCCGGCAAGGACCGGGTGGTCCTGTCGATGTTCTCGCTGCCCGACAGCTGACCCAGACGCAGTTGCCCGACGTCGAGGTACCCGGAGGCGAAGCCGGCCTCGCTGTAGGCCAGGTAGAACTCCCACGTCCGCCGGAACGTCTCGTCGAATCCCTGCTCCCGGATGAGCGGCCAGTTGGCCGCGAAGTTGTGCCGCCACCGCCGGAGCGTCTCCGCGTAGTCCGCACCGAACCGGTAGTCGTCTTCGACCGCCAGTTGTGCGTACTTCGCCAGCGTCTCGTCGATCGCGGTCCGGGACGGGATCAGCCCGCCGGGAAAGATGTACTTCTGGATCCAGCCGTACGAGTTCCGGGTGACCAGCATCCGATCGTGGTCCATCAGAATCGCCTGCAGGGCAATGGATCCGCCCGGCGCGAGCAGCCGCTCGAGCGTGCGGAAATACTCCGGCCAGTACTCGGCCCCCACCGCCTCGATCATCTCCACGCTGACGATCGCGTCGTAGGAACCGGTCACCGCGCGGTAGTCCTGTAACCGCAGTTCGACCCGATGGGTCAGTCCCGCGTCGGCGACCCGCCTCCTGGCCAGCCGCAACTGCTCGGTCGACAAGGTGATGCCGGTGACGTGCGCGCCCCGCTGAGCCGCCGCGATCGCCAGCGTGCCCCAACCGATGCCGATCTCCAGCAACCGGGTCCCGGCGCCGACGCCGGCCTGGTCCAGGATGCGCTCGACCTTACGCCGCTGAGCTTCCTCGAGGTCCTGGCCGGCGTGATCGAACAGTGCGGAGCTGTACGTCATCCCGGGGTCGAGGAACGCGGCGAACAGCGCGTTGCTGAGGTCGTAGTGCGCGCTGATGTTGCTCCGGGCACCTGTTGGGGTGTTGCGCAGCGTGCGCGGCATCCGCTTGTCCACGAGCCACCTGAGTTTGAGCAGCGGTCGCGGGACGAGTTGGGTGACCCGGGCCGCGAAGGGCGTCAGCAGCTCGCCCAGGTCGGTTCCTTCGCCGGCCGTCCAGTCGCCTGCCTGATACGCCTCGCCCAGGCCGATCTTGGGGCTGCGGGCAATGCGTTCGAACATGGCCTCCGGCCGGACGATGCGGAGCTCCGGTCCACCGCGGCCACGGACCGTCCCATCCGGGTAGACCGCGCGTACGGGTAGCTGGTCGAACATTCGGTCGACGATCAGCCGGGCGATCCGGGCCCTCATCGCTTCACCACGGGCAGTCGCCTCGCCCACAGCCACACGCCGTGCATCCGGATGAGTGCTGACACTCGCTGTGGCATCAATGGCATCCGCAGGGCAGTCGTGAGAACTGCCTTGCGCGTAGCAGGTCGCGGTACGCCGTCGAAGCTCGCGCCGAACACAGTCCGGTCGTCCTTGGACAGTCTGACCTGCACCCTGATGCGTTCACGGTCCAGCTCGAACGTGAGCCGGTAGCTGCCCGACACGTCGTAGAAGGGCGACACGTAGAACTCCTTGGCCGTACGGGCAGTGCCGTGCTCGTCCGGGCGGAGCAGGTACACGTGTCGTTCGCCGTACGTGTTGTGGACCTCGGCGACGACGTACGGGCCGTCGAGGCACCAGTAGACGGTGAGGGGGTCGAAGACGTGACCCAGTACTCGTGCGTTGGCGAGCATGACGACCCGGCCGTCGTACTCGATCCCGTTGTCGGCCAGGTAGCGCCGCAGGTCCACGTGGTCGCGCGAGTCGAAGTGCGCCAGCGGACGGAGGTACCACGGCAGCCGCGGTACGTCGTCCAGGTCGACCAGCCACTGGTACGCGCGGTGCCGGAACGCGTGCCGTACCGGACCGGACCGGGCGTGCCGGACGAAGCCGGTGACGATCGCCGGGAGTTGGGGGAGCTCTCCGGCGACCGTCACCAGCGGACCCCGAAGGACTCGGCGGCCGCGACGCCGGCGCGGCAGCCGTCCTCATGGAAGCCCCAGCCGTGGTACGCCCCCGCCAGCGCGACCCGACCGGTCTCGAGGCCTGCCAGCCGCCCCTGCGCGGCGACAGCCTCCGGGGTGTAGATGGGGTGCCGATAGTCCATCCGTGCGATCACCTTCGCCGGATCGACCGTCTCGGCACCGTTCAGTGTCACGAGGTAGGTCTCGTCGGTGTCGAGCCCCTGCAGCCGATTCATCCAGTACGTCGTCAACGGCGCGCCCGGACGTACTACGTAGTTCCATGAGGCGCGGGCGTTCTTCGTTGCGGGCAGCAACGACACGTCGGTGTGCAGGACCGTCTGGTTGTGGCTGTACTCGAAGGAACCGAGTACAGCCTTCTCGTCCGGTGTCGCGTCGGCCAACAGGGTCAGTGCTTGATCCGCGTGCGTTGCCAGAAACACCCGGTCGAAGTCCAACGTGCTGCCGTCGGCAACGGTCACCGTGACACCGTCCGGGTGTCGCTGGACGGTGCGGACCGATTGCCCGGCCCGCACCGCGTCGAGGCGGTCCGCCACGGCGTCGACGTAGACACGAGAGCCGCCCGTGACGGTCAGCCACTGGGGTGAGCCGCCGACCGAGAGCATGCCGTGGTGGTCGAGGAAGCGGAACAGGTAGCGGGCTGGGTACGTCAAGGCTGAGCTACCACCGCAGGACCACACGCAGGACACCACGGGGACGGCGTAGCGGCGGACAAACGCAGGGCTGAAGCCCTCGGCCTCCAGGAACTCTCCGAAGGTCGTCAGATCGTCCTCCGAACCCTCCGCGATATAGGCGGCCGCGCGACGGTGGAACCGGCGTACCTCGGTCAAGAGCTGCCAGAACGAGACGTCGAGGAGTCGGCGGCGCTGCGCGAACACACCGCCCACTCCACGACCTCCTGCGAACTCCAGGCCGCTGGACGGGTCGCTGATACTCATGCTCATCTCGGTCGGCTGCGTCCCCACACCGAGCTCGCCGAACAGCCGGCGCAGCAGGGGATACGTGCTGGCGTTGTGCACGATGAAACCGGTGTCGACCGCCAGCCGGCGTCCGGCCGGATCGGTCACGTCGTGGGTGTGGGCATGGCCACCCAGCCGGGACTCGGCCTCGAACAGGGTGACGTCGAACCGGCGCGCGAGCAGATAGCCGGCGGTCAGGCCGGACACGCCGGCGCCGATCACGGCCACGGATTCAGTCATCGGATGCTCCACGCTGTCGAAGGTCTGTCTAGAGATTAGGCATAAAAGTTGCACTTCGTCAAAGGTATGTCTAATGTTTGTATAGTGATCCCATGGAGACTTCGATGCCCGGCTCGTTGCGGATCGGCGCGTTGAGCAAGCGCGCCGGCGTCAGCGAGCACGTCCTGCGCGCCTGGGAAACCCGGTACGGCCTGCTGTCGCCGACGCGCTCCGCGGGCGGCTTCCGGCTGTACTCCGAGCTCGACGTCCGCCGGGTGCAGCGGATGCGCGCGTATCTCGCCGACGGCCTGTCCGCCGCGGAGGCGGCGCGTGCCGTCCTCGCCGAGCCGGTGCCTGCCCAGATGCCCGACCTGGACCCTGTCGCCGTACGGACCGCGACAGTGGGTGCCGCCGCGAGTCTCCGGGTGGCATTGGACGACCTGGACGAGCGGGCGGCCCACGTCGTACTGGACGAACTGTTCGCCACCCTGACGATCGAGGCCGTGATCCGCGACGTACTGATCCCGTACCTGCACGACCTTGGGGTCCGGTGGTCCCGCGCCGAGGTGACCGTGGCGCAGGAGCACTTCGCCAGCAACGTCGTCCGCTCGCGGCTCGCGGCGCTGTCCCGCGGCTGGGGTGGCGGCGCAGGTCCGAGGGCCCTGCTGGCCTGTCCGCCCGGGGAGCTCCACGACATCGCCCTGCTGGCCTTCGGCCTCGTCCTGCGCCGCTCCGGCTGGCGCGTGGTCTTCCTGGGCGCCGACTCCCCAATGACGGACATTGAACGCACCGCGGGAGTCGTCGAACCCGACCTGGTGATGCTGTCGGCCTCGGACGCCGCCCGCTTCGACGCGATCCGTCCCGGCCTCGCCCGGCTGGCCCAGAGCTGTTCGGTTGCGCTGGCGGGAGCGGGCGCGTCCACGGAACTCGCAGCCGCGGTCGGAGCGCGGTACGTCGACCACGACCCGGTCACCGCGGCAGAGCGGCTGGCCGAGCGATGACCCGGGTCCTGGTCACAGGGGCAACCGGCTACATCGGCGGGCGGCTGGTCCCGGAGCTGCTGACCGCGGGGTACGACGTGCGCGTCCTGGCCCGGCACCCGGAGCGGCTCGACGCCCGCCCGTGGAGGTCCCGGATCGAGGTTGTGGCCGGCGATGCGTCCGACCCGGCCGCCCTGACGAGAGCGCTGGAGGGCACCGACGTCGCCTACTACCTGATCCACTCGATGGGCTCCGGTCGGCGGTTCGAGGTGCGCGACCGGCGTACCGCACTCGCGTTCGGAAAGGTCTGCCGCGAGTCCGGAGTCGGCCGGATCGTATACCTCGGCGGGCTGTATCCGGACGAGGAGGACCTGTCGCCGCACCTCGGTTCCCGCCGCGAGGTAGGCGAGATCTTGCTGGCCAGTGGCGTACCGACGACCGTGCTGCGGGCCGCGGTGATCATCGGCTCCGGCTCGGCGTCGTTCGAGATGTTGCGCTACCTGACCGAACGGCTGCCGGTGATGGTCACGCCGCGCTGGCTGGACACACGGATCCAGCCGATCGCCGTCCGCGACGTACTGCGCTACCTGGTCGGAGCTGCGCGGATGCCGGCCGACGTGAGCCGTGGCTTCGACATCGGCGGACCGGACGTGCTGACGTACCGCGCGATGATGCAGCGCTACGCGGCCGTTGCAGGCCTGCGGCCCCGGCAGATCGTGACGGTGCCGCTGCTGACGCCCGGTCTGTCGAGTCATTGGGTCGGCCTGGTCACGCCGGTGCCGAGCGGCATCGCGCGGCCGCTCGTCGACAGCCTGGTGCACGAGGTGGTCTGCAAGGACCACGCCATCGACCAGTACGTTCCCCCGCGGCCCGAGGGCGGCATCGGGTTCGACCGGGCTGTCGAGCTCGCGCTGACGAAGGTGCACGATCTCGACGTCAGTACGTCGTGGGCGTCCGCCTCGACACCGGGCGCACCGAGCGATCCGCTGCCGAGCGATCCGGACTGGTCGGGCGGCTCGCTGTACGTCGACCAGCGCGACTGCACGGTCGGCGCGCCGCCGGAACGTCTCTGGAAGGTGATCGAGGGCATCGGTGGGCGCCGCGGCTGGTACTCGTGGCGACTCGGCTGGTGGACCCGCGGCCTGCTCGACCGGGTCGTCGGCGGCCCCGGACTGCGCCGTGGCCGGCTGCACCCCGACACCCTGTCGGTGGGCGACCCGCTCGACTGGTGGCGGGTCGAAACGTTGGAACGTGGCCGGCTGCTGCGGCTCCGCGCCGAAATGCGACTGCCGGGCGAGGCGTGGCTCGAGTTGCGCGCCGGCACCGACGAGCAAGGTCGCACGCTGTTCCGGCAGCGCGCGTTGTTCCATCCGCGCGGTCTGCCGGGGGAGCTGTACTGGGCGGCCGTCCGCCCGTTCCACGACGTCGTCTTCGGCGGCATGCAGCGCAACATCGCGCACGCCGCCGAACGAACGGAGGACAAACCATGATCGTCATCGAACGCGAAGTCACGGTAGCGGCCGACGCAGCGCGGGCCTTCGACTACCTCGCAGACTTCCGCACCACGCAGGAGTGGGATCCCGGCACGGTCCGTACCACGCTGGCCTCAGGCGACGGCGGAGTCGGTACGACGTACCACAACACGTCCCGCTTCAACGGCCGCGAGACCGAGCTCACCTACGTGGTCGAGGAGCGTGTCCGCCCGGACCGGATCGTCCTGCGCGGCGAGAACCGTACGATCGTTGCCCACGACACCATGACCTTCCATCCCGAGTCCCACCTCACCCGGGTCACGTACCGGGCGGAGTTCCGGCTCAAGGGTCTCGCCCGCTTCGTGGAACCGTTCCTGCGCAAGTCCTTCGACCGCCTCGGAGACGCGGCCGAGGAAGGACTCCGCAATGCGCTGAGCAGGTTGACCGCATGAACCTCGACACCGTGCTGGACCGTCTGGTAGTCCCCGGTTACACCCGCATCGGCTACGGCCTCCGCAGTCGCGGCTGGCCCGCCGACGACCCGGCGCCCGGCTCTTTGACCGGCAAGACTGCCGTGGTCACCGGAGCCCGCTCCGGCCTCGGCAAGGCAACTGCCGCGGGCCTCGCGCGCCTGGGCGCCACGGTCAGACTCTTGGTCCGCGACGCGGAGCGTGCCGCCTCCACGCTGGCCGATCTGCGCCGTGAGGTCCCCAGTGCGGAGTTCGTGGTCGACGAGTGCGACATCTCCGATCTGGACGCTGTACGCCGGTACGCCGCCGGGCTGATCGATCCCGTCCATGCCTTGATCCACAACGCCGGCGTGATGCCTCCTCGACGTACCGAATCCGCCCAGGGCCACGAGCTCACGCTGGCCACCCACGTTCTCGGCCCGCTCCTGCTGACCGAGCTGCTGAAACATCAGCTGTCGAGAGTCGTCTTCGTGTCCTCCGGCGGCATGTACACCCAGCCCCTCCCGACAGACCCCGAGTATCGCGAAGCCCCCTACAAACCAGCGGTCGCCTACGCCCGAAGCAAACGTGTCCAGGTCGCACTGACTCCACTCCTGGCCGCGGAGTTGACACCGGTCTTCGTCGGCGCGATGCATCCCGGCTGGTCTGAAACCCCAGGCCTCGCAGAGTCCCTTCCCGGTTTCAGCCGACTCACCAGACCCTTCCTGCGCACCGCCGAAGAAGGCGCAGACACCACGGTGTGGCTGGCCGCGACCGAATCGCGGCCCGCCACCGGCAAGTTCTGGCACGACCGTCAGATCCGCCCTGCCCATTACCTCGGTAGCACCCGCGAGTCGGACGCAGCCCGCCAACAGATGTGGAACTACTGCCGCACAGCCTGCGGCATCAGCTGAGTCCGCCGCCTGACCGGCGACGCAACTCGGCGTGCTCGATCGCGGGCGGCGTCGTCGCGTAGTTGTCCGCCGGGTCGAGCTCGGTGCCCGGCGGGACAAGCTCGTCGATCCGGTCGAGCACGTCCGCGGACAACCGGATCTCGGCGCCGGTCAACAGGCTCTCGAGTTGGTCCTGCGTCCGCGGACCGATGATGACCGAGGTCACCGCGGGATGTTCGCGAACGAACGCGGTTGCCAGTTGCGGCAACGTCAGCCCGGCCTCGGCTGCCAGGGCCGCCAGCTTGGCGGCCGTGGCCGCCTTGACCCGGCCGGTCGGCCCGGCAGGGTCGTAGCTCTCCGGCCGCAGCGTGGCCCGATGGCTCGCGGCCGGGTCTGTCCGGCCGGACAGCCAGCCTCCGTTCAACGGGCTGAAGGTGAGTACGCCAAGGCCGTGTCGCTGGGTGACGGGGAAGACCGCCGCTTCGGCTCGGCGGGTGAAGATCGAGTACATGCACTGTTCGGTCAGGTACCGGTGGGTGCCGCGGCGCTCGGCGGTCCACTGCGCCTCGACGATCGTCTCGGCCGGGAACATCGAGGAGCCGAAGGCCAGGATCTTCCCGGCCTGAACGAGATCCGACAGCGCGGCGAGGGTCTCGCCCTGGTCGGTGTCGTGGTCCGGGCGGTGCAGCTGATACAGGTCCAGGTGGTCGGTACCGAGCCGGCGCAGGCTGTTCTCCACCGAGCGTACGGTCCAGCGCCGGGAGGCGCCGCGCTGGTTCGGGTCCGCGCCCATCGGCATACCGAACTTGGTCGCCAGCACCACCTCGTCGCGCCGGGTGCGGATCGCCGTACCGACGATCTGTTCGGACTCGCCGGCGGAGTACACGTCGGCGGTGTCGATCAGGTTGACGCCGGCGTCCAGCGCCCGGTTGATGATGCGTACGGCGTCCTCGTGGTCGGGGTTGCCCATGGCACCGAACATCATCGCGCCGAGGGCGAACTCACTGACCGACATGCCGGTTGCGCCGAGGATGCGTCGTTTCACTGCCGTACTCCGTTCCTGCTGTGCCTGCCCCTGCGGGGCCTTCCTTCGATCAGACCAGCCGGTGGGACGGCAGCGTGAGCGCGATCCTGGCCGGGTCTTGCCGGATCCTGTCAAGCTGGGGACGTGGAACTGCTCGACGAGCTGCGGGGCCTGATCTGCCGGTACGCCGTGGGGTATCGGCACGAGCACAGCAGAGAGCTGCTGCCGGGGGTCCGGGTCAGCCGGCGCGACGCGCGGACCGAGCTGGAGGCCGGCATCTCGGAACCGTCGGTGGCGATCGTCGCCTCCGGTCTCAAACGGACGCTGCTGAACGGAGTGCCGTACGAGTACGGTGCTGGGCAGTACCTGGTCACCTCGCTGGATCTGCCGGTGATCGGTCAGGCGGCGAAGGCGACCCGGGAGGAACCGTTCACGGTCGTCAGCCTGCGACTCGATCCGGCCGAGATCGCGTCGCTGCTGCTGGAGCTGCCGGCGCGTCCGGCGCAGTACGGCGGTCTGGTGGTGAGCGACGCGGACGACGAGCTGCTCGATCCGGTCGTCCGGCTGCTCCGGATCGCGGACCGTCCGGACGACGTGCGGGTGCTGGCCGCGGGCATCCGCCGCGAGATCCTGTGGCGGCTGCTCACCGGCGAGCAGGGTTCGCTGGTCCGGCAGATCGGCCTCGCCGACGGCATGCTGGCGCACATCGCCGAGGCGATCCGCTGGATCCGCCGAAACCCCAGCGCCCAACTCCGCGTCGCCGACCTGGCCGAGCTGGCCGGCATGAGCCCGTCGACCTTCCACCGCCACTTCCGCGCCGCGACGTCGATGACCCCCATCCAGTTCCAGAAACAACTCCGCCTCCAGCAGGCCCGCATCCAGCTCCGAACCCGCGCCACCCCCGCCGCCACCATCGCCCACGAGGTCGGCTACGCCAGCCCCAGCCAGTTCACCCACGACTACCAAAAAGCCTTCGGCAAAACCCCCGGCGAAGACAGAACCCCCTAACCCCACCCCAGCAAGCGAAACGAAGCGCCTCACCCAGCCAATCGAGCGAAGCGACCCACAGCGGGGGTCCGGGTCGAGCCCCCGACAAGCGAGCGAGCGAAGCGAAGTGCCCCACCTGCCGAGTGTCCGAGTCCGACGAGGTAAGCGGAGCGACCTGCGCCGGGTCGAGGGGAGCCCGCCCCACGACAAGCGAGCGAGCGAAGCGAGGCGGCCTAACCACCAAGCGAGCGAGCGGAGCGAAGCGCCCAGGTCTGCCAACTGAGCGAAGCGACCTCACGCCGGGGGTCCGGGAGGCGGAGCCGCGTACCCAGGCAAGCGAGCGAAGCGAAGCGTGTAGACCAACCCGAGCGAGCGAAGCGAAGCGTCTCCACCAGCCCGAGTGAGCGAGCGGAGCGAAGCGCCCCGTCCGACCAAGCGAGCGGAGCAACCTCCGGCGGGGTCCGGGTCGGCCTCGACAAGCGAGCGAGCGAGGCGAATCACTCCCATAAGAACCAGGGGAGCGAAGCGGCCCAGCGGCTGAGTGAGCGAGCGGAGCGAAGCGCCCGGGCGGACTGAGGGAGCGGAGCGACTCACGGTGGGGGTCCGGGGGGCGGAGCCCTCCCGGGGCGGGGTCTGGGGGCTCCGCCCCCAGAAAACACGGCGGCCGATCACTGTGCGCGCTCTTTGCGCACAAGGATCGGCCAGATCGGTCGCGCCCCCGGCAGGATTCGAACCTGCGCACCCGCCTCCGGAGGGCGGTGCTCTATCCCCTGAGCTACGGGGGCTCAGGAACGAGCAGAACAGTAGCAGGAACTGGGGCCGGATCCCGAATCGGGGTGTGGTCCGGCGTGGTGCTCCGGAACTGGTTCCAGGATCACCCTGAGCGGACCCTGGAAGACCGCCGCGGTGGGATCAGATCCGCCGCGGCCGCCGTCATAGTGGAGGTAAGCCCAACGGTGGAAAGGAAACGGTACTCATGGCCAGCACTCTGGTTCGCCCGTCAAACGATCGCTGGATCGGCGGTGTCTGCTCCGGACTGGCTCGCCGGTTCGGGATCTCGTCCAACACGATGCGGCTGATCTTCGTGGTCAGCTGCCTGCTGCCCGGCCCGCAGTTCCTGATCTACATCGCGCTGTGGATCCTGATGCCGTCCGAGCGCTGACCCCGGCGTCCCGCTGTCCCCGCTCACCTGGCAATCTGACTCTCCATGAGAGCTGGCAGGTGGGCTGGTACGGCGGGTGCGCTGCTGCTCGCCGGCGGCGTGCTGACCGGCTGCCAGGTCGGCCCGGCGGCGCCGGCGGCCGCTGACCTGCGGACCGGCGCGCCGCCGTGGGACGCGCCCCGGGACGCGGTCTCGTACATCGACAAGGCCGGGTTCGAGCGGCTCCCGCTCGATTTCTCCGGCCCTTCGCCGTACACGTTGAACATCGCGGTCACCCTCGACGGCAAGCCGGTGCAGGTCGCGGCCGGGATCGGCATCGACAAGCTCCGCGCCCAGCAGGCCGCCGTACACACCCACACCACCGACGGCGAGGTCTGGGTAGAGGCCAAAACCGCCGCCGAACAGTCGACCCTCGCCCAGTTCTTCACCCTCTGGGGAGTCCAGTACGACGCCAAGTGCCTCGCCGGCGCCTGCAATAACCTGAGCGTGACCGTCGACGGCAAACCCGCCGCTTGGGACACCCCACTGGTACGCAACAGTCACATCGAGATCACAGCGCGCCATTGAGCACTGCAAGCGCTGCTATCATTGATGGCAGGAGGTGGTGGCGATGGCGGCGATCACAGTGCGCAATCTCGATGACAAGGTGAAGCACCGGCTGCGGGTCCGGGCGGCCCGGCACGGCCGATCGATGGAGGCGGAGGCCCGGGCCATCATCGTCGAAGCTGTCGGAACGGAAGAAGAAGAGCAGAATCTCCTGCAGCGACTCCATGAGCGATTCGCCGAGCTGGGCGGTGTCGACCTGGACATTCCTCCGCGCAACAGCAAGCCCCGGGTCGTGGACTTCGACTGATGATCGTGTTCGATACCAATGTCGGGTCTGAACTGATGAAAGCCAGACCGGACGAAGCTGTCGTCAACTGGTACGCCGGACATCGCTCGAACGGCTTGTGTACAGCGGCGATCACCGTCGCCGAGATCCGGTACGGGCTCAGGCGGATGCCAAGCGGCCGGCGGAAGACGGTGCTGGAGGCTGCCGCCGACGAGATCTTCGACGAGTTCGCGGAGGCGATCCTGCCGTTCGACAACGCGGCTGCTTCGCTGTATCCCGAGGTCGTGGTCGGACGCGAGCGTGCGGGCCTGCCGATCGACCTTCCCGATGCGCAGATCGCCGCGATCTGCCGGGTCGCCGGCGCGACTCTCGCGACGCGCAACACCAAGGACTTCGACGGCACCGGGATCGAGCTGGTCAATCCGTGGGAGTGACCGTCGTACCGCGCTGTGGATAGCGAGTCAAGGGTTTCGGCGGAAGCCCATTAGGCTGATCCGGTGACTCCGGAACAGCTCGCTGAGAAGATCCTGCAGGCCCTGGCCGCGCTCGCCGCCGACGGCACCATCACCGTCGAGGGCGGGCTGCCGCGCGAGCTGAAGGTCGAGCGACCCAAGAACCCCGAGCACGGGGACTACGCCACCAACGTCGCGATGCAGCTCGGCAAGCGCGCCGGGCTGAACCCGCGCCAGTTCGCCGAGCTGCTGGCCGCGAAGCTGCGCGACGACGAGGCGATCACCGCCGTCGAGATCGCCGGCCCCGGCTTCATCAACCTCCGGGTCGCGGCCGATGCCCAGGGCAAGGTCGCGCAGTCGATCCTGGAGGCCGGCGAGAAGTACGGCACCAGCGACAGCCTGCAGGGCCGGACGATCAACCTCGAGTTCATCTCGGCGAACCCGACCGGTCCGCTGCACCTGGGTCATACCCGCTGGGCCGCCGTCGGCGACGCGCTGGCCCGGGTGCTGACCGCGGCCGGGGCGAGTGTGTCCCGCGAGTTCTACATCAACGACCGCGGCAACCAGATGGACAAGTTCGGCGAGAGCCTGCGGGCGGCCGCGCACGGGCACAAGATCCCCGAGGACGGCTACCACGGCGAGTACATCCTGGAGCTCGCCCAGCGGATCGTCGCCGAGATCCCGGACATCCTTACGCTGCCGGAGGACGAGCAGCTGGTCGCGTTCCGCGAGGCGGGGTACGAGCGCCAGCTCAAGGAGCAGCAGGAGCAGCTCGAGCACTTCCGGACGAAGTTCGACGTCTGGTTCTCCGAGCGCAGCCTGCACGAGCAGGACGGCGTACCGCACGCGATCCAGAAGCTCCGTGACCAGGGTCACCTGTACGAGGCCGACGACGCGCTGTGGATGCGGACGACCGACTTCACCGACGACAAGGACCGGGTGCTGATCCGGTCGAACGGCGAGCCGACGTACTTCGCTTCCGACGCGGCGTACTACGTGAACAAGCGCGAGCGCGGGTTCGAGACCTGTATCTATCTGCTCGGCGCCGACCACCACGGCTACGTGAACCGGCTGAAGGCGATCGCGGCCTGCGCCGGCGACGACCCCGAGCACAACATCGAGATCCTGATCGGCCAGCTGGTGAAGATCCTCAAGGGCGGCGAGGAGATGCGGCTGTCCAAGCGGGCCGGAACGATCGTCACGCTCGCGGAGCTGGTCGAGGAGGGCGGCGTCGACGGCCTCCGCTACACGCTCTGCCGCTACCCGGCCGATTCGCCGCTGACCCTGGACATCGAGGAGATGACCCGCCAGGCCAGCGAGAACCCGGTCTTCTACGTGCAGTACGCGCACGCCCGGCTCGCCTCGATCCTGCGCAACGCCGACGAGCTCGGGATCAAGCTGGACGAGTTCGACCCGGGGCTGCTGAGCCACGAGCGCGAGGGCGACCTGCTCCGCGCGCTCGCCGAGTTCCCGCGCGTCGTCGCGACCGCCGCCGAGCTGCGCGAGCCGCACCGGATCGCCCGGTACCTCGAGGACACCGCGTCCGCGTTCCACAAGTTCTACGACAGCTGCCGCGTGCTGCCGCGCGGCGACGAGGAGGTGGAGCCGGTGCACAAGGCTCGGCTGACCCTGGTCTCCGCGACCCGGACCGTGCTCGCCAACGGGCTGGACCTGCTCGGCGTCTCCGCACCGGAGCGGATGTGAGGGCGCACGAGGCGGGCGCGCTGCACGCCGACATCGGCCACCGGGCACCGCCCTGGCTGCGCGCTCCCCGCGATCCCAACGAGCTGGTCCCGTCGCTGTGGTCGATGAACGCGAAGAAGGACGCCGAAGGTGCCCTCGTGGTCGGTGGCGTCGACGTCCGCGACCTGGTCGCCGAGCACGGCAGCCCGGCGTACGTCCTGGACGAAGACGACTTCCGCGCCCGGGCCCGCGCGTTCAAGCACGCATTCAAGGACTTCGACGTGTACTACGCCGGCAAGGCGTTCCTGTGTACGACGATCGTCCGCTGGGTGATGGAAGAGGGCTTGAACCTCGACGTCTGCAGCGGGGGAGAGCTGGCGGTCGCGCTGCGGGCCGGTGCCGACCCGAAGCGGCTGGGGTTCCATGGCAACAACAAGTCCGAGTCCGAGCTGGCCCGCGCGCTGGACGCCGGGGTCGGCCGGATCATCGTCGACTCGCAGCACGAGATCACGCGGCTGATCGAGCTGGCCGGCGAGCGTGGGGTGGTCGCGCCGGTGATGGTCCGGGTCACTGCGGGCGTCGAGGCGCACACCCACGAGTACATCGCGACCGCGCACGAGGACCAGAAGTTCGGCTTCTCGATCACCTCCGGCGCGGCCTTCGAAGCCGTTGCCCGGATCAACGAAGCGCCCGAGCTCGAGCTGCTCGGCCTGCACTCGCACATCGGTTCGCAGATCTTCGACTCCTCCGGGTTCGAAGTCGCCGCGAAGCGCGTGATCGCCTTGCACGCAAGGGTTTCCGACGAACTCGGCGTGGACATGCCGGAGCTCGACCTGGGCGGCGGCTTCGGCATCGCGTACACCACGCAGGACGATCCCTCCGACCCGGCGCAGCTGGCCACCGAGATGGGCAAGATCGTCGAGCACGAGTGCCGCGCGTTCGACGTCGACGTACCGAAGGTGTCGATCGAGCCCGGCCGCGCGATCGTCGGCCCGGCGGTGTGCACGGTGTACTCGGTCGGCACCGTGAAGGAGGTCGAGCTGGACGCCGGCGCGGCCCGGACGTACGTGTCGGTGGACGGCGGGATGAGCGACAACATCCGCGCCGCGCTGTACGACGCCGACTACTCCTGCACACTCGCGAACCGGTACTCCGACGCCCCGGCGACGCTGGCCCGCGTGGTCGGCAAGCACTGCGAAGCCGGTGACATCGTCGTCAAGGACGAGTTCCTGCCGGCCGACCTACGGCCCGGCGACCTGGTCGCCGTACCGGGGACCGGCGCGTACTGCCGGTCGATGGCGAGCAACTACAACCACGTGCCGCGGCCACCGGTGATCGCGGTCAAGGACGGCCGAACGCGCGTCGTGGTACGCCGTGAGACCGAAGACGACCTGCTTCTCCTGGACATGGGTGCTGCCGAATGAACGACGAAAAACCTCTCAAGGTAGGCCTGCTCGGTTGTGGCGTGGTCGGCACCGAGGTGGTGCGGATCCTGACCGAGCAGGCGGACCATTTGGCGGCCCGTGTCGGCGCCCGCCTGGAGATCGCGGGCATCGCCGTCCGGCGGGCCGGACGCGAGCGCGACATCGCGGTCGACCCGAGCCTGATCACGACCGACGCGCAGGCGCTGGTGTCGCGCGGCGACCTGGACCTGGTGATCGAGGTGATCGGCGGCCTCGAACCCGCCCGCGGCCTGATCCTGACCGCGCTCGAGCACGGCGCCTCGGTCGTCACCGCGAACAAGGCCCTGCTCGCCGAGGACGGCCCGACGCTCTTCGCGGCCGCCGAGAAGTACCAGCGCGACCTGTACTTCGAGGCCGCGGTGGCCGGGGCGATCCCGATCCTGCGGCCGCTGCGCGAGTCGCTGGCCGGTGACGACGTGGTCCGGGTGATGGGCATCGTCAACGGCACCACGAACTACATCCTCGACAAGATGGACAGCACCGGCGCCGGCTTCGACGAGGCGCTCGAGGAGGCCCAGGCCCTCGGGTACGCCGAGGCCGACCCGACCGCCGACATCGAGGGCTTCGACGCTGCCGCCAAGGCCGCGCTGCTCGCCAGCCTGGCGTTCCACACCCGGGTGTCGATCGCCGACGTGCACCGCGAGGGCATCACCGAGGTGACCGCGACCGACATCGCCTCCGCCCGGGAGATGGGCTGCGTGGTGAAGTCGCTGGCGATCTGCGAGCTGGACGAACGGACCGACTCGGTGAGCGCCCGGGTGTACCCGGCGATGATCCCGCTGACCCATCCGCTGGCCAGTGTCCGGGACGCGTACAACGCCGTTTTCGTGGAAAGCAAGGCGGCCGGGCGGCTGATGTTCTATGGTCGTGGTGCCGGCGGCGCCCCGACGGCCAGTGCAGTCCTCGGGGATCTGGTGTCCGCCGCGCGCAACCGGCTCAAGGGTGTGCCGGGGGTCGGCGAGTCGTCGTACACCCAGCGGGCCGTGCGGCCGATGGGTGCGGCGATGACCCGTTACCACGTGTCGCTGGACGTGGCCGACAAGGCCGGTGTACTGGCGGCGGTGGCCCAGGCCTTCTCCGAGCACGACGTGTCGATCCAGACCGTCCGCCAGGAGGGCCGGGGCAGCGACGCGCAACTGGTGGTGGTCACCCACACCGCGACCGACGCCGCGTTGTCCGCGACCGTGGAGTCCTTGCGGGACATGGACATCGTCCGTGAAGTCAGCAGTGTGATGCGGGTAGAAGGCGAGTAACTAAATGGTTCACCAGTGGCGTGGCGTGATCGAGGAGTACAGAGACCGGCTTCCCGTTTCGGCGGACACGCCGGTGGTCACGCTCGGCGAGGGCGGGACGCCGCTGGTGGCCGCGCAGTGGCTGAGCGAGCAGACCGGCTGCGAGGTGTGGCTGAAGGTCGAGGGCAACAACCCGACCGGCTCGTTCAAGGACCGCGGGATGACCGTCGCGATCTCGCTCGCCGCGCAGGCCGGCGACAAGGCGGTCGTGTGTGCGTCGACCGGTAACACCTCGGCGTCCGCCGCCGCCTACGCCGTCCGCGCGGGGATGCTGCCGCTGGTGGTGATCCCGGCCGGGCGGATCGCGAAGGGCAAGCTCGCGCAGGCGGTCGTGCACGGCGCGAAGCTGGTGCAGATCGACGGCGGGTTCGACGACTGTCTGCGGATCGTGCGCGAGCTCGGCAAGAACTACCCGGTCGCGCTGGTGAACTCGGTGAACCCGGTGCGGCTCGAGGGGCAGAAGACCGCGTCGTTCGAGATCTGTGACGCGCTCGGTGACGCGCCGGACCTGCACGTGTTGCCGGTCGGGAACGCCGGGAACATCGCGGCGTACTGGAAGGGATACCAGGAGTACGCCAAGGACAAGCTCGCGACCCGGAAGCCGAAGATGTGGGGCTTCCAGGCCGAGGGTGCGGCGCCGATCGTGCGGGGCGCGATCGTCGAGAAGCCGGAGACCGCGGCGACCGCGATCCGGGTCGGGAACCCGGCGTCCTGGATGCTGGCCGAGGCCGCGCGGGACGAGTCCGGCGGCCGGATCGACCTGGTCACCGACGAGCAGATCCTCACCGCTCAGCGTGAGCTCGCCGCCCGCGAGGGTGTCTTCGTCGAGCCCGCTTCGGCGGCCGGCGTCGCCGGTCTGCTGCAGGCGAAGTCCAAGGGCGAACTTCCCGGCGGCTCCACGGTCGTCGTCACCGTCACCGGCCACGGCTTGAAGGACATCGACACGGCCCTCGGCCACGTGAGCTTCGAGGAACCCCCGGTAACCCCGGCAGACACCGACGCCGTCGCTCGTATCGCTGGTCTGGCCTGAGCGGGGCTGTGATGGGAGAAGAGGTGACCGCGCCCGCCCAGCACGGTGGCGACACGTCGGAACGCACGGTCGTCGGGTCCGCTGGGTCGCCGGGGCGTGCGGCGGACGAGCGTGCGGCGCAGCCGCAGCACGCGGGTGCCCGACGGGCGTGTGACCAGGTGCGGGTGCGGGTGCCGGCTACGAGTGCCAATCTCGGGCCTGGGTTCGATGCGTTCGGGCTGGCGCTCAGTTTGTACGACGATCTGGTGGTCACCCCGGGTGGATCCGGGGTGACTGTGCAGGTCAGCGGGTGTGGCGAGGGCGAAGTGCCGCTGGACGAGTCGCACCTGGTGGTGCGGTCGATCCGGGCGGGCCTGGAGGCGCTGGGTGCTCCGGTGCCGGGATTCACGTTGCGGTGTGAGAACCGGATTCCGCACGGACGCGGGCTCGGCTCCTCGTCGGCCGCGATCGTCGGCGGGCTCGCGGCGGCGTACGCGCTGGCCGGCGAGCAGCTCGATCGCGAGCGTCTCGTCGTACTGGCGAACGAGATCGAAGGGCACCCCGACAACGTTGCAGCGGCAGCACTCGGAGCGTTCACTATCGCTTGGACCGAAGGCGCTCCGTCATTTGAAGAGCGCGGCCGCGCGGTAAAGCTCGAACCGGCGGCGGGAACTGCTGTTGTCGCGTACGTACCGGACAACCGCGTGCTGACCAAGGAGGCGCGCGGGCTGCTGCCGGGCGTTGTTTCCCACACCGACGCCGCCGCCAACGCCGGAAAGGCCGCGCTGCTCGTCGCCGCCCTCACCGGCCGGCCCGAATTGCTGCTGACCGCGACCGAGGATCGCCTGCACCAGGAGTACCGCGAACCGGCCATGCCGGAGAGCCTCGCGCTGGTCCACAAACTGCGCGGCAGCGGTCTCGCCGCGATCGTCAGCGGCGCCGGCCCGACGGTCGCCGTACTCGGCACCAACGGCGACAAGAGCGCAGGTCAGAGCACGTTTTTCCGGAGTACGCCGGACGCCCCGGACGGCTGGACGAAGTACGAGCTGGGGATCGATCCAGTCGGCGTACAGGTCTGGTCGATGGAGGCGGGCTGACGCGGGGAATGCGGGGTCCCGGACACGCGTTGTACCCCGTGAGTCGGCAGAACGACCCGTTGTGGTGCTAGTCTCGACTCACCCGATCCCCTCCAGGTGATCGGCGTGCTCTCGCCACGATCCGGGCTGTGCTCCCGGCACCCTGTGTTGTGTGGCGACCCTCCTGTGGATGTGACTTACGCCGCCTGCGTCGGAGATGTCCGGGGGGACTCAGATCGAAGCGAGAGACCTCTTGTACCCCGCGTGCCCGTTGTGTGGCCGTGGGTGGAATGAAATTGGTCGATGGGCCGTGCAGGCCCTCGACGATCCGTGTGGGAAGGACCTCACGTGACAGAAACTGTTGAAGCCTCCAGCGGAGCTGACGCCGCGGCAACCACCGCCACGCGTCGCCGGAAAGCTGGCGGCGGCCTCGAGGGCATGCTGCTCCCCGAGCTCAAGCAGCTCGCCGGGACGCTCGGCATCAAGGGCACCGGCGCACTGCGCAAGGGCCAGCTGATCGAGGCGATCAAGGCCGCTCAGGGGGGATCCTCCGCGGGCGGCTCTACCGGCGGTAGCCGGGCGAAGGCGACGCAGCCGACGCTCGACGAGACCGTCGAGGCGCCGGCGAAGACCGCCGAGGCGCCGGCCAAGCGCGAGGGCGGCAGTCGCCGGACCCGCGCCGCCGCGCAGAAGGACGCGGCCCCCCAGGACGCTGCCGCTCAGAACGCAGCTCCCGAGAACTCGGCTTCCCAGAACGCAGCTGCTCCGAGCGTGGCCGCCCAGAACGCGGCCTCGGACGCGGCCCTGCAGCACGACGCCCGGCAGAACGGTGCGGCTCCGCAGCACGATGCCGTCGAAGCGCCCGCGGCGAAGCAGACGCAGCCGGAGCAGGCCGCGCAGAACGGTGCCGTCCAGGTCGACGAGCGCACCGACGACCGTGGTGAGAGCCAGGCCCGGAACCGCGACCGGAACAGCAACCGGAGCCGCGACAACCAGAACCGCGAGCAGAACCGCGACAATGCCCGGGACAACAACCGCGACGGTCAGCGCGACAGCACCCGCGAACAGGCCCGCGACAACCAGAACCGTGACAACCAGTCCCGCGACGGTCAGGGACGCGACGGTCAGGGCCGCGACGGTCAGGGCCGCGACGGTCAGTCCCGCGACGGTCAGGGCCGGGACACCCGCGGCGACAACCAGCGGAACCGTCAGGACCGCCAGGACCGGCCGGACCGCCAGGACCGGCAGGACCGGCAGGACCGCCAGGACCAGAACGACCGGAACCTGGACCGGGGCGAGGAAGGCGAGGGCCGTCGCCGGCGCCGCCGGGGTCGCGACCGGGACCGGAACCGCGACGGCCAGAGCGGCCGCGACGGTGGCCGGGACAGCGGTCGCGACGGTCGCGACGGCGGCCGGGAGAACACCCGCAGCCGTGGTCGTGGCGAGCGGTACGACGCCGAGCCGACGATCACCGAGGACGACATCCTGGTCCCCGCGGCCGGCATCCTCGACGTACTCGACAACTACGCGTTCGTCCGGACCAGCGGCTACCTGCCCGGCCCGAACGACGTGTACGTCGCGCTCTCGATGGTGAAGCGCTACGGCCTGCGCAAGGGTGACGCGATCACCGGTGCGGTCAAGCAGCCGCAGGAGGGCGAGCGCAAGGAGAAGTTCAACCCGCTGGTCCGGATCGACACCGTGAACGGTGCGGACCCGGAGATCGCCAAGCAGCGGCAGGACTTCAACAAGCTCACCCCGCTGTACGCGACCGAGCGGCTCCGGCTGGAGACCGAACCGGGCATCCTCACCACCCGGATCGTCGACATCGTCAGCCCGATCGGCAAGGGCCAGCGCGGCCTGATCGTCTCCCCGCCGAAGGCCGGTAAGACGATGGTGCTGCAGGCGCTCGCCAACGCGATCACCACGAACAACCCGGAAGTACACCTGATGGTCGTGCTGGTGGACGAGCGGCCCGAAGAAGTCACCGACATGCAGCGCACGGTCAAGGGCGAGGTGATCGCCTCGACGTTCGACCGGCCGGCCGACGACCACACCACGGTCGCGGAGCTGGCGATCGAGCGGGCCAAGCGGCTGGTGGAGCTCGGGCACGACGTCGTCGTACTGCTCGACTCGATCACCCGGCTCGGCCGCGCGTACAACATCGCGGCACCGGCCAGCGGCCGGATCCTGTCCGGTGGTGTGGACTCGTCCGCGCTGTACCCGCCGAAGCGGTTCTTCGGTGCGGCCCGCAACATCGAGGACGGCGGCTCGCTGACCATCCTCGCGACCGCGCTGATCGAGACCGGCTCGAAGATGGACGAGGTGATCTTCGAGGAGTTCAAGGGCACCGGCAACATGGAGCTCCGGCTGCGCCGCGAGTTCGCCGACCGGCGGATCTTCCCGGCGATCGACGTGGTCGCCTCGGGTACGCGCCGCGAGGAGCTGCTGATGTCGAAGGAGGAGACCCAGGTGGTCTGGAAGCTTCGCCGGGTGCTCTCCGCCCTCGACGGCCAGGCCGCACTCGAACTCCTGATCGGCAAGCTCAAGGAGAGCAAGTCGAACATCGAGTTCCTACTCCAGGTCAACAAGACCACGCCGTCAACTGGTTCTACGCACAGCACCACCAACGGCGACTGATCGACCTCGATTACCAGTTTGCCGCCCTCGGGTGGCAAACTGGTCTGTCGGTTCCGGTTCACGTTCGCACCGTGTGGGCGACCCGGGGCACCTGATTCCTAGGAGACTTGTTGTGAAGGCTGATATCCACCCGACGTACGTCGAGACCACGGTGACCTGCACCTGTGGCGCCACGTTCACCACGCGCTCGACCGCGGAGAACGGCGTCATCCACGCCGATGTGTGCTCGCAGTGCCACCCCTTCTACACCGGCAAGCAGAAGATTCTCGACACCGGTGGCCGCGTCGCCCGCTTCGAGAAGCGCTACGCCAAGAAGTAGCTTTCCTGCCGCGCGCCGGTTCCGCCCGTTCTGGGCGGGACCGGCGCGCGGTTTGTGTTGTCAGGGTTGGTTCGAGAGGAGGAGTGCGCGATGTTCGAAGCGGTGGAGACGCTGAAGGCGGAGTACGCCGAGCTGGAGCGGCAGATGTCGGAGCCGGAGCTGCACTCCGACCAGGCCAATGCCCGCCGGGTCGGCAAGCGGTACGCCGCGCTCGCGCCGGTCGTCCGGACCTACGACGAGTGGCTGCAGACCGGTGACGACATCGAGGCGGCGCGGGAGCTCGCGGCCGAGGACCCGGCGTTCGCCGAGGAGGCGACCCGGCTGACCGGCCGCCGCGAGGAGCTCGCGGAGCGGCTGCAGACACTGCTCGTGCCGCGGGACCCCAACGACGACAAGGACGCGATCCTCGAGATCAAGGCCGGCGAGGGCGGCGACGAGTCCGCGCTGTTCGCCGGCGACCTGCTGAAGATGTACCTGAAGTACGCCGAGTCGCAGAACTGGAAGACCGAGGTGCTCGACTCCGCCGAGTCCGACCTCGGCGGGTACAAGTCGATCACGGTCGCGGTGAAGGCGAAAGGTACGCCGGAGCCGGGCGAGGCGCCGTACGCGAAGCTGAAGTTCGAGGGCGGCGTGCACCGGGTACAGCGGGTGCCCGTGACCGAGTCGCAGGGGCGGATCCACACCTCCGCGGCCGGCGTCCTCGTGCTGCCGGAGGCCGAGGACGTGGATGTCGAGATCGACCCGAACGACCTGCGGATCGACGTGTTCCGGTCGTCCGGGCCGGGTGGGCAGAGCGTCAACACGACCGACTCCGCCGTACGCATCACGCACCTGCCGACCGGCATCGTGGTGTCGATGCAGAACGAGAAGTCCCAGCTGCAGAACCGCGAGCAGGCGATGCGGGTGCTGCGTGCCCGGTTGCTGGCGGCTGCGCAGGAGGCGGCCGACCAGGAGGCGTCGGACGCCCGGCGATCGCAGATCCGCACGGTGGACCGGTCGGAGCGCGTGCGCACGTACAACTTCCCCGAAAACCGCTTCTCCGACCACCGGGTCGGCTACAAGGCCCACAACCTCGACCAGGTGCTCGGTGGCGATCTCGAGCCGGTCATCAAGGCGCTCACGGACGCGGATCTGGCAGCACGCCTCGAGGCCGTCGACTCTCAATGAGTGTGAAAGAGCTCGTCGCGGAGGCGGCGGAGCGGCTGCGGGAGGCTGGGGTTGCGTCGCCGGAGTATGACGCGGCGGAGCTGCTTGCGTTTGTCACCGGGTCCAGCCGGATGCTGTTGCGTGAGCCGACCGGGGAGCAGTTGGGGCGGTTCGAGGAGTTGATCGCGCGGCGGGCCGGGCGCGAGCCGTTGCAGCATCTCACCGGGACGGCGGGTTTTCGGTATCGGGAGCTTGTGGTGGGGCCAGGGGTGTTCGTACCGCGGCCGGAGACCGAGGTGATGGTCGGGTGGATCCTCGAGCGGATCGCCGGCGTGCGGAACCCGCTCGTGGTCGACCTGTGCACCGGGTCGGGAGCCATTGCCGGTGCGATCGCCACCGAACGTCCGGATAGTACGGTGCACGCCGTGGAGTTGTCGGCGGACGCGGTCGCCTGGGCGCGGCGCAACCTGGACGGTACCGGGGCGATCCTGCACGAGGGCGACATCGACGGGTGCCTGCCGGAGCTCGACGGCCAGGTGGACGCGGTGATCTCCAACCCGCCGTACATCCCGCTGACCGCCTGGGAATCCGTGACGACCGAGGTGCGCGACCACGATCCGGCGCTCGCGCTGTGGTCCGGTGACGACGGGCTCGACGAGATCAAGGTGGTCGCGGCGACGGCGGGCCGGTTGCTGAAGCCCGGCGGCTGGTTCGCCTGTGAGCACGCGGACGTTCAGGGCGAGTCGGCCCCGGCGGTCTTCGCCGCCACCGGACTGTTCACGGAAGTGCGCGACCAACGTGACTTGGCCGCCCGCAACAGGTTCGCGACCGGCCGACGAGTCTGACGTCCTCGCTAAGACCTACTGGAGGACGGCGGTAGCGGCGAACGCCGCCAGCGCCAGGACGAGCAACGTACCTGCGGCAATGAGTTCTGCCCGGCCCGCGTTCCCCAACCACGAGGCGCGAACCCGATCAACGGCGGCATACCAACCACTGGCCATCACGAAACCACTTTCCTGCGAACAGCTCCGGGCGGTTGTCTGTGCCCGCCGATAGAGGTATCCCGCTGAGAGTGAGTTGAAACCTATCGACAGAATCCACGTCCGCGCCGTACCGGATGTGCGGGCGGCCGGGCGAGGTCCTGCTCGCGGATCCGGCTGGTGCCAGGTGCGTCCTGCGTCCTGCGCTCGAGGCGGCAGGCGACGAGGTGGTGATCTGCCCCGGGAACCTGGACCACCTCGACGTCCCGGCTGACCAGGTCCGGGGTGGCGAACAGCCGGTCGATCGACCGTCCGTCGGGCGTGGTCGCGGGCGGCGGATCGCCGAACGCGTCCACCATCCCGAGCCGCTCACCGAAGGGTCCATCGGCGCACCCGTCCGCCAGTGCAGGAAGTCGATCGGCGGATCCGGCAGGTCGATTCGCTCCAGCTCGGTCAGCGGGTACGCCGACACGATGCCGACCCCCAGCCGCTCGACACCCGGGATGTGCGAGTCGGAGAACTCCTGCTGAGCGTACGAAAGCCTCCGCCCCGGTATCGCCGCCGTCCCCAGCCGCTCCAGCTGATCGCTCCGGGTGTCCAGCTCGGTGATGATCAGTACGTCGGGATGCAGACCCGCGAGCGCCCGCCCGAAGTCCGCCGTACGGTCGGCGTCCGCGTACCCGTCCGCCCCGACGAGCCGGCCGCCCGCGACGTTGGCGAGGGCGATCGAGATCATTCGTAGACCACCAGCTCGGGTCGCGGCTTCAGGGACAGGACCTGGGTGGGGGTCATCAGGGGGCCGTGGCGTGTGTCTTCGGTGTAGAAGAGTTTGAAGCCGGCGTGGACGGCTGGTGGCAGGTTCGTGGTGAGCTTTGCCCAGGTCTTGAGTTTGTCCTCGCGGGTGCCGATCCCGTCGACCGACTTGATCGTCACCACGCCGGGGTGCGCCTTCAGCGCGGCCTCGTCGCTGACGATCCTGGTCGAGAGTTGGTGGAACACGAACGCCTTCTCCGGCAGGTGATGCGCCGTCACCAGTCCCGACAGGTACGCCGCGATGCTGTCGAGCTCGCGTCCCGTTGTGTGCCCGAACACCCGGCCCGGCACCTGCGTCGGACCGACCGCCCACTCCGGGTCGAACGCGAGCCCGACGTCCGGCTCCTTCAGCCACCGCTCGAGCCGCTTCACCTCGGGCAGGATCTTCGCCCGCCCCGGCTGGATGTCGAGCAGGAGCAGCATCTTGTGCTTGCGCGCGACCGCCAGATACTGCTCGATCTTCGCGTCGTCCAGCCGCCCGCGGTACAGCCCGTCCTTGCCGCGCGAGCCTCGCGCGACCACGGCGATCAGCTCGAGCACGGGCTGCGGTGTGCGACCAGCCGCATACGCACGGGACAGTGTCTCGAGCTTCGCCGCCTTGGCATCAAGGTCCTTGTCCAGCGGTCCCAGCGCAGGAGAGCCCGGCAGCCCGACGTACGCGACCAGCTGGTACTTCGGGAACAACACGCGCCCGCCCCGCGGCAGCCCGCGCGGCGCAGGCGGGGGAGTGGGACTTGGGCTGGGACTGGGGTGTGCTGTCGTCGCAGGTGGTGCAGTCGCAGGTGCCGGCTTACTGTCGCTGCAGCCCGCCAGGCCCAGCAGTACGACGGCTACCGCCACACCGACTCTGCGCATCACCCCAGCCAACCACATGAGACCAGGGCTATACCGACCCGATGTACGCGTCGATCTCGGACACGATCGCGGTCTTCACCGAGTCCTCGGCGAACGACTCGCGGACCGCGGTCTTCGCCAGCTCGCCGACGCCGGCCTCGTCCAGATCCAGCAGCCGGGCGGCGACGGCGTACTCGTTGGTGAGGTCGGTGCCGAACATCGGCGGGTCGTCGGAGTTGATCGTCACCACCAGGCCCGCGTCGACCATCGCGCGCAGCGGGTGGACGTCGTACGACGCGACCGCGCGGGTGGCGATGTTCGAGGTCGGGCTGACCTCGAGCGGGATCCGGTGTTCGCCGAGGTAGTCGACCAGCGCCGGGTCCTCCATCGTCGACGTACCGTGGCCGATCCGCTCGGCCTTCAGCACCTGCAGCGCGTCCCAGATCGTCTGCGGGCCGGTGGTCTCGCCCGCATGCGGCACGCTGTGCAGCCCGGCCGCGACAGCCGCCTCGAAGTGCGGCTGGAACTGCGGCCGCGGTACGCCGATCTCCGGGCCGCCGAGGCCGAAGCCGATCAGTCCTTCGGGGCGGATCTTGGTCGCGATCCGCAGCGTCTCGTCAGCGGCGGGCAGGCCGGCCTCACCGGAGATGTCGAAGATCCACCGCAGTACCAGCCCGAACTCCTTCTCGGCCGCGACCCGGGCGTCCTCGATCGCCTCGCAGAACGCCTCGGCCTGGATGCCGCGGATCACCGACGTGTACGGCGTGACCGTGAGCTCGGCGTACCGCAGGTTCTGCTGCTCGGACATCTCGCGGGCGATCTCGTAGGTCAGCAACCGGACGTCCTCGGGCGTCTTGATCAGCTCGACGACGGACAGGTAGATGTCGATGAAGTGGGCGAAGTCGCTGAACTTGAAGTACTCCGTCAGCGCGGCCGGATCGGCCGGCACCGGCGAGCCGGGGTGCCGGGCGGCGAGCTCGGCGACGATCCGCGGCGAGGCGGACCCGACGTGGTGGACATGCAGCTCGGCTTTCGGCAATCCGGCGAGGAACTCACGGGTCACGGTCATGCCGAGGATCCTAAGGATTGCCGGGCGCGACAGGGGTGGAAGTTGACAACGGTTTGTCAGCAACGACCCGGTTGGAGTCCCGGCCCGCGTGAGTGGCACGATTCACTCCGTGAGTGAGCGCTTCGACTTCACCGGGGACGAACTGGCACCGGCCTACCGCGCTGCGGTGGATGCCATCGAGGCCGGTGACCTGGTCGTGCTGCCGACCGACACCGTCTACGGGATCGCCGCCGACGCCTTCAAGGCCGAGGCCGTGCAGCGACTGCTGGACGCCAAGGGTCGCGGGCGGGACATGCCGCCGCCGGTGCTGATCTCGGTGGTGGAGTCGCTGGACGCGCTCGCCACCGACATCCCGGAGGGCGGGCGGAAGCTTTGCCAGGAGTTCTGGCCCGGGCCGCTGACGGTGATCTGCCACGCGCAGAGCTCGCTGATGTGGGACCTGGGGGAGACCCAGGGCACGGTCGCGCTGCGGGTGCCGGACCACGAGAACACCCGCGAGCTGCTGTCGCGGACCGGTCCGCTCGCGGTCAGCTCGGCGAACACCTCCGGTCGCGCGGCCGCGCTGGACGTGTACGACGCCGAGGAGCAGTTGGGTGAGCTGGTCGCGGTGTACCTCGACGGAGGCGAGGCGGCCGGCGGACAGCCGTCCACCATCGTCGACATCACCGGCGAGACACCGCGCGTCCTGCGCGTCGGCGCCCTCTCCCTCGAGCAACTCCGCGCGATCGTCCCCGACGTAACCAGCGACTCCGAGGACCACCCGCCCACCGACCAGCCCACCACCGATCAGGGCGCCGACGACCGGCCGGTGGACGAGCGACCCGTGGACGAGAAGCCGCAGGACGAGAAGCCGCAGGACGAGAAGCCGGCCGACGAGAAGCCTGCCGACGAGAAGCCTGCCGACGAGAAGCCGGAGGACGAGAAGCCGGCCGACGAGAAACCGGTCGACGAGAAGCCGGAGGATGAGAAGCCAACCGATGGGGTTGTCGAGGCGTCCAATCAGGGCGAGGCGAAAACCGATTCCGATGTGAGGCCTGCGGATTAGTGCGCGAGTACTTGCTGGTCCTGTTCGTGGCGATGGCCACGACTTTTCTGCTGACCGGCGTCGCCCGGCAGATCGCGATGCGGTACGGCGCGGTCGCCAAGGTCCGGGCCCGGGACGTGCACAAGGTGCCGATCCCGTACTTCGGCGGCCTGTCGATCCTCGGCGGCCTGATCGCCGGGTACGCGGTCGCCAGCAACCTGCCGTTCCTCGGCAACAGCCTGCAGGTCGCGCACGACGCCCGCGCGATCCTGGTCGGCGGCGTGGTGATCTGCGCGGTCGGCGTGGTCGACGACCTGTACGAGCTGGACGCGATCACCAAGCTGGCCGGCGAGGTGCTCGCGGTCGGCGTACTCGTTGTCCAAGGCATCCAGTTGTACTGGCTTCCGCTGCCCGGCGGCGTGATCTCGCCGTCGCCCGCGCAGCTCGCCGTCCTCACCGCGGGCATCCTGCTGGTGTCCTGCAACGCGGTGAACTTCGTCGACGGCCTGGACGGACTCGCGGCCGGCGTGACCGCGATCGGCGCGACCGCGTTCTTCATCTACTCCTACCTGCTCAACGTGCACGAGAACCTCGACCGGGCGACCACCTCGACGCTGATCACGGTCGCGCTGGCCGGCGCCTGTCTCGGCTTCCTGCCGCACAACTTCTTCCCCGCAAGGGTTTTCATGGGCGACTCCGGCGCCCTGCTGATCGGCCTGATGCTGGCCGCGTCGACGATCAGCCTGACCGGCCAGATGGACCCGAACGCGGTCCCGTACGAGGTCGGCGGCTCCAGCCTGCTGCCCGCGTTGCTTCCGTTGGTGCTGCCAATCGCCATCCTCGCGATCCCCGCGCTCGACCTGACGTTGGCGTACATCCGCCGGACCAAGGCCGGCCGCTCACCGTTCGCCGCCGACAAACAGCACCTGCACCACCGGCTCATGCAGCGCGGCCACTCGCACCGCCGCGCCGTCCTGCTGATGTACCTGTGGACCGCTTTGATCGCCTACGGCGTGGTGGTCCTCGGCCTGGTTCTGTACTGGTGGACGGCGCTGATCGTGCTGGCCGTCGCAGTCACCGCGGTGCTGCTCACGACCGGTCTCCCGGGGCGTTCGCGGAAACCGCTCGCCAAAGTCTGAGAGACCGCTGAGAGGGACCAGACCAGCGGTCAGTGTGGCCTACCGATAGGGTGTGGCTGTACAGCGGCAGGGGACTCGTTTTGCTGACCGTGCAGACTTTGTGCTAGTTTTCACAAGCACCAGCAAATAACAGCGACACCCCTGACCCCGCCCACCCGACGAGCTGGCCGCGAGACCAGCACGCCAGCAGGACGGAACCACCAGATGGCTCCTACGGCCCACAGCCCGAAACCCGCCGGACAAGCAACCAGGCACCCGGCGCTGGCAATGCTGCGCGGCGCCCTGGTCGCGGCCCTGGTCGTCGGCGTGAACGCCACCGCTGTCTCGACCGTCGCGGCCGGTCTGCCCGGTCTCTGGGGAGCGCTGCTCGGCCTGCTGATGGTGATCGTCTTCTCCGGTGCCGGCCTGTTCGCGCTGCACCTGTCCCGCCGGTCCACTCCAACGATGCAGCTGGCGATCGCGATGGCGTCGTACACCGGCCGGATCGCGGTCTTCGGCGGCCTGCTCGCGCTCGCGCTGAACTCGGATTCGCTGGCCCGGCACGTGAATCTGACCGTGCTCGGTGTGGTCGCCGTGGTGGTCGTGATGGGCTGGATGGCCGGCGAGATCTGGTCCTGGTCCCGGCTCCGGGTGCCGATCTACGACCTCGACAAAGAGGTAGTGGCATGAGCACCCTGAGTAACGTTTCGCCTGCTGTGGTGGAGATTACTGGTGCCGGTGTGACTGGATGTGTTGCCAACTGGTACGTTTCGGGTGCCAATGAGCGAGAACCAGGATCCGAAGCCATCACCCCCCAATTCGGGCGACGGCTGGCGGGTCCTGTCCTACTTGATCGGCGGTGTCCTGGTGTACGGGGGCATCGGGTTCGGGTTGGACCGACTCTTCGGCACCCAGTTCCTGGTCGTGGTGGGCGTTGTTCTCGGCGCCGGCCTGACCATCTTGATGTTGCACTTCCGGTACGGGTCGCGGTCCTGACGACAGGCCCGGCCCCTACCGGGTCTGACGTTGTTGACCGCCCCCTGAGCTGCCCTGCCCTGAGCCGCCCTGCCCTTAGCCATAAGGCGTCCGACTTGAGCACGACGCGAGAGGAGACCCGGTGATTGCCGGCGTTTCGACCGAGTTCACCCCACCCGGTCCAGAAAGCTTCGATCTCCCGCCGATCATCCCCGGCGTCGATTGGTTCACCAAGCCCGTCCTGGTGGCCGCGCTGACCGTCGTGGTGATCGTCTGGTTCTTCTGGGGTGCGTCCCGCAAGGCCGCCGTCGTGCCGAGCAAGCTGCAGTTCACCGGCGAGCTCGCGTACAACTTCGTTCGCAACTCGATCGCTCGCGACGCGATCGGCAGCCAGGAGTACATGAAGTACGTGCCGTACCTGTGCGGCCTGTTCTTCTTCATGCTGCTGAACAACCTGGCCGGCTCGATCCCGCTGATCCAGTTCCCGACCTTCAGCCACGCCGGCTGGGCGTACGTCGCGGCCGTGATGAGCTGGGTGATCTACAACGCCGTCGGCATCCGGAAGCACGGCGCCTGGGGCTACTTCAAGCACCAGACGATGCCGGCCGGGGTTCCGGCCTGGCTGATGCCGCTGATGATTCCGATCGAGTTCATCTCGAACATCCTGGTCCGGCCGATCTCGCTGAGCCTGCGGTTGTTCGCGAACATGTTCGCCGGTCACCTGCTGCTGGGCGTCTTCGTCCTCGGTGGTGAGTACCTGGTGTTCGAGTCCGGGAAGGTGTTCTACGCCGGCGTCGGCGTCGTCACGTTCGTCATGGGCATCGCGATCGCCGCACTCGAGGTGTTCGTGCAGTCCATCCAGGCGTACATCTTCGTGGTGCTGACCGCGCAGTACATCGGCAGCGCCATCTCCGAAGAGCACTGATCCGCAAGTCCAATAGACCCGTTGTAACGGAAACCCGGATAGCACCTATCCGTACCGAAAGGAAAACACCGCAATGGTGAGCAACATCGCTCTCGCAATCAGCGGCAACATCGCCATCCTCGGCTACGGCCTCGCCGCGATCGGCCCGGGCGTCGGCGTCGGTCTGATCTTCGCCGCGGTGATCAACGGCACCGCGCGTCAGCCGGAGGCCCAGAGCAAGCTGCAGTCGATCGCCTGGATCGGCTTCGGCGTCACCGAGGTTCTGGCGATCATCGGTATCGCGCTCGCGTTCGTCTTCCGCTGAGCAACCTTTCCACTGACTGACAGGATTCAGACATGACGACGTTGGTGCTACCGCTCGAAGCGGCTCCGAATCCGTTGTTGCCGCACACCGCCGAGATCATCTTCGGGTTCGTCTTCCTGGTCCTGCTGGCCATCGCCTTCGCCAAGGTGGTCGTTCCCAAGTTCGAGAAGGCGTACGCCGATCGGACCCAGGCGATCGAAGGCGGGATGAACGAGGCCAAGCAGGCCCAGGCCGAGGCGAAGGCGGCTTTGGAGAAGTACAACGCGCAGCTGGCCGAGGCCCGGCAGGAGGCTGCCAAGATCCGCGAGGACGCCCGTGAGCAGGGTGCGGTGATCATCGCGGAGATGCGCGAGCAGGCGAACGCCGAGGCCGAGCGGATCGTCACGCACGCGCGGGCCCAGATCGACGCCGAGCGGGCGCAGGCAGTGGCCTCGCTGCGTAGCGAGGTCGGCCACATGGCGACCACGCTGGCCGGCCGGATCGTCGGCGAGTCGCTCGAGGACGAGGCGCGCCAGCGCCGCACCGTCGAGCGGTTCCTGGCCGAGCTGGAAGAGTCCGAGTCCGCTCGTCAGGCAGTCGGAACGGACGGCTGATGCGCGGCGCGTCGAACGAGTCACTCGCCCGGGCCGAGCAGGCCCTGGCGGGTGCCGCCCCGGCCGAAGGCCTGGGCAGCGAGCTGTTCTCGATCGCCAAGTTGCTGGACGGCAACGGCGCGCTCCGGCGTGCCCTGACCGACCCGGCCCGGCCGTCGGAGGCCAAGGTCGCCCTGGCCGGGCAGTTGTTCGCCGGCAAGATCTCCGCCCAGGCGCAGGAGATCCTGTCCGCCGCGGTGGCCGGTCGCTGGGTCAGCGGCCGCGACCTCGGTGACGCCCTCGACCAGCTCAGCGTCGAGGCCGAGGTGGCCTACGCCGACAGCCGGCGGAAGCTGGACGAGGTCGAGGACGAGCTGTTCCGGCTGGACCGGGTGGTCGCCGCCGAGCGGGCCCTGGCCGAGAAGCTGGGCGACCGGGCGATCCCGGTCGAGCACCGCCAGGAGCTGATCCGCGGACTGCTGCAGGGCAAGGCCGACTCCACCACGGTGCGGCTGGCCGAGCGGGCCGTGGACGGCCGGGGCCGGAACTTCGCGGGCTCGATGCGCGCCTACCAGGTCGCCGCGGCGGCCCGGCGGAACGCCAGCATCGCGACCGTGCGAGTGGCCACCGACCTGACCGAGGCGGAGCGCACCCGGCTCGCGGCAGCACTCGGCAGGCAGTACGGCCGGGACATCCAGCTGAACGTCATCGTCGACCGAGGAGTGGTCGGCGGCGTCCGGGTGGACATCGGCGACGAAGTGATCGACGGAACCATCGCGGCCCGGCTCGACGACGCGCAACGGCGCATCGCGGGCTGACGGCCCTCCTAGACAAAGGAAACACAATGGCTGAGCTCACGATCAGGCCGGAGGAGATCCGGGACGCGCTCGATCGGTTCGTCACCGAGTACCAACCGGCCGACACCACCGCTGAAGAAGTCGGCACCGTCGTCGACGCGGGTGACGGTATCGCCCACGTCGAGGGCCTGCCGTCGGTGATGACCAACGAACTGCTCGTCTTCGAGAACGGCGCCGAGGGCATCGCGCTGAACCTCGACGTGCGCGAGATCGGTGTCGTCATCCTCGGTGAGTACGACGGCATCGAGGAGGGCCAGCAGGTCCGCCGGACCGGCCGGATCCTGTCCGTCCCGGTCGGCGAGGGCTACCTCGGCCGCGTGGTCGACCCGCTCGGCAAGCCGATCGACGGCCTCGGCGAGATCCAGGGCATCGAGGGCCAGCGCGCGCTCGAGATCCAGGCCGCCGGCGTGATGGACCGCCAGGAGGTCCGCCAGCCGCTGCAGACCGGTATCAAGGCCATCGACGGCATGATCCCGATCGGCCGCGGCCAGCGCGAGCTGATCATCGGCGACCGTAAGACCGGCAAGACCGCGATCGCGATCGACACGATCATCAACCAGAAGGCCAACTGGGAGTCCGGCGACCCGAAGAAGCAGGTCCGCTGCATCTACGTCGCGATCGGCCAGAAGGGCTCGACGATCGCCGCCGTCCGCGGCGCGCTCGAAGAGGCCGGCGCGATGGAGTACACCACCATCGTCGCCTCCCCGGCGTCCGACCCGGCCGGCTTCAAGTACGTCGCGCCGTACACCGGCTCCTCGATCGGCCAGCACTGGATGTACCAGGGCAAGCACGTGCTGATCGTCTTCGACGACCTGACCAAGCAGGCCGAGGCGTACCGCGCGATGTCGCTGCTGCTGCGTCGCCCGCCCGGCCGCGAGGCGTACCCGGGTGACGTCTTCTACCTGCACAGCCGGCTGCTCGAGCGTTGCGCGAAGCTGTCCGACGAGCTCGGCGCCGGCTCGATGACCGGTCTGCCGATCATCGAGACCAAGGCGAACGACGTCTCGGCGTTCATCCCGACCAACGTCATCTCGATCACCGACGGGCAGATCTTCCTGCAGTCCGACCTGTTCAACGCCAACATCCGGCCGGCCATCGACGTCGGTATCTCGGTCTCCCGGGTCGGCGGCGCCGCGCAGGTGAAGGGCATGAAGAACGTGTCCGGCACGCTGAAGATCGACCTCGCCCAGTTCCGCGCGATGGAGGCGTTCGCGATGTTCGCCTCCGACCTGGACGCCACCTCGCGCCGGCAGCTGGACCGCGGCCAGCGGCTCGTCCAGCTGCTCCGCCAGCCGCAGTACTCGCCGTACCCGGTCGAGGACCAGATCGTCTCGATCTGGGCCGGTACCAACGGGCACTTCGACGACGTACCGGTGAACGACGTGCTGCGCTTCGAGCGGGACTTCCTGGACTACCTGCGCCGGGAGGGCAAGGTGCTCGACGCGATCCGCGAGTCCGGGCTGTTCGGCGACGACGAGGCGCAGGCCGTGACGGAGGCGCTGAAGTCCTTCAAGCCGACGTTCCAGACCTCCGAGGGCACGCTGCTCGGCACCGAGGCCGAGGCCGAGGCGATGGACGAGGCGGACGTCGACCAGGAGCAGATCGTCAAGCAGAAGCGGGGCTGATCCACCGTGCCAGCCAACCTGCGGGAGCTACGCGATCGGAAGGCCTCGGTCACGACGATCAAGAAGCTCACCCGCGCGATGGAGCTCATCGCGGCGTCCCGGATCGTCAAGGCGCAGCAGCGCGCCGCGGCGGCCGGTCCGTACGCGCGTGAGCTCACCCGTGCCGTGTCGGCGGTGGCGACGTTCTCGAACGTCGACCACCCGCTGACCACCGAGAAGGAGAACCCGCGGCGTGCCGCGGTGCTGCTGATCACCTCCGACCGCGGTCAGGCCGGCGCCTACTCGTCGAACGTGATCCGTGAGGGTGAGCGCCTGAACCAGCTGCTCCGCGAGGACGAGAAAGAGATCGTCCCGTACCTCAGCGGCCGCAAGGGCATCGCGTACTACACGTTCCGCCAGCGCGAGGTGGCGCAGTCGTGGTCCGGTGACTCCGACAGCCCGAGCTTCGCCCGGGCCCGGGAGATCGCCGACGCGCTGATCGAGGCGTTCCTGACCCCGACCGAGGAGGGCGGCGTGGACGAGATCCACATCGTCTTCACCCGGTTCGTGTCGATGCTCACCCAGCGCACCGACGTCATCCGGCTGTTGCCGCTGGAGGTCGTCGAGGGTGAAGAGGCCCCGGCCGACGACGAGGTCCTGCCGCTGTACGAGTTCGAGCCCTCCGCGGAGGAGGTCCTCGACGGGCTGCTGCCGAAGTACGTCGCCAGCCGGATCCACTGGTGCATGCTGCAGGCGGCCGCCTCCGAGCTGGCCAATCGGCAGCGGGCGATGAAGTCCGCGACCGACAACGCGCAGGACCTGATCGAGAAGCTGACGCGGGACCTGAACCAGGCCCGCCAGGCGCAAATTACCCAGGAAATCAGCGAGATCGTCGGTGGCGCGAGCGCGCTCGCCGACGCGAACGCCGGGAGCGAGTGAGAGAGATGACTGCCACGGTTACCGAGAAGAACAACGAGGCTGGTGCCGCCGGTATCGGCCGCGTCGCCCGGGTGATCGGCCCGGTCGTCGACGTCGAGTTCCCGGCGGACGCGATGCCCGAGATCTACAACGCGCTCGAGGTGGACATCACCCTCGGCGACACCACCCAGACGATCACCCTCGAGGTGGCGCTGCACGTCGGCGACAACATCGTCCGGGCGATCTCGATGAAGCCGACCGACGGCCTGGTCCGCGGCACCGAGGTGCGCGACACCGGCGCGGCGATCTCCGTCCCGGTCGGTGACGTCACCAAGGGCCGGGTCTGGTCCGTCACCGGCAAGTGCCTGAACCAGGACGAGTCCGAGTTCGAGATCACCGAGCGCTGGCCGATCCACCGCAAGGCGCCGGCCTTCGACCAGCTCGAGTCCAAGACCGAGATGCTGGAGACCGGCATCAAGGTGCTCGACCTGCTCACGCCGTACGTGCAGGGCGGCAAGATCGGTCTGTTCGGCGGTGCGGGTGTCGGCAAGACCGTTCTGATCCAGGAGATGATCTACCGGATCGCCCACAACTTCGGTGGTACGTCGGTGTTCGCCGGCGTCGGCGAGCGGACCCGTGAGGGCAACGACCTCATCAACGAGATGGAAGAGGCCGGCGTCTTCAAGGACACCGCACTGGTGTTCGGTCAGATGGACGAGCCGCCGGGCACGCGGCTGCGGGTGGCACTGTCGGCGCTGACGATGGCGGAGTACTTCCGCGACGTCAAGCAGCAGGACGTGCTGCTGTTCATCGACAACATCTTCCGGTTCACCCAGGCCGGTTCCGAGGTTTCCACGCTGCTCGGCCGGATGCCGTCCGCGGTTGGTTACCAGCCGAACCTGGCCGACGAGATGGGCGTGCTGCAGGAGCGGATCACGTCGACCCGCGGTCACTCGATCACCTCGATGCAGGCGATCTACGTACCCGCCGACGACTACACCGACCCGGCGCCGGCCACCACGTTCGCGCACTTGGACGCGACCACCGAGCTCTCGCGTGACATCGCCGCTCGTGGTCTGTACCCGGCCGTCGACCCGCTGACCTCGACGTCGCGGATCCTCGACCCGCAGTACATCGGCCAGGAGCACTACGACGTCGCCGTCCGGGTGAAGCAGATCCTGCAGAAGAACAAGGAACTGCAGGACATCATCGCGATCCTGGGTGTCGACGAGCTCTCCGAAGAGGACAAGATCACCGTCGCGCGGGCGCGCCGGATCGAGCAGTTCCTCTCGCAGAACACCTACATGGCGGAGAAGTTCACCAACGTGCCGGGTTCGACGGTGCCGCTGAAGGACACCGTCGAGTCGTTCAAGAAGATCACCGAGGGCGAATACGACCACGTCGCCGAGCAGGCCTTCTTCAACGTCGGCTCGCTGGAGGATGTCGACCGCAAGTGGGCCGAGCTGCAGAAGGACAACTGATGGCTGCCCACCTGGAGGTGGCATTGGTCGCCGCCGAGCGGACGGTCTGGCAGGGGCAGGCGAAGATCGTCATCGCCCGCACCACCGACGGTGACGTCGGTATCCTGCCCGGCCACGCGCCGTTGCTGGGCCTGCTGCAGGGCGGCACCGTCCAGGTGCGGACCGTCGACGACGAGTACTTCGTCGCGGCCGCGCCGGACGGCTTCATCTCGGTGGCGAACGACCGGGTCTCGATCCTGGCCGAGAACGCCGAGATGGGTCACGACATCGACCTCGAAGAGGCCCGCCGGGACCTCGAGCAGGCGCTTGCCGCCGGCCTCGACACCGACGACGCCAACGACGAGGTCCGACTCGCCGAGGCCAGGGTTCGGGCCGCCGAGCAGACCTCCTGAGTCGACCTGCCATAATCGGCACAATCGAATATCGTCACTTGGCAGTACGGTTCTCCGGGGTGCCCGGGGCAAGTACCCGCTCATGGCACCGGAAATGAGGTTGGCAACGTATGAGGACAGTCCTCGATGTCGTCGGGGTCTGTCTGCTTGCCGCCGTACTGTTCATCGTGCTGGTCGCGTTCCGCCGTCGCTGGTTGTCCAGGGACGGCGGAACTTTTGATTGCAGCCTGCAGCTCGCCGAGAAGGAACACGGCCGCGGCTGGGCCCTCGGCCTGGCCCGCTACGTCGGCGACGACCTGCAGTGGTTCCGGGTCTTCAGCCTCGCCTGGTGGCCCAAGCTGACCGTGAACCGCCGCCAGCTCGAGGGTGTCACGACCCGCCGCCCGATGGGCAACGAGCCGCTGGTGACGTACGCCGGCCACGTGATCGTGGACGCGAAGCTCACCGACCGCACGGTCCACTTCGCGATGACCGAAGAAGCGCTGACCGGCGTCCTGGCCTGGATGGAGTCGGCTCCGCCGAGCACCCAGACCTACCTCTGAGGGACCTGGAGCAGTAGTTCTCCGCCTGAAAATCGGTGGGCACTCCGTCGCTGGTGTGCCAGGATCACGCGCATGAAGAGTTTCTTCTTCCGACTGGGCTGAGCTCCGCCGGCCCTTCGTGTGGCGTTCTGCCCTTGGCCGGCGACGCGGGAGTAGCCGGTTGGTTGCTCCCGGGTTCTTGCCGGGAGACTCTTCGTGCGTTCTGCACTGGTGTTGCTGCGTGCTGTTGCAGGTCTGGAATGGTTGGTGGCCGAGGAGGTCGCCGCCGCGGGGCATCGAGTGGTCGAGGTGTCCAAGCGGCAGGTGGTGGTCGAGGGATTGGTCGATCCGCCGCGGGTGGCCGACGACCTGTTCGTCGTGTACGGGCTGACGCCGGACCCGGGGCGGGCGAAGGCCGGCGTGGTCGCTGCGATACGTGCCGCTCTGCCGTCGGTGGCTGTCACGGGTGGGGCGTTCGCGGTGTCGGCGTCGTTCGTCGGGGTACGGAACTTCAACCGGTACGACGTCGAGGACGCGGTGGGGGAGCGGATCGCCCGGCTGACCGGTGGGCGGTACCACTCGCGCCGGCACGGCGTCGTACCGCCTGACGAACGGGCCGAGTGGCGCGTGGTCCTCGACGGCAAGACGCTCTGGATCGCGCTGCGTCCGTACGCCGAACCCCTTCACCGGCGGCCATACCGCCAACACACCGTCCCCGGTAGCCTCCACCCACCTGTGGCCGCCGCGATGGCCCGCCTGTCCGGCCCGGCGCCCGAGCACCGAGTACTGGACCCTTTCTGCGGCGCCGGAACCATCCTTCTGGAAGCCCATCACCTGGAGCCGAGAGCCCACTACCTCGGCATAGACCGAGATCCCGCCGCCACAGCAGCGGCCAGGGCAAACTGGGCGACCGCAGCAGGCGCCGCTGACCGCCGGGGCGCACGTCATTCGGAGGGTGCGGGGGTGGTGTGGCGGCGCGGGGATGCTCGGTGGGTGGAGAGTGGGTTCGATCGGGTGCTCAGCAATCCGCCGTGGGATGTGCGCGTCGGGTCTGAGGACGTTCCGTCGGCCCTACGGCGGTGGCGGGAGGTGCTGTTGCCGGGTGGGCTGGTGGTGACGATTCTGCTGCCGGAGCAGACCGAGCTGCTGCGGCGGAGGTGGCGGGTGGAGGCGCGGTACGACGTGGCGGTGGCCGGTAAGCATCCGGTGATTGTCGTTGCTCGGCCTTGACAGGTTGTCCGTCGCCTTCGTAGGTTCTGCGCATACGTAAGAGCAGCTCGCCGATGAGCGCTCATACGTATGAATGCACACTGGGAGAAAGTATGAAAGCGCCAAGGCAGTCCGACGTCGCCCGGCTCGCGGGCGTCTCGCAGTCCGCGGTGTCGCGGGTCGTGAGCGGCGACGTGGACCGGATCCCGGTCGAGACGCGGGAGCGGATCCTGGCCGCGGTCAAGGAGCTCGGGTACGTCCCGAACGCCGCCGCGCGGAACCTGCGGAACAAGCGCAACCGGCTGCTCGGCGTACACACCTTCGAGGCGGTCTTCCCGCACGCCCGCGAGGACTTCTACTTCGAGTTCCTGCTGGGGATCGAGGAGCGCGCCGAACAGCTTGGGTACGACCTGGTCCTGTTCACTTCGACCGGTACGAGCGACGGCCGGCGGCGGATCTACCGGGACGGGACCAACCGGCTCAACCTCGCGGACGGGACGGTCCTGCTCGGTGCCGCGACCGATCGCGAGGAGCTCGCCCGGCTGTGGCACGACGGGTACCTGTTCGTCCACATCGGCCGCCGGGAGGTGCCCGGCGCGGAGATCCCATGCATCGTCCCGGACTACATCGACGGCACCGACCGGCTGGTGGCGTCGCTCGCCGATCGCGGTCATCGGTATTTCGCCTACCTGCGGCAGGGCATCGAGCAGGAGGCGTACTTCGACCGCCGTGCCGGGTACCGCGCCGCGGTCGAGCGGCTCGGGCTGCACGACCGGTCGCCCGGGTTCCGAGGCGAGCCGGGGCTGTCCGAGGAATGGCTGGACGAACTGGCGACCGGTCCCGAGACCGCGGTGGTTGCCGAGAGCATCAGTTTGGCCGAGGAACTGCGGACGGGGCTGGCCGCGCGCGGCAGGCAGGTGCCGGAGGACCTCTCGGTCGCTGTACTGGAGGGATCGGGTGAGCGCTGGGACTGCCTGGCGATCCCGCGCAAGGAGATCGGCCGGATCGCGATCGACGCGCTGGTCGCGCGGGTCGAGGATCCGGAGGCCGCGCCGGTCAGCCGACTGGTGGCCTGTGACCTGGTGGCGGGCGAAACGGTCGCCGCGCCACGAGCTAAGGAGTGAATCGGTGGAAACTGATGTCCTGGTCGTCGGCGGTGGGCTCGGTGGTGTCGCCGCCGCGTTGACCGCGGTCCGCCTCGGCCGCCGCGTCGTCCTGACCGAGCCGACCGACTGGCTCGGTGGGCAGCTGACCAGCCAACTGGTGCCGCCGGACGAGCACCCGTGGATCGAGCAGTACGCGGCCTCCGGGTACGCCGAACTCCGCCGCCGGATCCGCGAGTACTACCGGCGCAACTACCCACTGACGCCCGAGGCCGCGGCCGATCCGCTGCTCGATCCCGGGCTCGGCGTGGTCAGCCGGTTCTGCCACGAGCCGCGTGTCGCCGCCGCTGTCCTGGAGGAGATGCTCGCGCCGTGGCGGGCGTCCGGGCGGCTGATCGTGTTCATGGAGCACGAGCCGGTCGAGGTCGGTACGAACGGCGACGTGATCGAGGCGGTCACGCTCAAGGACCTCCGGACGGGTGACGAGGTGACGGTGTCGGCGTCGTACGTCGTGGACGCGACCGAGCTCGGCGACCTGCTGGAGCTCGGCGGCGTCGAGCATGTGATCGGCGCCGAAGGCCGCGACCAGACCGGCGAGCTGCATGCGCCCGAGGTCGCGAATCCCCTTGATCAGCAGGCGTTCTCGTGGTGCTTCGCGCTCGAGCACCGGCCGGGGGAGGACCACACGATCGACCGCCCCGCCGGCTACGAGCACTGGCGGGACACGGTCGCGCCGTTCTGGCCGGGATCACAGTTGTCCTGGACGGACGTCGTACCGGTGACGCTGGAGCGGCGCGAGTGGAAGCTGCTCGAGGCGAACCCGTCGAAGCGCGCGCCGTTCTCGCTCTGGCGGTACCGGCAGATCCTTGCTAGTAGCAACTTTGTCGACAAGGCGATCCCGGACGTCACGGTGGTGAACTGGCCGCAGCTCGACTACTGGGAGAAGCCGTTGCTTCCGGAGGCTTCGGACGCCTTGGCGGCGAGCCGAGACCTGTCGCTGTCGTTCCTGTACTGGATGCAGACCGAGGGCGGGTACCCCGGGCTGCGCCTGCGCCCCGATGTCACCGGTACGGCGGACGGTCTCGCGAAGACGCCGTACATCCGGGAAGCGCGCCGGATCCAGGCCGAGTTCACTGTGCTCGAGCAGCACGTCGGCGTCGAGGCCCGGGCTTCCTCCACGGGCAGTGAGATCTTCGCGGACACGGTCGGGCTCGGCCGGTACCGGATCGACCTGCACCCGAGTACGGCCGGCCGCAGCTACGTCGACATCGAGGCGTACCCGTTCCAGATCCCGCTCGGCGCGCTGATCCCGGTGCGGGTCGACAACCTGCTCCCGGCGAACAAGAACATCGGTACCACGCACATCACCAACGGTTGTTACCGCCTGCACCCGGTCGAATGGAGTATCGGCGAGGCGGTCGGCGCACTGGTCGGGTTCTGCCTGACCGAAGGGCTGTCCCCACGCAAGGTCCGTAACGATCCCACCCACCTGGCCGACTACCAGCGCCTGCTGTCGGAGAACCTGAAGATCCCGTTGGCCTGGCCGGAAGAGATCCGCACCCACCGTGACTCCTGAGCGCGTGACAATGAGGTAGTCGCCGAGCAAGGAGGATCCGTGCTTCGTTCCCGACCGGTCCGCCTGCTCCTCGCGCTGCTCGCCGGTGCGCTCGTCGTACCGCTGGTCCCGGCTGCCGCGTCCCGGGACCTGAAGCTGGAGATCTTGTCCGGGCACCCCGACAAGGTGACCGGCGGCGACGCGCTGGTGCACGTCGCTTCGCCGGACGCGCACGTGCAGGTCTCCTTGAACGGTCGCGACGTCTCGTCGTTGTTCGTTGCCGACGGCGACGGTCTGACCGGCCTGGTCGGCGGCCTGCGGCTCGGTACGAACGTACTCCGGGCCGCCGGGAACGGACGCGGTACGACGCTGGAAGTGCGGAACTATCCGCGCGAAGGGCCGGTGTTCTCCGGGCCGCACGAGCAGCCGTTCCGGTGTGAGACCGCGCAGTTCACGATCCCGGTGATCGGCGGGACGCTCGGCGCTCCGTTGGACGAGAACTGCACGATTGCGCCGCGCGTCGACTACTTCTACCGGACCACCGCGGGGCGATGGGCTGCCTGGCCGGCCGGTACGAGGTCGTATCCGGCCGATCTCGCGCAGACCGACGACGGTGATCCGTTCATCGTGCGGATGGAGACCGGGAGCGCGAACCGGGCCGTCGTCCAGACGACCATGTTGCACGATCCACTGCGAGAGGCTGCGCCGACGCCGACGCGGCGTTCGAGCAGCTGGAACGGCCGGGTGATCTTCACGCTCGGCGGCGGGTGCGCCGGTGGGTGGTACCGGTCCGGGACGACGACCGGTGGTGTGACGGACGCCTTCCTGCTCGGGCGTGGGTACGCGTTGCTGTCGTCGTCGCTGAACGTCTTCGGGCAGAACTGCAACGACCTGACGGCGGCCGAGTCGGCGATGATGACGAAGGAACTGTTCGTCGAGCACTACGGGCGGCCCGATTTCACTGTCGGCTTCGGGTGCTCGGGCGGGTCGTACCAGGCGCACCAGATCACCGACAACTATCCGGGGATCTTCGACGGCATCCTCGTCGGGTGCTCGTTCCCGGAGGTCGGGTTCGGGACGGTGTCGTTCATCAGCGACTCGCGGTTGCTGGACTCCTATTTCGCGTCCCGGGCCCGGGTGCCGTGGACGCAGGAGCAGAAGCGGAAGGTGTCGGGGTTCCAGACGTACGCGACGCTGCCGAGTATGGCGCTCTCTGCCGCGCGGATCGACCCGCGGCAGAACTGCGGGATGGCACCTGTGGGCCTGCGGTACGACCCGGTGACCAACCCTCGCGGCACGCGGTGCGATGTGTTCGACCACACGATCAACGTGTACGGGGTGGATCCGTCGACCGGATTCGTACGGCGGCCGCTCGACAACGTCGGCGTGCAGTACGGCTGGAAGGTGCTGAAGTCCGGGGCGATCACGCCGGCGCAGTTCCTCGACCTGAACGCGTCGATCGGCGGGTTCGACGCCGACGCCAACCTGGTACCACGCCGTACCGTCGCGGATCCGCTGGCGGTGCGGGCGGCGTACCGGACCGGGCGGCTGACGAGCGGTGGCGGTGGGTTGAAGGACGTGCCGATCATCGACTACCGCGCGTACTACGACACGCAGTCGTACGGCGACATCCACGTCCGGTACCACACACTCTCGCTGCGGGCTCGGCTGCTGAAGGCGAACGGCACGGCGGCGAACCAGGTCAGCCTGCTCGAGGACGCGCGCTACGGCCTCTTCTCCACCGCGAGCCCGCTACTGCAGCATGCCGTCGACTCGATGGACCAATGGCTGACCGTGTTGACGGCCGACGAGACAGCGCGCCCGAGGATCGCGAAAATCATCGCCGCCCGGCCCGCCACCCTGGTCGAGGGCTGCCGCGGTCCATCCGGTTTCGTCGCTCAGCCGCTGGACCGCAACCCGTCCTCAACCTGCGAGAAGCTCTACCCGTCGGCGTCCTTCCCCCGCGAGGTCGCGGGCGCCGGCATCGCCGCAGACATCATCAAGTGCAAGCTCCGCGCGCCGGTGCGGTCGGACTACCCCACCTTCACCGATGCCGACTGGCACCGCCTCCAAACGATCTTCCCCACCGGCGTCTGCGACTGGTCCAAGCCCGGCATCGGCCAGCAGCCCCTCGCGGGCACCTGGCTCACCTTCAACTGACCGCGAACAAACTTCGGTTGGCGGGCGTCGGTTGAAGCATGGCCACCGTGGATGGACGTGCTGTGACACTGCCCGGTCCCGTGCGGGAGTTGTGTGATCGCTTCCTGCTGCTGGTCGAGCGGGAGCTGCCGCCCGGGTTCGTGACAGGGCTTTATCTGCACGGCGGATTGGCTTTCGGGGAGTGGGCGCCGCAAGAGTCGGACGTCGACTTCCTGGCTACCGTTGCGCGGCCGCCCGACGTCCGGGAGGTTGAGGTACTGCGAGAACTGCACGCGGAGCTTGCGGAGTACTCGCCGATCAGGTTCGACGGGCCGTTCGTGCTGGCCGACGACCTGGCGCGCGATCCGCGGACGGTGCCGGCCAGGCCGGAGGTGATCAACTCCGGTGAGCTTCTGGTGCACTGCTCACCGGCGTGGATGGTCGCGTGGCACGAGCTGGCGTCCGCTGGTATCACCATCACCGGTCCTGAGTTGTCGACGCTGACGGTGTGGACGGACAAGCAGGCGCTGCGGGAGTACACCGTCGGCAATCTCGACACCTACTGGCGCCGCAACGCGGAGGGTCTCGCCCGCGCGACTGTCGCGGATCTCCCGGCGGACGAGCGTCGGCGCGACTACATCCTCACCCACTGCATCCTCGCCTCCACGCGCCTCCACCATCTGCTGGCCACCGGCGAGCAGACCGCCAAGTGCCGGGCCGGTCGCTGGGCGCTGACCGCCTACGACCAGCGCTGGCACCGCGTCCTCAAGGAGGGTCTGTACCTTCGCGCCGGAGAGGGCGTGTCGACGTACGACGGCCACTCGGAGCTACTCGCGGACACCCGCGACTTCCTGGCCCACGTAGTGGAAACGACCACCGGCAAGCCAGTCGTGGAGGGATAGGACCCGGGGGAGTTGGCCGGTTGGTTGTTCAGGGACAATGGGTCCTGATGACGCTGATTGAGAAACTTCCGGGGACTGCCGAGCCTGATGCGCTGTTCGATGGGTTCCAAGGCTGGGTGGCCGAGCAGGGGATCTCGTTGTACCCGGCTCAGGAAGAGGCGTTGATCGAGGTGATGACGGGGTCGAACGTGATCCTGTCGACGCCTACCGGGTCCGGGAAGAGCCTCGTCGCGACGGGGGCGCACTTCGCGGCGCTTGCCAACAACCAGCGGACGTTCTACACCGCGCCGATCAAGGCGCTCGTGTCGGAGAAGTTCTTCGCGCTGTGCGACATCTTCGGGGCGGACAAGGTCGGGATGCTGACCGGTGACGCCTCGGTGAACGCCGGTGCGCCGATCATCTGCTGTACGGCGGAAGTCCTCGCCAACATCGCGCTCCGCGAGGGTTCGGACGCTGAGGTCGGCCAGGTGGTGATGGACGAGTTCCACTTCTACTCCGAGCCGGACCGCGGCTGGGCCTGGCAGGTGCCGCTGCTCGAGCTGCCGAAGGCGCAGTTCATCCTGATGTCGGCGACCCTCGGCGACGTCGAGCGCTTCAAGATCGACCTGTCCCGCAGGACCGGCCGTCCGACCGCGATCGTCGCGTCCGGCGAGCGCCCGGTCCCGCTGATCTACAAGTACGTCACGACCGCCCTGCACGAGACCCTCGAAGAGCTGCTCACCACGCACCAGGCCCCGGTGTACGTCGTCCACTTCACCCAGGCCGCCGCTCTCGAACGCGCGCAGGCGTTGATGAGCATCAACGTCTCCTCGAAGGAGGAGAAAGAGAAGATCAACGAGCTGATCGGGAACTTCCGGTTCAGCAAGGGTTTCGGGCGGACACTGCAGCGGCTCGTGAAGCACGGTATCGGCGTCCACCACGCCGGCATGCTCCCGAAGTACCGCAGGCTCGTCGAGCAGCTCGCGCAGGCCGGGCTGCTCAAGGTCATCTGCGGCACCGATACGCTCGGCGTCGGCATCAACGTCCCGATCCGGACCGTCGTCCTCACCGCGCTCAGCAAGTACGACGGACGCCGCCAGCGGATCCTGAAGGCGCGCGAGTTCCACCAGATCGCGGGCCGCGCCGGCCGCGCCGGGTACGACACGTCCGGCACCGTCGTCGTCCAGGCCCCGGACCACGTCGTCGAGAACGTGAAGGCCCTGGCGAAGGCCGGGGACGACCCGAAGAAGCAGCGCAAGGTGCAGCGGAAGAAGCCGCCGGAGGGGTTCGTCACCTGGGGCGAGGACACCTTCGACCGGCTGGTCGCGGCCGAGCCGGAGGCGCTGCAGTCCCGGATGCGGGTCAGCCACGCGATGCTGCTGAACGTGATCGCCCGCAACGGCAACGCGTTCGAGAGCATGCGGAGCCTGCTCCGCGACAACCACGAGGACTCCCGCGCGCAGGTCCGGCTGATCCGCCGCGCGATCCAGATCTACCGCACCCTCGTCACCGCGGGTGTCGTCGAACGCCTCGACGAGCCGGACGAGAACGGCCGGTTCCTCCGCCTCACCGTGGACCTGCAGAAGGACTTCAGCCTCAACCAGCCGCTCTCGACGTTCGCACTGGCCGCGCTGGACCTGCTCGATCCCGCGGATCCGTCGTACGCCCTCGACGTCGTCTCGATCATCGAGGCAACGCTGGAGGATCCGCGTGCGGTGCTGTGGGCGCAGGAGCACCACGCCAGGGGCGAGGCGGTCAACGCGATGAAGGCCCAGGGCATCGAGTACGACGAACGGATGGAGTTGCTCGAGGACGTCAGCTGGCCGAAGCCGCTCCAGGAGTTGCTCGAGGCAACGTTCGAGATGTACCGGCAGACGCATCCGTGGATCGCCGACACCGGGCTGTCTCCGAAGGCTGTGGTCCGGGACATGTTCGAGCGGGCGATGACGTTCGGCGAGTTCATCGGGTTCTACGGGCTCGCGCGCTCGGAGGGCGTCGTACTGCGGTATCTCAGCGACGCGTACAAGGCGCTGCGGCAGACCGTACCGCCGGACAAGGTGGACGACGACCTGGCCGACCTGATCGAGTGGCTCGGCGAAGTGGTACGCCAGACCGACTCCAGCCTGCTCGACGAGTGGGAGGAGCTGACGAACCCGACCGACGAGGAGGCCGTCGCGCCGACGCCTGCCGGACCGCGCCGGATCACCTTGAACACAAGGGCCTTCCGGGTACTCGTCCGCAACGCGATGTTCCGCCGCGTCGAGCTGCTCGCCCTGCACCGCTGGGCCGAGCTGGGCCAACTCGACGGCGAAGCGGGCTGGGACGCGGGCCGCTGGGCCGAGGCGGGTACGGCGTACTACGCCGAACACGAGGTCGTCGGCACCGGCCCCGCGGCCCGCGGTCCCGCGCTGTTCCTGGTCGAGGAGCACCCGGGCTACTGGGAGGTCCAGCAGATCATCGACGACCCCGAGGGCAACCACGACTGGCGCATCACCGCCTCGGTCGATCTGACGGCCTCCGACGAAGCAGCCGAACTCGTCCTGGAAATGGAGTCTTTCAAGCCCCTGTAGGCCACTCCACATCGACCTCGGTCTCCGCCTCGTAGTCCACGTCCGGTACGGCGAAGCCGTACAGGCGGCGCACTTCGGCCAGGAACCACTCGGCGTCTGCGAGGTCGGCGAGGTTGTCCTGGGTTGCGGCCTCCCAGTTCGCTCGAACGGCGGTCTGCACCTCGTCGGACAGCTCCCACCGGTCGAGGCGGATACGGCCCTCGGTGTCGAGGTCGAGCGGGGTCTCGCCGGTGAGCTGGTTCCACAGCTCGATCGACTGCTGCACAGGGGTCTGCAGCGCGGTCACGTTGTGCAGGATGCTCACGTAGAGGCCGATGCCGGGGATCGCGGACGACGACTGGGTGACGGCGGCGCCGTTCACCGAGGTCATCGCGGTCACGCCGTCGGCGGCGAGCTTCAGCGCGGTCTGCTCGAGGTCGGCCTTCGCCGCGCCGATCGAGCCCTGGCGGTACAGCGGGCCGGTCAGCTCGGAGCCGATGTAGGTGAGCGCGACGGTGTTGAACCCAGGCGCGAGCAGGTCGCGGTCCTGCAGCGCGGTGACCCAGCGGGTCCAGTCCTCGCCGCCCATCACCCTCACGGTCTGCGCGATCTCGTCGTCGCTCGCGACCTCGATCGGAACCGCTTCCTGCAGGACGGGCGCGCCGTCCTCGAAGGTCAGGCTCTTCGTGCTGTGCGGCGCGCCGATCGCCTTCAGCACCGACTGGTACGTCTCGCCGGTGCGCGGGTCGGTACGACGTGGGGCGGCGACGCTGTAGATCAGGTGGTCGAGCTTGCCGAGCTTCGCCGCGACCAGGTCGAGCACCTCGTCCTTGGTGGTGTCTGCGAAGGCGTCCGCGTTCACGAACGTCCACGAGCGGCCCAGCTCTTCCGCGAGTGCGGCGGTCTCGGCAGTGCGGTACCACCCGGCGGTCGCCGTACGGCGCGCGGTGGCTGCCTTCTCGAAGCAGACGCCGATCCCGTCGATCCCGAACCGCGCGAGCCCCGCGATCGTGGTGGCCAGCCCGTACCCCGAACTCGACCCGATCACCAGCGCCGTCCGCCGCTTGTCCGCCGGTCGCGACGAGGCCTCCGCGGCCATGTCCCGCACCACCCGCGCGCACCCCGCAGGATGCGAGTCGAGAAACAGGAATCCCCGCCCAACCGGCTTCACCACGCGCTCACTCATGCAGAGACCCTAACCCGGAGAATCGGCCCATCGGCTCGAAGTTCCGGAAGAGTGCCGGAAGAATGCCGGTTCAGTTCCAGTACAGTTCCGCTTCGTCCGGCTCGACCACGACGTCGGCGCCGAGCCGGCGCAGGTTGCCGGCGAAGTCGGTGTAGCCGCGGTGCACGTGGTGGGCGGCCGACACCAACGTCTCACCCTCGGCGGCGAGACCCGCGAGTACCAGCGCCGCGCCGGCGCGGATGTCGGACGCGACCACCGGCGCACCGGACAGCCGCGGTACGCCGCGGACGACCGCGTGATGCCCGTCGGTCTGGATCTGTGCGCCGAGCCGGGTGAGCTCCTGCGCGAACGTGAACCGGCCCTCGAACAGGTTCTCGGTGACCATCGCGGCGCCGTCGCTCAGCGCGTTGAGCGCGATCACGAACGCCTGCAGGTCGGTCGCGAACCCGGGGTACGGCAGCGTCACCACGTCCACCGGCTTCGGCCGGTCGTGCATCCGGACCCGGAAGCCCGGGTTCAGCACGGTGATCTCGGCGCCGGCCTTGTGCAGCTTGTCGAGCGGCAGCTCGAGATGCTCCGCGTGCCCGTTGCTGACCGTGATGTCACCCTTGGTGATCGCGGCCGCGAACGCCCAGCTACCGGACACGATCCGGTCCGGCACGACCACGTGGTCGACCGGGTTGAGCAGGCCGTCGACACCGGTGATCTCGATCCGCGGCGACCCGGCGCCGTCGATCAGCGCGCCCATCTCCACCAGCATCGCGGCGATGTCCTGGATCTCCGGTTCGCGGGCGGCGTTCTCGATGATCGTCGTACCCTTCGCGAGCACGGCTGCCATCATGATCGTCTCGGTCGCGCCGACGCTCGGGAAGTCCAGCCAGATCTCGGCGCCGTGCAGGCCCTGCGGCGCCTCGGCGATCACGAAGCCGTGCTCGATGTGCACCTTCGCGCCCATCGCCTCCAGACCGGCGACATGCATGTTCAGCCCGCGGGATCCGATGTTGTCGCCGCCCGGCAGCGCCACCTCCGCCTGGCCGCAGCGGCCCAGCAGCGGCCCGAGCACCGAGATCGACGCCCGCAGCTTGCGGACCAGTTCGTAGTCGCACTGGTGCCCGATGCTCCCCGGCACCGCGATCGTCGCGATCCCGAGCTCGCCGTCCACCTTCACCTCGCAACCGAGCGTGTCCAGCAGTTGCGCCATGAACGTCACGTCGAGAATGCCCGGCACCTGCCGCAGCGTCGTCGTACCCTCCGCCAGCAGCGCTGCCGCCATCAGCTTGAGCACGCTGTTCTTCGCCCCGGACACCTCGACAGTGCCGTCGAGCCGTGCCTCACCCGCGATCCGAAACCGTTCCACCGGTCGACTGTAGCGTTTGAGCAGATCCGCCTTTGCGTAGAGTCCTCGCATGGCTGTGAACTTGACGCGGATCTACACCCGCACCGGTGACGCGGGCGAGACCCGCCTCGGCGACAATTCGACGACGTCGAAGACCGATCCGCGGCTGGCCGCGTACGGCGAGGTCGACGAGGCGAACTCGGCGATCGGGGTGGCGATCGCCGCCGGGCACTTGAACAGCGCGATCGTCGTGCTGCTGACCCGGATCCAGAACGACCTGTTCGACGTCGGCGCGGACCTGTGCAACCCGATCACGCCCGATCCGGAGTACCCGCCGCTGCGGATCACCCAGGAGTACGTCGACCGGCTCGAGGGCTGGTGCGACGAGTACAACAATCGTTTGACCAAGCTTCGCTCGTTCATCCTGCCCGGCGGTACCGAGGGCGCCGCGTACCTGAACGTGGCCCGCGCGGTCGTCCGCCGGGCCGAGCGGGCCGGCTGGGCCGCCGTCGAGGCGCACGGCCCGGCGATCAACTTGCTCGCGATCACCTACCTGAACCGCCTGTCCGACCTGCTCTTCATCCTCGGCCGGGTCGCCAACCTCTCCTCCGGCGGCGACGTCCTCTGGGTGCCAGGCGGCGAACGCGACTAGCTGATCTCCCAGGAGAACGGCATCCGCAGCACGCCCGCATGGGGTAGCCCCAGCGCGTTGTAGAGACCGGTGGTCAGGCCGTCGAGTGTCAACGGTGCCGCGCTGACTGCCAGATCATCGGTCGTCGTCGGCGCCTTCAGCTGGCTGAGCAGGTTGCGGTGCGGTACTGAGGTCACGGCGATCTCGTCGCGGTCCAGACCGGCCCGGTTGCAAGCCAGCGTCAGCGCGTGCTGGAACCCGCCCAGCTCGTCGACGAGCTTGTGGCTGTGCGCGTCCGCCCCGGTCCACACCCGCCCGCGTGCCAGCGACTCCAGCCGTTCCTCCGGGAGACCCCTGTCCTGGGCGGCCTTCGCCACGAAGTCCTTGTAGATGCGGTCGAGGATCTCCTCCAGCCGCGCCCACTGCTCTTCCGTGAACTCCTCCTGCGCCGAGAACATCTCGGCGTTCGCTCCCTCGGACACGGCCTCGCGGGAGATCCCGATGCGACCCAGTGCATCGCGTACGACGCCCTTGCCGGTCAGGACGCCGATGGAACCCGTGATGGTGCCCGGCTGAGCCACGATGACGTCAGCGGGCATCGCGACGAAGTACCCACCGGAGGCGGCGACACCACCCATCGACGCGATGACAGGCCGTCCCGTGGAGCGCAGGCGCAGTACCTCGTTGCGGATGGCGTCGGAGGCGACGTACGAACCACCAGGACTGTCGACGCGCAGCACTACTGCCTTGACGTGGTCGTTGTCGGCTACAGCGCGCAAGGCGGCGCCCACGGTGTCCGAGCCGGAGCCGGGGCCACCCATGGGACTGTTGGAGTTGCGGCCGACGGAAATACCACCCGTGACGCGTACTACCGCCACGAGCGGCTTCTGCGGCCACGGGAGCGTCTTGCGTACTTCCTCCAGCGTCCGCGGACCACGGCGGATGTACCGCTCTGCCAGGAGCCTGTCGTCGTACTGCAGCTGCTTCTCCAGCTCGTCGTACACGTCCGACCGGTAGCCGAGCCGATCCACCAGACCGGCATCGAGACCTGCCTGCGCGGGCATCGGCGCACTGTCGACGAGCTCCCGCACCTTTGCGGTGTCCAGCCGCCGACGTACGGCGATGCCCTCGACGATCTGCTCGTACGCCGACTCCGCCAGCCGCGACGCCATCTCCCGGGCAGGCTCCGTCATCTCCCGCTCCGTGAACGTGTCGGCCGCCGTCTTGTACTCGGCCCGCTTGCCGAACTGCGGGATCACCCCGGCCTTGTCCAGCGCACCGCGGATGAAGACGGCCTGCACGGTCACACCCGTGATCGCCAGGTCGCCGGAGGGCTGCACCCAGATCTCCTCGAACGCCGTGGCCAGGTAGTACGGGACCGTGCCCTGGCCGGTCTCGCCGAACGACTCGGTCCATGCCACGGCCGGCTTCCCCGACGTACGGAAGTCCGCGACTGCCTCGCGCAGCTCCTGCACCTGCGCGAGCGACAGCCGATGACCACCGAGGTGGGCAACCACCCCGACAACACCGTCGTCGCGGGCGCCCTTCCGCAGCGCCCCCACCAACTCCCGCAACGTCGGCAGATGCCGCGCACGGAACGCCGCGATCGGCGAGGCAGGCGGCGTCTCGAGTACACCGCGGGTCAGATCCAGCTCAAGCAGAGTCCCCATACCCCGACCCTAGACCCCGACCGAAGCCGCACTACCGGATGTGGGTCGACGGCGGAGTGGGCTTGGCGTCGGTCCAGCCGGATTCGAGGACGACGGTCGAGCCGGTCTTCGGGCCGTGGGTTGTGGAGCTCAGGAGGCGGCCGCTGGTCGGGTCGATGATGTACGTCGTCGACAGGGCCAACATCGTCGTGCGCGGCGGCGTGATGCTGATCTCGGTGCCGGTGCGGCCGATCGGGTCCTTGACGCCGGCGCGGATGCGGGTGCCGGGGAGGGCGGCCAGTACGCGGAGTGTGGCGCCGCGGAGCTTCGGGGGTGAGGGCATCTCGAACAGGAGGCGGCCGGCGGCTGAGAACACCGAGTAGTCCTGGTTGGCCCCAGTCAGTCCCGGTGTCGAGAGCGTCTTGCGGAGAACTGCGGGGTCAGTAGGCAGCGCAGCGATCTGTTCGGCGCTCAGCGGTGTTTCACCGGTCAAGTAGTAGCCGGGCGGTACGTCGCCGAACGACATCTTGTTCACGACCGGTGCCGGATGCTGCAGGTCGACCCAGCCGAACCAGGAGGCGACCCCTGGCTTCATCGGCATCCAGCTCTCGATGATGGTTCGCCGGGTGTACTTCCCTGTCGTCACCTGCAGGCTCCGCACGCGGAAGTACTTCCCGGAGACCTTCTCGTTCTTCTCCTGCTGGACCGCGAGCGCGATCAATACCTCGGCCGCAGTCGTGACCCGAGGGGCAGTAGTGGTGGCCGGAGGTGCCGGTAGAGCACCACTGCGTCCCATCAACAGCGCGCCGCCAAGGCCTGCCACCGCTACGAGTGCAGTGGCTGCCGTGATCACCGTGCCGAGCCAGCCTGTCCGCGCGAACGACTCACGTGGTCGGTCAACGAGCCGACGGCGGGCAGCCTCGGCCACCTCCGGTGCCGGCGGCTCCTGCTCCGGGAACGCTTTCCGCAGTACGTCGAACTCGTTCATGACTCGTCCTCCGCCGGGTTGGCGACTGCTGCACGGACGACCCGTCTCGCCCGGGACAGCCGCGAGCATACGGTCCCGTACGCGATCCCCAGCGCCGCGGCGACCTCGTCGTACGTCAGTTGGCCGAGCGCCACGAGCAGGAGCACCTCCCGGTCCTTGGCGTTCAGCTTCGCCAACGCGGCAGCCAGTTCGCGAGACAGGCCTTGCGCCGTCACTTGAGCCGCGACGCGGTCCTCGTGCGGTGCGGCCGGTACCGGCGCCGGCAACCTCGCGGCGGACCGCCACGCACGTACTTCGTCCCGCCGGTGCCGGCGGATCAGATTGGTGGCGATGCCGTACAGCCACGCCCGGACCACGCCGTTGCGCCGGTCGAACCGCTCCCGCTGCCGGAACGCGATCAGGAACGTCTCCGCCGCCAGGTCGTCCGCGACATCGGTCCCGAGCCGCCGGGCGACGTAGCCGTGGACCTGGCCGAAGTACTTGTCGAAGACCACCGAGAACCGCTCGGGGTCGTGCACCGACGCCTCCAGGACCCCGGCGTCCTCGTCAGCAGGTACGACAGCTCGCCAGGGAAACGCCATACCGGCTTCGGACGTCATGGTGTGGAGACGTCCGAGAGGGCTCTCAGGTGTACATCAGGAATGATCGAGCAGACCGCGGGCGGCGGCCTCGTCCCGCGGCCAGACGTAGATCGTCCAGCCGTCGGTGGTGCGGGCCGCGGTCGCCTTGATCCCGAAGTCCTTCAGCCGCGCGACCAGCACCCGGGCGTCGTTGTAGTTCGAGACCGTGCGGATGTCGGTGAGCAGACCGAACGAGTCCCGCTCGGCGGGGGTCTGGTCGACCCGGCGGACCAGTGACCCGCCCTTCGCCTTCGAGAACGCCCAGCGGCACAGCAGCACCATCACGCCGGCCAGGGCGATGGCCACCACCGGGAACAGGAAGTAATCCTCGGCGAACACCATCACATTGTCTCGCGAAACAAAAGATCGCGAGAGGTTGGCAACCTTCCGTGTCTTCGGGGAGTCTTTACCAACACAAGCCATGACAGACGCTGTCACGCGGCCGATGAACTCGGGGGCCGCCGGAAGAGCGGAGGGCCCGGACATGCTCGAGCTTGCTGACAACCCTGACAACCCTGGAAACACTGAAAACCCTGACACAACAGGCGACCCCGACAACGTGGTACACCTGACCGGCATCCTGGACGTCCGATCTGTGGGTGACGTCCGTCAAACCCTCAACCACCTGATCGACACCTCCGTCGGCGACGTGATCGTCGACCTCGAGGAGGTCGACGCGGTCGACGCCACCGGCCTCGGCCTGCTGGTCGCCACCCACCGCCGCACCCAGCTCCTCGGCCGCCAGTTGGTCCTCTGGCACCCGATGCCCTCGGTGATCAGAATCCTCGCCGTCACCCGCCTGCACCGCGTCCTGAACGTCGAGCGAACACCCCTCCCGATCAGCGCCTGAGTGTGATCCACACCCCTGGTGACACCAGTCACGAGGACGGGACTCACAAGGGCACAGAGTCCTACTCTCGGGTACATGGATCGACCCTGGGTGATGCGGACGTACGCGGGCCACTCCTCCGCGGCCGAGTCCAACGCGCTGTTCCGGCGGAACCTGGCGAAGGGGCAGACCGGGCTGTCGGTCGCCTTCGACCTGCCGACGCAGACCGGGTACGACGCGGACCATCCGCTCGCGAAGGGCGAGGTCGGGAAGGTCGGCGTACCGGTCGCGCATCTGGGTGACGTACGCGCGCTGTTCGACCAGATCCCGTTGGCGCAGATGAACACGTCGATGACGATCAACGCGACCGCGATGTGGTTGCTCGCGCTCTACCAGGTCGCCGCGCAGGAGCAGGGCGCGCTGCCGGACGAGCTGACCGGTACGACGCAGAACGACATCGTCAAGGAGTACCTGTCCCGCGGCACGTACGCGTTCCCGCCGGACGCGTCGCTGCGGCTGACCACCGACCTGATCGCGTACACGGTCGCGAACATGCCGAAGTGGAACCCGATCAACATCTGCAGCTACCACCTGCAGGAGGCCGGCGCGACGCCCGTCCAGGAGCTCGCGTTCGCATTGTCGACCGCGATCGCGGTGCTGGACCGGGTCCGCGACGGCGGGCAGGTACCGCCGGAGCGGTTCGGGGACGTCGTCCAGCGGATCTCGTTCTTCGTGAACGCGGGCGTGCGGTTCATCGAGGAGACGTGCAAGATGCGCGCGTTCGTCCGCCTCTGGGACACGCTGACGCTGGAGCGGTACGGCGTCACCGATGCGAAGGCGCGCCGCCTGCGGTACGGCGTCCAGGTGAACTCGCTCGGGCTGACCGAGGCGCAGCCGGAGAACAACGTGCAGCGGATCGTGCTGGAGATGCTCGGCGTGACGCTGTCGAAGAACGCGCGGGCGCGCGCGGTCCAGCTGCCGGCCTGGAACGAGGCGCTCGGGCTGCCGCGGCCCTGGGACCAGCAGTGGTCGTTGCGGATGCAGCAGGTTCTTGCCTACGAGTCCGACCTGCTGGAGTACGACGACATCTTCGACGGGTCGCACGTGATCGAGGCGAAGGTCGACGAACTGGTCGCGGGCGCGCAGGAGGAGATCGACCGGGTCCAGGCGATGGGCGGGGCGGTCGCCGCGGTCGAGAGCGGATACCTGAAGCAGGCGCTGGTCGCCTCGCACGCCGAACGCAGGCAGCGGATCGAGTCCGGCGAGCAGATCGTCGTCGGCGTGAACAAGTTCGAGAACACCGAGCCGTCGCCGCTGACCGCCGACCTGGACACCGCGATCCAGACCGTCGACCCGGCCGCCGAGTCGGCCGCGCTCGAGTCGCTGCGGATATGGCGTGCCGAGCGGGAAGCGGACGCGGTCGAGGCCGCGCTGGCCAGGCTGCGGGCGGCCGCGAAGACGACCGACAACCTGATGCCGGTCACGCTCGAATGCGCCCGCGCCGGTGTGACGACGGGGGAGTGGGCCGGCGTACTGCGGGAGATGTACGGCGAGTACCGCGCACCGACAGGCGTCTCCGGATCAGTCGGGGTGTCCGGTGGTGGCGCCGAGATCGCCGCGGTCCGGGAGAAGGTCGGCGCGACGTCGGCCGAGCTGGGCGGACGACTTCGGTTCCTGGTCGGCAAGCCCGGTCTGGACGGGCACTCGAACGGCGCCGAGCAGGTCGCGGTCCGCGCGCGCGACGTCGGCTTCGAGGTCGTCTACCAGGGCATCCGCCTGACCCCCGAGCAGATCGTCGCCGCCGCGGTCGCCGAGGACGTGCACTGCGTCGGCCTGTCGATCCTGTCCGGCTCGCACATGGAACTGGTCCCGCAGGTGGTCGAGGGGCTCCGCGAAGCCGGCCTCGAAGACGTCCCGGTCGTCGTCGGCGGCATCGTCCCCGAAGCCGACGCCGCCGCCCTGCGCGCTGCCGGCGTGGCCGCGATCTACACACCGAAGGACTACGACCTGACCGGCATGATGTCCGACGTGGTGGACGTGATCCGCCAGGCCAACAAGTTGTAGGGCGTGGTAGGAAGAGGTCCATGACCACGCGCACGCTTTCGAATGGAACCGAACTGCCGCAGTTGGGCCTGGGCGTCTGGCAGGTCCAGGAGGGTGTGGAGACCGAGCGGGCGGTGACCTGGGCGCTCGAGGCCGGGTACCGGCTGATCGACACCGCGCAGGCGTACGGCAACGAAGCCAGTGTCGGGAAGGCGATCCGGGAGAGCGGGATCCCGCGCGAGGAGATCTTCCTGACCACGAAGTTCTACCCGGGCGGCAAGGACGCCCGGGTCGAGGCCGAGAAGAGCCTCGAGCGGCTCGGCACCGACTACCTCGACCTGTACCTGATCCACTGGCCGCAGGGCGGCCCGACCTGGGCCTGGCCGGGGATGGAGGCCGCGGTCGACGCCGGGCTCACCAAGGGCATCGGCATCTCGAACTTCAGCGCCACCGAGCTCGCCGAGCTGGGCAAGGTCGCCCGGATCCAGCCGGTCGTCAACCAGGTCCAGTTCAGCCCGTTCGAGTACCGCGCCGGGCTCGTCGACGCCTGCGAGGCGGCCGGCGTCGTCGTCCAGGCGTACAGCCCGCTCGGCACCGGCCGGCACCTGGACGAGCCGGTGGTCACCCGGTTCGCCGAGGAGACCGGGCACACGCCGGCGCAGGTGCTGATCCGCTGGGCGATCCAGAAGGGCCTGTCGGTGATCCCGAAGTCGATCCACCAGGACCGGATCGTGGAGAACTTCGACGTCTTCGGCTTCGAGTTGGACGAGGGCGCGATGGCCGGCCTGGACGGCCTCGACACCACCGGAGGGACCGCGGACGCGCTGTCGGCGAGCGGCAAGTGGTGGTCGTAACCCGATGAGCCAGGACGTACTACGGGAGCCCGCGAAGGCGGCGATCTTCCTGGTGGTCGATGTACGTCCCGGTTCGGAGGACACCGCGCGGGCTCTGCTGGCGGACCTGGCCGGTCTGACCCGCGCGGTCGGCTTCCGTGCTCCGGAGGACCAGCTCAGCTGTGTCGTCGGCATCGGCTCGTCGCTGTGGCGGCGGCTGTACCAAGCCCCGCCGCCGCGTGACCTGCACCCGTTCCGCGGGCTGTCCGGTGCGCGGCACACCGCTCCGGCGACGCACGGCGACCTGCTGTTCCATCTCCGCTCCCGCCGCCTCGACCTGTGCTTCGAACTGGAACGCCAGGTGCTGCGACGGCTCGCCGGCCACGTGCAGGTGCTCGACGAGGTCCAAGGGTTCAAGTACTTCGACGAGCGCGACCTCCTCGGCTTCGTCGACGGTACGGAGAACCCGGAGGGTCGCGCGGCGACCGCTGCGGTCACGATCGGCGACCAGGATCCGGCGTACGCCGGGGGCAGCTACGTGATCGTCCAGAAGTACCTGCACGACCTGGACGCGTGGCAGGCGCTGCCGGTTGCGGAGCAGGAACGCGTGATCGGCCGGCAGAAGCTCAGCGACATCGAGTTGACCGACCAGCCGGCGAACTCGCACGTCGCCGCGACCACGATCGTCGACCCGGACGGCACCGAGCGGCAGATCGTCCGGGACAACATGGCCTTCGGCACGCCGGGCGCGGGCGAGTTCGGTACCTACTTCATCGGGTACGCCGCGACGCCCGCGGTGATCGAGCGGATGCTGCAGCGGATGTTCGTCGGCGAGCCGCCCGGCAACCACGACCGGATCCTTGACTTCTCGACCGCGGTCACGGGCAGTCTGTTCTTCGTACCGACCGCGGAGTTCCTCGAAGCACCCAGCACCCGGGGGCCGGCGACCAGTCCGGACGGCTCGCTCGGGATCGGCAGTCTGAGAAGGAGTCGTACATGACCAACAACCTGCACCGCGAGCTGGCCCCGATCTCGGACGCCGCCTGGGGCGAGATCGAGGAGGAGGCTCGGCGTACGTTCACCCGCGACATCGCCGGCCGCCGCGTCGTCGACCTGGTCGGCCCGGCCGGACCGGGACTGTCCTCGGTCGGTACCGGTCACACGGAGTCCGTCGAGGCCCTGGGGGCGTCTCTGGGTGACGGCGTGCAGGCACTGCGGCGGCAGTCGCAGCCGATCATCGAGCTGCGTGTGCCCTTCACCGTGACCAGGCAGGCGGTCGACGACGTGGAGCGTGGCGCGAAGGACTCCGACTGGCAGCCGGTGAAGGACGCGGCGAAGCGGATCGCGTACGCCGAGGACCACCTGGTCTTCCACGGCTCCGGCCCCGCCGGCATCCTCGGCCTCGCCCCGAGTTCATCGAACGACGTACTGACGCTGCCCGGTGACCCGAAGGACCTTCCGGACGCGGTCGCCAAGGCCCTGCAGGCGCTGCGGCTGGCAGGGGTCAGCGGGCCGTACAGCCTGCTGCTGTCGGCCGATGTGTACACGGCCGTGGCCGAGACCACTGACCACGGTTACCCGATCCGCGACCACCTGTCCCGGCTGGTCGGCGACGGCGAGATCATCTGGGCTCCGGCGCTCGAGGGTGCGTTGCTGGTGTCCACGCGCGGCGGGGACTACGAGCTGCACCTCGGCCAGGACCTCTCCATCGGATACCTGTCCCATGACGCCGACAACGTCACTCTGTACCTGCAGGAGTCCCTGACCTTCCTTGCGCTCACTGCGGAGTCCAGCGTCGTACTGCGTCCCTGATCAGTTCGGCCCGTAGTTCCAGACGTACGACTTGCGGCAGGTCTTCGGGTCCGGGTGCGGCGTCACCCACACGATGACCTTGCCGCTGGGGTTCACGTAGCAGGTGTTGCTCTGCGCGTGGACCTCGCCGTCGGTCCGCGGGCTGGTGTAGACCAGCTTGCCGTCGGCGTCGTACCCGCGAACCACGTAGACGCGTGGCGTGCTGTCGGAGTGCGGGCCGCGGAGACGGACGTACGGTACGGCGCTGTAGTAGTAGCCGTTCCGCAGTACCGCCTCGACCGGTTCCTGGTTGCCGACGGCAACGGTGATGCGCTTGATCTGCGCGGCGTAGGCGCCGGAGCCGATCCCGCGCAGCTCGATCGGCCGGTACAGGTCCTGGTCCCGGCCCTGCGGGAAACCGGAGTTCAGGTTGCCCTTGGCATCGAACCCGCAGGGTGTCCACGATCCGGCGCTCTTGATGACCACCCAGGTCGTCGTGTAGGCGCCGGCCGGCGGGTCCGTGAACCGGAATCCGTCCAGCACCTGGTGGGGCTGCTTGGCCGGCGGGAAGCCGAATCGTGCTGCGCAGAGCTTGCCGAGCCGCGCCTTGTCCGCGGTGTCCAGCGGCTCCACGGTCTGCCTCGGCTGCGTCACCGGAGCCGGCGCGTTGGTGTGCCGCAGCGCCGGGACCCCGAACGCGAGGCCGGCCGTGACGGCGAGGACGGCCGCGGCCGCCAGCAGCGGTACGACGCGGTTGCGTGGCTTGTGGGCGGCCTCGTGCGCGACGATCGCGGTGAGCTCGGCCCGCTGGCGTGCCCGGGTTTCCGGGCGGAGGTCGGGTGCGGAGGTGATCATGCCGGTGACTCCAGGGTGGTGAGAAGGTCCAGCTCACGCAGGTGCTTGCGGGCCCGGGACAGCCGGGACTTGACGGTGCCGAGCGGTACGTCCAGTGCTACCGCCGCGGCCTGCTGGTCGAGGCCGGCCCAGATGCACAGCTCGACGATCTCGCGCTCGTGCTTCGGCAGCCGTTTCATCGCCTCCCGCGCCTGCTGCAGCCGCTGGTCGTCGTCGATCCGCCCTGCCACTTCGTCGGCGTGGTCGCGGACGTTGCTGACCAGCACGTGCGCGGCCGCGACCGCACGGCGGTACCGGAGCTTGGCGCGCCACTCGTTGCGGGCGGTGTAGTCAGCCGCTCGCAGCAGCCACGGCAGGGCCGAGTCGCGGTCGAGTACGACGTCCGCCCGCCGGCGCCACGCGTGCAGGAACACCGTCGAGGTCAGGTCCTCGGCATCACTCCACGACCCGGTCCGCCGGTACAGGAACGAGTACACGGCCTGCGCATGCCGGTCGTACAACTCCCCGAACGCCTCCGCGTCCCCGGCGGTCGCCCGCTCCCACAGACTCCCGTCCGACAGTTCGACTACCCGCAGGCCATTCATGGACTGCTCCGCATGCACACTCCGATCTCGGGCCGGCTGACACCCTTCATGTGTCGCTGCCACGAGAAAGGTTCCCGCTCACTTCTTCTGAAGTAGCTCGGCCAGAACAGCCGCCTGACTGATCTCCAGCTCCTTGGTCGCCGTCAGCAACGTCAGCCGGCCACCCGCAAACTCCCTCAACCGGGCGAACGCAGCAGTCTGCGCAGGCTCCTTCAGCTCGAGCTCGTACCGCCGTGCGAACTCGTCGTACCGCTCAGGGTCATGCCCGTACCACTCTCGCAGCTCGGTGGACGGCGCCACGTCCTTGCACCAGTCGTCCAGCTGAGCCCGTGCCTTGCTGACACCGCGTGGCCACAGCCGGTCCACCAGCACTCGGACCCCGTCGTCAGGCTCCACAGCCTCGTAGATGCGCCGCACTCGCACTGTCACAAGCCCTACGGTAGTTCGTCGCGGTGCTCACACCTGGAGTTCGCCGTCGCGGACCACGACCTGTCCAGCGGCGATCACGACTTCACGGCGCGGGGCGCGCACCAGTACGTCCGGCGCGTTCTCCGCGTCGAGCAGCACGATGTCGGCGCGGGCTCCGACGGTCAGGCCGTGGTTCTCCCGGTGGACGAAGGGAGCGCCGTACGTCGTCGCGAGCTCGACCGCATACGTCAGGTCCTCGTCGGTGCGCAGTCCGTGCAGCCGGGCGAATCCGCGGGCGACCTGCAACAGGTCACCATCACCGTACGGCGACCACAGGTCGCGGATGCCGTCCGTACCGAGGCCGATCGGCACGCCCGCGGCGCGCATCTCGCGGAACGGCAGCGGCGCCGACGCCGGCGGGGCGACAGTGGTCCAGGAGATCCCGGCCTCGCCGAGCAGCTGGACCAGGTCGGCGCGTCGCGCCGAGGGCAGCTCGCCGAGCGCGAACCCGTGAGAGACGTTCACCTTGCCCTGCAGGCCGGCCTGGATCGTGCGTTCGGCGATCAGCTCGTACTGGAACGCGCCGAGGTCGCCGTGGTCGTGCAGGTGCAGGTCGAGCCCGACGTCGCGCCGGGTCGCGATCTCGAACAGCGCGTCCAGCTGGCCGACCGGGTCGCGGTCGATCGTCGCCGGGTCGAGGCCGCCGATACTGGTCGCCCCTTCGGCCGCCGCCTTGTCGAGCAGCTCGAGTACGCCGGGACGCCGCAGTACGCCGTCCTGCGGGAACGCGACCAGCTCGATCTCGACCGCACCGTTCAGGTCGTCGGCTGCCTCGAGCACGCCGGCGATCCCGCGCAGCCCGACGCCGAGGTCGACGTCGACATGCGTCCGGGTGGCCGTCGTGCCGTGCCGGACGAACTCCCGCAGTACCGCCTTCGTACTGTCCACGCTCGGGATCCCGTACTTGTCCCGCTCAGCCCGCTCGTGCGCGATCCGGCCCTGGGTGGTCGGCTCGCCGCCGTAGGAGACCCATTTCTGGCCCCACCAGCTCTTGTCTACATGCGCGTGCGCGTTCACGAACCCCGGCAGCGCGAGCAGGCCACGCCCATCGATGCGCTCATCGGCCGCACCGCCGCTCCCGGCGGGGGACAGCTCCGAGATGAGACCGTCGACGATGGTCACGTCGACCGCATCCCCACCCCACGGGCGCACGTCGGCAAGCAGCACAGAGGTCATGGGCTGAATGGTATACCAAACCTACGAGCGGAGGTCGCGCAGGATTTGCTGGGAGTGGGCCAGGTGTTCGGCGGCCAGTCGTTCGGCGAGTTCGACATCCCGGTTGGCGATGGCTGTGCAGAGCTCGCGGTGTTGCCGGGCGACGCCGAGGAGGTCGTCGTGCTGGGTGAGCAGCCAGCGCATCCGGCTGCGGAGTGGGCGTTCGATCTCCGTCAGCAGTTCGTTGCAGGCCAGTTCGGTGACCTGTTCGTGGAAGTCGGCCGCCTTCCGCCGCGCCAGCACCGCGTTGCCGGCCTTCGCCGCCGCCAGGTGTTCGTCCAGCGTTGCCTGTAAGCGTTCCAGCCCATCGCGGGTACGCCGTTGCGCCGCCAGCCGGAACGTCAGCGGCTCGAAAGCCGTCCGTACCTCGATCAGATCCGCGATGTCGGAGTCCGTGAAGGTCCGCACCACCGCCCACGACCGCGGCCGCAGTGTCACCAGGCCCTCGCTGACGAGCGCCTTGAGGGCCTCCCGCACCGGCACCCGGCTGACGTCGAGCGCGCTCGCGAGCTCACGCTCGACGAGCCGGTCGCCGGGCGCGCGGACGCCGTCGAGGATCTCCTCGCGCAACTGCCGCGTCACGCGTTCGGCCTCACCCACCCGAACCTCCTCCGATTTGGTATTCCATTATCCACGCGCCGGTTCACGGTTCGAGCAAGCCTGCGCGGATCGCGTAGCGGGTCAGGTCCAGCCGGTCGCGCAGGCCCAGCTTCTGCAGGATGTTGGAGCGGTGCCGCTCGACCGTCTTCACGCTGATCGTCAGCAGCTCCGCGATCTCCTTCGACGAGTTGCCCTCGGCAACCAGCTTGAGGATCTCCTCCTCGCGCGCGGTGAGGATCTGCTGCGGCAGGTCTGCGCCCCGCTTGATCCGGTCCAGGTAGCTGCGCACCAGCCGCGTCATCGCGCCCGGGTACAGGAACGGCTCGCCGCGCATCGTCGCCCGGCAGGCCTCGACCAGATCCCGGTCCAGCACCGACTTCAGTACGTACCCGGACGCGCCGGCCTTCAGCGCCTGGAAGAAGTACTGCTCGTTGCCGTACATCGTCAGCATCAGCACCCGCACGTCCGGCGCCACCGTCGACAGCTCCCGGGCCGCCTGCAGCCCGGTCATCCGCGGCATCGCGATGTCGAGGATCGCGAGGTCGATCGGTTGTCGGCGGCAGATCGCGACCGCCTCGCTGCCGTCGGACGCCTCCGCGACCACCTGCAGATCCGGCTCGCCGTCGAGGATCAGCCGCACGCCGCGCCGGACCAACGCGTGATCGTCGGCCAGCAGGATCTTCGTGGTCATGACGCCTGCCGGACGGTCAGAGTGACCCGCGTGCCGCCGTGGTGTCCGTCTCCGATCTCCAGCGTCGCGCCGATCAGCAACGCCCGTTCCCGCATCCCGCGGATGCCCGCGCCTTCGTGCGCAAGCCCAGTACCTCGCCCGTCGTCCTCGATCCTCAGCACCACTGCCGAACCCTCCCGAACCAACGCGAGCTCGACCTGCGAAGCCCCCGCATGCCGAGCGACGTTGGTCAGGCTTTCCTGAGCCACCCGATACAGCACCAGCTCTGTCTGCTCATCGAGCTCCAGGCCGCTGTCGAACCGTCGCCGGATCTCCAACCCCGTGTGATCCGACACCTCGTCGGCGAGCGCGGTCAGCGCACTGGTCAGCCCGAGATCCTCCAGTACGCCGGGCCGCAGCCGGTGTGCGAGCCGCCGTACCTCGTCCAGACTCGCCCGGGTCGTCTCCTGCGCCTGCACCAACTCGCCGCGCAGCCCCGGATCCGGCGCCCGGTCCGCCGCGCGCTTCAGATCCATCAGTACGGCGGTCAGCGTCTGTCCGACCTCGTCGTGCAACTCGCGGGCGATCCGCCGGCGCTCGGACTCCTGCGCCGACAACGCCCGCGCCGCGCTGGTCGCCCGCTCCTGCTCGAGCCGGTCGAGCATGTCGTTGAAGGCCCGCAGCAGATCGGGTACGCCGCCGTGCCCGCGGACCGGCAGCCGCTGCCCGGGCCGCAGTACATCGACCGTCGACATCCGCCGGTTCAACCGGGCCAGCGGGGCGAGACCGACGCGCAGGAGTACCGCGTTGGCCACCAGCATCACCGCGAGACCACCGATCAGCACGGCTGCCTCCGTGAACAGGACAGGCACCGAGACCGTCACCGGCGCCCACAGCAGCAGCGCGGTCGCAGCACCGAGAACGACCGCGTTGAGGGCGAAGATCCGCCAGAACAACGACACTGCTCGCACCCTCCTTTCGGGCGACGGGGTTTCAGTCACTATCGCAGGCTCTGCCCAGCCGCACCGGCGAAAGATGGGTGCTGGTCCCCATGGGAAACGGTCGTGGCAGCGGCCATGGTGGGGACATGAACAGCCCGAAGACCGCACCCGTCGACCACCGGGTGCACGAGATCCTCCAGCGGCTGCAGCACGAGCGGAACACCCGCCTGGCGCAGCTGAACGCGATGGAGGCCGACAAACCCAACTCCAATGAGGACCTGGTCACAGCGCAGACCACCGCGATCCGGCTGGTGCTCAAGGAGATCGACGCAGCGGAAGAGCGCGTGGCGGATGGTACGTACGGCGTCTGCGGCGGCTGCAACGCCAACATCCCGGTGGGACGGCTGGAGATTCTCCCGTATGTCCGGTACTGCGTCCGCTGCCAGCAGCAGGCGCTCTGAGGACGACTGGTGAGGACTCTGCCGCGGGAGGAACTGGCAGCACTACGAGCAACCCTGCTGGACCAGCGAGCGTTCCGGCGCGAACAGCTGGCCGGTTTCAGCAGGGGTGCTGTGCTGGAGGAGCTGGTGGGTGCTGCTCGCCTGGTGCTGGCAGATGTCGAGGCCGCGCTGGACCGGATGAACACCGGTCACTACGGCGAGTGCCGCAGCTGCCGCGGCCCGATCGAGCTCTCGCGCCTTCGCATCTGCCCACAGACCCTTTACTGCGCGGAGTGCCACCGCCTCCGGGAAACCGGCCGATGAAGTGGTCGCACGGTCGCATGCCGCAGCCGAGGGCGCGCGGCCTGGCGCTGGATCTGGGTAGTGCGCGCCTTCGCCTGTGGACCCCGAGCGGACGCACGGTGGATCTGCCGTCGGCCGGTCTGGTCTCGAGAGGGCGGATTGTGGATACCTGTGCAGCGAGACGAGCGGTGCTGGCTGGGGTGTCGGAACGGCTTGAGCGGTTGACTGTGGTCGCCACCACGCCGGTGGTGTCTGACGACGAACACCGGGACGATCTACTCGCTGTCCTGCGAGGGCTTGGGGCGGTTGTGCTGATCGACGGTGTGAAGGCGGCCGCGCTCGGAGCGGGCGTGGATGTCTACGAGCCGCTCCTGGTTGTGGATGTAGGCGCCGAGCTCACGGAGGTCGGGTTGATCGCGGAAGGAGTCGTGGTGCAGGCCCGGCGTACCGACATCGGGCTGGGCGACGCCCGTACGGTTGTCGACGTTGTCGGCGAGGCCATGCTCGAGCTGTTGCAGGGGCCGTGTGGATCGCAGGTGGTGGACGCCCTGGACCGGGGCGTCCTGCTCACCGGAGGCGGCGCGCTCCGCCCGGAGATCACGTACAAGCTCGGCCGGCGGCTCGGTGCCGTGGTCCGCCCCGCACCGGCGCCGCACACGGCCGCGGTACGGGGCGCGGCCGCAGCGTTGCAGGCCACCCACCGGCATCCCACTAGCTCGCCGTCTTCTCCTTGATGATGTCCTCGACGGCCTTCGGGATCGTGGTCTCGAAGTCGAGCAGCTTCGCCCAGGTCAGCGTGATCCGGATGACGACCATCTCGTCGTAGAGCGCCTTCACGCCCTCGGCCCAGGCCGGGTACTGCTCGTCGGTCATCACCTTGTGTCCCGCGGTCAGGTAGCCCTCGGGTACGCCGGGCACCAGCTGGAGGTCCGCGGTACCGCGGAGCAGCAGTACCTTGGGCGGGAACGCGCCGGTGTCGATGGTGAGCGCGACCTTCGGGTTCTTCCGCAGCGCCGCGACCTTGGCGGACTTCGGCACGGTCGCGATCAGGATGTCGTCGCCCTCGACCCAGAACCCGATCGGGATCACCCGCGGGTCCCCGTCCAGGCCGTCGTAGGCGAACCGGGCCGGCTCGGAGCCGTGCAGGAGCTGCTGGGCGTACGGCTTGGCGAGGATCTCGGCGATCTGCTGCTGGTTCATGGCTTCTTCCTGTCTGTTCGGTGGGTGGTTCTCATCAGGGGGACGGAGCCGCCGAGGGGTTCTCGACATCGATAGGTTGGCGAATCGTGGAAAGTTTTGACTTCGGGCCGGGCCGGGTCCAGCTGTTCGACGACGGTGCAGTGGCGCAGGTGCTGCACCCCGACGGCCGGCGTCTGCTGCTCGACGCCTCCGCAGATGACGTCGTACTGCACGACAACCTGCATGCGTGGGGCAAGGGCTTCGTGATCACCGACCGCGGATCGTACCGGTTCGATAACCCGGCGTACACGCGCTGGCGGAGCAGCGGCATCGATCTGATGTACCAGTTCGGCGACCTCGAACTGCGGGTCGGCCGCCGCTTCGGGGAGCAGTGGACCGAGACGTACGAGCTCCGCAACACCGGCTCGAGCCCGATCGAGCTCGGATCGGTCGCGGTCAGTACGCCGTACCGCGACGTCTATGCGTCCAGCCGGGAGAGTCTGACCGGGTCGGTGCATGCGCACGTGTGGACCGGTGGTGCCGACGCCTGGGTCTGGGCGGTGCCCATGGACGGCAGCGGACCGGGGCTGGGGCTGCAGTTGACGGAGGGCGAGCTCTGGGCGTACTCCGTCGAGTCCCGCGAGCCGGGTACGAGCAGCAACGTCCGCGGGCACATCTACTTGCACGTGACTGACCACGCGCGGTCGCCGCACTCGATGGGCGGTCAGCCGGTGATCACGCTCGCGCCTGGTACGACGTACCGCTGGACCTGGCAGCTCCGTTGGTACGACGACCTCACAGCGTTCGAGCGGAATCCGCGGGTCGACGCGGACAGACTGGCACTCGAGGTGGGGGAGACGCTGGAGCTGAGTGATGGGCAGACCGTCACGGCTGACGCTCCTGGCGTCCGGTACGTCTCGTCGACGGACGGTAGGTCCCGGATCGCGGTGCTCTTCCACGAGCCGCTCCGCGTGATCGCCGAGCGCCGGGTGCGGTTCATCCTCGACCACCAGCGTCGGCCGGAGCTCGCGGGGAGCCGCCGGTACGCGTTCGTGCCGTACGACAATGACAGTGGTCTGACCGTGCTGGCCAGCGGTTGGCGAGACTGGTCCGACGCCCGTGAGCGCGTCGGTATGGCGCTGCTGTTGCAGGAGGTCCGCGACCGCGGCTGGGGTGATCGCACCGAGCTGGACGAGGCGCTGGCGGGGTACGAGGAGTTCGTCCGCGAGTACCTGATGGACGCCGAGGGCACGATCCAGGACGACAGCATCCACCAGAACGCCGTGCGGCTGTACAACTTCCCGTGGTTCGCGCGCTTCCTGCTCGGGCAGGGCGACCGCGACGGCGCCACCCGCATCCTCGATCGGTACTACGAACTCGGCGGCGACCACTTCCTCGCCTTCGACCTCGGTCCGCTGCTCAGCGAACTCGGCCTGCACGAGCACCTGGTCCGGCACGCCAAGACCTTCATCCAGTACGGCGACGAGCTGCCGCCGCACGAGGTGAACTACGAGCAGTCGATGGTCGCGCCGCTGCTCGAACTGCTCGCCGCTGCCTACCGGACGGGGGAGATCGACGGAGCGGAGCTGACCCGCCGTCTGCCGTGGCTGACCGCGTTCGCGGGCGACCAGCCTGACGTCCGGCTCCGGCACATCGCGATCCGGCACTGGGACGGTTACTGGTTCGGCCGGTTGCGGCTGTGGGGCGACGTCTTCCCGCACTACTGGTCGGCGTTGAGTGCGGTCGTGTACGGCGCGTGGCCGCGCGAGCTGGTCACGCCCGAGGAAGCCGCGTGGCTCGATCGCGCCGAGGAAGCGATTCTCAGGGCGAACCTGGTCAGCTTCGCGCCGGACGGATCGGCGACGTGCGCCTTCGTGTACCCGAGCTGCGTGAACGGGCAGCCGGCCCACGTCGCCGATCCGATCGCGAACGACCAGGACTGGGCGCTGGTCTACGCGCTGCGCCGGCTCAGCTGATCAGCCCGCGACCAGCCCAGCGTTCTGGCGTTCCATCGCCTTGACCGCACCGTTCGCCCATGTCGGCGCGAGCATCGCGGACATCGCATCCGGGAAGATCTCCTCGTCACCGGCCGCGACACCGTCGAGGATTGCCCGCGCGACCGACTCCGGCGACGCCTTCGGCGCGTCGAGGTCCCGGGACATGTCGGTGTCGGTCGGACCAGTGAGTACGGCGTGCACGCGGACGCCCTGCGGTGCGAGCAACGCCCGCTGCGCCTGGGTCATCGAGAACGCCGCCGCCTTGGAGATCGAGTACGCCGGAATGATCGGCAGCGACGCCAACGCTGCCACGGACAGCACGTTGACGATGGCGCCGTGCGACTCGACCAGTTGCGGCAGGAACGCCGTGGTGACCGCATGCGGGCCGAAGAGGTTCACGGCCAGGTGCCGTTCGAGCAGCGCCCGGTCGCTGAGATTGTCGTACGCGGCGTGCCCGGCGTTGTTGATCAGGACGTCCAGGGACTCGACGGTCTTCGCCGCCGCCTCGATCTGCGCCTGATCGGTCACGTCCAGGCTCAGGTACGTGACGCGCGGGTCCTGGTGCGTGCGCGGGACCCGGGTACCGGCGTACACCTGGGCGGCGCCCTGGCGCAGGGCTTCCTCGACGAGTGCTTGCCCGATGCCCCGGTTGGCGCCGGTGATCAGGACGGTGGCGTTCTGCACCTTGTTCTGCACCGTGTTCTGCATGGTGTTTCTCCGTTCGAGCTGTCTCAGTGCTTGCACAGAGGACAGACCACGTCTGCCGAGTGAACTGGTCGGACCAGTAGCGATCAATTCGGCCGTGTGCCGGTGTCAGCAACGGTGGGAGAAGAATGGGAACGGAGGTGTCTCATGCCGGACGAACTGCTGCAGCGGGCGCGTGAGGGTGACCGGGACGCGTTCGCGGCGCTGGTCGAGCCGCATCGGGCGGAGCTGCAACTGCACTGTTACCGGATGCTCGGGTCGTTGCAGGACGCGGAGGACGCGCTGCAGGAGGCTTTGCTGTCGGCATGGATCGGGCTGAGCGGGTTCGAGGGCCGGTCGTCGGTGCGGACCTGGCTGTACCGCATCACCACGAACCGGTGCCTGAACGTGCTGCGGTCGTCGTCACGCCGGCCGCAGCACGCCGTACCGCTGCCGGTTCCGGCGCCGGAGCCGTCGCGGTCCGGTGAGGTATTGTGGCTACAGCCGTATCCTGACAACCTGCTCGACGGATTGCCGGACCGGTTGCCGGGACCGGAGGCGCGGTACGAGTCCCGCGAGGCGATCTCGTTGGCGTTCGTGACCGCGGTGCAGTTGTTGCCGCCGAACCAGCGCGCGGTGTTGTTGCTGCGCGACGTTCTCGGGTATCGCGCCAGTGAGACCGCTGAGTTGCTCGGGTTGACCGAGGCGGCGGTTACGAGCGCGCTCGCCCGGGCTCGGGTGACGATGGCGGGCAACGTGCCGGCCAAGGCGCCGGCCACTGTGGACGAGCAGGAGTTGGCGGAGCGGTTCGTGGCGGCCTTCACCGCGCAGGACGTGGATGCGCTGGTCGCGTTGATGACCAGCGACGCGTGGGTGCGGATGCCGCCGCTGCCGTTCGAGTACCAGGGCCGCGAGGCGGCGCACCGGTTCTTCACCGCGCTGGCCGCCCACGAGCGGCAGATCGCGGCGATGGTGCCGGTCCGCGCCAACGGGCAGCCGGCCTGGGGCGAGTACATCCGCGATCCGGTCACCGGCGGCCTGCACCTGATCGGGGTGCTGGTGATCGGCCTGTCCGGTGACCGGATCGACGAGATCGTGCATTTCGAGACCACGGTCGCGCCGTACTTCGGCCTGCCGCGGACGCTCTCAGAGCCGGGGGAGTAGCTCGCGCAACTGGTTCATCAGGTAGTCGTGCACGCTGGTCCCGTACGAGATCCGGGTCGCGCCCGCCGCGGCGAGCTCAGCCGGCCCGGGTCCGCCGGTCTTCGCGTGCCCGTTGATCGGGCCGCCGACGCCCTCGGCCACCTGCTTGAGTTGGTCGAGCGGCGCGAGGATCGGGTAGACGCAATCGGCGCCGGCGCGGCGGTACTCGCGTCCGCGCCGTACCGCTTCGCCGACCGGGTCGCCCACCGGCCGGATGAAGGTGTCGACGCGGGCGTTGATCACCAGCTCGGCACCCGCGGCCGCCCGTACCTCGGCCAGATAGTCGGCCTGGCGCGCGATGTCGACGAGCGCGCCGTCGACCGAGTCCTCGAGGTTGCAGCCGACCGCGCCGGTCTCCAGCAACCGCTCCGCGAACTCCTTCGCCGGCAGACCGTACCCGGCCTCCATGTCGGCCGTCACCGGTACGTCGACCGCGCGGGCAATCCGCGCCACGGCGTCGAACATCGTCGCCGCCGGGGTCAGCTGGCCGTCGTCGTACCCGAGGACACGGGCGACCGCCCCGCTGCTGGTGGCAACAGCGGGGAAGCCGGCCTCGGCGACGAGGCGTGCGCTCACCGGGTCCCAGGCATTCGGCAGGACCAGCGGAGTGCCGCCGTGATGCAGTGCCCGGAAGTCTTCGGCCGTCATGGCTTGTAGTGGCCGGGCTCCATCCGGCCGGTGACGCCGACACGGGTCCACATGTTGATCGTGATGATCAGCGCGATCAGCTGCGCCAGCTCCTTCTCGTCGAACGCCTGCGCCGCGACCTCGTACACGTCGTCCGGGACGTGGTCGACGCTGATCAGCGTGATCGCCTCGGTCAGCTGCAGCGCGGCCTTCTCCTGGTCGGTGTAGAACTTCGATGCCTCCCGCCAGACCGGGAGCAGCGCGATCCGCTGCTGCTGGTCCTCGCCGAGCTCACGGAGGTCGAGGGAGTGCATGTCGGTGCAGTACGCGCAGCCGTTGATCTGCGAGGCCCGGATCCGTACCAGGTGCGCCAGCTTCGGGTCGAGCCCGGTGTCGGACACCGCGTCCAGCTCGATCATCGCCTTGTAGAAGTCCGGTACCAGATTGGCGAGCTTGACCCGCCGCGTCGTTGTCGATGTCGTTGTCATGGCTCCAACCTATGTCGCGATCGGCCCAGGTGTATGGTCCACTTCTATGGCAGAACAGCGGGCCAATTCGGCGGGTGCGGACCTGCACCTCGAGCTCGGCGTGACCCGGGGCCGCAGCGATCTGGTGCGGGCGTTGCACGAGTCGATCCGGAGCGGCCGGCTGGCGGCGGGAACCCGGTTGCCGTCGTCGCGGTCGTTGGCCAAGGACCTCGGCATCGCGCGGAACACGGTGGCGGACGCGTACGGGCAGTTGGTCGCGGAGGGCTGGCTGACCGCGCGGCAGGGCTCCGGAACGGTCGTCGCGGAGCGGGCCGTCGCCCCGCCGACGCCGCCGATCTCGTTGCCGGAGGCCCGTAGTTTCCGGTACGACCTGACGCCGGGTGCGCCGGACGTGGCGACGTTCCCGCGGACCGAGTGGCTGGCCGCGGCGCGCAAAGCGTTGACCTTGGCGCCGAACGAGGCGTTCGGGCTGGGCGATCCGCGCGGCCGGATCGAGTTGCGGCATCAGTTGGCGGACTATCTGGCCCGGGCGCGCGGCGTGCGAGCCGACCCGGAGCGGATCCTGATCTGTTCGGGGTGGGTCCAGGCGCTGAGTCTGCTGAGCGAGGCGATCAAGAATCTCGGCGGTACGACGATCGCGGTCGAGGAGTTCGGGTACGGCCTGCACCGGGACGTGATCCGGGCGCGCGGGTTGTCCGTGGCCGCCGTACCGGTCGACTCGCTGGGTGCTGACACCTCGCAGTTGACCGGGTCCGGAGTGTTGCTGACGCCGGCGCACCAGATGCCGACCGGCGTACCGCTCGCACCGGAACGCCGTACCGCCGCCGTCGAGTGGGCGCGGGAGACCGGGGCGGTACTGATCGAGGACGACTACGACGGCGAGTTCCGGTACGACCGGCAGGCCGTCGGGGCGCTGCAGGCTCTCGATCCTGAACGCGTCGTCTACACAGGTACGGCCAGCAAGAGCCTCGCGCCGGGTCTACGGCTGGCGTGGATGGTCCTGCCGCAACGCCTGATCGAACCGGTGGTCGCGGCCAAGCGGACCGCCGACTTCCAGACCGCGACGCTCGAACAACTCGTCCTCGCCGAATACATTGCCTCGGGCCACTACGACCGCCACGTCCGCCGCTCCCGCCTGCACTACCGCCGCCGCCGGGACCGCCTGGTAGAACTCCTCGCCGTTCGAGCTCCCAAGGTGAAGGTCGCCGGCATCTCCGCAGGCCTCCACGTCCTCCTGGACGTCCCCGGCGACGCCGAAGACATCGTCACGAGAGCAGCCCGCCAAGGCCTGGGCCTGGCCACCCTGACGAAGTACCACTTCAACCCAACCCCAGCCACCCGCCAAGCAGTAATCGTCGGCTACGGCACCCCACCCGACCACGCCTACCCCGGCGCCCTAGACCTCCTCTGCCAAGTCCTCGGCGTCTGAGCCGCAAACTGGAAGAACAGCGGTGGTTAGGCCACGCGCGCCGCGAGTGAGCGGATGTCGTTCGGGCCGACTCGGCAGCAACCGCCGACGTATGTCGCTCCGGCCTCGGTCCAGTCGCGCGCGAACTCCGCCGGTCCCGCGCCATGGCCGACCCAGGTGCGGGTGACCGGGTCCCACGTCTCGCCGCGGTTGGGGTAGGCGACGGCGGGTTTGGCGGTGGTGGCGACGGCGGTTCGGACGGCGGGGAGTACGTCCTCGGGGTTGCAGCAGTTGATGCCGACGGCAATCACCTGGTTGATGGCGGCGGGGATGGCGAAGGCGGCTGCCAACGGTTGGCCGGCGCGGGTCTGGGTGCCTTCGATCGAGTACGAGAACCAGGCGGGGAGGTCGAGTTCGGCGAGGAGCTCGACCAGCACCTCGGCCTCGTCGGCGTCGGGGATGGTCTCGACGGCGAGCAGGTCCGGACCAGCCGACGCGAGCAGTTCCAGCCGCGGGCCGTGGAAGTCGCGCAGCACCCGCCGGCTCACGCCGTACCGTCCCCGATACTCCGACCCGTCCGCAAGCACCGCCCCGTACGGCCCAACCGAAGCCGCCACCAACCGCCCCCCACCCGCCCCCGCGGCCCGCGGCTGGTTGGTGGGTGCCGTGGGTAGTGGTCGACTCGGGGGTGGGATGGGGTGGTCGGCGTCGAACTGGTCGCGGACTTGGCGGGCTATTCGGACGCTGTTGGTGATCAGGCGTTCCGCCTCGGTGCGGGAGACGCCAGCGCGTTCGAAGCCGGGGACGCTGGCCTGGTAGCTCGCGGTGGTGGCTACCATCGCGCCGGCCTCGTAGTACGCGCGGTGGACGGCGGCGACCTCCGCGGGGTCGTCGCGCAGCAGGCGGGCGGACCAAAGCGCGTCGGACAGGTCGTGGCCGCGGTCCTCGAGGGCGTTCGACAGGCCGCCGTCGAGGATGATCAGGGGGTCAGACGGTGCGGGCAAGGTCAAGGACCTCGTCGGCGCAGCCCCACGAGAGGGTGATTCCGGAGCCGCCGTGGCCGTAGCAGTGGATGATCGGCTCGCCGGCACGGGTGCGGACCAGCTCGCAGCGGATCGCCGGGCGGGCGGGGCGGAGGCCGACGCGTTGGCGGATGATGTTCGCCTTGCGCAGTTGGGGGACGAGTTCGGCGGCGCGGTCGAGGATCTGCTCGGTGGTCTTCGGGTCGACCGCGAGGTTCCAGTCGCCCGGTTGGCTGGTACCGCCGACGACGACGTCGTTCCTGCGCGGGATGACGTACGTCAACTCGCTCGGCGAACGGTCCGCGAGCAGCCAGTCGGTCAGGCCGCACGGTTCGACCGTCAGCACCTGGCCGCGGACCGGCGTCACGGTCGGGTCGCTCGCGGTCAGGCGGGCGCCGAGCCCGGCGCAGTTCACCACCAGATCGGCAGCGGTCGGTAGCGCGGACAGTGCCGCGCGGGTCAGCGTTCCGCCGGCGGCCTCGAGCCGTTTCACCAGCGCGGGTAGGTACGCCGGCATGTCGATCACCGGCGCCGTGAACGCCCACCCGTCGACGAACCCCGGCGGCGGCGACCCGACCCGGGTGAGATCCGGCAGTACGTCGGCCCACGACGGGTCCGGCGTACGTTCGGTGAGAAACTCCCGCCCGTGCCGCAGCTCGACCGCGGGCTCGACCTCGGCGAGCTTGGCGAACTCCTCGTACGTCGTCCGCGACCAACCCGCCACCCGGTCCTCGGGCGCCGACAGGTACGGGTACCAGAGCGCGGCCGCCACCGACGACGTCGTCTCCAACGGCAGGTCCCGGGCGAACACCGCCACCTCGAACCCGCCCTCGGCGAGCCGAATGGCACAGCTCAACCCGATCACGCCCGCACCCACCACGATCACGCGCATAACAGATTGTTACCCGCCAACCCCGATCACGCCACCCGCCGGCGACGGGCGTCGTTGTCAGTCGGTGACGCCGCGGGTCAGGAAGACTGTGGTGATGAAGGTCCGGTAGAGCTGCAGAGGGTCTTCGTTGTGTAGGGCAATGACCCGGTCTTCCCGGCGTTCGGTGTTGCGGAGTTGGCAGGCCAGGTCGGCGTAGGCGCGGTTGTGGAAGCGGACGGTGAGCTCGGCCGGGAGCGTGATGCTTGGTAGGCGGATGTCGCTCAACCGGGCGAGGGCTCGGCGGGCGCCGTCGTGGATGAGTTCGCGGGCGCGTTCGGGGTGTACGGACAGCGCGGCGTTGTGCGAGATCGACTCCTTCACCACGACCGATTCGATGTCCGGGCAGAACGGCTGTGCCTCGTCGATCGTGGTGCGGTCGCCGGAGATCAGTGCGACCGGCACCTGGTGGGCGAGCGCGACCAGTGCGTTGATCCCGGCCTCGCCGGTGATCGCGCCGTTCAGCCGGACCTCGGCGATCGCGCGCGGGTTGTACGTGTGCGGCAGCACGGACCCGGTCGCCCCGGCCGAACCGTGGTACGAAACGAAGAACGCGGCGTCGAACGAGCTGTCCAGGCCCTGCATCATGTACAGCGGTTTGTGCTTGCCGGACAGGTAGCTCGCCCGGCCGTGCAGCTCGTCCGGGAGCAGGTTCTGCATCGTCGAGTGCGAGTCGTTGACCAGGAACTCCGTCCCGCCCGCGGCCAGCGCGCCGTCGATCGCGGCGTTCACCTCGGCCTGCAGTTGGCGGCGGTAGTACTCGTACTCGGTGGTGGGCCCGCGCGCCTGACTCCAGTCGACGACGCCCGCCGTACCTTCCATGTCGGTGGACAAGAAGACCTTCATCACCGCACCATACAAGGCCGCTTCGGGTCGAACCGCCAGTCCTCGATCAGGTACTGCATCGCGATCGCGTCGTTGCGCGCGCCGAGACCGTGCTCCAGATAGAGCTCATGAGCAGCCGCGAGGGCGTCGCGGTCGAGCTCGATGCCGAGGCCCGGAGCGGTGGGTACGGCGATCTTGCCGCCGCTGATCCGCAACGGGTTCTTGGTCAGCGCCTGCCCGTCCTGCCAGATCCAGTGCGTGTCGAGCGCGGTGATCTCGCCGGGCGCCGCGGCGCCGACCTGGGTGAACATCGCGAGCGAGATGTCGAAGTGGTTGTTGGAGTGCGACCCCCAGGTGAGCCCGAAATCGTTGCACAGTTGGGCGACGCGTACCGACCCGGCCATCGTCCAGAAGTGCGGGTCGGCGAGCGGGATGTCGACCGCCTCGGTACGGATCGCGTGCGCGAGCTCGCGCCAGTCGGTGGCGATCATGTTCGTCGCGGTCCGGAGCCCGGTCCGGCGTTTGAACTCGGCCATCGTCTCCCGCCCGGAGAACACGCCTTCCGCGCCGCACGGGTCCTCGACGTACGCGAGTACGTCGTCCAGTCCCGCGCAGACGGCCACGGCCTCCCGCAACAGCCATGCGCCGTTCGGATCGACGGTGATCCGGGCCTCCGGAAACCGCTTGTGCAGCGCCCGCACGGCGTCGATCTCCACGTGCGGGTCGAACACGCCGCCCTTCAGCTTGAAGTCGACAAATCCGTACCGCTCCTGAGCTGCGACAGCCAGCTCCACCACCGCGTCAGCCGTCAACACGGGCCGGCGCCGCAGCCGCTCCCACCCGTCACCACCCTCGTCGGTGGGGTAGGGCAGGTCCGTTTGTGCCGCATCACCTACGTAGAACAAGTAACCCAGTACCGGGACCTCGGTGCGTTGCTGCCCTTCGCCCAATAGTTCGGCCACTGGTACACCGAGGTGCTGGCCCAGTAGGTCGAGGAGCGCGGACTCCAGCCCGGTGACGGCATGCACCGTCGTACGGAGGTCGAAAGTTTGTAGCCCGCGTCCACTGCTGTCGAGGCCTTCGAAGGTTCTGGAAACGGTGTGCAGCAGGCCTCGGTACTTGGCAAGGGTTTGGCCTGCCAACTGTGGCGCGGCGGCGCGGATGGTCTGGGCGATCGGCTCGCCGCCTGGGACTTCGCCGACGCCGACGTTTCCGGTGCTGTCGGTGATCAGCACGATGTTGCGGGTGAAGAACGGGCCGTGGGCGCCGCTGAGGTTCAGCAGCATGCTGTCGCGGCCGGCCACCGGTACGACTTCTACCGATGCGACCGTCGGCGTCATGACACCTTCCCGATCAGGTCGGCGAGCAAGGCAACCTCGTCAGCGTTCAGATCCTGCAGCGGCGGCCGCACCGGCCCGGCATTGCGCCCGATCGCGTTCACACCGGCCTTGACGATCGACACGGCGTACCCCTTGGTCCGATCGCGAATGTCCAGATAGGGCAGCACGAACTCGTTCAGCTTCCGGTAGACCGCTGAACGATCCTGCGCCAGCACATCCGCATAGAACCCCAGCGCGAACTCCGGGACGAAGTTGAAGATCGCCGACGAGTACGTGCTGTACCCGAGTTGCAGCAGCGGCAGCGCGAACGTTTCCGCCGTCGGCAGACCGCCGATGTACGTCAGCCGCTCACCGACCCGCGCGTACGTCCGCGTCATCTGCTCGACGTTCCCGACCCCGTCCTTCAAACAGACGAGGTTCGCATTCCGCTCCGCGAGCTCAGCCACTGTCACGTCGCTGAGCACCGCGTTCGCCCGGCTGTACACAGTCACGCCCAGACTCGTACTACGGCACACCGCAGACACATGCTCGATCAGACCACGCTGCCCGGCCTCCGTCAGGTACGGCGGGAACAGCAGGATCCCGTCCGCGCCCGCAGCCTCCGCGGCGCGCGCCCCTTCGATCGCCGACGCCGTACCACCGGTCGCAGGCGCGATCACCGGCACGCGTCCATCGACCTCGGACACCGCGGCCCGTACGACGGTGTCGATCTCCGAAGGCGTCAACGAGAACCCCTCGCCGGTACCGCCCGCGGCGAACAGACCTGCGACGTCGTACTGGCTCAACCACGAGAGGTGTTCGCGGTACGCCGCCTCGTTGAAGCTCAGGTCGTCGTGGAATGCGGTGACGGGGAACGAGAGCAGCCCGGTCTTGAGCTGCGCGGCGAGTTCATCGGGGGAGTACACAGAGTTCAGCGTAGGAAGCGGGGTGAATACCTGTCCAAGATCGTTTTTGGATCTACTGATGCTCTGAGAGCATCGCCAACACTCGGCGCAGCACGGCGCTGGTGTTGTCCCGCCGCCAGATCGCGTGCAGCTCGACGAGATCGGCCGGTCCGTCGAGGTCGCAGTACGTCACACCGTCGACCCCGAGGCTGCGCGCCGACGCCGGGACCAGCGCGACGCCGCGCCCGGCTGCGACGAGGAGGATCACGGTGAGGATCTGCTGCACCCGTTGCTCGATCCGCGGGTGCGACGCCGCCAGGAACCGGACGGTGAGCTCGTGGAAGTACCGCGCCTGGGTCGGCGAGTAGCTGATCACCGGCTCGCCGGCGAAGTCCGCGGCGGTCAGCGGCCGGCCGAGCGACCCGAGCGGATGGTTGCCGGGGACAACAGCACACAACGGCTCGCGGAACACGACCCGGGAGGCGAGTACGTTGAGATCGAACGGCGGCCGCCCGAGCCCCAGATCGAGCTCGCCGCGCAGCAACCCGTCGAGCTGCGCGGGCGTCACCCGCTCGTGCAGGATCACGTCGACGTCCGGCAACTCCTCGGACAGCCGGCGCAGCAACGGCCCCAACGTACGGATCGCCGAGGTCGCGGTGAACCCGAGCCGCAAAGTGCCCGCGGCCCCTTGATCAACCCGCCGGGCAAGGTCCCCGGCGGTCTCGACCAGAGCCAGCAACCGCCGGGCCTCGACCAGAAAGGCGCGCCCGGCCTCGGTCAGCTCGACCTTGCGGTTGTCGCGCTCCAGGAGCCGGACGCCGACGGCCCGCTCGAGCTTCTGCACCTGCCGGCTCAACGGCGGCTGGGTCATGTTCAGCCGCTCGGCGGCCCGCCCGAAGTGCAGCTCCTCGGCGACCGCGACGAACGCACTCAACTGATCGAGCGAAAACATTATGCCGGAAAGGTATCACTCGATGCCTCATCGGCCTTGGACACGCATGAAGCGCCGTCCCTACGCTCACGCAGACCACGCCCCGTAGAGGAGGACGAACCGATGGTGTCCAGCAAGCTCAGCCGCCGCGTCCTGGTGACGGCGGTCAGCGCCTCTGTCGTGTTGGCCGGCTGCGATGCGGTCAAGACGACCTCCACCGGCGGCAACGGCGACTTCCCGACCGGCAACATCCAGATGAGCGTCGGGGCTTCTCCCGGTGGCAGTACCGACCTGATCACCCGGGCGCTGGCCGAGGGCATCAGCAAGGACCTCGGCGTCTCGGTGCCGGTGATCAACAAGCCCGGGGCGAACGGCGCCCTGAACGCCAAGGAACTCCAGGCGGCCAAACCCGACGGCTACAAGATCGCCGTCCAGAACGCGTCGCTGTTCACCATCACCCCGTTGGCGGTGACCGCGAACGAGGTGGTCAAGCTGGACGACTTCGACCTGCTCGGCGGGATCTCGCAGGACGACTACGTGCTGATCGCGCCGGTCGGCTCGGGCTACACGTCGATCGCCGATCTGAAGAAGTCCGGCAAGAACATCAAGTACGGCACGACCGGCGTCGGGACCGGCGCGCAACTCGCGTCGGCGCTGACGTTCAAGCAGGCCGCGATCCCGGCGACCGACGTACCGTTCGACGGCGGCGCCCCGGCGCTGACCGCGCTGCTCGGCAGTCAGGTCGACGTGGCAACGATCCAGGTCGGCGACGGCATCGAGCAGGTGAAGGCCGGCAAGGTCGTCCCGCTCGCGGTGTTCTCGGCCGAGCGGATCAAGTTCCTGCCCGACGTACCGACGGCCAAGGAGCAGGGGTACGACGTGGTGGTGTCGCAGTACCGCTTCCTCACGGCACCGAAGGGTACGCCGGACGCCGTCAAGGCCAAACTCCTCGACGCGGCGAAGAAGACGTACGCGACCGACGCCTACAAGAAGTTCAACGACGCGCACTGCCTGACGCCGATCGAGGTGTCGCCGGACGAGGTGCGGAAGATCCTCGAGGGATATTCCACCAAGTACAAGGCGCAGCTCGAGCAGTACGGCATCTCGCTGGCGGCGAAGAAGTGAGCATCGACGCCGAGAGCCTGCAGGCCGAACTGGCCGAGGACCGGCCGCCGCACGCCGGGCCGTGGTCGCAGCTGGGCGCCGCGATCGTAGCCGGTGCCATCGGAATCGGCGGGCTGGTCGGCTCGGTCGCGCTCGGTCTGGGACAGTTGACGCACCCCGGGCCGGGATTGTGGCCGTTCGTGGTCAGCGTGGTCGTGACCGTGCTCGCCGTCGCGCTCGCACTGGTCGGCCGGCACGGTACGGACACCGAGAAGTTCTCCAGGGCGAGTGTGCTGACCGCGATCGCCGTACTGTCGCTGATCGTCTTCGCCGCCCTGCTGCCGACGATCGGATTCGAGATCCCGTCGCTGCTGCTGACGTTCGTGTGGCTGCGCTTCCTCGGCAAGGAGTCGTGGGTGTCGTCGGTCGTGATCACCGTCGTCACCGTCGCGGCGTTCTACGTACTGTTCGTGCTGCTGCTGCAGATCCCGCTGCCCAGGCTGATCTGATGGGCGCTCTGATCGACGGCTTCGGCGTCGTCCTGCAACCCACGAACCTGCTCTACTGCCTGCTCGGCGTCGTCATCGGCATGCTGATCGGCGTCCTGCCCGGACTCGGACCGGCCGCGACCATCGCCATCCTGCTGCCGATCACGTACGGCGTGCAGCCGGTGTCGGCGATCATCATGCTGGCCGGCATCTTCTACGGCGCCCAGTACGGCGGCACGATCACGTCCGTACTGCTCCGACTCCCGGGCGAGGCGTCCTCGGTGGTGACTGTCTTCGACGGGTTCGCGTTGGCGAGACAAGGGCGGGCCGGTACGGCGCTCGGGGTCGCGGCGATCGGTTCGTTCATCGGCGGCACGGTGTCGATCATCGGGCTGACGTTGCTCGCGCCGGTGGTCGCCGGAGTGGCACTGGACTTCGGTCCGCCGGAGTACGCCGCGTTGTCGCTGTTCGGCGTACTGCTGGTCGCGACGGTCGGAAACGGCGGGCGGTTGAAGGCGGTGATCGCGGCCGGACTGGGGTTGCTGCTGGCAACGGTCGGGCGGGACACGTTCACCGGCGCGAACCGGTTCACCTTCGACAGCCTGAACCTTGCCGACGGCATCGACTTCGTACCGATCGCGATGGGTCTGTTCGGGCTCGGCGAGATCCTCTACAACCTGGAGGAGCGGCACCACAGACAGCAGCGGCCGATCGCGGTCGCGAACGCCTGGCCGTCCCGGTCCGACCTGCGGCAGTCGCGGGGTGCGATCGCCCGCGGCTCGGTGATCGGGTTCGTGCTCGGCGTACTTCCGGGCGGCGGCGCGACGCTGTCGTCGCTGGTCGCCTACGCGGTGGAGAAGCGCCGGGCCAAGCAGCCGGAGCGGTTCGGGCGCGGTGCGGTCGAGGGCGTGGCGGCACCGGAGACCGCGAACAACGCGGCCGCGACCTCGTCGTTCATCCCGCTGCTGACGCTGGGGATCCCGGCGAACGCGACGATGGCGCTGATGTTCGGTGCGCTGCTGATCCAGGGCATCCCACCCGGCCCACAGTTGGTGACCGAACACCCGGACCTGTTCTGGGGCGTGATCAACTCGATGTACCTCGGCAACATCCTGCTGCTGATCATGAGCATCCCGCTCGTCGGGCTGTTCGTGAAGATCCTCAAGGTCCGGCCGGCCGTGCTCGCGCCGATCACCGTGCTGATCACGCTGCTCGGCGTCTACACGGTGGCGAACCAGGTGTTCGACATCTTCCTGGTGATCGTGTTCGGCGTCCTCGGCTACCTGATGAAGAAGTTCGGCTTCGAGCCGGGACCGCTGGTGCTGGCGTTCGTGCTGGGCAGCGTGATGGAGACCGCCGTACGCCAGTCCCTGCTGATCTTCGGCGGCAACCCGGCCGGCTTCTTCACCCGTCCGATCTCCGGATCCGTCCTCGCGGTCCTCGTCCTCGTCCTGCTGCTACCAGGCGTCAGGCGACTCGCCAAGCGGAAGGAACACGTGTGACGCGAATTTCCCGAGTCGAGCTGACCCCGGTCGCGTTCGCGGACCCGCCACTCCTCAACGTCGTCGGCGTCCACGAGCCGTACGCCCTCCGCACCATCGTCCAGGTGCACACGGACGACGGTCTGGTGGGCCTGGGCGAGACGTATGCGGCCGACGATCATCTAGAACGGTTGAAAGCCGTCGCGGGCGTCCTGCCCGAGTTGGATGCGTTCGACCTCAACGAACTCCGCCGGCGTGTCCGCGACGTCCTGACGGCCGGTGGTACGAAGGTCGGCGGGATGCTCAACCTGCAAGATCCGGCCGACGTGGTGCTGTCGCCGTACGAGGTCGCACTGCTCGACATCCAGGGCAAGGCGCTCGGGCGTCCGGTGGTCGACCTGCTCGGTGGTGCGGTGCGCGAGTCGGTGCCGTTCTCTGCGTACTTGTTCTACAAGTGGGCTGCGCATCCGGGTGCGGAACTGGATGAGTGGGGCGAGGCTGTCGACCCGGGCGGGATCGTGCTGCAGGCGCGGAAAATGATCCGCGAGTACGGGTTCACGGCGATCAAGTTGAAGGGCGGTGTGTTCGCGCCGGACCGCGAGGTTGAGGCGATACTGGCGCTGGCGGACGCGTTTCCGGAGCACAAGTTGCGGATCGATCCGAACGGCGCCTGGACCGTCGACACCTCCGTGAAGGTCGCGCGTGAGCTCGACGGGGTGATCGAGTACCTCGAGGATCCGACGCCGACGATCGACGGGATGGCGGAAGTCGCGCGCCGGACCGATGTCCCGCTCGCCACCAACATGTGCGTGATCGCCTTCGACCACCTCAAGCCTGCTGTGCTCGCGGACGCCGTCCAGGTCGTCCTGTCCGACCACCACTACTGGGGTGGGCTACGCCGTTCGCAACTGCTGGCCGGTATCTGCGACACGTTCGGCATGGGCCTGTCGATGCACTCGAACTCGCACCTCGGCATCAGCCTCGCCGCGATGACCCACCTGGCCGCCGCAACGCCCAATCTCATGTATGCGTGCGACACGCACTACCCATGGAAGACGGAGGACGTGATCAAGCCCGGTGTGCTGGCGTTCCGGTCCGGGAGCGTGCCCGTCCCTGACGGGCCGGGGCTCGGCGTGGAACTGGACGCCGACGCGCTGGGCGAATTGCACGAGCAGTACCTGGCATGCGGGCTCCGCAAGCGCGACGACACGGCGTACATGCGGTCTGTGGATCCCGGGTTCACCCCCAACACAGCGCGCTGGTAGCGCCGCGCCCATCAAGCAAAGGATCGCGATCCGCAGGAGATCTGATCGGTTGGGGAGGATCTCCTTCCTTTTCGGGAGGCAGATCCTCCCCAACCCCCGGCTCCCGATTCCACGTCGACCCAAGCCGGGACGGACCGCGTTCCTGCCGGTAGGTTGGGTCTGTGCCCAGTCTTGTGACGCCCGCACTGCCGGCTGGACGGTTCAGTGCGGGTTCAGCTCGGATGCTGCGTGCTGGTGAGTCGCCGCCGGGTGTTCGCGAGGTGCACCCGCACCGCCGCGCGGGCGCTCTCGGGGTCGGTGCGGGCGATCGCGGCGTGGATGTTCTCGTGTTCGTGGACGACGCGGGTCAGGTGGTCGGGGTCGGACATCTCGTAGACCGGGTTCAGGCGGGTTCGCGGCAACATGATCATCATGGGGCCGAGGTCGTTGATCAAGTCGGCGTAGAATCGGTTGCCCGAGGCAACGGCGACCTTCAGGTGGAACGCGAAGTCGGCTTCCACCGACCGCGCCGGGTCGTCACCGACCCGGCGGAACTCGTCGAGGGCTCGCGCGATCCCCTGCAGTTGATGGGCGGTACGCCGTGCCGCCGCCAGCCCGGCCGCTTCGCTCTCGACGCCGATCCGGAAGTCCATCAGCTCGAGTACGTCGCGGTGCGATCGGACCGCGCGCAGTCCCGCCGTACGCTCCGGAATCTCGAGCACGAACGAGCCGCGGCCCTGGAACGTCTCCACCAACCCGGCCGCCTGCAGTCGCGACACCGCCTCGCGGACAACGGTCCGGCTGACCCCGAACTCCTCGACCAGACTGTTCTCACCCGGCAACTTCTCGCCAGGCGCGATCTCACCGTTGAGGATCCGCTGCTTCAGATCCTCAACGACCTGGTACGCCAGCCCGCTCACGTGAACTCGCAGCGGTCGACCGTCCAGCGCGCGCACTGCTCGCTGGTGGTGAAGCCGAGGCCGGGGCGGTCCGGGACGAGCATCCGCCCGTCGACCGTCTCCAAACGCTCGTTGAACAAGGGATTCAGCCACTCGAAGTGCTCCACCCACGGCTCCCGCGGGTACGCCGCCGCGAGGTGCAGATGGATCTCCATCGCGAAGTGCGGGGCGAGCTGCAGACCGTTGTGGTCGGCAAGCGTCGCCAGCTTCAGGAACGGCGTGATACCGCCGATCCGCGGTGCGTCCGGCTGGATGATGTCGGCCGCCCGCGTCTCGATCAGCCGGACGTGTTCGCCGACGCTGGACAGCATCTCGCCGGTCGCGATCGGGGTGTCCAGCGCGGCTGCCAGTTCGGCGTGTCCGACAGCGTCGTACGCATCCACTGGCTCCTCGATCCACACCAGACCGAACTGCTCGAGCACGCGCCCGATCCGTAGCGCGGTCGGCCGGTCCCACTGCTGATTCGCGTCCACCATCAGCGGTACGTCGTCACCGAGGTGCTCGCGAACCGCCCGGACCCGCTCGAGGTCGATCCGGCTGTCCGGCTGCCCGACCTTGATCTTGATCCCACCGATGCCGTCGGCAAGTGATTGCGAAGCACGCTCCTTCACCTCCTCGATCGGCGCGTGCAGGAAACCGCCGGAAGTGTTGTACGTACGGACCGAGTCGCGATACGCGCCGAGCAGCTTGGCCAGCGGGAGACCGGCGCGCTTCGCCTTCAGGTCCCAGAGCGCGATGTCGATCGCCGCGAGCGCCTGCGTGGCCACACCCGAACGCCCGACCGAAGCGCCGGCCCAGAGCAACTTGTCGTACGCCTTGGCGATGTCCGACGGGTCCTCGCCGAGCAAGCCCGCCGCGACTTCCTTCGCATGCGCGTACTGCGCCGGACCGCCGGCGCGCTTGGAGTAGCTGAAGCCGATCCCCTGAAGACCGTCAGCGGTCCAGATCTCCGCGAACAGGAAGACCACCTCGGTCATCGGCCGCTGCCGCCCGGTCAGCACCTTCGCATCACTGATCGGTTGATCGAGCGGAAGTACGACGGACGAGAGCTGCACGCGGCGGATGCGGTCCATGCCGAGTGATCGTACAAGTACTCGACTTGTCCAACAAGTTGTCCGGTTGATGTGGTCGTAACACCACGTGACCGCGCCGGAAATACGAGCAGGCGAACCTGTTGCCGCCGACAACGCTGTCGCGAGTGCCCTGTCTGCCGCCGAGCTGGGGAAGGTGCAATGGAGAAGCTGCTCCGGTCATTCGAGAGTGTCGACAAGGACGGTGACGGCCGGGTCTGGACCTGGGAACTGCTCAGCCGGTTGGGGCAGGCGGGGATCGATCCGCTCGACCCGCGGGTGCGGTCGGCGTTGGCCGGTGCCCGCGACGCCGACGGTCGGCCGCTGCGGCTCGGCAGCGACCAACAGCCGGTGCAGCTCGACTATCCGGAGTTCGCCCGGATCGCGGAGCACGGCGACGGTGTGATCGCCCGGGCGCTGAACGGCGAGCTGGCGATTTCGCCCGCCGAGTTCGCGGAGCTCAGCCGGGGCATCGAGCAGATCTACGCCGACCTGCTGCCGAACCGGGACGGCGCGGTCGCCGACTACATCCCGACGCTGCGGGACGCCGATCCGGAGAAGTTCGGGATCGCGATCTGTACCGCGGACGGCCAGGTGTTCCAGGTCGGTGACGCCGCCGTACCGTTCAGCGTCCAGTCCACGTCGAAGCCGTTCAGCTACGCGATGGCGCTCGAGGAACTGGGCGCCGACGAGGTCGACCGCTGGGTCGGGACGGAGCAGAGCGGCGGGACCTTCAACGATCCCACGCTGTCGCTCGACCCGGACCGCAAACCGCGGAACCCGATGATCAACGCGGGCGCGATCGCGACGCTGGCGCTGGTCGGTTCGGGGAAGGCGCACAGCGAGCGGTTCCACACCGTCAAGGAGACGTGGACCGCGATGATGGGGCAGCGGCCCGGCTCCGACACCGAGACCTTCTACGCCGAGGACGAGACCGGGGACGGGAACCGGCAGTTGGCGTTCGCGATGGCGGCGAAGGGGCGGTTGAAGGGCGGCGGCGGACTGGCCGGGACCGCGGCGACGGCGCAGTTCTACTTCCAGGTCTGTTCGCTCGAGGTCGATGCGGCCCGGCTGGCGGCCGCCGGTGCCACGCTCGCGAGCGGCGGCGTCGCGCCGTACTCGGGGGAGCGGGTGTTCTCACCGGAAACCACCAGGCGGGTGCTGTCGGTGATGGGGCACAGCGGCATGTACGACGGTTCCGGCGACTTCGCCCACCAGGTCGGGCTGCCGGCCAAGAGCGGGGTGTCCGGCAACGTGATGATGGTCGTCCCGTCGAAGCGGCTCGCCGTCGTCACGTTCTCGCCGCGCCTCGACGCGGCCGGTAACTCGGTCCGCGGCGTCGAGGTCTGCAAGCGCCTGGTGAACGACTTCAACCTGCACCCGTACGGCGCTACCCAGCCCGAACGCACCCGCACCACCGAAGCCGCCCGCCCCCTCACCGAAGCCGACCGCAAGGCCGAGATGGCCCAACTCATCCGCCGAGCCCTGGACGGCATGACCCCCGTCGGCACCGGCACCAACCTGACGAGACAACCCACGCCTGAAACCGCAGAAGCCGCCACCGTCACCCGCCGGGCGCAGCCACCCACCCAACAGCTCTGAACACACCACCCGCAGTGCCGCACCCGCCGTGCCGCGCGGCGGGTGCGGCCACAGAGCCTCGGGATCGGGTGCACACCGAACAGTGCAGCCCCCGTCACGCGAAGCGTGACGGGGGCTGCGGGTTGTTCTACTCGACGGTGACCGACTTGGCCAGGTTCCGCGGCTTGTCGACATCGTGGCCGAGGGCAACAGCTGCGTAGTACGCGATGATCTGCAGCGGGATCGTGAGCAGGATCGGGTCGAGTTCCGGCTCGTTCTTCGGTACGACGATCTTCGCCGCGACCCCGTCCGGTACCTCGACGCCCGGGTGCGTGACGACGTACAGCGGGCCCGACCGCGCGCCGATCTCGTGCAGCGCGCCGATGTTCCGGTCGAGCAGTTCGTCGTCGGGGACGATCGCGACGCTCGGCACGTCCGGGGAGATCAGCGCGAGCGGACCGTGCTTCAGCTCCGAGGTCTGGTACGCCTCGGCGTGCCGGTACGAGATCTCCTTGAGCTTCTGCGCACCTTCCCGCGCGACCGGATAACCGCGGGTACGGCCAACGAAGAACAGCGACTCGTGCTGCGCGAGCCGGCCGGCGATCTTCGCCAGCTCCTGCTCCTGCGCAACGATCGCGGCGATGTGCTCGGGCAGCTTCTTCAGGCCCTCGATCAGCCGCCGGCCGTCGGCGGGGGAGACGTCCCGGATCCGGCCGAGGTGGATGCCGAGCATCGCGAACCCGACCGCCATGTTGGTCAGCGCCTTCGTCGACGCGACCGACACTTCGGGACCGGCGTGCAGGTACACACCGCCGTCGACCTCGCGCGCGATGCTCGACCCGACCGCGTTCACCAGACCGATGACGCGCCCGCCCTTGCGCTTCAGCTCCTGCACGGCGACCAGCGTGTCGAGCGTCTCGCCCGACTGCGACACCGCGACGTACAGCGTGTCCCGCTCGACCACCGGGTTGCGGTACCGGAACTCCGAGGCCGGCTCCGCGTCGGCGGGGATCCGCGCGACCTCCTCGATGAACTGCGCACCCATCTGGCCGGCGTAGTACGCCGAACCGCAGCCGAGGATCTTGACCCGCTTGATCTCCCGCGCCTCGCGCGCGTCCATGTTCAGGCCGCCGAGGTGCACGGTGTGGAAGCGCTCGTCGAGCCGCCCGCGGATCACCCGGCCGACCGCGTCCGGCTGCTCGTGGATCTCCTTCATCATGAAGTGCTCGTGCAGGCCGCGCTCGAACTCCTCGGCCTCCCACTCGACCGTCTTGGCGGTCTTCGTGGTCGGGGCGGCGTCCTGGGTGAACGTGCGGTACCCGTCGGCGCGGACGGTGGCCAGCTCGCCGTCGTCCAAGTAGACGACCTGGCGGGTGTAGCGGATCAGCGCGGCCGCGTCGGAGGCGATGTGCATCTCGCCGTCGCCGATGCCGAGGATCAGCGGGCTGCCGTTCCGGGCGACCACGATCCGGTCCGGGAAGTCCAGGTCGATCACCGCGATGCCGTACGTACCCTCGATCCGGCGCAGGCTGGCCAGCACCTTCTCCTCGAGCGTGTCGCCGTCGGCCTGCTCGATCAGGTGCGCGAGCACCTCGGTGTCGGTCTCGGAGCGCAGCTTGACGCCGGCGTCCTCGAGCTGGGCGCGGATCGCCCCGGCGTTGTCGAAGATGCCGTTGTGCACGACCGCGATCCGCTCGTTGCCGCTGGCGTGCGGGTGCGCGTTGTCCTTGCTCGGGCCGCCGTGGGTGGCCCACCGGGTGTGCCCGATGCCGAGCTTGCCGCCGAACCGCTTGGGCAGCGACGCCTCCAGCTCACGGACCCGGCCGGCGTCCTTGTGCACCTTCAGCTCGCTGGAGCCGAGGACCGCAACGCCCGCCGAGTCGTATCCGCGGTACTCCAAGCGGGCCAATCCGTCCACGAGGATGGGCGCGGCCGGCTTCGTGCCGACGTACCCGACGATTCCGCACATGTAGTGGGTGCCTTTCGAAAGGGTTTGGTGCCGGTCAGCCGTAGACGATCCGTCGCAGCTGCCGGGCGGAGAGTTCGGGTGAGCGGACCGGCCAGTGCCGGAGCTCGGCGCCGAGCCGGGCGAAGATCTCGTCGTTGCGGGCACCGTAGGTCTGCAGCTCACGGTGCCGGCGCCGGACGTACTCCTCGGTCGTCTCGGTGAAATAGGCCAGTACGTCGGCGACCACGCGCCGCGCGACATCCGCCGACAGTCCGGTCGTCCGGCTGACCTGATCGGCCAACTCGTCCACCGGCTCCACCGCCGCCGCCTCACTGATCACGGCTCCACCATGCAGTGTTTCGGGGTCCATGGCAAAGCTTCTGCCCGAAATCGGGCAAATTTCCTGCTTTGTCAGGATCTAGAAGAGTCGCAGAACGTCGGACTCCATGCCGCGCAGGAGGTCGTAGTCGACGGTCAGGCACTCCAGGCCGCGGTCGGTGGCCAGGAACTGGGCCTGCGGCTTGATCAGCTGGGCGGCGAAGATGCCGCGCACCGGGGCGAGCAGCGGGTCGCGGTTGAGCAGTTCGACGTACCGGGTGAGCTGCTCGACGCCGTCGATCTCGCCGCGGCGCTTGATCTCGACCGCGACGTGCCGGCCGTCGGCGTCGCGGAGCAGCAGGTCGACCGGGCCGATCGCGGTCGGGTACTCCCGCCGTACCAGCGTCCAGCCGTCGCCGAAGGTGTGCACGTGCTCGGCGAGCAGCTCCTGCAGGTGCGCCTCGACGCCGTCCTTGATCAGTCCCGGGTCCTGCCCGAGCTCGTACGCGGTGTCGCTGTGCACCTGCTCGAGGGTGATCCGGAGCTCTTCGCCCGCCTTGTTGGTGACGCTCCAGACGTTGTCCTCCTCCACCAGCTTGCACGGCGGGGACATCCAGTTCAGCGGTTTGTACGACCCGCCGTCGGCGTGGATCAGCACCGACCCGTCCGCCTTGACCATCAGCAACCGCGGCGCCATCGGCAGATGAGCCGTCAGCCGCCCCGAGTAGTCCACAGAACACGTAGCAATCACCAAGCGCACGACAAAGCACCGTAGTGCACGAGGGCGCAGGAGTGGGAAGGTGGTGAGCATGATGCCGAAGGTGAGTGATGAGGCGGTTGCGGCGTACGACGCGGTGGCGGCCGGGCTGGAGGCGGCCGGAGTGGTGCGCGGGAGCATGTTCGGGATGCCGTGCCTGAAGATCGGCAAGAAGGTGGTCGCCGGGATGTTCGGCGACGCCATGACGTTCAAGCTGCCGCCGGAGGCGCTGGCCAAGGCGCTCCAACTGGACGGCGTGGAGCAGTTCGATCCGGGCATGGGCAGGCCGATGAAGGAGTGGGTGAAGATCCCGCTCGACCGCTCCGACGTCTGGCCGGAGTACGCCGCCGACGCCTTGGAGTACGTGGCCCGATGAATCTCATGTGTCCCGCGCGGATTCTGCTGTTGCCGGGGGACGTCCAGGACGCGGTGGTCGGTGAGCGGGTGGCCCAGGTGTACGCCGGGCCGTTCGAGGCGGCGGCCGGGTCGAACCTGGCGGAGCATCTCGGCGTGAAGCTGACCGTCGTACCGGAGTTGACCCAGCGGCCGGACGCGGAGTTGCAGGCGATCGCGGACCTGCACCGGGGCGAGACCGTCGTCGTCCTCGGGCTCGATCTCGGCCTGAAGCTCCCCGCCGTCGTCGAGCACACCGGTGACGGATGGACGCGGGTCGCCTCGGACAACGAGGTCACGCTGGCCGCGTACGAGCAGGCCCCGGACAAGTTCCGCGACACGATCCCGCAGGATCCGAACAACGCGCTGATCGATCTGCTCGCCGCGCGTGTCGCGCCGCCGGCTCGGCTGCTGGAGCTCGGCAGCGGCACCGGCCGGGACGCGCTCGAGCTGGAACGCCGCGGCTACCTGGTACGCCGTACCGACGCGACTCAGGCGTTCGTCGAGATGATGCGGGCCGACGGGTACGCCGCCGACCGGCTCAACGCGATCACCGACGAGTACGGCGGCCCGTACGACGCGGTGTACGCGAGCGCGGTGTTCCTGCACTTCGATCGCGCCGAGCTGACCGCCGTACTGCGGAAAGCGGCCCGCTGCGCGCCCGTACTGGCGTTCGCGACCCGTGAGGGCAAGGGCGAGGAGTGGTCGAACCGGCATCTCGACCTGCCCCGGCACTTCGTCCTGTGGCAGGAGGAACCGCTGCGCGAGTTGCTGAACGCGACCGGATGGACCGTCGACGCGCTGACCCGGACCGACTCCAAGATCGGCTCGTGGTTCCAGGTCCTGGCGACGCGGTCGTGACTGACGAAGCCATGTGAGGTTGACCTCGCCGGTGACGCAACTCATGGGCGGACCAGTATCGGGACTGGCATAGTGCAGAGCATGGCTCGGGAATTGACGACAGTGGGTGTGGTGGGTCTCGGCACGATGGGCGCCGGGATCGCCGAGGTGTTCGCGCGCCACGGGTTGACCGTGGTCGGCGTCGAGCGGGACGAGGAGGCCGCCGAGCGCGGCCGCGGCCACATCCAGCACTCCACCGACCGGGCCGTGAAGCGCGGCAAGCTGTCGGTCGAGGACCAGCAGGCACTGTTCGACCGGGTCACGTTCGCCACCTCGATGGAGGCGCTGGCGGACTGCGACCTGGTGATCGAGGCGGTCGTCGAGCGGCTCGAACTGAAGCGCGAGATCTTCGCCGCGCTGGACAAGATCGTCCGCGAGGACGCGATCCTCGCCACCAACACCTCGTCGTTGTCGGTCACCGAGATCTCGGTCGCCACCCAGCGGCCGCGGCGGGTGGTCGGGATGCACTTCTTCAACCCGGCACCGGTGCAGGAGTTCGTCGAGGTGATCAAGACCGTGGTCACCGAGCCGGACGTGGTCGAGGACGTGCAGGCGCTGGCCCGCCGGCTCGACAAGGTCCCGGTGGTCGCGGCCGACCGGGCCGGTTTCATCGCGAACGCGTTGCTGTTCGGGTACCTGAACCACGCGGTGTCGATGGTCGAGTCCCGCTACGCCACGCGTGAGGACGTCGACGCGGCGATGCGGCTCGGCTGCGGGTACCCGATGGGGCCGCTCGCGCTGCTGGACCTGATCGGTCTCGACACGGCGTACGAGATCCTCGACACGATGTACAAGCAGGGCCGGAACCGGCTGCACGCGCCGGCGCCGATCCTCAAGCAGATGGTCACCGCCGGGCTGCTCGGCCGGAAGACCGGGCGCGGGTTCTACACCTACGAGTCGGCGGACTCACCGGTCGTGGTGGACGACGAGCACACGCCTGCTGTCGCCGGTGACGACGTCGCGGTCCGTACGGTGAAGCAGGTCGGCGTGGTCGGGTCCGGGACGATGGCGGTCGGCATCGTCGAGGTGCTGGCCAAGGCTGGGTACGACGTGCTGTACGTGGCTCGCGGGACCGAGAAGGTTCAACGGGCCCGGGCCGTGCTTGAACGGTCGCTGGAGAAGGGCGTACAGCGCGGGAAGTCGTCGTCGGAGGAGCGGGACGCCGCGCTGCGCCGGGTGACCGGTACGGCGAAACTCGACGACCTCGCCTCCGCCGACCTGGTGATCGAGGCCGTGGTCGAGGAGCTGAGCGTCAAGCAGGCGCTGTTCGAGACGTTCGACGAGATCTGCAAGCCGGGCGCGATCCTGGCGACCACGACCTCGTCGCTCCCGGTGATCGACCTGGCGATGGCGACCAAGCGCCCCGCCGATGTGGTCGGCCTGCACTTCTTCAACCCGGCCCCGGTGATGCAGCTCGTCGAAGTGGTGAGCACTGTCAGCACGGCCCCTGAGGTCGCCGACACGGTCGCCGCCGTAGCCGTTGCCGCTGGCAAGCACCCGGTCCGCTGCGGCGACCGCGCCGGCTTCATCGTCAACGCGCTGCTGTTCCCGTACCTGAACGACGCCGTCCGGATGCTCGAGGCCCACTACGCCGGCGTCGACGACATCGACGCCGCGATGAAACTCGGCTGCCGCCTCCCGATGGGCCCCTTCGCTCTCCTGGACGTCGTCGGTCTGGACGTAGCCCTGGCCATCCAACGCACCCTCTACCTCGAATTCCGCGAACCCGGCTTCGCCCCCGCCCCCCTCCTAGAACACCTCGTCACCGCCGGCTACCTAGGCCGCAAAACCGGCCGAGGCTTCCGCGACTACTCCAACTGACCCACCGCGAACCTACGCTTGCCTCGCGGGAGGGAGGCACGGTGCCGGACGAAGTGCGCAAGCGTCTGACGGACGCGCTCGGTGGGCGACCCGTCCCGCCGCACGGTCCCGCGGAGCGGGTCGAGCGGGAGCGGGTCCGCACGCTGCTCCAGTCAGTGGCTTCGTGTTACAACTCGCTCGCGGCACGCGAGACTGATCCGGAGCGCCGGGCCGAGCTCGTTGCGCAGGTCGGGTTCCAGGACAACGAGCTGCGGCGGCTGGACGCGATGTCGGGTGCGGAGCGACGTACCGTCATCAGCACGTATCCGGAGTTGCTGGCCCGGTTGCGGGCCGAGCTCGACGGATGATCGCCAGTAGCCGCCTGGAGCTCACGGCGTACGAGGCGCGGGCGCTGGTCGATCGGCGGCTCGCGCAGATCACCCCGGAACAGCAGCCGGTGCGGGCGCCCGGGCAGCGTCCGCTGGCGATGCTGATCGGCGGTCCGCCGGGCTCGGGCAAGTCGACAACGCAGTGGCTGCTGCAGGCGTCGCTCGGCCCGGGGACGGTCGCGGTGTACGACTTCGACGACGACATCACGGCGCATCCGCGGTACGACGCGATCATGCGGGCACGCGGGATCCTGGCCGCGGACGACATCGCGCGCAGCCTTCCGCCAGGCATGATCAGGCGCTGCCTGGAACACCTCAGGCGCGGCACGCCGCAGTACGACGTGATCGCCAGTGCGCCGCTGCACCGGCCCGAACTGGCGCGGGGCTGGGTGGACGGCTTCCGCGACGTCGACTACCGCGTAGCCCTGGTGTACGTCGTGACGCACGAGGCGAACTGCCGGCTCGGCCGGGCGGGCCGGTACCAGCAGGCCGTCGACGACACGGGCATCGGCCGGTGGGTACCGCCCGAGCGCGGCCGACTGGCGTACCGGCTGGTGCCCGGCACCGCGCAGACGATCGAGTCGGAGTCGTCCGTCGACGACCTCTACATCGTCGACCGGGACGGGTACGTGTGGTACGAGAGCCATCGTGGCGCGGACGGACTGATCCCCGAACCGTGGCTGGCCGAACAGCAGATCCTTGCCCTGCGCAACCTGCCGCCGACGCCGGCGGAGGACGAGTTGTTCCACGCGAGCGCCCAACCGCTGCTCGACCGCAGCGCAGAACTTCCGCAGTGGGTCGTCGCCGAGGTCGAGGCCGCGGTGACACAGCACGAAGCCCGCGGGAGACCGCAGTCCCACGGACTTGTGCTGCCGGGCCGCCTCGACGAGCGGTTGACCGATCTGCGCCGGATCACCGGAGCCGGCCTCGCCGCCCCGAGTGCCACCCCCAACCCAGATGCCGGTGCAGGTGCCGGTCCAGGTGGCGCCGGCGCGGGGTCGCGGCCGGGAGCGGCCCGGCCGCGGTCGGTCGGTGGCGGGGTGCGGGAACCCTAGGGCTCCATTTCGGCGTAGTCGCCGCAGGGGCCGCCGCCGAGGGCTTCGGGGAGGAGTGTTTCGCGGCGGTCGGGGCGGACGAGGGGGTTGTAGAAGGCGGCGATTTCCTGGCTGTCCTCGGGGATGTAGTGGAAGATCAGCGAACGGCGGAAGCGGTCCGCCGTGGAGTTCGGGCGGGAGCCGTGGACGACGCTGCCGTGGAAGAAGAGGACGTCGCCCGCCTTCATCCGGGTCTGGACCTTGCTCAGGCCGTCGGGAACCGGCACCTCGACGCTGGTGAACGACTCGGTCAGGTCGGCCGGCTCCGGGCAGACCAGTTCGGTCTTGTGGGAGCCGGGCACGACCGCGAGCCCGCCGTTGTCCGCGTCCACGTCGTCGATCGCGATCCAGGCCGCGAGACATGTCTCCGGATCCGCGCGCAGGAACGTGTTGTCCTGGTGCAGGGCCTGCCCGCGGGCGCCCGGCGGCTTGAAGTAGAACATCGACTGGGCGCCGAGCGCCGGACCGATCAGGGCCTGGACGACATCGAGGATCCGGCCGTCGAGCATCAGCTCCAGCGAGATCTTCCCCGCCTCGGTGCCGGTCGCTCGGTGCGGGTGCACGAACCGTGGGTACTTCGCCAGCGGGTCGTCGTCCGGTACGCCGTCGTCGATCGCGAGCGAGTGGTCGACGGCGACCTGCTCCATGAAAACCGTCTTGATCCGCTCGACCTCAGTGGGCTCGAGCAACTGGGGGACCTGGACGATGCCGTCCCGCTGGTAGATGTCCACGACTGTCTGGGTCATGGCTCCAGGATGTGGTCCGGGCGGTCGGACCGGCGATAGTCTATCTGGCTATGAACCTTCGACATCCTGCTGAGTCGCCGCATCCGGTGGTACGCCGGCTGGTGACCGGCGAATTCGACGAAGGCCCTGAGTACGCGACATATCGGCGCCGTGGAACGACCGACTGGCTGTTGGTCCAGACCCTCGACGGCCAGGGACGATTCGGTCAGGTCGCCGCCACCCCGGGCACCGTGACACTGGTCCGACCAGGCACCGAGCACGACTACGCGACAGTCGGCGACCGCTGGCACTTCCTGTACACGCACCTGCACCCGAAGCCCGACTGGCTGCCGCTGCTCGACTGGCCGGAGGTTGCCCCCGGCATCATCCAGCTGCGCCCGGCGGAGGCCACCTTCCACCGGATCGCGGACCATCTGCGCGACGCCGTACGGCATCAGCACAGTGTCCTGCCGCAGGCCGAGCAGCTGAGTGCGAACTCGCTCGAGGCCGCGCTGCTGTGGTGCGACACCCAGAACCCGAAGGCGGTCCAGATCGACGACCGGCTGCTGCGCGCGATCGAACTGATCGACCAGGACCTGACCGCCACCCTCGACGTACCGCGGCTGGCCCGGGCGGTGAATCTGTCGACCTCCCGGTTCGCGCACCTGTTCCGCGAGCAGCTCGGCGTCACGCCGCAGCAGTTCGTCGAACGCCGCCGCCTGGACGCGGCCGCCCGCCTGCTCGAGCTCACCAGCCGCCCGGTCGCCTCGGTCGCCGCCCAGGTCGGGTACGCCGACCCGCTCTACTTCTCCACCCGCTTCCGTCTACACACTGGATCAAGCCCCACCGACTACCGCCGGAGGTCTTAGTCTTCTCCGCATGAGAACGCGTGCAGTTGTGGCGGGGCTGGCCGTACTGGCGGTCATCGGACTGGGAGCGTGTGCGCCGGAGGACAACAACTCCTCCGGCCCGTCGACGCCGTCGGGGGCGGATGCCTGCGCCAAGGACAAGCTGGCGGTGAAGACGCCCGGTACGTTGACGGTCGGCACCGACAAGCCGGCGTACGAACCGTGGTTCAGCAACAACGACCCGAGCAACGGCAAGGGGTACGAGTCGGCGGTCACCTACGCACTGGCCAAGAAGCTCGGGTTCGACAAGGGCGAGGTGAAGTGGCAGACCGTGCAGTTCAACACCGCGTTCGCGCCCGGTCCGAAGGCGTTCGACCTGGACGTGAACCAGGTGTCGATCTCCGACGAGCGCCGTAAGGCCGTCGACTTCTCCTCCGGGTACTACGACGTTCGGCAGACCGTGATCACCACCGCGGGCAGCAAGATCGCGAACGCGAAGTCGGTCGCCGACCTGGCGGACGCGAAACTCGGCGCCCAGGTCGGTACGACGAGCTACACCGAGCTGCGCGACGTCGTGAAGCCGAAGCAGACGCCGGCCGTGTTCGACTCCAACGACCTGGCGGTGCAGGCGCTGAAGAACAAGCAGCTCGACGGAATCGTGGTCGACCTGCCGACCGCGTTCTACATGACCGCGGCGCAGCTCGACAACGGCAAGATCGTCGGGCAGCTTCCGGCCGGCGCGAAGGCCGAGCAGTTCGGCTACGTACTGGAGAAGAACTCGAAGCTGACCGCCTGCGTCACCCAGGCCGTGGACGCGCTGAAGGCTGACGGCACGCTCGCCAACCTGCAGAAGCAGTACTTGACCGAGTCCGGCGCTCCAGAACTCTCGTGAGTAGCTGGCAACCGTCCGAGGTACAGCGTGAGCGGATCGCATACCGGAGCAGGCAGGCGCGGCGGTCGACGCTGATCGCCGTCGTCAGCTCGCTGGTCGTGCTCGCGTTGGTTGTCGTGGGCATCGGTTCGACGCCGGGCTGGCCGCGGGTCCGGGAGACGTTCTTCGACGTTCACCGCGGCTGGCAGGCGTTGCCGATCGTTGCCCAAGGCCTCTGGTTGAACGTCCGGGTGATGCTGGTCTGCGCGGTGCTGATCGTGGTGTTCGGGATGACGCTGGCGATCATGCGGACGCTGCGCGGGCCGATCTTCTTCCCGTTGCGCGTGTTCGCGGCGGCCTACACAGATGTCTTCCGCGGGCTGCCGTTGCTGCTGGTGATCTTCCTGCTCGGCTTCGGCGTACCGGCGTTGCAGTTGCGCGGTCTGCCCAATCAGGCAGTGATCTGGGGCGGCGCGGCGCTCGTACTGACCTATTCGTCGTACGTCGCGGAGGTCTTCCGCGCCGGGATCGAGTCGGTGCATCCGTCGCAGCGGGCAGCCGCGCGTTCCCTCGGGCTGACGTACGGCCAGACGCTGCGGTTCGTCGTACTCCCGCAAGCGGTACGCCGGGTGCTGCCGCCGCTGCTGAACGACTTCGTCAGCCTGCAGAAGGACTCCGGACTGATCGCGGTCCTCGGCGTCATCGACGCGATCCGGGCCGCGCAGCTGGAGACGGCCGTGGACTTCAACTTCACGCCGTACGTCGTGGCCGGGCTGCTGTTCGTCGCGCTGACGATCCCGTTGACGCGGCTGACCGACTACGTCGCCCGCAGACAGGGCTGGTACGGCGGGGGAGGCGGACCGCTGTGAGTGAGCGTAGCGAGCGAACAATCAAACACAGCAGCCCTGGCTCAGACCGGAACCGAGCGAAGCGAGGTGGAGGTATGAGCCTGTTGACGTTACGTGGGGTGCGGAAGGCGTACGGCGAGAACGTGGTACTCGACGGGTTCGACCTGGACGTCGCGGCGGGGGAGTGCGTTGTCCTGATCGGGGCGTCCGGCTCCGGGAAGTCGACGTTGCTGCGCTGCGTGAACCTGCTGGAGACAGTCGACGACGGTGTGATCGAGCTGGCCGGCCAGGACATCACCGATCCGCGGGCCGACGCGGACAAGATCCGCTCCGGGATCGGGATCGTGTTCCAGTCGTACAACCTGTTCCCGCATCTGACCGTGCTGGACAACATCACGCTCGCCCCGATCCGCGTCCATCGCGTCCCGCGGGACGTCGCCCGGGCACGGGCCGGGGAGATGCTCGAGCGGGTCGGCCTGTCGGACAAGGCATCGGCGAAACCGGACGAACTGTCGGGCGGTCAGCAGCAGCGCGCGGCGATCGCCCGCGCGATGGTCAACTCACCCCAGCTGATGCTGCTCGACGAGGTGACCTCCGCCCTCGACCCGGAACTCGTCGGCGAGGTCCTCGACCTGCTCCGCGAACTGAAGTCCGAGGGCATGACGATGCTCGTCTGCACCCACGAGATGACCTTCGCCCGCGAGGTCGCCGACCAGGTCTGCTTCCTCCACCAGGGCCGCCCCCTCGAGGTCGGACCGCCCGCGCAGGTCCTGGAGAACCCGCGCGAGCCCCGGACCCGCGAGTTCCTGCGCCGGATCCGGCCCGACCGCTTTCAGCGCGACGACAGGTAGGTGAGGACCGCCATCACGCGGCGGTTGTCGTCTTCCGACGGGGGCAGGTCGAGTTTGGCGAAGATGTTGTTCGTGTGTTTGCTGACCGCCTTCTCGGTGACGAACAGGGCGGCGGCGATGGCGGCGTTCGAGCGGCCTTCGGCCATCAGGCCGAGGACCTCGGACTCGCGAGGCGTGAGCCGGCTGACGGGGGAGTCCTTGGTGTTGCGGGCCAGCAGTTGGCCGATCACGTCCGGGTCCATCGCCGTACCGCCGCCGGCGACCCGGCGGACCGCGTCCAGGAACTCGGCGACGTTCGAGACCCGGTCCTTGAGCAGGTACCCGACACCACCGCCGCCACCGGTGAGCAGCTCGCGGGCGTAGAGCTGCTCGACGTACTGCGAGAGCACCAGGATCGGCAAGCCGGGGACCTTGGTCCGGGCCTCGATCGCGGCCTTCAGGCCCTCGTCGGTGAACGTCGGTGGCAGCCGGACGTCGACGACCGCGACGTCCGGCCGGTGCTCGACGAGCGCGGGCACCAGCCGGGGTCCGTTGTCGACCGCCTCCACGACCTCGAAGTCGTGCGCCTCCAGCAGGCGGATCAGGCCGTCCCGGAGGAGGGCGTGGTCTTCAGCGATGAGGACTCGCAAGGCAGCTCCATGATCACAGTGGTCGGCCCGGCGCTCGGGCTCACCACGGTCAACGTACCGTCGAAGGCGGCCAGCCGCCGCTCGATACCGTACAGACCGCCGCCCGGCCTGACGGTAGCGCCTCCCACACCGTCGTCGCCGACGATCATGTGCAGCTTCTCGTCCTCGTGGGTGATCTGGATCCAGGCGTTCGTCGCGGCGGAGTACTTGACCGCGTTCGCCAGGCATTCGGCGACCGCGAAGTACGCCGCGGACTCGACCGGAGCGGCCGGCCGGCCGGGGACGTCGAAGGTGACGTCGACCGTGAACGGGCAGGTCAGCGCGAGCGCCTTGACCGCACCCTCGAGACCGCGGTCGGCGAGCACCGGCGGGTGGATGCCGCGGACCAGGTCGCGGAGCTCGGACAGCGCCGTACTCGCGGACTCCCGGGCCTCGGTCAGCAGCGCGGCGGCCTGGGCCGGGTCACGGGCGACCATCTCCTCGGCCATTCCGAGGTTCATGCTGAGCGCGGCCAGCCGGGCCTGGGCGCCGTCGTGCAGGTCGCGCTCGATCCGGCGCAGCTCGGCCGCCTGGGTGTCGACGGTCTCGGCCCGGGACTCGGACAGCTCACGGACCCGCATCGCCAGCTTGGCGCTCTCGGTCGGGCCGAGCAGCGAGCGCGCCAGGAACGCGTTGGCCTTGAGCAGCCGCTCCCCGGCCGCGTTCCAGATCAGGAACGCGATGAGCGCCACCGGCATCATCAGGAAGCTGGTCCAGAAGTTCACCGTGAACAGTCCGCCGAACGGCTCGGTGAACACACCCTTCGGCGTCACGCCCACGAGCAGCGGGTAGACCAAATAGAAGAGCCCGGCCAGGAACAGTACGGCGCTGAGCAGGCTGAGCGTGAAGCCGACGACGGCGTTCGCCAGCAACCAGACGATGTCCCGCCAGGTCTGCGGGTCGGTCAGGATCGTCCGCAACCGCATCAGCATGCCGGGCATCGGCGGTTGCTTGTACGGCCGCGGGATCCGCTCGCCGAGGAAACCGGCAAGCATCGTGCGGTGACAGTTCGCGAACCAGCGCGCGGCCGGAACCACTACCAGCAGCAGCGGAATGCCGACCCAGACCGCGATCAGCGGCACGGACACCACGCTGAGCACGAACAGGGCGATCCCCAGCTCGGCCAGGATCGCCAGGAACAGCGCGATCCACGGCTGCGCGAACTTCGGGTACCGCATCGGCGGTGCGTCGGAGGTGGTGGCGACGATGCTCATGACACCCATCATGACTCAGCGTGTGCTCAGGCGCGGTGGGGTTAAGTCCCCTTTCGAGTGGGGCGCTGGCTCCAGGAGCGCTCGGGGTTCAGGCCCAGTGTGCGTGCGACCTACGTTGCGGAGGCTGGACCCATGACGACCACCACAATCACCAAGGGTAGTGATTTCTCCCCGCTGTTACGTGAGATCAAGGCGGCCGGACTCCTTGAACGACGGACCGCGGCGTACGCGATGGCGATCGGGATCAACGTCGTCCTGATGGCACTGACCTGGGCCGGGATTGCCGCGATCGGCGCGTCCTGGTGGGTGATCCTGCTGGCACTTCCGCTGGGGATCCTGACCACTCGGGCCGCGTTCTTCGGGCACGACGCCGGGCACCAGCAGATCGCCGGTTCGCGCAAGCTGCACGACTGGATCGGGATGCTGCACGGCAACCTGGTGCTCGGGATGAGCTACGCCTGGTGGGTCGACAAGCACAACCGCCACCACGCGAACCCGAACCACACCGACAAGGATCCGGACGTCGGCGAGGGCGTCTTCGTCTGGACGCTGCAGCAGGCCGAAGGCCGCAAGGGACTGGAGGGCTGGCTGACCCGCAACCAGGCGCGAGTCTTCTTCCCACTGCTCACGCTCGAGGGCTTCAACCTGAAGGTGTCGAGTATCCGGTTCCTGCTCGCCCGCCGCCGGACCGAGAAGCTGGAGATCGGCCTGATGGCCGCGCATCTGATGCTGTACTTCAGCGCGCTGTTCCTGATCCTCTCGCCGGCCCAGGCGCTGGTGTTCGCGCTCGTGCACCACATGGTCTTCGGGTTGCACCTCGGCAGCGTGTTCGCGCCGAACCACAAGGGCATGGAGATGCCGGATGCCGACAGCAACTGGGGCCACCTGGAGAAGCAGGTGCTGACGTCCCGGAACGTGAACGGCGGCCTGGTCACCGACTGGCTGATGGGCGGGCTGAACTACCAGATCGAGCACCACCTGTTCCCGAGCATGCCGCGGGCCAACCTCCGGTTCGCCCAGCCGATCGTCCGCGAGTACTGCGAAAGCATCGGAATGCCCTACGTTTCAACGGGTTTGATCGATTCGTACCGAATGGGGTTGCGCCATATGCATGCGGTCGGCGAGGAACTTCGGAGCAATGCTGCGTAAACCCTAGGCACTCAGCTGGCTCTCAGTTACGGTCTGGGCTCTCGGGGCCGCCCACCTTTCTGAGGGAGACCTTCATGACCGACAGATCCGGTCCCAGGTCCTGGCTGGCGCTCCAGCGCCTACTGCGGGGCACTCGGCACGGCACCTCGCCGCACGTGAGCGAAGGCCACGATGCTCCGCATCGAGTCCTTCGCTCCCGCACGCCGATGCACCGCACCGAGCACCTCCTCGCGACGGCGCTGGAGCGCCAGCCAGGACCTAGTCGCCGTGGCTTGCTCGGCGCCGTAGCCGGCGTCACCGCAGCCTCAACCTTGACCGCCGCGCCCGCGTGGGGCGCCGACGATCTTCGGCCGGGTGCAGTGACCCGGCCGAAACTGGACAGGTACGACCGGGAGATCGTCTCCGGGCTGTCCTCCGAACGCGCACTGCAGCATCTCCAGGTGCTGTCGGAGCGGATCGGTCCACGCATCGGCGGTACGGAGAGCGAGAAGCGGGCCGCCGACTACATCGCCGGTCAGCTCGACAAGTTCGGGTACCGGACCCGGTTGGAGCCGTTCCCGGTCGCGGACAAGTTCCTCGCACAGATCGCCGACGTCCGCGGGATGCTGCCGGACGACCTGTGCTGGCAGGCCGGGGCCGCACCCGGTGGCAAGCTCGACGTCACGGTCGAAGGTCCGGTGCGCGACGTCGGCCCGGCGACTGCGCCGGTCTGGCCGGCTGATGTCGCGGGTTCGATCGTGATCGCGGACGACACCGCGGCCGCGCGTCCCGCCCTCGTCGCGGAGGCCGCGGCGCGTGGTGCGGTCGGCGTGATCCTGCTGCCGGCCGACCAGGTGTACCCGCGGCGGGCGTCGGCGTTCTCGCCGAGTGGTCTGACCAGTGCACCGATTCCGGTGATCGGGGTGGCGCAGGTGCAGAAGCGCCTGATCCGCGAGGCCCTGGCCGTGGTCACGTCGTTGCCGCTGAAGATCAGTACGACGGCACACCGCGGGCTGATCTCGAACAACGTGATCGGGGAACGTCGCGGCAAGGGGCCGGTCGTCATGGTGAGCGGTCACTACGACACCGTTCCTGGTGCTCCGGGGGCGAACGACGACGGCTCGGGGACCGTGCTGACGATGGAGCTCGCACGGGTGTTCAGCCGGATCCCGACCCACGCGACGCTCCGGTTCGCGCTCTGGGGTTCGGAGGAGCAGGGCCTGCTCGGCTCGCGGTACCACGTTGCGCAGCTCGCCCAGGACCAGCGCGACCGGTATCGCGCCGTCTTTCAGAACGACATGGTCGCGACCAGTTGGGATCCGGCGGTCACGTACTGGCTGCTGTCGTTCACCGGGCTCGCCAACACCGCGACCGACGCGGTCCGCGCGGCCGGCCAACGGCTCGGGTACGACGCGCAACTGGTCGGACCAGTACAACGAGGCGCCTCCGACCACCAGTCGTTCCAGGAGGCCGGGATCGCGTCGGCGAACTTCTCCTGGCGCGGCGAGCTGGCGCCGTCGTACCTCGAGCCGCCGTACCACTCGCCCGAGGACACGATCGCCAAGAACGTCAGCCTCGAACGCCTCCAGGTGTCGATGGAGCTGATCGGCTGCGCGACGTACGCGGTGGCCAGGTGAGCTAGGTCATACGACTAGCCTTGAAGGGCTATGTCGCGCAGAAGGCCTTCCAAGTGGCAGCGGCCGGTCAGTGACCGGCCGCTGCTCGGTGGTACCCAGTCCCGTGAGCTGAAGGCCGACGGCGAGTGGAACGTGCGGCGGGTCTCCGGGTCCGCGTCGGCGAAGTCGTACCGCTGCCCGGGCTGCGACCAGCTGATCCCACCGGCCACGCCGCACGTCGTGGTGTGGCCGGACAACCCCAGCCTGCTCGGCGCGCTCGGCGGCGCGCAGTCCCTCGACGAACGACGCCACTGGCACACCGCGTGCTGGCAACGGAGTCGTTGAAAGGTGTTGTGCGGATGAAGCTTCCGGTCACGTCGTACGGTGAAACGGGTACGCCGGTCGTGGTGATGCACGGGCTGTTCGGCTCGGGGCGGAACTGGATGACCGCGGCCCGGCGGCTCGCCGACCGGCACCGGGTGTTCGCGTTCGACCTGCGCAACCACGGCAGCTCGCCGCACGTCGACACGATGAGCTACCCCGAGATGGCCGACGACGTGCGCGAGACGATCGAGTCGCTCGGCGCCGGACCGGTCGCGCTGGTCGGGCACTCGATGGGCGGCAAGACAGCGATGTTGACCGCGCTCCAGCACCCGTCCGTGGTGGAGCGTCTCGTGGTCGTCGACGCGGCGCCCGTCGCGTACCCGCCGGCCTTCGTCGAGTACGCCCGCGCGATGCGCAACGCCGACCTCTCCTCGGTCACCCGCCGCGCCGAGGTCGACGCTCAGCTCGTGGACGCCGTACCAACGCCCGGCACGCGGGCGTTCCTGTTGCAGAACCTGATTCTCGACGCCGACGGCGCCCGCTGGCGCCCCAACCTCCCGGTGATCGAGGCCGCCCTCCCGGCCATCTCCGGATGGCCGGCCGAGGCGGCGGGCCTGGTGTACGACGGCCCGACGCTGTTCATCTACGGCGGCAAGTCCGACTACGTCCAGCAGGACCACCGCGCGACGATCGCGTCGTACTTCCCGCAGGCGGCGTACGCCGAGGTTCCGGAGGCCGGCCATTGGGTGCATGCCGAACGCCTCGACGACTTCCTGGCGGTGCTGACGCCATTCCTCCGGTAAACGGTTGTCCGTAATCCATTGACCTTCGACGGAATTCGTCGGTAAGTTTTCAACCCAGTTCCTGCAGGATCCACGATCTGGGTTGGTGGTGGCGATGGTGGTCCGGACCGGCGCGCAGCGGGTGGCCGAGCAGCCGGGGTTGGTGCCGGACGGGCGGCTGGGACTGATCACGAACTTCACCGGTGTGCTGCCGGATCTCACGCCCACCTCGGTCGCGTTGCGCGCGGCCGGGTTGCCGTTGACGGCGTTGTTCGGTCCCGAGCACGGCCTTCGCGGTACGGCCCAAGCCGGTGCGAGTGAAGGTGCGGGCGTCGACCCCGACACCGGGTTGCCGGTCTTCGACACGTACGAGCGGCAGGGCGAGGCGCTCGACAAGCTGTTCGCCGACGTCGACGTACTGCTGTTCGATATCCAGGACATCGGGACGCGGTTCTACACCTACGTCTGGACGATGTACGACTGCCAGCAGGCGGCCGCACGGCTCGGCAAACCGTTCGTCGTCCTCGATCGCCCGAACCCGCTCGGCGGCGTCCGGGTCGAGGGACCGCTGCTGCAGCCCGGGTTCGAGAGTTTCGTCGGCCGGGCGCCGATCCCGCTGCGGCACGGGCTGACGGTCGGCGAGCTCGCGCGGCAGTTGGGTACGGCGACCGTCGTCGAACTGGAGGGCTGGACCCCGGACGCCCGCGGCGTCGAACCCTGGGTACCGCCGTCGCCGAACATGCCGACCCTCGACACGGCGTTGGTCTATCCCGGCACAGGGCTGTTCGAAGGTACGAACCTCAGCGAGGGGCGCGGTACGACGCGACCGTTCGAGACGATCGGTGCGCCGTACGTCGACGACCGCTTCGTGCCGGCACTGCGGTCGCTCGGGCTGCCCGGGGTGATGTTCCGGCGGACGTGGTTCGAGCCGGTGTTCAGCAAGCACGCCGGCGTCGCGGTATCCGGCGTACAGCTGCATCTGGTCGACCGGGACGCGTTCGAGCCGGTACGGACCGCGCTGTCGATGCTGCGGGTGCTGCGCGAGCTGTACCCGGACGACTTCGCGATGCTGCCGTCGCTGGACCGCCTGTGGGGCTCGGACTCCCTACGCAAGGCCCTCGAAGCCGGCGACAACCCACTAGACCTCTTGCCTGCGGCAACCACCCCGGCGGAGTGGGTGCGCTCCGACGTACTTGTCTACGAAAGAGATGCCAAATGATCCGTTCCTTCCAGGTCGGCGACGGGCCGGCGATCGCGGCCGCATGGACCGCCGCCGCACCCGCCGACCCGATCTCGTACCAGCGCTTCCGCGACCTCTTCCTGCTCGATCGAAACTTCGACGCGTCCGGTCTCCAGGTAGCCGTGATCAATGATCAGATCGTCGGCGCCGCGTACGCCGTCCGCCGGCTGATCGCGGCGGACGCCGATGACCTCGAGCCTACGACCGGCTGGATCCCGTTCTTCTTCGTGCATCCCGAGCATCGGGGCCACGGAGTCGGCCGCGCATTGTTGACCGCAGCAACTGACTGGTTGCGCTCCCACGGCCGGACTGAGGTCTTCTTCTCCTCCTACACACCCAACTATTTCCTCCCCGGCCTCGACTCCGCCCGCTACCCAGCCGCGACCAGTCTGCTGAAAGTACTTGGTTTCGAGCGCGGGTACGACGCCGTCGCGATGGACCGCAGTCTCGTCGGGTACGCCGTACCTGACGACGTTCGCAAAAGCATCGACGAACTGGGCGCCGACGGCTACAGCTTCGGCACACCGTCCGACGACGAACTGACCGCACTGATCGCGATCGCCGGCGCGGACTTCAACCCGGACTGGGCACGGGCGATCCGCGAGGGCGTCCTCTCCGGTCTGCCACTGGACAGGATCGTGGTGGCGCGGGCACCTGGCGGGGCGATCCTCGGCTGGGCGATGCACGGGACCTATGAAGGCGTGATCGACCGCTTCGGGCCGTTCGGGGTCCTGCCGGCGTCGCGCGGCACCGGCCTCGGCAAGGTGCTGCTGCACCTGACGCTGGAGCGGATGGTTGCCGCCGGCGCGCACAGTGCCTGGTTCCTGTGGACCGGCGAGAAGTCCGCCGCGGGGCAGCTGTACCTGAAGACCGGGTTCGAGATCACCCGCACGTTCACCATCCTCCGGGCGCCGTTGCTCCCGGCCGGCGAGAAGGAATGACCATGAGGATTTCCAGGGGCATCAAGCTTGCTGTTGCACTCGGCCTGCTCGCGAGTGCTGCCGCCTGTGGTGGCGGCAGCGGCTCTGGTGGCGGCGGGGACCAGGTCGAGCTGACGCTGCTGAGTCACTACAGCGACGGCCCGTCGAAGGAAGGCCTGGACAAGATGATCCAGGAGTGGAACAAGGAGAACCCGAAGATCCAGGTGAAGTCGCAGGTGGTCAAGTTCGACGACCTGCTGACCACGATGACGGTCCGGCAGACCGGCGGCCGCGGCGCGGACATCGTCAGCGCGTACGGCCTGTGGGGCGGTCAGCTGCTGAAGGCGAACGTCGTCGCGAAGGTCCCGGACGACATCGCGGCCAAGATCAAGGCGGAGTACAGCCCGGCGGCGCTCGGCGCGGTCACCACCGGCGACACACTGCTCGGTTACCCGACCGAGCTGAACACCTACGTGCTCTTCTACAACAAGAAGATCCTCGCCGCGGCCGGGATCAGCAAGCCACCGACGACTTGGGCCGAGCTCGCCGACGCCGCGAAGAAGACGGTGCAGCGTGATGCGAAGGGCAACATCCAGGTCGAGGGCCTGAGCCTGATCCAGGACGGCGACAACAAGTCGGTCCACCCGTTCCTGTCGCTGCTCGACTCCGCCGGTGGCAAGTTCCTCGCACCGGACGGCACCGCGCAGTTCGACGATGCCGCGGGCAAGGCGGCGCTGAAGTTCGAGTCGGACCTGGCGGCCGCGAAGGCCACCAACCCGTCGATCTCGCCGACCAAGCAGTTCCGCAGCGGCGGCGTCGCGATGGCGATCCAGGCCGGCTGGTGGATCGGCAGCCTGAAGACCCAGATGAAGGACCACTACTCGACCGACGTCGGCGTCGCCGCGATCCCTGGCCCGACGCCGGGCAGCAAGGGCTCGCTGGCGTACGGGTTCTTCATGGGCGTGAACCAGCGCAGCAAGCACGCCGCCGAGGCATGGAAGTTCCTGACCTGGATGAATGAGCACAAGACACCCGACGGCAAGGTCACGGAGACCGGTAAGTGGCTTGCCGACCAGGGCCTGATCCCACCGCGGACCGCGGACCAGGCGGAGTACAAGAAGTCGCTGTCCGACCCGAACCTCGCCCCGATCTACGACGCGGCGACGTACGCGATGGCCGAACCGAACCAGCCCGGCGCGTACGAGGCGAAGACCGCGCTGCACAACGCGATCATGGGAGTGCTTGCCGATGGCAAGAACTCCGACGACGCCCTGGCCCAGGCCGCGAAGGCGGTCAAGCCGCAATGACGACCGCGGTCAGCAGGGTGAGCGCTGTGGTCGCGCCCACCCGGCGGCTCGGCAAGCTGCATCGCGAGGGGCGGGCGGCGTACCTGTTCCTGTCACCCGCACTGCTGTTCTTCTGCGTGTTCCTGATCCTGCCGTTCGTCTTCGCGATCGTGCTCGCGTTCTCGGACTGGGGCGGCTTCGACCTCGGCACGCTGAAGTGGGCCGGTACGTCGAACTTCCGCGACGTACTGAGCTTCAACGGGATCTTCGTGAAGCCGATCCTGGTGAACACGCTGCTGTTCGCCTTCGGGTCGGTGTTCCTGGCAACGTTCGGCTCCGTCCTCGTGGCCTACTGCATCGACCGGCTGTCGTTCCAGGGTTTCTGGCGGGTGCTGTACTTCCTGCCGGTGGTCGCGACGGTGGTGGCCATCGGCAACGTGTGGAAGATGATGTACCAGCCGGCCGGCCTGATCAACGGCGTCCTGAACAAGCTCGGCGTGAACAGCATCGGGTTCCTGTCCGACGCGTCGTACGCGCTTCCGTCGGTGACCGTTGTCCAGGCCTGGGCGTCGATCGGTGGCGCCGTACTGATCCTGACCGCCGGGCTCAAGGCGATCCCCACGCAGTACTACGAGGCGGCCGAGGTGGACGGTGCGAACTCGTGGCATCTGTTCTGGTCGATCACGTTGCCGCTGCTCCGGCCCGCCTTGCTGTTCGTGCTGATCACCCAGTTCATCGGCGGGTTGCAGTCGTTCGCGCTGATCATCGTGATGACCGGGGACGGCGGCCCCGTGAACGCGACCAATGTTGCCGCGTTCGAGATGTACCAGCGGGCGTTCAAGTACGGCGCCTGGGGGACGGCGAGTGCGATGGCGATGGTGCTGTTCGTGATCATCCTGGCGATCACGCTGCTGCAGTTGTGGATCGCCCGGCGGCGTGGGGAGGAAACCTCGTGAGACGGCGGTTCCCGTGGTTCGCGTACCTGGTGGTGATCCTCGGAGCGGTGGCGATGGTGATGCCGTTCCTCGACATGGTGATGAGCTCGTTCAAGGGCGCGGGGGAGTACGGCGTGATTCCGTACAAGTTCCTGCCGTCGTCGTTCAACCTGGACAACTATCGCGAAGCGTTCTCGCAGTTGGAGCTCCCGCGGCTGTTCCGGAACAGTGTGATCGTCACTCTGTCCGTCACGGTTTCCGTGCTGGTGACGTCCTCGATGGCCGGTTACGCGCTGGCCAAGCTACGGTTCCGGGGCCGCGCGGTGATCTTCCGGTTCATTCTCGCGACGATGATGCTGCCGCCGTTCCTGCTGCTGATCCCGACGTTCCTGATCATGCTGAACTGGCCGCTTGCCGGCGGCAACGACATTCTCGGTCGCGGCGGCGACGGCGGGCTGACCACCAGCCTGGTGGCGCTGATCCTGCCGTTCACGGTCAGTGGTTTCGGCATCTTCCTGATGCGCCAGTTCATGGTCTCGCTGCCGGACGAGATGCTCGAGGCGGCCAAGATCGACGGCGCGAACCAGTGGCAGACCTGGCGGCTGATCGTGCTGCCGCAGACCAAGCCGGTGGCGATCACGCTCGGCCTGATCACGTTCATCGGCACCTGGAACGAGTACATCTGGACGCTGCTGATCTCGTCGTCCGACCCGGACCTGCAGACCCTGCCGGTCGGCATCCAACTGCTGCAGAGCTTCCTCGACCCGGACCGGACGATGCCGATCGTGATGGCCGGGCTGGTGATCAGCACACTGCCGGTGCTGGTCGTGTTCCTGCTGTTGCAGAAGTACTACGTCCGGGGCGTCGTACTCAGTGGCCTGAAATGAGGAGTCCGCTATGACCAACAACGTACTGGCGATCGGCGCGCACATCGGTGACATGGATCTGACCGCCGGGCCGACGCTCGCCAAGCTCGTGCTGGAGGGCGCGTCAGCGACGATCGTCGCGCTCACCCCCGGCGAGCGCGGGCACCCGCGGATGACGCCGGCGGACTACAAGCAGCAGAAGATCGCCGAAGGGACGGCGTTCGCGGAGGCGATCGGCGCAGGCTTCCAGGTGCTCGACCACAGCGACGGGTTCCTGCCGTCGACCGACGACGTGGCACTCGAGCTGGCCCGGATCATCCGGGAGAAGAAGCCCGACACGATCATCACGCACTGGAAGAACTCGATCCACGGCGACCACGAGAACACCGCACTGGTCGCGGAGCGGGCACGCTTCCTGGCCGGACTCCCGATCGAGGCGGACGAGGACTTCAAGGCGCTCACGCCGTACGCCGAACTCGCCGCGCGGGTGGCCGAGCTGCCACGGCACGGCGTCCGGACGTTCATGCACGCCGAGAACTGGGAGGACATGGAGGGCTTCACGCCCACCCGGTACGTGCCGATCTCCGACGAGGCGTTCTACCGCTGGGTCTCCGCGATCCGGCATCAGGCGTTCGCGCGCGGCGAGACCTACGGGTTCCGGTACATCGACTACTACACGGCCTTGATGACGACCCGCGGCTGCCTCGCGTCGTACCCACGCGCCTGCGCGTTCCACACGAGCCCGACCCCCGAGGTCAGCAAGCTGGCCGGGCCGTAGGTTGTTCTTGTTCGGTCAACGAGAGGAGCTGGGACGTGGCTGGGGTTCGGCTGGTGGTTCAGGGCGACGACTTCGGGATGTGTCATGCGGTGAACGTAGGGACCGTGCAGGCGTTCCGGGAAGGGATCGTCACGCAGGTCTCGACGATGGCGGCGTGTCCGTGGTTCACCGAGGCGGCGGCGCTGGCGCGGGAGTTCGGGATCCCGCTCGGCGTGCATCAGACGTTGACATGTGAGTGGGACTTCCTCCGGTGGCGGCCGTTGACCTCGGGTGCTTCGTTGGTGGGGCCCGATGGAACGTTCTTGCGCACGGTGGCAGACGCGCAGGCGGCCGTCACGCACGAGGACGCGGTGCGGGAGTTGTCGGCGCAGGTCGAGAAGTTCACCGCGGAGGGGCTGACGATCGGGTATCTCGACGTACACATGGGGGCTTCGGTGCCGTCGGCGTACGACGAGGTGTCGGCCGCGGTCGGGAAGCCGTTCATCTACTCGCCGGTGGAGGCGCAACGCTTCGGGTCGATCTCGACGTTGAGCGATCAGACCGACAAGAAGGCCTGGGTGCTGGAGTACTTGGACAAGCTCACGCCCGGGGTGCATCTGCTCGTGACGCACTGCGCGGCGGCGCAGCCCGAGCTCGGCGCGCTGCATCGGCCGGGCTCGGACACGTACCGGTGGGCGGAGGAGTACCGGCTGTCCGATCAGGAGATCGTGCTCGATCCCGCCATCCGCCAGGCGATCGAGGATCGGGGGATCGAGCTCACGACCGTGCAGGAGGCCTTCTAGTTCGGGCGGACGGTGAGGAGTTGGGCGAGGGTGCCGATGGGGCCGTGTTCGTCGTGCAGGACGCTGCTCGTCAGGCCGATCCCGGTGGGCCCGAAGGTGACGGTGGTGTCGAACCCGAGCCAGTCGCCGCGCGGTGTGGTGAACAGGTGCGCGGTCAGGTCGACGTTCGGGAACGCCACCTCCTTCGGGTCCGCCCGGACGGTCATCCCGTTCGCGATGTCGAACAGCCCGGCGGCGCGGGCCAGCGGGCTGACGTCCTCGTCGTCGATCAGGAGTACCGGCGTACGGACCCAGAACGAAGCGCGCCCGGGCTCGACCTGCTGCCGCCGTACCTCGGCCGACGCGATGAACCCACCCGGCCAGATCGACGACGGGTCCCACGGCTCCATGTCGTCGACCGGCGTGATCTTCGGGTACGCCGTACCGCCGATCGCCGCGGTGTCGCCGGGCCGCATCAACCACGCCCGCAGCAGCACCGCATCCCGCCCACCGTGCCCCAGAGCCGCCTCCACCAACTCCACGGTCCGCCCCGGCCGCACAACCCTGACCCGCACGTCCATCACGTCGATCGGGATCGTGCCGAGGATGTCGTACGACAACCGCCCGACGATGAGCCCGTCGGTACGCCGCACGTCCCGATCCCGCTCGACCACATGAGCCAGCAACCCGAGCGCCGGCGCGATGTGCTGCGTCGCGGTATCCCACGCGCCCCCAACCTCATCCGTCGCCCGGTAGGCCATGTCACCGACCCGTTCGAAGTACGCCATCGGGTCAGCCTAAGGCGGCGCGGTGGGTGCCGGGTGGGGTGCCGGTGGTGGATTTTATGTGGCGGGAGAGGTGGCTGACGGAGTGGTAGCCGGTGAGGTCGGCTATTGCTTGCAGGGGGAGTGTGGAGTTGCGGATGTGGGCGAGGGCGTGGCGGGGGCGGACGGCTTGGAGGGCGGCCTGCGGGCTGGTACGGCGTACTCGGGCGAACGCGGCGCGCAGACCTGACGGGGAGATGCCCAGGTCGACGGCGATGTCGGCGATCCGGGGGTGTTCGGCGAAGCGTTCCTCGAAGAGTTGCTCGGCTTGGGCGACGAGCTGTTCCGCGGGGGAGGGCGGTGGGGTGGCGGCGCGGCGGAGCCGGAGGTCGAGTTCGGCGAGCAGGATCGCGCGGAGCTCGTCGCTGTCGGTCTCGCGGACCACTGCGTCGAACACCCGGCGCAGCGTGTGGTCGGTGTCGTCGTAGCACCTTCGCGGCCACGGGTGGTTGCTCGAGGCATCTACCAGGAGGAAGCGGTTCGCGTACCCGGTGCGGCTCTGCTCCGCGTGCCAGGTGTTCGGCGGAGTGAGCAGCACGGTGCCGGGCGTCGCGTCGTACGTCTCGTCGCCGACCGGGCAGGTGATCCGGCCGTGGACGTAGTACACGAGTTCCCAGGAGGTGTGCGCGTGCAGCGGGTAGTCCTTGCCCGGGCCGGCGGTGTGGACGCCGGCGCCGAGCAGCCGTGGCGATTTGTGCATAACCTCTGTCGCCTTCTGCATTGTTTCGCGGGTACGCCGCCTTGATGCTTGCATCGATCCGTGCATCTTGTGAAGGAGTAGCCGCGATGGACATGCAGACCGCGTTACGCGACCTCGGCGTCACCGACGACGTACTGACACCGGCCGAGAAGGAACAGTTGGATCGCGACGGATTCCTTCCGCTGGAGGGGATCCTGTCCGCGGAGGAGGTGTCCGCGATCACGAAGCGCCTCGCCGAACTGACCGCGGCCGAGGGCGATCGCGCCGGCCTCGAAGTACACCAGGAGAAAGGCGCCGACCGCCTGGCGGACCTGGTGAACAAGGACCCGCTCTTCGAGGTCTGCTTCAGCCACCCGCGCGTACTGGCCGCGATGCATCACGTGCTGGGCGAGTTCCGCCTGTCGTCGCTCAACAGCCGCGCCGCCCTACCAGGCCAGGGACACCAGCACCTCCACGCCGACTTCGGGCACCCCGTGGAACCCGGCGAGTACCAGGTCTGCAACTCCATCTGGCTCCTCGACGACTTCACCCCCGAGAACGGCGCGACGAGAGTAGTCCCCGGCTCCCACCGCCGAGGCACCCTCCCCGCCGACGAAATGCCCGACCCCGCCGCCGCCCACCCCGACGAGCTCCAACTCCTGGGCCGAGCAGGCACCGTCGTCATCTTCAACAGCCACCTATGGCACGGCGGCACCCGAAACCGAACCCAATCCCCCCGCCGAGCCCTCCACGCCTACTTCACCCACCGAACCCTCCCCCAACAACTCGACCAACAGACCTACATCCGCGTCAACACCTACAACCGCCTAACCCCCGCCCAACACTTCATCCTCGACGTCACCGCCTGAACCGTCCAATCGATTTGCCTTGAAGCTGTCTAGCTGGATAGACGAAAATGTTCGGGTGAAGACGTATGAGGTGACCGTCAGGCGTGAGGGGCGCTGGTGGCTGGTGGCGGTGCCTGCGATTGACGGGTTGACTCAGGCACGGCGGCTGGACGAGGTCGAGCGGGTGGCTCGGGAGTACATCGCGGTGTCGACCGACGTACCCCTCTCGACGGTTGCGGTGGAGGTGTCCAGCATCGAGGCCGGCGGCCGGGATCTGCTTGCGGCGAAGGGTCTGGTCGACGACCTGCGAAGGCGTGCAAAGGACCTCGAGCTCATGATGGCCGAACTGACCCGCGAGCTCGCGTCGTCCCTGGCCCACGCCGGCGTCCCGGTAAGAGACGCGAGCACGATTCTCGGTGTGTCCCATCAACGGGTCTCGCAGTTGGCTCAGGCGAGTGATGTGCGGGACCGCTTTCCGTGGGTCGGGTTGGTGAGTGTCGACGAACCCGAACTCTCCATCCGATACCGCGAACTGTTGGCCGCCGCTCGCCCGCACGACGAAACAGTTGGGGAGGATTGCCTGCCCTGATTGGGCGGAAATCCTCCCCAACTGCTCGACAGCTTCGTCAGGAGGCGTCGGCTTTGCGGACCCAGACTTCTCGGATGATCAGGAGGAGGGCGGCTGCGGAGGGGATGGCGAGGAGGGCGCCTACTACGCCTAGGAGGGCGCCGCCCAGGAGGGCTGCGATGACGGTGACGGCGCCGGGGATGTCTACGGCTCGGCGCATGATGCGGGGGGCTACTACGTAGTTCTCGACCTGCTGGTAGATGATGCCGTAGATCAGGCAGGCGATGCCGGTCCAGAGGCCGCCGGTGAAGCCGATCAGGGAGACCACGACGACGCCGATGAAACCGCCGACCATCGGGATGAAGTCGCAGAACATCACCACGATCGCCAGCGCCACGGCGTACTCGCGCAGCCCGATGATCTCCAGGAACACGAACATCGTGACGCCCGCGCACAGCGCCACCATGAACTGGCCGCTGACGTAGCCGCCGACCCGGCCGAGCACCTCGTCGCCGAGGATCGAGAAGCGCCGGCGCCGGGTGCTCGGGACCAGGCTGTACGCGGCCCGCTTGATCGACGGGAGCGACGCCAGGAAGTACAGCGTGAGTACCAAGATCGTGAACATGTTGAACAGCGCGTTCGCGACCACCTTGCCGACGCCGAGGATGCCGCCGAACGCGCGCTGCGCCAGCGCCGGGTCCTGGATGTACTCCTGCGCCTTCTGGATGAAGTGGTACTTGTTGTTCAGGTTCGTCAGCGTCTTCGACTTCTGCAGCAGGTCTAGGTAGCCGGGCGCGTTCTTGATCAGGCTATCGATCTGGTCGGTGACCACCGGGACGATCGCGAAACCGACGCCGACGACCGCCAGGATCATCAGCAGGAACACCACGCCGACGGACAGCCCGCGCTTCAGGCCGCGGCGCATGAACCATTCGACCAGCGGGTTCAGGCCGACCGCGATGAAGATCGAGACCAGCAGCAGGATCAGTACCGAGCGCGCCTGGCCGAGCGCGTTCCACAGTCCCCAGGCGACGAGTACGCCGAGCGCCGCGAAGAACCCGAACGTGAACGGGTTGCCGCGGCGGATCGGCGGGCCGGGCTGGCCCATCCCCTCGGACGGGTGCCGTTCGTCGATCAGCATTTCGCTGGCGATGTCGACGTCGTCGTCAGCCTTGGCGGTGGCTGCGCCCGCCTTCAGCGCGGACGCCCCGGCGTCGTCGGCCGAGTCGTCGGCTGCGTCGGCGGAGGCGTCCGCGGACTTGGCCGAGCCTGCCGCGTCGGCGGCTGCTCGTTCGCTCTTGCCGGCGGCGGCTTCGGCCTCGGCGGCCGCGGATCTCGCCTGACTGGCGGCGAGGTCCGCGTCGGTGGTCGCTGTGGAGGTGTCGTCGCCGGGTGGCGTCACATCTTGTCCTTCGGGGATCGTGCGCCCGAACCGGCCGCATCGGTCTTGTCGTCCGCGGACGACTTGCCCCCGGAGGACTTCGCCGAGGCGGACGGCCGCGTGTTCACCCGAGTGTCCTCGGCGTCGAGGTCACCCAGCCGGAACTCGTCCACCATCGTCGAGTCCTTCGGGTCCTCGTCATTCCCTGCGGTGCCGGCTGCGGTGCCGGCTGTGGCGCCGGTCGCCGGGCCGCCGGCGGTCTTGCTGGTCTTGTCGGACAGGTCGCCCGCGTCCTTCGGGTCGACCCGCAGGCCGCTGTCGATCCGCGTCTCGTCCACTCGTGCGTCGCCCGCACCCGTGCCGACGAACGGGCTCGCGCCGGTGAACGGTCCGTCCTCGTCGTCGTACGACGAAGCGGACGGCCCCGGCGTAGCACCCGGGAACGGGTTGTCGTCCTCCGTCGCCGCCGGGTAAGCACCCTCGGTGGAGGAGCCGGGCGCCTTACCAGCAACCGGTCCCGTCCCACCCGCCGACGCCTCCGGCGCGGAAGACGGGTCGGTCCCGAACGAACCAGAGGAAGCGGCCGACCCACCCGAAACAGGCGAGCCGCCCGCGGCAGGTGTCGCCGGAGCGCCCGAGCTGCTGCTCGACGCTGCGCCGAACGGGCCGGAGGCGGCTGCCGAGCCGCCCGAAGCAGGTGAGCCACCCGGAGCAGCCGAGCTGTCGCCCGGCGCTGCGCCGAACGGGCCGGAGGCAGCTGCCGAACCGCCCGGAGCCGCCGAGCCGCCCGGAGCCGGCGAGCCGCCTGAAGCTGCGCCGAACGGGCTGGACGATGCGCTGGGGGCGCTGGGGGCGCTGGGGGCGCTGGGGGCGCTGGGGGAGGAGGTGTTGGCGCCGAACGGGTTGTCGCTGGCGAAGGTGGAGGACTCCGGGGCGAAGGGGCTGCCGGCGCCGGTGCCTGGGGTGGCGGGCGTGGAGCGCGGAGACTCGGCCGGGCGGGCGAATGGGTTCGCGTACGGTGTGGCCGTCTCGGAGTCGAGTTCGGCGGCTTGGCGGGCGATGTTGCTGGCGATCTCGTTCAGGCCGGCGATCTGCGTGAGGATGCCGTCCCGACGCTTCGCGAGGCGCTCCGTCTCGCGAGCGACGACCGTACGGGACCGCTCCGCCTCGTCGGCCGCGTTCGCCAGCTCGGCCTCGGCCCGCGTCCGCGCGGTCGTCAGCAACTGCTCCGCCTCGCGCCGCGCCCGGGCGAGCGTGCGCTCGGCCGACTCCTCGGCCTCGGCGCGGATCTTGCGGGCCTGCTCGGTCGCCTCGGCCACCCGGCGCTCGGACGCCTCGGCGGCCTCCTTCATCTGGGTGGTCAGGTTCTCGGTGTCGGCCGCGATCTGCTGGTGCTTGTCCGCGAGCTCCTTGGCCTGCTGCTCGCGCTCGTCCGCCAGCCGCGCGCGCAGCGCCGCCGACTCGCGCTGGATCGCCGTGCGGATCTTCTCCGCTTCGTGCAGCGCGCCGTTCTTCAGCGTGCTCGCCTGCGACTCGGCCGTCAGCTGCAGCGTCTCCGCCTTCCGGCGGGCCGCCTCCAGCACCTCGGCCGCCTCGGTCTCCGCCGTCCGGCGCAGCTCGGCCGCGTCACCCTCGGCGGTACGGCGCATGCTGTCGGCCTCGTTCAGCGCGACCGTACGGATGTCCTCGGCCTCGCGCTCACCGGCCGCCCGCGCGGCCGCGGCCTCCTTGGCGGCGTTCGCGCGCAGCTCCTCGGCCTCGCGCTTGGCCTCCTCGAGCGCCTCGGACGCCTGGTCCTGGGCGAGCCGGAGGATCTGCGCGGCCCGGTCGCCGAGCCCCGCGTACGACGGGTTGGCGCTGGCCTCGAGCTGGCGCCGGGTCTCCTCGAGCTGGTGCTGCAGCGGCGCGACGTTGCGCTGCAGCTCGTCGGCCCGGTTCCGCGCCTCGACGAGTTGCATCTCCAGCGCGCGGACATAGTCGTCCACCGCCTGCTTGTCGTACCCGCGACGGCTGACCGGGAAGCCCCCGGCCGCGGTCGCCGTACGGTCGAAGAACGGCAGGCTCGACTCGTCAGGCATTCCGGAGTTTCCCTTCTGGCGGCTCAGCGTGAATCCTTCACCTTAAGCCTGTCAGAACCCCACTCAAACGCCCAAACGAACTACCTGTTGCGGAAGCGATTGATCGCGTCCAGATGGCGGGCGCGGAGCTCGGGGTCGCGGACGCCGAGACCTTCGGTCGGGGCCAGCGTCAGGACGCCGACCTTCCCTTGGTGCAGGTTGCGGTGTACGTCGTACGCCGCCTGGGCCGTCTCCTCCAGCGGGTAGACCCGGCTGACGGTCGGATGCACCATGCCGCGGGCGATCAACCGGTTCGCCTCCCAGGCCTCGCGGTAGTTGGCGAAGTGAGAGCCGATGATCCGTTTCAGGTTCATCCACAGGTACCGGTTGTCGTACTCGTGCATGAAGCCGGACGTGGACGCACACGTCACGATCGTGCCGCCCTTGCGCGCGACGAACACCGACGCCCCGAACGTCTCCCGCCCCGGATGCTCGAACACGATGTCCGGGTCGTCCCCGCCGGTCAGCTCGCGGATCCGCGCGCCGAGCCGCTTCCACTCCTTCGGGTCCTGGGTGTGCTCGTCCTTCCAGAACCTGTAGCCCTCGGCGGACCGGTCGATGATCAGCGAGGCGCCCATCGAGCGGCAGATCTCGGCCTTCTCCGGCGACGAGACCACGCAGACCGGGATCGCGCCGCCGTTCAGGGCGAACTGCGTCGCGTACGACCCGAGTCCGCCGGACGCGCCCCAGATCAGTACGACGTCGCCCTGCTTCATGTTGGCGCCGTTCGCCGACACCAGTTGCCGGTACGCCGTACTGTTCACCAGCCCCGGCGACGCCGCCTCCTCCCAGGTGAGGTGTGCCGGCTTCGGCATCAGCTGGTTCGATTTCACCAGCGCGAGCTCCGCGAGTCCGCCGAAGTTCGTCTCGAATCCCCAGATCCGCTGCTCGGAGTCGAGCATCGTGTCGTTGTGCCCGTCCGGCGACTCCAGTTCGACCGACAGGCAGTGCGCGACCACCTCGTCGCCGGGCTTCCAGGCGTTCACACCGGGCCCGGTCCGCAGTACGACGCCGGCCAGGTCGGAGCCGACCACGTGGTACGGCAGGTCGTGGCGGGCCGTCAGCGGCGACAGCTTCCCGTACCGCTTGAGGAACGAGAACGTCGACACCGGTTCGAAGATCGACGTCCACACGGTGTTGTAGTTGATCGCGCTGGCCATCACCGCGACCAGTGCCTCGCCCGGCCCGAGCTCGGGCGTCGGTACGTCGTCCAGGTGCAGGCTCTTCCGCGGATCCTTGTCCTTGGCGTCCAGCCCCTCGAACATGGTCGCCTCGTCGGCGTGCACGGTGATCCCGCGGTAGTGCTCCGGTACGTCGAGCGCTCCGACGGCGGCAGTGTCACCGGAGAGGATCGCTTCGAGGATCTGCAACACGCGAGTACCTCCTGCAAAGGCGGTCAGTGAGCGGAACTTACCGTTGAGTATGCACGCCTGGCTGTGCGCTGTAACACAGCGAAGGCCGGGTGAGACGACCGTCACTCGATCAGTCCACCGTTGTCAGTGGTCCTATCCGGTCCGGTCGCCGGCCGGGTCAGCGCAAGCGGGTGTGCAGCCGCACCTGGGTGAAGTCGTCCCCCGACCGCAGCTGCACCAGATCGCAGAGCTGGTTCGCCAGCCAGACACCGCGGCCGCCGAGCCCGTCGAGCGGCGGCAGCACTCGTCCGACCAGCAGGTTGTCGATCCGGCCGCCGTCGGTCACGTCGCAGATCAGTGCACCGCTCGCGATCCACACGGCGAGCCTCCCGCGGCCGCCGCCGAAGCGGATGCTGTTCGTGCAGATCTCGTGCAACGCCAGCGACAGGTCCTCGAGGCGGTCCCGCGATACCCCGTGCGACGCCGCCTGGCCGCTCAGCCACTGCCGCACCTGGCCGAGCTCGGCCGGCCCGAACTCCCACCGCTCGGCCCGGTCCGGTACGCCGTCCAGCGCGGTCCGGAACTCCTTCTCCGCAAGGGCCCCCGGGTCCGAGTGCGTCACCGTCGGATCGATCCCGACAGTCGCCTCGTACGCGCAGCACAACCGGAACGACCGGTCGTCCGCGAACGCCAGCGCGGACAGTGCCTCGTGCAGCAGCACCTCGTCGTAGGCCGCCGCGCTCCGGCCCGGGTACGCCGGTTCGCCCAGGCCGCGGACCGGTCCGGGATGCTCCTCGAGGATGCTGCGCCAGAACGGGATCAGGCGCGCAGGGTTGCCACCGGCAACGGTCATGTCGACGAAACGGACCTCGTCGTGAGCCGCACCGAGGGCGTCGCGCAGTCCCGCGAACCGCTGCGGTGGCAGCACGGCCACGATCGTTTCCCCCGCCGCCAGACCCTCGGAGATGAACGCAGCCGAACGCTGCACGAACTCCTCGTCCGAGGCATGGACGAAGAACTCGTGCTGGAAACCGGCCGGCGCACCGTGCAAGGAGTCGGTGGCGCTGTCCTTCAGCACCCGAACAGAGTAGTCCGCCGAACCGACAACCAGGAGGGTTCAGCGCGCCGTCACGGGCTGTGCGAGGTCGATGGCTCCACGAGTTCGACCAGGACGCCGCCGGCGGATTTCGGGTGGATGAAGTTCACCCGGGACCCGGCGGTGCCGCGCTTCGGTTCGTCGTAGAGCAGCCGCGCGCCGCGTTCGCGCAGTACGGCGGAGACCGCGTCCAGGTCGTGCACCCGGTACGCGAGCTGCTGGATGCCGGCGCCGCGCTCGTCGAGGAACTTCGCGATCGGCGACGCGTCCGACAACGGCGCCAGCAGCTGGATCGAGGAACCGGAGTCGCCGACCGACAGCATCGCCTCCCGGACGCCCTGCTCCTCGTTGATCTCCTCGTGCGCCACGGTCATGCCGAACACGTCGGCGTAGTACCGGACGGCCTCGTCGAAGTCGGCCACCGCGATGCCGACGTGGTCGATCGCGTCGAACAGCTGATCCATGCCGCCAGGGTGGCCTACGACCGGGGCCGAGGCCATCGAAAGTGGTCCACCCGACACGATCCGTGTGACCGGTCTGACGTCGCCGACCAGCGGCGTACCAGTGCCGCCGCAGGTATCGTGACAGCATGTCTGACACGCGGAACTCAAGCGTCATCGTCGCCGGTGCACGGACCCCGATCGGGCGGTTGCTGGGCGGCCTCAAGAGCTTCACCGGCGCGGACCTCGGCGGGTTCGCGATCCAGGGCGCACTGCAGAAGGCGGGCGTCGCCGCGGACCAGGTCGAGTACGTGATCATGGGCCAGGTGCTGCAGGCCGGTGGCGGTCAGATCACGGCCCGCCAGGCCGCGGTCAAGGGCGGCATCCCGATGAACGTACCGGCGATCACGATCAACAAGGTCTGCCTGTCCGGGCTGAACGCGATCGCGCTCGCCGACCAGCTGATCCGGGCCGGTGAGTACGAGATCGTCGTGGCCGGCGGGATGGAGTCGATGACCAACGCGCCGCACCTGCTGCCGAAGTCCCGCGAGGGTTTCAAGTACGGCGACACCACGCTGGTGGACTCGATGTCGTACGACGGGTTGTGGGACGCGTTCACCGACCAGGCCATGGGCGCGCTCACCGACCAGCAGAACAACGCGGTCGAGAAGCTGACCCGCGAGGAGCAGGACGAGTTCAGCGCTCGTTCGCACCAGCGCGCCGCCGAGGCGTGGAAGAACGGTGTGTTCGCGGACGAGGTGATTCCGGTCGAGGTGCCGCAGCGTAAGGGCGACCCGATCGTGGTGGACACCGACGAGGGTGTTCGCGGTGACACCTCGGTGGAGGCGCTGGCGAAGCTGCGGCCGGCGTTCGGCAAGGACGGCACGATCACGGCCGGTTCGGCGTCGCAGATCTCCGACGGCGGGTGTGCTGTCGTCGTGATGAGCAAGGCGAAGGCCGAGGAGCTCGGGCTGAGCTGGATCGCCGAGATCGGTGCGCACGGTTCGGTCGCGGGTCCGGACTCGACCCTGCAGAGCCAGCCGGCGAACGCGATCGTCAAGGCGTGCTCGAAGGAAGGCATCGCGCCGGCCGACCTCGACCTGATCGAGATCAACGAGGCGTTCGCGGCGGTCGGGATCGCATCGACGCGTGAGCTGCAGGTCACCGAGGACAAGGTCAATGTGAACGGCGGTGCGATCGCCCTCGGCCACCCGATCGGGATGTCCGGCGCGCGACTGGTGCTGCACCTGGCCCTCGAGCTAGGCCGCCGCGGCGGCGGGACCGGAGCAGCCGCCCTCTGCGGCGGCGGCGGCCAAGGCGACGCCCTGATCATCCGAGTCCCCAAGAACTGATGCCAACCCCACCCCCCGCCCCACCCACCAAACCGACCCCACCCACCGTCCGCTCCAACGGCCTTTGTGAGCGGGGGGAGCGGTGATGGTGCGTCGGACGCCGCCTGTGGGGGAGTTGGTGGGGCGGGCTCGGGAGGGGGAGTCGCGGGCTGTGGCTCGGTTGATTTCGTTGGTTGAGGACGAGTCGCCGATGTTGCGGGACGTGATGGCAGCCTTGGCGCCGTACGCCGGGAACGCGCACATCGTCGGCATCACCGGATCGCCGGGCGTCGGCAAGTCGACGTCGACGTCCGCGCTGGTTTCGGCGTACCGCGAGACCGGGAAGCGGGTCGGCGTACTCGCGGTGGACCCGTCGTCGCCGTTCTCCGGTGGGGCCCTGCTCGGCGACCGGGTGCGGATGCAGGACCACGCGACCGATCGGGGTGTGTTCATCCGGTCGATGGCGTCCCGCGGGCACCTCGGTGGGCTGTCGTGGTCCACGCCGCAGGCGCTCCGCGTACTGGACGCGGCCGGCTTCGACGTCGTACTGGTGGAGACCGTCGGTGTCGGTCAGTCCGAGGTGGAGATCGCCGGGATGGCCGACACCACGCTGGTGCTGCTCGCGCCCGGGATGGGCGACGGCATCCAGGCCGCCAAGGCCGGAATCCTCGAGGTCGGCGACATCTACGTGGTGAACAAGGCCGACCGCGACGGCGTCCAGTCGGTCACCCGGGATCTCCGGGCGATGCTCGCACTGGCCGAGCGCTCCGAGGGCTCGTGGACCCCGCCGATCCTGAAGACGGTGGCCTCGCGCAACGAGGGAGTCGGGGAGGTCGTCCAGGCGATCGAGGACCGGCTCGCGTGGATGTCCGGGAACGGCGTACTCACGGAGCGCCGGCGCAGCCGCGCCCGGGACGAGATCGAGGCGATCGCGACCACCGCCCTGCGATCACGGTTCGCGCACCTGCACGGCGACGCCCGCCTCGACGTACTCGCCGCAAAGGTCGCCGACGGCGGCACCGACCCGTATTCGGCGGCCGACGAACTCATCGCCGCTTTGTGAGGATTGTCTCCCTGTGGAACAATCGGCCACGCACTGTCACTTCGTGTCTTTGCTTTTCGATCACCGGGAGTTGTGCCGATTTCGGGCAAATAGCGCAGGATTTACGCTCCGCAAGGGGAGTTGCGTCTCAGGGCGGCGCGCCGGTGGCTGCCGTGCCCCCGAATCCGTTACAGAATGGACCTTGTAGCTGGTGAGCATTGTGCGGTGGGCTGTGTTCAGTCAGTGACAATTGGTGACGGTCCGTGATACAAACTCAAAGCACAGTCGACCGAGTGGGTTAGGAACAAGGGAGTGGCGACATGCCGAAGAAGCTGCTGATCTGGTCGCTCATCGCCTTTGCCGGCTTCTATCTGTTCACTCAGCCGGCCAACGCCGCGGGAGCGGTGGGGGGCGCGTTCTCTGCCGTGGGCGATGCGTTCGGAAGTGTCATCACCTTCCTGACCGCGCTGTTCAAGTGACCTGCCCCTGAAAAGGTGCCTGACGGTGTCCCGTGGCGAGTGATCGTGCGGGACACTTGGGTGCACGGGGTCACACATCAGCGCGTGACAGGGGAGTGAGTGGATGGCCGGAATAGGCCTGTTCCGGATCTTCGACCCGAAGGTCCGGCGCCATCTGATCTCGGACGAGGGCGAAGTCGTCATCGACGAGGTGCGGCACCACTGGGTGGTGTTCACGGTGCCGATGCTCGAGGTGATCCTCGCGGCGGCGCTGCTGCTGACGATGGCGACCACCGCGATCGGGGGGCAGCCGGTGCTGCTCGCGATCGTGCTCGTCCTGCTCGCGCATGCGTTCTGGCAGTTCCTCACCCAGCACCGGGACAGGTTCGTGGTCACGAACATGCGGGTGATGCGGATCCGCGGCGTCTTCTCGCAGACGGTCGCGACCACCCCGATCGCCCGGGTCCTCGACATCACGCTGCAGAAGCCGATCATCGGGCGGATGCTCGGCTACGGCCACTTCGTCTTCGAGTCGGCCGCGCAGGACCAGGGCTTCCGCGAGATCAAGTGGGTCAGCCGTCCGGACGACCGGGACCTGACCATCCAGCGCGTCATCCAGCGCACCGGCCTGCGGGCGTCCGCGAGTGTCGACGTCGTGCAGGGTGACGAGGACTCCGACGACGACGGCACCGGCCCGATCGGGATGGACTCGGCCCAGGAGGTCGGCGCCTACGCGCCGGTCACCGCGACGACCAAGCAGCCACCGCAGCCCAGCCCGCCGCCATCGTCGTCGTCCGGAGCCAAGTCGATCTTCAACAGCGAACGCGGCAACTGGACCGACAACGACTAACGCCCTGCCCGCCGGGGGTCAGCCGGTGTGGGGGTGGGTTGGCGGTTGGTTGGCGGCGAGCTGCTGGAAGTGGTCGCGTCTGCGTTCTCGGTGGGCGTGCTCGGGATGGTTGGCCGGGGCATCGGCCAGGGCCTCGGCCAGTGCATCGGCGGCTTCTCGGTAGCGGGACTGGCGGGCGAGGAGTTCGCCGCGTACGGCGTGGTGGCGGGAGCTGACCGGGATCGCGGCGAGGAGCTTCAGCGCGGTGTCGACGTCGCCGGTCTCGGCGATCGCCACGACCCGGGCGAGTTCGGCCGCGGGGCTGGGGGAGACCTCGACGAGCAGGTCGTACAGCCGGACGATCTCGTGCCAGTCGGTCGCGTGGTAGCTCGGGACGCGGGCGTGCTCGGCGGCGATCGCTGCCTGCAGCTGGTACGCGTCCGCCTGCCGCCCGGAGAGTTCCAGCGACTCGTTGAGGAGATCGATGCCGCGGGCAATCATCTGCTGGTCCCACTGCGTGCGGTCCTGCAGATCGAGCGTGACCACCTGACCGTCCTCGTCGAGCCGGGCCGGTCGGCGCGCTTCGGTCAGCAGGAGCAGCGCGAGTACGGCGGTGGGGGTCGGCTGGTCCGGTAGCAATGCGTGCAGCAGCTCCGCCAGCCGGATCGCCTCCGCGCAGAGGTCCACGTCGTATGCTGCTTCGCCCTCGGCCGGTGCGTGTCCTGCCGTGTAGAGACTGTGGACGACCGCGCTGACGGCGGGCAGACGTTCGGGCAGCTCGGCCTCGGACGGTACGCGGTACGGGATCCGTGCGGCGGCGATCTTTTGCCGGGCGCGGACGAGCCGTTTGGTTGTCGCGGCCTCGGTGGTGAGGAGTACGCCGGCGATCTGGGCCGGGGTGAGGCCGCAGAGGGTGCGGAGCGCGAGCGCTACCCGGGTCGGCGGAGACAGGGTCGGGTGGCAGCAGGTGAAGATCAGCCGGAGCAGGTCGTCGTGGACGACCTCCTCCGGCTCGAGGTCGCGACGGGTGAGTTCGATCAGGTCCTGGCCGCCGCGTTCCTTGGCGCCACGGGCCCGTTCTCGCCGGATGATGTCGATCGCCTTCCGTCGCGCGGTAACAGTCAGCCAGGCTCGCGGCTCAGGCGGCACCCCGGTGACGGGCCAAGCCCCCAACGCCGCCACCGCCGCCTCCTGCACCGCATCCTCCGCCAGTTGCACATCCCCCACCGTCCGAATCAAGGACGCAAGAATCCGCGCCCCCTCAACCCGAACCGTCTCAGCCACCACCTCATACAACTCGTCCACACCAACTCCAACCCTCGCCCCTCACACACCCCGGACGTCTCGGGGGTGTTATTTCGCCAGGATGACTGGGCGGACTTCGACGGCGCCGGACCAGGCGGCTGGGATTTGGGCGGCGATCTTGATGGCTGCTTCGAGGTCGTCGGCCTCGATCAGGTAGTAGCCGGTGAGGGCTTCTTTGGTTTCGGCGTACGGGCCGTCGGTGGTGACGGCGGGTCCGCCGCGTGCGCCCTCCACGCGGACGACGGTTGCCGTCGCGGTCGGGTGCAGGACGGCGCTCGCCTTTACCTGGTCGGCGTACTCGACGCCGAAGCGCCGGTACTCCGCCAGTTCGTCCGCCTGCTCGGGCGCCCACCAGTCGACGTCCGCCGTGTAAGTGAGTGCTAGGTACTGCGCCATCGGAGTCCTCCTTCTCAGGGTTCTACGAAGGGAACGAACGGCCCACTCCCACAGAGGACATCCTCACTGCGACGCCTCGGAAATTCTCCCCCGGAAGGCGCGCACCACGTTCGGATCGCCGAGGATCTCGATCACATCTTCGCCGGCCCGCCCCCACAACCACAGGTAGACCTGCTCGGGCTCGCCACCCACCTCGGCCGCCACCACTCCCTTGTCCCCGTGCTGTACGTCGACACTCGTCGCGTCGGCGTGCACCGTCCAGGACCGGCCGCCGGCCCGCAGCCGGATCGCGGCGTCGATCGGGTACTCGGTGTCGCCCTCCTCCCACCACGGGCCGCCGAGCGTCGGGTACAGCACCTCGTCGATACCGTCGAGGGCCAGCGACGGGTCGATCGGCGTGACCGCGTCGTGCGCCTGCTCGACGTCGATCCGGTGGATCGCGGTCTCGTGCGCCATCCGCCGGTACCAGAACCCGGAGGTGCTGTCGCGCGGGTTGAACGTCCACGTCGGCGTCGACGTGCCCGCACTCTCCAGCGCGACGACGATTGCCTGCCGCATCTCGTCGTACCACTGGAGGCTGTCGAGGCCGGAGAAGTCCGGCGGCCACGGATCGGGGAGCGCGCCGTGTTTCAGCACCTCGAGCTTGTGGGCGTACACCTGCGCGACGTGCCGCACCACGTCGTCGACCGTCCAGCCGGGACAGTTCGGCACCGCCGCGCCGAGCCCGGTCCGCGCCACCTCACCGAGCCGCGCACTGTCGGCACGCAGATGCTCCAGATATCTCATGCTCCGCACCCTGCCAGAGTCCCCCGACAGTTTTCAGCCCTTCGACGCCGTCCGGACCTTCAGCGCTAAGGTTCCGGTCATGGCCAGGAGAAGGGCGTTGCCGTTCGATCCGATCGACGAGGCGTCGCGGCAGTGGGGGCGGCGGTGGGGTGCGGTCGAGCAGATGCGGGCGGTCACGTCGCTGATGCGGGCGCAGCAGATCGTGATCAACGAGCTCGACGACATCCTCCGCAAGCACGGGCTGACGTTCGCCCGGTTCGAGGCGCTCGTCCTGCTGACGTTCTCGCGCCGCGGGTCGCTGCCGCTCGGGAAGATGGGTGAGCGGCTCCAGGTGCACCCGACCTCGGTCACGTCGATCGTCCGCCGGCTCGAGGCGGCCGGACTCGTGACCCGGACGCCGCACCCGGACGACGGCCGCGCGGTGCTCTGCGAGATCACCCCCGAGGGCCGTGACCTGGTCGAACGCGCCACCGCCGACCTGGTCGCCGCCGACTTCGCGCTCCGCGGCCTGACCGACGAGCAGTTGAAGATGCTCTGGTCGGTCCTCGAACCCCTCCGCCACAACGCCGGCGACTTCTGATCCACAGCACGGCGATGTGACGCACCCCGCGATTGGAAATAGTTGGACGTCCTAGTATTTTAGGGACCAGTCCCTAGGGAGGTCTGACTGATGGATGCCGAGCAGATCGCGGCCGGCCGGAGCCGGTGGCAGCAGCGGTACGACGCCGCGCGCAAGCGGGAGGCGGATTTCACCACGCTCTCCGGCACCGAGGTCGCCCCGGTCTACGGTCCGCCCGAAGGCAGCGACGACCCGCGGATGGAGCGGATCGGCTGGCCGGGCGAGTTCCCGTTCACCCGCGGGCTGTACGCGACCGGCTACCGCGGCCGCACCTGGACGATCCGTCAGTTCGCCGGTTTCGGCAACGCCGAGCAGACCAACGAGCGGTACAAGATGATCCTGAACGGCGGCGGTGGCGGCCTGTCGGTCGCGTTCGACATGCCGACGCTGATGGGCCGCGACTCCGACGACCCGAAGTCGCTCGGCGAGGTCGGGCACTGCGGCGTCGCGATCGACTCGGCCGCGGACATGGACCGGCTGTTCAAGGACATCCCGCTGCAGGACGTCACCACCTCGATGACGATCTCCGGCCCCGCCGTACCGGCGTTCTGTATGTACCTGGTCGCCGCCGAGCGGCAGGGCGCGGACATCTCCAAGCTCAACGGCACGCTGCAGACCGACATCTTCAAGGAGTACATCGCGCAGAAGGAGTGGCTGTTCCCGCCGGAACCGCACCTGCGGCTGATCGGCGACCTGATGGAGTACTGCGCGACCACGATCCCGGCGTACAAGCCGCTCAGCGTCTCGGGGTACCACATCCGCGAGGCCGGCTCGACCGCCGCGCAGGAACTCGCCTACACGCTCGCCGACGGTTTCGGGTACGTCGAACTCGGGCTGAGCCGCGGCTTGGACGTCGACGTGTTCGCGCCCGGTCTGTCGTTCTTCTTCGACAGCCACCTGGACTTCTTCGAGGAGATCGCGAAGTTCCGCGCCGCCCGCCGGATCTGGGCCCGCTGGTTGCGGGACGTGTACGGCGCGAAGACCGACAAGGCACAGTGGCTGCGCTTCCACACCCAGACCGCCGGCGTCTCGCTGACCGCGCAGCAGCCGTACAACAACGTCGTACGGACCGCCGTCGAGGCGCTCGCCGCCGTCCTCGGCGGGACGAACTCGCTGCACACCAACGCGCTGGACGAGACGCTCGCGCTGCCGACCGAGGAGTCGGCCGAGATCGCGCTGCGCACGCAGTCGGTGCTGATGGAGGAAGTTGGCGTCACGAACGTCGCCGACCCGCTCGGCGGTTCCTGGTACGTCGAGGCCCTCACCGACGAGATCGAGGCCGAGGCCGAGCAGATCTTCGCGCGGATCAAGGAGATGAGCCCGGACGAGACGATGACCGGCGGGATCCTGCGCGGGATCGAGGACGGCTGGTTCATGGCCGAGATCGCCGACGCCGCGTTCGAGTACCAGCAGAAGCTCGAGAAGGGCGAGAAGAAGATCGTCGGCGTCAACACGCTCACCGACACGGTCTCCGGCGAACTGGAGATCCTCCGGGTCTCGCACGAGGTCGAGGTCGAGCAGTGCCGGGTGCTCGCGGAGCGCAAGTCCCACCGCGACGAGGACCTGGTACGTCGTACGCTATCGGCTCTGGTGGAGGCGGCCAGCGGCACTGGCAACCTGATCGAGCCCATGCTGGAGGCAGTGCGTGCGGAGGCCACGATGGGGGAAATCTGTCACGTTCTTCGGGAACAGTGGGGCGAGTACCGAGAGCCCGCCCGCTTCTGAGGAACCGTCCTATCGGTCCGCCGCGACCGGGACCGCCGACGAACGGCCGGTCGTGGTCTGCGGCTCGGACCGCACGATGCTCCGGGTGGTCACCGAGCTGGTCAGCTCGGGCGAACGGGTGACCGCGATCGTCAACCCGGTGTCGCGGCACCGGGACCGGATCGGGGAGCTCGGCGCGACCGTGATCCTCGCGCCGGTGATCAGTGAATCCCTGCTCCGCAAGGCCGGTATCGATGCGCGCGACGGTACGCCGTCAACTGCCCGCGCGCTGGTGCTGCTCGACACCAACGACGTGCACAACGTCCACACCGCGTTGACCGCCCGCGACATGGACCGGGACCTGCGGATCATCCTGCAGATGGTGAATCCGCGGCTCGGCAGGCAGCTGAACAGCCTGCTCGGCGACTGCGTGGTGATCAACGGACCGTCGCTCGCCGCGCCGGCGTTCGTCTCGGACGCGCTCGACGACGACGAACTGACCTGGATGGAGCTCGGCGGCCGGATGGTCGTCGTCGGTCAGGCCGACCTGATCCGCGAGCCGCACCTGACCGTGCTCGCCGACACCACCTCGTCCGCGACGCCGCAATTGTTGCCGCAGGCCGGCGTCGACCCGGCGGGCGACATCGTGCTCGGTACCGGCGTACGGACGCTCTGGTACAGCCGCGGCGTGCGCCCGGCCGGATGGGTGATGGCGGTCCGCGACATCCTGGACAGCCGGGTCCGCAAGATCGCCGCGCTGATGGCGCTGCTGATCGCGATCGGGACCGCGATCGTGCACTACTTCGGACACATCGAGTGGTGGCGGGCGCTGTACCTCGCGGCCGGGGTGGTCACGTCGGCGGGGATCGACGACGACAAGTTCCAGGACGCTGAGCCGTGGGTCAAGGTCAGTGCGGTCGTCGTACAGCTGACCGGCATCGTGCTGATGGCGCTGCTGACCGCTGTCGTGGTCGACTCGCTGATCGGGGCGCGGCTGTCGCGGATCATCGGCGGAGTGCGCGGGCGGCCGCGCAACCACGTGGTGGTCTGCGGCCTCGGTACGGTCGGCGCCCGCGTGCTGGAGATCCTGGTCGAGCGTGGCGTCGCGGTGGTCGGGGTCGACCAGAGCGACGACGCGCCCGGCGTACAAGTCGCGCATCGGTTGAAGATCCCGGTCGTGGTGGGCGACAGCAGCAACGAGGAGACGCTGCGGTTGGCCGGCGTACAGCGCTGCCAGGCGTTGCTGGCGATCACCGACGGGGACATCACCAACCTGGAGTCGGCGATGGTCGCGCAGGAGCTGAACCCGGACGCGCGGATCACGATGCGGATGTTCGACCACGACCTGGCGGAGCGGGTCGAGCGGCAGCTCGGCCTCGGCAACAGCCGGTCGGTGTCGATGCTGGTCGCACCGGCGGTCGCGGCCGCGGTCGGCGACAAGCGCCGTCAGGTGATCGTGCCGGCCGGTCGGCGCGTACTGCTGCTGACCGAGGTCGTGGTCGAGTCCGGCTCGGTCGCCGAAGGGCGGCCGTTGGGCAGCTTGAACGAGGCCGAAGGCCTGCGCATCCTGGCACGGCAGGACCTGAACGGGCCCTGGGACTGGCAGCCGGCGGCCACTCGGGCCGTCAACGCGGGCGATCGCGTCGCGGTCGTGGGAACGCGTGCCGGTCTGGCACGGTTGCTGATGGTGACCCGGGCGCAGCGCAAGTCGGCGGCGTCGTAGAGGATAGGTTTGTGAACATGCGGAGCAGGCACGGAATGCGAGGACCACGGTGAGCCAGTCCAACTTCTCCCGTCCCGGGGCGGTCGACCTGTCGTCCCTGCGCAGACCGGCCGGATCGGCGCCCGCCGCCCCCGCCGGTGGCGGTGCTGCCGGGGCCGCTGGTGCTTATGTGATCGAGGTGACCGAGGCCAACTTCCAGGCCGACGTCATCGAGCGCTCGCTGCAGGCGCCGGTCGTGGTCGAGCTGTACTCGCCTCGTTCGCAGGGCGCCGCCACGCTCAGCGCCGCGCTGACCAAGCTCTCCACCGAGTACGCCGGCAAGTTCCTGCTGGCGCGGATCGACGTCGACGCGAGCCCGCAGGTGGCGCAGGCGTTCGGCGTCCAGGCAGTACCGGTCGTGATCGCGATCCTGCGCGGTCAGCCGGTCCCGCTGTTCCAGGGCGTGCTGGGTGAGCCGGAGGTCCGGCAGTACCTCGACCAGCTGCTGACTGTCGCCGTCGCGAACGGAATCACCGGGCGCGCGGAGCCGGTCGGCCCGGCGGCCGAGCCGGTCGACGAGGACGCGCCGAACCCGCGGTACGAGAAGGCGGAGACCGCCCTGGGCGCGGGCGACCTGGACGGCGCGATCGCGGCGTACGAGGAGCTGCTCAAGGAGTCGCCGAACGACGCGGAGGCGAAGTCCGGGCTGGCCCGGGTGCAGCTGGTGAAGCGTACGCAGGACGTGCCGGCCGACGTACGGACGCGCGCCGCGGACAATCCGGCGGATGTCGAGGCGCAGATGCTGGTCGCGGACGTGGACCTGATGGGCGGACATGTCGACGATGCGTTCGCGCGGCTGATCTCCACGATCCAGGTGACAGCCGGCGACGAGCGCAACGCCGTACGGCTGCACCTGCTCGAGCTGTTCGACGTTGTCGGCGGCGACGACGAGCGCGTGATCAAGGCCCGCCGGCGGTTGATGGCCGCGCTGTTCTAGGCGGCGTGACCGGAACCGGTCAGTGTGAATTGTTGAAATCGGTGTCGACGTGCTCTGAGAATTCTTTACATGAGCACTGTCGAGTCACCGCTGCCCAGTCTCGAGGCGCGGATCCACGGCCTGCTGCCGGCGCTCAGTCCGGCGCAGGCGCGGATCGCGACCGAGGTACTGCGTGATCCCGCGGCGGTGGCGTCGTCGACCATCGGGCAATTGGCCGACCGGTGCGGTACGTCGCTGCCGAGTGTGACTCGGTTCTGTCTCGCGCTCGGCCTGTCCGGGTACGCCGAGCTGCGGTTGGCGTTGGCGGCTGAGACCGGCCGGACCAGTCTCAGTTGGGAGCGGGGGACCGGGTCCGAGGTCGGACCGGACGACTCGCTCGACGACGTACTCCGGACGCTGCTCCGCGCCGACAGCCGCGCGCTCGAGGACACCGTCGCGGCGCTCGACGTCGCTGCGCTCGGGAGAGCCGTGCAGGCGATCGCGGACGCGCGGCGGATCGATCTGTACGCCGTGGCCGGGTCTGCTGCGGTGGCCGAGGACCTGCGCTTGCGGCTGCACCGGATCGGCCGGAGCGCCAGCAGTTGGAGCGACGTACACACCGCGCTCACCAGTTCCGCGTTGCTCGGGACCGGGGACGTCGCGATCGGGATCTCGCACAGTGGCGAGACGGTCGAGGTGCTCGAGCCGTTGGCGAGATCCGGGCGGCAGGGTGCCACGACCGTTGCCATCACCAACTATCCGCGGTCGCCGCTGGCGCAGGTCGCGGACATCGTTCTGGTCACCGCCGCTCGCGACGTGACGTTCCGGACCGGGGGACTGGCCGGGCGGCACGCGCAGATGCTCGTGCTCGACGCGCTGTACCTCGGGGTGGCGCAACGCGATTATCCGCTGGCCGAACAGGCCTTCGATGTCACCGCCGACGCGGTCGCCGGTCATCGCCGGCGGTCCTGAGCTTTCTCCGTTCGTCCGCCTTCCGAAGGAGAGTCATGCAGAGTCCGCACCAGATCCTCGGCCCGAGCCGCCGTACCTTGCTCCTCGGCGCCGGTGCCACCGCCGTCGCCGCGACGGCCGCCGCCTCCACCTCCGCCGGCACTGCCTCGGCCACGTCCACCGGCACCGCGTCCGCTGCCTCGGCCGCGTCTGCCGGTGGTGCCGCTGCCAGCGGTGCTTCCGCCGGTGCCGCCCCGGCCGCTGTTCCGTCGCCGGACACGCTCCCGCTCACCGGTGGGCCGGAGTTTCCGATCGGGTTGTTCTGGCCGCCGCATCCGTACGCGAGTACGGCGGCGCGGTTCGCCGAGATCAAGAACGCCGGCTTCGACTTCGTCATCTCCGGGAACTACGCCGGCGACGGCAACATCTTCCAGTACCAGTTGGGACTGGCCCGCGACGCCGGACTGAAGATGCTGATCTCCGACGACATCCAGATCCGGAACATGTCCCGCTGGTTCTCGATCTCTGACACCCCGACAGATTTCCTCAGCGTCACGCCGGCCGAGGCACAGGCGCTTTACATCCGGGCGCGCGACGCGTACGGCCCGTACTCGTCGCTGGCCGGCTTCAACTTCTACGACGAACCCGGCGCGGGCTGGTTCGCGACGCTGGCCAAGGCGCTCGCGATCTCCCGGGACCTCGCGCCGCAGCTGCTCCCGTACGTCAACCTGCTGCCCTCGGACGATCCGACGTACTACCGGAACTTCGTGGACGTGGTGAAGCCGTCGCTGATCTCGTTCGACCGGTATCCGCTGCTGTCGGAGGGCCGCGAGGACGCGAACTACTTCCACAACTGGGCGATCGTCCGGGACGCCGCGCTGTACGGCGACGTCCCGGCCTGGGTGTTCATCCAGACGCTTGCCTACAACAACCATCGGGAACCGACGCCGGCGGAGCTGCTGTGGCAGATCAACATCAGCCTCGCGTACGGTGCCAAAGGTATCCAGTACTTCACCTACTGGACGCCCGAGGCCGCGCGCGGTGAGGGATTCGGGCCGGCGTTGATCACGGTCGACGGGCAGCGGACCTCGCGGTACTACGCGGCGCAGCAGATCAACACGAACTGGTTGCATCCGGTCGGACGGGAGCTCAAGCCGCTGGTGTCCGAGACCGTTGAGCACGCCAACGAAACGCCGCTGCCGAACGGGGCGGTCGGGTTCACGCCGACCCCGCTGGTGTCGGGGGTGAGCGGGGACGCGGTGGTGGTCGGGACTTTCCGGTCACGCGATGCGGCGTCGGGCGATCGATGGTTGCTCGTCGCGAACCGGTCGCACAGTGCGCGGGCGAAGGCGGTCGTTGCCGTGAACCCGCAGACGGTTGGGTCGGTCGGTGTGTTCCAGCCGGGGCGTCAGACGTACGTCCCGCAGCGTGTGGGCCCGGTGCAGGTCCCGCTCGCGCCGGGGGCCGCGACGTTGCTCAAGCTGACGGCCAAGTAGGACGTGGTGGGTGGGCTGTCCTCAGGGCAGCCCACCTTGGCCTGTGTAGATGCCCATCGTGCGGAAGCGCAGGGCGGGGGCGGCGTACTCCTCGAGGGCGTGGGCGGTCCAGCCGATCATCCGGGCGAGCGCGAAGAGCGCGTCGCCGGCGTCGGGGCGGAAGTTGTAGGCGTGCATGAGCGCTGCGATCGCGAGGTCGCTGTTGGGGAACGTCGGTGCGCGCTCGGCGATCGCCCGCACGGTGCTGACGATCGGATGGTCGCCGAGGAGTTCGAGGAGTACTTCGGCCCGCGGGTCGTGCTGTTGGTAGATCTTGTGCCCGAAGCCGGGGATCGGTTCGCCGGTCCGCAACTGGTCCGACAAGGCTTTCAGCGGGTCGTGTCTGGCGCGCGCGAGGAACTCGTACGCGAGGGTCGGCGCGGCGCCGTGGTACTGCCCGTCGAGTGCGCCGAGTCCGGCGGAGATGACGGCGTACAGGTTGGCGCGAGCACTCGCGGCGACGCGAGCAGCCACGGTCGACACCGCGAGCCCGTGATCGGCCAGCAGAATCAACGCGGCATCGAGCAACTCCGCCCGAGGGTCCTCGTCCGACAACTTCGGCCACAACCGAGCCCCCAACGTCCCGCTCACGGTTGGCCCCGGCAAGGCCGCCACCAGATTCCCGATCAACCGCCCAGCCGAAGCCACCACCGCGCCAGGCGACAAATCGAACCGCAACCCATCCGCAGCCCCCAAGACAGCCACCCCCACCCGAACCCCATCCACCAACCGAGCCCCCTCCGGCACCACCCCCATCCCCCGCCGCGCCAACTCGACCTCGCCAGCATCACCCGCAAACAACCCCCCGCCCACGCCCGCCCCGCCCACGCCCGCCACGCCCAGGCCCGCCCCGCCCACGCCTGCCGCGCCCGCCCCGCCTGTGCCTGCCGCGCCTGCCCCGCCTGCACCCGCCCCCGCCGCGCCCGTGCCCGCCGCGCCCGTGCCCGCCGCGCCGGCCCCGCCTGCACCTGCCCCGCCCTCACCCGCCGCGCCCGCGCCGCCCGCGGCCGTCCCGCCCGTGCCTGCCGCGCCGGCCCCGCCCGCGGCCGTCCCGCTCGTGCCTGCCGCGCCGGCCCCGCCCGCACCCGCCCAGCCCGTGCCCGTCCCGCCCGCAGCGCCTGCACCCGCGCCGCCGGCGTCGCGCTCGCCCGCCCCGCCTGCGCCCGCCGCGTCCGCGGCGGGGAGCTGGTTGGTCCACAGGAGGTTGGCGACCTGTTCGACTGTTGCGGTGGTAGCGAGCAGGCGGGCTGAGTGGCCTCGGTAGTAGAGCTCGTCGTCCTTCAGCAGCGTGAGTTCTGACTCGATGCGTTCGACCACGCCGGAGTGTTCTACCGAGCGGGCGGCGAGACGTTCCACCTCGGTGGTGGGGAAGAGGCTGCCGCGGCGCCCGCGGGCGCGGACGCTAGTGAGGAGACCTCGGCTGACGTACGCGTAGATGGTGGCCGGTTTGACCTGCAGACGGCGGGCGACCTCGGCGGTGGTCAGGTAATCCTCGTCACCTTCGGCTGGCATCCGCGCTCCTCCCAGCGTTCATGTTGACTGGATCAATATTGACAATAGTTGATTGCCTGTCAACTCTGAAGTTATGTCAACAACGATCACTGTCCCGCCCGGCCTCCGCAACGTCGTCGTCACCGAGACGACCCTCGGCGACGTCCGTGGTGACGAGGGGTTCTACCACTACCGGCAGTACTCGGCGATCGACCTCGCCAAGTCCAAGACCCTCGAAGACGTCTGGTACCTGATGTTCGAGGGCCATCTCCCGACCGCCGCCGAACGCGAGCGGTTCGTCGCGGAGCTCGCCCCGTTGCGCGTCCTGCCCGACGAGGTCAGCGCCGTACTCCCGGCGATCGCGACCGCTGGTCCGACCTTCAACCCGCTCGCCGGCCTCCGTACGGCGCTCTCGCTCCTCGCCGCTGTCCGCGCGCTGCCGCCGCTCTGGGACGCGGATCCGGTACGCCGTAAGGCCGACGCGATGCTCGTCTGCGCCGTCACCCCGACGATCCTCGCCGCGCTCTACCGCCTCCGCGAAGGTCAGCAGCCGCTCGAGCCGCGAGCGGACCTCAGCGCCGCGGAGAACTGGCTGTACCTGGTCACCGGCGCCGAGCCCACCGCCGTACACGCTGCCGCGATCGAGCACTACCTGGTGTCGACCGTCGACCACGGGTTCAACGCGTCGACCTTCACCGCACGCGTGATCGCCTCCACCGGTGCCGACGTCGTCTCGGCGGTGGCGGGCGCGATCGGTGCGTTCTCCGGTCCGCTGCACGGCGGCGCACCGGACCGTGCGCTGGCGAGCCTGGACGAGATCGGTACGCCGGACCGCATCGACGCCTGGGTGCGCGCGAAGGTGTCCGCAGGGGATCGCATCATGGGATTCGGGCACGCGGTGTACCGGACCGAGGATCCGCGGTCGCTGATGCTCCGCGACATCGCCCGGGGGATCGGCGGCGACCTGGTCGACTTCGCGACGACGGTCGAGCAGCGCATCGTCGACGTACTCGCCGAACTCAAGCCCGGCCGCAACCTGTACGCGAACGTCGAGTTCTACGCCGGCGTGGTGATGGAGTTGTGCGGCATCCCGCGCCCGATGTTCACCCCCACCTTCGCCGTCAGCCGCATCATCGGCTGGTCCGCCAACATCCTCGAACAATCCACCGACCCGAAAATCATCCGCCCCATCGCCACCTACGTCGGCCCGCAACCCCCGGCGCCGGTCCCGAGCTGAGGGAGCAGCATCGCGTGCCTCGCCCCTGCCCTTTCCGCTTCAAGTCTATCGAGTTCCGCACCAGGCGAGCCGAGTTATCCACAGGTGCTAGCTGAAGTGCATGATGCCGTCCTCGACCGGGCTGAAGCGGAGGGTTAGGAGGTCTCGGGGGTAGTTCTGGCGGAGGCGCCAGGGGCCGTGGGGGCCTTGGCGGGGGAGGATGTTGGCGGCTCGGCGGATGTAGCCCGAGGTGAGGTCGACGACCGGGCGGCGTGGGGTGTCGTAGTCGGTCGGGTCGACGTCGGCGCGGCAGGTGTGGGTGCCGGTTGTGGTGAGGTGGTTGAGGAGGCGGCAGACGTACTGTGAGGTCAGGTCCGAGCGGAGCGTCCACGAATTGTTGGTGTAGCCGATGCACCAGGCGAGGTTCGGTACGCCGTCGAGCATCATGCCCTTGTAGACGAACCGGTCAGCGGGGTTCACGGTCCGCCCGTCGACGGTGAGGTTGATGTTGCCGAGTGCAACCATGCGGAGGCCGGTCGCGGTGACCACGAGATCGGCCTCCAGTTTCTGACCCGAGCGGAGCAGTAGTCCGGAGGGAGTGAACCGGTCGATCTCGTCGGTCACCACCGAGGCGGATCCGTTCCGCAACGCCTCGAAAAGGTCGGCATCCGGCACCAGGCAGAGCCGTTCGTCCCACGGCTTGTAGCGCGGCGTGAAGTGCGGATCCACCGGGATCGAGTCGGGCAGTTGCTTCGCCACCGTACTGTTCAGCAACCACGCCGCATGCGCCGGAAACCTCCGGAAAGCGTTGTAGAACAGGGTGCTCAGGGCAACGTTCTTCCCGCGGATCACCCGGTGCGCCGCGTTCTCCGGGAGTACCGCACGGATCCGGTCCGAGAACGCGTCGACGGCCGGACGGGACGCGACGTAGCTCGGCGAGCGCTGCAGCATCGTGACGTGTTCCGCCGTACCGGCCATCGCAGGCACCAGCGTGACCGCCGTCGCGCCGCTCCCGACCACGACGACCCGCTTGCCGGTGTAGTCGAGGTCGGCCGGCCAGTGCTGCGGGTGGACGACCTGCCCCTCGAACTCGTCCTGCCCCACGAAGTCGACCACGTGCCCCGAGTCATAGTCGTAGTACCCGCTGCAGACGTACAGGAACGAGCACGTGTACGACGTCGCCGATGTGTGCACGGTCCACCGCGCGTCCGCCGACGACCAGGACGCGCGGACAACGCGTTCGCCGTACCGGATGTGCTTGTCGATGCCGTACTTCGCCGCGGTCTCGTGCAGGTACGACAGGATCGAGGGCCCGTCGGCGATCGCCTTCGCCGCCTTCCACGGGTGGAACGGGAACCCGAGCGTGAACATGTCCGAGTCCGACCGCACCCCCGGGTACCGGAACAGGTCCCAGGTGCCGCCGAGCGTCTCCCGCGCCTCGAGGATCGCGTACGTGCGCTCCGGGCAGCGGGTCTGCAAGCGGTACGCCGCTCCGATCCCGGACAGTCCCGCGCCGACGACCAGAACGTCGTAGTGCTCCATGTACCCCACGGTAATAAAGATTCCGATCCGGTGTTGTCGATTCCGTGTCGTCGCGATCGTCAGCAAGATGTCCGGTAAGAGGCCCAGCAAGGCCCAGTAAGAAGCGCTAGACGAGGGAGTCCGACATGGCGCAGTACATGTTCCTGCTGTTCGACAGCGAGGACTGGTACGACAACCTGACCCGCGACGAGTGGGAGCAGGCGATGAAGCTGCACGGCGAGTTCGCGGCGGCCGTGGAGAAGGCCGGGGCGCAGATCCTCGGTGGGGAGGCGCTCGAGCGGTCCAGCACGGCGAGCACCGTGAAGAACCGCCAGGGTGCGGAGCCGCTGGTCACCGACGGGCCGTTCATCGAGACCCGCGAGGCGCTCGGCGGGTTCTACCTGCTCGAGGCGCGCGACCTGGACCAGGCGCTCGAGCTGGCCAAGCTCTGCCCGTCGGCGAACGTCGAGGTCCGTCCGGTGATGCCGACGTCCGAGAGCGACGCGCCGGCGGTCTGACCAGTGGCCTGGGTACGCCGGCGTTCGTCGGCGTCGGCGTACCCGCGCCCGGAAGTGGAATGGGGGAGCAGGTGACCGAAGCGGTCGAGGTGACCCGCGTCGTCGACCAGGCACACCGGGAGTGCTGGTCGACGGTGCTGGCGTCCGTGGTGCGGCTGACCCGGGACCTGGATCTGGCGGAGGACTGTACGCAGGACGCGTTCGTGCGGGCGCTGCGAACCTGGCCGGACGGGATCCCGGACAACCCCGGCGGGTGGTTGACGACGGTCGCTCGGCGGCTCGCGCTGGATCTGCTACGGCGGGAGACGAACCTGCGGCGGAAGCTGCCGCTGCTGGTGGAGGAGCCCGGCGAGGTCGAACAGCCGACGGATCCGCTGCGGCTCGTGTTCACCTGCTGTCACCCGGCGTTGGCGCGCGAGTCGCAGGTGGCGTTGACGTTGCGACTGATCTGCGGGTTGACGACGCGGGAGGTCGCCGCGGTCCTGCTGATCAGCGAGGCGACGGCGGCGGCGCGGATCACGCGGGCGAAGAAGAAGATCGCGGCGGCGGGCATCCCGTACCGGATCCCGGCGGATCACGAGCTGCCGGAGCGGATGGATGTGGTGCTGACCGTCGTGCATCTGGTGTACACGGCCGGGTACGTCGCGACCGGGGCGGAGTTGACGCGGACGGACCTGACCGGGCGGGCGATCGAGTTGGCTCGGCTGCTGCAGCGGTTGATGCCGGACGAGCCGGAGCCGCAGGCGCTGCTCGGGTTACTACTGATGACCGAGGCGCGGGGTGACGCCCGGGTGAGCGCCGACGGTGAGCTGGTGTTGTTGGCGGACCAGGACCGGTCGCGGTGGGACGGGAAGTTGCTCGCGGAGGGTGTTTCGCGGGCGACGGCGGCGTTGCGGCGTGGGTACGGGCGGTTCGCGTTGCAGGCGGCTGTCGCTGGCTTGCATGTGACGGCGCCGTCGTGGGAGGAGACGGACTGGCAACAGGTGGTCCGTATGTACGACGCGATGATGCTGAGCTGGCCGACTCCGATCGTCGCCCTCAACCGAGCCGCCGCCCACAGTCTCGTCCCGGGGGCCGACCTCGAAGCAGTCCTCGCCGAACTGGAAACCCTCGCCAAAGAACCCGCCTTGGCAAGCTACGCCTACCTGCCGGCCACCCGAGCCGACATCCTCACCCGCCTGAACCGCCCCACCGAAGCCGCCCGGTGCTACGAGCTGGCAATCCGCCTGACCGCCAACGAAACCGAACGCCGCTTCCTGACCAACAGACTCAGTTCTCTGGAGTAGGTGCCCACAGACGATCGGCGTCACCGGCTTGGAGTCGACCTTTGTAGACGTCGATCTTGTGGTCGATGAGTTCGAGGCTTTCCTGGAGTTCGGCCAGTTGGGTCAGGATTTCGGCGCGGTGCATCTCCAGGAGTTCGAGGCGATCCTTCTCGTTCCCTCGGCCCGCGGTGACGAGTTCGGCGTACTTGCGGATGGTGCGGATCGGCATGCCGGTGGCCCGGAACTTGGTGCAGATCTTGATCCAGTCGAGGTCGACCTGGCGGTACCGGCGGCGGCCGCCCGCGGTGCGGTCGACCGTGGTGATGACCAGCCCGGCGCGTTCGTAGTACCGCAGGGTGTGGACGCTGACGCCGGTGCGTTCGGCGGCTTCGGCGATGCTGATTCCGCGTTCGTTGACTTCGAGCACGCTCTAAATCGTAACGTCGTTCCCATGATCGCCACAACAACCGAGGCCACTGGTCAGACCAGTGTACGGAGGTACCTGGTCCTCCTCATCTGCTGCGCGAGCCTGCTGATCTCGGTGATGGACATCTCGATCGTCAACATGGCCCTGCCCGCGATCCGCGACGACCTGCACGCCTCGACGGCCGGGCTGCAGTGGACCGTGGACGCCTACACCCTGGTGCTCGCGAGCTTCCTGATGCTGGCCGGCTCGACTGCGGACCGGTACGGCCGGAAGCGGATGTTCCGCCTCGGCCTGAGCGTCTTCGGGCTCGGCTCACTACTCTGCAGCCTCGCGCCCGGAATCGACACGCTGATCGCCGCCCGCGCCGTGCAGGCGGTCGGCGGCACGATGCTCAACCCGGTCGCGATGGCGATCGTGGTCGGCGTCTTCCCGGACCGTGCGGAACGGGCCCGCGCGATCGGTATCTTCGGCGCCACCGCGGGACTCTCGCTCGTCCTCGGTCCGATCCTCGGTGGCGCGCTCGTCGACGGTCCCGGCTGGCGCTCGATCTTCTGGGTGAACCTGCCGATCGTCGTGCTCGCGGTGATCTTCACCAGCCGGTACGTCCCGGAGTCCCGCGCCGCACACGGCCGGCGCTTCGACCCGATCGGTCAGCTCCTCGTCGTACTGCTGCTCGGCGGCGTCGTCACCGCGATCATCGAGTCCGAGAAGCACGGCTGGGCCGCCCCGCCGATCATCGCCCTGCTCGTCGTCGCCGCCATCGCGGCCGTCACGCTGATCCAGTACGAACGCCGCCGCACCGAACCGATGCTCGAGCTCCGCCTCTTCCGCAGCGTCCCGTTCAGCTCGGCCGTGGTGATCGCGCTCGTCGCGTACAGCGGCTTCGGCGTCTTCCTGTTCATCACCACGCTCTACCTGCAGAGCGTCCGCCACCTGTCCGCGCTCGACGCCGGCCTCAGCCTGCTCCCGGTCGGCCTGCTGATCTGCGTACTCTCACCACTCACCGGCCGAGTGGTCGGCGCCCACGGTCCGCGCCTACCGCTCACCGTCGCCGGTACGGCGCTCGCACTAGGGGCGGCGGCCTCGCTCACGATCGGGTTGACCACCCCGCTTCCGATCGTGCTCGCGATCTTCCTGCTGTTCGGCGTGTTCCTCGGCACGGTCAACCCGCCGATCGCGAACTCCGCGGTGTCCGGTATGCCCGCGTCGATGGCCGGCCTGGCGGGCTCGCTCGCCTCGGTCGGCCGTCAGACCGGTACGTCGCTCGGCGTCGCGGTGGCCGGCTCGATCGTCGGCGCGACCGCGACCACCGACCCACACCGCTTCGTCCGCGCGGCGCACACCGTGTGGTGGCCGATGATCGCCGTCGGCCTCGTCGTCGTCGCACTCGCCCTGATCAGCACCAGCCGCCGCGCCCGCCTCACCGTGCAGGAGCTGTAGCAGGCAACCCGAAGTGCATGACCAGCGAGGGGGTGCTGAAAACGTGGATATGGGTGAGGCCGCCGGGCGCAGGCGTGAGGACGGCGATGCCGTACGGCTCACCCTTGTAGTACGAGCCGACGGCGGGCTGGCCGTTCGCGATGATCGGGATCATCCGCCAGTCGCCGGGTTCGCCGGCCGCGTCCGACATCACCTTCAGGCAGGAGACCATGCCGTCGAACCAGGTCGTCGTACCGACCATCTCGAGCGCCGCGTCGGCGCGGAGCGCCCGTTCGAGAGCGGCGGTGTCGGCGTTCTCGAAGCCGGCGATGTAGTCGTCGAGCAGCGCCCGGGCCGCGGGATCGGTGGGTTCGTAGACCTCGCCCTGTGTCGGAGCCGTCTCGTCGATCCGGGCCCGCGCGCGTTGCAGCGTGCTCTTCACCGCCGCGACCGAGGTGTCGAGCATGCTCGCGACCTCGGCAGCCGGGAACCCGAGCACCTCACGCAGGATCAGTACGGCGCGCTGCTTCGGCGGCAGGTACTGCAACGCCGCGATCAGCGCCAACCGCAGGCTCTCCCGCTGCGTCACGATCGAGGCGGGATCGGCAGCCACCAGTGACTCCGCGATCGGCTCGATCCAGCCGATGCCCGCCGGCACCGGTGCCGGAGTCCCGCCAAAATCGGTGCTCGGGGCAACGATTCCGGACGGGAGCGCGCGCCGGCCGCGCTGTTCGAGCGCGGTCAGGCAGACGTTGGTCGCGATCCGGTACAGCCAGACCCGCACCGACGACCGGCCCTCGAAGTCGTCCCAGGCCCGCCAGGCCCGCAGGTACGTCTCCTGGACGGCGTCCTCGGCCTCGTGCACGGCCGCGAGCATCCGGTAGCAGTGCGCCAGCAGCTCCTTCCGGAACGGCTCCGCCAGCTCGGAGAATTCGCTCACGATCACCCCTTGTACGGTCACAGCCCGAGCACCTGCCGTCCCCACTGTCCCATCCGCACCTGCTGGCCGGCTTCCCGGGCGGCTGCCCAGTGGCGGCGGACGGCTTCAGATTCCGTGCTTGCCATGGTTGTTTCCTTTCCGTTGCTGTACTGACCGGCGACTGCCCGGAAAGGAATCGGTAGGGTCGGGCGGGTGGAGCTGATCGGGCAGGGGATGGAAGGTGCCGTCTACGACCTCGGGGACGGGACCGTGCGCAAGGTCTGGTTCGATCGGCGGCCCGAGGACGTGTTGCCGTTGAAGGCGTTTCTGGACGAGTTGCCGGAGTTACCGTTCCGGACGCCGCGGATTCGCTCGGTCGACGCCGGGCACGATGGGCTGGCGATCAGCGTGGAGGACAAGCTGGTCGGGGTGCCGCTGTCCGAGGCCGGGTTGGCTGAGTCGGTGGCGCTGGATGCGTTCGTTTCCGTCGTCGAGGCCCTGCGGTCCGCGCAGCCTGGCCCGGCCAGCACGTTGTTGCCGGTGGTAGGTGAGGCGTTTTGGGTGGGGTCGTGGGGTGAGAGTCTGGCTGCCTTGGTACTGCGGCGTGCTGCAGCCTCGAACGTCTTTCTGGAGCGGGACGTCCGTGGTTTCCCTGAACTGCTGGAAGAAACAGTGGCCGACCTGGCCCAGCTCGGGGGTCAGCGGCAGTTGAATGTGGTGCATGGGGATGTTTGTCCGCCGAACGTGTTGATGGACGGGGCGCGGGTGGCGGCGGTGCTGGACTGGGGATTTTGGTCGACGGCGGGCGACAGTACGTTCGAGGCCTCGCTGGCGGCGGGGTTCTTCGACATGTATTCGCCGGACGCACGGCGGCTCGATAATCTGCTGACCGAGCGGTTCGTCGAGTTGGGGCACGATCGGCAGCTGATGCGGCTCTACCGGCGGGCGTACGCGATCGTCACCGCCACGATCTACGACGAGAACGCGGGTGACGGGCACTATCAGTGGTGTGTCGGCCAGCTCAATCGCTGATGGGCGAACCGTTGCTCAGGTTGTGAAGCTGGTCGGGGGACGCGAGGAGCAGCGGCAGGCGGCGGGCGTTCAACGGTGAGACCAGTCCGGCCAGTTCATCCGGCGCGCGCCACGCGATGCCCTTGATCTCGAAGCCGTCCGGGTGGAGACGGTCGATCAGCGACGGGTCGTGGACGCCGCCGTCGTACAGGATCTCGACCGCGTCGCCCCAGCCCTCCCAGCGCGGCAGCCAGTCGATCGCGAGGATCCCGAGCAGCGGCAACGCCGTACCGAGCTCCTCCTCCATCTCCCGGGACGCACCGGTCGCCGGATCCTCGTCCGGCTCGACCACACCACCCGGCAGCTCCAGGTCCTTCTTGTAGCTGACCTGGCACAGCAGCACCCGGCCGGCCGTGTCCCGGACGACGACGTGCGCGATCACGCGCTTCTTCGGCAGCGCCGAATCCATCAACGCCGTCCAGCCCGTCACGGTGTCCGGCCGCGGATCGCCGGCGCGCATCCCGTAGATCGCGATGTCCCGGCGTTCACCGTCCACCAGCGCGGCCCCACGCAGTACGCCTTCGCGCCGGAAACCCGACCGGATCGCGACCCGCGCCGACGTGTGCAGCGCGGGATCCACCTCGACCTGCAACCGCTCCAGCCCGAGCTCGCCGAACGCGTACTCCGCGACGAGCCGCAGAGCCTGCTCCGCCACACCGGGGCCGCCTTCGAGCGACCAGACGACCAGAGCGACTCCTGGCGTGGTCCGGTGCACCTCCACCGTGCCCATGGTGTCGCCGGTGTGGCCGGGGAAGTGATGCTCGACCGTGAACTTCGTGATTTGTCCGTTCGGCTCCGAAGGTCGCAGAGTCAGCTCACCATCGGACAGCGGATCTACGGTCACGCCGTGAACGCTACCCGGTGAAGCGCAGGTACACCGTCGCCAGGGGTGGTACGGACAGCTCCGTGCTCGACGGCAGCCCGTGCCACTCGGTCCCGTTCGCCTCGACCGCGCCGTAGTTGCCGACCCCGGACCCGCCGTACGAGTTCGCGTCGGTGTTCACGACCTCTTCCCAGCGGCCCGCGTACGGCAGGCCGAGCCGGTACCCGTGGTGCGGGATCGCGGAGAAGTTCGTGATGCAGGCAACGGTCGGCTCACCTTCGGAGCCGTACCGCACGAACGAGAACACGTTGTTGCCGGCGTCGTTCGCGTCGATCCAGCTGAACTTCTCCGCGTCGTGGTCGGTACCCCACAGCGCCGGGTTGTCCTTGTACACCGCGTTCAGGTCGCGGACCAGGTCCTGCAGGCCCTTGTGGTCACTGTGTTCCAGCAGCCACCAGTCGAGCTCGCCCTTCTCCGACCACTCCGACTCCTGGCCGAACTCACACCCCATGAACAGCAGCTGCTTGCCCGGATGCGCCCACATCATCGCCAGGTACGCGCGCAGGTTCGCCAGCTGCTGCCAGCGGTCACCGGGCATCTTGCGCAGCAGCGAGCCCTTGCCGTGCACGACCTCGTCGTGGGAGAGCGGGAGGACGAAGTTCTCGGAGTACGCGTACATCATCGAGAACGTCATCTCGTGGTGGTGGTACTGCCGGTGCACCGGCTCGTGCTCCAGGTAGCGGAGCGAGTCGTTCATCCAGCCCATGTTCCACTTGAACCCGAACCCGAGCCCGCCGAGGTGCGTCGCGCGGGTGACCCCCGGCCAGGACGTCGACTCCTCGGCAACCGTGATCACGCCCGGGACGCGCTTGTACAGCGTCGCGTTCATCTCCTGCAGGAACGAGACGGCCTCCAGGTTCTCGCGGCCGCCGTACTGGTTCGGGACCCACTGGCCCTCTTGGCGCGAGTAGTCCAGGTACAGCATCGAGGCGACCGCGTCGACGCGCAGGCCGTCGATGTGGAACTCCTCGGCCCAGTAGATCGCGTTCGCGACCAGGAAGTTCCGTACCTGTGGGCGGCCGAAGTCGAACACCAGCGTGCCCCAGTCGGGCTGCTCGCCGCGGCGCGGATCCGGGTGCTCGTACAGCGGCGTACCGTCGAACCGGGCCAGCGCCCAGGCGTCCTTCGGGAAGTGCGCCGGCACCCAGTCCACGATCACGCCGATCCCGGCCTGGTGCAGCCGGTCGACGAGCTGCCGGAAGTCGTCCGGGTCACCGAACCGCGAGGTCGGCGCGAAGTACGACGTGACCTGGTAGCCCCAGGAGCCGCCGAACGGGTGCTCCATCACCGGCATGAACTCGACATGGGTGAACCCCATGTCGTTGACATAGGCAACGAGCTCGTCGGCGAGTTCGCGGTACGACCTGCCCTTGCGCCAGGAGCCGAGATGTACTTCGTACACGCTCATCGGCTCGGCGTACGCCTGGCTCCGCGCGCGCTGCTGGATCCACGCGTCGTCGCCCCACTCGTACGTCGACTCGTGGACGACCGACGCGTTCGCCGGGGGCGTCTCGGCCAGGTTCGCCATCGGGTCGGCCTTCTGCCGCCAGACACCGTCGCGCCCGCAGATGTCGAACTTGTACCGGGTGCCGGGGCCGACGCCGGGGACGAACAGCTCCCACACGCCGGAGCCGCCCAGCGACCGCATCGGATGCGCGCGGCCGTCCCAGAAATTGAAGTCCGCGGTCAGCCGGATGCCCTGTGCGTTCGGCGCCCAGACCGCGAACGACGTCCCGGTGACCTGGCCACCCGGGCCGTCGTAGCGGCGCACGTGCGCGCCGAGCACCGTCCACAGCTGCTCGTGCCGGCCCTCGCCGATCAGGTGCAGGTCGACCTCGCCGAGCGACGGCAGGTACCGGTACGGGTCGTCGACCTCGGTCGCGGGCCCGTCGGTGTAGGTGACCTCGAGGCGGTAGTCCGGCACCTTGTCGGTGTCCAGGACACCGACCCAGACGCCCTCGAACTCGTGCCGCAGCTCGAGCCGCTGGTCGTCGTACAGCACGGTGACGCTCTTCGCGTACGGCCGCAGCGCCCGCACCGTGACCCCGTGCTCACCCAGATGCGGGCCGAGGATCTGATGCGGATCGTGGAACGTGCCCGCCACCAGCCGCTCCAGCGCGGTCCGGTCGACCGCCACCGCGGTCACCACCGGCTCGTCGGCCGGCACCACGGGCGCTTCGAAGGGTTCACGCTCGCTCATCGGAACCTCCTGTTACTGCTCGGCCAGCTGGGCGGCTGCGGACAGTGGGATCTGGAGCCAGGTGGGACGATTGCGGGCCTCGTAGAGGACCTCGTACACGACCTTGTCGGCCAGGAACGCGTTCAGCAGCACGCTCTGCTGCCGCGCGTCGGTGCCGGACACCTCCGCGTACCCCTCGCAGAACGCCTGCTGGTTGCGGGCCGCCCATTCGGCCGCCCGGTACGCGATCTGCTGATCGCCCTGGTGGTCGGCCAGCAACGACCGGGCTGCGTAGTCGAACGAGCGCAGCATCCCGGCGATGTCCTTCACCGGGGTGTCCAGCGCGCGCCGCTCGATCAGCGACTTGGCCGGCTCCCCCTCGAAGTCGATCAGCTTCCAGCCGTCGATCGTGCGCAGCACCTGCCCGAGGTGGTAGTCGCCGTGGATCCGCTGCACGGTGACGGGCTGGTCGTACGCCGCCAACGCGTCGAACCACCGCCCGAGACCCTCGCGGTACGGCTCCAGCTCCGGGATCACCGACGCCGCGTGGTCCAGCCGGCGCTGCATCGCGGACGCGTGCTCGACCAGCTTGGCCGGCTCCCAGATGTCGGTGCCGAGTGCCTTCGCCAGCTCCGAGTGCACCTGTGCCGTACTCGCGCCGAGCCGGTGCGACTCGGGCGCGAAGTCACCGCCGACCTCCTCGGCGTGCAGGTCGGCCTCGGCGTACAGGTCCCGCACCGACGAGGTCGCGAACGACCAGCCGTCGGTCGCGTTGCTCTGGAACACCGTCATCATCGCCAGCTCACCGGTGTCGGTGCCGCCGCCCGCTCGCGGCCACCGACCGCGTGCGGATCCGAGCACCGCCGGGACCAGTTCGGATCCGGCCTCGGTGAGCGCCGACTCGATCTCGACGCCCGGGTTGCTCCCGGGCTCGAGCCGGCGGAACACCTTCAGCAGGGCCACGTCACCGAACACCAGCGACGTGTTGCTCTGCTCGACGGTGAGGACGAGCGACTGCGCGTCCTCCGGCACCTCGACCGAACCCTCCGGTGCCTGGACGGGATGGAACTCCAGTCCGTCCAGTGTGCGCCCGTGAGTCAGCGCGTCCAGCCAGTACGGCGTCGCTTCCTTGTCGTGCAGCGCGTCGTACACCCAGACCTCGGTGTCGTCGAGGTCCTGCTCGATCCACTCGCCGACCAGCGCGTGGCCGAGGTTGTCGGCCGGTTCGCGGTGATAGCTGAGCGGCAGTTGGTACACCCGGATCGGGAACTCCGATCCGGGCGGGCCCGAACAGTAGACGAACCCGATCCGGACCGCCGGCCAGGCGCCCGCGTCCGACAGCCAGGCCGACGTGGCCAGCGCTTCGACGTGGACGTCGTGTCCCTTCTCGCCGAACCATCGCTGGGTCGCGCAGAAGGACTGGACCTGGTCCAGATGGGAAGTCACTTAAATGCTCTCCTCGTGGTCTTCCGGCTTCACCGCCGGCAGCCGGAACCAGTAGAAACCGTGGGCGCCGAGGGTCAGAAGGTAGGGCAACTCACCGATCGCGGGGAAGTGCACACCACCCAGCAGTTCGATCGGCTCCACGCCCTGCCACTGCCGCAGATCCAGCTCGATCGGCTGCGGGAACCGGGACAGGTTGTTGACGCACAGCACCACGTCGTCACCGAACTCGCGCACGTACGACAGCACGCTCGGGTTCGAGCCGCCGAGGTCGGTGAACGTGCCCATCCCGAAGCAGGGGTGCTGCTTGCGGGTCTGGATCATCCGCCGGGTCCAGTGCAACAGGGACGAGGCGTTCTCCATCTCCGCCTCGACATTGACCGCCTGGAACCCGTACACCGGGTCCATGATCACCGGGAGCGTGAGCTTGCCCGGGGTGGCGGTGGAGAACGACGCGTTGCGGTCCGGGGACCACTGCATCGGGGTCCGGACACCGTCGCGGTCGCCGAGCCAGATGTTGTCGCCCATGCCGATCTCGTCCCCGTAGTACAGGATCGGGGAGCCCGGCAGGCTGAGCAGCAGCGCGGTGAACAACTCCATCTTGTTGGTGTCGTTGTCCAGCAGCGGCGCCAGCCGGCGGCGGATGCCGATGTTCGCCTTCATCCGCGGGTCCTGCGCGTACTCCGACCACATGTAGTCGCGGTCCTCGTCGGTGACCATCTCGAGCGTCAGCTCGTCGTGGTTGCGCAGGAAGATGCCCCACTGGCAGGTGTCCGGGATCTCCGGCGTCTGCGCCAGGATCTCCGAGATCGGGAACCGGGACTCCCGGCGGACGCCCATGAAGATGCGCGGCATCACCGGGAAGTGGAACGCCATCTGGCACTCGTCGCCACCGGAGTCGCGGTCGCCGAAGTACTCGACCACGTCGGCCGGCCACTGGTTCGCCTCGCAGAGCAGGACGCGGTCCTCGTAGTTCGCGTCCACCTCCTTGCGGACCCGCTTCAGGAACTCATGGGTGCGCGGCAGGTTCTCGCAGTTCGTGCCGTCGGTCTCGAACAGGTACGGCACCGCGTCCAGCCGGAAACCGTCGACGCCGAGGTCCAGCCAGAACTTCAGCGCCTCGATCATCGCGTCGCCGACGGCCGGGTTCTCGAAGTTCAGGTCCGGCTGGTTGGAGTAGAACCGGTGCCAGAAGTACTGCCCGCGGACCGGGTCCCAGGTCCAGTTCGAGGTCTCGGTGTCGACGAAGATGATCCGCGCGTCGGCGTACTTGTCGTCGGTGTCGGACCACACGTAGAAGTCGCCGTACGGACCCTCGGGGTCTGTCCGCGACGCCTGGAACCAGGGGTGCTGGTCGGAGGTGTGGTTCATCACGAAGTCGACGATCACCCGGATACCGCGGGCGTGCGCCTGCTTGAGGAACGCGCCGAAGTCGGCGACCGTGCCGATCTCGGGCATCACTTCGGTGTAGTCGGAGATGTCGTAGCCGCCGTCGCGCAACGGCGACGGATAGAACGGGGGTAACCAGAGGCAGTCGACACCGAGCCACTCGAGATAGTCGAGTTTCTCGGTCAGACCCTGCAGGTCGCCGATGCCGTCGGCGTTCGAGTCCTTGAAGGACCGCACGAGGACCTCGTAGAAGACGGCCCGCTTGAACCACAGCGGGTCACTCTTCGTCAGTCCGTGGTGCTGCTCCGGCAGCATGTCGGTCACGCTCACCTCCATCGGGTGTCTCCAAACCTAGCGGTACTACAGCTTGACAACAGCGTGCTGCCACGACGTGGCGACAGTGTGTGGTCCGCTCGGCCGGGCACTGCTTCCGTGTACCCCGTTACGGCGTACTCAAAAGAGGCGGTAGTGCGTGCGGCCGAAGCAGTTCCGTGATGTGGTGACGCCGTCGGTAGGCGGTCCCGCAAGGCGTTCAGGACAGTCTGGCGGCCCTTTGCCAGTACAAGCAAATGGGGCTCGCGCTCAGTCCACACTGCGATTACATGACGGACCGCGTCACCGGTTCCGGCCGCGCTCCTCGCGCTCCTTGGCGGTCTGCTGACCCATGCCACCACGCCGCCCACCACCACGCCGGCGGGCCGCCCCTCGAAGATTCACCGACTGCAAACCCGGGTAGGCCTCGTCCGCATTCACCCCCCGCCCCTCGCCCCCTTCACCGGCCAGAAACACGGCGTCCGGCGTCAGCACCTCGCTCGGCTGCTGCGGCTCCAGCGCATCGCTTCCCATCGCGTTCTCCTTCAACCAATCGGGCGACGCACCAAGCTGTGCCTGTCAATGCACAACACGGTACGTCGCCCGCCGGGTCGATCCGCCCGTCAACGACCGCCGCGGCCGAACCGCCGCTTGGACTCCTTCTTGTCCTGCCGACCACTCGACTGGTCCTGCTGGCCCTGCCCCGAGCCGCGAGCCCCCTGCCCGGGCGGCGCAACGCCCGAGCCGGCCGCGCGCTGTGCGGCCCGCGTGTCCTGGGCGCTCGAGGACTGCTGCCCGGACTGCTTGAGACCAGCTTGCCGCTCGATGTTGCCCCAGGTGCCGGTCTTGATCTCACCGTGCTTCGGTACGGTGACGCTCCTGCCCTTGTCGTCCTTGTAGGTGATGTGGCTGCCGTTCTGCCGGACCGGCTTGAAGCCCGCGTTCTTCAGCTCCTTGTCGGCGTCGCGGAACTTCTTCGGCATTACGGAACCTCGACCGTCAGGACGAGCTGTTCGGGCACGCCGACCTCTTCGACGAGCAGCGCGATCGCCGACTTGAGATCCTCGATGGCCGCCTCACGGGTGTCGCCCTCGCCGTTGGCGAACGCTTCCGGCGTCAGAGCGGCCGCGGCGTACCAACCGCCGTCCTCGGTGTCCTCGGCAATGGTGAAGGGAACTGTGATTTCGCGCTGCAACTCCGCCTCCTGGGTAGTGGATCTGTCGCGATCGTAGGCCGGTTTGCGGGTCAGAACGCGGGAGGGTCAGCTGCGGGGGTCGGGGGATTTGCGGGGGCGGCGGGTGTACTTGGTGAAGCCGGCTCGTTCGGCGTCGGCTTCGGTGCGGAACCAGACCTCGGGTTTGGTGCGGCCGTAGTACGGCGAGTCCGGGGTGTGGAACAGCATCGACTGTGCGTTTCCCTTGATCGTGAAGCCGTCCGGCGGACCCTGGTGCGGCACGGCGTCGGCCGAACCCTCGCCGTACCTCCCGGCCGGTACGGCGGGCTTCTCCTCCTCGATGTGGTCGAACAGGGTGGCCTCGTCGTCCATCAGCTGAGAGAACGCGGGCTTGTCCACAACCACAGGAGCAGGCGGCGCGGGGCGCTCGACCGGTGCCGGAGCAGGCGACGCCACACGTTCCGCCGGAGCAGACGTCGGCGCTACGCGTTCCGCCGGAGCAGGCGGCGCCATACGTTCCGCCGGAGCAGACGTCGGCGCGGGGGAGGGGCGGTTGAGGAGGCGCCAGGTGATGGCGGCGCCGAGCAGGAAGGCGAGCAGGGAGCCCAGCCAGTTGTCTCTCAGCAGCCAGCTCATCAGCGGGTGCCTTTCGACGGGCGGAGGCGGTGCAGCAGCCACGCGGCCGCACTGCCGAGGACGAAGGCGACGAGGAGCAAGACCCAGACCTGTGCGATCAGCCAACTCATGGATTCCCCTGGAGAAGCTCTGGAGAAGCTGTGGACCACGGTGAGACTACTCCGTCAGGCACCGCGGAGGTATTCAGGTTCGTCAGCGCGGCCGGATCTCGACCCGGCGGTTGGCGATCCGCCCGGCACCGGTGGCGTTCGACGCGATCGGGAACGATTCGCCGTACCCGTTGGTGACGATCCGGTCCGCGGCGACGCCGAGCCGGACCAGTTCCGCCTTCACCTCGGCGGCCCGGCGTTCCGACAACGGCAGGCTGGACGCGACCGAGCCGAGGTTGTCGGTGTGACCCGCCAGCTCGACGCGGGCCGTCGGACAGGACTTCAGCAACGCGGCGGCCTTCGGTATCGATGGCTTCGACGCGTCGTTGACGATCGACGTACCGGACAGGAAGTTGATCCGGTACACCCGGCCGAACTCGGCCAGCCGGCTCGGGAACGTCCGGCACGGTTCGCTCACCGCGGTCTTCGACGGCACCGGCAGGACGAGCTGATCCGCGATCACCGCGCCCGGTACGGCCTTCGCCGCGGCTCGTCCGAGCGTCGCCTTGGTCGCCTGGTCCGGTACTTGTCCGGACAACGTCACGGTGTTCCCGTCGTACCGCACCGACGCGTCACCCGACCCGATCGCGAGCGCCCGCAGCAGGGCGGACAGCGTCGACGCGTCGGCCAGACCGTCCGCGGAGATCGTCGTCCGGTCGTCGTACTCGCGGTCCGCACCGAGCAACTGCGCCACCTCCGCGGAGATCGCGTCCTTAACCGCCTGGCTCCGCACCGGGGCCTGCACCCGGATCGACCGGTCCGTCCGCCCGACCTCGAACGCCGGTACGCCGGCCTGCACCGGCGCTGATGTCGTAGGAGCGGGCGTAGGAGTCGGCGTGGCCGCTTGTCCTCCGGAGACCTGCACCGATCGCACCCCGTCGACACCGGCGACGACGTCCCGGACAGTGCTCTCGTCGACGCCGGCCGGCACAGTGATGTGTGCGTCCCGCCCGTCGAAATCCACCGTGCTGGTCTCGATCCCACGAGCCTTCAAGGCCGCCTGTGTTCGTTCACGCAGGTCGTCCTCGGTGGTGCCGGCCCGGGCCGGCACCAGCACGGCCGTCAGCAGAATCGGCACCGCGAGGGCCGCGAGCAGCCAGATGACAAGTGGCCGTCGAACGAGACGGGGTAACCGCGGTAGCACTGTTCCTCCGTGGATGCGGTCAGAGTGACCGTGCGCCAGGAGAGTACTCCGTACCGGCGGCCGATCGCACGCGGTTCCGGGGAGCGTCGCGGGTTTTCCTGTCCTGGCTGGTTGTCCTGTCTCGGACAGGACGCATATGTGCCAGCCCGCTGCGCAGTGAATCCCTTGACTTGGTTCGCGACGTGAAGAGTACTTGTGGCGGGCCGGTTTCGACTGGGAGGGGCATGCCGTGATGCCGATCGCCGCTGGGGCAGAAGACAGACCGTCCGATTCGTCGCTGATCATCGGCGTGGCCGCGTCCACCGCCGAACGTGTGCAGCTCGCGCGGATGCTGGGTGAGGCCGACGCGCTGTTGCTGGTGTCGAATGCCGACCAGGCGCGCGCGTTCCTCGAACTGACCGGTGTCACGAACGCGACGCAGACGCTCGTCGCCGGTACGCCGCGACCCACGCCGATCAAGGCGGTGCCCGAGCCGGTCGCCGAACTACAGCTGGACGTCGACCGCCGGGTGGTCCGCTGGAAGGACCGCGAAATGCCGCTGACCCGGCTGGAGCACGACTTCCTGCACTGTCTGGTCGCGGAACCCGGCCGGGTCTGGACCTACCAGCGCCTGCACCACGCCGTCTGGGGCAATGAACACCTCGGCCACGGCTCGCACATTCACTCGGTGGTCAAACGCCTCCGCCAGAAGTTGAGCAACCTCGGCGCCACCGTCACCATCCACGCCGTCCGCGGCGTCGGCTTCCATCTACTTCCGACCGCCTAGCGGTACTGCCAGCCCCAGTAGGTCAGCAGCAGAGCCACAGCAAGCATCACCAACGAGATGAGCAGGCTGCGCCCGAGCGCATCCCGGTCGGCGACCGCGGGGGAGTAAGGGTCGTCGGGGTCGACCAGCAGCGGCAGCCCGGCGCCCAGTTCGATCTTGCCCTGCCAGTTGCGGACCGTGGCACGGTACTGCTTGCCGTCGAGGTGATAACTGACCACCGGATAGAGCAGGTACCCGCCGTAGTACGAGCGACGCCGTGCTTCGTTGTCGACGACCTCGCCGGTCAGCTTCCGGCCGGTACGGCGTACTCCGCGCAGCCAGAGCACCTCGCGGACCGAGCTCGCGACGAACCACGCGGTCACGACCGTGAGGACGGACCCGAGCAGCAGCATGGCCATGCACCGGATGCTAGACCCGGGAAGGGCTCGGCCCCCGCGACCTGCTGGTCGCGGGGGCCGAGTGTTTCATTGCATTACTTGATCGACTTCAGGGCGAAGTCTTCGACGACCGGCGTGCCGGCGACCAGCTTGGTGGTGCGGGTCTGGGGCTTGTAGCCGTCCTTCGCGGCGATCAGGGTGAGCGGGTTGTTGCGGCGGTCCAGCCAGTACGCGTACTTACCGTCCTTGTCGGTGATGAACGTGTACGACTGGGCCCACGAGTCCACCTCGACGATCGCGCCCGGCAGCGGAGCGGACGCACCGGCCGAGCTGACGCCGGTGACCGTGCCCATCAGCTTGCTCCAGGTGGTCGGCGGCGTGACGTTCATCGTCACCCCGACGGCCGGGACGGTGTACGGCGTGTTCTCGCCGATCGTCACGGCGCCCGAGTAGACACCGGGCTGGTCGACACTCGCGGAGAGCGTGACCTTGACGGTCGCCGACTGTCCCGGGGCCAGGGTGACCTCGGTCTGGTCGAGCGACATCCAGCTCACGTCCGCCGACGACTCCGAGCAGTCCTCGAGACCCGGCAGGGCCTCACTGTCCGCCGTGGCCGTGAAGCCGCCGGACGAGCCGCCGACCTTGTAGAAGCCACACGCCGCACCACCGCGGTACCGCGGCAGGTTGGCGTTCGGCAGCGCCGACCAGGTCTCGGCCGACGGGTCGTAGGCGAACCCGGCGTTGGTGACCGCACCGGCCTGGACGCCGCCGACGATCAGCAGCTTCCCGCCGGCGACCGCGTACGACGCCGCCCAGTGGTCGGCCGGTGCGTCAGCGATCGCGGACCAGGAGTCCGCCCCCGGGTCGTAGACGTACGCCGCCTTGAGCGAGTTCGTGCCGTCGTTACCACCGGCGCAGTACAGCTTGCCGTCGATGGCACCGCAGGACGCGAACGCGACCGACTGCGGGTAGTTCGCCAGCGTCTCCCAGGCGTTCGCCGCCGGGTCGTACCGGACGACGGTGTTGCTCATCGGGAGGCAGTTGGCGGTGGTGCAGCCGCCGACGGCGTACAGCTTGCCGTCGAGGACGGCCTGACCCGCCGCGGCCCGCGGGGCCGGGTTGGCGGCCAGTGCGGTCCAGGCGTTGGCGGCCGGGTCGTACGACCAGGTCTCCGACGCCGGGCCCGACGATCCCCAGCCGGAGCTGGCGATGATCTTGCCACCCACGACGCCGACGGTGATCGCGTTGCGGGCGCCCGGCAGCGGGGCGATCGCAGTCCACGCGAGCGCGACCGGGTCGTACACGTAGCTGTTCGCCGTCGACGCACTACCGTCGCCGCCGGCAATCGAGTAGACCTTGCCGTCGAGGTTGACGACCCGGTTGTCCATCACGGTCGCCGGGTAGTCGGCGATGTCGGCCCACGGAGCCGCCTGCGGCTTCGCGACGGCCGGCGTGCTGCCGGTCTTGCCGGACAGCATCCGGGCGAACGAGGTGCCGACCGCGAGCCGCTGCAGCGGTGCGCCGGTCCCGTTCTCGACCTGCGCCTTGGTGGTCTTGGTGCCGTTCGCGTTCTCCAGGACGAACCCGCCGTCCTTCTCACCGAACTTCACGTCGACGTTCGCGCCACCGGTGTTCGTGACCTTGAACGACTTGGTCACCTTGCCCGACGGCAGCTTCAGGTTGCCGGAGATGGTCCCTGGCGTGACGGCCAGCTGGCCGGCCTTCAGCGTGTAGTCGGCCGTCGTGGTCCAGTCGGCCTCGACCGGAACGGTCGCGGTCGAGCTGACGTAGTTGCCTGCCTTGGCGGTGAAGTTCTGGTTGCCGTCGGCCGCGGAGTACAGCCAGTAGAAGCCGTCGTTCAGACCGGTGTCCTCCGGCGTCGCCACGGTGGTCGCGCTCTCGGTGGTGCCGTCGTGGGTGACGACCGCACCGTTCACGAAACCGTTCGTGTTGGCGTCCTTGACGTTGCCGACGACGATGCCGCCGCCGGTCGGCACGCAGGTGACCTGGCTGCCGATCAGGACGTTGTCGACCTCCCACCACCAGGCGTACGACGCGTCCCAGTAGTGGAACCGCACCTGGACGGCGGACTTGCCGGCAGCCTCGGGGATCGCGATCTCCTTTACTCCACGGATGTCCGCGATCTGGGTGACCTTGGTGGTCCAGGTCGCGCCGCCGTCGACCGACAGGTCCACGTCGGCCTTCTCGCCCTGGTACCAGTTCAGGTCCTGGCTGAACCGGATCACCGGAGCGGTGACCGAGCTCAGGTCGACGACCGGGCTGACCAGCGACGTGTCCTGCAAGCCGCCGCTGCCGTACTTGTCGCTGTCGACGACCGCGAACTTGCCGCTGCCACCGGTCAGATTGCCCCGGTTGCCCGGGTCGTCGAACTTCCAGACCTGCCCGTTGCCCTTGCCGTCGACAACGGTCCAGCCGTTCGGTACGGCGCCGGTGTCGAAGGTCTCGTAAACGCCGTCCGAGCCCCACTTGTAACCGGGCGCGGTGGTGCACGAGTTGGCGTCGGCCGGGACCGCGATGTTCTTGGTCAGGTTGCCGCTGCCGACCGTGATCGGCTGGCTGACGGTCGTGTAACCCGGGTACTTCGTCTCGACCTTGAGCGAGTACGCCGCACCCGACGGGACCTTCAGGCTGTACCGGCCGTTGCTCGGGGTCGTGTAGTCGAATACTCCACCCGGACCCTCGACCGACACCTTCGCGTACAGCGGCCAGCCGTGGCCGGAGCCGTCCGTGACGGTGCCACCGACACTCACCTGCGGAGTGCTCTCCAGGGCGAAGTTCTTGGTGGTGGTCTGACCAGTGGTCACAGTTGCCGTGGCGGTGGCGGTCTTGTACCCGAAGGACGCGACCGTCAGGTTGTAGTCACCGGCCTGCAGGACCGACGAGAACGTGCCGTTGCTGCTCGTGGTCAGCGTCTTGTCGGGCTGGCCGGCGGCCTTGATCGTCACGCTCGCGCCGGCCAGCGGGGCACCACCGGTGGCGGCGGTGACAGTGCCGGACAGCGTGCCGGTGTCGCCGATCGGCGCGGCGCTCACCAGCGCCAGCGCGTCCAGGCGGCCCTGGCCGTACACGTTGTTGTTCGCGTCGGTACCACCGCACTGGCTGTCCGGCGTGTCGATCGCGGTCTGGTTCAGCAGCGCGCGGGTGGCGGCGACGTCACCCTTGAGCGCCGGCGAGGCGGCCCACAGCAACGCCACGGTGGCCGTCAGGTGTGGTGTCGCCATCGACGTACCGTTGAACGCGCCGTAGGTGTTGCCCGGCAGGCTGGAGCGGACGTTGACACCGGGCGCCGAGATGTTCGGCTTGATGGTGCCGTTCTGACCCGCACCGCGGCCGGAGAACGACGCGATGTTGTTGTTGATGTCGTACGCGCCGGCCGAGTAGTTGCTGGTCAGACTGCCTGGCGAACCACTGCTCTGGCAGGCCGATCCGCTGTTGCCGTTGGCGAACGCACCGAAGATCCCGGACGCGGTCCAGGCCAGGGTGATGTCCTCCATGAACGGGTCGTTCGACGGCAGCGTCGAGCCCCAGGAGTTGTTGATCACGTTCGGGCGCTTGCTGGCGTCCGGGTTCTGCCCCTGGAGGTCGGTGGGCTCGAGCATCCACTGACCGGACGAGATCAGCGCGGCGTCGCTCGGGCAGCAGCCGTTCGCGGCGATCCACTTGACGCCCGGCGCGACCCCGATCTGGTTGCCGCCGCCGTCGTCGCCGACCATCGTGCCCATCGTGTGGGTGCCGTGGCCGTTGCCGTCGGACGGCGCGTTCGGCGAGGTGCCGGCCGCGTCGAACCAGTTGTAGTTGTGGTTGAAGGTGCCGTCACCGTTGTTGCCGCGGTACTGGTGGACCAGCGCCGGGTGGTCGTACTGCACACCGGTGTCGATGCTGGCGACGACGATGCCCTCACCCTTGTCGCCGTACTGCGACCAGACCTGGTTCGCCTTGATGTTCGCGACGCCCCACTCGACCGACTGGACCGCCTTCTCCTGCTGGCCGGGCGTGACCTTCGGTACCTCGATCTGGACCGGTGCGTACAGTCCCTCGACCTCGGTGTGGGTGGCCAGGTCCTGGGCGAGCGCGAGCGAACCGTTCTCGATCCGGATCGCGTTCGTACCCCAGAACGCCTGGTACTTCACGTGCTGCGCGTCCAGGTCGGCGCGGACCTTCGCCTGGCTGTCCGCGGCGGCCTTCTTCAGCGCGGCGGCGACCGCCGTACCGCGCTCGTTCCAGTTGGTGATCCGGCTGGCGGCGGTCAGGTCGGCCTTCGCCGCGAACCGGACCCAGTAGTCCGTCGCGGCCTTGGCGTCCTTGCCTTCCAGCTTGGCTTGGAGTTCCGGCTTGATCTTGGCGGCGGGCGATGGCGTGGCTTCCGGTTTGGTCGGCGGTGACGCTTGGGCCTGGCCGGCGGCGGCCATCCCGGTCGCGACGACGGCCAGCGCCGCCAGGGTGCTCACCAGCGATCTGGCGAGTCCCTTTCGTTGATGTGACATCTCTGCAGCCCCTCACTTGAAAGACCCCGAGTCGACTCCCCCGAGTCACTTGCTGCAGCAGGACGTTATGTGTCAGAACAACGTGGTAACAAGCACACTTGGTGAGCAACTCGTGACTAACTGTCGCGCGGATCGAGGCAACTGTGAGCAAACTGAGCAAACGTTGTCAGTTCCGTTGACGATCGCGGTCGGCTGTTGACATCGTGATCAGATGGTCACCGCCCGTGAACCCGCCCCGACGGACGCCGATCTGACAGAGAACTTCCCGCTGCTGATCGCGGTCGCGGCCTCCCCGGACCAACGGGTCCGGCTGGCCGAGCTCGTCGACGACGTTGCACCGCTGCTGCTCGTCTCCAGCCTCGACGAACTCCGCCGGCTGCTTGTCGCCGCGACGCCGCCACCGCCCGCGGCACCATCGCTCCAGCCGCAGACCGAGTCCGCTGCGGACGACGTACTCACGATCGACCCGGACCGTTCGGTCGCCCGCTGGGCTGGTCGCGAGGTGCCGCTCACCGACCTCGAGGTGGAGCTGCTCGGCCGGTTGATGTCGGCGCCGCCGCGGGTCTGGTCGTACGAGGCCCTGCACCACACCGTCTGGCGGGACCGCAACGTCCGCGGCACCGCAGACGTCCACTCGGTGGTGAAACGGCTACGCCGCAAACTCGACGACCTCGGCACGACCGCCACCATCGACGCGGTCCGCGGCATCGGCTTCCGGCTCACCGACCACCGCCCGCGGATCACCGATCTCCGCGCCGGGTAACGTCGGCGGGCGTGACCTTCTCTGCCTTGAGCCACCTCGAATGCCCGCGGTGCGGTGCGACCCATGACGCCGATCAGATCATCGGCCTGTGCCCGTGCGGATCACCGCTGCTCGCGCGGTACGGCGTACCGACTCTGACGAAAGCGGACCTGGTGGGGCGGGCGCCCGATCTGTGGCGGTACCACGAACTGCTGCCGGTGCGGTCGCCCGAGAACGTGGTGACGATGGGCGAGGGGATGACGCCGCTGCTGCCGTTGCGGCGGTACGGCGCCGAGCTCGGCGTGCAGCGGCTGCTGATGAAGGACGAGGGGCTGATCCCGACCGGTACGTTCAAAGCGCGGGGTGCCGCGGTCGGGGTATCACGGGCGTACGAGGTCGGCGTCCGGACGATCGCGATGCCGACGAACGGGAACGCCGGGTCGGCGTGGGCGGCGTACGCGGCCCGGGCCGGGATGGAGGCGCTGATCGCGATGCCGCTCGCGGCGCCGGAGATCTGCCGGCGCGAGGTGAGCGTGGTCGGGGCGCGGCTGCAGCTGATCGACGGGTTGATCGGGGACGCGGCCGCCTATGTCCGGGAGCAGACCGGGTACTTCGACGCGTCGACGCTGAAGGAGCCGTACCGGATCGAGGGCAAGAAGACGATGGGTCTGGAGATCGCCGAGCAGCTCGGATGGTCGCTGCCGGACGTGATCGTCTACCCGACCGGCGGCGGCGTCGGCATCATCGGCATCTGGAAGGCGCTGAACGAACTCCGTGACCTCGGCTGGATCGACGGTCCGCTGCCGCGCCTGGTCGCCGTCCAATCCACCGGGTGCGCCCCGATCGTCCGCGCCTGGGAGAAGGGCCTGGCCGAGAGCGAACCCTGGGAAGACGCCCAGACCGTTGCCTTCGGCATCACAGTGCCGAAGGCGCTGGGCGACTTCCTCGTGCTCCAGGCGATCCAGGAGACCGACGGCTGCGCGATCGCCGTGGACGACGCGGACATCCTCGCCGAACAACACCGGGTCGCCCGCCTGGAGGGGATGTTCATCTGCCCCGAAGGAGCCGCCAACTTCGCTGCCATCCGCTCGCTCCGCGAGTCCGGCTGGATCCGCGCCGACGACCAAGTGGTCGCCCTGAACACCGGCGCGGGCCTCAAATACCCGGAGACCGTTCCGCTCTGAGGAGACCCTCGGCCTGTCAGGCTTGGCCGCGGCGGACGGCGAGAACGTGGGCGGGTTCGGCGTTGGGGTCCAGTTTGATGTAGTTCTGCTGACCCCAGCGCCAGGTCGCGCCGCTGATCTCGTCGTAGACCGTGAAGGTGTCCTCGGGACGCATGCCGAGAGCGGCCATGTCCAGGTGGACCATCGACTCGCGGACGGCGTGCGGGTCGGTGTTCACCACGACGATGATGGTGTCGCTGTGCCCGTCCGGCGTGGTCGAGCGCTTCGAGTAGCACATGATCGCCTCGTCCTCGACCGTGTGCAGCGTCAGGTTGCGCAGTTGCTGCAGCGCCGGGTGCCGCCGGCGGATGTTGTTCAGCAGCGTCAGGTACGGCGCCAGCGTGCGCCCCTCCCGCTCCGCCGCCTCCCAGTCCCGCGGGCGGAGCTGGAACTTCTCGGTGTCGAGGTACTCCTCCGACCCCGGCCGCAGCGCGACGTGCTCGAACAGTTCGTACCCGGCGTACACGCCCCAGGCCGGCGACGACGTGGCAGCGATCGCGGCCCGGATCTTGAACGCGCCGGGCCCGCCGTACTGCAGGTAGGCGGTCAGGATGTCGGGGGTGTTCACGAAGAAGTTCGGCCGCAGGAAGTGGCCGGTCTCCTTGGTGAGCTCGGTCAGGTACTCCTCGAGCTCCCACTTCTCGTTGCGCCAGGTGAAGTAGGTGTACGACTGGTGGAACCCGACCTTGGCCAGCTCCTGCATCATCGGCCGGCGCGTGAACGCCTCCGACAGGAACACCACGTCCGGGTCGGTCTTGCGGATCTCGCCGAGCACGTACTCCCAGAAGTTGACCGGCTTCGTGTGCGGGTTGTCGACCCGGAACACCGTGACGCCCTTGGAGATCCACAGCCGGATGATCCGCAGGACCTCGGCGTAGATCCCTTCCGGGTCGTTGTCGAAGTTGATCGGGTAGATGTCCTGGTACTTCTTCGGCGGGTTCTCGGCGTACGCGATCGAGCCGTCGGCGCGGACCGAGAACCACTTCGGGTGCTCCTTGACCCACGGGTGGTCCGGCGAGGCCTGCAGCGCCAGGTCGATCGCGACCTCGAGGCCGACCTCGCGCGCGCGGCCGACGAAGTACTCGAAGTCCTCGAAGGTGCCGAGCTCCGGGTGGATCGCGTCGTGCCCGCCGTCCTCGGAGCCGATCGCCCACGGCGAACCCGGGTCGCCAGGCTTCGGGTCGAGCGTGTTGTTCGGACCCTTGCGGAACGAGTGCCCGATCGGGTGGATCGGCGGCACGTAGAGGATGTCGAAGCCCATCTTGGCGACCGCCTCGAGCCGGCGGGCCGCCGTCCGGAAGGTGCCGGACTTCCACGTGTCGGTGGCTTCGTCGTACTCCGCACCTTCCGAGCGCGGGAAGAACTCGTACCAGCTGCCGTACAGGGCGCGGGTCCGGTCGACCCACACCGGGTACGTCTCCGAGGAGGTGATCAGCTCGCGCACCGGGTACCGCCCGAGCGCGGCGCGGACCTGCGGGGAGATCCCCGCGGCCAGCCGCGCCTCCGGCGGAAGCGCGCCGTTGGCCAGCGCATGCGCCGCGTCGCTCAGCGTGGACCGGTCCGCCCGGACCGCCGGTGGTACGCCGGCCGCCGCCCGGTCGAAGAAGGCCGCGCCCTCCATGAACATCAGGTCGACGTCGATCCCGGCCGGGATCTTGATCTCGGCGTTGTGCCGCCACGTCCCGTACGGGTCGCTCCAGCCCTCGACCGCGAACGTCCACGCGCCCTGCTCCTGCAGCGTCACGTCGACGGTCCAGCGGTCGGTGCCCTGGCCGACCGGGGTCATCAGCATCCGTCTGGTCTGCCCCGACGGCGAGGTCAGCACGACGTTCGCGTTCACCGCGTCGTGGCCCTCACGGAACACGGTCGCGGCGATGGTGAACGTCTCGCCGACGGCTGCCTTGGCCGGATACGCTCCGGCGTCGACGGTCGGGGTGACGTCGGTGATCGGGATGCGCCCAGTCATGGCGTGGATGAACTCCCTGTTCGAATGGCGAGCACTGCAGGTCTGACGTTATCGGTTCCCACAGTCCGCTCGTGACACACCGGGCTGCAAAATCTTGCTCGCGTTGCAAGATCGATGCATCCCGAGGGTGTTTTGCGCACCGTCGCCCGGTACGGTGTCCCGGTGCGAGCGATACGACGATTCTCCGTCCGCCCTGTCCTGCCCGAGCCGCTGACCGGTCTGGGCACCCTGGTGAACAACCTCCGCTGGGCCTGGCACCCGGAGACGCAGGACGTCTTCGAGGCCGTCGACCCGCAGCTGTGGCGGAGCACCGGCGGTGACCCGGTCAAGCTGCTCGGTGAGATCCCGGCGGCCCGGCTCGACGAGCTGGCGAACGACCATGCTTTCCTGCGCCGCCTCGAACTGGCGGTAGCCGACCTGGACAGCTACGTGACCGACGACCGGTGGTTCCAGACCGCGGGCGGTTCACCGCTCGACGCGGTCGCGTACTTCTCGCCGGAGTTCGGCATCACCCACGTCCTGCCGCAGTACTCCGGCGGTCTCGGCATCCTCGCCGGTGACCACCTGAAGGCGGCCAGCGACCTCGGCGTCCCGCTGATCGGCGTCGGCCTGCTGTACCGGCACGGCTACTTCGCGCAGTCGCTGAACGCCGAGGGCTGGCAGCAGGAGCGTTACCCGCTGGTGGACCCGGACGGGCTGCCGATCAGCCTGCTCCGCGACGGTGAGACCCCGGCGACCGTCACGCTGACGCTGCCCGGCAACCGCGAGCTGCACGCGCAGATCTGGGTCGCCCAGGTCGGCCGCGTGCCGCTGCTGATGCTCGACTCCGACATCGAGGAGAACGAGCCGTCCGAGCGCGAGGTGACCGACCGGCTGTACGGCGGTTCGACCGAGCACCGGCTGCTCCAGGAGCTGCTGCTCGGCGTCGGCGGTGTCCGCGCGGTGCGTACGTACTGCCGGATCACCGGTCACGCCGCGCCCGAGGTGTTCCACACCAACGAGGGCCACGCCGGCTTCCTCGGCGTCGAGCGGATCCGCGAGCTGTCGGTCGAGAAGGGCCTCGACTTCGACACCGCGCTCGAGGTGAACCGCGGCGGCACCGTCTTCACCACGCACACCCCGGTGCCGGCCGGTATCGACCGGTTCCCGGTCGAGCTGATCCAGCAGCACTTCTCGCCGGACGTGTTCGGTCCGGGCGTCCCGGTCGAGCGGATCCTCGAGCTCGGCGCCGAGGACTTCGAGGGCGGCGACCCGGCGCTGTTCAACATGGCGATCATGGGGCTGCGGCTGGCCCAGCGCGCCAACGGTGTGTCGAAGCTGCACGGCGTGGTCAGCCGCGGGATGTTCGCGGGGCTGTGGCCGAGCTTCGACCCGATCGACGTACCGATCACCTCGATCACCAACGGCGTACACGCGCCGACGTGGGTCGCGCGCGAGATCCACGACCTGACCTACGCGAACTACACGACCGAGGGCGACGAGGTGTTCGAGGGTCTGGACAAGACCACCGACGCGCAGATCTGGGAGACCAAGCGGCTGCTCCGCCAGCGGTTCATCGACGACACCCGCGCGCGGGTGCGGCAGTCCTGGCTGAACCGGGGCGCCAGCGAGGCCGAGCTCGGTTGGGTCGACTCGATCCTCGACCCCGGCATCCTGACGATGGGCTTCGCGCGGCGCGTCCCGTCGTACAAGCGGCTGACGCTGATGCTGCGCGACCCGGCCCGGCTGAAGGCGCTGCTGCTGCACCCGCAGCGGCCGGTGCAGATCGTCATCGCCGGCAAGGCGCACCCGCACGACGAGGGCGGCAAGAAGCTCATCCAGGAGATGGTCCGCTTCGCCGACGACCCGGAGGTGCGGCACCGGATCGTGTTCGTACCGGACTACGACATCGCGCTCGCGCAGCCGATGTACCCGGGCTGCGACGTGTGGCTGAACAACCCGCTGCGTCCGTACGAGGCCTGCGGTACGTCGGGCATGAAGGCGGCGCTGAACGGCGCGCTCAACCTGTCCATCCGGGACGGCTGGTGGGACGAGTGGTACGACGACGAGTTCGGCTGGGCGATCCCGTCCGCCGAGGGGATCGAGGACACCGAGCGCCGCGACGACCTCGAGGCGCACGCGCTGTACGACATCATCGAGAAGCAGGTCGCGCCGCGGTTCTACGACGGTGAGGTCCCGGGCCGCTGGATCGAGATGCTCCGGCACACGATCAAGGAGCTCGGCCCGAAGGTGCTCGCGACCCGGATGGTCCGCGACTACGTCGAGCAGCTGTACGTACCGGCCGCGCAGTCCTCGCGTGCGTTGAACTCGACGTACGACGGTGCGCGTGAGCTGGCCGCCTGGAAGCAGAAGGTCCGCGCCGCGTGGCCGGAGATCCGGGTCGACCACGTGGAGCTGCAGGGTCTCGGCGACGTACCGCAGCTCGGTACGACGGTCGGGATCCGGGCGTTCGCCGCCCTCGGTGGTCTCGAGCCGTCGGACATCTGTGTCGAGGTCCTGCACGGTCGCGTCGACGCCAACGACGAGATCACCGATCCGGTCCGCGCCACGCTGTCGCTGGCCGAGACGTACGAGGGCAACCGGCACCGCTACGAGGGCGAGCTGAAGCTGGACCGCACCGGTCCGTTCGGTTACACGGTCCGCGTCGTCCCGAACCACAAGGGCCTCGCCTCCGCCGCCGAACTCGGCCTCGCCGCCGGCCCGTCCGACCCCGACGACCCCACCACCCCCGACCTCCCCGCCGGCTCGGAGTTCTGGTCCAACACCATCTGAGAGACACGCCCCCGCCTGCCTCACCAGGCGGGGGCGTTTACGCGCGCACCCGGCTCGGCTGCGGACCGGGAAGAGGTCCTGGGGACCAGGAAGACGCCATAGCCTCTCTCCGGTCCCCGGGAGGGCTCTCGGGTTGCGGATCAGGCTCGCCTCGCGCGGATGATGCCGTAGGCAACCAGTGCGGCGGCCAGGCCGGTCAGCGTCAGGGCGGCTGTGGTGGTCGCGGTGTGGAACTGGGCGGTCTGGTGGGCGGTCCAGTGCGGGCTGGTGATTGGCCCGGTGAAGATCGACGCGAGGACGGTGCCGGTGATGGCAAGGCCGGCGCCGGACGTTACCTCTGTGGCGGTGTCGGTGAGAGCGGCGCCGATGGTGGTGCGGTTCTTCGGTAGACCACGCAGTACGTTGACTCCGGCAACCACTCCGACGACGCGCATGCCCGCGGCCACCAGGACCAGGGCGACGGCGACCCAGAGGTAGCCGAGGCGACCGAGCACGCCGTACACGGCCAGACCGAGGACGACGGACACGGCGCTGGTCCACGCGGCGCGCTCGAGACCGACGCGTTCGACGAACGGGCGGATCAGTGCGCCTCCGGCGACGAGTACGACCACCTCGGGGAGTAGGCCGAGCGAGGCGAGGACTGGAGTCCAGCGCCAGTCGAGCTGGAGCTGGAGCGTCACGAGGTACCCGAGCCCGGCGGTCGCCAGCCCGGCGGCCGCCTTGAACGCCAGGCCACTGGACACCAGTGGATGCGCCACGAGCCTGAGATCGAGGAGCGGGTACTGCGTAGCGCGCTCGCGGACGACGAACGCGACGGCTCCGAGGACGGCCGCGCCCGTGAACGCCCACGGGATCCACGACCCCGCGCCCTCGTTGACGATCAGTGTCGGTGCGACCAACGCCAGCACGATCGTCGTCGTACCGAGGATCGCGCCAACCACATCCATCGGATCGCGGTGCAGGTCGGCGGCCTGATCGGCAACGATGCCGCGGCGGATACCGATGATCGCCAGCACCGCGATCGGTACGTTCACCAGCAACAGCACCTGCCACGGCGCGACCGCGAGTACGAAACCACCCGCTGTCGGCCCGATCGCCAACCCGATCAATCCGACCGTCGAGATCAGCGTCGTCGCGCGTACCCGCAGCCCGTCGTCCTCGAACAACCGGAAGGTCAGCGCCATCGACCCCGGTGTCGTCATCGCGGCCGCGACGCCCATCGCGACACGTACGGCGATCAGCTGCTCGACCGAGCGCACGAACGCCGTTGCCAGACTCGCCGCTGCGAGCAGTACCAGCCCGGCGAGCATCACCCGGCGCCGCCCGAACCGGTCCGCGACCGCCCCGAACGCGAGCATCAGCCCGCCGAACACCACTGCGTACGCGCCGGCGACCCACTGTAGTTGCGTCGTCGACGCGCGCAGTTCGCGGCCGATGGTGGGCAGCGCGACGTTGAGGATCGAATTGTCGAGCATCTCGAACAGAAACACCGCCGAGAGGCCGGCCAACGCGACCCACGCCTCCCGCAGCGAGCGCGGGGCGCCTGCTATGACAGTTGCCGGAGCTGATGACATGCCACTAAGTTAACTGACTAAGCTTAGTGACACAAGAGAGTGAGGTCACAGATGCCTAGAACCGCGGCCCGCGGCGGCCCGCAGACGCGCGCAAGGATCTCGCAGATCGCGACCCAGCTGTTCCTGCAGCGCGGCTTCGACGAGGTGACGGTGGCCGAGGTCGCGCGCGCGGCGGGTGTGTCGAGTGTGACCGTGTTCAAGCACTTTCCGCGCAAGGAAGACCTGCTCCTCGATCGCTACGACGACGCGGTGGAGCTGCTGCGTACGGCGGCACACGGCGACGTACTGGTGTCCCTGCGGCGGATGACGCTCGACCTCGTCGAGGAACGGCATGCGCTGTCCGGGCTGAAAGACGGATCGGTACCGTTCTTCGCCACGGTCGCCGCGTCCCCGGCGCTGATCGCCCGCGCCCGCGAGATCGCCGACGACCTACGCCGGACCCTCGCGGAGGAACTGAACGACGACCTGCTCGCCGCGTTCTTCATCGCCGGCTACACCGCGGTGCTCACCGAGACAGCACGACGCCAGCTGGCCGGAGCTGCACCAGCTGACCTCGTCGACGATCACCGTGCCCGGGTCGAGCGTCTCTTCGAGAGGCTCGGCCACGGGTTCAGCGGTTGAGGTCCTGCCAGGCGAAGGCGCCGCCTGCGGGAGAAGTGACGAAGGACCGGCCGGTGAACGTCAGCGCCGGGTCCGTCCGGTACAGCTCGTCGACCTCCTTGGTTGCCGTCTCGTCTCCGTTGTCGGAGGCAACCATCAGCTGGGCGATCCGGTCGGTCAGGTCCAGGTCGGCGCCGTCGAGTGTGTCCGACATCGCGCCCCAGTTGTCCCACAGCAGCAGCTCGTCGCCGTTCAGGTGGGCGAGCTGGTAGTGCACGTAGTTCCGGATGAACCAGCCGCCGTACAGCTTCAGGTCGCCGAGTGGCTCCGGGTTCGCGCCGTACCGATCGCCGTCGAGTTCACCTGAGCGGTACCCGAGCCACACCTCGGCCGCGGACCGGAGCGGCCCGGCCGGCATGTCCGCGACGTCGAAGGGTGCCGAGCCGGGCTCCATCTGCGCGTCGATCATCACCCACCGCTCGCCGTTCCAGTACTCCGCGACGACGTGATCGTGGTTGAAACCCTCGGCGAAGTAGTCCGCGAACCCGACTCGGCTACGTGCCGGGATGCCCTTGTGGCGCAGGGCCGAGACGAACAGCAACGTGTAGTCCCGGCAGCAGCCGACCACCCGGTCGAACGGCTCCCGCGGGACGGCGAGCGCCGTACCGTTGCGCTTCTGGTCGGTCGCGAGGATCGCCGCCACCCACCGGTTGTCGATCTCGGCGAGGCGTTCGCCGGTGAACTCGATGCCGCCGCCGCGGTAGTGGATCAGCAGGTTGCGTACCACCGCGGCGATGCCGGGTATGCCGTTGATGCCGTCGGGGAGCGCGTGGAACAGCTCGGCGTACGGACCGGGGTCGCTCCACGGGGTCTGGATCGCGTAGTCCATCAGGGGTGTCCTTTCAGCGGAGTATGGGCTGTGCGATGTCGACGGCCGGTTCGTCGCGGGGGAGCAGCTGGCAGTTCGGGCGGTACACCTCGCGCGGCGGGCCGGCTTCGGGTACGCCGGACGCGCGCACGTGATCGAAGACGAGGTCGTAGGCGAGCATGATCCGCGGATAGGCGCATTCGTCCATCGTGATCGTGCAGTACGCCTCGCGGTGTGCCGGTTCGACCCGGATGCCGATCCGCCCGGACGGATCGACGAGCCCGTCGAACGGGACGCACACCTCGACGGTCGCCTCGGCCTCGGGCGTGACCGCGCCGTGGTAGATCACCCACGACCCGACGGTCGCGGTCGCACCGGCGGCGCGCAGGTACGTCATGATCTCGTCGGTGCACGTCACGATCACCCCGACCAGCAACTGCTGATCGGTGTCCGCCCGGATCGATGCGATCTTGGTCGCCGGTACGTCGCGGGTCCGCACCGGACGTGGCGCGAGGCCGGGTGTACCCGACCGGGACAGCCGATCGCGGAGGTACTGCCAGGTCGCCCGCCGCGCCGCGGTGGTCGCCTCCTCGGCGGCCCACCAGCGGTCGAGCCGGATCAACCCCTCCTCGTCGGTCCCGCCGAGTACTTCGGAGATCGTCGTCAGCGGCATGTCCAGCTGCCGCAGTACGCTGATCCGCCGCGCCCGTTCCAGTTGCTCCTCGTCGTACCACCGGTACCCGTTGGCAGGGTCCACCTGCGCCGGAGCCAGCAGCCCGGACACGTCGTACAGCCGCAACGCCTTCAACGAAAGGCCGGCCCGACGCCCGAACTCACTGATCGTCAACACGCGCCCATCACACCCCCTGCCCTTGGGGCAGAGTAAAGGGGAAGGGTTTCACGTCCGGCTCGACCCATCCGGTACGTGCTTGTGAAGACGCCAGTGTCCGCGAGCTGTAGAAGCGGGTCAGCAGGCGCTTGTCGAGCAGGCCCGGGTTCCGCCGGAGGAGTTCCGGGAAGCTCTCGGCCGGCGCCTCGCTCATGTGGTACGCCGTCAGCTCGACCCAGGCCCGGCTCACGGTCGCGTTGTACTTCTGCGGTACTCCCGCGTACCGCGCCGTCCGCCGGATGCCGTCGCTGATCAGCTCCATGGCACCGGCTGTCCCGCAACGCCGAACGGCGAGCCAGGTCAGCTGCACGTGCTCTCGATGCCCGAAGCGCTCCGCGCCCGACATCACCTCACCCATCAGCTCGTCGAAGGTACTCATGACGCCGCCAGCGCTGTGAGTACTTGTCTGGCCTGTTCGACTGCCGATGCGGGCAGGTCGGCGACCGCCTCGCTCTCCACGGCCTTGAACGCCTTTGCAACCCGCTTCGCGCTCTTGGCGCCGTCGGGAGTCAACGCGATCTCGATCGCCCGCCGATCGCCTGGTCGTGGTGCCCGGGCCAGCAGACCCTTGTCCGCAAGCCGATCGAGCACGCCGGTCAGCGTCGTAGGCCGCACGCCCGCGGCGGCACCGAGCTCGGACACGGTCCGCGGCTCCCGGTCCGCCAGGTTCGCAAGCACGTTCACCTCGGACGGCGTCAACCCCAGGTCGGCGAGTTCCCGGCCCAACACGTGCAACGTCACGTGCGTCGCCCGCTGCAACAACACCAACAACAACTCATCATTTCCCACGAATCCAGATTATCCGGATCCGTAGTAATTTCCCAGGGGTTTTATTGAGGCTGGAGTACGCCGGTCGGCAGGGCGGCGAGGAGGGCGTCGGCGTGGCGGCGGTAGCCGAGGTTGTTGGGGTGGAACGCGTCGGGAGCGAGCATGCCGCGCCACGGTGGCCGTGCGTACCGCGAGACCTGTGCGACCGGCAGGCCGCGCGACGTGGCTGTGGTGGAGATCAGTTGGTTGATACCGGAGACGTACGGGCTCACTGCGCCACCGATCCGCCAGAGCCGGTCGGGCACGGTCAGGTCCATGACCACTGACGACGTGGGGAGGCTGTCTATGACCTGACGTAGGCGGTCCCGGAATCGTCGGGGAGGCGTTGCGAGGATGTCGTTGTTGCCGATGCCACAGGTGACGAGTGCCGGCGTCAGACCGTCCAGCAACGGCAGCTGGTCTTCCAGCACGTGCCTGGTTTGCGCACCGGACCGCGAGAGGTTCAGCACGCGCCACGGCGTTCCCTGACGGCGTAGGGCATTCAGCACCTGTCCGACGTACCCATGCAGTGGAGAGGAAGCACCCAGGCCTTGTGCAGTCGAGTCACCCAGCACAACCCACAACGGCCCGCTGCCCGAGAGTGCAGCCGCGTTCTGCTGGGTCCAGTAGTCCGCGTACGTCCGCGCCTGTACGTCGACGTAGGCCACGCCGTCCACCCACCGCTGCAGGGCGAGCCGCGAGCTGGTCCGCTCGGCCTCGCCCCAGCGCATGATCGCGCGATGCAGCGCTCCGATCGGTGTCATCGATCCCCCCAGAACATGAACGGCAGGTGACCGAAGAATGTACAGGCGGAAGGTTAACAACCCCTCCGATGGCTCAGAGTGCGCGCAGCAGCACCAGGCAGCGTGGTGCCAGCGGGACCGTCGCGCCGGCCTCGACCTCGGTCACCATGCTGTTGCTGGTGTCCAGGACCAGTTCGTACGCCGGTGCCCAGGACGCGTCCGGTACGACGACGTTCCGCGTCTCGGCTGTCGCGTTGAGCGCGAGCAGGAACGAGCTGTCGGTCAGTGCGTTGCCGTGAGCGTCGGTGGCCCGCAGGGCGTCGCCGCGCAGGAACATGCCGATCGTCCGGAGGTTCCCGTTGAACCAGTCCGCGTCGGTCATCTCGCCACCGTGCGGGGCGATCCATGACAAGTCCTTGCGTCCGCCAGGAACGACAGGCTGCCCGGAGAAGTAGTGCCACTGGCGCAGAGCGGGGTGTGCGGCCCGCAGCGCGAGCAGCTTCTTCGTCAGCTCCAGGTGGTCGGACCAGGTGGCAGGCAGAGCCCAGTCGAACCAGGAGATCTCACTGTCCTGGCAGTACGCGTTGTTGTTGCCGTGCTGCGTCCGCCCGCACTCGTCGCCGGCGGTGATCATCGGTACGCCGGTCGACAGGATCAACGTCGACATCAGGTTCGCCATCTGCCGTTTGCGCAAGGCGATCACGCCCGGATCGTCGGTCTCGCCCTCGACACCGCAGTTCCACGAGCGGTTGTCGTCGGTACCGTCCCGGTTGTCCTCGTGGTTGGCCTCGTTGTGCTTGTGGTCGTAGCTGACCAGGTCCCGCAACGTGAACCCGTCGTGTGCGGTGACGAAGTTGATCGACGCGTACGGGTACCGGCCGTCGTCGCCGTAGAGGTCGCTCGATCCGGAGAGCCGGTACGCGAGGTCCTTCACACCGTCGGAGGTGTTCCGCCAGACGTCGCGAACACTGTCGCGGAACTTGCCGTTCCACTCCGACCACGGCGTACCGAAGTTGCCGACCTGGTAGCCGAACGGGCCGACGTCCCACGGCTCGGCGATCAGCTTCACCCGGCCGAGCACCGGGTCCGCCGCCACCTCGGCGAGGAACGGGTGGTCCGGGATGTCGACCTCGTGCCGCTCGTTGCGCACCAGCGTGACAGCCAGGTCGAACCGGAACCCGTCGACGCCCATCTCCTCGACCCAGTAGCGCAGCGAGTCCATCACCAGCCGGCGTACCTGCGGGTGCGAGGTGTCGACGGAGTTGCCCGTACCGGTCACGTCGTACATCGCGGCGCCCTGGGAGAGCCGGTAGTACGCGCGGTTGTCGATCCCGCGGAAGCTCAGCGTCGGCCCGTCGAACCCGCCCTCGGCGGTGTGGTTGTAGACCACGTCGAGGATCACTTCGATGCCCGCGGCATGGAACGCGGCGACCATCGCCTTGAACTCGGTGACCTGCTCACCGCGCGACCCCGACGAGCTGTACGGCGCGTGCGGCGCGAAGAAGCCGAGCGTGTTGTAACCCCAGTAGTTCGGCAGGCCGCGGGCCGCGATCGGCGGCTCGGTGAGGAAGTGATGGATCGGTAGCAGTTCCACCGACGTGATGCCGAGGTCGGTCAGATAGTTGATCACCGACGGGTGGGCGAGACCGGCGTACGTCCCACGCTGGTGCTCGGGTACGTCGGGATGCAGCTTCGTGAAGCCCTTCGTGTGCAGCTCGTAGATGACCGTCTCGCCCCAGTGCACCGGCTTGCTGATCGGCGGCGGGGGATCGGTGTCCGCGACCACGACACCGACCGGTACGTGCCCGGCCGAGTCGCCGTCGGACGAGTCGTAGATCAGCGGGCTGTCGTAGTCGAGGTCACCGTCGACGGCCCGCGCGTACGGGTCGAGCAGCAGTTTCGACGGGTTGAACCGCAGCCCGTGCGAGGGGTCGAACGGCCCGTGCACGCGGTACCCGTACCGCTGGCCGGCGCCGACGCCCGGGACGAAGCCGGTCCAGAACTCGCCGGCGTGCGTCAGGTCGAGATTCCGCTGACTCCCGTCGTCCGCGATCAGCGCGAGCTCGACCCGCTCCGCGGCCGGCGCCCACAGCGTGAACGTCGTCCCGCCGGTCTGGACCACTGCCCCCGGACGCGGGGCAGTCTCACCGGACAGGCCGGGAGCGCTCGGGGCGGCGGTCGCTTCTGTCACCGGCACATTCTGCACAAGTCGGCGCCAGTTCACGATAGTGAGGTGGTTGTGTTCGTGAGACGGTGGTTGCGAACGCCTGTGCGCAGTGATACGCAAGGACCGTTACTAATTTACCCACTTCAGGGGACTCACATGTCGGAAGAGTTGGCCGGTCTGACCGTAGGTCTGATCGGCGCGGGCAACATCTCGCACGTCCACGCCGCGTCCTGGAAGGCCGTCGGCGCTCGCGTCCTGGTCTACTCACTGGAAGGCGCGGAGGCACTGGCGGAGGAGTACGGCCTGGAGGTCGTCCCGTCGCTGGACGCGATCCTGGCTCCGGAGCAGGGGGTCGAGTTCGTCGACATCGTCACGCCGTCGGCGACCCACAAGGAGATCACGCTGGCCGCGATCGGGGCCGGCAAGAACGTGATCTGCGAGAAGCCGCTGACGCTGACCGCGGCCGATTCGCACGAGGTGATCGACGCGGCGACGGCGGCCGGCGTCCGGTTGTACCCGGCGCATGTCGTCCGGTACTTCCCGGCGTACAAGGCGGCGTACGACGCAATCCAGGCCGGGCGGATCGGTGAGGTCGCGGTCGCGCGGTTCTACCGGCAGGCGTCCTCGCCGGCCGGCGCGGGCTGGTACCGCGACGTGGCCCGCTCGGGCGGCGTGATCATGGACCTGATGGTGCACGACCTCGACCAGGCACGCTGGCTGTGCGGCGAGGTCACCACGGTGTACGCGGCGCAGAACCCGCCGACCGTGGACGGCATCAGCCCCGTGAACGTCGCGGCGCACGTGACGCTGACGCACGAGAGCGGCGCGATCAGCCACTGCCGGGCGACCTGGGGTGCGACCGGTACGACGTTCCAGACCGGGTTCAAGATCGCCGGGTCGAGCGGCGTGCTGAAGTTCGCCTCCGATGCGGACACCGGGTACAAGGAAGAGCTGCAGGACAGCGGGGGCGGTGACCTGCTGATCCCGTCGTCGTTGGGGGAGAGCCCCTATCTCACGCAGTTGCGGGAGCTGGCGATCGGGCTGCGTGGTGGGCCCGAGCCGCGGGTGGTCGCGACCGACGGTGCGGCCGCGGTGTATCTGGCCGAGGCGGCGCGCGCGTCGATGGAGTCGGGTCAGCCGATCGACATGAAGACCTTCGTCTCGACGGGAGCAGTGGCATGAGCTTGAAGGTTGCGATCGCGTCGTTTGCCCATGTGCATGCAGGGTCGTACGCGCAGTTGCTCGGGGCGATGCCTGATGTCGAGGTGTTGTCCGCGGATCCCGACGGCGCGTCGGCGCCGGATGCCGGTCCGCGCGGGGCCGAGCTTGCCAAGGTTTTCGGCATTCCGTACGTCGACACGTACGACGAGCTGTTCGCGTGGGGACCTGATGCGGTGGTGGTGACCTCGGAGAACTCGGGGCACCGGGAGCTCGTGGAGCGGGCCGCTGCGGCCGGTGCGCACGTGTTGTGCGAGAAGCCGCTGGCCACCGAGGTTGCCGACGGTGAGGCGATGCTCGCCGCGTGCGAGGCGGCGGGGACGATCCTGATGATCGCGTACCCGGTCCGGTTCGCGCCGGAGTACCTGCAGCTGCGCGCGAACGTCGAGGCGGGCCGGCTCGGCGACGTGTTCGCCGTACTCGGAACGAACAACGGGAAGATCCCGTACGACGCCCGGCAGTGGTTCACCGACGCGGAACTGGCCGGTGGGGGAGCGCTCGTCGACCACACCGTGCACTGCGCCGACCTGATCGACGGGCTGACCGGCGGGGCGACCGCGACCCGCGTGTACGCCGCCGCGAACCGGATCCTGCACCAGGACAAGAACGTCGAGGTGGAGACCGGGGGACTGGTCACGATCAACTACGACAACGGGCTGATGGCAACGATCGACTGCTCGTGGAGCGTGCCCGACAACGGGCCGACCTGGGGTGGCGTCTCGCTGCAGGTCACCGGCACCAACGGCTCGGTCGAGATCGAACCGTTCCTGCCGCACATCGGCGGCACCGACCAGAACGGTGAGGTCTACCTCGCGATCGGCGGCAACCTCGACGAGGCCATGCTCGACACCTTCCTCGACGCCGTCCGCACCAGCGGCCCCGCCACCCCCGGCAAGCCGCCGGCAGTAACCCCCCAACCCGATGGCGCCGTAGGCCTCCGCACCCTGAAAATAGTCGACGCCGCCCGCCGCTCCGCCGTGTCAGGCCAAGCGGTGGACGTCTAACACTCACCAACCCCTCCGGACGGCCGCCGCGCACGCTCACCGGCGGCCGTCCGGCTTGTTGCCACGGGGCTTGGTGAGTGCCGGACGTCCGCATCCGGTACCGTTCCCGGAGTTGTGACCCGTGGGTAGGCCAGAGCGAAGGAGCTTCAGGCATGGGCGAGTTCGTGAATCTCACCGTGAGTGAAGGTGTGGGGACGATCCGGCTGGATCGGCCGAAGATGAACGCGCTGAATGTGCAGGTGCAGGAGGAGATCCGCGCCGCCGCGCTCCAGGCGACCGCCGACGACGACGTCCGCGCGGTGGTGATCTACGGCGGCGAACGCGTCTTCGCCGCCGGTGCGGACATCAAGGAAATGGCTGACATGTCGTACGCCGACATGGCCAAGCGCTCCGGCCCGCTGCAGTCCTCCCTGTCCGCGGTCGCCGCGATCCCGAAGCCGACCGTCGCCGCGATCACCGGCTACGCGCTCGGCGGCGGCTGTGAACTCGCGCTCTGCGCCGACTACCGGATAGCCGCCGAGGACGCCAAGCTCGGCCAGCCGGAGATCCTGCTCGGCATCATCCCGGGCGCCGGCGGTACCCAGCGGCTGTCCCGCCTGGTCGGCCCGTCGAAGGCCAAGGACATCATCTACACCGGCCGCTTCGTCGACGCCGCCGAGTCGCTCCGGATCGGCCTCGTCGACCAGGTCGTCCCGGCCGCCGAGGTGTACGACGCCGCGGTCGCCTGGGCCGCGCAGTTCAGCGCCGGCGCCGCGATGGCCCTCCGCGCCGCGAAGGAGTCGATCGACTCCGGCCTCGGCGTCGAGCTGGGCACCGGACTGGAGATCGAGCGGCAGCAGTTCGCCGCGCTGTTCGCCACCGAGGACCGCACGATCGGGATGAAGTCCTTCGTCGAGAACGGCCCGGGTAAGGCCGAGTTCAAGGGAAAGTGAATGACCACCTCCGCTGAGAAGCCCGCCGCCTCCGCCGAAGAGGTCGAGGCCGCCTGGAACGACAACAAGCTGGCCCAGGTCCTCTACCACGACTGGGAAGCTTCGACGTACGACGAGAAGTGGTCTATCTCGTACGACGAACGCTGCGTCGACTACGCCCGGGACCGCTTCACCGCGGTGGCCGGCACCGGCGGCTGGCCGTACGGCAAGACCCTCGAGATCGGCGCCGGTACCGGCTTCTTCACGCTGAACCTCAAGCTGGCCGGCGTCCTCGACGAGGCGCACGTCACCGACCTGTCCCCGGGCATGGTCGAGGCCGCGAAGAAGAACGCGAAGACCCTCGGCTTCGCGATCGAGGGCCGGGTCGCGGACGCGGAGAAGCTGCCGTACGACGACAACACGTTCGACCTGGTCATCGGGCACGCGGTCATCCACCACATCCCGGACGTCGAGCTGGCGTTCCGCGAGATGCTCCGCGTGCTCAAGCCCGGCGGCCGCTTCGTGATCTGCGGCGAGCCCACGCGGTACGGCGACTTCGTGGCCCGGCGGCTGTCCCGCTTCACCTGGTGGGCGACCACGAACGTCACCAAGCTCCCGGCCCTCGCGCACTGGCGGCGCCCGCAGGAGGAGCTCGACGAGTCGTCCCGCGCGGCTGCCTTGGAGGCGGTCGTCGACCTGCACACGTTCGACCCGGACACCCTGGCGCGGACGGCGGAGCGGGCCGGTGCCGTCGAGGTGAAGACCGTGACCGAGGAGCTGCTCGCCGCGTGGGTCGGGTGGCCGATCCGTACGTTCGAGGCCGCCGTACCGGAGCAGAAGCTCGGGTTCGGGTGGAGGATGTTCGCGTACAAGTCGTGGCTACAGCTGTCCAAGGTCGACAAGGTGCTGTCGTCCGTCGTACCGGACGAGCTGTACTACAACGTCTCGATCACCGGGGTCGCGAACAAGCAGTAGGGGCAAGCAGTAGCACAAGCAGTAGGGTGTGTCGATGCGGTTGCTGTCCGTGGCGAATCTGCGCTGGGTGGTACGCCATCGGGCGTGGACGCCGTACTACCTGAAGCGCTACTGGCGGTTCGCCTGGTTCAAGCTGCGGCATCCGCAGGTGATCACCGAGGGGTTCGTGTTCCTCGGCAAGCACCTGGAGATCGTGGCGCGGCCCGGGCACGGGCGGATCGTGCTCGGCCGCTGGGTGCATCTCGGTGACGAGACCCGGCTGCGCGCGCACGAGGGCACGCTGCGGATCGGCGACAAGGTCGTGTTCGCCCGCGACGTCACAGTGAACTGCTACCTGGACATCGAGATCGGTGCGTCGACGCTGATCGCGGACTGGACCTACATCTGCGACTTCGACCACAAGACCGAGGACCTCGGCCTGCCGATCAAGGACCAGGGCCTGGTGAAGTCGCCGGTCCGGATCGGTCCGGACTGCTGGCTGGCCACGAAGGTCACGGTCACCCGCGGTACCGACATCGGCCGCGGTGCGGTGATCGGCGCCAACAGTGTTGCCCGCGGCAACATCCCGGCGTACGCGGTGGCGGCCGGCGTACCGGCGAAGGTGCTCGCGGACCGGACCAAGCGGTACGCCGAGGACGCCGAGCGACGCAAGTACCTGGCCGGTCTGGCCGCCGCGAACGACCGGACCGCCGCGTTGCTGCAGGCCGGGATGCCGCCGGTCGAGCAGCCTGCGAGCGTGGCGCCGGAAGATGCGGCTGGTGATGAGGTAGAAGCAGGTGGTGAAAAAGAGAGCTCCGAGGGGTTCTCAAGTTACTCACCAGTCGGGCACTATGGCCCCCACATCCGGTCGGACGTCTGGGACGGCAGTGAAGGCCTCGACCGGATGCGCATCGGAGAGGAGAAGTAGCGTGGCTGACCAGGCTGCGATCGATCCGGCCGGTCAGGCTGCCCGGTCGCCGCTGGACCAGGCCGCGGCCGATGGCTCGATCACCCAGGCGCCGACGCGTGCGGTCGATCCGGTACCCATCGTGACCGAGCCGGTACCCGGTAGCGCTACGTTGGAACCAGTGCTTGAAACGAACGAACCAGACATGGGCGTGAGCGTGAACCCGGATCGACAGGCAGCGGACAGCAGTACGGCGACGGCACCGGTAGCGGGTGCCCGTCGGCGGTTGTCGCCGCGCCCGGTCCCGGTCGGCCGGCGGAGGAGAGCGCCGGCCGCCACGGACGAGGAACCGACCCCGGCTGAGGAGATGGACGACGTGGGTACGCAGGACGAGAAGGCGGAAGCGGCCAAGGCCGCCGACGCCGCCAAGGCCGGCGCGACGCCGGGGAACGAGCCAGGGAATGACGCGGCTACCGGTGCCGCGGGTACGGGTGTGACCGCGACGAAGACCGCGCGGCCCAAGACGGCAGCGGAGATCGTGGCCGAGCAGCGGGCCCGGGAGAAGGCGGCCGAACCGGCAGCGGCGAGCTCGGAGGATGCCGTAGCGGGTCCGGCGGGCGCGGGTGCCGGCGACGCCGGTAAGGACGCGGACAGGCCGGCCGCTGCCGTGACGGGTGCGGCCGGCAAGCCGCCGGTGAAGCCGTCAGGTGCCTCGGGCAACAAATCGGTGGTGTCGAAGAGCTCTTCGGTGAGCTCGTCCGGCCGGGGCAAGCAGGCGCTGAGCTCCGTCGGATCCGGCGTCAAGAAGCTGCGCACCCTGATCGCCTCGCTGATCTGGCTGATCGCGGTGCTCGCGGCCGCTGTTCTGGCTCTCGGCGCGTTGTTCACCGCGCTCGACCAGACCAACCAGAGCAACGAGATCGTGCGCTGGATCCTGGAGCGCGGGCACGACCTGGTCGGCCCGTTCAAGGATCTGTTCCGGCTGCAGACCGCGAAGAACACCCTGCTGGTGAACTGGGGAATCGCGGCGCTGGTCTACCTGATCGCCGGCAAGATCGTCGAGAAGATCATCCGGCCCTAGCGACCAGGATGAGGTCGAGAGATTCGTCCAGGTCGCCTGGACGAATCTCGAAGTCCTCGTACGTCGTACTGCGCACCAGCCGGTTCAAGTTGTCGTCCCACTGCTCGTGCGGCGCGGCGAGCTGTGCGTCCACACAGGAGCCGTGCTGCGCCTCCCAGGCCGTGAGCCGTGCGCCGTGGTGCAGCCCGAGCGCGTGCGTGATCTCGAAGTGCGGTTCGAGCAGCTCGGCGAACTCGGCGGCGGTCAGTTCGCGGGTGTGGTACCAGTTTCCGCTCGGGAAGGTCAGGCGGTTCGGCGTACTGAGGACCAAGGTGCCTTGTGGTGCGAGGATCCGGGCGCATTCGGCGACGAAACGCGGTTGCTCCCACAGGTGCTCGATCGTCTGCAGTGAGGTGATCGTCGTGAAAGCCCTGTCGGTGAAGGGCGTCTGCACGAGATTGCCGCGCGCGACATTGACCTGTGGATAAACCCGGCGGACGTGCCGCAACGTCGTATCTTCATAGTCGAGACCGGTCACGGAGCCTGCCCCGGCCAGCCGAAGCAGCTCCGCGCCGTAGCCCTCGCCGCAGCCGGCGTCGAGGACCCGGCCGGCTCGCCCGACCGGCAGATTCGCCGTGATCCAGCGATAGGCAGCGTCATGACGCGCGAACCAATAGTTCTCGTGCCAGATCCCCGGCGCTGTTCTCTCCCCGGTGAGCGGTAGCGTCTCTGTCACGTTCGCAACACTAGTCGTGCCGGAGACTGTGATGGGACTCGCATCGGACGTATGTTTCTCGCGGGTAACATCCGTGGCAGGCTTGGAGAGACCGTTAACCAGAAGGGGTCCCACACGCTATGAAGATCGTCGTCTGCGCGAAGTTCGTGCCGGATGCCACGGCGGACCGCCGCTTCCGCTCGGAGGACAACACGGTGGACCGTGCCGGTGTCGACGGGCTGCTGTCCGAGCTGGACGAGTATGCCGTCGAGACCGCGCTCACCGTGAAGGAGGCCGGCGACGCCGAAGTGACCGTTCTCACGGTCGGGCCGGAGCAGGCCGCCGACGCGGTGAAGAAGGGTCTGCAGATGGGTGCCGACGCCGGTGTCCACGTTCTCGATGACGCGATCCACGGTTCGGACGCGGTGGCCACCTCGCTGATCCTGGCCAAGGCGCTGGCCAAGCTCGAGGCCGACCTGGTCGTGTTCGGGATGGGCTCCACCGACGGTGGCATGGGTGTGGTTCCGGCGATGGTGTCGGAGCGGCTCGGGCTGCCGGCCGTGACGCTGGGCTCGGAGGTGACCGTCGACGGGCAGACCGTCCGGATCCGCCGCGACGGCGACACCGCGAGCGAGACCATCGAGGGCACGCTGCCGCTGGTGCTGTCGGTGTCGGACCAGGCCAACGAGCCGCGGTATCCGTCGTTCAAGGGCATCATGGCCGCGAAGAAGAAGCCGGTCGAGACCTGGTCGCTGGCCGACCTCGAGCTGACCCCCGACGAGGTGGGTGGTTCGAGCGCGTGGACCGAGGTGGTCGAGGTGACCGCCCGTCCGCCGCGCAGCGCCGGCACGATCGTCACCGACGAGGACGGTAGCGGTGCTGCCGAGCTGGTCGGGTTCCTGTCCACGAACAAGTTCCTCTGAGGAGCGGTTGAGTCATGTCGAACGTTCTGGTTCTCGTTGACCACACGGACAACCCAGGGGGCACTGTCCGCAAGACGACCGCCGAGCTCCTCACGATCGCCCGCCGGCTCGGCGAGCCGGTCGCCGTCTTCATCGGCTCCGATGTGCAGGCCGCCCTGCCCGCCCTGGGGCAGTACGGCGCTACCAAGGTGATCGCACTGTCCAACCCGGAGCTCTCGCAGTACCTGGTGGCTCCGAAGGCCGAGGCGCTGCAGCAGGTCGCGGCGAAGGTGGAGCCGTCGGCGATCCTGATCTCGTCGAACGCCGAGGGCAAAGAGATCGCGGCCCGGCTCGCGGTCAAGCTGGACTCCGGGCTGATCACGGATGCCGTCGACGTCCAGGCCGGTGATGGTGGTCCGGTGACCACGCAGTCGGTGTTCGCGGGCAACTTCACCGTGCAGGCGAAGGTCACCCATGGCACGCCGATCATCACTGTCAAGCCGAATGCCGCCACCCCGGAGGTCGCGGAGACGTCTCCGGAGGTGGAGGAGTTCGACGTGACGATCTCCGATGCCGCGAAGACGGCCCGGATCACCGACTCCAAGCCGCGGGAGGCGACCGGCCGTCCGGAGCTGACCGAGGCCGCGATCATCGTCTCGGGTGGCCGCGGTACCGGCGGCGACTTCGGCCCGGTCGAAGCCTTCGCCGACTCGCTCGGCGCCGCGGTCGGCGCGTCCCGTGCCGCGGTCGACTCGGGGTGGTACCCGCACGCCTACCAGGTCGGTCAGACCGGCAAGACGGTGTCCCCGCAGCTGTACGTGGCCGCCGGCATCTCCGGCGCCATCCAGCACCGGGCCGGTATGCAGACCTCGAAGACGATCGTCGCGATCAACAAGGACCCCGAGGCCCCGATCTTCGAGCTGGTCGACTTCGGCGTGGTCGGCGACCTCCACAAGGTCCTCCCCACAGCCACCGAAGAAGTAACCAAGCGCAAGTCCTGACCCAGCACCCCGAAGGCCCGGCCCGGTTCCCCGAGCCGGGCCTTCGTCATGCCCAGTTGCTCGCTGGCGGGTTGTTGGGCCGGTGGCGGGTTGCAACGGGCCAGGGATCAAACAACCCGCCAGCGGGGGAGGCGGTCAGCCTGCGAGCTGCTGGCGGAGGGTGGTGAGGGAGGCGGTGATGGAGGCTTTGCGGGCCGGGGTGTTGTCGAGGTAGTCCGTCAGGGAATTGGCGGCGGTGGTGCAGCGGTCGTTCAGGTTGGTTGCTTCGCCGGCGGCGCGTTCGCGGTCCGCCTTCAACGCCGAGCGGAGTCTGAGGTAGCTGTTCACGCCGAATCCCGCGATCACCACGCCGACGACGATCCAGAACCAGTGCACGATCAGCCCGAGCCCGACAGCGACCACCAGACCGCCGACGACGAGCCCGATCGGCAGTGCGTTCTGTTTGCCGGTCGCGACACCTACGCCGGACGTCAGGGCCGTCGTTGCCGCGCCGAGCTCGAGCTTGTCCGGTCCGTCGGCGCGGACGGTGATCGTCCGCGAGCCGCTGTCCACCGTGACCTGCGTCGGCGCGGGCTGGTCAGCGGTCTGCGCGAGCTGCTCCACCGCCGGCAGCACCGACGGCGCGATCACGCGCAGCGCGGTCGCCGCCAGATAAGGATCCGCGGACATCGCCAGGTCGTCGGCGAGCAGTTGGTTGACCGTACCGGCCGAGTCCGCCAACGTCTCCACCGTGTCGGAGCCCCCGCTGACCCGAGCCCGGAGTACGGCGATCCGCGCCAGCGTCTCGCGCTCCGGTTCGCTGCCCTCCGAGATCAGCAACCGCAACAGCGCGGCCGCACTGTTCTTCTCCGGCTCCGCTTCGGCGTCTGCGGTCAGACTCGGGTCGGGCTCCCGCGCCTCGGTGTTGCCGACGATCGACTGCACAGCGTCCGCGACCCGGCTCAACCGGTACCAAGCGTCGTCCTGCTTCTCCGTGGCCTTCAACCCCCGCGGCCGCGACCCCGCACTCCCGCGGGATTCCAGCTTCGACAGCCATGCGCCATCTGCCGTCATTCCCAACCGCAGCTTCGCAACGACAAGCTCCAGCGCCTCGGGCCCGAACCCACCGCGCGCCGCGGTCGTCCACAGCACCCGCTGGACCCGCGTCAACGTCCCGTCGTCATTCGGTACGCCGAACGCCGCCTCCAGCCACTCGGTCCGCACCAGGTGCCGCTCCCCGAGCGCGGCCAACGCCAGCGCCAGGAACGTCGACGTACGGCGCTCGTCGAGCTTGATCGCCGTACTCACCGCCTCCTCGTCGGGTGCCCCGGCGTGCAGTGAGATCAGTGCGGTGACAGCCGGCTCCAGCCAGTACTGCGGTACCGGATCGACGGCCGGTGGCAGTTCCGTACCGGACGCCAGCGCGCTCACCACCCGCGCCGCGTACCGCCGGAGCTCGGCCTCGTCGGTGAACCCGACCGTCTCGTGCCGCAGGTCGGACAGCTCGACGAACGCGTCGAACGCCCGCGACAGGCTCTCCACCCGGGTCTGCAGGCTGCCCTGGATCCGGGACAGCTGCGACCGCAGGCTGGACGTCTCCGATCGCGCGTACGACATCTCGCTCTGCAGATCGGACAACTGCTGGTTCTGCCTGCGCTCGGTCCACCAGTCGTTCATATTCCGCCTTCCGTGCCCGGTTCGTGCCCCCGGGAAGAATGACGTGCGAGCGGGGTCACCGGATCCAGGACCCGCCCGGGGAGCGGGAACATTCGCGCCGGACATACCCTTGAAACCGATATGACTGCCACCGACCGTCGCACGGTGTATCTCGACCACGCGGCGACGACCCCGATGCTCCCGGCCGCGATCGAGGCGATGACCCATCACCTCAGCCGCACCGGTAACGCGTCTTCCCTGCACGGCTCCGGTCGGTGCGCCCGCCGTACCGTCGAGGAGGCGCGCGAGTCGATCGCCGCCGCACTCGGGGCGCAGCCGAGCGAGGTCGTGTTCACCTCGGGCGGCACCGAGGCGGACAACCTGGCGCTGAAGGGCCTGTGGTGGTCTCGCCTGGCGCAGGACCCAGGCCGCCGCCGGATCCTGCTCAGCGGCATCGAGCACCACGCGGTCCTCGACCCGGCGATCTGGCTCGGGCAGCACGAGGGCGCCGAGATCGAGTGGCTCCCGGTCGACGAGCTCGGCCGGGTCGACCCGGACGACGTCCGGCGAGCGATCGAGCGCGACCCGGCGTCGGTGTCCTTCGTCACGCTGATGATGGCGAACAACGAGGTCGGCACGCTCCAGCCGGTGACCGAGGTCGCGGCCATCGCCCAGGAGTACGGCGTACCCGTGCACACCGACGCCGTCCAGGCGATCGGGCAGGTGCCGGTCGACTTCGCCGCGCTCCGAGTGGACGCGATGACGGTGTCGGCGCACAAGCTCGGCGGTCCGTACGGAATCGGCGCGCTGGTCGTGCACAAGGAGACGCAGCTGACGCCGATCCTGCACGGCGGGGGACAGGAGCGCGACGTCCGTTCCGGCACCCTGGACGTGCCCGCGACGGCCGGGTTCGCGGTCGCCACCGACTACGCCGTCCAGCACCAGGCCGAGGAGGCGGCGCGGCTGACCGAGCTGCGCGACACGCTCGTGCACGGCATCACCAGTACCGTCGAGGGCGCCAAGCTCTCCGGTGACCCGGTCGGCCGCTTGCCCGGTAATGCACACTTGTCGTTCAGCGACTGCGAGGGCGACTCGCTGTTGCTGTTGCTCGACGCGCGGGGGATCGAGGTCTCCACCGGTTCCGCGTGCAATGCCGGCGTCGCCGAGCCCAGCCACGTGCTGCTCGCGATGGGGTACGACGACCAGCGGGCCCGCGGCTCGCTCCGGTTCACCCTCGGGCACACCTCGACCCGGGCCGATATCGACGCGGTCCTGGACAACATCGGACCTGTGGTGGAGCGGGCGAAGTCCGCCGGATTGCAGAACGTGGGAAGGAACACCTGATGCGGGTACTCGCAGCCATGTCCGGCGGAGTGGACTCCGCGGTCGCGGCGGCGCGGATGGCCGAGGCCGGGCACGACGTGACCGGTGTACACCTCGCACTCAGCCGGAACCCGCAGTCGTACCGCAGCGGCGCGCGCGGCTGCTGCACGATCGAGGACTCGCGGGACGCGCGGCGGGCCGCGGACGTGATCGGCATCCCGTTCTACGTCTGGGACCTGGCCGAGCGGTTCCATGCCGACGTGGTCGAGGACTTCGTCAGCGAGTACGCGGCCGGCCGGACGCCGAACCCCTGCCTGCGGTGCAACGAGAAGGTCAAGTTCAGCGCGGTCCTGGAGCGGGCGCTGGCGCTCGGCTTCGACGCGGTCGCGACCGGGCACTACGCGCGGATCGTCGACACACCGGACGGCGCTCGCGAGCTGCACCGGGCGGTGGACCCGGCCAAGGACCAGTCGTACGTGCTCGGCGTCCTGACCCAGGCGCAGCTCGCGCACGCATTCTTCCCGCTCGGCGACACGGTGAAGACCGAGGTCCGCGAGGAGGCCGAGCGGCGCGGGCTGTCGGTGGCGGCGAAGCCGGACAGCCACGACATCTGCTTCATTGCCGACGGCAACACGGCCGGGTTCCTGGGCGCGCAGCTCGGCGAGGCGCCCGGTGACATCGTCGATGCACAGGGCAACAAGCTCGGCGAGCACTCCGGGACGCACGGCTTCACCATCGGCCAGCGCAAGGGCCTGAAGATCGGTACGCCCGCCGCGGACGGCAAGCCCCGCTTCGTCCTGGACATCAGCCCCGTCGACCGCACCGTCACCGTCGGCTCCCGCGAGGAGCTCGCCGTCTCCGAGTTGACCGCCTCCAACCCCCGTTGGTGCGGCCCGGCCCCAGCCGACTCCGTCGTCCACGCGACCGCCCAACTCCGCGCGCACGGGGACGAGGTCCCTGTGGTCGCGACAGTTCAGGGCAATCACGTACAGGTCACCTTCGCGGAACCGACGTCCGCTGTCGCTCCAGGACAGGCTGTGGTTCTGTATGACGGGACACGGGTCATCGGTTCAGCGACCATCGACTCGGTCCAGCGCGTCAGCGCCACCGTATGACCACCACCGGACTCGGCTCGGTCCCCGGCGACGACATCCGCGAGTGGATGCGCGCAGTCCTCGAGCTGGTCGACCTCCCGTTCCTGCCCGAGCTCCCGGCGCGCCCGTACGGCGACATGATCAGCCGGACGATCGCCGTACTCACAGAGCTTGCCGCTGATCTGCAACCGGTCGGGTGGCGGCTGACCGGCGGCGGGGACGCACGGGCGAGTCTGGACCAGCGGCGCGCACGGGCGCTGCTGCAGGAAGACCTGGACGTGCTGGAGGAGTACGCCGACGGCTACGAGGGCCAGCTGAAGGTACAGGTCACCGGCCCGTGGACCCTTGCGGCTGCTGTCGAGCGTCCGCGTGGCGACAAGGTCCTGGCCGACTACGGTGCGCGGCGCGATCTCGCGCAGGCCTTGGCGTACGGCGTGGAGCAGCACGTGGCCGAAGTACGCAAGCGTGTGCCTGGAGCGGAGGTGCTCCTGCAGGTCGATGAGCCCGGGCTGCCCGCCGTACTGGCCGGAGCTGTGCCAACAGCGTCCGGCTGGAGCAAGCACCGCTCCGTCGACGGGCCCGGTGCGGTGGAGCTGCTGAGCCTCTTCACTGGGTTTGCGCCCACTCTTCTGCACTGCTGCGCAGCACGTCCGCCGATCGAGGCATTCACCAAGTCGGGCGCCAGCGGCATCGCTATGGACGTCTCGCTGCTCAACAACGGCGCCTGGGACCAGGTCGCCACCGCAGCAGAAGCCGGCACCAAGATCTATGCGGGCGTCGTACCGACCACCGGCCCGATCCCGCGCCCCGACCAGGCCGCCGAGCCCCTGGTACGCCGCTGGCGCGAACTGGGCCTCGACCCAGAACTCCTGAAGCAAGTAGCGATAACCCCCGCCTGCGGGCTGGCCGCCGCGCCGACCCCCACCGACGCCCGAGCCCGCCTGAAACTGCTCCGCGAGGTCGTCGAGGTAGTAGGCGAAGCCGCCGACGAGTAACCGAAAACTGTCAGTCGCCCGATGTAAGTTCTGCCTATGAGCGAGAACGTTGGTGCACCTGCGGACGTGCTGACCCGGCATGCGGAGCTGAGCCAGGAGATCGAGGACCACCGCGCGCGGTACTACCTGGCCAGTCCGATCATCTCCGATGCCGACTTCGACGCGCTGATGCACGAGTTGCAGGGGCTCGAGGAGCAGTACCCGGAGCTTCGGACGCCGGACTCGCCCACGCAGAAGGTCGGCGCGCCGATCTCCACGCTGTTCACGCCGGTCAACCATCCGATGCGGATGGAGAGCCTCGGCAACGCGTTCTCCGCCGAGCAGATGGAGGCCTGGGCGAAGCGGCTCGAGCGCGAGGTGACGCTGCAGCAGATCCACGACAGCGGGTTCCTCTGCGAGCTCAAGGTCGACGGTCTCGCCCTCGACCTCGTGTACGAGAACGGCAAGCTCGTCAGTGGCGCCACCCGCGGCGACGGCCGCACCGGCGAGGACGTCACGCCCAACGTCCGCACGATCAAGAGCATCCCCGAGCAGCTCAAGGGCGACAACCTCCCGGCATTCCTGGAGGTCCGCGGCGAGGTGTACTTCCGGGTCGAGGACTTCGAGGAGCTGAACGCCCAACTGGTCGAGGCCGGCAAGGACGTCTTCTCCAACCCACGCAACAGCGCGGCCGGATCGCTGCGCCAGAAGGACCCGCGGGTCTCGGCCGGCCGCCCGCTCCGGTTCGTCGTCCACGGCCTCGGCAAGGTCGAGGGGCACACCTTTGGCCGGCTCTCCGACGCCTACGAGCAGCTCAAGGCGTGGGGCCTCCCGGTGAGCGACCGCGCCCGCCGGGTCGGCACACTCACCGAGGTCAACGAGTTCATCGCGTACTACGGCGAGAACCGGCACTCGGTCGACCACGAGATCGACGGCGTCGTGGTGAAGGTCGACGAGCTCGACCTGCAGCGCGCGCTGGGGTCGACGTCGAGCGCCCCACGCTGGGCGATCGCGTACAAGTACCCGCCCGAAGAGGTGAACACCAAGCTGATCGAGATCGAGGTGAACGTCGGCCGCACCGGCCGGGTCACCCCGTTCGCGCACATGGAGCCGGTCCGGGTGGCCGGCTCTACGGTGGAGTACGCGACCCTCCACAACGCCAAGGAGGTCGCCCGCAAGGACGTCCGCCCTGGTGACACCGTCGTACTGCGCAAGGCCGGCGACGTGATCCCCGAGGTGCTCGGCCCGGTCGTCGACCTGCGCCCGAAGGGCCTGCCCGCGTGGGAGATGCCGACGCACTGCCCGTGGTGCGACACGTTGCTGGCGCCGGCCAAGGAGTCCGACGTCGACATCCGCTGTCCCAACTCGCAGTACTGCCAGGGTCAGCTGCGCGAGCGGCTGTTCTATCTGGCCGGGCGGTCCGCGTTCGACATCGAGGGGCTCGGCTTCAAGGCGGCGGACGCGCTGATTCGCGGCGGCCTGATCGCGGACGAGGGCGACCTGTTCGCGCTCACCGAGGAGAAGCTCGCCGAGAGCGACTTCTTCACCACGAAGGCCGGCGCGCTGTCGGCGAACGCGCGCAAGCTCTTGGCCAACCTCGAGGAGGCGAAGACCAAGCCGTTGTCGCGGGTCATGGTCGCGCTGTCGATCCGGCACGTCGGACCGACCGCGGCTGTCGCGCTCACCGAGGTGTTCGACAACATCGACGACGTCCGCGCGGCGAGCGAGGAGCAGTTGGCCGAGATCGAGGGCGTCGGGCCGACCATCGCGCGGGCGATGATCGAGTGGTTCCAGGTGCCCTGGCACCAGCAGATCGTGGACAAGTGGCAGGCGTCCGGCGTGGTGATGCGCGAGGAACGCACCGGTCCGACGCTGCCGCAGACACTGACCGGGCTGTCCGTCGTGGTGACCGGGACGGTCGAGGGATTCAGCCGCGACGAAGCGACCGAGGCGATCGTCGGGCGCGGCGGGAAGGTCGCGGGTTCGGTGTCGAAGAAGACGTCGTTCGTGGTGGTCGGCGATTCGCCCGGATCGAAGTACGACAAGGCCGTCCAGCTCGGCGTACCGATCCTGGACTCGGCCGGGTTCCAGGTGCTGCTGGACGAGGGTGCCGAGGCCGCCGCGGCGGTGGCGAGCAGACCCGCTGCGGACGGGTCGTAAACGATTTTCGCGACGGGTGGATCCGGCGGACCGGCTGAGCCGTCCGACTGTTAACTTTGCACGTCGAGATCTGGGTCAGAAGGAGCAACAAATATGACGACGCCGCCGCAGGGACCGTGGGGTCCTGGGCAGCCGGGGGGCCAGCCAGGCGGGCAGCACGGGGGACCAGGCGGGCCGCAGCAGCCACCACCGCCGCAGCAAGGTGGCTGGGGGCAACAACCTCCTGCTCAAGGTGGTGGCTGGGTGCAGCCGCCGCAGCAGCATGGTCAGCCTCCGCAGCAGGGGCGTCCGCCGCAGCAGGGTCAGCCCGGTGGCGGCTGGGGACAGCAGCCCGGGCAGCAGCCTGGCCAGCCGCAGGGTCAGCCTGGTGGCGGTTGGGGTCAGCCGCCGCAGCAGGGTGGCGCGTACCAGCAGCAGGGTTGGGGCCAACGTCCGCCGCAGCAGGGCGGATGGCAGCCCCAGGGCAGTGGTCAGTGGCAGCCGACCGGTCCGGGCGGCCCGGGTGGCCGCGACAAAGGCCCGTTCGGTATCAGCAAGGACAAGCTGCCGTTCTTCATCGGCGGTGGCGTCGTCGGCCTGATCGTGATCGCACTGCTGGTCTTCCTCGGCATCCGTGCGTTCAGCGGCGATGACGACACCCCGACGAGCCAGCCGACCAGCGGCCAGTCGACCCAGGGCGGCGACCCGTCGACCTCGACGTCCCCGTCCACCGGCACCGGTCCGGGCACCGGCGGCCAGCTCGGCAACGCGACCGGACAGGCGAAGGGCATCACCGACAAGTTGCAGGGCATGGGCTTCGGCTGCAGCGACCTGTTCAACACCGGCCAGGGCGCACACCGCGGCTGCTTCAAGTACGACGGCAGCAAGCAGGCGGACGCGATCTTCCAGTTCAAGTCCGACGGCACGATCATCGCCGTCCGGCTGGAGACCACGGACGACGACAACAACAACAACGCCCAGGTCGCGTTCGGCCAGGTGCTGCAGGCGGTCGGCAACGACACGTTCGGCGGCGACTCGGTGACGAAGGTCCAGGACTCGGTGAAGACCGGCCAGCGCTCCGACGAGGTCAGCACCGGCTGGGGCGAGTTCCAGCTGAGCAACTCCGGGTCGAGCCTGCGGCTGTCCGGCCACAAGAACGGCGAGGAGTCGCTGGATCTGCCGGACCAGACCTTCGACACGACGGCGGCCCAGATGACCACGGCACTGAAGGCCAAGTCATATGTCTGCACCACCTCGTGCCGCAAGGACGTCGGGGAGTACGGCTCGCAGCGCGTGTTCTTCTACGCCAGCGCCGGCAAGGGCATCAAGGACCTCGAGCTGAGCGTCTCCGCCGACGGCAGCGCGGTGAAGACCGCGATGAAGTCGGTGCTGGGCGACGCGTTCGGTGTCCTGCAGGGCGGTAACGCGGCAGCGGTGAAGGCGTACGTCGAGGCGCACACTGACGGCAAGCAGTACGCTGCTTATGTCGGCGGCTGGAAGGTCGAGATCGACGGCGACAGCTCGGGCAGCTACGGCTCGCAGCGCGTCTCGATCGAGTACGAGACCTTCTACGCCTGAGTCAGCGGTACGGGAGGCCGGAGTTGAAGTTCCCCCGGGAGAAGCGCGAGTCGCGGACGGTGGCGCAGCCGCCGCCCGAGGCGAGCCGACGCGTCGACGGCGGCGGACCCTGGGGTCCGACGCAGTTCGACCTCCCGGACCGCAACGGCAGCAACAGCCAGGCGATCCTGATCGTTTCCCTGGTCGGCGTCGTCATCCTGCTCGTCATCGCCGGCCTCTGGGCTCTCGCCTACTTCCAGTTCACCTGAGAACACCCCGCTCGCAGCTGAGCGGGGTGTTTCTCTGCGTGATCAGGCTGTCGCGCGGATTGTGACCGCGAGTGACGCGAGGTATGACAGCCGGGCCACTTCGGAGCCGAGGAACTCCGGTCCGCCGCGGCGGCCGATGACCAGGATCCGGCGGTCGGACTCCAGTGGGGCCGCGACCAGCACGGACTCCGCGAGACCCTTGTGATCCGGGGCCTCCAGCGTGGTCGCCTTCTCCAGCGGCAGCCACTGACCGGCCACGTCGCCGAACTCCGGCGTCGCGCTCGTCTCCAGCGCGACCTTCACCTCGCTGCCGGTACCGTCCAGGAGCGCAGCCCAGTCCGCGTGCAGCACGGCCGGTGCCTGCTCGACCAGGATGTCGATCGCCTCGGACGGCGCGGACGTCATCTGCTCGACGGCTTCCAGATCCATGTGCAGTCCGCCGCCGGCGCCGTACCGCGAGAACCAGATGACCTCGACGTCGGGAACGCTGTTGCAGGCCGAGACCAGGCGGTCCGGCAGCACGCCGGGCGGCAGGTCGACCACGATGTCGTCGACCGCGGTGCCGTTCTCCCGGCGGTGCTCGACGATCTCGATCGCGTGGATGTCGGCGTTCACCTCACCGAGGGCCGTCGCCACGACGCCCAGCGAACCGGGCCGGTCGGGGATGATCAAGCGCAGCAGGAACACCGAACGTCATCTCCCAGCCATCACCATGCGCGTAACGCCTTGTCGCCGCCCATGTTACAGAGCGGTAGGGACAGACACGCCCGCCCATCTCAACATCCCGTTGTCCACAGGTCGGGGGACGAGGAAACGTACCTGTCACAGCGGCCCACTAGGATGACTTGGGTGCGGCGGGAAACGCCGCGGAAGTCCTGCGAACCATTGGATCAGTTCATGCCATCGATTACCCGCGAAGAGGTTGCGCACCTGGCGCGACTGGCGCGGATCGAGCTCTCCGACGCGGAGCTCGACCACCTTGCGCCGCAGCTCGACCAGATCATCACCCTGGTCGGGCAGGTCAGCCAGGTGGCGGCGGACGACATCCCGCCGACCTCGCACGCCCTGCCGCTGACCAACGTGATGCGCGCGGACGAGAACGTCCCGTGCCTCACCCCCGAGCAGGCGCTGTCCGGCGCGCCGGCCGCGGAGGAGCAGCGCTTCCGGGTGCCGCGGATCCTGGAGGAGGACTGATCATGAGCGATCTCACCAGGAAGACCGCGGCGGAGCTCGCGGAGTTGATGACGTCCAAGCAGGCCAGTTCGGTGGAGATCACCCAGGCCCACCTGGACCGGATCGCCGCCGTCGACGGTGCCGTGCACGCGTTCCTGCACGTCGACACCGAGGGTGCGCTGGCGCAGGCGAAGGCTGTCGACGACAAGCGCGCCGCCGGTGAGCAGCTCGCTCCGCTGGCCGGTGTGCCGCTGGCGCTGAAGGACGTGCTCACCCAGGAGGGCGTGCCGACCACGGCCGGTTCGAAGATCCTCGAGGGCTGGAAGCCCCCGTACGACTCCACTGTCGTGAAGCGGCTCAAGGCGGCCGGGATCGTGATCCTCGGCAAGACCAACATGGACGAGTTCGCGATGGGCTCCTCCACCGAGAACTCGGCGTACGGCACGACCCACAACCCGTGGGACCTGACCCGGATCCCGGGCGGTTCCGGCGGCGGTTCGTCCGCGGCCATCTCGGCGTACGAGGCGCCGCTCGCGATCGGCACCGACACCGGCGGCTCGATCCGCCAGCCGGGTGCGTTCACCGGCACGGTCGGCGTCAAGCCGACGTACGGCGGCACCTCGCGGTACGGACTCATCGCGCTGGCGTCGTCGCTCGACACACCGGGCCCGTGTGCGCGGACGACCCTGGACGCGGCGCTGCTGCACGAGGCGATCGCCGGCTGGGATCCGATGGACTCGACCTCGATCAACCAGGACGTGCCGCCGGTGGTCGCGGCCGCCCGCAACGGTGACGTCGCCGGTCTGCGGATCGGTGTCGTCAAGGAGCTGGGCGGCGAGGGGTACCAGCCAGGTGTCGAGGCCCGGTTCCACGAGGCGGTCGAGCTGCTCACCAAGCTCGGCGCCGAGGTGGTCGAGGTCTCCTGCCCGCACTTCCAGTACGCCCTCCCGGCGTACTACCTGATCCTGCCGAGCGAGGCCTCGTCCAACCTGGCCAAGTTCGACGCGATGCGGTACGGCCTGCGCGTCGGCGACGACGGCGAGAACAGCGCCGAGAAGGTGACCGCGCTGACCCGCGAGGCCGGTTTCGGCGCCGAGGTCAAGCGCCGGATCATTCTCGGCACGCACGCGCTGTCCAGCGGGTACTACGACGCCTACTACGGTCAGGCGCAGAAGGTGCGGACCCTGATCGCCCGCGACTTCGCCAACGCCTACGAGCAGGTCGACGTACTGGTGTCGCCGGCCACGCCGACCACGGCGTTCGCGATCGGCGACCGGATCGACGACCCGATCGCGATGTACAAGAACGACCTCTGCACGATCCCGTCCAACCTGGCCGGCAACGCGGCCGCGTCGTTCCCGTGCGGGCTGGCCGACGAGGACGGCCTGCCGGTCGGCTTCCACGTGATGGCGCCGGTGATGCGCGACGACCTGCTGTACCAGGTCGGCGGCGCGCTCGAGGCGGCACTGGCCGACCAGTGGGGCGGCGTACTGATGACGAAGGCTCCGGAGCTGGAGGTGACCCGATGACCGCTCAAGTTCTCGAAATCGACGACGCGCTGGCGCAGTACGACCCGGTCATGGGTCTCGAGGTGCACGTCGAGCTGAACACGAAGTCGAAGATGTTCTGTGGCTGCCCGACCGAGTTCGGCGCCCCGCCGAACACCCAGACCTGCCCGGTCTGCCTCGGCCTGCCGGGCGCGCTGCCGGTGGTGAACGCGAAGGCGGTCGAGTCCGCGATCCGGATCGGCCTCGCGCTGAACTGCGAGATCGCCGAGTGGTGCCGGTTCGCCCGGAAGAACTACTTCTACCCGGACATGCCGAAGAACTTCCAGACCTCGCAGTACGACGAGCCGATCGCGTTCAACGGCTGGACCGAGGTCGTCGTCGACGGCGAGACGTACCGGATCGAGATCGAGCGCGCGCACATGGAGGAGGACACCGGGAAGGCCACGCACGTCGGTGGTTCGACCGGCCGGATCCACGGTGCGACGCACTCGCTGGTCGATTACAACCGGGCCGGCATCCCGCTGATCGAGATCGTCACCAAGACGATCGAGGTACCGGGGGACAAGGCCGCGGCGGTGGCGCGTGCGTACGTCGCGATGCTGCGCGATCTGCTGCTGGCGCTCGGGGTTTCCGACGTACGGATGGACCAGGGGTCGCTGCGGGCGGACGTCAACGTGTCGCTGAAGCCGTCCGGGTCCACGGTGCTCGGCACTCGTACCGAGACCAAGAACGTGAACTCGTTCCGTTCGGTCGAGCGTGCTGTGACGTACGAGATCACCCGCCAGTCGGCGGTGCTGGCGTCCGGCGGGAAGATCCTGCAGGAGACTCGGCATTGGCACGAGGACACCGGCATCACCACGTCCGGGCGGGAGAAGTCGGACGCGGACGACTACCGGTACTTCCCGGAGCCTGACCTCGTACCGGTGGCGCCGTCGCGGGAGTGGGTGGACGAGCTGCGCGCGACGCTGCCCGAGCTGCCGTCGGCCCGTCGTGGGCGACTGCAGGAGGACTGGGGCTTCACCGATCTCGAGATGCGCGACGTCATCAACGGCAACGCGCTCGAGCAGATTGTCGCCACGGTCGAGCTGGGTGTCCCGGCGTCGGCTGCCAAGAAGTGGTGGCTGGGCGAACTGGCCCGGTCGGCGAACGAGTCCGGCGTGGAGCTGGACGCGCTGGCGGTCGGTCCTGCGGAGGTCGCCGAGGTGCAGAAGCTCGTCGACGAAGGCACGCTGAACGACAAGCTCGCACGGCAGGTCTTCGAGGGCCTGCTCGCCGGTGAAGGTACGCCGGCCGAGATCATCGAGAAGCGCGGCCTGGCACTCGTGTCCGACGACTCGGCCCTGCTGGAGGCGATCGACCGAGCCATCGCCGCCAACCCCGACGTCGTCGAAAAGGTCAACTCCGGCAAACCTGCCGCCGCCGGAGCCCTCATCGGCGCCGTCATGAAAGACATGCGAGGCCAAGCCGACGCCGCCAAGGTCCGCCAACTCCTCAACCAAAAACTCGGCATCTAACACCCCCCGCCGGGCGCCACCACGCGCCCGGCGACCCGCTCACGCGTCGACGAGGCGCCTGGGAACCCGCTCAGCGCGCCGGACCGGTCCGGCGCGCTGATTCCTGTCCCCAGCGCGAGGGGGGTCAGGCTGCGTGTCGTTGGTTTTCTTCTGCTTGGAGGGCGTCGGCGAGGATGGTGCGTTCGGCTCGGGCGTCTTCGACGTCGGTGGCGTCGGCGAGGAGGGTTTGGGCGACGGAGAGTTCGTCGGTGGGGCAGCGGAGTTCGTAGTGGGTGGGGACGATCTCCGTGGTGACCAGCTCCGGGCGGTTGCGCACCAGCCCGCGGAACAGGCTCCACAGCGCCCCGACGAGTACGCCGTACACGAAGCCCCACAGCACAACCGCGAAGCTCGTCAGCGTCGTCTGGGCGACCAGCGTGACGAAGACGGCTGCGAGTACGCCGATCAGCGCACCGACGCCCGCGCCGACCGCGGTCATCCGCGCGACCGGTACCACGCTGCGTCTGCTCGCCTGACGGAGACCGGCGCCGACGATCTCCAGGCTCCTCGCGTCCATCCCGTAGCTTCGCAAGTAGTCAGCGGTTCGCTGAGCATCCTCGTACCTGCTCACCGCTGCGATCACACTGCTGGGGACGCCAGACGCCTGGCCGGTCGGCATAAAGATCTCCTCCTCGGTGTCGTGTTCCTTCAACAAGTACCAGACGACCGAAGAGCTCAAACGGTTGACTCGTCAGGACGTGCTGATCGTCACCCGCAGGATGCGATCGTCGCCGGCGCGCGGCTGCCCGCGCCCGTCGGTGTTCGACGTCGTCACCCACAACGACCCGTCCGGCGCGGCCTCGACGGTCCGCAAACGCCCGTACCGGTTGGTGAAAAACGCCTGCGGCTCGCCAATTCGCTTGCCATTGGCAACAGGTATCGCCCACAGCCGCTGCCCGCGCAGCGCGGCCATGAAAATGTACCCCTTCGCGAACGCGATCCCTGACGGCGACGCGTCCGCGGTGTGCCACTGCGCGATCGGGTCGGTCATCCCGTCCAGGCCCTCCATCCCTTCCGCGGCCGGCCAGCCGTAGTTCGACCCCGGGGTGATCACGTTGAGCTCGTCCCAGGTGTTCTGCCCGAACTCGGACGCGTACAACTGGCTCCCGTCGAACGCGAGCCCCTGCACGTTCCGGTGGCCCTTCGTGATCCACACCCGCCCGTCCGGGTTCCCCGGCGCGGCCTTGCCATCGGTCGTGATCCGCAGGATCTTCCCACCCAGCGAGTTGTCGTCCTGCGAGTTGGGCCGATCCGCCCCATCACCCGTCCCCGCGTACAGAAACCCGTCCGGCCCGAACCGCAACCGCCCACCGTTGTGGATCGGCGCCTCCGGAATCCCGTCGAGGATCACCTGCTGATCCGACAGCTTTCCATCCCGGTACGTGATCCGCGCGATTCGGTTGGCACCCTCACCCGAGTAGTACGCGTAGATGTACGGCCGCCCCGGATACCCCGGATCCACCGCCAACCCCAGCAACCCACCCTCCGACGAGGACTTGACCCCGTCGACAACCCCCACATCACTGACCTGCCCTCCGGCGACCCGGACCACCTTCCCCGAGTCCCGCTCCGCCACGAGCGCACTCTTGTCCGGCAGGAACGCCAACCCCCACGGGACCTGGATCCCCGTGGCCACAGTCCCGGCCACCGTGAGCTTCAACGTCCGCACCTGCGCCGTCGTACCGGAAGTGGCCGGCGCCGACGCCGAGCCAGAACTACTCGGCGTCGCCTCCGAACACCCGCTCACCAACACCAACCCAGCCACCACCACCGCAGCCCTACCGCGCACACCCGTCTCCTCCGCTAGCCCTCTCCCTACGCTAGCCGCCGCATGGGCGGCCGACCGGTGGGCGCGAAGGCCGGCGCGGCTGAAGACCGCGCCGACCGGCAGCTCGGATGGGTCAGCTTCCCCAGGTGGGGCGGAGGGGGAAGTGGGCGTCGGCGTTCTCGTCGAGTTTCACGGCGAGGACCTGGTGGAGTTGGGTGTTGTTGCGTTCGAAGCCGACGCGGCAGGCGGCGAGGTAGAGGCCCCAGATCTTCGCGGTGGGGTAGCCGACCTCGGTGACCGCCTCGTCCCAGTGGGCGACCAGGTTGTCGGACCAGGCGGCCAGGGTCAGTGCGTAGTGCTCGCGGAGGTTCTCCTCGTGGCGGACTTCGAAGCCCGCGTCCTGCGCCTCGGCGATGATCCGGCCGGAGCCGATCAGTTCACCGTCGGGGAAGATGTAGCGGTCGATGAAGGCACCCGTCGAGCGGTACCGGTTGTCCGGGCGGGTGATGCAGTGGTTCAGCAGCCGGCCGCCGGGCTTGAGCCGGTCCAGCAGGAAGCCGAAGTACGACGGGTAGTTGCGGACACCGATGTGTTCGGTCAGGCCGATCGAGCTGATGGCGTCGAAGTCCCGCTCCGCCACGTCGCGGTAGTCCAGGAAACGTACCTCGGCCCGGTCCTCCAGGCCCTCGCGCTTGATCGCCTCGGTCGCCCACTCCGCCTGGGCCGCCGACAACGTGACGCCCAGCGCGGTCACGCCGTACTCGCGGGCCGCGTGCCGGACCATGCCGCCCCAGCCGCAGCCGACGTCGAGCAGCCGCATGCCCGGCTTCAGGTCGAGCTTGCGGGCGACCAGGTCGTACTTCTCGTACTGCGCCTGCTCGAGTGTCGAGTCCGCCGTCGGGTACACGGCGCAGGTGTAGGTCATCGACGGCCCGAGGATGTACTCGTAGAAGGTGTTCGAGACATCGTAGTGGTGGTGGATCGCCGCTTTGTCCCGGGTCTTGGAGTGCCGCAGTCCTTCGAAAGTACGACGCCACTTCGGCAGGTGTTCCTGCGGCGGCGGGGGCGGTGGCTTGAGGTGGCTCCAGCCGAGCCCGCGGACGATCCGCAGTGCCTCCGCCGCGGTCGGCCGCTCGAAGTGCACCTGGTTGAGCATCATCCGCATCAGGTCGTACGGGTTGCCCGGGTGCACGCCGGTGATCTCCAGGTCGCCCATCGCGTACGCGCGCACCAGTCCGAGGTCGCCGGGCGCGGTCAGGATGTAGGACAGGCCGCGCTCCGAGGCCAGGTGCATGTGGATCGGTGAGTCTTCCGGGCCTGTGGCGCTGCCGTCGTACGCCGTGAACCGGAAAGGCAAACCGTCCGGGGTCACGGTCGTGAGCGCGTCAGCGATGGAAACCTGGGTAGCTAGCGTCGTCATCGGCGCGTCACCGCCTTTTCGTAGAGTCCGGTGAGTCGGTTGTTCGGGTCGTAGCGATTCTTGACCTCGGTCAAAGCCGGCACGTTGTAGAGCCGGTCGAAGGTGTCGCGGTCGTAGTAGGCGTCGGAGTACAGGGACTTGTGGCCGCCGAAGTCGGTGACCGCCTGTTCGATGCGCCGGTTGACGTCGCCGTCGGTCGCGCCGGGCGCGATCGGTACGGTGCCCCAGAAGCCGACGTTCACGTACGTCTCCCCGGGCTTGAGCGGATACAGCGGCCAGGACTCCGACCCGCGCAGCCGCAGCGGGCACAGCCACACCGGCCGCATCCCGACCTGCGCGTCGAACCAGCGCAGGAAGTCGGCGAGCCGGGCGACCGGGATCTCCACGTCCTGGATGACGCGTTCGCGGTCCGGGCGTCCGCGCCGCTGGTTCAGCCGGGCGGCGAAGTGGTGCCGGTTCTCGAAGCCGACGATCTTGTGGAACACGTCGCTGCGGCGCCAGCGGCGCGGCCACAATCGCCGTACGACCGGACGCTGGGCGCCGAACGCAGCAGAACACCAGAACCAGTCCGTGTCCCACCGCCACAGGTAGTCGTGCGCCGTGAGGAAGTCGGTCGGGCGCTGCTGGATCGACCGGTAGTAGATCTGCTGGCCGGTGTAGTCGCTGGTCTTCACCGCGGCGTCACTGTTCCGGCCGAGCGTCAGGTACGCCTCCGACGGGCTGAACGCGACCCCGTCGACGAAGTGCACCGGCTCGCCGTCGTACGTGCCGGAGGCAACGATCTCGTCGATCGCCGGGGCGAGCGCGTCGAGCTCGAGCCGGACGTGGCGGAGCGCGATGTACGGCGAGATCCGGTCGAGCTCGATCCGCAACCGGGTCGCGTAGCCGAGCGTGCCGTAGGAGTTCGGGAACATCCGGAACAGGTCCGCGTGCTCGCCCACGGGACGTGCGGTGACCAACGCGCCGGCGCCGGTCAGGATGTCGAGTTCGAGGACGGACTCGTGCGGCAGGCCGGCGCGGAACGACGACGACTCGATGCCGAGGCCGGTGACCGCGCCGCCGAGGGTGATCGTCTTGAGCTGCGGTACGACCATCGGCGTCAGCCCGTACGGGAGGGTCGCCGCGACCAGGTCCTCGTAGGTACACATTCCCTGGACGTCGGCGGTCCGCGCGTCCTGGTCGATGCTGATCACGCCGGTCAGCCGGGAGACGTCCAGCCCCGGGCGGTCGAGCTCGGTCCGCGGGCGGAAGAGGTTCGAGCTGCGTTTCGCCAGCCGGACCGGCACGCCCGGCGGAATCTGTTCGTACGACTCCCGCAGCCGGCCGACGGCCTGATCGTGCGCCACCACCGCCGCCACATCCGATGTCGAAGGCACCGATCCAGCTTACGACGGCACCCGATGTCTGGCACGGGAGTTCAAAAGTGTCCCAGACCCCGAGTAGGTTCTGCGGCATGGGTGATGTGGTGAAGGCATGGCTGCCGTGGGAGGATCCCGAGGCGTTCCTCGGCGGGGTCCCCGCGGGGATCGAGGTGGAGTGGTTCGCCGGTGGCGAGCGGCCGAAGTCGCTCGAGCAGGTGGAGTTCTACGTGCCGAGCTACATGGGCGGCGGTGACGTGTTCGACGTCGTCCGGGAGATGCCCTCGCTGAAGGTCGTCCAGCTGCAGACCGCCGGGTTCGAGCACGTCCAGTCGCGGCTCGCCGACGACGTGACGCTCTGCAACGCCCGCGGCGTGCACGACGCGTCGACGGCCGAGCTGGCGGTCGGGCTGATCATCGCCTCGTTCCGCAACCTGCCGCGCGCGGTCCGCGACCAGGAGCGCCAGGTCTGGCCGAACTCCTACGACCAGGTCGACGACTCGCTCGCCGACCGGACCGTGCTGATCCTCGGGTACGGCGCGATCGGCGAGGCGCTGGAGCGCCGGCTGAGCGGGTTCGAGTGCGACGTGATCCGGGTCGCGCGGCGGGAGCGGGACGGCGTACACCCGCTGACCGAGCTGCCGGAGCTGCTGCCGCGCGCGGATGTCGTCGTGCTGCTGACTCCGGCGACGCCGGAGACCACACGGATGGTGGACGCGACGTTCCTGAAACGGATGAAGGACGGCGCCCTGCTGGTGAACGTCGCTCGCGGTGTCGTCGTGGACACCGACGCGCTGGTCGCCGAGCTCGGCACCGGCCGGATCCGGGCCGCGTTGGACGTGACCGACCCCGAGCCGTTGCCTGCCGGACATCCGCTGTGGTCTGCTCCGAACGTGCTGATCAATCCGCACCGCGGCGGGGCCTCGACGGCGTTCGCGCCGCGGGTCGCCAGGCTGGTGCGGGCGCAAATGGAGCGCTACGCGTCCGGGGAACCGTTGATCAATGTGGTGGGGGGTCCACCACGGTAGAGGGAGGACGACGATGTCCGAGGCCGTACTGCTGATCGGGACCAAGAAGGGGCTCTGGATCGGCCGGAGCGACGCTGCCCGCAAGGACTGGCAGCTCGACGGGCCGGTGCCGGAGTTCGAGATGCAGGGCGTGTACGCCGTGGGCATCGACACGCGTGGCGACGGCGCGCACGGCGCTCGGCTGTTCGTCGGCGGCACCAGCGAACACTGGGGCCCCGCGGTCTTCCACTCCGACGACCTCGGCAAGACCTGGGCCGAGCCACCGGAGGGCTCGATCGGCTTCCCGCAGGACGCCGAGGCCTCGCTCGAGCGGGTCTGGCAGATCCAGGCGGCACCGGCCGACCAGCCCGGCGTCGTCTACGCCGGATCGCAGCCGTCGGCGTTGTGGAAGTCGACCGACGGCGGCGTCACGTTCAACCTGGTCCGCGGTCTGTGGGACCACCCGCACCGCAAGGACTGGGGCGCCGGGTTCGGCGGGCAGGCGGTGCACACCGTGCTGCCGCACCCGACCGATCCGCTGCGGCTGAGCGTGGCGATGTCGACCGGCGGCGTCTACCGGACGACGGACGGCGGTGAGACCTGGTCCCCGGCGAACCACGGGATCAAGGCCTACTTCATGCCGGATCCGGACCCGGAGTTCGGCCAGTGCGTGCACAAGCTGGCGGCGCACCCCGACGTACCGGAACGGATGTTCGCGCAGAACCACCACGGCGTGTACCGGTCGGACGACGGCGGCGCGAGCTGGCAGTCGATCGCGGACGGCCTGCCGTCGGACTTCGGCTTCCCGATCGTCGTGCACCCGCACGAGCCCGACACCGTGTACGTGTTCCCCTTGGTCGCCGACGGCAACCGGATCCCGACCGACGCGCGCTGCCGGGTCTTCCGCTCCCGCGATGCCGGCGCGACCTGGGAGGCGCTGTCGTCCGGGCTGCCCGACGTCTCCTACATCCCGGTACTGCGGGACGCGATGACGACCGACACCGCCGACCCGGCCGGTGTGTACGTCGGCACCCGGGACGGCTGCGTCTACGCGAGCGCCGACGCGGGTGACACCTGGACCGAGGTCGCGAGCCACCTGCCCGACATCCTCACCGTGCGCGCGGCGGTCGTCGGATGATCGCAGTACGCCTGCCGACCGTGCTCCGCCCGTTTGCGGGCGGGGCCGAACGGGTGCAGGTCGAGGCCGCCACGGTGGCCGAGGCCTTCGCCGCGCTCGACCCGCCGCTCCGGCGCCGGCTCACCGACGAGCAGGGTGCGGTGCGGCGGCACGTCAACGTGTACCTGCGCGACGACAACATCCGCGACCTCGACGGCCTCCAGACCCCATTGTCGGAAGGGGACGAGCTGCTCATCCTGCCGAGCGTCGCGGGAGGCTGAAGCCGTTACCGTCAGCACTATGAGTGATGTCCTCCTGCTGACCGGGCCATCCGGCTCAGGCAAGACCACGGTGGCCCGGCTGGTCGCAACCGACGCGGCGCGTCCGACGGTGCATGTGACGACCGACGAGTTCTTCCGGGCGATCCGGACCGGCTTCATCCCGCCGTACCTGCCGGAATCGCAACGGCAGAACGTCGTGGTGGTGGACGCGATCGTCGCTGCGGTCGCGGTGTTCGCCGACGGCGGGTACGACGTCGTGGTGGACGGCATCATCGGACCGTGGTTCCTGCCGCCGTACCGGACCGCGGCCGCGGAGGGGCAGTGGCGGATGTCGTACGTCGTACTCCGGCCGGATCTCGCGACCACCTTGGAGCGCGGGCAGGCGCGCGCCGGTGTCGAGCTGACCGACACCGACGCGCTCACCGGGCTGCACGCGGCCTTCGCGGACCTCGGTGAGCTCGAACGCCACGCGCTCGACACGACGAGGCTCGACGCGGAGGAGACGGCTGCCAAGGTCCGTGAGGCTGTTGCCTCGGGCTCCTATCTGCTCAGTGTCTGAAGAGCCGCAGACCCGTAGCGGACCAGGTGATGCCGAGGTCCGCGCAGGCGGCGGCGACCTCGGACGAGCGGATCGAGCCGCCGGGCTCGACGATGTGGGTGACGCCGTACCGGTGGGCGACCTCGACGTTGTCCGCGAAGGGCAGGTGCCCGTCGGAGACCATCGTCACCCCGGTGAGCGGCTCGGAGGACCAGAGTGCCGCCTTCTCGCCGGCCAGGCGCGTGCAGTCGACGCGTGACTGCTGCCCGGCGCCGACACCGATCGTCATCCCGTCCTTCACCATCACGACGGTGTTCGATTGGGTGTAGCGGGCAACAATCATCCCGAGGACGGCGTCGTCCGGCAGATCCTGGGGGAGTGGCGCAACGTCCCGCTCCTGCGTGAGCCGTACGCCGTACACGTCGCGCACCTCTTTCGCCGGCGGCTCGTACGACGCGTCCATCTCCAGCACCAGGTACGTCCCGCGCTTCTTCGCCGCGAGGATCTCCAGGACGCCCTCGTCGTACCCGGGCGCGATGATGCCGTCCGACACGACCCGCTTCAGTAGGCCGGCCAGCTCGAGGTCCACCGGATGCGAGACCGCGACGAAGTCGCCGTACGAGGACTTCGGATCCGCGTCGCGCGCTCGCCGGTACGCCTCGGTCACGGATGCACCGAGCGCTGCACCGGCCGGTGACACATGCTTGTACGACGCCGCCGCCGGTACGCCGAACCGCGCCGAAGCCTCCCGCACCAACTGCCACCCGGTCAGCGCGTCGAGCACATTGATGTACGACGGCGCACCCGCGAGCACCGTGAACGGCGCGTCCTCGACGCGCGCCGCCTGCTGTGGATTCATCCCGTACCGCAACCGCATCACAACCTCCGACGAACTCGGAGGCGCCCAGGCGGACGACGCCCCGCCCGAAGCTCCCCGGTGGTACCCCACCCACGCCAGTCGCGGTGCCCTCAGCCTACTTCGTCGCGCGAACCACCAGCAGGCGGGAGTCGGTGGTCAGGGGTTCGTCGTGCCAGCCGCCCTTGATGGTGATGTCGGAGAAGCCGGCTGTCCGCAGGTCTTCGGTGATTTCCTCGGCGGAGCGGAAGTACAGGACGTTGCGGTAGACGGCGTCGTGGCCGTCTTCGAAGACGTTGTGGGCGTCGAAGACCACGCGGCCGTCGGCGATCTCGATCAGTTCGAGCCACTCCTTGAGGTGACCGGCGATCGTGTCGCGTTCGCCGTACGTCGCCTCGCTCGTCCACTGCTCCCAGGCCCGCGCCGCCGGGTTGCGCGACTCGAACGCGAACACCCCGCCGGGACGGAGCGCGGCGGCCAACGCGGTGCACGCGGGCAGATGTTGGGCGACATGCATCATCGTGTTGCCGCTGCTGACGATCAGGTCCACGTCACCGGTCGGCCGTACGGCGTGGTGGTCGCCGTCGATCCACGTCACCGCGTCAGCGCCGGGCTGACGGCGCGCGTAGCCGAGCATCGTCGGGCTCGGGTCGATCCCGATGACGGTCCGCCCTGGCGCGACCAGGGATCGCGTGAGCAGGCCGGTGCCACACCCGAAGTCCAAGACCTTCGACGCGCCCGCGGCCAGCGCCCGGTAGTACGCGTGGTCCTCGCCGGCTGGATTGTCCAGGTCGTAGAGGGCTACCAGTTGCTCATCGCCGTACGGATCGTCGGTCACCGTGGCAGCCTAGGAGCCACCCCGGGCCCGAACAACGCAGACAGCGAACGTAAGACGGGTGTCTCAACAAGTGAGACGCCGGACGGCTCAGCTTGACCCGGCCGCCGGTTCGGGGCGAATAATGCCTACATGCGATCGATTCTCCTCGTACTTGTGCGGCGCGCCGACTGACGCGACCACAGAGTCGAGCGCGCCCCTTCAGCCAACCCGGCGGAAGGGGTTTTTTGTTGCCAATGCGACTATCTGCGACCCAGTAGCGCGGCGGGAACGGCCACGAGCGAGGATGGATCGGTCGCGAACAAGTCAATTCGTGACAGGACAGGAAGGCTCTCTCATGAGTGAGCAGCTGACCGGGGCACAGGCTCTGATCCGCGCACTGGAACATGCCGGAGTGGACACCGTCTTCGGCATCCCGGGTGGCGCGATCCTCCCGGCGTACGACCCGATGCTCGACTCGACCCAGATCCGCCACATCCTGGTACGTCACGAGCAGGGCGCCGGCCACGCCGCCCAGGGGTATGCCTCCGCGTCCGGCAAGACCGGCGTGTGCATGGCGACCTCGGGCCCGGGCGCGACCAACCTGGTGACGCCGATCGCCGACGCGTACATGGACTCGGTGCCGCTGGTGGCGATCACCGGGCAGGTCGCCAGCGCCGCGATCGGTACCGACGCCTTCCAGGAGGCCGACATCCGCGGCATCACGATGCCGATCACCAAGCACAACTTCCTGGTCAACGACCCGAACGACATCGCCACCACGATCGCCGAGGCGTTCCACATCGCCTCCACCGGCCGGCCCGGCCCGGTGCTGGTGGACGTGACCAAGGACGCGATGCAGTCGATGGTCGACTTCCAGTGGCCGACCGAGCTGTCGCTGCCCGGCTACCGGCCGGTGACCCGCCCGCACCCGAAGCAGGTGCGTGAGGCGGCCCGGCTGATCGCCGCGGCCGAGAAGCCGGTGCTGTACGTCGGCGGTGGCGTGATCCGCGCGCAGGCCAGCGCCGAGCTGAAGGAACTGGCCGAGATGCTCGGCATCCCCGTCGTCACCACGCTGATGGCCCGCGGCGCGCTCCCCGACACCCACGAGCTGCACTTCGGGATGCCCGGCATGCACGGCTCGGTGTCCGCGGTCGGCGCGCTGCAGCGCTCGGACCTGCTGATCTGTCTCGGTGCGCGCTTCGACGACCGGGTGACCGGCAAGCTGGACTCGTTCGCGCCGGAGGCGAAGGTCATCCACGCCGACATCGACCCGGCCGAGATCGGCAAGAACCGCGCCGCGGACGTGCCGATCGTGGGGGACTGCAAGGAGGTCATCACCGACCTGATCGGCGCCCTCAAGACCGAGATCGCGAGCGCCGGCCGCACCCCGTCGTACGAGACCTGGCGGCACCAGCTGGAGGACGTCCGGACCCGCTACCCGCTCGGTTACGACGAACCCGAGGACGGCACGCTGTCGCCGCAGCACGTGATCAAGCGGATCGGCGAGATCGCCGGACCGGACGCGGTGTACACCGCGGGCGTCGGCCAGCACCAGATGTGGTCCGCGCACTTCCTGCCGTTCGAGAAGCCCGGCCACTGGCTGAACTCCGGCGGCCTCGGCACCATGGGGTACGCCGTACCCGCCGCGATGGGCGCGAAGGTCGCGCGGCCGGACAAGACCGTGTGGGCGATCGACGGCGACGGCTGCTTCCAGATGACCAACCAGGAGCTCGTCACCTGCGCGCTCGAGGGCATCCCGATCAAGGTTGCCGTGATCAACAACCAGTCGCTCGGCATGGTCCGGCAGTGGCAGACGCTGTTCTACGACAAGCGGTACTCCAACACCGACCTGCACTCGACCCGGATCCCGGACTTCGCCAAGCTGGCCGAGGCGATGGGCGGCGTCGGTCTGCGCTGCACCGACAAGGATTCTGTGGACGCCACGATCGAGAAGGCGATGGCCGTCACCGACGCTCCCGTCGTGGTCGACTTCGTCGTGCACCGGGACGCGATGGTCTGGCCGATGGTCGCCGCCGGCGTCAGCAACGACGAGATCCAGATCGCCCGCGACATGGCCCCGACCTGGGAAGGCGAGGAGCTCTGATGTCCAAACACACGCTGAGCATCCTGGTGGAGAACAAGCACGGTGTGCTGGCCCGGGTGGCGGCGCTGATCTCGCGGCGCGGGTTCAACATCGACTCGCTCGCGGTCGGCCCGACCGAGCACCCCGAGGTGTCCCGGATGACGATCGCGGTGACCGTCGACGAGCAGCCGCTGGAGCAGATCACCAAGCAGCTCAACAAGCTGGTGAACGTGATCAAGATCGTCGAGCTGGAACCGACCCAGACCGTCCAGCGCGAACTGCTGCTGGTCAAGGTCAAGGCCGACACCCTGACTCGCGGGCAGGTGCTGGAGACCGTCCAGCTGTTCCGTGCCAAGGTGGTGGACGTGGCTCCGGACGCGATCACGATCGAGGCGACCGGCAACCCCGAGAAGCTCGAGGCCATGCTCCGGGTGCTGGAACCCTTCGGCGTCCGCGAGCTGGTGCAGTCCGGCATGGTGGCGATCGGCCGCGGCAGCCGCTCGATCTCCGACCGCGCGCTGCGGCCGGTTCCGGTGCCGCCGCCGCATGTCCAGTCCGGACCCCCGAACGTGCAGGCGCGACCCGCCGAGCGCCAGCCCGCGCACCCGGTACCGGCGCCGCCGCCGGGCCGTACCGCTGCCGCCGTACCGAATCAACACTAAGGAGAAGTGCCCGAAGTGGCTGCTGAAATGTTCTACGACGACAACGCCGACCTGTCGGTGATCCAGGGCCGGCACGTGGCCGTCCTCGGCTACGGCTCTCAGGGCCACGCCCACGCGCTCTCGCTGCGCGACTCCGGCGTCGACGTCCGCGTCGGCCTGCCGGAAGGTTCGAAGAGCCGCGCCAAGGCCGAGGCCCAGGGCCTGCGGGTCGTCACGCCCGCCGAGGCGGTGGAGGAGGCCGACGTGATCGTCGTGCTGGCTCCGGACCCGGCGCAGCGCAAGCTCTACAAGGAGGCCATCGAGCCGAACCTGGTCGACGGCGACGCGCTGGTCTTCGGGCACGGCTTCAACATCCGGTTCGGCTACATCAAGCCCCCGGCCGGCGTCGACGTCTTCATGGTCGCGCCGAAGGGTCCGGGCCACCTGGTCCGGCGCGAGTACTCCGAGGGCCGCGGCGTACCGGTGCTGGTGGCCGTCGAGCAGGACGCCACCGGCAAGGCCTGGGACCTGGCGCTCTCGTACGCGAAGGGCATCGGCGGTCTGCGGGCCGGCGGTATCAAGACCACCTTCACCGAGGAGACCGAGACCGACCTGTTCGGTGAGCAGGCCGTCCTCTGCGGTGGTGTGTCGGCGCTGATCCAGGCCGGCTTCGAGACGCTGACCGAGGCCGGCTACCAGCCCGAGGTCGCGTACTTCGAGTGCCTGCACGAGCTCAAGCTGATCGTCGACCTGATCTACGAAGGCGGTATCGCCAAGCAGCGCTGGTCGGTCTCCGACACCGCCGAGTACGGCGACTACGTGTCCGGTCCGCGGATCATCGACGCGTCGGTGAAGGCCCGGATGAAGGAGGTGCTGAACGACATCACCGACGGCACCTTCGCGGCCCGCTTCATCGCCGACCAGGACGCCGGCGCGCCGGAGTTCGCCGAGTTCCGCAAGAAGAGCCAGGAGCATCCGATCGAGGCCGTGGGCAAGGAACTGCGCGGCCTGATGGCGTGGGTCAAGTCGCACGACGACGACTACGTCGAGGGCAGCGCGGCCCGCTGACCCGGCAGCTGATCAAGGTCCGGGCTGTCCAGGTGGATGGCCCGGACCTTTCTTTTTGGCACAATCGGTCACGCAGCGGATACCGACGACGGGGGTGAGCGGGCGTGCAGGACGGCAGGAACGCGCTGCCGCGACCGCCCCGGCGGCTACCGGCCGACGCCGGGTCGCTGACCCAGCTGGAAGCACCCAGCCGGCCGGGTGGACCGCAACCGCCACCGCGCGAACCGTGGATCTTCGGCCGTTTCCTGGCCGGCTTGATCGTGCTGATGGTGATCGTCGCGGCCGGCGCGGGTACGGGCTGGTACCTGCGGCAGCGCAGTGTCCGGATCGACACCGCCGCCGTACTGAAGTCCGCCGGCCCGGCCGTGGTCCGGGTGCTCGCCACGACCTGCGGTGGCACCGGTGAGGCTTCGGGCGCCCTCGTCGACAACGGCCGCGTGCTCACCGCCGCGTCGGCGGTCGACCAGGCGATGGCCATCGTCGTGGTGGCCCCCGACGGGCGGATCCGGCGGGCCAACCTGCTCGGGACGAGTGCCGACGGTGTCGCCGTACTGCAGTCGATCGGCTTCGACGACGTACCGCTGCAGCTGCCGCAGGACGCTCCGGAGCGGAAGGCCGAACGCGCACTGATCGGGTACACCGCGGCCGGCCGGCAGGTGATCAACGCGATCGGTTCGGAGGCCGACCCGACGGCGCTGAGCGAGGTCATGAACGCGGCCAAGCTCGGTGGCCCGGTGCTGGACAAGTCCGGCGAGCTCGTCGGCCTGGTCACCGGCGCGACGGTCCAGGCCGCCACGGTCGTGCCGCTCGCCAAGCTCCGCGAGTACGTCGCGCCCGCGCCGTCCGGAATCACCGTTGCCGCGGCGGGTACCTGCCCGAACTCGCGTGGTCCGCAGGGCACGATGGCGCCGGTGCTGCAGGTGGCGAAGACACCGCTGGCGCTGGAGGTCCAAGGGCTGCTCACCAACTATCTGACGCTGCAGAACAAGCACGACTTCAACGCGGTACAGGTCCTGTACTCGCCGCAGCTGGCCAAGTCGCTGACCCCGGAGCGGGATCGCCAGAGCCGCGGTACGGCGTACTTCTTCAACCCGCGGATCACCGCCCTCGCTCCGGACGGCTCGTACGCGCGGATGTCGTACGACGTGCTGTTCTCGCCGACCGCCGCGGGCGCCGGCGGCGGGACCTGCAACCGGCTGGACAACAGGTTCACGCTGGTCCGGGCGGGCGGCAAGCTCGTGATCAACAGTGCTGTAAAGGCGTCGGACCCGGTCGCCTGCGAGACCGATTGACCGGGATGCGGGTCCCCGCACAACGCACGGCGACGGACGCGGTACCATCAATTCAGCGGGCACAGCGCGGTGCTCTGAAGATCACGAGCCCCTACCGCTTCTGCAGGAGATTCCTCCATGTCTTCCCTGACTGACGTAACCCGGCCCGTCGTCCTGATCGCCGAAGAGCTCAGCCCGGCCACCGTCGAGGCGCTCGGCCCCGACTTCGAGATCCGGCACACCAACGGCGCCGACCGCGCCGAGTTGCTTCCGGCCATCGCCGACGTCGACGCCATCCTGATCCGCAGCGCCACCAAGGTCGACGCCGAGGCACTGGCGGCGGCGAAGAAGCTGAAGGTCGTCGCCCGCGCCGGCGTCGGCCTCGACAACGTGGACGTGAAGGCCGCCACCCAGGCCGGGGTGATGGTCGTGAACGCCCCGACCTCCAACATCGTCAGCGCCGCGGAGCTCGCGGTCGCGCTGCTGCTCGCCTCCGCCCGCCGGGTGCCGGCCGCGAACGAGTCGCTGAAGAAGGGCGAGTGGAAGCGCAGCAAGTACTCCGGTGTCGAGCTGTTCGAGAAGACCGTCGGCATCGTCGGCCTCGGCAAGATCGGTGTCCTGGTCGCGCAGCGGCTGGCCGCCTTCGGCATGAACGTGATCGCCTACGACCCGTACGTGCAGGCCGGCCGGGCCGCGCAGATGGGTGTCCGGCTCGCCTCCCTGGACGAGCTGCTGGCGGCCAGTGACTTCATCTCGGTGCACCTGCCGAAGACCCCGGAGACGATCGGCCTGATCGGCGACGAGCAGCTGCACAAGGTCAAGCCCGAGGTCATCATCGTGAACGCGGCCCGCGGCGGCATCGTCGACGAGCAGGCGCTCTACAGCGCGTTGAAGGAAGGCCGGGTCGCGGGCGCCGGGCTGGACGTGTTCGCGTCCGAGCCGTGTACCGACTCGCCGCTGTTCGAGTTCGAGAACGTCGTGGTCACGCCGCACCTCGGCGCGTCCACCGACGAAGCGCAGGAGAAGGCCGGCATCGCGGTCGCGAAGTCGGTCCGGCTGGCGCTGTCGGGTGAGCTCGTGCCGGACGCCGTGAACGTCCAGGGCGGTGTGATCGCCGAGGACGTCCGTCCGGGGATCGCGCTGACCGAGAAGCTCGGCCGGATCTTCACCGCGCTGGCCGGTGGCGTCGCGCAGCAGCTCGACGTCGAGGTCCGCGGCGAGATCACCCAGTACGACGTGAAGGTGCTCGAGCTCGCCGCGCTCAAGGGCGTGTTCGCGGACGTCGTCGAGGACAACGTCTCCTACGTGAACGCGCCGCTGCTCGCGGCCGAGCGGGGCCTCGAGGTCCGGCTCCTCACCGACCACGACAGCCCGGAGCACCGCAACCTGATCACGCTCCGCGGCACGCTCGCCGACGGTGCACAGGTGTCGGTGGCCGGCACCCTGGTCGGTGTCCGGCAGTCGGAGCGGCTGGTCGAGATCGACGGGTTCGACGTCGAGATCGAGCTCGCCGCGCACCTCGCGTTCCTGACCTACGAGGACCGTCCGGGCGCGGTCGGCCAGATCGGCCGGATCCTCGGCGACGCCGACGTGAACATCGCCGGTATGCAGGTCAGCCGGGACCGCAAGGGCGGCAAGGCGCTGGTCGCGCTGTCGGTCGACTCGAAGATCGCGCCTGCTGTACTGGACGAGATCACCACCGCGGTGCAGGCCGCCACTGCCCGTACCGTGGACGTCGAGGACTGATTCGCCCCAACGACTGCTTTACTGAAGGCGGTCAGCCGCCCGCAGGCGCATGGCGGCTGACAAGGGCCCGAGCTCCATAGCTCGGGCCCGCTTCAGTTAGGAGGGCGTCTGAGCGCCCTCTAGCGCCGGGTGGCGAGCAGTACGGCGGCGTCCGGGGCGACCATCACCTCGACGGTGGTGAAGCGCTGGTCCATCAGCCATTCCTGGCGGAGCGTGTCGACACGCCCCTCGTACATCGGCGGCCAGACGGCCGACGGCGTGAAGTCGTCGAGGACGACGAAGCCGCCGGGCTCGACCACGTCCGCGATCACGTCCCGGGCCGACAGCTTTGCCTCGCGGGCGTCCACGAACAGCAGCGCGAACGGGCCGCGCTCGATCAGCGCGGTCCAGTCCGCCGACACGACCTCGATCCGCTCGTCGGCGGCGAACAGTTCGCCGACCGCCTGCGCGAGCTGCGGGTCGCTCTCCGCGGTGACGATGTTGGTCCCCTCGCCGGCGCCGCTGCGCAGCCAGGCCGATCCGACGCCGCAGCCGGTCCCGAGCTCACCGAGCAGGCCGTTCTTCGAGGCCGCGAGGGTGGCGAGCAACCGGCCGGTCTCGTTCCTGGTGGAGCTGACGAATCCGCGGCGGCCGGACAGGCTGAGGGCTGCCGACACCAACGGCGGCAGTTCTGGAGGAGCACTCACTCGGTGAGACTTGCACATGTCCGGGCCGGGGACCTCACCCGAATCTCATATTCCGGGACAACCTGCCCGCATTGTGGAGAAATAGTCGGACGTGCGAGTAAATTCGTGCACACCCTGCCGCCCACGACATATTTGGGAGGACAGCATGTACGACATGTATCCAGCCAACTGGCCGGCCGTCGACGGCCGCGAGCGGAAGGCGGCCCGCCGGCGCCGTCCGGCTCGCCCGGCGCCCTCAGGTGCTGCCGAGGTCAAGGCTGTCCAAGAGGCCATGAACCGCCGTGACAATGGGGGAGAACCCAACAAGTGAGCGAGAACAAGAACTTCACGCTGGCCGTCGTCCCGGGTGACGGGATCGGACCCGAGGTCACCACCGAGGCCCTGAAGGTCCTCGACGCGGTAGCCGCGCAGCACGGCGTGACGTTCGAGCGGACCGAGTACGACCTCGGCGCGAAGCGCTGGCACGCCACCGGTGAGACGCTGCCGGACGCCGAGCTCGAGGAGATCCGCAAGCACGACGCGATCCTGCTCGGCGCGGTCGGCGACCCCAGTGTCCCGTCCGGCGTCCTCGAGCGCGGTCTGCTGCTCAAGCTCCGGTTCACCCTGGACCACTACGTGAACCTGCGGCCGTCGAAGATCTACCCGTCGGTCGGCTCGCCGCTGGCCGACCCGGGCACCGTCGACTTCGTCGTCGTCCGGGAGGGCACCGAGGGCCCGTACGTCGGCAACGGCGGCGCGCTCCGGGTCGGGACCCCGGCCGAGATCGCCACCGAGGTGTCGGTGAACACGGCGTACGGCGTCGAGCGCGTCGTCCGGGACGCCTTCGCCCGGGCGCAGGCGCGGCCGCGGAAGAAGCTCACGCTCGTCCACAAGAACAACGTGCTCGTGCACGCCGGTCACCTCTGGAAGCGGACCGTCGACAAGGTCGCCGAGGAGTTCCCGGACATCACGGTCGACTACCTGCACGTGGACGCCGCGACGATCTTCCTGGTCACCGACCCGGCGCGGTTCGACGTGATCGTCACCGACAACCTGTTCGGCGACATCATCACCGACCTGGCGGCCGCGATCAGCGGTGGTATCGGGCTGGCCGCGAGCGGCAACATCAACCCGGACCGGACCGCGCCGAGCATGTTCGAGCCGGTGCACGGCTCCGCGCCGGACATCGCCGGCCAGCAGAAGGCCGACCCGACCGCGGCGATCCTGTCCGCGGCGCTGCTGCTCCAGCACCTCGGGCTGACCGAGGCGGCGCGCACGATCGAGGCGGCCGTCGAGGCCGACATCGAGGAGCGCACGGGCGCCGCCCGCAGTACCGCCGAGATCGGCGACGCGATCGCCAAGCGCGCGGCGGGCTGACCGATGGCCCACACTGACGCTCGCATGACCAGTTGGTCGAGAGGTACGGTGCGGCTATGAGCGCCTCAGAGTTCACCGTTGAGCCCAACACCCAACCGGCCAGCGACGACCAGCGCGCCCAGATCCTGGCGAACCCGGGATTCGGGCAGTACTTCACCGACCACATGGCGATCGCCACCTGGACGGCCGAGAAGGGCTGGCACGACGCACGGATCACCGCCTTCGGACCGCTGGAGCTGTCTCCGGCGACCTCGGTGTTCCACTACGCCCAGACGATCTTCGAAGGGATGAAGGCCTACCGGCATCCCGACGACTCGATCCACCTGTTCCGCCCGGAGGCGAACGCGGCCCGGTTCCAGCGGTCCGCGCAACGGCTCGCGCTGCCGGAGCTGCCGACCCCGGTCTTCCTCGACTCGCTGCACAAGCTGGTCGAGCTCGACCAGGCCTGGGTGCCGAGCGGCGGCGAGACCTCGCTGTACCTGCGACCGTTCATGTTCGGCTCGGACCCGTTCCTCGGCGTCCGCCCGTCGGCCCAGGTGACGTACTGCGTGATCGCGTCCCCGGCCGGCTCGTACTTCGCGAACGGCGTCAAGCCGGTCCGGATCTGGCTGAGCGAGGAGTACACCCGCGCGGCCCCCGGCGGAACCGGCGCGGCGAAGACCGGCGGCAACTACGCGTCGTCGCTGCTCGCCCAGGCCGAGGCGATCGAGCAGGGCTGCGACCAGGTCGCGTTCCTGGACGCCGTCGACAAGAAGTGGGTCGAGGAACTCGGCGGGATGAACCTGTACTTCGTCCTCGACGACAACTCCGTCGTCACGCCGGAGCTGTCCGGCACGATCCTCGAGGGCGTCACCCGGGACTCGATCCTGAAGCTGGTCACCGACCTCGGCTACACCGTCACCGAGCGCAAGGTCTCGGTCGACGAGTGGCGCGAGGGTGCCGCCTCCGGCACGGTGCGCGAAGTCTTCGCCTGCGGTACGGCGGCGGTCGTCACCCCGGTCGCCTCGCTGAAGTGGCGCGGCGGCGAGACCCGGATCGGCGACGGCAACGGCGGCCCGGTCACCGCGGCCGTCCGCTCCGCGCTCCTCGACGTGCAGTACGGGCGCGCGGCCGACCCGCACGGCTGGATGACCCGCGCGTTCTGACCTGTGTTGAACCGCGCCCGGCAGCCTCGGCTGCCGGGCGTTTTTCATAGGTTCTTCTCAGCTCGGCGGGTGGGACGTACGCGCCGGACGTCGGCGGAACCCGATAGGGTCGGGCGGCATGAGCGGCTTTCCGGCTGAGGTCGAGGGGTACTACGCGGAGCTCGCGGAACGGCGGGGGTGGGACGAAGCCACCGCGTCGGCGATCCGGTCCACCGTCGAGCTGATCCGGGACCTGGACCGCGGGACGGCACCCCGGACGTTCGGCGCGGCCGTCGACGACTACGGGACCGACTGGCTCTACGAGGCCGTCTGGCACGAGGCGGAGTGGGTCGTGATCCGCCAGCTCGGCGTCGGCGAGGACGGCGAGGTCACGCGGTACTGGTGGCAGCGGCTCGAGGACGACGAGGGCATGCTCACCGACCAGGCCCTCGACCGTGAGGACTGGGGCCTGCGGCCGCTGACCCGCGAGGACTTCTACACCGCCTGGGACGACCCGGGCTGGTCACTTACGGCCTGAACTCCAGTACCCGTTTGCGTACTGAATGGTCGGGATGCGAGACGAGGGCCTCATGGTCCGGACATTGTGTGGCAGACTGCAAAACGTCATGAAGCACTATCGGGTGATTATTCCCTAGGCGCGCTCAGCAAGCTGTACCTGAGCGCGCAGACCTCTCGCACCCATGCGAGGGGTTTTTTGTTTGCCTCGCCCAAGAAATAACGCAGCTCCTCCGAAAGGCCGACCCGCATGAGCATCTCGGACGACTTCCACGTGTACGACACCACCCTGCGCGACGGCGCGCAGCAGGAGGGGTTGGCGCTGTCCGTGGCGGACAAGATCGCCATCGCGCAGCACCTGGACGATCTGGGGGTCGGCTTCATCGAGGGCGGCTGGCCGGGTGCCGTGCCCAAGGACACCGAGTTCTTCGAGCGGGCGCGGACCGAGCTGAACCTGCGGAACGCGACGTTCGCCGCCTTCGGCGCGACCCGCAAGCCGGGGGTCGCGGCCGCCGACGACCCGCAGGTCGCCGCGCTCCGCGACTCGGGCGCCGGGGTCGTCACCCTCGTTGCCAAGAGCCACGACGCGCATGTCGAGCGGGCGCTGCGGACCACGCTGGACGAGAACCTCCGGATGGTCGCGGACACCGTCCGGCACCTGCGGGAGAACGGGCAGCGGGTCTTCCTGGACACCGAGCACTTCTTCGACGGCTACCGCGCGAACCGGGCGTACGCGCTCGAGGTCGTACGAGTAGCCGCCGAGGCCGGGGCCGACGTGGTGGCGCTGTGCGACACGAACGGCGGCACTCTCCCGCGGGAGCTGCAGGACGTCGTCCGCGACGTACTGGAATCGACCGGGGCCAGGCTCGGCATCCACTGTCACAACGACGCCGGCTGCGCGGTGGCGAACTCGATCGCCGCTGTCGAGGCCGGCGTCACGCACGTCCAGGGCACGATCAACGGGTACGGCGAACGTACCGGCAACGCCGACCTGCTCGCGATCGTCGCGAACCTCGAGCTCAAGCGGTCGATGAAACTGCTGCCGGAGGGCAACCTCGCCGAATCGTTCCGGATCGCGCACGCCATCGCTGAGGTGACGAACGTGCCGCCGTCGAACCGAGCGCCGTACGTCGGGCTCTCCGCGTTCGCGCACAAGGCCGGGCTGCACGCGAGCGCGATCAAGGTGGACCCGGACCTCTACCAGCACACGGATCCGGCGCTGGTCGGCAACGACATGCGGATGCTGGTGTCGGAGATGGCCGGCCGGGCGAGTATCGAGCTGAAGGGTCGCGAGCTCGGGTTCGACCTCAGCAACGACCGGGACCTCGTCGGGCGGGTGGCCGATCGGGTGAAGGACCTGGAGTCGCGCGGGTACACGTTCGAGGCGGCCGACGCGTCGTTCTGGCTGCTGCTCACCGAGGAGGTGGACGGCAAGCGGCCGAGCTTCTTCGACGTCGAGTCGTGGCGGGTGATCACCGAGTCGCGCGCCGACGGCGAGGCGGTGTCGGAGTCGACGGTGAAGCTGGTCGCCGGGGGAGAGCGGGAGATCGTCACCGGCGAGGGCAACGGGCCGGTGAACGCGCTCGACCACGCGCTGCGGACGGCGATCGAGCGCGCGTACCCGGCGGTGCACAAGTTCGAGCTGGTCGACTACAAGGTCCGGATCCTCGACCAGGGGCACGGGACGGACGCGGTGATCAGGGTCCTGATCGAGACCGCCGACGGTGAGGGCTCGTGGGTGACGGTCGGCGTCGGGCACAACATCGTCGAGGCGTCCTGGGGGGCGCTGGTCGACGGGTTCACGTTCGGTCTGCTCCGCCACAAGGAGGTCGCGCGATGAGTCTGCTAGCGGTGGAGAGGGCTGTGACGGTGTTCTCGGCCTCGGTCGTCGAGGTCGAGGGGATGCTGGCGCGGATCGCCGTACTGCTGAATCCGTACGACGTCCGCGAGCTGGCGTTGTCGCTGGACCGGGGCGAGCTGCGGGTCGTGGTCGAGGGCAACGGGTTCGACGCCGAGCGGGTGGCCGCCCGGCTGAACAAGGTGATCGGGGTTCTCGACGTAACCGTCAGCTCGAACTGATCAGTCTGAACTGGACAGTTCAGACTGTCTAAATTATTGTGGTCCGGTGATCTCTGCATCGGCGACCCAAGCTGCGGCTGAGGTGCGGGTGGTCTTCGGCCGGGTCAAGCGCCGGCTGAAGGCGCTCGCCGAGACCGACGACCTGACCCCGTCACAGTCGTCGGTGCTGAGCCGCCTGGACAAGGACGGCCCGGCGTCGGCGAGCGAGTTGGCGGCGGCGGAGCGGATCCGGCCGCAGTCGATGGCCGCGATCCTGAGCGCGCTGCGCGAGGCCGACCTGATCCAGCGGCACCCCGATCCGTCGGACGGCCGGCGGCAGGTGGTGTCGCTGACGACCGTCGGCCGGCATCGGTTGCAGGGCGACCGCAAGGTGCGTCAGGAATGGCTGGCGCAGGCACTGCAGGAGCACTGCACCGAGGCTGACCGGCAGACCATCATCAAGGCGCTCGCGCTGCTCGACCATGCGATCGAGGCGGCTGGGGTTTGACGGAGCAACGCTTCGACCGGCGCCTGATCGCGCCGATGCTGGTCGGGTCGATCCTGAACCCGATCAACTCGTCGATGCTCGCGGTCGCGCTGATCCCGATCGGCGCCGCGTTCGGCGTACCGCCCTCGCAAACGGCCTGGCTGGTCACGGGCCTGTACCTGGCGACCGCCGTCGGCCAGCCCGTGATGGGTCGGCTGGTCGACCTCTTCGGGCCGCGGCCGCTGTACCTGATCGCCACCTCGCTCGTCGGCGTGGCCGGTCTGCTCGGTGCGCTCGCCCCGAGCCTCGGCGTACTGATCGCCTCCCGCGTGCTGCTCGGCTTCGGTACGTCGGCGGCGTACCCGGCGGCGATGTCGTTGATCCGGACCGAGGCCGACTGGACCGGGATGGAAACCCCGGCCGCGATCCTCAGCAGTCTCTCGATCGCGAACCAGGTGATCGCGGTGATCGGCCCGACGCTGGGCGGGCTGCTGATCGGGCTCGGTGGCTGGCACCTGATCTTCACGATCAACGTCCCGCTGTCGCTGATCTGCGTGGTCCTCGGTTCGCTGTGGCTGCCGCGGACTGCTCGCTCGCGGACCGGGGGAGGGCTCGACTATGCCGGGATCGTGTTGTTCGCCGCGACGCTGGTCTCGTTGATGCTGTTCCTGATGCGGCCTGCCCTCTCGCGGTGGTGGCTGCTGGTGCTCGCTGTCCTGGTGGGCGTGGCGTTCGTGATCGCGCAGTTGCGGGTCGTTGCGCCGTTCATCGATCTCCGCGTACTCGGTGGCAACCGCCCGTTGATCATGACGTACACGCGACAGGTGCTCGCGTACGTCGGTGCGTACTCGTTTCTGTACGGGTTCACCCAATGGCTGGAGGAGGCGCGCGGGCTGAACGCTTCGAAGGCGGGTCTGCTCCTGCTGCCGCTGTCACTGGCCGCCGTCGTGGTCACCGCGATCACCGGCCGGCGGGCGGCGGTCCGCGGCAAACTAGTTGCCGGCGGCGCCTTTTTGCTGCTGGCTGCGGCCGCGCAGTTGTTCGTCGACGCGCGTACCCCGATCTGGATCCTCGCCGTCGTCGGTGTGATCGCGGGTGTGCCGCAGGGCCTGAACAACCTCGCCAATCAGACAGCCTTGTACAAGCAGGCCGATCCTGCGCGGATCGGCTCGTCCGCCGGACTGCTGCGGACCTGCGTCTACGTCGGTGCGCTGATCTCGGCGGCGGCGAACGCCCACTTCTTCCAGCACGGCGCGACCACGGCCGGCCTGCACGAGATGGCGATCTTCCTGCTCGTCGTCGCCGGTCTGCTCGCGCTCGTCACCCTCCTGCAACTCCCCGACTAGAGAGGTCCTGCTGTGCCTGTCACCACTCTTGACCCGAAGACGGCACTCGTCGTCATCGATCTGCAGAACGGCGTCACCGCGCTCCCGGGCGAACCGCACGCGACTCCGGACGTGATCGCGAAGACCGTCGAGCTCGCCGAGGCATTCCGCAAACGTAACCTGTTGGTCGTACTCGTCCGGGTGAGCATCGCGGCCGACGGCGCGGACTGGGTACCCGGCCGCACCGAGCAGCCGCGGCGATCCGCCCGCCAGGCGCAGCCGGGTGCCGACCAGATCGTCGACCAGTTGGCCGGTCATGCCGACGACATCATCGTCACGAAGCGGAACTGGGGCGCGTTCCACGGCACCGACCTCGACCTCCACCTCCGCCGTCGTGGCATCACCCAGATCGTCCTGACCGGCATCGCCACCAGCATCGGCGTCGAGTCGACCGCCCGCGCCGCGTTCGAACACGGCTACCACGTGACGCTGGCCACCGACGCGATGACGGACATGTCCGCCGACGCCCACGAGAACTCCCTGACCCGCATCTTCCCCCGCCTAGGCGAAACCGGCACCACCGCAGAAATCCTCACCCTCCTCGACTGAGGGTGAGCTTCGCTCGCCGCCGGTGGCGTTGGTAGCATCGATCATGACCGCGACGAGTGGGGGAGGGGCCGCGGACCAAGCCGATGTGGCTCGGCAATCGCGAGCCGGAACCGTTCGCCGGATTCACGCCGAAGCGGCTCGGCTGGTCGAGGAACGGATCGGACCTCCGCCGTCGACCACGGACCTGCCGGTTCCCCCCGAGGCCGACCAGGTGTTCGCGCTTCGCCAGGAGGAGCAGCCGGTGCTCGGCCTCGACCTGACCTACCGCGCACGAGGAAATGAGCAACTCGTGTACACGGCGGTCCAGTACCCTGGCGTGGCATTCAAGGTGCAGTGGTTCGACACGAAGCTGATCCTCGAGAGCCTCGGCGTCGACGCACTCGCGCACTGGGTGAACGGGACGATTGCCGACGTCGGTCGCGCGCGGCTGTTGTCGCAGGCCCTCTTGACCGCTGAACGGTTGGAGCGGATGCGGTCGGTGATCGGCGAGGGCCACTCGGTCCCTCGCGGCTGCGGTGCGCTCGAGTTTCCGTTCCCGGGACGCGTGCTCCGCGAACTTGGGTTCCCCGAGGTGATCGACCCGACGACGCGGCACACGCTGACGACGCCGATCGTCGTACAAGAGTGGCGGAGCCTCGAGGGTGGCCTCGACTTCGCCACTGGAATGCGACCGCCTAGCCAGGTCTCGGTGGCCGATGTCACCCGGATGGGACAGAAGTGGCTCGAACGATCGGTGCCACCGGGGTTCGAGCCAGAGTTGCTGACCCGGCTGGCCCCGGACAGTACGGTGCCGGCGTTCGTCGACGCTGTCCGCAACCGTCCACCGCTCGCTGCCGCTGCGCGCGCCTTTGTCGATTCGGCCCGCGAGTACACCCGCGGCACCGGCGAACTCTTCGCTCTCCGGGGCCGGAACAACGTGTACTTCGATGCTGATGGCACCTTTCACCTGATCGACGCGATGGGACGGCCGCCGTGGCAGAACTCGATCGCCAAGCTGGAAGAACGGCTGCGGCGGATCCGGCAGACCGGCCGGCCGGCTCCTGGTACGGCACCCCTGGCTCCGGTGGTCAACTCGATCGCCTCCCTGAATGCCCTGGCCGACGAAGTGGGCACGGAGCCTTACTGGGAGCTTCCCGACGATCTGAAGCCGTACCCTTGGGACACCTACGTGGACTGCATCGATTGGCAGACCGACGGGTTGCCGCACGAGCAACAGCCCGCCGGGAAGCGCCAGGCTGTGGCGGAGATGCTCCGCGTCCGGCCGGCGGTGGACAGCCGCAGCGATGGGTTGACCAGGTAGTCCTTCGTTGATCCACAGGTTCTGGGCGGCGGGAGGCCCGCGGGGCGGCGAGTTGCGCCGCGGGCCTCCCTGTCAGGGGTTGGTCAGTCCCAGCTCAGGCCGCTGGAGGACTGGTACTCGATCACTCGGGTTTCGAAGAAGTTCTTCTCCTTCCTCAGGTCCATCACCTCTGACATCCATCCAAAGGGGTTTCGCGTTTCACCGAACAGCGGATCGAGTCCGATTTGTTCTGCACGGCGGTCGGTGACGAAGCGCATGTACTGCTCACAGAGCTCCGCGGTCAGGCCGAGCATGCCGTTCGGCAGGGTGGCGCGGCCGTACGCGACCTCCAGTTCGCACGCCTCGGCCAGCATCTGCCGGACCTCAGCCTGGAACGTTGTCGTCCACAGGTGCGGGTTCTCCTGCTTGATCTGGTTGATGCAGTCGATACCGAAGTTCAGGTGGATCGACTCGTCGCGCAGGATGTACTGGTACTGCTCCGCGATGCCGACCATCTTGTTCCGCCGGCCGAGCGAGAGGATCTGCGCGAACCCCGTGTAGAACCACATTCCCTCGAACACGACGTAGAACGCGATCAGGTCTCGCAGGAACGCCGTGTCGGTCTCCGGCGTACCGGTCCGGAAGTCGGGGTCCTCCAGGTGCTGGGTGTACTTCAGCGCCCAGGCGTCCTTGTCGGAGATCGACGGGACCTCGCGGTACATGTTGAACAGCTCGCCCTCGTCCAGGCCGAGCGACGTACAGATGTACTGGAAGGTGTGCGTGTGCACAGCCTCCTCGAACGCCTGGCGGAGGAGGTACTGCCGGCATTCGGGATTGCTCAGCTGGCGGTAGACCGCGAGGACGATGTTGTTCGCGACGAGGGACTCAGCGGTGGCGAAGAAGCCGAGGTTCCGCTTGAGCATCAGCCGTTCGTCCGCGGTGAGGCCGTCGCGAGACTTCCACAGCGAGATATCGGCCTGCATCGAGACCTCGGTGGGCATCCAGTGGTTGTTGCAGGCGTTCAGGTACTTCTCCCAGGCCCACGTGTACTTCAGCGGGAGCAGTTGGTTGACGTCCGCGCGCGAGTTGATCATGGGCTTCTCGGAGACCTGGACGCGGTCGGCTCCGATCGAGATGGCGCTCACTGGCAGGCCTCGCAGTCGGGGTCGTCGATGGAGCAGACCGCTCCGGTTGGTTCGGCCAGGGCAACCGGTACGGCGTTGAGCCGGCCGTCGGTGCCCTGCAGCGTGGACTTCTCCACGTGGGTCGCTGACTGGGAACGCAGGTAATAGGTCGTCTTGAGGCCGTAGCGCCACGCAGACCGGTACAGCTCGTCGAGCGCGCGTCCGGACGGCTTCGCCATGTAGAGGTTCAACGACTGCGACTGATCGATCCACTTCTGCCGCCGCGAGGCCGCCTTCACCAGCCACAGCGGGTCGATCTCGAACGCGGTCGCGTACAGCTCGCGCAGGTCGGCGGGGACGCGCTCGATCCCGGCCAGCACGCCGTCGTGGTACTTGAGGTCCGACACCATCACCTGGTCCCACAGCCCACGCGCCTTCAGGTCGGCGACCAGGTACGGGTTCGCGACGGTGAACTCGCCGGACATGTTCGACTTCACGAACAGGTTGCTGTACGTCGGCTCGATGGACTGACTGACGCCGCAGATGTTCGAGATCGTGGCGGTCGGCGCGATCGCCATCACGTTGGAGTTCCGCATGCCGTTGCGGAGGACCTTCGCGCGCAGGGTCTTCCAATCCAGCCGGGTGCTCCGGTCGAGGATCACGTCGCCGTCGCGGGCGGTGTGCAGCAGGTCGAGCGAGTCGATGGGCAGGATCCCGAGACTCCACAGCGATCCGTCGTACGACGAGTAGCTGCCGCGCTCGGCCGCCAGCTCGCTCGACGCCTCGATCGCGTGGTAGCTGACCTGCTCCATCGACGTGTCCGCGAACTCGACCGCGGCGTCGGAGGCATACGGAATCCGCAGCTTGGCGAGCGCGTCCGCGAATCCCATCAGGCCGAGACCGACCGGCCGATGCCGCTGGTTCGCCCGCTCCGCTTCAGGGGTGGTGTAGAAGTTCACGTCGATGACGTTGTCGAGCATCCGCACCGCGGTCCTGACCGTCTCTCGCAGCAGGTCGTCGTCGACACCGTCTGCGGTCAGATGAGCCACCAGGTTGACCGAGCCGAGGTTGCAGACCGCGGTCTCGTCGACGGTGGTGTTCAGCGTGATCTCGGTGCACAGGTTCGACGAGTGGACCACGCCGTCGTGCTGCTGCGGCGACCGCAGATTGGCGGCGTCCTTGAACGTGATCCAAGGATGCCCGGTCTCGAACAACACGGTCAGCATCCGCCGCCACAACTCGACCGCCTTGACCCGCCTGAAGACCCGGATCTCGCCACGATCGGCCGCCGCCTCGTAACCGGCATACGCCTCCGCGAAGGCCGCGCCGTACAGGTCGTGCAGGTCCGGAACCTCGTCCGGAGAGAACAACGTCCACTCGCCATCGGCCTCGACCCGTTGCATGAACAGGTCAGGCACCCAGTTGGCGGTGTTCATGTCATGCGTCCGCCGCCGCTCGTCACCGGTGTTCTTCCGCAGCTCGAGAAACTCCTCGATGTCGATGTGCCACGTCTCCAGATACGCACACACCGCGCCCTTGCGACGCCCGCCCTGGTTCACTGCGACGGCTGTGTCGTTCGCGACCTTCAGGAACGGGATGATGCCCTGGGACTCGCCGTTGGTGCCGCGAATGTGAGCGCCGATGCCGCGGATCGGAGTCCAGTCGTTGCCGAGGCCGCCGGAGTACTTCGCGAGCAGGGCGTTGTTGCGGATGCCGGTGAAGATGCCGGACAGGTCGTCCTCGACGGTGGTCAGGAAGCAGGACGAGAGCTGCGGGCGGGTGGTGCCGGAGTTGAACAGGGTCGGTGTCGACGACAGGAAGCGGAACGAGCTGAGCAGCTCGTAGAACTCGATCGCGCGGGTGTCGCGGTCGTCCTCGCGGAGCGCTATGCCCATCGCGACCCGGAGGAAGAACGCCTGCGGCAGCTCGTACCGCACCTTGTCGATGTGCAGCAGATAGCGGTCGTAGAGCGTCTGCAACGCGAGAAACGTGAAGCCGAGGTCGCGCTCGGGCCTGATCGCGGCGGCGAGGCGCTCGAGGTCGAAGCCGCCGAGCTCCGGGTCAAGCTGTCCCGCCTCGATACCGGTCCGGATGTAGTGCGGGAAGTACTCGGCGTACCCCTGGGCCATGTCGGCCTGGCTCGCCTGGCGGGGCTCGCCGTGCACACGGCCGAGTGCCTCGCGGCGGATCTGGTCCAGCAGCAGGCGGGCGGCGGCGAAGCTGTACTGCGGCTCGGTCTCGACGTACGACCGGGCGGCCATTACCAGCGCGAGCTCGACCTCGTGCTCGGCGATGCCGTCGTAACAGGAGCCGAGCGTCGCGTCCAGGATCAGCTCGGCGTCGACCGCGTCGAGATCATGGGCGGCCTCGGTGACGATCACCCGGAGCCGCTCGACGTCCAGTGGGGAGCGGCTGCCGTCGGCCGCGCGGACGGTCGGCGCCGGCTTGTCGGTGATCCCGGACGGGTCGGCGGGCGTGCGGGCCTTGGTCCGCTCCTCGCGGTAGAGCACGTAGGCGCGGGCGACCTGGTGCTCGCCGGCACGCATCAGCGCCAGTTCGACCTGGTCCTGGATGTCCTCGACCTGCACGCTGCGGCGACCTGGGGACGAATTCGGGCCGCGGCTGGTGAGGGCCGCGAGGACCCGGCCGGTCAGGTCGGTCACCAGGTCACGGACCCGATGGGTGGTTCCGGCGTCGGCGCCCTCGACGGCGAGGAATGCCTTCGTCATGGCGACGGAGATCTTGGTGGTGTCGAACGGCGTACTGCTGCCGTCGCGGCGGACGACGGTCAGCTCGACGGCCTGCCCCGATACTGCTGGGGTTGCCGCGGGGGATGAGGAAGCAATCGTCACAGCTGTGCGCTCCAGAAGAGTTCGGATACCCGGGAACCCGCGAGCAGGCGGCACGACGGAACCAGCAGCACCGGCAGCACCGGCCGGGAACACTGCCGTCCGCCCGGCGACCCACCCGCGAGGTCTCGGACCGCGTGCACCGGCGGTGCACGCACCGGTGGCAGGTATCCGGACTCGCGGACGTGTCCGGGCAGCACGGACCGAACCGGCAGCATCGCCGGCCTGGGCAGCACTGTCCGCACGGCCGCACACCGTTGCGGGGCAGCTCCGGAGTCGCACCGGATTCCCCTGTTGCCTCGGATCGATCAACATCTTGTGGTATTCACCGATCCGAACCACCAGTAGTAGCGATGCTAAGCGGGTTTCTCTAGATCTAGTGGTAGCGCCACGCCGCATGTCGCACATCTTGTGTCCTCACGCCGCGACCGCGTACAGGTCCTGGAGCGTCATGATCTCTGAACCGTGGTGGATCAGCTCGCGGTTGAGCCGCAGCACGACGTGCCCGAAGGGTTCGCTGGCGTCGAGTTCGTTGGCCTGGCTGAGGCCGATCGTCATCACTTCGCCCTCGTCCAGCTCGGCGATCGCGTCCTGCCAGGCCTCGACCCAGTACGTCAGCCAGGCGACGGCGTCCTGCGCGTTGCCGTGCAAGGTGATGTCCGCGCCGCTCTGCCGGCTCGCGCCGAACGTCCACTCCCAGCGCTCGAAGAACGTCTCGGTCAGGTGCGCGATCAGCCACGCGATCGTCCGCGGTCCCCGGTGGTCCGGCTCGTCCGGCCATTGCGCGACCCATTCGCCGGACCCGAGTGGTCGGAACGGTGCGGCGTAGTGCCGCCGGACAACGGTGAGTGCCTCACTGCTCGGCCGCCAGAAATACTGCTCGTCGGTCAGCTGGGCGAGGCGTCCGGACAGCACCATCCAGCTGAAGCCCAGCTGGCCGCGCACCATCGCCATCGCCGACGGCCGGTGCAGGATGTCCCAGTCGAACGCCATCACAAGCTCCCCTGTACGCTTCGAACATATGTTCGAATTCTTGCTCGCAAGCGACAGGAAAGTCAAACCACCTAGTGTGTCGGTCCTGGCCTCGACGGGATCGGTCTGCTAGGCGGTGCGATCCGCGTGTCCGCAGCCGGGCTGGCGAACCGGCGCTCCAGCAAGGTGAACGCATCGATCAGCTCCGACGCCTCGTAGACGCGGTTGCGTCGTCCGTCGGTGACCTCGCGCAGGACACGGGCGTCGACCAGTCGCGCGAGGCCCTGGTTCGCCGCCTGCTGGGAGCGGTCGATCAGCTGGGCTGCGGCCGCGAGCGTGAGCACCGGCGCAGCGGGCAGCGCCTCGATCAGCAGCTCGGCCGCGGAGCCGGCGCGGACCGGTGCGGCTCGTTCGCGCCATTCGTTCTTGAGGTCGGACGCGGTCTGTTCGAAGCGGGCCGCCTCGGCGGTCGCCTGCGTACACGCCATGGCGAACATCCGCAACCACGGGTTCGCGGCGGCGCGGGCCTTGACGCTCGTCGCGCGTCCGACGTACCGGAACGCGGTCAGCGCCTCGACGTACTCGGTGGCGTGCGTGGCGAGCGAGAGCGAGACGGGTGGCACCGTACGGGTGATCAGGCCGTCGGCGCGCAGGATCAGGTGGATCAGAGCCCGGCCGGTCCGTCCGTTGCCATCGGCAAAGGGATGGATCGTCTCGAACTGCGCGTGCGCGATCGCGGTCTTCGCCAGCACCGGCAGTCGCGACTCGCGGACGAAGGTCATCAGGTCGGCGAGCAGTTCCGGGATCAGCTGCGCGGGCGGCGGGACGTAGTACGCCTCGGCGGGGGAGCGGCCGCCGATCCAGTTCTGCAGGTAGCGGATCTCGCCGCCGTACTCGGCGTTCGGCGACTGCGCCATCAACCGCCGGTGTGCCTCGAGCAGATGGTCGACCTCGAGCTTGTCGCCCGCCTGCACCGATTCGGTCACCCAGGTCATCGCGTCGACCGCACCGAGCACCTCCTCGGCCGTCACGTCATGAATGCGGTCCCGCAGTACGTCGGCCTTGAGCAACCGGCGCGCACCGACGACCAGGCCCTCGATATGCGACGACCCGACCGCCTCCGCCCGGAGCAGCAGGCGTGCGAGCGCCTCGCAGTTCGTCAGCACGGCCGCGGTCGCGTCCAGACGGGCGAGATCGCCGGCGGCGTCCTCGAGCAGCGCGAGCACGTCGTCGGGCAGGTCGAACTTCCGCCCGGCCAGCGGGTCGGGGAGATACAGCTCGTACGACCCGCCGAGGCGCTCCGCCCGGGTGAACCCGTCGGGTTGCCCGGGCCAGCGGTGCAACTCAACCCGTGCCATACCCTTATTCAACCTTATCCACCAACCTTGAACAAGAGGTGTGGAAATGTAGCCGTTCGAGTCGACCGTCAGTGGGGGAGACTGCTCGTTGTGACTCTGGATGCGCAGACGCAGCAGATGGTGGCCGCCAACGAGGCCGACTGGAACGCGCGGGCGCCGCTGCACGCGGCCAGTGCGTTCTACGACCGGCCGGCCGAGTTCTGGTTCGCCGACTACGAGTGGACGGACCTCGGGCCGCTCGACGGTCGCGACGTACTGCATCTGCAGTGCCATCTCGGCACGGAGACGATCGAGTTCGCCCGCCGTGGTGCGCGAACCACTGGTCTCGATCTGTCGGAGAAGTCGCTGGAGGCGGCCCGGCGGATCGCTGCCGATGCTGCGGTGGACGTCGAGTATGTGCACGCCAATGTGTACGACGCGGTGGATGCCGTCGGCGGGCGGCAGTTCGACATCGTGTACACGGGGAAGGGTGCGCTCTGCTATCTCCCGGACCTACAGCAGTGGGCGGACGTCGTACGTGAGCTCTTGAAGCCCGGTGGGGTCCTCTACATTGTCGAGTTCCACCCGCTTCTCAACGCCCTCCGGGAGGTCTCGCTGCCGGGCGAGACCGACGATCTCATCCTGCGCGCCGACTATCTCGAGGGTCGCGGCCCGATCGCCCACGACTCCACCGTCACCTACACAGGCGACGAGGTCCCCGGCCGCCAAACCAGCTACGAATGGCGCCACGGCCTCGGCGAAATCGTCACCACCCTCGCCTCCGCCGGCTTCCAACTGACGACCCTCCGCGAATCCGAAGTCCTCCCCTGGCCCCGCTGGCCGTCGATGCAACAAACCCCCAAAGGCTGGTGGCGCCTCCCCGACGCCGCCCCGCGCATCCCCCTCTTCTTCGCCCTCAAAGCCACCCGATGACGCGCGCGGAACGTGAGCAGGACCTGATCACCTACTACACCGGCGAACTCCAGGCTCGGGTCGACCGCGACCTTCCCGAGCCGCGAGTCGCCCGGCGTACGGCGTACCTCGACCGACTGCGCTGCGAGAACCGCACCGCTGTCCTCGAGATCGGGTGTGGACCCGGTCGCGACGGCGAGGCGATCGCCGCAGCCGGGTTCGCCTACACCGGGGTCGATCTGTCACCGGCGAGTGTGGAGGCGTGCCGGGGATTGGGGCTGCGGGCCGAGGTTGCGTCCGCGCGTTTGGGGCGACGGCACGGGCTACGGGCCTGGGCGGTTCTTCAGTATTCGGTCGGACGACGGATTGCGCGCGGCGCTGGAGCAGTACGGCGACATTGAGGAGTGGGCGACCTGGGAGGACGGTCGCGTCATGCACTACCAGTGGGCCGTTCTGCGGGTCAGCGCTTCTTAGGGCCGCGGATCGCGACGATCACGAGGGCTACACCGAAGGCCGCGACGATCGGGCCGACCGTGGCCCACAGCGTTTGGCCGGTCATCGAGCTGCCCTTGAGGTAGCCCAGCCCCTGGAGGGTCCAGACGGCGCCGATCGCGATCAGAAGTCCGGCGAACGCAATGGCGACGATCTTTCCCATGGGGCTGAGGTTAGCCGAGGGATCCGGCGCATCCACAGATCTGACGTTAGTGTTGACTTTTCGTCATTGGCGTCGAAGACTGAGGGGGTGAACACTTCAACTGCGCGGGTCGGCCTCGTCGTTCCCAGTTCGAACGTGACGGTGGAGACGGAGCTGCCTGCTCTGCTGGGACAGGGGTTCTCGTTCCACTCGAGCCGGATGCGGATGGCGACGGTGTCTCCCGCGCAGCTGGCGGCAATGAACGCGCAGCGGGAGCGATGCGTGCTGGAGCTGGGCGATGCCCGCCCGGACGTGATCCTGTATGCGTGCCTGGTCGCGCTGATGGCGGCCGGTCCGGGGGAGCACCAACGAGTGGAGGGCCTGATCGCCGAGCAGTTGGCGACGGGCGGGTCCGAGTCGAAGGTTCGATCCAGTGCCGGCGCACTCGTCGAGGCGCTGCACGCGATCCCGGCCCGTCGGGTCGCGCTGGTGACGCCGTACCTGCGTCCATTGGCGGAGAAGGTCGTCACGTACCTGGAGGCGGAGGGGTTCGAGATCGTCGACTGGCGGGCGCTCGAGGTCGAGGACAACCACGCCGTCGGCTGCATTCCCGGCGAGCAGGTGATGGCGGCCGCGCGTTCGCTGGACCTGTCGAACGCGGACGCGCTCGTGCTGTCGGCGTGCGTACAGATGCCGTCGTTGCCATTGATCGACGATGCGGAGCGTGAGTTCGGCGTACCCGTGATCTCTGCTGCGACGGCCGGTGCGTACAGCATCCTCAAGGCGCTCGACCTGCCGTTGACGATCGCGGGCGCGGGGTCGCTGCTTCGTCGTGGGCAACTAGTGAAGGAGCTGTGATGCTGGAGAGCAGTCACCTCGTCCGTGGGGTCGACCATGCGGCGTTCCCGACATTCGATCCGGCCGGGACCGTGCGGTTCTACCGCGACGTCCTGGGCTTCCCGGTCGTGCACTCGATCTGCGCCGCGGGCTGGGGGCCTGAGGACCACCCGGACTTCATCCACTTCTTCTTCGACATCGGCAACGACGACCGGATCGCGTTCTTCTACTACTTCGGCCTGGAGGCGGCGGATCGTTCGGTCGGCAAGGGCGACGTGTACGCACGATTCGACGCGAACACCCCGGAGTTCTTCGTGCGCTCGCGGCACCTGGCGCTGCACGTCGACTCCGAGGACCACCTGATGGAGTACCGGCGTCGCCTCGACGCGTCGGAGTGGCCGGTCGAGATGCAGATCCAGCACGAGACGATCGAGTCGATCTACACGCACGACCCGAACGGGTACATGGTCGAGATCACCCGCGCGCTCCGCCCGGTCACCCCGCAGGAGGACCTGGACGCGAACCTCACGATCGACGCGCTGGTCGACATAGTGCAGCAGCCCGGCCACACCATGGACGATCTCCTGCTCCGCAAGGCGGAACTGATCGTCGAGCGCGCCGAGCGTTGGCAAGAGACCGGCCCGGTGGCGCCATGACCCATCGGCTGTTCGTCCTCGATGTCCCCGAGAACACTCGCGTCCACGAGGTCGCCGCGGCACAGGAGACCGTCAAGACCCTGCGCATCGGCCCGTACGTCGTGCTCGAATCGGACGAGCCGATCGTCGTCGACCGGCGCGCGACCGGCTGCCGGCACGCCGTCTGGTACTCGTGTGTCGCCGGGCTGGCGGGGTGCCGGATCACCCAATGGGACAAGGACGCATTGCGAGTCGAGGCCCGATGACGATCAGCCGACTCGGCGCCAGGCGCTACGCCGAACTGCTCGACGAGCCCGAGAACGTCGAAACCACGGTGCACCAGCTGACCACGAGTGACGGCGCGACGGTGAGCGGAGTACTGCGGGTGCCTCCCGGCGCTCGTACTGTTGTCACGCTGATGCATCCGCGGCAGGACGTGACGCACCACGCATCGGTGCCGTATCTGCTGCGTTACGGGTACGCCGTGTGGACGCAGGGATCGCGTTCGCCGAACAACGACCTCAATCTGCTCCACGAGCAGGCGATTGTGGACTTCGCGGCCGGTCATGTCCGGTTGCGGGAGCTCGGGTTCGAGCGGGTGGTGTGTCTCGGGCACTCGGGTGGGGCGACGCTGGCGGCGTTCTACTGTCAGCAGGCAGGGCTGTCTCCAGGAGCGCGCTTGACGGCGACGCCGGCGGGGCGGCCGGTGCCGCTGGGCGAGACCGAGATGCCGTTGCCGGACGGGTGCGTGTTCATGGCGCCGCATCCCGGGCAGGGAGCCCTGCTGTTGCGGGTGATCGATCCGTCGGTGGTCGACGAGTCGGATCCATTGTCGGTTGATCCCTCGCTGGATCCGTTCGCCGCGGCCAACGGCTTCGTTCCGGCTCCGGAGTCGACGTCGTATGACGCGCAGTTCGTCGCGGCGTACCGCGCCGCGCAGGCGGCCCGGGTGGCCCGGATCGACGAGCGAGCGCTCGAGTGGGTGGCCGAGTCGCGTACGGCGAACCGTGCGTTCAAAACCTCCGACGCTGTAGCCGACCGACGGCGGGCGATCGCGCCGCGACTGCTGACGACGTACCGAACCGACGCCGACCTGCGGAACGTAGATCTGTCGCTCGACCCCAACGAACGGCCGTACGGCTCGCTCTTCGGCCGTCGCCCCGATCTGACGAACTACGGCCTGGTTGGCTTCGCCCGCATCGCAACCGCCGAGGCGTGGCTCTCGACCTGGTCCGCCAACACCACCAACGCAGACTTCGCCCGCTGCGCCCCCGGCGTCACCGTCCCATCCCTCCTCCTCGAACTCACCGGCGACCAAGCGTCGTTCCCAGCAGACATCGCCCGCTTCCGCGCTGCCCTCGCAACAGACGACGTCGCCGTCGCATCCGTCCCCGGCACCCACTTCGGCGGCCCCCTCTCCGAAGGAGCCCCAACCGGCACCGAACTAGCCGCCCAAGCGATAGCCGACTGGCTGACCGATCACCCCTGATCGACACCTCAACCCACTGAGCGGAACCGCCAAAGCCTGCCGGACGACAGATTTGTCGACGGCTGGGTTGGCGGGTGCTGGCGGGGGGTGGTCAGTCGTCGATTACTTGTTCTAGGTAGTCGAGTTCTCGGCGGAGGCGGGCCAGGGCTCGGTGGCGAGCGTTGTCTTCGGGGTAGCGGTCTTCGGCGGTTTGGACGGAGGACACAGCCAGGTCGGCGATCTGGTCGGCTACCCGTTCGTTCTCCTCGGGGGTGCCGTCGTGGTGCCACCAGGCGATCCAGTTGCACTGGCCGATGATCGAGAGTGCGGCGATCCGGGCGTCGACCGTGCGGAACTCGCCGCTCTTCATGCCCGCCTCGATGACCGCGACGAACTCGTGCAGCACCTTCCGCCGGCTGTCCGTGTACCGCTTGACCAGTTCCGGCGGCAGGTCGGCCTCGGAGCGGATCAGGAGCTGGAAGCGTGTCGGCCCGGTGGCCTGCAGCAGCGCGACCGCGCGGGCCATCCGGTACAGCCGGTCGGCCGCACTGAGCTTCTTCTCGGCGTTGACCGCGCGAAGCGCTTGGGCCGGCAGCTCGGCCAGCTCGGTGACGAGCTTGGCGAGGATGTCTTCCTTGCTGCGGACGTAGTGGTACAGCGCGGGCCGGGTCAGCCCGGTCGCCTCGGCGATGTCCTTCAGGCTGGTACCCGCGAACCCGCGCTCGGCGAACAGCCGGGTGGCCTCCATGATGATCCGCCCCTCGACCAGGTCGAAGCGCGTCGTACTGCGCGAGTTCCGGGGCGTGGGGTCGGACGTCATGGCACGACCCTAACCGGCAGGCGAGTTGCCGCTGCCCGGGACGAGCCGCCGGAGCGCGGTCTTGTCGATTTTTCCGACGTTGGTCCGGGGCAGCTCGGCCACGCGGACGACGCGTTCCGGCCATTTGAACTTGGCCACCCCGAGCGCAGACAGGTGGTGCTGGACATCCGGTACGTCGAGGTCCCGGTCCGCGACCACAAACGCGCACGCCTTCTCGCCCAGCCGCGCATCGGGCATCGCGACCACCGCGGCCTGTGAGATCGACGGGTGGGCGAGCAGCAGGCGCTCCACTTCGTCGGCGCTGATCTTCTCGCCGCCGCGGTTGATGACGTCCTTGATCCGGCCCTCGATGTGCAGGTACGCGCGGCCGTCGTACGAGCCCCAGCGCGCGAGGTCGCCGGTGCGGTAGAAGCCGTCGGAGGTGAAGGCGCGCCGGTTGTGGTCGGCGGCGCGGTAGTAGCCGCGGATCGTGTACGGGCCGCGGGCGCAGAGTTCGCCGACCTCGCCGTCCGCTACCTCGAGCTCGGTGTCGGGTTGCAGCAGTTTGATCTCGTCGAGGGGGCTGAGGGCGGTGCCTACCGTACGGAGGCGCGCCTCGCGTGGGTCGTCGAGGTTGCTGACACAGAACAAACCCTCGCCCATGCCGAAGAGTTGGCCGGACCAGATGCCGCGGCGCTCCAGTTCGTCGAACAGCCTGTCCGGGACCTTGGCGCCGGAGAGGATGACCTGCCGGAGCGAGGGCATCGCGTCGAGGACGCCGGGAGCAGCGAAGGCGCTGAAGTGGCCGTGGCCGATCAGGACTGCGTCGGCGTTGGTCCGGGCGATGAGTGGTACCCAGGTCGCTGGGTCGACGGTCCCGAGGACGAGGGTGGCGCCGACGCTGGCGGCGGCGTGTACGGCGCAGGTGATGCCGGCATTGTGCACGACCGGGATCAGGTGGGCGACTCGGGTTTCGTGCGTCCAGCCGAGGCGTTCGGCGTAGGCGGCTGCGTTGTACCAGTACTCGGCGTGCTGGCGGGGGATGAGCTTCGGGGTGCCGGTCGTACCGCCGGAGAGTTGCAGGACGGCCAGGTCGTCCGGGTCGACGGTCGCTTGCGCGGCGGCGACCAGCGCCCGGGCCTCGGCCGGATCGAGGCCGGCACCGAGCGACTCCAACGGAATGGCGCGGGAGGCGGCGGTCGAGCCCAGTGGGGCGTCCTTGGTTGGGGTTCCGATTGTCAGTAGGTGGCGGAGGGTCGGGTGGTTGGTGGCTATTGCTGTGGCGAAGGTGATCAGGTCGAACGGGAGGCTGGCTTCGACGAGGTGGGCTTTGGCTTCGGCCTGGCGGCTGATGGCGTTGATTTCGTGTTCGCGGTGTGGCGCGAGGGTGGCGACCGGGACGAGTGCGGCCTTGAGTAGTGCGTACCAGGCGATGATCGACTCCAGGCGGTTGGTGATCTGGAGTAGCACGCGGTCGCCGGGGTCTAGGCCGAGCTGGAGGAGGCCAGCTGCGATCCGGTCGGAGCGGGCGTCCAGGTCGCCGTAGCTGAGGACGCCCTCCGCAGTGATGACGGCGAGGCGGTCGGTGTGCTGGGCAACAACCTTCGCGAACTGGGCCGGGATTGTGAGGGACTCCCACAGACCGGCTGTGCGGTACACCGGGTCCTGTGCGGGGAAGTCGTCGACAGTTGTGGTCATCGGCCTTCGCCTCGCAGGTGTACTGCGTCGGCTCGGCCGGCGACGAGGGCTGCCGCGCCCAGGTCTCGTTCTGCGGTGGGGATGCGGACCTCTACTCGGGTGGGGGTCTCCAAGCGGATCCGTTCGGCGATTTCGAGCATTGTCAGTACGGCTTCGCGGTCGTCGGAGGTGCTCAGCAGGACAGCCGTGCCATCCAGGTCCTTGACCAGCGCATCGGCCTCCGATCCTCGGGGATCGTCGATGTCGACGAACACCTCGGGAAGTCCGTCGACGAAGGGGGATTGATGAGCAAGCACCCAGTCGGTGAAGCCCTCAGGAGCTGCGTCCGGCGGAAGATCGGCAGTCGCCGCCGCGCGGCCGGTGGCCGCGTCGCCAACGGTCGAAGGTGCGGTTGTGCGGAGGCACGCGGCGTACTGGTTGATTGCTGTTCGGACGACCTCGGGGGCGGTTGTGGCGAAGCGGTCGAGGGTGACCTTGCCGGCTCGGGTCATGTAGGCGATCCACAAGCGTTCGACGGGGAGGTCCAAGCGGGTCGGGAAGGTGTCCCACCAGCGCATGCTGCGCAGGGCTGTCGACTGGAGGTGCTCGACGGCGGGACGCCGTAGTGCTTCATAGTCAGCGAGCGCGGTTTCCAGGTCGGGAGCGCCGGCGAGGGCGTCGACGAGCGCGATGCCGTCCTCCATGGCCAGCTTGGTGCCGGAGCCGATGGAGTAGTGCGCGGTGTGGACCGCGTCGCCCAGGAGGACCACATTGCGATCGTGCCACCGTTCGCAGCTGACCGTCCGGAAGCGCTGCCATCTCGTCCGATTGCCGATCAGCCGGTGACCGTGCAGGTGTTCTGCGAATGCGTCCGACAGGTAGCCGAGCGCCACCTCGTCGTCGCAGTCGTACGGCGTCTGCTCGGTCGTCACGTCGAACCCCGCGCGGCGCCACGTCTCCTCGTCCGTCTCGACCAGGAACGTACTGCGGTCCGCGGCGTACGGGTATGCGTGTGCGACGAACGTGCCGTGCTCGGTGGTCGCCGGTGTGAACAGTGCGCTGGGCAGCGCGACGTCCGTACCGGCCCAGAGGTACAGCGCGTCCGCGGTTGTCACCGAGCCGCCGAACACCGCGAGTTCCTCGCGGGTCGCGCTGCTGACACCGTCGGCCGCGATCACGAGGTCGACCTCCTTGGCCAGCTCCGTCGCGTACCCGCGGTCGCCGTAGTCGAGCTGGACGCCGGCCGCCGCCGCGTGCTCGCGCAGTACGTCCAGGAGGTTGCTGCGGCTGACCGCGATCAGGTCGTCCGACGGGAGCGTGACCGCGTGGCCGCCGACCGTCATCGTCATCTCGTGCGAGTGCGCGATCGTGAGGATGCTCTGGAACGAATCGGCGTCGGCGGCCTGCAGGTTCCGTTGGGTGCGGGTGGCCAGGCCGACGCCGAAGCCGAACGTCTGGCGAGGTTCGGTCTGCTCGATCAGCCGGACGTCGCAGTCGGGCATCCGTAGCCGGAGCAGGCGGGCGGTGTAGAGACCGCCCGGCCCGCCACCGAGCACCGCAACGGTTCGCAGCCTCAAGACGCGCTCCCCGCGGTTGCGAAGCGGGAGACGTCGCTGACATGGTCGGGATGCGTGGCCGGGACGATCGCGGAGTAGATCGCCGTCCAGCAACTCGGACAGCACAGCTGCCGGAAGACGACCTCCGTATCGACATAGGCACTCGGGTCCGACGTGACCTGCGGACCGGCGTCCGATGACGGTCCCTCGTACCGGGCGAGGTCCAGCACCGAATCGGTGGCCGTGTCGGCGACGCCTTGTCCGCAGTGCGCGCACGCCACCGTGGTCCCGTGCAGGACGAGGTTGTCGTCGAGGCGTTGGGCAGCGGCCGGGTCGATGCGAGGACCGTTGGTGCTCCCACCGGTCGAGCGATCGCGGCGTACGGCGCGGGCCGCGTCGCGAGCCCTCTGCGTTGCCTCACGGTCGACGATCCGGTCGCGGAGCACGACGCCGTACACCGACTCGGCGGCCTCGGCGCTCACCTTGTGCTCGTGGACGTCGCGGGCGACCGCGTCGGGATCCCGCAGCAGCGGATCGCCGTACCCGCCGCCGCCCTGCCAGTGCATGTACAGGACTTCGCCGGGGGCGAGGTACGACTGCGCGTAGCACGGCCCGAGCTCGACGTCGGCGCCCAGTTCGCCGACGGATTGGGGGATCCGGCCGGTCTTCAGCAGGGCCGAGACGTCGGTGTTCCGGACCAGTTGCTCCAGGCCGGTGTTGCCCGGATAGCCGCCGGCGAGACCGGCGTTCTGCGCGACGGCCTTGCCGGCCGACGCCAGGACGAGACCGGCGGGTTGGCTCGAGCCGTGCAGCGTGACGGCGAGCGATGCACTGACGCCGCCGCGCTGGCGACCCGGTCCGCCGGAGTCCGGCTCTTCCCGCCGCCACAACGTGAGGAGGGGATAGAGGAACTCGGTCATCTCGACATCGGGCACACGGCCCATCGGAATGCAGAACAGCCCGCCCGTGTCCATGCCGTCGGTCTGTGGACGGGCGCCGTACCCGCCGGCCATCGGCTCCATCATGATGTTGAGGAACGGCATCGGTACCTGGCCGCGTTCGTCGAGGCCGGCCAGTACGGCGGTGTCCCAGGTGCCGCAGCAGGCGGCCTGCACACTCTTGCCGAGGTCCGCGTCGCGCTCCAGCAACTGCGAAAGGCACTCGGCGACGAGAGTCCCGGTGAGCCAGGCCGGACCGATCGGCCCACGGCCGACGGCGGCCGGGTACGACGCGTTGTTGATCGTGCCCTCTTCGGAGACGAGATCGAAGCAGCGCATCAGGCCGCCCGCGGACCAGGGGATGTCGTGCGCGAGCATCGGCAGCAGCGCCAGCATCACGCCGCCGCGCATCCCGGCGTACGTGCAGTTGATCATCCCGGCCTGTGGGTCGGTGCCGGTGAAGTCGAACGTCAGCCGGTCGCCGGCCTTGGTCATCGCGACGGTGATCTTGTGGACGCCGCGATCTCCCTCGTGCGACTGGTCCTGGTACCCAGTGGCGCGCCAGGTCCCGTCCGGGAGGCCGGAGAGCTTGCCGCGCAGGCGGCCCTCGGCGTCGGACATCATCCGCTTCATCACGGCCTTGACCGTGTCGGCGCCGTACTGCTCGATCACCTCGGCCAGGCGTTTCCGGCCGACCGAGTTCGCGCCGATCTTCGCGCGCAGGTCGAGGCTGACCAGCATCGGCACCCGCGAACGACGGACCCACAGGTCGGCGACATCGTCCTGCAGCTGGTAGTCGCGGACCACCTTGACCGGTGGCGTCGGCAACGACTCCGAGAAGACGTCCTGAGCAGCCGGGCTGAACGAACCGAGCCCGACGCCGCCCAGGTCCGGCTCGTGGCAGATCGCGCTGGTCCACGCGAACAGCTCGCCGTCGTGGAAGATCGGCTGGAAGACGATGACGTCGTTCTGATGCAGGCCGCCGCCGACCCACGGGTCGTTGCAGAGGAACATGTCGCCCTCCTGGATGCCCGGATTGGCGGCCCGGTGCTGCAGCGTCCAGTAGATCGCGAGGTCGACCGCGCCGACGAGCATCGTGTTGTACAGCCCGACCTGGACCTCCTGGCCGAGCTCGTCACAGATCGCGAAGTCGAAATCATTGGCGTCGGTGACGATCGGCGACCCCGACATCCGCTTCAGCGCCTCGCCCATCTCCTCGGTGACCGACCAGAGCCGGTGCCGGATCACCTCGTAGGTCAGCGGGTCGAGCGCGTCGATCAGCTCCTGACCGACCGAGTGCACCGCGAGCGTCTCCGGCAGCTGGGCGCGCAGCACCTCCGGGTCGACAGGGCGGCTCGCGAAGTGTTCGGAGCCCGGGATGGCCATGCTCATGTCAGTGCTCCTTCGAGGCCGTGCTTCGAGGCGGTGCTGATCACCACGTTGCCGAGGTGGTCGACGACGCCGCTGGTGCCGGGCGGTACGACGACGGTCGTGGTCGGGACCTCGATCACCGCCGGTCCGTTGATGCGATGACCGGCCCCGAGTGCGCGATAGTCGTAGATCGGCGTCTCGACATAGCCGGTGCGAGCGTCCAGGCAGACCTTGCGGTGTTCGAGCAGGGCGTCCGTGGGGTCGGTCGTGCCGGCTTCGCTGAGCTTCGGCAGGCCAGGGGAGAAGGGCAGCACGCCGGTGGCGCGGACGCGGAACGTGATCGCCTGGACTCCGGCCGCCGCAAAGCCGGTGCCTTCGCCGTACAGCTCGGAGTACCGGCGGTCGAAGGCCTGCGCGATGCCGGCGATCGCGGCGTCGTCGAGGTCGCCGTTCGGTACCTCGACCGCGACCTCGGCCAGTTGCATCGTGTACCGAAGGTCGAGGGACCGGACGATCTCGATCCGCTCGAAGCTCAGCCCTTGCCGAGCCAGCCCGTCGCGGACCTGCGCTTCGAGCGCGTCGTACGTCAGCTGGGCGCGCGCCGGGTCGAGCGGCATCGCGGTGGGGTCGGACAGCTCGGCGGTGAGCACGACGTCCGACGAGGCCAGACCGTACGCCGAGAAGGCTGACGCGACCGGTCCCAGAGGTACGACGACCTCGGCAACGCCGACCTCTCGCGCATACGACGCGCAGTACGCCGGGCCGGCACCGCCGAACGCGTAGAGCACGAACGACCGTGGATCGTGGCCCGCCTCGACGACGGCCTTGCGGAGGAGGTCGCCGGTCTGGGCGTTCTGTACGGCGTAGATCGCGGCCGCGGCGTCCTCGATCGAGAGCCCGAGCGGCTCGGCGATCCGGGCGCGGATGGCCTCGCGGGCGGCGTCGAGGTCGAGGGCCTTGCGGCCGCCCAGCAGGCCCTTCTCCGGAAGGATGCCGAGGACGAGGTTCGCGTCGGTGTTCGTGGGCTCCGTCCCGCCGGTGCCGTAACAGGCCGGTCCGGGGACCGACTGCGCGCTGCGTGGTCCGACCTGCAGGTTGCCACCCTGGTCGATCCAGGCGATCGCGCCGCCGCCCGACCCGATCGCGTGCACCTGCAGCGTCGGCACGTTGATCGGGTGGTGGTTGATCACCGTCGTGCTCGCCCGGACCGGTTCACCGTCGACGACCAGTCCCACGAGGAACGTCGTACCACCCACGTCGGTGGAGATGATGTTGCGATGGCCGAGCTGTTCGCCCAGTGACACGGCGCCGACGACACCGCCGGTGAGGACCGAACCGACCGTGCTGATCGCGTGGCTCGGTGCCTCGGCGGCGGCGATCGCGCCACCGTTGCTCTGCATGACCAGAAGCGGTCCGACCAGGCCGGACTCGCGGAGCCGGCCCTCCAGGTTGCCGAGGTACTCCTCGAGGCCCGGGCCGATCTGGGCGCTCATCACGGTGGTCGCACTGCGGGCGAACTCGCGGATGCGTGGACTGATCTCGCTGCTCAGGGCAACGAACGCACCGGGGTCGAGCTCGTGCACGATCTCGCGGACGCGTTGTTCGTGCGCGGGGTTCCGGAACGACCACAGCAGGCTGACCGCGATCGAACGGATGCCGTCGGCAAGCAGTGCACGCACCGCCGCCCGGACCGATTCCTCGTCCAGCGGAACGAGCACAGTCCCGTCCCGATCGACGCGTTCGATCACCTCGACGGCATGGCGTTTCGGCAGCAGCGTGTGCTGTTTGCTCTGGCCGAGCACGTTCTGCAGCTGATCCGGGGCCGAGCCGAGGTAGCGGCCCTCGACGTTCATGATGAACAGCGAGTCGCGATGTCCGACCGTGGTGATGAAGCCGACGTCCGGGACGTTGCCCATCACCAGAGCGTTCAACGAGGACGTCGTACCGTGCGCGATGTGGTGGGTCTCGGCGAGCATCGCCTCGACCGATTGACCGAGCTGTTCGGCGAGGCCGGCGAGTACCTCCAGGACGCCGCGTGAGTAGTCCGGAGGCGTCGACGGCGCCTTGGCCGCGACGATCACCCCGGCGCCGTCGTCGAGCACCCCGTCCGTGAACGTCCCGCCGACGTCGATACCGATGACGTACGCCATGAGTCACCTTCCGGCCGTAGCAGTGGATGACTGTCACGGTAGGAGTGATTCGACGCCGGTGTCAATACTTCGACACTCGTGTTTGTGGATATCTGGGGAGGGTCAGCCGAGCAGCTCCTCGCAGAGGGCGGCGAGTTGACGGCGGAGGGGGCGGGCGCGGTTGGCGAAGGTTCGTTGGGCTGCTGTGTACTCGGCTTTTCCGTCGGGGGTTTCGATGCGGACGGGGGTGTAGCCGAGCGCGGCCAGGTCGTAGGGGGAGGCGCGCATGTCGAGGGTGCGGATGTCGCGGGCGAGTTCGAAGCAGGCGAGGAGTAGCGAGCTCGGGGTGAACGGCATCAGCTTGGCGGCCCACTTGTAGAGGTCCATGTTCGCGTGCAGGCAGCCGCCTTGTTCGAGGGCGGGCTGGGATTCCCGGGTCGGTTGGAGCGTGTTGAGTGGGCGCGCGGGCGTCGTGAAGAAGCGGAACGCGTCGAAGTGCGAGCAGCCGATCTTGTGCGACTCGACGACCTGATCGGTGCCCTCGGCACCTAGTCGCAGCGGCCAGGCGGCGTGCCGTACTTCGGGGGTCCGGTACACCATCGCCCACTCGTGCAGGCCGAAACAGCCGAACTGGGGTTGGCGGTCGAGCGTGGCCGAGAGCAGGGCGCGGATCCACTTGATGCTGTCGGTACGGCGTTCCACCTCGGCCGGATCGAGCGACGCGGTCCCGTCCTCGACCACGTATCCACGACGGCCCTCATAAGCAGCACCGCCCTCCAGCCGCACTCCGGGGCCCGGATGCCACACGCGCAGCTGGTTCGGACGGGTCGGGTAATACGTGAAGAGGAAATCCTCGACGGGATGTGCCTCGCGGCGCTTCCGTCGTTCCAGGTGGTCGGCCAGTAAGACGTCGACCCGGGCGGCGTGCCCCGAGGCGTACGACGTCCACTCGGCGAACGGCAGCGTCCTCATAGGTCGAGGGCGAAGGCGTACAGATCGACGCCCGGGATGGGCGCCCAGTCACGTTCCGGGAGGCGGGTGAAGCCCAGACGCTCGTAGATGCGGTGGGCGGTGGTCATGTACTGCGCGCTGCTCATCACGATGCGGCGCATGCCCAGCTCGCGAGAGCGGGCGATGCAGTGCTCGGTCAGCGCCGTACCGACGCCCAGGCCCCGCGCCCGCCCGGCGACGCCGAGCATGCGGAACTCGCCCTCGTCGTCCTGGCCGATCTCGCGGTACACCGAGCCGACCGGACAATAGGTCACGGTCCCCAGCAGGCCGGAGGAATCGGCAGCTACCGAGAGCTCCGCCTTGGCGGCGCGGTCCGCGGCGGCACGCAGCGTCATCGCGTAGTCACCACGCACGAAACCGTCGTGCGAATAGGCCTCCACTGTCAGCTCGCCGACAGCGTCGTACTCACCAGGAACCGCCAACCGGATCTCGAATGTCACCGGAATACTGTCTCATCGAGCACCGACGGTAGGCTCGGCCCGTGCGTATCGCCAGATTCTCCGTGGACGACGAGCCGAAGTACGGCGTCGTCGAGACCGATGACCCCGAAGGGCTCGTCGGTACTGTCAACGTTCTCGACTCGGACCCGCTCTACCGGTCGGCCCAGTTCACCGGGGAGAAGCTGCAACTCGCGGACGTCCGGCTGCTCGCGCCGGTGATCCCGCGCAGCAAGGTGGTCTGCGTCGGCCGGAACTACGCGGCGCACGCCGCCGAGCTCGGCAACGACGTACCGAAGGAGCCGCTGATCTTCCTGAAGCCGAACACCAGCGTGATCGGCCCGCGGGACGGCATCGTCTACCCGGAGCAGACCAACGACCTGCACTTCGAGGGCGAGCTCGCGATCGTGATCGGCCGGATCGTCCGGGACCTGCCCAAGGAGCGGGTCAACGAGGCGATCTTCGGCTACACGATCGCCAACGACGTGACCGCCCGCGACCTGCAGAAGTCCGACGGGCAGTGGGCCCGGGCCAAGGGGTACGACACGTTCTGCCCGCTCGGCCCGTGGATCTCCACCGAGCTCGACGTGTCCGACCTGCGGATCAGCACCGAACTGAACGGCGAGCCCCGGCAGGACGGCCGGACCAGCCAGTTCATCTTCGACATCCCGGAGGTGCTGGCCTACATCACCTCCTTCACCACGCTGCTGCCCGGCGACGTGGTCCTCACCGGCACCCCGGCGGGTGTCGGCCCGATGCTGCCCGGTGACGAGGTCTCGGTCAGCGTCGAAGGAATCGGAACTCTGACGAACAAGGTGATCGTGCGTGACTGACCGGGCCGAGAACGATGTGCTGGGCGACCTCGAGCCGAACGAGGTGCGGGTCCGGTTCCCACCGTCGCCGACGGGTCTGCTGACCGTCGGCAACATCCGCAGCGCGCTGTTCAACTGGGCCTTCGCGCGCCACTACGGCGGCAAGCTGGTGCTGCGGATCGAGGACACCGACACCGCGCGTAACACCGAGGAGGGCTACCGCTACACCTACGACGCCCTCCGTTGGCTCGGTCTGAACTGGGACGAGGGCCCCGAGGTCGGCGGCGACTTCGGGCCGTACCTGCAGTCCGAGCGGATGGACATCTACGCCGACGTCGTCGCGAAGCTGCTCGCCGCGGGCAAGGCGTACCACTGCTACTGCTCGCAGGAGGAGCTGGACCAGCGGCGCGAGGCGGCGCGGACGTCCGGGCAGCACAGCGGGTACGACGGTCACTGCCGCAACCTCACGCCCGAGCAGGTCCAGGCGTACGTCGACGAAGGCCGCCGGCCGGTCGTGCGGCTGCGGATGCCCGACCGCCCGATCGTGTTCGACGACCTGGTCCGTGGCGAGATCACGTTCCTGCCGGAGAACCTCGGCGACTACGTGCTGGTCCGGGCGAACGGTTACCCGCTCTACCCGCTGGTGAACCCGGTCGACGACGCGCTGATGGAGATCACCCACGTCCTGCGTGGTGAGGACCTCTTGCCGTCGACGCCGCGCCAGATCGCGCTCTACGAGGCGCTCGCCGAGATCGGTGTGGGCAGCGGCCGGACGCCCCGGTTCGGGCACCTGCCGTTCGTGATGGGAGAGGGCAACAAGCGGTTGTCCAAGCGGGACAAGGGTTCCGGCCTGAGTGAGTACGTCGAGCGCGGGTTCCTGCCCGAGGGTCTGCTGAACTACCTGGCCCTGCTCGGCTGGTCGATCGCCGAGGACCGGGACGTGTTCACGATGGCCGAGATGGTCGAGGCGTTCGACATCCGCAAGGTCAACTCGAACTCGGCCCGCTTCGACCCGAAGAAATGCGAGGCGATCAACGCCGCGCACATGCGGCTGCTGCCGCAGGACGAGTTCGCGAAGCGGATGATTCCGTTCCTCGCGCAGGCGGGCGTGCTGCCGGCGGAGCCGTCGGAGGACCAGTTGGCGGTGCTGAAGGCGACCGTGCCGCTGGTGCAGGAGCGGATGAATACCTTGTCCGAGTCGGTCGACATGCTGGGGTTCCTGTTCGTGGACGACGCAAACTTCACGGTTGATCCGGACGCCGCCGCGAAGGTGCTGACCGGTGACGCGGATGCCGTGCTGGACGCCGCCGCGAAGGCGCTCGCGAACCTGGCTGACACCGAGTGGACGACCGAGGCGATCGAGGCGGCGCTGCGGGCATCGCTGATCGACGGGCTCGGCCTGAAGCCGAAGAACGCGTTCGGTCCGGTCCGGGTGGCGATCTCGGGTCGCCGGATCTCGCCGCCGCTGTTCGAGTCGCTGGAGCTGCTCGGCCGGGAGAAGTCCCTGCACCGGCTGGAGCAGGCCCGCACGACCACGTCATGAGCGGTACGCCGTACCAGCGGCTGCTGAAGAACGACGTCACCCCGCGGGTGTACGTCGTTCTCGGCACGTTGACGATCCTCGTCGGCTGGATGGTCGGCAGCGTGGTGATCCTGGCTCTGCGGCAGGGGATCCACCCGGACCCGGCCGGCACGCTGTCGTGGTTCGGCCTGCTGTTCACGAACCTGACCCTGATCATCCTGATCCCGCTGTCGATCCTGGTCGCCAGGTTGCTGAACCGGCAGACTCCAGGGCTGCTGTCGTCGGTGGTCGGCAAGCTGCGCTGGCGGCCGTTGGCGTGGTTCGCGCTGGTGGCGGTCGTGCTCGAACTGGTGTCGTTCGCGGTCATCCAGCTCGGCAACGTGCAGCTCGCGACCGGTGAGCGGCACAGCGGCCCGGCGGCGCCGGACGTGGTCGGCATCATCCTCGTGACGTTGCTGACGTCACCGATCCAGGCCGCGGGGGAGGAGTACTACTTCCGCGGCTACCTCCTGCAGGCAGTCGGTTCGTACCTGCGCGCTTCGATTGTTGCCGTGATCGTGACCGCCTTGCTGTTCACCGCGGCGCACGGGATCTGGCCGTGGCAGAGCCCCGCGCTGTTCGTCGACCGGCTGGCGTTCGGTCTGGTGGCGGGTTTCCTCGCCGTACGGACCGGTGGGCTGGAGTCCGGGATCGCGTCGCACGCCGCGAACAACGTCGTGACGTTCGTGTTCGCGGGTCTGACCAACACTCTCGGGGCGAGCCTCGAGGTGAAGGACGCGCCCTGGCCGCTGGTGCTGATCGACGTCGTGAAGTTCGCTGCGTTCGGGGTGATCGCGGTCTGGCTGACCGACCGGATGAAGCTGAAGCAGGAGTCGGACCTGCCACTGGTGACGCTGCCGGTGGGGGCACGCCGATAGCTCTGGGGACAGGTGTGACGGGAGTGACAACCCGCGGGCGGGGACCCGTTTTGGTGTCCGGTCGCATGCTCGGGTAAGCTCTCCGAGCCGGGTTGGTGAGGGCGGAAACAAACTCTCCAACTTCAGTGAAAATGCCTTTGGGGTATGGGGTAATTGGCAGCCCGACTGATTCTGGTTCAGTTAGTCCAGGTTCGAGTCCTGGTACCCCAGCGGATTGGACCGCACCGATGAAAATCGGTAAAGTTCAACCTCGTTGCCCGGGTCGCGAGATCCGGTCGGCAAACTCTGGCCCCGTTGTGTAGCGGCCTAGCACGCCGCCCTCTCAAGGCGGTAGCGCGGGTTCGAATCCCGTCGGGGCTACCAGAGAAGCACAGCCTCCCATCCACCCGGATGGGAGGCTGTTGTCGTATCGGCAGGTGAAGGAACGCCGAGTCCAGCCGGATGGGAGGCGGTTGTCAGCCGGGTTTGCGGACTGTGGGGATCGGTTGGTGTCTGCGGGCGGCTTCGTGGGCCAGCCTCGGAGTCAGCGCCCGGCCGCTGGACAAGAACTTCCGTAGCTGGGTGAACCGTCCCGGCGGGAGGCTGAAGTCCGCGAGTGCCCGCTCGACCCGGAAATGGACGCCGCCCGGAACAGCACCAGCGGTCCCGACGAAGACTGCGTTCTGCTGACCGGTGAAGACCTCTGGATGCTCGTGGAACGTCAAACACGCCCGGCCGCCCGCCGCCGCGCCGAACGGACCGGTCCGGGCCACGAACCCGTCGTCCACCAGCTCGACCCCCACAGAACGCACCGGCAGCGGCCACCCGTCCTCATCACGCACCGTCAGCACGGGATTGCCGAGCCGCATCGCAGCATCCGCTCTCGGCCGCCAGTCGGCCGGCGGCACCGCCCACCCCGGCGACGCAGGCCCCTCGGGCGCCGGGTCGGACGGTGGCGCGGTCACGTCCGCGGGAGCTTCCCAGCGGAGCGGTTCCAAGTCGAGCCGGCCACCGGGCCACCACAGGATCCGAAGCGGCGTGACCTCGATCCACACACGGCTCCAGTACCACCGCTGCCGACGTACCACGACCCACGGCTGCCCGGTCACCGCCTGCGGCATCTTCTGCAGCACGCGACGCAGGTACAGGTCCGTATTGGCCTGCAGGTCAGCGTCCCGCACCGTCGCCAATCCCTGAACCAGCACCACGGGAGCATCGGACAGACCCGAGCCGGTCGGATCGGAGAACAGCAGCGCCACCCGCGGATCGTGCCGGGCGCGCTCGGCCTTCGCCGGATACGTGAGCCCGGTGCTGACGTCGATGGTCGCCGTACCGGAGTCGTGGTACGGCGTCAGCGGCCAGGTGATCGGTGCGCCCGACCGGGTCAATGACGCGTACTCGCAGGTGATCGCCCGCTCGACGATCGGCAGGACAGCCGATGGCAAGACGGAAACGGCCGGTGCCTTCATGATTCCTCCCCTTGGTGGTTGGGATGAGCATCCGGCGGAGCGCTTGGGATCGGCTTGGGGTCGCGACCACAAGTGCTTCCCAAGCGGGCCCGCGCACGGTGGGCGAACCTCGAGAAAGGAATCGCTCATGACCACAGGAACCTTGATGCTGCCGGGCCAGGCCGCCGCGCCGCCGGGGCCGGTCGACCTGACCGCGATGTACGTCGTCCACCATGCCTTCCGGCGCGACCTGGCCAACTTCAAGGCGGCCGTGATCGGCACGCCGGTGCCGGACCGGGTGACCTGGAAGGCCCTCGCGGCCCGTTGGGACAGGTTCCGGGACATCCTGCACAAACACCACACCGGTGAGGACACCGGTCTGTGGCCGCTGCTGATGGCCAAGGCGGACGCCGAGGGCCGGGCGACGCTCGAGGCGATGGAAGCCGAGCACACCGAGATCGACCCGTTGCTGACCTCGTGCACGGCGGGGTTCGACCGGCTGGCGACGCACGCCGACGACGACGCGCGGGACGCGTTGGAGGTCCGGATCGTTGCCCTGGGCGAACACCTGACCCGGCATCTGGCCCACGAGGAGCGCGACGCGCTGACACTGGTCCAGCGGTACCTGGTCGACGACGACTGGCAGCGCCTGGAGCGGGAGCATTTCAAGCCCGCACACAGCCCACGAGACCTACCGTTCCTCGCGGCATGGGGCATGTACGAGCTGCCGCCCGAGCACTTCGGCCGGGTCCGCGACGCGATGGCGGGGCGTGGAATGGAGGTGATGTGGCGGCTGTTCTGGCGCCGGCCGTTCGAACGACGCGAGCGGGCGACCTTCCGCTACTCGTGACGCTCAGAATCCGCCGCGGTCCCGCTGCTCGCGCAACCACTGCGCGGCCAGCGGGATCTCCCACTCGTCGCACAGTTCCAGCGCCCGGTCGGCGTGCCGGCCCGCGAGCTCCCGTTCACCTGTCGCCATCGCCGCCAGGGCGAGGAAGGCGTCCACCGGCCCGATCGCGACCGAGAACCCGGCGCTGCAGACCCGCCCGGCGTACGGACTCAACCACCGGTACACCGTCCGCGCCGCATCCGGGCGTCCCAATGCAAAAGCGACCTCGGCCGCGGCGCAGTAATGATGCATCGACACCCAGTCGTCCGTGGCCGGAACCGGCGCGGTCCGGATCGCCCGCGCGTCGTCCAGTCGTCCGGCCCGTACGAGCATCCACTGGATCGGCAGGTCGAACGGCATCGGACTCACCGCGGCGAGCTCCTGGAACGCGGACACGATCCCGGCCGCGCCGGTCCGCCAGAGCTCGACGCACGCGACAGCCGAGACCATCGACTCGTCCCGCTGGGGGAGCGAGGCGCCCGCGACGAGTTCGCGTCGCTGCTCGATCAAGGCGTCCGCCTCGTCGAACCGTCCGCGCATCGCCAGCCACGGCGGCTCGAGCTCCGTGAGCACGATCAGGACGTACACCAGCCGTCGTGGCTCGGCGATCGCCCGGAGCCGGCTGATCTCTGCCCACATCTCCGCGATCCGGCCGAGTTCGTGCAGGACGATCACGCGCAGGGTACGGGCCAGCGCCTCCCGCACCGGATCGGCCAGTTCGATCGCGGCGGCGACCGCCTCGTCGGCCAGTTGCCGGCGATCCGGGGCGGTGGCCTGACGCCAGGTGGCGATAAAGGCGGCCTGACACGCCCACACCAGCAAGCCGGGGTCACCGAGCCGGCGCGCCATCGCCATGCCCTGCTCGGCCAGCGCCTCCCGGTACGCCGGGGCGTCGCTGTGATAGAGCTCGGTCGCGAGGACGAGCAGTGCTCTGCAGCGCAGTTCGCTGTCTTCGGCCGGGAGCTCCCGCAGAGCGCGTCGCAAGATGCCGACGAGGTAATGATCGGTTTGCCCGTACGGGCGCGTCTGCCACAAGGCGCCCTCGGCGCCGGCAACGGCCGCCCGCGTCATGCGTACGGCGTCCCCGAGCCGCTCCGCCTCCTGCACGGCCGCGCTCAGAGCTACGTCCAGCGCGTCCCGGTCGACCGACCACCGGCACGCGTCGGCACGTGCCATCAGCAGGTCGTACCGGTCGAGCCGGGTCGCGGAGCTGTCGGTTTCCTGTACGTCGAGTGCTGCCGCCAGCAAGACCGCTGCCTCGTCGTACGCGTACAGCCGGATCGCGTGCTCGGCGGCAACGGCTGCTGCTCGCCAGGCTCGTGCCGCATGGGCCGGCCCGGCCGCTAGCCAGTGCCGCGCCGGCTCCGACGGGGCAGCGCCCAGATCCTCGAGCACCTGGGCGATCGCCGCGTGCCGGCGGGCGCGCCGGGCCGCCGGCAGGCCGGCGTACGCGACGTCCCGGACCAACGCGTGCGCGAACCGGAACCGCTCGACCCGATCGCCGTCGGCGATCACGCCCGCGGCCAGGGCCGGATCGAGGTCGTCGAGCAGTTCGTCCGGGTCCCGGCCGGTCGCCGCGGCCAGTACCGCGAGGTCGAACTCTCGGCCGACGACCGCGGCCGTGCGCAACAGCTCACCGGTTGCCGACGGCAACCGTTCGAGCCGGCGCGCGACGATGTCGGTCACCGCCGCCGGTACGTCGCCGCTGCCGTCGCGGAGGAGTTCGACCAGGAAGAACGGGTTCCCGTCGGTCCGTGCGCGCAACGCCTCGGCTTCCCGCGTCCCGGGTTTGCGCTGGGTCGCAGCCTCGACGAGCTCGGCCGCTTCGGGCAGCGTCAGGCCGTGCAGGTCCAGGCGCAGTGCATGGCGTCGGCCGAGACTTTCGGCGACGGCGGCGAGTTGACCCGTGAGCTCCGGGACCGCGCGGCGGGTGGCGAGGACGAGCAGGCGTCCGGTATCGACCACGTCGGCAAGATGCTTCAGCAACTTGAGTGACGACGCGTCAGCCCAGTGCAGGTCGTCGAGCACGACGAGCAGCGGGACGGTCCCGGAGGCGGAGACCAGTACGTCCGCGATCGTCGTCCACAGCCGGAACCGTGCCGCGTCGACGTCGGCGCCGGACGGTTTCGGGGCACCGGATTCGAGAAGAGCGGTGAGCTCGGTGAGCTGTCGCGACAAGTCCTCCGGCAGGTCGGCCCCGGCCAGTGCGCCCAGGACCCCGGTCCACGGCCAGAGTGGGGGTGCGCCCTCGTCCTCCGAACAGCGCCCGGTGAGTACGGCGAAACCACGGGCACGCGCCTTTGCCGCCAGCTCGGACGCCAGTCTCGTCTTGCCGATCCCCGGCTCTCCGACGAGTACGGCGAACTGCGGTGCGGAAGTCGCCTCGTCCAGAAGGTGTTCGAGCGCGGCGAGCTCCGCGACCCGCCCGACCAGGGGCCACCGCGAAACACCCGCAATCGCTCGTTCGAGGGCTTTCGGCCGCCAGCTCAGTTGTGGGTCCTGGCGGAGTACGGCGAGTTCCAGCTCGCGCAGCGTTGCTCCAGGGTCCAGGCCGAGCTCGTCCGCCAGGATCTGCCGTACCCGGCGCAGTGCGTCGAGCGCGTCCGCCTGCCGGCCGGCCGCGGCAAGAGCCTGCACGCGCAACGCCCACAACCGTTCGCGCAACGGATGCTCGGCCGTCAGCGCCTCCAGTTCCGCGGCGAGCGTCGCGTGCTGACCCAGCGCGAGACGTGCGACGGCACAGTCCTCGAGCGCGACGAGTCGTAGTTCTTCCAGCCGTCCCCGTTCGGCAACGGCCGCCGCGACGTCGTCCAGGTCGGAGTACGGCGTACCGCGCCACAAGGCGAGCGCGTCGTCGAGCGAATCGACGACGGCCCCGAGCTCGTCCGGCCGGAGACCCCGGCCCGGCTGACCAAGCCGGCGATGTACGGCGTCCACGGTGGCGGCGAAATGCGTCGCGTCGAGGCATTCACCGGGCAACCGCAGCGCATAACCGGGCGCAACGGTCACGACGGTTGTCGGCGCCGTCCGAGCCGGCCGATCCGGCTCCAGCGCCTTCCGGACCCCGGCGAGATACACCTGCAGCGTCGACAGCGCACTCGGCGGCGGGCTGTCCCGCCAGAGCATGTCGATCAGGCTGTCGACCGGCACCGGCTGCCCGCCGTACAGCGCCAGAGCCGACAACAGCATGCGCTGCTTGCGGCCACCCAGTTCGACCGGCTCCCCGTCCCGCAGGACCTCGGCCGCCCCCAGAACCCCCACCCTCATCAGCCGAGAGTACGTCGTCAGGCACAGCGCGGACAGTCCCGAACTGCTGGACACCCGCAGGTCTAAGCGCTTAGAGTCTAACCGCTTAGACCTTCTCCCTGCGTCATTGGAAAGGGGATCGCTGTGCGGCGGAACCTCTTCGCTCTTCCGGCCGCGGCGGTTGCCGCGGCCCTGCTGCTGGCCGGTTGTGGTGGGTCGACCGGCGCCGGGTCGGACGGCCCGGCGAAAGCCGACCCCGGCCCCGAGACCGGGACGATCACGTTCACCGGCACCGACAACGCCGAGACCTACCAGCCGGTGATCAAGGCCTTCGAGGCGAAGAACCCCGGGATCAAGGTGACCTACACCCAGATCCCGTTCGACCAGTTCAACGCGACCATGCAGCAGCGGTTGAGCGCGAAGGACGCCGGGATCGACGTCTACACGGTCGACGAGCCGCGGGTTTCCCAGCTGGCCGCGAAGGGTTTTCTCACCGATCTCGGCGATCTCGACGCCAAGGTGAAGACGTCGTTCAGCGCCGCGGCGTACAAGACCAACCACTTCCGCGACAAGCTCTGGTCGCTGCCGATGTGGAACTCCACGCAGTACCTCTTCTACAACAAGACCGCGCTCGCGAAGGCGAAGGTCACTCCGCCGACCGCGGACCCGCAGCAGCGCTGGACGTGGGAGCAGGTCGAGGCGGCCGGCCGGAAGAGCATGCAGGCGGGCGGCACGAAGTACGGGCTGTTCATGGAACAGCCCGAGGCGTACTACCAGCTGCAACCCCTGGCCGAGTCGCTCGGCGGCGGCTCCGGGATCGAGGGTGATGACGCGCTCACGCCCGCGATCGAGACCGACGGCTGGAAGAAGGCGATGCAGTGGTACGGCGCAACCTTCGCGAGCGGCCTGTCGCCGCGCGGCATCGGCGGGTTCCAGACCGGTCCGGTGTTCGCCAACGGCGACGTGGCGTTCTTCGTCGGCGGGCCGTGGGACCTGAAGATCTTCGGCAGCTCGAAGATCGACTGGGGCGTCGCGCCGCTGCCGTACTTCCAGGGCGGCAAGCCGGTCACACCGACCGGGTCGTGGTCGCTCGGCATCAACCCGGCCTCGAAGCAGCAGCGGATGGCCCGCAAGTTCATCGAGTTCGCGACGCTGGACCCGGCCGGCAACCTGGCCACCACGAGTACGACGACGATCATCCCGGCGAACCTCGACGCGCAGAAGCAGTACACCCCGAAGATGGACGCGTTCTCCGGTACGAAGACGGCCGGTGCGGCGGCGATCACGGCGTACGAGAGTGAGCACACCGCGGTGTCGCGGCCGGTGAGCGTCGGGTACATCCAGTTCGAGGAAGTGATGGGCAAGGCGTTCGCCGACATCCGCAACGGGACCAACCCGGATCAGCGGTTGCAGCAAGCCACCCAGCAGCTGACTGAGGCGTGGAAGTCCATTAAATGAGGCAGCGGCAGGGGCTGATCGCCCTGGCCTTCCTGGCGCCCGCGCTGGTGTGTCTCGCCGTACTGCGGATCGTCCCGGCGATCTCCGCGGTAGTTGAGAGCTTCTACAGCGAGAGCCTGCTGCGTGGGGGCCGGGTGTTCGCCGGGCTGAGCAACTACACGGACCTGCTGGGGAGCAAGGACTTCCGGCAATCGGTCGGTGTCACGTTGCTCTTCACCGTGCTGGTGAACCCGATCCAGGTCGTCGTCGCGTTCCTGCTGGCAGTCCTCTTCACCCAGAAGGCGGCCGGATCGAAGCTCTGGCGGACGTTGGTGATCCTTCCGATCGCCACGCCGCCGGCGGTGTCGGCCGTGATCTGGAGCGTCATCTACCGCCCCGACGGTCTCGGGAACGGCGTACTGGAACGGCTCGGCCTGCCCGCGCAGCCGTTCCTCACGTCGTCGAGCCAGGTCCTGCCGTCGCTGATCGTGCTGCTGTCCTGGATCGGCGTCGGGTACTGGATGCTGTTCCTGATCGCGGGCATCCAGGAGGTCCCGGTCGAGGTCCGCGAGGCCGCGCTGCTCGACGGCGCCGGCCCGTGGCGGCGGATGGTGTCGGTCACGCTTCCACTGGTACGTCGTCCGCTCGCTTTCGTCCTGGTCGCTGACACGGTGTCCAACCTGCTGGTGTTCGCGCCGGTGCAGATCCTCACCAAGGGCGGGCCCAACGGCAACAGCAACCTGTTGATGTACGACGTCTACAACCGTGCGTACGCGCTCGGCGACATCCATGTCGCGCAGGCCGAGGTGGTCATCCTGGTCGCGCTGACGCTGGTCATCGTGGCGGGTCAGTTCCGGTTGCTGCGAGGTGACCAGTGAAGCGGGTCAGCCTCTCCGCGCTCGGCGGAGTCGTCGGCATCCTGTTCTTCCTGCCGCTGCTCTGGGTGGTGACGAACTCGCTGCGGCCCGGCTCGGAGACGTTCGCGCATCTGAAGCTGTCGTGGCAGACGTTCTTCGAGCTGCGTCCGACGCTGCACAACTACTCCGCCTTGCTGAGCAGCGATGTCGGCCGCGCGACGCTCAACTCGATCTTCGTCAGTGCGCTCACCGTGATCATCGGGCTGGCGGTCTGTGCGACGGCGGCCTTCGGCCTGGCGGCGTTCGAGTTCCGCGGCCGCGGGCTGGTGTTCGGCATCGTCGTCCTGAGTTTCCTGGTGCCGTTCGACGCGATCGCGATTCCGTTGTCGACGATGTTCCGGGACTGGCAGCTGACCAACACCTTCACCGGGCTGGTGCTGCCCGGGATCGGCAACGGGATGGCGATCTTCCTGCTCCGGCAGTTCTTCCTCGGCATCCCGGCGGAGCTCGTCGAGGCCGGCCGCCTCGACGGCCTCGGCTGGTTCGGCGTCTTCCGCTGGATCTACCTGCCGTTGTCGAAGCCCGCGTTGATCGGCGCCGGGCTGATGCTGTTCCTCTTCCAGTGGCAGGCGTACGTCTGGCCGCTGCTGATCGGCACCGACGCGAAACACATCCTCGGACCGGTCGCGTTGTCCAACCTGCAGGGCCAGAACTTCGCCGACTACGGCCTCGTGTTCGCGGGCGCCGTCGTCCTCACCGTCATCCCGCTGGTCGTGATCGCCGGCTTCCAGCGCTACTTCGTCCAATCCGTGTCGAGTACCGGGCTCAAATGACCGGGCTCAAGTAAAGGAGATCCGTGCGTTCCCTCATTCTCGATACCGACATCGGTTCCGACGTCGACGACGCGATGGCGCTGGCCCAGTTGCTCGGCAGCCCGGAGGTCGAGCTCGCCGAGGTCCATACGGTGTACGGCGACACGCGGCTGCGGGCCCAGCTCGCCCGGCGGTACGGCGTACTCGCCGGCCGCGAGCTGGACGTCGTACCGGGCCTGGCCGAGCCGCTGTCCGGAAGGGAGGTGTGGTGGGCCGGGCACGAAGGGACGCTGCACAACGGGCTGGACGCGGAGACGATCAGCGCGGACAGTGCGCCGGAACGGTTGGTCGCACGGCTACGCGAGCGCCCTGGTGAGCTCGACGTGGCGGCGATCGGCCCGTTGACCAACATTGCCGCCGCGTTGGCGCTCGAACCGCAGGCGGCGTGGTGGATCCGGCATCTGTGGGTGATGGGCGGGTCGTTCGGCGACGACGTGCGGGAACACAACTTCAAGTCGGACGAGGTTGCGGCACAGGCCGTGTTGAACGCGGGGATTCCGACGACGATCACCGGGTTGGAGGTCACCCGGCAGGTGACGATCGAGAAGCCCCGGTTGGAGCGGATCCGGGCGGCCGGTCCGTTGGGGGCGGCGCTCGGGGCGGATATCGAGCAGTGGTGGGCTTATTGGAACGAGACGTGGAACGTGCCGCACGATCCGGTGGCGGTGCTGGCGCTGAGCTGCCCGGAACTGTTCAGCTTCTCGGACTTGGGCAAGGTCCAGATTGCTGAGGGCGGGCTCAGTACGTTTGCCGCGGACGCCGAGGGGACGGTGCGGATCGTGACCGCGGTGGAGGCTGAGGCGGTGGCTGAGGAGATCACACGGCGGATCGTTGCGGGCGGGACGGAATACGCTGTGCAGCGTGGGGAGATCGATGGCGACCGCACGTGACGTCGCCGAGCGCGCCGGCACGTCGACCGCGGTCGTCAGCTACGTCTTCAACAACGGGCCGCGGCCGGTGTCCGCGGAGACCCGCCGGCGGGTACTCGAAGCCGCGGCGGAGCTCGAGTACCGGCCGAACATCCTCGCCCGCGCGCTGAGCGCCGGGCGGACGTACTCGCTCGGCCTGCTGATCCCGCAGATCCGCAACCCGTACTTCGCCACGCTCGCCGAACACCTGGAGAACTTCGCCCGGCAGCACGACCACCTGCTGCTGATCGGCGACTCGGCCGGCGACCCGGCCCAGGAGTCGGCGCACATCGGGTCGTTCATCGAGCGCAAGGTCGACGGCGTCGTCCTCGTCTCGCTGCTCGTCGAACCGGCGATCCAGCGGTTCGCGGCGGCCGGCGTACCGGTGGTCGCGCTGCATCCGGTGCCCGACGGCGTGACGGTCTCCACGCTCTCGATCGACTACGTCGCGGGCGCCGAGACGTCGGCGGATCACCTGCTGTCGCACGGGTACCGCACCCTCGGCGTCGTCACCGGCCCCGAGGAATCACCCGGTACGGCGGAACACCGGCGCGGGATCGAACGCGCTCTGGAGGCACATCCGCGGGCCTCGGCGCGGTACGTCGCCGCACCCGTGTCCCGGTTCGCCGCGCGGGACGCCGTACGGGCGTGGTTCCAGGAGGAGTGGCCGCCGCGGGCGATCTACTGCTCGACTGACGAGCAGGCGTTCGGCGTACTGTTCGCGGCCTGGGAGGCCGGGCTGCGGGTGCCGGAAGACGTCGCGGTGATGGGCTTCGACGGCACCAGCGAGTGCACGGTGACGATCCCGCCTTTGGCCAGCGTCCGCCAACCGATCGAGGAAACCGCCCGCCGCGCCGTCGAACTGCTGCTCGACCGCACCAATCCACCGCCCGCGCGACACGTCCTCGACTACGAACTACTCCCCAACACCTCCTGCGGCTGCACCGAATAACCTAGCTTTCCTCGCCTGGGGATCAGGCCGGCGAGGGGCTGGGGTGGGCCGGGCCGGAGGTGGCTCGGTGGACGGACCAGGCGACGGCGAGGAGTACTGCGCCCCAGATCAGGGCGGTGATGCCTAGGAGGGTGGCGATCGTGACCGCGCCACGGCCTGGGTTCGCGGCGAACAGGATGCCGATCAGGATCGACAGCAGGCCGTTGAGCACGAGCAGCCAGCGGGGCATCGGCTGCTGGCTGAAGAAGGCGCCGGACAGTTCGAAGATGCCGCGGATGATCAGCCAGATGCCGAGGATCCAGGTCAGGGTGGCGGCGGTCATCCCGGGATGCACGATTGCGAAGAACCCGGCGATCAGCGCGATCACGCCGAGGGCGATCAGCCACAGGCGGCTGCCCCGGTGGTCCGGCTGGAAGGCCTGGGCGATCGAGCCGATCCCGTCGGTGACCGCCCAGATGCCCCACAGCACAGCCAGGGCGATCGCAGTGGAGATCGGCCAGGCGATCGCCAGGATCCCGAAGACGATGCCGATGACACCGCGGACGAGCAACATCTTCCAGCCGAGAGTCAGCCAGTCCCGCTCCATGTCGACCTCCTCGAAGGCCCGGCACGCGGTGCACCGGCACCTCAACTGATGGTGACCCTCCGGCGATCCCACGGCAACCACCGACCTACCGTGGACTGGTGGCACTAGCCGTCTGCCTCCTCTTCGACCGCCGCACCGACCGGCTCCTGCGAGCGCTCTGGGACCGGTTGGAGAATCTCGGCGTGCCGACGCTGAAGTCCCACACCCACGGCAGACACGTGCCGCATCTGTCACCGGCACTACTTGCCCGGCAGGTGGGTGCCGCATTGCACGCTGGCGCCTCGCGTTCCGTTGGTCGCCCTGCCGGTGCTGACGGCGGCCGTGTACGACGTACTGCCGTTGGAAGCCACGGCCGACCGTGCTGCTCTGGTCGACAGCAGCACGGGACAGCTCTGGGCGCTCTAGTTACTCGGACGCCCTGCGGAGAGCCTCGGAGAGGCGTTCGGCGGCGGCCATCACGGCGGGGGCGTGCATGCGGCCGGGCTGGCGGGAGAGGCGTTCGATGGGGCCGGAGACCGACACGGCCGCGATCACCTTGCCGCTGGGGGAGCGGACCGGTGCCGAGACCGATGCGACACCCTGCTCGCGTTCGCCGACGGAGTGCGCCCAGCCGCGACGCCGTACGCCGGCCAGTGCCGCTGCGTTGAAGGAAGCGTTGTGGAGGCCGCGGTGCATCCGCTCCGGGTCTTCCCACGCCAGCAGTATCTGCGCGGCCGACCCGGCCGCCATCGTCAGCTGCGAACCCACCGGCACCGTGTCGCGCAGACCGGACGGCCGCTCGGCAGCCGCGACGCACACCCGGTACTCGCCCTGCCGGCGGAACAACTGCGCCGATTCGCCGGTGATGTCGCGCAGTCGCGCCAGCACCGGGCCGGCGGTCGCGAGCAGCCGGTCCTCACCGGCGGCGGAGGCCAACTCGCTCAGTCGCGGGCCGAGCACGAAGCGTCCCTGCATGTCCCGCCCCACCAGCCGGTGGTGCTCGAGAGCGACCGCCAGGCGGTGTGCCGTCGGCCGGGCCAGCCCGGTCGCCGCCACGAGTCCGGCCAGGGTCGCCGGCCCGGACTCGAGTGCGGACAGAACGAGAGCTGCTTTGTCGAGAACGCCGACTCCGCTAGAGTTGTCCATGAGACGATACTGCCGTCTCGAATCGTGGAACGCAAGTCGCTTCGAGAGCCTGATCGAGAGCACTGTGAGCGAAAGCACCACTTCCAAACCTCGACCGGGGCGGTGGGGTGGGAAATGTATCTAACGAGAGGGAGTCTGATGGGTAGGACGTTGTCGGAAAAGGTCTGGGATGCGCACGTGGTGCGCCATGCCGACGGAGAACCCGACCTCCTCTACATCGACCTCCATCTGGTCCACGAGGTGACCAGTCCGCAGGCCTTCGACGGACTGCGGCTGGCGGGCCGGCCGGTCCGGCGCCCGGATCTGACGATCGCCACCGAGGACCACAACGTGCCGACGTACGACGTGGACAAGCCGATCGCCGACCCGGTGTCGCGGACCCAGGTGGACACCCTGCGCAAGAACGCCGAGGAGTTCGGCATCCGGATCCACACCCTGGGCGACCCGGACCAGGGCGTCGTGCACGTGATCGGCCCGCAGCTCGGCCTGACCCAGCCGGGGATGACCGTGGTCTGCGGCGACAGCCACACCTCCACGCACGGCGCGTTCGGAGCGATTGCCTTCGGCATCGGTACCAGCGAGGTCGAGCACGTGCTGGCCACCCAGACCCTGATGCAGGCCCGCCCGAAGACGATGGCGGTCACCGTCGACGGCGTGCTGCCGGACGGCGTCTCGGCCAAGGACCTGGTGCTGTCGCTGATCGCGAAGGTCGGTACCGGTGGCGGTCAGGGCTACATCGTCGAGTACCGCGGCGAGGCGATCCGCGCGCTGTCGATGGAAGCCCGGATGACGATCTGCAACATGTCGATCGAGTGGGGCGCCAAGGCCGGCATGATCGCGCCGGACGAGACCACGTTCGAGTACCTGAAGGACAAGCCGCACGCGCCGCGGGGCGTCGACTGGGAAGCCGCCGTCGAGTACTGGAAGAGCCTGGCCACCGACGAGGACGCGACGTTCGACCAGGAGGTCGTGCTGCGCGCCGAGGAGATCACGCCGTTCGTCACCTGGGGCACGAACCCGGGCCAGGGCGTGCCGCTGTCGGCGACCGTGCCGTCGCCGGACGACTTCGACAACGAGAACGACAAGGTCGCGGCCGAGCGTGCGCTGGAGTACATGGGCCTGACCGCCGGTACGCCGCTGCGCGAGATCCACGTGGACACGGTGTTCCTGGGCTCCTGCACCAACGGCCGGATCGAGGACCTGCGGGCCGCGGCCGGCGTGCTGGCCGGCCGGAAGGTTGCCGAGGGCACCCGGATGCTCGTCGTACCGGGCTCCGGCCGGGTCCGGCTGCAGGCCGAGGCCGAGGGGCTGGACAAGATCTTCAAGGAGGCCGGCGCCGAGTGGCGTGGGGCCGGTTGCTCGATGTGCCTGGGCATGAACCCGGACCAGCTGGCACCGGGCGAGCGCAGCGCGTCGACCTCGAACCGGAACTTCGAAGGCCGCCAGGGCAAGGGCGGTCGTACCCACCTGGTGTCGCCGCTGGTCGCCGCCGCGACCGCTGTCACCGGGACCCTGGCCGCACCGGCCGACCTGCCGCCCGTCGCCGTACCTGCGAACGCCTGAGGAGCAACGGAACCATGGAAGCCTTCACCCAGCACATCGGTACGGCGGCCCCGCTGCGCCGCAGCAACGTCGACACCGACCAGATCATCCCGGCCGTCTACCTGAAGCGGGTCACCCGGACCGGCTTCGAGGACGGGCTGTTCGCGGCCTGGCGCAACGATCCTTCGTTCGTCCTCAACCAGCCGGAGTACGAAGGGGTCTCGGTGCTCGTCGCCGGGCCGGACTTCGGCACCGGATCGTCCCGGGAGCACGCGGTCTGGGCCCTGCTCGACTACGGCTTCCGGGTCGTTGTCTCGTCGCGCTTCGGCGACATCTTCCGCGGCAACTCCGGCAAGGCCGGTCTGCTCGCGGCCCTGGTGACGCAGGACGTCGTCGAGCAGCTGTGGACCGCGGTCGAGGCCGACCCGGGCACCAAGGTCACGGTCGACCTGGAGAACAAGACGATCTCGGCCGGTGACGTCTCGGCACCCTTCGAGATCGACGACTACACGCGCTACCGGCTGCTGAACGGTCTGGACGACGTCGGCATCACGCTGTCGCACGCCGACGAGATCGCTGCGTACGAAGCAACCCGGCCGTCCTTCAAGCCGGCAACCCTTCCCGCAAAGGCCTGAGAGCTCTATCAGAGTTGTCGTCCCGGGCACGGGGCCCGTGCCCGGGACGCGGGGAACAAGCGCACCACCCCGTGCCCGGCCGCGCCGGAGGCGCGGGAAATGTGCGCAGTAACGTTTGGGTGGTCGGGGGCGATAACTCTGGTGTTACCCTTCTGGGGTTGCCGAGAACATCGTCGGAACAAGGCTTGCGAGACCGAGGAGGTGAGGACGCGTGAACAGCAGCGATCCCTCCAGACATATGGGTCTCGCTCGACCTTCGGGGGCTTTCCACCTCTAGCAGTAGCGGTCGGGCAGACGTGCGCTCATCACTCGCCTGAACCGCCACCTCTGGAGGACTCATGTCCGACCTGCGCCTGCGCCCTTTCCGTGCGTTCAGCCGTACTCCGTCACTGCGTGCCGCCGCGCGCAAGCACGCCGCATCCGCTGCCGTGCCCGCGATCGAGCCGGACACCAAGCAGTCGCGCGATCCGCAGAAGCCCAAGGGGCACAGCGTCGTCGACAGCGCGATCTACTGCGGCGGCACCCGGGTCGCGTCCCCGCATTCCTTGGCCGAGACGTACGCCGCGCTGCACGACGCCCCGCAGAGCCTGGCGTGGATCGGCCTGTACCGGCCGGATCGCCGCGAGCTCGCCTCGCTGGCGCAGGAGTTCGACCTGCACGAGCTGGCGATCGAGGACGCGAACGAGGCGCATCAGCGGCCGAAGCTGGAGCGCTACGGCGACACGTTGTTCGTCGTACTGAAGGCCGCCCGGTACCGGGACGCGACCGAGGAGGTCGAGTTCGGTGAGGTGCACCTGTTCGTCGGCCCGGACTTCGTGGTGACGGTCCGGCATGCCGAAGCGCCGAACCTGGCCGCCGTACGCCGCCGGGTCGAACGCGATCCCGAGCTCCTCAGCCGCGGTGCCGAAGCGGTGCTGTACGCGATCATGGACAAGGTCGTCGACGGGTACGCACCGGTGGTCGCCGGTCTGGAGAACGACATCGACGAGATCGAGACCGAGGTGTTCCGCGGCGATCCCAAGGTGTCGCGACGGATCTACGAACTGTCCCGTGAGGTGATCGAGTTCCAGCGCGCCACCCGGCCGTTGATCGGGATGCTCGAGCAACTGCGCGGCGGCTTCCAGAAGTACCGCGTCGACGAGGAACTGCAACGTTCACTGCGCGATGTCGCCGACCACGTGACCGAGGTGGTGGAGAAGGTCGACGGCTTCCGCGAACTGCTCCGCGACATCCTGACCGTGAACGCGACCCTGGTCGCCCAGCAGCAGAACGAGGAGATGAAGAGCCTCGCGATCGCCAGCAGCGAGCAGAACGAAGAGGTCAAGCGGATCTCTGCCTGGGCGGCGATCCTGTTCGCGCCGACGCTGATCGGGACCGTCTACGGGATGAACTTCGACAAGATGCCGGAGCTGCACTGGCAGTACGGATACCCGTTCGCGATCGCCCTGATGGCCTTGGTCTGTGGAGGTCTGCACCAGATCTTCAAACGCCGCGGCTGGCTGTAGATCGCGCCGGAGTCAGCGCTGAAAACCCCTCCCCGGGACCGGATCGGGCGAAATTGTGGCCCGAATCGCCTAAAACAAGGCCAAATTGCCGCGTTGGTGTTTGTGCATGGCCTGTTCAGTCCATAACGTTCCTGTGAGATCGAGCGCTGTGCTCGACGCCTAGTGTTCACGGAGGGAAGCAGTGAACAAGAGCCAGTTGGTCGAAGCGCTCGCAGTGCACTTCGACGGAAACCGCCGCCAGGCCCAGCACGCACTGGAGTCGGTGATCGACACCGTCCAGCGCGAGCTGACCAAGAAGGGTGGCAAGGTCGCCATCACCGGTTTCGGTGCCTTCGAGGCCATCGAGCGTGGCGCGCGCATCGTGCGCAACCCGCGGACCGGTGAGACCAAGCGCGCCAAGAAGACCACGGTGCCGAAGTTCCGCGCGGGCGCGGAGCTGAAGGCCGTCGTCTCCGGCGCCAAGAAGCTGCCGAAGCTGGTGGCCCCGAAGCCGGCCGCGACCGCCACCAAGACGGCGGCTGCCCCGGCGAAGAAGGCAGCGCCGGCCAAGGCCGCTGCCACGAAGACCGCCGCTGCGAAGAAGACGGTCGCCAAGAAGGCCCCGGCCAAGACGGTTGCCAAGAAGGCGCCGGCCAAGACCGTCGCCAAGAAGGCCCCGGCGAAGAAGGCCCCGGCCAAGACCGTTGCGAAGAAGGCGCCGGCCAAGAAGGCCCCCGCCAAGAAGACCGCGGCGAAGCGCACCGCTCGCTGATCTTCACGCACTGCGGCACCCGCATCACAGCGAAGGCCGGTCACCCCCACTACAGGGGATGACCGGCCTTCGCCGTTGTCCAGGGCAACTAGGGGCAACTAGGGGCAACTAGAGCCGAGTTGCGAACTCAAGCCTGGTGACGGCCAGCGTGGCACCGGAGCCGGTGGTCTCGATCGTCACCCGCTGCCCGATCCGCAGATGCCGGACCGGGGTGTCGGCGACGGCGTGCACCGTGAACGGGAGCTCGATCCCGGTATCGGTCAGCACTGCCCCGGAGAACGTTTCACCGTCGTACTTGCTCACAGTCGCCTGCATGTCAGCAGGCTAGCCCTTCGGTGCCGGTCGCGGCTCCGAGCACCAGCGACATCACGTCCGCGGTCGCCGGTCCCACGCCGAGTTGTACGGCGTGCGCCAGATCCGCCGCGGTGTCGACGTCACGACGTACCGACTCGATCCCGGCCAGGTCGATCGGTACGGCTCCGGATGCCTGGTGGGCCAGGGCGGAGCCGACGCCGAAGCGCGGATCCAGCGGTACGCCGGCGGCCGCCGCGAGCAGCGTCGTACCGGTACCGGGTTCGTCGACGACGAAGGAACGTGCCGCCGTACAGGCCGCGAGTACGGCGGTGAGCTCGGCCGGACGCAGCGCCGGAAGGTCCGCCGACAACGCCGCGACGCCATTGCCAGGGAACTCCGCAGCCGCCACAGTGGCTCCGTGCACGAGCGCCTCGTTGAGCCCCGCGGCCGGGAGATCCGGCACCACGCGCGCACCGGCCGCGGTCACGTCCGCGGCGACCTGCGGGTCGTCGGTGACCACCAGGACGGTCTGTACCAGTGGGGAGTTCAGGGTGGCAGCAGTAGTGTCGACGGCGAAGGCACGCGCCAGCTCAGGACGGTGCTGAGGGTAGGCCGGAGCGAGCCGGCTCTTCGCGATCGCCGTACGCTTCACCGGGATCACCAGGGTCCAGGGAGCGACCTGTAGGTCTGCCATCAGGCAGGATTCTCCCATGACCGAGGGCGCGTTCGACCACCAGGAGGCAGCAGTGGACAGCCGGAGTGACGATCCACGGCCGCCGCGCGGATTCTGGTTCGGCATCATCGTCGCGATCGTGAAGCCGTTCATGATCGTGTTCACCAAGTGCCGGTTCAGCGGCCGCGAGAACATGCCGCGGCACGGCGGCGTGGTCTACGTGCCGAATCACATCTCGCATTTCGACCCGGTGCTGCTCGGCTATTTCATCTGGGAGTGCCGGCGGATCCCGCGGTTCCTCGGGAAGGCGTCGGTGTTCAAGATCCCGGTGCTCGGCAAGATCATCAGCGGGGCCGGGCAGATTCCGGTGTACCGCGATTCCGCGCAGGCCGCGGACGCTTTCCGGGACGCGGTCGCCGCGGTCGAACGCGGTGAGTGCGTGGGTGTTTACCCAGAGGGCACGATCACCCGGGACCCGGCGATGTGGCCGATGACCGGCAAGACCGGCGCGGCCCGGATCGCGTTGATGACCGGCTGCCCGGTGATCCCGGTCGCGAACTGGGGCGCCCAGGAGATCATCAAGTCCTACACCGGCAAGATCCGGGTCCGGCTGCTGCCGCGCAAGACGCTGCAGGTGCGGGCCGGCAAGCCGGTCGACCTGAGCGCGTTCCAGGGCAAGCCGCTGACCAACCAGCTGTTGCACGAGGCAACCGAGGTGATCATGGCCCGGGTCGCCGAGACGCTCGGCGAACTGCGCGGTGAGGAACCGCCCAAGGAGCTCTACGACCTCCGCAAAGCTCGGAAAGCTCAAGGTGAGGACAAAGAATGACGAAAGTCGCGGTGTTCGGTGCCGGGTCCTGGGGGACGGCGTTCGCCACGGTGCTGGCGAACGCGGGGAACCAGGTGTCGGTGTGGGCTCGGCGGGAGGCGTTGTGCGACGCGATCAACGCCGCGCACGAGAACGCCGAGTACCTGCCCGGGATCCAGTTGTCCGACGCGATCACCGCGACCCACGATCCGGCCGCGGCCGCCGACGGAGCGGAGGCCGTCGTGCTCGCGGTGCCGTCGCAGTCGTTGCGCGACAACCTCACCGACTGGGCCGGCGTACTGCCGAACGCCGTACCGCTGGTCAGCCTGATGAAAGGCGTCGAGCTCGGTACGACGAAGCGGATGAGTGAGGTCATCGCCGAGCTCACCGGCGCCGGGCCGGAACGGATCGCGGTCGTCTCCGGGCCGAACCTCGCCCGCGAGATCGCCGAGGGGCAACCGGCCGCGTCGGTCGTGGCCTGTGCGGACGAGGGGACCGCGGCGCGGTTGCAGAAGCTGTGCCATTCGCCGACGTTCCGTCCGTACACGAACAACGACGTCGTCGGGTGTGAGCTCGGGGGTGCGTGCAAGAACGTGATCGCGCTCGCGGTCGGGATGGCGGTCGGTCTGGGCTTCGGTGACAACGCGCGGGCGTCGGTGATCACCCGCGGCCTGGCGGAGATCGCCCGGCTCGGTACGGCGTTGGGCGCCGACGAACACACGTTCTCGGGTCTGGCCGGTCTGGGTGATCTGGTCGCGACCTGCTCGTCGCCGCTGTCGCGGAACCGGACGTTCGGCGAGAAGCTGGGTCAGGGCATGACGGTCGCCGACATCACCGGCGCCACCCGCCAGGTCGCCGAAGGGGTGAAGTCCTGCGCCTCGATCACCGAACTGGCCCACCACCACGATGTCGAGATGCCGATCGTCGAACACGTCACCAAGGTCGTGGCCGGCGAGATGACCCCGGAGGACATGCTGTTCAGCCTGGTCTCCCGATCGGCAAAGTCGGAACGCTGGGGATGATCCCTTCGGCGTTCGCCAGGGTCACGGTCGAGCGAGAAGGCGCTGCGGGGGAGGCGTGGCTGGCGGAACTGCCGGGGATTGTCGAGGACCTACTGGTGCGGTGGGATCTGCGGCAGGACGGGGACTGGCTGCATGGTCAGGTCGGCGTGGTGGTGCCGGTCGCCGGGGACAAGGTGGTGAAGGTCTCGTTTCCGCATCCGGGGAACGTGCACGAGCCGGATGCGTTCGAGGCCTGGGGTGGGCGCGGTGCGGTCAAGTTGTACGAGCGTGATGATGCGCGGTACGCGATGCTGCTCGAGCGGGTGTATCCGGAGACGTTGGCCGGCGCCGGGTCCGCGACGATTGCCGGTGAGCTGCTGCGGCAGTTGACGATCCCCGCCCCGGACGGGCTGCCGCGGATGTCGGACCAGGCCGACTCGTGGCACGACGACCTGTTGAAGGATGCGGCGGAGTTGGACCATCCGCTGCCTGAGTTCGTCGTCGAGCAGGCGCTCGCGGTGGTGGACGAGCTGTGCCGCGCGCAACCGGAGACGATGGTCCACGGCGACTTCCACGCACGCAACATCCTCCGCGCGAACCGGCAACCCTGGCTGGCGGTCGACCCCAAGGGCTACGTCGGCGACCCAGCCTTCGACGCTGCGATCTTCCTCCGCACACGTGCGTACAACCTGTTCCTCGACGAGCGTCTGACCGGCGCTGAACTGCTCCGTCATCTCCAGGTCGAGCTGCACGAGTTCGCCGAAGCGTCCGGCGTCGACGGGGAACGCATCCGTCGGTGGACCCAGCTGATCGCGGTCCAGGCGTCCTTCTGGGGCCGCCGTCACGGTTTCGGCCGCGCCCGCGGGGGCACCGAGCTCGACCGCGTCGTCCGCTTGATCGACGAAGTCGCGATCGCCTGGAGCTAGCCCCGGCCGGCCCACCACAATCGTGCGCCGAGCGGTGAGACCAGGCCACCACAATCGCGGGCTGCCGCGCATGCTGAGCGCGGCGCTCGCCGGCGCCCGGCGATGTGATGGCCTGGCGGTCCGCACCTCGCGCGAGCCAGCTGAGGGCGAGTGGCTGGTTCGGCTAGGCGAGGGCTCGGTGAGGGCGAGTGGTTCGTTCGGCTAGGTGAGGGCTCCGGTGAGGACGAGTGTGGCGGCGCCGAGGAGGGCGGCGTCGGGGCCGGTGCGGGACGGGACGACGTGGAGGTGGGTTGTGGCTAGGGGCAACGATCTGGCGTAGACGGTTTCGCGGAGGCCGGCCAGGAGGCTGTCGCCGGCTTGGGCGAGTGAGCCGCCGACGACGATGACCGACGGGTTCAGGAGGCTGACGGCGGCCGCGAGGACGGTGCCGATCTCGCGGCCGGCCTGGCGGATCGCGGTGGTGGCGTCGGTGTTGCCGGCGCGGACCAGTTCGACGATGTCCTGGCTGGTCTCGACGCCGAGCTTGGAGGCCAGCGCAGCGGCGGACGCGATCGCCTCGAGGCAACCGGTGTTCCCGCAGCGGCAGAGCTCGGTGTGGCCGGGCGCCTGGATGTGCCCGATGTCTCCGGCCGCCCCACGCGCCCCGCGGTGCAGCCGGCCGCCGCTGATCACGCCCGCGCCGATGCCGGTGGCAACCTTCACGAACAGCAGGTGCTCGACGTCCGGGTACGCCGTGGCGTGTTCGCCGAGCGCCATGATGTTCACGTCGTTGTCGACCAGTACCGGCCCGGGCAAGCGGGTGTGCAACCGGCCGACCACGTCGTACGAATCCCAGCCCGGCATGATCGGCGGATGGTTCGGCCGCCCCGTGCTGTGCTCGACCGGCCCGGGCAACCCGACTCCGGTCCCCGCCAGATCCGCCACCGACCGTCCCGCCGCATGCAGCAACGCCTCGCCCTCCTCGGCAACAGCGTCGAGCACGACCTCAGGCCCTTCCGCGATCGCCAGCGGCGTCGTCGACCGGTCCAGAATTGTCCCGGTCAGATCCGTGAGGGCAACGGACAAATGCGTCGCGCCGACATCGGCAGCCAGCACGAGCCGCGCCGTCGGATTGAACCGGAACCGCGCCGGCGGCCGTCCACCGGTCGATGCCGCCTCACCCGACGGTACGACGAGGCCCGCCGCGAGCAACGTCTCGATCCGCCCGGTCACCGTCGACCGCGCCAGCCCGCTGAGCTCGATCAACTCGGCGCGCGTCCGCGGCTGCCCGTCCCGGAGCAACCGCAGCACCGGGTCCGCCGTACCGAGATCGCTCATCTACCGGACTTTCGTCGTACTGGTCGTGGACTTTTGCTTGACAGGGTTCAAAAGGGTCCCATAGCGTCCTTCGACGTGTCCACCAATGCGCGCAAGCTGAAGGTCGGGATCGTCGGCGGCGGGTTCATGGGTCAGGTCCACGGCCGGGCCGCGCTGGTGTCCGGCGCGACCGTGGTGGGAGCCGTCGGATCGTCGCCCGCCCGGGCGGAGGCCGCGGCCGAGGCGACCGGTGCGGAGCGCGGGTTCGGTACCCTGGACGAGCTGCTCGCCGCGGACGTCGACGTCGTCCACGTCTGTACGCCGAACAACACGCACCGGGACGTGACGCTCAAGGCGCTCGACGCCGGGAAGCACGTGGTCTGCGAGAAGCCGCTCGCGACGTCGGTGGAGGACGCGATCGGCCTGCAGACCGCGGCGTACGAGGCGCAACTGGTCGGCGCGGTGCCGTTCGTGTACCGGTACCACCCGATGGTCCGCGAGCTGCGCGCCCGGATCGCCGCGGGCGACGCCGGCGTGATCACCAGCCTGCACGGCTCGTACCTGCAGGACTGGCTGGCCGGCGCCGACGACCAGAACTGGCGCGTCGACGACACCACCGGCGGCCCGTCGCGGACGTTCGCGGACATCGGCTCGCACTGGTGCGACCTGACCGAGTTCGTCACCGGCGACCGGATCGCTGCGATCAGCGCCCAGCTCCGGACGGTACGGGCGCAGCGCGGCGGCGTCGAGGTGAAGACCGAGGATCTGGCCACCGCGCAGTTCCGGACCGAGGCCGGCGTGGTCGGCACGATCGTGGTCAGCCAGGTCGCCGCCGGCCGGAAGAACCGGCTGTACCTCGAGGTGTCCGGTACCGAGTCGAGCTTCGGCTTCGACCAGGAGGACCCGGACCGGCTGTGGGTCGGCCATGTCGACGCGTCGCAGGTCCTGACCCGCGACCCCGGCACGCTCAGCCCGGACGCGCTGCGGGTGAACCGGCTGCCGGCCGGCCACGCGCAGGGCTACCAGGACGCGTTCGACTCGTTCGTCGCCGACAGCTACGCCGCCGTGCTGGGGGACCGCCCGGACGGCCTGCCCGATTTCGCCGCCGGAGCACGCTCGGCCCGTGTGGTCGACGCCGTACTGCGGTCCGCCGCCAACGACTCTGCTTGGATCCCCGTAGACCACGCCGTCGACAACTAGGAGCGCGTCAGATGCCTCGTCCGATCACTCTCTTCACCGGCCAGTGGGCCGACCTGCCGTTCGAAGAGGTCTGCCAGTTCGCGTCCGAGGCCGGGTACGACGGCGTCGAGATCGCCTGCTCCGGTGACCACTTCGACGTCCAGCAGGCGGTCGACGACGACTCGTACGTCCAGGGCCGCAAGGACATCCTGGCGAAGTACAACCTGCAGGTCTTCGCGATCTCCAACCACCTGGTGGGGCAGGCGGTCTGCGACGACCCGATCGACTTCCGGCACCAGGCGATCGTGCCGTCCCGGGTCTGGGGCGACGGCGACGCCGAGGGCGTCCGGCAGCGCGCCGCGGAGGACCTGAAGAACACCGCGCGGGCGGCGGCGAAGCTCGGCGTGAAGACGGTCATCGGCTTCACCGGCTCGTCGATCTGGCAGTACGTCGCGATGTTCCCGCCGGTACCGGCCGATCGGATCCAGGCCGGGTACCAGGACTTCGCGGACCGCTGGAACCCGATCCTCGACGTGTTCGACGAGGTGGGTGTCCGGTTCGCGCACGAGGTGCACCCGTCGGAGATCGCGTACGACTACTGGACCACCACGTTCGCGCTCGAGGCGATCGGCCACCGCGAGGCGTTCGGGCTGAACTGGGACCCGTCGCACATGGTCTGGCAGGACATCGACCCGGTCGCGTTCCTGTGGGACTTCAAGGACCGGATCTACCACGTGGACTGCAAGGACACCAAGATGCGGGTCGGCGGCGGCCGTAACGGCCGGCTCGGTTCGCACCTGCCGTGGGCGGACCCGCGGCGCGGCTGGGACTTCTACTCCACCGGTCACGGCGACGTGAACTGGGAGGACTGCTTCCGGGTGCTGAACTCGATCGGCTACGACGGCCCGATCTCGGTCGAGTGGGAGGACGCCGGCATGGACCGCAAGGTCGGCGCCGCGGAGGCGGTCAACGTGATCCGCAAGCTCGCCTTCGACAAGCCCGAAGCCGCTTTCGACGCAGCCTTCGCAACGGACAAGTAGTTCAGCGGTCGTCGCGTCCTGCGACGAATCCGAGTGTGACCTGGGTGGCTGCGAGTACGGCGAACACGACGAGTGTCGTACTCCAGCCGCCGGTCACCTGCGTCAGGTAGCCCGCGACGACCGGGCCGGCGGCGGCCAGCGTGTACCCGACCGCCTGCGCCATCCCGGACAGCTGCGTGGTCTCGTGGTGGCCGCGGCCGCGCAGGCTGATCAGCGAGAGCGCGGCGACCAGCCCGGCGCCCTGGCCAAGCCCGCCGACGACCGCCCAGACGATCGCCAGCTGCGGTGCCAGCAGCAGGCCGAGCAGTGCGACGAGAATCGGCGTACTCGCCGTCATCAGACCGGCCCGCTGGTTGGTCGGGTGTTTCAGCAGGAACGGGATGCTCAGGCCGCCGATCAGGCCGAAGACCTGGAAGACGAACAGATGCACACCGGTGGCGCGCTCGGAGACGCCGCCGGTGGAGATCTCGATCGTCGGCAGCCAGTTCACGAACAGGTAGAAGCTGGTCGACTGCAGTCCCATGAACGCGGTCACCAGCCAGGCCATCGGCTGTCGCCACACGCTCACCGACGGAGTCTCGTCGTCCGTCGAAGCGGCCGGCATCGGCTCCGGGGACAGCGTCCGCGGCAGCCAGATCACCGCCACCAGGAGAGCGAGACCGCCCCAGACCGCGAGTGACAGCCGCCAGTCGACCGCGTCGGCGATCGGTACGGCGAGGATCGAGGCGATCGCGGCGCCGCCGGTGATGAAGGCGGTGTAGATGCCGGTCGCCCGGGACACGTTGCCGGCGTAGTCGCGCTTGAGGATCACCGGTACCAGCACGTTGCCGACAGCAATCGCGCCGCCGACCAGAACGGTACCGATCCAGAGACCGGCGTGGCCGGTGTACGGGCGGAGCGCGCTGCTGATCGCCAGCACCAGAAGCGAGACGAACACGGCCCGCTCCATCCCGAACCGCCGGGACGCCAGGTGGACGAGGGGAGAGGCGACCGCGAACGCGAGCAGCGGCAGCGTGCCGAGCAGACCCTGCGCCGCCTCACCGAGTTGGAGCGCGTCGCCGATCCGCGGCAGCACCGGCCCGACCGCGGTCAGCGCCGGGCGCAGGCTCAGCGCGACCACGAAGGCGGTCGCTGTGATCAGCGCCGACCGGTCTCTGGCCATGGGTTCGGTCAGCACTGCCACAACACACCCCTCGTCAACCGCCTGTGTAGATGTCCGACATTTATATACTGTACGGCATGGCGTCTTTGGTGCGGCAGGTGCCGCTCGTGCTGCAGGTGTCCGAGCAGTTCCGGGCGCGGATCGAGTCCGGGGACTGGCCGCGTGGGGCGCGCATCCCGGGCGAGCACCAGCTCGCGACCGAGCTCGGCGTCAGCCGCGGTACGGTCCGCGAGGCGCTGCGCTCGCTGAGCCTGACGGGCCTGCTGGAGCCACGCGTCGGCGACGGTACGTACGTCCGCGCGACCAACGAGATCAGCGGCGTACTGGTCCGCGACGAGCTGTCGGCGTCGCTGACGCACGTCCTCGACGCCCGCGCCGGGATCGAGGCGGCGGCCGCCCGGCTGGCCGCGCGGGACCCGGATCCGGAGAGCCTGGCGGCCCTGGAGCAGGTGCTCGTCGCACGCGGCGAGGCGCTCGCGGCCGGGGACCTGGACGCGTTCGTTGCCGTCGACACCGACTTCCACCGCCGGGTCGTGGTCGCCAGCGGGAACCCGTTGCTCCTGCGGCTCTACGACGCGCTCGCCGAGGTGATGACCGAGTCGATCCACCAGACCGCGACGATCCCGGAGGACCAACGGCTCGGGGACGCGCATGTCGAGGTACTGGAGGCGATCCGCGCCGCCGATCCCGAGGCGGCGAGTCAGGCCTCCTATGCGCTGATCGAGACGGTCAAGCTGACCGGGTCCGGCCAGTAGTAGCGGAAACAGGCCGGCGTCCCGGTCAGGCGGTGGGGCTCGCCGCCGGGTGGCGGGACGTCCTTGCGGTCGCCGCGAATTCCGCCGCGGGCTTCGTAGAACGCCTGTGCGGCCGTGTTCTGCTCGAGCACCCAGAGGTAGAGACCGGTTCGGACGTCCTTGGCGGCGTGGGCGAGGAGCTGGGTGCCGAGTCCTTGCCGCTCGCGGACGGCACGTACGTGCAGGTTGTCGACCAGAGCGCCGTACTTCGGGTCCGCGTCGTACACCACATGCGCGAGGCCGATGAGTTGCCCGTCCTCCTCCGCGACCGTCGTACGCGTGCCCTCCCGGTTCGCCAGGCGCTGCGTCCACATCGCGGTGAGGTACGCCGGCGACTCGTCGTCGAGGAACGCGTCGGCGTACGCGCCCCGGTAGTGCCGCCGCCAGCTGTCGCCGTGCAGTTCTGCGACCGCGGCCGCGTCCTGCGGTCCGGCTGTCCGAAAGTGCGTCACGGTTGCGCTCCAGCTTCTGTCTTGGTTGCGAGTACGCGCGCGAAGATCGCCAGCCCGGCCGCGAGCGCCGTGACCACGATGAACGAGATCGTCAGGCTGCTCGCCTGCGCGATGCCGCCGATGATCGACGGCGCGACCAGGCCGGACGCGTACGTGATCGTGGCGACGCCGGCGATCGCCTGGCTGGCGTTGGCGCCGGTGTGGCCGGCCGCGGCAAAGGCGAGCGGTACGACGACCGCGATCCCGATCCCGATCAGCCCGAAGCCGATCATCGCGACGATCGCGTCCGGCGAGACCACCACGAGCAGACCGCCGAGCGTCGCGATCAGGCCGCTGGCCCGGACCGTCGGGACGACGCCGAACCGGTCGATGACCGCGTCGCCGGTGATCCGGGCGATCGCCATCGTCACCGCGAACCCGGTGGTCGCACCGGCGGCGACCCCGGCCGAGCTGTCCAGGACGTCGCGCAGGTACACCGCGGACCAGTCGAGGCTCGCGCCTTCGGCGAACACCGCGCAGAAGCCGACCGCGCCGATCAGCAACGCCGACCTCGGCGGCAGCGTGAACCGGGCCGGCGGCTCCTCGTCCTCCTCGGGGTGCACGTTCAGCACGAACTGGCAGACGACCGTTCCGATCAGGGTCAGCACCAGGGCGGCGATCGTGTGATGGACCTGCGCGCTCAGTTTCGCGTGCGCCGCGACCGTTCCGACCGCGGACCCGAGCAGCACGCCGGCGCTCCACAGGCCGTGCAGCCCGGACATGATCGACTTCTTCAGCCGGCGTTCCACCTCGACGCCGAGCGCGTTCATCGCGACGTCGGCCATACCCGCCGTACCGCCGTAGATCAGCAGGGCCGCGCACAGGGTCAGCAGGCCGGGCGCGAACGACGGCAGGATCAGGGCGAGCGTCCAGAGTGCGAGCAGCCCACGCAGTGCGTTGCGGGTGCCGAACCGGTGGGTGACCCGGGCCGCGAGCGGCATCATCAACGCGGCCCCGAGCGCCGGGAACGCGAGCGCCAGTCCGAGCTCGCCCGCGGACAGGCCGGAGTGCTCCTGGATCCACGGCACCCGGGTCGCGAACGAGCCGGTGACCGATCCGTGCACGCAGAAGACTGCGGCGACGGCGTACCGGGATCGCTTGACGAGGGTGGTGTCATCGGTCACAAGCGAACACACTATCTGTTTGAACGATCAGGCGGATGGTAGATTTCTGCGCATGAGAAGTGCGGAACGGCACCAAGTGATCGTAGAACGACTCCGTGTCGGCGACCGAGTGTCGGTCCAGGAACTGGTCGAGGCCACTGAGGCCTCCGACATGACGATCCGCCGCGACCTCGACTTCCTCGCCGCGCAGGGCGTGCTGAAGCGGATCCACGGCGGCGCGGTGTCGGCGATGCCGTCGGGTCTCGAGCCGCCGCACTCGCTCCGCGCGCAGGCCGCGGTGGCCGCCAAACAGGCGATCGCACGCGCCGCGGTCGAGCACCTCCACGACGGCGAGACGATCGTCCTCGACAGCGGTACGACGGCGCTCGAGACGGCGAAGCTCCTGCACGACCGCGCGATGACCGTGATGCCGCTGTCGCTGCATGTCGCACACGAGTTGGCCGACGCGCCGCGGATCCGGCTGCTGATGCCGGGCGGTGAGGCGCGCAAGGGCGAGCTGTCCTTGGTCGGCCCGCTGACCGTCGCCTCGCTGCGGGCGCTGCGCTTCGACGCCGCTGTCCTGAGCCCGTGTGCGTTCAGCCTGGACGCGGGGCTGACCGCGTTCGACCTGGGTGACGCGGAGGTCAAGCAGGAGGCGATGAACGTCGCCACCCGCACCATCGTGCTCGCCGACGGCGCGAAGTGGGACCGCGCCGCACTCGCCTACGTCTGCCCGGCCGTCCGCCCGGACCTGATCATCACCGACGACTCCGCCCCTGAGGACCAACGAATCTTGCTGACCCAACGCGGCGGCCTCGTCGAGGTCGCGTCTTGACCACCGACACACAACTCCCGGCAAGTCCTCCGCGCGCCGCCCGTGTTGCCACCTGGTCGTACTTCGGCCTGAACGGCTTCGCGGTCGGGATGTGGGTGGTGCACATCCCGAGTATCGAGCAGCGGACCGGGATCACCCACAGCACGCTCGGCCTGCTCCTGCTGGTCCTCGGCGGTGCCGCCTTCACCGGTATGCAGGTTGCCGGCCCGCTCGTCGACAAGATCGGCCAACGCCGGCTCGTCCCGGCCGCGGGCATCCTGCTCGGTGTCGCGCTCGCCGGTCCCGGTCTCGCCACGAACTGGTGGACGCTGGGGATCGCGCTGATCTTCGTTGGCTTCGGCAACGGTTCGATCGACGTCGGGATGAACGCGCAGGCGGTCGTGGTCGAGCGCGGGTACCCGCGGCCGATCATGGCCGCGTTCCACGCGATGTGGTCGATCGGTGGCGCGATCGCCGCGGTCGTCGGCGCGGCCACGCTGCGGGCCCACGTACCACCCGAGGTCACGCTCGCGCTGGCCGGGCTGATCTGCATCGTGCTGTCGCTGATCGCCAGCCGATTCTTGCTGGAGGCAACCGAACCGGCGGCCGCGGAGGTTTCGGAGGCGCCGCGGGAGAAGCCGTCGGCCAAGCTGGTCTGGGCGCTCGGCGGACTGGCATTCGGGCTGATGCTGTCCGAGGGTGTTGCCAACGACTGGGCGGCCTTGCACTTCCGCGACATCCTCGGTACGTCGGTGAGTACGGCGGCCTACGCGTACGGCGCGTTCGCGGTGGCGATGACCGTCGGGCGGTTCCTCACCGACCGGGTCGCGGCCGTGGTCGGTCCGGCGGCGATCGTGCGCTGGGGCGCCGCGATGGCAGCGGTCGGCCTGACACTGGTCATCGTCGTACCGTGGGTCCCCGTCGCACTGGCCGGCTGGGCGATCTTCGGCCTCGGCCTCGCGGGCGGCGTACCGCAGCTGTTCACCGCCGCCGGCAACCTCGACCCGCGGTCCTCCGGCGCGCTGATGGCGCGCGTGGTCGGTCTCGGGTACGTCGGACTGCTCGCGGGGCCCGCGCTGATCGGCGGGCTCGCGCACTGGATGCCGCTGAACATCGCGTTCATCCTGCCGGTCGTGCTGTGTGTCCTGACGTTCTTCGGTGGACCGGTGCTCAAGAAGCGTTGAGCGCTTGCTCCAGGTCGTTCCAGAGGTCTTCGGGGTGCTCGATGCCTACCGAGAGCCGGATCAGGTCCTCGGGGATGGTCGGGACCTCCATCGGCCAGCGGCGGCGGCGTTCGAGCAGCGACTCGACGCCGCCGAGACTGGTCGCGTGGACCCAGAGGTTCGTGCTCTCGCAGACCTTCTGCGCCGCGGCCGCGTCGCCGCCGAGCTCGATCGCGAGAATCGCGCCGAAGCCCGACATCTGCGCCTCGGCGCGGGCGTGACCGGGGTCGTCAGGCAGACCTGGGTAGCGGACGCGGCTGACCCGTGGGTGCTCGCGGAGGCGGTCGGCCAGGTAGGCGGCGTTCGACTGGGCGCGGTCGAGGCGGAGCGCGAGCGTCCGCAGGCCGCGGAGGGCGAGCCAGGCGTCCATCGATCCGGGGATCGCTCCGAGGCTGCGGCGGCGTAGTTCGATCGCGGACCACAGGTCGTCGTCGGCGGTGACGACCGCGCCGAGGATCACGTCCGAGTGACCGGCGATGAACTTGGTCGCCGAGTGCATCACCACGTCGGCGCCCAGTCGCAACGGCTGCTGGAGCAGGGGAGTGGCGAACGTGTTATCGACGACAACGGTCGCCCCGGCGTCGTGCGCGGCCGCGGCGAGGACGGGAATGTCGGCGACCTCCATCGCAGGGTTGGTCGGCGACTCGATCCACAGCATGTTGGCATCGGTGAGGTCGACTGACTCGGTGTCGGCGATGTCGGCCCGGACCACGCTGAGCCGGCCGGTTGCTGCCTGCTGGTCGAGCAGCGCGAGTACGCCGGAGTACGCGTGCTGCGGCGCGACCACCCGGCCGCCGATCGGGACCAGGTCGATCACTGCCGCCGCCGCTGCCATCCCGGATGCGAAGCTCACGGCGCGACCGCCTTCGAGCTGACCGAGCGTGTCCTCGAGCGCGCTCCACGCCTCGTTGCCGAACCGCCCGTAGCCGCGATCCCCGCCGGCCACGTACGTCGAACTGAACACCGGCGACGGTCCGACAGGCGCATTCGGCACCCGCTCCGGCCGGCCGGCATGCACGACAACAGTGGACGGGTCGAGCTCAGCAGTCATAGCCGGATTGTCGCTGGCAGCCCCCCGGCCCCCTCCAGCGGGGGCCGGTGCACCGGCCGCTGGGGAGAGGGCTGGTCAGCGGGAGCCGGGGAGTGGGGGCTGGGGAGTGGGGGCTGGGGAGTGGGGGCTGGGGAGTGGGGGCTGGGGAGTGGGGGCTGGGGAGCGGAGCCCGGGGAGCGGGAGCCGGGGAGTGGGGGCTGGGGAGCGGGGGCTGGGGAGCGCGGGCTGGGGAGCGCGGGCTGGGGAGCGGGGGCTGGGGAGCGGGGGCTGGGGAGTGGGGGCTGGGGAGTGGGGGCTGGGGAGTGGGGGCTGGGGAGTGGGGGCTGGGGAGTGGGGGCTGGGGAGCGGGGGCTGGGGAGCGGGGGCTGGGGAGTGGGGGCTGGGGAGTGGGGGCTGGGGAGTGGGGCGGGGGAGTGGGGCGGGGGAGCGGGGACTCCGTCGGCGGGAGGTGGTTAGTGGGAACCGGGGAGGGGGAGGTTGCCGTTCTCCAGGAGGGCGATTGCCTGGTGGGCGAGGTGCCGGGCGTCGACGGCGCCGGGGTGGTCGACCCAGACGCGGACCACGTTCTCGATGATGTTCATGGTGATGCCGGCAGACAGCGAGGCGACGAACTCGACCTGCAGGGGGTCGCCGGTCAGGCGGCGGGTCAGCTCGGCCGCCAGGTCGTTGCGGAAGCGCCAGATCAGCTCGTTCAGGTGGGCGCTCACCGACCCCGCCTGCTCGGCCATGTCGAACACCGCGCGGACACGGTCCGGGTTGCTCTCGAGTTGTTCGAGGACGCGCTCGATCACGGCCCGCAGACCGGCCGGCAATTCCAGCGCGGGCTGCTCGCAGAACCAGGTGACCGCGTCCGCGAGACAGTCGTCGACGAACTCGAGGACGAGCCCTTCCTTGGTCGGGAAGTACCGGTAGAGCGTGCTCGGTCCGACCTCGGCCGCCGCCGCGATCTGCTCGACCGTGGTCCGGCCGAACCCGTGGTCGCTGAACAGCTCGAACGCCTTGTCCGCGATCAGCCGGCGGGTCCGCTCCCGCTTCACCTCGCGCAGTCCCATGGCGGGAAAGGGTACCGCTTGCGACGCGCCGAAGGATGTTTCATATCGGAAGGCTCGGTCATATGGTAGTCACTACCAAAATCTCTGACAGGGGTGCCGATGACCGAGAGCTTTCCCGTCCGCAGGCCGTCCGGCTGCCCGTTCGACCCCGCACCCGAGTACGCCGCCTACCGCCGCTCCGAGGCGCCGGCAAAGGTGTTCACCCCGGCCGGCGTCGACGCGTACGTGATCAGCCGGTACGACGACGTCCGCACCCTGCTCCGGGACAGCCGGCTGAGTTCGCGCCTGGCGCCGTCCGATCACGTCGTGCCGGACGCCGACCTGGACCGGGAGGCGGAATCGGGCTCGATCCTGCAGGTGGACGGTGCGGCGCACAAACGGCTGCGCCGGATGCTCGCGACCGAGTTCGCGGCCAAGCGGCTGGAGGCGATGCGGCCGTGGATCGCGCAGATCGTCGACGATCGGATTGTCGACATGCTTAAGAAGAGCGGACCTGTCGACCTGGTGCAGGAGTTCGCGCTGCCGATCCCGTCGCTGGTGATCTGCGAACTGCTCGGCGTTCCGTACGCGGACCGCGACGAGTTCCAGGAACGCAGCGCGCAGCTCGTTCGGGTCGACGGCTGGACCGAGGAGACCCAGCGCGCCAGTGACGAGCTGAACCAGTACATCGTCGGCCTGGTGCTGGCCAAGCAGGCCGAGCGCACCGACGACCTGCTCTCCCGCCTGATCACCCGCGGCGAGGACCTCGGTACGCCGTTGACGCTCGAGGAACTGGTCACGGTCGGCGTCACGCTGCTGATCGCCGGCCACGAGACGACCGCGAACATGATCGCGTTGAGCACGCTCGCATTGCTCCGCAATCCTGACCAGCTCGCACTGCTCCGGTCCGACCCGTCGAAGGTGCCGGGCGCGGTCGAGGAGCTGCTGCGGTACCTGTCCGTCGTGCATTTCGGACTGTTCCGGCACGTGACCGACGACTTGACCATCGGATCGTCGACGATCCGATCAGGCGACTACCTGATCGCCGCGTTGTCCTCGGCGAACCGGGACGAGACCGTGTTCCCGGACCCGGACCGGCTCGATCTCGAACGGCAGGCCGCGGCCCACGTCGCCTTCGGGTTCGGGCCGCACCAGTGCATCGGCCAGCAGCTCGCGCGGATCGAGCTGCAGGAGGTCTTCACCCGGTTGTTCGCCCGGATCCCGACGCTGCGGCTCGCCGTACCGTTCGAGGAGATCGACTACCGCGAGAACACGCTCGTGTACGGAATGACAGCGTTGCCAGTCACCTGGGACACGCCGATCTGAAGATCTCTTAACCGAACCCCGGTCGGAACCTGATCTCCGGGCCGCTACAGTCGAGCCGGTGAGTGAGTTCTCAGAAAGCCAGCGCAAGCCCCGGATCGCCGTCGTGTTCGGCGGCCGGTCGAGCGAGCACGCCATCTCCTGCGTGACCGCAGCGAACGTCCTACAGGTCATCGACCGGGACAAGTACGACGTGGTCCCGGTCGGGATCAGCACCAGCGGGCACTGGGTGCTGGAGAGCGGAGACCCGGAGCGGCTGTCGATCACCGACGGCAAGCTGCCCGAGGTCGACGTCACCGCGATGCCGGTGCTGTTCGGGGCGAACCGCGAGCTGGTGGTCAGCGAGCCCGACCAGGTCCCGAGCACGCTCGGCGAGGTCGACGTGGTGTTCCCGCTGCTGCACGGCCCGTGGGGCGAGGACGGCACCATCCAGGGCCTGCTCGAGATGTCGGACATCCGGTACGTCGGCTCCGGCGTGCTGGCGAGCGCTGTCGGCATGGACAAGCACTACATGAAGGTCGTCTTCCAGGCAGCCGGCCTCGAGGTCACGCCGTACGTCGTCATTCGCGACCGCGACTGGCGACAGGACCCGGACGGCTGCCGGGCCGCCGTGGACGCGCTCGGCTACCCGGTCTTCGTGAAGCCGTGCCGGGGCGGGTCGAGTCTGGGGATCACCAAGGTGAACAGCCTGGACGAGCTCGACGGCGCGATCGTCGAGGCCCGGGCGCACGACCCGAAGGTGATCGTCGAGGCGTCGGCCAAGAACCCGCGCGAGATCGAGGTCGGGGTGCTCGGCGGGCTGGGCGCGACCTCGCCCGAGGTCAGTGTCTGCGGTGAGGTCGCGGTGTCCGGCGGCGGGCACGACTTCTACGACTTCGAGACCAAGTACCTGCCCGAGGGTGAGGAGTACCTGGCGCTCTCGGTGCCGGCCGACCTCCCGGCGGAGCTGGCCGGCGAGATCCGGGCCAAGGCGTTGGTCGCGTTCGACGCGATCGAGGCCGAGGGTCTCGCCCGCGTCGACTTCTTCGTCGACGCCGACGGCCGCGTGATCATCAACGAGATCAACACGATGCCCGGCTTCACCCCGACGAGCATGTTCCCGCGGCTGTGGGCAGCCTCCGGCAAGGACTACGCGAGCCTCGTCCAGCACCTGATCGACCTGGCGATGACGCGTCCGACCGGCCTCCGCTGAGTCAGAGGTTGTTGGCGCGGGCGTTCAGGTAGCGCTGCTGTGGGAGGCTCGTCGTACGGCGGGCTGCTTCTTCGTACGCCTGACGTGCGGCAGGCTTGTCGCCGGAGAGCTCGAGAAGATGTGCGCGGACGGCGTACAGGCGGTGGTCCTTCACCAGGTGTTCGTCCTGTTCGATCGTCGACAGCAGGGCCAGACCTTCGGCGGGGCCGTGCGCCATCGCGACGGCGACCACGTGGTTGAGAGCGACCATCGGGTTGTCGGTCAGCTGGAGCAGGACCTCGTACAGGGCGACGATCTGTGGCCAGTCGGTCTCCTCGGCGGAGGGGGACTCGTCGTGGACGGCGGCGATCGCGGCCTGCAGTTGGTACGGGCCGACCGGGCCGCGAGGGAGGGTTGCGGTGATCAGCTCGACGCCTTCGCGGATCAGTTCCGGGATCCAGAGCGTGCGGTCCTGTTCCGCCATCGGTACGAGTTCGCCGAGCGGTCCGGTACGCGCAGGCCGCCGGGCGTCGGTGAGCAGCAGCAACGCCAGCAGCCCGGCGACCTCAGGATCGTCCGGTAGTAGCCGGTACAGCATCCGCGCGAGCCGGATCCCTTCGGCGCTCAACTCGACCCGCTGCAGGCTCGGTCCGGACGTACTCGCGTAGCCCTCGTTGAAGATCAGGTACACGACCTTCAGCACCGCGCCCAACCGTTCCTCGCGATCGGCCGGCATCGTGAACCGTGCGCCGCCGGCCTGCAGAGTCGCCTTCGCCCGGGTGATCCGTCGGGTCATGGTCGCCTCGGGCACCAGGAACGCCCGCGCGATTTCGGCCGTGGTCAGACCACCGACCGCCCGCAGCGTCAACGCGATCTGCGAGGCCGGGGACAAGGACGGATGGCAGCACAAGTTCAGCAACACGAGCGTGTCGTCGGTGTCCCCGACCGGCTCACCCTGCGGAGCCCAATGCGCGACCCGGTCCTCACGCCGCTGACGGGCCTGCTCCCGTCGGAGCAGATCCGTCAGCCGCCGCGAAGCCACCGTGATCAACCACGCCCGAGGGCTGTCCGGTACGCCGTCCACCGGCCACTGCTGGGCCGCCGCGAACAAGGCCTCCTGCACGGCATCCTCCGCCGTGTCGAAGTGCCCGAACCGCCGCACCACTGCTCCCAGCACCTGTGGTGCGAGCTCCCGCAACAGCTCCTCGAGCGCAGCGCTCACGGCTCAGCCCACCAGTTCGTCGCGTCCTTCGACGATCGGCCGGATATCCGCGTACGCCGTGGCGCGCACGAACTCGGGCGCCGGCGTGTCCGCCAGCCGCGCCGCGATCTCCGTGGCCCGGTCGAACGACTCGCACTCGACGATCCAGTACCCGGCGAGCACCTCCTGCGTCTCGGCGTACGGCCCGTCGGTCACCACCGCCTGCCCGTCCTTCGACCCGAACCGCCGAGTCAGAACCGGCGCCGCCAGCGCCCGGGTCTCGACCAGCTCACCCGACTCCTGGAGTTCGTTGTTGAACTTCTCCATGAACGCCCCCATCGCCACAAAATCCTCCGCGGCCCACGCAGGCTTACCCGTGTCCTTCCCCGCCATCCCGTCGTAATCCTGCTGCGACGCATACGTCAGGATCATGTACTTCATCATTCTCTCCCGTCACCCGGGCGCCACCGCAGGCGCCGTCACCCGAGACGTCGCCCCCGCGGCCCGCGATCGGACATCATCGGCGGACGAATTGGATCTCACCAGGGAGTATGCCGGTGGGTAGTGCGGCGCAGCGGTCCTTGCAGCGGCAACGGTGGTGCGGCACTAGTTGAATGAAGCAACGACTTCAATTGGTTGCCGGGTAGTCGTATCGGGCTGTTGACACTGCGTCAGCCTGGACTTAACGTCAGCTGTTGTAACGAGCTGTGACTGGTATAGACAGTATCCTCGCAGCTGCCAACGATCGAACGGGACGCCATCAAGGTGGCGGGACGGCGAAAGTCCTGCTTCTCCTGGCGCTCTCCCGATGTCCTGTTACCGGGCCTGGACCCGTCCGGATCGCTCGATGTCGTTCTTGCGACCGCGGATCCTGCTGAAACGAACTGCCCGGACAACAAGTCGTCCTGCCATCGAGCAGACGGCTCAGTGATGGACTGAGGGTGAAACCGATCATGAAACTGCCCACCTCTGCGCCCCCTCTCGGCCGGCTGCGGCTGAGCGGACTGGCGGTCGCCGCGGCGCTCGTCGTGTCAGCCGGCGGTCTGCTGGTCACCGGACGACATGCGCAGGCCGCGGCCGTGGCGGTGCCGCTCGGTACTGCCGAGAGTTTCGTCGTGCTGGCGGGGGCCGGAATCACCAACACCGGACCGACCGTGCTGACCGGTGACATCGGCAGCTTCCCGAACCCCGCGATCACCGGCACCGGAACGATGACGATCACCGGGACGAACCATGCCGGCGACAACGTGACCCAGGAGGCGAAGAAGGATCTGGTCACGGCCTACAACGTCGCCGCCGGGGAAAAACCGCCGACGCCGATCACCGACGACCTGGGCGGGAAGACGCTGACTCAGGGCGTCTACAACTCGGCCTCCTCGATCGGTCTGACCGGTGCGCTGACCCTGGACGCGGAAGGCGACGCGGGGGCGGTCTTCGTCTTCCAGGCAGGCTCCACCCTGAAGACCGCGACGAGCAGCAGCGTGGTGCTGACGAACGGGGCGCAGGCTTGCAACGTGTTCTGGCAGGTGGGCAGCTCGGCGACGATCGGTACAGCCACCCAGTTCCGCGGGACGGTCCTGGCATTGACGTCCATCACCATGGACACCGGTGCCACGGCGGTCGGCCGGATGCTGGCTCGCACGGATCCGTGACGCTGGACACCAACACCCTCACCAAACCGTCCTGCAGCACACCGCCGACCACGCCGCCGACCACGCCGCCGACCACGCCGCCGACCACGCCGCCGACCACGCCGCCGACCACGCCGCCGACCACGCCGCCGACCACGCCGCCGACCACGCCGCCGACCACGCCGCCGACACGCCGCCGACCACGCCGCCGACCACGGCCGCACGCCGGACCACGCCGCCGACCACGCCGCCGACCACGCCGCCGACCACGCCGCCGACCACGCCGCCGACCACGCCGCCGACCACGCCGCCGACCACGCCGCCGACCACGCCGCCGACCACGCCGCCGACCACGCCGCCGACCACGCCGCCGACCACGCCGCCGACCACGCCGCCGACCACGCCGCCGACCACGCCGCCGACCACGCCGCCGACCACGCCGCCGACCACGCCGCCGACCACGCCGCCGACCACGCCGCCGACCACGCCGCCGACCACGCCGCGGCCGCCGCAGGTCACCAGGACACCGGGAGGTGCTGTCGGAACAGGTGATTGGACTGGGCCGTCGATCCTCCTCGTGGAGCCGCCGAGCGTTCCGTGGTTCGACTGGATCGTCGTCGGCACTCCATGAGGACCGGCGCGGCGGTTCTGCTCCTCGCGGCCACCCTCACTGTGGCTGGGTGTACCACTGAGTCGGACACGGGGCGGACTCAGCACGGTACCGACCCGGCCGAGGTCGCACCCGGCGGAGCCGCCGCGCCAACCACCACCGTCATCACGCCCACACCGAGCACACCGGCCACGGGCGCACCGCGACACACCCCTGCGGTAGGCAAGGAGAGCCCAGTACTCCGCACGGAGCCATCCGCCGATCCGTCCCGGCGATCACCCCCCAGCCCGGGACGCGAACAGCCGGCTCCGATGCGGAAGTCCACCCCGATCCGGGTGCGGATCCCCGCGATCGGGGTGGATTCACGTCTGATGCGGCTCGGCATCACCGGCAACGGCGCTCTGCAGGTTCCGCCGAACGGATTTCCGGCCGGCTGGTTCACCGGTGCGCCCACACCTGGTGAGACAGGCCCCGCTGTGATCGCCGGTCATGTTCACTGGTCCGGCCGGCCCGGGGTCTTCGCCCGGCTGGATCGGCTGAAGCCGGGCGACATGATCATGGTGACCCGGCAGGACCGCTCGACCGCGACGTTCCGGGTGAGCCGAACCCGGGAGTACCCGAAGACCAGCTTTCCGAGCGCGGCGGTGTACGGCGACATCGACCACCCCGGACTCCGGCTGATCACCTGCGGTGGGCTCGACTACGTGTCCGACAAGTACGAGGCCAACCTCGTGGTGTTCGCCGACCTGATCGGCTGACGCGCGGGCAATCTGTCCATCGTCCGCCGGGCAGTCGTCGTCAGAGACACGGCGTGACGAGTTTGTCGAACTTCTGGACGGCATCCGACACGTCGGTGAGGGCGTTGGCTTCGGGGGCGTACTTCTTGGGGACTGCTACCTCGAAGTACAAGGTGCGGCCGATGGTGGTGAAGACGTAGCCGTTCTGGACCTGCTTGGCGAACCAGCCGACGCCATTGACCTCGAAGCACTGGGACTGGGCTTCGGCGAGGCCGGCGGGTGGTGTCACGCCGCAGGTCATCTCGATCGGCGGGTCGCCGTACGCCGTGGTGAGTGGACTCTCGGGAGTGGTCTGGCGGCGCTTGGCGTCCAGGACCTTGGCAGGCAGGGCCTTCACCAGGTCGGCGCAGGCGGCCGCCACCCCCGGCCCGGGCGACGGTACGGGCACCGGTGCGGCGCCGGGGCTGCAGCCGGCGGTCACCAGTACGCCGAGTACGCCGAGCACACCGCCCGCGAGCCGGGTCAGGCAGCGGGCGGTGCAGGAGAAGATTTCGGGCATACCGGAAGCAGGCGGGTCCTCGGCCGGTCAGATTCGGTCAGATGTGGACGACGGGACAGGTCAGCGTGCGGGTGATGCCGGGGACGTTCTGGACCCGGGCAACCACCAGTTTGCCCAGCTCGTCGACGTTGCGGGCTTCCGCGCGGACGATCACGTCGTACGGACCGGTGACGTCCTCGGCCAGGGTGACGCCCTGGACCTCGGCGATCTGTGCGGCGACGTCGGCCGCGCGGCCGACCTCGGTCTGGATCAGGATGTAGGCCTGGACCACCACGTCGTTCTCCACTCAGTCGTCCTCAGCTGGCTCCAGCCACAGTACTGCCAGGCGGCCGGGCGTACTCGTTGCCACGTCACGGTACCGCCTAGACTCCCGGTGGGTACATGGGAGGTCTGCTGACGTGACAGAGACGTTGGGGAGCACGGGTGAGTTCGGCCTGATCGCGGCCGTCACCAAGGGGCTGTCCCACAGTGAGGACGTCCTGGTCGGTCCCGGTGACGACGCGGCCGTACTGGCGGTGCCGGACGGGCGGATGGTGATCACGACCGATCTGCTGGTGGAGGGCCGGCACTTCCGCCAGGACTGGTCGTCGGCCTACGACGTGGGCCGCAAGGCCGCCGCCCAGAACCTGGCCGACGTGGCGGCGATGGGTGCGCGCCCGACCGCGCTGGTGGTCGGCTTCGGTGGTCCCGCGGACCTGCCGACCGCCTGGGCACTCGAGCTGAACCAGGGCCTCGTCGACGAGTGCGAGTTGGTCGGCGCGAGCATCGTCGGCGGCGACACGGTGCAGTCGGACAAGATCGTCGTGTCGGTGACCGCGTTCGGTTCGCTCGACGGCCGCCGGCCCGTACTGCGTTCGGGTGCGCGCCCGGGGGACGAGGTCGCGTACGTCGGCCGGCTCGGCTGGGCCGAGGCGGGCTGGGCGGTCCTCGCCCGCGGGTTCCGCTCGCCACGGGCCGTGGTCGAGGCGCATCGCCGTCCACAACCGCCGTACGACGAGGGCCCGAAGGCTGCCGTGCGTGGCGCGTCGTCGTTGTGTGATGTGAGCGACGGGCTGCTGTCCGACCTGGGCCACATCGCGGAGGCGAGCCAGGTGATCATCGACGTCCACACCAAGGCGCTGACCATCCCGGAGCCGTTGCAGGCGGTCGCGGCCGCGACCGGGGTGGATGCGCTGAAGTTCGTGCTGACCGGCGGCGAGGACCACGCGCTGGTCGGGACCTTCGAACCGGCCGACGTACCCGAAGGCTGGACCGTCGTCGGCTCGGTTGCCGAGGGCAACGAGGAACACCCGCCCGGAACCGTGACCGTGGACGGCGCGCCGTATGCTGCCGAGACCGGCCACGCCCACTTCAGGAGTTGAGATGCGCCCGCCCAGAGTTCTGACGATCGCGGGGTCGGATTCCGGTGGTGGCGCCGGGATCCAGGCGGACCTGAAGGCGATGCTCGCGAACGGTGTGCACGGGATGAGCGTGCTGACCGCGATCACCGCCCAGAACAGCCTCGGCGTCCAGGGCGCCTGGGAGCTGCCGGCGGAGCAGGTGCGGGCGCAGTTCCGCAGTGTGGTCGACGACATCGGCGTCGACGCGGTGAAGACTGGCATGCTCGCGTCCGAGTCGATGGTCCGCGTCGTTGCCGAACTGCTGCGGACGCTGCCGGACGGCGTTCCTGTCGTCGTCGACCCGGTGTCGGTGTCGAAGCACGGCGACCCGCTGCTCGCGGCGGACGCGATGGAGGCCGTGCGTTCTGACATCGTCCCGCTGGCCACCGTGCTCACCCCGAACCTCACCGAGCTCGGACCGGTGTCCGGTGTCGAGCAGAGGACAGTGGAGGACCGGGAGCTCGCCGCCAAGGAGCTACTGCATGCAGGCGCGGCCTGGGTGCTCGTGAAGGGCGGCCACGACGAGGGCGATACCTCTGTCGATGTCCTGCACGGCCCTGGAGTACGCCGTGCCTACAGTGCTGCCCGCGCCGACAACAGACACACGCATGGCACCGGTTGCACGCTGGCGAGCACCATCGCGTCGTACGTTGCCCGTGGGTACGACGTACCGGCTGCGGTCGGTGCTGCGAAGGAATACGTGACCGGGGCGATCGAGGCCGGCTTCGCGCTCGGCGACGGGATCGGCCCGGTCGATCATGCCTGGAGATTCAGAGGGAGTGGGTCTTGAGCAAGCAGCAGCCCCCGGTCGACGGGTACTGCGAGCAGTGCGGTTTCAACTACGACACCGGTGACCTGCAGGGCACCGTGACGTTGTTGATCCGGCAGGCCGCCGACTGTGCGATGGCCCTGACCAAGGCCGCTGCCGGTCCGGACGCCAACGTGGTCCGCCTGCGGCCGGAGCCAGAGGTGTGGTCCGCGATCGAGTACGCGTGCCACGTGCGCGACGTACTCGAGGTGCAGCGGCTGCGGATCGCGCAGTGCCTCGCGGAGGACCGGCCGGTGTACGCGCCGATGGACCGGACCGGGCGGGTGAAGCAGGAGAAGTACGAGCACCAGGACCCGATCGAGGTCGCGGCCGCGCTGATGCGGTTCGCCCGCGAGTTCGGGGCGGCGGCCCGGGTGCTGCAGCCGCAGCAGTTGGGCAAGCTCGGCCTGTACAACTATCCGGTCCGCGCGCCGCGTTCGCTTGGGTGGCTCATCCGCCACACGGCCCACGAGATCCAGCATCACCGGCACGACATCACCGAGATCCTGGCCAAGCTGGAGCCGCCGATCGTGCCCAAGCCGAAACCGGAGGTTTCGGACGAGGTTGCTGACGAGGTTGCTGACGAGGTTGCAGAGGTAGCTGACTAGCGCTGGGCGACCCAGGCCGCGATGGCCGGCTCGCTGGTCAGCTGGTCGAGGGCCAAGGCGGCAGCACCCCGCAGCGGCCCGTCCAGCTGATGGGTGGCAGCCAGTACGGGTGGCGGCGAGCCGCGGTGGAACGTCATCAGACCGCTCTCGTACGCTTCCTGGAACGTGTCCTCGGCCGCAGCGCGCAGGGGGATCGCCAACCCGCCGACAGTCACCACATCCGGGTCGTGGGCGTTGACGAGACCTGCGATCCCGTGGCCCAGCGCAGTGACGACCCGAGTGATTGCTGAGCGAGCAGCACGGTCGGTGCGTTGCAGTACTTCCTCCGCGTACGCCACGGGGTCGTCGGGCGTCGGCTGCTTCAGGTGACGAGCCAGGGCGCGGCCGTCGATCTCCAGGTCCCAGCAGCCACGGGCGCCGCACGGACACGGCCGCGAGCGGTCCCCGAACGGGATGTGCCCGTACTCACCACCAGCACCCGAAGCACCCTGCGCCGGTACGCCGTCGATCAGCAGCGTGCCGCCGATGCCTACCTCGACGATCAGGTGTACCGCCGTGCCAGCTCCTGCCGCGGCACCGGTGCGGGCCTCTGCTACGCCGCTGAGCGTCGCGTCGTTGCCGGCCAGCAGTGGTACGTCGACGTCGGCGGTGACCTGTGCCAGGTCGAGCTCGATCCATTCCAGCGTCGGCGCTTGCATGAGGTGGTTGTCGCGGACGGACCCTGGTACGGCGAGACTCACCAGCTGCAGGCGGTCGCCGTACTGCTCTCGTGTCTGCTCCACCGCTCGCCGCAGCGTGTTCAGGACGGCCTGTGCGCGCCGGCTTCGGTGCCGCTTGTATTGCGGGTCCTGCAGCGAACCGTCGAGCGCCACCACAGCACTGCGCCAGCTGCTCTGCCGCAGGTCGAGCGCCAGGACCACGGGGCCTTCAGGGTGTGCCTGTAGAACCGTTGTCGGCCGGCCGCGGCCCTGGCTGGGAGCAGGGGCTTCTGTCAGCAGTTGTACGTCGCGTAGCCGGGCCGTCACCTCGGTGGCCGAGCCCGTGCTCAACCGGAGCGTGCGTGCCACCTCGGCGCGGGTGATCCCCGGCCGACGCGCGACCTGAGTCAGAACGTCCGCGGCCGTCTGCCACTGTCCCCGCCGTACTGGAGTCATCGCAGCCTTCCGTTTATGCTCGGAGGACGAGTTTAATGGGAGGGCCGATGGAGATCCGGGACGTCCGGGCGGTGTTGTTCGATATGGACGGCACGTTGGTGGATTCGGACGCGGTCGTGGACCGGTGCTGGAGTCGATGGGCGATCGAGTACGGCCTGTCGCCGGCCGAGGTGCTCGCGGTTGCGCACGGGAACCCGGCGGCGGCGACGGTCGCGCAGTTCCTGCCTGACGCGTCGGCGGACGAGCGGGCGGCGGCTTGGGCGCGGGTGTATGCGCTCGAGGTCGAGGACGTCGACGGTGTCGTGGCGAAGCCGGGCGCGGTGGAGCTGATCGCCACGCTGGAGCGGATCGGGATGCCGTGGGCGGTGTACACCAGTGCGCCGGCGCAGCTGGCGAAGGTACGGCTGACGGCGGGTGGGATCGCGCCGTCGGTGCTCGTCACCGTTGACGACGTGAGCCGCGGCAAGCCGGACCCGGAGGGGTACCTGCGGGCTGCGGAGCTGCTCGGCGTACCTGTGACCGAGTGTCTGGTGGTCGAGGACACCGTGGTCGGGTTGTCGGCCGGGCGCGCCTCGGGGGCGTTGACCGCCGGGCTGAAGGGTGTGCCGGCCGACATCGAGCTTCCGGACCTGCACCGGCTCGACAGGCTCTTCCAAGGTCTGGAGTGACCGCGCGGGCCCCGGTGGACGCCGGGAGCCGGACGGACGAGATCCGGATCGGGATCGCGCTGTCGGCGATGGGGTTCGTGCTGGCCGGTCTCGGTGCGTGCGTCGCGATCCTCGCACGCGACCTGCACGAGCCGACCAGCCGGTTGGCGTTGTTGTCGTCGGGCTTTGCTGTTGGGCTGATGCTGGTCGCCGTGGTCGGCCCGCGAATGCTGCGACGGTGGGAGATGCCTACGGTGCTCGCGCTGGGCTCTGTCGTATGCGCTGTAGGTGCAGTGCTGATCGCGGTCGCTCCCGCGTACGTCGTCGCGATCGCGGGCGGCCTGCTGGTCGGCCTGGGTGGTGCGCTGCTCGTACTGGTGGCCCCACTCATGCTGAACGGCCCCACCGCCGCCGCCCGCCTCAGCCGCGTCAACGCAGTCGCCAGCGGGGTCGGCATCCTTGCACCGTTGGCAGTCGGCACCCTCGACCGCCTCGGCCCGAGCGGCCGCCTGGCGATGATCGCCGCAGCTCCACCACTGCTGCTCCTCGCGTTCCTCACCCGCAAGCAACACGCTGTGTCAACGGCTGCGCCGTTGACACAGCGTGGGGAGCTGGGGAGCGCCGCACGGCGTGGGGCGGGCTCGGTCGGGCGTCAGGCGGGCTCGGCGTCGTCCTCACAGGAAGCTGTGCCTGTGTTGATCGACTCGGCACCTGCTGTGGGGTTGGCGGGGAAGTGGCGGCGGGTGGGGCGGCGGGTTGTGCTGGATGTGGGCGTGGGATGGCTGCGGGTAGTGCTGGCCGTGGCTGTGGAGTTTTGTTTTGTGGTTTGGGCGGTGGCACGGTTGGTGGCGACCGGACTGCCTACGGCGACGGCGGCTCTGCTCGGAAGTGCGTTCCCGATCGGGATGGCGGTGGGACGGGCGATCGGGCCGATCCGGTTCAAGGAGTGGTCGCCGGTGGTGCCGTCCAGCGTGCTTGCTGCGGCCGGCACGTTGCTGGTGAGTCTGTTCGACGTACCGGCGGTGGTGGCCGCAGGACTGGTGGTGGCGGGGCTCGGCGTGGCACCGCTCTACCCGGTGACCGTGGCGTCGCTGGTCGCGACCCCCGGCATCAGCTCGGCCCGGCTCGCCGCGGTCGGCGCGATGGCCTCCGGTACGGCGATCCTGGTCGCGCCGGCGCTGCTCGCGGTCCTGGCGCGGGTCCTCGACCTGCGGACGGCGTACCTGATCACGCTCCCGCTGCTCGCCGTACTTTCCCTGCTGAGCCGTCGATCCGGTCGTACCTCGTTCGTGTAGAGGGTGAAAGCACCCGCGAAACGAGGAAGGCTGCACACCATGAAGCTCCTGATCGACGGTCTGGCGATGCCCGAGTCCGGGCGCTGGCACGACGGCCGGCTGTGGTTCTGCAACTGGGTCGCGCAGCAGGTGGTCGCGGTCGACGCCGACGGCAAGGCCGAGTACTTCGACGTACCGGTCGAGCAGCTGATGGGCTGGTCGATCGAGTGGACGCCCGACGGCCGGCTGCTGACCACCGGCGACAAGCTCCGCCGCTACGAACCGGACGGCTCGGTCACCGTGCTCGCCGAGCAGCGCGCGAACGAGATCGTGCTCGATGCCCACGGCAACATCTATCTGGACGGCGCGGACTTCGACTTCGCCGGCGGCGGGGAACCCAAGCCCGGCTGGATCAAGCTGGTCACGCCGGACGGAACGGTCCGGGAGGTGGCCGACGGCATCGAGTTCCCGAACGGCATGGTGCTCACCCCGGACGGCCGCACGCTGGTGATCGCGGAGTCGTTCGCCGGCCGGTTGACGGCGTTCGACGTCCAGCCGGACGGTGGGCTGACGAACCGCCGGGTGTACGCCGAGAACCTCGGCCCGGACGGGATCTGCCTGGACGCCGAGGGCGCGATCTGGACGCAGACCGGCAGCGAGGGCGTGGTCCGGGTTGCCGACGGCGGCGAGATCCTGGAGAGCATCGAGCTGCCCGAGAACCGCGCGCCGTTCTCGGTCACCCTGGCCGACTTCGACGGTCCGACGCTGTGCATCCTGACGTCCGAGTGGCACATGGGCGACACCATCGCGAACAACCTGGGCCGGCTTCGCAGCGACGCCCGTACCGGCCAGATCCACACGGTGCCGGTCGCCGTGCCGCCGGTCGGCCGCTGAGAAATTCCTGTGTGCCGGGTCCTTCCGTGAGTTCCGGGGGCGGAGGAGGATGAAGCTTCAAGACCTGGGGGAAATCAGCGTCTTGAGGGGGAGTCATCGCGATGACGGACAACGTGCAGGCCGCTCGGCGGCCGTCACTGGATCAGTTGGACCAAGTGCCCGACGACATGTCGCAGGAAGAGCAGGCCCGGTTGCTCGTGGAGCCGAGCTTCGACCACCAGGTCGAGGACGAGCCGGCGGAACTGGAGGCCGAGTTCGGGCCGGCCGAGAACGGCGGTTACGGCCGGGTGCCCCCGGCCGGTGACCAGGAGCCCGGCGACGAGGAACCGGGGGGTGACGGGTCATGAGTGGCGTCGAGGACATGATCAGCATCGCCGAGGCCGACCTCGGCATCGGCGAGCCGAACCACATCCAGAAGTGGTACCGCGACCGCAACGGCGACGCGTTCGCCGGGAACTTCCCCTGGTGCGATGCCTCGATCACGTTCTGGGCCTGGCACTCCGGCAACGAGAAGGCGGTCACGTTCGGGGGCGACTTCGCGCTGACCACCGCCCACGCGCACGCGTTCAAGAAGCACGGCCAGTGGCACGTCGACGTCGCCGGCATCCAGCGCGGTGACATCGTGTTCTTCGACTGGGGCGGTACGGACCTGAAGTCCGCGATCGACCACGTCGGCCTGGTCACCGGGGTCAGCGGCTCGGAGGTCTACACGATCGAGGGAAACTACTCCGACAAGTGCGATCGGCACGTGCGGATGTCGAACTGGATCGCCGGCTACGGGCGGCCGACGTACGTGCACTCGAACGAGCCGCGAACCGGGTTCGTGACGTTCCCCGGCACGTCGTTCTTCGTCGCCGGCCACAAGAGCCCGATCATCGCGGCGATGCACGCCCGGCTGATCGCGGAAGACTGCAACAGGTACGAGACCCAGACGAACAAGGACGTCTGGGGCACCGGTGACGTGAAGTCGTATGCCGCCTGGCAGCAGAAGCTCGGCTTCCACGGCGCCGACGCCGACGGCATCCCCGGCAAGGACAGCTGGGACAAGCTGAAGGTCCCGCGCACCTAAACGGGCAGGTCGTGCCGGCGTAGCAGCTCGATCAGAGCCGGTACGCCGGCCGACAGGTCGTACGGCTCCGCCCGCAGCCCCACGCTCCGCGCACCCGCCACGTTGGCCGCGTTGTCGTCGATGAACAGCACCTCGGACGCCGCTACGCCGAGCTCGCCGAGGATGGCCCGGAAGTACGCCGGATCCGGCTTCGCGAGACCGAGGTCGCAGGAGTAGAACGTCCGGTCGAACCAGGCGCCGTACCCGCGTTCGTCCTGCATGATCGCCCGCCGGTACGCGTGCTGGTTGGTGGCCAGGTGGCACTCGACCCCGGCCGCTCGCAGCGTCTGCACCAGCTCGATCACCTCGGGCTCGGCGGCGAACCAGCTCCACGGCTCGATCGCCTCGTCCACGGTGGCGGTCGAGTTCCAGCGCCGCAGCACGTCGGCCAGCGCCTCCCGGAAGTCGCCCTTGCCGACCAGCGACGGCTTCTCCGCGGTCATCAGGTCGGCCACGAACGCGTCGCCGCCGGACGGCACCAGCGACCCCAGCCGGGTCCACCAGTCGAAGGTGGGCCGCTGGAGGACCCCGTCGGCATCGAACAGGACGGCGCGTGAGCTCATGGCGCCATCTTGTCATCAGACGCTTGACCGGTTCAGTCGGTATGCGCTTACCTTGGTGGCTACGTAAACATATGTGGACACCTTCCGGCGAAAACCAACAGAAAGCGCCAGGTGAGGCTATGACACTGAGCAGAAGGACGTTTCTGGCGGCCGGCACCGCCGCGGCCGCCGCCGGCCTGACCGGCTGTGGATCTGTCAGTTCGCTGGGTGGAAAGAACGAGCTCAGCATGTGGACCTGGGTCGGATCCGTCAACGACGACCTGATCGGCCAGGCGGAGAAGGGCATTCCGGGGTACGACGGGATGAAGCTCGCGATGACCCGGATCGGCTCCAACTACAAGACCAAGGTGCTGACCGCGCTGGCCGGGAAGTCGCTCGTCCCGGACATCGTCGCGATCAACGACGACGTCGCCACCTACTTCCCGAACGCGGACCAGTTCCACGATCTGAACGAACTCGGCGCCAAGGACCTGCAGAAGGACTTCCTGCCCTGGAAGTGGAACTGGGGAATCACCCCGCAGGGCAAGATGATGGCCTACCCGATGGACACCGGCCCGACCGCGCTGTTCTACCGGACGGACGTCTTCACCAAGGCGGGGATCGACATCGATCCGGCCGCCGTGGCCGGCCTCGCCCCGGACTGGGACGCCTTGATCGCGCTCGGGAGGAAACTGAAGCAGGCGGTGCCGGGCTCGTCGATCACCGACAACATCACCGGCATCTACGGCTCCCGGATGGCCCAGCTGCCCAAGAAGTACATGACCCGGGACGGGCAGTACATCGGCGACCAGGACCATGTGCGGCAGGCGTTCGACCTGGCGGTCCGTGTCGTGAAGGAAGGGTTGTCGGCGAACGCGCAGAACTCGAGCGACAAGAACGCCGTCGTCACCAACGGGAAGCTGGTCGCGTACAACAGCGCCGTCTGGTGGGCTCAGCTCGGGCCGAAGAACGCCGCGCCGAAGACCAAGGGACTCTGGCGGGTGACGGCGGCTCCTGGTGGCGCCGGCAACAAGGGCGGGTCGTTCCTGGCGATCACGAAGTACTGCAAGAACCCGAAGGCGGCGTTCGCGTTCATCAGCTGGCTCGAGTCGGCGAAGAACCAGGCCCAGGCGTTCCTGGACCCGGTGCTGTTCCCGTCCACGCCCGCGTCGTACACCGATCCGAAGCTGTCCGCGCCGGATCCGTTCTTCGGCGGCCAGAAGATCGTCGACGTGTTCGCGGACTCCGCGAAGAAGTACCCCGGCGCCTACTTCTCGCCGTACGACAGCATCATCGACACGCCGATCAGCTCCGAACTGGTCAACATCGAGGCGGCCGGCAAGAACCCGGACCAGGCCTGGGCCGACGCCCAGCGCCAGATCCAGCGTGAACTGAGCCGAGCGGGGGCGATCTGACATGGCTGTCACCAGTAAGGCACTGCCGACCACCATCAGCGCGACGGCCACACAGGACAAGCCGCCGAACAAGTTCCGGCAGGCGTTGCCGCAGTACACCGCGGTCGCGCCGTTCTTCATCCTGTTCGCGATCTTCGGCGCGTTCCCGGTGCTGTTCTCGATCTGGATCTCGTTCCACTCCTGGGACGGCATCGGCCAGATGAAGTGGGTCGGGCTGGAGCAGTACCACTACCTGCTCACCGACGCCACGTTCTGGAAGACGATCGCCAACACGCTGATCATCTGGGTGCTGTCCACGGTCCCGATGCTGCTGCTCGCGCTGGTGATCGCCAACGCGCTGCACAACGCGACCCGGTTCCGGACCTTCTACCGGATCGCGTACTTCATCCCGAACGTCACCTCGGTGGTCGCGATCACCCTGGTGTTCGGCTCGATCTTCAGCAACAACTTCGGCCTGCTGAACGCGTTCCTGAAGTCGGTCGGCGTCGGCCAGGTCGAATGGCTGACCTCGCCGTGGGGGATCAAGATCGCGATCGCGACCATCGTCACCTGGCGCTGGGTGGGCTACAACGCGATCATCTACCTGGCCGGGCTGCAGGCGATCTCACAGGACGTGTACGAGGCCGCCAGGGTGGACGGCGCCAGTTCGCGGCAGACGTTCTGGCGGATCACGGTGCCGATGATGCGGCCGGTGATCCTGTTCACCGCGGTCACCTCGACGATCGGCGGCCTGCAGATCTTCACCGAGTCGCGGGTGCTGTTCGGCGACACCAGCAACATCGGCGGTCCGGGCGACGCCGGCCTGACGATCGTCTCGTACCTGTACCAGAGCGCGTTCATCAAGAACCAGTTCGGCTACGGCGCCGCGGTCGGCTGGGCGCTGTTCATCCTGATCGTGCTGTTCAGCATCGTGAACTGGCGGCTGATCGGCGGCACCGACGACGAACGCCTGACCCGACGCGCCGCTCGGCGGGTGGAACGCAGGATCGCAGCCCAGAATGCCAAGAAGGAGGCCGTCGATGTCCATTGAGCGCGTGCGCACCGCAGTCGGTCACGTCGTCCTGATGCTCGGCGTCGTCGTCTCGCTCTTCCCGTTCTACTGGATGGTGGTGATGGCCTCCAACACCACCCCGGACATCTTCAGCTATCCGCCGAAACTGTTGATCGGCTCGCACCTGTTCGAGAACATGGGCAAGGTGCTGGACAACATCGACTTCTTCGGTTCGATGCTGCTCACGCTGATCGCGTCACTCGGTGTCACCGTCCTGGTGCTGTTCTTCGATTCACTGGCCGCGTTCGCGTTCGCGAAGTACCAGTTCCCGGGCCGGAACCTGCTGTTCGGCATCCTCCTCGCGACGTTCATGATCCCGACCCAGCTGTCGCTGGTACCGCAGTTCGTGGTGCTCGCACAGCTCGGCTGGATCGGGTCGCTGAAGGCACTGATCATCCCCGGCGCGGCGAACGCGTTCGGCATCTTCTGGATGCGCCAGTACGCCAAGGGCGCGATCCCGGACGAGCTGATCGCGGCCGCCAAGGTCGACGGCGCCGGCTTCTTCCGGCAGTACCTGACCGTCGGCCTGCCGGTGCTCCGGCCCGGCCTGGCCTTCCTCGGCATCTTCACCTTCATCAACGTCTGGAACGACTACCTCTGGCCGCTGATCGTGATGACCGACCCGAACCGGCTCACCCTGCAGGTCGCCCTCGACCAGCTGAACGGCATCTACGGCACCGACTACTCGATGGTGATGGCGGGCGCCCTGATGAGCGTGATCCCCTTGATCGGCGTCTTCCTGATCGGCGCGCGTTCGTTCATCGCCGACCTGGCCGCGGGCGCCATGAAGTTCTGACCTCAAACCACCACGACCACAGGACTCCTCTTGACTGACCACAAGCTCCGCTGGGGCATCATCGGCACCGGCAACATCGCTTCCCGGTTCGCCAGCCAGGTGCCGACGTCGAAGACCAACGAGGTCGTCGCCGTCGGCAGCAGGTCGCTCGAGTCGGCGAACGCCTTCGCCGACAAGTGGGACATCGGCAACCGGCACGGTTCGTACGACGACCTGCTCGCCGACGGCACCGTCGACGCCGTCTACATCGCCACGCCGCACCCGATGCACGTCGAGTGGGCGATCAAGGCGGCCGAGGCGGGCAAGCACGTGCTGTGCGAGAAGCCGCTGGCGATCAACCGGGCCTGGGCAGAAGCGATGATCGAGGCCGCCGTCCGCAACGACGTCTTCCTGATGGAGGCGTACATGTACCGGTGCCTGCCGCAGACCAAGCTGATCGCCCAGCTGGTCCGCGACGGCGAGATCGGTACCGTCCATCAGATCCAGGCGACGTTCGCGTTCGCGGCCGGATTCCGGCCGGAGAGCCGGATCTTCGCCGACGACCTGGCCGGCGGCGGCATCCTCGACGTCGGCGGGTACCCGGTCTCGATGGCGCGCTTGATCGCCGGCGCGGCGACCGGGCAGCCGTACGCCGACCCCGCCGCGGTGAACGCGGTCGGTACGGTCGGCGAGACCGGTGCCGACGAGTGGACGGTGGCGACGCTGTTCTTCGACGGTGGCATCACCGCGCAGATCAGCACCGGCGTCCGGCTGTCCGACCAGAACCAGGTCCGGATCTTCGGTAGCGAGGGCTACCTCGTCGTCGAGGACCCGTGGTTCGGCGGCGACGGCAAGCCGACGCACGTCACCCTGCACCGGGTCGGCGAGGACCCGCGGGACATTTCCGCGGAGCCGGCCCTCATCTACGCCGCGGAGGCGGAGGCCGTGCAGGCGGCGATCGCTTCCGGCGCGCAGGAGGCGCCGGAGATGAGCTGGGCGGACACGCTCGGCAACCTGACTGTCCAGGACCAGTGGCGGGCGGCGATCGGCCAGCAGTACGCGAGCGAGCGGGACGACGCGATCGTGCCGACCGCGACCGGACGGCCGCTGCGCCGCCGCGACGACGCCCCGATGACGTACGGCAAGGTGCCCGGCGTCGACAAGCAGGTGTCCCGCCTGGTGATGGGCGTGGACAACCAGCAGACGCTGCCGCACGCCGCGGTGATCTTCGACGACTTCGTCGAGCGCGGCGGTACGACGTTCGACACGGCGTACATCTACGGCGGCGGGCGCGGCGAGAAGCTGCTCGGGCAGTGGATGACGTCGCGCGGCAACCGGGACGAGGTGGTGGTGATCGGGAAGGGCGCGCACACCCCGCACTGCGACCCCGAGTCGATCACCCGGCAGTTGCACGAGAGCCTCGAGCGGCTGCAGACCGACCACGTCGATCTGTACTTCATGCACCGCGACAACGAGGACATCCCGGTCTCGGAGTTCGTCGACGTCCTGGACGAGCACTTCAAAGCGGGCCGGATCAAGGCGTTCGGCGGGTCGAACTGGTCCACCGCACGGTTCGACGAGGCCAACGCGTACGCCGAGGCGAACAGCAAGCAGCCGTTCACGCTGCTCAGCAACCACCTCAGCCTCGCGCGGGCCTACGACGTACCGTGGGCCGGCTGCCGGCATGTGTCGGACGACGAGTCGCAGGCGTGGTTGCGGGAGCGGCAGGTCGCGCTGTTCCCGTGGTCGAGCCAGGCGCGTGGGTTCTTCACCGGGCGGGCCAAGCCGGAGGACACGTCGGACCAGGAACTGGTGCGTTGCTTCTACTCCGACGAGAACTTCCGCCGGCTGGACCGTGCGCGGGAGCTCGCGGCGGCGAAGGGTGTGGAGCCGACGGCGATCGCGCTGGCCTGGCTGCTGCACCAGCCGTACCCGGTGTTCCCGCTGATCGGGCCGCGGCACGTCAGCGAGACCCGGACCTCGACACCGGGTCTGCTGGTTCAGCTGACCGACGAGGAAGTGGCGTACCTCACTGCCTGATCGGTGCGTATGTACCGAATTGGTGGCTCGCCAACACACATGTAACATGATCTGTCGGAGTCACGACCCTGAACACGGAGAATCATGTCTAAGAAGTGCGATGTCTGCGGCAAGCAGCCGACGTTCGGCAACAGCGTTGCCCGCCTGGGTAAGGGCGCGATGATCCGGCGGGTCAAGGCTCGTACGCCGCGTCGTTTCAACCCGAACATCCAGCCGGTCCGCGCGATCATCAAGGGCACGCCCACCAAGATGAAGGTGTGCACCTCCTGCATCAAGGCCGGGAAGGTCCAGCGCGTCGTCGGCTGATCCAGCTTTCTCCGTGTAGGGCTTTCGCAGTAGGCGCCCGGGGCTCACCCCGGGCGCCTACTCGTGTTTGCGAGCGACGACGGTGATCTCGTTCCGGTTGTGGTGCAGTTGGCGGGCGTGGAGTACGTCGTACCGCTCGCGGAGGACGTCGATGCCGTGCCGGGCGCCGTCGAGCGGGTTCTTGCCGCCGCCTTTGAGGGTGACGATCGCGAGACCGCCGCGGCGCAGGTGGGCGGCCGCGTCGAGCATCATCCGGGCGCTGGTCACCTGGTCCATCCGCATGTCGTTCACCACCACGTCGAACCGGACCCGGTTGTTCGCGAAGAACCGCCCGGCGGTAGTCGCCTCGTGATGGATCCGCCTGTCGGCCCGCAGCCGCGGGTCCAGCGAGCCCGGGTCGACGGACCAGACCTCCTGCCCGTGCTGCCGCAGGATCCGCGTCCACCCACCCGGCGAGGCGCCCAGGTCGACCGCCTTCCCGCTCTTCGGCAGTTCCAGCCCGAAGGTCGCGATCGCCTCCTCCAGCTTGAACTCCGACCGCGACACCCGGTCCTCACCCCGAGCCAACCGCATCCGCCCACCCGGCCAGTCCGACAGGCTGTCGGCCAGGCGATTCACCCCGAGCAGCAGCTGCTTGCCGGCGACGACGCCGGACACGACGACGTCCTGCCCGGCGAGCTCGGTACGAACCCCACGGGTGGCCAGGGCGTCGGCGATCAGGCGGCGGTAGTGGCTGCCGGTACCGGCGTCGTCGATCCAGGTCTGCACCGACACCGACCTGGTGGCGAGCTCGTCCAGCAGCGTGGTGGCCAGCTCGGGTTCACTGGGGAGGTCGTCGAGCGGGTATCCGGCGACCTCGACCGTGAGGTGCCGGACGAACATGATCCGGCCGTCCTCGCAGGCCGCCGCGAACTCCTCGACCGGTACGGCGCTGTCGGCCAGTCGCGCGAGCTCCGCGCCGAGTCGCTCGACGGTGTGCTCACCCGGGAAGGCCTCGCGGAGTTCGCGGACCGCGTAGCGGTAGCTGTCGGACGCGAACGAGAACAAGATGGAGCGAGGCACAGCACATGGTAAGCGGACCTACTACCCTTCCGGCGTGGAGGAACTGACGGTTGAGGTGCTGCGCGCCTGGGCCCGGACCGCGCTGGCCGAGCTGGCCCGGGCGCGGACCGGGATCGACGAGCTGAACGTGTACCCGGTCCCGGACGGCGACACCGGGACGAACCTCTACCTGACCTGGGAAGCCGCCTGCGACGCGCTGCCGAAGGGTGAACTGACCTTCACCGAGGCGATCCAGGCGTTCGGCCGCGGCGCCCTGCTCGGCGCCCGCGGAAACTCCGGCGTGATCACCTCGCAGCTGATCCGCGCCTGCGGCCTCCGCCTCGACGAGAACCTCCCGCGGAACCGCGACGCTGCCGGTGGTGCCGAGCGACCCGGCGCCGCCCCCGGGGTTCTCGCCGACGCCCGGATGAGCGAGGCCGCCGCCTTCGCGGACGCGCTGAGGTACGCCGCCGACGCCGCGTACGGCGCGGTCGCGCAGCCGGTCGAAGGGACGATGCTGACCGTCGCCCGGGCCGCCGCCTCCGGTGCGATGACCGCCGCGAACGACGGCAAGTCGCTCGCCGACGTCTGCCTCGCCGCGGTCGCCTCCGCCCGCCAGGCGTTGACCAAGACGACGGAACAGCTGGACGTACTGCGGCGCGCGGGCGTCGTCGACGCCGGGGGAGCCGGCCTGGTGGTGATCCTCGGCGCGATGGAGTCCGTCCTCACCGGGCGGCACGTTCTCGTCGACGTACCGGCCCGGGTGGAGCCGCAGGGTGAGGACGCGGTCAGCCAGGACGGTCCGGCGTACGAGGTGATGTACCTGCTCGACGCGGCCGACGACAAGATCGGGGACTTCCGGCAGAGCCTGGACGCACTCGGCGACTCGGTCGTCGTGGTCGGCGGCGACGGGCTGTGGAACGTCCACGTCCACACCGACGACGTCGGCGCCGCGATCGAGCACGGCATCGACATCGGCCGCCCGCACCGGATCCGGGTCACCCACTTCGCCGATCAGGCGCACCACCACGAGCCGGCGCCGGGCCGGGCCGTGATCGCGGTCGTCGCCGGTGACGGGCTCGGCGACCTGTTCACGCAGGCCGGTGCCCGGGTCATCCGCGGCGGTCCCGGCCGGCGCTGCTCGACCGGTGAACTGCTGCAGGCGATCGAGGAGTCGAAGGCCCCGGAGATCGTGATCCTGCCGAACGACCAGGACTCGATCGCGGTCGCCGAGGCCGCCGCGACCGCCGCCCGCCAGGACGGCATCCGGGTCGCGGTGATCCCGACCCGCGCACAGGTCCAGGGCCTGGCCGCGGTCGCCGTCCACGACCCGGAGCGCAGCTTCGACGACGACGTCGTCCAGCTCTCGGCCGCCGCCGGGCAGACCCGGCACGGCGCGGTCACGATCGCGGTCAAGGACGCCTGGACGATGGCCGGGATGTGCCGGACCGGCGATGCGCTGGGCGTGGTCGACGGCGACTTCGCGCTGATCACCGACGACCTGGAGCAGGCGGCGTACGGCGTCGTCGACCGGCTGCTCGGTGGTGGCGGCGAACTGCTGACGATCGTCACCGGGCGGGACGCGGATCCCGAACTCGCGGCGGCCGTGGAGCGACATGTCCGGCGGCAGCGCAAAGATGTCGACGTGATGGTGTACGACGGAGGGCAGGACAGGTACCCGTTGCTGATCGGGGTGGAATGACGGTGTCGATATGAGGGCCGACATGGACAGGAAGCTGCGTGACTTCCTCGGGGCCAAGACGGCCAAGACGTTCGCCGAGGTGCTCGAGATCGAGACCGTCGGCGAGCTGCTGCGGCACTATCCGCGGCGGTACCTGAAGAAGGGCGAGCTGACGCCGTTCGACGAGCTCGAGGTCGGCGACCAGGCTACCGTGAACGGCCGGGTCAAGAAGGTCACCGCCCGGGCGCTGGACAGCAAGATCGAGATCCGGCCCGACGAGGTGCACAAGTTCCGCAAGCGCCGGACGATCACCAAGGTCGTGGTCACCGACGGCCGCAACGACCTGGAGGCCGCGTTCTTCAACCAGCCGTGGCTGCTGACGAAGCTGACGCCCGGCACCTCCGCCCTGTTCTGGGGCGAGGTGACGATGTTCCGCGACATCATGCAGCTGAAGAACCCGGGTACCGAGATCCTCGACGAGGAGGACCTGACCGAGGCCGAGATCGAGCGCCGGGCCAGGCCGTTCCGGCCGCTCTACCCGGCGACCTCGAAGTTGCCGACCGCAACGATCGAGCGGTCGATCAAGATCGTGCTGGACGGCCTGGACGACCGGATCGACGACCCGGTGCCGGACCTCGTGCTGGACAAGGAGAAGCTGCTCGGGCTCCGGGACGCCTTGCAGAAGGTGCATCTGCCGGACACCGAGAAGGACATCCACGATGCACAGCGCCGATTCCGGTTCGAGGAAGCGCTGGTGATGCAGACGATCCTCGCTCAGCGGCGCGCGGTCACCGACGCGCTGAACGCCGTACCGCGGCCGCGGGTGGAAGGTGGGCTGCTCGACGAGTTCGACCAGCGGCTGCCGTTCGAGCTGACCGAGGGTCAGGCGGCGGTGGGGGAGGAGATCTTCGCGGATCTCGCTCGCTCGCATCCGATGCATCGGCTGCTCCAGGGCGAGGTCGGCTCCGGCAAGACCGTGGTCGCGCTGCGGGCGATGCTGTCCGTGGTGGACAACGGCGGCCAGGCGGCGCTGCTCGCGCCGACCGAGGTCCTCGCCGTACAGCACCACAAGACGCTCACGAAGATGCTCGGTGAACTGGCCGAGCAGGGCATGCTCGGCGGCGCGGAGAACGCGACGAAGATCGGTCTGCTGACCGGTTCGCTGAACGCGGCCGCTCGTCGTACGGCGATGCTCGACGCGGCCGGCGGTGCCGCCGGGATCGTGGTCGGCACGCACGCGCTGCTCGAGGACAAGGTCCAGTTCGCCGACCTCGGCCTCGTGGTGGTCGACGAGCAGCACCGGTTCGGCGTCGAGCAGCGGGCGGCGCTGAGCGCGAAGTCCGGCGAGAACACGCCGCACGTGCTGGTGATGACCGCGACACCGATCCCGCGGACGGTCGCGATGACGGTGTTCGGCGACCTCGCGGTGTCGACGCTCACCCAGCTCCCGGCGGGGCGGTCGCCGATCCAGTCGTCCGTCGTACCGGCGAAGGAGCGGCCGGACTGGCTGCAGCGCGCCTGGGCCCGGGTCCGCGAGGAGGTCGGCAAGGGCCATCAGGTGTACGTCGTGTGCCCGCGGATCGGCGACGACGTCAAGAACGCCACCGACGAAGAAGGCGAGCTGCTCGAGACCGACGAAGGCGGGAAGAAGCAGGCGCGGCCGCCGATCTCGGTGCTGCAGGTGTACGACGCGCTCACCGAGATCCTGCACGACCTGCGGGTGGAGATCCTGCACGGGCGGTTGCCGGCCGACGAGAAGGACGCGGTGATGTCGCGGTTCGCGGCCGGCGAGATCGACGTACTGATCGCGACCACGGTGATCGAGGTCGGGGTCGACGTACCGAACGCCTCGACGATGGTGATCATGGACGCCGACCGGTTCGGGATCTCGCAGCTGCACCAGCTGCGTGGACGGGTCGGGCGGGGCAAGGTGCCGGGGCTCTGCCTGCTCGTCACGGACCTGTGGGCCGGGTCGAAGTCGTACGCGCGGCTCGAGGCGGTCGCGTCGACGACGGACGGGTTCGAGCTGTCCCGGATCGACCTGGAGACCCGGCGGGAGGGCGACGTGCTCGGTGTCGCCCAGTCCGGCAAGCGAAGCAGCCTGAAGCTGCTGAGCGTGCTGCGCGACGAGGACGTGATCCTCGCCGCGCGACAGGAGGCGACCAGAATCGTCGGCGTGGACCCCGCCCTGTCCGAGTTCCCCGAGCTACTCGCCATCGTCCGCAACGCCCTGGAATCGGAGACCACCGAATACCTGGAGAAGACGTGACGCGCATTGTCGGGGGAGCGGCCGGCGGGCGGCGGATTGGGGTGCCGGCGGGGAGTGGGACGCGGCCGACGGCTGATCGGGTGCGGGAGGCGTTGTTCTCGTCGCTGGAGTCGGAGTTCGGCAGCTTCGCCGGGCTGGCGGTGCTCGACCTGTACGCCGGATCCGGCGCGATCGGCCTGGAGGCGCTGTCCCGCGGCGCCGCCACCGCCGTACTCGTCGAGTCCGACCGGCGCGCGGCGGACGTGATCGCGGCGAACATCAAGGTCGTGGACCTCCCGGGCGCGAAGCTGCTCACCCGGCCGGTGGAGAAGATCACGGCGAGTGACGCGCCGGCGGTGTTCGACCTCGTCTTCGCGGATCCGCCGTACAAGCTGGAGACCGCCGAGCTGCAGGACGTGCTCACCGATCTGGCCGCGCGCGGCTGGCTCGCGGACGACGCGCTCGTGGTGGTGGAGCGCGGCAAGCGCGAGCCGTGGGAGTGGCCGGCGGGGTTCGCCGCGCTGCGGGACCGCAAGTACGGCGAGGCCCGCCTTTGGTACGGTCACCGCCATGGCCAAAACTAGGCTCCGCGGATGAGTAGGGCTGTTTTTCCGGGCACCTTCGACCCACCCACTGTCGGGCATCTCGACATCGTCACGCGGGCGGCGGCCGCCTTCGACGAGCTGATCGTCGCCGCCGGGGTGAACCAGTCGAAGAATCGGCTGTTCGGCCCGCAGGAGCGGCTCGAGATGCTCACCGAGCTCGTCGAGCCGTTCCCGAACGTCCGCGTCGGCTCGTTCGACGGCCTGGTCGTCGACTACTGCAAGGCCGAGGGAGCCGGCGTGATCGTCAAGGGCCTGCGTTCGGCCGCCGACTACGACTACGAGCTGCAGATGGCCCAGCTGAACCGGCGGATGACCGGGGTGGACACGCTGTTCTTCCCGACCGCGCCGGAGCACGCGTTCATCTCGTCCAGCTGGGTCAAGGAGATCGCCCGGCTCGGCGGCGACGTCAGCACGTTCGTGACGCCCGCCGTTCACGCTCGGTTACTGAACACCCTGTAGCTTCCCCCGGATTGGGCGCTACGCCGCGGAGTTGGTAGTCTTGACAACCGGTCTCGACGAGACCGAGATCTTGCCTGCCCACGCCTGAAAGGTTTGCCCTGAGCGTCTTGGACCCGCGGTCCCCCCTCGTGATCGACACGCACGAGCTGACACGCCGCGCCGGGTCCCAACGCGAAGTCAGCTTCACGGCGCCGGCGCCGGCGGATCTCGGAATCGACGTGATCGGCGTCCCCGAAGGCGATCCGATCCAGTTCGATCTACGGTTGGAATCGGTGGTCGAAGGGGTGCTCGTCACCGGAACGGCCCGTGGCCGCCTGGTCGGGGAGTGCGCGCGGTGCCTGGTCGATATCGAGGACGAGTTCCTCGCTGACGTCCAGGAACTGTACGTCTACCCGGAGAGCGACGCCGAGCCGGACGAGGCCAGCCGGATGGAGGGCGATCTGATCGACCTCGAGCCGGTGCTGAGGGACCAGGTGGTGCTCGCACTGCCGTTCCAGCCACTGTGTACGGACGACTGTCCGGGTCTGTGCCCCGAGTGCGGGGCACGCCTGGCGGACGAGCCCGGCCACAAGCACGGGGAACGGATCGATCCCCGCTGGGCCGCCCTCGGCAACCTGCGCGAGCAGGACGAGCAGAACAACTAGATACACCAACCGAAACCGGCCGGTCCCGACCAGCCAGTGAAACCGAGGAGTCCGTAACCGTGGCCGTTCCGAAGCGGAAGATGTCGCGCAGCAACACCCGCAGCCGCCGGGCCCAGTGGAATACCACTGCCCCGTCGCTGGTGACCTGCGTGAACCCCGCCTGCCGCGCGAAGCACCTGCAGCACACCGTCTGCCCGAACTGCGGCCAGTACGGCGCGAAGGGCGAGCGTCGCCAGGTCGTCGAGAGCTAAACGGCACCAGTCAGTGAATTCTTCGGTCAACGAAACGGGGCTCTACGCCGAGCTGAATCAGCGGCTCGGCGTATCGCTGGCTGACAATTTGCTGGAGCACGCCTTCACCCACCGCTCGTACGCGTACGAGAACGGTGGGCTGCCGACGAACGAGCGGCTGGAGTTCCTCGGGGACTCCGTGCTCGGCGTCATCGTCACGGAGTCGCTGTTCCGGAACCACCCGGACCTGAGTGAAGGCCGCTTGGCCAAGCTCCGGGCCGCGGTGGTCAACATGCGTGCGCTCGCGGGGGTCGCCCGCGAGCTCAAGCTCGGCAAGTACCTACGGCTCGGCCGCGGGGAAGAGGCCACCGGTGGTCGGGACAAGTCGTCGATCCTCGCCGACTGTGTCGAGGCGCTGATCGGTGCGGTCTACCTGGACCGCGGCTTCGAGGTCGCGGGCGGGGTGGTGCACCGGCTGTTCGACGACCTGATGGAGTCGTCGGCCCGGCTCGGCGCCGGCCTGGACTGGAAGACCTCGCTGCAGGAGCTGGTCGCCCAGCTCGGCGTCGGCGTCCCGGAGTACGTGATCGCCGAATCCGGGCCGGACCACGCCAAGACGTTCGAGGCGCGGGTCCGGATCGGGACCGATACGTACGGACACGGCATCGGCCGGAGCAAGAAGGAAGCCGAGCAGCAGGCCGCCGAGACCGCCTGGAAGGCCCTGCGCGCCGCGCATCCGGACAGCGTGGATCCTTCGCAGCAGCCGTAGTGTGCCCGAGCTTCCCGAAGTAGAAGTGGTGCGGCGGGGGCTGGTGGACTTTCTCACCGGCCGGACCGTCGACACCGTCGAGGTGCTGCATCCCCGGCCGGTACGCCGGCACGCCGCCGGGGCGGAGGATTTCGCGTCCCGGCTCAAGGGCCAGGTCTTCGCAGAGCCCGCCCGGCGCGGCAAGTACCTGTGGCTGCCGCTGACGTCGGGTGACGCCGTCCTGACCCACCTCGGGATGAGCGGCCAGTTCCGGGTCCAGCCGGTCGGCGCGCCGGACGAGCCGCACCTCAGGGTCCGGTTCCGGTTCGCCGACGGCGGCGGAGAGGTCCGTTTTGTGGACCAGCGGATGTTCGGTGGTCTGTCCTACTCCGAGGGCGGCGCGGAGCTGCCGGCGGAGATCGCGCACATCGCCCGGGACCCGTTCGATCCTCTGTTCGATCCGGACGAGGTGGTCGCGAAGATCCGGCGCCGCAGGACCGGCCTCAAGCGCGCGCTGCTCGACCAGACCGCGGTCAGCGGGATCGGCAACATCTACGCCGACGAGACCTTGTGGCGGGCCAAGCTGCACTACGCCCGGGCGACCGAAACGCTGAAACCCGTGCAAATCAAGGGGATTCTCGGCCACGCGCACGACGTGATGGCCGAGGCGCTGACCGTTGGTGGCACCAGCTTCGACGCCCTGTACGTCAACGTGAACGGCGAATCCGGGTACTTCGAACGCGGCCTGAACGTCTACGGCCAGGAGGGATCGCCGTGCCCGCGGGACGGCCGGCCGATCCGTCGCGAGCCGTTCATGAACCGTTCGTCGTACCGCTGCCCGAAATGTCAGCCGGTTCCACGCCAGGTTCGCTGGTGAGCGAGGTATCCTTAACAAATGTGGCCCAGGTTGACCCGTCGGCCCCGCCGGTGTCACCCTGAAAGACGGCACAACTTTTCGGCGCTCCCGCTTTGACCAGGACAGAGGAGCGCGACCGGCCAGAACCCTTCCGGAGGACAGCACAATGGCCAAGGCTCTTCTAGGGCATCTTGGAGGCACTGACCCGCGCATGCTGGAGCAGGTTCGCTTGCTCAACCGGCGTGTCGCCGATCTGGAGGCGCACGTGATGCGGCTCCAGGCTGAGAACGACCACCTGGTGGCTCAGATCCACGAGGGTCGGCTGCTCACCGTCGACGAGGCTCTGCGAACTCCCGCCTCGGTCTGACACACAAGAGGTAGATTCTTACCGTCTGCTCACACACGGCGGTGGCCCCCGTCCGGGCCTCCGCCGGTTGCATGTTCACCCCGATGTTGTGCTCCCAGACCTTCCGCCGGCCAACTCTGATCGGCTCGGCCTCCGCTGGATCCCGCGGATCTTTTTGTAGACTGCGAAGCGGAACACCTTCCCCCGGGTAGCGGCAGCGTGACGAACAGCTACGGCGGTTCCTTAGGTACCGTCTGTCCTTTCACCGGTTGGAGACCTTCGCCTTGTACCTGAAGAGCATGACGCTCCGGGGTTTCAAGTCGTTCGCGTCCGCGACGACGATGAACTTCGAACCAGGCATCACCTGCATCGTCGGGCCGAACGGCTCCGGCAAGTCGAACGTCGTCGACGCACTGGCCTGGGTGATGGGTGAGCAGGGCGCGAAGTCGCTGCGCGGCGGCAAGATGGAGGACGTCATCTTCGCCGGCACCTCCGGGCGCTCGCCGCTCGGACGCGCCGAGGTGGTCCTCACCATCGACAACACCGACGGCGCGCTGCCGATCGAATACGCCGAGGTGACGATCAGCCGGACGATGTTCCGCAACGGCGGCTCCGACTACCAGATCAACGGCCAGAACTGCCGGCTGCTCGACGTCCAGGAACTGCTCAGCGACTCCGGTATCGGCCGCGAGATGCACGTCATCGTCGGCCAGGGCCAGCTGGACTCGATCCTGCGCGCCACGCCGGAGGGCCGCCGCGGCTTCGTCGAGGAGGCCGCCGGTGTCCTGAAGCACCGCAAGCGCAAGGAAAAGGCGATCCGGAAGCTGGAGGCGACCGAGGGCAACCTGCACCGGCTCGGCGACCTGATCACCGAGATCCGGCGCCAGTTGAAGCCGCTCGGGCGCCAGGCGGAGGTGGCGCGCCGGGCGGTGACGATCCAGGCCGAGGTCCGCGACGGCCGCGCCCGGCTGCTCGCCGACGACATCGTCCAGGCCCAGTCCGCGCTCGAGGCCGAGCTGCGTGACGAGGCCCGGCTGACCGAGCGCCGGACCGAGATCGAGGCGAAGCTGCGCGAGGCGCGCGAGCTGGAGGCGGAGCTGGAGGACGCGCTCCGCGAGGACGCCCCGGCACTGCAGGCCGCTCAGGACACCTGGTACCAGCTGTCCGGCTTCGGCGAGAAGATCAAGGGAACCGCACGGATCGCCGCGGACCGGATCCGGTCGCTGAGCGACGAGGCCGAGGAGCCGCGGCCGGGCCGCGACCCGGAGGAGCTCGAGCTGGAGGCCGCCCGGGTCCGCGAGACCGAGGCGCAGATCGAGGCCGAGGTCGAGGCGCATTCGGAGCTGCTCGCCGAGGCCGTCGAGCGCCGCCAGCAGCTGGAGGCGCAGGAGGCCGAGGAGGAGCGCCGGATCTCCGCGCTGATCCGGGCCGCCGCCGACCGCCGCGAGGGCCTGGCCCGGTTGACCGGCCAGGTGAACGCGCTGAAGAGCCGCGCGGCCGCCGCCGAGTCCGAGATCGGCCGGCTGGCGGCCAACCGCCGCGAGGCGGAGGAGCGGGCGGCCAAGGCACAGCACGACTTCACCGCGCTGGAGACCCAGGTCGCCGGGCTGGACGCGGGCGAGAAGGGTCTCGACGAGGAGTACGAGGCCGCTCAGGCGGTGCTGGACGAGCTGGACGAGCGGCTGGCGAAGCTGCGCGCCGAGGAGCGGGACGCCGAGCGCGAGCGCACCGGCCTGGCCGCCCGGAAGGAAGCCCTCGAGCTCGGTCTGAACCGTAAGGACGGCGCGGGCGCACTGCTCGCGGCGTCGGAGCAGATCAACGGCCTGATGGGTTCGGTGGCGGCGCTGCTGAGCGTTCGCCCCGGGTACGAGACCGCGATCGCGGCGGCGCTCGGCGAGGCCGCGGACGCGGTCGCCGTCACGCACGCCGACGCGGCCCTGCACGCCGTCGGCCACCTCAAGGAGCACGACCTCGGTCGCGCCGGGATGCTGCTCGGCGACGCCCCGGCCGACGACTACTCGCTGTGGCCGGCGCTGCCGTACGGCGCGTCGTACGCGGTGGATGTCGTCGAGTGCCCCGAGACGCTGCGGCCCGCACTGCGCCGGCTGCTGCGCAAGGTCGCGGTCGTGGACGACGTTCCGGCGGCGCGGTCGCTGGTTCGGGACCTGCCCGATGTCACCTGTACGACGCGCGCGGGCGACGTCCTCGGAGCGCATTTCGCGTACGGCGGGTCGGACGCGGCACCGAGCCTGATCGAGGTGCAGTCCGCCGTCGACGAGGCAGCGGAGAAGCTGACCGAGGCGACTGCACGCAGCGAGCGGCTGCGGTTCGAGCTGCAGGCGATGGAGGACGAGCGGGCCCGGCAGAAGGAGTCCGTCGAGATCACGCTGGCCCGGCTGCACGAGTCGGACGCGTCGATGGCCGCGGTGGCCGAGCAGCTGGGGCACTTCGGCTCGCTGGCCAAGGCGTCCCGCGGCGAGGCCGAGCGGATGGCCGAGGCGATCGCGGCCGCCGAGGCGGAGCGGGACAAGAACCTGTCCGGGCTGGCCGAGCTCGAAGAGCGGCTGATGGACGCCGAAGCGTTCGACGAGGAAGGCGACGAGCCGGACACCTCGGAGCGCGACCGGCTGGCCGAGGCGGCCAAGGCGGGGCGCGCGGCCGAGATGGAGGCCCGGCTGGCGCTGCGGACCACCGAGGAGCGGGCCCGGGCGCTGTCCGGCCGGGCGGACTCGCTGGAGCGGGCGGCGCGCCAGGAGCGGGAGGCACGGGCGCGGTCGATCGCGCGGGCGGCCCGGCGGGCGCGGCAGGCCGAGGCGGCGAACGCCGTACACCTGGCCGCCGGTCATGTGCTGGCGCGGCTGGAGTCCTCGCTGCAGCTGGCGGCGGCCGAACGGTCGGCGATCCAGGCGCAGCGGGCGGACCGGGAGCAGGCGCTCGCGCAGGCGCGGTCCGCGACCCGGAACCTCAGCTCCGAGCTGGAGCAGCTGACCAACACCGTGCACCGGGACGCGCTGGCGCGAGCCGAGCAGAAGATGCGGCTCGAGGCGCTGTACGAGAAGGCGCTGGGCGAGCTCGGCATCGAGGTCGACGCGCTGGTCGCGGAGTACGGGCCGGACCAGCTGGTCCCCGCTCTGCCCAAGGACGGCGAGGATCCGGCCGAGCTCGAGGGTGAGCCGTTCGACCGGACCAAGGTCGAGAAGCGGCTGAAGCAGGCCGAGCGGGCGCTGAACCAGCTCGGCAAGATCAACCCGCTGGCGCTCGAGGAGTTCGAGGCGATGGAGGAGCGGCATCGCTTCCTGTCCGAGCAGCTCGACGACCTGAAGAAGTCCCGCCGCGACCTGATGGACATCGTGAAGGAGGTCGACGAGCGGGTCGAGCAGGTCTTCACCGAGGCATACCGCGACGTCGAGATCGCGTTCGAGCACGTCTTCAGCCGGCTGTTCCCCGGCGGCGAGGGCCGGCTGGTGCTGACCGACCCGTCCGACATGCTGACCACCGGCATCGACGTCGAGGCCCGCCCACCCGGCAAGAAGGTCAAGCGGCTGTCGCTGCTGTCGGGCGGTGAGCGTTCGCTGGTCGCGGTCGCCTTCCTGGTGGCCCTCTTCAAGGCGCGCCCGTCGCCGTTCTACATCCTCGACGAGGTCGAGGCCGCCCTGGACGACACCAACCTCGGCCGCCTCCTGGAGATCTACGAAGAACTCCGCGAGAACAGCCAGCTCCTGGTCATCACCCACCAGAAGCGCACGATGGAGGTAGCCGACGCCCTGTACGGCGTAACCATGCGAGGCGACGGCGTCTCCGCCGTCATCTCCCAACGAATCCGCGAGCCCGAGCCCGTCTAAGCCGTGATGGTCATTGAGGCGAGGGAGTCGCCGGTGATCTCGAAGGTGAAGTGGGACGGGCCGTTGAAGCCGTTGCCGCCTACCTGGGTCAGGATGGTCAGGGGGTTGCCGGGGGTGGTGACCTCGGTGTTGGTGAAGGTCGCCTGTTTGCCGATCAGTTCGTTGGTGCTCCAGCGGCGGATCTGGTCCGGGCCGCGGAACTCGCGGCCCCAGTCGTCGACGTAGCCGTCGGGGGCGAAGGCCGCGACGAAGGCGTCGTTGTCGAGGGCGTCGATGGCGTCCAGGGCGCGCTGGACCGGTGCGGGGATCTCGTGGCTCATGCCGGTGACGATAGTTGAACCGGTCGGTGCCGGCGTACGTGTAGGGAGTGTGGCGGTTGCTGATTCGGTGGGTGCTTTCCTGGTGTCGGCACCTGGCGATCCCGGTATCGTGCGGTCGGTGGGTGACACCCCGGGACGGCGCGACGCCGAGACCCTGATACGCGCGTTGTACGCCGAGCACGGACGCAGCCTGCTCGCGTACGCGACCCGTTTGACCGGCGACCGGGCCGCGGCCGAAGACGTCGTACAGGAAACGCTGCTGCGGGCGTGGAAGCACGCGGACGACCTGGCCGCCGGGAAGGGGTCGGTGCGGGGCTGGCTGCTGACCGTCGCGCGGAACCTGGTCACCGACCGCGCCCGGGCCCGGGCGGCCCGGCCGGCCGAGGTGGCCGACGTCGTGGACAGACCACCGGTCGAGGGGGATCACTCCGAGTCGGTGGTGAACACCATGGTGGTGATGGAAGCGCTGGACAAGGTGTCGCCCGAGCACCGTGAAGTACTGGTGCAGCTGTACTACCGCGGCCGGTCCGTGGCAGAAGCTGCCAAAGAGCTGGGCGTTCCGCCCGGTACCGTGAAATCGCGTTCGTACTACGCCCTCCGAGCTCTGCGCGCGGTGTTGGCAGAGAAGTCCGAGGAGGAGGTGGCCCATGAGTGAGCACGACCGTACGCAGCTGGGCGCCTATGTCCTGGGTGCGCTGGAGCCGGCTGACATCGCCGAGGTCGAGGAGCACCTGGCCACCTGTGCGGAGTGCAGGGCGGAGGTGACGGAGCTGAGCGAGCTGACCGACCTCCTGGGTGAGGTGCCGCCGGAGGCGTTCCTGGAGGGACCGCCCGAGGACGGCGAGCTCATGCTGCAGCGGACGCTCCGCGAGGTCCGCTCCGCACCTGTGCCGCCGAAGCGGCGCTCGCGCTGGCTGATGGTGGCCGCAGCGCTTGTGGTGTTTGCTGGTGCCCTGGGCGGTGGAGTAGCGCTTGGTCGATCGACAGCGCCCGGCGGCGACCAGCCGGTCGCAGGGTCGAAGCAGGTGAGCACGGTCGACACCAACACCGGGACGCGGATGACGGCGACCGTGGAGCCGAGGCCGGGCTGGAGCTGGGTGCAGGTCCAGCTGACCGGGCTGAAGGCCGGAGACCAGTGCGAGATGGTCGTCACGAACAACGAGGGCTACACGTGGGTCGCAGGTAGCTGGGAGGTCTCCGAGAAGGCCGCACAGAACGGCAGTACGTTCGGCGGCGGCGTACTGATCCCGCTGAACGAGGTGCACTCGGTGGAGATCAGGACTGTGCAGGGAAAGCACCTGGTCACAGCCACGATCTGAGAGAGCTTGCCGGACAGGAGAGGATGGGCCTGTGGCTACTACCTCCGAGGACCTGCGAGAGCGACGGAAGAACGCGGCGGCCAACTGTGAGCGCTGGCTGTCCAACCGGCGGCTGCCGGCAGCGGACCGGTTGCGGCAGCTCGCCGAGGTGGTCACAGACGACGAGGTAGATGTCTACGGCAACGGCGGTGAAGTAGCCACGCTGGAGCAGGAGGTCGCCGAGCTCCTCGGCAAGCCGGCCGCGGTGTTCCTCCCGACCGGCATCATGGCCCAACAAGCGGTACTCCGGGTGTACGCCGATCGCGCCGCCACCAACCGCGTCGCGGTCCACGGGCTGGCCCACCTCCTGGTGCACGAGCTGAACGCGCTGGAGGAGGTACACCACCTGCGCATCGAGCGGATGACGTCGGAGCCGCGCCAGCCACGGCCGGACGAGCTGGCCGCCATCCCCGGCAAGCTGGCCGCCGTGACGCTCGAACTTCCGTTGCGGGATGCCGGATTCGTGCTGCCGACGTGGGACGAGCTGGTCGTGTTCGCCGGGTCGTGCGCCGAGCGCGGCGTACCGCTGCACCTCGACGGCGCCCGCCTCTGGGAGAGTACGCCGTACCTCGGGCACAGCCTCGCCGAGATCGGCGCCCTGGCGTCGACCGTCTACGTGTCGTTCTACAAGGTCCTCGGCGGGATCAGCGGTGCCGCCCTGGCCGGACCTGAGGACGTGATCGCCGAGGTACGCCGGTGGCAGCGCCGGCTCGGTGGCAACCTCTATTCGTTGTTCCCGTACGCCGTGTCCGCGCGGAACGGTCTACGGACCGTCCTCCCGCTGATGGCCGACCTGCACGAGCGGGCCGTCGAAGTCGCGATGTCCTTGCAGAGCGAGGGTTTCCGGGTGTTGCCGGAGCCGCCGCACACCAACTCGTTCCGGGTCTACGCGCCGCGCGCCGCCGAGTCGATCGAGCGCGTCGCGGTCGAGCGGATGGAGCGGACCCACGAGGCGTTGTGCGGTCCGTGGACGCCGGCCGACGTACCGGGGTGGTCCTGGGTCGAGCTGGTGATGACGCCGCTGACGCTGGAGTGGCAGGTCGACGAAATCGCCAAGGCATTCGGGGAACTTCTGTCCCGTTGAGAACGTCAGGCTTTGTATTGGGTGTGGGGATCCGGGGAGAGAAGTGCTGACATTCGTCGTCACCATGGTGGTTCTGTTGGTTCTGTCGGGGCTGGTGCTGCTGGCCGTCGCGCGAGGCGAGGGTAAACACTTCGGCTAGCTCACCGCGTCCACGATGGCCTTCACGATCGGGGCTGCGACGGTGATCGTGGGCAGGATGAGGAGCGCGGCCGCCGCCGCGTAGGTGATGGCTGACAGCGCGCGCTCGTTGCCCGCGGGCCCTGCGAGTCGTTGGACGCGCAGTACCGTGGCGGACTTGGCTGCGGCCAGGGCAGCGTCCGGCGCGGGTGCTCCCGCGAGAGCGACCAGGGCGCGCGCGAGCGGTCGTGCTCCGTTGCGGCGGCGGGCGTCGTCGTCTGCGAGCAGTTCCACCAGCGTGCGCGCCTGCTCGAGCGCTACGTCGCTCCGCACCCAGCGGGGGAACGCGTGGTGCAGCGCGGTGAACTCCTCGAGCACAAGGTCGTGCCGTGCACGCAGGTGAGCCTGCTCGTGGGCCAGCACTGCCTTGAGTTCGCTGTCGTCCAGGCGGTCCAGCGCGCCGACAGAGACGACGACGCGGGCTCCACGTAGTGCAGGCAGGCAGTACGCCAGTGGTGTCTCCTCGGCCAGCACGCGTAGCCCTGGGATCAGCCCGTCCGGTGTGGCCAGTACGTCGACCAGATCACGGTGCCGCTTACGCCTGGCTCTGGTGCCGACCGCGACACGTCCTTCGGCCCACAGCAGCCGTACGACGACCAGGGCGACCATGGCGAGGATCAGTGCGGCCAGCAGGTCCCGCGGCGACGACGGGTCGAACCTGGGCTGACCGGGACGGCCGGCGATCCAGTACGACAAAGAGATCCCTGCACCGAGCGCAGCCAGTACCGCGGCCAAGGCGATCGCCTGCCAGAGGATGACGGCGGCGCGGGGGACCCGGTAGGGCCAGTTGGAACGAGCCAGCAGAGCCGGAGCCGGGCCGGTGAGTACCAGCGCCAGGACGGCCAGCAGGACCGGGGCAGTCACCCCTGCTCGTCCAACCTGGACAGCGCCTCACGGAGCAGTGCGGCCTCTTCGTCGGTGACCTGCCCGACGAAACGGACCAGGGCCTCGCGGCGGTCACCGGCACGGTCCAGGGCGTCCCGCATGAGGTCAGCGGCGAGCTCCTCGCGCGGGGCGGCCGCACGATAGCGCCAGGCCTTGCCGTCGCGCTCGCGGTCGGTCAGCTTCTTCTTCGCCAGCCGGTCCAGCACGGTCATCACGGTGGTGTACGCGAGCTCGCGCGTGCCGGACAGCTGCTCGTGCACCTCGCGTACGGTCAGCGCGGCCGGAGCCGCCCAGAGCTGTTCCATCACCAGGCGTTCCAAGTCGCCCAGGGGGCGCGGGCCCTTCTCCTCACTCGCCACGTGACCAGTATAACTACAGGATGTAGTAGATCTGCGCTAGCATCTACTACGTAACGTCGTAGATGGGCTGGGAGGCCTTCCGATGGACACCCTCGACCTGGCGCGCTGGCAGTTCGCGATCACCACCGTGTACCACTTCTTCTTCGTGCCGGTGACGATCTCGCTGGTCGCGATCACGGCCGGCCTGCAGACCGCGTGGTACCGGACCGGGAAGGAGAAGTACCTCCGGCTGACCAAGTTCTACGGGAAGCTGTTCCTGATCAACATCGCGATGGGTGTGGTCACCGGCCTGGTGCAGGAGTTCCAGTTCGGGATGAACTGGAGCGACTACTCGCGGTTCGTCGGGGACGTGTTCGGTGCGCCGCTGGCGCTCGAGGGCCTGCTCGCGTTCTTCCTCGAGTCGACGTTCATCGGCCTGTGGATCTTCGGCTGGGAACGGCTGCCCAAGCTCGTGCACCTCGGCTGCATCTGGATGGTCGTGCTCGGCACGCAGCTCTCGGCGTACTTCATCCTGGCGGCGAACTCCTGGATGCAGCACCCGGTGGGTTTCCGCTACAACGCTGCGCGCGGCCGGGCCGAGCTGACCGATCTGTGGGCGGTATTGACCAACAAGGTGGTGCTCGTCACCTATCCGCACACGATCTTCGCCGCATTCATGGTCGGTGGGGCGTTCGTCGCGGGGGTCGCGCTGTGGCACCTGCTCCGGCGGCCGTCGATCGACCGCGATGTCTTCCGGAGCGCCCTGAAGATCGGCGCGTCCGTCGTGCTCGTCGCAAGCGTCGGTGTGGCGATCAGCGGTGACCTGCAGGGCAAGGTGATGACCGAGGTGCAGCCGATGAAGATGGCGGCGGCCGAGGCGCTGTACGAGACCGAGAAGCCGGCGTCGTTCTCGGTGTTCACGGTGGGCACGCTGGACGGGTCTAAGGAGATCTTCTCGATCAAGGTGCCGTACCTGCTGTCGTTCCTCGCGACCGGGCACTTCGGCGGTAAGGTGCAGGGGATCAACTCGCTGCAGGACGCGTACGAACAGCTGTACGGACCGGGCTCGTACAAGCCGAACATCCCGCTGACGTACTGGACCTTCCGCCTGATGATCGGCGTCGGGATGCTGTCCGCCGCGATCGCCGTGTGGCTGCTCTGGACGACCCGCCGCGGCCGCGCGCCGGCGCACTGGCTGATCTGGGCGGTGGCCCCGCTGCCGCTGTTGCCGCTGATCGCCAACACGTTCGGCTGGATCTTCACCGAGACCGGGCGGCAACCGTGGCTGGTGTTCGGGTTGTTGCCGACGGCATCGGGTGTCTCGCCCGGGACGACCGGCGGTGAGGTGATCACCTCGCTGGTCGGGTTCACCGCGCTGTACGGCGCGCTCGCGGTGGTCGAGACCAAGCTGATGCTGCGGACGATCCGCGGCGGCCTGGCCGGGACGGACGCGCCGCCGGACACCGACTCCGACCAGCCCGACAAGCCGCTGTCGTTCGCGTACTGAGAGGCCGACATGGAACTGACGACTGTGTGGTTCATCGCGATCGCGATGCTCTGGACCGGGTACTTCGTCCTCGAGGGCTTCGACTTCGGCGTCGGCATGCTGTACCGCGTGCTCGGCCGCAACGAGACCGAACGACGGGCCGCGATCGAGACCATCGGCCCGGTCTGGGACGGCAACGAGGTCTGGCTGATCATGGCCGGTGCGGCGACGTTCGCGGCCTTCCCGGAGTGGTACGCGACGCTGTTCAGCGGGTTCTACCTGCCGTTGTTCTTCATCCTGGTCGGATTGATCGTCCGCGGCGTCGCGCTGGAGTACCGCGGCAAGCGGGACGACCCGGTCTGGCGGTCCCGGATGGACGTGATGATCGTGGTCGGGTCGCTGCTTCCGGCGCTGCTCTGGGGCGTTGCCTTCGGCAACATCGTGCGCGGCGTACCGCTGGACCAGGCTCACGAGTACGTCGGCAGCTTCGGGACGTTGCTGAACCCGTTCGCGCTGCTCGGCGGGCTGACCTTCATCGCGGTGTTCGTCACGCACGGCGCGATCTTCCTGGCGTTGCGGACGACGCATGACCTGCGGGCCCGCGCCAACCGGCTCGCGACCCGGCTCGGCGTGGTCGCGGCGGTGCTGGCGATCGCCTTCCTGCTCTGGGCGCAGGCGCTGCGGGGCGACACGGCGTCGGTGGTGATTGCGGTGGCCGCGATCGTCGCTTTCGCGGGCGGTCTGGTCGCGAACGTACTGCGGCGCGAGGGGTGGGCCTTCGTCGGTACGACACTGGCGATCGGGCTGGCTGTGGTGTCGTTGTTCGTCGCGTTGTTCCCGGAGGTGATGCCGTCAACGGTTGCCGCGACCTCCTTGACCGCAGCGGACGCCGCGTCCTCGCCGTACACGCTCAAGGCGATGACGATCATCACCGCGATCTTCCTGCCGCTGGTGCTGCTGTACCAGGGCTGGACGTACTGGGTGTTCCGCAAGCGGGTCGTGGCCGCATGAAGCCGCTCGACCCCCGGCTGCTCCGGCGCGCACGTGGTGCCCGGGTGTTCCTGGCTGCGTCTGTGGTGATCGGGGTCGCCAGTGGCGTGCTGATCATCGGGCAGGCGGTGCTGCTGGCGCATGGCATCGCCGGCGTCGTACTGCGGGGCACCGCTGTCGGTGCGGTCGCGTGGGGTCTGGTAGCAGTCGTGCTTGGACGGGCACTGCTGGTGTGGGCGCAGGAAGTCGTCGCGCAACGTGCTGCGGCCGCGGTGAAGTCCACGTTGCGCCGGCAGGTGCTGGAGCACTCGTTGAAGCTCGGGCCCGTGTGGCTGAGTGGGGAACGGAGCAGCGCGCTCACCACGTTGCTGACGAAGGGCCTGGATGACCTGGATCCGTACTTCGCTCGCTACCTGCCGCAGTTGGTTCTTGCCTCCACTGTGCCCGCTGGGGTGATCGGATGGATGGCTACTGGTGACCTGATCGCGGCGGGGACGGTGGTGGTGACGTTGCCGCTGATCCCGATCTTCATGGTGCTGATCGGTTGGGTGACGCAGGCGCGCAGCCGGCGCCGGCAGCATGCGCTGGCTGTGCTGGCGCATCACTTCGCGGATGTTGTCGGTGGACTCACGACGCTGAAGCTGTTCGGTCGCGCCAAGGCGCAGGAGTCCGCCGTACGACGCGTGACCGATCAGCACCGGGCCGCGTCGATGGGGAGCTTGCGGGTCGCGTTCTTGTCGTCGTTCGCGCTGGAGTTGCTGGCCAGTCTGTCGGTGGCGTTGGTTGCGGTCGGGGTCGGGCTGCGGCTGGTGGACGGGAAGCTCGGGCTGGAGACGGCGTTGATGGTGCTGATCCTGGCCCCGGAGGCTTATCTGCCGCTGCGGCAGGTGGGGATGCAGTTCCACGCGAGCGCTGACGGGGTGGCCGCGAGCGAGGAGGTGTTCCGCGTACTGGAGACGCCGCTGCCGGTGCGGGGGGAGCGGACCGACGTACCGGATCTGCGGGTGACGCCTTTGCAGTTGTACGACGTGACTGTGACGTACCCGGGCCGTACGGAGCCTGCGTTGGAAGGGTTCGACCTGGAGCTTCACCCGGGCGAGGTCGTTGCCCTGACCGGCCCGAGCGGCGCCGGCAAGTCCACAGTCCTGTCCGTGTTGCTCGGCTTCGTCACCCCCGACCGCGGCGTCGTCGTGGCGGGCGGGACGGCTGCCGACGAGTTCGACCCGGCCGAGTGGCGCCGCCAGTTCGCCTGGGTCCCGCAGTCTCCCGGCCTCCGCCTGGGCACCGTGGCAGACAACGTCCGCCTCTCCCGCCCGGATGCCACCGACGCAGAAGTCCGCACCGCCCTGACCACCGCAGGCGCCCCCGACCTCCCCCTGAACAAACAGGTAGGCGAACAAGGCCACCAACTCTCCGGCGGCCAACAACGCCGAGTAGCCCTAGCCAGAGCCCTCCTGACCGAAGCCCCCGTACTCCTCCTGGACGAACCCACAGCCGGCCTGGACCCAACCACCGAAGCCGCAGTAATCCAATCCCTCGGCACCACCGGCAAAACAATCCTCATGATCGCCCACCGCCCCGCCCTGATAGCAGCAGCCGACCGCACAGTCCCAGTAGGAACCCGAGAGCTGGTGAACGCATGAACACCGACTGGGAGTTGGCGCGGCCGCGGGGTGGGGTGGTTTGGCGGCTTGTACTGGCTTTGGGGCTGGGGGTAGCGGCCGCGGGGTCGTCGGTTGGGTTGTTGGCTACTTCGGCGTGGTTGATTACGGCAGCGGCGGGGCAGCCACCGGTGTTGTTGTTGATGGTGCCGATTGTGGCGGTGCGGGGGTTTGGGGTGGGGCGGGGTGTGTTCCGGTACGTCGAGCGGTTGGTGGGACACGACGCCGCCTACCGGGTGCTGGGCGAGACGCGGGGGCGGATCACCGGGCGGTTGGAGAAGCTGGCGCCGTTGGGTGGGCAGCGGAAGGGGGACTTGCTCGCCCGGTTGGTGCTGGATGTGGATGCCGTACTGGACCTGTGGCTGCGCGTCCTGCTGCCCGTGGCCGTTGCTGTCATCACGGCGGCAGCCACAGTCGGGCTGTTGGCGCTGCTTCTGCCCGCCGCGGGAGCAGCGACGGCTCTCGCGGTACTGGTGGCCTGCACCGTCGTACCGTGGCTGACCGCCCGCACCGCCCGCCGTGCCGAGCGCAACCTCGCCGGCGCCCGCGGTGACGTAGCAGCCACCACGACCGAAACCCTGCTCACCGCAGCCGACGTACTCGCCTACAACGCCGTCGACACCGTCCTCCAAGACTTCACCACCCGCGACGCCCGCCTAGCCGCCGCCGAGCGCCGTTCCGCGTGGAGCACCGGCTTGGGCAGTGCACTCCTCGTCGTGTGCATCGGCGGCGCCAGCGTGGCAGCCCTCATCCTCGGCAGTACGGCGAACATCACCGGCGCCGTCTTCGCAGTACTGGTACTCACCCCGCTCGCCCTGGCCGACGTACTCGGCGGAATCCCCGCCGCCGCGCAGCTGGCGATCCGCAACCGAGCCTCCCTCGCCCGAGTCCAAGAACTCATCGACACACCGGAACCAGTAACCGAACCAACCAACCCCGTGCCGCTCCCACCCGGCCGCGACCTCCACGTGAACCTCCTACGAGTCGGGTACGACGACACCGACGTACTGAACGACCTGAGCCTCGACCTGCCGGCGGGAAGCCGCGTGGTGATCACAGGCCCCAGCGGCTCCGGCAAGAGCACGCTGGCAGCCGTCCTGCTCCGTTTCCTCGAGCCCCGCGGCGGAGAGGTACTCCTGGACGGCGTAGATCTGTCGAAGCTCGAAGGCGACCAAGTGCGCTCAGTAGTCGGCCTACTGACCCAGGAGAGCCACGTCTTCGACACGACCATCCGCGAGAACCTTCTCCTCGCCAAGCCCGGCGTCAGCGACCTGCAGCTGTGGAAGGCCCTCTACCGCGCCCGTCTCGGGGTCTTCGTCGAGAACCTGCCCGACGGCCTCGACACGATGGTCGGCGAGCACGGCGCACGGCTGTCCGGCGGTGAGCGCCAGCGGCTCGCGTTCGCCCGCCTGCTGCTCGCCGAGCGCGACGTACTCGTCCTGGACGAGCCCACCGAGCACCTGGACGAGGAGACCGGCCGTGCCCTGCTGGCAGACCTCTTCGCGGCCGCCGGCGACCGGACCGTGGTCCTGCTCACCCACCGCCCCGAGCTGGTACCCGATCACCTACCGCGACAGCTGGTTTGCCTGACGTGACGAATGCGTGCGGCGGGCCGGGCGTCTGTCAAGATGGGGAACCGTGTTGACCCCACAGCTGATCTCGATGCTCCTCCCGATGCTGACCGACCAGGCGCTGATCACGATCGTGGTCGCGATCGCGGTCGTGCTGGTCGTCGGTACCACCGGCCTGGTCGTCACCCGCCGGCGCCGCCGGGAGCTGCCCGCGGCCACCAAACCCCAGGTCGAGGCCCCCGAGACCACCGAGACCACTGAGACCACCGAGCCGCGGGTCGGCGAGGACGCGGAGGAACCGCGCGACACCCCGACCCGCACGCTCGAGGACACCGAGCTGCCGGAAACGACGACGACGCTCGAGAAGCCGGAGTCCGCGCAGGGCCGCCTGGTCCGGCTGCGCGCCCGGCTGGCGCGCTCGCAGGGTTCGCTCGGCAAGGGTCTGCTCGCGCTGCTGTCCCGCGACAAGCTCGACGAGGAAGCGTGGGAGGACATCGAGACCACGCTGATCACCGCGGACGTCGGTGTGGCGCCCACGCAGGAGCTGGTCGAACACCTGCGGACCCGGATGCGCGTCGAGGGTGTGGGTGCCGCGCAGGCGAGAGAGATCCTCCGCGAGGAGCTGGTGAACCTGGTCGACCCGTCGATGGACCGGTCGCTCAAGGCGAGCCGCAAGGACGGTCAGCCCGCCGTCATCCTGATGGTCGGCGTGAACGGGACCGGCAAGACCACCACCGTCGGTCGCCTGGCGCGCGTGCTGATCGCCGAGGACAAGACTGTCGTCCTCGGTGCCGCCGACACCTTCCGTGCGGCCGCGGCCGACCAGCTGCAGACCTGGGGTGAGCGCGTCGGCGCCCGGACCGTGCGGGGTCCTGAGGGCGGCGACCCGGCCAGCATCGCGTTCGACGCGGTCAAGGAGGGCATCGAGGAGGAGGCGGACGTCGTACTGGTCGACACCGCCGGCCGCCTGCACACCAAGACCGGTCTGATGGACGAGCTCGGCAAGGTGAAGCGGGTGATCGAGAAGACCGCCGAGGTCGACGAGGTCCTGCTCGTCATCGACGCCACCACCGGTCAGAACGGTCTCACCCAGGCGCGCGTGTTCGCCGAGGTCATCAACGTCACCGGCCTGGTGCTGACCAAGCTGGACGGTACGGCGAAGGGCGGCATCGTGATCGCGGTGCAGCGCGAACTCGGCGTACCGGTGAAGCTGGTCGGCCTCGGTGAGGGCCCCGACGACCTGGCGCCGTTCGAGCCCGAACAGTTCGTCGACGCCCTCCTGGACTGATGGCTGGACTGATGTAGAGAACCGGCCAACGGCTCCGTCTCCCGGGTAGACATCCCGAACTAGGAGGACCCTGATGACGAAGTTCATGCTGCTGATGAACATGGACGGCGGGAACTGCGACGTGCCGATGCTGGAGTGGGACAAGGCCGACATGGACGCGCACCTGAAGCACCTGAGCGACGGCCTCGAGCGGCTGCGGCAGAGCGGTGAGCTGGTCGAGGTGAACGGGCTGACCTGGCCCAAGCACGCCAAGGTCGTGCGGGCCAACGGTGTGAGCGCTCCGGTGCTGACCGACGGTCCGTACGCCGAGTCCAAGGAGGTCCTGGCCGGCTACACGATGATCGACGTCGAGTCGGAGGAGCGGGCGCTGGAGATCGCCGCGGAGCAGTCCGCCGCGCCGGGGCCGGGCGGCGTGCCGCTCGAGCAACCGATCGAAGTCCGTCGGGTCATGGATTCGGATGGCGACCTCGAAGACTACTGACGAGCATTTCGAGGACCTGCTGCGTGAGCTGACGCCGCAGGTCCTCGGTGCTGTCGTGCGCTGGTCCGGTGATTTCGCCGCGGCCGAGGACGCCGTCCAGGAGGCCCTGCTCGCGGCTGCGACCACGTGGCCGCGGGACGGTCGTCCCGACAACCCGAAGGCCTGGCTGATCCAGACAGCCTCGCGGCGGTTCATCGACGAGGTGCGCCAGCAGCAGGCGCGGCGGCGCCGTGAAGAACGCGCGGCGCTCCGCGAGGTCCCGCTCGGAGAGGTGGAGGAGTACGACGACACCCTCCGCCTGCTGTTCCTGTGCTGTCACCCTGAACTCACCCCGGCGTCTGCGATCGCCCTGACGCTACGAGCCGTCGGTGGGCTCACCACAGCTGAGATAGCCACGGCCTACCTGGTGCCCGAAGCGACCATGGCGCAGCGGATCAGCCGTGCCAAGTCGAAGCTCAAAGGCGCCAGCTTCGAACTGAGCGCCGACCCGGACCGGCTGCGCAACGTGCTGCACGTGCTCTACCTCATGTTCAACGAGGGCTACACGAGCACGAGCGGGCCCGAGCTGCACCGCAGCGACCTGTCGAGTGAGGCGATCCGTCTGACCCGCGCCGTACGGGCTCAGCTCCCCGAGGACGGGCAGGTGACCGGTCTGCTCGCTCTGATGCTGCTGACCGACGCCAGGCGGGCGGCACGGACCGGGCCGCGGGGCGAGCTCATCCCGCTGGCGGAGCAGGACCGGTCGCTGTGGAACCACGACTACATCACCGAGGGCGTGGCGCTCGCGGTCGAGGCGTTCGACACGCCACCGCTCGGCGAGTACCAGCTGCAAGCGGCGATCGCTGCCCTGCACGACGAGGTGGACCGCGCGGAGGAGACCGACTGGCCGCAGATCCTCGCGCTGTACGGCCTGCTGGAGAACCTGTCCGGCAACCCGATGGTGAAGCTCAACCGGGCGATCGCGGCCGCGATGGTCGACGGGCCCGACGCCGGCCTGAAGCTGCTCGAACCGCTGGACGCCGAACTGGCCGGCCACCACCGCCTGGATGCGACCCGCGGGCACCTGTACGAGATGCGTGGCGACCGCGAGACCGCCGCCGAGCACTTCCGCGCGGCGGCCCGCGCTACCACGAGCCTGCCCGAGCGCGACTACCTGATGGGCAAGGCAGCCTCCCTCAGCTAGGCGTACTGCGAGAACGCCGTCTCGACGTCGTCATCCGTTGCCAACAGCAACCGAAGCAGCACGCGTGCCTTGTACGGGTCGAGGAACCCGCCGTCGATCAGCCCGCGCTGCAGCAGATCGGTCTCGGAGCCGGGGGAGTGGTACGTGTTGCGGACCACGGAGCCCGCGCCGGTGCGCGATGTCAGGACGACAGGGATCCGCGTGGCCAGCTCTCCGAGCACCGGAGCGAGCGCAGCGGGCACGTGACCGACGCCGTACCCCGCTATGACGAGACCCTGGTGCGTGTCGGCCAGCCCGCGCAGGAGCAGTCCGTCGTCGTCCAGTGTGACTGTGTAGAGCGCGACGTGGATCCGGTCGAGCTCGGTGGGCTCGGCGCTGCCCTGTACACCGTCCAGCCGCTGCGGTCGGGTCAGAACGCGCACCTGGTCCTCGACGACGTGTCCGATCGGCCCCGTGTTCGGTGACACGAACGTCGCCGTACTCGTGCTGTGTGTCTTGCGTACCCAGCGCGCTGCGTGGATCTCCTCGTTGAAGACGACCAGTGCGCCGAGGTCACGTGCCGCAGGGGAGCAGGCGACGCGCAGGGCGGCCAGGAGGTTCGCAGGGCCGTCAGGACCGGCCAGGGTCGGGTTCCGCATCGCCCCTGTGAAGACGAGAGGCTGTGGATGCGGCCAGACCAGGTCAGCGAGGAACGCACTCTCTTCGAGCGTGTCGGTGCCCTGCGTTACCACGGCCCCTGCCGCGCCGGCCGCCACGGCCTTGGAGGCAGCGTCGACGACCTCCAGCAGCTTTGCTGCGGTCAGGTTGGCACTGGGGACCTTCTCGATGTCCTGGATCTCCACCTGGTGTCCCAGGTCCGGCAGTCCTGGCATGGCAGCGGTGAGGTCCGCGCCGGTCAGCCGCTGGCTGCCGGCCATCGAGATCGTCCCGCCCAAGGTGAACAACGCGACGCTCACTAGGTCTCTCCTGTCATCTGGTTCGCGCTCGGACATGCAGCCGCTCCCCCTGCGGGCCGTACAGACATAGCACCTCAGTCGGTCCAGGTCCCGGGTTGGAGAACCAGTGCGGCACGCGACAGTCGAACTCGGCGACCTCACCCTCCTTGACCACGAAGTCCTGGTCGCCGAGCTTGAGCCGGATCCGGCCCGACAGCACGTAGAACCAGTCGTAGCCCTCATGGGTCTTCTGCTCGACGTCGTTGCCCGGGTAGCCCTCTGGGAGGATCTGCTTGAACGCCTGCAGTCCACCCGGCCGCCGGCTGAGCGGGATGTGGATCGAGCCGTGCCGTTTGATCGGCTTGGCGTAGATCCTCGGGTCGCCGGTCGGCGGCGCGTCCACCAGCTCGTCCAGCTGCACCTGGTGCGCCCGGGCGAGCGGCAGCAGCAGCTCCAGCGTCGGCCGGCGTTGCCCGGACTCCAGCCGGGACAGGGTGCTCACCGAGATCCCGGTGGCGTCGGACAGTTGCGCCAGCGTCGTACCGCGCTCGAGGCGGAGCGCCCGCAGCCGCGGTCCGACCGACTCGAGAACGTCCTCGTCGTTTGCCATACCGGCAACTCTACTTGTCGAAAATGAAAACCACCACGCATCCTCGGAGGCATGACAACACAGACGCAGTACGACGTGATCGTGATCGGTGGCGGTGCGGCCGGGTTGAGCGGAGCGCTCGCCCTGGTCCGGTCCCGCCGGTCGGTGCTGGTGATCGACGACGGCACGCCGCGCAACGCTCCCGCCGACGGTGTGCACAATTTCCTCACCCGGGACGGCGTACCGCCTGCCGAGCTCTACGCCATCGGCCGCCAGGAGGTGCAGGGGTACGGCGGTGAGTTCGCCGACGCCACCGTGACGAGCGCACGGCCCGATGGCGACGGAGGCTTCACGGTTGAAGCTGACGGTACGGCGTACAACAGCAGGCGGCTGCTGGTGACTACTGGTCTCACCGACGTGCTGCCCGACGTACCTGGGCTGGCTGAACGCTGGGGGAAGGACGTGGTGCACTGCCCGTACTGCCACGGCTGGGAGGTCAAGGACCAGGCGATCGGTGTGCTGGCGACCAGCCCGATGGCCATGCACCAGGTGCAGCTGTTCCGGCAGCTGAGCGACGACGTGACCCTGTTCCTGCACACGGCGCCGGAGCCGACCGAGGAGCAGTGGGAACAGCTGGCTGCGCGTGGAATCGCTGTAGTCCAAGGCAAAGTCGAGCAGGTCGAGGTGTCCCACGACAAGCTCACCGGGGTACGGCTGGAGGGCGGGAAGGTCGTCGCACTGCAGGCTCTCGCGGTTCAGACGACCGTTCGCGCCCGTGCAGGTTTCTTGGCCGAGCTGGGTCTGGAAACGACGGTGGTGGAGGCCAACGGCGTAGAGGTCGGCACGGCGATCCAGGTCGATGCCATGGGCGCTACAGGTGTTCCTGGTGTGTTCGCGGCCGGCAACGTCAGCAGCCCGATGGCCCAGGTGATGCCGTCGGCCGCGGCCGGTCTGATGACCGCGGCCGGTATCAACTTCGATCTGATCAACGAAGAGACCCGCCTGGCCATCTCAGCCACTAGCAGCGCGCAGTAGTTGAGGAGTTGAATAGGCCCGGGAGGGCGGATGCGCGACACGGTCGACCCGGATTTCGCCTCGTTCGTCGATGCACGACAGGCCAGATGGTTACGTACGGCGTACCTCGTGTACGGCGATGTGCAACGAGCCGAAGCGGTATTGCTGCACGCCTTCGCGCAGCTGTCGATGCGCTGGCCGCGGGTGGACGACCCGGACGTGTTCGTGCAGCGCCTGCTCTACCAGCCCGCGCTGCGGCCGTGGAACCGGACGAAGCCGTTCGTGGGCGAGGAGGATCAGGTGAAGCTCGCACTGGCCGAGCTGACGCCCGCACAGCGCACGGTCTTCGTGCTGCTGCACCTGGAGGAGCTGACCGAGTTCGAGATCGGGGACCTGCTCGGGATGTCGCAGACGGCCGTCCACGCGCACGGCCTCAGCGCACTCGGTCGCTTCCGTACGGCGCTGGGCGCGGGGGATTGGCGGGACGCCCGATGAGACGCGAGGACGTGCCGCCGCTACTGCTGCAGGCAGGAGCCGAGCTGCCGGAGCCCGACCTCGCCGATGCGGCCTGGGCCGGCGGGCTGAAGACCCGGCGGCGCCGGCGCAGGGCGGTACTGATCGGCGTACTGCTGGTGATCGTCGCGCTGATCGTGCTGTCGATCGTGATCGAGGCCGGCTAGGTCCGGCCGGCCTCTGATCGACGGCGGTCAGATGTCGAAGTCCAGGATCGCCCGCAGGGTGACGTCGACCAGGCTGTCGGCTTCCTCGATCGCCGGCATCGGCTGCCCGGTCAGTGCCCGGATCACGAACACCCCGGCCATCCACTCCACCATCAGCACCGGGTCGGCGGTGCTCTTGATCGGTTCGCCGCGCGCGCGGGCGCGTTCCAGCGCCTGCCGGGTCAGCTCGATCCGGCGCTCCAGTACCCCTCGGTAGACGGCGGCCGCGCGTTCGTCGCGGTTCGCCTCCGAGACCGCGAGCCGGATCATCGCCCGGCCGCGCTCACTGTTCGCGAAGGCCAGCGCGACCCGGTAGACCTGGCGCAGGTCACCGGCGATCGAACCGGTGTCGGCGTCCGGGATCTCCAGGTCGAACAGGTCGGCCATCGCGTCGCTGGCGAGCAGCTCCTTGCTGGCCCACCGCCGGTAGATCGTCGCCTTGCCGACCCCGGCGGCCTCGGCGACGTCGTCCACCGTCATTCCGTCGAAGCCCCGTTCCAGCAGCAGCTGCACGGCGTACCGGCGGATCCTCGGCTCCGCGTCCGGGTCGCGTGGTCGGCCGCGTCGCGGCCTCACCCCGTAGTTCGGCTCCATTCGTCGTTCCCCAGGTAAGACGGGTGCAGTGGCGCGGCTGCAGGCCCGTGTGGTCCAGGCCAGAGTGCCACACTCCGGTCCGTAGTCGCCGATGTCACCTCGATGTCACGTGGGAGGCCGCTTTGTCACATGCCTGAAACAAACGGACCGATCGGCTGAAACGGCGCGCCGACACCGTTTGCGATGTGGCCGCGCGGCGGGCTCCCCGGTGTTGTGGAGACCTCCCGACTGAGGCGCCGGCCACCCCGTTCGATGGAAGGGATGACGTTGATGGAGATCAACGCCGGCGATACCGCCTGGGTACTGGCCAGTGCCGCCCTGGTGATGCTGATGACCCCGGGCCTGGCTTTCTTCTACGGCGGCATGGTGCGCGTGAAGAGCGTGCTGAACATGATGATGATGAGCTTCATCACCATCGCCGTCGTCACCATTCTCTGGGTGGTGGTCGGTTACTCGTTGACGTTCGCCGGTGACACCGGGCACGTGATCGGTAACTTCTCCGAGGTCGGCCTCAAGGGCCTGCTGGACCCGAAGGCGGTGAGCGGGACGACGCCCACGCTCGCTTTCGTCGCCTTCCAGCTGATGTTCGCGATCATCACCCCGGCGCTGATCTCCGGCGCGATCGCCGACCGGGCGACGTTCCGCGGCTGGATCGCGTTCGTGGTCGGCTGGACGACCCTGGTGTACTTCCCGGTCGCCCACTCGGTGTGGTTCCTGGACAAGGGCAACGGTGGCTGGATCGGCGACAAGCTGAAGGCGGTCGACTTCGCCGGTGGTACGGCGGTGCACCTGAACGCCGGTGCCGCCGCGCTCGCGCTGGCGATCGTGCTCGGTAAGCGGGTCGGCTGGAAGAAGGACCCGATGCGGCCGCACAGCCTGCCGCTGGTGCTGCTCGGCGCCGGCCTGCTGTGGTTCGGCTGGTTCGGCTTCAACGCGGGCTCCGCGCTGAGTGCCGGCACCACCGCCTCGGTCACCTTCGTGAACACCCAGGTCGCCACCGCCGCCGCGGTGATCGGCTGGCTGATCGTCGAGCGGCTCACGCACGGCAAGGCCACCACGCTGGGCATGGCGTCCGGTGCGGTCGCCGGTCTGGTCGCGATCACCCCGTCCTGTGGTGCGGTCACCCCGCTCGGCGCGATCGCCGTCGGCGTGCTCGCCGGTGCGATCTGCGCCTTCGCGGTCTCGCTGAAGTACAAGCTCGGCTTCGACGACTCCCTCGACGTGGTCGGCGTGCACTTCGTCGGCGGTCTGTTCGGCTCGCTGTCGATCGGCCTCTTCGGTTCGGCCATTGCCCCGTCGGCCGTGGACGGCCTGTTCTACGGCGGCGGTGTCACCCAGCTCGGCCGGCAGGCGCTGGCCAACGTGGCGGTCGCGATCTACTCCTTCTCGGTGGCGTTCATCCTCGGCAAGGTGATCGACAAGACGATCGGCTTCCGGCTCACCGAGGACGACGAGGTCACCGGTGTGGACCAGGTCGAGCACGCGGAGACGGCGTACGACTACGTTGGTTCTTCCGGTCTGCGCGGCGCGCTGTCGGTGCGTCCGGCGGCCCCCGCCGAGACCGAGAATGGGACCACTGAGGCCTCGGAGAAGGAAGGTGTCAAGGCATGAAGCTGGTCACCGCAGTCGTGAAGCCGCACAAGCTGGAGGACGTGCGGGCCGCGCTGGAGACGTTCGGCGTCACCGGTATGACGGTCACCGAGGCGAGCGGCTACGGCCGGCAGAAGGGCCACACCGAGGTCTACCGCGGCGCGGAGTACGAGGTGGACCTGGTCCCGAAGGTGCGCCTCGAGGTGGTCGTCGAGGACGGTGACAGCGCCGACGTGGTGGACGTGATCGTGAAGGCCGCGCAGACCGGCAAGATCGGCGACGGCAAGGTCTGGGTCACCCCGGTCGACACCATCGTCCGCGTCCGCACCGGCGAACTGGACGGAGACGCACTCTAGATGGTCGATCGAGCAGAGCAGCGGCGAGTTCGTGCCCGGGAGGCAGACGAGCTGCTGCAACTGCTGCTGGCGAAGGCATGCGACGCCCTCGGTGTACCTACCGAGGGCGTCGCCCTCGTCGCTGTCGGCGGGTACGGCCGTGAGGAGCTGTCGCCGTACAGCGACCTCGACGTGATGCTCGTGCACGCCGAGGGGTACCCGCGGATCGGCGAGCTGGCCGCCCAGATCTGGTACCCGCTGTGGGACTCCAGGACCAAGCTGGACCACAGCGTGCGCACCCTGGCCGAGGCGAGGGATGCAGCCGCCGCGGACGACCGGGTGGCTCTTGGGCTCCTTGACGCCAGGCATGTCGCCGGTGACACGCACCTGACGCTGCAGCTCCGTTCGGTGCTCATGGCGGACTGGAGACGGACGGCGAAGTCCCGGCTGCCCGCGTTGGCGCAGGCTTGTCGTGACAGGGCCTCCAACGTCGGTGAGCTCGCGCATCTCGCAGAGCCCGACCTCAAGGAGGCGTACGGCGGTCTGCGGGATGCTGTCGTACTGCGTGCACTCGTGGCGTCGTGGCTGGTCGACGTACCGCATCCCGTGGTGGAGCGGGCGCGGCGCGATCTGCTCGAGGTCCGCGACGTACTGCACGAGGTCGCCGGACGGGCCACGGACCGGCTCGTGGCAGACCTGGCGGGCGAGGTTGCGGCAGGGCTCGGCCTGTCGGGGCGCGACGAGTTGCTGCGACACGTGTACGCCACCGGGCGGACGCTGGCGCATGTGTGTGACGTGTCGTGGCGGCGCGTCGAGAGCTTGATGACGAAGCCGCCGCGGTCCCGCCGCAGACACCGCAGCGGTGGTCCGCTGCTGCTCGCGCTGGACGAGGGCGTCGGTCAGCACGAAGGCGAGGTCGTGCTGATGCCGGACGCGCGGCCGGAGCGCGACGCAGTGCTCGGTCTGCGTGCTGCTGCGGTTGCTGCGGACCGTGAGCTCGTGCTGTCACCTGCTGTGTGTGCACGGCTGGCGTCGTCGGCTGCTGACCTGCCGGAGCCTTGGCCGGGGGAGGCGCGGCGGTTGCTGTGCGCCCTACTCGGTGCTGGGTCCGGTCTGCTGGAAGTGTGGGAGGCGCTGGACCAGGCCGGGTACATCACGCGGCTCCTGCCGGAGTGGGACGCCGTACGCTTCCGGCCGCCGCAGTCCGCGATCCACCGGTTCACGGTTGACAGACATCTGCTGGAGACCTGTGTAGAAGCCTCCTCGATGGTCCGTGACGTACGCCGACCGGACCTGTTGCTGGTGGCCGCCCTGCTGCACGACCTCGGCAAGGCGCTCGACGGCGACCATAGTGTCACCGGTGCGGGCATCGCCGCGCGGGTAGCCCGTCGGATCGGCTTCAGCGAGGCCGACGCCGACACCATCACGTTGCTCGTCCGCCAGCACCTCATGCTCGCGCAGGTCGCCACCCGGCGGGATCTCGAAGACCCGATGACCGTGGACATGGTCGCGGGGATCGTCCGCAGTACCGAGACCCTCGACCTGTTGGAAGCGTTGACGTACGCCGATGCGCGCGCGGCCGGTCCTGCTGCATCCTCACCGTGGCGCATGCGGCTCGTCGGGGAGCTGTGCCGGCGGGTACGCGGTGAGCTTGCGGGTGGTGGAGAGGGCATGTGGAGCGATACGCCTCCTGTTCCGGTGCCTGTGTTGCACCAGGTGGTCGGTGTCGGTCGTCTTGGTGTCACGGTCTCCGACCATCACGGCGACCTGCGCGTGAACGTCGCCGTACCCGATCAAGTGGGGACCCTGTCCACCGTCGCCGCTGTACTGGCTGTTGAGCGGCTCGCTGTGCGGTCCGCTGTGGTCACGTCGGTTGACGGGCTCGGCATCTCGCAGTGGACCGTTGCCGGCTCACCTCCCGATCCGGTGCGGCTGCGGGACCGGTTGGCGGTAGCGCTACGGGACTCCACCGACGTCGTACGGCGGCTGGCCGCGCGGGACTCGTCGAAGCCACGGGTCGCGAGCCGTGTCGACTTGTTGTCCGACGCGTCCGAGACGGCCACGGTGCTGCAGGTGCGCGCGCACGACCGGCCAGGTCTCATGTACGACGTGACCGCGGCGATCGCTGCCACCGGTGCGGACATCCGCTCTGCCCACGTCAGCACGCTCGGTGCCGAGTGCGTGGACGTCTTCTACCTGACCGATCGCCACGGCGCCCCGCTGGAACCGGAGGACGCGCGGACGACAGCCAAGTCGGTGCTGGATCGCCTGAGCTTCTAACCTCACTACGTGGATCTTGTAGAGGCACTGCAGCGACAGGCGACCGCCTGTGAGGACTTGGGCTCTCCGATGTACGCCGAGCTGCTCCGGCTGATCGTCGACGACTACGAGGTCGGTGGGATCTCGGTCAGGGCGCTGGAGGGGTACGAGGACCGTTCGTTCGGCGAGGCGATCGGGCTGCGGCTGCTGGCCTCGGTCCACGGGCTGGTGTTGTCCGGTACGGCGCCCGAGCTGGCGGCGTTCTACCCGAGCGTGGGCGGGACGTGGGACCCCGTGCTCGGCTGGGAGGCGTTCGAGCAGGTGCTGCAGTCGCGGCTGGGGGAGGTGCGTTCCTTGCTGACCCAGCCGCCACAGACGAACGAGGTGGGTCGCGCGGCTGCTCTGTACGGCGGCCTGCTCCAGTTGGTGGAGGTCGTGCCACTGCCGGTGCGGCTGTTCGAGATCGGTGCGAGTGGTGGGCTGAACCTACGGGCGGACCGGTTCCGGTACGTGGCCGGCGGGACGTCGTACGGGCCTGCTGAGAGCCCTGTGGTGTTCGAGAACGCATGGACAGGACGCGTGCCGTCGGTGGACCTGCGGATCGCCGAGCGGGTCGGATGCGACATCGCCCCGGTGGATCCGCTCACGGACTCCGGTGCGCTCACGTTGACGTCGTACGTGTGGCCGGACATGGCGGAGCGGTTGACGCGGCTGCGTGGCGCACTGGCGATCGCGCACGACGTACCGGCCGACGTACGACCGGAGGACGCGGTGTCGTTCCTGCGGGCGCTGGAGTTGTCCGAGGGGCACGTGACCGTGGTGTGGCACTCGATCATGTGGCAGTACCTGCGCCGCCCGGACCGGGCCGCGATCGAGGCCCGCCTGGCGGAGCTGGGCGCCCAGGCGACGGACTCCGCGCCGCTCGCCCACCTCAGCCTGGAACCGCACCGCGTACTCACCCACAAGCCTGGCAGCGACGGGTACGAGTACCGCATCGACCTGCAAACCTGGCCAACCGGCAAAACCCGCACCCTGGGCACCGCGTCACCCCACGGCCAGGACCTCGCCTGGCTCAGCTGAGCGTCGCCTGCAGCGGCTCAGCAATGCTCACGCGAGCACTGCCACCAGCGCGTCGGTCAGCTCAGCCGCATACCGGCCGTCCGGGTCGAGGTCCGGATCGAAGATCCCCACATCGAGCCCCACGCACCGCGGATCCCTCACCAACGGCCGAAGTACCTCGCGAAGCTCGGCGTATCCAATCCCACCCGGCTCCGGACTGTCCACCGCCGGCATCACCGCAGCATCCAGCACATCCACGTCCAAATGCACCCAAAACCCATCGAGGCCCCCCGCACCCACCCCGTCCACCGCGCCGGCACCCGCCGCGCCGGTGAGGTGCGCCAGCGTGGCGGTGGCGACCGCCGTCGGGTTCTCGGAGATCCGACTGGCTCGCCAGACCGGGATGCGGGCGCGCTCGACGTCGGCGACGTACTCGTCGTCGTCGCGGATGCCGAGCAGCACCGCGTCGGTGTCCCGCACGTAGGGCCCGAGGCCCTCCAGGTCCGTCAGGTCGTCCTGCCCGCGCCCGGTCACCAACGCGAGCGCCTCCCCACCCGCGGCGCCGACATACGGCGAGTTCTCGGTGGTCCGGAAATCCGAGTGCCCGTCGAGGTACACCACGCCGTACCGCCCCAACCGCCGCAACCCCAACGCCGGCCCGAGCAGGTTGCTGCACTCACCGCCGAGCAACACCACGAAGTCCCCCCGCGCCACGAACGACGCCACCCGATCCGCCAGCCGAACCGTGTACGCCGCCATCGCAGCCGCGTTGAACACCCCGTCCCCAGGCTTCCACCCGTGTACGTCGTACCGCGGCGGAGTCACGCATCCGCCGTCCACCGCCCCGACCCGCGGCAAGAACCCCTGATCCCGCACCGCCCCCGCCAACTTGTAACACCCCGGCACGACCCCCGGAGCCGGCGCCCGCAACCCCAGGTTGGATGGCCCGTCCAGCACAACCCGCACTCGCCGCTCCTAACCGAAGAAGGTCGATTGACCGGTTAAATGCTGTCCTGTCGGCCCGTGCCTGTCAACGGACCGGTGCGGCCGGGCGAAGGCGTGCAGACGGCCGCGCCCGGGGCTCGGGCCGTGCCGGTAGACTCGGGGAGTTCATCGCTTCGAGGAAACGGACTGTTTCTCGTGTTCGACACGCTTTCCGATCGGCTCTCCACCGCGTTCAAGAACCTGCGGGGCAAGGGCAAGCTGACCGACGCCGACATCGACGCGACCGCCCGGGAGATCCGGATCGCGTTGCTGGAGGCCGATGTCGCGCTGCCCGTCGTGCGGGAGTTCATCGCGGCGGTGAAGGAACGCGCCAGCGGTGCCGAGGTGCGCGGCGGGCTGAACCCGGCGCAGCAGGTGATCAAGATCGTCAACGAGGAACTGATCAAGATCCTCGGTGGCGAGACCCGCGAGCTGCGGATGGCCAAGCGGCCGCCGACGGTGATCATGCTCGCCGGTCTGCAGGGTGCCGGTAAGACCACCCTGGCCGGCAAGCTCGCCAAGTGGCTGAAGGAGACCCAGCACCAGACACCGATGCTGGTCGCGGCCGACCTGCAGCGGCCGAACGCGGTCACCCAGCTCCAGGTCGTCGGTGAGCGCGCCGGCGTGCCGGTGTACGCACCCGAGCCGGGCAACGGCGTCGGCGACCCGGTCGACGTGGCCCGCAAGGCGATGGACGAGGCGCGGTCCAAGCAGCACAGCGTCGTGATCGTCGACACGGCCGGCCGGCTGGGCGTCGACGAGGAACTGATGAAGCAGGCCGCGGACATCCGCGACGCGGTCAACCCGGACGAGATCCTGTTCGTCGTCGACGCGATGATCGGTCAGGACGCGGTCACCACGGCGCAGGCCTTCCTGGACGGCGTCGGCTTCGATGGCGTCGTACTGTCCAAGCTCGACGGTGACGCCCGCGGTGGTGCCGCGCTGTCGATCGCACAGGTCACCGGCCGCCAGGTGATGTTCGCGTCCAACGGTGAGAAGCTCGAGGACTTCGACGTCTTCCACCCGGACCGGATGGCGTCCCGGATCCTCGGGATGGGCGACGTACTCAGCCTGATCGAGCAGGCCGAGCGGACCTTCGACGCGGAAGAGGCCGCGAAGACCGCGGCCAAGCTGCAGAAGAAGGGCGGCAAGGACTTCACCCTGGACGACTTCCTCGCCCAGATGCAGTCGGTCCGCAAGATGGGCCCGCTGACCAAGATCTTCGGCATGCTGCCCGGCGCGAACCAGTTCAAGGACCAGCTGGAGAACTTCGACGAGCGCGAGATCGACCGGATCGAGGCCGTCATCCATTCGATGACGCCGGCCGAGCGGGCCGACCCGAACATCATCAACGGCTCCCGCCGGGCCCGGATCGCCAAGGGTTCCGGTACCGAGGTGGCCACCGTCAGCGGCCTGGTCGAGCGGTTCTTCGAGGCCCGCAAGATGATGGCCGCGATGGCCTCCGGCAAGGGCCTGCCGGGAATGCCCGGGATGCCTGGCATGCCGGGGATGGGCGGCGGCGGCCGGAAGGCCAAGCAGCAACAGCAGAAGAAGGGCAAGAAGCGCGGCTCCGGCAACCCGGCCAAGCGGGCGAACCAGGGCAACCAGCAGCCGCAGGCTCCGCAGCCCGGTCAGCTGCCGGCCGCTTTCGGCGGCCAGAACGGCGGCGACTTCGAGCTGCCGGACGACCTGAAGAAGATGCTCGGCGGCAACTGAGCCGTACCTGAGCTCTTACCAGGATGCCCCGAAGGGCAGACCGCCCGTCGGCCGAACGGATGGCGAAAATGTCATCCGTTCACCCGGCGCGCTCGGTGCTGCCGCGGGCTTACGGTGGTGAGACGTGGGGAGTGAACATCCGGGGACGAGTCCCTGAACATGCCTGTTCGGTACTCGGTGACGGCGCACCGGCTCCGGTTGTGGCCGACCGACCGGCGGTTAAGATCGTCCCTACGCCCGAGTGACACACCAAACTGCGGAATGCGTCGAGGACGGTTCGGATGAGGCAGCAGTTCAAGAACCTGGACACCTGGCGGGGAAAGCTGACCGCCGCCTGGGTCTGCCTGGCTCCGCCCACCGCCATGGTCGCCGTGTTCGTGGTCGGCGGAGTCACCTCGAACACGTTCGTCGTGGACGCCCACGCACTGGCCGCGCCGCGCCAGGACGCGGTCTTCGACAACCTCGCGGAGAACGTTCCGAACCGGCCGGGCGCCGACGGCAGCCTCCCGTCGCAGGCGAAGTCCGCGATCCAGGTCCCGGTCACGGGGACCACCGACGGCACCGTGCAGCCGATCCCCGGCGCGTTCGGGAACGCGTCGGGCATCCCGGGCACCGTGCTGGCGGCGTACCAGAAAGCCGCTCGCGATCTGGCGATGTCGATGCCGGGCTGCTACATCACCTGGCCGTTGCTGGCCGGCATCGGCAAGGTCGAGTCCGACCACGCCAGCGGCGGCAAGGTCGACGCATTGGGCAATACCCGCGGCAAGATCCTCGGCCCGGTCCTCGACGGCGGTCCCGGGACGGCGGCGATCGCCGACACCGACCACGGCGTGTACGACGGGAACACGACCTGGGACCGCGCCGTCGGGCCGATGCAGTTCATCCCCGGGACCTGGAAGACGTTCGGTGCCGACGGCAACGGTGACGGCGTGAAGGATCCGCACAACGTGTTCGACGCGGCCCGTGCGGCGGGGGACTACCTCTGCTCCGGTGGCGCGAACCTGTCCGACCCGCAGGGCCTGGTGCAGGCTGTGCTGACCTACAACCACTCGATGGACTACGTGTCGACGGTGCTGCGCTGGATGCAGTCGTACAGCAAGGACACCGTGAGCATCCCGGACAAGCCGGGGCAGATCGACATCCCGGGTGACGGCGGCAACGCCGAGGACAAGGACGGGCAGCGGACGACGACCACGACGCCGACCTCCCCGGCGACCTCTCCGCCGACGACGGTCCCGACGACAGCGCCGACGACCGGTGCGACCTCGCCGACGGTCGCGCCGACGTCGAAGCCGACCGCGAGCGTGACCTCGACGCCGTCCAAGACCCCCACCAAGACTCCGACCAAGACGCCGTCGGGCACACCGACCAAGACCACTCCGCCGAGCACCCCGACCTCGACGCCGACGAGTCCGACGAGTCCGCCGACGTCTCCGACAACGCCGCCGACAACGCCACCGACGACACCGACGACACCGCCCACCACGCCGCCGACGACCCCGCCGACGAGTCCGGACCCGAGCTGCGCACCGACCACAGCCCCGACTGAGACGCCCACCCCGTCCCCGTCGGACTCGCCGACCACCACGCCGAGCCCGTGCAACACCGCCGCGCCCGCCTCCGACGAGACCCCCGCCGCCTCACAACCGGCCAACTGAACCAAGCCCGCCCGAGCCCGCGCTTACCGACCCCCCGAGCCCGCCGCCCGAGCCCGCCGCCCGAGCCCGCCCGCCCGAGCCCGCCGCCCGAGCCCGCCCGACCGAGCCCGCCCGACCGAGCCCGCCCGACCGAGCCCGCCCCCACCGAGCCCGCCCGGCCGAGCGAGGTAGCGTGGTCCGTTACCTCGGTGCCGGTTTTCCGAGCGGATTCTGTGTCCGGTAACTTTGCGTCGTCTTGATGTAACTTTCTGGCGCTTGGTTCGTTGAAGGGGCTATGCGCCTAACCCGTAGTGGAAACCGTCGGGTCAAAATCATCATCGCTTCACTGTGTACCGCCCCGCTCCTGGTCGGGGCCGTTGTCACCGTCGCCTCGGGGGGTACCGGTGCCGCCGGAGAGCTCACGGCGGGCAGTCCGGTCGCCCCGTCGCCCGGCGCCGGGCTGAACAGCGGTGAGTTCGACGAACTGACGATGATCGTGCCGCAGCGCCCCGGAGTGGACGGGCAGCTCGGATCCGACAAACCCGCCCGTGCCGACGTCCCCGTGCAAGGGGCCACCGACGGGCGATCGGTCGTCCGTCCCGGGCGGCCGGGAGCCGTGAACGGCATCCCGCGCGGGGTCTTCCCCGCCTACCGCCGGGCCACCGCGAACCTCGCGGTCGTCCGGCCGAATTGTGGTCTCACCTGGCCGTTGCTGGCCGGCGTCGGCAAGGTCGAGTCCGACCACGCCAGCGGCGGCCGGGTCGACGTGGCCGGCACCACCCGCGGCCGGATCCTCGGCCCGGTGCTGAACGGCCGGCACGGCAACGGCCGGATCACCGACACCGACCACGGCAAGTACGACGGCGACCAGACCTGGGACCGGGCCGTCGGGCCGATGCAGATCATTCCGCAGGTCTGGGACGAGTTCGGGGCCGACGGCAACGGCGACGGTTTCCGCAACCCGAACAACGTGTACGACGCGGTCACCACGGTCGCCGTGGTGCTCTGCGCCCAGGGTGACGACCTGCGCAACCCGCGCGACCTGGTCGCCTCGCTGCTGCGCTACCACCACTCCAAGGACTTCGTCGCGACGGTCCTGAAGTGGATGCGGGTCTACAGCAAGAACGCGGTCCTGGTGCCGAACGCGAAGGGCAACATCGCCGCCGCGAAGCAGAACGGCAACGCCGACCGCCGGGTCGACCCGCGGGTGGTCCCGGACATTCCGGACGACACCAAGACGGCGACCCCGACCCCGCCGCCGGCGAGCACGACCACGATGCCGACGGTCGCCCCGCCGAGCACGCCGTGGGACAAGCCGACGCCGCCGAAGCCGGTCGACACACCGACGGACTGGCCGACGCACCCGACGTCGACGCCGACCAAGAGCCCCACCAAGACGCCGACGAAGCCGCCGACCAAGACGCCGACGCCGACGCCGACGCCCACCCCGACCCCGACCGAGACGCCGACCGAGACCCCGACGCAGACCCCGTCCGGGACGCCCTGCGCCGGCAACGAGACCACCACCCCGACCTGCACGCCGGGCGGCGGCTCGCACGGATAGTGCCCTGTCCGGTGGTCCGGCGCCGACTGGTCGGCACATCCTCGCCACGGCGCTGGACCACAGCACACAGCCAGCCGGTACGGTCGCTCCATGAGCGGCGTACTAAGGCTGACCGGCACGGTGTTGCCGGCTGGTGAGCAGCAGGAGCTCCACCTCAGCGGTGGGCTGGTCGTCAACCGGCCCGCCGCTGCTGACGTGACGACCGTGCACACCGGCGGCTGGATCGTGCCGGGGCTGGTCGACGCGCACTGCCACATCGGGCTCGACCAGCACGGCGGGGTCGACCAGCAGACGCAGGAGGAGCAGGCGATCGCCGACCGCGACGCCGGTGCGCTGCTGGTCCGGGACGCCGGTTCGCCGGTCGACACCCGCTGGATCGACGACCGCGAGGACCTGCCGAAGATCATCCGGGCCGGCCGGCACCTCGCCCGCTCGAAGCGGTACCTGCGCAACTACGGCTGGGAGATCGAGCCGGAGGAGCTCGTCGCGTACGTCGAGCAGGAGGCCCGCCGCGGTGACGGGTGGGTCAAGCTGGTCGGCGACTGGATCGATCGCGAGGCCGGTGACCTCACACCCTGCTGGCCCGCCGACGCGCTGACCGCCGCGATCGCCCGCGCGCACGAGCTCGGTGCCCGCGTCACCGCCCACGTCTTCGGCGAGCACGCGCTCCCGGATCTGCTCGCCGCGGGCATCGACTGCCTCGAACACGGCACCGGTATCGAGCCCGGGCTCCTCAGCGAGCTGGCCGAGCGCCAGGTGGCCGTCGTACCGACGCTGATCCAGTTGGAGAACTTCCCGCAGTACGCCGAGCAGGCCGCGGGCAAGTTCCCGGTGTACGCCGCCCACATGCGAGACCTGTACGAACGCCGCCTGCACCGGTTGCGGGACGCGTTCGAGGCCGGCGTACCGGTGTACGCCGGGACCGACGCCGGAGGGGTGCTCGGGCACGGGCTGGTCGCGCAGGAGATCCAGGCGCTGACCGAGATCGGGATGTCGGGAGAACAGGCGCTCGCCGCCGGGTCGTGGGCGGCCCGTGAGTGGCTCGGTGCGCCGAGCGAGCTGCGCCCCGGCGACCCAGCCGATCTGGTGGTGTACGACGAGGACCCGCGCGCGAACCCCGCCGTGCTCACGCATCCGCGCCTGATCGCGCTCCGCGGAAAGGTGATCTCTACCAGAGGCTGAATGGTAGAGCCTGCTGTACCGACCGCTGCCGTACTCGTACCGCAAGATGTGAGCATGCTCAAGAAGATGCTGTCCCGGGGTGGTCCGGCCGCTGGTTACCTGGTCATCCGCTTCTTCAAGTCGGTCACGTTGCTGGCCGCGCTCCCTGTCAGCCTGATCTGGGGCTGGCTGATCCCGGGCGCCACCGCGGGTCTGGTGCGGCTCGCCAACAGCGAGCGGTACCGCGCAGCGAAGTTCCTCGGCCTCCCGCAGGCAGAGGAACTGCCACCCGCGCTCCCGCGGCAGCCGGGGGACGTGGTGACGCTCTTCCGGGACAAGTCGTTCAAGCGCGCGCTGCGCTGTCTGCTGATGCCGGTCGCGATGATCCCGGAGCTGGCCGTCGCGGTGGTCGCCATCATCGGTGCGCCCGCCGCGGTGGTCGGCATGCTCTTCTGGTGGACCGACCCGGGCAACGTCAGCCTGATGGGTATCGACGTCAACAACTGGTTCGAGGCGCTCACGCTCGGCCCGCTCCAGATCGGTGCCGGTCTGTGGTTCCTCGGCAGGGTCGCCCCGGCTCTGGCCCGCGGCCACGCCAACGCGGCGCTCCAGCTGCTGGCGCCTAGCCCGGAGCAGCTGGAAACGGTCCGGCTGGAACGGCGCGTGGAGGAGCTCACGAAGAGCAGGGCAGGTGCTGTCGACTCGCATGGCGCGGAGCTGCGCCGGATAGAGCGGGACCTGCACGACGGTACGCAGGCTCAGCTGGTGTCGCTGGCGATGCGGATCGGTATCGCCAAGCGGACGATGGCAGATGACCCCGAGAAGGCGGCCAAGCTGCTCGACGACGCCCGTGACGGTGCAGAGCAGGCCATGACCGAGCTGCGCGGCGTACTGCGCACCATGTACCCGCCGATCCTGGCCGATCGCGGTCTGGCCGGGGCGGTGTCTGCGCTTGCTGCCAGATGCCCGCTACCGGTAGAGCTTCGCATCGGTGAGCTGGGTCAAGTCCCTGCCGCAGTAGAGGCGTGCGCGTACTTCGTAGTTGCGGAGGCCCTCACCAACGTCACCAAGCACAGTGCGGCCGGGCATGTCGACGTACAGCTCGAGCGCCGTGGTCCGGAGCTCTACCTCGCGGTCACAGACGACGGGATCGGCGGGGCGCGGATCAGTGAGCAGAGCGACCTGCTCGGTCGGGGGAGCGGACTGCATGGCATGCTCCATCGCGTGCAGGCGATCGACGGACACATGGAACTGCACAGCCCGATCGGTGGGCCGACCACCGTCGAGGTGATCCTTCCGTGCGGGTGATCATCCTCGAGGACAACCCGATCCTCGCCGAAGGCCTCAGCCTGCTGCTGGACAACTCCGGCTTCGAGGTCGCCGCGATCGCCACCGACGCGGACCAGTTCGCCACGGCGATCGCCGAGCACCAGGTCGACATCGCGGTGGTCGACGTACGGCTGCCACCGACGTTCACCGACGAGGGCCTGCGCGCCGCGATCGAGGCCCGCCGCGTCCGGCCGGGCCTCCCGGTCCTGGTGTTCTCGCAGTACGTCGAGGAGGTCTACGCCGCCGAACTCCTGGCAGCCGGCAGCGAGGGCGTCGGGTACCTGCTGAAGGACCGCGTCTCCCGCGTCGACGAGTTCTTGGAAGCGGTACGCCGGGTTGCGGCCGGAGGCACCGTGCTGGACCCGGAGGTGGTCAGCCAGCTCATGGTGAAGCGCAGCAGCCCGCTCGACCGCCTCACGCCGCGCGAACGCGAAGTACTCGCTCTGATGGCCGAAGGTCTCGGCAACACCGCGATCGGCGAGAAGCTCTTCATCTCCGACGGTGCGGTTCACAAGCACGTCGGCAACGTGTTCCTGAAGCTGGACCTTCCACCGACCGACTCCGGCCACCGCAGGGTGCTGGCGGTTCTCACCTACCTCGGCCTCTGAGCCGTGGGATCCCCCTGATACACAAGGGGATCCCACGGATTGTCAGGCGCGGTCGTCCGGTACGGATTCGAGCTTCGGGGGCTCGTCCTTCTTCGTGGCCAGCGAGTCGATCAGCTGCTTGGCCAGGGCGAACCCGGAGCCGCCCATTGTGATCGTCTTCACCAGGGTGTCCTCGATGCCCTGGGCGCCGTTCAGCACGACCATGTTGCCGACCTTCTCGAACGAGCCCGCCGCCGCGGCGACGATCTCCGGGTAGGCCTCGGCGAGCTGCTGCGCCACGACCGCGTCGGTGTTGGTCGCCAGCGCCTCGGCGCGCGCCTTGATACCGGCCGCCTCCGCCATCGCCTTCGCCTGCACCGCGGACGCCTCGGCCTTACCGGTCAGCTCGGTCGCCTTCGCCTGAGCCTCACCCCGCAGCTGGACCTCCTTGGCGTTCGCCTCTGCGGCCGCGATCTGCGCGTCACGCGCGGCCTGTGCCAGCGTGCGCTGCTTGTACGCCTCGGCGTCGGCCGGCTTCAGCACGGTCGACTCGAGCTGCTTCTCGGCCAGCGACGCGTTCAGCTTCGCGGTCTCGGTCTCGGCGACCACGACCTCCTGCTTGGCCAGCGCGGCCGCCAGCGGTCCGGCCTGGAACGCCTTCGACGTCGCCTGGTCGACCTCCGCCTGGTACCCAGCCTTGGCGATCTCGCTCTCCCGGATCGCAGCCGCCTTGGCGGCGGCCGCGACCTGCTCGCGCTCGGTCGCCTCCCGGTCCCGCTCGGCCTGCGCGATCCGGGCCGCGGCCTCGACCGCGGCCGCCTGCGGACGGCCGAGGTTCTTGATGTAGCCGGACTCGTCGTCGATCTCCTGGATCTGCAGCGAGTCCACGACCAGGCCGAGCTTCTCCATGTCGCCGGCCAGCGAGCCGCGGATGTTCGTGGTCAGCGTCTCCCGGTCGTGCAGCATCTCCTCGACCGTGGTCGAACCCACGATCGCCCGCAGGTGACCCGCGAACAGCTCGTGGATGGTGCCCATCACCTGCTCGTCGCTCTGCTCCAGGAACCGGCGGGCCGCGTTCGCGATCGAGCCGTAGTCGTCACCGACCTTGTACGCCGTGACGCCCTTGATGTGCAGCGGGATGCCTTGGCTGGACACGCAGGTCACGGTCAGCGGCGTCGCGCGGATGTCGAGCGGCAACCGGCGTACGGTCTGGAAGCCTGGGAGCACCGCCGTACCGCGGCCGACGACAATCTTGAAACCGAGCGTCTCGTTGACCTGCTCGTTGCTCGAGTGCGCGCCGAGACCGGAGATGATCAGCGCCTCGTTCGGTTCCGCCACCCGCCAGACCATCCGGAAGATGATGAGCAGGGCGATCACCGCGGCAGCGGCGACGCCCACGTACGTCCACAACATTTCCCCTCCAAGGGAACTTCAATTAGATGGCGCGAGCGACGTAGACGGTGCGCGGTGGGTCGAAGTCGACGACGATCACCTGCGTCCCCACCTCCAGCACCTCGTCGGTCGCCGGGTATGCGTAGAAGGCCTCGGTGGCACCCCGGACCGGCAGCATCACCTCGCCGACGATCCCGGGCGCGATCCGGCCGATCACCCGCCCCCGCTTGCCTACCATGTTGCCCCTCCGACGCACTCCCGGCTGCTGCAGTTCCCCGAATGCTAGCTGGCCGCGCGTCTTGTCGCGGCTGCGGCGCAGGAGGATCGTGGGGCTCGGGGAGGGGGCGGAGGAGGGGGAGGAGGATGGCATGGGCGACGACGTACTTGTCGGCGTCACCGAGGACGGAGCCGACGACGCACGGCTCGAGGAGCTCGCGCTGCTGCTGCGGCAGGAGCTGCTGTTGCTCGACGTGAACTCGGTCGAGTCCTATCGCGCAGGCCCCGCACCGGAGGGGTCGAAGGGCGGTCTGGCCGCAGTCGCCGGTCTGCTGAGCGTTTCGCTGGCTCCCGGCCTCCAGGCTCTCGGCTCCGTGGTCGTGGTGATCCGGGAGTGGATCCGTCGGTCGGCCTCGGGTCGGACGGTGAAGCTCAGCATCGACGGTGACGTGATCGAACTGACCGGCGCGACCAGTGATATGCAGCAGCAGTTGGTCGATGCCTTCGTACGGCGGCATGCGGGGGCGGACGCCTGAAATGGGGGCCTGAAATGGACGGCTCGCGGTTTGCGCTGATCGTTGCCAACGACCAGTACGACGATGCCGGTCTGAGCCGGCTTGTCGCGCCGTCGCAGGACGCGGCCGCGTTGGCCGACGTACTCGCGGATCCGTCCGTCGGCGGCTTCGAGGTACAGGTACTGCGGAACGCGCCGGCCCAGGACATCCGGTTCGCGGTCGAGGACTTCTTCGCGGACCGGAGCCCGGAAGACCTGCTGTTGCTGCACTTCTCCTGCCACGGCTTGAAGAACGCGGCGGGCGAGTTGTTCCTGGCGGTCGCCGACACCAGGCCGACCCGGCTCGCCTCGACCGCGGTGGCGGCCGATTTCGTGAACCGGCAGATGGCCGACAGCCGCGCGCAGCGGATCGCCTTGTTCCTGGACTGTTGCTATGGCGGCGCCTTCCCGCGCGGGATGGTCGTCCGCGCCGCCGGTGAGGCGCAGGTGCAGGACGCGTTCGCCCGGCAGGCCGACGTCGGCGGCGGCCGTGGCCGGGTGGTGATCACCGCGTCGAGCGCGATGGAGTACGCGTTCGAGGGCGGCCGGCTGACCAGTGACGCCGCCCCGGCGCCGTCGGTGTTCACCGGTGCGGTGGTCGACGGGCTGACGACGGGTGAGGCGGACCGGGACGGCGACGGCTGGATCGGGCTGAGCGAGCTCCTCGGGTACGTGCGGGACCGCGTGCACCGGGTCACGCCCGACCAGAACCCGCAGATGTGGACGTTCGGCGCGCAGGGGGAGCTGCTGATCGCGCGCAGCCGGGTCCGGCGGATCACCCCGGCCGCGCTCGCGCCGGAGCTGACCGCGGCGATGGAAAGTCCGTTGCCTGCGGCAAGGTTCGGGGTGGTCGACTACCTGCGGGAACGGCTGGCCGACGACGACCTCGGGCAGGCGTACGCCGCCTGGCAGGCACTCGGCCGGATGACCGCCGACGACAGCCGCAAGGTCTCCGAGGCCGCGACCGCGGCACTCGCCTCCGCCCTGCCGACGGTAACCCCGTCCGAGCTCACCCTCGACGCCACCGCACCCGCCGAGCTGCACCTCGCCGGCCCACCGATCGCACTCACCGCCGTGGCCTCCGCGCCGGACAACCGCCTCGAGCTAGAACAGAACGGCACCCAGATCCGGGTCCGCGCCCGGCCGCCCGAACCAAAGCCCATACCCCTGGGCGAGGCGCCCGGCGAGCTGAGCGGTGAGACGTTCGTGATGCTAAGCGGGCCGACCGGGGAGGTGACGGTTCCCGTCCGGCTCACGACCGCGCCCACCGATCCCGAACCCCCGGCACCACCACCAGAGCCCGCACCAGAACCAGCCCCCGAACCTGTCCCCGAACCGCCACACAACGAGCCGCCACACACCGAGCAGCTACGCACCGAGCTGCCACGCACCGGGCTGGCCGCCGGTCAGCGGTGGCCGTGGTGGCTTGTCGGCGTACTGGTCGTGGCCGCGGCCTTCCTCGTCGTCGTGAACTGGCCAGGGGCCGCGGACTCCCGGAAACTCTGGTACGACGCCGACCCGACCGGCTGGTACATCTACCGCACCTGGGGCGATCCAGCGATCGTCGCCTCGATCGTCGCGGTCCTGGCTTCGCTGACTTTGCGACGAGTGGGTGCGGCCGCGCTAGGAGTAACCATCGGCTGCGCACTTGCTCTGCTCGAGTACGGCGTCGTCATCCTTGCCGGCGGCATCAGCGCCGACGAGACCAGCGCCTGGGCCGTCACGGTCGGAGTCACGCTGGCCCTGGTCGTCCTGCTCATGCTCACGCAGCGCCCGCCGTCCTGGCCGCTCTATCCGGTCTCACCGCCGACGGCGACTCTCGTAGTTGCCGGGGGCCTCCTGCTGATCACAGCGCTGGCCATCCGGGATTCCAGCGGGTACTCGCTGCTCACGGTCACTCCGCTCTTCCTACTGCAACCGCTGGTCATCATCGCGTTCGCCTGGTCGGCCCGGGCTGCGGTGGACGCCCGGGCGAAGACCTGGCTCACCACCGCGACTCTCACGGTGGCGGTGCTCGGCGTACTCGGCGCCGTACCGACCTGGACCCAAGGCCACTCGGTGCCGGTCTTCCTCCTCTACCTAGTGGGCAACGCCCTGCTCGCCACGGCCGTTCTCATCCCCGCACCGCGCCTTCGGTCGCGCCCTTGATGAACTGGCGGGCGAAGACCGCGAACACGATCACCAGCGGGATCATCGCGAGCAGCGCACCGGTCATCACCATGCTGTAGTCGACACCGTGCGCCCGGTTCAGCGTGGACAGTGCGACCTGCAGCGTCACGTGATCGGGGTTCGTCAGCACGATCAGCGGCCACATGTAGTCGTTCCAGGATCCGACGAACGTGAAGATCCCGAGGAACGCCAGCGCCGGCCGCGCGGACGGCACCGCGACGTGCCAGTACGTACCGAAGAACCCGCAGCCGTCCAGCGTCGCCGCCTCGACCAACTCGTCGTGGATGGAGTTCTGGAAGTACTGCCGCATCCAGAAGATCCCGAACGCGTTCGCCGCGCCCGGGATGATCAGCGCCTTCAACGAACCGACCCAGCCGAGGATCGCCATCGTCTGGAACTGCGGTACGGCGGCCAGCTGCGCCGGCAGCAGCATCGTTGCGAGCAGGATCACGAACAACGCGTTCCGCCCCGGAAACCGGAACTTCGCGAACGTGAACGCGGCCAGCGAGTCGAAGAACAGCACCAGCGCTGTCGTCGACACCGCGACGATCGCCGTGTTCCCCATCGACTGGAAGAACGCCACGTTGTCGAGCACGTGCCGCACGTTGTCACCGAAGTGCCCGCCGAACGTGAACTTCGGCGGGAACCGGTAGATGTCCGCGGTGGTGTTCGACGCCATGATGATCGTCCACACGAACGGGAACATGAACACCAGCAGCGCCAGGATCAGTACGGCGTGCAGCGCGAGCCCCCGCCACCGGGTACGCGTCATCGGTCCTCACCCCGTCCGCGGAAGATCCGCCAGTTGATTGCCGTGAACAACAACACGAGCGCGAAGATGCTCAGCGCGATCGCGGCGGCGTACCCGTAGTCGTTGTCGAGGAACGCGGCCCGGTAGAAGAACAGCACCACGGTCATCCCGCTCTGTCCGGTGCCGCCGCTGTTGCCGACCATCACCTGCGGCTCGGTGAACGTCTGCAGGCCGCCGATCGTCGACATGATGACGGTGAACAGTACGACGGGACGCAGTTGCGGCAGCGTGATCGAGAAGAACGTCCGTGCCGCGCCGGCACCGTCGACCTTCGCGGCCTCGTACTGCTCCTTCGGGATCGCCTGCAGACCGGCCAGGTAGATCAGCGTGTTGTATCCGACCCACTGCCACACGATCATCGTCGAGATCGCGATCTTGATGCCCCACGGTTCGCCGAGCCAGTCCTGCTGCGGGATCCCCAGCGACCGCAGCGCGGCGTTCACCAGACCGAAGTTCGTACTGAAGATCGAGCTGAAGAAGATCGCCATCGCGACCAGCGACGTCACGTTCGGGATGAAGTACGCGATCCGGTAGACGTTGGTGAACCGGACGGCAGACTGCAGCATCACCGCGAGCACCAACGCCAGCACCAGCGTCGGTACCGTCGACATGAAGAACAGGACGACGGTGTTCTCCAGTGACTGCCAGAACGTCGGATCCTTGACCAGGAACGCGAAGTTGCCGAGGCCGGTGAACCGCCGGGCGCTCAGGCCGTCCCAGCGCTGGAACGCCAGCACGATCGTGGACACCATCGGGTACAGCCCGAACACCGCGAACAGCAGGTAGAACGGCGACAGCGCCAGGTAGAACCGCCAGTACGACCAGATCCGCTTGCGTGGCGGCGGTGCCGCCGTCACCGCCGGTGTGGAGACTGTCGCCGTAGCGGTCACTGCACCCCCTGCCGCTTGGCGATCGCCTTCGCCTTGGACACCGCCGACGACCAGGCCGCGTCCGAGGTCTTCGCGCCGGTCTGCACGGTCTTGAGCTCGTCGTGGAACGGCGCCGCGACCGCGTCGTCGTACGGGCTCTGGTACGCGACCGGGATCGCCTTCGCCGCCGGGCCGAAGACGCTGATCGGCACCTGGCCACCGAAGAACTTGTCCGCCGCGGTCAGCTGCGGTTTGTCGTACGCCGCCGGCGCCGACGGGAAGATCTGCGCGTCCGCGAACGCCTTGGCCTCGTTGTCGGGGCTGAGCATGTACTTGATCACGTCGAACGCCTTCTGCGGATCGGCCGCGTTCTTGGTGATCGCGAGGAACGAGCCGCCGAAGTTGGCGGGGCCGCTCGGCGTCGGCGCGAGCCGCCACTTGCCGACGCTGGTCTTCACTGCGGACTTGATGTCCGACGCGACCCACGCGGCGCCGATGTGAGCCGGCACGGTGCCCTGGTCCAGTCCGGCGTTCCAGTCCGGGCCGCCGCTCGGCGTCTTGCCGTCGATCTTCAGCGTCATCGCCTTGACCGAGGTGTCCCAGGCCTTGCGGATGTGGTCCTGGTCGCCGATGAACTTGTTGTCCTTGGAGATGTACCGCTCGGTGCCCTGGCCGACGACCATGTCGTACAGGTCGGTGGCGTCCCAGACCAGCAGCGCCTTCGGGTTCTTCGCCTTCAGTTGGACGCCTGCCGCGAAGAAGTCGTCCCAGGTCTTCAGCTGCTCGGCCACCTTGGCCGGGTCGCTCGGCAGCCCGCCCGCGGCGAAGATGTCCTCGCGGTAGAACAGCGCGGTCGGCCCGACGTCGATCGGCAGCCCGATCACCTTGCCGTCGAGCGTGGTGGCCTGGTTGACCTTCCACTGCAGGTAGTCACCGAGGATCGAGTCCGCGCCGAGTGTCTTCAGGTCCACGAACCGCTGCGCCTGCGGGAGCAGCGACGCGATGTCCTCGCCCTTCAGGCCGGTGATGTCCGGGATCGACGTCCCGCCGTTGAACGTGGTGATCAGCTTCTGCTTGAAATCGCCGCCGATCTCGGAGTACTTGATCTTCGGGTCCGGGAAGTGCGCGATCGTGTCGGTCAGCACCGACTTGCCGAGACCGCCGGGCCAGCACCACATGGTCAGCTCGGTGGCGGTGTTCTTCTTCGCCGTCGTACCGGCGTTGTTCATTCCGGACGAGCAGCCGGCGAGTGCGCTACCTGCTACCCCGCTCGCAATGGCCGCGAAGCCCCCGAGCAGGGTCCGACGTGAGAGCTCCATGGTTCTACCTTCCCGAGCGAGTGCTTTTCCTCGCTCCGTTGTGCGCCGCATGGGCGCGGATCAGCGCTTCCAGCTGGTGGTCTTCGGGGTTCGCGTCCTGCCAGGCCGCGAGGTCGGCCCAGCGCGGCGCGGCGTCCGCCCCGCCGAGCCGGGTGACCGAGATGGCCGCGGTGAGCGCGGCGAACCGCACCCGTTGTTCGAGCGGCAGTTCCCAGAGCGTGGCCGCGATGAAACCGGCGGCGAACACATCACCCGCCCCGGTGGTGTCCGCCGCCGGGACCGGATACGCAGGTACGGCGACCTGCTCGCCGGTGCCTGCGTCGATGGCGATCGCACCTGCTGCGCCGTTGGACACGACCACCAGCGGCACCTTGGCTGCAAGGGCCTTCAGTGCGGCGTCCGGAGAGGACGTGCGCGTGTAGGACATCGCTTCGTCGGCGTTGGGCAGGAACACGTCGCAGTGCTCGAGCTGATCGAGTACTGCGGAGTCCCACTGCTCGCTCGGGTCCCAGCCGACGTCCGCGAACACCAGGCTGCCCGCGGCCTTCGCCTTCGCCAGCCACTCGTTCGGCCACGGTCCGATGTGCGCAGCGACGGCTCGGGCGGAGGGCGCGGTGGTGATGAGGTCGTCGGCCGAGAGCGGGGGATTCGTACCCCGGGTGACGAGCGCCCGGTCGTCGTCATAGGCGAGCGCCACGGTAAGCGGCGTCTGCCAGCCGGGGACCTGGCGGGACAGGCCGAGGTCAATGCCCTCGGCGCTCAGCCCGGCCCAGACCCGGTCGCCCAGGTCGTCCGCACCGAACGCGGCGGCCATCCCGGTACGCAGCCCGAGCCGGGCGAGCGCGACCGCGAAGTTCGCGATCCCGCCGGGGCTCTCGTGCGACTCGGTGGCCCACACCTCGGTACCCGGTCGCGGGGGAGTGGGCAGCCCAAGCACCAGGTCGTGGAAGACCAGACCGGACACGACAACATCCAGAACCGGTACGTCCAGTTCGTGCATCTGCAGCCACACTCCTGCATGCTCGATCAAACTCGTTCATGAATCTTGTGACTTGTGCTCAGGTTCCGCAATACCTGCTCATCAATTTGACTGAAAATGACGGAGTTTGCGTGATACGGTCTGCCTGTGTTGCCGAAGCAGCGACAGGATCAGATCGTCCGCGCGCTCCGGGCCGACGGGGCCGGGGGCGTCAAGGTGCTGGCCGAGAAGCTCGGCGTCAGCGAGGCGACGATCCGCCGCGACCTGGAGCAGCTGCACGCCGAAGGCCGGTTGACCCGGGTCTACGGCGGAGCGCTCGCGGTCGACGGCGGCGACGAGCCGTTCGCGGACGTCAACGCCGTCCACGCCGAGGAGAAGGACCGGATCGCCCGCCGGGCCGCCGAGTTGGTGACCGACGGCGAGTCGGTGCTGCTCGACATCGGGACCACGGCACTCCGGGTGGCGCAGCACCTGCACGGCCGGTCCTTGACCGTCGTCACCAGCAACCTCGCGGTACTCGAGGAGCTGCAGCACGACGAGCAGATCGAGCTGATCGTGCTGGGTGGTTTCGTACGGCGCAGCTACCGGTCGCTGGTCGGCTACCTGACCGAGGAGAGCCTGCGGCAGATTCACGTCGACTGGCTGTTCCTGGGGACCAGTGGGGTTCGTCCGGACGGCCGGGTGATGGACAGCACGATGATCGAGGTCCCCGTGAAGCGGGCGATGATCAATGCGGCCGACCGCGTCGTCCTGCTCGCGGACCGGACCAAGTTCCCGGGCCACGGGGTGGCGCGCGTGTGTGAGCCGGGGGAACTGACCATGGTCGTGACCGAGCCCGGCGCCGACGAGGCCACCCGGGCCCAACTGGCAGAGGCGGGAGTGCAGGTGGTGCTGGCGTGAGCAGGCGGATCCAGGGGGTGTTGCTATGCGACTGACGATTCTCGGCGGGGGCGGTTTCCGGGTTCCGCTGGTCTACCACGCGTTGCTGGGTGATCACGGCGACGGCCGCATCACCGACGTGATGCTGTACGACACCGACCGCACCCGGCTGGCCGCGATCGGTGCAGTGCTGCGTCAGCAGGCGGCGGTCGCTGCCACGGCCGACGCCGACGGCTCGGTGCCTCCGCTCCCACCTCCGGCGGTGACGGAGACGACCGACCTGGACGAGGCGCTGCGCGGTGCCGACTTCGTCTTCTCGGCGATCCGCGTCGGGGGCCTCGACGGACGGACGACCGACGAGCGGGTCGCGTTGGACCTTGGCGTACTGGGCCAGGAAACGGTCGGCGCCGGCGGCATCGCCTACGGTCTGCGCACGCTTCCGGTCGCCCGGCAGATCGCCCAACGCATCGCCGCGGTCGCCCCGGATGCCTGGACCATCAACTTCACCAACCCAGCCGGCATGGTCACCGAAGCGATGATCCCGTTCCTGGGCGATCGGGTCATCGGCATCTGCGACTCACCGTCCGGCCTCGGGCGCCGCGCCGCGTTGGCCCTGGGGGTGGATCCGTCAACAGCCTTCTACGACTACGCAGGGCTTAACCACCTCGGCTGGCTGCGCGGCCTGAAGTCCGACGGCATCGACCGCCTGCCTGAGCTACTCCAGTCATCGCAGGCGCTCAGTTCTTTTGAGGAGGGCAGGCTGTTCGGCGCGGACTGGCTCCGCTCGATCGGCTCGATCCCCAACGAGTACCTGCACTACTACTACTTCGCCCGCGAGACGCTGGCCGCCGTACAGGCTGTCCGGCAGACGCGTGGGGCCTTCCTGCTCGAGCAGCAGTCCGCGTTCTACGCCGAGACCGGGCAGCACCCGGACCAGGCGTTCGAGCTGTGGCAGAAGACCCGGGCCGAGCGAGAGTCGACGTACATGGTGGAGAGCCGTGAGGTCGCGGACGCGGGGGAGCGGGACGAGCGCGACATGGCCGCCGGAGGGTACGAGCAGGTCGCGCTGTCGCTGATGCGGGCGATCGCGCACAACGAGCGCGCGTCGCTGATCCTCAACGTCCGCAACCGCGGCGTACTGCGTCATCTGGACGACGACGCGGTCGTGGAGATCCCGTGCACGGTGGACGCCAACGGCGCGCTGCCGGTCACCGTGTCGCAGCTCACCGACCACCAGGCCGGGCTCGTCTGCGCGGTGAAGGCCGTGGAGCGATCGACGATCGAGGCCGCCACGTCGGGCTCCCGGGACGCCGCCGTACGGGCGTTCGCGTGGCATCCGCTGGTCGACTCGGTGACGATCGCCCGCGAACTGCTGGACTCCTACGCCGACCGCCTTCCCGACCTGGGCTACCTGCGCCGCTGAGGCCGATTGGTGTCCACGGTGTGGAATCTGGCACAATGTCAGGCTGAGTCCGTCCAGGTTTCGTGCAGCCCTCTAACTCCACGGCCCGGCCGGCCCATCGAGTGTCGCTGCGTTGTCCCCACGACGCGGTCGTGCTGCTCACCCAGAATGTAATTTCCGAGGGAGACCACCCGAAAGTGGCAGTCAAGATCCGTTTGAAGCGCATCGGCAAGAAGCGCACCCCGCACTACCGCATCGTCGTGATGGACGCCCGCACCAAGCGGGACGGCCGGGCGATCGAGGAGATCGGGATCTACAACCCGAAGACCGAGCCGTCGTTCATCCGCGTCGAGTCGGACCGGGCGCAGTACTGGCTGGGCGTCGGCGCGCAGCCGAGCGAGGCCGTCGAGGCGATCTTCAAGGCCTCCGGCGACTGGCAGAAGTTCAAGGGCCTGGAGGCTCCGGCGCCGCTGCGCGTCGCCGAGCCGAAGCGGGACAAGCAGGAGATCTTCAACGAGGCGCTGGCCGAGGCCCACGGCTCGCTGAAGACCGAGGCCGTCACCGCCAAGAAGACCGCGAAGAAGGCCGAGAAGAAGGACGACGCCGCCGAGGCCCCCAAGGCTGACGAGGCGCCGAAGGCCGAAGCGGCGCCGAAGGCCGACGAGGCTGCTGCGGACCAGGCCGGCAAGGCCGACGAGGCTGCGGCCGAGACCACCGAGGCCTGACGATGATGGAGACCGAGGCGCTCGAGCACCTGGTCCGAGGCATCGTCGACAACCCCGACGACGTCAGCGTCCGGGCCCGGAACCTGCGCCGTGGCCGCACCCTCGAGGTGCACGTCCACCCCGACGACATCGGCAAGGTGATCGGCCGCAACGGCCGGACCGCCACCGCGATCCGCACCGTCGTCGGCGCGCTCAGCTCCGAGTCCTCGCTGCGCATCGACTTCGTCGACGAGTTCAACCGGCGCCCGCGCCGCTGAGCTCGACAGTCCTCTCGAAGGGCCGCCCCGGGTCTCCGGTGCGGCCCTTCGTCTGCTGTGAGTGCACACTCTGTGTGGATAGTGTGTCCACACAGGCTTGACAGAAGGGTTTGTGCAGGTGCTGGTGATTGTCGGCCGGATCGGCCGGGCGCACGGGATCAAGGGCGAGATCGGGATGATCGTCCGCACGGACGACCCTGACCTGCGCTTCGCCGACGGCGCGAAGCTCGTCACGGCCTCGAACCCGCCCAGGACACTCACCGTGCAGTCCAGCCGCTGGCACAGCGGCCGGTTGCTGGTGAAGTTCGCCGAGGTGCCGGACCGGACCGCCGCGGAGCTGCTGCGCAATCTGGAGGTCCAGTCCGAGATCGACGAGGACGAGCGCCCGGAAGACCCCGACGAGTACTACGACCGCGAGCTGATCGGTCTGAAGGTCCGCACCGCCACGGGCGAAGACGCCGGCGAGGTCATCGATGTGATCCACCTGCCGTCGCAGGACCTTCTGGAGATCCGCCGGCCCGCAGGCAACGCCGTACTGGTGCCGCTGGTCGCCGAACTGGTTCCGGAGATCGACCTGGACGCGCAGTACGTGACGGTCGCGGACCGGCCCGGCCTGCTGGACCCGGACGGCGCCGAGGTGGTCCCGACCGATGAGGCTTGACGTCGTCACGATCTTCCCGGAGTACCTGGCCGCTCTCGACGTCTCCCTGGTCGGGAAGGCGGCCAAGAGCGGTCTGCTCGACGTCCACCTGCACGACCTGCGCGACTGGACCCACGACCGGCACCGGACCGTCGACGACACCCCGTACGGCGGGGGAGCCGGCATGGTGATGAAGCCCGAGCCGTGGGGGCAGGCGCTGGACACCATCGCGCCTGTGGACGGTCCGGTGCAGCCCAGGCTGATCGTCCCGACCCCTGCGGGACGCCCGTTCACTCAGGAGCTCGCCTACGAGCTCGCTTCTGAGCCCTGGCTGGCGTTCGCGTGTGGGCGCTACGAGGGCATCGACGCGCGCGTCGCGTCGTACGCCGCCGAGCGGATGCGTGTCGACGAGGTGTCGATCGGCGACTACGTGCTGAACGGCGGTGAGGTCGCCGTACTCGTCATGGTCGAGGCCGTGGCCCGCCTGCTGCCCGGTGTGATCGGCAACCCGGAGTCCCTGGCGGAAGAGTCGCACTCGGGCGACGGCCTGCTCGAGTACCCGGTCTACACGAAGCCGCCGACGTGGCGCGGTCACGACGTACCCGAGGTGCTGCTGTCCGGGAACCACGGCCTGATCGCGGACTGGCGCCACGAGGAGTCGGTACGCCGTACCGCCGAGCGTCGGCCGGACCTGCTGGCGGCGTGGGGCGACGTACTGTCCGATCAGGAGGGTTCCGAAGGCGTCCGCATCCTGCCCGCCACGGCAGCCGACGCCGGTGAGGTCCACGTACTGCAGCTCGCCACTTTCCTGTCCGAGGCGCGGCTGTACGACGACTACACGCTCCCTCCGCTCACGGAAGAGCTGCCGGCGACCAGGGCCCGCCTGGAGCGCGGAATCGTACTCAAGGCCGTCGCGGGCGCGCGGATCGTCGGATCGGTCCAGCTGACCGTGGACGACACCGTGGGACGGATCGAGCGGCTCGTCGTCGCCCCGGACTGGCAGGGCCATGGGCTAGGAGCCCGTCTGCTGCGCGCCGCCGAGCAGTTGGCGCCGGCAGACGTCACGTCGTACGCGTTGGACACCGGTGCGCTCAGTGAGCGGAACCTGGCGCTCTACCGGAAAGCCGGCTACCGGGAGGTCGGCCGGAAGACGCAGACGCCCAAGGTCGACCTCGTGTACCTAGCCAAACGCCGTCGCCGTAAGTGAGAGACACGGGCGATTTCGTCACCGTGTGGGGCGTGTGGCAAGATTGTCTGCTGCTGCCCTTCGGTGCTCCTGCCACAGGGGGTGACCACCGACCGGCAGCCTTCTGATGACTTCATCACCACCGAGATTCGTGGGTGACCTGTGGCACGCGCGAGGAAGAGACACCTGATGAGCAACATCCTGAACGAGCTCGACAATGCGAGCAAGCGCGACGACATCCCGGCCTTCCGCGCCGGTGACACCGTGAACGTGCACGTGAAGGTCGTCGAAGGTAACAGGTCCCGCGTCCAGGTGTTCAAGGGTGTCGTGATCCGCCGCCAGGGCGGTGGCCTGCAGGAGACCTTCACGGTCCGCAAGGTCAGCTTCGGCGTCGGCGTCGAGCGCACCTTCCCGCTGCACACCCCGATCGTCGACAAGATCGAGGTCGTCACCCGCGGCGACGTCCGCCGCGCCAAGCTGTACTACCTGCGCGAGCTGCGCGGTAAGGCGGCGAAGATCAAGGAGAAGCGCGAAGTTCCGGCCTCCTGACGCCGCGTAACGACGACGGTCACCTATGGCGCCGAGCACTGCGACTCGCGCTCGCTCTCGGCCGGTATCGACGAGGGCACGTCGCAGCAAAGGACGTCACCGCAGGCTGAAGCAGCGCAATCCGCTGCTCAGCCTGCTCGTCGAGATGAGCACCGTCACGGCGCTCGCGCTCGTCATCACGGTGGTCCTGCGGCTGTTCGTGGCCGAGGCCTTCTACGTCCCGTCGGAGTCGATGTACGACACGCTGACCAAGGACGACCGGATCCTCGCCGAGAAGATCAGCTACATGCACCGCGACATCGGCCGCGGTGACATCGTGGTGTTCAAGGACCCGGCGAACTGGCTGAACGAGGCGCCGACCGAGCCCGGCACGCTGCGCCGGATCGGTGAGTTCGTCGGCATCCTGCCGCGCAGCGGTGAGGGTCACCTGGTGAAGCGGGTGATCGGCATCGGCGGCGACCGGGTGATCTGCTGCAACAAGGAGGGCCAGATCACCGTCAACGGCATCGCGCTGGACGAGCGCGAGTACCTGCTGAAGGACGCCAAGCCGTCCGAGATCCCCTTCAACGTGCTGGTGCCGCCCGGCCATTTGTGGGTGATGGGGGACAACCGCGCCGAGTCGGCCGACTCCCGCGCTCACATGGGCGGCCCCGGCGGCGGATTCGTACCGGTCGCGAACGTGGTTGGCCGGGCCTGTTGCGTAATCTGGCCGTCTGACCGGATGACGATGCTGCGTCCTCCGGATACCTTCAAGAAGCCGGGGCTGAAGAAGTGACCGATACACCGACCAAGCCGGACGCCAAGGACGCCAAACCTGCCCACCGCTCGGGGTTCGCGGCGGCGGCCCGCGAGTTCGTGCTGATCGTGGTCGGCGCCCTGATCGTTTCCTCGATCCTGCGGGCGTTCGTCGGGCAGATGTTCATCATCCCGAGCGAGTCGATGGAGAACACCCTGCTGGTCGGCGACCGGGTCGTGGTGGAGAAGCTCACCGACGTCAAGCGCGGCGACGTGGTCGTGTTCGAGGACCCGGGCGGCTGGCTCGGCCAGGAGGAGAGCGGCCAGAAGCGCGGCTCGATCGGCCGGTTCTTCGAGATCGTCGGCCTGCTGCCGGACTCCAGCCACGGTCACCTGATCAAGCGCTTGATCGGCATGCCCGGCGACAAGGTGGCCTGCTGCGACGCCAAGGGCCGGATCCTGGTGAACGGGCAGCCGCTCGACGAGACCAGCTACCTGTATCCCGGCGACGCCCCGTCCCAGATGGAGTTCCAGGTCACCGTCCCGGCCGGCCGGATCTTCGTGATGGGTGACCACCGGTCCGCCTCCGGCGACTCCCGCGTGCACCTGCAGGACCTGGACGCGAACGGCGGCAATCAGGGAGACGCGGCCTTCGTACCGCTCGACAAGGTGACCGGACGGGCGATCGCGATCGTCTGGCCCGCCGGCCGCTGGAGCAAACTCGGCGTCCCCGGCACCTTCAAGGCGGTCCCGGCCCCCGGCCCGGCGCCCGACAAACCTTCGATATCCCTCACACCACCCCCTAAGTGAGCATTGTCTAGGGTTGTTCGTGTGATGCGGAGGTCTGGATGAGCGCGCTCCCGCGCGGAAGCACGGTACGGCGGGACGCCGGGCTGTACGGGTACGAGCGGGCCCTGCGCCGGGTCGGCCTGGATCCGATTGCCGGTGTCGACGAGGCCGGGCGCGGCCCGTGTGCGGGCCCGTTGGTGGCGGCCGCGGTGATCCTGCCGGACGGCAAGCGCGGCCAGATCCCGGAACTGGCCGACTCCAAGCTGCTGACCGCCAAGGCACGCGACCGCTGTTACGACCAGATCCGCGAGCGCGCGCTCGCCTGGTCGGTGGTGTCGATCGAGGCCGCGGAGTGCGACCGGCTCGGGATGCACGTGGCGAACGTGGAGGCCCTGCGCCGGGCGCTGTTCCGCCTGGACGTGCGCCCGTCGTACGTCCTCACCGACGGCTTCGGCGTCGACGGTCTCGGCGTACCGGGGCTGGCCATCTGGAAGGGCGACCGTGTGGCTGCTTGCATCGCGGCGGCGTCCGTGATCGCCAAGGTGACCCGCGACCGCGTGATGGAGCACTGGGACAAGGAGTACCCGCAGTACGGCTTCGGCATCCACAAGGGCTACTGCACCCCCGAGCACCAAGCAGCACTCGACGAATACGGCCCGTGCCCGCAACATCGGCGCCGCTTTGAGAATGTCCGCCGCAGTCTGCGACCCGATATGGGACACAATGTCACCAGTCCGACCGGAGCGGAGAGTCTGAATGAGCGCTGACGACCTTGAGAAGTATGAGACCGATATGGAGCTCCAGCTCTATCGGGAGTACAAGGACGTCGTCGGGATCTTCAAGTACGTGGTCGAGACCGAACGCCGCTTCTACCTGTGCAACGCCGTCGACCTGAAGGTCCGCACCGAAGGCGGCGACGTCTACTTCGAGGTCACCATGGCCGACGCGTGGGTCTGGGACGTCTACCGCTCCGCCCGCTTCGTCAAGAACGCCAAGGTAGTCACCTTCCGCGACGTCAACATCGAAGAACTGGCCAAATCCGACCTAGAAGTCCCCAAAGACTCCGACTTCGGCCGCTGAGGTTGTCCACAGGCGGAAATCGAGGCGCGTTTCGGTGACCTGATCCCGGCATCTTCTCTGCCGGAGGTGGTCATCGATGCGGACCAGGAACACCGTCGGACGGTACGGCGAAGATCTCGCCGCGAGGTATCTGAGTGCGGCCGGTTTCACCGTGCTCGAGCGCAACTGGCGCTGCGAGTTCGGTGAGATCGACATCGTGGCGCGCGAGGGCGACACGCTGGTCGTCTGCGAGGTGAAGACCCGCCGCGGGCTCGGGTACGGCAGCCCGCTGGAGTCGATCACCTACCGCAAGCTGGCAACGCTACGCAGACTCGCCGGCCGCTGGTTGCAGACTCATGAGCTCAAACCGGCGGCGATCCGGATCGACATCATCTCGATCCTGTTCGACCACAACACGCCACCGACCGTCGACCACGTGCGGGGTGCGGCCTGATGGCACTCGCACAGACCTGGTCCGTCGCGCTCGTCGGACTGGAAGGCCACCTGGTCGAGGTCGAGGCCGACATCGCACAGGGCCTGCCGAAGACGACGCTGATCGGCCTCCCCGACACTTCCCTGTCCGAGGCCCGCGACCGCGTCCGCGCGGCGGTGGTCAACAGCGGCGAACGGTTCCCCGACCGCAAGGTCACGATCGGCCTATCACCCGCCACCCTGCCGAAGACCGGCTCGCACTACGACGTAGCGATCGCGCTGTCACTCCTCACCGCTGCAGGTGCGATCGATGCCGGCGCCCTCCGCCAGACGGTCATCATCGGCGAGCTCGGCCTGGACGGCCGGATCCGCGAGGTCCGAGGCGCACTCGCGATGACGCTGGCAGCCTCCCGGGCCGGCTTCGAGCGCATCGTCGTCCCCGACCTGAACGTCGGCGAAGCCCGCCTGGTGCCAGGCATCCAGGTGTACGGCGCTCGCTCGCTCCGTCAGGTGCTGGCCTTGCTGCGCGGGGCCGAGATACCGGACGAAGCCCCACCACGCGCGGAGCCTCGGCTGGTGTCGGAGTCGTTGATCCGGGTTCCGTCGGTGGATCTCGACGACATCATCGGCCAGCACGAGGGCCGCCGGGCCATCGAGGTCGCCGCGGCCGGCGGTCATCACCTGTTCCTGCACGGCCCGCCTGGGTCCGGCAAGACGATGCTCGCCGAGCGGATGGCCGGCCTGATGCCCGACCTGTCTACGGACGACTCGCTCGAGGTGTCCGCCGTACACTCCCTCGCCGGGCTGCTGACCAACGACGCCGAGCTCGTCGTCCGGCCGCCGTTCATCGCGCCGCATCACACCGCCTCGTTGGCCAGCCTGGTCGGCGGCGGCTCGGGTGTCCCGCGCCCGGGAGCGATCAGCTGCGCGCACCGCGGCATCCTGTTCATCGACGAAGCGCCGGAGATGCATCCGCTGACGCTCGACACGTTGCGCCAGCCGCTCGAATCCGGCTTCGTCGAGGTCCACCGGGCAGCCGCGGTCGCGAAGTTCCCGGCCCGCTTCATGCTCGTGCTGGCCGCCAACCCGTGCCCGTGCGGCCTTGCCGGCACCAACCAGGGCATCTGCAACTGCACCCCGCAGATCCTCGCCCGCTATCGCCAACGCATCAGCGGCCCGATCAAGGACCGCATCGACATCCAGCGCCAGATCCTGCCAGCCACCCGCACCGTCACAGACGGCGATCCACCCGAGTCGACAGCCGTCGTTGCCGCCCGCGTCCTGGCTGCCCGAGACCGCCAAGCCCACCGCTACCGCAACACCACCTGGACTTTGAACAGCCAGATCCCGGGCCCGGTTCTGCGTCGCGAACACCCCTTGGACACGGCCAGCCAACGCCTCCTGGAAGACCACTACACCGCTGGCCGCCTGACCGCCCGAGGCTTCGACCGGGTAGTCCGCCTCGCCTGGACCCTCGCAGACCTCGCCGCCCGCGACAGCCCGACCGTCGACCAAACCCACGAAGCCTTCCAACTCCGCTCCGGCCAACCCCTGACCCCCCTCACCGACCTCCGCCCCCTCAAAGGACCAACCGCATGACCCCCACAAACACCCTCCCACCCACCAACCCCCCAACCCACCCGAGACCAAACAATCCGAGACCAACCGCCCCGAAAGCAGCCGAGCGGAGAGCAGCCGAGCGGAGAGCAACTGACCCGAGAGCGACCCGGTCGAGGGCACCTGACCCGACAGCAGTCGGGGCGATCGCAGTCGGCGGGAGGGCAGCCGAGCTGGGGGCGACCGAGCCGAGAGCAAGTGAGTCGACGGCAGCCGGCGGGAGGACAGCCAGCGCGAGGGCGGTCGAGCTGAGGACGACAGAGCTGAAGGCGACCGGGGCGAGGGCGACCGGGGCGAGGGCGAGCGAGCTGGGGAGAGCAACCGTGGCAAGGGCGACCGATCCGAGAGCAACCGCGCCAAGGGAAACCGGAGCAAGGGCCACCGAGTCGAGAGCAACCCGGGCAAGGGCAACCGAGCGAAGAGTTGGTGGGCTTTGGGTGGCTGAGTCGGGGAGCGTGCGGGCGGGGACTGCGCTGGGCGCGGGGACTGAGGTTGGTGAGGCTGAGGGGAGTGGGGAGGGATGGCTGGAATGCGCGACGGATCGCCCACAGGCAACTGACGCTTGTCGGCTTGGGGTCGGGGGTGCCGGCGGTATGGGAGCTGGGGGCGGGGGATATGGAGGTGGGACGGGGCGTCCCACGGTGGTTGCTGATGGCAACGGGGAGGACGAGCGGTTGGCGCGGGCGGGGTTGTCTCGCGTGATCGAGCCGGGGGACCTCGTTGCGCTGAAGACATTCGAAGGGATGCCGGTGCAGGACATCTGGGACCGGCTGCGGCGCAACGATCCCGCGTTCGAGCGGTGGTCCAGCCGAGTGCCCACCGCCGACCCGCAGCGCGACCTCGAACGGGCGGCAGCAGTCGGCGCGCGGTTCATCATCCCCGGCGACGACGAGTGGCCCGACCAACTCGCCGTACTGGAGGACGCGGGACAGCTCTCCCGCTGCGGCGGCATTCCGTACGGCCTCTGGGTCCGCGGGCGGTCCAACCTGCGCCACGCCGTCTCTCGAGCCATCGCGATGGTCGGATCCCGCGCCTGCTCGTCGTACGGCGAACACGTCGCCGGCGAGCTGTCCTCCGGGCTTGCCGACCAAGGCATCACGATCGTCTCGGGCGGTGCCTACGGTATCGATGCGGCCGCACACCGCGGCGCCCTCGCCGCGTCCGGCCTGACGATCGCGGTGCTCGCCTGCGGGGTCGACGTCAGTTACCCGCGGCGCAACGCAGCCCTGTTCAGCCGGATCGCCGACGACGGGCTCGTGGTCGCCGAACTTCCCCCAGGCTGCTCGCCCACTAAGTTCCGCTTCCTTGCCCGCAACCGCCTGATCGCGGCGATCACCGAAGGCACCGTGGTGATCGAAGCAGCCATCCGCAGCGGTGCCCTGAACACCGCCGGCTGGGCCGAACAATGCGGCCGTGCGGTCCTCGCCGTCCCCGGCCCGATCACGTCGAGGATGTCTGCCGGCAGTCACCTGCTGGTCCGCGAACGCAATGCCGTCCTGGCCACCAACGTCGCCGAAATCATCGAAGCAACCGCACCCCTGGGCAGTGCCCTGACGCAGCCTCCCCGAGCCCCACAAACCGTCACCGACACCCTGCCGCCCGACCTCCAACGCACCCTCGACGCCGTCCCGGTCCGAAACCCGGCCCCCACCAACTCCATAGCCACAACCGCAGGCCTGGACCTACCCACCACTGAACGAGCCCTCCAAGCCCTCGCCTCCATGACCCTAATAACCCAAACCCCCACCGGCTGGCGCCTGCCCCCCAACCAGTGAGCCCGGGCGGCGGTTGGCGTCTGCCGCCCGGTTCGTGAGTTCGGCGGTGGGCTGGCGGCTGACGCGGTTCGTGAACCCGGGCGCTGGGTTGGCGTCTCTCGCCCGGTCGTACACGCGGCGATAGGCTGGCGACCGCCACCCCGGTCCGTGAAGCCGTCTGCCAGCCGGTCCGTGGGCCCGGCGATGGGCTGGCGTGTGCCACCCGGTCGTGAACGCGGCGGGACGCTGGTGTCTGTCACCCGGTTCCTGAACGCGGTGATGGGCTGGCGACCGCCACCCCGGTCCGTGAAGCCGCCTGCCACCCGGTCCGTGAGCCCGGCGATGGGCTGGCGTGTGCCTACCGGTTCGTGAACGCGGCGGTGCGCTGGCGTGTGCCAGCGGGTTCATGAACGCGGTGATGGGCTGGCGACCGCCACCCCGGTCCGTGAAGCCGCCTGCCACCCGGTCCGTGGGCCCGGCGATGGGCCGGCGTGTGCCACCCGGTCCGTAAGCCCGGCGATGGGCTGGCGTGTGCCTACCGGTTCGTGAACGCGGCGGTGCGCTGGCGTGTGCCAGCGGGTTCATGAACGCGGTGATGGGCTGGCGACCGCCACTCCGGTCTGTGAACCCGGTTGCCACCCGGTCCGTGAGCGGTATCCGCCGTACCTCGCAGATGTCCGAGATCGTCCGCCCGCGGCGGCGGGTTGGCGACCGCCATCCCGGTCCGCGAACCGGCTTGCCAGCCGGTCCATGAACCCGGCTTTCAGCCGATCCGTGAACCGGAGGGCGGGTAGTCCGCGTGCTGCGGATCGGGGCCTCGGGTCCGCGAGCAAGCCAAGGGCGTGCGGACGGCATGAGTGTGGTGCTTTCGCGCCGCTCGCAGGTATCGCGCGCCGCTTGCAGGTGGTGGCTGGGCGTTGAGACCGGGGAACGTGGGTTAGTTGCGCATGTGTTTGCCGCGGGTGGGTTTGGGGGGTTGTTGGGGTGGGGTGCGGATGGCTCGGAGTTCGGTGGGGCGGTCTTGGTCGGGGCGGATCGGGTGGAGGGCGCCGGTTCCGGGGTCGGTGTCGCCCAGGTCGAAGTCCCAGCTGTCCTCGTTGGCGAGGCGGCTGTGCCAGCGGCCGTAGAGGCCGTAGATCGCGATGCCGATGACCATCCAGATGAAGAACTTGATCCAGGTGCCGGTCTTCAGGTTCAGCATCAGCCAGAGGGTGGCGCCCAGGGAGAGCAGTGGGATCAGCGGGACCATCGGCACGCGGAAGCCGCGTTCGAGGTTCGGTTCCGTACGGCGCAGGCGCAGTACGCCGACCGCGCAGAAGGCGAAGCAGAAGAGGGCTCCGATGACGAGGAGCTCTTCGAGTTCCAGCACCTTCGGATACAGGGTGAGGACGAGAGCGGCGACGCCGGCGGCGGTCGCGGCACGGGCCGGGGACGAGTACACCCGGCTGACCCGGCCGAGGCTCTTCGGGAGCAGGCCGTCGCGGCCCATGTTGAACAGCACACGGCTCTGCGCGATCAGGACCACCATGATCACGGTCATCAACGCGAGCAGGGCCCCGAGATTCACGACCTTCGCGGCCCAGCCGACACCGACCGCGGCGAGTGCCTCGGAGACCGGTGCGGAACCGCCGAGTTTGGCGTACGGGCGCATGCCGACCAGGACGACCGCCATCGCGATGTAGAGGATCGTCACCGCGCCGACGCCGAGCAGCATTCCCTGCGGCACGGTCTTGCGCGGGCTGCGGGCATCCTCGGACGCGGTCGCGATGAGGTCGAAGCCGATGTAGGCGAACACGATCGTGCTCGCGGCCGTGAAGATGCCCATCGTCCCGAACGAGCCGAATGCGGAGTCCAGTACCCAGCCGAGCACGGTCGGATCGGCTTGCGCCGGCGCGGCCCGGGCGGTCGGTACGAACGGGTGGTAGTTCGCCATCTTGATGTGGGCCGCACCCACGACCACGACCAGCAGGATGACGGCGACCTTGGCGACCACGACGACGGTCAGCACCCGCGACGACAGCTTGGTACCGGTCACGATCAACGCGGTCAGGATCAGCAGCAGCAGCGGCGCGACGAGGTTGACCTTGGCCTCGGGCCCGAAGAACTGCGCGATACCACTCGGAAGCGTGACGCCGAAACCGTCCAACGTGGCGAGGAAGTACGCCGACCAGACGCGGGCGACGATCGCCGCCGCAGTGACGAGTTCGAGGACGAGTGCCCAGCCGACCAGCCAGGCCCACGCTTCGCCGAACGTCACATAGCTGAACGTGTACGCACTACCCGAGACCGGGATCGTGGACGAGAGCTCGGCGTAGCAGGCCGCGGCCAGCAGGCAGACGATCGCGGCGATCACGAACGACAGGATCACCGCCGGTCCGGCGACGTTCGCCGCCTGGACGCCACTGATGCTGAAGATGCCGGAGCCGATCATCACGCCCAGGCCGAGTACAACCAGGTCGCGACGACCGAACAGGCGCGGCAGACGGTGCCGCGCGTCCTCGACTCGAGTGAACGCCGACTCGACCGGCAAGCGCCGGCCTACGGTCTGTCCGTTCGCTGAGGGGGCCATGGTCAGGGGTGCCTCCGTTGCTACTAGGGCAATCGGGCCGAACAGTAGTCGACCGTTGGGCTATCGACCAGACCTCCTTTCCGGGCCCCCCGCGCGGTGGCTTGCGACGCCGGGCCGCCTCCCGCATCGTCGGGGTATGACGCCGGACGAAGTCAGCGGAAACCCTTCCTGGCCGGAAGGTTTCACTGCGTTACTGGCTGACTACGAAAGGCATCTGACGGCGGAAAGAGACCTCAGCACTCACTCGGTCAGAGCCTACATCGGAGACGTCGCGGATTTACTCGAACATTTGATTCGGCTTGGTCACGATGATCTCGAAGGCCTCGACATCAGGGGGCTGCGGTCCTGGCTGGCCAAGCAGCAAAGTCTGGGGAAATCCCGCAGCACGATGGCCCGGCGGGCAACTGCCGCAAGGGTGTTTACGGGCTGGGCGCAACGAACCGGGCGGATCAGTACGGACCCCGGAGCGTTGCTCGCCAGCCCGAAGGCGCATCGGACCCTGCCCGGTGTCCTCGGTCAGGCCGACACGCGCGCGGTGCTCGACTCGGCGGCGGTGGCTGCGGACGACGGCAGCCCGGTCGGGCTTCGCGACCTCGCGATCATGGAACTGCTGTATGCCACGGGCATCCGCGTCGGCGAGCTCTGTGCGCTCGACGTCGACGACATCGACCGGTCGCGTCGCGTCGTACGAGTGTTCGGCAAGGGGCGGAAGGAGCGGTCGGTGCCGTACGGCGTCCCGGCAGGGCAGGCGCTCGAACGGTGGCTGGCCGAAGCGCGGCCGAAGCTGGCCCGGGAGGGAAGTGGGCCGGCGGCATTCCTGGGCGCGCGCGGGGGGCGGATCGATCAGCGGGCGGTACGTCGGCTCGTGCACGAGCGGATCGAGGTCGTCGTCGATGCGGACATGGCCCCGCACGGACTGCGCCATACCGCGGCGACGCATCTGCTCGAAGGCGGTGCGGACCTGCGCAGCGTGCAGGAACTGCTCGGGCACGCGTCGCTCGCGACCACGCAGATCTACACCCACATCTCCAACGACCGGCTCCGGCAGGCGTACCAGCAGGCGCATCCGCGGGCCTGAGGCCGCCTTGTCCGCGAGGAATGCGGCGGCTGGGTGCCGTAATGCGGCAGACTGCGGGACATGCGGGTTTCGGCGAAGTCTGACTATGCGTTGCGAGCTCTGATCGAGATCACCCAGCGATGGGTGGCCAACGACCATTCGGTGGTGTCGGCCGAGGAGTTGAGCCGGGCGCAGGGGATTCCGCATGGGTTCCTGCAGGGGATTCTCGCCGACCTGCGCCGGGCCGGCGTGCTGTCCAGTCAGCGTGGGCAGTCGGGTGGCTGGCGACTGGCTGTCGATCCGAACGAGATCTCGGTCGCGGATGTGATGCGGGCCGTCGACGGACCGATCGTGAGCATCTCGGGTGTTCGCCCGGAGAGCGTGTCCTACAACGAGCACGCAGTCGTGCTGCAACGGGTCTGGATCGCGGCGCGGGCGAGCCTGCGGGACGTACTCGAGAACACCACGCTGACCGATCTCGCCAAGAACAAGCTCCCGGCCGGCGTCGAGCGTCGCTCGCGGGACGAGGACGCCTGGCAGGCGCGCGTTCCGGGAAGCTGATCCGGTGATACAGTCTGGGCTTATATAAGTCTGGACTGTAGGAGATGACCGATGGTCGAGCAGCAGATCAAGACGTTCCTGATGTTCGAGGGCGGCGCGGAGAAGGCGATGAACTTCTACCTGTCGCTGTTCGACGACGCCGAGGTGGTGTCGATGAACAAGTACGGCGCCGAAGGCCCCGGGCCGGAGGGGTCGGTGATGGTGGCCGTGTTCCGCGTGGCCGGGCAGCAGTTCATGTGCAGTGACAGCTTCCAGCACCATGGATTCACCTTCACGCCTTCGATGTCGCTCTTCGTGGACTGTGCGGACGAGGCCGAGCTCGAGTGGCTGTACAACGCCCTGGTCGAGGGTGGTGGCGCGTTGATGCCGCTGGGTGAGTACGGGTTCAGCAAGAGGTTCGGGTGGGTCAACGACCGGTTCGGGGTGTCGTGGCAGCTCAACCTGCCGTACGCGTGAGGCTCACTGGCGCCTGATCAGCAGGCCGGCGGTCAGCGTCAGGACAGCCGTGGCCGCGGCGAGGAGCCTCGCCGCCCGCCGATTCCGGTCAGTCGAGTTGCCGATCGCCGCACGTGGAGTCCCCTCGAACGGAGCCTGTCGATGGAGCGCCGGCTGCTGGAGGAGCGCTGACTGTGGGGCGGGGCCGGCCCGTGGGGTGAGCGGGGGTTGTGGGGCGGGCGCAGGTTGGGGCGCTGGCGGTGGGGCGGCGGCTGGTGGGGCGGGGGCTGGTGGTGGGGTGGGTGGGGTGGTGGGTTGCGAGGAGGGGAGTAGGGGGAGTAGGCGGACGGGTGGGTGGGGGAGTAGGGAGAGGGGATTCAGGTATTGGTTGGCTTGGAGTAGGCCCCAGTGGAGGCAGGGTTGGGGTGGGCAGTGGGAGCCTGCGGTGGAGAGGTGGCCGATGACGGTGCCGGGTTGCACGGGGGTGCCGACCGGTACGTCGGCTACGACGGGCTCGTACGTCGTGCGGCGGGCGCCGTAGGTGATCGTGACGATGCCGCGGCCGGCGAGCGGGCCGGCGTAGGTGACGGTGCCGGGGGTGGCGGCGAGGACGGGTTGGCCGGGGCGGCCGAGGAGGTCGACGCCGCGGTGGCCCGGCAGCCACGGCTTCGCGGGCAACTCGAACCCGTGGACGACGTCGGGTCGCGGCTGGAGCGGCCAGTCGGCGGCGGGGCCTGCTCCGGCGGCGACGTACGCCGGGGGTGGCTCGGCCTGCCAGTTGATGGGTAGGGCGACGATGTTCATGCCGGAGAAGATGCCGAGTTCGGCAGCCATTCGGACCGGTGATCGCGAGATTGTGGACAACGGCGCCCGGTTCGCGTTGCGGGCGGCGGGTCACGTACACTTCCGGTGGCGTCCCATCTAGGTGGGGCGACTACGCATGCCCGCACCAACTGTGACGGTCCTCGGTCCTGGAGCTCGCTCCGGGTGGATCGGCGCGACGGGCATCAGGAGCCGCGGGTCACCCGATCCGTGGCGGGACAACCGAGAACCAGGCCCGGAACGCAACGTTCCCGGGCCGCAAAAGGAGACCCTCATGGCCGTCGTGACCATGAAGCAGCTGCTCGAGAGCGGCGTGCACTTCGGGCACCAGACCCGGCGCTGGAACCCGAAGATGAAGCGCTACATCCTCACCGAGCGCAACGGCATCTACATCATCGACCTGCAGCAGTCGCTGTCCTACATCGACCGTGCGTACGAGTTCGTCCGCAGCACGGTGGCCTCCGGCGGCGCGATCCTGTTCGTCGGTACCAAGAAGCAGGCCCAGGAAGCGATCGCCGAGCAGGCGACCCGGGTCGGGATGCCGTACGTGAACCAGCGCTGGCTGGGCGGCATGCTGACCAACTTCCAGACCGTGAACAAGCGGCTCCAGCGTCTCAAGGAGCTCGAGCTCATCGACTTCGACGACGTCGCCGCCTCCGGTGTCACCAAGAAGGAGCTGCTGCAGAAGCGTCGCGAGCACGACAAGCTGCTCAAGACCCTCGGCGGTATCCGTGACATGGCCCGGGTTCCGGCCGCCGTGTGGATCGTGGACACCAAGAAGGAGCACCTCGCGGTCGACGAGGCGCGCAAGCTGAAGCTGCCGATCATCGGCATCCTCGACACCAACTGCGACCCGGACGAGGTCGACTACCCGATTCCGGGGAACGACGACGCGATCCGCTCGGTCGGCCTGCTCACCCGGGTCGTCGCCGACGCCGTCGCGGACGGTCTGATGGGCCGCTCCGGCCAGGGCTCCGCCGCCGCCGGCGAGGAGCTGGGCCAGGAGGAGCCGCTGGCCGCCTGGGAGCGGGAGCTGCTGGAGAGCCAGAACGGCACCGCCAAGACCGCCGAGGCGCCTGCCGCGGAGGCCACCGAGGCTGTCGAGGCTGCCGCGGCCACCGACGCCGTGGCCGACAACCCGCCGGTTGCCGAGTCCGGTGCGGTCGCGGAGACCGTCGCCGCCGCCGACGACACCCCGGTCGTGCCGGTGAGCCCGGCCGAGGCGTCCGAGAAGTCCGACGAGGCCTGAGTTGCCAGTGGGCCGCCCGGCACAGCCCGGGCGGCCCGCCTCCGGACCTGCTACGACGGTCCGCGCCGGCAGCCGGCCACAGTCCCCACCAGCACCGACAAGACGAGAGAACGAGGAATGGCGAACTACACCGCCGCTGACGTGAAGAAGCTCCGCGACACCACGGGCGCGGGCATGATGGACGCGAAGAAGGCGCTCGAGGCGACCGACGGCGACTTCGAGAAGGCGATCGAGGAGCTGCGCATCAAGGGCGCGGCCAAGGCCCAGAAGCGCGGCGCCGAGCGGTCCGCCACCAACGGCCTGGTGGCCGCGGCGGAGAACGCGCTGGTCCAGCTCAACTGCGAGACCGACTTCGTCGCCAAGAACGAGCAGTTCCAGCAGCTCGCCGCCGACATCGTCGCGCACGCCGCGGCCAGCAAGGTCGGTGACGTCGAGGGCCTGCTCAACGAGAAGCTCTCCGACGGCAAGTCGGTGGCCGAGAACATCGAGGCCCTGGCCGCGGTGATCGGCGAGAAGCTCGAGCTGGGCAAGGTCGCCGTGTTCGACGGCCAGGTGACGGCGTACATGCACAAGCGTGCCGCCGACCTGCCGGCTCAGGTCGGCGTGCTGGTCGAGTTCGAGGGTGACAACGTCGAGGCTGCCCGTGGCGCCGCCATGCAGGCCGCCGCGATGCGCCCGCTGTACACCACCCGCGACGAGGTCCCGGCCGAGACGGTCGAGAACGAGAAGCGGATCGCCGAGGCGACCGCCCGCGAGGAGGGCAAGCCCGAGGGCGCCCTGCCGAAGATCGTCGAGGGCCGGGTGAACGGCTTCTTCAAGGAGGTCGTGCTGCTCGAGCAGCCGTCGGTCACGGAGAACAAGAAGACCGTGAAGGCCGTGCTGGACGAGGCCGGTGTCACCGTGAAGCGGTTCGCCCGCTTCGAGGTCGGCGCCTGATTCCGTCGAGGATCTGAGCGCACAGGCAACGAAGCAACGAACGAGGAGGCCGGAATCGTGACGGAAACCCTGGGTACCGAGACGAGTCCGGCCTCTCCGCCGTTCTCTCCCGCCTACCACCGCGTGCTGCTGAAGCTGTCCGGTGAGGTGTTCGGCGGCGGCAAGCTCGGCGTCGACCCGGACGTGGTGAACTCGATCGCCAGGCAGATCGCCGACGTGGCGCGGGCCGGCGTACAGGTCGCCGTGGTGGTCGGCGGCGGCAACTTCTTCCGCGGGGCCGAGCTGCAGCAGCGCGGCATGGAGCGGAACCGGGCCGACTACATGGGCATGCTCGGCACCGTGATGAACTGCCTGGCCCTGCAGGATTTCCTGGAGAAGCTCGGCATCGAGACCCGGGTGCAGACCGCGATCACGATGGGTCAGGTCGCCGAGCCGTACATCCCGCGCAAGGCCGAGCGGCACCTGGAGAAGGGCCGCGTGGTGATCTTCGGCGCCGGCTCCGGTATGCCGTACTTCTCCACCGACACCGTCGCCGCGCAGCGGGCGCTCGAGGTCGGCGCCGAGGCGCTGCTGATGGGCAAGCAGGGTGTGGACGGCGTGTACGACTCCGACCCGAAGAAGAACCCCGACGCCGTCAAGTTCGACCAGCTCTCGTACGACGACTTCCTGGCCCGCGGTCTCCGGGTCGCCGACGCCACCGCGATCAGCCTGGCCCGCGACAACGCGCTGCCGATCGTGATCTTCGGGCTCGAAGAGGGCAACATCGAGCGGGTCATCCACGGCGAGAAAATCGGTACCGTCGTCTCCCGGGGGCAATAAACCCCGATAACCGGCTGTACGCCCCGTACGACTAGGATCGGGACACACGTGGCCGCGCCGAGGCGGCCCAGAGGAAGCGAGGAATGTCGTGATCGACGAAGCTCTCCGCGATGCCGACCAGAAGATGGCGAAGGCCGTGGAGGTTGCCAAGGACGACTTCGCCGCGATCCGCACCGGCCGCGCCCACCCGCAGATGTTCGCGGGCATCCTGGCCGACTACTACGGCAGCCCGACACCGCTGCAGCAGCTGGCCGGCTTCCAGGTCCCGGAGCCCCGCACGGTGCTGATCTCGCCGTACGACAAGGGCGCGATGGCCGCGATCGAGAAGGCGATCCGCGACTCCGACCTCGGGGTCAACCCGGGCAACGACGGCGCGGTGATCCGGGTCGTGCTGCCGGCCCTGACCGAGGAGCGGCGCAAGGAGTACATCAAGGTCGCGAAGACCAAGGCCGAGGACGCCAAGGTCTCGGTCCGCAACATCCGCCGGCACGCCATGGACCAGGTGCACAAGACGGTCAAGGACGGCGAGGCGGGCGAGGACGAGGGCAAGAGTGCTGAGAAGCGGCTCGACGGGTTGACGAAGAAGTACGTCGACTCCATCGACGAGCTGCTCAAGCACAAGGAAGCCGAACTGCTCGAGGTGTGATGGGCGTCGACAGCACGCCCGCGCCGAGTCCCAGCCCGAGCCGCGCCGGGCGCAATCTGCCGGCCGCGATCGCGGTCGGCGTCGGGCTCGGCGCGCTGATCCTCGGATCGCTGTACTGGCAGAAGTCCCTGTTCGTCGTGCTGGTGCTGGCGACGATCCTGGTCGCGGTCGACGAGATGATCAAGGCCCTGCGCACCGGCGGCGCGATGATCCCGAAGGTGCCGCTGTTCGTCGGTACGACGGCGATGCTGGTCGCGGCGTACTTCGGCGGCCCGATGGCGCTGCTGGTCGCGCTCGGCGGCACGATCCTCGGCACGCTGTTCTGGCGGATGCCGGGCGGGTCGGTCGGCTTCGTCCGCGACGTGTCGGCCGGAGTGTTCCTGATCGGGTACGTGCCGTTGCTCGCCGGTTTCGCGGTGCTGCTGGTGCAGCCGGACGCGGACGGCCCAGGGCGGGTGGTGACGTTCATCCTGGTCGTGGTCGCCAGCGATGTCGGCGGCTACGTGGCCGGTGTGCTGTTCGGCAAGCACCCGATGGCGCCGACGATCAGCCCGAAGAAGTCCTGGGAGGGCTTCACCGGCTCGGCACTCGCGTGCATCGGTGCGGGCATCGCGGCCGTCATCTTCCTGCTGCACGGCGACTGGTGGGTCGGCGCGATCGTCGGTGCGGTCGCGGTGCTGACGGCGACGGTCGGCGACCTCGGCGAGTCGATGATCAAGCGCGACCTCGGCATCAAGGACATGTCGAACCTGCTGCCCGGTCACGGCGGCGTGATGGATCGCCTCGACTCGCTGCTCGCGACCGCGCCGATTGTGTGGCTCCTCCTACATCTCCTGGTGAAAGCATGACTACTGCCCCCGACGGACGGTCGCTGGTCGGCGACGTCGTACGGCTGGATCGGATGCAGCCCTCCGACATCGACGAGCTGTACGCCGCGATCGGCAACGAGCAGGTGTACGCGAGCGGCTTCGGAGGCGGCCCCGCGGCGATGCCGACCAGCGCGGAGGACATGCGCGCGACGTGGATCCCGGCGTCGGCCAAGCGGTTCGCGTACGTGGTCCGCCTGGTTGCCGACGGCACCGTTGTGGGTACGTCGAGCCTCGGCGACGTCGACGTACCGAACGAGCGGATCCACCTCGGCTGGACCGGCTACGCGCCGGCCGTGTGGGGAACGGTGGTAAACCCGGCGACGAAGCTGCTGCTGCTCGAGCACGCCTTCGAGACCTGCGGATTCGGCCGCGTGAAGATCCAGACCGGCCTGAAGAACACCCGTTCGCAGGCAGCGATCGCCAAGCTCGGCGCGACCCGCGAGGGCGTGCTGCGACGGCACATGCGGCAGGCGGACGGTTCGTTCCGCGACACCGTGGTGTTCTCGATCCTGGCCGACGAGTGGCCGGACGTGCGGAAGCGGCTCGAGGACCGGATCAGCCGGTGAGCTCGGCCAGCGCCGCGTAGTTCGCCAGCAGCGCGGCCCGGTCGAAGGTGTTCGTGGTGATCAGCAGCTCGTCGGCACCTGTCCGCAGGACCAGGTCGCTCAGCGCGTCGCGTACTTCCGCAGCGGTCCCGTAGAGCTGGCCGTCGATGGCCCGGTCGAAGAGTTCCTGTTCGCGGGCGGTCATCGTGGTCGGGATGTCCGGCTGGAGCGGCGGGAAGACACCGCGGGTGCGCGAGTAGGCGGTGGCCCATGCCTCGGGCAACAACAGTTCACGGGCGGCGGCGGTCGTGTCGGCCACGGCTGCCGTGACCGCGAGGATGACGGTGGGCTTCCAGTCCGAGGGCTGGAAGGACTCCCGGTACTGCGCTGCCAACTCCGGCGAATCCGGTCGGTTGGCCAGCACCACGGGGAGACCCAATGCTGCTGCGATTGAGGCGCCTTCACCTACGGCAAGGATGAAGGGCGGGATCCGCAAACCCTCGCCTGGGCGCGCGTGGACATCGGACTTCCCGGCGAAGTAGCCCAAAAGCTCGCGAACCTGATCCGCGAAGTCGTCGGCGGCGTCCTTCTCCACACCGAGCGCCCGTCGTACGCCGTTGGTGAAGCCGACCGAACGACCGAGGCCCATGTCGATGCGGCCCGGATACAGCGACTCGAGTACGCCGAACTGCTCCGCCACGATGAGCGGGTTGTGGTTCGGCAGCATCACACCGCCCGTACCGACCCGGATCCGATCAGTGCGCGCGGCAACAGCCGCCGCAAGGACCGTGGGAGCGGAGCCGACCACGCCCGGCACACTGTGGTGCTCTGACACCCAGAAGCGCTTGTAGCCAAGGTCTTCCACCTGCTGCGCCACGTCCACCGTCGCCCGCAAGGTCGCGGCCTCCGACTCGCCCACACGCGTCCGGGAGCGATCCAGAACTGACAGCGGGACGGAGAGCATGCAGAGTCCAACGGGCCTGCAGGAGACGTCATTCCCCGAGGAGCAGCCGCAGGTCGTCGCGGAAACGCTCCGCGTCGGCAAGAGGAGCCAGGAACGACTGCTCCACCTCCAGCCGTACCCGTTCGGCGGCGGCGAACGTGGACTCACCAAGCGACGTGAGTACGACGACGTTGCGCCGCCGGTCCTCCGCGCTCCGCCGGCGTTCGACGAAGCCGCGCTCCTCCAGCCCGTCCAGCAGATCGCCGATCGACGTCCGATCGACCCGGAGCCGCGCCGCCACCTCGAGCTGGGAGAGCGGCTCGCCCGACGCGACCGCCGACAGTACCGCCAGGTCACGCCCATTCAGCCCGTGCGGTGCGAGCGCCTGGGTCTGGGTCTCGGTGAGTCGCGCAAGGACGTGTTTGAGGAGATACCCCAGCCGGTCGGATGGCATATAAGACAATCTACCGGCTTGCTGATCGTCAGGATAACTGATCATCAGTTACACTGACGATTATGCCACCGACCTTCGGTCTGAAGACCACTCCGATGCATGTCCCGTACGCCGACATCCGGCGCGTCTGGCTCGAGGCCGACGAGTACCCGCAACTCCGCGACGCCTGGCTCTGGGACCACTTCCTCCCGCTGGCCGGCCCGAAGGACGGCGACGTCCTCGAAGGCTGGACCCTGCTCACCGCGCTCGCGGCACAGACCACCCGGCTCCGCCTCGGCCTGCTCGTCACGAGCAACCGGATCCGCCCGCCGGCCGTGCTCGGGAAGATCGCGAGCACGCTCGACGTGATCTCCGGCGGCCGCCTGATCATGGGCCTCGGCGTCGGCGGCACCCACCAATCCGCCGGTCTGAGCGGCGTCCCGGGGCCGAACCCGGCGATCGAGGAGTACGCCGCGTACGGGCTGACGCTGGTGCCGCCGGGGGAGGGCGTCGACCGGCTGCGCGAGACGATCCAGATCCTGCGCAGGATGTGGACCGAGGACGAGTTCGACTACCACGGCCGGTACTACACCCTCGAGCGCAACCGGAACTCGCCGAAGCCGGTTCAGCAGGGCGGCCCGCCGCTGCTGATCGGCGGCTGGGGCAACCGCATGCTCCGGCTGGTCGCGCGGTACGCCGACCAGTGGAACATCAGCGGCCCGCCGCACACCGACTTCGCCACGCTCGCCGACCGAGTGCACCGGCTCGACATGGAATGCGAGCGGATCGGCCGCGACCCGTCGACGGTGAGCCGTTCACTGCAGCAGATCGTCTCGTACGACGACCCGGCCGGGACGCGGGCGATCGTCGAGCAGGCTGTCGGACTGGGTTTCGACCACATCGTGCTGTCGCTGCCGCGGCCGTACCCGGAGCACGTCGTGCGCTGGCTGATCCGGGAAATTGTCGACCCTTTCCACTGAGATCGAAACGTGCGGTGATTTTTTCACCGCAGCGCGACGTGGTGTGTCAGCATCAAACACAGGATGATCCGCCCCGGTCGTCCCAGTGAGGAGCTGACATGATTCCCACGACGAAGTTCAAGGCCGCCCTCGGCGGTCTCGCCCTGATCGCAGCCGCCGTTCTCCCCGTCAACGCAGCCACCGCCGTACCACAGACCACTGTTTCGGCGGAGCGGGTCGCAGCGAGCAAGCCGGTACCGAAGCTCGGCTACTCGACGCAGACGCTCCGGACGCTCAACATCGACTTCCAGTACCAGCAGACCGGCTACTGGTGCGGCCCGGCCGCGACCCGGATCGCGCTGTCCGCGCGGATCTCGCCGCCGAGCCAGCAGCAACTGGCCAACGAGTTGCCGACTACGACCAACGGCACGGACTGGATCGGGCAGGTGACCCGGGTACTCAACAACCACCTCGGCACCGGCTGGTACGAGACCAAGGAGATGCCGAACGACCCGCCCACCCAGGCCCAGCGCGATCTGCTCTGGCGTGACGTGGTCCTGGACATCAACAACAACTACCCGATCGTCGCCAACATCGTTGCCCCGGCCAACAACCACCCGCCGGGCTACCCGAACTACACGATCTACCACTACTTCACCGTGATCGGGTACGACGACAGCGACCAGACCGTCCTGATCGCGGACCCGGCCGGCTTCGCGCCGACCGCGACGTACTGGCTGACCTTCAACCAGCTCGCCACACTCATCCCGCCGAAGGGCTATTCGGCCTGACGGACGCCGAGCCGTGAGACCGGTCGCCGCCCCGGCCGGTCTCGCCGCGATACTGCTGTGTATGAGCCTCGCGCCGCGGTTGGAGATCGTGTACTGCACGCAGTGCCGATGGTTGATGCGGGCCGCGTGGACCGCACAGGAGTTGCTGACGACGTTCCCGAAGGAACTCGGCGAGGTCGCGCTGGTGCCGTCGACCGGCGGCGTGTTCGACATCAGCCTGGACGGGGAGCTGCTCTGGTCGCGCAAGGCCGAGGGCGGGTTCGCCGAACTGCCGTTGCTCAAGCAACTGGTCCGGGACCGGATCGCCCCGGATCGCAAGCTCGGGCACTCCGATCGCAAGGAAAGTGATCCGCAGCACGCTGGGGATGTGAATTTGTGAAGCACCGTACCGGCGGGCGACAATAGGTCGGTTATGTCTACCTCCCTGCCTCTTGTTTTCGATGAGCCGCGCCGTGCCAAGAAGCCGCCGCGGCACCTGGCCGATCTCTCCGGGGAGGAACGGCGGACCGCGGTCGAAGCGCTCGGTGAGCCCGCGTTCCGGGCCAAGCAGCTGTCGAACCACTACTTCTCCCGGCTGGTCTCCGACCCGGCCGAGATGACCGACCTGCCGGCCGCGACCCGGGACAAGCTGGTCGCGGACCTGATGCCGCCGCTGCTGACCCGCGTCCGCGACCTCGAGTGCGACAACGGCGAGACCCGCAAGACGCTGTGGAAGCTGCTCGACGGATCGCTGGTCGAGTCGGTTCTGATGCGGTATCCGGGCCGCGTGACGATGTGCGTGTCCTCGCAGGCCGGCTGCGGGATGGCGTGCCCGTTCTGCGCGACCGGCCAGGGCGGCCTGACGCGGAACATGACCACCGCGGAGATCGTCGAGCAGGTCGTCGACGGTGCGCGGGCGCTCGCCCGCGGCGAGATCGCCGGCGGTCCGGGGCGGGTCTCGAACATCGTCTTCATGGGCATGGGCGAGCCGATGGCCAACTACAAGGCCGTCATCGGCGCGGTCCGCCGGTTCACCGATCCGTCGCCGGAGGGGCTGGGGATCTCGGCGCGTGGCGTGACTGTCTCCACGGTCGGCCTGGTGCCGCGGATCAACCAGCTCGCCACCGAGGGGATCCCGGTCACGCTGGCGCTGTCGCTGCACGCGCCGGACGACGAACTGCGCGACGAGCTCGTACCGATCAACAACCGCTGGAACGTCGACGAGGTGCTGGACGCCGCCTGGGGGTACGCGCAGCAGACCAAGCGCCGGGTCTCGATCGAGTACGCGATGATCCGCGACATCAACGACCACGCCTGGCGGGCCGACCTGCTGGCGGAGAAGCTCCGCGCGCGGGGCGACTGGGCGTGGGTGCACGTCAACCTGATCCCGCTGAACCCGACGCCCGGCTCGAAGTGGACCGCGTCCGACCCGGCCGACGAGCGCGAGTTCGTCCGGCGGCTCGAGGCCGGCGGGATCCCGGTGACGGTCCGCGACACCCGCGGCCAGGAGATCGACGGCGCCTGCGGCCAGCTCGCGGCCGCAAGCAAGTCCTGAAGCTGAACCGCCGCTCAGCTGAGTTCGGCGAGGATCTTTGCCAGTTCGTCGGGCTGCGAGAGCATCGGCCAGTGGCCGGTGCGTAGCTCGGTCAACTCCCACTGCGGTGACTTCAGGGCCTGCTGCACGTCCGGGGAGGGTGTGTCGCCTGCCATCAGGCACTTGATGTAGGTCGTCGGCAGCTCATCGATCGGCCTGGTCAACCGCGCCGGTTCGGTCAGCGTCAGGCCGGGATGCGGCGTACTGCGGGTTGCCAGCAGGTTGATCGCTTGCTCGGACAGATCCTGGTCGACGAAGTACTCCGCGCCGGCAGGCAGCCACGTGCCGTCGCCATCGGTGAGCTGGTCCTCCAGCCAGGCCCGGTCCTCCTCGGCCCAGGCGTCCGCGAACGACAACCCGTCGGCCGGGATGCTCGAGTCGACGTACACCACCCGCCGAAGCCGATCCACGATCCGACCGGCGGCCTGCCCGACCGGGATCCCGGAGTAGCTGTGCCCGACCAGCACCACGTCGGACAACTCGTTGCCCTCGACGACCGAGACGATGTCGTCGACGTGCTGTTGCTGGCCCACTCGATCCGTATCGCCCTCCGCAAGACCGCTCAGCGTCACGGCGTACACCGCGTGTCCCGCGCTCCGCAGGCGCTCCGCGACGGCGTCCCATACCCAGGCTCCCAGTCGTGCGCCTGGTACCAGTACGTACTCACCCATGCCGCGCACAGTAGACGACGAATGGGATGATCGGGCGGTGAAGATCCTGTCGATTCAGTCTGCGGTGGCGTACGGGCATGTGGGGAACTCGGCGGCGGTGTTCCCGCTCCAGCGGATCGGTGTGGAGGTTCTGCCGGTGTACACGGTGAACTTCTCGAACCACACCGGCTACGGGGCGTGGCGTGGGCCGATGATCAGTCCGGACAACGTCCGCGAGGTGCTGCTCGGCATCGAGGAGCGCGGCGTGCTGCCGCAGATCGACGTGGTGCTGTCGGGTTACCAGGGCGGTGAGGGGATCGCGGACGTGATTCTCGAGGCGGTCGAGCGGGTGAAGGCGGCCAACCCGGACGCCGTGTACTCGTGCGACCCGGTGATGGGCAACGCGAAGTCCGGGTGCTTCGTCGCGCCGGCGATTCCGGTGCTGCTGCGCGACCGGGTGGTGCCGGCGGCCGACATCATCACGCCGAACCAGTTCGAGCTCGGCTTCCTGACCGGTACCGAGCCGGACACGCTCGAGTCGACGCTGGCCTCGGTGGACCTGGTCCGCGCGACCGGCCCGCGGACGGTGCTCGTCACGAGCGTCGAGCGGCCCGATCGCGAGGACGGCACGATCGAGATGCTTGCGGTCGACGACAGCGGCGCGTGGCTGGTGCAGACGCCGTACATCCCGATGAAGGCGAACGGCTCCGGCGACGTGACGGCGGCGCTGTTCACGGCGCACTACCGCCGTACCGGTGATCTGGCCGAGGCCCTGGCGCGGACCACGTCGAGCGTGTTCGACCTCCTGACACGCACGTACGAGTCCGGCGAACGCGAACTGCAGCTCGTGGAGTCCCAGGACGCCTACGCCAACCCGAAGCTCGAGTTCAAACCCCAGCGGGTCCGCTGACGAGTTCCGCCGCTTCGTCAATGGTGGGGACGAGGTGGATGGACATCGGGCGGGTGGCGGCCAGGGACTGGAGCAGGGGCCAGACAGGGAGTGTCGTGGTCCAGTGGTTGATGTCGACCAGGACCAGGGGGATGTGGGTGGCCGCGTCGCCGTAGTAGTTGGGGGTGGCGGCTTGGAAGACTTCCTGGACGGTGCCTGCGGCTCCGGGGAGGTAGATGATGCCGCCGCGGGCCCGGCTGAGCAGGACGTCCTCGCGTTGGGCGTTGGAGAAGTACTTGGCGATCGAGGACGCGAAGACGTTCGGCGGCTCGTGACCGTAGAACCACGTCGGCACGGAGACACCACCGTCGCCCGGGAACTCCCGTCGTACGTCTAGACCGGCAGTAGCCCACGCGGCGATCGACGGGCGGAAGGACGGTACTGCGGACAGCCGTGTGAGCACGTGCTCCACAGTGGTGTCGTCGTACGCCGCCAGCGAAGCCCCGAGGTTCGCGGCCTCCATGGCGCCCGGACCGCCTCCCGTGACGACCACATGCCCTCGGCGGGCCAGCGTACGGCCCAGGAGAACGGCAGACCGGTAGTCCCAGGAACCACGCAGTACGCCGTGACCTCCCATCACGCCGACCCACGACCTATCTGCAGGCAGTTCCGTGAGAGCGTCCGCGATCGCGTGGTCGTGCAGGGCCGCTGCCAACGTACGGCTGGTGTCGCCCTTCTCGTCGTGCTGCCGGGACCACGCGTAGATCTGTGCGTCCGGTGTGGCGTCGTACCCGTGCTCGAGCCCCGCATACAGCTCGTCCGCGTCGTACAGCCGCCCGCGGTACGCGTCGAACGGCAGCTCCGGGATCGCGGGGAACACCAGCCCGCCGCCGTCGCGTACCCACGCGTCCGCCTCGTCCTCCAGCGCGCAGCCGAGAAACACCGAACCCATGGGCTTCAGCCCGAGGAGTTGCGCCGTACGACCGGTCAGATCGACGGACTGTACCCGCCAGCCGGCCATCGAGCTGGCGCCGGCCGCCAGCAACCGGTCGAAGTGCTCCAGCGACTCGATGTCCACATGCGGGATGCTCGGCAACGTCACGCAGAGAACGGTAATGGACGTGCCTCATGACTTGAGGTAATGGTTGGACCATGACAAACGCGAAGACACATGCGGAGCTCTGGGAGCGTCACAAGGCCGTCATGCCGGCATGGCTCGCGTTGTACTACGAGGAGCCGATCGAGCTCGTGCAGGGCTCCGGCCGGCGGGTGACCGACGGCGAGGGCAACACGTACCTCGACTTCTTCGCCGGCATCCTGACCAACGCGATCGGCTACGACATCGCGGAGATCTCCGAGGCGGTCCGCGAACAGCTCGGCACCGGGATCGCGCACACCTCGACGGTGTACCTGATCCGCAAGCAGATCGAGCTGGCCGAACAGATCGCGGAGCTGTCCGGGATCCCGGACGCGAAGGTGTTTTTCGCGAACTCCGGTACCGAGGCGAACGAGACCGCCCTCCTGCTGGCCACTCAGGCGCGCCGCTCGAACCAGGTGCTGGCGATGCGCAACTCCTACCACGGCCGCGCGTTCGGCACCGTCGCGATCACCGGCAACCGCGGCTGGTCCGCGAGCAGCCTGTCGCCGGTCAACGTGCAGTACGTCCAGGGCGCGTACCGGTACCGCAGCCCGTTCCGTGACCTACCGGACGCCGAGTACATCAAGGTGTGCGTCGACGATCTGCGCGACGTCATCCAGACGACCACGTCCGGGGACGTGGCGTGCCTGATCGCGGAGCCGATCCAGGGCGTCGGCGGATTCTCCTCGCCGCCCGACGGGCTGTACGCCGCGTTCAAGGAGGTCCTGGACGAGTACGGGATCCTGTTCATCTCCGACGAGGTGCAGACCGGGTGGGGCCGGACCGGCGACCACTTCTGGGGTATTCAGGCGCACGACGTCGTACCGGACGCGATGACGTTCGCGAAGGGCCTCGGCAACGGGTTCGCGATCGGCGGGGTGGTCGCAAAAGCTGAGTTGATGGACAGCATCAAGGCGAACTCGCTGTCGACGTTCGGCGGCAACCCGATCTCGACGACCGCGGCCAAGGCGACGATCGACTACCTGCTCGACAAGGACCTACAGGCGAACGCGGCCAAGCGCGGCGCCCAACTGGCCGACGGCCTGCGCGGGATCTCCGACGAGTTCCCCGAACTGGGCGACGTCCGCGGCAAGGGCCTGATGCTCGCCGCCGAGATCGTCAAGCCCGACGACAACACCCCCGACCCGGCCGCCACCACCAAACTCCAGCAGGAGACCAAGAACCGCGGCCTCCTGATCGGCAAGGGCGGCCTCTACGGCAACGTCCTCCGGATGGCCCCACCCATGACCCTGACCGAAGAAGAGGCCGCCGAAGCCCTGGAAATCATCCGCGACTCCTTCGGCACCCTGCGCTGACAACAAGCGGAAGGCCTCTCCCGCGAACGCGAGGAGAGGCCTTCTGACTGCTCAGATCGGGGCGCCTTGGCCGGGGTCGTTGGTCAGGGGGAGTGGGGGTGGGGCGCCGGTGATCTTGCGGCGGCGGCGGGAGCGGCCCTCGAGGTAGCGGGCCAGCAGGGACAGCAGCGAGCAGAGGCCGATGTAGATGACCGCGGTGACGATGTACGTCGGGATGTACGGGAAGCCGTACCCGAGCCGGCCGCCCATCTGCTTCGCGACGTACAGCAGTTCGCCGTACGTGATGATGAAGCCGAGCGCGGTGTCCTTCAGCAGGACGACGAGCTGGCTGACGATCGCGGGCAGCATCGCACTGATTGCCTGCGGCAACAAGACCAGCCGGACAACCTGGTTCTTCCGCAGACCGAGCGCGTACGCGGCCTCTCGTTGTCCCTTCGGTACGGCGGCGATACCGGCCCGGAAGATCTCCGCCAGCACCGACCCGTTGTACAGCGTCAGTCCGAAGACGACCGCCCAGAACGGGCCCAGCCCGAGGTTGAACTGGATGTTCCCGAAATAGAAGTAGAACATCAGGATCAGCAGTGGCACCGCGCGGAACAGCTCCACGATCAGCGTCGCCGGTGTCCGCACCCACTTGTGGTCGCTGATCCGCGCCGCCGCGAACACCGCGCCGAAGAGCAGGGCCAGCACGGCCGCGAGCCCGGCAGCCTTCAGCGTGTTGAGGAGGCCGTGCAGCAGCTCCTTTTGGATCGCCTTGTACTCGAACTGCCGCCACAGCCGTCCCTCGAACTGACCGTGCACGTACATCCGGTGGATCAGCCAGGCGAGTGCTCCGAGCAGCACAACCACGACCACGACGTTGGAGATCCGGTTGCGGACCTTCGCCCGGGGGCCGGGGGTCTCGTACAGGACTGAGCTCATCAGGCCACCGCCGTCCGTCGTTCGGCCCACCGTTGCAGGAAGATCAGCGGCACGATCAGGATCAGGAAGCCGATCGTGATCCAGAGCAGCGTGAGCAGCTGGTTCTCACCGCGTTCGGACATCGCGGCCGGGATCGCGCCGGCCTCTGCGACCGAGAAGCCGGCCGCGATCGTGGTGTTCTTCAGCAGCGCGATCAGCACGCTCATCAACGGCGGGATGATTGCCCGGAACGCTTGTGGCAGCACGACGATCGTGAGCACCTGGAAGAACGACATCCCGACCGCGCGGGCGGCCTCGGACTGGCCCGGGGCGATCGTGTTGACGCCCGACCTGACCACCTCACAGATGAACGCCGACGTGTAGATCGTCAGCGCGCCGACCGCGGTCCAGAACGGGTTCGGCAGCGCGAGCTGCATCTTGGCGGCGCCGAAGAACAGGAACGCGAAGACCAACGTCAGCGGAGTGTTCCGCAGGATGTTGACGTAACCCGTACCGAAGCCCCGCAGGGCCGGTACCGGCGAGACGCGGAACGCACCCAGCAGCGTGCCGAGCACGAGACTGAGTACGCCGGACACCACGAACAGGCGGATCGTCAGCCAGAAGCCGTCCCGGAACAGTGGCCAGTTGTCGGTGAGGACCGAGAACATCGCGACCTTCCTCTTGCGTACAGGAACAGAATCCGGCCGCGGCGACCTGAACAGGTCGCCGCGGCCAGCTGATGGATCAGTACTTCTCGAGCGGCGGCGGGGTCGAGTCCGAACCCGACTTGCCGAGCGTCTCGCCGTAGATCGCCTTCCAGGTGCCGTCCGACGCGGAGGTCTCCAGGATGGAGTTCACCTTGTCGCGCAGCGCCTTGTCGGCGAGGGGCAGGCCGATGCCGTACTTCTCAGTGCTGAACGGCTTGCCTACCACACGGAGCTGGTCGGGCGCGGTGGCCGCGTAGCCCTTCAGGATCGCGTCGTCGGTGGTGACCGTGTCGACCTTCTTGTCCAGCAGCTGGGAGACGCACTCCGAGTAGGTCTTGAACTCGGAGATGTTGCTCGCCTCGGTGAGCTGCTCGTCCTTCACCCGCTGGATCGGCGTCGAACCGGTCGCCGAGCAGACCTTCTTGCCCTTCAGCGCGGTCTTGCCCGCGTCCATCGACGTGTCGTCCTTGCGGACCAGCAGGTCCTGGCCGGCGATGAAGTACGGCCCGGCGAACGAGACCTGCTTCTTGCGCTTGTCGGTGATCGAGTAGGTGCCGACGTAGTAGTCGATCTCTCCACCGGCGATCGCGGTCTCACGGTTCGCGGACGGGATCTCCTTGTACTCGATCTTGTCCGGGTCGAACCCGAGGCCGGCCGACACCATCCGGGCCACCTCGATGTCGAAGCCGCAGCGCTTGCCGTCCGCGTCCTTGTACCCGAGATTCGGCTGGTCGGCCTTGACACCGACGGTCACCTTGCCGGCCGACTTCATCTTGGTGAAGGTCGGGCTACCGGCCACGTCGACGCCGCTCGCGGTGGTGAACTTGTGCAGGTCGCCACAGGAGTCGGACGCGCCGCCACCGTTGCCACCGCCGGCGCTCGGCTCGTCCTTGCCACAGGCGGCGGCGGTCAGCGCGAGAGCTGCGACGCCTACCGTGGCGACGAGGGTGCGCATTCTCATGATCAGGGTTCCCCTTCGTTTCGTTGCTGGTACGGCTGCGGGCGGAGCTCGAGGGCTCAGTGCTTGAGGATCTTGCCCAGGAAGTCCTGGGCCCGCCGGGAGGTCGGATTGGTGAAGAAGGCCTCCGGGTCGGCCTGCTCGACGATCTCGCCGTCGGCCATGAACACCACCCGGTTCGCCGCGGTCCGGGCGAAGCCCATCTCGTGTGTGACCACGATCATCGTCATGCCTTGTTTGGCCAGGTCGACCATCACCTCGAGGACCTCCTGGATCATCTCGGGGTCGAGCGCCGACGTGGGCTCGTCGAACAGGATGACCTTCGGGTCCATGGCCAGGGCGCGCGCGATCGCCACGCGCTGCTGCTGGCCTCCGGACAACTGGGCCGGGAACTTCGAGGCCTGGGTGGCCACGCCGACCCGCTCGAGCAGTTCCATGGCCCGCTTCTCGGCCTGCTTCGGGTCCGTCCCGCGGACCTTGATGGGGCCCAGGGTGACGTTCTGGAGGATGGTCTTGTGGGCGAACAGGTTGAACGACTGGAAGACCATGCCGACGTCGGCGCGTAGTTTCGCCAGTGCGCGGCCCTCGCTGGGCAGGGGTTGGCCGTCGAGCGTGATGCTGCCGGAATCGATCGGCTCCAGCCGGTTGATCGCGCGGCACAGCGTCGACTTGCCGGACCCGGACGGGCCGATCACGACGACCACTTCGCCCTCGTCGATGGACAGGTTGATGTCCTTCAGGACGTGCAGATCGCCGAAATGCTTGTTGACGCCGGTGAGGGCGACCAGACCTGTTTTCGTCACGGTGCCGGAATCGCTCATGGCCAGAACCTAGCGGAGCAGGGGGTGCGGTCGCAGGCCTGGGGGGTCCCACGGTGGTAACGATCTGCAATAAACCGGAGCGGATCGTGATGCGCTGATCACGGTCCGCTCCGGTGTGTGCTTCAGTGTGCGGTTGCCCCGGTTCCGCAACAACCACCTGCAGCGAGCGTCGCGCCGGTCGGCGGTTCCTTGACGGCCGCTTCGACGCCGGCGAGCAGTTGCTGACGAGCCGCGGGGGAGATGATCCGGCCTCTGGTGACGACCGTGTTGATCCGGCGGCTGTTCTGGATGTCGGTCAATGGATCGGCGTCCAATACAACCAGGTCCGCAATCTTGCCTGCCTCGACCGATCCCAGTTGCGTGTGCAGACCGAGGAACTTGGCCGGTTCGGCGGTCGCGGCGTACAGCGCCTGCCGCGGCGTCGCGCCCGCGCCGACCAGGTGCTCCAGTTCGTCGTGCAGCGCGAAGCCGGGGACGGAGTACGGCGTACCCGTGTCGGTGCCGGCCATGATCGGTACGTCGTGTTCGAACAGTTCGCGCACGAACCGCTGCCGCCACGCCCACATCTGATGCTGGTGGGAGATCTCCTCCGCGGTGCGATTGGCGGCGTACAGGTTCTGGATGACGTAGTCGTACGTACCGATCGAGTCCTCGCTCATGTACTTCGCCAGCGCCGGGTCCAGGCGGGTGTAGTCGATCTGGTCGAGGACGCTGTGCATGGTCAGCGTCGGCGTGACCCGGGTGCCGTTGCGGCGCAGCGTGCCGAACACGTCCGCGGCGCGGGACGGGCTGTACGTGTTCGCCGCGATCCACTCGATCGGGTGCAGTTGCCGGAACCATCCGTTGTAGTCGCCGGTCCCCACCTTGATCCCGAGCAGCATCCGCCGTACCTCGGCCTCCCGGGTTGATACCGCCAGCCCGAGCGAGTGGATGTGTTCGATGCTGCGCTGGCCGGCGTTGCTGACCTCCTTCGGCGAGACCTGATCGGGCCCGTGGCCGTGGACCGTCAGGCCGACCTCGCGCGCCTCGTCGATGATCGCGAGCCAGGACTCCCGGCTCAGCCGCGAGTACACCTTCACGAAGTCGGCGCCCTCGTTCTTCACCCGGCGGACGGCGGCGCGGGCGTCGGCGGCGCCGTCGACGACGATGACCTTGATCAGGTTCGGATCCCACAGCGTCGGGTCGCCGTCGATGATGTTGCTCGCGACGACCATCCGCGGGCCGAGCAGCGTGCCGGCCGCGATCCGGTCGCGCCAGTCGTACAGCATCGGGTTGGTGCCGGCCATCTCGCGGACGGTGGTCAGGCCGTTGGCCAGATAGAGAGGTGGCGAGACGCGCTCGTCGCCGAGGCTGTGGACGTGCATGTCGGCGAGACCAGGGATGACGTACTTCCCGGTCAGGTTGATCTCGACGGCGCCGCGCGGGACCTGGATCCGGCCGACACCGATGATCCGGTCGGCGCTCAGCAGCACGGTCTGGTGCGGGCGTTTCCGGCCGGAGGCGACGTCGATGACGGTGACATCGGTGAGCGCGGTGATCCGCGGGGGCCGGGTAGTGGTGGTCGTGGTGGCGTTCGCGGTCGTGAAGCCGCCGCCGGCGAGGACGGCGGCGCCGGCGGCGGTACGGGCGAGAAACTGACGACGAGAACTGTTCATGCCCCTCACTATTCTCCGCACGGGTGTCACGGTCAGGGGTGTCAGGCCGTTGGCCCAGGTAGGGAAATGTCTACCCCGGCACGTACTCTTGGTGGCTGTCATGCGTACTTATGAGGTCCGCACCTACGGGTGCCAGATGAACGTCCACGACTCCGAGCGGCTGCGCGGGCTGCTGGAGGACGCGGGCTATGTCCGCGCGCCCGAGGGGGACGAGGCCGACGTCGTCGTCTTCAACACCTGCGCGGTCCGCGAGAACGCCGACAACAAGCTGTACGGCAACCTCGGCCACCTGGCGCCGGTGAAGGCGCGCAAACCCGGCATGCAGATCGCCGTCGGCGGCTGCCTGGCGCAGAAGGACAAGGCGACGATCACCCGGAAGGCCCCCTGGGTCGACGTGGTGTTCGGGACGCACAACATCGGTTCGCTGCCGGCGCTGCTGGAGCGGTCCCGGGTCGAGCAGGAGTCGCAGGTCGAGATCCTCGAGGCGCTCGAGGTGTTCCCGTCGACGCTGCCGGCCCGGCGCGAGTCGCCGTACAGCGCCTGGGTGTCGGTGAGCGTCGGCTGCAACAACACCTGCACGTTCTGCATCGTGCCGTCGCTGCGCGGCCGGGAGAAGGACCGCCGGCCGGGCGAGATCCTCGCCGAGGTCGAGGCGCTGGTCGCCGAAGGCGTGCTCGAGGTGACCCTGCTCGGGCAGAACGTGAACTCGTACGGCGTGGAGTTCGGCGACCGGTACGCGTTCTCGAAGCTGCTCCGCGCGTGCGGCTCGATCGACGGCCTGGAGCGGGTCCGGTTCACCTCGCCGCACCCGCGGGACTTCACCGCGGACGTGATCGAGGCGATGGCCGAGACGCCGAACGTGATGCACTCGCTGCACATGCCGCTTCAGTCCGGGTCGGATGCCGTGCTGAAGGCGATGCGGCGTTCGTACCGCCGGGACCGCTACCTGAAGATCATCGAGGACGTGCGGGCGGCGATGCCCGACGCGGCGATCACCACCGACATCATCGTCGGGTTCCCGGGGGAGACCGAGGAGGACTTCCAGGGCACCCTCGACGTGGTCCGGCAGGCGCGGTTCGCGGGCGCGTTCACCTTCCAGTACTCGAAGCGTCCCGGGACGCCGGCCGAGTCGATGGAGAACCAGGTCCCGCGCGAGGTCGTCCAGGAGCGGTACGAGCGTCTCGTCGCGTTGCAGGACGATCTGGCCTGGGCGGAGAACAAGCTGCTCGTCGGGCGTTCGGTCGAGGTGCTCGTCGCGGAGGGGGAGGGGCGCAAGGACGCGAGCACGCACCGGCTCAGCGGCCGTGGCGCGGACAACCGGCTCGTCCACTTCGCCGTACCGGAGGGCGTCGAGGCGCCGCGGCCGGGCGACATGGCGACGGTCGAGATCACGTACGCCGCTCCGCACCATCTGGTCGCGGACGTCTTCGGCGCGGTACGCCGTACGCGCGCCGGCGACGCGTGGCAGCGTGCCCAGGACGCACCGGCCCAGGCTCCGGGCGTGATGCTCGGGATGCCGACGGTCGGAGCCAAGCGCTTCGAGCCGGCAGCCGGCGGCTGCCAGGTCGGATGACGGGTCTGTCCGCTCTGCTTCCGCCGGGAGCAGAGCCGTTCGCGGCCGGGCGGGACGCGGACGTGTACGCGATCGACGACGACTGGGTGCTGCGGCGGTACCGCGACGGGCACCCGGTGCGGGACGAGGCCGACTACATGCGCCACGTCGCGAAGTACGACTACCCGGTCCCGGCGGTCGGTGAGATCAGCGGCGCGGACATGGTCATGCAGCGGATCTCCGGGCCGACGCTCGGCGAGGCCGTGATCGCGGGCGAGCTCAGTCCGGCTGAGCTCGGGGTGGTGCAGGCCGATCTGCACCGGCGCCTGCACGCGATCCCCGCTCCGAGTGGCGCGGCCGGACTGACCGTGGTGCACGGCGATCTACATCCGTTCAACGTGATCTCGGCTGCCGACGGCCCGATGGTGATCGACTGGCGCAACGCGGAGGAGGGGCCGGCCGAGTTCGACGTCGCGATGAGCGCTGTCATCCTCGCGCAGGTCGTGCTCGATCCGGAATGGGCCGAGCTCTCACCGCTGCTGCGCGAGTCGCTCGCCGCGTACCTCGCCCACTCGATCGACCCGACCCCCGGCCTCCCCGCCGCGTTACGGGCCCGCGGCAACAACCCGACCCTCACCCCCGCCGAACTCGCCCTGCTACCCGCGCAGGACGAGCTCATCCGTTCCTACCTCTAAGTATTCAAGAACTGCGCCGGCTCAGGCGAAACCCTGGGCGATCACCGCGGGAAGGCCGCTGCCGTCGGCCAAGGCCGCTAGCACTCGTGCCTCATGGGGCACCAGCGGGTTCGGAAGCTTGTCGAGTGAGTACCACTCGAGGCCGGCGGCCTTGTCCGGTTCCATCAACCGCGGCTCACCGGACCACTTCGACGTCGTGAAGAAGAAGTCCACCCGTTCGTCGATCGGATCCCCGTTTCCCCCGGTCCGGTGCATCGCCGTCACCGGCACCAGATCCACCGGGTCGACGTCGATCCCGACTTCCTCCTTCAACTCCCGGACGGCGGCCGCCACCACCGATTCACCCTGCTCCACGTGCCCGGCCGGCATCGCCCAGTACCCATCCATGTAGCCGGTATTGGCCCGCAGCAACAACAACACCTCGTCCCCCCGCCGAACCACCACATAAGCCGCAGGCACCACCCGAAACCGATCCATACCCCGACCCTAATGACTCCTACCGACAGCGTTCACACGGTCCTCGTCATGACGCAGTGGTTCTTGCCCTTGGGGCGTTGGTAGGTGAAGCCGGCTTGTTCGAAGAGGGAGCGGGTGCCGTTGTAGAGGAACGAGGCGGTGATCTTCTTGCCGGCGGTGTCTTGCGGGTAGGCCTCGACCAATCCACCGCCGGCATCGGCGATCAGGGAGAGGGCGCCGCGGAGGGCGACGGCGGAGACGCCCTGGCGGCGGTAGTTGCGGTCGGTGAAGAAGCAGGTCAGCCGGTAGTCCGGCAGCCGTTCCAGCCCCGCCTCGTACTCCTTGCGGTGGTAGATGTTCGGCAGTTCCACCGGCGACCCGTACTCGAGCCAACCGACCGCGAGTTCCCCGTCGAACACCAGCGCCGCGTGCGCGCGACCTTCGAGCACGAGCCGGTGCTTCGTGTCGCGGTTGCTCACGGCGTCGAAGGTCTTCTCGTTGTGCATGGTGTGGAACCACGTGCACCAGCACCCGCCCCACACCCCGTTGTGTCGTTCCGCGAGCGCCGCGAACGCGTCCCATGTGTCCGCCGACAGCGCCCGCACCGTCAGTTGATCGAGTGCCACCATGAGACGACGGTACGACGGCATCCGGACGATCCCCGTCCGGAAATCACATCCGGTACGTCGCCCCCGGCACGGCGTACTCCACCGGCCCGTCGTACCGCGTCGCGGCCCGCGCCGCAGCCTCCGCCGGGGCGATGGGCCGGGCGACATGCGTGACGATCAACCGCCCAGCTCCCGCCGCGCTGTCGCCTGCCTGCTCAGCCGTGTGATGGGCAGGGTCGTCTCCGCCTGCCTCACACAGCAGTACGTCGCACCCGTCCGCGAGCTCGCTCAACGCCGCGCAGGGTGCAGTGTCGCCCGAGTACACCAGTGACCGTCCCGCCCCTTCCACTCGTACGCCGAACGCCGGCAGCCCGTGCTCCACCGCCCGCGACGTCAGCTCGACACCGCCGACCGTCGCCGTCTGCCCGTCGTACAACTCGGTGATCTCGAAAGCGGACTCGATCGGACTGCGCCGCGGCCCGTTCGTCAGGAACCCGGCGAGCCGGTCCGCCGCTCCGGAGGTCACGAGATAGCCGGAGCACGGATTGTCAGCGGCCGGGTACGGCGTCGCGCACCCGAGGACGGTCAGCTGGAGGTCAACCATGCAAAGGATCGTAGACAGACAGAAGGGCCGCAAGCGCGATGCTTGCGGCCCTTCCGGTTGAGGCTCAGGCGGGCGGGTTGTTCGGGATGTCGTCGTCCTGGCCGTCCAGGTTGTCCAGGCCGTCCTTGGCCTTCGTGACACCGGAGTCGATCTGGTCGCCGTACTTGCCGCCCGTCTTCTCGTCGACGAAGTCGCCGGCCTTGTCCAGGCCTTCGCCGACCTTGTCGCCGTGGCCGTCGACCAGGTCGGTGGCCTTGTCCTTCAAGTCCTCGGCCTTGCCCTTGAACTTGTCGAAGATGCCCATTGCGGGGCTCCCATTCCTGCGTAGTTGAGTGCTTACAGACAGCTAGCGGTGATCTTCGCACCTACAACGCCAGAACTGTGGGACCCCCGCGAGCGCCGTTCCCAAAACGATGCGGACGGCTACAACAGTACTACTCTACGTCGCCGCCACTGTCCGTGGTCGCGCCGCCGCCGGACTCGACGTCGCCGCCGGACTCCACGTCGCCACCGGACTCGGTACCCGGCTCGGTGTCGGCCGCGAACTCGACGTCCCCGCCGCTCTTCTTCGCCTCGACGTCGCCGCCGCTGCGCTTGGCCGCGGTGAGGCCCTCGGCCTCCTCCCCGAGCGCGTCCTTGGCCGACTCCTCATCGAACGAATTCGTCACTTGCTGTCCCCTCCCGTAGAAAATGTCACGACCCCATGGTTACTACCGGTATTTGCGGGTCATCCACAAGGCTGGTACAGACCTCTTGGCCAACTCTTGGTGGCGGGCCTGCCAGACTGGAACGATGCCTGCTCCACTCGTCGTCGCGGTCGTGGGCCCGACCGCGGCCGGGAAGTCCGACCTCGCCGTTACCCTGTCCCAGCGCCTCGGCGGCGAGGTGGTCAACGCCGACGCCATGCAGGTGTACCGCGGCATGGACATCGGTACGGCGAAAATCACCGCGGCGGAGCGGAACGGCGTACCGCATCATCTGCTCGACATTCTGGACGTCACCGAAACCGCGACCGTGGCCGAATTCCAGGAACTCGCCCGCACAGCGATCGACGACTGCCTCGACCGGCAGGTCGTACCGGTACTGGCCGGCGGCTCGGCGCTGTACGTCCGCGCGATCCTCGACGACTTCGTCTTTCCTGGTACCGACCCGGTGGTCCGCGCCCGCCTCGAGGCCGAACTGCACGCGCACGGCTCCGGCGCGCTGCACGCACAGTTGCGGGACAAGGACCCGAAGGCGGCCGAGCAGATCCTGCCGAGCAACGGCCGGCGGATCGTCCGCGCGCTCGAGGTCATCGAGATCACCGGCGGCCCGTACGTCGCCACGCTGCCCGAGCACCACTACGTGTACGAGGGCGCGGTCCAGCTCGGGCTCGACGTACCGCGCCCGGTGCTGGACGAGCGGATCGACCGCCGGGTGGACCGGATGTTCGACGCCGGATTCGTGGCCGAGGTGCGAGGTCTGCTGGACGAGGGTTTGATGGAGGGGAAGACCGCCAACCGCGCACTCGGATATTCGCAGGTGATCGCGTTGCTGAACGGTGAGATCGACGAGGCCCAAGCCCGGGAGCGGACCGCCCAGGCCACCCGGCGGTTCGCGCGCCGGCAGGATTCCTGGTTCCGCAAGGACCCGCGGATCACCTGGCTGCCGTACGACGCGCCCGATCTGCCCGACTTGGCGATGGAAGTGATAGCCCGAGGCAACCGCACGAGGCCCGCCGGCGTAGTCGAGGTGACACAAGGCCCAGGGGCCGTCGATGCGAGGGGGTGACCGTGAGGCCGAGTTCCGCGAGTACCTGATCGCGGACCGCACCAGGCTGATGCGAACGGCGTTGCTGCTCACCGCGGGCGATGTGCACACCGCCGAAGATCTGGTCCAGACCGCCTGCACGCGGGTGTACGTGCACTGGCACCGGATCAAGCACGAAGGCGCCGGTCCGTATGCGCACCGCATTCTGGTCAACGCCTTCCTGGACGAGCGCCGCCGGGCCGGCCGCCACCCCGAGGTGGTGACCGCCGACACGCTCGAGCCGCGGCTGACCGACGTACCGGACCAGGCGGACACGCTGGCGGTCCGGGACGCCTTGCTGGACCTCGCACCCCGGCAGCGAGCGGTGCTGGTACTGCGGTACTTCCAGGATCTCGACGTCGCGAGCTGCGCGCGGATCCTGGAGTGCACCGAGGGAACGGTGAAGAGCCAGACGGCGAAGGCGCTCAAACGCCTCAAGGAACTGATGACGGAAGAGACGGGGAGTAGCTGAGACCGCCGATGGACGAGGTCAAGAAACTGCTGGAGGGGTTCGCGGACCACGCCGCCGAAGGGCTGCCGGCCGCGGACATCGACGCGGACATCAGCCGCGGGCGGCTCGCGCTGCGCCGGATCAAGCGCCGGCGCCGGGTCACCGGCGTGCTGTGTGTCGCCGCGGCGTCCGCCCTCGTCCTGGCCGTCGGCAACCAGGTGAAGTGGTGGGGCGGCGGCGAGGTCGCCGGCGGTCCGGTCGAGCAGGGCACCGCGGCGTCGGCGGCCCGTCCCACGACGCCGCCGGCCGCGACGCCGAAGTCCAACGAGACGGTCTCCGCGTTCGGCGCGTCCGTTGTCGAGCTGGTCGCGAACCAGCAGGCGTGGAGCACGATCGCGTGCAGCCTCACCCCGAAGGGCTGGTCGCCCGAGAGTCCGATCACGGCGAACCGCGTGGTGCTGTCCCCGCCCGAGATGCGTACGGCGGACGTCGCGGCGAAGGTGGTGCTGCAGGCGTCGGACACGGCGCGCAGCCTGTCCCAGGTCCGGGTGATCGATGCGGATGGCAAGACCTTCCACATCGGCACGCTCGACGGCCGGCCGGCCGGACAGGTGAAGCTGCCGAGCCAGTGGTGGCTCCTCCTCGAACTCCCGACCGGCACGGTCGAGTGGCCGGACGACGAAGTACGCCGATTCCTGGATTCCTGCGCCGTGAACTGAGCCTGAGACTGGCGTCACGCCCTCGCGTGGGATAGGCAAGTGTTTGTCCCTGTCCCCGAAGCCCGTGTGGGGGAGTTCGTGAAGAAGCTGGTCGCATCTCTGTCCGCAGGAACCCTCGTTCTCACTGCCTTCACCGCAACAGCAACCGCCACCCCGCAGGTCGCGCCCGCGCAGGTCGAGCCCACGCCGCGGCAGCCGGTCGCGATCGGGTACGGCGGTGCCGTGTCCTCGGTGGACCCCGACGCCACGAACATCGGCCTCGGCGTACTCCGGCGTGGTGGTAATGCCGTCGACGCCGCCGTGGCGACGGCCGCCGCGCTCGGCGTGACCGAACCGTACTCGGCCGGCATCGGCGGTGGTGGGTACTTCGTCTACTACAACGCCAAGCACCGCAAGGTGTACACGATCGACGGCCGCGAGACCGCGCCCGCGACGATGCCGTCCAACGCGTTCATCGACCTGAAGACCGGCACGCCGTACTCGTTCGCGAATGCGGTGACGTCCGGTGTGTCGATCGGCGTACCGGGCACCCTCGCGACCTGGGACAGCGCGCTGAAGCAGTGGGGCTCGTTGTCGCTCGGTAAGGCGTTGAAGCCGGCCGAACATCTGGCCGAGCGTGGCTTCGTCGTCGACCCGACGTTCCGCCTGCAGACGCTCGAGAACAAGAGCCGGTTCGCGCAGGTCGTGCCGACCGCCAAGCTGTTCCTGCCGAACGGCGACGCGCCGCAGGTGGGCTCGCTGTTCAAGAACCCCGAGCTCGCTGCGACGTACCGGCTCATCGGCCGGCAGGGCCCGTCGGTGTTCTACCACGGTCAGCTCTCGGGTGAGATGGCTGCCGTCGCGAAGAACCCGCCGAAGACCCCGGACGCGACGTTGCCGTTCTACCCCGGTTACCTGCGGACCAGCGACCTGGCGGCGTACCGGGCGATCGACCGCGCACCGACCCATGTCCGGTACGACGGTCTCAGCGTGTACGGCATGCCGCCGTCGTCGTCCGGCGGGATCACCGTCGGCGAGGCGCTCAACATCCTCCAGCCGCAGCACATCCGGCAGATGTCCACCACGCAGGCGCTGCACACCTACCTCGAGGCGTCCGCGCTGGCGTTCGCCGATCGTAACGCGTACATCGGCGACCCGGCCTACGTCGACGTTCCGCAGAAGGAGCTGTTGTCGCGCGGGTTCGGCGCAGAGCGGTCCTGCCTGATCAACCCGGAGAAGGCCGCGATCAAGCCTGTGCCCGCCGGATCGCCCGACGGCTCGTACTCGCCGTGTGCCAAGGACAGTGCCGTCGAGCAGCGCCCGGACACCGAGGGCCGGTCGACGACGCACCTGGTCACGGCCGACCGGTGGGGCAACGTCGTCTCGTACACGCTGACCATCGAGCAGACCGGCGGGAGCGGGATCACCGTGCCGGGCCGTGGATTCCTGCTCAACAACGAGCTGACCGACTTCTCGTTCGTGCCCGCTCCGACCGATCCGAACATCGTGATGGGCGGCAAGCGGCCGCGGTCCTCGATGTCGCCGACGATCGTGCTGCGCGGCAACAAGCCGTTCATCGCGCTCGGTTCGCCGGGTGGTTCGACGATCATCACGACCGTCCTGCAGACGCTGACGAACCGGCTCGACCGTGGCATGACGCTGCCGCAGGCGATCGCGGCACCACGGGCGTCGCAGCGCAACACCGCGGCGGTGACTGCGGAGCAGTCGTTCATCGACCAGTACGGCGCTGCGCTGGCGCCGTACGGCCACACGTTCACGCCGGCCGGTGCGCCGGGCAGTTCGGCGGCCGAGATCGGTGCGGTCGCGGCGCTCGAATTCCTGCCCGGTGGTGCGATTCTGGCGGCGGCCGAACCGACGCGGCGTGGTGGGGGAGCGGCCGGAGTGGTCAGAGCGAGGTGATGATGGCGGCGACCAGGGCCGCGCGTTCGGCCAGGGTCGCCGCGATCACTTGTTCGTGGACGGCGTGGGCGCCCTTGCCGACGGGGCCCAGGCCGTCCAGCGTTGGGATCCCCAACCATCCGGTCAGGTTCGTGTCGGCGGCTCCGGAGGCGGGCGCGCCGGCGATGTGCTGACCGACGGAGCGCCCGGCGGCGGCGACCTTCGCGAGCAACTCGTCCGTTTCCGGCAAGGGCTGCCAGGCCGGGCGGTTCGACAAGAGTTTGATGTCGAGCTGGGCTTCGCGCACCGGCTGCAGCCGCGCGATCGCGTCCAGAACTGATTCTTCGGTCTGTGGGTCGACGAAGCGGAACCCGATGTCGGCCGCTGCCGACCCCGGTACGACGTTGGTCCGCCCGCCGCCCGTGATCGTGCCGACGTTGCACAGCACGTTGTCGTGCGCGGCGACCACGCGACGGACCGCGATCAACTGGTCGACCAACTCGTCGATCGCGGAGACGCCGCTGTCCGGATCGAGCGCGGCGTGCGCCTCGCGGCCGGTGACCTCGATGCGGACCCGCGTACTGCCCCAACGTGACGTCTTCAGGTCGCCGTTCGGGTGCGGCGGCTCGAATCCGACGGCGGCGTACACACCCTTCGCCTCTGCGGTCACCAGTTCGCGCGCCGACGGCGAGCCGATCTCCTCGTCCGCGACGACGACGATCCGGAGCGGCCGGTGATCGTGGCCGGCGACCTGCTCGAGCGCGGTCTCCAGGACGACGAGACCGCCCTTCATGTCGAAGACGCCCGGTCCGTGGATGATCCCGTCCGCCTCCCGCCACGGCATTGCGCCGTCGAGCTGCCCGACCGGCCAGACGGTGTCGTGATGGGCCAGGAAGAGCAGCGGTGCGTCCGCACGGCCCGGGAAATCCGCGATCAGATGGTCGCCGGTCGGGTGCTGCTCGCGCCGGACGGTCGCGCCGAGTTCGGCGTACCGCTCCGCGAGCCGGTCGGCGAACGCGTTCAGCGCGGCCGCGTCACCCGTCGGGGTCTCTGCGCGGACGTACTCCCGGAGTCGTTCGATCATCATGGATAGTCAACGTATCATTCTTCGATCCACGGTTGGTCAGAGTCGTCCGACTGCGGGTATGGTCAAGATATGAATCGTATCCCTGAGGTGAGCTTCCGTGCGGTCTCGCTCACCACGACGTCGCGGTTCGCCGAGGCGTCGGAGCTCTACCGCGAGGTGTTCGGGTACGACGACCCGGTGTACGGGCTGAATCCGCGGCTGCTCGGGGCGCTCGCCAGCAACGGCGGCTCGGTGGTCGGCATCCTCGACGAGAGCGATCAGCTGGTCGCGTTTGCGTACGGGTTCTGCGCGACCGACCGGCGCGGTTTCTACCACTACTCGCAGTCCGCCGTGGTGGCTGCCGCACACCAGGGCCACGGCCTCGGCCGGATGCTCAAGCACGCGCAGAAGGAAGTTGCCCTCAGCCACGGTCTGTCGCGGATGCGCTGGACCTACGATCCGGCGCAGCTCCGCAACGCGCACTTCAACCTCGACGTGCTCGGCGCCCGCGGCCGCTGGTTCGCTCCCGACATGTACGGTCCCGGGACGGATCGCGTCATCGTCGAGTGGGACCTGACCCGCGAGCACCCGGTGCCGCCCGAGCCGGTCGCGGAGTTGGCCGTACCAACGACCGACCTGCGCCGGTCGTTCGAGGAGCTGCTCGGCAAGGGGCTGGTCGCGGTCTCGTGCAAGGGGCGTCCGGACGGCACCGGTGTCTACTACTTCGGACCGGCCGACGATGCGTGACAACCGCGAGCTCACCAGCCCCCAGGAGCGGTACGACGCCCGTCTGCAACGGCGGTCGTCGACGCAGTTGCAGCGCCGCGTCGTCGAGCAGGAACGTGCCTCGATCGACGAGGCGCTCGACCAGATCCTCACCGACGAGTCGATCGCGCAGGCCGCCGCCCGGATCGTCGCGGCCCGCCGGCGCTTCATCATCGGTTCCGCGAAGTCGTTCTCGTACGCGTCGCTGCTGGCGTTCGACCTCGGCGTCGGGCTGTCCCAGGTGACGCTGATCGACGGCACGGTCGTGCGCGGTGTGGATGTGCTGGCCGACGTCCGGTCGAACGATCTGATGGTCGCGTTCTCCTTCCGCCGGTACCGGCGCGACACCGTCGACATCGCGCAACGATTCGTCGAGGCCGGCGGGGAACTCGTCGCGATCACGGACTTCGAGGACGCACCGCTCGCGAAGATCGCCGACCAGAGCATCTACGTCGCGACCGGGAGCGCGTCGTACGTCGACTCGCCGACCGTCGTCGCGTCCGTACTGCACGTCCTCGCGACGCTGACCACCGCCAGCGCGAAAGGCGCCCGCCGGCGGCTGGTGGAGCGTGACCGGTTGAACACGGAACTGGGGTTGTATGTCAACTGAACTGAAGGTGATCGCGGCCCGGCTGTATCGGGTGCGGATGCCGCTGGTGCACGCCTTCCAGACCAGCTCCCACCGCAAGGCCTACCTCGACCACATCCTGGTGGAACTGCAGGACGAGTCCGGCGCGATCGGCTGGGGCGAGATCGCGTCCTCCTCCGACCCGTACTACGCCCCCGAAACCGTCGAGACCTGCTGGCACATAGCCTCCCGCTACCTACTACCCGCGGTGATCGGCCGGCGTTGGACCCATCCCGCCGAGTTGGCCGCCGGATGGTCCAAGGTCCGCGGCAACAACTTCGCCAAGGCCGGCGCGGACACCGCCGCCTGGACGCTCTGGGCCGAGGTCCGGCAATTGCCCCTAGCAACAGTCCTGGGCGGAAAGCGCACCGAGGTCGTCGCGGGTGTTTCGCTGGGGATCGAGCCGACGATCGACGACCTGCTCGTCCAGGTGCAGCAGCAGGTCGACGCCGGCTACCCGAGAGTCAAGCTCAAGATCGCCCCGGACTGGGATGTAGAACCGGTGCGGGCGGTGCGGTCGGCGTACCCGGAGCTGGATCTGCACGTGGATGCCAACGGCATCTATACCGCTGACGAGCTGGACCGGTTGGTGAAGCTGGACGACTTCGGGTTGACGATGATCGAGCAACCGTTCACCCCGCGCGACCTGCTCACCCATGCCGAACTGCAGCACCGGATCCACACCCCCGTCTGCCTCGACGAGAGCATCGAGACGGTCGCCGACCTGGAGACAGCGCTGAAGCTAGAAGCGCTGCAGATCCTCAACATCAAGGTGTCGCGGATGGGTGGCCTGACCGCGGCCGTGGCGGCGCATGATCGGGCGCAGGACGCCGGGGTCGCCGTCTGGTGCGGGGGCATGCACGAGTTCGGGATCGGCCGGCTCGCGAACGTCGCCCTCTCCAGTCTCCCCGGCTTCACCCTCCCATCGGACGTGTCCGCCTCGGAGAAGTACTACGCCCGGGACATCGTCCAGCCCGCCGTGACCGCCGTCGGCGGGGTCGTCCAGGTACCGGAGGGGAACGGGCTCGGGCATCCGATCGACCGGGAGTTCATCGCCGCCAACACGGTCGAGGAATTCGCGCTCGGCCCAGGACAGGAGTGACTCGATGCTGCGCGCAGTGACCGGCGGCCTCGTCGTCGACGGGACCGGGAGCGCGCCGCGGCCCGGGACGGTACTGGTCGAACGTGGCCGGATCAGCGCCGTGCTGCCGTCCACCGAGCCGGTGTCCGGTGCCGAGGTAATCGATGCTACGGGCAACATTGTGGCACCGGGATTCATCGACCTGCACTCCCACGCGGATTTCAGTCTCGGCTCGAGCCCGGCCGCCGAATCGCAGCTCGCACAGGGCGTCACCACGCTGGTCGCCGGGAACTGCGGGTGGTCGCCGTTCCCGGTCACCGATCTGGAGGCACTGAAAGCCGGTACGGCGTTCCTCGGTGCGCAGCACGAGTGGTCGTGGACCGATGCGGCCGGATTCGCTGCCACGGTGGAACCGGCCGTGAACCTGGCGCTGCAGGTCGGTCATTGCACGCTGAGGATCGCCGCGATGGGCAGTGCTCGACGGGCGCCGTCGGCCGACGAGTTGCGGTTGATGCAGGACCTGCTGCGGTCGGCCGCCGACCAGGGTGCGGTCGGTTTCTCCACCGGTTTGATCTACGCGCCCGGTGCCTACGCGTCTCCGGACGAGGTTGCGGCGTTGGTCGCCACCGCCGCCGAGTGCGGCCTGCTGTACTCGACCCACATCCGCAACGAAGGCGCCGGCTTGCTGGACGCGCTCGACGAGGCGATCGCGGCGGCCCGGCCCGGCGGCGCCCGCCTGGAAATCTCCCACCTGAAAGCCGTCGGCAAGTCCAACCACGGGCTCGTCACTGCAGCTCTGGAACGCCTGGACGCAGTCACCGACCTGGACCTCGGCTGGGACGCTTACCCCTACACCGCCACCAGCACCACCTTGACCACCCGCCTCCCGACCTGGGCGCTAGCCGACTGGCCGACGGTCGTGGAGGGCCAATCCGACGCCCACCGCGGGGCACCGGCCGCTGGGCGGCCCGACGCTGAGCGCTCGGCGCCTGCAGGTGACCAACCCGGCCGCGAAGGCGCAGCACCGGCCGTTAGGCCCACCCGCTCGGGGTTGCTCGATCGTCTTGCCGACCCCGCGGAGCGGCGGCGGATTGCCGACGCACTGCGGGCCGACGTACTGCTTTCGCCGGAGACCGTGGTGATCGCCTCACTCCCGCCCGGGCGGTACGAAGACTGCCGGGGCCTCAGCCTGGCCGAGATCGCTCAGCGAGACGGGGTGGATGCTGCGGAGATCGTGCTGCGCATCCTCGAGTCGCACGAAGCCGCGGTCAGCGTGGTGAACCACGCCATGCGCGAGGAGGACGTGACGACAGTGCTCGAGCATCCGCGAACGGCGATCGCCAGTGACGGCTGGATCATGGATGCGACCGGTCCCGGGCACCCGCATCCACGTAACTTCGGCACCTTCCCGCGAGTACTCGGCCACTACGCGCGCGACCGCGGCATCTTCACCCTCGCCGAGGCGATCCGCCGGATGACGTCGCTCCCGGCGTCCCGCCTCGGCTGGTCCGATCGCGGCGTGATCAAACCCGGCGCGATCGCGGACCTCGTCGTCCTCGACCCACACCACATCGCCGACAAGTCCACGTACGACGACCCATGGCAACTCTCCATCGGCGTCCACCACGTCCTGGTAGCCGGCGAACCCGCCCTCACCGCCGGCGTACCCACCGGCCGCCGCGCCGGCCGCGTCATCGCTTGAAGCGCTTGGGCTCAGTCGGCAACGGAGCCGGCTCCACCGGTGCCTCGCCGGTATCGGTCTCCAGCCACCCGTCGTACTCCTCGAGCAGCGCGTCGAGCGCCGGCCGATCCGAATCGTCCACCACGACGGCCCACGGGTGGTCCTCGTCGTCGTCCTCCCCGTGAAACCGCCCGCGCCGTACGACCCCACCGAGCCGCTCGGCGACCGCGAGGGCGTCCTCCTGCTCCCAGAAGTATGCGATCAGCTCCACAACCGAACACCGTACGCTGTGCGCATGAGTACGTTTCCCTGGTTGAAGGGGCATGGCACGGAGAACGACTTCGTGATCCTGCCCGACCCGGACGGTTCGGTGCACGGTGAGCTGGACGCGGCCGTCGTGCGGTTCCTCTGCGACCGCCACGCCGGGCTGGGCGCGGACGGCGTACTGCGGGTGCTCCAGGGCGACAAGCAGTCGTACGTCGAGGACGGCGGCGACTGGTTCATGGACTACCGGAACGCGGACGGTTCGATCGCGGAGATGTGCGGGAACGGCGTCCGCGTGTTCGTGAAGTACCTCGCCGAGGCAGGCCTGATCGACGGCAAACCGGTCCGGGTCGGCACCCGCGCCGGCGTCAAGGAGGTCGTCCAGAACGACGACGGCACGCTCACCGTCGACATGGGCGCCCCGAAGCTCCCGGACGCGGCCGGAATCGTGGTCGAGGCCAACGGTCACCAGTGGCCCGCACTGCACGTCGACATGGGCAACCCGCACGCTGTCGCGTTCGTCGACGACCTGGACGAGCCGGGCAACCTGTGCGACCAGCCCACCTGGACGCCCGCGGCGGCGTTCCCGCAGGGCGTGAACGTCGAGTTCGTCGTACGGCGGGACGCGCACGACGTGCAGATGCGGGTGCACGAGCGTGGCGCGGGGGAGACCCGCTCCTGCGGTACGGGTACCTGTGCCGTGACGGTAGCCGCGGCGCGCCAGGCGGGCGACGAGCTCCCGGTCACGTACCGCGTCGGCGTACCAGGGGGTGAGGTGAGCGTGACGTGGCGTGCCGACAACCACCTGGAGCTGACCGGGCCGGCCGTGCTGCACGCACGCGGGGACTTCGATCGCGCCTGGCTGACGGGAATCTGAGTTCTGCGTGGGGCGTTGACTCTGGTAAACGGGTCGCTTGTACTTGGTGACCCGTGCCACCATGGAAGGTATATGACGACCCATTCACAAGCATTTGACGAGACCTCCGACGTCGAAACCGACCTCCTTGAGGGCGATGACTCCGGCGCTTCGTCGACGGGTCACGACGACTACGACTACGACTACGAGCTGAGCACCGAGGGCCTCGACCTCGAGGAGCGCCAGGCGCTGCGCCGCGTCGTCGGTATGTCGACCGAGCTGACCGACATCAGCGAGGTCGAGTACCGCAAACTCCTGCTCGAGCGCGTGCTGCTGGTCGGTGTCTGGACCGAGGGCAGCGCCGAGGACGCGGAGAACTCGCTGACCGAGCTCAAGCTGCTCGCCGAGACCGCCGGCTCGGAGGTGCTCGACGGCGTGATCCAGCGGCGCAAGAAGCCCGACCCGGCGACCTTCATCGGTTCCGGCAAGGTGGCCGACCTGCGCAACCTGGTCGCGTCGCTCGGCGCCGACACGGTGATCGCGGACGGCGAGCTGGCCCCGGCGCAGCTGCGCAACCTGGAGGACAAGCTCAAGGTCAAGGTCGTGGACCGGACCGCGCTGATCCTTGACATCTTCGCCCAGCACGCGAAGAGCAAGGAAGGCAAGGCCCAGGTCGAGCTGGCGCAGCTGCAGTACATGAAGCAGCGCCTGCGTGGTTGGGGTGGAAACCTGTCCCGCCAGGCCGGTGGCCGGGTCGGCGCAGCCGGTGGCGGTATCGGTGGCCGTGGTCCCGGTGAGACCAAGATCGAGACCGACCGGCGCCGGATCAACACCAAGATCGCCAAGCTCCGACGGCAGCTCAAGGACATGAAGAGCACCCGCTCGACGATGCGCCAGGAGCGCCGCCGGAACCTGGTTCCCTCGGTCGCGATCGCCGGCTACACGAACGCGGGCAAGTCCTCGCTGCTGAACCAGATCACCGGCGCGGGCGTACTGGTCGAGGACGCGCTGTTCGCGACCCTGGACCCGACGACCCGCCGGACGACGACCTCCGACGGCCGTGTGTTCACGCTGACCGACACGGTCGGGTTCGTCCGGCACCTGCCGCACGACATCGTCGAGGCGTTCCGCTCGACGCTGGAGGAGGTCACCGACGCGGACCTGCTGCTGCACGTGGTCGACGGTTCGCACCCGGACCCGATCGCGCAGATCCAGGCCGTCCGCGAGGTGCTGGCCGAGATCGAGGCGACCGACGTACCGGAGATCGTCGTGATCAACAAGGCCGACGCCGCCGATCCGTTGGCGCTGGCCCCGATCCTGCACCGCGAGCCGAACGCGATCGTCGTCTCGGCCCGCACCGGCGAAGGTATCGACAAGCTCCGCGAACTGATCGAGGGCGCGCTGCCGCAGCCGCACGTCATGGTCGAGGTCCTGCTGCCGTACGAGCGCGGTGACCTGGTCTCCCGGATGCACTCCGAGGGATCGGTCGAGCAGCTCGAACACACCGCCGACGGCACGCACATCACCGGCCGGGTGCATCCCGCGCTGGCCGGCGACCTGACGCCGTACGCAACCGTCTGACGCAGACAAAAACTGCCCCCGGAGAACTTTCTCCGGGGGCAGTTTTCGTGCCGGTTACTTGCGCTTGCTGACCTGGACCGTCATCGAGGTGCCGTTCTTGGCCAGCACCTTGATGTTCACTCCGTTGTTCGGGACCTTGACGCTGCTCGTCGGCTGGTCGGCGGACCAGTACGACTTGCTGTCGTTGAAGGTCGGTACGGCGTTCTGGCCGCGGATGTAGCTCGCCTGGCCGTTGACGTGCAGGGTGAACGAGTCCGCCTTCTCCAGACCGAACGTGGCGTCGTACGCCGCCACCCGCGGACGCCAGAGCAGGCCGTCCATCCGGTTGATCGGGGTCGGGTGCGCGTCGATCGGCAGGATCAGGCCCTCGCCCGGGTGGACATTGGTGTTGTTGTCGCCCTGCGAGGTGTCCCAGTACCAGATCAGCAGGCCGTCCTGGTACGGGAAGTGCTCGACCTTGTCGGACAGCGTGCTCGCCCAGCCGAAGTTGTACGGCCCGGTCTGCAGGTGCTTGTCGTAGTCGACGTAGTTGATGTTCGAGGCCAGGTAGTAGTTGTCGTGCAGACTCGTGTACGACGAACCGACCGAGCTGAACCCGTTCAGCGTCCAGCCCTCCGGCGAGGTCTCCGCACCGGAGTCGACCACCGTGGTGGTACCGGACGTCACCTTGATGTCGTCGGCGAAGAAGCCGATCCCGCCGGCCGCCGGGTCGGTGGCGTACCGGAACTGCAGCGTGATCGTCTTACCGGCGTACGCCGAGAGGTCGAAGGTGGCAGGCTTCCACCCGTTGCTCTTGCCGTCGATTCCGTTGCCTTCGGCGCCTGTCGTGATGTTGCCGGGGACCGTCTTGAAGCCGGTGCCGTCGTTCACGTCGACGTAGGCGTAGTCGCAGGCCGTCGTACCGCAGTCCTCGATGTCCCAGTTCGCCTGGAACGTGAGGCTCGCGGGCTGACCGGCCGGCAGCGTCACCTGGCGGCTCATCGTGTGCGTGAAGTTGTTGCCCTGACCGCTCCACCAGTCCTTGGTCCCGGTGGTCGGCTGGACGAGCTGATGCTGCACCTGCTTCTTCGGCAGCGTCACCACCAGGCCCTGGGCCTTCTTCGAGTTGTACTCGTGCGGGCCGAGCTCGACGGTGCGGTTCTGGCCGGCGTTCACGATCTCGTAGTCCAGCCAGCCGAGCTGCAGCTTGTCCCACGCGTTGAAGTCGGCCGCCTGCTCGCCGATGCCGCCGTCGGTCGGCTTGCTGACGCGGCTCTGGGACATGATCGTCCACCAGTTCACGCCGTTCTCGACGGCCGCGCCCGACGTGTCGTACTCGTCCGGCAGACCGAGGTCGTGGCCGTACTCGTGCGCGAACACGCTGATCCCGCCGTTCTCCGGCTGGATCGTGTAGTCACCGACGTACATGCCGGTGTCGCCGATCTGCGCGCCACCGTTCGGGTTGGTCGCCGGGCCGCCCGGGAAACCGGCGTACCAGCGGTGCGACCAGATCGCGTCCTCGCCCTGCCACGGGTCGCCGTCGGCCTGGTCGCCACCGGCGTGCACGATCTGGAAGTGGTCGATGTAGCCGTCCGGCTCGTTGAAGTTGCCGTCACCGTCGTAGTCGTAGCGGTCCCACTGGTCGAACGACTTCAGGTCCGCGGTGATCTCGGCCTTCGTCCGGCCCTTGGCCTCCTGGTCGGCGACCCACTGGTTGACCGCGTCCTGGATCAGGTTCCAGGTGTTGTTGCAGACGTTGCCGGTGCACGGGTACCCGTTCGACCGGCCGTAGCGGGCCTCGTTGTACTTGACCTTGACCCAGTCGGTGACCTCACCGGAGACGGAGTACCGGCCGGAGGACTGCTTCTCGTAGTAGCTCTTCAGCGAGTTGCCGGTGCCGAAGTACATGTCCTGGAAGTGCTGCCGGCTGTAGTCGGCCTGCCAGACGGTCGAGTTGTCGACCGAGCGGTCCGGGGCCGGGATCTCGTTGTGCAGCGGGCCGTCGAAGCGCGCCGGGCCCGGGAAGTTCGGCGAGGTGTCCTTGTCCGGGTAGTTCGGGTGCCGCTCGTTGCCGAACTCCGCGAGGACGACGAAGATCCGGTCGGTCTTCTCCCGGGACAGCTCGACGTACTGGTCGACCTTGCCCTTGGCGTTCTTGGTGCCCTTGGCACCGGCGGCCTTGGCGCCGAGGTTGACGACCGTACTGCCGTTGCGCTGCTCCGGGGTGGCCTGGCCGTTGATGACCTTGGTCAGCGCCTCCTGCCGCAGTTCGCGCCGCTTGTCCTCGAGCGGGCTGGACAGTTCGTCCGGCGCCGGGGCGGCTTCACTGGCGATCGGCGCCTTGGGCGGTGTGGCGGCAGTGCCGGCCGAGGCGGCGGCGACGCCGAGCCCGGTCGTGGCCGCCAGAGCCAGGCTGAACAGCCCGGCGGGTAGCTTGCGCACGATTCCCCTCCGTGGTTGATGACGCAGTGTGTTCGTAGCTCCCCCGAGCGTGTTTGCGCGAGAGTACGGGGAAAATCGGCGGAGCTGAAGTGGAAACTGAGGAAAACCTGTGAATCTGCGGGGAAACCTGCACCCTTGAGTAGAAGGGCTCACGCGTTGGGCGCGTGCGGTTGGCAGACTGTCCGGGTGGAGCGATCCGTGGACCTGCTGCAGCCGCTGTGGCGTGCGCTGGTGGTGTTCCGGGTGGTCACCTGGGTGTTCGCCGGCTTCGGCGTGTGGACGCGGTGGGACGGGATCGTGCACCCGTACGGCGCGGTGCTCCAGCTTGCTGTGATGGGCGTGTGGACGGCGGTCTCGTCGTACGGCTACAGCATCCGGTGGGGGCGCCGGAACACCCGGCTCGCGTTCGTGGATCTGATCGTCACGGTCGGCTGCATGTACGCGACCTTGTGGGCGCAGCCGCTGGTCGACATCCGCGCCGGCGCGTCCGTGCTGACGTCGGTGTGGGCGGCCGGTCCGGTACTCGCGCTCGCGATCTCCCGCGGGCGCGATGGCGGGCTGCTCGGCGCGGCCACGATCAGCGTCGCGCTGCTGTCGCTGCGCGGGATCGACAACGTGTCGAAGATCCTCAGCAATGTGCAGCTGCTGCTCGTTGCCGGGCTGGTCGTCGGGTACGCCGCTACGACGATGCGCCGCGCTGGTGAGCGCCTGCGGTCCGCGATCGCGGCGGAGAGCGCGACAGCGGAACGGCTGCGGCTCAGTCGCTCGATCCATGACGGCGTACTGCAGGTGCTGGCACAGGTCCAACGGCGCGGTACGGCGATCGGCGGTGAGGCGCTCGAACTCGCCGAGCTGGCCGCCGAACAGGAGGTTGCCCTACGCACCTTGATGTCGCCGCGCCCCGCGGTCGGCGAGGGGGATCGGGTCGATTTGTGCCGACTGTTGTTGCCGTTGGCCACGACCCGGGTGGAGGTCGTCGTACCGGCCGGTCCGGTGCTGTTGCCTGCGGCCACCGCTTCGGAACTGGTTGCTGCGGTCAAGGAAGCGCTCAGCAACGTGACCAAACACGCCGGGCCGGACGCCCGGGCCTGGGTCGTCGTCGAGGAAGTGGGGGAGGAGGTGGTGGTGTCGATCCGCGACGACGGAATCGGTACGACGCCGGCCCGCTTGGAACAGGCTCGCGTCGACGGCCATCTGGGTGTCAGCCAATCCATCCGCGGCCGCATCACCGACCTCGGCGGCACTGTCACTGTCCACACTGCCCCGGGCGAAGGAACGGAATGGGAGTTGAAGGTATGACCGCATCGATGGCGTGGGGCTCATGATCCGGGTGATGATCGTCGACGACCATCCGATGTGGCGCGAGGGCGTCGCCCGCGACCTCGGCAGCCGCGGGTACGACGTCTGCGCCACCGCCTCGGACGCCACCTCCGCGGTGAAGATCGCACTGGCAACCCGCCCGGACGTCGTCGTCATGGACCTCCAACTCGGCACCGGCTCCGCCGTCGACGCGCCCCGCTCCGCGGGCTCCGGCGTGGACGCGCCCCGCTCCGCGGGCTCCGGCGCCGACGCGACCCGATCCACGGGCTCCGGCGTCGACGCGACCCGGTCCATCACCAGCGCGCTCCCGGACACCCGCGTCCTGGTCCTGTCCGCGAGCGCCGAACCGGACGACGTACTGGCCGCGGTCAAGAACGGCGCCTCCGGCTACCTCGTGAAGTCCGCCTCACTGGACGAATTCGACGACGCCGTACGCCGAACCGCCGAAGGCGACGCCGTCTTCACGCCGGGCCTCGCCGGACTGCTCCTCGGCGAATACCGCCGCCTGAACACCACCGGCCCCGAGGCCCCCCACCTCACCGACCGCGAAACCGAAGTTCTCCGCCTGGTAGCCCGAGGCCTGACCGCCAAACAAATCGCCACCCGCCTGGTCCTCTCCCACCGCACCGTAGAAAACCACGTCCAAAACACCCTGCGAAAACTCCAACTCCACAACCGAGCCGAACTAGTCCGCTACGCCCTAGAAAACGGCCTAACCGAGTAGCCGCCCCGCCCGCCGCCCCTCCCCAGCCGCGCCCGCGGCGATGTCGGGGAGGATTTCGTCCCTCACAGGGCGGAAGATCCTCCCCAACGTGACCCATCTGGAGCCCGCCCGAGCCGGCATGCGATCCCGGGTGCCGGCTGCACGTGGCTGCTCACATCATTGCTTGCAACTCGGTACGACGGAACGCGGATGCGCCGCCGCCAAGCCAGGCGACGCCCCTGTGTGAGGCTCGCGGTGGTTCGACAATCGCCTGCGTAGGACCGCGTCGGCCGGACCGCCCAGTACAGAGCTGAGCGTGGTCCCGACGACTGTTACGGTTGCGACACGGTCGCTTGTGTGATTGTGGGGCGTTCGTACACTGGGCGTTCCACGGCTGCGTGGATGCTCTGTGTCATGACACCTGTACTGCGGGTGCCCACCTCCGGAGGCTTCGGTGAACCGGTCGTCCCTTGTCCGTGCACTCCTCGCATTCCTGGTTCTGGCGGCGTCGACGTACGTCACGTTGACCGCGAAACCACAGCTCGGTCTCGACCTGCGCGGCGGGACGCAGATCGTCCTGGAGGCGAAGGACTCGCCGACCGTCAAGGCGAACAAGGAGACCACCGACAAAGCCACCCAGGTGCTGCACCGCCGCATCGACGCGCTCGGCGTCAGCGAACCGAACGTCACCCGCCAGGGCGAGAACCGGATCATCGTCGAGCTCCCCGGCGTCCAGGACCCGCGCGAAGCCGCGAAGGTGATCGGCAAGACCGCCCAGCTCACCTTCCACGAGGTCCTCGACCAGGTCGCGACCAAACCGGCCAAGCCCGCGGCGGGCGAGACATACCTCGCCCCGGAGAGTGGCCAGGGCTTCCTGCGCCTGGCCAAGCCCGCGATGACCGGTGAGATGGTCAGCAGCGCCGACGGCCTGCTCGATCCGCAGCAGGTCGCGCAGGGCTGGTTCGTGCAGATGAAGTTCAAGGGCGACGGCGGCAAGATCTGGGCGAACATCACCGGCAAGGCCGCCTGCCAACCGGTCGGTACGCCGCAACGCCTGATCGCGATTGTCCTCGACAACGAGGTGATCAGCTCGCCGCAGGTCGACCCGAACGGTAGCAGCCAGCTCTGCAACCTCGGCATCTCCGGCGGCTCCACCACGATCTCCGGCGCCTTCACCGAGGAGGACGCGAAGGACCTGGCCGCGCTGATCTCCGGCGGCGCCCTCCCCGTACCGGTCGAGGTCATCGACCAGCGCACGGTCGGCCCGTCGCTCGGCCAGGACGCGATCCAGGCGAGCGCTCTCGCCGCCATCATCGGTCTCGCGCTGACGGCTTTGTTCATTGTCGTGGTCTACCGCCTGGTCGGCCTGATGGCGGTGCTCGGCCTGATCGGGTACGCCGCGATGTCGTACGCCGCGCTGACCGTGATCGGAGCGACCCTCACCCTGCCCGGCCTGGCCGGTTTCGTACTGGCGATCGGAATGGCCGTCGACGCGAACGTCCTGGTCTTCGAACGTGCCCGCGAGGACTACACCGCCGGTCGCACCGACGGCCTGCGCCGATCGCTGCGCAGCGGTTTCCAGAACGCGCTGTCCGCGATCGCCGACTCCAACATCACCACTCTGCTCGCGGCCGGCCTGCTGTTCTTCCTGGCCGCCGGACCGGTCCGCGGCTTCGGTGTCACGCTCTCGATCGGTGTCATCGCATCGATGCTGTCCGCGCTGGTTGTCACCCGCGTCTTCGCGGAGTTCGTGGTCTCGCGTGGATTCGTACTGCGTCGCCCGGCGCTGAGCGGTATCGCCGGCCACGGTCGCGTCCGGACCTGGCTCGAGGCCCGTCAACTCTCCTTGATGAAGCACAGCAAACGCTGGCTCGTCATCACGGCCGTCGCGATTGTCGTCAGCGTCGCCGGTGTCGCCGTCCGCGGCCTGAACCTCGGCATCGAGTTCACCGGCGGCCGGCTGCTCGAGGTCAGTACGGCGCAACGCATCACGCCGGACCAGGCGCGCGCGGCGGTCGCCGAGGCCGGCTACCCGACCGCCGTCGTCCAGGCGTCCGGTACCGACGACTTCACCGTCCGGACCGGGACGATCAGCGACGACGAGGCGGAGAAGATCCGCGAGTCGATCGGCCGGATCGCGGGCGACACCGAAGTCATCCGGAACGAGAGCATCGGCCCGTCCCTCGGCAAGGAACTCCGGAACAAGGGCCTGATCGCGCTCGGCATCGCGTTGCTCGCCCAGCTCGCGTACCTGGCCGCCCGGTTCCGTTGGACCTTCGGCGCCGGCGCCGTCCTCGCGCTGATCCAGAACGTCGCGGTCGTGGTCGGTGTGTTCGCCTGGACCGGCAAGCCGATCGACGGCATCTTCCTGGCCGCGATCCTGACCATCATCGGCTACACGGTGAACGACTCGGTCGTGGTCTTCGACCGGATCCGCGAGACCCGCAACGCCCGCGCGACCGGGAACCTCGGCAAGATCATCGACACCGCGATCGTCAACGTGCTGCCCCGCACCATCAACACCGGTATTTCGACCCTGTTCATCCTGAGCGCGCTGCTGTTCCTCGGCGGCGACTCGCTGGCCGACTTCGTGCTCGCGCTGCTGCTCGGGATCGTCGTCGGTACGTACTCCTCCAACCTGACCGCCGCGCCGCTCCTGCTCGAACTCGAACGCCGCTACCCGGCCCCGCCGCCGCGCCCGAAGCGTGCGCAGGTCGACCGCGACGCACAGCCCGATCGCGGGGCGGTCGTCTAGGAGCCGGGTTATCCACACCCCAGCCCGCCGAGCCGGAATCTGTCGGCCGGGCGGGCTAGGGTGTGGCGGTGGGTGTTGATGTGCGGGAACTGCTGGAAGCTGCCGTGTCCGGGATCGCCGGACAGACCCGGCCCGGACAGGTGCGGATGGCGCAAGCCGTCGACACCGCGATGCACGAGGGATCGCATCTGCTGGTCCAGGCCGGCACCGGCACCGGCAAGTCCCTCGGGTACCTGGTGCCCGCACTTGTGCACGCGGTCGAGGACCGCCGCGTGGTCGTTTCGACGGCAACCCTCGCGCTGCAGTCCCAGCTCGTCGACCGCGACGTACCGGCGTTGCTCGACGCGACCGAGAAGCTCCTGCCACGCCGGCCGAAGTACGCGATCCAGAAGGGGCGGAACAACTACGCCTGCCTGCACCGGATCCGTGAGGGCGCGCCGGACGACGACGGCATGCTGGTCGACGTACCGCCGGCCGGGGAGATCGGCCGTCAGGTCGTCGAGCTCCGCGAGTGGGCCGAGCAGCAGCTCGCCGACGGTGCGGCCGGTGACCGCGACCACGCCCCCTCGCACCAGTACCAGGCCTGGAACCAGGTCGCGATCTCCGCGCGCGAGTGCCTCGGCGCGCAGAAGTGCCCGTACGGCGAGGAATGCTTCGCCGAGAAGGCCAAGGAAGAGGCCCGCAAGGCCGACATCGTCATCACCAACCACGCGCTGCTCTCGATCGACGCCTTCGAGAACCGGACGGTCCTGCCCGAGCACGACGTCGTCATCGTCGACGAGGCGCATGAGCTGCCCGCCCGGGTCACCGGCGCCGCGGGCGACGAGCTCTCGCCGCAGATGGTCGAGCGCGCCGCGAAGCGGGCCCGCCGGTTCGCCGACGACGACAAGGCCGACGACCTGATCGACGCCTCGGACGCCCTCCGCGTCGCGCTCGACGGCACCCGCGAGGGCCGGATCGAGCCCTCCAACGCGCCCGTCCTGGAAGCGGCCGGCCTGGTCCGCGACGCCGCCCGCGCGCTGTACTCCGACCTGAACAAGAAGTCCGACGACAAGGACGACGACCCCGACGGCGCCAAGCGGCAGTCGAAGGGCGCGGTCAAGGAGATCTTCGACGTCGCCGAGCGGGTCGCCGCGCTGAGCGACGCGGACGTGGTCTGGATGACCGACCGCGACCGCTTCGGCCGAGAGCTCCGGATCGCCCCGCTGACCGTCGCCGGTCTGCTCCGCGAGCTGGTTCTCCGGGACCGTACGGCGGTGCTCACCTCCGCGACGTTGACGCTCGGCGGCGACTTCGACGCGATCGCCCGCCAGGTCGGTCTGCGGCCCTCGGACAAGCTCGATGACGACGACGAGATGCCGGACCTGGACGAGGACGACGAACGCGGACCGCTGCCCTGGCGCGGTCTCGACGTCGGCTCCCCGTTCGAGTACGAGAAGCAAGCGATCCTGTACGTCGCCAAGCACCTGCCGCCGCCGCACCGCGACGGCCTCGGCAAGAAGCAGTTCGAGGAGATCGTCGACCTGATCACCGCGGCCGGCGGGCGCACGCTCGGCCTGTTCTCGTCACGCCGCGCGGCCGAGGCAGCGACCGCGGCAGTCCGCGAAGCGACCGACCTGAAGGTGTTGTGCCAGGGCGACGCGCAGCTAGGCGAGCTGTCCCGCGAGTTCGTCGAGGATCCGGAAACCTCCCTGTTCGGCACCCTGTCGCTCTGGCAGGGCATCGACGTACCGGGCTCGACCTGCAACCTGGTGATCATCGACCGGATCCCGTTCCCGCGCCCGGACGAACCGTTGATGGCAGCCCGGCAGCGCGCCGTCGACGAGGCCGGCGGCAACGGCTTCATGGCCGTCGCCGCGACCCATGCCGGGCTACTGCTGGCCCAGGGCACCGGCCGGCTGATCCGCCGCAGCACAGACCGCGGCGTGGTCGCGATCCTCGACCCCCGCATCGTCACCCAGCGGTACGGCGGATTCCTGCGCGCCTCATTGCCGCCGATGTGGCCGACCGCCGATCGGGAGAAGGTGCTCGGCGCCCTGAAGCGGCTGCAGACGGCATGATGGCTCCATGAGCGCGGCGAGCGGTCCACCCGTGCTGCCGATGATGGCAGCGTTGGGGGAGATGCCCTCCGGCGCCGGTTGGTCGTACGAGCTGAAGTGGGATGGCATCCGCGTCATCGCCGAGGTCGACGACGGCGTCTGCCGCCTCTGGTCCCGCAACAGCCACGACGTCTCCGGCGGGTACCCGGAGCTGATCGGCCTGGCGGAGGCGCCAGGGTTACGGCTGCCCGCCGTACTCGACGGCGAGATCGTCACGCTCGACGAGCACGGCGCGCCGTCGTTCGGCCTGCTGCAGCGGCGGATGCACGTCCGCGATCCACGCCAGTTGCGGCACCTGATCACCGCCGTACCGGTCTCGGTGCGGCTCTTCGACGTCCTCCGCTTCGACGGGAAATGGTTGCTAGAGGCAACGTACGACGACCGCCGCGGGCTGCTCGACTCGCTCGACATCGGCGACCCGTTCTGGGAGGTGCCGCCGGCGCTGACCGACGGCGACGCAGCGCTCGAACTGTCTGCCACGCAAGGGCTCGAGGGTGTGGTGGCCAAGCGCCGCAAGTCGCGGTACCTGCCCGGCAAACGCAGCGCGGACTGGATCAAGGTCAAGCCGGTACGCACGCGCGACGTCATCCTGCTCGGTTGGCATCCGGGGGAGGGCAACCGCGAAGGCAGGATCGGCTCGTTCTACTGCGGGGCGTACGAGGGCGACGACCTGGTGCTGATCGGCAAGGTCGGGTCCGGTCTGGATTTCGCGACCCTGAACATGCTGAGCGCCGAGCTGGCCGGCCTCGAGATCGACCGGCCCGCGTTCGACGCGGCCGGGATCCCGACGACGGACCGTCGGCGCGGGCACTGGCTGGACCCGGTCCTGGTCGCGGAAGTGACCTATTCCGGCTGGGGCGGCGACGGCCGGCTGCGGCATCCGGTCTGGCGCGGACTGCGCCTCGACATCGACCCGGAATCGGTTCTCGCCGACCGCAGCTGAATACATTTCGCGACCGGCGGCCGACATGCAGGCCGGCTGTGGAATTGTTCGAAATGCGGTGAATAGTCCGGGTCGCTGCGACGTTTTCTGTTCAACTGTCGCAGCAAATTGCCCGATTATCAGTCGTTCGTTTTCGGCGACGGCGACGGCGCAGGAACGGCCAGTGCGGCCTCGATCTTGTCGGCCAGCTTCTCCGGCGTGTGGGTCGGCGCGTAGCGGCCGATCACCCCGCCGTCCCGGCCGATCAGGAACTTGGTGAAGTTCCACTTGATCCGGCCGCCGAGCAGGCCGCCCTGCTCCCGCTTGAGCCAGTTGTACAACGGGATCGTCTTCGACCCGTTCACGTCGATCTTGGCGAACATCGGGAACGTGACGTGGTAGATCGTCGAGCAGAAGTTGGCGATCTCGTTCTCGTCGCCCGGCTCCTGGTGGCCGAACTGGTCGCAGGGGAAACCGAGCACTGCGAAGCCCTGCCGGCGGTAGGTTCGGTAGAGCTTCTGCAGGCCGGTGTACTGCGGGGTCTGGGCACACTGGGAAGCCACGTTCACCACCAGGAGCACCTGGTCGCGGAAATCGGCAAGAGACTGTTCATTGCCTTCGATCCGCCGCGCGCTGAAGTCATAGACAGTCGTCATGTCTCAATGCTGACACGTCACGCCGGAGTTCGCTCGCCGTCCGATATGTCAGACACGGCGCAGAACTGTTACGACCTTTCCGAGAATCGTCGCGTCCTTCCCGTCGATCGGCTCGAAGGCCGGGTTGTGTGGTAGCAGCAGAATCTCGGACTTGGTCTTCTTGAACGTCTTCACGGTCGCCTCGCCGTCGATCATCGCGGCCACGATGTCGCCGTTCTCCGCGGTCGGCTGCTGCCGGACGACCACCCAGTCGCCGTCGCAGATGGCCGCCTCGATCATCGACTCACCCTTGACCTTCAGCATGAACAGCGTGCCCTCACCGACCATTGCCTTGGGCAACGGGAAGACCTCTTCGATCTCCTGCTCGGCCAGGATCGGCCCACCGGCGGCGATCCGGCCGACCACCGGCACGTATGCCGCGTCCGGGTGCGCGTCACCGGCACCGGTCTCGTCGTACGCGGTCTGCCGGACCGAGCCGAGCGCCGAACGCTTGGCGGCCGCGTCGACCTCGCCGGGGTAGCGGACCTCGATCGCCCGCGGCCGGTTGGGGTCGCGGCGGAGCAGGCCCTTCTGCTCGAGGACGCGGAGCTGATGGGACACCGAGGACGAACTGGTCAGGCCGACTCGCTCACCGATCTCGCGCATCGACGGCGGGTAGCCGCGGCTGTCGACGGAGTCGCGGATCACGTCCAGCACGCGGCGCTGACGCGGGGTCAGGCCGGTCGCGTCGGCCGGCCCGTCCGGCAGCTCGGCGACGGTCCGGTCCTTGTCCACGGCTCCACTGCGCTCAGGTCCTTGCGGCCCCGCCCCTCCGCCCCGGTCATGCTTGCTGGAACCGCTCGGCGTCCTGGCCATCGGTGGTTGCTCCTCGGGTCGGGCCGGCGATCACGCACCAGCCGTTGCTTGCTCGACTGAGACGACCGTAGACCGAATTCTGAGATTCTTCAAACATCTGTTCGAAGGCGTGTCGGTTCGCAAGTTTGTTCGGGTGTCAGGTTATAAGGCGCACGCGGGCAGCTTCGGCGTCAGGGAATTTCCTGGGCGTGTCGCCGTTGGAGATGGTTGCGCGAGGAGTGGTCGTCGGTTAATCATTCGTACAGACGTTCGATCGAACAGGTGTTCGGACCGGCCGAGCAGGCTGCTTCTTCAGAAACTGTCGGAGGCGGCCGATAGACAGGGATCAGCACCGACGAACGCGCACTGACCGAGCTGGAGGATCCGATGAGCACAGCAGCCGTTGCGGCCGACGCCCTGGCCTCGCGCCGCTCGAACAAGCCCGAGCCGAGCATTCACCGCCGGGTCGTGGACGGCGGCGGTGACCTGAGGCTAGTCCCGGCTCCTGCGGAGCGGGTGACCGCCCCGGCGCCGGTCGTCCCGCCGCGGAAGCGGCCGCGGATCGATGGTGTGACCACCGACCGGATGCCGGTGCGCGGATGCTCCGGTGACTCACTCGGTCGGCGCGTCCAGGAAAGCCCCGAACCGGCCCTCCGGCTGACCCGCCGCGGCCGGATGCTGCTGACCGCGATCTCCGTGCTGGTCTTCGGTGCCGCCGTTCTCGTCCTCGGTCTCCGCATCGCCGGCGTCCTCGAGCCCGGCCCGCACTTCACCCACACCGTCCCGGTGCAGGTGGCCCCCGGTCAGACCCTGTGGTCGATCGCCCAGTCCACCAACCCAGGCCAGGACCCGACACTCGTCGTCGAGAAGATCGCCGACCTCAACAACCTCACCACCCCCGCCGACCTCACCCCCGGCCAAACCCTCCAAATCCCCATCGCCAACTAACCACCCCCCAACCGCCCCGCTCGCGCCGCTGGCCCCGTCGCTCCGGTCGCGCCGGCCGCTAAGGTCGCGCTAGTCGGCCCGCTCGCTTCGAGCGCTGGTTGCGCTGCCTGCCCCGCGTGCACCGGTCGGGCCGTTGAGGTCTGCACGCCACTCGTGGGCGAGGAGGGCGTAGACGTACTCGTTTGCCCATTCGCCCTTGAACAGCAGGGCTTCGAGGTGGTGCGCCTCGCGCCGCATGCCGAGTCGCTCGAGCAACTGGGCCGACGGCGTATTCCGGTCGTCGAGGATCGCCACGATCCGGTGCAGCCCAAGCTCCTCGAAGCCGACCCGCAGCATCTCCCGCGCCGCCTCCGCCGCAAGCCCCTTGCCCTGGTAGTCCGTGTGCAGCGCGAACCCGATCTCACCCTGACGATCAGCCTCACTGGCCCACTTCAGCAGTACTTCGCCGATCACCGTCCCCGTCTCCCGCAGCTCGATCGCCAGCACCAGCCACTGACCCGGCTCGGTCAACTCGCCCTGCGGCAGCTTCCGTTCCAGCGCCGCCCGTGTCTCCTCGCGATCCCGCACCGGCCACGGCGTGTACCGCACCACCTCCGGCCGCGAATGGAACGCGTACAGGTCGTCCAAGTCGTCCATCCGGTGCGGCCGCAGCTCCAGCCGCTCGGTCAGCAGCGGGTACGCGGGTCGGAATCCAGTCACGATGCCATCCTCGGAACTATCGTCTAATGTCGTTAGACAGTAGTCCCACCGACTCCCGACGACAACGAGATTCCGTGACCAGACGCGACCCTTCGTCCCACGCGGCAGCCGGCATCACGGTCGCCGCGATCGCCGACGCCGCCCTGGCCGTGATCCGCGCCGACGGCGTGGACGGCCTCACCATGCGTGCCGTCGCGGAACGCCTGCACGTCCGCGCCCCGTCGCTCTACCACCACGTCCACAACAAATCCGAGCTGCTCGACCTGGTCGCACGGAACGCATTCGACCAGTTCACGGCGGACACCACGGCGTACGGTGAACTCCGGACCGTCGACGAGTGGATCGAGCTGACCAGATCCGGCTCGCTCGAACTGCGCGCGTTCTACGCCGACCATCCCGGACTCGCGGGCCTGATCCAGGCGAAGGCCGCGCCGGACCGCGACCGCGGCGACGGCTCGCGCGCGGAACTCGTCCGCGCCCAGATCGAGGCCTTGGTCCGCATCGGCGTACCGGAACCCGACGCGCGGCACGTTTTCGAGATCACCGCGCGATGGTCGCTCGCGGCGGTTGTCGCGGACCTCACCGACGAGCTCTTCGCCGAGGGCCTGGACCTTTTCCTGTACGGCGTCCGCGCGCGCCTTACCTAACGGTCGCCAGCCACAGTTCGGCGTACCGCTTGGCGTCCACCGCCGTCGCGACGTGAATCACGGGCGCCGGTCCCTGCGGATCGCTCGCCTGGTCGACCGCGTCCCGGGTATCCACGATCGTGCGCCCGCGCGACCACCCACCGGACAGCTCGACGCGTACCGGATACCGCTGCGTGGTCAGCCCGGATGGATCGATCACAGCGCACACCGCGCCGCCGTCGCCGATACTCCCGCCGTCCGACTGGTACCGCTCGCTGCGCTTCTCGATGAGCTTGCGGGCCAGCTCTGCCGAAGGCGATCCGCTCAGCCCGCGGGCCTGCTCCAGCGTGACCACGACGTCGTAGAACACGTCCAGCCCGTACATCGTGACCGGAACGCCGAGGTCTTCGGCCGACTTCAGTACGATCGCGGCCGCCTCCGGATCGGTCCAGATGTTGAACTCCGCGGACGCCGTCGCGTTCCCACTGCCCGCGGATCCGCCCATGAAGACGATCTCCTTCAGCCCGGCCGCGGCCTCCGGGTACGTCCTCAGCAGCAGCGCGATGTTCGTCAACGGCGCCAGCGGGATCAGCGTGACGGGCGCACCATCGGCGGCGGCATCCCGAAGTACGTCCCGGAGCAACTCGATCGCGTGCCGCGGATCCGGCGGCCGGGTCGACCGTGGCCAGTCGAGGTCCCCGAGCCCATCCGCACCGTGCACGTGCCGCGCCGTTCGGACCGGCTGGATCAGCGGTACGGCGGCACCGCGCGCGACCGGTACGTCGGGACGGCCGGCGGCGTCGAGGACAGTCAGCGTGTTCCGGACGACGTCGTCGATCCCGACGTTTCCGCCGACACAGGTGACGGCCTTCAGGTCGAGCTCGGGATGCCGGCCGGCGAGGAGTAATGCGCAGGCGTCATCCAGGCCGGTGTCGACGTCGAGAACTACCGGCTTCCGCGCCGTCAAGAGCGCACCAGCCTCGCGATTGCAGCGGACGCTTCCTTGATCTTCGCGTCGGCCTCCGGTCCACCGGCCGCCGCGGCGTCGACCACGCAGTGCGCCAGGTGGTCCTCGAGCAGGCCGAGCGCGACCGATTCGAGTGCCTTCGTCATGGCCGAGACCTGGGTGAGGATGTCGATGCAGTACTTCTCGTCCTCGACCATCCGCTGCAGCCCGCGGGCCTGCCCCTCGATCCGCTTCAACCGCCGCAGGTACGCGTCCTTGTCGCCGATGTAACCGTGCGCATGCTCTGCGACCGGTTCGGTCACGCTCACCACATCCTCCCGGGTTCCCCGCCGAACCTTATCCCGCCGAGGGCCCGCCGAGGGCCCGCCGAGAGCCGGCGAAGGGCCCCGCACGGCGGCCTGTGCGGGCCGTAGTTTGCGCCTCAAAACGCGCCGCGCGGCGGCGCCACGCGGGAGTACACGGGCCCGCGCGAGTGTTGGAACCTATGACACGCGCGGGCAACGCGGGCGATGCACGGCGTGCTTGCAAACTGTCGGAGCAGCGATCTAGGATCCCTAGATGTAGTGGTTACACGGGTGTAATTTTCCACAGGTAGTGGTTAGTTGCACACAGGTTCTACACAGGTTGTCCCCAGGCTGATCCACAAACCATCCCCAGGATGGTCACGGGAGGAAGTGATTCGTCGTGCACTGTCCGTATTGCCGGCACGCCGACTCCCGGGTGGTCGACAGCCGGGTGGCCGAGGACGGCGGAGCGATCCGCCGCCGGCGGCAGTGCCCGGTCTGCGAGAAGCGGTTCACCACCGTCGAGCAGATGCAGCTCACGGTCGTGAAGCGCTCCGGCGCGACCGAGCCGTTCAGCCGCGAGAAGGTCATCAGCGGGGTCGGCAAGGCGTGCAAGGGCCGGCCGGTGAACGCCGACCAGCTCGCCCGCCTGGGGCAGAAGGTCGAGGACGCGCTGAAGGGCAGCGGCTCGCCGGAGGTTCCCGCGCACGAGGTCGGACTCGCGATCCTCGGGCCGCTGCGGGAGCTGGACGAGGTGGCGTACCTGCGCTTCGCGAGCGTGTACCGGCAGTTCGAGTCGGCCGACGATTTCGAGACCGAGATCGCGCTGCTGCGGGCCGAGAAGGAGCCGCAGGGCACGGAGCCGACGCAGCCGGCCCAACAGACGTAAACCGGGGGAACGGCAGTTCCAAAGTAGTGCGGAAGTCGAAGTACACGCAGTACTCCAACGGGGCGGTCCCGACAGACCGCGGCAGTGCAGACGAAGGGCGAGGAGCCAACATGACAGAGACGGTGACCGGCCACTCGGGGTCGACCAAGCGGTCGACGGCCGGGTTCCGCGGGCGGAAGAACGCGCCCACGGGACTCACCATCGAGCGCGTATTCAGCACCGAGGGCGTGCACCCCTACGACGAGGTGACGTGGGAGCGTCGCGACGTCGTCCAGCAGAACTGGAAGACCGGTGAGACCGTCTTCGAGCAGCGCGGGGTGGAGTTCCCCGACTTCTGGAGTGTGAACGCCTCCACGATCGTCACCACGAAGTACTTCCGTGGCGCGGTCAGCCACGACAACCGGGAGTGGAGCCTCAAGCAGCTGCTCGACCGGGTCGTGAAGACCTACCGCAAGGCGGGCGAGGAGCACGGCTACTTCAGCTCGCCTGCCGACGCCGAGGTCTTCGAGCAGGAGATCACCTGGCTGCTCCTGCACCAGTACTTCAGCTTCAACTCGCCCGTCTGGTTCAACGTCGGTACGTCCTCGCCGCAGCAGGTGTCGGCCTGCTTCATCCTCGCCGTGGACGACTCGATGGAGTCGATCCTGAACTGGTACAAGGAAGAGGGCCTGATCTTCAAGGGCGGCTCCGGCGCCGGCCTGAACCTGTCCCGGATCCGCTCCTCGAAGGAACTGCTGCAGTCCTCCGGCGGCACCGCGTCCGGCCCGGTCAGCTTCATGCGCGGCGCGGACGCGTCGGCCGGCACGATCAAGTCCGGCGGCGCCACCCGGCGGGCCGCGAAGATGGTCGTACTGGACGTCGACCACCCCGACATCGAGGAGTTCGTCGATACCAAGATGCGCGAGGAGGAGAAGATCCGGGTCCTGCGGGACGCGGGCTTCGACATGGACCTCGGCGGTCGCGACATCACCTCCGTGCAGTACCAGAACGCGAACAACTCGGTCCGGGTCTCGGACGAGTTCATGCGCGCGGTCGAGGAGAAGGGGGAGTTCGGGCTGCGCGCGCGGCTGGACAACTCGGTGATCGAGACCGTCGACGCGCGGACGCTGTTCGACAAGATCGCCCAGGCCGCGTGGGCCTGCGCCGACCCCGGCCTGCAGTACGACGACACCATCAACGACTGGCACACCACCCCGGAGACGGGCCGGATCACCGCGTCCAACCCGTGCTCGGAGTACATGCACCTGGACAACTCGTCCTGCAACCTCGCGTCGCTGAACCTGATGAAGTTCCTCCGCGACGACGACATGTTCGACTCGGAGAAGTTCGTCAAGGCGGTCGAGCTGATTATCACCGCGATGGACATCTCGATCTGCTTCGCGGACTTCCCGACCGAGGCGATCGGCGCCACCACGCGGGCGTACCGGCAGCTCGGCATCGGGTACGCGAACCTTGGCGCGCTGCTGATGGCGACTGGTCACGCGTACGACTCCGACGGTGGTCGCGCGCTGGCGGGCGCTATCACCTCGCTGATGACCGGTACGTCGTACAAGCGCTCCGCGGAGCTGGCCGGCATCGTCGGCGCGTACGACGGTTTCGAGCGGAACAAGGACGCGCACACCCGGGTGATGCGCAAGCACGCCGCGGCGAACGACGCGATCCGGACCGTGCACGAGATCGACAAGGACGTCCAGCAGCACGCCACCGCGGCCTGGGGCGGCGTCCTGAAGATCGGTGCCAAGAACGGCTGGCGGAACGCGCAGGCCTCGGTGCTCGCGCCGACCGGCACCATCGGCTTCATGATGGACTGCGACACCACCGGCATCGAGCCGGACTTCTCGCTGGTCAAGTTCAAGAAGCTGGTCGGCGGCGGCTCGATGCAGATCGTCAACCAGACCGTCCCGCGGGCCCTGCGGCAGTACGGCTACACCGAGGAGACGATCGAGGCGATCGTCGAGTACATCGCGGAGAACGGTCACGTCGTCGACGCCCCGGGCCTGAAGCCGGAGCACTACGAGATCTTCGACACCGCGATGGGCGAGCGGGCCATCAAGCCGATGGGCCACGTCCGGATGATGGCCGCCGCGCAGCCGTTCCTGTCCGGCGCGATCTCGAAGACGGTGAACCTGCCGGAGACAGCGACGGTCGAGGAGATCGCCGACGTCTACTTCCAGGGCTGGAAGCTCGGCCTGAAGGCGCTCGCGGTGTACCGCGACAACTGCAAGGTCGGTCAGCCGCTGGCGGACGCGAAGGCGAAGAAGGCCGCGGCGGACGACGCCGCGTCGACCGAGGCGGTCGCCGAGAAGATCGTCGAGAAGGTGATCGAGTACCGGCCGACCCGCAAGCGCCTGCCGAAGTCGCGGCCGTCCCGGACCACGTCGTTCACCGTCGGTGGCGCCGAGGGTTACATGACCGCCGGCTCCTACCCGGACGACGGTCTGGGCGAGGTCTTCCTGAAGATGGGCAAGCAGGGTTCGACGCTCGCCGGTGTGATGGACGCGTTCTCGATCGCGATCTCGATCGCTCTGCAGCACGGCGTACCGCTGGAGACGTACGTCCAGAAGTTCACCAACCTGAAGTTCGAGCCGGCCGGTCTGACCGACGACCCGGACGTCCGGATGGCGCAGTCGATCATGGACTACATCTTCCGTCGCCTGGCGCTGGACTACCTGCCGTTCGACGACCGCGCCGCGCTCGGGATCTACTCCGCTGAGGAGCGGTCCCGGCAGCTCGACACCGGGTCGTACGAGCCGGTCCCGGTCGAGGTCTCCGAGGCCGAGTCGCTGAAGTCGGTCGAACCGGTCGCGGACACCAGCGAAACCACCGCACCGACCGGAACCACGGGCACCGCCGAAGCCGCCGCGAAGCCGGCCGACGCCGTCTCCGCCAAGCCGATCAAGGGCGAGGCCCACACCACCGCCGAGATGCTCGAACTCATCACCGGCACCTCGGTCGACGCCCCGCTCTGCTTCACCTGCGGCACCAAGATGCGCCCCAGCGGCTCCTGCTACGTCTGCGAAGGCTGCGGCAGCACCTCCGGCTGCAGCTAACCCCAACTGAAAGCACCACGGCCCCCGGGACTTCCCACGTCCCCCGGGGGCCGCAGTGCGCCTACCCCACCCACCCCGCCGCCGCGCCCGGCCCGCTTGCCGCGGCGCGTTAGTGGCCTGATCGGTCTGAGTCGGCCGCCGGCTTCGCCGTTCCGTCCAGTGCTGTGAGCGCGCTCAACTCGGCCCCTGTCAACTCGAAGTCGAAGATCGCGAGATTCTCCGCCAGCCGCTCCGGATCGGCGGACTTGGGAATCGGTACGACGTCCTGTTGCGTCTCCCATCGCAACACGACCTGCCCCGCCGTCCGCCCGTGCGCCTCAGCGATCTCCTGCACCGTTGGGTGGTGCAGCAGATCCGTCCCCTTGCCCAGCGGACTCCAGGCCTCGGTCACGATCCCGTGCCGCTTGTGGAATTCCCGCTCCGCCACCTTCGCCCACACCGGACTCAGCTGCACCTGATTCACCTCCGGAGCAACCCCGGTCTCGTCGATCAACCGCTGCAGATGCGCCGGCTTGAAGTTCGACGTACCAATGGCCCGCACCAACCCAGCCTCCCGCAACGCGATCAGCCCGCGCCACGCGTCGACGTACCGGTCCTGCGCCGGATTCGGCCAATGGATGAGCAGCAGATCCAGGTACTCGACGCCAAGCCGCTCCGCACTGGCCTCGAACGCCTGCCGCGCTCCCTCCACGCTGTGCCACCGCTTGTTGAACTTCGTCGTCACGAACACCTCGTCCCGCGGCACGACCTTCAGCGCGCGCCCGACACCGACCTCGTTGCGGTAGTTCTCAGCCGTGTCGATCAGGCGATACCCAAGCTCGAGCGCCGTACGCACGGTCCGCTCGGCGTCCGCGTCGTTCATCGGCCACGTTCCGAGTCCGACCCGCGGCATCGCGCTTCCGTGACTCAGTGTGACTGTCGGCGCCTGACTCATCGGTGTCCTCCTTCGTCGTACGCTGCCCCGCCAGCCTAGGCCGATCACCGTCCGCACCCGCGCTTTCCGGCCGTACGCCGTACGGCGGTCTCACCCTCGTGATACCCCCGCGCGAACTGTCCGCGGCGTGGTTCATGATGGGTTCCGCGGGTCGTGAGGATTTGCTGAAAAGCGTTGGAGGGGTGGGCTTATGAAGAACCGGCTGATCACTCTGGTGGACCTCGGTCTGGACAGTTCGTTCGACGCGTCGATGACCTTCGTGCAGGGCATCACCGGCAACATCAACGCCGGCTGGGACCGCCCGTACCTCGACGTGAACTTCGTCCGCACCCGGGACCACGAGACCGCGTTCTCAGCCCTCACCACCCCCTCGACCGTGCTGCATGTGATGGCACACGGTGACCACAGCGAGGAACCGTCCTTTCTGTCCACCGACGGCGAGACCCAGGTCTCCCTGAAGTCCCTGGCCGATTGGTTTCTCGACCACCAGTGGGGCATCGCCAGCGGCGTGGTGATCGCCGACGGCTGCAAAACCGGCATCGGCAAATGGCAACGCGCCATCCGCGACTGCATCCAGGACGACATCACCTACATCGGCACCAGCACCGTGATCGGCTGGTACGAAGCCACTGTCTTCTGCTCCGCCTTCTACGGCGCCCTCGTCCGCAACCGAGGCCTGGGCCGCACCCCCGCCGAGCAAGGCTGGGACGCCGCCAACCGAGCCATCCGAGCCTACGAAACCCTCACCGACCAACGCTGCCCGTACAAACCCGTGGTGCTCACCCCGTCCCGCCAAGCCCTCCGCTCCATGGCGGGCTGACCGGTTGACCGATGACAAATGGCCGACGACACGCAAGCGGCGGCTACTTTCGGTTAAGGATGCGAGACTTTTTGTGGACTCGTCGTGTGGCGCAGTCTGTGGTCTGGGTTGACGGTGGCTCGGGCGGTGTGAGGACGGGGAAGCCGACGGGTACGCCTTGGTCGACCCGTTGACCTCCGCCCGACGCGGTGAAGGAACGCCACCATGAAGCTCCACCGGAACACGCTCCTGACGGCTGCCGCAATTGTCGTGGTGCTGTACGTCGTTTCGCTGATCGTGGGACTGCCGGCGTGGGCGGCGGTGGTGCTCATCGTGGTGCTGCTCGTGCTGTTGTCCGTTGTGTGGAAGCAGCCCGACGCACCGCGGCCGGTCGTGACGCAGCCCGCGCGTTCTGTCGTACTGCCGGATCCGGAACCAGTGTTCTCCGGGCCGCCGTCGAGGACCGTTGCGGATGTCCGGCTGCCATCCGCGTCGCCGGACTTCCAGTTCAGCTTCTCGGCCGTCGTGCAGTGGTCGACCGTGCTGTCGGGGTCGCGTCATGCCGACCTCGGCGCTGTCGCCGTCGACGCCTTGCTGGACCGGGCGCGATCCTTGACGTCCCGGCAACAGGTGACCGAGGAAGCCCTGAATCAGCACCGCTTGGCGGCGCTGCTCGGTGAGCCGGCGCTCGATGAGAAAGGGCAGGTCCGCAGTTGGGCGACCGAGGTCAGGCTGCGCTTGCCCGATGCGGACCAGAAGCATCTCCAACATCTCGCTGCCTTGCATCGACGGGAGCAGACCACGCTGCTCGAGCGGCGGATGGAGCAGGACAAGCGCGCCTATCTGAAGGACGACGTCTTCGCTACGCCTGGGTCGGCAGCGGTTTGGTGGCTCGTCAACCACCCGGGCGAGGTCGAGACCGCACTCGGCCTCCTGGACACGTTGGCAGAACTGTCGGCCGCGGCGAACGACCTCCCGGTTCGGCGAACCACCGCCGAAGAGATCGAACGCCAACGGCCGACCCGCGCCGAACTCGCCTTCAGCACGGCGGTCGAAGAACTCACCGAGGCGGCTCGGACCGCGGCGGACGCGACGGCCGCCACGGCGAGCCAGACCACCCCAGCGACGGAATCCCAGCAGCGGCCGGTCCCACGGCACGCCGGCGCCGATAGTCAGGACGGCCAGCACGGCCAGCCGGAGCTGCACAAGGAATACCGCGAACAGTTCTTCACCGAGTAGGCCGGCGAGGCGGGGTGTCTGCAGGGGAGCGCCGCCTCGCCGGGGTCCGAGACGCGTCGTCATACGCGTGGTCACTTGTCCAGCCAACGGATCGTGGTCCTGCCGTTGTGACCGTGGACGGTCAGCAGCGCGTCGATACCGTCCTGCCAGACAGTGGTGGTCGGAAAGCAACCGCCCCAGCGCAGCGCAACGGTCCCGTCGCTCCACTCGACCCCCTCCGCGACGACGCCCGTACCGCTGACACCTGACACGTCCTCGTGGCGGACCAACTGGAAACGGCGTGGCCCGGATCTGGTGACCATACGTAGGTGGCGGCGTTGCGAGCTGTGGAGCAACGTCGCGGTTCGTCCGCTGAACTCGTCCATGGGCCAAGTCAACGCTCGGAGGCCTGCCCGCACCAGGAACTCAACCGGTATCCACAGCGCACAAATTCTGCCCACCGGCGATCACCGAATCGCCATATTCTCATTGCAGGGAGTAACTGACTCGCAAGGGAGTGAATCGGATGCCAGTGATCGACGAGTGGACCGGCCGGCACGCGCACGCCCTGCGCACCGCGCTGCGGATGACGAACGAGGCGTTCGCCGAGCGGCTCGGGATTTCGCCGCGCACGCTCACGAAGTGGCGGGAGAGACCGGAGCTGGTGCCCAGTCCCCATCTCCAGCAGGCGCTCGACACCTACCTCAACCAAGCACCGCCGGACGCGCACGAGCGGTTCGCCGCCAACCTCGGCCTGGACGAGCGGACGCCGATCGACAACACCGTGCTCACCCAGCTCAACGCGGCACTCGGCGACCTCGCCCGCGCCCTGGCGCGCCTCGAGAGCGAGGACACGACGCGATCGTCGTCGCGCTGACCGTCTCGGCGGGCAGACTAGGCGGAGCGTGAGTGCGGAAGGAGCCACGGATGAGGCGGCGCCCGGTGAACTCGTCGAGTGTGCGATCGGTCGGATGGTCCGACGGCACGCTGGAGCTCGAGTACGTGAACGGCTACATCTACCAGTACTTCGACGTACCGCAGCCGACCTTCGCGGCCCTGCTGGCCGCGCCGAGCATCGGCTCGTACGTCAACAAACACATCAAGCCGCACTACGAGTTCCGCGAGCGCTGAGTTTCTGCGCCGCTCGCCGGGGGCACTTGTGGGACGTTCCCACGGGGGTACGCCGACCTCGGAGGCAGCCATGCGCACTCGTAGAGCGTCCACGACCGGGTCCCGTGCGATCGCGGTCATCGTCGTTGTCTGGCTGGTCATAGGACTGGCAGCTGCAGCGCAGCGAAACTACTTCGCGGGATCCAGCGCGACCTGTGCCAAAGTCGGCACAACGCTGGTGACGATCGTCGCCGGCCCACTCAACTACCTGGGCGCCAACCCGAAGATCGACTGCTCAGCCCCACAGCCGTCGCGGTAGCTGCCGCGGTGTGCTCGCTCTTGACTCGATGCATCCACCGTTGCGTTGAGCCGGCCCGGTGGATGCCGGTTCCGGTACTGCGGTCTACCCGGGAATAGGCACTGGGGGAGGGCGGTTACACCCCATGCCGTCCGGTTCATGACCCCGGGCCTCAACCTAAGCCGCTTCGAGCGGCCACTCGCCGAGAGGCGTCTGCTGGACGGTGCGGTGCGTGACGGGTGGGAGCCGGCTGACCGGCTCCCACCGGTCGTCTGACCGACCACATGAAAACGACTTGTGTGGGTACGGCATGATGGAAGAGTCGCTGGCGGAGACGCCAGTGAGTGATGTGACCAGAGGGACGAGCACTGCTTCCCTCGGCACCGGTCCCCGGCGTCGAGGACGGGTGCCGGGAGCCTCGGACAGCGGTCCAGGACCCCGATTTGCATCCGCACCATGAATGTCAGTAATGTTCTTCTTGTTGGACGGAAGCGCAGGACGCGAAAGCGGCCGGGCCGCCAACAAACTCCCTGAAGGTCTCGGAAGCCGAAACACGCCTCGGCGGGTTTCGGACGCTGAGTCACGCAGGGAGACTGGATCGAAAAGGCCGATTTGACCGGCTGAAAGCGAAACAGTAAAGTAGGGCGAGTTGCCCCGGAGCTTCAAACGAAAGTGCGAAGCGCGGTGTGCGTCCGATTCTTGAGAACTCAACAGCGTGCCGAAAGTCAATGCCGAAAGATGCATTAACCCTGTCCACAGGCGTTGAATGATCTTCCTAGCCCCCCGGGTTTTCTGGTGTGGGTGTGGATAATTGTTGTCTGTGGGTGGATTCCTTTGAAATTATTACGGATAACAAGCCAGTTTATGGTTGTTTCTGATTCAAAGGATCATTCGATGTTGTTGACTGTCCGGAGCCTTTGGTTTCGGTTGTCTATATTTTTCAACGGAGAGTTTGATCCTGGCTCAGGACGAACGCTGGCGGCGTGCTTAACACATGCAAGTCGAGCGGTAAGGCCCCTTCGGGGGTACACGAGCGGCGAACGGGTGAGTAACACGTGAGCAACCTACCCTCAACTTTGGGATAAGCCTCGGAAACGGGGTCTAATACCGGATAATACCGTGCTCCTCATGGGGTGTGGTTGAAAGTTCTGGCGGTTGGGGATGGGCTCGCGGCCTATCAGCTTGTTGGTGGGGTAATGGCCTACCAAGGCGTCGACGGGTAGCCGGCCTGAGAGGGCGACCGGCCACACTGGGACTGAGACACGGCCCAGACTCCTACGGGAGGCAGCAGTGGGGAATATTGCGCAATGGACGAAAGTCTGACGCAGCAACGCCGCGTGAGGGATGACGGCCTTCGGGTTGTAAACCTCTTTCAGCAGGGACGAAGCGAGAGTGACGGTACCTGCAGAAGAAGGACCGGCCAACTACGTGCCAGCAGCCGCGGTAATACGTAGGGTCCGAGCGTTGTCCGGAATTATTGGGCGTAAAGGGCTCGTAGGCGGTTCGTCACGTCGGGAGTGAAAACTCGGGGCTTAACCCCGAGCCTGCTTCCGATACGGGCAGACTAGAGGTAGGCAGGGGAGAGCGGAACTCCTGGTGTAGCGGTGGAATGCGCAGATATCAGGAAGAACACCGGTGGCGAAGGCGGCTCTCTGGGCCTTACCTGACGCTGAGGAGCGAAAGCGTGGGTAGCGAACAGGATTAGATACCCTGGTAGTCCACGCCGTAAACGTTGGGCGCTAGGTGTGGGGGACATTCCACGTCCTCCGTGCCGCAGCTAACGCATTAAGCGCCCCGCCTGGGGAGTACGGCCGCAAGGCTAAAACTCAAAGGAATTGACGGGGGCCCGCACAAGCGGCGGAGCATGCGGATTAATTCGATGCAACGCGAAGAACCTTACCTGGGTTTGACATATAGGGAAATCCTCCAGAGATGGGGGGTCCGTAAGGGTCCTATACAGGTGGTGCATGGCTGTCGTCAGCTCGTGTCGTGAGATGTTGGGTTAAGTCCCGCAACGAGCGCAACCCTCGTCCTATGTTGCCAGCACGCCCTTCGGGGTGGTGGGGACTCATAGGAGACTGCCGGGGTCAACTCGGAGGAAGGTGGGGATGACGTCAAGTCATCATGCCCCTTATGTCCAGGGCTTCACGCATGCTACAATGGCCGGTACAAAGGGCTGCGAAACTGTAAGGTGGAGCGAATCCCAAAAAGCCGGTCTCAGTTCGGATTGGGGTCTGCAACTCGACCCCATGAAGTCGGAGTCGCTAGTAATCGCAGATCAGCAACGCTGCGGTGAATACGTTCCCGGGCCTTGTACACACCGCCCGTCACGTCATGAAAGTCGGCAACACCCGAAGCCGGTGGCCTAACCCTTGTGGAGGGAGCCGTCGAAGGTGGGGCTGGCGATTAGGACGAAGTCGTAACAAGGTAGCCGTACCGGAAGGTGCGGCTGGATCACCTCCTTTCTAAGGAGCACTTGGCACTCCGTTTAGTGAGTGTCCATGTCATCGCCTTCCAAGGCGAATGTTCTTGGGGTGATGGTGCTTCGGAATGTGGAACATTGACCATTAGGTGGGAAGCGGAGTCGCGGATGCTAGTACTGCTCACTTGTGAGCGTGGAACGTGGATGTGGCCGAGTGGATCGCCGAGGCGCGCTGTTGGGTCCTGAGGAATCGGGCCTGCCTGAGTGATCAGGTTGGACTGTTTCTTCTAGGGTCACGGATCGACCGGTGACGGTTGGTTTGGTGGCTGGGGCCGGCTCTCACCAGACTGTTGGTGGGTGTGTTTGCTGGGTGTGTTGTTTCCCTGGTGGGCATGCTTGTACTGATAAGTGGTGGTTCGGGGTTGGTGTTCCTGCCCGTATTTTGAGAACTGTATAGTGGACGCGAGCATCTCTTTGTAGCGTAATTTTGCTTTTAGTTTTGTGACAAGCTACTAAGGGCAATCGGTGGATGTCTTGGTACCAAGAGCCGATGAAGGACGTTGGAGCCTGCGATAAGCCCCGGGGAGTTGGCAACCGAGCTGTGATCCGGGGGTGTCCGAATGGGGAAACCCAGCTGGCATTCTAAAGCCAGTTACCAGTGCCTGAACACATAGGGTTCTGGAGGGAACGCGGGGAAGTGAAACATCTCAGTACCCGTAGGAAGAGAAAACAATAGTGATTCCGTGAGTAGTGGCGAGCGAAAGCGGATGAGGCTAAACCATGTGCGTGTGATAGCCGGCGTGCGTTGCGTATATGGGGTTGTGGGAGCATTCAGGTCTTAATGCCGTGAGACCGGAGAGTTATCAATCACTGTTGAAGTCGAATCTTCTGGAATGTTGAGCCGTAGTGGGTTATAGCCCTGTAGGCGTAAGACAGTGACTCTCGAGTGTTTTCCCAAGTAGCACGGGACTCTTGAAATCTCGTGTGAATCTGGCGGGACCACCCGCTAAGCCTAAATACTTCTTGGTGACCGATAGCGGACTAGTACCGTGAGGGAAAGATGAAAAGTACCCCGGGAGGGGAGTGAAATAGTACCTGAAACCGGTTGCCTACAATCCGTCGGAGCATTCACTTTGTGGGTGTGACGGCGTGCCTTTTGAAGAATGAGCCTGCGAGTTAGTGGTGTGTGGCGAGGTTAACCCGTGTGGGGTAGCCGTAGCGAAAGCGAGTCTGAATAGGGCGATATAGTCGCATGCTCTAGACCCGAAGCGGAGTGATCTATCCATGGGCAGGTTGAAGCGTGGGTAAGACCGCGTGGAGGACCGAACCCACCAGGGTTGAAAACCTGGGGGATGACCTGTGGATAGGGGTGAAAGGCCAATCAAACTCCGTGATAGCTGGTTCTCCCCGAAATGCATATAGGTGCAGCGTCGTGTGTTTCTTACCGGAGGTAGAGCACTGGATGGTCTAGGGGGCTTACCGGCTTACCGAAATCAGCCAAACTCCGAATGCCGGTAAGTGAGAGCGCGGCAGTGAGACTGCGGGGGATAAGCTCCGTAGTCGAGAGGGAAACAGCCCAGATCACCAGCTAAGGCCCCTAAGCGATTGCTAAGTGGAAAAGGATGTGGAGTTGCCCAGACAACCAGGAGGTTGGCTTAGAAGCAGCCACCCTTGAAAGAGTGCGTAATAGCTCACTGGTCAAGTGATTCCGCGCCGACAATGTAGCGGGGCTCAAGCAATCCGCCGAAGCTGTGGCACTCACACAAGTACCCGGTGTCGACTTGATCGACATCCAGGTGTGTGGGTGGGTAGGGGAGCGTCGTGCAGCGTGTGAAGCAGCCTAGTGATGGAGTTGTGGATGCTGCACGAGTGAGAATGCAGGCATGAGTAGCGAATGACGGGTGAGAAACCCGTCCGCCGGATGATCAAGGGTTCCAGGGTCAAGCTAATCTGCCCTGGGTAAGTCGGGACCTAAGGCGAGGCCGACAGGCGTAGTCGATGGACAACGGGTTGATATTCCCGTACCGGCATTAACACGACCCGACCGAACCCGCTGATGCTAAACCAATGAAGTCATGATGTCTTCGGACGGATTGGTGGAGTTGGTGACCCGAGGTGGTAGTAGGTGCATTGAGGAGTGACGCAGGAGGGTAGTCCAACCGCGGCGATGGTAGGCGCAAGCTGATCCGCGGGCAAGGTGGTAGGGCGAGGCATAGGCAAATCCGTGTCTCATATAGCCTGAGAGCCGAGGCGGACCCGTTCAGGGGAAGTGGATGATCCCATGCTGCCGAGAAAAACTTCGCAGTGAGTGTTAGAGCCGCCCGTACCCCAAACCGACACAGGTGATCAGGTAGAGAATACCGAGGCGATCGAGTGAACCATGGTTAAGGAACTCGGCAAAATGCCCCCGTAACTTCGGGAGAAGGGGGACCGGATCCGTTACACCACTTGCTGGTGGAAGCGGTGATGGTCGCAGAGACCAGGCCCAAGCGACTGTTTACTAAAAACACAGGTCCGTGCGAAGAAGTAATTCGATGTATACGGACTGACGCCTGCCCGGTGCTGGAACGTTAAGGGGACAGGTTAGCTGGTTTCGGCCGGCGAAGCTTTGAACTTAAGCGCCAGTAAACGGCGGTGGTAACTATAACCATCCTAAGGTAGCGAAATTCCTTGTCGGGTAAGTTCCGACCTGCACGAATGGCGTAACGACTTGGGCGCTGTCTCAACCGTGGACTCGGCGAAATTGCATTACGAGTAAAGATGCTCGTTACGCGCAGCAGGACGGAAAGACCCCGGGACCTTTACTACAACTTGGTATTGGTGGTCGGTACAATTTGTGTAGGATAGGTGGGAGACTGTGAAGCTCGGACGCCAGTTCGGGTGGAGTCATCGTTGAAATACCACTCTGATTGTTCTGGCTGTCTAACTTTGGTCCGTTATCCGGATCAGGGACAGTGCCTGGTGGGTAGTTTGACTGGGGCGGTCGCCTCCTAAAAGGTAACGGAGGCGCTCAAAGGTTCCCTCAGCCTGGTTGGCAATCAGGTGTCGAGTGTAAGTGCACAAGGGAGCTTGACTGTGAGACAGACATGTCGAGCAGGGACGAAAGTCGGAACTAGTGATCCGGCGGTGGCATGTGGGAGCACCGTCGCTCAACGGATAAAAGGTACCCCGGGGATAACAGGCTGATCTTCCCCAAGAGTCCATATCGACGGGATGGTTTGGCACCTCGATGTCGGCTCGTCGCATCCTGGGGCTGGAGTAGGTCCCAAGGGTTGGGCTGTTCGCCCATTAAAGCGGCACGCGAGCTGGGTTTAGAACGTCGTGAGACAGTTCGGTCCCTATCCGCTGCGCGCGCAGGAGACTTGAGAAGGGCTGCCCCTAGTACGAGAGGACCGGGGTGGACGAACCTCTGGTGTGCCAGTTGTTCCGCCAGGAGCACGGCTGGTTGGCTACGTTCGGGAGTGATAACCGCTGAAAGCATCTAAGCGGGAAGCACGCTTCAAGATGAGGTCTCCCACCGGGTTAACCGGGTAAGGCCCCCAGTAGACCACTGGGTTGATAGGCCAGAAGTGGAAGCGCCGTAAGGTGTGGAGCTGACTGGTACTAATAGGCCGAGGGCTTGTCACACACTTAAACTTCAAGCCTTGATTTTGCGCTATGTAACGATGTTCGCGTTCGCTGTACGGTTCCCAGGATACGGTCACCCCCAGCAATCACACCCTCAAGGGGTGTGTGGCTTGGCAGGTTGATAGTGTTCTCATAGAGTTTCGGTGGCCATAGCGTCGGGGAAACACCCAGTCTCCATTCCGAACCTGGAAGTTAAGCCCTTCAGCGCCGATGGTACTGCGACCGGGAGGTCGTGGGAGAGTAGGACGCCGCCGGACATTCACACTGTTAAGGGCCACCCCACAAGGGGTGGCCCTTAACATTTCCCCAGACGCTTTGTACCGCCGAAGACATCCCGACAGCGGACCGCCCCTGACGGTTTCCCGCCGCGGACCGCCCTGACGGTTTCCCGCTGCGGACGGCCGGACTGCACGGGCCGCATCGCATCGAGCTCGGCCGCCGCCGGCCACTGGCGGTCGCCGGCGTCGGAGGCTTCGGCTGTAGGCACGGACGCCTGGACGGTTCCCGGCCGCCGGCACCCCGCGCTGAGTGCGGCTCTGTCTGCCGGCACCTGCGCTGAGTGCAGTCCTGTCTGCTGCTCAACTGCCGCGCTGTCGGCACCCACCGCCTGGACGATCGCCCCCGGACAGTTCCCGCCCGCGCGTTCTCCCTGGTCGCTTGAGGCCAGCGCGACCTTCACCCCGTCTCCCTCCTCACGGGTCTTGCCCATCTAATGCCATGAACTGCCTCGCCACAGCACCTCGGCAGTCCGGACTTGGCGGTCCGCAGCAGTCGCCCGCACCTGACAGGCCGGCACCTGGCGGCACTGACCTGGTAGGCCGCGCTTGCCACAGGGCAGTACGTCCGCCCGCTCGTTGGCCCGCGCCACGGCTCGTACCATCAACTCCGCCGGTCCGGTGCCTTCAGCAGGCCGTACGTCACAGGCTGCCTCAGCGGCCTCGGCAGCCCGCCTCAGCAGCCCGGACTGGCGGCTCGCACGGGCACCTTCCACCTGATAGGCCGCGTCTGGCGCCGCGCGATACATCGCCGCGGTCCTTCGCGCTGAGCCACGGCTCGCGCCGTCGACCGCGTCGGTCCGGTGCCTTCACCGGGCTGTACCTCACGGAGACTGCCTCAGGGGGCATCCTCGGCAAGCATCTTCAGCAGCTCCGCGTCGGTAGCCCGCATGCGGCGGCCCGCACTGGCCACTACGCAGTACCTTTAGCAGCTCGTTCGTCGGCTTGCTCCATGCGGCGCCATCAACCGGTCCGGGGCCTCACCAGTCCGCTCCCAGCAGCCCGCGTCTGATCTCGCACCGGGCACTATGCAGAACCTGCGCCTGGGTTCCGTCGCCAGGGTGCCCATCTGTGCCAACAACCGGCCGGCTCCGCCGCATTGCTCCAGGGCTTCGGCGGCGCGGACCTGGCGGCCCGCACTGGTCGGTACGCAGTACCTTTGGCCGCTCTTCGGCGACTTGCTCGATCCGGCGCCAGCAACCGGTACGGCGCCTCAGCAGCCCGCCCTCAGTCGCCTGCATCTGACCCCAGCGCCGGGCATTACGCAGTAGCCTACGTGCTGCTCGTTCGGCGGGTGCCCGCCTGCGCCGACAAGCGGCCCGTCTCGCCGCGTTGCTCCGCGGCTTTGGCGGCGGGCCTCCGCGGTCGGCAGCTCGGCCATCGCTGGCCGGAGGTCGTTCGCTGGGGCCCCACCGAGCGCGGCTCGTGGCTGTCGACGGCGCGCTGGGCGGGCTGGGCTCTGCGGCCGAGTATGCGGTCGAGCATCAGGCCGAGGAGGCGGCTGGGTGCATCGCCGGCTGCTTTGCCGGGCTGGTCCGGCTGGCGCCATCACCGGCCTTGTTTGCCGGGTGGCTTGTTCTAGTGTCGTGAGTCGGTAATTCGTTGGCAGTATGCGGCGAGGGTGTCGAGGATTTGGTCGGCGGTCTTGGTCCAGACGAAGGGTTTGGGGTCTTCGTTCCAGGTGTTGATCCAGGCGCGGACGTCGGCCTCGAGTTCGGTGACGCTGCGGTGGGCGGAGCGGCGCAGTTTGCGGTTGGTGAGTTCGGCGAACCAGCGTTCCACCAGGTTGAGCCACGACGAGCTGGTGGGGGTGAAGTGCAGGTGGAACCTGGGGTGGCGGATCAGCCATTCCTTCACCTTGGGGGTTTTGTGGGTGGCGTAGTTGTCCAGCACCAGATGCAGGTCGAGGTCTTTGGGCACGGCGGCGTCGATCAGTTTCAGGAAACGCAGGAACTCCTGGTGCCGATGCCGGCGGTAGTGCTGAGCGATCACCGACCCGCTGGACAGATCCAGGGCGGCGAACAGGCTGGTGGTGCCGTGCCGCACGTAGTCGTGGGTCATCCGCGCCGGTGTCGTTGGCATCACCGGCAGGATCGGCGCCGTCCGGTCGATGGCCTGCATCTGCGACTTCTCGTCGACTGCGAGCACCAACGCGTTCTCCGGCGGGCTCATGTACAGGCCGACGACGTCGCGGACCTTGTCCACGAATAACGGATCCGTGGACAGCTTCCAGGTCTCGATCGCGTGCGGCTTCAACCCGAACGCCCGCCAGATCCGCGACACCGCCGACTGCGACATCCCCGTCGCCGACGCCATCGACCGGGTCGACCAGTGCGTGTCCTCGCCCGGCGTGGACTCCAGCGTCTTGGTGATCACCTGCTCGATGTCGTCGTCGGTGATCGTCCGCGGCCGGCCCGGCCGCGGCTCGTCCGACAACCCGTCCAGCCGCTCGGCCAGGAACCGCGAACGCCACTTCGACACCATGTTCCGCGACACCCCGACAGCCTCAGCGACCTCGCCGATCGTGCCGCCGTCAGCACACCGCAACACGATCCGGGACCGCAACGCCAATGCCTGCGACGTTTTCCGTCGCCTGGACCACCCGGCCAGCACCGACCGCTCCTCGTCGGACAACACCACCGGATCAACCTTCGGGCTCGGCATCACCACAGCATACCGACTAACACCGAATTACTGACTCACGACACTAGGTAGGTGGATTGCTCTGGGCAACTGTGTTGGTGGGTCATGGGGCAAGGGGGGATTGGGGCAAGATCGTGGGTGGGGTGTTGTGGGTTTTAAACAATTGTTGGGGGGCGGGGTTGGGGTGAGGATCGAGCGGTGACGGTGCTCGAGGGGATTGTGGTGAAGGGTTTGGCTCGGGAGTTGCCTACGCGGGCGGAGGCGCTGCATCTGCTTGCGGGTGAGGACGAGATCTTGGATGTGGTGGCGGGGGCTGCTCGGGTGCGGCGGAGGTACTTCGGGCGGCGGGTGAAACTTAATACGATCATCAATTTGAAGAGTGGGTTGTGTCCGGAGGATTGCTCGTACTGCTCGCAGCGGTTGGGGTCGAGCGCGGAGATCATGAAGTATTCGTGGATCGATCCCGCGGAGGCTTCTGACCTTGCTCGGAAGGCCGTGGATGCCGGGGTGAAGCGCGTCTGTCTCGTCGCGAGTGGTCGTGGTCCGGGGGAGCGGGATATCCGGCGAGTGGCGGGGATGGTTGGTGCGATCACGGCGGATCATCCGAACGTTGAGGTTTGTGTATGTCTTGGGCTGCTGCGGGACGGTCAGGCCGAGCATTTGCGGGACGCGGGTGCCTACGCGTACAGCCACAATTTGATACGAGCGAGGAGCGGTACGGCGAGATCTGTACGACGCATACGTACGCAGATCGGGTGGACACGGTTCGTCGGGCGGCGGAGAGTGGGTTGTCGCCGTGTTCGGGGGCGATCTTCGGGATGGGAGAGTCTGACGAGGAGATCGTGGATCTCGCGTTCGCGTTGCGGGAGCTTGATCCGGACTCGGTTCCGGTGAACTTCCTGATTCCGTTCGAGGGACGCCGTTGGAGGGGCGGTGGGAGCTGACACCGGAGCGGTGCTTGCGGATCTTGGCGCTGTTCCGGTTCTGCTTTCCGGATGTCGAGGTTCGGTTGGCTGGTGGGCGGGAGATTCATCTGCGCGGGATGCAGGTGTTGGCGTTGCACATCGCGAACTCGATCTTCCTGGGTGACTATCTGACCAGTGAGGGTCAGCCTGGCGCGGACGATTTGCAGTTGATCGCCGATGGCGGCTTCACCGTTGAAGGTGTCGAGGAGCAGACGTTGCCTGCCGCCCGCCACGACCTCGTGACAATCCGCCGCCGCGGTGCGGGCGCCTAGACCACCGGCAGCTAGGTGTGCGGCGCCCGCGTCGTCGAGGAGGCAATCGGCGCCGGGGTCCTCGAGGAGGCATCCGGACCGGAAGTGGGCGGGGGCTTAGATCGGTGGTGGAAACCGGGGCTTGAGGCGGGGTGCGGCGTTCGTGTGGTGTGAGGGTGATGTCGATGTCTGGGGCGCCGGCCGGCGATGGCACGGGAGTGGTTATTCGTCGGTGTGATGCTGGCCAGGGCGGCGGCGCGGATGTGGGCGGGGGCTTAGATCGGTGGGGAGACCGGGGACTTGGGGCCGGGTGCCGCGTTCGTGTGGTGTCCGGGTGATCTCGATGTCCGGGGCGCTGGCGGCGATGGCACGGGAGTGGTTATTCCTCGGTGCGATGCTGGTCAGCGCGGCGGCGCGGATGCGGGCAGCGGCTAGGGCGGTTGGGAAGCCCGGGCCTGGGCATGTCGCGGCATGTCGATCCTGGGATGGCAGGCGGCACGCGCTGGCAGGCGGCATGCGCTGGCAGGGGGTATGTGCCGGGAGGGGACATTGCTCGGGGGTGGTGCCCCTTAGGGCGGCTGCGTGGACGTGGGCGGGGTTAGGTCGGTGGGCGAGACCGGGCGTGGGGCGCGCCGCGTCGTGATGTCGGGCCTGGGGCGGCGGGAGTCTGTGCCGGGAGGGGGTTATTGCTCGGGGGCGATGCCTACTAGGGCGGCGGCGGCGCAGATGTGGACGGGGGTTAGGTCGGTGGGGGAGACGGGGGCTTGGAGGAGGGTGCCGCGTTCGTAGGGGGTGAGGGTGATGTCGATGCCGGGGGCGCCGGCGACCAGGCCTCGGACGTAGGTGAGCCAGCCCATCATCGGGATGCCGCGGCGGAAGACGCCGGCTGCGGCTGCGAGTTCGGTGTCGGCGATGCTTGCCCACTCGGGTTCCCAGATCGTGACGACTGCGCGGAGGACCTGGGCGAATCTGTCCGGTTGCAGCAGTGCGTCCTCGTCGCTCCAGTGCAGGGTGAGCTGGTCGGAGATCGTCGTCATCGTGCCGCCCATGGACAGGTCGAACAGCCAGGGCAGTTCGCCGGTGCTCTGCAGGTGCAGCCGCGTCGTACTCGTACCGTTCGCGAGAACCTTCGTCGTGGCCTCGACCATTTCCTGGAGCGGCGTGGAACCGTCGGCCTCGAGTACGTGGTAGCCCCAGCGCTCGTCCTGCGTCCAGTTGTGGACGTCCGGGAACGCGACCGCGACGGCCGTCAGCGTGCGACCGACGCGGAGCGCGCGGTGCTCGACGGACTCGTCACGGTGTGACCATTGGGCGCGGAGGAGCCAGGATGCCATCACGCCCTCCGATCATGAGGCGGCCGGTGCGGCGGAGGTGCCGTTGTGTCAGTGCGTGACATGCCGGATGCAGGTGACGGTACGCCGTCATACGACCGCTTGACCAGAGGTCCGGCTGCTCGCTGCACGCGGGCGCGGCGGCTCTCCGGAAAAGTCACCGGACCATACTGCTGCACTCCCGGGTCCTAGGTCTGCACCGGGGTCCACTTTTGGTAAGCACGTGTCGAAATCTGGACAAGTGTCAAGCGGTAAGGGTCGGTGACGCGAGCTCCAGGGTCGGCGTGGAGCCGCGGTACGACGTCATCCACTCGCGGAGCAGCTCGACGCGAGCCGCGTTGTCTTCGTTGCCCTTGACCACGGGGGCCTGGTTGTACGGCATGGTGTCGGAGCTCCGGCGGAGCTTGACGTACAGCCGGGAAGAGGCGAGGGCGTACCGCTCCATGTCGTCCTGGAGGGCGCCGATCACCGTGATGTTCCGGTCGCGGCCGATCTGCTCGAACAGCGCCACCGCCTCGCGCCGGTGCTGCGAACCGAGGTTGCGCCCGAGCTCGTCGAGGATCAGCAGCAGCGGACGGTCCGATCCGCCGGCGAGCGCGGCCGCGCACACGAGCTTGACCGCCTTCTCGTCCATCTGGGCGGTGTTGCCCTTCACGTTGAATGCGGAGAACGGGCCGCCCTCGGACCGCCGCCACTTCGGGGTGACCGTCCAGCGCCACGGCTTGTCGGGCTCGGCGGGCGGATCGGGCTCCGGGAACTCCAGCTTCGCGCCGTACCCGCCGTACTGCTGGTCGAGGCGGTCGAACTCCTGCGACACCAGCCGCAACCGGGCCTTGATGCCGTCGGCAAGCGAGGCGCGGTGTGCACGGGCCGTACTTTCCGCCTCATCGAGACCCTCGCGGGCGCGTTCGAGAGCGGCGTTCCGCTCCGCGCGCTGGCTGGCGATCTGCTGTTGCTGCAGGCTGTCGAAGGTCTCGTGCTGGGCGAGGTGGCTGCTCAGCGTTCGCTGCAGCGCCGGGACCAGGCCGACGCGATCGCTGAGGGTGCCGCTTGTCCAGCCGTCGGGACCGTTCAAGATCTCCCAGAGCTCGGCCGGGATCTCCTCCCGGGAACGCGCGCTCGGGAAGCATCGGCGGATGACGTCGTCGAGCTGGGTGCAGGCCTGGTGGTTCCAGTCCGCAGTCGTACGGCGTTGGGCGTCGTCCGCCAGCCCGAGCAGGAATTCCTCGGCTTCCGCAGGCGTGCCACCCCAGGTGGCCGTCCGAGTGGTGAGGTCGAGCGCGCTCTGCTCCTCCCGCAGCGCGAGCCGGCGCGCGGTCAGCTCGTCGAGGATGCGGTCGTGGTCGCGACGGGTCGCCTCGAGATTCTTCAGGCGTTCGTCGCGGACGAGTTGCTGGCCGGCGGCCGCCTCGGCGGACTCCTTCGCGGCCTGTAGTTGTGGCGCAAGGGAATCGCGGTCGCTCTCGTGGCGGTCGACGGTCTCGCGGAGCGCGAGGATCTGCTCCTGCACCGACTCCGCATCGGCCAGCGCACGAGCGGCCGCCGTACGGCGTTCTGCCTGCTCGACGCGGGAGCGCGCCTGCTCCAGCGCGGCGGAGGCGATCGTGCGGGCCTCGATCGCGGCCTCGACGCGGCGCCGGGCCGCCTCGATCCGCGCCGTACGGCCGGTGATCGGTTCGTCGAACTGCCCGACCGCGACCACGCCGGCCGCGTCGTCGATATTGTCCTTGGTCGCGCGCTCGCCGATCGCGGCGAAGAACGCGTCCAGCACGAACCGCTTGTCCGCCGACTTCGGCCCGCGGAATGCCGCAGCGCCGGGCCGATTCGCCAGCACCAGCAGGAAGCCGGAGTACCCAGCATCGGCGAGCGCGGTCGCCGCCACAGTCGCATCGCCGAAGTCGATGACGACAGCCTCGCGGTACGGCGCGAGCCGCGGCTCCCACTCCGCCCGGTCGGACGCCGGTAGCTCGGTGATGTCCGTGAGCGCGCCGCACTCGATCCCGGCGTTCTCCAGCACCTGCTGCTGCGCGGCCGACACCGTCTGACCGCTCTCGGCCTCACGCAGCTCGGCCGTCGCGTAGTCGACCGCGGAACGCGCGGCGTGGTCGCGGCCGATGTGCTCCTCGAGAACAGCGCGCGCCTCGTCCTGCTCCTCGGCGGCGGCGGCCAGATCCCGGCCGTCTGCCGACCGGCCCGCCTCCAGCAAACGCCGGTGCTCCTGGCCGAGCCGCTCCAGCTGCTCACGCATCGAACGCTGCGCCAGGTCGAGCTCACGGTCGCGGGCGTCCAGCTTGTCCCGCTCCTGACGGGTCAGCTGCACGTCCCGGAGCAGGTTCTCCTCGTTGCCGAAGGCATCGATCTCGGCGGCGATCGCTTCTTTGCGGGCCTCCTGTTCGGCGACGCGCTCGTCCAGCGCGGCCAGCTCCTGGAGGATCTCGGCGTTACGCGCCGAACCGTCGATCAGATGCCGGGCCGACCGCGCCTGCCAGGACTCCTTCGCTGCGGCCAGCGCCTCGCGGGCGGCAGCGCGCTGCAGGATGCCGGCCTCGACGGTCGCCATCTCCTGCTCCCAGCGCTGCAGGTCCGCGGTCGCCTGCTTGGTCGCCTCGCGCTGGGTGTGCTCGGCCGAACGGTGCGCCTGTTCCTGTTCGAGTTCGTGGTCGAGACCGGTGAGCGTCGCGATCGCGTTGAAGATGCGGGCCGGGCCGAGCTCGTTGAGCGGCTCGGCCAGCAGGTTCGCGGTCGGGCTCGACCGTACGGACGTCGACAGGAACGAGACGCACCGGACCTGTCCGCCGTACAGCACCTGGGAGAGCTTGTTCGCGTGGAAGTCGGTGCGGCCGTTCGAATGCGGCAGGGCCGCCCACAGTGCGTCCGCGCCGGCGGCGCGCTCGGCCTCGGTCGCGCCGTACGGGATGTGCAGTCCGTGCTTCCAGCGCAGGTCGATGTACGACGCCTTGCGGTTGATGCGGATCCATACCGTGATCGCGGCCGCCTCGATATCGTCGAGGTCGGTCAGGTCGGGGTCGGAGAACACACCGACGATGTAGCCGCGGTCGACGTTCGACCAGTTGCCCTCCTGACCGGCGGCCTCGGCGGTGAACAGCAGCTCGGCCGCGCCTGGCGCACCGCTGGTCAGCCGCCACTGGTCGTCCGCGTGCAGCAGGCTGAGCGCGGCGATCCACGACGACTTGCCGGCGCCGTTGGAGTCGGTGGGGCCCTGCCCGGCGACGGTGATCAGACCGCGCCCGATCATCGGGATCGGGTGGGTGGACAGCCGGGACAGGTCCACGACCTGCACGCCCAGCAGCACCTTCGACCCCAGGATGTCGAACGGCCCGTCCTCGGCGGCGCTCATGTTTCATCTCCCACTTCGACAGGGACCCCGTGACGGGCGCGGATGGCTTCGGCGATCGGACTGGCCGGGGCAGCGGCGAGAATGAGCTGATCCTGCAGGCGACGGCGGGCGGCCGGGGTGAGGCGCTGCAACTGCGGACCAGGGATGTACGACGGGCCGCTCGAATGATCGCCCGACAGCTGGATCAAACCCGCGGCACGTAACCGCTGCAGTGCGAGCCGGCGCTCTTCGCCGCTGATCCTGGTCGTTCGCAGCTCGTCGACCGTTGTCGGGCGCGCGGACTTCCAGCTGTCGCCGGTCAGGATGCCTTCGCTGCGCGGGATCGCGACCGAGTGGATCAGCACCAGCACGAGCACCGCGCGGTCGATGACCGACAGCGGCTGCCAGCCCTGCGCGGCAAGACTCGCGGCGATGTCGTCGTCATACCCAGCGGTCCAGTGGGTGCCGTCGACGTGGACGAGTGTGCGACCGATCAGCTTGAGCATCCGCTGCACCTGGCGGCGGAGCGTGACGTCGCGCAGACCGGCGAGCTGTACTTCGGCGACCGGGTGCGCGGCGTACTGGACCGCGCTGAAAGCGGCGAGCACCTCGTCGCGTGAACGATCGCTGAGGTCCTGCAGCAACGGGTCGAACAACGCATGGTGATCAGTCATTCGCCACCTCCGGATCGTGCTCGGCGGCGGTGTCGGACGGGAGAGCCTCGTCCAGCGCCGCCTCGGAAGGCTGCGCGGAGGAGAGCACGGGCGGCGGTGGATCGGAAGGCTGGGCGGAGGACAGCACGGGCGGCGGTGGATCGGGGAGATGCCTGCAGAGGTCGCGCAAAGTCGACAGGTCGGCGGGGCTCCAAGTCACGACGCGGGGACCGAGGCGGACCTCGGCTGCCTTCTCGTCCCACAGGACCCAATGCGTGGCGTGTAGGCGGCGCAGGCTGCCGATGATCAGCGTCAGGTCGCTCGGCTGCTCGGCGCGGCCGCGCATCCCGGCGTACACCGATCTGATCTGCGCCAGCGTGCCGGTCGTCCCCGGCCAGGCGGGCGCGCTGCGGTCCGTCCAGCAGCAGGCGACGCAGATCGCGAGCAGACGGGCCGTTTCGTTGGGCAGCTCCACCGGCACCGGGGGAGCGCCGAGCTCCTCCAGCACGCTGTGTCCGGCACCCGAGGGCAGCGTCGGCACCAGCCAGACCGTGTCGCCCGACGACGCCCGCGTCATGCCCGCGACGGCAGGCGTGTCCGGATCGATGACGATCGGCCCGGCGGACTGGACCTTCGCCCACCAGAGCGCGTTGTACAACCGCCGCTCGACGGCTTCCGTACTCATTCGCGTCCCCGCTTCGCTCGGGTCGCGGACGAGGCAAGAGGCATGTTCATGAGACCACCCGGCGGAAGACGCCCTCGGTGGCCCACGGCGTGCCGGCGGCCGGGTCGATGCGCATGCCGTCCGACCAGACCAGCTCGTACTCCAATTCGTCGTGCAGGTGTGCCGCGGTCAGCTCGGCGAGGACGCGCCGGGCGGTGATCCAGTCGCCCGCCTCGTCCACGACCTCGACGATGTCGACCGACGTCCGCCCGGCCAGCACCCGCTCGGCCTCGCGGCGCAGGTCCTCCCGGTCCGTCGCGGCGGCCGACTCCGGAGCATCCTGGTCCGCGGTCGGGCGCGGCGGCGCCATCCGGGCCGTCCCACTCCGGCGACCCGTTTCCACCGCCTCGACCATCGTCTGCGCCGAGAAGTCCGGCGCGGCCGCATCGAACAGGAGGCCGTCGAGCACGGCGGCGAGCGTCTCCGGCTCACTGCCCCGCGTAAAGGTGAGCCATGTCTCGATCGGCAGCAGCCCCAGCGCCCGCGTCGTACCCGCCCGCTCGACCAGGCGGCCCGCCGCGAGCTGCACGGCATCCGCGTACGCCGCCAAGGCCATGCGCAGCGACGTACAGTCCCGGTGCAGGGTGGGCCAACGGTCCAGGACCAGGCGGTGCACCTTCTCCGCCTGCTCGATCAGGCGCTCGTTGCCCCACGCGAGCTGCGCGTTCTCGCGGAGCTGAGCCGTGGTGCTCGTCGCCACCAGGATCGCCAGCTCGTTGCCCAGTAACCGGAACACCTTGGTCAGCCGCTCGACGGACGCCTTGCCGTCGTCGGCCGTCGCCTGCGGGTCGCTGACGCTGTGCGCCTCGAGGGTGAGCAGCTGGTGCAGCTCCGCCTGACCGCCCTGCACGGACATCCGGCGCAGGAACATCAGCATCACGTACGGCGCGAAGGCGGCGCGGTGGCGCAACTCGTTCGGCCGGTCGACGAGTTTGGTGATCGCGCCGTACTGCCGGAGGACGTCGAAGCGGCGGACGATCACGTCGTGCGGATAGGCCCGGCAAGCGAGGGTGGCCTGCTCCACGGTCAGCCCGTCGCTGCCCGCCTCGGCGAACGCGTCCAGGATCGCCTGGTCCACGTCCAGCAGGTCGGGATCGACGATCATCGCGCCGGACTCGCGGGCCAGCACCGCGAAGACCTGACGGTAGACGCGCAGCACGGCCGCTTCGGCCTCGGCATCGAGCAGTGTCGCGTCCATCCCGCACTCCCTCCCGTGTGATAGCGCGGCTACCAGAGCAAGGACTCTAACCATCCGCGCCTACAGACCAAAACCCACCCGCCCACCACCTGTGGACAACTGGTGGAGGTGGTGAGGGTGAGGGAGATGAGGGGTCGGCACTGACAGACCAAAACCCACCCGCCCACCACTTGTGGACAACTGTGGAGGTGGTGGGGGCGGGGAGGTGAGGGGGCCGGCGCCGACAGGCCAACCCGCCCGTCGGCGGTCTGTGGAAAACCGGGTGACGGTGGGCGCGCGGCTGCCTACCATCCGGAGGGTGATGAGAATCCTTGGCTGACGCGGTCGGGAAGGCCGCGTCAGTACCACGGCACCCCAAGCGGGTGTCGCCCCGCCGGAGCGGACCGTCGTGTCCCCGGCGCGCTTGTTGATTCTCTCCGTACGGAGCCCTGCACATGACTGTGCATCCTTTTGCCCGCCCGATCGGCGCGCAACACGCCCGTGTCCGTCAGCTGCTCGCCCTGCGCAAGGACGGTTCACCCGGCCGGATCATGGTCGAAGGAACGTGGGAACACGACCGCCTGCTGACCACATCCGCGACCATCGAGGCCCTCTTCTGGTGCCCCGAAGCCGGCCCGCCGGACATCGCGAACCTCGCCGCACGGGCCGCGGAGGTGTACCGCATCTCCGAGAAGCTGCTCGCCCGGATCGCCCGCAAGACCCGCCCCGAGGGCCTGATCTCGATCGCGCGCGTACCCGAATGGCGCCCGCAGGCGTTCCGCTTCACGAACCGGTCCCTCGTCCTGGTCGCCGACGGTGTCGAGTACGCCGGCAACCTCGGCACACTGATCCGTACGGCGGACGCCGCGAACGCGGACTGCCTCGTACTGACCAGCCGGCGCGCCCGTCCGACCCATCCGGCCGTGTACTCCGCGAGTCGCGGCACCGTCCTGTCGACGCCGATCGTGGAGTTCGACGACATCCCGTCCGCGGCAGCGTGGTTGCGCAGCCACCGGTTCCGCGTCCACCTCGCCGACCCGGCGGCGACCGGGACGTACCGAGTTCCGCAGTACGACGGTCCGACCGCGTTCGTCGTCGGCTCGGAGGGCGCGGGTCTGTCGCCGGCGTGGCACGACGAAGGATTCGACGCGGTGTCGATCCCGATGCTCGGCCAAGCCGACTCGCTGAACGTGGCGCTGTCCGCCGGGATCCTGCTGTTCGAGGCGCGGGCTCGCAAGGAAGGCTGGTGACGCACAATAGGTTCGCCGCCAACAGCCGACCACAGAAGGAGTGCCCGTGACGTTCGAGCCCGGCCAGGTCGTCGCCCCGTCCGACCCTCGCATCGTTCTGGAGGGACAGTGGGGCCACCAGCCCGGCGTCGCGATCACGGTGAACTCCGGTTCGCGGATCTCGTTCTGGTACGCCGGTGAGCGCGTCCAACTGCTCTTCGACACCGACGGGCTGACCGTCCCGCCGCACCTCTGGGTCATTGTCGACGACCGCGAGCCGGAACTGCACCTCGTCGACGGACCGGTCATCGAGCTGTCGGAGCCCGAGGGCCAGCACCGGGTGACGGTGGTGGTCAAGGACGTCAGCGAGCACGTGAACCGCTGGAACCCGCCGTTCGAGTGCGCGGTCGTCTTCGCCGGTCTCGTGCTCGACGCGCGGTCGGTACTGCGGCTGATCGGCCGCCCGGGTGGTCCGCGGCTGGAGTTCTACGGCGACTCGATCACGCAAGGCGTGCTCTCGCTGAGCAACCAGCCGGGGTCGGAGGGCGCCGACGGTACGGCGTCGTACGCGTATCTGACCGCGCGGGCGTTCGGCGCCACGTCGTACCAGGTTGGGTTCGGCCGGCAGGGGATCAGCAGGCCGGGGAACGGCGAGGTGCCGCCGGGACTCGAGTCGTTCGGGTGGAACTTCGCGGGCTCACCGGCCGAGCGGGTCGAGGCGCCGGACGTGGTCGTGATCAACCTCGGCGTGAACGACCTGACCCTGGACGTCGAGGAGTACGCGGAGTACGTACGGCGGGTGCGGGCCGCGTACCCGTCGACGACGATCGTGTCGCTGACGCCGTTCAGCGGGAAGCACGCGGAAACGATCCAGGCCGCGGTGAAGACCCTCGATGACCCTGCCGTGGTGCTGGTCGACACCACCGGCTGGATCACCGAGGACGACTGCACCGACGACGTCCACCCCAGTGTCGCCGGCCACGCCAAGATCGCCGACCAGCTGATCGCGGCCCTCGAGGAGCACACGTCGTTGCGTCGTCCTGCCGCGGGACAGACAGCTAACGCTCAGGAGTAGGCGGGCGCGATCGCCCGCGCGAGCATCACGATCGGGATCGGGCGCATCTCCTGGTATGGGAGAGAGACGACGGTCACGTACTGGTCCGTGCTGCTCCTGAACACCAGGTATCCATCGTCCTGTTGCCATGCTTCGGCGCCGACGGTCACGCGATGGGCCCAGGGCAGCCCGTCGGTGGCGGCGTCCTTGATATAGCCGAAGTCGATCCTGCTGTCGCCGCCCGGGAACGTTGCGACCGAGCGCGTCGCCGAGGCCCATCGGCACGACAGGTGCTTGTCGACAAGGGCATCCCGCCGCAGGACGGACTTCGTGCCGAGGCTCCGTTCGGCGGCCGCAGTACCACGGGCGCATTCCGGCCGAACGACCATGGACGGAGCTGTGGGGAGGCCGCCGGGTAGCGTCGTGATGGATCGGGCGATCGACCGGAGTTCGTCCAGCGTGCCGGCGCCGGCGTTCTCGACGCTGAGCCGGATCTGACGACCGTCGATGCGGAAGACGAGCCAAGGTGCAGCTGCGGCTGGATCGAGCGCCCACGAACCGTCACCCAGCCCACCATCGCTGACCTTGGCGGCGTACCCACCTGCCGCGGCGGATTCTTCGTCGTCCTTGCGGAACTTGGCGGCTTGCGCATCGGTGACTTTGAGGATGGAGACCAGTACCCGGATCCGGTGAGCGGGCTGTGCAGAGTCCACCAAGGTGCAGCCGTCCGAGAGCGGTGCAGCCGGACGATATTCCCCGTCCTCGGTAGTCCAGTTGCCGGGGAGTTGTGGGCGTTCGCGTTCGCACAGGTTGCCTATGGGGGCCGCGTGGGTGGTGGGGTGGGGGTCGCAGCCGAGGAGGGCGAGTAGGAGGACCGCGGTGAGGGTGGCTCGGCGGCGCATGGTTCAGAGGAGGTCCTTCGGGTCGGTTGCCGGCGGGCGGGTCAGGGTCCAGTCGTTGAAGTGGTTGTCGAAGCGGTACCAGAGGTTGTCTTTGCCGAGGCGGAGTTGGAGTTTGCCGGAGGTTACTCGGTTGGCTTCGGTGGTGGCGTCGGGGAGGGCGGCTTGGGCTTCGGTCAGGGCGTCCGAGGTGGGGTCGTGTGGTGCGTCGATGGTGACGGCCAGGCCGCCGGGGCCGGCTTGCTGCCAGGCGGTGGCCCAGGTGGTCAGTTGGCGGGCGGAAATGTTGGCGCGGTGCGCGAGGTCGGCTAGTTCCGGCGTACCGAGGAGGGCGGCGGCTCGGCGGGCGAGGTCTTGCTCGTAGGTGAGGGAGAGGGTGGTGTCGCCGGAGGCGAGTTCCCAGGCGCGGCGGGCGGCGTCGGTGGCCAGGGCGATCAGGTCGCGTACGTCGATGCCGGACGAGCGCGGCGGGTCCAGCACCTTCACGGCGGCCGGTACGCCGGGAGCAGCAAGCGGCCGCGGCGGCACCGGAATCGGCACCACAGACCCAACCGGCGCGCCGTGCGCAGACGGCGGATCCGCGGGCTGGACGGCGCCGGCTGCCTGGTCCGCGGGGAGTGCAGCGGTGTCGGCGGGGTGCATGGCGGTGACGGCCGGTGGGCCTGCGGGGTGCGTGGCAGTGGCGGCCGATGGGTCCGCGGGGTGCGTGGCGGTGGCGGCCGATGGGTCCGCGGCGTCTGCGGAGATCGGCGAGTCCGCAGCGGTGGTTGGTGGGGCTGTGGGGTGTCGGTTGGGGGTGGTCAGGTGGCGGGCGAAGGCGGCGATGGCGGGGATGCCTTTGGGGGCAGGGGTTCTTGGGGGAGTAATGGGCGCACCCGTGCCGCCGCGGCGCGCCCGTAGAGCTGCTAGCAGTTCGTCCTTGCGCCGGCCTCGGAGCAGCAGCAACGCGAACGGATCGTCGTCCAGCGCGTCCGCGACCAGGTAGCAAACCGCCGCCGAATGCTTGCACGGTACGGCGAAGTCCGGGCAGCTGCAGTTCGTCAGGACCTCGCCCGCGCCGGGCAACAGGTCCAGCCCGGTTGCCCGTACGTCGTCCACGACCTCCGGCGGCAGCTCCCCGTCGAGGAGCGCCGCGACCCGGCCGATCTGCGCCGACACGACGTCAAGTACGGCATCCCATTCGTCCGCCGAGAACGCGCGGATCCGCACCGTCACCTGGTACGGCGTGACGCGGCTGCCCTGCACCACCGCCTCGACCTCGCCCGGGGTGACCGTCAGCTCCAGCACGCTCCCACGGCGCGCGTACGACCGCCCGCGCGACAACCGCCCCGGATCGAGCCGCGCCCGGTGCTCCAGCGCCTCCAACCACGCGCGCCCCCACCACGTCGCGCCGAACGACCGCCGGCTGCCCGGCCCGCGCGCGGCCGGCAACCCCGCGTCCTCGCCCTTCGACCGCCACGCCTGCCACGGCCGCCGCTCGTCGTCAGGCATCGGATTTCCCCACTGCGGAAGGGTTGTACGCACTTGCCGACCCGGATTTCGCCGGCCCGGTCGACAGCTCGACGAGTTCGGTCAGCTCCGCATCCGACAGCTCGCTCAACCACGCCTCGCCCGACCCGACGACAGCGTCCGCGAGCTCACGCTTGGCGTTGATGACCGTCGCGATCCGGTCTTCCAACGTGTTCTCGGTGACGAGCCGATGAACCTGCACCGGCTGATCCTGCCCGATCCGGTACGCCCGGTCCGTGGCTTGATCCTCCACAGCCGGATTCCACCAGCGGTCGTAATGCACAACATGCGTCGCCCGCGTCAACGTCAACCCGACCCCACCGGCCTTCAACGACAGCAGGAACACCGGCGCCGCGCCGGCCTGGAACTGCTCCACCATCTCCGAGCGTTTCCGCACCCCGATACCGCCGTGCAGGAACAACGTCCGCACCTGCCGCGCCGCGAGATGCGCCTCGATCAGCCGGCACATCTCGACGTACTGGCTGAAGATCAGCACCGACTCGCCCTCGGCCAGGATCACGTCGAGCAGCTCGTCCAGCGCGGCGAGCTTCCCGGACCGTCGCTCCAGCGGACCGGGCTCGTGCAGGAACTGCGCCGGGTGGTTGCACACCTGCTTCAACTGCGTCAGCAGACTCAGGACCAGCCCGCGCCGCGCGATCCCCGACGCCTCCTCGATCTTGGCGAGCGCCTCCTTCGCGACGGCCTGGTACAACGTGGCCTGTTCCGTCGTCAGCGGTACGACGACGTCGTGTTCGGTCTTCTGCGGCAGCTCCGGCGCGATCCCCGGGTCACTCTTGCGACGCCGCAACAGGAACGGCCGCGTGACCCGGGCCAGTCGCGCCGTCACCTCCTCGTCGTGGAACCGCTCGACCGGTACGGCGACGTCGTGGCGGAACCGGTCCAGCGTGCCGAGCAGCCCGGGCGCCGACCAGTCGAGGATCGACCACAGCTCGGACAGCCGGTTCTCGACCGGCGTCCCGGTCAACGCGATCCTGGTTGCCGACGGCAACGTCCTCAGAGCGCGGGCGGTCCGTGACAACGGGTTCTTCGCGTGTTGCGCCTCGTCCGCGACGGCCAGGCCCCACGCGATCTCCCCGAGCTGGTGGTGATCCTGACGGACCACGCCGTACGTCGTGAGCACGACCTCGTCCGGAGCGAGATCGCTGAGCGTACGACCGGGGCCGTGGTAGCGGCGGGTCGGTACGTCGGGAGCGAACCGCTCGAACTCACGCTCCCAGTTGCCGAGCAGGGTCGACGGACAAACCACGACCGTCGGACCGCGCCCCTTCAATTGCAGGTGCAGCGCGATGACCTGGATCGTCTTGCCGAGGCCCATGTCGTCGGCGAGGCAGCCACCGAGGCCGAGGTTGGCGAGCTGCGCCATCCACGCGACACCACGGCGTTGGTAGTCGCGCAGGGTCGCGCGCAACCCGGCAGGCTCGACGTACGGCGCCGGCTCCTCGGTGGCGCGCAGTCGGGTGAGCATCTCCGCGAGCGAGCCGTCGGCGTCGAACGGTACGAGCTCGCCGTCGACGTCGATCGTCCCGGTCAGCGCCGCCCCGAGCGCCTCGGCGCCGGTCAGCTTGCGGGCGGAGCCGTTGCTGCGCAGGCGGCGGACGAGCTCGTGGTCGACGCGCATCCAGCGGCCGCGCATCCGGATCATCGGACGCTTGGCCTCTGCGAGCGCCGCGACCTCCGCCTCGGTCAGCTCCTGGCCGTCGAGGGTCGGACGCCAGCGGAACGAGACGAGATCGTTGAGGCTGAAGTCGGGCCCGGTGACGGCGCCGGGGGTCGGCGTCCCGACGGTGGCGCGGAGCGCGAGTTGGCCGGCGAACAGCTCGGTCGGCCAGAGCACCTCGATGCCGGCGCCCTCCAGCTCCGGACTCCCTTCGGCGAGCTCCTCGAGCGCGGCGTCGTCGATCCGGATTTCCTCCGGCGCGGCGTCCTGCAGCGCGGAACCGAGCGGCGGCCAGACGCGCGCACCTCGGCGGAGCGCCAGCAGCAGATCGGTCTCGGCTCGCTCACCGAGCGCGGTCAGCACGGCGGCGGGCGCGTTCCACATGTCCGCCACATCCACGAGCAGACTCGGATCCACCCCACTCCGCAACTGCAGCACGGCCCGGAAGCCGTCGAGGTCAGCGGCATCGTCGGTCTCGGCATCGTCCGGCGCGAGTTCGGTGGTGGGTGGTTCGACGCGGAGGACCAAGCGCGTGCCTGCCTGCTCGGCCAGGGCGGTCTCGTCCAGCCATGCCGTCGGCCCGGACAGTGCAGTGGGTTCAAGCGCTGCGAAAGGCGCCGCCCCAGGACGGGTCGCCACCGCGGCGGCCGGCGTCCGGACCAGCGTGTCCGCGAGCGCGTCCCAGAACGCGCGGATCAGCTGCTCCGGCTCGATCAACCGCAGCGGCCGCGCGTTGGTCAGCGGGAGGGCATGCCCGTACGCCGGCATCGCGGCGCTGAGGTTCCGCAGCCACGCCTGGTCGATCGGATCGAGCGGAGCCACCCGCCACGCGCCGTACCCCTCCGCGCTCCGGTCGGGGACCAACCGGCCGCGCCCGATCAACACCAGCCCCGCGAGGCCTGCTGCTCGCCACGCGGCCCAGCTGCCGGCCTCTGGTTCGTCCGGTGACGTCAGCCGGGCGATGACCTCTTCGATCGTGAGCAGCCGCGCGGGCACGGTCGTCCGGCGTACCGACGTACCGCGGGGGAGGACGAGCTCGACCGTCCCGTCCGCTGCCTCGCCGCGAAGGTCGCCGTACAACGCCAGCCGGCCCGCGCGGGGCGGGTCGGCGGGGACGAAGACGGCGTCGAACATGCCCCGCAGAGTACGCCGTGCCGCCGACAGAAACTTGACCTGAACCTTCGTTGAGGTTGCACGCTCGAAACTCCCGACCAGAAAGAGCGAACATGCGTGCAGCTGTGGTGACCGCGTTCGGCGGCCCGGAAGTGATCCAGACCCGCGACGTCCCGGACCCGGTGCCGGCCGAGGGGCAGGTGCTCGTCGAGGTGGAGGTGGCCGACGTCATCTTCGTCGAGACCGCGATCCGCCGCGGCGGGTACGGGACGTTCTTCGACGTCGAGCCGCCGTACATCCCGGGCAGCAACCTCGGCGGACGGGTCCGCGCGGTCGGTCCCGGCGTCTCCGCGGACTGGATCGGCAAGAGCGTCGTCGGCCGCCCGGCGAACTTCGGCGGCCACGCCGAACTCGCGCTGCTCACCCCCGAGGTCGAGGTCCCGCCGGAGCTCGACCTGCAGACCGCCGTCGCTGTGTACGGCGACGGCTTGACCGCGCTGATGCTCGAGGAGCTCGCTCCGCCGATGACCGGCCGGAACGTCCTGATCACCGCCTCGGCCGGCGGCATGGGGCTGCTCCTCATCCAGCTCGCGCACAAGGCCGGCGCGCACGTGATCGCGGCCGCCCGCGGCGACGAGAAGCTCGTACTGAGCAAGGCGCAGGGTGCCGACGTACTGATCGACTACAGCAAACCGGCCTGGGAAAAACTGGTGCTAGAGGCAACGAACAACCAAGGCGCGGACATCGTGCTCGAAGGCGCGGGCGGCGAACTCGGTGGCACTGCCTTCACCGTTACCAAGGACGGCGGCTGGTTCTCCGCCCACGGAGCCCCGTCCGGGACTTTCGCGGCCATCGATCCCGCCGAAGCCGGCCGCCGCAACATCACGGTCAAGGGCATCATGGACCTTCGCGCCGACTCGACCACCACGCACGTCACCGCCAAAGACGTCCTGGCCCGAGCCGCCGCCGGCGACCTGAAACCGGTCGTGGACAGGGTCTACGACCTCGGCCAGGTCGCCGACGCGCACCGGGCCTTGGAGAACCGGACCCTCCGGGGCAAGGCTCTGATCCGGATCTCGTCAGCCAGAGACTGACTCGGTGCTGCCGGGTGGGTTGGGGCGGGCGGCGACGATGCGGTTGCGGCCGTCGCGCTTCGCGCTGAGCAGGGCGTCGTCGGCGGCGAGGATCAGCTGGTCCATGGTCTCGGCGACGTCGGGGTAGACCGCGGCGCCGATCGAGGCCGGTACGCCCGCGATCACCGCGTTCTTCGCGTTCGTGGTCTCCACCGCCACGCTCAGTGCGCTCAGCCGGTCCCGGATCCGTCCGGCCACCTCGAGCAGTTCGCTCTCCGAGGCACCGGGCAGCAGCACCGCGAGCTCGTCGCCACCGACCCGGGCGACCAGGTCACCCTGGCGGACTTCGGCGCGGATGCTCTCGCCGACCGCACGCAGCGCCTGGTCACCGGCCGGGTGCCCGTACGTGTCGTTGATTTCCTTGAACTTGTCCAGGTCCAGCAGGAGCAGGCCGACGCTGCTGCGCAGGGACTGTGCCCGGGCGAGCTCCGCGGGCACGGCGTTGGCCCAGTACGCCGGGGTTGCGAGGCCGGTCTTGACGTCGGTTCCCGCGGCGCGCTGGAACTGAGGCAGCAGCAGGTCGCGGTGCAGCGTCAGCACGGTCACCATCAGGATCGGTACGACCCAGGGGTACGACGCCTGCAGAGCGGCGACCGCGACACCGAGGCCGAGGCCCGCGACGACCACGAGCTGATCAGCAAGATTGCCCAATGCACTCCGCGCGGTGGTGTCCGGCGACGCCAGCAGGATCGCGCCGATCACGAGAGCGAAGTTCACCAGCCACCACATGGTCGCGGCGCCGATCACCACGACCAGCTGCCACGGGCCGGTCGGTACGCGCGGCTCGGTGACCAGACCACCGGCCCGCAGCGTCGCCGCGGCAGCCGCGCTGGCCAGGATGAACGTACTGGCCGAGAACACCTTGCGGTGCGCGATCGTCCGCCCGTACACCCGGATCCAGGAGTAGCTGTAGGAGATCACGATCAGCGCGACCACCAGGCTGAGCGGGAGCAGTAGCAGGCCGGCGAACACCCAGAGGCTCTTCAGGTTCGTGTACGGCGAGGTGTTCGCGGCCATCTCGCGTCGGCGCTCGATTCCGCGGGCAGACTCCAGGTGCAGGATCGACGCGGCGGTCAGCACGCCGAACGCGAGCCACTCGGCGTGGCCGACGCCACCGGAGACCGTCGAAGCGACCGCGGCGGCGGTGATCATGAGCGCGACAGCATCGACCCCGAGCACGTAGCACAGTGCGGGACGAGGTAGCGACCAGAGCTTCCACCGGCGGGGTGGCACCCAAATGCTCCGACCGATCAGAATCATTGTGGCCTCACCCGGATAGACCTGAACGGTTATTCCTGAATAGTAACTGCCCGGACACGCGAGGTCAGCACCGGCCCGCGTTTTGTTCCATCCCCTGGGATGGCGGAGGAAGGATTCACCATGGCGAAGATCAACACCGGTAACGAGTGGTTCCGCGGTGGCAACGAGTGGTTCACCGGCGCCGGGAACGAGTGGTTCCAGGGCGGTAACGAGTGGTTCACCGGCGGTAACGAGTGGCTCCGCGGTACCGGCAACGAATGGCTGGTCAGCGGCAACGAGTGGTAATGCCGGAATTTCTTTACCGGCATTTTACGAAGCCGGCCGGAGATCATTGCGCGGATCTCCGGCGGCTTGTCCGGCGCTCATCCGGCGCTCATTTCGGACGTGCCGGTACCGGCCCGGCGGGCACGTGCCCAGGCACTGCCCGCCAGCAGGGCCGCGCAGGACCCGGCGACCCCCATCGTGCCCAGCGCGACCGTCGGGGACCAGCGGTCGGCGAGCAGGCCGGCCAGCAGGATGCCGAGGCCCTGACTGGTCTTCAGCGCCGTACTGGCGACGCCGAAGGCCTGACCGCGGCGCCCGTCCGGGATCGCTTGGACGAAGGCCGCACTGGTCGGCAAGTGGTACGCCGACGCGAGGCCGGACAACGCCCAGAGTGCCACGGTGGTGACCAGGTTCGGCCCGCCGAAGCTGAAGACCAGCGGCACGCAGGCCAGGATCGCCAGCGGACCTAGTAGTCGCAGCCGCTGTTCGGGCTCCCACTTGGTGATCAGCCACATGCCGACAACGGCTCCGGCGGGGCTTGCGGCGAGCAGGAAGCCCGCGGCGGTCGTGCCGTGGCCGATCTCGTGTGCGTACGGTACGGCGAGACCCTCCACGGTCACGTAGAACCCGGCGATCGTCGCGAGCAGGACGAGCGAGCGGAGTTGCGGCGTCCGGGCGACGAGCGATACGCCGTCGGCGAGGTCGCGGAAGTAGTTCGACGGTGGCGCATCGGTGCCGGCTCCCGGCACCGGTCTGCGACGTACGCCGAAGGTCACGAGAGCGGCCGACAGCAGGAACGTCGCCGCGTCCAGGAGCAGGCCTCCGGACGTCCCGACCGCGACCACGACCGCGCCGCCGAAACCGAAGCCGAGGACCTGGCTGAACTGGACCACCATGTCGTTGGCGGCCTTGCCGAGCACGTAGTGATCACCTGGGAGTACGGCGGGCAGGGTGGCTGCTCTGGCCGCGTTGAACGGTGAGCCGAAGGCTTGCAGCGCCAGCAGCAGCACGATCACGACGACGAGCGGAAGAGCCTGGACGGCCATGCAGGCAACGAGAACAGCACGGGCGATGTCCGTGACGATCATCACGGTGCGGCGCGGGTAGCGGTCGGCGATGCCGGCCAGCAGCGGGCCGAAGAGAAGGTCGGGGATGTAGGTGAGGGCGTACGTCAGCGCCGTGAGGCCCGCGGAGTTGGTGCGGTCGAAGACCAGCACCGACAACGCCACCCGGGCGATCTGGTCGCCGGCGACGGAGAGCACTCCGGCCAGGAACAAGGCCCGGAACTCCGCATGCCCGAACACGTCTCGCCAGCGCGCACGCTGGACCACCCCACTGGCCATACCGTGCACGTTAACCACTATCCGTGGCCTGACACCTCCTGAACGTGAGCAAATCCATGACTCAAGGGTTTGCCTGCGGCGCATCAGTGCCAAATCTGGGTGAGATGGGGGACCCGGTGGCGCGAGATTTGGATGAACGTTCTACTCTGGAGATCTCCGGTGGCGGGGTCTGGGCGGGGCGGCCCCGACCCTGCCACCGGAGCTCTTCTTTGTCCGGGCCATGACCCGCGAATACCCAGCGAACCGAAAACTGTCGGTGGCTGCCGGTAGCGTTCTCGGTGCCAGGGGCGGCTCCTGGACGTGCTTCCTTCTCCTTCACCAGGCCAAGTAGCGCGTCCACTCTCCGCCCCTGGCGCCTTCATCCTGTCGTTCACCGGGGGAGACGCCGATGCCGGACCAACCAGCAGTCGTGCTGTTGCGCCGCAGGCGGCTGGTCGACGCCACGGCGCTCACCCCTGCGGTCCGGCGCTCTGCCTGGCAGTGGCTGCGACGTCCGTTGACGATCCAGGCGGGCCTGTCCGCGTTGCAGGCCGACCTGATCCAGCGTGGGCTGCTGCTCTCGGTCGGCCTGTATCGGTACTGCGCTTCGCTGTCGGCCCCTGCTCTGGCGGGGTTCGGCCAAGCCCTGCTGGAGCTGCTCGACGCAGAGTCTGGGTTCGACGCCCAGCACACGCCGTTGTTCCGTGGCTTCCCGGAGAGCGTTCCTGGCGACACTGAGAGCTTCTACGTGAACAGGGTCTTCGCACGGCTGCTGCAGGAGCCCGACCAACCGTGTGTGCTCTGCGGTGACACCACTTCCGTGCATGCGGTATCGCCCTGTGCACATCTGGTCTGCCGCACCTGCTGGGACGGTTCCGACTTCAGCGCGTGCCCCCTGTGCTTGCGGCGCATCGACCCCGACGCCCCGTTCCTCAAGCCATCCGTCGAGGACGACCAGCCGGCCCATGTCCGCTCGGACCGCCTGCGCTTGCTGTCGCTCGCCACGGCCGACTCGGTGCGCCAGACGATCGAGTCGCTGCTCGCCCGGCGCGCTCCGTTGTCCGCACAGGACCGTGCCGATCTGCAGGTGCTGCTCACAGTTGCCAGCTCCGCGTGGCTCCCCGAGGACATCCCGGTGCGTGAGACGAAGGCGCTCGTCATCGCGCACTTCCTCGCCGACGACCCGGACCTGATCGACCGCGCCGACACTCCCACCGACGTGCTACGGCTGATCTACGCGCTGATGGACGCCGACCCCGGCCTGCGGACGCCACCGGCGCGCCGGAAGTCGTTGCCCCGGGCAACACGGCGGCTGGTGGTGGAGCGGCTCGACCGGATGCCGGTGGAGACGCTGGTAGAGGACCTGTTCCGGCACGAACGTGGCTGGAAGCGGATCGCGGAAAACCTGCACCCGTTCGAGTTCGCGAGCCGGTTCCCGGTCGCCGCGCTGGCGTTCGCGATCCTTCGTCGTACCGAGCTCGACCTCGGTACCCCGGCCGGACGTGCGGTCGCCGGCGAGGCCTCGCGGCATCCGTTGGTACGGGTCGAGCAAGGGCGGCTCGTCCTGACCACGTACGGCTCCCGCGTCGAGAGCTCTTTCGCACAAGGACGTCCGGACCAGGCGCTCGATCTGCTCCGGCAGCGTCCGGGTGAGTTGGTCCGCCGCCTCGTCCAGTTGGCGCGGGCGCTCGAGCCCGAGCATCACGCCGCGCTCGTGGACGCACTGACGACCGCCGTCTCCGACGTGTCGCCGGCTGTCATCACCGCGGCGCTCGGGCAGGTCAGGACGCCGCCGGGCGATCTGCGGCTGTTCTTCCCGCGCGGCGGGACCGCCCGGATCTGGACGGCGGTCGACGGCCGCGAGCCGCTGCCCGCCGCGCTCGCCGCCGAGCTCTCCGCCGTACTCACCGGGGAGATGTTGCGAAGGGCAACGGGTTTGCCGCGCTGGCGGCGGGCGTTCCTGGACGAGGAGCTGGCCCGGCTGGCCGCACCCGGCTCGGAGCGGAGTACGTCCGCGAGCCTGTTGCGGATGACGCGCGGGAGCGCGGTGCCGATCCCGCAGGACGAACTGCTCCGGTTGTTCCTGCACTGGGTGCAGCCGGATGAGCGGCGGATCGACCTGGACCTGTCGGTCGCGGTGTTCGACGAGGAATGGGGATTCGTCGGGCTGTGCGATTACACCCGGCTGCGGTTCGACGAGGACGCACTGGTGCATTCCGGCGACCTGACGTCGGCGCCCGCGCCGCAGGGCTCGACGGAGTTCGTCGACGTCGACCTGCGAGCGGTGCGCCGGGTCGGCGGGCGGTACCTGCTGCCGGTCGTGTTCAGCTACAACGACGTACCGTTCGACGAGCTCGAGCGCGGCTTCGTCGGGGTGATGCGGCAACCGTCCGGGTTGTTCGACCCGGCCGCGGTGGAGGACCGGTTCGACCTGGCCGGGCCGGCGAAGATCCTCTTGCCGTTCGGCGTCGACCTGCACACCAAGGAACTCCGCTGGTACGACGTGAACCTCGGCGCCGCGGGGTACGGCCACAACCTCCGGAGGTACGCCGGGCAGCTCGGGCTGATGTCCGCGACGCTGGAGGAGGTGCACGGGTCGGGCGACCGGGCGAGCCTGTGGGAGATCTGCTGCTGGCACGCGGCGGCCCGCACCGACGAGATCGCGGTGCGCTGCGCGGACGGATCCGTCGTCGGCTACCGGCGCGGCGCCGGCGAGGAGCTGGCGGCGTACGCGCGCCGCGTCACCGCGCGCCTCGAGCCGGACCGGAGCTGGGACTCCGACGCCGCGGCCCGTGCGGATTTCGTTGCCGTGCTCTCCGGAGATGTCGCGGTGCGGCCGGGAGCGGAAGTGTACGCCTTGCATCCACGGCTGCTGGACCGTGCGAGTGTCGCGCTGATCGATGCACCGCACCTGCTTGCGGTGCTGGCCCCCGACAGCCGGGCGCGAACGGGCGTACGCGTTTCTTGACACTGCGGCCGGGCGTGTCTGGCAGGAGCCTGAGAGGTTTTTGACAATTCCGTGACGGACGCGCGCCCGATCCTTTGGTGCGCTCCCGGCCAGGAGTACAACGGAATTGGCGAAGGGAGCCACGAATGACGTACGACGTGGTGGTGCTCATCGAGCGCGAGATGAGCGAGGGCGACGCGCGCCGCGTTGCCGCACTGCACGCGAGGCGCGAGGAACCCATCGAATACCACCTGCTGGTCTCCAGTCATACGGACAGCGCGCTGGCAGGTCCGATGGCGTTGCTCGGCTCGACGTTCGCGGACGTGGCCGGTCTGACCGGTTCCGCGGCCGTGGTCGGTTCGGCGACGGCACCGTCGGCGCGGATCGGCCCGCCGTCCCCGAGCCGAACACCGGTGGCGACTCTCGCGGATCCCGCGGTCGATCTCGCGTCGGTGATCGAGCACAGCTCACGTCGGCTCCGGGCCGCCAGCGGCTACCCGGTGCACGTCTCCATCACGCACGGCGAAGTGCTGCTGGCGCTGATGCAGATGGTCAAGACCACCAGCAGCCAAGAGGTCGTGGTGGTCGCCTGGCCGGAGACCGCGGCCGCGTTCCTGTGCTCCGACTGGACCACGAAGGCCCGCAAGGTGCTCAAGGTCCCGCGGGTCCGGATCGTCGAGCACGACACCTGATCGGGACCTGAGCAGGACCTGATCGGGACCTAGCCGGCCGGCTGCCGCGGTAGCCGGACCTGGAGGGTGGTCTCGCCCGGGCGGGACGTGATCGCGATCGTCCCGCCGTGGTGTTCGGTGACGATCCGTTGCGCGATGTCGAGGCCGAGCCCGGTGCCTTTGCCGACGTCCTTGGTCGTGTAGAACGGCTCGAACGCGCGGGCCGCGACCTCCGGCGGCATCCCGGCGCCGGAGTCGGTGAACTCGACGACGATCCGGTCGCCGTCGGTCCGGGTACCGATCCGCAGCGTGCCGGCGCCGTCCATGGCATCGACCGCGTTGTCGACCAGGTTCGTCCACACCTGGTTGAGTTCACCGGCGTACGCGTCGATCCGCGGTACGTCGCCGTACGCGCGGACCACCTCGACACCGCCGCGGAGTTTGTGCCCGAGCATCACGAGCGTGCTCTCGATGCCCTCGGTCACGTCGATCGTCTGGATCGAACCGCGGTCCATCTGCGAGTACGACCGGACCGCCGCGACCAGTTCGGTGATCCGCCGGGTCGACTCCTTCACCTCGCCGATCAGCGTCGACGCGGCGAGCGTGCTGGCCACCCATTCCAGACCCGGACCGAGCGCGGGCCCGAGTACGTCGGCCGCGCGCTCGCACCACTCCACGCCGGCGCCGGCCGCCGCGAGCGGTGGCGCGATGAACCAGGACCGGTCGACGGCGTGGTCGTCGAGCCAGTCGGCGATCGTGTTCTCGTGATCGGCGAGGTCGACCGGATCTGGTGCCGCCGTACCCGCACCGAGTTCGAGCCGGAGTTCGTCGAGGGCACTGAACTGGTCGGCCCGTACGTCGCCCTCGGCGAGGCCGCGCAACGCCGACAGGAGCGTGACGCACGCGGTGTCGAGCGCGCTGACCGAACGGGATGCCGCCGCGGCCGGGTTGTTGATCTCGTGTGCGAGCCCGGCGGCCAAGGTACCGAGCGTGATCAGCGACTCCCGTTGCCGCGTCGTGGACTCGATCGCCCGCGCGGTCCCGTACACGCCCTTGATCAGATGACCCGCCAGCGGGAACCAGTCGTCGATCCGGTCCCGCAGTACGTCGGCCGGCACCCGCAGAACTCGTCCCGCGGCGAGGCCGCGCCCGCTGGCCAGGTACAGCCCGTGCTCGTCCCACGCCCGGAAGCCGCCGGCCCAGCGGCCCGGGACGTCCATCTTGCCCATCACGGTGTCCTCGCGGCCGATCTTGCGGTGCAGCGTGATCGCGCCGTCGACGAGGACCCACCAGAAATCGGCCGGGTCGCCCTCGTGGAACAGGTCGACGCCGGGCTCGATCGGCAGCTCCGTGCTGCCCGCGATCAGCTCCTCGAGCTGCGCGTCGCTCACCCCGGCGAACAGCGGGATGTCGCGCAGGTCGCCGGCGTCCATCACAGGCTCGCGAGGTAGCGGTGGACGAGATAGATCGACATGGCGCCTTCACCGACCGCGGAGGCGACGCGTTTCATCGAGTCGAGCCGTACGTCGCCGGCCGCGAACACGCCCGGCACGCTGGTCTCCAACGCGTACGGGGGCCGGGACAGCGGCCAGCGCTGCTGCACCACCAGCTCCGGCCCGGTCACCACGAAACCCAGGGCGTCCCGGACGACGGAGTCGCCGAGCCACTCGGTCCGCGGAATCGCGCCGACGAAGATGAACAACCAGCTGGCCAGCACCTCCTCGACCCTGCCGGACCTGCGGTCGGCCAGCGTCAGCCCCTCGAGATGACCTTCGCCGCGGCAGCCGACCACCTCGGTCCGGCACCGCACCTCGATGTTGGGCGCCGTGGTGATCTTGTCGACGAGGTACCGCGACATCGAGTTCTCGAGCCGTTCGCCGCGGACGAGCAGTACGACGCGCTTCGCGTACCGGGCGAGGTTGAGGGCGGCCTGGCCGGCGGAGTTCGCGGCGCCGACGATGAACACCTCGTCGTCCTGGACCTGGCTGGCCTCGCTCGCGGTCGCGCCGTAGTACACCCCGCGGCCGGTGAGGTCGGCGAGTCCTTCGACGTCGAGACTGCGGTACGAGACGCCGGTCGCGACGATCAGTGAACGGGCCTCGATCTCCCCGGACCCTTCGAGCAGTACGGCGTGCACGGGGCCGCGTGACTCGAGCCCGACCACCGAGCGCGCGAGCACCATCTCGGCGCCGAACCGGGACGCCTGGGCGACGGCGCGCTGGGCGAGATCGGAGCCGGTCAAACCACGCGGGAAGCCGAGGTAGTTCTCGATCGCGGCGCTCAGCCCGGCCTGACCGCCCGGCGCCTCGCGTTCGACGATCACGGTGCTGAGGCCTTCGGACGCGGCGTAGACACCAGCGGCAAGGCCGGCCGGTCCGCCGCCGACGATGCACACGTCGTACAGCGGCTGTTCGGCGCGGGTGCGCAGACCGAGCGCGGAGGCCAGGTCGAGGGCGGTGGGGGAGCGGAGCGTGTCGCCGTCCGGTATCAGTACCAGCGGGAGGTCGTTGTCACCGGCCGCGGCGAGTTCCTGCAGGCGCAGGCCTTCGGCGTCGCGCTCGACGTCGTACCAGCGGTACGGGACGTGGTTGCGAGCCAGGAACGTCTTGATCTCGTGGGCGCGGTCGGACCAGCGGTTGCCGACGATCCGGACGTCGGAGCTGTGTTCGGGATTGGCGTGCTGCCAATCCTCGAGCAGGTCGTCGACGACCGGGAAGAGCTGGTCCTCGGGTGGATCCCATGGTTTCAGCAGGTAGTAGTCCAGGCCGATGTCGTTGATCGCGCGGATCGCGACATCGGTATCGGCGTACGCGGTCAACAGCAGGTACTTCGCGCCCTCGGCCTGTTCACGGGCGCGTTCGAGCAGCTCGATCCCGGTCATGCCGGGCATCCGCTGATCGGTCGCGATCAGCGCGATCGGCTGGTTGCGCAGGACGAGCTTGGTCAGCGCGGCCAACGCCTGGTCCCCCGATGTGGCGCGAACGACCAGGTAATCGTCGCCGTACCGGCGGCGCAGGTCGCGGGAGATCGCAGCGGAAACCATCGGGTCGTCGTCGACCGTGAGAATCGCAGGTTTGCTCACGCGGTGCCCCCCACCAGTGAACCGATCCCGTCAGAATGCCACGGGAATGCTCAGTCCTCTACGAGTGCGCGCAAGGTTTCCTGTTCGGAGTCGGGTACGTACCCGGCGTAGTAGTCGAACATGTTCTGGCGGGCGATCCGGGCCGCGGCGTGACCGTCGCCGGTGCGGATCGCGTCGACCACCTCGGCGTGGTGGTGGAGCGACTCGAGCATCAGCGCGCGGCTGTTCGGGGCGTGCGCGATCTTGTCCGAGATCAGGCTGAGGACGACGCCGCGGACGACTTCGTTGCAGGTCTGGATCAGCGAGTTGCGGCTGATCCGGGCGATCAGCTCGTGGAAGGCCAGGTCGGCTTCGCTGAACGCGTCGAAGTCGACCTCGATCGCGTCCCGCATCGCGACCAGCGTCGCCTCGAGTTCGTCCAGCTCTTCAGGAGTGCGCAGGCGGGACGCGACCTGGATCGCGGCGCCGTCCATGATCATCCGGAACCCGATCAGCTCGCTCAGGCCGAGCTCGTCGACCCGGGCCAGCCGAGCCACCTGCTTGCGCAGCGCGGCCGATGAGAACGGCAGGATCTCCGGACCGTTCGGGTCGCCGGGCCGGGACCGGACCACGCCGTTGCTCTCCAGCACCCGCAGTGCCTCGCGCACCGTCGATCGGCTGACCGCGAACTGCGCGACCAGTTCGCGCTCACTCGGCAGCCGCTGCCCGGGCGCGAGATCGCCGCGCGCCAGCGCGTCCTCGACCTGTTCGACGATCCGCTGGTAGGCGCGCACGGGTTGCACCGGCTGGAACTGCGCTTTTGTCATCTCCTGGCGCCCCAATCGTCTTGACAGAGCGGTGTGCTGCGACAAACCTAGTGGCCCAGTAATACCTAGTCCACTGGTCGGACCAGTCACAGCCGGACGGCGAAGTGTTCGGCACCGGCGTGGCCGGGCGCCGACCGGTGACGGTGGCCGGTCAGAATGCGGCGACAGATCGAGGCACTGGAGGAGTTCGCGTGAAGGTTTCCATCCGTGCGGTCGCAGTCGCCGCTGCAGCAGTACTGGCGCTCACCGCCTGCTCGGCCGGATCGAGTACGTCGTCCGGCAGCTCACCGGGCGGCGAGCAGAAGCTGTCGATCGGCCTGGTCGCGGAGCCGGCCAGCCTGGACTTCACCACCACCGACGGGGCCGCGATCCCGCAGGCGCTGCTCGGCAACGTGTACGAGACGCTGGTCAAACAGGACGACTCCGGCAAGATCGTGCCCTCGCTGGCGAAGTCGTGGAAGGTGTCGCCGGACCGCAAGACGTATACCTTCGACCTGGTCGACAACGCGAAGTTCACCAACGGCAAGCAGTTCACCGCGAGCGACGCGGTGTTCAGCATCAACCGGGTGAAGACCGCGTGGACGATCTCGCTGAAGAGCGCGATGGACGTGGTCTCCGACGCCAAGGCACTGTCACCGACCCAGCTGCAGGTCACGCTCGCCAAGCCCAGCAACGACTGGCTGTTCCGGATGACCACCCGGATCGGCGCGATGTTCTCCGAGAGCGGCGTGAGCGCGCTCGCCACCGACCCGGTCGGCACCGGCCCGTTCAAGTTCTCGAAGTGGAACCGCGGCGACTCGATCGTGCTGGCCCGCAACGACGGCTACTGGAGCACGAAGCCTTTCTTCCAGCAGATCACCCTGAAGTACTTCAAGGACGCCACAGCACTCAACAACGCGTTGCTCACCAACACGATCAACGTGGTCGGCACGGTGCAGGCGCCCGAGGCGCTGAGCCAGTTCACCAGCAACTCGAAGTACCAGGTGATCGAGGGGACGACCAACGGCGAGGTGCTGCTGTCGTTCAACAACTCGCGGCCGGTGTTCAAGGACCTCCGGACCCGGCAGGCGATCCGGATGGCGATCGACCACAAGGCGCTGCTCGACACCTGCTGGGCCGGGCGCGGCAAGCTGATCGGCAGCATGGTCCCGCCGACCGACCCGTGGTACGAGGACCTCACCGGCGTCGCGCCGTACGACCTGGCCAAGGCGAAGTCGTTGCTCCAGGCCTCCGGTGCGGCCGGCAAGACGCTCCGGCTGCGGCTCCCGACGTTGCCCTACGCAACTTCCTGCGGCCAGGTGGTGAAGAGCGACCTGGAGCAGGCCGGGCTGAAGGTGCAGATCGACCAGCTGGAGTTCCCGGCGGCCTGGCTGACCACGGTGTTCAAGAACGCCGACTACGACATGTCGATCATCGCGCACGTCGAGCCGCGTGACCTCGGCGCCGTGTTCGGCAACCCGAAGTACTACACGCGCTACGACGACCCGACGTTGCAGGCCGATCTGGCCGCGGCCGACGCGGGCGACGAGGCCACCCAGGTCGCCGACATGAAGAAGGCGGCCCGGCGGCTGTCCGAGCAGGCGGCGGGTGACTGGCTGTTCCTGCTGCCGAACCTGATGGTCGCGGACAAGGACATCAAGGGGCTGCCGACCAACGCGATCACCGAGGCCTTCGACCTGTCCCAGCTCAGCCGATGATTCTCCGCCTGATCGAGCGCACCGCCGTGTTCTTGGTCAGCCTCGCGGTGAGCACGGTGCTGGTCTTCGCGTTCATGGCGATCCTGCCCGGCGACCCGGCCCGGGTCGCGCTCGGCGTGAACGCCTCCGACCAGGCGGTGGCCGAACTGCGGCGGCAGTTCGGCCTCGACCGCCCGCTGCCGACGCAGTACTTCGACTGGGTCGGCGGACTGCTGCGCGGCGACCTCGGAACGTCGTACGTTTCGAAGGTCGCGATCGGGCCGCAGGTGTTCGACCGGCTGCAGGTCACGCTCTGGCTGGTCGTCGCGGGCATGATCATCGCGCTGCTCGTCGCCGCACCGGCCGGCACGGTGATGGCGGCACGCCACCGTCAGGTCTCCGGGCTGGCGCTGTCAGCGGTCTCGCAGCTCGGGGTCGCGATTCCCGCGTTCCTGGCCGGCATCCTGCTGATCGTGGTGTTCGCGGTCAAACTCGGCTGGCTCCCCGCGAACGGCTGGACCCCACCCGCGCAGGACCCCGCCATGTTCCTCAAACAACTGATCCTCCCCGCCCTGTCGCTGGGCCTGGTGCAAGGCGCCGTCCTCACCCGCTACGTCCGCAGCGCCGTCCTGGACGTACTCCGCGAGGACTACCTCCGCACCGCCCGCGCCAAAGGCCTACGGCCGTTCCAGGCCCTCTGGAAACACGGCTTGCGCAACGCCGCTGTGCCGGTGGTCACGGTGTTGGGGTTGCAGTTGGCCACGCTGCTGATCGGAGCGGTCGTCGTGGAGCGCGTCTTCGTGATCCCCGGCCTGGGCAGCCTGCTCCTCGACGGCGTCTCCAACCGGGACCTCCTACTGGTCCAAGACGTAGTCATGGTCCTGGTGCTGGCCGTCCTCCTGGTCAACTTCCTGGTCGACGTCCTGTACGTCGCCCTGGACCCGCGCCTGAGGACAGCGTCATGAGCCGCCGTAACCCGAGTCTGATCGCCGGAGCCGTGATCGTCGGCGTGATCGTGCTGATGGCGCTGATCTCCTTCGTCTGGACGCCGTACGATGCGACGCTCGTCACCCCGGCGTCGCGGCTGCTCAAACCGTCCTGGTCGCACTGGTTCGGCACCGACAAGTTCGGTCGCGACATCCTCAGCCAGATCATGGTCGGCTCCCGGACCACGCTGTTCGTCGGCGTCGTCGCGGTCGGCGTGGCCGCGGTGATCGGCGTACCGCTCGGGATCCTCGCGGCGATGACGCGGCGGTGGGCTTCAGAACTCGTCATGCGCGCCAACGACCTGCTGCTCGCGTTCCCGGCGTTGCTGCTGGCCATCATGTTCGGTGCGGTGTTCGGCGCCAGCACGCTGACCGCGATGGTTGCCATCGGCATCGCTTCGGTCCCGAGCTTCGCGCGGGTGATCCGGAGCGGGGCGCTGCAGGTGATGCGGACCGAGTACGTGCTCGCGGCCCGTGCGGCGGGGCGCCGGCCGTGGCCGATCGCCGTACGGCACGTGCTGCCGAACGTGACGAGTCTGATCACCGTCCAGGCGTCGGTGTCGTTCGCGATCGCAGTACTGGCCGAGGCGGCGCTCTCGTTCCTCGGGTACGGCACGCCGCCGCCGACGCCGTCGTGGGGGCGGATGCTGCAGGAGAGTCAGGAGTTCCTGTTCAGCGCGCCGCGGCTGGCGATCTTCCCCGGCGTCGCGATCGCGATCGCGGTCCTCGGGTTCAACCTGTTGGGCGACGGTCTGCGCGACCGGTTCGATCCGAAATTGGAGGACCGGCGATGAATGTACTCACGGTGCGCGGGTTGTCGGTGTCGGTGCGGGACACGACGCTGGTGTCGGACGTGGATCTGACGGTCGGGGCGGGGGAGCGGGTCGGGCTGATCGGGGAGTCGGGGTCGGGTAAGTCGTTGACCGCGTTGAGCATTCTCGGACTGCTGCCGGAGGACGTCCGGGCGGGCGGGTCGGTACGGCTCGACGGTGTCGACCACGAGCTGGTCGGCGCGGACGAACGGCGGATGTCGCGGGTCCGCGGGCGCGAGATCGCGATGGTGTTCCAGGAGCCGATGACCGCGCTGAACCCGACGATGCGGATCGGTGATCAGCTCGTCGAGGCGATGCTGATCCACAAGACGCTGGCCAAACCAGCGGCTCGCACGGCGGCGGCCGAACTGTTGGAACGGGTGCAGTTGCCGGTGGAGTCGCTTCGGGCGTATCCACATCAGCTGTCCGGTGGCATGAGGCAACGAGTCGTACTGGCGCTTGCCCTGGCCAACGATCCCGCGCTGCTGATCTGCGACGAGCCGACGACCGCGCTCGACGTCACCGTCCAGGCGCTCGTCCTCGACCTGATCGTCCGCGGTGTCGTGGACCGCTCGTCCGCATTGCTCTTCATCACCCACGACCTCGCCGTCGTCGCGACGGTGTGCGAACGCGTGCTTGTCATGTACGGCGGACGTGTCGTGGAGGCGGGTCCTGTCGCTGAGGTATTCACCCGGCCGCGTCACCGGTACACCGAAGGTCTGCTCGCGGCCTCGGACCTGGACACGACCTCACGCCGGCTCACCACCATCCCGGGCAACGTGCCGCCGGCCGGCAAGTTCCCGTCCGGTTGCGTCTTCCGGACCCGCTGCGCACACGCAACCGCCCTCTGCGAAGAGACACCGCCATGGTCAGGCTCAGAAGCCCGCGGCTTCGCCTGCCACCACCCGGCCGGAGGCGAGGATGCCTGAGCAGGTCCCGACGACGTGTGAACTGGAATCACCGACCGCGATCCAGGTTGTCGATGTCGTCCGCGACTACCCGCGGCCGCGGACTTCGCTGGTCAGGCCGGCTCCTGTCGTGCACGCACTGCGCGGTGTCAGCTTCGAGGTCAAGCAGGGTGAGCGGTTCGGCATCGTCGGCGAGTCCGGCTGCGGCAAGTCCACCCTGCTGCGCATCATCGCGGCCCTCGACCGCGCCACCTCCGGCCAAGTGATCGTCGAAGGCACCGACATCACCCACCTCTCGGAGCGCCGCCTGCGCCCGCTCCGCGAGAACCTGCAGCTCGTCTTCCAGGACCCGATGAGCTCGCTCGACCCACGGATGCGGGTCCGCGACATCATCGCCGAACCCCTCGTAGTACAAGGCCATCCGGCTTCGGGTCAGCGCGTCCGCGAACTCCTCGAAGCCGTCGGCCTGTCCGCCGACGCGGGCGACCGCTACCCGCACCAGTTCTCCGGCGGCCAACGCCAACGCATCTCGATCGCCCGCGCGCTCGCCCCGCGGCCGCGGATCCTGATCGCCGACGAACCGGTCAGCGCCCTCGACGTCTCCGTCCGCGCCCAGGTGCTGAACCTGATCTCCGATCTGGTCGACGAACTCGACCTCACGCTGGTGTTCGTCTCGCACGACCTGTCCGTCGTCAAACACGTCTGCGACCGGGTCACCGTGATGCACGCCGGCCAGATCGTCGAGACCGGCTACACCGGCGACGTGTACGCCGCTCCGCAGCACCCGTACACGCAGCGCCTGGTGTCGGCGATCCCGACCCTGCAGCGCGCATTGTCCGGGGCAACCACCGCGGATCTGCTCACCGGCCCGACGACCGACGAACTGTTGCCGGGGGCAATCACGGCGGACCCGCTCGCGGAGCCGCCGGCCCGGGACCCGCTGGCCGAGCAACCCTGGAAGGGAGAACCGCGATGAAGTTTCCAGCCGGTCTGCCGATCGGTGAGTCCTGGATCGAGGCACCGTCGACCGCCCCGGTGATCTTCCCGTACGACGGTACGCCGGTCGCCGACGCACCGGTCGGGGACGTCGCGATCGCGCGCACGGCCCTCGACAGCGCGCTCGCCGTACGGGAAACGGTCGGACGGCTCCCGTCGTACCTGCGCCGGAAAGTCCTGCAGGACGTGCATTCGGCGATGCTGGCCGAGCGGGACGCGTTCGTCGACCTGCTGGTGCTGGAGACCGGGAAGCCGCTGGTCGACTGCCGGGTGGAGATCGATCGCACGCTGCTCACGCTGGAGACGTCGGCGGAGGAGGTCGCGCGGCTGCACGGCGAGACCGTGCCACTCGACCTGCTGCCCAGTGGAGAAGGCCTGCAGGGGTTCTGGGTTCGGAAGCCGATCGGCGTGGTCATCGGGATCACCGGGTTCAACTATCCGTTGTTGCTTGCGGCCCATAAGATCGCACCGGCGTTCGCGGCCGGTTGCCCGATCATCGTGAAGCCGGCGCCGCAGACACCGCTTGCGACGCTGTGGCTCGCGCATCTGATGCGGTCGGCACTGGCTGATGCGGGCGTGCCCTCGAGTGCGTTGCAGGTCGTCACGGGCGGGCCGGAGGTGGGCGCGACGCTGACCACCGACCCGCGGATCGGCGCGGTGTCGTTCACGGGGTCGGCTGCCGTCGGGCACCGGATCGCGCGGGACGCGGCGCCGACGAAGGTACTGCTCGAGCTCGGCTCCAACTCGGCGCTGGTCGTTGCCGCCGACGCCGATCTGGACGCGGCCGCGGACGCGATCGTGCGCGGCGGGTACTACGCGTCAGGTCAGGCGTGCATCTCGGTGCAGCGGGTGATCGCCGTCGAATCCGTGCGGGAGCCGCTGCTGGAGAAGCTGGGTGCGCGGCTTCCCGAGGTGGTCGTCGGCGATCCGCGGGATCCGGAAACGCGGGTGTCCGCGTTGATCAACCCGGCGTCGACGGATCGGGTCCGGCAGTGGGTCGGGGATGCGGTGCATGCGGGCGGTTCGATCGCGTACGAGGCGCCGGGTGACGTACTCGGGCCGATCGTGCTGACCGACGTGCCCGATGGTCTGCAGGCGTGGGACGAGGAGATCTTCGGGCCGGTGATCGCGGTCCGGTCGGTGCCGGATGTGGACAGTGCGCTGCGGGCCGTGAACGACACGCGGTACGGGCTGCATGCGAGCGTGTTCACGTCGTCGCTCGACACCGCGTTCGCCGCGATCGACCGGCTGGACGTCGGGGGAGTGGTGATCAACGACGTTCCCGGGTTCCGCTCGGACGTGATGCCGTACGGCGGCGTGAAGGACTCCGGTACCGGCCGGGAGGGCCCGCGCTTCGCGATCGAGGAACTGACCACGACCCGGATGGCGATCATCCGCCCGCGGCCATGACAGGTGAACCGATGGACTATACGAACCTCTTCCGCCTGGACGGCAAACACGCGCTGGTGGTCGGCGCCGGCAGCGGTATCGGCCGCGAGAGCGCCCGGGCGCTGGCCGCGCACGGTGCACGTGTGACCTGCGCGGACCGCGACCTGATAGCCGCGCAGGAAACAGCCGCCGATGCCGTCGGTGAGATGACGGCGTACGAATTGGATGTGCTCGACGACGTGGCGATCGAGCGGGCTGTTGCCGACCTGGATCGTGTTGACGTGTTGGTGTTCACGGCGGCAACGAACGTGCGGAAGCGAATCCTCGACTACACCGGCGACGAGTTCGACCGGGTGGTGTCGCTCAACCTGCGGGCCTCCTTCCAGTTGATCCGTGCGTTCGGACGCGGCATGGCGGAGCGCGGGAGCGGCAGCATCATCGGGTTCAGCTCGATCCGTGGTACGACGGTCGAGCCGGGCCAATCGGTGTACGCGGCAACAAAAGCCGGTCTCGTCCAACTGCTGCGGACCGCAGCCGCCGAGCTCGGCCCGTCCGGCGTCCGCGCGAACGCGATCGCTCCAGGCGTCGTCGAAACCCCGCTGACCGCTCAGATCAAGGCCGATCCAGCCTGGTACGACGCCTACGCACAGAAGGGCGCCCTCGGCCGCTGGGCCCGCCCGGACGAACTCGCCGGCGCGGTCGTCTACCTCGCCTCGGACGCGGCGAGCTTCGTGACCGGGAGCATCCTCGCGGTCGACGGCGGCTGGACCGCGGTCGACGGCCGCTTCGAACCACCGAACTGATTCGCCGACCGGATGGAGCGCAGATGAGTCTCGCCGACCTGACCGCAACCGAGCTGCTGGCGAAGTACCGCGACGGCTCGCTGTCACCCGTCGAGGTCATTGCCGATGTCCTCGATCGGGTGTCCGCTCTCGAACCACAGCTCTGTGCGCTCTACGCATTGGACCCGGACGGCGCCCGCGCGGCGGCACACGAGTCGGAGCAGCGGTGGCGGAACGGTACCGCTGGCGCGCTCGACGGCGTACCGGTCACGGTCAAGGAGAACATCGCGACGCGCGGAACGCCCGTACCGCAAGGAACTGCGGCGACCATGCTCGTCCCGGCCGCGGAAGACGCACCCGCGGCGGCACGGTTGCGGGCCGCCGGTGCGGTGATCTTCAGCAAGACGACGATGCCGGAGTACGGGATGTTGTCGTCCGGGGTGTCGACGTTCCACCGGTTGACGCGCAACCCGTGGGACGTGTCGAAGACGGCCGGCGGTTCGAGCGCGGGCGCGGCGGCTGCGGCGGCGGCCGGGTACGGGCCGATCCACGTCGGCACGGACATCGGCGGATCGATCCGCTTGCCCGCCGGGTGGTGCGGCCTGGTCGGCCTCAAACCTACCCACGGCCGGATCGCCGTCGGAACTCCGTACGCCGGCCGCGCGATCGGCCCACTGGCCCGTACGGCGGACGACGCGGCGCTGGCGTTGACGGTGATGCAGGGCTACGACCCGCGTGACCACACCTCGATCCCACCGGCGTCGGACGTGTTCGACGTACAACTGAAAGGCCTGCGCGTCGCGCTGCTCCTCGACGCCGGCGTGGGCCTTCCGGTGGACCCCGAGATCACCGCCGCCGTCTCGTCCACCGCCTCCGTACTCGAACAAGCAGGCGCGATCATCGACCCGATCCCGCCCGTCATCACGCGCGAAATGCTCGACGGTCTCGACCGCTTCTGGCGCATCCGCTCCGCCACCGACATCGCCGCACTCCCCGAGGAACGCCGAGCCAAGGTCCTACCCCAGATCCGCCAATGGGTCGCCACCGCCGCCGACCTGACCGCCTCGGACGTCTTCCACGGCTACACCCAGATGTCCGCCATGGCGTCCGCTGTCACCGAGGTCTTCAAGCATTACGACGTGATCCTGTCACCCGTAGCCCCCATCACAGCCTTCCCCGCCGAACTCGCCTACCCCACCGACGACCCGGCAAAGCCCTTCGAACACATAGCCTTCACCGTCCCCTACAACATGTCCCACCACCCCGCCACCACCGTCAACGCCGGCTACTCGACAGCAGGCCTACCCATCGGCGCCCAACTAGCCGTCCCCCACCACCAGGACCTGCAGGCACTAGCCCTGGCCGCCTACCTACAATCCCGCTCGGCCCGGCAACCGTGGCCCACGCTTGCGTAGCCCGCACACGTGGTCAGTGCATGTAGAGGCCGCCGTCCACGTTGAGGGTTTGGCCGGTTATGTAGGGGGTGGCGTCCGAGACCAGGAAGGCGATGGCGGTGGCTACGTCTTGGGGGGTGCCCAGTTGGTTGACGACGAGATCGGTGGTCAGGGCGGTGCGGCGTTCGGGGGTCAAGGGGCCGCCCATGATGTCGGTGTCGATCGGGCCGGGGGCGATGGCGTTCACGGTGATCCGGTGCGTGGACCAACGTCTTGACAGGGTTGTGCAAGTTGCCGCAATGTTGAGGAAACATTGGTGCAACCTTCAGGAGCCTTCGTGAACCCGACCCTGACCGACGTCGCGCAGCGCGCGGGTGTGTCGTTGTCCACCGCGTCGCGGGCGTTCAGCGACCCGGATCGGATCGGCCGGGACACGCTACGGCGGATCGTCACGGCGGCCGAGGAGATCGGGTACGTCGCCTCGGCGGGCCGGCGGTCCCGGGCCGGTGGACTGCCGACGCGGTCGGCGACCGTCGCGATCATCGTGCCGGACATCGGTAACCCGGTGTTCGCGAGCTTCGTGAAGGCGGCCCAGGCGCACGGGTGGAACCGGCGGCAGACCGTCGTACTGACCGACACCGACGGCAGCCCGGACCGCGAGCGCGAGATCATCGGGGAACTTCATGAGCGCGTCGACGGCTTCATCGTCTGCTCGCCGCGGCTCCCCGCGCACGACATCGCCGAGCTGTGCGGGGACACGCCGCTGGTACTGGTCAACCGCACCAGTGACGAGACCAACAGCGTCGTACCGGACGCCGCCGACGGCCTGCGGCAGGCGCTGGAGTACTTGCGCGTCCTCGGTCACGAGCACGTCGCCTACGCGCAAGGTTCACCGCTGTCCTGGTCGAACCAGAACCGGGTCGACGCGATCCAGCACCTCGCCGAGCAGTCCGACATCGAGCTCGAACTGATCGGCTGGCAGGCCGAAACCGTGGCGGGTGGTCAGGCCGCCGCCGCGAGTGTCGTGGCCTCCGGTGCGACCGCCGTGATCGCACACAACGACCTGATGGCGCTGGGAATCATGGCCGGCGCGACCGCGCTGGGTATCGAGGTTCCAGGCGACCTGAGCATCATCGGCGTCGACGACACGCCGCTCGCGGAGGTCGCCCGGCCGACGTTGACGAGCATCCAGGTGCCGATGTCGCGGGCGGGCGTCATGAGTGTTGACATGTTGCACCAGCAACTCACGGCCGATCTCGGCCAGTCCGCGGTCGAGCCGCGCGTCGTCACGCTGCCGACGCAGCTCGTGGTGCGCCAGAGCACCGGCCCGGTGGCCGGCTGGACGCCGGCGCGCCGCGAGCGGAGCGACAGATGAGAGTCGTCGTCACCGACCCGAACCTCCTGCCGTTGCGGGACGAGTTCGAAGAGTTGTTGCCCAAGGCCACGGAAGTGGTCTGGTTGCCCGACCAGCTGCTCGGTGCGCTGCGAACGGCCGACGTACTGGTCGGACCAGCATTCACGCCGGAGATGGCTGGCGCGGCTGGACGGCTCCGACTGGTCCAGGTCGCCGGCGCCGGCACCGATCGGATCGAGGCGCCGGGCGTCCCGGTCGCGAACACGTACCACCACGAGGACTCGATCGCGGAGTACATCGTCTGGGCGTTGATCGGCCTGCGCCGCGAGCTGCCCGCTGCCGATGCCGCCCTGCGCCGGGACCGCTGGCGTTCGAATGTCTACAATCCATCAATCCGGCAACCGGAGACGCTGGGCAGTGCGCGGGTCGGCTTCCTCGGCTTCGGGCACATCGGCCGTGCGACCTGGCGTCTGCTGCGGGCGTTCGGCGTGCAGGCGTGGGCCGTCACCGCGAGCGGTCGGACCGAGGGTGCCGGGCTCAACTGGGCAGGCGACACGAGCCAGCTCGATCGCTTGCTCGACGAGTCCGACACGCTCGTCGTCTCCGCCCCACTGACCCACACGACGCGCGGCATCATCGGCGCCCCCGAACTCGAGCGCCTCGGACCCAACGGCGTACTCGTGAACGTCGCCCGCGGACCACTCGTCAAGCAGCGGCCGCTGTACGACGCGCTGCGGGACAGAACGATCCGCGCCGCCGCCCTCGACGTCTGGTACTCGTACCCCGAAACCGGCGACCAGGCAGCCCCCGCCGACGTCCCGTTCGGCGAGCTCGACAACGTACTGCTGACGCCACATCTGTCCGGGATCACCCGGCAGACGTTCCGCCGCCGCATCGAGGACATCGCCGCCAACGTCCACGCCCTTGCCAATGGCAACGAACTGCGCAACGTAGTGAGGCACTGACATGACCGATCGCATCATCGCCGCCGACGTCATCCTGACCAGCCCCGGCCGCAACTACGTCACGCTGAAACTCCGGACTGCTGACGGCCTCACCGGGTACGGCGACGCCACCGTCAACGGGCGCGAACTCGCCGCCGCGAGCTACCTGCGCGACCACGTCGCGCCGTTGCTCATCGGCCTGGATCCGGCGCGGATCGAGGACACCTGGCAGTACCTGTACCGCGGGGCGTACTGGCGGCGGGGTCCGATCACGATGGCGGCGATCAGCGCGGTCGACCTTGCGCTCTGGGACATCAAGGGCAGGACTGCCGGGCTGCCCGTGTATCAGCTGCTCGGCGGCGCCGTCCGCGACCGGGTCCTCGCATACACGCACGCCTCTGCCTGGGAACTGCCCGCGTTGCTCGACGCGGTCGACGCGCGGCGTGCCGACGGCTTCCGGGCCGTCCGTGCGCAGTCCGGCGTACCAGGGCTGGAGACCGTGTACGGCGTGCACGCCGGCGGTGGATACGAGCCCGCCAAGCGGGGCGCCGTACCGGTAACGGAGTCGTGGGACACCGACGCGTACCTACGGCACGTTCCTGACGTTCTCAACGCCGTCCGCCAACACGTTGGGCCTGAGCTGGCCTTGCTGCACGACGCGCATCACCGGCTGACCCCGCAGCAGGCCGCACGGCTCGGAAAGTCCGTCGAGCCGGCGGACCTGTTCTGGCTGGAGGACGTGACACCGGCGGAGAATCAGGACGCCCTCCGGCTGGTGCGGCAGCACACCACCACGCCGCTGGCGATCGGCGAGGTCTTCAACTCGATCTACGACTGCAAGGACCTGATCACCGAGCAGCTGATCGACTACATCCGGGTCGCGGTCGCGCACGCCGGCGGAATCAGCCACCTGCGCAGCATCTTCGCGCTCGCCGACCTGTACCAGGTGAAGGCCGCACCGCACGGGCCGTCGGACGTGTCACCGGTCTCGTTCGGCGCGAGCGTGCACGTCGGATTGTCGACCGTCAACTTCGGCATCCAGGAGTACATGGGGTACGACGCCCTCGCCCACGAGGTGTTTCCGCACTCGTGGTCGTTCGCGGACGGCTACCTGCACCCGGGGGAGGCGCCGGGCCTCGGCGTCGAGGTGGACGAGGCGCTGGCCGCGAAGTTCCCGTACGAACCGGCGTACTTGCCCGTCGCGCGCCGCCTCGACGGCAGCATGACCGACTGGTGACCGCGATGAAGCGCACAACCGTCGCCAAGCATCTACTGACCGACGGACCGGTCGGTACGGGCATCGTGCATTTGGGCCTCGGCAACTTCCACCGCGCGCATCAGGCCGTCTACACCGCTCAGGCGGGCGACGGCTGGGGAATCCTCGGCGTCGCGAGCCGTTCTACGGCTGTTGCCGACGCGATGAACGCCCAGGACGGCCTGTACTCGGTGCTGGAACTGTCGCCCGAAGGATCCTCGATCAGCGTCCCGGGCGTTCACACCGGCGCGATCGTTGCTGCCGGCAACCCGGCCGCGGTGGTCGACGCGATCGCGGCCGCGGAGACCCGGATCGTGTCCACAACGGTCACCGAACACGGCTACTGCATGGATCCCGGCACCCACCGCCTCGACCTCAACCGGGTTGCCGCGGACCTGCACGCGACACCGCAGACCGTCATCGGCCAGCTCGGCCGCGCCCTGGAACGCCGTGCGGCCACGCATCGGGCGCCGATCACCGTCCTGAACTGCGACAACATGCAGTCGAACGGCGCACAGACACGCAGCCTCGTCCTGGAGTTCCTGCAGGCGGCCGGATCGACCGCGATCGACTGGGTCGCCGAGCACGTCACGTTCCCGAACTCGATGGTCGACCGGATCGTCCCAGCGACCACGGAGGCGTACCGGGAGACGGCGGCCCAGCTGTTGGGCGTGCACGATCGCATCCCGGTACCGGCCGAGCCGTTCACGATGTGGGTGATGGAGGACCGCTTCGCGGCCGGGCGTCCGGCCTGGGAACGCGGTGGCGCGAGCTTCTCCGCCGAGGTCGAGGCCTACGAACTACTCAAGCTGCGGCTGCTGAACGGTACGCATTCACTGATCGCGTACCTCGGTGCCCTCGACGGCCACGCGACGATCCCGGACGCGCGGGGCGCCGACTTCATCGAGGCCGCCGCCCGTGCGGTGCTCGAGGACGACTACCTGCCGACGGTGACGCTGCCACAGGGTTTCGAGCTGAAGCCGTACGTCGACTCGTTGTTCGATCGTTGGTCGAACCACTCACTCGGCCACCGCACCCAACAGGTCGGCAGCGACGGCTCGGTCAAACTCCCGCAACGGATCCCCGAACCGGCCCGGCAGCTGCTCGCTCAGGGCGAGATGCCCGAGCACCTCGCGCTGACCGTCGCGGCGTGGATCTGTTGCGTCGTACCCCTTCCCGGCTTCGACCCGGGGCCGCACGCCCGGACGATGGTCGATCCGGCCCGCGAGCGACTCGGAGCGCTCGCGGCGGACTCCCGCAGTACCGAGGACCTGGTACGCACCGTTCTCACCCAGGTCTTTCCCACTGAACTTGCCGAGAGCAATGACTTTGCCCGGCGTGTTGCCGAGTACGTCGCCGTCGTCATCCGCGACGGCGTCCGCACCGCGGCCCGGATGGCCGCGCGCTCCCGAACGTCCCGGCCGCAAGCCTCGCCCGCGGCCTGAGACCCCGAAGGATCCGCCATGGAAACGAGCACTTCACACCCGGAGCCATCCCGCCAGGAGGTCCGGAGGGCCGCGCTCGCCGGCCTGATCGGCACCGCCCTCGAACAGTACGACTTCGTCATCTACGGGACCGCGTCGGCGCTGGTCTTCAGCCATCTGTTCTTCCCCAACATCTCGGCGACGGCGGGCCTGCTCGCCAGCTTCAGCGCCTACGCGGTCGGGTTCTGCGCCCGCCCCCTCGGCGGCTTCTTTTTCTCGCGGTACGGCGATCGCCTCGGGCGCAAGTGGATCCTGGTGGCCACGTTGACCCTGATGGGCGTCGCGACGATGGCGATCGGCGTGCTGCCGACGTACGAATCGGTGGGTGTCTGGGCGCCGATCCTGCTCGTCCTGAGCCGCTTCCTGCAGGGCTTCGGGGCCGGTGCGGAGCAGTCCGGCGGCGCCACGCTGCTCACCGAGACCGCGGCCCGGGGCAAGCGCGGGCGGCTCGCAGCGCTGGTGATGACCGGCGCGGCCGCTGGTACGGCGCTCGGCGCCGGGGCGTGGGCGCTCGTCCAGTTGCTGCCCGACGACCAGCTGATGTCGTGGGGCTGGCGCGTGGTGTTCCTCAGTAGCGCCTTCGTCACGATCGCGGCGTACATCCTGCGCCGGCGGCTCAAGGAGACGCCGGTGTTCACCGAGATCAAGGCCGAGCGTGCGGCCGCTGCCGCGCCGGTGCGCGAGGTGTTCCGGAACGGGAAGAAGGCCGTTGCCCTGGTCACCTTGATGACGGTCGGCCTGAGCGTCCAGTCGTACACGTACCAGGTGTTCATGGCGTCGTACCTCAAGGGCACGGTGAAGATCGACGCGCAGACCGTACCGGAGATCCTGCTGGTGGGAGCGATCTTCGGCGGTATCGGCGCGATCGTGCTGGGGTACCTGTCGGACCTGTTCGGACGGCGGCCGGTGTTCCTCGGTATCACCGGACTGCTGCTCCTGTTGCCGGTTCCGACGTTCATTGCCCTGAGCACCGGAAACCTGGCCGTCATCTATCTCGCCATGATCGTCGGCTTCGTGTTCGCCTGCCAGGGCGGGGTCGCCGTGACGATGAGCTACTTCCCGGAGCTGTTCGGCAGCCGGTACCGGTACGCCGGGGTCACGCTCGGCCGCGAGTTCGCCGCCGTCCTCGGCGGTGGGTTCGCGCCTTTGATCGCGGTCGCGCTGATGGGTGCCTTCGACTCGTGGGTACCGGTCGCGATCTACATGACGGTCGCGATGGCGATCACGTTCGGTGCCGGGCTGCTCGCGCCGGAGACCAAGGACCGCGACCTGCTCGCACCGGAGAACGCCACAGACGGCACGCTGGTTACCAGTACGGCAACCGCTACCGCCACAGCCTGAGGGAGAACCATGAAGGCAATCGTCATCCGGGAGAAGCTCGAACTCGTCGAGGTCGAGGTGCCGACGCCGGAGCCGCGGGCCGGGCAGGTTCGGCTCCGGATGGCGTACGGCGGGATCTGCGGATCGGACCTGCACTACTACCATGAGGGTGCCAACGGCTCGTTCGTCGTGCGCGAGCCATTGGTCCCCGGCCACGAGCTGTCCGGCACCGTCGATCTCGATCCATCGGGCGAGCTGGCCCCCGGTACGCCGGTCACGATCCATCCGGCGACCTTCGGGACACCGTCGCCGGGGATCGAGGACCGGCCGCATCTGTGGCCGAACGGCGCCTACTTGGGGAGCGCGTCGACCTGGCCGCACACCCAGGGCGGGATGAGCGAGTTCGTTGTCGTCAGCAAGGACATGCTGCGGCCGCTGCCGGGTTCGCTACCGCTGCGCCGCGCCGCCCTGGCCGAACCGCTGGGCGTCGCGTTGCACGCGCTCGAGATTGCGGGCGCGGTGAAGGGCCGGCGGGTGCTGGTCTCCGGTGCGGGTGCAATCGGATTGCTGACAGTCTCCGCGGCTGTCCTCGCCGGTGCGACCGAGGTCGTCGCGACCGACGTACTCCCCGGACCACTGCAGCGAGCCAGGCAGGTCGGCGCGCACCGCACGGTCCAGATCGGCAGCGACGAGATCCCGTCGGAGTACTTCGACACCGTCTTCGAGTGCACCGCCGTCCCGGCCGCCCTGACCGCCGCACTTGCCGCCGCCTGCCGCGGCGCCATCGTCGTACTGGTCGGAATCCCCGCCGACGAACCCCGTCCCGTGAACCTCGCCCCGATCGTCTCTCGCGAACTCCAACTGCGCGGCACGCTCCGCTTCAACAACGAAATCGACCACGCGATCGAACTGTTGGACGCCCATCCGCACCTCGAGCAGATCGTCACCCACGAATACCCAGCCGATCACGCCGTGGAAGCCTTCGCCACCGCCTCCGATTCCGACGCATCCGGGAAGGTTCTGCTGTCGCTCTGGCTGTAGCACTCCAGGCGTGCAGCAGCGAGACGACCGCGACCACGGCGATGAGCGACGGAATGCTCATCCAACCGAAGCGAAGGTAGGCGCGGACACCGATCCACGACCCGACCGTCCCGCCCAGGACCGCGACGGTCATGTATGCCGTGTTGAGCCTGCTGCGCAGCTCGGGCTGCAGCGCGAAGATCCGCGTCTGGTTCGCGACCTGTCCGGACTGCACCGCGACGTCGAGCAGAAGCATGCCGACGGCGACGCCAACGAGACCGACGACGCCACCCGCGACCGCGGCCGTGAGCACCGCCGCGGCAATGATCGCGCCGAGGAAGCTCGCGCGGCTGACCGCGTCCGGCCCGCGGCGGTCCGCCCACCGACCGGCCCAGGCGGTAGCGAACGCGCTCGCGGCGCCCACCAACGCGATCAGCCCGACGACGCTCGCACTCAGTCGGTACGTCGGGCCGGTGATCAACAGCGCAAGGCTGGTCCAAGCGGCGGTGAACCCGCCGAACATCAAACCCTGGTACAAGCTCGACCGCCGCAACTCCGGCTCTTTCAAGAACAGCCGCACCGGCCGACCGAGCAATGCCAGGTAGCTGTCCCGTGACGCCGGTACGGTCACGGGCAACGCTCGGGCGAGCACCACGGCCAGTGTCGCAGCCAGCAAAGCGCTGACGAGGTACGGCGCTCGCCACCCGAGCCAGTCGCCGAGCAGACCGCCGAACGCACGAGCCAGCAGGATTCCTGTGAGCAGCCCGGACAGCAACAACCCGGTCACCGCGCCGCGACGTTCCGGTGCCACAAGGCTCGCAGCGAACGGGAGCAGCACCTGCGGCACGACGGTCGCCATCCCGACCACGACGGCGGCTCCGAGGAGTACCGGCGGACTCGGCGCCGCGCCCGCGACGATCAGAGCGAGCGCCGTGACGGCAAGCAGTACGGTCACGAAACGACGGTGGACGAGACGGTCTCCGAGCGGTACGAGCAAGGCGATGCCCGCGGCATACCCGAACTGTGTTGCCGTCGGCACCAAGGCCGCCGTCGCCGTACTGACGTCGAGGCCACGCGCGATCAGCGGCGTGATCGCCTGTGGGAAGTACACATTGCTGACGCCGACCCCGCACGCGGCCGCCAGCAGAACGAGGAGGGACCTTGGCATGACGCACCTCTTCAAGGAACCGGTTTGACTGGTTCCAAGGACGGTACCAGTCAAACCGGTTCCGGGGTACCATGAATTCATGGAGCAACGATTCCGGCAGGGCGCCGGCCGGCTGTGCTTGGATTTCGTCCGCACCCTGCGGCTGCGCGGTACGCCGGAGGTCGCGGAAGAGCTGACCGACGGAGGCGCGCTGGCCGCTTGGGTGACGCAGCTCGGCCCGGTCGCGCCGAAGCCCGGCAGTGTTCCGTCGCCGTCGCAGGTCGGTCAGGCGCAAGCGTTGCGGGAGAGTGTGTACGAGCTACTCGGTGCGGCCCGAGCGGGCGGTGTGGCGGGCGCTTCGCAGGCGGCCCGCAACCGGGTCAACCGTGCGGCGGCCGAGCCGGTGCCACAGCCCCGGTTGGACTCGACGGGCGCGCTGCGGTGGCAGGCGGACGATCCGGTGACCGCCGTCCTCTCGCTGGTTGCCCGGGACGTCCTGGACCTGGTCACCTCCCCGGCTGCGCTGGCTCGGATCCGCGACTGCGCCAACCCCGACTGTGGCGCCGTCTTCCTCGACAACTCCCGCCCCGGCACCCGCCGCTGGTGCTCGATGGACACCTGCGGCAACCTCTCCAAGAAGGCCACCTTCCGCAGCCGCCACTCCGGTTAACCGACAGTGCTTTCGCGGATCTGGAGGGTGTAGCCGGCGGGGAGTTCGGCCGGTGCGGAGCGGTCGCCGTCGAGGCGGTTGAGGAGGAGCCGGACGGCGTCCTTGGCGATCTGGGTCTTGTCCGGGCTGATCGTCGTGAGGCTGGGGGTGCTGTAGCGGCCGTCCTCGATGTCATCGAAGCCGACCAGCGCGATGTCGTCGGGGACCCGCAAGCCGCGGCTGAGGATCGTACGGAGCGCGCCGAGTGCGAGCAGATCGTTGTAGCAGAAGACCGCGTCGGGCGGCTGCGGGAGGGCGAGCAAATCGGCCATCGCGGCCGCGCCGTCGGCGCGATGGAAGAACTCGGTGGGCCGCATGAGTTCCGGTACGATCTCCCGCCCGGCTGCCTGCAGCGCGGATCGGTAGCCCTGGGTTCGCAGTTGACCGGTCTGCCGGGTCTCGTCGAACTGGTCGCCGATCGCCGCGATCCGCTGCCGGCCCAGCTCGATCAGGTGCCGGGTCGCGAGCTCCGCGGCGCCGACGTTGTCGATCATGATGTGGTCGAGCCCGCCCTCGACGACGCGCTCACCGAGCAGCACGACCGGCGTCGACGACGGCCGGTTGCGCAGGTCGGCGCCGCCGAGCGCGAGCGGGTTGAAGATCAGCCCGTCGAACATCGCCGCCCGGTTGCCGCGCATCACCAGTTCCCGCTCGCGGACCGGGTCGCCGTCGGTCTGGTCGACCACGACCGTGTATCCGGCGGCGGCAGCCTGCTCGATCACGGCCCGGGTGAGCTCGGCGAAGTACGGTACGTCGAGCTCGGGCAGGACCAGGGCGATCAGCCCGGAGCGGCCGTTGCGCAGGGTCCGGGCGACCGCGTTCGGCTGGTACCCGAGTTCGTCGAGGGCCCGCTGTACCCGCGCCCTGGTCTCGGGCGCGACCTGCGGGAAGTCGTTGACGACGTTCGACACCGTCCGGACCGAGACGCCGGCCCGTTCGGCGACCTCGCGGAGTGTGGCGGCCACCCTGCACCTCGATCCTCTGAACTCTTGACACTTGCAACGTTGCAAGTTTAGCGTCTCGGGCATAACTTGCAACGTTGCAAGCACCACAAAGTCATGAAGGACCACACCATGACCACTCTTGTTTCGCGTCGCAGCCTCTTCCGTGGTGCCGGCGCCGCGCTGGTCGCCGGAGGCCTCGCCGCCTGCGCCCCGGGCACCACCACCGGCAACAAGGCGCTGCCGACCACCAGCGCGACCAAGCCACCGTCCGGTGAGATCACCATCTGGGATCGCACGGGCGATCTGTACAAGGTGTTCGACAAGGCGATCGCGTCGTTCACGGCGAAGTACCCGCAGGTGAAGGTCAACCATGTCGCGGTCGACATCAACGCCAAGCTCCCGTCGACCCTGATCAGCGGCGCCGGCGTGCCGGACGGCGCGTTCTACGACGACGCGCTGCTCACCGGCGTCGCACCGCACCTGTACGACCTCAGCGGGCTGATCGAGCAGTACAAGACGGACATCGCGCCGTACAAGCTCGGCGTGGTGACCGTCGACGGGAAGGTCGTCGCGGTGCCGTGGGACCTGGACCCCGGCCTGCTGTTCTACCGCGAGGACATCGTCAGCCAGGCCGGTGTGGAGATCGGCGGACTGTCGACGTTCGACAACCTGCTCGAGGCCGCGCGGACGGTCCGGGAGAAGTTCCCGCAGGCGAAGCCGATCCACCTCGAGAACGACCAGTTCCTCGGGCAGCTGTGGATGGACATGTTCGCGAACCAGCAGGGCGGTGCGATGGTCGCCGCGGACGGCAAGTTGACGATCGACTCCGATCCGTACCGCAACGCACTCACCTGGCTGGACAAGGTGCGGTCCGAGCGGCTGGGAACGCTCGCGAAGTACACCCAGCCGACCGATCTGCAGACGCAGGACAACGGCACCCAGGTGTTCGTACCGTGGGCGCAGTGGTTCGTGTTCGCGCCGCAGCAGTTGCTGAAGGCAAGTAAGGGGAAGTGGCGCGCGACCGCGCTGCCCGCGTGGCAGGCCGGCGGTGCGCGGGCGGGGGTGATGGGCGGCTCGTCGTTCGTCATCCCGGGCAAGGCGAAGAATCCCGAGCTGGCCTGGCGGTTGTACGAGCACCTGGTCTTCAGCAAGGAGGGGTACACCACGGTCTACGGGGCGAACGACGTGTACCCGGGCGGCCTGAACACGTCGATCCCGTCGTACCTGCCGGCGCTCGATCCTGAGGCGCCGCTGTTCAAGCCGCTCGAGGCACTCGGTGGTCAGGACCTCTGGAAGGTCGCGGTCGAGGCGGGCAAGCAGGTGCCGGGCGGCTACACGATTCCCACCTGGTGGGGGAAGGCCGTCGACTACTTCGGCGTCAACGTACAGAAGCTGCTGGTCGGGCAGATGAGTCCGGACGAGGTGCTCAAGACCTCGGCGTCGCAGATCCAGAAGAACCTGATGGGTCCCAGCTGAATGGCGACGCTCACCGAAGCGACCACGACCCGGCGGGCCGCACACCGGGTACGGCGGCGCCGGATCCCGGTGGCGCCGTACCTGTTCGTCGCGCCGTTCGTCCTGGTCTTCGCCGCGTTCAGCGCGTACCCGATCTTCTTCGCGCTCCAGCTGAGCTTCACGAACTGGCACGGCGCCGGCGCACTGAAGATCGTCGGGCTCGCCAACTACCGGTACCTGTTGACCAGCCCCGACTTCTGGCAGTCGATGGCGACCTCCGGTGTGCTCTGGCTGCTCGTCGTACCGGCGCAGGTGCTGCTCGCGCTGACAATCGCGGTCGCGTTGCGCAAGGCAAGGTTCCGCGGGGTGTTCAGCGCCGCGCTGATCGCGCCGTTCGTGACGCCGCTGGTCGCGATGGCACAGGTGTGGATCATCCTGTTCGACAAGGACTTCGGTGCGGTGAACCACGGATTGTCGGCGCTCGGATTGCCGGCCATCGGCTGGTTGACAACCGCCGCCGGCGCAAAGGTGACGGTCGCCCTGCTCGTGCTGTGGCGAACGACCGGGTACGCCGTCATCTTGTTGCTGGCCGGATTGTCGACCATCCCCTCCGACGTCTACGAGGCGGCGACGATCGACGGCGCCGGCGCGTGGCACCAGTTCTGGTCGATCACCGTGCCGCTGGTGACGCGGACGTTGAGCTTCGTCGTCGTGATCGGCACGCTGACCGTCTTCCAGCTGTTCGCCGAGCCGTACGTCGTGACCGGCGGTGGACCGTTCAACGCGACCAGGACCGCCGGGCTGTACCTCTACAAGCACATCACGAACTCCGACCTCGGGCTCGGGGCCGCGAACTCGATGCTGCTCGTGCTGATGGTGCTCGCGTTGTCGCTCGCGTCGATCCGCCTGCTGCGCTCCCGGGAGGACTCATGAAACCCGGCCGCTACGGTCTGCTGACGCTCGCCGGCCTGATCAGCCTCGCACCGCTGCTGTGGATGGCGGTCTCGTCGCTGAAGCCCGGTGCGGACATCATCTCGAGCCCGTTCAGCTTCGACCCGAGCCACCTGACGCTGACCAACTTCCGGACGATGCTGGACACGATCCCGATCGGCACCGGATTCCGGAACACCGCGATCGTCGTCCTGCTGAAGGGCGCGCTGACGATGCTCTTCTGCCCGATGGCGGGATTCGCGTTCGCGAAGTACACGTTCCCCGGCAAGCGGGTGCTGTTCGCGACCGTACTGACCACGCTGATGCTGCCGACCCTCGTGCTGCTGATCCCGTTGCTGCTGGAGATGAGCCAGCTCGGCTGGGTGAGCACGTTCCAGGCGCTGATCCTGCCCGGCGCGATCGACGCGTTCGGGGTGTTCTGGATGCGGCAGGTGATCCTGGCGATCCCGGACGAGCTGCTCGATGCGGCCCGGGTCGACGGCGCCGGTGAGCTGCGGATCTTCACCAGCATCGTGCTGCCGGTGATCCGGCCGGGCCTGGCGGCGCTCGGCGTACTGACTTTCATCAACATCTACAACGACTTCGTCTGGCCCGTGGTCGCGGTGAACGACGAGCAGCACCAGACCCTGCAGGTGATGCTCTCGGCGCTCGCCCAGAACATCCGCTCGGGTCAGCTCGGCGCGGACTGGACCAGCGTCTGGGGTCAGTTGCTCGCGGCAAGCACCGTGGCGGCGATCCCGGTGCTGATCGTGTTCGTCGTACTGCAACGTCACCTGATCAAAGGCGTCATGGCCGGCAGCTTGAAAGGCTGACTCATGGAGAACACCGCACGTCCTGAATATCCCCGGCCGCACTTCGACCGGTCGTCCCGCTGGCTCAATCTGAACGGCTCGTGGGACTTCGCCCGGGAGCCCGGACGGTTCGACGAGAGCATCGTCGTACCGTTCCCGTGGGAGCATCCCGACTCCGGTGTGGTCGCGCACTGGCTGCCGACGGCCTGGTACCGGCGGCGGATCGAGCGGCCCGCGGACTGGGCCGGGGAGCGGACGATCCTGCACTTCGGTGCCGTCCAGCACCACGCGACGGTCTGGGTGAACGGTGCGCTCGCCGTCTCGCACACCGGCGGATACCTGCCGTTCGAGGCCGACATCACCGACCTGCTCGAGGACGGCGTCGGCGAGCTCGTCGTACAGGTGGAGGCGCCGACCGACAAGCGGTTCATCCCGCACGGCAAGCAGCGCAGTATGCCGGCCGACGACTACGACGGTTGCGCGTTCACCCCGTCGAGCGGGATCTGGCAGACCGTCTGGCTCGAGCCCCGCCCGGCGGAGTACATCTCGCAGCTCGAACTCCGCGGCACCGCCGACAGTATCGAGATCACGATGACCGGCCCGTCGCCGGTGCGCATCGAGATCCCGGGTGTGCTGGTCCGCGAGTACGACGAATGGCCCGGGACCGTGACGCTGCCGATTCCCGAGCCGCAGTTGTGGACCGTCGACAATCCGCATCTGTACGACGTGATTGTGGCGGCCGGTGCCGACACGGTCCGTGGGTACACGGGGCTGCGGACGATCGAATGGCAGGGCAGCACGCTCGTGCTGAACGGCGTACCGACGTACGTCCGGGGTGTCCTCGACCAGGGGTTCTGGCCGGGCGGCGGGCACACGGCGCCAAGTGACGAGGCGTTGCGGCGGGACCTGGAGCTCGCGCGGGCGGCCGGGTTCAACCTGGTCCGCAAGCACATCAAGCTCGAGGACCCGCGCTGGCTGTACTGGGCTGACCGGCTCGGCATGCTCGTGTGGGCGGAGCCGCCGTCGACCGGGCGGTTCCGCGCCGACGCCGTCGCGGCGTTCGAGGAGGTCGCGGCCGGGATGGTCGCGCGGGACAGCAACCATCCGAGCATCGTGATCTGGGGCGGGTACAACGAGGAGTGGGGACTGGACTGGGACGTCCCGGGCGATCCGGCGAAGCAGGACGCCGTACGGCGGGTGTACCGGATCATCAAGGACGCGGACCCGAGCCGGCCGATTGTCGACAACTCGGGATGGGCACATGTCGAGACCGATCTGGTCGACTGGCACTACTACGACGAGAACGTCGGTTCGTGGGCCGCGATCGTCGACCGGCTGATCAACACCTCCGACGGCCGGTTCCCGGTTCGGCTCGGGCCGGAGTTCGTTGCGGAGAAGGCAATTGCGGCGCCTGGGTTCGACGCGGCGGACCACGTGCAGCTCAACGGTGAGTACGGCGGGGGATCGACAAGCGTGGAGCGTGGGTGGCACCTACGGTGGCAGACCCAGGAGCTGCGCCGGCATCCGCGGAACGCCGGATACATCTACACCGAGCTCTGCGACATCGAGCACGAAACCGTCGGCATCTACACCTACGACCGCCGTACGAAGGACCTCGGCGGGGCGGTCCCGTCCGACGTCCACGCCGAAACCGTCCTGATCGTCGACATCACCCCGGAGGCGCCGGGCCGCGACCTCGTACTCGCAGGCAGCGCGGCGACGATCCCGGTCCGCATCTCCCACCACGGGACCGAACCCCTCCTCGGCACCCTGCACTGGCCGTCCGGATCCACTCCCGTCGACGCCAAGCCGTTCACGGTCACCGACCCCATCACCATCCCCGCGACAAACCCCGGCCGCCTGAACTTGTGGCTCACCGACCCGGCCGGCACCACCGTCGCCCGCACCTTCATCGACATCACCGCCTGATCAGCACTTCTCGAACCACCGCCCTTCGTCCGAGGAGGTTTCATGTCCATCCGCCGATTGTTGGCAATCCTGACTCTGATCGTCGCCGCACTGGTTGTTGTCCCGGCCGCCGCCGCACCGCCTGGCAACGTGCTCTACAGCCCGAACCTGTCCACCTACCCGAACGCCGACGCCAGCTACCCGCGCGCGATCCGCCTCGACCACGACGGCAACGCGGGCCACACCGTCCTCGCGACCTTTGCCCGACGCAACGAATCCGGACCGAGCAGCTTCCCGATCTTCCGCAGTACCGACGGCGGCGCGACGTTCGGCGCGAACCCGATCAGCACGATCACCTCGCACACGGCCGGCTGGGGCCTCGGCGCACCGGTCATCTACGAAGTACCGCGCACCGCGAACGGCTTGAACGCGGGCGACCTGCTCGCCGCCGGCACCGCCTGGGTGGAGGGCAACTTCACCGCGCAGAAGATCGAGGTGTTCAAGAGCACCGATCACGGCGCCAGCTGGCAGTACCTGTCCAACTGCACGCAGACCAGCGGCCTCCCGAACACCATCGGCGCCGGCATCTGGGAACCGTGGTTCCTGCTCGCCCCGAACAACACCCTGGCCTGCTTCATCTCCGATGAGCGTCCAGCCGGCTCACCCACCAACAACCAGATCATCGGCCACTACACCTCGACCAACGGCGGCGTAACCTGGAGTGCGAACATCACCCCGGACGTCGCGTTCCCGGCCGACAACCTCGCCCGCCCCGGTATGTCGATCGTCACCGCGCTACCGAACGGCCAGTTCGTCATGTCGTACGAGTTGTGCCGCGACGCGACCAACGCCGACCACGCGTGCGAGGTCTACCTCAAGACCAGTCCCGACGGTCTCAACTGGTCGCCGACCGACAACCCCGGGACGCTGGCCCAGACCAGCGACGGCCGCCACCTGCTGCACACGCCGTACGTCGCCTGGATCCCGGGCGGCGGACCCAACGGCACGCTGCTCCTGTCCGGACAACGCGTCGTCACCGGACCGACCGGAAACAAGGCGGTGATGGCCGAGTCCGGATCGGTGCTGTTGGCAAACACATCGCTCGGCTCCGGAAGCTGGACGGAGCTGGAGGCGCCGGTCAACGTCAACCCGACGGGCGGGTACGCGACCGGGGTGCCAAGCTGTCCCGGGTACAGCTCACCGATCGTGCCGTCGATCGACGGTACGTCGTTCCTGTACCTGGCCGCGACCTGGCTCGGTACCGGGAACCAGTGCCAGGTCCGCTTCGGCACCGGAGCCGTGGGCGGTCCGACCGGCGCGATCACCGGACCCGCGACCGCCGGCAAGTGCCTCGACGTCGACCACAACACCGCGGTCAACGGCAACGCGGCGCAGTTGTACACGTGTAGCGGCGTACCTGGTCAGCAATGGACAATCATGGCCGACGGGACGGTCCGCGCGTTCGGCAAGTGCCTGGACATCGTCGGGAACGGTACGGCGAACTTCACCAAGGTCCAGCTCTGGGACTGCGGCCCTGCCGGCGGCCAGCAATGGCGTGCGCAGGCCAACGGTGCGCTACTGAATCCGCAGTCCGGTCGCTGTCTCGACAGTCCTGGCGGCGCGACGGCGGACGGTACCAAGCTGCAGATCTACGACTGCAACGGTCTCGATCCCCAGAAGTGGAACCTGCCGGGCTTCCCGACCGGCCCGATCACCGGACCGGCCGCGGCGGGCAAGTGCGTGGACGTCGACACGAACACGCCGACGAGCGGGAACGCCGTACAGTTGTGGACCTGCAACGGCGTACCAGGGCAACAGTGGACGATGACCACCGACGGCAAGATCCATGCCTTCGGCAAGTGCCTGGACATCGTCGGCAACGGTACGGCGAACTTCACCAAGGTCCAGCTCTGGGACTGCGGCCCAGCCGGCGGCCAGATCTGGCAACCCCAGCCGAACGGCTCGCTCCTGAACCCACAGTCCGGCCGCTGCCTGGACAGCCCTAGCGGCGCCACCGCCGACGGCACCAAACTCCAAATCTACGACTGCAACGGTCTCGATCCCCAGAAGTGGAACCTGCCGGTGTAACCAGCCTCGGCCGCCGCAGTGATAGGTGTAGGACATGAGTCAACCCGCGTCGACCATGCCCCCCTGCGAGAACTGCGGCGGCCAGCAAGTCGGCAACCTCGAAGTCACCAGCCAGCAAGCAGTAGGCATCCACCCGATCGGCCGCAACCTCTGGTCCCGCCCCCTCTCACCCCTGGCGGCAGTAGCCTGCCTCAACTGCGGCCTCACCAAACTCTTCGCCGCAGACCTGGAAGCCCTCCGCAAAGAAACCCAAAAGAACCCCCAGGACTTCACCTGGTAGCCCCCACTCAACCAACCGCGGCGTCGAGGCGGGCAACCGCCGTCGTCACGAACTGGGCAAAGGCGGCGTCCGTGGGGAACGTGTCGCTGTCGGCTCTCAGCGCCAGCACGGTGCCGCCTCTGACGACGTACGCGGAGTAGGTGCCGGACTTCAGCTTGGGATCATCCGGGTCGCCGAACCGCAAGGCGATCCCGTCGCGCAAACCGCGCACCGGAAGTTGCCGCGCGAACAGCTTGAAGGACGAGCCGTCCAGTGATCCGCTGTAGGTCCTGCACAGCGGCAAGGCATCGGTGATGCTGCGCAGCAGTGGAAGCTGCGGCGACGACCACGACGCGATCACCTCGGTGGCATCCTTGTCATCGCTCGGACTGTCGCCACGGAGAACGTACTGACCTCGCACGCTCGTCGTAGGTGCCTCCCGGTCGCGCAGGGGATCGCGCAGCAACCTGCAGCCCGCCGGGTCGTACGTGATCGGCAGACGAAGTGTAGGAATCGGATCGGGCGCGATGCCGCCATCCCACCCCTTCGGCAAGTCGGCCACCCTCAGCGCGGCCTTCGTCGCCTGGGCGACCGTCAGCGGGGCGACCGTCGGGGTCGGCGTAGGAGCTGGTCGATCCGGTTGGGCGGTGCAGGCGGTGAGGACTAGTACGCCGACCAGTGCGAGGCGGCGCAGCACCTAGTACTCGCCGTAGATCTGGACCTTCGTCCCGATCGGGGTGTCTTCGAAGATCTCATGGATCTCGGGGCGGAGGACTCGGACGCAGCGGTGGCTGGCCGGGTACGGCTTGACGAGGGAGTTCACGCGCGACCCGTGCAGCGCGATCCCCGGCCGGTCCTTCAGGAAGTACAGGGAGTCGTACATGTACGCGTCCTCGTACAGGCTGCTCTCGTGCGCGCCGGCCCACTTGCGCCAGACCTTGCCGGTCCGGTTCGGGGTCTCGTACCCGGGACCGCCGGTCGAGATCCAGACGATCCGCTTGTAGGTCTTGCCAACGATTTGGTACAGGATCTGGCAGGTCTTGTTCACGTAGATCCCGGGTTCACGGGTCGGCGTCGGCCGGCTCGTTGCGTTCAGCACCGAGTACGCGTCGTCGAGCGTCAGGCCGGCCCGGCTGACCGGCATGCCGTGGGTCTCGCGCCACGCGCACAGCGCCTGCTTGGCGCGGGCGGTGATGTCGCCGTCGATGTCGCCGACCGGGTACCCGAGCTTGTCGAGCTGCCGTTCGACCCGGAGCGCGTAGTACTCCGGCTTCTGCTTCACTCTGGGCTTCGGCGTGGGCTTGACCGTCGGCGTCGGCGTCGGCGTCGGCTTCGGGCTGGTCGTCGTACTGGGCGTCGTGCTGGGTGAACTGCTGCTGGACGCCCGCGTGGGGGAGGGTGTCGTCTCGCTCGCGGCCACGTCCGAGCAACCGGCCAGGACGAACGACAACACGACGGCGGCGGCTACGAGACCACGTCGACGAGACACGGATTCCCCTCTCCTCAGCTTTTTCAGCGTCGCAGAACCACGCCGCGTAAGCGTGCAGCGACCCGCCGAGACTAATCCGCAACAGTTCCTCCGCCGGCCTTTAACGCCTCCCCGTCACCGAACCGTTGCCGAGCCCAGGCTCCGGATCCTCGCGCAGCCGGCGCCGGCCTTTAACGCCTTCCCGTCACCGAACCGTCGCCGAGCCCAGGCTCCGGATCGCCGCGCAGCCGGCGCCGGGCTTAACGGGTTCCTGTCACCGAACCGTCGTCGAGCTCAGGCTCCGGATCATCGCGCAGCCGGCGCCGGGCTTAACGGGTTCCTGTCACCGAGCCGTTGCCGAGCTCGGGCTCCGGATCCTTGCGCAGCCGGCTGTACAGATACCCGTCACGCAGCTTCCCGGCCCGGAACTCGCACCCGCGGATCACGCCCTCAAGCCTGAAACCAGCCTTCTCCAAGGCCTTCTGCTCCGCAATGTTCTCCGGATGCGTCGCCGCCTGGATCCGCTGCACCGGCGTGTGCTCGAACAGGTACGTCGTCAACACCGCCTGCGCCCGCCACCCGATCCCCCGCCCCCGATACTCCGGCAACAACGCAATCCCGATCTCCCAATAAGGCGTCCGCCCATCAAACGACCCAGCCCGCCACGTCACAAACCCCACCGTCTCAACCCCGACCACCCCGCCTCCCACCGCCTGAGGCCCCGCGGCCTCGGTCCCGATCGCCTCTGGCCCCACGGCCTCGGGTTCCGCGGTCGCGGACCTGATCTGGACCATCAGGCGGCCGTCCTCCTTGCCGAGGAAGCCGTCCTCGGCGAACCGACGTACGGGTGCCTGCGGGTCCCGGTATCCGTTCCAGTCGAGCCCGATCAGCCACGGCTCAACCGCGAACCGCTGAAGCAATGGCAGGTCGTCTTCCACCACAGGCCGCAACGTGACATCCATGCCTGCCAGACTAGGCACGTGAGGTGGCTCGACGAGTACTCCCCGGCGGCGATCGCCGAGGCGGTACGACGAGTTGTGCCCGACCTGAGCGATCTCCCAATCGTCCCGCGCGAACTGGTCAACAAGGACGAACCGACATGGTGGTCATCAAGCGCCGTCCTCGGCAACCGGTACTTCGTCAAGTTCGCGTGGTCCCGCCCCGCGGCCCTACGCCTCGCGCACGAGATCGCCGTACTCGACGCGCTGAGCCGCGAACCGGCCGTCCCGTACCTCCCGAAGGTGGTTGCGAGCAGCACCGATCCGCTGTTGCTGGTGACGGAGCTCGTTCCGGGGCGGTCGCTGTTCGAGATCATCGACTCGATCGACCGGGACAAGGCCGGCCGTCAGCTTGCTCACTTCCTCTGCTCGTTACACCAGTCGCTCGACCGTGTCGGTGACGTCCCGCCGGCGCCGCTCCAGCCCGCGACGACCGACACGTTGCGTGATCAGTTCGGCAAGTGGGTCCGCCCGGAACAGCGAGAGACGGTAATCCGCTGGTGCGACTGGACGGACAGCGTCCTGTCGACTCCGCGCCCGCCAGTACTCGTCCACGCCGACCTGCACGGCGGCAACCAGATCTGGTACGGCGACCAGCTCCGCGCGATCGTCGACCTCGAAACAGCAGGCCTCGCCGAGCCCGAGTACGACCTCCGCGCCCTCCCCGGGACAGGCCCTGGGGTCGAGCTAGTCACGGCAACCATGCACCACTACCGCGAGGACACCGGCCACACACTGGATCCTGCACGCGTCATGGCCTGGCACCTACGCACTGCCCTCGGCGACGCGCTCTGGCGCAGTGAAGCCGGCGTCCCGCTACCGGACCACCGAACCCCGCCCGAGTGGATCGACGATCTCTCGGCCCGCTTCACCTCACTAAAGCTCTAGTGCCCCGAGGCCTGAAGCTCGACGCCACTTTCGGGCGCCCAGTCACGCACCTCGCACTCGCTCAACGCCCAGGATGCTCCGCATCAAGCCCACCGATCGAGCCCACCGATCACGTACCCCGATGAAGCACCTCGATGCACTCACCTGAGCACCGAACTCTCTCGCTGAACTGCCGACTCGGGGCGCTTAGAGACCGAGGTCGCGAAGGAACTCGGGCTTGTAGGCCTGGAGCACTACGTACCGCGGGTCCGGAACCTCCATGTCCGCGTTCTTGGCCGCATCCCCGGCCGCGTCATGCGGTCCGTCGGGAACACTCGGATCGGTCCAGTCCTGCTCAGCCGCATTCCACCGGGTAATGGTCGACGTCGCCTCGAGCCGCTCGCCGGCCACCAACTCCTTCGCGGTCCGCTCCGCCTCCTGAGCGTCCTCGAGCGTGTGCGTGTACATCAGCATCCGGTCCCCGTCCCGGGTCACCGTCACCTGACTCCCGAGCCGCTTCTGAGCGTCGTCGTCCAGGTCCAACGCCCGCAACCGATCCCAGAACGTGAGCCGATGCCCCTCGTCCCGAAGCACAACCTCAACCCGAAACTCCTCATCCGCCATGAATCACACCCTACCGACCGCGACCTCCGCCCCAGCCCGCAGACCCGCGGGTCCCCACGCTTGCGGCCGTCCGGAAGGATGGCCGCTGCCACAGCACTTCTTGTACTTCCTCGCGGACCCGCACCAACAAGGTTCATTGCGTCCAGGCGGCCATACGGCACCGACGGCCTCGTCCTCGATCGGCTCCTCTTCCGGAAGGTCGTGGGCGTGGTTCGCTAGCAGTGCGTTGACGCGGTTCATGAAGAGCTCGAAGGTCCAGAACTCGACGGCGACGGGTTCGCCGTGTTCGCGGAGTACGTCTTCGACTTGTCGGTAGTAGGCTTCGATGCTGTCCGCAGTGATCCGCCCGGGCCGGAATTCGCGGGCTTCGGCGAGCTCGGCCCGGCTCCAGACTCGTACTTGCCCATTGACCACGGCCGGCGTGCGCAGGAGATCAAGCAGGTCGAAGTACCTGTCTGCCTCTTCGACCTCACCGACCTCGCCAATGGCGTCGATGCCATCGAGTTCGAGCCCGAGTACCCATTTCACCCTGCGTCGGCTGCTCGCCATCAGACGGGTCCATGGCGACCTGCCGATCTCTTCCGTGGTCAAGTGGTCGACTGCCTGGGAATACCGAACCAGCGCATCGACCAGCTCGCCTCGCCTTTCGAGCACCAAACCCGCCCAGTACCAGGTGAGCGGGGATGTGTCGCCCTCCGCGATCCTCCGCTCGATCACCTCCATCTCGATGTCACCGTGCTGCTGCCTGAGTGCATGATCGGCGTAGTCTGCGGCAGCTTCGTCGCCAAGCTCGCCTCCTTCGCTGATCAGCTTGCGCCAGATTGCTTCTGCCTGCTCAGGTTGCCCGTTCCGCACATGCTGTCGGGCAGCGTCGAGGGGTGTCTCGGGGGGTGTGCAGTGTCGATCGGAACTGGTATCGGGTTCGGGGTTGCGGAGTTCGTCCGCGAGTTCGCCTTCCATGCTGGGAAAAGTATTCGGATTGGGTCCGCACCGGACGCCCCTCTTCAGAGCTGTGGATATCCCGGCTGTCTAACACTGTCTCGCCTGGCGATGGCTCACCCGCGTTGTTCATGGTGACTCGGTCGCCCCGGTGTCGGCTCTGGCTGGTGATTTGGGCAGGATCCGCCGCGGCATCAGCTGAACGCGGATCGCCAGGCCATCACGATTGTGCTGCTGGCCGCGTTGGCCGCCTGGCGTTGGCACATCCGCGTCATTGTGACGGCCTGGCGATCCGCTCGAAGAGCCAGCGGTCTGCGCCAACATGCGGCGCCGCAGAATCGACTGGGTTCGATCGACTACAGTTCTTAGTCATGGAGCTGAGGCACTTGGAACACTTCGTGGCGGTCGCTGAGCAGAAGCACTTCACGCGCGCGGCCGAGGCGATGTCGATTTCGCAGTCGGGGTTGTCGGCGTCGATCCGGGCGCTCGAGCGCGAGCTTCGGGCCTCCCTGTTCGTGCGGAACACCCGGAGCGTCGAGCTGACCGAGGCGGGACGCGCCCTGCTCTGCGAGGGTCGCCGTACGCTCGCCGCAGCCGAAGCCGCCAAGGATGCGGTTGCCGCGGTACAGGGCCTGCTCCGCGGTCACCTCACGGTAGGGTTGGAGCAGTGCCTCGGCGTGGTCGACGTACCGGCGCTGCTCGCCAAGTTCCGGTCCGCGTATCCAGGAGTCGAGATCGAGGTCCGTCAGGCGGGCTCCACGCCCATGCTCGACGAAGTCGCCTCCGGCCGCCTTGACGTCGCCTTCGTCGCGACCGCCGGCGACCCGGTCGACGGCCTCGACCTGCGCCCGCTGTCCCGCGAGTCCATGGTCCTCGTCTGTTCGCCGGACCACCGCCTCGCGAGGGCGACCGGCGTCACGCTCGACGACCTGGCGGGGGAGTCGTTCGTCGACTTCGACCCGACCTGGGGCGCCCGCTCGATTTCGGACCGCGCCTTCGCCACGGCAGGCGTCGCGCACCCCGTCACGATCGAGGTGAACGACGTACACACCCTGCTAGCGCTGGTCGCTCACGACCTGGGCGTCGCCCTGGTCCCCGAACGCATCGCCGCCAAACGAGGCGACCACGTCACCGTCTCCCTCGCCCCCGGCACAGCTTCCGACTGGCAAGTCTCAGTAGCCGTCCCCACAGGCCCCGCCGCCTCCCTAGCCGCCGACGCCCTCATAGGCATGCTTCCCACGACGGCGGTCCATGCGTAGTTGGGCCAATCAGGCAGGGCTGCTCGTGTCCCCGTACGCCCTGTCTCCGAAGGTCGTGCTCGGCTCGCCGCGTTCTGACAACAGCCATACCTCGACACCGGCACCGCGAAGGCTTGCCTCGATCTCGCTGAGGATTGAGCGGTATCGCGGATAGTCCGGCATCGCGACCGCAACGCGGGCGTCGGTGTCTGCGCCACGCATCCGCATCGCCTTGAGAAGCGCAGCGGCGAGCCAGTGTGAAGCCTGCAATGTCGGTGGCGTCGGCTTAGCCTGGCCGGCTTTTGCTCCTCGGGCGTACGTGGTCCCCGGATATCCCTTGACCTCGACCAGGAGCCTGGTCCCGTTGCGTTCAGCGATGACGTCTGTCCCTCGCTCCTGGGTCTCGGTGTCGGCAACACGCAAGATGCGCCATCCGTCCCGAGCGAGCCAGCCAACGAGAGCGCCCTGAACAGCGGACTCATGCGGCCATCCGCGTGCAGGTCCGCTCGCCTGTTCGGTCGAGGGCTCTGGTGCGTGTCCGCCCGGCGCTGCAGGGGCGGCGCTGCGGAGCCGGTTGAGGATTACACCGCTGGAGGAGTCGCGCACGATCAGTCCCTCCGCCGCCAACTGCCGGCAGCGCGAGTTGATCTGCTGGTGCAGCTTTCCAAGCTCCGCAGCGAGCTGTGCGTCGGTCATCCCCTCCTCATTGCTTTGAAGTAGCTGGAGAACGTCGTCACGGATCGTCATGGGTCGCCACCTCGGGCTTCAGAGCTCCTGACCGACTCTCACGACGATACGGCCGATGGCTGCCGAGGACAGCAGCTCACATACGACCGCCGTCGCACCCGGAGGGCACGACGGCGGCTGTCCTGATGGGTCTTACCAGGCGTAGTCCTCCGGGGAGGTCTTGTACCCGGGGAAGATCTCGTCGAGGCGGCCGAGTGCCTTCTCGTCGAGCTTGATGTCTACTGCGCGTACGGCGGACTCCAGCTGCTCCATGGTCCGCGGGCCGACGATCGGGCCGGTTACGGCCGGCTGGTGCAGCAGCCACGCGAGCGCGAGCTCACCCGGCTCGTGGCCCAGCTCGTCCGCGAACGCCTCGTACTGCTCGATCTGCGGCCGCAGCCGCTCCAGCGTCTCCTTCGAGCGCCCCTCGAGCCGCCGGACGCCCTCGTTCTCCTTGCGGATCACACCGCCGAGCAGACCACCCTGCAGCGGCGACCACGGAATCACACCGAGGCCGTAGTACTGCGCGGCGGGCAGCACCTCGCGCTCCACGTCCCGTACCAGCAGGTTGTAGATCGACTGCTCGCTGACCAGTCCGATGTAATTGCGCCGTGCCGCCGCCTCCTGCGCCTGGGCGATGTGCCAGCCGGCGAAGTTGCTGGACCCGGCGTACAGGATCTTGCCCTGCTGGATCGCGACATCGATCGCCTGCCAGATCTCCTCCCACGGAGTGTCGCGATCCACGTGGTGGAACTGGTACAGATCGATGTAATCCGTCTGCAGCCGCTTCAGCGAGGCGTCAAGCGCGCGCCGGATGTTCAGCGCGGAGAGCTTCCCCTCGTTGGGCCAGCCGTCGCCCATGTCGCCATAGACCTTGGTCGCCAGCACCGTCTTGTGCCGGTTCGCCGGATCTTTGGCGAACCACTCGCCAATGATCTCCTCGGTCCGCCCCGGGTAGATAGCCCGCCCATACCCGTTGGCCGTATCAAAAAAGTTGATCCCCTTCTCATGCGCCGCATCCATGATCGCGTGCGCATCCCCCACCTCGGTGTGAGGCCCGAAGTTCATCGTCCCCAACACAATCCGACTAACCGACAACCCAGTACGCCCAAGATGAGTGAAGTCCATACCACCCAACCTCCATCGGCCATGGGCTGATGTCCAACAGAAGAATCAGCACAGTCTGATCGGCTGAACTTCTGAGCGCTGCAGCGTTCTTCCGGGCGCCCCACCGTGGCAGTGTCGGTCTGTGACCTGAAAGTAGTCGACGTCCCGGCCGGCGGGCGTCCCACTCTGCCCTGCGGGCGGACGCTAAGCTCTGCCTGTTCGATACCCCTGGCAGAGCGGAAGCTGTCGGCATGAGATGCGCCGAGTCGATGCAGTCCGAGCCTTCAGGCCTGGGCCAGTGCGGCGGCTCTCCGTCCCGTGCTACGACCCCATCAGTGGATTTGACCAGGGTCAAGGCAAATCTCTACACTCGAACAAATGTTCGAACTACGGGGGAGGTTGTCTCGTGAGTTCATTGCGAGTAGTAGAGATCTGCGCTGGAGCCGGAGGCCAAGCGCTAGGACTCGAGCTCGCCGGTTTCGAGCACGCGCTCGCGGTGGAGCTTGACCCCATGGCTTCGGAGACGCTGAGGAAGAATCGGCCCGAGTGGGACGTTCGTACGGGTGACGTTGCAGACCTGGCCGTCTGGGATCCGAAGAAGTTCCGTGGTGTAGACCTCCTTGCTGGCGGTGTGCCATGCCCTCCATTCTCGATCGCGGGCAAGCAGCTTGGTGCGAATGACGAGCGGGACCTGTTTGCGTGGGCCGTCGAACTCTGTGGAGTTATCCAGCCGCGCGCCCTGATGCTTGAGAACGTCCGAGGCTTGTCTGCACCACGCTTCTCCGCCTACAGGCAGCACGTCCTTGATCGATTGAACGAGCTCGGGTATGTCGCTGATTGGCGCCTCTTGCAGGCATCCGACTACGGGGTGCCGCAGCTGCGTCCCCGTTTCGTCTTGGTGGCTCTCAGTAAGGATGATGCGCCGTACTTCACGTGGCCTGAGGCTACGCCGGTCGGACGGACTGTTGGCGAAGAGCTCGTTGACCTCATGGCGGCGAACGGTTGGAAGCATGCGGAGCACTGGGCAACGCGTGCGAACAAGATCGCACCCACGATTGTGGGTGGCTCCAAAAAACACGGTGGAGCTGACCTAGGCCCCACACGCGCGAAACGCGCCTGGCGTGAACTCGGGGTCGACGGCCTCGGGGTTGCAGATGCGGCTCCGCCGGCAGGTACACCAAAGGACTTCGATCCGAAGCTGACGGTCGAGATGGTTGCCCGGCTGCAAGGCTGGGACGAGAAGACGTGGGAGTTCGCCGGTCGCAAGACCGCAAAGTACCGCCAAGTCGGCAATGCGTTCCCGCCACCGGTGGCACGGGCGATCGGTCGCCAGATTGTCGCCGCGCTCAATCACGAAGGTGAGCCGCGTGTGCAGACCGAGGCGGTCGCACACGACGAGGTCTACCGAGTTCTGCGCGCGGCTGCTGTTCCACTTACGATCGCTCAGATTTACGAGGCGGTCGGTGGATCGCTGAGTCGCGAAGAGATCGAGCTTCGCCTGAAGCACCTGATGCGAGACTTCAACATGCAGCGAATCGAGTCGACGTCAGATGATCCGCGATACAAGCTCGGCGACTTCCGCGCCTTCATCGGCCAAGATGACCACGTACGCCATGAGTACTTGGCCCAGATGCGGTCGAAAGTAAGCTAGCGGCTAGTCTGCTCGAGGGCGTTAACTACTTTTTCGACTGCGTCTTCAAGCTCCTCGTGCGCCCAGATCCGGATCACTCGCCAGCCGTCACGGTGCAGTGCCGCATCGGCCAATCGATCTCTCTCGACGTTACGCTGAAGCTTCGGTGACCAATACCCAGTATTCACTGTTGGCTGCCGTCCGTGCTCAGGACAGCAGTGCCAGAAGCATCCATCGACAAAGACTGCGATCTTTCGAGCGGTGAACACGATGTCCGGACGGACTCGACGGGTCGATGTATGGACACTGAGGTCCTTCCGGAAGCGGTATCCGCTACGATGCAGCGCCGAACGCAGTTGAACCTCTGGTTTTGTATCCGTACGGCGAATCGCCTGCATATTTCGCGACCGCCCGGGCGTTGTCGGAGTGTCGCCATATTTACGTGACCGACTGGTGAGGGGGACAGGTAGAGGGATCCGCGCTGGACGAGACCTGGCGTTCATAGTCGTAGCTCGATTTGGTTCGTTAATCCAGCCTCGGTCTGCGAGTGGTCGGCAGTTTGGGCGCGGGCTCCGGACACGCCTCGCCCTCCTTGGCCAGGCGCCACGACCTGCCATCTAGCTCCGTGGTCCATGCTTCCCCGTGGTCTACCGGGACGATGCGGAGGCTCACGACCTCGCCCGGACCAGGCGGTGCTACTCCGAGCTGGCGCGCGACACTTCGATGGGCTTCGTAGTCTCCACCTGGAATCACATACCCCTCTTTCCTGAGGACTGCCCGCGCTCCATGGCCGTTGTCTCTGATGCGAGCCATGTAATCGTCCTGCTGAGCAAGCGTCGCGATGGTGTTACGCCCTATGGATCGCTGCGTCACCCGCCTGAGGAGCTCGGTCACTCGTCCCTGGCCGGTCTTCGGACTAAGCACTGCCTGCAGTGTGGCAGGGTCGAGGCCAAGGAGGATGTTGGGTGGGAGGCTGGACTCGATGTGGAGCCACGCAATCTGGCTCCGTCCGCGTACGTTCAGACTCGCTTTTGAATCACGGTTCTTGCCCTGATTGCGATTGTCGTCAATAGCCCGTACGACGCCGAGACTCCACGTTCCTCGCTGGTCGTCGGCGGTTGCGACAAGTAAGAGCTGGTCGAAGCACTCGGGGGGCAGCATCCAGCCGCCCGGGCGCTGCGAGTATTTGCAGTCCACATCGTGGCCGCGAATCTGGTAGTCGAGAAGGTCGGAATCGCCAGCGTCGTCAATCACATCGTCGAAGGCTCGCCGCAAGTTGATCTCGAGAAGAGTCCCGAAGTGCGTCTTCTCCGTCTTGTACAGCTGCTCCCATCGATAGCGACCGGTGTGTTGGCCGTCGTACAGCTGATCGAAGGTCGACCGGATGACACGTGCTGTGCGCTTCCCGTCGGGATCGGCAGCCATGAACGCCGCCACTACCTCGTCGCGTGCTGGATCTGGATCCAGCTCACCGAATGGCATGTCAGGCAGGAAGGCTTCACTCACGGCATAACACGATAGTCCGTACCAGTTCTCTCGTGTGTGCCAGTTGGGTCGACACGAGCCAACTGGCGCGTGAAGTGCCGGATCCTCTGCGTCGCGCACGGGTTGCTCCAGCCGTTTTCGGGGCTCACGGTCACAGCGAAGTCCTTCGTGACCTGATCGAGTCACTGCGTCGGCACAGCGCGAGGAGTTGGCCCTGAGCTCAGTCGTGAAAGCGAGCGGCAAGGCGGCGGTTCCGTCATGTCCATGGGGTCGAAAACAAGATCCTTCCGAAGCCCAGGCAAGAGCCACATTGGCTGCGGTCAGCCCTGCCAGGGCACCGAACCGCACATAAGACCGGGGGCATCCGCCAAAAGGTTAGGCCCGAGTGTGGCTAGTCCTGGCTCCGGAATACCGGGCGGGATCTCCAGGCGACAGGATTCCCATCGTCCGGAGGTCCCGCGGTCGCATGGGACATGCTGACTGATCCACTCCTTCGGAATGGTCGCTAGCGCAGTGATGTCGAGGTTCGGGTTCAGGCGCACGGCAACCAGGTGCCAGGCGGAATCTCTGCGCATCGTCTCGTACTCGTTCCGGCTCAAATGGACTGTCAATCGGCTAAGACGGGTCGTGGTTTTGAGTTCAATATGCACGGGTAAAGGTCGGCTGTGAACGGCCACGTCGTACCCGTAACCGTCGGAAACTGCAGCTACATGTTCTACTGGTGCCGCCACGGCGGATGTGAGCAGCTTGACGAAGGCAAGCTCTCCAGCGGCGCCGATGCTTTCACGCAATGCGCTGTCGAACTTGCCCCATGTCGAAGCTAGATTTGCAAAGGCCTCGGCTGGAGAGAGGCTCAGGGCATCGGCCGCTCTCAGGGCATCCTCAGGCAATTCGCTCGGACTCCGAATTAGAAGATCGGCATCCTCGAACCACGGTGCACCACTTCCAGTTACAGCGGTGCTGAAGACTCGTTGGGGGACCGGAGTGTGGGTCTGTAGATCGTCAAGCAAGCCATTTGTCTGAAGCCAAGCGTACGCAGCATCGTACTGTGTGGGGGTAATGTCGCTGAATTCGCGAGCTGATGTGAAAATTGCGCGGCATCGCGGGAGGCTCGATGTCGGAAGGCGCTCTAGCCAGCGAACAGCTGCGCGCAGAACGGGGCTAGGAGGTATGGCCACGGATATGGCCCATCAGTGACTGCATATCGCGAAGGTCGAGACCGCCGCCGATCGCCGGTTCTTCGTCGGGGTCGGCGAGTTGCCGGACTCCATCATCATCGAGGATTCGGCCCATGAATTCTAGTTTTGCGCCGAGGCGATCATTGACAACTTCGTCAATGGTTCCAACGGTGGAAAGTATGGTTATGCGCGTCTCGGTGTCTGGTGCGAGTCCTAGACGGTGGATTCGGTCACGACTCTGAAGGTAGCGGCCAGCTGCAAAGTCTCGATCGACATAGATGGCGTCGTTGCAGTGGTGATGAAGGCTGATTCCCTCGCCGAGCGTTGCTGGATTCGACAGAAGAACCATGCAATCGGGGTCGTTGCGGAATCGGTCGATTTCGCCGGCACGATCTTCTGTTGCGCCGTGCACGACGGCAGGAGAGAACGCCGCCAGGATTCGCCCAAGCGTATTGATGCTGCGTATGAAGGTCGACCAGACGATGGTTTTCCGGCCGGCCGACGCGTTTTGGGAAACGATTGCCAACGTCTCCTGGTATTTCGGCGACATCTCATAGCTCGGCAAGTCCCTCATGAGTTTAAAGAGTGGCGTCCCCTCCGGAACGGCAAGCGGTGGAACTTGATATGTGAGAGCATCGTAGCGTGTGCTACCCACGGCAAGTAGTGCGGGACTGGTTGCGGCCATGAGTAAATATATAGCGACCTTTCCAAGCGCCTGGAAGTCGGACTCGGAGCCGATTGCGCGCGCGGAGAAGTGGCCAATCAGAGCCTCGTAGATCTCGTTGTGTACCGCTGGCGGTCTGATATTGCGAACCTTTGTGCTGACCGGGGGGAGATCCAGGTCGGCCTGTGTGGTGCGAGTGAAGAGGGGACGTAGGGCCTCGCTTGCCTTGGCTAAGTCGCCACCTGCAACAGCTTGGATTACGCGCTGCCGACCGTGGCCCGGCCAAACAAAGCTGAAGAGGTTCTCTAGATCCTTGACGCCGTTAGGGGCTGGCGTACCCGTGAGGATAAGGCGATGCCGCGCCCAAGGCCCAAGCGCCAGGCATGCCGCACCGTAGGCGCCTTCCGCGCCAAGCTTCATTCGATGAGCTTCATCGAGGATAATCATGGATTTGCGTCCGGCGAGCCATTGACTGAGCTGGTCGACCGTGCCGGCGAGACGCTCATAATTGATGAGGACAGAGTCTCCGGAGAGGTTAGCATTGAGGGCGAAAACGGTCATCTCCAGCGGCTGTTCGAAGCACTCCTCATTCTCATATTGCCACGACTCAAATGAAGATTTCGGACCGATTATGAGCAGCCGTTCGATGCCGTGCATCTGGCGCAATGAGTGATACACTGCGAGCCCAACTCGAGTCTTTCCGGCGCCGGGAACTGAGAAATTTGCTCCGTGTCGCAAAGAAAGCAGCTTGGCGATATCTCGGCGCTGGAATTTTGTCAGGTTGGCCTTCCAGCCAGCTGCGGTGAGTCTGCCGACGTCCTCTGGTGACACCTGGCCGGCAGCATCACCGATTTCCAGACGCTTGGCCACCACTTTTGCGTCCTCAACCGAGTCTGATGCGAGAGCTGCAAGTCGTCGGTCCCAGATGACGGTGTCCGGCGCCGGCCAGGTCGCAAGAACGATGAGATTTGTGAGGAGGTCATCGATTTCGACCTCAATCACATTCGGCGACCGTTGGACGCTCGTTCGCAGCCGCATAGCAAGGCGCCGGAGATCCGCATCGCGCCCTGTCTCAGCCCGGAGCACTGCCTTCGTCGCACTGTCACCAAAGTCGATGGAGAGACTGGGGCCTGCGGGTACGGCTACCATCAATCGTCCCGGCTGGCATCAAGTAGCCAAGCCACGCCATCGCCGGGGGCGCTGAACGTCCTCGCGGCGTGCTTTGCCAAGCGGGCGAGGCTGGCCTTGAGTACAAGGAGCGCGTCATCGAATGCATCTTCGTCGAGAGCGCGCTTCGCCCTTGCGGCAGCGAACTCCGATGCACACTGGTTGACGTAGTCCGCGGCATCCGTCAGCCGTTCTGGCACCGCGATCTGCCGTTTGAGCAGCTCGGCATTCTGACCCGCCATCTTTACGGCGACCTTGAACGTCTCGCGGCCTACCTTCATCAGGCGCTCCGCCTCCGCCACCTTAGCCGCAGAAAGGTGCTCACCTGCCTGGGCAGCGGCCTTGGCCTGGAGGAGCGAATCTGTCAGCGCGCGAGTCGCTTTGACACCCGTAGTCGCGTCCTGCACGGAGATGCCTATGAGGCCAGGCACCGCGACGGAGGTCGGCTCCTCCGTGGAGGGGCGGAGGTCAGCGGGCAGACGTTCGCGCAGGTAGCGGTCGTGAAAATCTGCCTCAGCGAGACGAACTGTTGTCTTGGGGTAATTCAGGACGATCATCGCCAGCCGAGTCTCCTTGAGTTGCTCGGCTGCATTCGGATCGGTCTTCGCAAGCTTGCTGTAGTCGCGGCATAGCTCACGGAGCTTCTCCTGCTGATCTTCGAAGTCTACAAGCCGGAGCCCGATGCCCCCGGACGTTTGGCTCCGCTCGATCGACTCAATGATGAGCTGATATACCCAGCGATCTTGGCGTAGCGTTGTGACCTTTATGTTGAAGTCGCGGGCGATGTCCTCCTCGCGCCGCCCACCCGCAAGCTCTTCTTCGATTGCAATCAGCCTGTTGATGTACGAGTAGTCCCGTCTCTTATCGCGACGCAACTGGAGTGCAAGTTCGACATTGTTGATGTCGCGTCGGCTGGTATCGGCGGGAAGGACCCCGACCCGGATGTTCTTGACGCCGAGTTCGCGAAGCGCCGCACACCGGGTGTTGCCGTCAACGACGATTCCCTGTGGGCTGATGATGCCGGCTTCTTTCTGGCCAAAATCATTCAGCTCGTCACGAAGGGAGACATAGTCAGGATCCATCTGATCGGGGCGCGCCGGGTCGCGTGTCAAAAGGTGCTGCAGATACAGCTGTGCGGGTTCACTCCAAGGGTCCTCGGCTAGCACTTTGTTGCGCAGTGGGTCAAGAGTTCGCTGTGCACGGATGCGATGGGTATCAGGGTTGAGGTAGAGCATCTCCACAGGCATGGAGATCACGTGAACGTGCTTCTGCTCACCGCGCCACTCCACAGTCACCTTGGCGCCGTCCTCAGTCATCGCCTGTCGTAACCGGTCGTTGACGACCGATTCGATCTTGGCGCCGTCCGGCGGAATGTCGAAGTTCGATGCCATGATGGTCCGGGTCCTCCAGTAGGCGATGACGGGCCGTGCGGGTACATGATTACAGGGCTCGCCGACAGTTCGCGAGGACGGCTCTGCACACCGGGCGCACGGGGGTGTTGTCCAACCGTGAAAGGATATGAAGTGGCTCTACCTGCGTGGAACGATCCCGACCTGAAGGCTGGCACGATGGTCCGGGGCGCCCTGTGGCTCATTCAGGAGGTGGGCGAGGGCAATATCTTCACCAAAGAGCAGGTGCGGCGCGCCTTCCCGGGAGTCAGTCAGGCAGACCGCAGGATTCGCGACCTGCGCAAGTATGGCTGGAATATTCTACCGAGCAACTCAGATGTGACGCTCCATGCAGATGAGCAGCGCTTTGTCAAGGCGGGTGTTCCTGTTTGGGACAATGCCGCCCGGCATGCGGCGTCGCCGGACAAGTTGCCGTCTGCTGCGGAGAAGCAGGCTGTGATGGAGCAGGCCGACCACATGTGCGTGGTGTGCGGCATCTCGGGAGGCGAGGCATACGCGGACGACTCCAATCAGACCGCCGTGCTCTTCGTGTCCCGTCGGCCGATGCTGATGCCAGATGGAGCAGAAGTCACCACACTCACCGTAGAATGCAGGCGCTGCCATGCGGGGCGATCCAGCACCTACAAGATCGACGTTGGCGACGTTATCGAGAGCATCGCGATGCTCGAACTCGATGATCTCAGGCGTCTGAGGCGATGGATGATCCGTGGCCGCAAGGAGGTGAGCGCTTTGGATCGCGTTTGGAGCGCATACCTTCGTCTCCCGGCTGCGGCTCAGGAAGCCGTCCGCTCGGCAGTCGAAGACTCGTAGGTTTGTCGCCGCTGCTTGAGCAGTTGTCAGAGACACGTTGTCGCCGTCGAGGCTCCCCGCCAACGCGATGGCGCTTGGTCGGCTGAGAGGCGGTCATCGAGGCGATTGTCGTCAGTGCCAACAGGCGATCTCGGGAACTTCTGTGGGGGATCGGCATCGGTTGTAACCGTGCCGGTTCCTCGAGAAGGGCACATGGTCGAAAGGAGCGATCACCTTGATCGGCCAGCCTCGCCGAAGATTGATGACTCGGCAACCGTCGTGCGAGTTGCTCCAGTTCGTCTGCAGGCGAGTGCAAATGAACTCTCGGTACGGTGGACTGCTAGCGGTGTGGCTGCAGGATGGTACTGATCGGGACGCTGGGAGCTAGGAGACCCTCAGGTCGGCAGTCCGCGACGGCCGGCTGCTGCAAGCGTGTCGGGGCTCCGGAGACCTCCCCTGCGGCTAAAGTAATCAGAGATCGCTGCTGAGGTGCCCCAGGTGTTCTGAAATCTCGATCGAGATATGTCGGCTGGTCCTTGCCTCGCGATCCCTTCAGGCCTTCGATGTCTCGCGAGCCTCTTGATACCGCTTCGGTAACTCTTGTCCGTCGCCCTCTTGCCGCTGAGCCGTCGGCGGGGCATGCCGGACCGTCCAGTCAATGTCCCTTCAGAGTTGGAGAACAACATAATTGACCTGACACGCGTTCGCACGAGGTGGGGGACCAATCCCCACTACGTGAACGTGGACCTCTCCCGCAGCGAAATCGGCTATCTGGAACTGAACCACTTGGGCGAGGTCGTTCGCGCGGTGGTCCATGATTCGACGAACGTGGAGCATCGCATGTACCTCGATGAGATTCATCGTTTAGCCGAGCCGTTCGTCGGCGCGGCCGCGGCCTGTGCATCGGCGACGGGATAGGCGATGGCGGCGACGTGCGGCGCGGAGGGAGAGTGAGATGCCGATCGAATACGAAGCGAAGGTGCTGGAGGTCGTGCCTGATGAACTGGCGGGCAGGATTCTGTCGCTGGGCGGGCGCCGGGTTACGTGTCGGCTGATGCGGCGGTACGTGTACGACATTCGGGGTGGTGATGCGTCGCGGTGGATTCGGCTGCGGGACACTGGTTCGGCGGTGACGTTGGCGGTCAAGGAAATCGCGCATGACGGGATCGACGGGACGACCGAGACGGAGGTCGTGGTCGGGGATTTCGAGACAACCAACGAGCTCTTGAGGCGGATCGGGTTCGAGCCCAAGTCGTACCAGGAGAACCGGCGGGCCAGCTTCGAACTGCGGGGCGCGGAGTTGGAGATCGACTGGTGGCCGATGATCCCGCCGTACCTCGAGATCGAGGGGCGTTCGCGCGAGCACGTGATCGAGGTTGCCAATGCATTGGCTCTCTCCGATGATCGGCTGACCGGTGAAAACACGACCAAGGTGTACGCGAACTACGGGATCGATCTGACCGCGATTCCCGATCTTCGATTTCCCGAGTGAAGGGTTGGCGGATGGGTGAGGGGCGTTGGGTCGAGGTTCGCGTGGTGGACGGGGACGGGCATGATCAGCGGCGGTTTGTGAAGGCTGTTCGGCAGTTGCGGAAGGAGCTTGCTGACGAGGGGCTGCCTACGCAGGACGTGGTCGGGTCGCCCGGTGGGTTGCAGCAGAGCGATGGGTCGATTGCGATCGCCGTTGCGTTGGTGGGGGCGGGTGGGGCAGTACCCACGTTGGTCGCTGTGCTGCGGGACTGGATCCAGCGGCGGAAAAATCCGGGCAAGATCGTGGTGACGTTGGGGGAGGACTCCATTGAGATGGAGCGACCGACGTTCGACGAACGGGCTGAGTTGCTCGAAGCGTTTCTGAAACGGCATCAGGAGAACTAGCATGACCGAGCCCCGCTCGCGGCACGCGAGCGGGGCTTTTGAGGCAGTTCTTACAGATTGCGGAAGAAGGTGCGGAGGTCGGCGGTCACGTCGTCGGGGCGTTCGAGGGAGGCGAAGTGGCCGCCGTTGGAGAAGTTGGACCAGTGGATGATCTGGGTGTTGTCGCGTTCGGCGAGGGGGCGGATGGTTTTGAAGTCGTCGGCGAAGACGGCTACGCCGGTGGGGGCGTGGTTGAGGGCCGGTTCAGTGCCGGCGTGGGCCTCTTCGTAGTGGTAGCGGCCAGCGGCGGCTGAGGTGTTGGTGAACCAGTACAGGGAGACCTCGGTGAGGATCTGGTCGCGGCTGACCAGGCTGGTGCCGTTGCCGAAGTTGTTGAAGAGTTCGTTCCAGGCGAGTTGGCCGACCGGGGAGTCGGAGATGCCGACGGCAACGGTCTGGGGGCGGGTCGAGTTGATCGCGTTGTAGCCGCCGACCGACTGGAACCACTTCAGGTGTTCGAGCGCCGCGTAGTCCTCCGGCGTGAACTTCTCGAACTCGGCCGGGTCGCCCGACGGGAACGAGAACAGCTGCAGGACGTGCAGGCCGAGGAAGCCGGGCGGGTTCAGTACGCCGAGTTCGCGCGCCACCATCGCGCCGGCGTCCGACCCGTGCGCGCCGTACGAGTCGTACCCGAGCCGCCGCATCAGCGTGTCGAAGGTCCGGGCCACCCGCGCCATCGTCCAGCCGCGGTCGACGAGCGGCGTGCTGAAGCCGAAGCCGGGGATCGACGGTACGACGACCGAGAACGCGTCGGCGTCCGAACCGCCGTACGACGATGGATCGGTGAGCGGGCCGATCATGTCGAGGAAGTCGACGAACGACCCGGGGTAGGTGTGGGTGAGCAGCAGCGGGGTCGCGCCCTCGACCTTGGACGGTACGTGGATGAAGTGCACGGTCTGCCCGTCGATCTCGGTCAGGTAGTGCGGGAACTCGTTCATCCGGGCCTCCTGCGCCCGCCAGTCGAACCCGTTCCGCCAGTGGTCGACCATCTCACTGAGGTAGTGGTTCGGGGTGCCGTAGTCCCAGTCGTCGCCGGGCGCCGGCTCCGGGAGCCGGGTGCGCGCGAGGCGGGCGTTCAGGTCGTCCAGGTCGGCCTGGTCGATCGTGACGGTGAAGGTCCGGATGCTCTCGTTCGTGTTCATGGCTTTACCGTAGAATCCATATAGGAACATTAGATTCCTAATTAGGAGACTGATTTGCTGGAGACTTCGCAGCGCCTGCTGAGCCTGCTCGCGTTGCTCCAGACGCGGCCCGCCTGGACCGGTGCCGAGCTGGCCGAGCGGCTCTCGGTGACGACCCGGACCGTGCGCAACGACATCGACCGGCTGCGCGAACTCGGGTACCCGGTCGACGCGACCCGCGGCCCGGCCGGTCACTACCAGCTCGGCGTGGGCGCGAAGCTGCCGCCGCTGTTGCTCGACGACGAGGAGGCGGTCGCGGTCGCCGTCGGCCTGCGCACCGGTGCGGGCGTCGTCGGGATGGCGGAGAGCAGCGTCCGCGCGCTGGCCAAGCTCGAGCAGGTCCTCCCGCATCGGCTGCAGCGTCAGGTCGAAGCGATCAACAGCGCGATGGACAAGGGCCCGGACAACACGCGGTCGAACATCGACCCGCCCGAGATCGACACCACCCTGTTGTCGACGATTGCCGCCTGCATCCGCGACGAGCACTACCTCCGGTTCGAGTACGCCGTACCGGAAGACGACTCGCTCTACAAGGCCGGCTCGAGTACGACGCAGGACCTGCCGATCCTGGTCGAGCCGTACCGGCTGGTGAGCTGGCACGGGTACTGGCACCTCGTCGCACGCGACGAGCAGGGCGACTGGCACACGTACCGGGTCGACTGGATGACGTTGCGGATGGCAACGGGTCGGCGGTACCGGCCGCGCCCGATGAAGGACGACGAGTACGCCGACTTCGTCCTGCGCGACGTGGCATCGGCCGGCTGGAAGGTTCATGCGCGGATCACGGTGTACGCGCCGGCCCAGGACGTGCTGTCCCGCATCCACGCCGCCGTCGGCGTCGTCGAGTCGATCGACGACAACACCAGCGTTCTGGTAACCGGCGCCGACTCGTACGAGCTGATCGCCGTCTACATCGGCATGCTCGGCCTCGACTTCCACGTCGACGGTCCACCGGGTCTTGTCGACCATCTGCGGATTGTCGGCAACCGCTACCTCAACGCGATCACCGTGCCGGAGAAAGGCTAACCGTCCTTCGGGATGCCCAGACCGGCGTTGCGGGCTTGGATTATGGCGGTGGCTCGGTCGGCGGTGCCGAGTTTGGTGAAGATGGTGGAGACGTTGTTCGCGACCGTCTTCGGGGCCAGGTCGAGGCGGGCGGCGATGGCTTGGTTGGACAGGCCCGCGGCGAGGTGGTCGAGGATCTCGCGTTCGCGGGCGGTGAGTTCGGGGAACGGGTCGGCGGGCGGCGGGGAGGCGAAGAACGTGAGGACGCGCCGGGCGACGCCGGGTCCGAAGATGGCCTCGCCGGCAGCCACCGCGCGGATCGCGCGGGCGATCTCGTCCTGCTCGGCGCCCTTGACCAGGTACCCGCGGGCGCCGGCGCGCATCGCGGCGAAGACCGAGTCGTCGTCCTCGAACATGGTCAGCACGAGTACGGCGACCTCGGGTGCGGAGCGCGCCAACTCGCGGGTGGCGGCGAACCCGTCGAGATCCGGCATCTGCAGGTCGAGTACGGCGACGTCGGGACGGGTGGTGACGACCTCGCGAACGGCTTCACGCCCGGTCGCGGCGACACCGACCACCTCGATGCCGGGCAATGAGCTCAACAGAGCCGCCAACCCGGCCCGCACCACCGGGTGGTCGTCAGCCAACACGACCCGAATCACCGCACCTCCAAAGGAGCCTGAGCACCCGCAACTACATCATCCTGTCGTGGGCTGAGCGGGAAGTGGGCTTGCACGAGGCCGCCGCGCGAGGTCGGCCCCGCGTGGAAGGTGCCGCCGAGTTCGGCGGCTCGTTCTTGCATGGCTTGCAGGCCCACGCCGGGGCGCCAGGCGGCGGTGGGTGGGCCGTCGTCGGCGATCTCGATCTCCAGCTTGGTGGTGTAGCGGAGCGTCAGTACGGCGGACGTCGCGTCCGAGTGCCGTACGACGTTGGTCAGCGCCTCGGTCGCGATCCGGTACGCAGCCACCTCCAGCGCGGCCGGCAGCGTCGGCAAGCCGTCGGCGACGATCGAGACCCGGATCGCGCTGCCGTCCGCTCGGTACGACATCTGATCGGCACGTTGCCGGAGTGCGCCGACCAGGCCGAGTTCGTCCAGCGCGGGTGGCCGCAGGTCGTCGACCAGCCGCCGTACGTCGCTGATCGCCGCGCGCGTATCGGCGCGCAACCGTGCGAGCAACTCGACGGCCCGGGGTGTGTCGGTGCTGATCAGGTTGGCCGCCGCGTCCGCGGAGAACGCGACGCCGGTGAGCGTCGGACCCAACCCGTCGTGCAGGTCGCGCCGCAGCCGCCGGCGTTCCTCTTCGCGTGCCGATACGAGCTTCTCGCGTGACGCCTGCAGCTCCGCGGACAAGCGCGTCGCGTGGACGGCGGCTGCCAGCGGTACGGCGACCAACCCGAGCACACTGCGGTCCGCTGCCGACAGCCCGGATTCACCCGACCGTACGCCGACCTCCAGCACGCCGACGACGTCCCCGCCGTACGACAACTCCACTGCTACGACCGCACCGGACGAAGGCGAACCCGAGGCGATGACCTCTCCATTGGCAGTCAGGCCGACGTAGGGCAGGCGGAGGGCGGTGCGGATCGCTGTTACGACTCCTGGAAGGCCGGCTGACAGTTGTTCGCCGACTCGGGAGGCGACCCGGGCCGGGTTGTTGCGATCGCCGTACAAGGCGCGGTCGACCAGTTGCTGCAGTCGCGGCAGTACGGGCGCGATGATCAGCGCGACCAGGACCGTGACCGCGGCCGAGCGGCCGACCTGGGAGGCGATCAGGGAGTCAAGGAGGGCGACCAGTGCCGCGTAGATGCCGATGGCAACCAGCGATAGCAGCGCCCAGGTCAGGGCGCGGGAGACGACCAGGCGGATATCGAGGAGCTGGTACCGGACGATCGCCACCGCGACCGAGATCGGGATCAGCGGAATCGCCAGCAGGACGAGGATCGGCGTCCCCGCGACGAACGCCCACGGGGTGACGAACAGTACTGCGATCACCGATGCCAGCAGCAACCACAGCAGTTGCCGGCGGCCCACTTCATCCGCGCGGCGGTAACGGATCGCGAGGCAGACCAGCGCGATCAGGATCGCGACGATGTTGCGGGCCTCGGTCGCGGTCCAGAGTGGTTGGAGCGAGTCGTAGTGCCGGATCCTCAGCAACGCGCGTGGTACGCCGGGTGAGATCGGGTCTCCGCTGCCGGCCATCTCCAGGACGAAGAGCGGTGCGGTCACGATGATCCCGAGCGCGGCCCAGCGCCAGCGTGGCGACAGCAACCGGCCGTCCGGGAACAGCAGCAGCGCGAGCGGCAGGAACAGCGCGATCGACCACGGCCAGGCCGCCAACGAGATGGTCACGAGTACCCGCTGCGCGACATGTCCGTGCACAACATGCGCCAGCGCGTCTGCAAAAGGTGTGGTCGCGTGCCCGATCCCGTCGGCCAGGAACAGCCAGCCGATCGGGTTGGCCGGCCGGTGCCAGGCGATAACTGCGCCGCAGAGGCCGAAGGTCAGGCCCATCAGCCCGTTCGTCACGACGAAGTTGTCGACCAGTTGCTGCCAGCCCCAGCCGATCGAGACGCCGTACGCGACCGCGAACACCACCTCGACGACGACCAGCGCGGCGAGCGCGCCGGCCAGGCCGCGGCGGTTCCGGGACCCTGTCAAACCAGCGGCCATACCAGCTGTCGTGCCAGCAGTCATACCCGCAGTGTGCGCCCAGAACGTTCCCGGCGTCTCGGGATCGGGATCCCGGATCCGGCGGGGAACCGCCCGCAGCCGCAGGACCCTGACCCCAGGCGCTCAGCACCCGCCGGCGGCGACGGTGGAACGGCAACCACACCAAGGGGGTAGGAAGATGTACAAATTCGGGCTGGTACTGCTCGGGCTGCTCGCGCTCGCCGACGTCGCCACGCCGCTCGCCACCGACGGGAAGCACCCGCCGATGAGCATCGCGATCGGGTCCGCGGTCGTCGGGCTGATCAGTCTCGTACTGGTCGGGTTCGCCTGGCGCGGGAAGCGCTGGGCGCTCGCACCGCTGATCACGCTGCGCCTGGCGTCGGCGCTGCTCGCCGTACCGGCGTTCTTCGCGAGCGACGTCCCCGCGGGCGCGGTCGTGGCGGCCGGTATCGGCGTCGCCGCGACGATCGTCGGCGTGATCGCCGTACTGCTGCCGAAGCGCGAACTGGTCGGTGCGCGATGACCGAGACCATGAGCCGCACGACGGCGCACGCGGACATCCGGCCCGTCTGGCGCTGGGTGGCAGCGGTGATCCTGCCGATCGGGCCGGCGGCGGTGGCGCTGCTGCGGTTCCTGCTGCCGTACAACACCGCGGACGACCCGTCGACCATCGTCAGCAAGATTCTCGGCCATCTGGACCGCAGTTCGTTCGTGATCTGGCTCGCGTACGTCGCGATCCTCACGCTGGTTCCCGGCGTGTACTTCGTCGGCCGGCTGACCCGCCGCGGGGCGCCGTGGCTCACCGGAATCGCCTTGTTCCTGATGGTTCCGGGGTACCTGTCGCTGCCGTGGAACGCGTCCAGCGACGTGTTCACCTGGTCGGCCGGGACCGCCGGTCTGGACCCTGCGTCGATCACGAAGGTCGCCGAGACGACGCACGCGTCGACGGACCTGGCCGGCCTGGTGTTCGTGGCCGGTCACCTGCTCGGGACCGTACTGCTCGGCATCGCGCTGTGGCGCTCCGGCGTCGGCGGTCGGTGGGCTGCTGTGGCGGTCGCGATCTCGCAGCCGCTGCACCTGACCGCGGTCATCATCAGCAGCCACCCGCTCGACCTGGTCGGGTGGGGACTGCAGGCAGTCGGCTTCGCCGCGGTGGGGTGGGCGATCGTCCGATTGTCGAACGACGAGTGGCAGCCGGTGCGATGACCCGGACCTGGGCCTGTCCGGCGCTACGCTCGGCCTACCAAGACGTACCGAGACGTACAGGGGCGTACAGGGACGTACTCAAGGGGAGATCGGTATGACCGAGACGACGGGCGGGCCCGGGTTCGTCACTGAGCGCGGGAGCTTCCGCGCGGCGCATGTGGCGAACCAGAACGTCGAGCGTCAGGCGTTCGTACTGGACCAGATGGCGGCCCGTCCCGCCGTACGGACGTTGAAGGCGTGGGCGCTGGACCAATTGGCTCCGGCGCCGGGGGAGACCGCGGTCGATGTCGGCTCGGGTACTGGCGAGGACGTGCTCGCGTTCACCGCGTACGGCGCCCGGGCGATCGGCGTCGAGCCCAGCCCGGGACTCCGGGCCGAGGCCGTACGACGGGCCGCCGGTGCGCCGGTCGAGTACGTCGAGGGTCAGGCGGAGGCGCTGCCGTTCGAGGATGCGTCGGTCGACGTACTGCGGTCCGAGCGGGTTCTGCAGCACGTCGACCACCCGGCCGTCGCGGTCGCCGAAATGGCCCGGGTACTGCGGCCCGGCGGGCGGATCGCGTTGATCGACACGGACTGGGGTACGGCGATCATCCACCCGGCCGACCCCGACGTACTGCAGCGGATGTTCGGCTACTTCCGCGGGGAAACCGCCAACCCGTACTCCGGCCGCCGGCTCCGCGGCCTGCTCGCCGAAGCCGGCCTGGAGATCACCGGCGAGACGGCCGCAACCTGGATCGAACCGCAGGAAGGTGCTACCACCGGCTTCGTCGGCATGATGCACACGACCGCTGCCCGCGCCGGCGTGATCACCGACGCCGAGGCCGAGGCGTTCACGCAGACGCTACGAGACACGGCCGAGCGCGGCGCCTTCCACATGTCGCTCACGATGTACGCCGTCAGCGCGCGCAAGCCGTGAACGCCGCGGCCACTGCACGATCAGGACCGCGGACAGTACGAACGCACCGCCGAACCATTGCGTTGCGGTGAGGTGCTCGCCGAAGACCGCAGCCGCGGCAACGACCGTGACGACCGGCTCGAAGATCGACAGGATCGACGCCACCGACGGGCCGACCCGCGCCATGCCCGCGAAGAACAGCAGGATCGCGGCGACCGTGCTGATCAACGCGACGGCAGCCAGCCACAGCCACCCGATCGGCGCGAACGTGAAGTCCGTGCCCCCGCGCAGAAACCCCAGTAGAACAAAGGTTCCGAAGGCGCCGGTACAGACCAGCGCGGTGAGCGCGAGCGGCTGTATGTCGACGGAGTCGCCGACCAGGATGTACCCGGTGTAGACGATTGGCGCACCCAACGCCAGCAGCAGGCCGGACCAGTCGAACTGCCCGGACATCGCGCCGCTGAGCACGAGACCGATACCGAGCAGCGCGATCACCAGCGCGGCCACTCGCCGGCGCGAGACGGGCTCCCGGCGGAGCGCGATCGACGCACCCATCACGAGGATCGGATACAGATACAGGATCAGCGCGACGAGCGACGCGTCGATCCGGGCCAGTGCGGAGAAGTAGAAGGTCGATTGCGCGGCGTACCCGAAGGCGCCCATCGCGAGGCCGGTGAGCACGACCCGGCGGGGCAGGTCGCGGAGCGCGCCACGGGCAAGGGCGATGCCGAGCAGCAGTACGGCGGCCAGTCCGAACCGGACCAGCAGCAGCGCGTCGACGGTCACGCCCGCGTCGTACGCGAGCTTGCCGAACACGGCCATGACCCCGAAGGCGGCGGCGGAAAGAAGGCAGAAGAGGCGTCCCACGTCATCGATGGTCCGACCAGTGAACCGTTCACGTCCATCGCGGGTTCTCGGACAGCATCGTGAAGCTAAGCTGAACGGATGATGGATCTGCACCGGCTGCGGTTGTTGCGCGAGGTCCACGGCCGCGGCACCGTCCACGGAGCGGCCCGTGCGCTCGGGTATTCGCCCAGCGCGATCTCGCAGCAGCTGGCCGTTCTGGAGCGCGAAGCCGGTACGCCGTTGCTCGAACGGGTCGGACGCAACGTCCGGCTGACTGCCGCGGGTGAGGTACTGGTACGGCACGCGACCGCGCTGCTCGACGGCGTCGAGGCGGCCGAGGCGGAGCTCGCCGCGGTCGCGGCGGGACGGGTCGCGGGGGTGGTGCGGATCGCGTCGTTCCAGTCCGCGTTCATCCGGGTCGTGGCGCCGGCGATCCGCAGTCTCGCGGCGTCGCATCCCGACATCCGCGTCGAGGCGGCCGAGCTGGAGGTCGAGCAGGCCGCACCCGCGCTGCGGTTGCAGCAGCTGGATCTGATGGTCGGTGACGAGTACGACGGTCAGCCGCGCACGGTGCACAGCGATCTGCGGCGGGAGCACCTGCTACGCGAGCAGATCCGGCTCATCCTGCCCGCGGACCATCCGCTCGCCGCGGCCGATCGGGTGCCGTTGCGAGAACTCGCCGATCTTCCGTGGGCTGCGTGTCAACCCGGGACCGGTCATCGCGAGATGCACGTGCGGGTGTGTCGCGAACTCGGCGGCTTCGAGCCGGACATCCGGTACAGCTCGGACGACTTCCTGATCCTGCTCGAACTCGTCCGTACGACGGGCGCGGGCGCACTACTGCCCGATCTGGTCATCGGCGCGGGCGCTCCTGGTGTCGCCGTACGACTTCCGGCCGAAGGTGATCTCGGACGGGCCGTCTTCCTGCTGACCCGCCGGACCCGGACGCCGGCCGTCGCCGCGGTCGCCGACGCCTTGGCCGACGCGGCCACTGGTCAGACCAGGTCGTGACGGAGCAGGACGGTCCGGTTGTCGAAAGTACGGCTGTCGACGAGCTGCAGCGTGCGGCGCCCGGTCGGCTGGTGGACGGGCTTGCCGCCACCGAGGACCACGGGGTGCACGATCACGTGGTACTCGTCGAGCAGCTCTCGTTCGGCCAGTGCGGCCGCGACGGTCGAGCTCCCGGTCAGCAGGATGTCCTTGCCCGGCTGCTCTTTGATCGCGGCCAGTTCGTCGGCGACGCGGATGATCCGGGTGTTCCAGTCGGCGGATTGCAGGGTTGTCGACAGGACGGCCTTCGGCGTCCGCCGCCAGACCGGCGCGAATTCGATCGCGTGCTGGTCCGGGTTCATCGCCTCGGCGTTCGGCCAGTACGACGACATCATTTCCCAGACTGTCCGCCCGTACAGGAACAGATCGGCACGCTCGGTCAGGCTCATCGAGTACGCGCCGAGCTCCGGCCCGAGCTGGGCCCAGTCGAACTCGCCGTTCGGCCCCTCGATGAAGCCGTCGAGCGACTGGTGCACGTAGTACATGATCTTCCGCATGATGTCCTCCGGGTGCTGGCTGCTTGTGCCTCCTGGTCGGAACCGCCGGGGCGGCTTTGACATCGGGCATTGACGAAAACTGTTCGGCTTGGGAGATTCGGGGGGAACGGGCGGGGTCTGGGGGAGGGCCGGCTGCTCGTCGGGGGTTGAGGCGCTCTCTGGGGTGGAATGCCGCGCTGCGCTCGACGGTGATCACCGGTCTGCGCGGTGTGCGCTGTGCGCGTACGCCGATCTGCGACAGAACGTGCACAGGGGAGCAGACGCATGATCGATAACCTGCGCGAAGTCACGCGGGGACAGGTCTTGATGGTGGGTGACGAGGAGTACGACGCGGCGCGCCGGGTCAACAACTGGATGCACGACAAGCGGCCGCGGGCGATCGTCCGCTGCGAGAACGCCGGCGACGTGATCGCGTCGATCGAGTACGCGCGGACGAACGACCTGGAGATCGCGGTCCGCGGCGGCGGCCACAGCGTGCCGGGGTTCGGCACGGTCGACGACGGGCTGGTCATCGACCTGAGCGGGATGCGCAACGTCCGCGTCGACCCGGTGAACCGGACCGCGCGGGCCGGCGGCGGCGCGACCTGGGGCGATTTCGATGCGGCGACGCACGCGTTCGGGCTGGCCACGACCGGCGGGGTGATCTCGACGACCGGCGTCGGCGGGCTGACCCTCGGCGGCGGGATCGGGTACCTGGCGCGCGGGCTCGGGCTGTCCTGCGACAACCTCGTTTCCGCTGACGTGGTGACGGCGGACGGGAAGTTCCTGATCGTCAGCGAGAAGGAGAACGAGGACCTGTTCTGGGCGCTCCGTGGCGGTGGCGGCAACTTCGGCGTGGTGACCGCGCTGGAGTTCCGGCTTTCGCCGGTGTCGGCGATCTACGGCGGTCCGATGTTCTTCGAGCTGTCCGACGCGACCGCCGTACTGTCCGGGTTCCGGGAACTGATCAAGGACGCGCCGGAGCAACTCGGCGGGTTCCCGGCGTTCCAGATCGCGCCGCCGCTGCCGTTCATCCCGGAGAACCGGCACGGCGAGCCGTTCGTGGCGATCGTCGGCTGCTGGGCGGGCGACCTGGACGAGGGCGAGACGCAGATCTCGAAGTTCCGCGAGTTCGCCCCGGTGATGGCCGAACACGTCGGGCCGATGCCTTACCCGGCGCTGAACAGTGCGTTCGACGCGCTCGTACCGGCCGGTCTGCAGCACTACTGGAAGGCGAACTTCGTCACCGAGCTGACCGACGAGGCGATCCAGGCGCACCTGCGGCACGCCCCCGGCCTGCCCGCGGTGAACTCGACCGTGCACATCTACCCGATCAACGGCGCCTGCCATCGGGTCACGCCGGACGGCACGGCGTTCGCGTACCGGGACGCCACCTTCGCCACCGTGATCGCCGGTATGTGGCCGGACCCGGCGGACAACGACGCGAACATCGAGTGGGTCCGGTCCTACTACGAGGACGTCGCGCCGTACTCCGAGGCCGGCGGCTACATCAACTTCATGGCCGCCGACGACCAGGGCCGGATCCGCGAGAACTACCGGCAGAACTACGACCGGCTCGCGGACGTGAAGCGCACGTACGACCCGGACAACGTGTTCCACCTGAACCAGAACATCGTGCCGTAACAGCGGCGGTGGTGCGGCCGGGAGGTCCGGCCGCACCGCGGTCAGCCGCTGACGTGGGCGGTGTTGTCGATCCAGTGCCGAGCGAGGTCGGCGTCACCGTCGACGCTGATGCCGGCCGCGTCGCTCAGCGGGACCCGCCGGGTGAGTGCCAGGAGCAACGACTGTGCCGGGCCGGTCACCGTCACGTCGGCCTGCTCGGTTCCGGGTCGCCACGTCGCCCCGTCGGGTCGCCGTTCGACCAACCAGGCGCCGCCGTCGGTCGCCAGCCATTGCAGGGTCTGCCCGGTACCGCGGATCGCGTGGGCGGACTCGGACCGCTGCAACTCCCAGGTCGGTGAAGTGAGCATCTGCAGGTGGTTGCTGATCAGGGCGCCCGCGATGTCGGCGTCGATCTCGGTCGACCGGCCCGCTGCGTTCGCGGCGTCGAAACCGTGTACGACGGCCTCGTTGACCGAGCTGGACAGCCAGAATCGGGTGCCTGACCGGTCGTCCGCCGCGGGGTTGAACACCGGCGCATCGAGCGCCTCGTCGGAGCACGCGTCGGCCACCCGCTGCGCGGACGCCGCCAGCCAGGCCGGCCACTCGCCGGCGTCAGCCGGGAGTTTGGCGACCTCCGTCGGCAACTGTGCCGGGTCCGCGATGCGTCGCTCGACGATCTCCGCGACCCAGTTCTGGGTCTGGCCGACATGCTCGACCAGGTCCGCGACGGTCCACTGCGGCGCGGTCGGCACGGCGGCGTCAGGTCCGGCCGCGGCGGCGGACTCGGCCAGCCGGCGGGTGTGCTCGACGATCACTCGGCGGGCACGTTCCGGGTTCAGCTCGGTCATGAAAGTCCTTTCAGACAAGGGTCAGGCCTTCGGGGCCAGTTTGTGCACGACGATGCCGGACTTGAAGGTCGTCGTGCCGAGCAGGTCGAGATGCGTCGGGTCGACGCCGTCGCCCTGGAACATCGTTGCGCCGTCGGCGACGACCGGGAAAATCCAGAAGTGGTACTCGTCGACCAGTTTGTTCTCCAGCAGGGTCTTCGAGAACGACCCGGTGCCGTACTTGATCAGATTGCCGCCCTCGGTCTCCTTGAGCTCGCGGACCGCGTCGGCCGCGTCGCCCTCGAGCGGCTGGGCGTTCCACTTCCACTCGGTCAGCGTGCGCGTCGCGACGTACTTCGGCATCGCGTTGAAGCCGTCGGCGACCGGGTCGCCGGCCCGGGACAACCAGGCCTCCGCAAATGCTTCGTAAGTGACCCGCCCGAGTACCTGTGCCTCGACGCCTTCCATCAGGCTCTGCGAGTAGGCCATGTGGTCGTCGTCCCAGTACGGCGGACTCCAGTGCTGCGGGTTCTCGATGACACCGTTCAGGGTCACGAACGTGGATTCGATCAGCTTTCTCATGGGTCTCTTCTCTCAGGGGTGGTACGGGCGCCGCGTGCGGGCGTCCTGTAGTGCTTCGGCCCACCAGACGAGCTGGTCGAGCATGAGCTTTGCTGTTGCCTCGTAGCCGGCGGAAGGCTTGGGCCAGCCGCCGTCGGCAGTGAACTGCTCCCAGTAGCAGGGCAGTGCGACGGTGTTGCGAATGGCGACGGCCTGGAGTTCGGTGAAGACCTGTCGCAGCTGCGCGGTGGCGTGGCAGCCGCCGTGCTCACGGCCGTAGCTGACGATCGCTACCGGCTTGGCGTGCCACTCCTCGTAGTACCAGTCCAGCGCGGTCTTCAGTGACGCTGGAAAGCTGCAGTTGATCTCCGGGGTGACCACGGCGAACGCGTCCGCTGTTGCCAGCCGCTTGCCGAGCTGCCGTACCTCGTGCGGCGTCGTGTCGTCGGGGTCCGGCAGTGTGTCCGGGAGGTTCGCCGCCCCGAGGTCGACCAGGTCGATCTCGAACTGCTTGGCGGCCTGTTCGGCCAGCCAGTGCGCCACGGTCGGGCCGAACCGGCCACGGCGGGTGCTGCCGATGATCACTGCCAGTCGCATCTCCTGCCCTCCTTCGATCTGATCCACACTGTGCCGGAAGGCGTTTACGGTTTCTTTCCGGTTACTGTTCGGTCGTGCGCTTCGGGGTGCTTGGACCGGTAACGGCCTGGACGGACGCGGGGAAACCTGTGGTGATCCAGGGCCTCAAGGTGCGCGCCCTTCTTGCCGACCTGCTGGTGCACGAGGGCCGTCCTGTACCGGGCGACAGACTCGTCGATGACCTCTGGGGCTCGGAGCTGCCCGGGAATCCGGCTGGGACGCTGTCGGCGAAGGTGTCCCAGCTGCGACGCGCGTTAGAGGACGCTGAGCCCGGGAGCCGCTCGCTGGTGCAGTCAGGTCCAGCCGGCTACTCGATCGCTGTGGACAGCTCTACCTGTGACGCGCTCCGTTTCCGTGAGCTGCTCGAGGCTGGTGCTGTCGACGAGGCGCTGAGCCTGTGGCGTGGTCCGGCGTACGCGGACTTCGCGGACAGCGCGTTCGTGGAGACGGCCGTGGCGCGGCTGACCGACCAGCGGTTGAGTGCCTGCGAGCGGGCGGACTTCTCGGTGGCTGACCTGTCTGCCCTCGTCCGTGAGCACCCGCTGCGGGAGGGGCTGCGAGCCGCACACATGAGGGCTTTGTACCGGGCCGGCCGTCAGAGCGAGGCACTGGAGAGTTTTGACGAGCTCCGGGAGCTCTTGCTCGAGGAGCTCGGGCTGGATCCAGGACCTGAGGTGGTCGCGCTGCAGCAGTCGATCTTGCAGCAGGACCTGCCGCGGGCGCGGAGCAATCTGCCCGCGCCGGTGACTGAGCTGATCGGTCGCAGCGATGCTGTGTCGGACGTGGGTGACTGCTTGGCGTCTTCCCGGCTCGTGACGCTGACCGGGCCTGGAGGCGTTGGCAAGACTCGGTTGGCTCTCGCGGCCGCCTCAGGTGTGGCTGAGCGGTTCGCTGACGGTGTCGTGTTGGTGGAGCTGGCCGCAATCACCCCGGAGGCTGTGTCGGTCAGTAATGCGCTTACTGACGCTGTGCAGGCTGCGCTCGATCTCTATGACACGGGCGACGCCGGGGCAGTTGTCGAGCGTCTGGCAGCGGTGATGGGCTCCCGGTTGCTTGTCCTCGACAACTGCGAGCAGGTGGTCGAGGAGGTCGCCGTACTCACGGACCGGCTCCTGGCCGCTGCTCCGGGACTGCGCGTCCTGGCGACGAGTCGTGAGCCGCTAGGTCTCGCCGGTGAAGTGGTGTGGAGCGTGCCGCCGCTGGCGATCCCTGAGGTCGCCGCTGAGCTTGACGCGGTCGGTGAGTGCAGCGCGGTGCAGTTGTTCGTCGCCCGAGCCGCCGCGGCATCGCGTGGGTTCTCCCTGAACGAGGAGACCGTTGCTGATGTCGCCGTGCTGTGCAGGCGGCTGGACGGGATTCCGCTGGCGCTCGAGCTGGCAGCCACGCGAGTACGGGCGTTGGGGGTACGTGGGCTCGTGGCGCGGCTGGACGACCGCTTCCGGTTGCTGGCGACAGGACACCGCGGCGCCGCACCACGCCAGCAGACGTTGCACGCGATGATCGACTGGAGCTGGGAGCTGCTCGACCCGTCGGAGCAGGAAGTGCTGCGGCGGCTGGCAGTACATGCCGACGGGTGTACGGCCGAAGCGGCAGCGGCTGTTTGCGGCGAGGACGACGTACTGGATGTGCTGGTGCGGTTGGTTGACCGGTCTCTCGTCGTACCTGTCGAGGGTGGGCGTTTCCGGTTGCTTGAATCCGTGGCGGCGTACTGCGTCGACAAGCTGCGGGATGCGGGCGAGTTGGAGTCTGCGCGTCAGCGGCACCTGGCGTACTACGTGTCGGTCGCTGAGTCGGCACAGCTGTTCGGTAGTGAGCAGAGCAGGTGGCTGCGGCTGCTGGATGAGGACACGGCCAACTTCCGCACGGCTCTGGATCGTGCTCTGACCACCGGTCAGTTGGACTTCGCGGAACGGCTGGTGGACGCGCTGGCGTGGTACTGGTTCCTCCGCGGACGTTATGTGGAGGCCCTGCGTTCACTGGAGGCCGTACCGGGTTCGGCGCGCGCAGGAGTATGGCGGGCCGGCTACATGTACCTGCTGGGCCGTCCTGAGGCCGCGGCGGAGCGCGACCGCTGGGTCGATGCTGCTGACGCCATGGGGCAGTGGTGGATCGCCTATGCAGCCAGCGACGCGGGCGACCTGCCCACATGTCTCTCGCTGCTGGACACGGCTCTCAAGCGCTTCGAAGCCGACGGGAACCAGTGGGGTGTCGCGGCAGTGCTGGCCGCACGGGCGAAGCATGCACACGTACGTGCGGATCTATCGGCGCTGTACGACGACGCCTCCCAGAGCATCACGATCTTCCGCGCGCTGGGGGATCGGTGGGGTGTTCTCCAGGCGACCAGCTGGTTCGGGGCACACGCCGAGCTGGTCGGTGACTTCGACGAGGCAGAACGGCTGCACCGGGAAGGGCTGGCGGCCGCGGAGGAGCTGGGGCTGTGGCCTGAGGTGGCGAACGAGCTCGGGATGCTCGGGTGGACCTCGATCCGGCAGGGCCGGTACGACGCGGCACGGAAGTACGGGGAGCGCGCAGTACGGCTGGCGACGGAGCAGGGGCAGCGCTCGACGCAGGCGCTTGCGGAGATCGTGCTGGCGTTCGCGGCTCGTCGTACCGGGGCCTTGGAGGAGGCGTCGGAGCGGTTGCAGGCGTTGATCGACTTCGCTCGGAAGCAGCGGGAGGCCGTGCTCTACCTGTCGCTCGTGCTGGACGAGCTCGGGTTCGTCAGGGAGCTCCAGGGGCGGCTGGAGGACGCGCTGGCGCTGCATGCGGAGGCGTTCCGGGTGGCGGAGGAGTTCGGGTCGCTGCGGGGCATGTGCTGGGCGCTGGAGGGGATCGCTGCGTGCCACCCGGACAAGCCGCTTGCCGCGGTCTTGCTGGGATGCGCCGCTGCGACCCGGGCGTCGCAGAACTACCTGATGGCGGCGACGGAGACTGCGGACCTCGATCGCGCTCTGGATGCCGCGTCGGGCCAGGAGGAGGCGTACCGGCGCGGCACCGAGCTCGCTCCGGTCGAGGCGTTCGCGTTGCTCGCCCGTGCTCGTGCGGGCTCGTCCGGCAGTAGATGATCTGTAGTTGAGATTATTTGCCTGACGAAGTAGTTTTGCTCGCGAGCCAACTTCAACAGGTGAAGGTGAACCATGGACTACGGCCACGAGCTGGTCTTCGGCACGCTCCTGACCCCTACGGTCGACGCCCCGGACCGGGTGATCGCGCTGGCCCAGCTGACCGAGCAGGTCGGGCTGGACCTGGTGAGCTTCCAGGACCATCCGTACCAGCCGCGGTTGATGGACGCGTGGACGCTCGTGTCGGTCGTCGCCGCCCAGACCGAGCGCATCAAGGTGACCACGAACGTCGCCAACCTCCCGCTGCGGCATCCGGTCGTGCTCGCGCGGAGCGTCGCGACGCTGGACCTCATCACCGGTGGACGGGTCGAGCTCGGGCTGGGTGCCGGCGGATTCCTGGACGCGGTCGCGGCGAACGGTGGGCCGCGGTTGACGACCGGGCAGAGCATCACCGCTCTGGAGGAGGCCATCGCGATCATGCGCGAGGTCTGGACACCTGGTGGCGGTGGTATCCGGCTGGCCGGCAAGCACTACACCGTGGCCGGTGCGAAGCGCGGGCCGGCGCCTGCACACGACGTGTCGATCTGGCTCGGCGCTTACAAGCCCCGGATGCTCGCGTTGACCGGGCGGCTCGCCGACGGCTGGCTGCCGAGCAGTGGGTACGCCGGGCCCGATGAGCTTGCCGCTATGAACAAGGTGATCGACGAGGCGGCTGCGGACGCGGGCAGGGATCCTGCTGCGGTACGGCGGCTCTACAACATCTCTGGGCGCTTCAGTGGCGGCGGGGGCTTCCTGCAGGGGCCTGAGGAGGTGTGGATCGACCAGCTGACCGAGCTGACGCTGGGGGAGGGCATCAGCACGTACATCCTTGCCTCGGACAACCCGGACGACATCAGGCGGTTCGCCGAGGTGGCGGCTGGTGTGCGTGAGGCTGTGGCTGTCGGACGGTCCGGCGGTGCTGTGGCTCCGGCCGCTGCGGTGCCTGCGTCTGGCTTTGGAGTCGTACCGACACCACCTCCGGCCGTACGGCGTAGCGCAGTACAGCTGCTGGACGAGTCGGAGCGGCCGACTGGTCCGGCGCAGGACCCGAACCGGACGTACACGCCATACCAGCTGCAGTCCGGTCAGCACCTGATCGACGTACACGACCACTTGCGTGCCGAGCTCGAGCAGGTGCGCGATCTCGTCGAGCAGGTCGCTGCCGGGACGCTCGGGGTGGGCGCGGCGCGGTCACACATCAACACGATGACCATGCGGCAGAACAACTGGACCCTGGGGACGTACTGCGAGTCGTACTGCCGGCTCGTCACGACGCACCACTCACTGGAGGATGCCTCGCTGTTCCCGCACCTACGCCGGGCGGACCCCGCGCTCGCTCCGGTCGTGGACAGGCTGCAGGAGGAGCACAGGATCATCCACGACGTGCTGGAAGGTGTCGACAAGGCGCTGGTGGCCCTGGTGGACGGTTCAGGCAGCATCGACGGTCTGCGAGCAGCCGTGGACCTGCTCGACGACACGTTGCTCTCGCACCTCTCGTACGAGGAGCGTGAGCTGGTGGAGCCGCTGGCGCGGCTCGGGATCCTCTAGCTACTTCGCCTCGCCCAGCAGCGAGGCGAGGATGTCGAGCAGGCGGAGCGTCGGCACCTCGCCGAGCAGCCGGGCGGCGCTGGTGACCGGCTCCGCGATCAGCCGGACCTGGAGCAGCTTGAAGTCGCGGACGTTCGCAGGGTTCACCAGGTCGTCGCGGACCGCGGCGAGGAACGCCGAACCGGCCGCCGACGTGCCGTAGGTCATCCGGATGAAGCTGTCGGTCACCGGGTACAGGTACGGCCGCTTGAGGTGCAGCAGCTTCGACTTCTTCGCGTGCCCGAAGCCGCGGTGGCCGGTGAACTTGTCGTCGAGCGCCATCGCGGCCTCGAACAATTCACTGCCCGGCGCCGCGTCCTCCAGCCGCGCCTCCAGCGGGATCGCGGCGAGTTCCTTCTCGACGTCGACCTCGAGCAGCCACGGAATGTCCATCGCCCGCAGGTCCGACCCGATCACCATCGTCCTGGCCAGGTCCTCGAGCGTGATCTTGTTCGGATCGGAGCCGCCGACGGTGGTCATCCCCGGCAGCCCGTCGTAGTACTGCAGCACGGCGCCGTTCGTCTCGGCGTACAGCCGCAACTGCGCGATCGCCTCGTCGACGACGATCTTCCGGGTACCGATGTTCATGAGCCACACCCTCACACTCGTGGTGGCAAACCCGCCAGCGGGCGGACCATCATCCGAACGTTCCTCACACTGTTCCCGCAGATCGTAGCGACTCCCACCCCACCTCCACGCCAGGGTCACTCCCCGTCATCCACAACCCGTAACCATCCCCGTTCCCAAGGTGCCCATCCCGATAAACTCTCTGTCACCAGCCGACAACTGAACGGAGGCGGTAATTGGGTTGAGGGGGTGGGGTGGGGTGTTCATGATGGCGGTATGACTACGACCATTGGACTGTTGCGTTGTGGACCTGCGGCCTTTTTGGCTGGGGTTCAGCAGCAGGGTGGTCGGGGTTGGGAGTTGACGCTCGGTCAGTCGTGATCGGGGTGGTGGTCGCGGGGCTCTTGGCTGGGTACGGGGTTGCTGTGCCGGTCGGGCCTGTCGGGACCTACTTGGTGGCGTTGACTGCGCGGACTTCGTTGCGGGTCGGGGCGTTCGCGGCGCTCGGGGTTGCTTCGGCTGATGGCGTGTACGCGGCGGTGGCCGCGGGAGCGGGGTCGGTGCTTGCTCCGTTGCTGGTGCCTGTGGTCGAGCCCTTGCGGTGGACCTCGGTTGTCGTGTTGATCGGGCTCGCGGTCAGGGGTGCGGTCAAGGCGGTACGGCGGTACCGCGCGGCACGGATCGTTACGCTGCAGCAGGAGACGCCCGTCGGCGCGTGGACGGCGTACCTCGGGATGCTCGGGATGACGATGCTCAACCCGTGGACGGTGATCTACTTCGCCGCGCTGGTGCTCGGCGGATCGGGTGTCGCCGGGACCGGTGAGCGGGTCGTGTTCGTGCTGGCGGCGTTCGTCGCGTCGGCGAGTTGGCAACTGCTGCTCGCGGGTGGCGGCGCGCTGCTCGGGCGCGTACTGACCGGTCGGCTCGGTCGGCTGCTGACGGCGCTGGCGTCAACGGCGCTGATTGTCGTACTCGCCGTGCGGCTTGTCGCTTAGCATCGAAGTGTTACCCGGCCAGGAGCGAGTCCCTGGCCGGGTGACCCGCCGGCCAGGGACTCGCTCGGGATCAGCTGATCAGGAGCTCAGCCGCCGGTCGCGAAGAACGTCGCGAACACCTGCTGCAGTGCCGACGAGTCGATCAAGGTCGGGTTCGCGCTGCTCTGGTTGCTCCAGCCGTAGGTGTAGTCCATCACCGGGGACGGCACGAGCCGGTGCCACTCGGTCAGGATCGCGTGTTCCTGCGTCGCGGTCGGAAGGTTGTAGTAGTGGCTGGTCGTCCGCTCCTGGCCGAACGCCTGGTACACCGGAACGATCGTGGCCGGCGGGATCCCCGCTGCCTGCGCCGCGCTCACCTTCTCGCCGATCTTGCTGAGATCACACTGCGGGTGCGCGATCGAGCACGGGTACGGATCGAGGCCGATCAGGTCCACGTGCGTGGCCGCCGGCGCGAACGCCTTGTAGTCGGCGACCTTGCTCAGTACGACGAACGACTTCTGCCGGCCGCCGGTCGCGGCCCGGATGTAGTCGGCCCGCGACCGCAGCGCCGCGGGTCCGCCCGGGCAGTCGCTGATGTGCGGCTCGTCGGACAGGTAGTACGCGAACACCTTGGGGTTGGTGGCGAGCGCGTCGATCTTCGCCTTGAAGGTGGCGTCGACCGGGGCCGGGCACTTCTGGCCCAACCAGAACACCGCCTGTACGCCGGTCGGCAGCGTGCTCAGCACCGAGGTGGAGCCCGTGTCCGCCAGCGTGTAACCGAGTGCGAACGGTGCGGTCGATCCCTTCAGGTTGCTCAGGAAGTGCCGCGTCGGGGTCTGTGCTTCGGCCGGTGCGGCACCGGACGAGCCGGTGAGTACGACGACCAGGCTGGTCAGCAGGCTGAGCAGGACGGCACCGAAAGCGAGTTTCGTCTTACGCGTCACGAGCGGCCCCTCTCGTCGCGGGACGCGACAAGGACGCAGCGGGACGGGTGCGGGGTGGTGGGGGACATCGTCAAACCTCTCGGGGGCAGCCGGACGGCAGGGGTACCGTCCGGGCGGCAGGTCACCGCCCCCAGCATTCGGGCTGCAGCCGGGGCGGCGGCAGCCGAATGGCGGCAAGATGTCGGTGAGCTGCCACGACAGTTCACCGATCCCTGCCGGCCGTGACAATACCGTGACCTTTGCCGCCACCGCACCCGCCCCCCGGGTTGGCCCAGAATGACGCGGTGATCATTCGGCGCGGGGACGTGCGGATCGCGGTCACGGAGCGCGGTGGTGACGGCCCGGCCGTGGTGCTGTTGCACGGGTTGGCCGGTAGTTCGCGGGAGTTGCTGCCGACCGCGGATGCGCTGATCGACCGCTTCCGGGTGCTGCTGATCGATCAGCGCGGACACGGCGGCAGTACCCGCCGGCCCGCGGATGTCTCTCGTCAGGCGTACGTCGGCGACGTGGTCGCTGTCATCGAAGAGCTGCTGCCCTCGCAACGGGTCAGGCTGGTCGGTCAGTCGATGGGAGCACACACCGCGATGCTTACTGCGGCTGCGCGGCCCGATCTGGTCGACCGGTTGGTGATGCTCGAAGGTAACGCGGCCGGGGACAACCGTCCCGAGGAAGCGCGGAAGATCGGGGAGTACTTCGCGTCCTGGCCCGTACCGTTCGCGGACGAGGACGCCGCGCAGGCGTTCCTGGGTGACGGTCCGTTGGCAGTTGCCTGGCGCAACGATCTGGAACGGACCGCCGACGGGTTACGGCCGCGGTTCGACGCCGATGTCATGGAGGCCACGATCGCCGCGGTGCAGGAGGAGCGCTGGACCGAGTAGGAGAATCTCAGCACCCCGACGTTGGCGGTGTTTGCCGACGACGGCATGTTCACCGCGGCGCAGAAGGACGAGCTGATCCGGCGCCGGCCGGCGACGCGACGCGTGGACCTGGCCGGCGCGAGTCATGACGCCCACCTGGACGCGTTCGACCAGTGGATCTGCGTGCTCCGCGAGTACCTCTAGAGGCGGCGTTCGACGGCAGCCCCTGGGTTGAGGAAGAGCAGCACCGGCGGACCGGTGTTCGGCAGGATCTGCGCGTACGCCTGGAGCTGAGGAGCGTAGTACGCGACGCGACTGTCCAGCGCGGCGGTGGGGACCGCGTCGGTCTTGTAGTCGACGATCGTCAGCCGGCCGTCGTCCTCGCGGTAGATCAGGTCGACGAAACCTTCGAGCACGGTGCCGTCGGGCTGGACCGCGCCGACGTACGACTCTCGCCAGTGTTCGCGGACGGCGGCTCGCTGGACGACGTCCGAGGCCAGCGCCGACCGGACGAGCGCCGTGACCACGTCGGTGTACTCCAGGACGCCCTCGGCGAGGCACTGGGTCGCGACCGCCGCTTCGAGGCCGGCGCCGGTGCCAAGGTCGACGACTTGGAGTACGGCGTGGACGGCACGGCCGATCGCGGTGCCGTAACGGCCCTTCGACCACGGCGGCAGCTCGAGGTCGCGGGCGCCCTTCGCCGTGCCGGGGTCGACGTCGGCAAGCACAACATCGGGGCCGGTGCCTTCGAGGCCGGAGGCGCTTTGCGCGGAGCGGCGCCGGCTTGCCGCCTGGGCCACCGAGGCGCGTGCCTCCCATTCCGTGCGGGAGATCGGTGGAGCAATGTCCGGGTCGGCGGTCGGCTCGCGGTCGGGGACGGGTCGACCGGTGAAAAGAGTCGCGTGTGGTGCTTCGACGCCCCCGGCCGTCGCGAGGAGCTCGGCGTTGCTCGTGTGCCGCCGGTTGCCGGAGCGATGCAGCGAGACGACGAGGTGGTCGCGGGCGCGGGTCGCGGCGACGTACAGCAGGCGGCGGCGTTCGTAGTCGTCCATCTGCTCGTCGACGGGCTGTACCAGGTCGAAGTCCTCGGTCTGGACGGACGACTTGAGCTTCACCGCATACCCACCGGACGGCGGCCAGAGGACCTGGACACCGCGCTGCCGGTTCGGCGACGCGGTCATGCCGGACAGAATCACGATCGGGAACTCGAGGCCCTTCGCGGCATGGATCGTCATCACCCGGACCGCGTCGGCGTCGGTCTCGGGCAGCACGGCCTCGGCGACGCGGGACGTTTCCTCGCCCTGGTGGGCGGCCCAGGCGAGGTACGAACGGAGTCCGCCGTGCTCGACCTCGGACCACGCCCGCGCCTGGTCGACGACGAACCGGATCCGGCGCCAGGCGTCCCGGGCGCGCGGGCCGATCGCGGCGACCTCAAGCATCCGGCGGTCCGCGACGATCTTCGCGAGTACTTCGCTGGGTGTCAGCCAGCGGGCGGCGTAGTACGTGCGGCGGAGCCACTCCATCGCTTCGCCGACCGGGTGGGCGAGGAGCTGGTCGGGGACCGGGGCGGTCAGCGTGAACGTCCCGCCATCGCGTTTCCAGGTGTAGAGGTCGTCGTCGCCGCAGCCGAACAGCGGTGAGCGGAGCGTGGTGACGAGCGCGAGTTGGTCGCTCGGGTCGCCGAGCGCGCGGGCGCAGGCGAGCAGGTCGCGGACCTCGGCGGTTTGGTACACGAGCGAGCTGGCCTCGGCGCGGTACGGGATGTCGGCGCGGTCGAGGGCGTCCTCGAGGAACGGGAGTGACGTACGGGCCGGGACGAGGACCGCGATGTCGCCGGCTTCGGCGGGGCGCCAGGTTTCGGCGCGGTCGTCGTACACGAGCCAGCCGTCGCGGAGTGCCTCCTCGATGACGGCCGCGACATCGGTCGCTTCGCGTTCGCGGAGGACGGACGCCTGGGCGCGGGGGAGGTCGTCGTGCGGTACGGCGCCGAGGATGGTGACGGCTGGACCGGCGGAGGGGTCTTCGGGTTGGTCGGGCGGTGGTTCGAGCGGTACGTCGTCGCGCCGGCGGAACGGAAGGACTGCGGCCAGATCGCGGACCTCAGCCAGCCCGTGCACCTCGGTCAGCCCGTGGACCTCGGTCAGCCCGTGGACCTCGGCCGGATCGTGGACCTCGGGCTCGTCGTCGGAGTCGAAGAGCGTGGGCTCGTCGAAGATCGAGAGCTGGTCGCCCTCGACCGGCCCGAGACCACGGGCAGGACCGGTGCCACGCCCCGGGCTGGTGTCACGTGCCGGGCTGGTGTCACGTGAAGGGCTGGTGTCACGGCCGGGGCCGGTGCCAGGCGCCGGTCTGGTGTCACCGCCGGGACCGATGTCACGTGCCGGGCTGATGTCACCGCCGGAGCCGGTGTCTCCGCCGGGACGGTTGTCACGGCCGAGGCCGGTGTTACGCGCCGGGCTGGTGTCGCCGCCGGGGCTGGTGTCATCCGCGGGGCCTAGGGCACGGGGCGAGACGGGGGGACCGGACTGGCTGGGCCGCGCCAGCGCGGAGGTTGCGGCATCTGAGGCCCGCGCGGCGGCGTGGGGCGGGTTGGTGCGGTGCGGGGCGAGGGACTGGTACGACGGCTGGGCGGCTTCCTGGGGCTGGATCAGGGTGCCGAAGACCGTGTTGATCCAGTCCAGGACGGGAGGCACGGTGCGGAAGTTCGTGGTCAGCGCGACCGTTTCGCCGAGCAGGTCCTGGGCGGTCAGGTACGTCGCGATGTTGGCGCGGCGGAACCGGTAGATCGACTGCTTCGGGTCGCCGACGACGAACAGCCGCCCCTCCGGGACCTCGATGTCCTGCCAGTCGGCCGCGTCGGCCTCGGCGCCGCCGGCGATCCGCACCGCGAGCTCGATCTGGATCGGGTCGGTGTCCTGGAACTCGTCGAGCAGCAGCCGCTCGTACCGCTCCTGCAGGTCGGCTCGCACCTCCGCATCGCGGCGGAGCAGATCGCGGGCGAGGACGAGCAGATCGTGGAACTCGAGTCGTCCGTCCGCGCGTCGCAGCTCGGCCGATTCCAGCACCCGCTCGGCGATCCAATGCGAAAGATGCCGGAGGCAAGCGTCGAGGAGCAGCTCGACGAGGGAACCGGCGACGTCGACGACCTCGCTGCAGTCGGAACGGACCTTGGCGATGTCGGGCCAGTTCTCCTTGCGGCCGATGCGTCCGATCTTCAGGCCACGCAGCGTTTGCAGGAACGAGAGCTGGGTTTCCTGGTCCGACGCGGAGTCCAGCATCAGACCGAGTTCGCGGATCTGCACGAGCTTCGGCAGCAGGCGGTCCTCGGGGTCGAGGCAGGACTCGGCGGCCGCGCCGATCTGGGCGGCCGCGGCGATCAGGCCGGTCAGATCGGGCATCGCGACGAGCTCCGGCGGATCGACGAGAACCCGCTCGGCGATCAGGTCCCAATCGTTGCCGAACAACCGGGCGAGCGAGCGCAGATGCTTGAGCTCGACGCCGACGGCCATTGCCAGCAGCAACGGTTCGGCGATCGAGTCGTCGTCCAGGAGTTGCTGCTGCAGCTCGGCCCAGCGTTCCTCGAAGGCGACCGACGAACCCACCTCGTCGAGTACGTCGATCAGCGGCGGCAGACCGGCTTCGATCGGGTGCGCGAGCAGGATCTGCTGCGCGAACGAGTGCAGCGTGCCGATCGACGCGGAGTCCAGATCGTCCAGCGCCGCGTCGGCGAGGTCGCGGTTGGCACCCTTGCGGGCCTTCTCGAACTCGACCCGGAGCCGGTCGCGCAGTTCGGCACCGGCCTTCTCGGTGAAGGTCACGGCGGCGATCGTCCGCAACGGGACACCGTCCCGCAGAACCAGCGTCGTGACCCGGTCGACGAGCGCATGAGTCTTCCCCGAACCCGCACCCGCCTCGACGAACAGCGTGGTATCGGTGTCGGTCCGGATCCGCTCCCGGGCCGGTCCATCAAGAAGCTGCTCAGTCATCCACAGCTCCCTTGGTCGGCAGCGTACGGCGGGAGGCTAGTCATCTGATGCCTCCTCCGTCGTGAGCGCGGCCGGGTCGATCAGGCGGACCAGCCGCTCGAGGGTCGGGTCGTGGCGTTTGCGGTCCCACCTCGCGCGGACCTCACTGTGGCCAAGGCCGTCGGGATTGCAGTACGGGCATTGGACCCACAGGAAGTCCGGTACTTCGGGGGCCTTCGGCGGGAAGAGGCCCGCAGCCATCGAGGAGACGATCACATCAAGCGTTTCGACGTACCGGGCCTCGACCTCCGGTATCAGCGGGACCGGGATCCGTTTGCCGCCCCGGCGGACGAACCAGTACGACGCCTCGACCGGCGTGGACGGCTCGCCCAAGCGCGCGCGGGCGGCGTATGCGTACACCGGCAACTGCAGCTTGGTCCCGCCCGCGACCGGATCGGTCTCGATGCCTTCGTACCGCGAGAAGCCGCCCGTCTTCACGTCGGTCACGTAGATCGTGCCGTCCGCGCCGAGGTCGACCTTGTCCGCCGAACCGCGGAGCAGCACCCGCCCGGACGGCACCGGGATCTCCACCGGCGGCTCGCCGTCGAGCCCGAACCGCAGCTCGCTCGCGACCACCGACGCGGATCGCTCCGAACGCCACCGATCGTCGTCGGTGAGCAGCACCATCAGGTCGCCGAGGATCCGCAACCGCTCGCGCTGCCACAACCGTGGATGCCCGGTCAGCCCTTCGGCCTCGAACTGATCCGCGAAATCCGCCCCGATCGCGAGCAACAACGACCGTTGCTCATCCGTCCAGGGCTCACCGTACCCAGGCAGCGAACCCGCCAGCCCCAGCCGCGACACGAACGCATCCAGACTGTCGTGGATCAGGTTCCCGATCTGCACCGGCGAGATCACCAGCAGATCCTCCGGCGCCTCGAGCGGCTCCACCTGAAGCAGCCGCTCGACGAAGTACGCGTGCGGACAGGTCGCGTACGACTCCAGCGACGTCGGCGACGCGATCCGGTCCTCTACCGCGAACTCGGGCAGTCCGGACACCCCCGACAGGTCCCCGTCGAACCGTGTGAACGCCATCGACGCCCGCCCGCGCAACAACTCCCGAGCCCGCACCAGAACGCCGTCGTGGACCCACAACCGTGCCGCGGCCGCCCGCGTCTGCCACTCCTGCTCGGTCGCCGGCATCGTTGCCGTTGTCAACGAACCGGCGTACGACGCCGAGGTCCGCAAGACCTCGCCGTACCGGTCCCACTGGGTCGCGGGCAGCCCGTGGTCACCGGTCAGCTCGCGCAGCGAACCGAGCAGCCACCGCGTGGGCAAGCGCCGCGACGACCTCCGCAGATCGCCGCGCGGGAACGACGCCACCACTCGCGCGCCGGCTGAGAACGCGACCAGCAGATGCCGTTGCTTCTCGTCCAGCCGATCCCGGAACGACGCGAGCTCCGGCGCCGCCGCCTCGCGCACGCGATGGGGGAGCAGCGCGTCCTCGTGCACCCGTCCCGGATACAGGTCCTCGGACAGACCGACGACGTACACGAGGTCGGCCGACAACCCGATGCTCGCGGACAACGGCGCCACCAGAACACCCGTGCCGAAAGAGCCGACGCGCGGCAGCGACTGCTGCAACTCGAGGTCGAGGACGTCACGCAGTACGGCGAGACTGGCCGGCGTGCCGAGCTCGTCGAGCGTCGACAGGCCCTTCAACGACCCCTCGACCGCGGCCGCGGCGTACTGCTCCTCGATGGGCAACGACGAATAGTCCCCGAGCAGATCGTGGAACAGGCGCAGCACGCCCTCGGACAACGAGGTCCAGGTCTCCAGCTCCGCAAGCTCGTTCAGCCGACGGCGCAGCGTGGAGGCGAAAGCGTGCAGCCGCTCAGCTTTTGAGGCGTTGTACTGCGCGCGCCGGACGGCTGCGGGCCGTGGATCCTCAGCCGCTTCCTCCTGATCGGCGGTCCGCCGTTCGGACTCCGCGTATCGCTTCAGCCGGGTGTCCCAGTCGTCGCCTCGCACCACACCGGCCGCGCGCGACATCCGCTCCCACTGCGGTACCGGAATGCGGTCGCCGGCGAAGTCCCGCGTCGGCGCGTTCGCGAGCGCGCGGAACACGTCCGCCCGCGGCAGGTCATGGTCGACCAGCGCCAGCACTTCGAGAAGCGTCCGCGCGATTGCCCGCTCGTGCACCGGCCGCGTCCCGGGACCGTTGACCTCGATCCGCGCGGCGGACAGATGCTCGTGCAGGAGACGCGCATACGGCGAGGCGGCTGCGTACAGCACCGCGATCCGATGCGCGGGGGTGTGCTCCAGCGCGGCGACCACGTCGCGGACCACGCAGCGCACCTCGTCGTCGGCGTCGGACGCGTTCAGGATCTCGGTCGCGACCGGGTAGTTCTTCGAGATCGACGTCGGCAGGTCGATACCGATCCGCTCGAGCGAACGCCGGACCGCGCGATCGGCCCGGCGGACGTCGGTCAGGCCGACGATGACGGTGAGGTCCGCGGCGGCGTCGCCCAGCGCGGCCACGAAGGCGGCCTCGGACTGCGTCAGCTCCTGCGGGAGATACAGCACCAGAGCGCCGAGTTCGCGGACCGTGTCAGCCGTGACGGCGGCCGCGGCGGCGCGCAGCAGGTCGGTTGCGTCGTACCAGTCGGCGGCCAGCTCGGCCGTCACGTGGCGGTGCAGCCGGATCAGGTCGGGACCGAGCGCGGATGCTGCGGCGACCTTGTCCAGCGCAGGTTCGCTGAGGTCGCGGAGCTCGTTGTGGGCTGAGGCAAGCGCTTGGATGGTCGACGGATGCTCTGCTACTTCCGCGAAGATCCCCGGCGCCTTCGCGAGCGCCGTACGCCAGGTCGCGGCGACGATCGGACGGGTCGCGGGCCGGCGCGGCGACAGCAGGCCGGCGGCGATCTGCTCGGCGAGCCGCTCCAGGGTCGCGAGATACAGACCACCGATCGAGGTCTGGGCGAGCTGGCGGCGGGCGATCACGCCGGACAGGTTGTTCGGCAGCAGCAGCGTGACAGGGGTCATCGGATCGTCGGCTTTCAGTCCTGCGACCACGGCCTGCAGGCGCTCCAGAGCCGCGGCGCCGTACGCCGTGCTCTCGATCCGCGTGCTGCTCATCAGGAAACTCCTGTCGTTCAACTGTCATCGCAGACGGTAGACCCTGCCACGGACAGAAAGTCGAAGGGCCGCGAAACGCCACGTTTTCTGCAGGTCCGGTGGTGGCCTCGCACACTGGAGAAATGACGGGCACCGATAATGCTCCGATGACCGCTGCGGTGCATCACGTCGAGATCTGGGTCCCGGACCTGTCCCGGGCAGCTGCGAGTTGGGGCTGGGTACTCAACCGGCTGGGCTGGAAGGACGGTGACGGCTGGCCGGGCGGGATGACCTGGACCGCGCCCGACGGGAGCTACGTCGTGGTCGAGCAGAGCCCGGCGATGTCCGCGGCCGAGCACGACCGGATGCGGCCGGGGATGAACCACCTGGCGCTGAACGCGGCCAGTCGTGCCGAGGTCGACGGGATCGTCGCGGAGGCGGTCGCGCACGGCTGGACGCTGATGTTCGCCGACCGCCATCCGTACGCCGGCGGCCCGCAGCATTACGCCGCCTTCCTGCACAACGAGGACGGCTACGAGGTGGAGATCGTCGCGCCTGGTTGACAGATGAGACGACTGATACCTGGAGTGACCACTGGGGCTACTGGTGTGACACGATTACCCCAGGCAAAGGTGGTCGCGGGGCAAGGGTGGAAGGACGATGCTCGTGACGGAGAAGCCTGACGGGGATCCGGCCGCACCGGAGGTCCTGGAAGCGCGGATCCGGGGGTTGCAGCACGCGCTGGGGCAGCTGCTCGACAACGCGCGGCGGCTCACGTACGGCGAACACCAGCGCGCCGTGAAGCTGCATCGTCAGCTGCAGGAGCAGACGGCCGCGGCACGGCGTGAGTCGAGGTCACTCGTCGACGCGAAGACCGCCGAGGCATTGTCGGAGGCCGAGCCGAAGGCACGCTTGCTGGCGGATCGCCTCGCGCCCGGGCTGGCCGCCGTACCGCCGAACGACGCGCGCTGGCGTTCGCGTCAACTCGTCGGTGCCGGCGTCCCGTCGTACGTCCGCGTCGGCGAACTCGAGACCGGTACGCCGGTGGTCGCGCCACTGCTGCGGACGAACGGGTGGAAGGTGACCGCCGACCGCAACGAGTCTGCCCGCCGGCTGCTGCAGAGCATCGCACTTCGGCTGGTCGCGGCCGCCGAACCGTTCCGGCTGCGCATCGACGCGTTCGATCCCAAGCTCACCGGGATGATGGGGCTCCTCGGTCACCTGACCACGAAGTACCCGCAATTGGTGCCTAGGGCAACACACACCGCGGAGCAGTTGCACACGGTGCTGTCCGGTCTGGTCGACGTGTCGTCGTTGCGGGCCAGCCGGCAGGCGCAGCTCGGGCACGAGCGGTTCGAGGACCTGTTGAAGGAGACCGGCCAGGTCACCGATCCTTATCGGGTCGTCATCCTGTTCGACTATCCCTTCGGCATCGACACGCTCGCGCAGCGGGATCTGCTCCGGCTCGCCGCGACCGCGGGCAAGCGCGGCATCTGTTTCCTCGTGCACTACGACGCGTCCGCCGCGGCCGAGCTCGACGTCGATTCGAAACAGTTGCTGGAGCTGCTCAATCCGGTTGCCATCGTCAACGACCGGGTCGAGATCCCACAGTTGCCGCCGGCCCGGCTCGACCCGCCGTTCGACGCCGGGATCGCCGCACGGATCTGCGACGTGATCGCCGAGCAGGCAGACAGCGCCGTGCTGCCGACCATCGACTTCGATCGGACCTTGCCGGATCGATCCACGTGGTGGCAACCGGTCAAGGACGAGATCGGCACCGTGATCGGGTACGACGACCGCACCCCGGCGCTGGTGCGGTTGCGCAGCGGCAACCCGGCGCTGCCGCACGTCCTCGTCGGTGGCGCCGTCGGTCAGGGCAAGTCGAACCTGCTGCTCGTGATGATCCACGGTCTCGCCGCGCGGCACTCGCCGGCCGACCTGGAGATGTACCTGCTCGACTTCAAGCACGGTGTCGAGTTCTCGGCGCTCGGCCCAGGTCCGGATCGGCCGCACTGGCTGCCGCAGATCCGGGTGCTCGGCGTGCACTCCGACCGCGCGTTCGGTCTCGCCGTACTGCGTCACCTGTCCGACGAGCTCGCCCGCCGCAGCGAGGTGTTCAAGTCGCACGGGAACGTCGCGGACATCGCGGAGCTTCTGCCCGGACCGGATCGGCCGCCGCGGATCCTCGTCGTACTGGACGAGTTCCAGGTGCTGCTCGAGGACGACGACGAACTGGCGGACGAGGCCGCGAAACTCCTCGAACGACTCGTTCGGCTCGGGCGTGCGTACGGCGTCCACGTGGTCCTCGCGACGCAGACGATCGAGGGCGTGAAGCGGCTGTCGACGCGGCGTGACTCGATCTTCGGGCAGGTGCCGTACCGGATCGCGCTGAAGACGACGCCGGCCGACTCGCAGGCGATCCTGCGCAGTGGGAACACGGCCGCGGCCGAGCTGCAGTTCCGTGGTGAGGCAGTGCTGAACGCGAACTTCGGCTCGCCGGACGACAACCAGCACGTGCTCGTGAGCTTTGCGGACAAGGCCGTTCTGGACTCCTTGCGAGAGGAGCTGTGGACGCGCGCCGGCTCGTCGGTGCATGCGCCCCGGGTGTTCCATCTCGCTGAGCCGGCGCGGTTGACGGACACGGCGACAGCGGTGAAGCCCGAGTTGGGCCGGCCGTGGACCGGGTTGCCGATCGCGGTGACGGAGGAGCCGGTCGCGGTCGAGGTACGCCCCGAACCGGGCGCGGGCGTGCTGGTGCTGGGGGACGGGCCGGCGGACGCGCTCGGGGTGCTGACGGGTCTCGCCGTGTCGACAGCGGCGGCTGCGGTCGAACCGCCTCGCTTTGTGTTCGTCGATGGTACGAACTCCGCGCCCGCCGTTGCTGAGGGCAAGGATGCATTGATTCAGGTACTGCGCCAGCTCGGCTGCGAGGTCGAGACCGTCGACAAGCACGACGAGATCGCGCCGCGGCTGTTCGCGCTGCGGGACGCGATGCGCGACGGGCGCGCCGGGTCGACGTACCTGCTCGGCTTCGGATTCCACGGCGTACCACGGATGCAGCTGCACGCGGAGGGGTACTTCGAGAGCCCGGCGAACGCGCTGCAGGACATCGTGCGGGACGGGCCCGCCCACGGACTCATCACGTACGGGTGGTGGAACCGGCTGCACGTCTGCACCGAGCAGCTCGGGTACGGGCGGGCCAACGTGGCGACACACATGTTCCTCCGGCACCCGCAGGACGGCGTACGCGCGGTGGCCGGGCCGCTGGTGCGCTGGGCGTCCGAGCCGCACCGGGCGTTGCTGTGGGACGGGCTGCATCCCGAGGCCCAGGTGGTCGTACCGTTCGCGGCGCTGCGTTCGGACGAGGTGGAACGTGCGGTGGAGTTGGTACGGCGATGAAGACTGACGAGCAGGTCTGGTCCGAGTACGTGCGCGCGCTGCGGACCGTCGCGATGGCGCGGGCCGACGCGCAGCAGGCGCAGGACCGGCTGACCGCGCACAAGTCGAAGGCGGAGAAGACCGCGGCTGCCGAGGCGGACGCGATGGCCGAGCGCGGGCGGAACCTGCAGACCCGGCTGAACGAGCTCGCCGAGAAGGCCGCCGAGAGCCTGCAGCGGGCCGGGCTGCCCGCCGAGGGCAAGCGCGCGAACCACACGCTGCCCGAGATCCGCGCGCTCAACGACATCGAGACCGTCGCGGAACGGATCACCTCCCAGCTCGCCGAGGCCGTCGATCAGCTCGAGGACCTCAGGACCAAGGCCCGGCGCCTCCAGGAGCTGCGGCGGCGGCGTACCATCAGCGCGGTCCTGGCGCTGGCCGGGTTCGTCCTGGTGTGGGTGATCACCGGATCGTTCCCGGCCGGCGTCGAGGCCGCCGTGATCGCTGCCGTCACGATGCTGGCCGCGTCCCGGGTACTGGGGCTGCCGCGGCTGCCCGTCGCGCGCTGGTGGGGCTGGGGTGGTGCCGGCCTCGTCTTCGCGGCGATGGCGGCCGGACTGCCCTGGTGGCTCGGGATCCTGGTACCGGTCGTGGTGGCGGGTACGGCGATCGTGCTGCCGAAGAAGCGCAACTAGTTTGGGAGTGGTTGAGGTGTCCGACGTACTGCGGCTCAAGGAACAGCTGCACCAGGTCTCGATGGAGGCCAAGCAGGCAGCGGGTGGCCTGGCCGGGTTCAAGCTCCGCTTCACGCAGCACAGCCAACTCGTGGAGAGCCTGATCGCGGGTACCGCGACCGGTATCGACCGCGACATCACCGAGATCCTCGAGGCCGCGAGCAAGGCGGTCGAACAGGCCGCCGAGGCGCTCGAGATCGCGTCCGCCGGCTGCAAGAACTACGCCGACCAGATCTGACCTGCCGGTGCCCTCCGAGCTGCAGCGAGTCGCACGCGGCCTGGTCGACTGCTTCGACGAGATCCCCCGCGTCGTCGACCAGTTGGCACGTACGGCGGCCCGCTGCCGCGAGAACGCCCAGCTCGCCCTGATCGCCTCCCGCGGCCAGGCCACCGTCGCGGCGCAGCAGCTCGACGCGGCCGCCCGCGCGTGCGAGGCCGCGGCCCAATACCTCTTGATGGCACCCCCGAAAGCGCGCGCCTGGGCCGAGGGCTTGGTCGGCGATAGCGGCCCGTCCACCAACCGCCCGTCCTCGGCCTCCGCCGACCGCAACCGCCTCCCGAAAGCCGCCGAGATCCGCACGAGCCGCCTGACCGCGACGTACGAGGACCTCGAGGTTGCCGAAGACAACGAACCCCCGGTGGTGACGGTCGCCCGCAAGGCTTTCGAGAAGTACCGCAAGACGCACGAGAAGGACGAGGAGCAGACCCCGCCGGAACCGCTCGAGATCGACATCACCGTCACCGAAACCGGCGAAATAATCCTCGAGGAACGCAACGAGAACGAAGAGGCAAAACGCCAACAACGCCTGACCCGCGACTTCGAGTTCACTCCGGTCCGCGACGACGAGGACGAGCCTGAGGAGCCCGAGCCTCGCGACGACAAGAAAGAAAGAGCTCGGGAAGAACGCCTGACAGGCGATCACGCCTTCGAGGTCGACTTGACCGAAGCGGTCAAGATCCTCCTCGCCGCCATGTCCGAGTCCGACGGCCGGCAATGGCAACACGCCACCTTCACCATCACCCCCGAAAACCTCGAAGCCACCTTCGACTACCTCGCCGACGAGCGCCCTGAGCCGACCGTGGTCGACATCGAGTTACCAGAGCTCCCGGCCTTGGACTTCGATCCCGCGCTCGACCTTCGCCCGATCGGCCCCGGCTTCCGGCCAGGGGTGCACGATCCTGAGGATCGCTTCGTACCGAAGGAACGCGAGCTCGCGGAGTACCTCGAACTCGAAGGCTGGCGCATCGACGCGCGGCCCGAGGACCACACGGTGAAGGGTCAGAAGAACCCGGACGCGACTCTTCGACGCAGTGGCCCCGCCGAAGGCGTGATCGTCGAGTTCAAGACCCTGGATCGGGCGTCTCTGTCCGCGGTGAAGCGCAATGTCAACGAAGCCTGCGATCAGGTCGGAGCGGCCGGGGAGGTCTTTGTCGACGGCCGGAAGGTCGACCTCGACGAGGCGATGGCGCTGAGAGGATTCCGGAAGGCTTGCGGTCAGCCTGGCAAGTCCGTGGACGTGCCGGTTCATGTCATTCTCGGTGACGGGCGAATGGTCACCTTCAGGAAGGAGCGGTGATGTCGACGAGCGACAACGTGTTCGTGGCGACCGATGAGTCGGTGCCCGAGGCTGCCCGATGGCTGGCCGACGTGCTCGGGCTCGAAGGTGTCGCGGATGCCGAGCTGAAGGACGACGAGCGTCTGTTCCGGCGATCTGGACGGGCTGGGTCGGCAGCGGTTGCCATCAAGGTTCGTCCGAACGGTTTCGCCGTTGTCGATCCGGAGCCGGAGGAGGTCCAGGCGATCGACCGCTACCCGATCGATCTGAGTATCTGGACGGTCGGAAGGAAGGACGAGGACCGACAGTTGGCTGAGACCGCGGCGATCTTCGAAACCCTCGTCGCCGCGCGCCCCGACGTACCGGCGCTGCTGGTCCACAACCTCGACACCTTGGTGAGCGCGTACTTGCCAGGTGCCGGCACGCACACGTTCGAGCCCCCGATCACTCCCGACGTCGAGGACATCGACACCTGGCGGCCATGGGTTCGCACCTGATGTCGACCGACGACAACATCTTTCTCGCAGCGCCGCAGCCGCTCGGGAACGACCCGGACCAGAACATCTGGAGACCCTGGGTCGTCTCCCGACGGCAGGAAGGGGCGGTGATGTCGACGAGCGACAACGTGTACGTCGTCGCGCGACTCGAGGTGCCGGACGAGTTCGCCGAGTGGTTCGTCCACCTGGTCGTGCGCGGGCAGAGCGGACGGCATGTGATCGAGCCCGCCTTGATGCGGTCTGTGGAGCTCACCGCCGATTCGACTGCGTCCGAAGTCCAGCAAGGGGCCGTCCATGTCAGTTGTTGAGAGCGTGTTTGTCGCGACCGAGGAGACGCCGGCTCAGGTGGCCGCTTGGCTGGTCGGTGTCGCCCGCTGCGAGGTCACAGCCGCAGAAGGCTCGCTCATCCGTCTGCGGATGCCGGCGACCGTGCACGACGGCTGGTACGGGGTCGTCGTGCAACCGAACGGGTACGTCGAGGTCGATCCAGAGCCGGACGACGTGCAGGCGATGGATCCGTACGACATCGAGATCCAGCTGCGTGGTGGACGGGACGAGGCAGCGCTGCGAGCTGAGGCAGGTCTCCTGTTCGCGGCATTGGTACACGACCGTGCCGATCTGCCGATGCTCCTGGTGCATGACCTGGCGATCTTGGTGGCGGCGCATATGCCCGGCGTCGGGACGCGCTCTTTCGACTGGCCAACGACACCTGACGGGCCCGACATCGCGGTGTGGCGAGGTTGGGCCGTCGAGAGGCGTTCTCACGGCGAGTGAGAAAAATCTGTGGAATCGCGTCATGAACGGTTTGGCGGGGCGTCACTACCTGTGAACCCATCCCCACAGGGAAGTGGAAGTGATTGACGTGAAGGGTTGTCTTGCGAGGTCGCTGATGGGATCCGGGTCGAGTCGGCGCCGGGTGTATTGAGATGGGCGACGGTGGTGATCCCAACTCTGCGCTGCAGGTGTCTGGCGCGCGGGTGGAACGTCGTCGGGTGCGGGTCTGGTTCGGGGACCATGTGGTTGCCGACTACCGGGCCGAGGCCGAGGTGGCTGAGCGGTACGCGGCCGCCATGTCGCGGCGGTTCGCCGGCTTGCGGGTGACCAGTGATCCGTTGCCCGAGCACGATCCCGGGCCGGAGCGGCGGTTGCCGGGCGAGCGGCTCTGGGAGGTGGCGCCGAAATGAGTTCGCGGCGCTTCCGGCTGATCCGGCACCAGGACGTCTCCGGGGTCAGCGGTACGGGACCGGTCGCCGAAGGTGTCCAGTTCACCGACGGTGCGGTCGCGCTCCGCTGGTACGGCGACTATCCGACCACGACCGTGTGGGACGGCATCGACTCCGTCGTCGCCATCCACGGTCACGGCGGGGCGACCGTGGTCGAGTGGATCGATCCGGAACCTGGCCCCGATCCCGACCTGAACTTACCGCCCCGCGAATCCCTGCCTCCCCGTCCGTGGCCGGACCTGCACTCCGCCCCCGACCGGCAGGACCCGGACCCGCTGCACTCCGAGCGCGACCTGGGTCCGTACGGCGCGGCGCCACCGTGGTCGGCGGCCCGCGTCTCCAGATGATGTCCACCTGATCCACCGGCGCCGGGCTCGTTCCCCCTTCCCGGCACCGGTCCACCTCGGTACGGCGTACTCCCGGGCGAGCCGGAGTACGCCGTACCTGAGGAATCGTCAGCTGTAGTCCATCCGGTCCAGCAGATCGAGGTTGTAGAACGTGCCTGGGCCGTCGCACAGTTCCATCATCCGTTGCGACATCTCGGTGGTGTCGGGGCGTTGTGAGTTCGCCATCGCCTCCTCGTAGGAGTTGAACTCGATGATCGCGAAGTACCGGCCCTGGTCGTCGCGGTCGGCGCAGGTGAGGCCGCGGACCGGGGCGGGGCCGTCGGCGTCGGCTTCGCGTTTGGCGCGGAACTCTTCCATGAGTGCCGCCACCTCGTCCGGCTTCGACGTCCGGTACTCGATGATCTGAACGAAACCAGCCATCACTCCCCCTAGTTGTGAACAGACACTCACCCCTGGGTGTCTCCTGCTCCGACAGTGCGCCCGGATCGCCTGGCTGGCAAGGGCGGACGGCTTACGGTGACGTGACGAGGGCGACGGATCACCCGCCGTCGTGTCTGCCCTCGGCAGAGGGTGCTGGGAATTGTCGGTGGCGCCTGATTTGCTGGCCCGCATGGAGATTCTGATCGTCGGCGGTACGGCGTTCCTCGGGCGCGAGCTCGCGACGCAGGCACTCGCGCGCGGTCATGCGGTGACCTGTGTGGCGCGTGGCGAGAGCGGTGCGGTCGCGCCCGGCGCCACGCTCGTGTCGGCCGATCGGAGCCGCCCGGAGGCGTACGACGCGGTGCCGGCGCGCGATTGGGACGCGGTGTTCGAGGTGTCGTGGCAACCAGGCTTCGTGAAGGATGCGCTGGCCGCGTTCGGCCCGCGGGCGAAGCACTGGACGTACGTCTCGTCCGGCAATGTGTACGAGAAGTTCGACACGCCCGGCGCGGACGAGTCTGCGGTACTGCGCAAGCCCGCCGAGCAGGACGTGGTCGACCGGGAGCAGTACGGCGAGGCGAAGGCCGCGTGTGAGGCCGCTTCGATCGACGCGGTCGGGGATCGGCTGGTGATCGCCCGCGCCGGGCTGATAGGCGGGCCGGGTGATTCCAGCGACCGGGCGGGTGCGTGGGTGGCGCGCGCTGCGCTGGCGCCGGAAGAGCCGTTGCTGGTGCCCGACACGCCCGACCTCGCGACGGCGGTCATCGACGTCCGGGATCTGGCGAGCTGGATGTTGGACAACGCCGAGTCCGGGCGGACCGGGATCTTCGACACGTACGGGCCGGTCGTGCCGTTCGGCGAGTGGATCAAGCTGGCGCGGGAGGTCGGCGGCCATACGGGGCCGGTCGTGCTCGCGCCGCAGGAGTGGTTGGAGGAACAGAAGGTCGAGCAGTACATGGGGCCCGAATCGTTGACGATGTGGATCACCGAGCCCGGGTACGAAGGCTGGTCGGAGCGTAGTGGTGCGGCCGCGGCGGCGGCCGGGCTGACGCACCGGTCGCGGAAGGAGTTCATGGTCGACTCGCTCGCCTGGGAGCGCGAGCTCGGCCTGGACCGCGAACGCCGCGCCGGGCTCAGCCTGGCGAAGGAGAAGGAGTTGATCGCGGCCCTGAAGGATTAGAGAGTGGGCGCATGCGCCTGGTGCTGATCTCGGACACTCATCTGCCGGTGCGGGCGAAGAAGTTGCCGGAGCCGGTGTGGGAGGCTGTCGAGCGTGCCGACGTCGTCATCCATGCTGGGGATTGGGTGAGCGTCGGATTGCTGGACGAGTTGGAGTCTCGTGCGGCCCAGTTGATCGGGTGCTGGGGCAACAATGACGGGCCGGAGTTGCGGGCACGGCTGCCTGAGGTCGCGCGCGTGACCCTGGACGGGCTGTCGATTGCCGTCGTGCACGAGACCGGTCCGGCGAAGGGACGGGAGGAGCGCTGCGAGGCGGCGTACCCCGGGGTGGATCTGCTCGTGTTCGGGCACAGCCACATCCCGTGGGACACGACGAGCCCGCGGGGACTGCGCCTGCTGAACCCAGGATCACCGACGGATCGCCGGCGGCAGCCGTTCTGCACTTACCAGACAGCGACGATCACGGCCGGCCGCCTGGAAGAAGTTGCCTTACACAACCTTTAGGAGATCGGCCGGGCACGCGTGGCTGTCGCCGTACCACCGAGTTACGGCGCATCCACACGTGCCCGGCCGGACCGGACCTAGGCGTTCGCTGCTTCCTTGACCCGGGTCTTGAGCCGGTCGCGGACCTCTTCCGGGGTGTACGCCCGGCGTTTGCGCTCGCCCCGTGCGACCACAACGCCCGTGGCGGCCACGCCGACGAGCCCCGCAAGCCCTACCACCTTCCATACCTTCATGCCGACTAACCTAGCGACGTGAACAGCCGGATTTCGCTGGATGACGCTACGGAACTGACACGAACAGGTGACATTTGGCTGTTTCGTGGTGCCAAAGCGGCCGATCGCGCCATCCAGCTGACGACGAACAGCCCGGTCAACCATGTCGGGATGGCGATCGTCGTCGAGGACCTCCCGCCGCTGATGTGGCACGCCGAGCTCGGTCGTTCGCTGGTGGACATGTGGACCGGTACGCATCACCGCGGCGTACAGCTGCACGACCTACGCGACGCGGTGCTCGTCTGGGGCCGTAAGTACGGTCAGCAGGCGTGGCTGCGGCAGCTCGACCACCCGGTCACGCGGGAGCTGGAGGACGCCGTACTGCGGACCGTCGCGCGGCTGGACGGTACGCCGTTCCCGTCGACGGCACGGCTCGCGTCGAGGTGGGTCCGCGGCCGGGTTCCGGCGCTCCGCAAGGGAACCCGTGAGCTCGAGCTCGAATCGGCGTACTGCGCCGAGGTCGTCGCGCTGACGTACGAGGCGATGGGGCTGCTGCGTGGCCGGCGGCCGAACTGGTACGACCCGGGTCGGTTCTGGAGCGGCGACGAACTGAAGCTTGCCCACGGCGCGAAACTCGGCGCGGAGATCGCGGTCGAGCTGCCCGCGGCGGAGGCCGGATCCTGAGGCTTCAGAAACTGTCGGCGGCCTGTGATTGGGTTGTTCCAGTCGGTCATCGACCGGAGGAGGCCCTGGATGTATGCAGTCATCGACACCGAGACGACCGGCCTGTTGCCGAGCCATCGGCACCGGGTGATCGAGATCGCGGTCGTGCTGCTGGACGCGCGCGGACAGGTCGAGCGCGAGTGGGTGACGTTGCTGAATCCCCAACGGGACTTGGGCCCTCAGCACATCCACGGCATCCTCACCTCGGACGTGCTGGCGGCGCCGGAGTTCGCTGACATCGCGGCACAGCTCGGCCGGTTGCTCGCGGGGCGGATGGTTGTCGGGCACAACGTCGAGTTCGATCTCGGGTTCCTGCGGGCGGAGTTCGCGCGGCTCGGGGTCACGGTGCCGCTGGTCACCGAGCGGTCGATGTGCACGATGGCGCTGGCGAACTACCTGCATCCGGGTGCGAAGCGGACGCTCGGCGCATGTTGTGCGGCGGCAGGCATCTCGATCGAGGGCTGGCATTCGGCGCTGGCGGACACGCGGGCGACGGCGGAGCTGTTCGCGCAGTACCTCGGGGCGTTCGCGGCGCCGCCGCCGTGGCAGTGGGCGTACGAGGAGATCCGCGATCTGCCGTGGCCGGAGTTGCCGGGGAGGGACGTCGCACCGACGGTCCGGCCGGTGCACGCCGGCGGGCGGCACGGGTGGATGAGTCGACTCGTCGACCAATTGCCCCGTGTACCGGAACCACCGCAGGCCGACTCGTACCTTGTGCTGCTGGACACGATCCTCGCCAACCGCGAGATCACCGCCGCGGACGCCGACCAGTTGGTGCAGGTGGCGAACGAGCTGGGCCTGACCCGTCCACAGGTCGATCACCTCCATCGGTACTACGTTTCCGCGCTGGCGGAGGCTTCGTGGGCGACCGGCGAGATCACACCCGATCAGCGCATCGACCTCGACAAAGTCGCAGTGATGCTTGGACAGCGCGCGTCCGACGTCGACGAGGCGTTGCTGCGCGCGAGCAGCGGGCGGTACGTCGTACCCGATCGCCCCGGGGCGCGTGGGTTTCCGCGGGGGAGCACGCTGGTGTTCACCGGCGACATGGTCGAGCCGCGGGAAGTGTGGTGGGACCGCGCAGTCTCAGCCGGCTTCACCCCACAAGAGGCGGTCCGCCCAGACACCACCTTCGTGGTCGCCGCCGACGTAGACAGCCTGTCAGTAAAGGCCCGCATGGCCCGCGAGTTCAACGTCCCCATCATCTCCACCGAAGACTTCCGCCGCCTCCTCCTCCCCAAAAACCACCTAAAAGCCGGCTAACCCACCACCACCGGCTGACTGACTGGTGCCCGACGGCGCCGGGGGTCGGGTGGTGCGCGGTCCTGGCGGTCGGGTCGGGTGGTGGTGCCTAGCGGTCCTGGTGGGGGCCGGGGGGCACGTGCTGCGCGGATGGGTTCAGGGGTGCCCGGCGCGGAAGGCGGCTTGGGTGGTGCTCGGTGCGGTGGTCCGCGTCCGGCCGGGCGGGTCCGGTGGTGCCGGGCGGCGCTGGGTGGGTGGTGCGCGGCGGGGATCAGGTGCTGCCTCGTCGTGCAGGGTGGGCGGAGTGATGTGCGGCCACGGGTCTGGCGGTGCCAGGCGGTGCTGCGGTCGGTGGGGTGGTGCGCGGCGCGGCGGGGGTTTGGTGGTGCGCGGCGCGGGTCTGGCGCGGCGCGGGTCGGGTGCGGCGCGGCGCGGCGGGGGTTTGGTGGTGCGCGGCGCGGGCCTGGCGCGGCGCGGGTCGGGTGCGGCGCGGCGCGGCGGGGGTTTGGTGGTGCGTGTGCGGCTGCGCGGTGTGGGTGGTCCCAGGGCCGGCTGGCGGGTTGGCGGGGTGGGGTTGGGCGGCTGGGCGGGGTGGGGTTGGGCGGGGTTAGGGGGTGAGGTGGTCTGGGGTTAGGAGGGAGTGGAGGGTTAGGCCGGTTTGGGTGAGGGGGGTGGGGGTGGTGGGGTTGCGGTTGATGACGCAGAGGGCGTCGGTGATGGTTGCGCCTCGGGTGCGGAGTTCGTTGGTGGACAGGACGATCTGGCCGCCGGTGGTGACGACGTCCTCGACGATCGTGACGCGGCGGCCGTTTGTGTCGGCGCCTTCGGCTAGGCGGCGAGTGCCGTATGGCTTGGCCTGCTTGCGGACGAAGGCGCACGGGAGGCCGGTGTGGCGACCTAGTGCGGTCACGACCGGTATGCCGCCCATCTCCAGGCCGGCGAGTACCTCGGTACCGGCGGGCACGAGCGGGACCATCGCGGCGGCGATCTCGTCGAGCAGTACTGGATCGGCCTCGAAGCGGTACTTGTCGAAGTACTCGTTCGTCGTCTGCCCGGAGCGCAGCACGAACTCCCCGGTCAGATGTGCGGTCGTGTATACCCGGCGTCCCAGCTCAACAAGATCCACGCCCGGCACCTTAGCGGTCCCGCGACGCCCTGCCGCCTGCTGCACTCGGCCTTACGGGCACGGGGTGCCCTTATCGTCGGTCGACAGAAGTGCACCCATCCACGCGACCCGTCCGGTCGCGCCCGGGGAGCGATCCGGCCCGTCTGGCACGTCGGGATCACCCGGCCGTCCGACAATGCCGGGGCTGCACGAGCCGTCCGGGGCGCCGGGAAGCACCTGAGGCGTCCCGGCGCCGGGGGTCGGCTGGGGACGTCGGCAGGCCGTCGGGTGTTCTCGTCAGCCTTGTGTAGCGGTGCGCCGGTGCGGGCCGCTGGCCGGGGGGAGTGCGGGTGCGGTGGTGGTCAGCTCTTGTCGGGGGCTGGTTCTATTTCGAAGTGGAGTTGTTTGCCGGAGCGGATGCGTTCTATTGCTGACAGGCAGGCGGCTTCGCTGATCTGGACGCCGATCTCGCCGAGCTTGTGGCGGAGCACCAGGGCGGCGTCCTCGGCGGAGCGGGCGCTGGACTCGTTGACCGCCTCGATCGTGGTGGCGGTCAGCCGCTCGCGGATGTCCGGGTGTGCCTGGGCGATGTCATGCGTGATGCGGAACTCGGTCATTCGCGACTCGCTCTCTCTCGCGTCCACTGCGGGCCGGATCGGTGCTTCCAGGATAGTGCCGCAGGCCTACTGCAGGACGCGCTGGACGAAGCTTTCGAGCCGTGTCCTGAGACGCTCCGCACGGACCTCGGGCGTGGCGGTTTCGCCCTGCGGTACGTCGAGCTCCTTCAAGCCGCGGATGTACAGCGAGCAGGCGAGGTCCGCGCAGATGTACATGCCGACGGTGTTGCCCTCGCGGCCCGCCGTACCCGCGCGCCGGGCCGCGAACAGGGCCACGTCGCTGACGTGGTGCGCGGTGTTACACAGGTCGCACAACCCCGCGAACCGGCGCGGCGCGCCCGACGTCTGGGTGCTGAGCGCGATCCCGGTCACTACCTCGTCGCGCCGTACGACGAGATAGCCCCGGTTCGGCGCCTTCGCGTCACGCCAGCCGAGGAAGTCCAGCGACGCCCACGGCAGCTCGGTGAACTTCGGTGGCAGGACGATCGCCTTGACCTGGCTCTTGGTCGAGTTGACGAACGAGCGCCTGATCTGGTCGGCGCTGAGCGGTTCCACGGGTGTTCCTCCGATCCTTCGACTGCCCATGAGACCGGTTCAGCGCCCGGCCGCGCAACCCGATTATCAAGTTGCCAAGAGCAACGATCAGCTGTCGGCGTACGACGTACTCCGGGCGGCGTCGTGGTTGCGCAGGTCGACGCCGAAGTCGACCGACGCCTTCAGCCGGAGCAGCAGCGACACGAACTCGGGAGCATCGGCCGGGTCGTCGAAGTCGACGGTGAGGTCGGTGCCTGGGTCGGCCGGCGTGAAGGTGAAGGTCAGCCGGCGGCCGAAGTACCGCAGTTGGTACCGGCGGTCGGGGACGGCCTCCTCGAGCGGGCTCGTGTCCGTGCGGCCGTCGGCGAGGACGAACGAGATCGCCCCGCCGGACTCCGGCGCCGATTCGGCCCAGAACCGTTCGCGGCCGAGGACCGTGCTCACCGCCCGGTAGACGTCGCCGGCCGCCGACGCGCAGTACACCTTCTGCTGCACAACCCACACCCTTCAGGTTCGGAATCGGTCCATTCTGCGATCCGGCCGGGTCCACGACCCGGACACGCCGGGTGAGGGGTGGACTTCTGAGCGCGAAGGGTGAAATCTGTACTGTGAAAAGTTCAACTAGTTAATTCTGGAGGAATCCGCGATGTCCAGCGAGTTTGCGGCCCTGAGCGGTGACTACACCCTCGACGCCGCCCACACCCGGATCGGCTTCAGCGCCCGGCACGCGATGGTGACCAAGGTCCGTGGTGCGTTCGACGAGTTCGAGGGCTCGTTCCACATCGACGGCGAGCACCCGGAGAACTCCTCCGGCACGGTGACGATCCAGGCGAAGAGCATCAACACCCGCAACAACCAGCGCGACGAGCACCTGCGCAGCAACGACTTCCTGGCGATGGACGAGCACCCGGAGATCACGTTCACCTCCACCGCGGTCAAGCAGACCGGCGACACCGAGTTCCTGGTCACCGGTGACCTGACGATCCGCGGCGTGACCCGGTCGGTCGATGTCGAGTTCGAGTACACCGGTTCGGCGACCGACCCGTTCGGCAACCAGCGGGTCGGGCTCGAGGGCTCGGTGCAGATCAACCGCAAGGACTTCGGCGTCAGCTGGAACGCGGCGCTCGAGGGCGGCGGTGTACTGGTCAGCGAGAAGGTCACGCTGGAGCTCGAGGTCTCGGCCATCAAGTCCGCCTGATCGCTGACAATTGACGGGGACCTGGACACGCCGCACGGCGTACCAGGTCCCCGTCCGGTGTCCGGGTCTCGTGAGGAGTCCCGGCTGCGCAGCGGGTCCGCCAGGCAGCGGTGTCCGGGGCTCGCGGGGTCGCGGGTGACGTCAGGGGTGGCGGCTGGTTTGTTCGAGGAGGGCTTCGACGGCTTGGTGGAGGTCGGCGTCGTGGTGGGGGCCGGACCAGACCAGGATGCGGCCCTTGTCGCCGAGCTTGGTGGTGATCAGGTCGCGGGCGGGCGTCGGATCGCCTTGGTTGACGAGTACGACGAGTCGCCGGCCGTCGCGCTGCAGCCGGTCCAGCAGCGGTGGGAGCGTGGAGCCGCGGAACACGCCAGGGTCGCTCTTGACCTTGGTCTCGATCATCACGCCGCGGCCGCGAACCACCAGCAGGAAGTCGGCGCGGTCGCGGGTGAACTCGCGATCGTGGTAGATCCGCGCCTTCGGCCACAGGCGTTGCAGCGCCGCGTCGACCTCGACGTCGTACTGCGCCGCCAGCCGGCTGACGCGCGAACTCGTCCCGCGGACCCGGAACGTCTCCGGTGTGCGCCGCCCGACCCAGGACGGCAGCCAATCACGAATGTGTGTGTCGATCATCAGGTGGACCCCTCGACCTAGCCGGCACTCACACGAGAGTCTGCCCGTGGTTACCGCGAGCAATCCGGTGAGCGCGCGATCGTGATCGCACCGCCACAAATCAGCAAGCGGTGGGGGTGGTGGTACCGCCGTCGACGATCCAGCGGGAGCCTTGGTTGACGACGCGCATCTGGTCCAGCCAGCGGGTCGGGGTGGTGTTCGGCAGGACGCCGCGGCCGCGGGCGTTCACCGTCCGGGCGGCGGTGGTGTCGTAGCAGGCGTTGACCAGGACGCCGTTCGAGGCGAGCGTGCGCTTGGCCCAGACCACCTTGGTGAGGCCGGTGTTGTGCAGCTTGTTGGTCCGGAAGTACTTCGCCTGCGCGCTGATCGCCTGGAACATCTTCGGCGTCATCACCGACTCGAGCTGCTCGGTCTTGCCGCCGCCGCTGCGCATCATCACGTCGAGCGCGACGCGGTACGCGTAGTAGGCGTTCAGCACCGGGTCGTCGGATCCGATCGCGTCGGTGGTCGCGGCCCGGGTCGCCTTGTGGGCGGCGGGTGCGGCGGCGGCCATCCCGGCGTCGGTACCGCAGCCCTGGAGCAGCAGGACCGGTAGCAGTGAGGCGGTCACCGCAACGTTCCGCAAGCGCATGATCTCCGAGATCCTCCTGTCGGACGAGGCCCCCGTCCTTGTGACGCCGGCGCTGAGCGCGCCGTCCGGCACTGACCGTGTAACGCGGCGGCACGCATCGTGGTCACTGTGACCTGAATCACAATGACCCCCTACCGGAGTACTGGCCCACGATCGGCTCCCTGGCCGGAGGCGCCGCGGCGGTCCGCTTCCTAGCCTCGATCTCAGGAGTTGAGACCGAGGAGAACGCAATGACGCACACGTTGACCCGCCCCATCACGCAGGCACCGCGCTGGCATCGCTCGGTGATGTACGACGTCCTGCTGCTGCCGGTCGGCCTTCAGACCCTGGCGGACGCGGTCCTCGGCGAGCCGGAGACGGCTGCCCGACGCTGGCGCAGGCTGGGGGAGTACCGCACCGGCCACGCCGAGGTGCAGCCGACGAGCAACGCGGGGACCTTCGGGTACGGCCTGCTGAGCGCCGTACTCGGGCTGGCCGCCCTCTTCGTACTGTTCCTGACCGTGCTCGCCATCGTCCGTGGGCCGTTCTGGGGTCTCGTGGAGCACGGCCCAGTGGAGCCGGGCACCTGGGGCGGGCCGTCCCGCGCTGGCGCGTGGCTGGCGCATGGCGTGATCGCCCTGCCTTGCATCGTGGCGTTCTTGTTCGTACTGCGTGGCATCGCGGTGCTGCAGACGCTCCTGGTCCAGGGGACGCGCAAGTGGGTGCTGCCGGCAACTATCGTGCTGGCTGCCGGTACGTGCGCGTTCTTCTTCGCCTGGTTGCAGCAGGTGTGAGTAGGGTCCGAGTGTGCAGACGCCAAACAGGTGGGTCGCGGGCCTGACGGTCGCGGGGCTGCTCTTCCTGACGGTCCTGGATCTCGGGCAGCACTACGACGTAGCACTCGAGGTCGTACTGGCCCTGGCGATCGCGCGCGCGTTGTCGCTCGGCCTGTCCTGGCTGCGTCCACGTGCGGCCGTAGTCGTCTCACTGATCACCACAGCGGTCACGGCTGCGCTCACCACACCAGTCAGCTCGAGCGAGCCCTGGCCGTGGGGTACGACGGCAGCGTTCGGCCACTCGTTCGTCCTAGCGATCGCAGGTGCGCGCGGTCTCGGCCGGCGGGAGCAGGTCGGCTGGTGGATCGTGACGCAGGCACTGGGCGTGGTAGCGATCACCTTGGCCCCGGACCGCGGCGGGTGGCGCGGGCTGATCACCATGGCCGTGCTGTCCGCAGTAGCGGTTGTGGTCGGGGATCTACTGCGTTCGCGAGGCGAGACGAGGCGCCGCCTGGCTGAACAGGAGACGATCAGTAAGGTCGAGCGGGCCGAGCGAGAGCGGCTGCAGGAGCGCGCGAGAATCGCCCGTGAACTGCACGACGTCGTAGCGCACCACCTGTCTGTCGTGGTCGTCCGCGCGGACAGTGCTCCCCACAGGCTCACCGACGTACCCGCCGCGGTACGTGAGGAGTTCACGGGCATCGCCGACGAGGCACGTGCTTCGCTGACCGAGATGCGTCGCGTACTGCGGTTGCTGCGCGAGCCGTCCGAACAGCCGAAGGAGCTAGGACCGCAGCCCGGGCTCCTGGACGTTGCTGAGCTCGTCGAAAGCACCAGGCGTGCCGGAGCGGACGTGCGGCTGACGAGCGACCTCCCGTCAGGTCTGGACCCGGCTGTAGAGCTCACGGCGTACCGCGTCGTACAGGAAGGTCTCAGCAACGCAGTACGGCATGCCCTGCATGCAGTAGTAGAGGTCGCGGTACGCCGGACCGCGGGCGAGCTGGAGGTGACGGTGCAGAACGAGAAGCCGCCGCGTCCCGTCGTACCGGCTCCTGGAAGCGGGCACGGCCTGCGGGGGATGCGGGAGCGGGTGGCGCTCGTTGACGGCACGGTGAACGCGGGGGCGACCCCTGAAGGCGGTTATCTGGTGCAGGCAGTGATTCCGATCGGACAGGAGGTGGCGGGTGGCGATCACGGTCTTGGTGGTTGACGACCAGGAGATGGTGCGCGCGGGCTTCACCGCGCTGCTCGACGCGCAACCGGACATCCAGGTGGTCGGCCAGGCAGGCGACGGCGCGCAGGCGGTGGCGCTGGCGGGCGAGCTGAAACCGGACGTGATCCTGATGGACGTACGGATGCCCGTACTCGACGGGCTCGCCGCGACCCAGCGCATCCTCGCCGGTACCACGCCAGGTGCGCCGCCGCGGGTCGTGATGCTGACGACGTTCGACCTGGACGACTACGTGTATGCAGCGCTCCGCGCCGGTGCGAGCGGGTTCTTGCTGAAGCACTCGACCCCGGACGAGCTGGCCGCTGCGGTACGGGTGGTCGCGGCAGGAGACGCTCTACTGGCTCCGTCCGTCACTCGTCGGCTCGTCGAGGACTTCACTCGCGCGCAACCCGTCGTACCGGTCACACCGACCCGGCTGACGCCGCGAGAGACCGACGTACTGCGCCTGATCGCCAGAGGGCTGTCCAACCGGGAGATCGCGGATGACCTCGTGCTCGCCGAGCAGACCGTCAAGACGCACGTGAGCAACATCCTGACCAAGCTGGACCTCCGGGATCGCGCGCAGGCGGTCGTGTACGCATACGAATCCGGCGTGGTGATCCCTGGTCCGCGACACTAGTCAGATGGACGTCCTGGAACGCGTACGCAGCCTGTGCCTTGCACTGCCCGAGGTGACCGAGCGGCCGAGCCACGGCGAGCCGACCTGGTTCGTCCGTGACAAGAAAACGTTCGTGATGTACGCCGACCACCACCACGACGACCGCCTCGGCGTCTGGATGGCGGCACCACTAGGCGTCCAGGAGGCGCTGGTCGCCGAGGACCCGGAGCATTTCTACCGCCCGCCGTACGTCGGCCACCGCGGCTGGCTCGGGGTCTACCTGGACGTCGACGTCGACTGGGCCCACTTCGAGGACCTGATCGAGACCGCCTACCGCCAAACCGCCCCGAAGACACTGATCGCCCGCCTGGACGCCGACACCTAGCCCTATAGGGTGACGTGGTGGACAAGCCGGTGGGACAGAAACTGGCGGTGGGGTTGGCGTTCGGGAGTTCGGCTGCTGTCATGGTGCTGGAGCTTGTCTCGCTCCGGTTGGTGGCGCCGTACATCGGGCTGACGCTGGAGACGAACACCGCGGTCATCGGAGTAGCCCTGGCGGCTATCGCGACCGGTGCCGCGATGGGCGGCCGGTTCGCGGACGTGGTGCCACCGCACCGCACCCTAGGTCCTCTGTTCCTGCTGAGTGGCGCTCTGGTGATGCTGGTCCTCCCAGTGGTCCGCTGGACGGGTGAGTCATTGCAGGGCGCTGACGCGAGCAACCTGGTGTTTCTGGTGCTGGCCATCACTCTCTTTGCGCCGGCCTCACTGCTCGCCGCGGTCACTCCTATGGTCACCAAGCTGCGGCTGGCCACACTGGAGCAGACAGGAACCGTTGTAGGACGGCTGTCCGCCTTTGCCACGGTCGGCGGCATCGTCGGCACTGTGCTCACCGGCTTCGTGTTCGTGGCGACCGTGCCGATCAGTGCGATCGTCCTGACCCTCGGAGCAGCACTGGTCGTCGTCGGCGCCGTACTGACACTCCTGCTGCGTGGAGTTCGTGATGCGGTCAAGCCCGTCGTACTCGCGGTCATCGGGGCCACGCTGACTCTGGTCGCGCCGCGCCCGTGTGAGGTCGAGACGGCGTACCACTGTGCTCGCGTCGTCGCGGACCCGGCGCGGGACGGCGGCCGGACGTTGTACCTGGACCGGCTGCGGCACTCGTACGTCGACCTGAACGACCCGACGTACCTGGAGTTCGAGTACATCAAGAGCTTCGCGGCGGCGATCAACGGCAGTCGTCCGGAGGGGCAGCCGGTGAGTGCGCTGCACATCGGGGCGGGCGGCCTGACGATGGCGCGGTACCTGACCGCGACGCGTCCGGGCAGCAGGCACCAGGTGTACGAGATCGACCCGTCGGTGGTGGAGCTGGACAAGCGCGAGCTCGGCGTACGGACCGGACCGGACCTGAACATCACGGTGAAGGACGGGCGGCTCGGCATCCGCGACGAGGCGACCGACAGCCGCGACGTGGTCCTGATGGACGCGTTCAGCGGCGTGTCGGTGCCCTGGCACCTGACCACGCGCGAGGTGGTGGCCGACGTACGGCGGGTGCTGCGGCCGGACGGGATCTACCTGATCAACGTGATCGACTACGGGCCGGCGAAGTTCGCGAAGGCCGAGCTCAGGACCGTGCAGGCCGAGTTCCCGTACGTCGCGCTGATCGCCCGCGCGGACGAGTTCGCCGGCACCGGCGGCGGCAACTTCGTCGTGCTCGCCTCCGATCGGCCGATCGCCGTCCCCGCGATCGCGGACAAGCTGGGGCCGGACATGCAGATTCGCGACCAGCTGGCTTCGTTCGCCGGCGACGCACCGGTCCTGACCGACGACTACGCGCCTGTGGATCAGCTGCTCACGCCGTACGGCAGCTGAGGTTCTTGTGATTGCATGTGGTCATGCACCCACGCGCAGGCCAGCCAGCACAGCCCGAGGACCTCGTCGACGTCGACGCCATGCTGGCGGCGTACCACGACATCACCCCGGACGTGGAGAACCCGGCCCAGAAGGTCGTCTTCGGTACGTCGGGGCACCGCGGCTCGAGTCTCGACGGCGCCTTCAACGAGGCGCACATCCTGGCGATCACCCAGGCCGTCTGCGAGTACCGGGCCGGTGAGGGTACGACGGGCCCGTTGCTCGTCGGCCGCGACAGCCACGGTCTCTCCGAGCCTGCCTGGCGGACGGTGCTCGAGGTGCTCGCCGGTAACGACGTACAGACGCTGGTCGACAGCGCGGACCGGCTCACGCCGACGCCTGCCGTCTCGCACGCGATCCTGCGGCTGAACAGGGGCGCCGGTGCGGACGCCGACGGCATCGTGATCACGCCGTCGCACAACCCGCCGCGGGACGGCGGTATCAAGTACAACCCGCCGCACGGCGGCCCGGCCGACTCCGACGCGACCAGCTGGATCGCCAACCGCGCCAACGCCCTGATCGCGGCCGGCAACCGGGAGGTACGGCGCAAGCCGTTCGAGCAGGCGCGCCAGCACGCGGGGGACTACGACTTCGTCGGACACTACGTCGACGACCTGCCGTCGGTGCTGAACCTGGCCGCGATCCGTGACGCCGGTGTGAAGATCGGCGCCGACCCGCTCGGCGGTGCGAGCGTCGACTACTGGGCCGCGATCGCGGAGCGGCACGGCCTCGACCTGACCGTGGTGAACCCGCGCGTTGACCCTGCCTGGTCGTTCATGACACTCGACCACGACGGCAAGATCCGGATGGACTGCTCCTCGCCGTACGCGATGGCATCGCTGGTCGCGCAGCGGGACAAGTACGACGTGGCGACCGGGAACGACGCCGACGCGGACCGGCACGGCATCGTCACACCGGACGCAGGGCTGATGAACCCGAACCACTACCTTGCCGTGGCGATCTCCTACCTGTTCAACAACCGCCAGTGGGGTCCGGACGTCGCTGTGGGCAAGACGCTGGTCTCTTCGTCGCTGATCGACCGCGTGGTGGCCGACCTGGGCCGCAGGTTGTGGGAGGTGCCGGTCGGCTTCAAGTGGTTCGTACCGGGGCTGGTGGACGGCTCCGTCGGGTTCGGTGGCGAGGAATCGGCAGGGGCGAGCTTCTTGCGCTTCGACGGCACTGTGTGGACCACGGACAAGGACGGCATCCTCCTTGCGCTGCTGGCGAGTGAGATCACCGCAGTGACCGGGGAGACGCCGTCACAGGCGCACGCCAAGCTGGTGGACCGCTTCGGTGCCTCGGCGTACTCCCGGGTGGACGCGCCGGCCAGCCGTGAGCAGAAGGCCAAGCTGGCCGCCCTCACGCCAGACGCTGTCACGGCGACCGAGCTGGCCGGAGAGCCGATCGTGGACCGGCTGACGCACGCACCCGGTAACGGTGCAGCAATCGGTGGGCTCAAGGTGACGACGGAGTCCGCGTGGTTCGCCGCACGCCCGTCGGGGACAGAGGATCTCTACAAGATCTACGGGGAGTCCTTCAAGGGCGCCGACCACCTGGAGCAGGTGTTCGAGCAGGCACGCGACGTGGTGTCCGCCGCGCTCGCCTAGCGCACGAAGGCGTCGAGCAGCCGTTCCAGCTCCGCAGCGGGGTCCGTGGTGATCCCGCTGTGGATCGGCCCCGGATGCACGACGGTACTGCGAGGCGCAGCAAGCCACCGGAACCGCTCACCGATCGAGGTGGCGGCCGCTGGTCCGCCGACCGGATCGCCGGCGCAGATGGCGCGAACCTGTTCCAACGATGCACACACGACATCAACGTCCACACCAGGGTCCAGGGCCAGCAGACGCTCTCTCTTGACGTCCCAGCCGGCTCCCAGATAGTCGAGCGCCCGGCAGTACAGCACCGCACCGACGTTGATGAACTCACCCCGCTGAATCCTCGGCGCCGCGCGCAGAATCACGTAGTCGAAGGGCTTCATCGCACACCCCCCGGCACCCAGGCGCCGCGGTTCTCCAGCCGCGCGAGTAGATGTCCCAGGTACTGCTCACGGTCGCCGTCGCCCAACCACTCGTCAGGCACAAGCGCTATCACTTCCGTCAACAGTTCAGGGCTGATCGCCGCAGCCAGCTCGGCATCAACCTTCGCCACACCTGGAGTTGCCACCGAGAACACATGATCGGATGCGTCGTACGGCTGTGCAGCGAACTTCTCCGCCGACATCCACGAATGGTGGAAGTACAGCGCCGCACCATGGTCGATCAGCCACAGGTTCTTGTGCCAGACCAGCATGTTCGTGTTCCGCCACGAGCGGTCGACGTTCGCGACGTACGCGTCCAGCCAGAGGATTCGCGCCATCGCGTCGTCGCCCGGGTTGCCGGCCGATCCGTCGTACCCGAAGGAGCCCGGCAGGAAGTCGACGGCCAGGTTCAGCCCGGCGCTGCGGATCAGCAGCTCCTGGATCTCGAAGTCCGGCTCGGACTTCCCGATCGCCGGGTCGAGCTCGATCAGCTTCAGCTCCGGCACCCGCTGCCCGAGCCGGCGGAACAGTTCGCCGACGATCACCTCGGCAACCAGTGCCTTCGGCCCCTGTCCGGCGCCGTGGAACTTGATCACGTACGTCCCGAGGTCGTTGCCTTCGACAACACCCGGCAACGAACCACCTTCGCGCAGCGGCAGCACGTACCGGGTCGCGGTGACAACAGGCAGACTCACGGTGCAGAGCCTAACCGGTTGGTGGTGGGTACTTGGGGTGGGTGAAACTTCCGACCTTCGGAGTAGAGGAAGAGCTACTCCTCGTGTCCGCGAGTGGGGAACCACTACCGCGCAGCCGTGCCGTGGTTGCCGACGTGCAAGAACTGGACGTCCAGCTGGAGCTGAGCAGGGCGATGGTGGAAATCAACACGCCGGTCTGTACGACTGTTGACGAGCTGCGCGACCACTTGATCGGTATGCGCTCGCAGCTGGCCTCCGCTGCGGCGGACGAAGGCGCTCGCCTGCTGGCGATCGCCGTACCTCCACATGGACGGGCAGCGCAGTCGATCACCACGAAACCGCGGTACCAGGAGCTGGCCCGTCAGTGGGGTCTGCTGGCTCGTGAGCAGGGCGTCTGCGGCTGCCATGTGCACGTGGGGGTTCCGGACAGAGAGTCTGCGATCAGGGTCAGCAACCACGTTCGCCCGTGGCTACCGGTGTTGCTCGCTCTCAGCGCCAACTCGCCGATCTACCTGGGCCAGGACACAGGGTTCGCCAGCTGGCGCTGGCTGATGACGACACGCTGGCCATGCGCCGGCCCACCGCCGTACCTGGAGTCCGCCGACCACTACGACGCACTGGTCGCTATGCATCTTGCGGCCGGGACCCTGATCGACGAGCAGATGGTGTATTGGGACGTCCGGCCGTCGTCGCACCTGCCGACAGTGGAGGTGCGTGTCAGCGACGTCCCGCTCACGGTGGACGAGACCGTGGTGATCGCGACGCTCGTCCGCGCCATCGTGATGACCGCGCTCGAGGACGGTTCCCAGGGGCCGACTCCGGAGCCCGAGGTACTGCGAGCCGCGTACTGGCTGGCCGCCCGGGACGGACTGAGCGCGCAGGGCGTCGACGTCTTCAAGGCGGAGGCAATGCCGATGGCCGAGGTGATCGGCCAACTGCAGCAGTACGTCGAACCCGCCCTGCAACAGCTGGACGCCGTCGAACTGGTGCGCGATGGCGTCGAGCGCTCCTTGCGTGAGGGAAACGGCGCGATCAAACAACGGAAGGCGTTCCGCGAGGGCGACGACGTGGTCACCCTCACGGAGGTCAAGTCCTAGCCTTCGGCTATGGCGTGGAGATGATTTGGCGGGAGGACTCGGTCTGCGCCGCGATCGAACCGTCCTTGAAGGCTTTGTCGAGGGTGCCTTCGGTGCGCCGGGTGAGGGTGATCGAGACCTCGCACGTGGTCGCGGGCTTTCGTCCGGGGGTCGGGGTGCCGGTCACCGGGCGAAGGGACCCGGGCGGGATGCTCACCTCGGTGCGGCCGGCTTCCAGTTGCAGGCTGCCCGGCTCGATGCAGTCGCCCGCCCAGGTGACGAGCGACGACAGATCGGACGGCCCGGAAGCGAACCGTACGAGGATGGGGGCGCGGCGGGAGTACGTCGTACCGGTCTGTGGTGCCGTCAACTTGACCCGCTCAGGAAGCTTCACCGTCGAGGCCGGCGCGGACTCGTCGGCGCTTCCACGTTGGAGATCGAAGGTGATCTCGGTACCGGCGGACACCACACCGTCGAGCTGCCCGTCGTAGTCGGTGACGCCGGCGGTCTTGTGGTGCTTGAGCTGCACGCTCTTGCCACCCCCGGACGAGGTGACCGACTCACCGTCGCCGAGCTCGATGAACGTCAGCGTGCCCACCCGGTACGAGGCACTCACGTTCGCGACATCTGCGCCGTCGGGCAGCGTCACCACGTAGGTCGCACTGATCCCACTGGTCCGAACATCCTTCGACTGAACCGTCGAACACCCCGCCACCACCAGCACCAGCCCAACCACACCAATCCTCTTCACACCAAGCGAAACTAACAGCGCAGAGGTCTAGCCCGCCGGCGTTCCGGTCGTACGCCCGCCACGCGCCCGGCCGTACGACCTGAATCGCCTGCGCGGGCGGGGGGCCGCTGGCGGGGTTTTTGGTCGCTGGCGGGTTTATAGCACGCCAGGGCTGAAACAACCCGCCAGCCGCCAGGGCTGAAACAACCCGCCAGCCGCGGAGCGCGCGGGGGAGGTTTGTGAGGGTGCCGGGTCGGGAAGCGCCTCACGGCGCGTGGCCGCTCGTAGCGGCTTATTTTGGGACCCGGGGCTTGCACCGGCCCGGCACCTCGAACAGTGTAGCGGGTGCTCAAACGCCTTGTCCTGTTGGGATTCGGCTATAGCACCGGTTGGGCGAGCGTGCAACTACCAGAGTTGTCCGGCGCGTTCCGAGCGGGCCGCGGTCTGCAGTTGTTCTGCGGTCTCGACCAGTTTGGCGGCGGAGAGTACCTGGTCGTGGCCGTCGTCGGCGAGGTGGGCGCGGCCGGTGGCGATGATGCGGGCGAAGGCGGCGGCGCGGTCGAGGGTGGTGGCGAAGTCACCGGTCGCGACGCCGCGGAGTACGGCGTCGACCATGTCGCGGACCTCGCGCGGACCGGGAGGTTCCGCGACACCGGCGACGACGGCGTGGACCTCGGCGTACGAACGCCCGGTGGTGAACTCACGCGAGACCTCGTCGGCGTTGGCGTGCACCCAGGAACGCAGGACGTACAGCCGCCAGAGTGCGCCGGGTAGCGAGTCCGCGGGGGAGTCGGACCACAGTTCGGCGAGCTCGTCGAGGCCGTACTCGTCGGCGAGTTTGACCACCCGCGCGTGCACCTCGGCGTCCTCGGACTTGCGCACCCCGCGGACGAGCAGTTCGGCGGTCCGGTGCGCGGCCTCGGTCACGGTCGCCGGGTCGGCGGCGCCGGGCAGCGACTCGAACAGCTTGTTGCCGGGCATGATCGGCCGACGCGGATTGGGGGTGGTCACGGCCTCCATGGTGCCTGACCGCACCGACACCCGCATGCCGACCCGCGAAATCGGGTTGCGGCGCCGGACCGTCCGCCTGGTCTACTGATCCCGTGATTCCTCTCGACGACTCTCCGCAGGCGGTCGCGCTCCGCACCGCGTACGACCAGCAGATCCGCACCCGCCCGGGCAGTGCGAAGGGCGGCAGCGTCGACCACCTCGGGCACCTGATCCGTAGGACCGGCTTCGAGGGCGACGGCTTCGTCCAGTTCCTCGGTGGCGTCGACGGCGCCGAGCTCGACCAGCTGATCGCCGACCAGGTCGCGTACTTCTCCGAACGGCAGGCCAAGTTCGAGTGGAAGTACTACACCCACGACCTGCCGGCGGACCTGCCGGACCGACTGACCCGAGCCGGGTTCGTACCGGAGGAAGAGGAATGCCTGTTGATCGGCGATGTCGCCGAGCTGCCGACCGAGGTCGTGCTGCCGGAGGGCGTCCGCCTGCGCGAGATCACCGAGCGCGCGGATCTCGAGCGGATGCAGGCGATGGAGGAAGAGGTGTGGGGCTACTCACACGACTGGTTGCCGGACGCGTTGAGCCGCGCGATCGCGGACGACGATCCGGCCACGGTGATCGTGGCGGAGACCGACGAGGACGACCCCAAGGTGGTCTGCGCGTCATGGGTCCGGTTCCACACCGGCACCGACTTCGCCTCGCTGTGGGGCGGTTCGACGCTCGCGGAGTGGCGCGGCAAGGGCATCTACCGCGCGCACGTCGCGTACCGCCGGAACCTGGCGGCCGAGCGCGGGTACCGGTACCTGCAGGTCGACGCGTCGCCCGACAGCCGCGGCATCCTCGCCCGCCTCGGCCTGCGCCCGGTCTCGGTGACGATCCCGTACATCTGGAAGCCGTGAGTACGCTCGACACATGGCAGGCGCGGGGAAGGCCAACGGCAAACTGGCGAAGAACCTGGTGAAGTACGGCGTGCGGTACGGGCCGCTCGTCGTCGAGGCCGTGCGGCACGGGCGGGAGCCAGCGCAGCAGGCGGTGCAGGCTGCGTGGGCGAAGCGGACCGCGCGGCGTAAGGCGTTCGAGCATGCGACGACGGTCCGCGACGGCACCCTGCTCAAGGTGATCAAGGACGGGCAGGCGATCTTCTTCGTGTTCTCCGGCGACGCGATCGTGACGACGTACCCGGCCGTACCGCAGGCGAGCTACCCCGAGCTGCTCCGGCACGCGGACCTCGACAAGCGCGAGACGCCCGTCATCGTGCCTTCGCGCAAGCCGCACCTGCCGAGGGTCCGCCGGAAACGTTGACGCGGGCGTAACATCCCGGACCCGGCCGGGCAACACCTCCAGCGCACAGTGGGAGCACGTTTCCACGAGGGAGGGCGTCCGCATGCTCTGGAAGATCAGGACCGAACTCGCCGACCGGCCCGGTGCGCTGGCCGAACTCGCTGCACGGTGTGGTGCGGACGACATCAACATCCTTCACCTGGAGGTCTTCACCTCCGAGAACGGTGCGATCGACGAACTGGTCGTCTCCACCGGCGTCGGCTGGACCGCCGACGATCTGACCAAACTGGCCGCCGAAGCGGGGTGTGCCCGGACGACGGTCCGCCCGTGCCAGGCCGACGTACTCCACGACGCCCCGACCCGGTACCTGCGCGCCGTCCTGCGCCTGATCGACGACCCGGTGTCCGTCGACGACGAACTGGGCAACCTGCAGGGGTTCGACGAGTACACGCCCGCCGAGTGGGCGCGGGCCGACGTACTGGTGGAGATCGCCGGCCGGCTGGCCGAGCGGCTGGAGACGCCGGAAGGTCCGCGGCCCGGTTCTGCCGTACCCGTACTGAGGACGGCGACCGTCGACGACGCCGAGGCTGTCGTCGCGATGCACGACCGCTGCTCGTACGAGAGCCGCACCCGCCGGTACCACGTACCGATGCCGAAGCTCACCGCCCGCACAGCGCGGCACCTGTCCGCGCCGGCCGGTGGCGTGTCGATCGTCGCGTGCGTTGACGACGCGGTGATCGGGATGGCGACGGCCGCGCCGTGGGAGGAGCTGGGCAGTACGACGATGGAGGTCGCCGTACTGGTCGAGGACGGTTGGCAGGGACAAGGCCTCGGGCTGCGGCTGCTCCGTGAGGTCGTCAACGGAGCCCGCGCGCTCGGCGCCGACCGGGTGGTGTGCATGGTGCAGCCGGAGAACACTGCGATGCTCCGCACCCTGGAGCGGTTGCGGATGCGATCGCGGGTGGTGCAGGACGGCGACAGCCTGATGGTCAGTGTCGCTCTGTCCGACCGGAGCCTGTCGCATGCGGTGGATCGGGCCGGAGTGCAATATCGTCTGAACCGTGCCACCCCTTCCCACCGGTCGCAACCCCCACGGTCTGCTGGTCAACCTGCCCGCGAGCACACGCTCGCCGCTCTTTCAGCTCTTCAGCCGATTCCTGGTCGCGCTGGGGCTGCTGGCAGTGATGGTGCTGATCGTGGTGATCGACCGTGACGGGTACCGGGACAGCTACGACGGCAAAGTCGGGCTGATCGACAGCATCTACTACGCAACGGTCACGCTCACCACGACCGGGTACGGCGACATCACTCCGGTGTCGCCCGGCGCCCGGCTGGTGAACGCGTTCATCGTGACTCCGCTGCGGATCGCGTTCCTGGTGGTTCTGGTCGGTACGACACTGGAAGTGCTGGCCAACGAGGGTCGCCGGATCATGCGCGACACGCGCTGGAGGAAACGGATGAAGGACCACACCATCGTCGTCGGCTACGGCACCAAGGGCCGGTCCGCGGTGCACACGCTGCTGAGCAACGGCGTGAAGCGCGACAACATCGTGGTGATCGACCCGCGGGCGCAGGCGATCGGTGACGCGGGCAACGACCAGATGGCCGCCTTCCACGGCGACGCCACGAACCGGACGGTACTGCGGCGCGCCGAGGTGGTGTCGGCCCGCGAGGTGATCGTGACCACGGACCGGGACGACTCCGCCGTACTGGTCACGCTGGCCGTCCGGCAACTGAACCCGAACGCGCACATCGTGGTCGCGGTCCGGGAGGAGGACAACGTCCCGCTGCTCCGGCAGAGCGGCGCGGACGCGGTCGTCACGTCGTCGGAGGCGGTCGGCCGGCTGCTCGGCCTGTCCGCCGTCAGCCCGAACCTCGGCGAGGTGATGGAGGACCTGCTGACCTACGGCGAGGGGCTCGAGGTCGCGGAGCGCCCGGTGCTCGGCCGCGAGGTCGGGAAGCCGCCGTCCGCCGTTCCGGACCGGGTGGTCTCGGTCGTCCGCGACGGCAAGGTCCATCGGTACTACGACAGCAACGTGTCGGTCCTTGCCGCCGGCGACAAACTGATCGTCGTACGCCCGGCCAAGGAAACCCCTTGGGCTGAACGCCCCGGCGCCGACGAGGACGAAGACTAAGAGGGCGTCTGAGGACGCCCCTGAGTGCCAGCTGAGAACTGTATCCACCTATTGACACTGGGTGACAGCGAGGATTAAGCCTGGCTTGTTGCACCGACGGCGGCCCAACTAGGGGGGCCCTGCGCCGTCGCCGGCCCAGCCTGGGCCCCCTGTGCGGGGTGGAGGCGCGCCGATGCGCAGATCGAGTTATCGGTGGAGAAATCGCTGGGGTATAGGGGCCGCGGTCATCACACTCGCGATCGCGATGATGCCGGCTCTGGGGTGGCAGGCAACGGCCGCGGCTCCGGCTCCGACCGGGGTCAAGCCGAACGCCACCAACATGCTGGACTGCAACGGGTTCAGCCCGAAGTACAAGGCGGTCAAGCACGGCCTCGGCGGCCTGTGTACCGACCCGGTGAAGGTGGACAAGAACGGAGTGCCCTGGCGGTTCGAGGACAACGAGCACTACATCGGCCACGACGAACCGTCGGTGAAGTTCATCTCCAGTCGACCGGGAAGTGCCAACGACATCACGTACTTCATGCGCCTGTCCAAGGACCCGAAGGCGAAGCCGACCGTCAACAGCACGAAGGTCAGCAGGTACGCCGAACTCAGCCCGGCGCCGTGGTTCGGACTGCCGATGTGCGACCCGAAGTCGTACCCGCAGAACCCGTGCACACCGGACAGCGACACCAACAGCTCCGCGATCAACAACCCGAACAGTGCGGGTTCGGCCTTCCTGGAGCTGCAGTTCTACCCACCCGGGTTCGCGCCGTTCATCGACAGTCCGAGCTGTGACGCGAGCCAGTGGTGCGCGGCCCTGACCATCGACAGCCTGGCCTGCACGTTCGGGTTCGCGACCTGCAACAACAACTGCATCGAGCCCGTGAACTTCTCGTACCTGCAGACCGACGGCGTGCCGCCCGGTCCGCCGAGCCCGCAGCTCACCGACGTGTCGACGCTGACGCCGAACAGGAAGACGCTGAAGATGCACCAGGGCGACGTACTGCGGGTGGTGATGCGCGACACAGCGCACGGCCTACTTGCCGAAGTCAACGATCTCAGTACCAGGCGAACCGGCTGGGTCGTGGCGTCCGCGGCCAACGGCTTCATGAACACGAACATCGCGGACTGCACCGGAACGCCCTTCGACTTCCACCCGGAGTTCAGCAGCGCGCAGCAGCAGAACCAGGTACCGTGGGCCGCGCTCGAGGGCGGCGTGCTGATGCAGGACGAGCTCGGTCACTTCGAGGCGTGCAACAGTGTCTCGAGCCGGTTGCCGGTCAACGACACCTTCCCGAACGGTCAGAGCTTCTCCGATCCGAACGTGTACCAGGTCTGCAACGGTGGCAACGAGGGCAGCGGTTCGGGTGAGGGTCCGTGCGACCCGGCGACCGGGATCTGCCAGAACGCGACCACCGAGACCGGTGCCGCGTGCCCGACCAACGATTCGGCGTCCGGGGCCAACTGTGAGTTCTCCGGCGCCAACTGCATGATCGCCGGGCCGCGGATCACGCTCGTGAACGGCAAGGTGGTGATCGAGAAGTGGCCGATCGCGGGATGCCAGGAGAATGTCTTCCAGAACGGCGATCTCGACTTCGACGGGACGTCGTACCTGGCCGACTGGCCGGACGGGTCGGCCGGCCATCCGACCTCGTTCGAGTATCTCGGGCCGTTCACCGGCGGCGGGCATCCGTATCCGTCGGTGCAGTTCGAGACCAACGTGGGCGCGTCGGAGATCCTGTGCAACACCATCACCGGTGCCGGCTGTACGGTGCCGCCGGTAGGCGCGGCGTTCTACCCGTTCTGGTCCCTCGGACGGTCGTCGCTCGGTGGCCACTCGGGTCTGTGCGTCTGGAACTTCGGCAACGTGATCCCGAACCGGACGAAGACGACCTTCGGCAAGACCGCGCAGTACGGTACGCCGGACCTCGCCCGCTTCGGCGGGACGTCCACGAGTCCGGTACTCCCGAACCCACAACTCAGCACCCGCTGCTGACCCGCACCTGACAGGGGACCCGAGCACCCACCGGTCGTTCGAGGCCGGTGGGTGCTCGAGGTTGTGCTGGGGGCGGGTGACGGTTTATCGTCGGCTCTGTAAACGATTACAAGAACGATTACAGGAGGTCGGCGTGAGTCGTCCGACGATTGCTGGGGTGGCCCGCGCGGCGGGAGTCTCGGTGGCGTCGGTGTCGCGCGTGCTGAACGGGCTGCCGGCCACCGAGGAGATGACCGAGCGGGTGCAGCGTGCCGTCGCCGAGCTCGGGTACGTGCCGGATGCGCGGGCCCGGTCGCTGAAGGTGGGGCGGACGTTCCAGCTCACGCTCGCGGTCGCCGACGTCGGTAACCCGGTGTACGTGACGATGATGCGCGCGGTCGAGGAGGTCGTGTCCGCGGCCGGGTATCGGCTGGTGGTGACGACGACCGGTCCGGACGTGGTCGACGAGGTCGCGCTGGTGCGCGGGATGGCGCGCGGGTACGCCGACGGCCTGCTGATCAGCCCGATCCGCGTCGACGAGGACCTGATCAAGTCGATCCGCGAGTGTGAGGTACCCGTAGTAGTCGCCGGTAGCGTGCCGTCCAAGGCAGGCGTCGACACGGTACGCGCGAACTCTCCGAAGGGCATGCTGCTCGCCGTCGACCACCTGACGTACTGCGGCAGGCGGCGCATCGCGTTCCTGAACGGCCCCGCCGACACAGTCCCCGGTGCTGCACGCGCGAAGGGTTTCGCCGAGGCCCTGAAAGCCCACAACCTCCAGCCCGTCGCCGCGGTCGAGGCGACCGACTTCACTTTCGCTGCCGGCCGCACCGCAGCACCGGAACTGCTGAAGAGTGCCGGGTTCGATGCCGTGATCTGTGCGAACGATCTGCTCGCCGTGGGGTTGATGCACGAGTTGGCGGCGGCTGGTTTCGACGTACCGAACGATGTTGCGGTGGTGGGGATGGACGACAGTGAGCTGGCTGAGCAGAGTTTTCCGCCGTTGACTAGTGTGAATCTGGGCTCGGCGGAGCGGGGGCGGCGGGCGGCTGAGTTGCTGTTGGCAAGGATCGAGGACAACGAGCGGGCGCCGCGGCGGATCGTCGTACAACCCTCGTTGAGTATCAGGAGGAGTACCCCGTGACGGCTACCCTCACCGCGCCACCACAACTGAACAGGAAGAAGCAGGGCAAGCCGAAGCAGAACCGCGAAGCGATCCTGCTGTTCCTGCCCGCGTTGCTGCCGGTGCTGATCCTCAGCGTCTACCCGCTGATCCGTGGTATCGCGCTCGGCTTCACCAACGCCCGCGCCGGCCTGCACGTCGAGAGCAAGTTCGTCGGCTTCGACAACTTCGCCAAACTCCTGCACAACAACCTGTTCTGGGACTCGTTCCGGATCGGCGTGATCTGGACGCTGTCGGTCACGATCCTGCAGTTCGTCGCCGCGCTCGGCCTCGCGCTGCTGCTCAACACGGACCTGAAGTTCCGTGGCGTCGCCCGGACGCTCGCGCTGATCCCGTGGGCGATGCCTCCGGTGGTCGTCGCGATCATGTGGCGGCTGCTGCTACACCCGACGAACGGCCCGGTCAACGAGATCCTGCAGAAGCTGCACCTCACCGACCACCCGATCAACTTCCTCGGCGACTTCAGCACCGCGCTGCCGGCCGTGATCGTGGTCGGCATCTGGGTCGGTATGCCGATGACCACGGTCACGTTGCTCGCCGGGCTCCAGGGCATCGACCGCACGCTGTACGAAGCGGCCGCGGTCGACGGCGCCGGCGCGTGGAGTCAGTTCTGGTACATCACGCTGCCCCAACTGCGGACCGTGATCGTCGCGATCACCAGCCTCGACATGATCTGGAACTTCAACTCGTTCGGCCTGGTCTATGTGCTGACCGCGGGGGGACCGGGCGGCAAGACGATGCTGCCGATGCTGTTCGCCTACAACGAGGCGTTCCGCTACGGGAACTTCGGGATGGCTGCCGCGATGGGCGACGTGATGGTGGTCATCATCATCCTGTTCCTGTTCTTCTACCTCCGGAACCGCCTGCGGAGCGAAGCATGAGAACCCGGCCGACAACCCGCGTCCTCCAGTACGTCGCCGTCCTCGCGTATCTGGTCTTCCTCGGCTTTCCGCTGCTCTGGTTGATCTCCAGCTCGTTGAAGTCACCGCAGGAGTTCGCGAGCATCACCCCGTCGATCCTGCCCAAGCACGTCGAGTTCTCGAACTACTCCGACGCGCTGACCGAGCAGGGCCTGATCCGCGGTCTCGGCAACAGCCTGCAGATCTCGATCTACAGCACGATCCTGGTGCTGATCGTCGCGCTGCCGGTCTCGTACGCGCTGGCGCGTTTCCGCAGCCGGCTGCGACCGCTGACGAACGGCTGGATCCTGGTCAGCCAGGTGTTCCCGGTGATCCTGATCGTGATCCCGCTGTTCATGATCCTTCGGCCCCTGCACCTGACCAACACCATCCCCGGCGTGGTGATCGTGTACATGGTCTGGTCGCTCCCGTTCGCGCTGTGGATGCTGCAGGGGTACGTCGCCGCGGTACCGCGGGAGCTCGAGGAAGCCGCGTCCGTGGACGGCGCGTCACGGCTGCGCACGATCGTTTCGATCGTGATGCCGCTGCTCCGGCCGGGGCTGATCGCGACCGCGATGTTCACCTTCATCTCGGCGTGGAACGAGTTCTTCTTCGCGCTGGTCCTGTTGCAGGACCCGCAGCTCAAGACCCTCCCGTTGGTGCTCGCCCGCTTCGTCGGTGCCGAGGGCCAAGTGCAGTTCGGGCCGCTCGCCGCCGCCTCGGTACTCGCGACCGTGCCAAGTCTCGTGTTCTTCGCCTTCCTCCAGCGTCGGCTGACGTCCGGCCTGCTGAGCGGCGCAGTCAAAGGTTAGGAGAGATGATGAAAAAGGTCATGACCGCGTTGCTCGCGGTGGGGGCGCTGGTGACGCTCGCCGCGTGCGGGGGCAACAGCAACGACAACAACAGCAGCGGCTCGGGCAGTTCGAACGAGAAGGTCACGCTCAAGTTCCAGAGCCTCGCCTTCCAGAAGAGCACCGTCGCGGCGACCAAGAAGATCGTCGACGACTGGAACGCCGCCAATCCGAACATCCAGGTCGAGTACGTCCAGGGCAGCTGGGACTCGGTGCACGACCAGCTGGTGACCCAGTTCCAGGGCGGGACCGCACCGGACATCATCCACGACGAGTCCGCCGACATCACCGGCTTCATCAACCAGGGCTACCTCGCGGACCTCTCGCCGTACCTGAGCCAGCAGACCAAGGACGCCGTCTCGCAGGGCGTCTGGGACACCACCTCGAAGGATGGCAAGATCTACGGCGCGCCGACGCTGCTGCAGTCGTACGTCGTGTTCGGCAACACGGCGCTGCTCAAGGCCGCGGGGGTCAACGCGACCGGTGATTCGCTGAGCTGGGACGACTTCGCCGCGGACGCGAAGAAGCTGACCAAGCCCGGCAAGTTCGGTCTCGGCTGGGGCCTGAAGAGCCCGACCGCGACGATGCTGAACCTCGGCCTGAACTTCGACGCGAAGTACTTCGAGGGCAGCGGCCAGGACGCGAAGGCGACCGTCGGTGACGCCGAGCTCGAGGTGCCGAAGCGGATCCACGCGATGGCCTACGACGACAAGTCGATCGACCCGACCTCGCTGACCCTGGGCGGTACCGACGTGCTGCCCGGGTTCTACGCCGGCAAGTACGCGATGATTGTGGCCGGCAACTACGTCGCGCAGCAGATCCTCTCCGAGGCGCCGAAGGGCTTCCAGTGGGAGGTGCTGCCGCCGCTGAAGGGCACCAGCACCAAGCAGGCCGCGAACCCGCAGACGCTGTCGGTGCCGGCCGAGGGCAAGCACATCGAGCAGTCCGCGAAGTTCATCGACTTCTTCATGAAGGCCGAGAACCTGGCCGCGGTCGGCCAGGGCGACCAGCTGATCCCGAGCACCCAGGCGGCCCGGGACGCGATCCAGAAGGCGACCGGCGGGAAGAACGGCTGGCAGCAGACGCTTGCCTCCGGCACCGAACTGACCAAGGCGCCGTTCCAGAGCGTGGACAACTACCCGAAGTGGAAGGACCAGATCGCGACGCCGGCGTTCCAGGAGTTCCTGGCGAACAAGACCGACCTCGCGACCCTGGGCAAGAAGCTGAGCGACGGATGGGGTCAGGTCAACAACTGATGTCCCTGCTGGAAGAGAAAGCAGTCGGAGTCCTCGCCGGTTCCGCGGTCGGTGACGCGATCGGTGGAGCCGTCGAGGGCTGGACGCCGGAGGCGATCCGGGAACGGCACGGCGGCTGGGTGACCGGCATCGTCGGCCCGTGGTACGAGGACTGGCGGACCGCGCGTCCGATCGCCCCGTACCACAAGGGCGACGGGCACATCACCGACGACACGTTGATGACGCACGCCCTGGTCGAGGTGTACGACGAACGCCGTACCCACCTGGACGCCTACGCGGTGGCCGAGTCGCTGGTGCCGAAGATGCTGAACGGGACCCGCTGGGTCCCGGAGCTCGAGGCGGACGCGCTGCTGTTGCAGCGGGTGTTCCTGGCCGAGAAGTGGTTGGTCGCCCGCCTGCACTACGGGCACGTCGACCCGCGCGAGGCCGGCGTCGGCAACATCGTGAACTGCGGCGCGGCGATGTACATGGCGCCGGTCGGGATCGCCAACGCGGGCGATCCCGAGGGCGCGTACGCCGAGGCGCTGGACGTCGCCGGGGCACACCAGTCGAGCTACGGGCGGGAGGCGGCCGGGGTGTTCGCGGCCGTCGTCGCCGCAGCGATGGCACCCGGCGCGACGCCTGAGTCCGCCGTTGAGGCCGGACTGCGGCTGGCCAAGGACGGCACTCGGAGGGCCGTCGAGGCGGTCGCCGAAGCGGCCTCTGGAGTCACCGACTGGGAGGAGGCGATCCCGGTACTGCGGAAGGCAATCGAGCCGTACGACCTGGTCGGGCCGAACTACCGCGAGCTGTCGATGGACTCCCGGCGGCCGAGTCGTACCAAGTCGATCGAGGAGCTGCCGGTTGCGCTCGGGTTCGTACTGGTGTCCGAGGGTGACGTACGGCGGGCGGTTCTGGGCGGGACGAACTACGGCCGGGACGCGGACTCGATCGCGTCGATGGCCGGTGCGATCACCGGCGCGCTCCAGGGCGCGGGCGGCGTGCCCGAGGAGTGGGTGACAGACGTTGCCGAGGCGAGTAAGACGGAGCTGCTGGAGCCTGGCCGGGTGATGGCGGGGGTCGCGCAGGACATCCGGGCGGCTGACGCCGAGCGCTGGGCGCGACGGAACGCGGCGCTGGACGGTCTGACGCGATGACGAAGTGCTGGAGGAACTGAAGCGATGAGATTGTCGTGGGTGCAGCCGGAGGATCTGCTGCCACATCAGTTGGTGCAGGCGCGGTCCGAGGGCATCGACGTCACCGACGTGCAGGCGCGCTGGATCGCCGCCGGCGGTACGACGGACGCGCCGGTCTCCGGTGCCACCGACGAGCCGGCGCCACCCGCGCTGCGCGCGCTCGCGAAAGAGCTGATGGAGGTGCTCGACACCAGGACGGGGGGCTGGCACGAGCCCACCATCCCGGACGTGCCGAAGCTTCCGGGGCAGGCCGACGAGACTCGCACTCTGAACGCCTGGCTCGGCCGCTGCGCCGGCAACCTGCTCGGCAAGCCGGTCGAGAAGATCCCGCGCGAAGGCATCCGGGAGATCCTGGTCAGCTCGGACCAGTGGCCGCTGTCGCAGTACATCACCGCGGTCGGCGTACCGGACGACGTCCAGCAGCGCTGGCCGTGGAACCGGCGGTCGAAGCCGACCAGTCTGCGTGAGGTCATCGACGGGATGCCCGAGGACGACGACATCAACTTCGCCATCCTCGCGCTGCTGATGATGGAACGCTTCGGACCCGGGCTGAGCACCGAGGACGTGGCGCAGAGCTGGCTCGAGGAGCTGCCGACCGGCCGCGTGTTCACCGCCGAACGTGTTGCCTACCGCAACCTTCTGGAAGGTGTCGAGCCGGCCCGCGCGGCGGTGGTCGGCAACCCGTTCCGAGAGTGGATCGGCGCGCAGATCCGGACCGATGCGTACGGCTGGGCGCATCCCGGCGACCGTACGGCGGCCGCGCGGCTCGCGCTCGTCGACGCCCGGCTGAGCCACACCGGTGCCGGTGTCGACGGCGCACTCTGGGTCGCCGCGATGTCGGCTGCCGCGCTCGTCCTGGACGATCCGGTCGAGGCCGCGACCGCCGGTCTGGCGGTGATCGGCGAGCACGGCGCGATCGCCCGCGCGGTCCGCTTCGGACTGACGCTGGCCGACGCCAAGCTCGACGAGGCGCTCGACGCCTTGCACGCGGAGTACGGCGATCTGCACTGGGTGCACGCGGTGAACAACACCGCGCTGACCGCCTATGCTCTGACGGCTCCGGATTTCGGTAGCGCGATCGGCCGGGCGGTGATGGGTGGCTGGGACACGGACTCGGCCGGTGCCACCGTCGGCGCGGTTTTTGGCGCGACGCGCGGGGTTCCGGCAGAGTGGTCCACACCACTGGACAACCGGGTGACCACAAGTCTCCCGGGGATGAACCAGATCGCGATCGACGAGCTGGCGCGGCGGACTGTGGAGGTGGCCCGGGGTGGAGCCTGACGTTGTCGTAGTAGGAAGCGCGAACGTGGACCTGGTCCTGCCGGTCCAGCGCATCCCGCGCCCGGGTGAGACGGTCCTGGCCGGGCTGATGACCCGCGGTCCGGGTGGCAAGGGCGCGAACCAGGCAGTCGCGTCCGCCCGCGCCGGCGCCCGTACGGCGATGGTCGTGGCGCTCGGCGACGACGAGGGCGGCGCTTTGTTGCGGGATGCGCTCGACGGCGTCGACCTGTCGCTTGCGACCACCAGCGACGCCCCGACCGGTACGGCGATCATCACCGTCGACGAGACCGGCGAGAACGCGATCGTCGTCGCACCCGGCGCGAACGGCGAGCTGACCTTGTCCGCGGAGGCGCTGGCCGCTGTCGGTCGGGCGAAAATCGTGCTTTCCCAATTGGAGATCCCGTTCGCGACCGTGCAGTCCGCGGCCGCCGCGTCGGCGTACTTCATCCTGAACGCAGCCCCGGCCGCGGAGCTGTCCGACGACCTGCTCGCCGAGGTCGACCTGCTGGTGGTGAACGAGACCGAGGCCGAGGCGATCGCCGGGCCGGACCGGTCCGCGCTGCTCAAGAAGGTCCCGGCCGCGGTGGTCACGCTGGGCGGTGCGGGCGCGGTGATCCTGACGCAGAACGCCGACGAGATCGAGGTTCCCGGCGTACCCGTCGAGGTGGTCGACACGACCGCCGCGGGGGACACGTTCTGTGGAGTGCTGGCGGCGACCCTCGTTACCGCGTCAGCTAACGACTCGATCACGGCAAGCGACCTGACGAACGCGGTCCGACGCGCTAACGTTGCTGCTTCATTGAGTGTTCAGGCGGCGGGGGCGATTCCTTCGGTGCCTCACGGGGATGCAATCGACGCGCATTATGCGGAGGTATACCTGTGAATCCGCTCGAACCCCGGCCCATCGACCTTCCGGCGACGGTCGAACTCGGGCCCGGGGCCGACCTGTCCTTCCTGGACGACGCCAAGATCCTCGGCGCCCCGGAGGACCCGTCCGAGCTGCCACGCTGGCGCGCCCGGCTGGCCGAGTGGCGGTACGGCGCCTTCGAACGGACCCGGTACGACGGGTCGCACTACGAGGAACCCGGTCGCGAGTGGACCCAGACGGCGTACTCGGTGGCGCTCGTCTGGCTCTGGGACGACCTGCTGTACAACGTTGACACCGGCGAGTTCACGCCGGAGAGGTTCGTCGAGCACGGCATCGCAGAGTTCGGCGGGTACGACGCGATCGTGCTCTGGCACGCGTACCCGGTGATCGGGATCGACGACCGGAACCAGTTCGACTTCTACCGCGACGTACCGGGTCTGCGGTCGTTGATCGACGACCTGCACCGGCTCGGGCTGAAGGTGTTCTTCGACTACAACCCGTGGGACGTGGGCACTCGCCGGGCGGCTCGTTCGGACGCGGACGAGTTCGCCGCGCTGGTCAGCGACTACGCGGTCGACGGTGTCTTCCTGGACACGTTGAAGGAGGGCGATCCGGCCTTCACCCGTGCGCTGCGCGCGGCGAATCCGGCGATCGCGTTCGAGGGCGAGTCACGGTTGCCGATGGCAAGGATCAGCGACCACGCGCTGTCCTGGGCGCAGTGGTTCGCCGACACGCACGCGCCCGGCGTCCTGCGCGCGCACCTGTTCGAGCGCCGGCACATGATGCACCACACCCGCCGGTGGAATCGGGACCACAGCGACGAGCTGCAGTCGGCGTGGGTGAACGGCGTCGGCATGCTGGTCTGGGAGTCGGTGTTCTCGGCCTGGGTCGGCTGGAACGCCCGCGATCGCGCGACGCTGCGCCGCATGGTCGCGGCGCAGCGTGCGTTCGCACCGGTGCTGATCGGCGGCGACTGGATCCAGCTGACGCCGGAGATCCCGGAGAAGGCCCGCGACCACGGCGTCTACGGGTCCCGCTTCGATCTGGCCGACATCACGTTCTGGACGCTGATCAACCGCGACGAGGAGGACTTCGAGGGCATCGTGCTGCGCTCGGAGGACCAGGTCGGGGACTGGTACGACGTGACGTCGGGCGTCCCGATCACCGCGGACGACGACGGCGTCCACCTGGTCGTACCGGGCCGTGGCGTGGCCGGGATCGTGCGGGTCGGCGCGACCGCCGGCGCGTCCTGCCGGGCCACCGCGCGCCGGCTCGGCACGATGCCGCGGGAGCACGTCCGCGAGTCCGCGTTCCCGATGCGCCCGGCGGCCTTGGTCCCCGTACCGACTGTGTCCGGTGAGGCTGCGATCGGTGCGACGGTCGACGTACTGGCCGGGGAGCGCACTCTGACCGTGCGGCACCGGCGGCGGGAGACCGGGCTGTACGACACCGCGCCGTACGTCGAGGAATGGAAGCCGCTGCCGCCGCGCCTGCACGACATCCAGACCGTGACGCGCGAGGTCTCGCTGCCGGGGGTCTCGGTGGCGGTCGCGGAGGTGACCAACGCGGAATACCTCGAGTTCCTGCAGGCGACCGGTTACCGGCCGCTGGTTGCGAACCGGTTCCTCAAGCACTGGGCCGACGGCGCGCCGGTGCCCGGGACCGAGGACCAGCCGGTGACGTACGTCGACCTTCCGGACGCGCGGGCCTACGCCGCCTGGCGCGGCGGCCGCCTGCCCACTGAGGACGAGTGGCAGGTCGCGGCGGGGATCGACGGCTTCCGGCGGCTGGAACCGCTGGTGTGGAACCTGACCGAGAGCGAGTACCGCGACGGACGCAGCCGGTTCTGCATCCTGAAGGGCGGCTCGCACTATCGCGCCGAGGGCTCCGACTGGTACGCCGACGGCGGTCCGCAGGAGCCGGAGGTCAGCTTCAAACTGGTGCTCACCGGCGGCGGCCTGGACCGCTCGTCGAGCATCGGTTTCCGGTGTGCCGGATGAGGCCTGCTCCGCTCGAGGGCGTGAAGGTGCTGGAGGCGGCGACGCTGTTCGCGGGGCCGCTGGCGGCGACCTTCCTCGGCGACTTCGGTGCCGACGTCACGAAGATCGAGCACCCGTCCCGGCCTGATGCCGCGCGCACGCACGGCGCGTCGAAGGACGGGGTCGGGCTGTGGTTCAAGACCCTGGGCCGGAACAAGCGGCTCGCGACGCTGGACCTGTCCCGTGGTCGCGACGTGTTTCTGTCGCTGGTCCGTTCGCATGACGTTCTGGTGGAGAACTTCCGGCCGGGAACGTTGGAGCGCTGGGGTCTCGGGCCGGACGTGTTGCTGGAGGCGAATCCGCGGCTGGTGATCGCGCGGGTGACCGCGTTCGGGCAGGTCGGGCCGTGGTCCCGGCGGCCCGGATTCGGGTCGCTGGCGGAGGCGATGAGCGGGTTCGCGGCGGTGACCGGGGAGCCGGACGGTCCGCCGACGCTGCCGCCGTTCGGGCTCGCGGACGGGATCACCGCGCTGGCCACCGCGTACGCCGTACTGGTCGCGTTGCGTGAGCGGGATCGCTCCGGGGCCGGGCAGGTGATCGACATGGCGATCATCGAGCCGATCCTGATGATGCTCGGCGGCGGCATCACGGCGTACCAGCAGACCGGGTACGTGCAGCCGCGGCTCGGGAACCGGTCGTCGAACAACGCCCCGCGGAACGTGTACAAGACGGCCGACGGTCGGTGGGTGGCTGTGTCGACCAGTTCGCAGAGCATCGCCGAGCGGGTCGTCACGCTGGTCGGGCGTCCGGACCTGGTCGCGCAGCCGTGGTTCGCGACGGGCCGGGAGCGGGCGGAGCACGCCGACGAGCTGGACGACGCGGTCGGGTCGTGGATCGCGGAGCGGCCGCTGGAGCTCGTGATGGAGGAGTTCGAGAAGGCCGAGGCCGCGGTCGGGCCGGTGCACGACATCCGCGGCATCGTCAGCGATCCGCAGTACGCCGCGCTCGGGACGATCGTCAGCGTCGACGACGACGAGCTCGGCGGGCCGGTGGCGATGCAGAACGTGTTGTTCCGGCTGTCCGAGTCGCCGGGGGAGATCAAGTGGGCCGGGCGGCCGCACGGCGCGAACACCGACGAGGTGCTCGCCGAGATCGGCGTCACGCCCGACCAACTGGCGGCCCTGCGCGCGGCCGGCGTGGTGTGACATGCTGACCGCACTGTACGTGCCGGCCAACCGGCCGGACCGGTTCGCGAAAGCTGTTGCCGCGGACCCCGATCTGGTGGTGTTCGACCTGGAGGACGCGGTACCGGTCGCCGACAAGGCGGACGCCCGCGGCTGGGCGGTCGCGTGGGTGGCCGCGAATGCGTCGGGTCCGGTGGAGATCCGGGTGAACGCGTTGCATTCGCCGTGGATCGCGGACGACCTGGCCGCGATCTGCGCCGTCCCGTCGGTGCGGTTGCGGGTGCCCAAGGTGGAAAGCGCCGCCGACGTGCACGCCGTACTGGAAAAGGTGCCTTCGGCAAGGATCACGGCCCTGATCGAGTCGCCGTTGGGGGTTGAGCGAGCCTTCGAGATCGCGACCGCCGACCCGCGGGTGGTAGCGGTCGCCCTCGGCGAAGCGGACCTGTCCAGCGCACTGGGAGTCGACAGCCCCGCGGGTCTCGCCTGGTCACGCGCACGACTCGTCTCAGCCTCCCGAGCCGCCGGTCTGGGCGCCCCGATGATGTCGGTCTACCCGAATGTCCACGACCTCGACGGTCTGCGGAAGACCTCACAGGAAGGCCGGGCGCTCGGATTCGTCGGCCGTACCGCGATCCACCCTCGGCAGCTGTCGACGATCGTGGAAGCGTTCACGCCGACGCCCGCGCAGGTGACGGCGGCGGAGGAGCTGCTGGCAGCAGTAGAGAAGGCCGATGTGACGAACGGCGGCGTCCTGGTGCTCCCAGACGGCCGGATGGTCGATCCGGCGATGATCGGCCGCGCCCGCGAGGTCACGGCGTTGATGCGAGAGATCGAATCCCGGCGCTGATGCGGACCTGCGCCACTCACCAAGCCGCGGCCGTCTCGCGTGCGCACGCTCAGCAGGCGGTCCGACACGCGCTTCGGCGCACGTTGGTGAGTGCCACAGGTCCGGCGACGACCGTCGGCTAAGGTCGTAGGCATGCTGCCGCGCAGTGTTGATGCCGTGGTGATCGGTTCCGGGCCGAACGGGCTGGTGAGTGCGATCACGCTTGCCGACGCGGGCTGGGACGTGCTCGTCCTGGAGGCCGCCGACACGTTCGGTGGGGCCGTCCGGTCGGCCGAGGACGGCGGCTGGATCAGCGATCGTTTCAGTTCGAACTACCCGCTCGGGGTCGCGTCGCCGGTGATCCGCGCGCTGGAGCTGGAGAAGTTCGGACTGAAGTGGTCGCACGCGCCGCTCCCGCTGGTGCATCTGCTCGACGAGGACGGCGCCGCCGCCGCGATCCACCCGGACCCGGAGGACACCGCGAAGTCGCTCGGCGCGGAGCACCCCGGCGACGGTGACGCCTGGTTGCGGCTCTACCAGCAGTACGTGTCGATCCGCGAGCCACTGCTGAACGCGCTGCTCACCACCTGGCCGCCGGTCGGCCCAGGGCTGAAGCTGGTGCGCAAGCTCGGCTCGGCAGGGGAGCTGCTGCGGTTCGCGCGGTTCATGGCGATGCCGATGCACCGGATGGGCCAGGAGCTGTTCGACGGGCGGCAGGGACCCGCGATCCTCGCCGGGAACGCGCTGCACGCCGATGCCCCGCTGGCAGGCAGCGTCAGCGGCACGATGGGCTGGCTGCTCGCGATGCTGGCGCAGGATGTCGGGTTCCCGGTGGCGGCCGGCGGCTCGTCCGCGCTGTCCGGCGCGCTCGTACGCCGGGCCGAGCGGGCCGGGGCGCTCCTCGTCCGGGGCCTGCCGGTGACCGGTGTCGACGTCTCCGGTGGCCGCGTCACCGCCGTACGGACTGGTTCGGGCGAGGTCGTCACCGTCGAGCGGGCTGTGATCGCGGATACCTCCGCGCCGGTCCTGTACGGCAAACTGTTGCCGGAGGCACTCATTCCGGCTGGGTTGCGGCGGGACCTGGACGAGCGCTTCGAGTGGGACTATCCGACCGTCAAGCTGAACTTCCGGCTGAGCGGGCCGATCCCGTGGAAGGCGGTCGAGGCGCACTCGGCCGGCGTCGTCCATCTCGGCGGTACGGCGGACGACCTGGTGCACCTGTCGGCCGACCTCGACACCGGGCGAGTGCCCTCGCAGCCGTTCCTGCTGATCGGGCAGACCACGAAGTCCGACGCGTCGCGGTCGCCCGCGGGCGCGGAAGCCGTCTGGGCGTACGCGCATCTGCCGCGCGGGATCGCCGACGACGCGTCCGCGGAGAAGCTGGCCGGGCGGATGGAACGCGCGATCGAGCGGTTCGCGCCCGGGTTCGGTGACCTGGTGGTCGGGCGCGACCTGCAGCGGCCGTCCGGGCTGGAGTCAGCGGACGCCGCGCTCGGCTTCGGTGCGCTCGGTGGCGGGACGATGCAGCTGCACCAGCAGTTGGTGTTCCGGCCGACGATCGGCCTGGGCAGCGCGCGGACGTTCGTCGACGGCCTGTACCTCGGCAGCTCGGCGATCCACCCCGGGGGCGGTGTCCACGGCGCGTGCGGTCACCTCGCCGCTCGTACCGCGCTCCGCGACGCGTCGTTGCTCGGCCCGTTGACCCGCAAACTTCCGACCGCCGCCCTTCGCCACCTCCAGCGCTGACGCCTTAGGGTCGGGGGATGCGGTTGGACGAGGCAGTGTGCAGGGCGCGCGTCGCGGCAGGCCGGGTCGGCCGGTTGGCGACCGTCGGGGCTGACCTGCGCCCGCACCTCGTCCCGGTGACCTACGCCGTCCACGGCGACGAACTGTTCGTCGCGGTCGACCAGAAGCCGAAGTCGACGACCGCGCTGAAGCGGTTGCGGAACATCGCGGCGCACCCGGAGGTCGCGCTGCTTGTGGACGAATACGACGAGGACTGGACGCATCTGTGGTGGGTCCGCGTGGACGGGGCGGCGCACGTGGTGCCCGAGAACGCGTCGGCAGTCGGACTGCTGGTCGCCAAGTACCCGCAGTACGAGGCCGATCCGCCGCAGGGTCCGGTGATCGTGATCCGGGCTGACGGATGGTCGGGCTGGTCGTATCAAGGGGAGTGACATGGACCAGTTGTTGAGGGAGCTCGCGCCCCAGGTGCTGGGGTTCCTGGCGCGGCGGCACGGGCAGTTCGACCTGTGCGAGGACGCCGTACAGGAGGCGCTACTGGCGGCGGCGACGCAGTGGCCGGTGGACGGCGTACCGGCGAATCCACGCGGCTGGTTGATCACGGTCGCGACGCGGCGGCTGACCGACGCGTTCCGCAGCGAGAGCGCGCGGCGGCGGCGCGAGGACAACCTGGCGGCGATGGCCGGACCGGAGGAGTTGGTTGCCCCGGGCGCCGATGTGGACGAGATGCCGGACACCGACGACACGTTGACGTTGCTGTTCCTGTGTTGTCACCCCGCGGTTACACCCGCATCCCAAGTGGCGTTGACGTTGCGGGCCGTCGGCGGTCTGACGACGGCGGAGATCGCCCGCGCCTTCATGGTGCCAGAGGCAACGATGGCGCCGCGGATCAGCCGGGCGAAGAAGAGCATCAAGGCGGCCGGCAGCCGTTTCGAGCTGCCGCCGGAAGCGGAGCAGGCCGACCGGCTGCGCGTCGTACTGCAGGTGCTCTACCTGATCTTCAACGAGGGCTACACGGCCAGCTCGGGGGAGGAGTTGCAACGCGTCGAGCTGACCGCCGAGGCGATCCGGCTGGCGCGCATGCTGCGTACGGCGCTGCCGGACGACGGCGAGGTGGCGGGGCTGCTCGCGTTGATGCTCCTCACCGATTCCCGGCGTGCCGCCCGGACGACCGCGGACGGTGGGCTGGTACCGCTCGACGAGCAGGACCGCTCGCTGTGGGACCGCGAGCAGATCCGCGAGGGCGCCGACCTGATCCTGCACACGCTGCAGCAGGGCACGGTCGGCCCGTACCAGCTCCAGGCCGCGATCGCCGCCGTCCACGCCGAGGCCCCGAGCGCGGCCGAGACCGACTGGCGCCAGATCCACGCCCTCTACCTGGTCCTCGAGAAGTACGCCCCGAATCCGATGGTCACGCTCAACCGGGCCATCGCCCTGGCCCAGATCGAAAGTCCGCAAGCTGGTCTCGACCTCCTCGACACCATCGCCGACGACAAGAACATCAGCGAAACCCACCGCCTCGACGCGGTCCGAGCCCACCTCTACGAACGCCTCGGCGAACCGGTGAAAGCCCGCGACCACTACCTGGCCGCAGCCCGCCGCACCACCAGCCTCCCCGAACAGCGCTACCTCCAGGCCAAGGCTGACAAGCTCTAGGTGCTGACGCGGCGGCCGGTTTTGTGGGATTCGATGGCGGCGTGGGCCAGTTGGAGGGCTCGGCGGCCGGCTTCGGCGGGGACGGGTGGGGGGTTGCCGGCTTTCAGGGACTGCAGGAGCGCGTCTACGTGGCGGTCGAAGGTGGCGGCGAAGGTGCGGGATTCGTCGTCGAAGTAGGTGGAGTGCCAGCGTTGTTCTACCGGGTCGCCGGGTTTGGAGAAGGTCAGCGCGCGGACGGTGTCGTGGATGACGAGGCGGCCCTCGGTGCCGTTGATCTCGATGTGTTGGGTGTCCGGGTAGGCGTACGACGAGTCGTACGTGCCGAGCATCGTGCCGACCGCGCGGTTCTCGAAGTCGAGTGCCAGCGCGATCGTGCTGAACGCGCCGTACGTCTTGTTGGTCATGTGCGCGGACACGGCGGAGATCGGCCCGACCAGGTGTTCGAGCATGTCGAAGCCATGGCATTGCGTCTCGATCAGGTTCGCGTGCGGGGAGTTGCCATGGTTGGCCTCGCCGCCGAAGCGCCAGGTCGCGAAGATCAGGTCACCGAGCTCGCCGGCGTCGATCAGCGCCTTGGCGCGCTGGACGGGTTCGGCGTACCGGTGGTTGAAGTTGATCGCGAAGAAGTTGCCTCCGGCATCGTTGAGCAGCGTGTCGGCTTCTGCGAGATCGAAGACCAGCGGCTTCTCGACGAGCAGTGGGATACCGGTGTGGACGAGCTTGAGCGTGACCTCGTAATGCTCCTCGTTCGGCAGGCAGACCGTGATCAACTCGGGCCGCTCGCGCTCCAGCATCAGGTCGAGGTCCGTGTACGGCGTGGTGCCGTACTTGTCCGCGCGCGCCCGGGTGCGGTCAGGCGTACGGCCGACAACGGCGACCAGTTCGGTGTCCTCGCGCCGGGAGAAGATCCGGGCGTGGTGCTCGCCCCAACCGCCGGCGCCGACGACCGCGACCCTCATACGGCTCCCTCCTGCGTGACGACGACCTTGCCGGTCTCGCCGCTCATGAACAACCGGAACGCCTCAGCGATGTCGGCGACCGGGAAGCGATGACTGATCACCTGGGAGATCAGCTCCTGGTGCTCCGAGAGCAACGCCAGATTGCCTGGCAGTTCGTCGTACCGGAAGTACTCGCTGCCGAGCACCGCGTGCTCCGGGCTGATCAGATCGTCGGACACGTTCAGCGTCAGGCCTTCGCCGTGCCCGACGCAGATCAGCGCCCCACGCTTGCTGATGATGTCGAGCGCCGCGCGTCGGGCGGACGCCTTCCCGGACGCGTCGAACGCGATGTCGGGGTTCCCCGCCGCCTGCAGATTGCCGACCATCAACGGAATCGCCCCGAACGACTCCGCGAACTCGAGGCGCCACCGGGACAGGTCGGAGATGTAGACCGGCACGTCGGCGCCGTACGTCAGTTTGCTCATCACGGTCAGCCCGAGCCCGATCGGCCCGGCGCCGGCGATGTACACACTCTCCACGTCCTGCCGGACCAGCGCAGCGCGGCCGAGCGCGTGGCTGCTGGTGCCCATCACGTCGAGCAGCATCGTGGCGTTGCCGATCTCGATGTCGTCAGTGATCGGGAAGAAGTTCGACTCGTGGACGATTTCGTACGGGCCGTAGCCGCCGTCGTGGGTGAACCCCATGTCGGCGCGTTTCGCGAAGCACTGGTTGGTGGCGCCGTACCGGCAACTGCGGCACCCGCCGCAGAAGTCCATCAGGAACACGGCGCCGCGAGTGCCAACGGCGGTGTTTGTGCCTTCGCCGGTGACGATCACGGTGCCGGCCGCTTCGTGGCCGGGTACGACGGACGAACCGTCGTAGTACTGATGCCGATCGGTGCCGCAGAGTGCGTTGGCCTGGACCGCGAGCAGCAACTGCCCGGGGCCGGGATCGGGGTAGTCGTGGGCCGCGAACTCGATCTTTCCGGCTCCGGTGAACGTCGGGGCGAGGGCGGTGCGCGTCATGCTGCCGGAATTTACTACGTAGCAAATCCAGGCCACAAGAGCTCGCACGGGTCAGCGGGTCGAGCTCTCCCGGAGCCGGAGCTCGTAACCGGCCATGCGGTGCTGCGGTACGTGGTCCTCGGCGAGCTGCTCCTCGAGCAGGTCCAGCGCGCTGGCGGCGATCTCGTCGAGCAGCGGCGCGACCGTACTCAGCGTCGGCGTCGACAACCCGGACTCGACGATGTCGTCGAACCCGATCACCGAGACCTCCCGCGGCACGTCGACCCCGCCGCGGCGCAGCGCCCGGAGCGCACCGAGCGCAGCCGAGTCGTTCATCGCGAAAATGCCGTCCGGCTTCAGACCCTTGAAGGTACGCGTGACCGCGACGGCCGCGTCGGCAGTGGTCCAGTCGCAGTCGACGATCAGCTCGGGATCGACGTCCAGGCCGTGCTTCTTCAGGGCGGCCTGGTACCCCTGGCGGCGCAACTGGTACGACCTGCGCGGGCCGCGGTTCGCGCCGAGCAGCAGGATCCGCCGCCGGCCGGTGTCGAGCAGGTGCGTCACCGCTTCCTGGGCGGCCTCGCGGTTCTTGATGCCGACGTGGTCGATCGTGCTGCCCGGTTCGCGGTCGCCGATCAGGACGACCGGATGGGCGCCGCGTCGGTCGCCGCGGCCGAGCGAGACCGCGCTCATGATCACGCCGTCGGTGAGGATGTCGCCGCCGCCGCGGAGCAGTTCGAGTTCGGTCTCCCGGCGACCGCCCGTGGTCTCGACGAGGACCGTCGTACCGCGGACCCGGGCGGCGCCGACGATCGCTTCGGCGAGGTCGGCGAAGTACCGCTCGCGGAAGGTCGGGACGGCCAGGGTCACGGTGCCGGTCCGGCCGGTGCGCAGCCGGCGGGCGGCGGTGTTCGGGCGGTACCCGAGCGCGTCGAGGCTGGCCTGGACTCGGGCCCGGGTCGCTGGGGAGACGTGGACGTAGTTGTTCACCACGTTCGAGACGGTCCGCTGCGAGACACCCGCGTGCCGCGCCACGTCGGACATGCTGACCGCCATTGCGTCAGGTTATCAACGGCTAGGCGTGACCTGGGTTGTAACTTCGGTTTACAGTAGCGGCATGAGCGTTCAGGAAAGGACCCGGCGGGACGCCATCGGTGTCGGCGTCGCCCTGCTGAACCGGCTGGCCCGGTGGCGGGCGATCGACCGGCTCGGGCTGCGCAAACCGACCGAGCGAGCGGTGTTCGAGGCGACCAAGACCGGATTCCGGACGGCCGGCGCGCTGTCCCGGCGGTTCACCGCCGCCGCCAAGCTGGCGTCGCCGTCCCGGCTGCCCGCGGCCCGCGGGACCGGACGGCTCGACCTGACGCCGACCGAGGACCAGCAGATGATGGTCGAGGTCGTCCGTGAGTTCGCCGCCGACGTACTGCGGCCCGCTGCCGCTGCGGCCGACACCGCGTGTACGACGGACCCGAAGATCCTCGAAGCGTCCGCCGAGCTCGGGCTGACCCTGCTCGAAGTACCGGAGGAGCTCGGCGGCATCGTCACCGAGCGATCCGCGATGACCGGCGTACTGGTCGCTGAGGCGCTCGCGCACGGCGACATGGGCCAGGCGGTCGCGTGCCTCGCGCCCTCCGCGGTCAGTACGGCGATCTCGCTGTGGGGCGACGAGACGCAGCAGGCGACGTACCTGCCGGCCTTCACCGGTGCGTCCGTCCCGGCGGCCGCGTTGGCGCTGCTCGAGCCGCGAGCGCTGTTCGATCCGTTCGAGCTGCGGACGCGGTTCACGGGCGGTCTGCTGAACGGCGTGAAGTCGTTGGTACCGCGAGCCGCCGAGGCCGAGCTGTTCGTGATCGGCGCGCAGACCGACGCCGGGCCGCGGTTGTTCGTGGTCGAGCCGGACCACCCGGGCGTGACGATCGAGGCGGAGCCGTCGATGGGGTTGCGGGCGGCGTCGCTCAGCCGGGTGATCCTGACCGACGTACCGGCGGTGCCGCTCGGGACCGCGGACGACTATCGGGAGTGCGTGCGGCTGTCGCGGCTCGGCTGGTGCGCACTGGCGCTCGGGACGGCGCGGGCGGTGCTCGACTACGTGACGCCGTACGTCAACGAGCGCGAGGCCTTCGGTGAGCCGATCAGCCATCGGCAGTCGGTGGCGTTCATGGTCGCGAACATCGCGATCGAGCTCGAGGGCATGAAGCTGGTCACGTACCGGGCCGGATCGCGTGCGTCCCAAGGGCTTCCGTTCGCGCGGGAGGTGGCGCTGGCGCGGCGGCTGTGTGCGGAGAAGGGCATGCAGATCGGAACGGACGGCGTACAACTGCTCGGCGGGCACGGGTTCGTGAAGGAACATCCGGTCGAACGCTGGTACCGCGACCTGCGGGCCATCGGCATCATGGAAGGCGCGGTACTGCTCTGATGATCAACCTCGAGACGCCCCGCAAGTTCCGGGCCTTCGTCAACCAGGCGCATCAGGTCGCGGCCGAGATGCTCCGGCCGAACTCGCGGCGCTACGACCTGGCCGAGCACGAGTACCCGGTCGAGCTCGACATGCTCGCGGCGATGGTCGACGGATTGGGGGCCTCCGGCACCGGTTCGGGCGCGGGCGCTTCCGGAGTACGGCGTACCGCTGCCGCCGAGGACGGCGTGGTGAACGGGTCGAACCTGTCGTCGGTGCTGTCGATCATGGAGATGTGCTGGGGCGACGTCGGCCTGCTGTTGTCGATGCCACGCCAGGGCCTTGGGAACTCGGCTATCGCGTCTGTCGCGTCCGACGAACAGCTGAAGCGCTTCGAGGGCGTGTGGGCCGCGATGGCGATCACCGAACCGGGCTGCGGGTCGGACTCCGCCAACATCCAGACGACCGCTCGTCTCGACGGTGACGCGTATGTCCTGAACGGCGAGAAGATCTTCGTCACCGCGGGCGGCCGCTGCGACGCGGTCGTCGTCTGGGCAACGCTGGACAAAACGCTGGGCCGCGCCGCGATCAAATCCTTCGTGGTCATGAAGGACACGCCTGGAATGACCGTCGAACGCCTCGAGCACAAACTGGGCATCCGCGCCTCCGACACCGCCACGATCCGCTTCGACAATTGCCGCGTCCCGGTGTCGAACCTGCTGGGCACAGCCGACATCGACAAAGGCTTCGCCGGCGTCATGCAAACCTTCGACAACACCCGCCCGTTGGTCGCGGCCATGGCGGTGGGTTGTGCCCGCGCGTCCCTCGAACTGACGCGAGACCTCTTGGCCGAGGCCGGCGTACACATCGACTACGACCGCCCCGCCCACCGACAATCCGCGGCGGCCGCTACGTACCTGGCAATGGAAGCCGACTGGGAAGCCGCCTACCTGCTGACCCTCCAAGCCGCCTGGATGGCCGACAACGCCCAACCCAACTCCCTCCAAGCCTCCATGGCCAAAGCCAAAGCCGGCCGCTCCGCCAACGACATAACCCTCCGCTGCGTAGAACTGACCAGCACCCTCGGCTACTCCGAACACCACCTACTAGAAAAATGGTCCCGAGACAGCAAAATCCTCGACATCTTCGAAGGCACCCAGCAAATCCAACAACTGATCGTCGCCCGCCGCCTGCTGGGCAAAACCTCATCCGAATTGAAATAACTGCCCGCGGCCGGTCGAGCGGTGCGGTGGACTACTTCCTGTTGGCGGAGGTGCCGCCGAGGACTGCTCCGATTAGGGTGATGAGTAGGACCGCTGTGGACGCGAGCAGTGCTGCGCGCGTTCGGTCGGACGCGGGGACGGGCAGCGTCGGCCATTCGATGTTCGCGACGAGTTGCTGGTGGCGGACCGCCAGGTAGCCCACGCCGGCCAGTACGGCGGCCGCGCACCAACTGAACAGCCAGACCTCGAGGCCTTGTCGTGCGCCGTGCGCCGGCACCATCCGTCCGCCGGCGTAGCCGCCTGAGAAGGCACCGATGCCCAACGACACAACGAGAAGAGCCCACAGGCCGACGAAGAACCAGCCGCTCGCCCAGTCCTGGACCTTCTCCCAGCCGATCCACGCGCAGACGGCGCCGACCAGGGCCATCAGGAGTACCGACGTACCGCTGGCCACCAGCCAGCCGAAGAACGCGACGCCGAGCGTTGCGCCCGCGGGCTCAGGTTCCTTCGGGTCCTCGGCGGCGTCGTTCGGGATGTCCACGTCGCTCTCGTCGACCGTGCTCACGCCTGGCCAGAACAGCTCGTCCAGGCCGACCTGGACCTGCTCGGACCTTCTGTTTCGGTGGACCGTGTCTCGCCGACGCAACATGGCGCCTCCCTGGCAAGCGCACCTCAACCGCGACGGTGCGCCCGACCTTCCGGTACCCCGGAGTACACCTGGGTGATTCGTCTGGGGGGACGGACAAGGTGGGCGGATTTGGTTCAGTGGGATAGATACCAGCGGTTGGCTGCTGTCTAGCTTGGCGGCATGGCAGCGTTGGTGGAGATTGAGAAGTGGCTGGCCGAGGCTGTGCCCGGGGCCATCGAGCGGTACGACGTACCTGGCGCGGCGTGGGCGGTGCTGGCCGGGGGAGAAGTGGTGGACGGCGCGGCCGGCGTCCTCAGTAAGGCGACGATGGTTGAGGCGACCGCGGATTCGGTCTTCCAGATCGGGTCGATCACGAAGCTGTGGACCGCCACGCTCGTGATGCAGCTGGTCGACGAGGGCAAGGTCGATCTCGACGTACCGATCCGGACGTATCTGCCGGAGTTCCAGATCGCGGACGAGAGCGCGGCCGCCCGCATCACCACGCGGCAGCTGCTGTGCCATACCGCCGGCTTCGAAGGGGACATCTTCACCGACACCGGTCGCGGCGACGACTGCGTCGAGAAGTTCGTCCGGGAGTTGCGCGGCGTGGCCCAGTTGTTCCCGCCCGGCGAGCAGTTCTCGTACAACAACGCGGGCTACTGCGTCCTCGGCCGGCTGGTCGAGGTGCTCCGGAACTCGCCGTACGACGAGTGTCTGCGCGATCACCTGATCACGCCGCTCGGTCTCACGCACACGGCACCCGGACCGTACGAGGCGATCCTGTATCGCGCGGCCGTCGGTCACATCGAGACCGAGCCCGGTGCCGGGTACCACCCCGCCCCGGTGTGGTCCCTGGTCCGGTCGAACGCGCCGGCGGGTTCGTCGCTCGCGATGCGGCCGCGCGACCTGCTGACGTTCGCGCAGCTGCACCTCAACGACGGCAAGGCCGCGGACGGCACCCAGGTGCTGGCTCCGGGCACCGCCGGCCGGATGCACGATCGGCAGGTCGAGCTCCCCGACCTCGGGTTGATGGGAACGTCCTGGGGCCTCGGTTTCGAGCGGTTCGAGAACGGCGACGCCCTGATCATCGGTCACGACGGCGGAACCATCGGCCAGTCGGCGTTCCTGCGCATCCTCCCCGAAGCAGGCGTCGCCGTCGCGCTGCTGACCAACGGCGGCGACGTCGTGTCGCTGTACCGCGAGGTGGCCGGACACGTGCTGGAACAGCTCGCCGGCGTGCACCTGCCCGCGCTGCCGGAGCCGCCAACGAAACCGGAGAGGATCGACGCGAGCCGGTACGTCGGCACGTACGAGGCGGACGTCCTCGAGATGACCGTGGGCCAGGACGAGGACGGCCGGATCTGGCTGGTGCAGAAGCCGAAGGGTGTCTTCGAGGAGCTCGGCGGACAGGTCGAGCGCAAGGAACTCCTGCCGTACGGCGAGAACAGCCTGATCCCGGTCGACGCCGATCGGGGCATGCACCTGCCGCACGTGTTCCTCGGTGACGACGGCCACGGCCACGCCCTGTACCTGCACATCGGCCGGGCCGTCCGCCGGGCCGGCGCCTGAGATCCTTCGACGAAACGGATTCCGCCATGTACCTGCGTGCCCCCGTCCGTGCCGCCGCCTGTGCCGCCGTCCTGGTCGCGCTCGTTGCCTGTAGCAACCAGAGCGCCGGCGGCGGTGGAGCTGACGCGGTCGTCGACGGCGGCACGTTCACGATGGCGCTGCCGACCGACCCCGGGAACCTCGATCCGCAGTCGTCGGCCGCGAGCGCGTTGTTCACGGTCACCCAACTCGCCTACGACCCGCTGTTGTCGGTCGATCCCGCGAACGGTGACATCCGGTCCGGCCTCGCCACCAAGTGGGCCGTGAACGGCCGGACCGTCACCCTGACCCTTGCCGACGGCATCAAGTGTTCCGACGGTACGGCGCTGACCGCGTCGAACGTGGTCGCCAACCTGAAGTACGTCGGCGACCCGAAGAACAAGAGCCCGTTCCTCGGTACCTTCCTCCCGGCCGGCGCGACCGGTACGGCCGACGACGCGACCAGGACCGTCACGATCACGCTCGCCACTCCCGCGCCGTTCGTGCTGAACGGTCTGGCCAGCCTGCCGATCGTGTGCCCGTCCGGTCTGACCGACCGCAAGTCGCTGGCGAAGAAGACCTCGGGCACAGGCCCGTACGTGTTGACCGAGGCAGCGCCCGGCGACCACTACACGTACCAGCGTCGGGACGGCTACACCTGGGGCCCGAACGGCGCGACAACCAAGACGCAGGGCATGCCGAAGACCGTCGTCATGAAGGTCATCCAGAACGAGACCACCGCGGCGAACCTGTTGCTTTCCGGCAGTCTCAACGCCGCCGCGATCATCGGGCCCGACGCCCAACGGCTGGAGAAGGCCGGCCTGTTCGCGGCCAGGACAACGGCCTTGATCGGCGAGCAGTGGTACAACCACGCCAAAGGCCGGGCAACCAGCGACGCGGCCGTCCGGATGGCGCTCACTCAGGCCCTCGACCTGCCCGAACTCCGCAAGGTGCTCACCTCCGGGAAGGGCACGCCACCCACCACCCTCGCAACGATCGAACCGGTCGCCTGCACCGGCGACGCGATCTCACCGAGCCTGCCGGCGCGTGACGTCGAGGCGGCGAAAACCGCCGTACAGAAGGCGAAACTGCCGCCGCTGACCTTCCTGTACGACAACAGCCGCGGCAGCGGTGTCGCCGCGGCGGCCGAACTCGCCGTCCAGCAGTGGCAGGCCGTCGGGGTGAAGGTCACCGCGAAGGGCATGAACGGTACGGCGATGAACGAGACCCTGTTCAGCTCCGGTGACTGGGACATCGCCTGGGTGCCGCTGAACGTCAACAGCCCGGACCAGGTGGTGCCGTTCCTGTCCGGACCCGCGGCGCCGAACGGGACCAATTTCGCCGCGATCCAGAACAAGGACTACGAGGCCAAGGTCAAGAAGGCAGCCTCGATGTCCGGCAAGGCGAGTTGCCCGACCTGGCTGCAGGCGGAGTCCGCTGTGGTGGCCGCCGCCGATCTGGTGCCTTTCGCCAACAGCGCGGTGCAGACGTTCGGCGCCAAGGCACGATTCGCCACGCCGGGCCAACTGGTGCCGACCAGCATCCGGATGCTGGCGAACTGATCACATGACGACGACAGCAACCGCCGTACGGCAGAACCTGTGGGCCAACGACTGGATGCGCTTCGGCGTACGGCGGCTCGGCCGCCTGCTCGTCTCGCTGTGGGTGGTGGTGACGGCCTCGTTCCTGATGATCCACCTGATCCCGGGTGACCCGGTCCGCGCCGCGCTCGGGCCGACCGCACCGGCCGAGTTGGTAGCCGCGAAGCGGGCGGCGCTCGGCCTCGACGACCCGCTGTGGCGGCAGTACGGCGCCTACATCGAGCGGTTGTTCAACGGCGATCTGGGTAGCTCGCTGGTGTCGCAGCTCCCGGTGTCCGACGTGATCGCCCAGCGGCTGCCGGCAACGCTGACGCTCGCAGTGCTCGCCTTCGTCCTCGCGGTGACGATCGCGCTCCCGATCGGCGTCGGCGTCGGCGTGCTGACCCGCGGGGGCCGCGGCCGGCGTACCGAGCTGGCCTTCACCGCCGGCAGCGTGCTCCTCGGAATCGTCCCCGACTTCCTGATCGGGGTCGGCCTGGTCTTCGTGTTCGGCGTCAGCCTGAGCTGGCTGCCGGTCGCGGGCAACCAGTCGCCGGCCGCCTACGTCCTCCCGGTGCTCTGTCTCGCGCTCGGCCCGGCGGCGATCCTGGCGCGGATCCTGCGCGTCGAACTGGTCAGCGTGCTCGATGCCGACTTCATCCGCACCGCCCGCGCCAAACGGCTGCCGGCGCGCGTGGTCTATCTGCGGCACGCCCTCCCCAACGCGGCGACCGCCGCGCTCACCCTCGGCGCGCTGATCCTGAGTTCGATGGTCGCCGGGACCGTGCTGATCGAGAACGTCTTCAGCTGGCCGGGGCTGGGGATGACGATCGTGCAGTCGATCCTCGACAAGGACTATCCCGTGGTGCAAGGCATCGTCCTCGTGTACGGCATGGGCGTGCTGCTCGCGAACACCGTCGTCGACGTGACCCTCGCCCTGCTCGACCCGCGCTCGATCATCCGGGAGGACTGAATGCAGCGGCGACGATGGATCGGCGTACTCCGTACCCCGCTCGGGCTCACCGCGACGGCTCTGATGGTCGCGGTCCTGCTGCTGGCGGGATTCGGGCCGGTGGTCTGGTCGGACCGGGCCGGCCGGATCGACACCGGTGACATCCTGGCCGGACCGTCCGCCGAGCACTGGACCGGAACGGACAACCTGGGTCGTGACATCTTCTACCGCGTCCTGGTGGCCGGGCGGCTTTCGGTGGAGCTCGCACTCGCCGCGACCGTGATCGCGATCGTGGCCGGTCTACTGCTCGGCACCGCACCGTTCCTGCTCGGTCGCCGGGCGGGCCGGCTCGTCACCGGCGCGGTCAACATCGCGGTCGCGTTCCCGGGACTGTTGCTCGCGCTCTTCTTCGCAGTGATCTTCGGCGTCGGCGCGACCGGAGCCGTGCTCGCGATCGGCCTGGCCGGAGCTCCGGCGTTCGCCCGGCTGACGCAGACCCTGATTGCCGGTCTCGCCGCGCGTGAGTTCATCGCGGCCGCGCGGATCGCCGGGGTGAACCGGATCCGCATCTTGTTCCGGCACGTGCTGCCGAACATCGCCGAGCCGTTGGTCGTCAACGCCACCCTCGGCGCGGGCGGCGCTCTGCTGTCCTTCGCGGGGCTGTCGTTCCTCGGCCTCGGCGTGCAGCCACCGGCCTACGACTGGGGCCGGCTGCTGTACGACGGCATCGGCGCGATCTACGTGAACCCGGCGGCCGCGCTGGCTCCCGGTGCCGCCGTACTGGTTGCCGGGCTGGCGTTCAACCTGTTCGGCGAGACCGTTGCCAAAGGCCTCGGTGTCACCCGGCTCGGTGGTCTCGCCCGTACGACGATCCGGCCGAGGTCCGAGCCCGATCGTCAAGCCGGGCAGGCGGATCCGCAAGCGGTGCAGGACGTCGTACTCGACGTCCGGGACCTGTCCGTGAGCTTCCCCGGCCCGCACGGTGACATCCGCCCGGTCCGTGAGGTGTCCTTCGCCGTACGACGGGGCGAGGCGCTCGGGGTGGTGGGGGAGTCGGGCTCCGGCAAGTCGCTCACCGCGCTGGCGGTCTCGCGACTGATCGACGAACCGGGCCGGGTCGACGCCGATCGGCTGGAGTTCCTCGGGACCGATCTGCGCGGCCCGGACACCAAGGCGCGACAGCGGTTGCTAGGGACCTCGCTCGCAATGGTGTTCCAGGATCCGATGACCTCGTTCAACCCCACCCAACGGATCGGTGGCCAACTGGCCGAGGTGGCTCGTCATCACCACGGGTTGGGCCGGCGCGCGGCGTTGGCTCGGGCGGCCGATCGGCTGCGGGCGGTCCGGATTCCGTCGGCCGAACGGCGGATCCGGCAGTACCCGCACGAGTTCTCCGGCGGTATGCGGCAACGGGCGATGATCGGGATGGGGCTGATGAGCACGCCTGCGCTGATCGTCGCGGACGAGCCGACCACCGCGCTGGACGTCACCGTGCAGCGGCAGATTCTCGAGCTGCTCGACGCGATCCGGCAGGCGGACGACGTCGCACTCGTCCTGATCAGTCATGACGTCACGGTCGTCCGCGAAGTGTGCGACCGCGTGCTGGTGATGTACGCCGGCCGCATCGTGGAGGACCTCCCGGCGGGTGAGCTGACCACCGGGGCACGTCATCCGTACACCCGCGCTCTGGTGGCCGCCGTACCCGATCTGGAGACCGATCTCGATCAGCCGCTGGCCGTGATTCCGGGTCGGCCGGTCGCGCCCGCCGACGTACCGGCGGGATGTGCTTTCGCCGACCGCTGTCCGTTGGCCGACGAGCGTTGCCGGGCCGAGGACCCGCCGCTGCTGGGCGACGCTTCGGGGCGTCGGGTCGCGTGCTGGCATCCCGGCGAGCCGCTTGCGGTCGCGTCGTCCGTCGACGAGCTGGTGGAGGCGCCGTGAGCGAGTTGTGCTTCGACGACGTGCGAGTGACCTACGGCCGGACCGCAGCCGTCGACGGTGTCAGCCTGACCGTCCCGGCCGGGCACATCGTCGGCCTGGTGGGGGAATCCGGATCGGGTAAATCCACCCTGGCCCGGGCCGCGGTGGGACTCGCGCCGTTGGACGGTGGACAGATCCTGCTCGACGGCCGGCCGGTACCGACCCGGGGCCGGCAGCGTCCACTGCAGCTGGTGTTCCAGGACCCGTACTCCTCGCTCGATCCACGAATGCGGATCGGCGAGAGCATCGCGGAGATCATCCCGCCCGGTGGCTCGCGGGCCGAGCGCCGCGCCGAGGTCGAGCGGCTGCTCGGGCTCGTCCATCTCGATCCCGCGCAGGCCGGGTCGTACCCGTCCCAGCTGTCCGGTGGTCAGCGTCAGCGGGTCGCGTTGGCCCGCGCGCTCGCCGGCCGTCCGCGGGTCGTGATCGCCGACGAGATCACGTCCGCACTGGACGTCTCGATCCAGGGCGCCGTACTCAACCTCGTCCGCGAGCTCCAGCGTGAGCTCGGGCTGACCATCCTCTTCATCTCGCACAACCTCGCGGTGGTCCGTTACGTGTCGACCCAGCTCGCGGTCATGTACCGCGGCCGGATCGTCGAGCACGGACCGACCGACCGCGTCCTGGCCGAGCCCCGCGACGACTACACGCGCGAATTGCTCGCCGCCGTACCCGGGCCCAAGGCCCTGACCCACAGGAGCAAACCATGACCCGACGGATGCGTACCGACGACCTGACCGACCTCGTTGTCCCGTCCCAGCCGGCGCTGTCCCCGGACGGCAAGCGGATCGCCTACGTGGTGCGGACTCTGGACGGCGACGCCGACCGCAACGTCGACCAGCTGTGGCTGGCAACGACGGACGGCGGTACGGCGCGACGCATCACGGCCGGCCCGAAGGACGTCGCACCCGCCTGGTCGCCGGACGGCACGCAGCTCGCCTTCGTGCGGGACGGACAGGTCGCCGTACTCGCGGTCGACGGCGGCGAACCGGAGACGCTGACCGACCTCGCCTCGGGTGCCGGTGCACCGGTGTGGAGTCCGGACGGCCGGCGCCTGGCCTTCAGCGCCTCGGTCGACGACGGCGAGAGTGGCCCACTGGTCGCCGACCGGCTCGACTACCAGGCCGACGGTGCCGGTCGGTACGGCGCTGTTCGCAGTCAGCTGCACGTGCTCGATCTCGAGACGCGGGAAGTGCGTCGTCTCACCGAAGGTTCCGAGAGCGCAGGGCAGCCGACGTGGTCGCCCGACGGTACGACGCTCGCCTTCACCCGGAGCATCGGTGACGACAGCGACCTGCGCTACCGGTCCGCCGTACACCTGCTCGCGGTCGACGACCCGAAGGCCGAGCCGCACGCGGTCGCGCTGACCGACGGTCTCGCGGCGACCGTCGACTACACCACGGACGGCCGTTCGCTGCTGGTCATCGGTTGGCCAGGTGACCCCAAGGGGCACCTGCGATTGCTGCTTGTTCCGTTGGACGGCGGCGAAACCGTCGACCTGTCCGGATCGATCGATCGCAACGTGATGCCGGGCGCGACGGCGTACCCGGGTGGACGGCCGCACGGACACGACGGCCGCGTCTACTTCTGCGTCCGCGACCGCGGCTGCACGAGCCTGTGGTCGGTCGCCCTCGACGGCACCGACGCCCGTCCCGTGCTGGCCGGCGACGATCGGGTGGTGGGCGGTCTGTCCGTTGCCTCGGGCAACGCAGCGATCACGCTGGCGACCGGTACGTCGTACGGCGAGATCGCGGTCGTCGACCTGTCCACCGGCGAGCCGACCGTACTCACCGAACACGGAGGCGGCCTGAAGGACGTGGAGCTCTTCCCACGGGAGGAGCGGACGTTCACGATCTCCGACGGGACGAACGTGCAGGCCTGGTTGGTGCGCGATCCGGACCGCTCCGGCCCTACGCCGGTGCTGCTCGACATCCACGGGGGCCCGCACAACGCGTGGAACGCGATCGCCGACGAGGTGCATCTCTACCACCAGGAGCTGGCGGCGCGTGGGTGGACCGTGCTGCTCGTCAACCCCCGCGGTAGCGACGGATACGGCGAAGCCTTCTTCAACGGGGCACTGGGCGCCTGGGGTGTTGCCGACAGCAAGGACTTCCTGGAGCCGCTGGACGAGCTGATCGCCGAAGGGACCGCCGATCCGGACCGGCTGGCCGTCGCGGGCTACAGCTACGGCGGATTCATGACCTGCTGGCTGACCGCGCACGACGACCGGTTCGCCGCCGCGGTCGCCGGTGGTGTGGTCAGTGACCTGGTGAGCATGGCCGGGACCTCCGACGACGGACACTTCCTCAGCGCGTACGAGCTCGGTGGCATGCCGTGGACGCGGCCCGAGCAGTATGCCGCGATGTCGCCGATCGCCAAGGTCGCCGACGTCCGCACGCCGACCCTGATCGTGCACGGTGAAGCCGACCTCAGGTGCCCGGTCGGACAGGCGCAGCAGTGGCACACCGCGTTGCGCGAGCTCGGCGTACCGACCCGGCTGGTCCTGTACCGGGACGCGCCACACGCCTTCATCCTGACCGGACCGCCGTCGCAGCGGCTCGACTTCAACCGCCGCATCGTCGACTGGGTCGAGCAGCACGCGGTCCACGCGGGACGTCCGCGCATCGACGTGGCGCACTGGCAGAAGCGGCTGGCCCAGCTCGCGGAACGGCACCACGTTCCGGGAGCCCAGCTCGGCATCCTTCGCGGCGACGAACAGGTCGAGGCGTCGTACGGCGTACTCAACCTAAAGACAGGCGCTCCGGTGACCGGGGAGTCGGTGTTCCAGATCGGCTCGATCACCAAGGTATGGACCGCGACCGTCGCGATGCAACTGGTCGACGAAGGGCTGCTGTCTCTCGACGCTCCGCTCGTGGAGGTGCTGCCCGAGCTGCGGCTGCGGGACCCGGACGTGACCAAGGCCGTCACGCTGCGGCACCTCCTCACCCACACCAGCGGGATCGACGGCGACATCTTCACCGACACCGGCCGCGGGGACGACTGCCTGGAGAAGTACGTCGACCTGCTGGCCGACGCGGCGCAGAACCACCCGCTCGGCGCGACCTGGTCGTACTGCAACTCGGGCTTCTCGTTGCTCGGCCGGGTGATCGAGAAGGTCACCGGCAAGACCTGGGACCAGGCGATGCGCGAGCGCCTGTTCACGCCGCTCGGGCTCACGCACACGACGACGCTCCCGGAGGAAGCGCTGGTGTTCGCCGCGGCCGTGGGCCATGAGGATCGGAACGGGAAACAGCAGCCCGTCCGGGTGTGGGGACTGCCGCGCTCGGTTGGTCCCGCGGGACTCGTGACGTCGACAGTGTCCGACGTACTGGCTTTTGCTCGTCTGCACCTCGACGGAGGTACGGCGCCGGACGGGAACCGGCTGCTCTCCGAGGTCAGCGCGACGGCGATGACCGAGCATCAGGCCGACCTCCCGGACAAGCTCGTCCTCGGCGACTCGTGGGGACTGGGCTGGATCCGGTTCGGTTGGGACGGTCAGCGGTTGTACGGCCACGACGGCAACACCCTCGGGCAGGCCGCGTTCCTGCGCATCCTGCCGTCGCAGGGGCTCGCCGTGACGCTGCTCACCAACGGCGGCAACACCCGCGATCTGTACGAGGACCTGTATCGCGAGATCTTCGCCGAGCTGGCCGGGCTGACGATGCCGGCGCCGGTGGCTCCGCCCGCCGAGCCGATCGAGGTGGACGTCACGCCGTACGTCGGAGCGTACGAACGCGCGTCGGTCCGGATGGAGGTCGAGGCGACGCCCGACGGCCCGCTGCTGCGGACGATCATGACGGGTCCGCTCGCCGAACTCGTTCCCGATCCGGTGGAGGAGTACCCGATGGTGCCGTTCGGGCCGAAGGCGTTCCTGGTCAAGCCGCCGGAAGCCGAGACGTGGGCGCCGGTGACCTTCTACGAGTTGCCGACCGGCGAGCGTTACGTCCATTTCGGGGTGCGGGCGACGCCCCGGGTGAAGTGATGCTGCACAACCTCTTGGCGGATCTGTTGGCGGACATCCAGGCTCTCGTCGAGTGCGAGTCACCGTCGGGAGACCTGGCCGCCGTGGCTCACTCCGCCGCCGTGGTGGAGCGGATCGGCACCGCGCACCTCGGCATCGCGCCCGATCGGATCGTGCTCGACGGCCGTACCCATTTGCGCTGGCGACTCGGCGCACGGCCGCGGATCCTGCTGCTCGGCCATCACGACACCGTGTGGCCGCTGGGTTCGCTGGCGATCCGTCCGTTCTCGGTCGAAGGCGGCGTACTGCGGGGTCCGGGCTGTTTCGACATGAAGGCCGGGCTGGCGATGGCCATCCATGCGGCCGCCGGACTGGACGGCGTCACGCTCCTGGTCACCGGCGACGAGGAGCTCGGATCGCCGTCGTCGCGGTCGCTGATCGAGCAAGAGGCCCGGGCCGCTGAGGCCGCATTGGTGCTCGAGGCATCCGCCGACGGTGGCGCGCTCAAGACCGAACGCAAGGGCGTGTCACTGTACGACGTACGCATCACCGGCAGGGCCGCGCACGCGGGACTCGAGCCGGAGCGCGGGGTCAACGCGACTCTCGAGCTCGCTCATCAGGCACTCGCAGTCGCCGCACTGGGCGCTTCGGAGCTCGGTACGTCGGTGACGCCGACGGTGTCCCGTGCCGGTACGACGACGAACACGGTGCCGGCCGAAGGATCGTTTGCCGTGGACGTGCGCGTCCGGACCACGGCCGAGCAGGATCGCGTCGACACAGCGATACGTGGACTGCGACCGTTGCTGCCGGGCGCCGCGATCGAGGTCGGCGGCGGACCGAATCGCCCGCCGCTGGAGTCCTCCTCCATCCTGTTCGACCGGATCCGCGTGGTCGCCGCCCGGCTGGGGATGCCGGCCCCGACGGCGGCCGCGGTCGGCGGTGCGTCGGACGGCAACTTCACGGCCGGCGTCGGTACGCCGACACTCGACGGACTCGGCGCGGTCGGCGGCGGCGCGCATGCCGACGACGAGCATGTCCTGATCGAACCGCTCACCGCACGGACCGCGCTCCTGCGCGCCCTCATCGAGGACCTGCTGACTCATCCGATCCGGCATCTGACGTCAACTGCCACGGGGACACAATGACAAGAGCTGAAGACCAGGGCGGCCTGAAGGTGCTCGCCGACCCGGTCCTGGACCGTGCGTCGGCCGCGGCCGAGGCGGCAGCACTGACCGCGGGCGTGGTCGTCCGCGATATCCGGGAGCTGACCGAACTGGACGAGGTCGTGCGGCTGTACGGCGCGATCTGGGGCAGCGGGACCAATCCGCAGGTCACCGTGGAGTTGTTGCGCGCGCTGACCAAGGCCGGGAACTACGTCGGCGGCGCGTTCGCGGGTCAGCGGTTGGTCGGGGCTTGCGTCGGGTTCTTCCACGCGCCCGCCGAGGACGCCCTGCACAGTCACATCGCTGGCGTTTCCAGGAACGGCATCGGGCGTGGGATCGGTTTCGCGCTCAAACTGCACCAACGCGCCTGGGCGCTGCAGCGCGGCGTCTCCGAGGTGGCCTGGACGTTTGACCCGCTGATCAGACGCAACGCGTACTTCAACCTGGCGAAACTCGGTGCCCGCGCGGACGAGTACCTGCCGAACTTCTACGGCGCCATGACGGATGCGATCAACGGCGGCGACGATTCCGATCGGCTGCTGGTGCGTTGGCGCCTTGCCGAGGAGTCGGTCACTGCGGCTTGTGCGGGCACGCCGCTCAGCGCCGACACAGTCGATACCGGTGCGGCGGTCGTTGCCCTCGGCATCTCCGGAACGGGTGCCCCGGTCATGGGCTCGTCGGCCGGGACGACCTGTCTGGTCGCCGTACCGTCGAACATCGAGGAACTCCGGGTGCGTGAACCCGCGGTCGCGCGGCGGTGGCGGGTGGCAGTGCGCGAGACCCTCGGCGTACTGCTTGCCGACGGTGGGCGGATCACAGGTTTCGATCGAGCGGGCTGGTACGTGGTGAGGAGAGAGCAGTGAAGCTGAATGGTGTTGAACTGCGGCACGTCTCGATGCCGCTCGTCGCTCCGTTCCGTACGTCGTTCGGCACGCAGACCACCCGCGACGTGCTGTTGCTGCGGGTCGTCAGCGACGAGTCAGAGGGCTGGGGGGAGTGCGTCGCGATGACCGACCCGCTGTACTCCTCGGAGTACGTCGACGGTGCCGCCGACGTACTGCGGCGGTTCCTGGTGCCCGCGCTGGCGGCGGCCGGCCCGATCGACGCGAACGCCGTCGCCACGGTGCTGGCGCCGTACCGGGGTCACCGGATGGCGAAGGCCGCGCTCGAGGCCGCTGTCCTCGACGCCGAGTTGCGCGCCGAGGGGCGTTCGTTCGCGCGGGAGCTCGGCGCGGTGCACGACCGGGTGCCGTGCGGGGTGTCGGTCGGCATCATGGACAGCGTCCCGGCGCTTCTCGATGCGGTCGGCAACTATCTCGACGAGGGCTACCTGCGGATCAAGCTGAAGATCGAGCCCGGGTGGGACGTCGAGCCGGTCCGGGCGGTCCGGGAGCGGTACGGCGACGACGTCCTGCTGCAGGTCGACGCGAACACTGCGTACACGCTGGCCGATGCGCGGCACCTTGCCCGGCTCGATCCGTTCGGGCTGCTGCTGATCGAGCAGCCGCTGGACGAGGAGGACGTGCTCGGGCACGCCGAGCTCGCGCGGCTGATCGAGACGCCGGTCTGCCTGGACGAGTCGATCACGTCCGCGCGGTCGGCCGCCGCGGCGATCCGGCTGGGTGCGTGCCAGGTGGTGAACATCAAACCGGGCCGTGTCGGCGGATATCTCGAGGCACGCCGCATCCACGACGTCTGCGTCGCACACGGCGTGCCGGTGTGGTGCGGCGGGATGCTCGAGACCGGGATCGGCCGGGCCGCGAACGTGGCGCTGGCCGCGCTGCCCGGGTTCGTCCTGCCCGGCGACACGTCGGCGTCCGGGCGCTACTACCGTACGGACATCACCGAGCCGTTCGTCCTGGCCGACGGGCACCTCGCCGTACTGACGGGTCCTGGATTGGGGGTGTCACCTGTGCCCGAGCTGCTGGACGAAGCCACCACCGGAGTCGAGTGGCTGGCGGTGTAGTTGTTTGGCCGGACAAGTTTCGTGCTGGATCTTGTCCGCCAGGACGAAGTAGGCTGGCCGCGTCCGCGCCTACCTTCGGGAGGTGCTATCCGCGATGAGCTCGAGCAGCCCACGTGCCAGTCTGTCCCGGATCGTCGACGATCTCGGGGCGACCCTGCTCGAACTGGTGCACGGGGACACCGGGCCTGCCGTCGGCATCGGCGGCGTGGTCATCCACGATCCGGTCGACGCTCCGCCGCTGCCACCGCACGCCCTGATCCTCGGTGTCGGTCTGGATGACCCCGAGCGGATCACCGAACTCCTCGGGAGTCTGCGGCGGGGCGAGGCCGCGGCGCTCGTTCTCCGGGCGCCGGTGCCGTTGACCCCTGCGGTCCGCGCGGCCGCGGACGCGGCGGGCCTGGCGCTGCTCGGGCTCAGCCGTGGTGTGCCGTGGGCGCACCTCACCGCGATGCTGCGGTCGTTGCTTGCCGAGGGCGACGTCGGTGTCGCGGAGCCCGAGTCGCTCGGTGGACTGCCGTCGGGCGACCTGTTCGCGGTGGCCAACGCCGTCGCTGCGCTGCTCGACGCACCGATCACGATCGAGGACCGCAACTCCCGCGTGCTGGCCTTCTCCGGCCGCCAGGACGAGGCCGACGCGTCCCGGGTCGAGACGATTCTCGGCCGGCAGGTACCAGAACGGTTCTCCCGGATGTTGTCCGAGCGCGGGGTGTTCCGGGAGCTGCATCGCAGCGATCGGCCGGTGTACATCGAACCGTTGCCCGACCCCCGTTCCGGGCTGACGATGCTCCGGGTGGCGATCGCGGTCCGCGCCGGCGACGAGTTCCTCGGCTCGATCTGGGCGGCCGTGCCCGAGCCGCTGAGCGCGGAGCGGACCGAGGCCCTGACGGACGCCGTGAAGCTCGTCGCCCTGCACCTGTTGCGCGTGCGCGCCGGTGCCGACGTACAGCGTCGTCTCCGGGCCGACCTGCTCAGCTCGGCGCTCGAAGGCGGTGCGGGCGCCCACGACGCGCTCGAACGGTTGGGGCTGGCCGGCCGGCCACTCGTCGTACTGGCGGTCGCGTTCCGCGAGTCCGCGGCCGAAGGCGCGATCGTCGCGCAGGAGCTCGAGCGGGTCGGCGACGCCCTCGCCGTACATCTGGGCGCCGTGCAGCCACGATCCGCGGCGGCGCTCGTCGGTGGGGTGATCTACGGGCTGGTGCCGGCGGCCGAGGACAGCGTCGTACGCATCGCGACCGACTTCCTGCACCGGGTCGGCGACCGGATGTGCCCGGTCATCGGGCTCGGGCCCGTCGCCGACGATCTGGCCGGCATCGTGCACGCCCGCGCCTGTGCGGACCGGGCGCTGCGGGTGCTCCGCGAGCGGCGCGGCGAACCACGGATCGCCCGGCTGGCCGACGTACAGGTCGAATCCCTGCTGCTCGAGCTCCGCGACCTCGCGACCGCCCGCGGCGACCGTCCCGGCGAGGCGCTCGACCGACTGATCCGGTACGACGACCAGCACCGCAGCTCCCTGGTCGAGACCCTGCACGCCTGGCTGGACGCCTTCGGAGACGTCCCATCGGCCTCCGAGGCGCTACAGGTGCCCGCCAACACCTTCCGCTACCGCCTACGCCGAGCAATCGAGATCGGCAACCTGGACCTGACCGACCCCACCACCCGCTTCGGCCTCCACCTCCAACTCCGAGTCCTCGTCCCCCACCACCCCCACCCCAAATAACCGCCGCAGCTGGGTTATCGGAGGGCGGTGGTTGCTGGGTGGACTTTTGTCCTGGCCCATGTTGCGGAGTGGGTGATTGCTTCGTCGGCTTCTGGGGCTCGGCCGGCCATCATCTGGAAGGTGTGCTGCTGTTCAGGGAAGATCTCGAGTTGTACGTCGACGCCGTCGGCTTCGGCCTGTGCGGCCAGTTGGCGGCTGTCGTCGAGCAGGAGTTCGTGATCGCCGACCTGGATGAGTATTGGGCCGAGGCCGGCCAGGTCGCCGTACAGGGGGCTGACATAGGGGTCGCGCGGATCGGCGCCGGCCAGGTATGCCGCGTCCATCTCCTTCGACCACGGCAGATGAAATAGCGCGTCTTTCCCCTCGTTGCTGCGCATGGTCTCGCCGCTGCGGGTGAGATCTGTGGCGGGGGAGAAGAGGATGGTGCCCGGGGGAGGGGTAGGCCGCGATCCCGCGCCATCAGTTGCACCGTGAGCGCGAGGTTGCCGCCGACGGAATCGCCGGCGAACAGGATCTGATCTGGTGCGACCTGCTGGTCGAGCAGCCATCGGTAGGCGGCGAGCACATCTTCTGCCGGTGCTGGGAACTGACCGCCCTCGTGGACCAAGCGGTAGCTCGGCAGCAGTGCCCGCATTCCGACAGCTTTGGCCAGGTGGCTGTACAGCTTGCGGTGGGTATAAACGGAGCCCGAGATGAAGCCACCGCCGTGGACGGCGAAGAGCACTTGGTCCTCGGGAGCATCCTTCGGGATTGCCCACAGAGCTGTTCGGCCACCGGTGTCCACTTCGATGTAGTCCACACCGCGTGGCTCGCTGGTCAAGCCGATCCAGGTGTCCTCGACCATCTGCTGCTGATCGTCGCCGGACCAGTCCGGGCGTTGTGCGGGAGCCGCGACCCAACGGCCGTACAGCTCCGCGACGGCTTGTGATTGTCTGCTTGCCATCTCGTCTCCTCGGATTAGAGGCCTCAGGCACCAGAGTTGATCGGGCGGTAACTCAGGACGGCTACGCCGGTGGTCAGCGAAGTCTGTGCTGCGAGCTCCATCGGGATGGTCGGAGTACCGGAACCGAACAGTTGCTGACCCGCGCCGACCACGACCGGGCAGACGAGGAGGTCCAGCTGGTCGACGAGACCGCGGGCGAACAGCGCCGCCATCAGCGACACGCTGCCGTACATGATGATGTCCCGTCCGTCCTCGCGTTTGATCGTTTCGAGTTCCGCGAGCGGGTCGTCGGTCTCGAGCAGCCAGGCGTTCCAGGTGAGCGGTTCGTCGAGCGTCCTGGAGGCGACGAGTTTCGGGATCTCGTTGAGTGCCTTGGCGTACGGGCCGGTGGCCGACGGCCACGCCTGGGAGAACATCTCGTACGTCCGTCGCCCGCAGAGGAAGTAGTCGCATCCCTGCAGGTGTTCGATCGACCGCTCGACGGCCTCCTCGTTGAAGTACGGGTTGGCCCAGCCACCGCGTTCGGAGCCCGCCATACCACCCGGATCCTCCACCACCCCGTCAAGCGCCACCAGCGTCGAAACGATCAGCCTTCGCATGGATCCCTCCTCAGTCGTCGTACCCGAGTTCGCATCTGACAGATCGACGTACAAACCGTTGTTGTCGAGTGAAAATCACACTAGGTCGGCGTGTGGTGCCCCAACAGGTCCAGTTCGCCACCAGCAGAGAAGACCAATCGAACGGATCCTCGGGGGATACTCGTAGGTCCGGTTGGTTGCCTACAGCACCCAGTACCGACCACAACAGCCAAACCAGCACCTGTCGTTCATCAATCCGCGATAATCACCGCTGGGGTACTTTCCAGGTAATGGTTGGCGGGAGGAGGAGGTGGGATGCGAGCAAACGTGTCGGCTGTGGCGGCTGGTAGGCGTCATTCGGTTGCCCGCCGGTACGACGGCACTGTTCTCGCTGTTGGGAGCGATGTCGCCGGCGAGTGCCGGGTCGAGGGATGGACAGACGTTGTTGCCGTGGCAGCGGGCAATGTTCACACCGCGAACAACACCGGAAGATCGCACACCGTCGGCCTTCGATCGGACGGCACCGTGCTCGCAACGGGATGGAACGGCGACGGCCAATGCGAGGTCGACGGATGGACGGACGTCACAACCGTGGCCGCCGGTTGGCGTCGCACACTCGGACTGCTTCGGGATGGCACCGTGCAGGCAACCGGCCGAAACTCAGAAGGCCAATGCAACGTGAGTGATTGGCGAGAGATCGTGGCTCTGTCCTGTGGCGACTGGCATTCAGTCGGAGTCCGACCCGACGGCTCAGCAGTGGCCGTCGGAATCAATCGCCGACGCCAGTGCGCTGTCGACGACTGGCGCGACCTCACGACGGTCGCGGGCGGATACCTGCATACGGTTGGTCTCACACGCAACGGGCGAGTACTGGCTACGGGGGAACGGGCGACCGGTGCCTGCGACGTCGATCAATGGGAAGACGTGGTGGCGGTTGCCGCGGGCAGCTACCACACCGTCGGAGTCACCGCGTCAGGACGCGTCCTCGCGGCCGGAGACAACAGCCATGGACAGTGCGACGTCGGGGAGTGGCGGGACATCGTCGAGGTGGCTGCGGGTTCGACTCACACTCTTGGATTGCGCGCCGACGGAACACTCGTCAGCGCCGGCAACAACACCAACGGCCAGTGCGACATCGCCTCGTGGACCGGAGTACAGCCCGCCGCTTGAACACCGCCCATTGGACGTCTGCTACCTGCCGGCGGCCTCGTACTCGTTCTGGAAGAGTACGTCCGGGAGCTGGCGGCGGGAGGTGATCGAGAGTTTGTCGAAGATCTTGCGCAGGTGCCACTCGACCGTGCGCGGGCTGAGGAACAGGCGGGTGCCGACCTCGGGGTTCGACATGCCGTCGCGTACCAGCAGTGCGATCTGCAGCTCCTGCGGAGTCAGCGCCGCACGCGCCGAAGGTGCCGCGGTGCGCTTGCGGACGGTCTCCCCGGTCGCGAGTAGTTCGCGGCGCGCTCGCTCCGCGAAGGCCTCCATGCCGATGGTCGTGAACGCCTCGTAGGCGGCCCGCAGCTCGGACCGGGCGTCGTTCCGGCGGCCTTTTCGGCGGAGCCACTCGCCGTACAGCAGATGGGTACGCGCCAGGTCCGGCCGCAGTCGTTTGCCGGTCAGCGCGTCGATCGCCTCCCGGTACGCCGCCTCGGTGTTCTCGTCGTTGTGCACGAGTGCCCGCGCACGGGCCTCGACGGCTCGCGCCCAAGGCTGGTCGGACTCCCGCGTGCTCAGCTGGAGCCGTGCCAGCGCGGCGGTCGCCTCCGGTTGGTTGCCGGTCCGGACGGCGGCCTCGATCTGCTCGCCGAGCGCCCAGGCCGAGACCCACAGCTCCGGCGTGTCCTCGCTCGCCAGTCGTGCGAGTCCGAGCGCTTCGTGATGACGACCCAGCGCATTCAGTACGACGGATTTCGCCCACTGTGCGTATTGGATCGCCGTACCCTGGCCCTCGGTGGTCGCGTCGGCGATCGTGTCGTCGATCAGCCGGAACGCCTCGTCCTCCTGTCCGCGAAACGCAGCCAGCGTCAGAGCGCCGTACGGCGCCACGTGGGTCCCCGTCGCCTCCCGCACGGCGTCGGCCTCGGCCCTCAGCGCGGTCGCCTCGGGGAATTCGCCTGCGAACGCGGCGACCTGTTCGAGGACGTTCACAGCGACCACGAGTACGGCGAGCGCACCCGTGGCTCGCGCGATGTCGACCTGCCGGCGGGCGGTGGCGAGGCAGGCCTCGAAATCCCAGGTCGTGGCCGCGGCGGCGGTACCGAGCCATCCCCAGCGCAGCGCCTCGTCGGGCGTGATCCGCGGGTCGCCGAAGGCGGTCGCGGCCTGTTGGAGCAGTGGAACGGCGCGCGGCCGTCCCTCGACGAACAGCATCGCCAGTCCGTCCAGCAAGATGTCGGAGCTGCGCGGTGGACCGTCCGGAGCGGGGGCGGATCTCGCCGCCCGGGAGACCTCGGCCAGCCCGACGGTGCGTGCCAGCCGGCCGGCGAAGAGGGCCGCGCTCCAGGCGTCGAGGTAGGTGTTCCTCGCGAGGCTCACATCGAGCGGTTCGAGCGTCTGCGCCGCGCGCAACAGCAGTCCCGGGGCGTCTCGTCCGCGCTGCTGGGAGAAAGCCCCTTCCGCGCGGATCAGATCGATCCGTGCCCGGGCGAGATCGTCGAGCTGCCCCGCCTCCGCCGTTGCGAGGAGCATGGCGGCCGTCGAGGGCGTGAGCATGCACGAGGCGTACGCGTTGTGCAGCGTCGCCGGTGACCTGAAGATCAGCGAGCTGGTCGACCTCCCGAACTGGCTGGTCTCGATGACCGTCCCCCGCGGGATCTTCGAAGGAGCTGTGTGATGACGCCCCTGGGAGCAGTTGTTCGCGGCCTGATCGCCGGAACCGTCGGCACGATGGCGATGGACGCGCTGCTGTACGCGGAATACCGGCATGGTGGCGGAAAGACCGAGTTCGGCCGGTGGGAGTTCTCGTCCGACATCGAGAGCTGGGAGCAGGCACCGGCGCCCGCTCAGGTGGGCAAGCGGCTGTTCGAGGACCTGTTCGGCCGGCAGCTGCCGAACGGCCGTGCTGCCCTGGTCAACAACCTCACGCACTGGGCGTTCGGGATCGCCAACGGGGCTGCGTACGGCGTGGTCGCAGGATCTGCGCCGAAACCACGGGTCTGGTACGGCGCGCCCTTCGGTGCGAGCGTGTGGGGCGGCGGGTACGTCGTGCTCCCGGCCGCGAACCTCTACCAGCCGATCTGGAACTACAGCCCCACGGTCCTGGCGAAGGACCTCGGTGCACATCTGGTCTACGGGCTGACGACTGCGGCCGCCTTCAGGCTGACGAGCTTCGTCGGGAGGTCGCGGTGATGACCGTCGCCGATTTCCTGGTGGCCACGCTCAAGGCGTCCGGTGTTCGCCGCGTCTACGGTCTGCCGGGTGACTCACTCAACGGCCTCACGGACGCGCTGCGTCGTGACGGCGAGCTGAGTTGGCAGCACGTCCGTCACGAAGAGGCAGCCGCTCTGGCGGCGGCGGGCGAAGCCGCGACGACCGGCGAGCTGGCGGTGTGCGCGGCGAGCTGCGGGCCTGGCAACCTGCATCTGATCAACGGCCTCTTCGACGCGCAGCGCAGCCGGGTGCCGGTGCTGGCCATCGCGGCGCACATCCCGCTGGCGGAGATCGGGAGCGGATACTTCCAGGAGACCCATCCGCAGGAGTTGTTCCGCGAGTGCAGCGTGTACGCCGAGATGGTCAGCACCGCCGAGCAGTTCTCGCGGATCCTCCGGGTGGCGATGCGTACGGCGGTCGAGCGGCGCGGTGTCGCGGTGGTCGTCGTACCCGGGGAGGTGTTCAAGGCGGCATCACCTGATGACTCGGTGCACGCCGTACGGGCGGCGTCCGCGCGGGTGCTGCCTGCCGAGGCGGATCTCGCCGCTGCGGCCGACGTGCTGAACTCCGCCGGCGCGGTGACGATCCTGGCCGGGGCCGGGTGCCAGGGGGCGCATGACGAGGTCGTCGCGATCGCCGAGCAGCTGAAAGCGCCGATTGTGCATGCGCTGCGGGGCAAGGAGTTCGTCGAGTACGAGAATCCGTACGACGTGGGCATGACCGGGCTGCTCGGTTTCGTGTCCGGCTATCGCGCGATGGAGCACTGTGACGCGTTGCTGATGCTCGGCACCGATTTCCCGTACCGTCCGTTCTTCCCCGAGAACGCCCGGATCGTGCAGGTCGACGTCCGCGGCGAGCAGATCGGCCGCCGGGTACCGGTCGACGTACCCCTGGTCGGTACGGTCAAGGACACCGTCGAGGCTCTCCTGCCGCGGCTCGCGGCGCGGGCGGATGGGAAGCATCTCGAGACGATGACCGCTCATTACCAGCGGACTCGTCGTCGGTTCGACAAGCTGGCCGACCCCGGGCGAGGCCGCGGCCCGCTGCATCCCGAGACGGTCGCGGCGGCGGTCGATCGACTGGCCGACGACGACGCAGTACTCATCCCGGATGTCGGTACGCCGACGCTGTGGGCGGCGAGGTACTTCCGGATGAACGGCCGGCGACGGCTGATCGGGTCCTTCACCCACGGCACGATGGCCAACGCCCTGCCGCAGGCCATCGGTGTGCAATCCGCGTTCCCGGATCGTCAGGTCGTCGCCTTCTCCGGAGACGGCGGGCTGGCCATGCTGCTGGGGGAGCTCCTGACCCTGCGGCAACTCGATCTCCCGGTGAAGATCGTGATGCTCGACAATCACGCGCTCAGTTTCGTCGAGCTGGAGATGAAGGCCGACGGCATCGTCAACTACGGCACCGACCTCGACAACCCGGACTTCGCGGCGGTGGCTCGGGCCGTCGGCGTCCACGGCGTCCGGGTGGATACCGCGAAGGAGCTTGACGGTGCGTTGAAGGACGTCTTCTCGCACCGCGGTCCGGCGCTGGTCGACGTACGAACGCTGCGCCACGAAGTCGCCATCCCGCCGAAGATCGCGTTGAACCAGGCCGCCGGATTCACCCTGTGGGCCACCCGCAGCGTCCTCAACGGCGACGCCAGCGCGGTCATCGAGGTCGCCCGGACCAACGCCAGACAACTCGCCCGCGAGTGAATACCTCGCTGATCTCGCTGACCAAATCGACCCGGACGGCGAGCTGGCGACAGCGCCTGCAGTGCTCCGGTGAGGCGCCGGCAGGTGCTTAGGATGAGCAGCCGGTGCCATCGCCGTGGGGGCGCAGGCGCTTGAGCAAGTCCGTTCGTCCGGTGGCGGTCAGGCCGATGCGGCGGGCTCCTTCGAGGTCGATCAGACCGTTGACGAGGCCGAGCACCGCCCGGGGCGGCCCTTCGAGAACGAGATCCGGATCTGTGGCGCGGCCGACCCGGGTGCGGACCCGGCCGTTCCCGAGTTCGACGACGGCCGCTTCGTCCGCCGCGACAAGCTGGATGACCGCTGGTGGGGCGTCGGGGTCGGCATCGGTGGTGAACCACTCGGGGGCGTAGGCCAGCCACCGCGCCTGGAAGGCGTCGTCCGGCCGTTCGTCGGCCATGAACCGCAGTCCCCAGAGCCCGAGCGCTTTGAGCACCGGCTCCAGGGTCCGACCGGTCTCGCTCAGCGTGTACAGGGTGGTGGCGATCGGCGGGGGTGCCTCCTCACGCGTGATCAGCCCGGCCTCCTCCAGCTCCTTGAGGCGCGTGGACAGCAGATTTGTCGCGATGCCGGGCAGGCCCTTCTTCAGGTCCGTGAACCGGCAGGCGCCCTGCAGGAGCAGCTCCCGGGCGATCAGCAGCGTCCACCGATCCCCAATGACGTCGAGGGACCGGGCGATCGAGCAGTACTGACCATAACTCCGCATGTACACAAGATAGGTCGGAGAGGTGAGATCTTCAATCAGATGGTAGAAAAATTAAAGTATCTGTGTCTAATATTCAACCATGACACGTTCGCCATCGAAACCGCTCTTGCTCATCGCCCTGCTGCTGGCCTCGTTCGTGATCAATCTCGACACGACCCTGGTCAACGTCGCGCTCCCGCGGCTGACCCAGGAGCTGGGCGCGTCCACCTCGCAGCTGCAATGGGTCGTGGACGCCTACAACCTCGTGTTCGCTGCCTTGCTGCTGACCTCGGGCAGCCTGTCCGACCGGTTCGGTCGCAAGGGCATGCTCCTGGCCGGCCTGCTGGTCTTCGGTGCGTCCAGCTTCGTCGGCGGCTACGCCCACTCGCCGGGGCAGCTGATCGCGGCCCGTGCGGTGACGGGCCTGGGCGCGGCGATGACGTTCCCGGCCACCCTCTCGCTGCTCACCGCGGTCTTCACCAGCCGGAAGGAACGCGCGCTGTCCATCGGCCTGTGGGGTGCCACCGCAGGCGTCGCGATCGCACTCGGGCCGATCGTGGGCGGCCTCCTGCTCAAGCACTACAGCTGGTCGAGCATCTTCTACGCGCTGGGGCCGGTGTCGCTGGCGGTCCTGGTCCTGGTGGCCCTGTTCGTTCCCCGTACGCGGTCTGCCGCGACGCACCGGCTGGACTATGCGGGCCTTGTCCTGTCCGGCGGCTTCATGGGGCTGCTCATCTACACCGTCATCGAGGCGCCAGGCCGCGGCTGGTCGTCGGCGTCGTCGCTCGCGGGGTTCGCCGGCGCGGTGGTCCTGCTGATCGCGTTCGTCGTCGCCGAGCGTCGGGCCGCCGAACCGATGCTCGACGTACGGCTGTTCAAGGACATGCGCTTCAGCGCCGCCAGCGCGGCCGTCACCGTCGCCTTCTTCACGCTGCTGGGATTCATCTTCCTGATCACGCAGTTCTTCCAGTTCATCCGTGGGTACAGCCCACTGTCGGCAGGCGTCCACCTCCTCCCGGTCGCGGCCGCCGTCGCGGTCGGCTCGACGCTCGGGACACGGCTGGCGGTCCGGATCGGTACCAAGGCAATTGTCACGGCCGGACTGGTCCTGCAGGCTGTCTTCTACTTCTGGGTCGCGAGCGACATCTCGCCGACGCTCAGCTACGGGGTGATTGCCGTCCAGATGGTCGTCTACGGGCTGGGCATGGGGCTGACCTCGGCACCCGCGACCGAGTCCATCATGGGAGCGGTCGCCGCCGACAAGGCGGGAGTCGGCTCCGCCGTCAACGACTCGACCCGCCTGCTCGGGGGCACGCTCGGCGTCGCCGTCATCGGCAGCGTCTACGCCACCGTGTATTCCACCCGGCTCGACAGTGTCCTCCCTGCCTCCTTGACCACTGACCTGGCCACCCGCGCTCATGAGTCGGTCGGGGCGGCCTTCGGCCTGTCAGGTCAACTCGCATCCCAAAACCAGCTTCCCCTGGCCAACGCCGTACGCCAGGCAGCGATCGCAGCCTTCGACCACGGGCTAACCATCGGCTGCATCGTGGCAGGCCTCGTCGCCGTCGCCGGCGCGTTGCTGTCCGCAGCCTTCCTCCCCGCCCACCCACCCCAGCCCGAACCGGCCGTTTCCCCTGACAGCACAGGCCAAGGCCAGCCGCTCCAGTCGATACCGGACGTCGCCCACCCCCAGTAACGCACGCAGCCAGCGGGACGTCGTCAGAACATTCCGTGGGGGTGGAGGATCTCGGCGGGTACTGGTTGAACGACGTCCCAGTGTTCGATGATCAGGTCGCTGTCGATGCGGAAGAGGTCGACAGTGGCTAGGTCGCCTTGTGGCGTGGCCACGTGGGTGTGTACGGCGACCAGGTCTCCGTCGGCGAGCAGGTGTTCGGCAGTTACGGTCGCGTCCCGCAGGTGCGCGCTGCCGGGTCCGCTCAAGTACTCCGCGAACGCCTGGCGCCCGGATTGTGCCGTCGGGTCGTGCGCCACGCGCGGGTTGTGGGAGACGAAGTTCTCGCCCAGCAGTTCGGTGAAGCCGGCGATGTCTCCCGCACCGAACCGGGAGACCGCCTCCAGGACGAGTTGCCGATTCTTTTCGGTGGGCGGGTTCGATGTCATGTCGTACCTCTCGGGTCGGGTTCACTCGGTAGGACGGATTCCGTTCCGTGGGCGTCACGCGTGACGTCGGCGCGGGTCGAACCGTCTTGGTGGTGAGCTCTGTACGGGAGGATGCGATGGACACGGCGGGCGAACTGTTCGAGCAGCACCGGGCTGCGCTCTGGGCAGCGGCGTACCGGATGCTCGGTAACCGGGCAGATGCCGACGATGTCCTTCAAGAGGCGTGGTTGCGCTGGAGCCGGGTCGACCACGGCTCGGTCGCGGACGCCGGTGCGTACCTGTTCCGGCTCGTGACGCGGCAGGCTATCGACGAGCTTCGCAGGATCCGGGCGCGTCGGGAGGTGCACACCGACGAGGACCGGGCGGCGGATGGCTCGCCGGCCGGTCCGCGGCCGGTCGATGAGGTGGCGGCGGGTCTGCTGGTCGTCTTGGAAACACTCGCCCCGACCGAACGTGCGGTGTTCTTGCTGCACGACGTGTTCGGCTACTCGCATGCGGAGATCGCAGCCATCGTGGGCCGCACCGAACGGGCGGTCCAGCAGTTGGCGTACCGCGCCCGTCAGCATGTCCGGTCACGCCGCCCGCGGTTCCAGCCCGCGCCGGGGGAACACCGAGCGACCACCGACCGCTTCCTGGCCGCCGCGGTCCTCGGCGGCGACCTCCCCGGCTACGGCCGGGCCTGCGCCGCGGCCTCGTCCTGACCCGCCCACCTGGGACCGTCCGCTCACCAGAGACCGTCCGCCCATCACCGTCCACCAGGCCGCCCTCCAGTCGGATGACCGTAGGAGCAACCGGTGGGTTGCACATCGGGAATTGATGTGCAACTCTGGGGTTGCGCTTATTGGGCTCGTTGAGAGGGAAGTTCTTGACTACGGATACGGCGTTGCCGCTGCGGTTCAGCAGTAGGCAGCGGATGGTTCTTTCTGTTTTGTTGCTGGCCGGCTTCATGGTGTCGGTCGACTTCTCGATCCTGAATGTCGCGCTGCCGGAGACCGGTGCCGGTGTCGGGATGGCCGCGGATCAGTATCCCTGGATCACCGCGGCGTACATGCTGCCGTCGGCGGGCTTCGCGTTGCTGTTCGGCCGGCTCGCCGACCTGTTCGGGCGGCGCAGGCTGTTCATGGTGAGCATGGTCGTACTGACCGGCGCGTCGGTGCTCGGTGGCCTCGCGGCCGGCGCGGAGATGTTGCTCACCGCCCGTGCGTTGCAGGGTCTGGCCACGGCCATGGCGCTGCCCGCGTCGATGTCCCTGCTCACCACGACCTTCACCGAAGGCGTACTGCGGGAACGGGCCCTCGGCATCAATGGTGCGCTGCTGTCCGGCGGCTTCACCGTCGGCGCGCTGGTCGGCGGAACGCTGGTCAACTTCCTGAGTTGGCGGGCGGCGTTCTGGATCAACGTTCCGGTCGCGGTGCTCGTGTTCTGCTGTACGCCGTTCGTCATCAGCGAAAGTCGCCTTCGGCAACGAATCCCGCTCGACCTGCCGGGCGCCGTCGCGGTGACAGCAGGTCTGCTGGCCGTGATCTACGCGGTCCTGGAGAAGAGCGTTCTCGCCGCGGCGGTCGGCGTACTGTTCCTCGCCGCCTTCTGGATCGTCGAACTCCGGGCGCCTGCTCCACTGGCGCCGTTGCGCATCCTGCGCCGTCCGACCGTGAAGTGGGGCAACTACGCCGGTCTCGTGGTCTTCGCGATGGAGACCGCGATGATCTTCCTGATGACGCTGTACCTGCAGCGCACGCTTGCCCTGTCCCCGCTGATCACCGGCCTGATCTTCGGCATCCCCGGCCTGGCCGCAGTGGCTTCCGGGGTGATCGCCGGGCGGCTGATCGGGCGGTTCGGCGTACGGCGAGTGCTCACCACCGGCATGCTCCTGCAGGGGCTGGCGACGCTGCCGCTGGTGTTCGTCCGCGCCGATCGGTCGGCGATCGCGGTTCTGGTACCGGCACTCTTCGTCGGGTTCTTCGGGCACGTCGCCTCGATCGTGGCGTACACGGTGACCGGCACGTCCGGCCTGCCGAACGGCGAGCAAGGCCTGGCGACCGGGCTGACCTCGATGACGCAGCAGGTGGCGATCTCCGTCGGCATCCCGGTCCTGGGTGCCGTGGCGGCAACGCGCGAGGTCGAACTGAGCGGTATCCATCTCGCGCTCGGACTCAACGTCGCGATCACGATTCTCAGCGCAGGTCTGGTCTGGGTCGGCCTGCGCCGACGAGCGCAACTGTAGAGTTGCGGATGACCCAGGAACGACAAGGGAGCTTCTACGATGAGCAATGACCGAATCGAGCGGGAAGTCCTGATCGAGGCGCCACTCGAGCGGGTGTGGTCGCTGGTCGCCGAGCCCGGCTTCTGGGTTGCCGACAAGGCGACGCTGCCCGGAACCGTGGCGAGAGAAGGCGAGACGATGCTCGCGAAGAATCCGGAGTACGGCGACTTCCCGGTGCGGGTCGAGAAGCTCGACCCTCCGACGTACCTGGCGTACCGCTGGGCGAGCGCCTTTCCCGGTCAGGAGCTGCGGGACGACAACAGCACGCTGGTGGAGTTCAGACTCAGTTCCGAAGGCGAGAAGACCCGCCTGTCCGTCGTGGAGAGCGGGTTCGCCTCGTTGGTGACCTCTCCGGACGTTCGCGACCGGGCGGTCAAGGACAACTCGGGCGGCTGGCCGGTGGAGCTGGACGCCCTGCGGATACGCGCCGAGGAGCCGTCGGTGTGACTGCCGACGGTCTCGGTGCGGTCGGAACGGTCGACGGGGTGCTGACCGCGTTGGCCGATCCGACCCGCCGCCAGTTGCTCGACCTGCTCGCCGCGCGCGGCCAAGCCACCGCGACCGTTCTCGCCGAGCAACTTCCCGTCTCCCGCCAGGCAGTGGTGAAACACCTAGCGGTACTGGACGCCGCCGGGATCGTCACGGGCGGCCGGGTAGGGCGCGAGGTGCTGTACTCGGTCCGCCCCGCGGCGTTGAGCGCGACCGCGCAATGGATGTCGGCGATCGCGGCGGAATGGGACAAGCGACTGGCAACGATCAAGCACGCGGCCGAGGCCGCCGAGCGCGAGCACCGCGCCAAGAAGGAGTAAGCAGAGCGCCGCCGAGCGCCAGCACCGCGCCGAGCAGGAGTAGGCACAGCGCAGCCGCTGCTCCGATCGCGAGACCCTGGCCCAGGCCGGGCGGGTGATAGCTGCACGAGACGTCGGACGCACCTGCCGGCGTCGGGATCGCGATCAGGCCGGCTCGGTTGTCCGGTGTGCGCCCGGCACCGCCGTCGACGGAGCAGCGCCACCCGTCGATCCAGATCATCCCGAGGACGACGGAGTTCGCCGTACCGCTCGGCCGCAGGCGGATCGTCAGGCCATGGCCAGTGACCTTCACCGCAGGCCCGTCGGCCGGGCTCAGGCTGCGCACGGCGGCGTCGAGTCGTTCCGGATGCAGGCACCCGATCGGCGCCGCGGGGAGATCCGTTCGGGTACTGACGCGGATGAGTACGGCGGCGACGCCTTCAGCGCCGACAGTTCCGACCCGAAGCATCGGCGCTCCCGCATAGAGACCGGGGGACTTCACCGCCGAGGGGAGATTGGTGACCCATCCGCGGCCGGCCACCATCACCGCACCGACGAAGTCCGGCGCCGCGAACCAGATCTCCGAGCCGGGTGTGCAGGACGCCAGCAACCTGGCTTCCACAGGCCGTCCGGCACCGGGCGCAGGCGCGACGGTGAGCGTGCCGCGCCGGTCCGACACATTGACTGCGCGATCCCGCCCGCCGCGCACTTTCGGCACGGTGTAGACGTCCGCGCCGAGCGCCGATTCCTGCGTCCCGAACGGCCCCGGGTCGCCCGATACCCATGCTGTCGCTGGTCGCACGGTCACCAGCGGCGGTACGTCGCTTCGCTCCAGCCGAGCGTTGCCACTCGGAGGTACGACGACGCGCGAGCGAACCGCGAAGACCGCGTCGACGACCGGGTTCCGCGGATCGACCGTGGCCCGCCCGTACGAGCTGTATCCGAACCCGAGGCTGAGCAACTGCCGCGAGACCAGGTCCGGCATGGTGCTCGAGTAGTACTGAGGCCCCTGCCCGCCGATCAGCATCGGATCGTTGACGGTCTGCTGCGCACCCGGCGCCGTGCGGTACGTCGGCCAGTCCGCCGCCGACTCCACCAGCGAACGCAGTGCAGTGTGCTCGTCGCCCCACGGTGCCTTCGCACTCAGGATCTTGCTCCGCCGCGCATCGATCGCCGCCGATGACACCGATACCTCGGCGAACACGGCAACGACCAGCACCGCCACCGCGCCGCGTCGTACCCACGAAGGCGAACGACTTGCCAACCAGACCCCGACCGCGAGCACAACCAGCACGGGTACGGCGCGGTGGCTGACGGTTGTCGTACTGCGAACGTGCCAAGTCTCCACGTACAAGAGGAGCACCGCACCGACGGGCGCGACCGCTGTGAGCACGGTCCGTACGCCCGCAGCCGCGGACATCCAGCCGACGATCACCAGCATCCCGGCAACGATGAACGCCTGCCGGTACGGGCTCCCGTTCGGTGTGTCGAAACCGTGCCAGATCTCGTGCGTGATCGGGATCTGCAAGCTGAGCATCGTGAGGACCACCGTCGCCGTCCACGCGATCCTCTCGCGGGCGGGCACCTGCCGGTTGAACGGGAAGCTCAGCGCGAGCAGCAACACGACGGTGCCGACGGCGAGTCCTGGCGTCGTCCCGACCCCCTCGCTGCCTGGCATCAACCGGGCCAGGAACACAAGCGAGCCAATGGGTCTGAAGACGGCGTCCGGGCTCGGCCGCGCGGCGCGGACCGCATCGAACGTCGGAAGTAGCAGCGGAGCCGCTAGCGCGATCCCGAGGCCAACGGCGACGATGCAGCGCACCGCACCCGTCAGGCGATGCCGCCAGGACACGGTCGCGCCGTATCCGAGCAAGCGTGTCACCACGACGATCGCGGCGCCGATCGTCGCCATGTAGACCGTGTAGAAGTGCGACGTCCAGAGCAGCGCGACCACGAGCGGCGTCACCATCAGCGCGGCTGTGGACCGCCGCCGCAGGATCCATTCGCACAGCAGGCAGATCACCGGGAAGGCGACGAGCCCGTTGAGCCAGACACTCATGTACGCCGCGTCGTCGATCGCCCAGCCGCAGGCGCCGTACGACATGCCCGCGACGACCGCGAGCCAGGCCGGGCCGGGCCGCAAGTAGCGCAAGTACGCCGTCATCGCACCGGCGGCGAGCGCGATCGCCAGTACGTCGACGAGGAACAGCACGAGGTCGACGCGATCGCGGGGGAAGATGACGGTGATCCAGGACAACGTCGACCCGACGTACGCCATGAAGTCGCCTAGGAACGGCACACCGAGCCCGCTCGACCAGTTGAAGAAAAGGTCGCCGCCGTGCCCGGTCAGGATGTCGCGGTAGTGCGCGTACATCGGTATGACCTGTTGCCCGAGGTCGTTCGTGCTCCGCGGCCCGTCTCCGAACGGGTAGGTGTGGCGGATGATCCCGCTCACGACGAACGTCAGACCGGCGGCGACCGCGGCGGCCAGTGGCGGCCACTGCCGTCGCAACCGCGCCGCGACGCCCCGGCTCACGTCGTCGGCCCGCACTCGTCGGTCCCGCTGAGGACCGGTTCGCGGACCGGCGCGGGGTGCTTCAGGTAGCTCAATCTCGCGGCCTCCTGCCGGCTCCGGCCGACCGCGTCGAGCAGGTATCCCAGCACCAACATCAGGATCGCGACGAGTCCGATCGACGACGCGAGGATTGCGGTCGGGAACCGCGGCACCAATCCGGTGCGCAGGAACTCGAGTACCACGGGAACACCCAGCACCAACGCCGCTGCGCCGAAGATCGCGGCGAGCACGCCGTGGAACAACGTCGGCCGCTCCAGCCGCGCCAGTTGGAGTATCCAGCGCAGGATCCGCAGCCCGTCGCGATAGGTCCGCAGCTTGCTCTCGCCGCCGGCCGGTCGCTCCTTGTACCTGACCTCGACCTCCGCCACCGGGATCCGCAGGTGCAGAGTGTGGATGGTCAGCTCGGTCTCGATCTCGAACTCCTGTGCCAGCGCGGGGAACGACTTCACGTACCGCCGTGAGAACGCGCGGTAGCCGCTCAGCATGTCGGTGATCTCGCGGCCGAACAACGCCCCGGCCGCGCTGGTCAGCATCCGGTTCCCGAGCGTGTGCCCAGGCCGGTACGCCGCGACGTTCGAGTGCCGCCGTACGCCGACGACATGGTCGTACGGCCCCGCCAGCAGGACCCTCACCAGTTCGGGTGCCTGACTCGCGTCGTAGGTGTCGTCGCCGTCGATCAGCAGATAGACGTCGGCTTCGACATCCGCGAACGCACGCCGTACCACGTTGCCCTTGCCCTGGCGGGCGACGTGCCGCACGGTCGCTCCCGCGGCCGCCGCGATCGCCGCCGTCCCGTCGGTGGAGTTGTTGTCGTACACGTAGATGCGTGCTGTCGGCAACGAGTCGCGCAGTTCGGTGACCACTTTCCGCACCGCCGCCGCCTCGTTGTAGCACGGCACGATCACCGCGACCGATTCCATGTCCCTCCTTCTGAATTCTGCGGTGTCGAATGCCGCAGCAAGACGAGGTCGCCGTCTCGGACCACCACATCGCCCGGGCGTGGTGCCAGTTGCGGATCGTCGTACGGGGCCAGCGTCCACTCGGTCGGATGGTGCGCGTTGAGCAGGTACACATCGGTCCGCGACGACAGATGCGGGGCGATCCTGTCCGTCGTACTCACCGTGGCGCCGTCCGGGATCTTGGCGATCAAGCGGTCCGCCGCGGCGGTGAACTCCGACCGATGACCGGGACCGTCCGCGGCCGAGGACTGGAAGAACAGCGTCAGGCAGGTTGCTGCCAGCGCGGCCGAGATGGCTGGCAGAACGGCACGCCGGTTCCGGCCGAGCCAGTGCGGACGCAGCAGTACCAGACCGTGGACGAGCGCACAGAACAAGATCGGCATCAGTACGGCGTCGTAGTGGAAGGTCGGGATCCAGTAGAGGATGTAGGTGCTGCCCAGTCGCCATGCCAGGGTCGGCGCGAGCAGCAGTACCAATGGTGACCTGAGCGCGAGGAACAACGTCGGCAACAGCAGGAGCAGCACCAGGTGCAGCTTGCCCGGCGACAGGAAGTCTCCGGCCAGAGCGGCCTCGGGTGGTCGCAACCCGCCCTTTCCCAGGTACCGGTAGTTGCCATAGGCACTGAAGGCCGGGATGATCACGAAGACGCTGAGCAGCGAGGCCGCTGTTCCGCCGGCGGCTGTCAGTAGACCCAGCCGACGGGTCTCGCGTCGGAGCGCGATCAGCAGGCCCAGCACCGCGAGCGTCAGCCCGAGATCTTCCTTCACCAGCACCAGGGGAGCGGCGATCGCGACGGCACGTCCGGGCCGTCCGTGCAGCAGTTCGGGCAGCGCGAAGGCGATCAGCGGTACGGCGAACGCGATCTCGTGGAAGTCGAACGTGATCGCGTTGAGCAGGCCCCAGGACAAGCCGTAGCAGCTCCCGATGATCAGGCCGATCCTGCTGCCGAGCGTCGTACACGCGAGCCGGGTAATGGGGAACACCGACAGCCCGAACAGCAGGGCCTGCGCGACCAGGAGCGTTTCGGCCGACGGGAACAGCCGGTAGAACGGAGCCAGCACGATCAGAATCGGGTGGAAGTGGTCGCCGAGCAGGATCAGGTGCGGGTCCCGGATCGTCGACACCGGAAGCCGGCCTTCGGCGTAGCTGCGGACCGCCTGGTCGAAGATACCGAGGTCGAAGCCGCCCGAGCGGTACGACCAATGCCGCTGCAACGCGAACCAGGTGTAGGCGGCGGCGAACGTACCGGCCAGCACCGCGGACGGCAGCGCCCCGGTGCGGTGGTCCGCGATCGCTGCGAGGCCGCGTCCGAACCGATGCCTTGGGCTCGCTCGATCCGCCGAGATAAGCATGCCGGGACTATCGACGAGTCCTGCCGAAGGGGGCCTGAAGCAACCTGAAGACGTCTTCAGGATGGTCCGCGGAAGGTGCGATCCTTGAACAGTGCGGCTACTGGTGGTTGAGGACGAGCGGCAACTCGCCGCGGCGCTGAAATGGGGTCTGGAATCGAACGGCTTCACCGTCGACGTTGTACACAGCGGTCCCGAGGCCCTGTGGGCGGCCGACGAGAACGAGTACGCCGCGATCGTCCTCGACGTGATGCTGCCAGGCCTGAACGGCTACCGGGTGTGCCGGCACCTTCGCCAGGCGGGCAACACGACGCCGATCATGATGCTGACCGCGAAGGACGGTGAGTACGACCAGGCCGAAGGACTGGACACCGGCGCCGACGACTACCTGACCAAACCGTTCTCGTACGTCGTCCTGCTCGCGCGTCTGCGCGCGCTGTTGCGCCGCAGCGGCGCGGTCCGGGTCGAGCTGGAGGTCGGCGACCTCGTCATCGACCCGGCGGCCAGGACCTGCCGCCGCGGCGAGCAGGCGATCGAGCTCACGGCGCGGGAGTTCGCGATCCTGGAGTGCCTGGCACGTCGCCGCGACGTCGTGGTCACCAAACGCGAGATCCTCGAACAGGTCTGGGACGCGCACTACGACGGCGACGTGAACGTGGTCGAGGTTCACGTCAGCGCGCTGCGCCGCAAGATCGACCATCCGTTCGGGCGGAACACGCTGCAGACCGTCCGCGGCATGGGCTACCGGCTCACCGGCAGCCGCCATGCGTAGGCTCCGCCTTTCGACCGCGACTCGCGCATCCCTGGTAGCGGGCTCGATCGCCGCGATGCTGGCGCTGGGCTTCGCGTTCTGGATCCACCACCAGATCTACAGTTCGCGCTATCACGCCCTCGAACAGAAGGCTGCCGCGGACCGCGCCTTGCTGGTGGACGAGATGCGTACGTACAGCACGCTGAGGCCTCAGGGTGAGCTGACGTTCCAGCCGGTTGATGCGGCGTACGAGATCATCGACGACTCGGGCCTGCTCTTCGAATCAGGCCAGGTCCTGGGGCCGTTCGGCCGGACTCCGATCTCGCCCGTGCCGCGGCCTGGAGATCCGGAGGACGACAGCAAGTTCGTGACCGTCCGCGCGCTCGCCAAGGGTCCCTGCACGAGTGCGCAACCGCCTGCCTACTGTGACGTGGCCAGGGCGATGGTCGGGCGGCGCCTGTGGGCGAGCCGGGAGATCGTGCCGTTGGGGCGGATCAAACTCGAAAGCGATCCGAGCCGGCGCGTCGTAATCTCGGTGTTCGTCCTACCGTTCGAGGCCGAGGAGGCCGCGGCGGAGGTGGACCGAGTGCTCGAACGGACCCTGCCCGTAGCGGTGCTGCTGATCATGATCGGCGGGTACTTCGGGACGCGGCTGGCGCTCCGGCCGATCGAGCGGATGCGGGCGCAGGCAGCGGCGATCAGTCAGCGCAATCTCCACGAGCGCCTGCCGATTCCGGCCACCGGAGATGCCGTCGCGCGGCTGGCGACGACGCTCAACGACACCCTCGCGCGGCTGGAGGCCGCCGCCGAGCAGCAGCGCGGGTTCGTCGCCGACGCGGCCCACGAACTGCGCAGTCCGATCGCCAGTCTGCGGACCACCTTGGAGGTGGCGGGTGCGCATCCGGAGCGCGCTGACTGGCCGCAGGTGAACAGCGCCGCGGTCGACGAGATCCACCGGTTGCAGCAACTGGCCGACGATCTGCTCCTGATGGCACGGCTCGACGCCGAGCGATCAACCTCCCTGCAACTTGTCGATCTGGCCGAACTGGCCCGGCGGCAGGTTGCCCGGCGCGTCGACGAGGGACCGGAGCTCCGCTTCGCGTCAGTCCAGACCGCCATGGTGGACGGTGATGCGCGGCAGCTGGACCGGTTGATCCGCAACCTGCTCGACAACGCCATGCGGTACGCCCGAACCACGGTGACCGTGCGGATCGAGGAGTCGGCCGGGTACGTCGTACTGCAGGTCGACGACGACGGACCTGGAATCCAGCCGGCGGACCGCGATCGGGTGTTCGACCGCTTCACCCGCCTGGACGAGGCCCGCAGCCGCGACGCCGGGGGAGCGGGGCTCGGCCTGGCGATCGCCCAGGAAATCGCCCACCGCCACAACAGCACCCTGACTACCACCGAATCCCCCAACGGCGGCGCCCGCTTCACGTTGACAATCCCCTCAGCCCCAGCCGACACCACCACACAAACGTAAGCCTCCCGCTCCAGGTGAACGCCCCCGCCACAACTGCCGGACCTGAAGCCAACCGGGGGCCCTCGGTCGCGCCCCAGCGGTCACCGCGCATGGGGAGACGATCCGTCGGAAAGGCTGGACGGAGAAGCATTCGCCGAACGGCCGTGGGCTTCTAGGGTGATCGTGTCAGGTCGCGGCAACTTCAAAGGACCGAGCCATGCCCAGCTCCAAGGAACTCGTTCGTACCTTCCTGCTGGAGGTTCGGTCCGGACGGCACCCGGAGTACGCCGAACGCTTTCTCGCCGAAACGGTTCTGGCTCATCAGGTGCAGGCCGAGGATCCGGTGACGTTGAAGCGTTCACCCCGCGAGTACGCCGAACACGTCGAGGAGATGAAGGCGCTGTTCGGTGCCTTCGAGCTCGAGATCGAGGAACTGCTCGCCGAAGACGATCGTGTCTACGCACGCTGGACCCAACGCGGCCAACACCAAGGAACCATCGACGGCCGCCCCCCGACCGGGAAAGCACTGACCCAGCTGACGAGCGCCGTCTACCGCGTCACGGCCGGACGCATCACAGAATACTGGATCCAAATAGACCGCACCGGCCTCACCACCCAACTCGACGCAGTTGGGGGCAGACCTTCGCGCGCTTGAGTAGGCGTGTCGCGTCGATCTGGGGTGGCGATCGGTTTGATCGGAAGTGGTTGCTTTTCTTGGTGGTGGGGTGGTTTTAGCGTCGGGGGTATGACGACGATGACTGATGGGGAGTGGCGATCTTTCGTCGCGGCGGGGGTGCGGCTTGGGCATGTTGCTCTTATGCGTGAGGACGGGCGGCCGCATGTTACGCCGGTTTGTTTTGTTCTTGAGGGTGATGAGGTTGCCTTTGTCCTGTCGCCGGGAAGTGTCAAAGGTAGAAGGCTTGCGCACGATCGGCGCGTCGCGGTTTGTGTTAGTGATGAGCGGCAGCCGTACAGCTTTGTGACCATCGAAGGGCAAGCGCGCGTCTCTGCGGATGCAGATCAGGTCAGACGGATCGGCACAGCTATTGCGGAGCGGTACTACCCGTCGCAGTCCGCGGACGAGCTTGCTGAAACCTTCGTACGGCAAGGATTCACGGCGGTTCACATCGGCATCGCGAACGTCATCGCCCGATCCGGCCTCGGCTGACGCGTCTCGACCCTGTGGAAATGCCGACCGACACCGAATCCGAGGAGCGTAGGTGGCAGAGCTCGAACCGATCGCCGAGGAGTTGTCGAGTCCTGACGGTGTACCGCTGACCGGGCTGAGCTGGGCTGACGTACGCACCCGATTGGCGGACAGTGCGGACTATCTGCTCGCGACATCCGGGAAGGACGGGCGCGTGCACATGGTGCCGGTGCTGGGCGTCTGGTCGGAAGGTGCTGTGTGCTTCTGCACGCGCCGGCAGACCCGCAAGAGTCGCCAGCTCGCAGAGAACGACAACTGTGCGATCACCGTTCCCGGTCACGACGTCGACCTGGTGATCGAAGGTACTGCGTGGCTCGTGCGCGACACGGCTGAACTGCAACGGATTGCGGACCTGTACCCGGCCAAGTATCCGTGGTGGCACCCGTTCGTCCGCGAGGGGCAGTTTCACGATCCGGCCGATACCTCGCTGAGTGATCCGCAATACGTCTTCGCGGTCGCACCGAAAGTAGTCTTTGCCTTCGGCAAAGACCATGGCTTCACCGGGACCCGCTGGCATCCCACCACCTAACAGCAGGTAACCCGAGTCACACACAGGCTCCTGGTCAAGCCGTGTTTCGCCGATTCGGTAACGGGAACCGGAGAAGTGTTCGAGATCGCCGCAGGACAAGGCGGTCTGGGGCGGGGTGTGGCGGCGGCGTTGAGCAGCCAGCGCTCACCGCCACACCCAGAAAACACCCCGATGTTGCTCTGACCAACCATCGGATATGTGGCCGGCGTCTCAGTCGAGTCGTTCGGTCGAGCCATTGGGGGGTGCAACCTTCGTCGGCAAACATCTCCGGTCGCCTTGTTTGGCGACCCGCCTGTGCGGCTACTTGGTAGATACGAGTTGTCACAGGAGGTAGTGAGTATGGAGAGCATCACCGAGTCGGTCGATGTCCGGGTGCCGCTGGAGATCGCGTACGCGAAGTGGCGCGACATCAGCTCGTTCCCGCAGTACATGGACGGCGTGCACGACGTACGGGAACTCGACGGCATCCACTCGCACTGGGTGGCCTCGGCGGGCGGGTTCGTCCGTGAGTTCGACGCGACGATCGTCGAGCAGCAGCCTGGTCGGCGGATCACCTGGGTGTGCGAGTCCGGCTTGATGCTCGGTGGTTCCGTCACCTTCGAATCCCGGTCCGAGGACCGTACGGCGATCGCCGTCGAACTGAGAATCGATCCGCAGGGCCTGATCGAAAACCTGGCCGAGAAGACAGGCATCCTGCACCGTATGGTCGTCGCCGACCTCTACCGCTTCAAAAACGCCCTCGAGGCCGCCGACCCCCAGCAGCCCCGGACGAAGGAACTCCACACACCCTGAGCTCTATGAGAGCGGGACGCGTCGAGTTTCTATGAGAGCGGGACGCGGCGGCCGGCGCCCAGGTTTGCGGCTTCGTCGTCCGTGACCATTGCGAAGACGCCGCGCGGGACGCCGGGGAGTGCCGCCACATCCGCTGCCACGCGGAGAAGCGTCGCTTCGCTTGCTGCGGTGATGAAGTAGACGTACGCGTCGCCGACCTCCTCACCCTCGTGCATCGTGCCCTCCAGGACGTCGCGGGGACGCGGCGAGGTCGGTCAGGCGTTCCGGATGGGGGAGACGTGGCCGGTCGGCATCGCGGTGGTGGTGCGGTCGCGTTCGGCGGCCATCAGTTGGAGGCCTCAGGTGAGGCCGGGTCCGGACTGGGTTGCACTGTGGTCCGGCTGGGCGGGCGGTGAAGAGCTGTTGGATCAGCCGGACATACTCGACGGCCGCCTGGGAGTATGTCCGTTGCCCGTTGGCGGTGCGCTCCGATGCCAGAAGATCCTGCTCCGATGTCGCGGTAGGCGTGGACCTGGTCGAGTGCAAGAATGGATCGAATCGGTTCGATGAAGTACTGGGACGGTTGTTGCGGCCGGTGGTGGCAGGTGGGCTGCCATACTGTCGAGAAGTTTCGCGGGCATGTCAGTAGGAAGAGAGCGTTGTGGCGACCATTGGTGACGTTGCGAGGGTGGCGGGAGTCTCCCGTAGCACCGTTTCCTACGCGCTCTCGGGGAAGCGGTCGATCTCGCCGGAGACCCGCCGGCGTGTGAACGACGCCATCAGGGCGTTGAAGTTCACCCCGAACGCCGGTGCGCGGTCCTTGCGGACGGCACAGACCGGCGTCCTGGGGCTGCTGGTCCAGTTCCACGAGGACGAGTTCGCACCGGCGATGCTGCAGTATCTCCTGCCGATCACCGAGGCCGCCCGCGCGCTCGGTTACGACATCCTGATAATGACGGAGAACGACGGAGCCGAAGCGCTCACGCGAGCCGCGGAGTCCGGGATGGTCGACGGGCTGGTCCTGCTGGACGTCATCGACGGCGACCCGCGGGTTGACGCGTTGCGAGCAACCCAGCAACCAGGCGTCCTGATCGGGCTCCCGGGAGACACCCGTGGTTTGGACGTCGTGGACCTGGACTTCGCCGCCGCCGCACGTAATCTCGTCGACCATCTCTACGACCTGGGCCACCGCGACGTCGTACTGGTGTCGCCGCCGCGGCACGTCTTCGACCGCGGCGGCACCTATTCCTGGCGGTTCCGCGACGCCGCCGTTCAGCGCGCGTCCGAGCTCGGCCTGACGTTGACCGCCCGCTACGGCGAGTCCCAGCAGCCGGCGATCGACGAGAACCTGCACGGCATCCTCGACGAGTGCCCGGACGCGACCGGGATCATCATGCACAACGACGCATCGGTCGCCGCACTGCCGCGCCTGCTGCACGAACGCGGCGTGCGAGTGCCCGACGACCTGTCGGTCGTGAGCCTCTACTCCCGGGACTTCGCCCGGTGGTTCTCGCTGCCCTACACCGCGATCGAATCCTCACCGGGCCTGCTGGGCAAGGTCGCCATCACCCAACTGACCGAGCGCATCGCTCACGGGGACGAGGCCGGCCCGCACGGAACGCGGCTCGTGGCGGCCGAGATCATCGATCGCGGCAGCACTCGCTGACCCGCCGCGTCCGGCCTGTCGCGCGGATGTGATCGCAACCGCGCCAGCCTCTTGTTGCCCGGCGCGATTCGAGTTATGTTCGTCGAACTGTTCGTCGAATCGATTCGACGTCGACAACCCCAAGTCGTGACCGAGCCCGTCGCAGGAGTCGTGACGACCGCTCGCCGTCGAGCACGCGCACCCGCCGGCAACGTGCCGTTGCCTGCGTGTGCCTGCGACGTCCGTCATCGAAAGAGGAGAACCATGTCACCCAGTCACGGAGATCCATGGAACGGAGTACGCCGGATCGGCACCGTCGCCGCGCCGGCGGAGGTTCGAAGACTGCGCCGGAGAAAGGGACTCGCAACTCTCGGCGCGCTTCTCACTGCGGCTGCCCTCTTGGTCGGCACCCAGAAGCCCGCATCGGCTGACCCGGGTCCGGCGGCCGCAGGCGCGAAGCAGCTGAACGTCGACCTGTCCGCGAAGACGAAGCCGTCCACGGGCGTCGGCCTCGGCATCCTGTACGGCGTTACGCAGGACGGATTGCAGCCGTCCGATCAGTTCGTCGACCCGCTGAAGCTCAACGCGTTTCGCAGCGGTGGTTGGTATTCCGGCGGCTGGATCAAGGACAACTTCACGTTCGGAGCGGCCACCCAGGCCAACATCGACGCAGTCATCGCCGAGGCGCGGCGGTTGCAGCAGCCACCGCTGCACAAGTTCGAGTACCAGGTCCTGCTCAGCGACGTGTTCGGTTCGACCGGTGGTGCACCCGCGAGCACCCTGTGGCCGTGTACCAACGGCGACTGCAGCAACTGGATCAGTTTCATCGACGCGACCGTCACCCAGCTGCAGGCAGCCGGTCAGCACTTCACGTACGAGATCTGGAACGAGCCGGACCTCAGCATCTTCTGGCGGCCGGGCGTGAACACGACCCAGTACTTCCAGATGTGGGACAGTGCCTACCGGGAGATCCGTCGCATCGCGCCGGAGGCAACGATCGCCGGACCGTCGTTCGCATTCACTCCGGAGCGACGTCCGGACGAGTGGCAGACCTTCCTGGCCCATGCTAAGGCCGCCGGCACGGTGCCCGACGAGATCACCAACCACGACGAGGGCGACATCGACGACCCGGTGACGGTGGGCCGGTCGCTAGCCGACGCGCTGGATGCCAACGGGATCGCCCAGCGGCCGCTCTCCGCGAACGAGTACCAGCCGGCCGACAGGCAGACCGCCGGCGACACAGCTTGGTACGACGCTCGGCTCGCGCAGTCGAACTACGCCAACGCCATGCGCGGCAACTGGATCTGCCGCACGATCCCGAACCTGACCGGCCTGCTCACCAAAACCCCGGCCGGCTGGGCGCCGAACGGCAACTGGTGGGCCATGCGAACCTACGCCGACCTGACCGGGACGCTTGTCTCCACGTCCGAACAAGTCGGCACGACCGCGATCTCCGCGTCCGAGGACCCGGCGGAGAAGCGAGCCGTCGCCCTGATCGGTGACATCCAGGGCGGGTCCGTCGGGCCGACGGCGGTGAACTTCACAGGCCTGTCGTCGACGCCGTGGCTTGTCCGCAACGGCCTCGTCCACGCCACCGTCTACCGGATCCCGGACCAGGGCCCGCTCTTCGCGCGCCAGGTGGTCTTCAGCGAGGACGTTGCGGTCAACGGCGATTCCGTCTCCGTTCCGTTCGACTTCCAGTCCAAGCACGATGCGTACGGCATCTATCTGTCCTCGGCCGAACCGCAGGAGGTCTCGCTCGGGGCTCCGAGTGCCGTTCAGGCCGGGAGTACGTACACCGTCCCTGTCACGTTCACCAACGGCGGCGACCAGATCGACCGCAAGGTCCAGACCGGTCTTGCCGTCTACACCGCGGCCGGCGAATCAGCACCGGGCTTCACCATCACCTGTAGCGGCACCGACGCGGCGACCTGCCCAAGCGCGGCCACAGTCGGCGCGGGACAGAGCGTTGTTGCGCAGTACACGGTGACCACAGCTGCGGACCTGCCTAAAGGCAACTATCGGTTCACCGCGACTGCGACCGCCAAGTCCGAGGGACAGGACATCTCCGTACAGAACTCTTCCGATGTGCTGCAGCAGTGCGGGATCGGTGATGTCTGCGAGGCCGAGGACGGGACGCTCGCCGGCGGCGCCTGCCCGGCCACCGACCATCCGGGGTACACGGGCTCCGGCTTCGTCGCCTGCTTCACGACACCCGGAGGCAGCGTGATGCAGCGGGTCCTCGCCCCGTCCGCGGGCACCTACACCCTCGACCTCCGCTACGCGGCAGGCCCCAACGGTCCGGCTGGAACCCGAAGCGCCTCGATATCGGTCAACGGCGGAGCTCCACAGCAGATTCCGCTACCACTCACCGGAAGCTGGAACACCTGGGCCGACGCAACCATGCCGGTGAACCTCACGGCCGGCTCCAACACCATCACCGTTCTCGACACGCCCACCGACGCCGGCTGGTTCAACCTCGACCACCTGGTAGTCACCCACTGATCCACCCCATCCCGTCCGTCGCCGGCCTCTCCCCGGCGACGGACGGGCTCCGCGCGTCAGGGCGTGGTGATCGCTGGGGTGAGGAAGGCTACCGCTCGGTCCATCCAGCCTTTGCGCGGCGAGCCGAATCTGAGGACTTCTGCGAGGTAGGCGCCTACCAGTACGCCGAGGACGGTGTCGGGATCGATGGTCGGTTGTAGGAGGCCGGCCTTGACGTCGGCGTTCATCAGGTCGGCGAGTGAGCTCAGGCGGCCGGCCAGTCGAGACCGTACCGCCTTCGTGAATTCGGGATCGCTGTTGGCGATGATCGCGGCGGTGGCGCCGGGACCGAGGCGGTTCTCCAGCATGTCGCTGATCCGGTCCATGACCCATCGCAGTTTCTCGTCGACCGGGAGGTCAGGTGCCAGCGGCGCCGGATCGATCAGGTGCTCCAGGACCGCGTGCATGAGTTCGTCGCGGCTGCGGTAGCGGCGGTAGATCGTCGTCCGGGCGACACCGGAGTGGGCCGCGACGGAATCGATGTTGACCGCGGCCGGTCCCTTCAGCCGGAGCAGCTCGCGCGCGGCCTGCAGGATGCGCTGGTCGGTCGACTCGAGCCGGGGCCGGCCGCGGTTGCTCGTGGTGTTGGGCATGGGGTCCAGTCTGCCGGGAACAGAACTGCCACGATTTACGCTACACTAGATGTATCGGAAATTGAAGAGGAGGAACCGTGAGCACGATGTCGCTCGATGCCGTCCAATTGGCCTTACTGATCCTCGTCGCGGTGGTGACGCCGGTGATCTGCCTCGGAGGGGTCGGGCTTGCGTACCGGGCGCAGGAGCGGGCCGCGGCCAAGAAGCAGGCCGAGCGCTCACACGGCGTACGAACAACTTCTGAGGAGGAATGAGATGGAGAAGATCGTTGTCGGAATCGACGGAAGCGAGACGGCTCAGCAGGCGCTCGAATGGGCGGTTGCCGAGGCCCGGTTGCGCGGTGCCGGGCTCGTCGTGGTGCATACCTGGCAACAACCCACGGCGGCACTGATGGCGCCGTACGCACCGGTCCTGGAGGACCCTGCCGCGATCGAGGAGTTGGCGCGGCGGACACTGACCGACAGCCTGGCGGCGGTGGACCTCACCGGACTCGCGAGCGAGCCGGAGCAGTGGATCGTCCAGGGTCCTGCCGCGCCGACGCTGCTCGGCGTCGCACGAAATGGTTCGCTGCTCGTCGTCGGGTCACGCGGGCGCGGCGGGTTCGCCGGATTGGTCCTTGGATCGGTCAGCCGGCAGGTCGCGCACGAGGCAACCGTTCCAGTCGTCATCATTCCGCCGACCGCGAGGGCAATGGACGCGACCGACACCGATCAGGAGGACGGCTGACGGATGGTCATCGATCAGATGGTTGCCGAAGACTTGGTTGCAGCGGCACGCGGGTTGCGCGAAGCCGACCTGCAGCGGTTTCGCGACGAGCTCGAGCAGCAACGACAGTTTCGCCTCGACCAGCTCGTCGAACTGACGGACGACGCGCGCGTCGCCGGCGACGACGCGCGCAAGGACATTGTCGAGATCTGGGGCGAGGACTCGTTCCCTGCCAGTGATCCACCGGCGAACTGGTGACGGTTCGCGCACACTTCCAACTATTTACGCTACACCGCCCGTAGCGATTATTGATCAAGGAGGAGATATATGACCGCATCAGGTGGCAGCGACATCGTGCTGTTGATGGTGCTCGGGGTGACGGTCGTCGTCATGACGATCCGAGTGATCGCCCGCCAGCACCGACTCAAGCAAGAGGCCTTGGCCGCGCAGCCAGCCGAACCTGTACGGCGATCCAACGCCGACAGGTCCGGCGACCGTGGTGGTTGATTGCGGGGAAGTCCCGTTCTAGTTGGTGAGTGGGTGAAAGGTGAGGGTGAAGCCGGCGTTGGCTACCTGGTTGGTGGTCAGGGCGTGGGTGGGGAGTACGCCTGGTCCGCAGGCGGCTGAGCCGACGCCGTGTTGGGCCCAGTCGAGGTGTAGCCAGTTGCGGTCGGGGTCGGGGACCAGGTCGGCGGTGTGACGTGCCGCCTCCAGGGCCTCGGTCGACCAGGGCCGGTAGGTCACCGAGATCGGGCTGTCGGCGTCGATCCGCAGGGCGGGCGTACCGTCGGCGGCGAGTTCGAGGTGGCGCACCAGGCTTCGTTGACCGTTTTCCTGCGGCCGCGTGTACGGCGTCTGCAACTCGTCGACGCTGGCCCGGAACCGCGATGTCCACGCTCCCGAACGAGTGTCGGCGTACGTCTCGTGCGGCCCGAGGCCGAACCACGTCAGCTCGTTCCAGGCAGCCGGTACGGACAGCCGCAGCCCGAGACGCGGAATCGTCCCTGCCCACGGCCCGACCAGGTCGAAGCGGGTCTGCAGCCGAAGCCGATCCGCTTCGGCAGTCCAGACCAAGCTGGTGTCGATCAGCTGATCGGTCGCCGCTCCGGCGCTGCGGATGATCACGAACAGCTGGTCGCCGTCCACGGACAAATGCGATACCCGATGACGCAGACGGTGCAGACCGAGCGGCTCCCAAACCGTCGGAACGGCCTGGCCGCCGGCATACATGTCGTTGTCGATGGTCGCCCGCCACAGGTCCGGCACCAGACTGACGGCGTGGCCGGACAACCTCACAAGACGACCCCGGGTATCGAACTCGGCCGGACCGATGCTGAACGGCCGGTCGGCCGATCCGGGATCGCGTCGAGTCGGTGGGGGAGGCAGGGTCGAGATCGGCCGCTGTGGCACCGGTACGTCGGTGAGCTGCGTCTCGCCGAACGCGAGCCGGTGGCCAGCCGGTGCCCACGTGGTCTTGTCTGCCAGTACTGCCTCGACCCGGATCCATCGTTCGGATCGAGCCGGCGGGAGTTCGATCGTAGGCATCGGTACGCGTACGGTCGCGCCGGGTGCAACGGCCGGTACGGCGAGATCGCCCGCCTGCACGTCGATGCCGTCGTCGCTGATGTAGTAGCGGAAGGCCAGGTGCGAGGTGTCGGCGAAGGCCAGTCGGCTGCGTACTTCGACGATGCCGGCGTCGACGACGATGCGAACAGGGGCGATGACCTGCGCGTAATCGGCCAGCGCCGGAGACGGCGTGCGGTCCGGAAGGACCAGACCGTCCGCGATGAAGTTCCGATCGTGGAGGGGCTCGCCGAAGTCACCGCCGTACCCGTAGTAGGTCTGACCGGCGTTGGGTCCGGTCTGCTGCCGCAGCACGACGCCGTGGTCGATCCACTCCCAGATGAACCCGCCGATCAGCCGCCGGTGGCTGTCGAACAACGCCTGGTACTCCGCCAGCCCACCGGGACCGTTGCCCATGGCATGGGCATACTCGACCAGCAGATAGGGGAGTGAGCGGCGGCGGGCGTCGTTCGCCGGGTCGTCCGTCGGCGGATCGATGCCCAGGGCAACGCGCTCGACGAAGTCGATCGGGTCGTACATCTTCGAGTAGACGTCGACGTAGTCACACTCGCGGTTGCCCTCGTAGTGGATCGGGCGCCCGGGGTCGCGCCGGCGGGTCCACTCCGACATCGCGGCCAGGTTCGCGCCGGTGTCGGACTCGTTGCCCAGCGACCAGAACACGATGCTGGGGTGGTTCTTGTCCCGCTCGACCATCCGCTGCATCCGGTCCAGGTACGCGTCCCGCCAGGCCGGGTCGTCGGACGGATTGTGCCGCCAGCCGTTCATCACGAAGCCGTGCGTCTCGACGTCGCATTCGTCGATGACCCAGAGCCCGTACTCGTCGCAGAGGTCGAGGAACCGCGCGTCCGGCGGATAGTGCGACGTACGGACCGCGTTGATGTTGTGTTGCTTCATCAGCTCGATGTCACGTCGCATCGTCTCCTCCGACAGCGTACGTCCGGTGACCGGATCCCACTCGTGCCGGTTGACGCCCTGCAGCAGCACCGGCACACCGTTGACCAGCAGTTGCCCGTCGTCGATCCGGATCGTGCGGAACCCGGTGCGGACCTCGACCCGCTCGACATCGTTGGCGATCGTCAGCGAGTACAACCGGGGTGTCTCCGCTGTCCACGGCTCGACCGCGAGCTCGTACGGCCCGGCTGGATCCACACTGTCCAGCCCGAGCTCCTGGCACGTCAGCCTTGCGCCGGCCGGGGCGTCGACCCGCAACCGTCCCAGCCCACTCTCGTGATCGAAGTCGGCATGGACGAAGACGTCGTCGATACCGCCCGAGGGGCGATGCAGGAGCCGGACGGACCGGAAGATTCCGGAGACCCACCACATGTCCTGGTCTTCCAGATAACTCCCGGAGCTCCACTGGTGAACCCGGACGGCGAGCTGGTTGGTCCCGGCCCGCAGGACCGGCGTCAGGTCGAACTCCGTCGGCAGCCGGCTGCCCTTGCCGTCGCCGATCCGCTCGCCGTTGCACCACACCGCGAAGGCCGAGTCGACTCCCTCGAAGCGGATCAGGCAGCGCCCGTCGGCGAGGAACGCCGCCGGCACCTCGAAGGTACGCCGGTACTCACCGGTCGGGTTCTCCTCCGGGACGAACGGCGGATCGACCGGGAACGGGTACCGGATGTTCGTGTACGCCGGTGCGCCGTACCGCGGCTCGTCCGGCCGCCCCAGCATCTGCCAGCAGGACGGCACCTCGATCACGTCCCAGCGGGAGTCGTCGAGACCCGGGTCGCCAAGGTCGGCGGTGACGTCCTCGAGGCTGTCCGCGAGCCGGAATCGCCACTCGCCGTCCAAGCTCAGCTGACCCGCGGACGAAGGCAGAGCAGGTCTGGCCGGACTCCGGTTCGTGCCTGGCGCGGGGTCGCTGACGTACGCGTGCGTCGATGATGACGTCGAGGATGACACGGAGGATGACACGGAGGATGACACCGGGGATTTCCCTTCAGAGGATGCCGTTGCGGTCGTGCAGGTAGTCCTCGACCGTGAACAGGTGCGTGGCCATCCGGATCCGGGCCCGGTCGGGATCGTGGGCGGTGAGCGCGTCGAGGATCGACAGGTGTTCACGGTGGGCCGTCTCGTCGGCGCCCGGCTGGGAGATGGAGCGGCGCAGCCGGACGCGCATCGTGCGACCGCCGAGGGCGTCGATCAGCGCGGCCAGCACGGGGTTGCCGGACGCCTCGGCGATGATGCGGTGGAAGGCGATGTCGTTCTCGATCACCGTCTCGTGGTTGGCCTCCGGCAGGGCCAGCTCGTGCTCGGTGGCGCGCAACAGGTCGTCGGCGGTGGCGAGTTCCTCGGGGCCGATGCGTGGCGCCGCGACGGCCGCGGCTTCGGTCTCCAGAATTCGCCGTACGGTGTGCAGGTGGTGCGTGCCGGCGCCGTCGTGCAGGTCGACCACGAGACCCATCGGTGCCAGCAGTACCGACGGATCGAGCTGGGTCACGTACGTACCGTCGCCCTGCCGGGTCTCGAGAACTCCCATCATCGACAGCGCTCGAACCCCTTCGCGGAGTGGGTTCCTGGAGACGCCGAAGGTTGCCGCGAGCTCCTTCTCCACGGGCAGCCGGCTGCCCGGCCGCAGCCGGCCTTCGACAATCATCTGCCGGATCCCCTGGACCACGACATCGGTCTGTGAGACGCCCGGCATCCGGGGATTCGCTGCCAGCTTTTCCGAACTCATGCTGCCGGTTCTCCGGCCCGAGCGGCCCAGTAACTGCCGTCCGGGAAGCTGTAGGCCTGCAGCGATTCCCTGTGCATCTCGGCGCTGTAGCCGGGTGCGGTGGGGAGGATGTAGGCGCCGTTGTGTACGACGCAGGGGTCGACGAAGTGTTCGTGGAGGTGGTCGACGTATTCGGTGACCCGGTGCTCAAGCGAGCCCGACACGGCGATGTAGTCGAAGATCGACAGGTGCTGGACGAGTTCGCACAAGCCGACGCCGCCGGCGTGTGGGCAAACCGGCACGTCGAACCAGGCGGCGAGGAGGTAGACGGCGAGTACTTCGTTGACGGAGCCGAGGCGTGCGGCGTCGAGTTGGCAGTAGTCTAGGGCGCCGGCTTGGAACATTTGTTTGAACAGCACGCGGTTCATGCCGTGTTCACCGGAGGCGACGCCGATGGGTGCGACGGCTTTGCGGATGGCGGCGTGGCCGAGGACGTCGTCGGGGCTGGTGGGTTCCTCGATCCACAGCGGGTCGAATCCGGCGAGCGCTTTGACCCATTCGATCGCCTCCGGGACGTCCCACACCTGGTTGGCGTCGATCATCAGATGGCCGTCGGGTCCCAGGACTTCGCGGGCGATGCCGCAGCGGCGGATGTCGTCGTTGAGGTCCGCGCCGACTTTGAGTTTGACGTGTTTGTAGCCTTCGGCAACGGCTTCTTCGCAGAGTGCGCGGAGTTTGTCGTCGGAGTAGCCGAGCCATCCGGCCGACGTGGTGTAGCAGGGGTAGCCTGTTGTCTGGAGTTCCTGGATCCGTTGCTTGCGGCCACTTACCCGGCCGGCCAGCAACGTGATCGCCTGCTCCCGGGTCAGGACGTCGGTCAGATACCGCAGGTCAGCGGCGTCGACCAACTCTTCGGGTGACATCTCGGCCAGCAGACGCCACAGCGGTACACCGGCGCGCCGGGCGGCCAGGTCCCACACCGCGTTCATCACCGCGGCCAGCGCGAGGTGGATGACGCCTTTGTCGGGTCCGAGCCAGCGCAATTGGCTGTCGGACTGAAGTTCTCGGTAGATGCCGCCGAGGTCGCCGCACAGTTCGTCGACATCGCGGCCCACCAGTGGTTTGGCGCGCTCGGCCGCGGCCGCGACACACAAGTCGTTGCCGCGCCCGATCGTGAACGTGAAGCCGTACCCGGCCACCTCCGGGACGTCGGTGTGCAGGACGACGTAGGCGGCCGAGTAGTCGCCGTCCTTGTTCATCGCGTCCGACCCGTCGAGGGTCAGCGACGTCGGGAAGCGGACGTCGACGACCTCGACGGAGGTGATGTGGGGCATGGCGGACCTCACTTCCCGTCCCATCATAGATGGGATCATTTTGGAATCTAGCTGGCCTCAGTATGGACCACGACCGACATGAGCGCTACGATCCCGACAATTCGTAGGATCAATTGCCTGCCGCCGACGCGGCCCGGCGCAGAAGGAGCACCATGAACTCCGCCTTCGAACGTGAGCCCGACGGCTGGTCCCGTCGCAAATTCCTCGCCGCCGGCGCCGGCTTCTCGGCCGCCGGTCTGCTGGCTGCCTGTGGTCAGCAGAACCGGAAGGCACAGACACAGGCCGGACAGGACGCGCAAGCCGGGCAGGTGGTGAACGGCAACTACCCGGAAGACGCTGCGAAGAAGCTGAACGACACGCTCAAGTGGCCCAAGACGGCGGTTCCGGAGCCGTCGTCACCGGTGGAGATCACCGTCGCGCACGCATGGGAGGCAGCGTTCCTGACCCGGCAGCGGCAGTTCGACAAGTACTTCACCGAGCGGCACCCCAACATCAAGATCCGGATCGAGAACACGGTCTGGGGCGACTACCGGACCAAGTACGTGACGTCGGCCGCCGGTGGCAAGCTGCCGGACCTGATGTACATGCACTTCTCGTGGATCCAGGTCTTCATCCGCCAGGGCGTCTTCCACGGCCTGCAGGACTACATCGGCAAGCAGAGCGATTTCAACTTCGCCGACTTCACCAAGCCGTCGACCGCGCCGTTCACCGCGAACGGCCAGCTCTACGGTGTGCCGTACGACTGTGGTCCGCTGATGCTGTTCTACAACAAGGACCTGCTGGCGAAGTCCGGGATCGAGGAGCCGACCGACGCCTGGACGATGGACAAGCTGAAGCAAGCTGCACTGAAGGTCACCCAGGACGGCGGCGGCAAGGTGTGGGGCCTGGCAGGTGGTCCGTCACCGGCCAACGCCGACCTGGCGCCGCCGTGGTTGTTCCCGTTCGGGGCGCGGTTCGTGAACGAGGACCAGACCCAGTGCGTGATCAACGATCCGGTTGCGGTCAAGGCGATGGAGTACTGGCAGGAGCTGCGGGACGCGAAGGCCATCCCCACCGCTGCCCAGGCGGCCAACGTGTTGCCGGATCCGTTCGGCGCGGGCCGTGCCGGGTTCATGCTCGGCGGTACGTGGGCGACGCCGTCGCTGCAGGCGCAGGCGAAGTTCAAGTGGGCGATGGCGAAATGGCCGTCCGGTCCGGTCAAGCGATCCACCGCGGCGGAGGGCAGTGCCTACGCGATCACCGAGAAGAGCGAGAAGAAGGACGCCGCCTGGATCTACCTGAACGAGTACATCTCCGAGGCGGGCCAGAACTTCATGTGGGCGAGCACCGGCCGGGGATCCCCCTCGCGATCGTCGGCGTGGAAGTACTACACCGGCAGCGAGCTCGCCGCTCCGGGCGCGGACCAGATCCTGCCCGTGCTGGACAAGTACGCCAGTGGCGAGATCCTGTACCTGCCGCAGACCTCCAAGGCGATGGATGCCGCCAGCCCGATCTGGGACCGGGTGGTCGCGGGCAAGACGAGCGTGGCCGACGGGCTGAACCAGGTCACCAACGCGCTGAACCCGATCCTCGCCCAAAATGCCCAGTGACAGCAGAACCGCCGTCGCGGGTCAGCCGGTCGTGGAGACGCTGACCCAGGTAGCCGAAGGGGGCGGGGACGCGCCGCGGGCACGACGCCGCAAGCACAAGCTCTCGCCGCTCGCCAAGCGCGAGGAACGTCGCTTCTGGCTGTTCCTGCTGCCCTGGGTGATCGGCTTCATCGGCTTCGGTGCGGGTCCGCTGATCGGCTCGATCGTGCTCAGCCTGACGAACTACTCGTTGCTCAGCGCACCGAAGTTCACCGGGCTCGCGAACTACCGCAGGATGTTCGAGGACCCGCTGTTCTACAAGTCGATGGCGAACACGGCGTACTTCGGGATCGCGTCCGTGGTGCTGAGTGTGGTGTTCACGCTGCTGATCGCGATCCTGCTGAACCAGAACGTGCAGGGGCTGTGGTTCTTCCGGATGATCTTCTACTTGCCGTCGGTGGTGGCCGGCATCGCCACCGCACTGCTGTGGAAGAACATCCTGGATCCGGACTTCGGCCTGATCAACCTGGTGCTCGGCTGGTTCGGCATCCAGGGACCGGGCTGGCTGCAGTCGCCGCAATGGTCGATCGCGGGACTGGTCCTGATGAGTGTCTGGGGCGCGGGCAACACGATCGTGATCTACCTGGCCGGGCTGCAGTCGATCCCCGCGACGTTCTACGAAGCGGCCCGGCTCGACGGCGCCGGGACCTGGCAGCGGTTCCGCCATGTGACGATTCCGATGATGAGCCCGGTGATCTTCTTCAACGTGATCACCGGCCTGATCGGATCGTTGCAGGCCTACGTACTGATCCTGATCATGACCGGCGGTCCGAGCTCCGGCTCGGCCGGCGGCCCGGAGAACTCGACCTTGGTGATCGGGTTGTACATCTACCGGCAGGCGTTCCAGTACTACGACTTCGGATACGCCTCCGCGCTGTCGTGGGCGCTGTTCTTCGTCATCATGCTGATCACCGCGATCCAGTTCGCCCTGGCCAAGCGCTGGGTCTACTACGACGGGAAGTGAGACGACCATGGCCCTCGCAACTGGCGTGACGGCGACGCCTGGCAAGCAGCGGGTGCTGCGCGGTGGCATCTACGGGATGCTCGTGCTCGGCACCGTGGTGTTCGCGCTGCCGTTCCTGTGGATGGTGAGCACCGCGCTGAAGGCCTCGAACGAGGTGTTCACCTTCCCGCCGTCGTTCCTGCCCAAGAGTCTGCACTTCGGCAACTTCAGCGACGGCTGGACCGTGGTGCCGTTCACGCACTTCCTGATCAACACCGTCATCGTCACCGGGGCGGCCGTGGTCGGGAACATGGTGTCGTGCATCCTGCCCGCGTACGCGTTCGCCAGGCTGGAGGCCCGCGGCAAGAAGGTCGCCTTCGCGCTGATGCTCGCGACGATGATGATCCCGGTCGAGGTGACGCTGGTACCGACGTTCATCGCGTTCAGCAAGCTGGGACTGGTGGACACGTTCTGGCCGCTGATCCTGCCGGCCTGGTTCGGCTACGCGTACTTCATCTTCCTGCTGCGCCAGTTCTTCCTGACGATTCCCCGCGAGTACGACGAGGCGGCGCGGATCGACGGTGCCGGGTACTTCCGGACGCTCTGGTCGATCGTGCTGCCGCAGTCCAAGCCGGCGATCGCGACGGTCGCGGTGTTCGCGTTCGTCGGGAACTGGAACAACCTGCTCGGCCCGATCATCTACCTGCGCAGCCAGGAGAAGTTCACGCTGGCCGTCGGATTACAGTTGTTCCAAGGGCAGTTCCAGACCTACTACAACCAGATGATGGCCGTCTCGCTGATCACACTGCTGCCGATCATCGTGATCTTCCTGCTGGCCCAGCGCACCTTCATCGAGGGCGCGAACATCTCCGGCATCGGAGGCCGCTGAGCGTGGACATCCGACTCGCGTACGGCGAAACCGGCCTGACGTTGGCCGTCGACCCCGAGGTCACGACGGTCGTCGAGCCGGTGCACCAGCCCGCGGCGCCCGGCCAGCTGGAAACCTTGCGCCGGGCGCTGCGGGAACCGGTGTCCGGGCCGCCGCTGCGCGACCGGGTCCGGCCCGGCCAGACCGTCGCGATCTCGGCCTGTGACGGCACCCGGCCGCAACCGCGGCAGCTGATGATCCCGGCGATCCTCGAGGAACTCGACGGGCTGATCCCGGCCGCGGACATCGTCATCCTGGTTGCCACCGGCACCCATCGGGGCAACACCGAGGACGAGCTCCGGCAGATGTTCGGCAGCGAGGTGGCGAGCTCGGTGCGGATCGTGAACCACGACGCGCGCGACGCCTCCCAGCTGGTCTGGTGCGGTACGCACGGCAACGGCGTACCGGTGTGGCTGAACCGGGAGTGGACCGAGGCCGATGTACGGATCACGACCGGCTTCGTCGAGCCGCACTTCTTCGCGGGCTTCTCGGGCGGCCCGAAACTCGTCGCACCGGGGCTCGCGGGACTGGACACCGTGCTGGTGTTGCACGACGCGTCGAGGATCGGTGATCCGCGCGCGACCTGGGGTGTCACCACCGGCAACCCGGTGCACGACGACGTACGGGCGATCGCCGCGGCGACCGGTGTGACGTTCGGCTTCGACGTCGTCCTGAACCGGGACAAGGACGTGGTCGCCGCATTCGGTGGTGACCTGCTGCCGATGCACGCGGCCGCCGCGACGTTCGCCCAGCAGATCGCGATGCGGCCGGTGGACGAACGGTTCGATGTCGTGGTGACGACCAACTCCGGATTCCCGCTCGACCAGAACCTGTACCAGGCCGTCAAAGGCATGTCCGCCGCGTATCAGGTGGTCCGCCCCGGAGGCACGATCATCTGCGCGGCCGAGTGCCGCGACGGTTTCCCGGACCACGGCCTGTACCGTCCGGCGCTCGAATCGGCGGACTCGCCGCAGGCGCTGTTGCACGACATCGCGTCGCGCTCGGCCACCGTTCCGGACCAATGGCAGATCCAGATCCAGGCGAAGATCCAGGCGGCGAACCGGGTCGTCATGCATACCGGCTTTCTCAGCGACGCCGACCTGGCCGCGGTGCATCTCGAGCAGACACACGACATCACCGCGGCCGTGGCCGATGCGCTCGCCGCTGCCGGCCCGGGGGCAACGTTATGCGTCCTGCCCGAGGGGCCACAGACCATTCCGTACCTGTCGAACAGCCACCAGCCACTGGAATAGGCTGGCTGGAAACGACAGCGGAGGTCGCCTTGAAGCTTGGTCTGCATTACTGGAACTACTCCGAACCCGCCGACCCGTCGCGGATCGCGCCGACGCTGGCTGAGACCGCCCGGATCGTCGACGACGCCGGGTTCTACCGGTTCACCGTGATGGATCACTACTTCCAGATGGAGCATCGTGGCACCGCCGACGAGCCGATGCTGGAGGGTTACACGACGCTCGGCTACGTGGCTGCGCGGACGGAGCGGCTGCGGCTCGGACTGCTCGTCACCGGAGTGATGTACCGCTATCCCGGTCTGCTCGCGAAGATCGTGACCACCCTCGACGTGCTGTCCGGTGGTCGCGCGTTCCTCGGCATCGGCGCTTCGTGGTACGAGCGTGAACAGCGGGCGCTCGGCGTACCGGTCGTACCGATGGGGGAGCGGTTCGAGAGGCTCGAGGAGAGCCTGCAGATCTGCCGGCAGATGTGGAGCGAGGACAACGGACCGTTCGACGGCCGCCACTACCAGCTCGCGGAGACGCTCTGCGTTCCCGCGCCGCTCTCGTCCCCACGCCCGGAGATCATGGTCGGCGGCGGAGGCGAGAAGAAGACGCTTCTGCTGGTCGCACGGTACGCCGACGCCTGCAACCTGTTCGCGGTCAGTCCGGAGGATGTGGCGCACAAGCTCGACGTACTGCGGGCCCACTGCGACGCGGAAGGACGCGACTACGACGAGATCACCAAGACCGCCGTCTACACCGACCGCGTCCTCGAAGACCCGGACGGCTTCCTCGCCGCGGCCGAAAAGTACGCCGACCTCGGCATCACCGAACTCCAATTCATGCCGGACCGCGACCCTGTGGAGTTCGCCACCCGCCTGACCGGCGAGGTCATCCCTCGCCTCGGCTAGCGCGTCGGGCGCGCTCGCCCCGGACTGTTCCACGGGGCGAGCGCGGCGGGATGGCCTTTCAGCGGAGTGGTTAAGCTGCGGGCATGGCTGAAGTTGCGTCTCCGACCCCTGCTGAAGCGTTCGAGCTGTTACTGAGCGGCAACAAGCGGTTCGTTGCGGGCTCGTCGGAACACCCGAACCAGGACGCGGCGCGGCGCGCCGAGACCGCGCCCGGCCAGCAGCCGTTCGCCGTGCTGTTCGGCTGCTCGGATTCCCGGCTGGCCGCGGAGATCATCTTCGACCGTGGGCTCGGTGATCTGTTCGTCGTCCGGACCGCCGGCCACGTGGTCGGCCCGGAGGTGCTCGGCAGCATCGAGTACGGCGTCGAGCTGCTGGGCTGCCCGCTGGTCGTTGTCCTCGGCCACGATTCGTGCGGTGCCGTCGCCGCCGCCCGCGCCGCCCTGGAGGACGGCCTGGCGCCGGCCGGTTACGTCCGGGACGTCGTCGAGCGCGTGACGCCGAGCGTGCTCGCGGCGCGCGCGGCCGGTCACGAGGAGCCCGACGAGATCCTCGCGGTGCACATCAGCCACACTGTCGACCTGCTGCTGGACCGTTCCCGCGTGCTCGCGGAGCGCGTCGAGGCCGGTCAGGCCGCGGTCGTCGGCCTGTCGTACCGGCTGGCCGACGGCACCGCCCGGGTGGTGGCCTCCCGCGGCCTCGACGTCGGCGTTACCGCCGCGTCCTGACGTCCTGGTTGGCTTGAGCGTTCAGTCGACGGAGCGGGGACCGGCCGCCCGGCGCAGACGGTTGGCGAGCGCGAGCCCCAGTCCTTCCTCGACCGGCAGAGACGCGATGACGAGGTCACAGCCTCGCTGATCGAACTTCCGGAGCAGGCCGTACAGCTCACGCGCGTAGGTGTCCAGCGAGTCTGGGACCGGTACCACCGCGTGCGCCTTGACCGTCGTACCGGCCAAGGACGGGGGGAGCAGCACGCCGACCCGGTGGCCCAGCTGCTCTGCGAGTTCGGCCTCGACGAGGACCTTCTCGGGATCGACCAGCACGACCCGCGCTCGCGGTGCGTAGTGGGACGGGTGCTGACCTGGCACCCGGACGTCGCTGGTCGACGGGACCGGTACCGCACGACCAAGCGCCGCCTCGAGGTCTTCACGCGTCACCCCGCCCGGACGGAGGACGCTCAGGTTCTCGCTGGTGGCATCCACGATCGTGGACTCGACACCGACAGTGCAGTTGCCACCGTCGAGTACGAGATCGACGGCGTCCCCGAGCTCGGTCCGGACGTGCTCCGCGGTCGTCGGGCTCACCGCCCCGAACCGGTTGGCCGACGGAGCCACCACACCGCCGCCGAATTCCGCCAGCATCGCGAGCGCGACCGGATGCGCGGGCACCCGCACCGCCACGGTCTCCAGCCCACCCGTCGCTTCGAGCGGGACCCTCGGGCTGCGTCGCAGTACCAGGGTGAGCGGTCCCGGCCAGAACCGCTCGGCCAGCAGACGTGCGGCCGCCGGTACGGTCTGCACCCACTCGTCCAGCTGCGCCGCGTCGGCAAGGTGGACGATCAGCGGGTGCGACGGAGGCCGGCCTTTCACCTCGAAGACGCGCTTCACCGCGGCCGGGTCCTCCGCGTTCGCGCCCAAGCCGTACACGGTCTCGGTCGGGAAGGCCACCAGCCCACCGGACCGCAGAACTGCCGCCGCCTGCTCGATCTCACTGCTCACGGATCGTCATCTTCTCACGCCACGCCGACCCCGGAACGCTCGGGTGGCCGCAGTGATGTGGCGAAGACCTCTTGGTAAAGGTCTTCGCCGTGGCTGGTGGTGTGGGGTGGGCCTTCGGTGAGTTTGAACGTACGGCGGCCGTCGGCGAGGCGTTCGGCACGGAGGAAGAGCGTTGCCGGGTCGTGCTCGTCGTACAGCGCGGCGCTGAGCTCGGTCAGGTGAGTGACGAAGACGACGCGTACGTCGGCCTCGCGGAGCGCGCGCAGGATCTCGCCGGCCAGCGCGGAACCTTCGCGTTCGTTGGTCGATGCGAACGACTCGTTGCACAGCAGCAGCGCGGAGGGCTCGAGGCGGTCGACGATCCCGCTCAGCCGCTGGAGCTCCTCGTCGAGTTTGCCGCTGTGCATCGTGGCGTCCTCCTCCCGCTGGTAGTGGGTGTGGATGCCGCGGCAGATGCTTGCCCGCAGCGACTCGGCCGGTACGTACATCCCAGCTTGAAGCATCAGTTGTGCCAGGCCCAGTGAGCGCAGGGCCGTGGACTTGCCGCCTTGGTTCGCCCCGGTGATCAGGATGGTCGCGGCGTCGTCCGCGTCGAGGTCGTTGCCGACGACCTGTTCGCCGGTCCGCAGTGCCAGGCCGGCGTCGTACAGACCGCGGGCCGTGAGCGCGAACGGCAGCCCGGTCCGCACCTCGGGGAAGCAGGTCGGCGCGCCGCCGGCGGTCAGGCGGTCGTGGAGGTTCAGGCAGCCGAGATAGAACGCCAGCTCGGTTCTGAGCAGCCGGAAGAAGGCGAGGACGTGGTCGGCCGACTGGGCCACGGCGTTCGCGACCAGGTTCAACCCCTGTTCCCGCAGTTGCACCAGTGCTTGTACCCCGCTGTCGTCACGGTCCGGGATCTGGATCGTGACCGAGTCCTGACCGGCTCGCGGCAACCATCGCCGGCGGCGGCCGTCACCGGGACGGCGTAGTACGTAGCCCGTACCGCGGTTGCCGGTTCCGAGTTCGGCGCCGAGCACGACACCGTCGCTGAACCGCAGCCGTTTCAGCTGTGCGTCGACGGCCGCGAAGTACCCGTCGTCGAGGTCTGTCGCGATCATCCGGAAGAACCTGGACAGGCCGTCCGACCGGAACCGGCCGGCTGCCGGATCGGCGACCTCGCGAAGTCTGCGCAGGGCGGACAGGAGCACTTCGAGCAACTGGCTGGAGCTGTGCAGGATGCCGTCGGCGCTCCGGAAGTACCGGTAGACGCGCTGCTCGGAATCCAACGCCTCCACCGCGATCGCATACAGTCCGCGGATCACGGCCGGTTCGCGGAGACAATCGCGGAGGACGTCCTGGCGGTAGTGGATGTCGTCGGGATCCTCCAGAGAACTCACAACGACGTGGGCGGCGACCTCGCGGATCACGGCGTCGCCGGCGGCCATGGCGTCGTACACCCGGTCGAGGCCGAGATCGCGGACGAGGTCTTCTTTCGCCGGGCCGGGCGGGTCGAGGTCCAGGTCCAGGTCGCGGTCGCGGTCCAGGAGGTGAGGTTTCATCGGTTCAGCCGCTTCCGCAGGTCGTCGCATCCGAGCCGGTACTTGGCGGCGATCGCCGCGGCGTACGCGCGTCCGTCGGCCGGCGCGCGGACCAGGCGGTACGTCCGTACGGCGGGGACGGCCGGGTCGACCGCGCTGACCAGGCTGACCCGCTTCGTGCCGGCCACGGCCAGTTCGTCGAGGAACGTGACGCACACGCAGAGCAGGTCGCGTTCCTCGAGCTCCGCGAGCACACGGTTCGCGATGACGGTCGCGTCGCGCAGCGTGGTCGAGTTGAAGACCTCGTTGAGGATCACGATGCTGTCGCCGGTCGCCCGGTCCAGGATCTCACGCATCCGGACGAGGTCGTCCTTGAGCTTGCCGCGCAGGTCGTCCGGGTTCTCCTCGCGACCGAAATGGGTGAACAGGTGGTCGAAGAGGAAGAGCCGCGCGTCGTCGCCCGGGACCGGCAGGCCGAGCGCGGCCAGGTGGTGCAGCTGCCCGAAGGTACGGGCGAACGTCGTCTTGCCGCCCTGGTTGGGCCCGGTGACGACGAAGATCCGCTCGCTGTCCCCGAGCCGGAAGTCGTTCCGCACCACCGGACGGCCGGCGGCGACCGCCGACGCGGCGAGCGCCAGGTCGAAAGTGCCTGTCGCTGCGACGGCCTTCGACATACTGACCGCGGGGTAGCAGAAGGGCAGTCCGGCGTCCCGGAGCGGCTGGATGTAGTCGAGGTAGGACAGGTAGAACTGCACCTCGCGATCGAAGCGGGTCAGTACCGGATCGACGAACGTCGAGTGCCGGTCGCAGAAGTGCTGCAGCGCACCGAACACCTCGGGGTACAGTTCGGCGACACGGTGCAGGATCGTGCCTTCCAGCTGATTGACCTCGGGGGAGGGCGCGAAGCGGATGCGGTAGTCCTTCGCGTCACCCTGCCGGAAGCGCGCGAACGTCGCTTCGATTTCGGCGCTGTAGTCGGTTCCGGTGCCGCTACGGCTGACGGTGACTGAGTTCGTCTTGAGCTGCAACTGGTAACGGACACCAGCCAGCGCGGCGGCCAGTTCATTGCTGCTAGCAAGGAGATCCTGGAAGGCGGCGGAATCGGCGTACTGCCTCGAGTATTTCCGCAGCGCGACCAAGGCGCGAGAAGCCGGCGCTGCTTCGACCAGCCCGGCGGTCAGTTCGGTGACTGCCGCGCAGTAGTTCTCGACCGCGCTGAGAAGCCAACGCTGCCGCTGCAGCTCATGATGCAACTTCTCCGCCTGTCCGAGACAGGTCCGCACCGACACCATCCGGGCCGCGAACCGCCGCACACACCGGGCGACCTCCACCTTCTCCAGGTCCCTGACAACCTCGTGCCGCCAGCTGACCGCGGCCGCCGACCGCAGCGCGGTCCGGAACAGCGGATCCAACCCGTACTCCGTCCGCCCGGCGGTCACCGCGCCGACGATGTGATCCAACTGCAGATCCCCGAACGCATCCGCCCCCGTCGCCGCTGTCATCTCACTGGCCGTCCCAGGCCCGAACAACACACTCAGCTCGTCCGCCGACACCCCGAAATCATAAGGGCTTTCGGCGTTTATGGGCCGCCCTTAGCGTTTGGTCCAGGCGATGGTGTGGCGGAAGCCGAGGTGGTGGCGCATCTCGGCACCTGGCATCACGTCGTCGACGATGTCGCGTAGTTCGTCGAACGTCTGCGTGGGATCCCGGACGGGGAACGGCGGGGGTTGCTTGCCCGCGGGGTTCGGCCACGGGTGCTTGACGTACCCGATGATCGGGTTGGTCACCGCCGACGCGAGATCCCAGGCGTGGTCGCGGAGACTGCTCGGTACCGCGAGGTCGACGGCGAGAAACTTGCCGTTGGGGGCGAGCAGCCGCCGTACGTCGCGCAACGCGTTCGCGACGTCGAGGTGGTGCAGGACGGCGATCATCGTCACGAGGTCGAACGGGCCGGAGGTTCGGGCCCACTCGCCGGCCTGGACGGTTACGTTCGCCAGACCGCTGCACCGTTGCGCGGCCAGTTCGCGCATGCTCGCGTCCGCGTCGGCACCCTGGACGGTCGCGAAGTGCGGCGCCAGGGAAGCCAGTAGCTCCCCGCGCCCGCAACCGACGTCGAGTGCCGAGTGCCGCCGCTCCGGAAGGTTCGCGAGGATCCAACTGTGGAAGTGATCGTTGTGGCTCCACGGATGCCGCGCATTGAGGGCCTCCAGCTTCGCGACCACGGTCCCGTTCGCGAACGTCCTCGCCCATCCTCGTAAGGCCATGCCGGACATTCTGCAGGACGTGGAAGTCAGCTGGTGTCGTGGCGGCGGCTCAGGTCCACGCGGAGCGGAGGCGTTCGTACTCCTCGGCGGTCACCGGCAGCACGACGCCGTGGCATGGGTCTTTCGGCAGTCGGTGGTCCTTGCATGGAGTCCATCGGCCGCCGGCGAGATCGGTGGTTTCGAACGGGACGTAGCGGCGTTCGGGAGTGAATTCGTCGATCCAGAGGTACCACTTGTCCTCGGTGTTCGACTTGTACACCAGCGGGCCTTCGCCCTGGCTGATCGCTCCGAGGCCGATCCCTTCGGCCAAGGGCTGCCAGTCCGCGGCGGTCAGCGAGGGTGAGGTTTCGGAGAAGATCGACTTGCCGTACGGCGCTACGCCGTCGCGGCTGCGTTCGTCCTTGAGAAAGCGGTAGTACACGCCGTCGTGGTCGATCACCGTCGTGTCGATCGTGTGCCAGCCCCGGTCGATCCAGACGCGCGGCTCGGAGAACTCGTGGAAGTCGCGCGTGGTGGCGTACATGATGCGGTTGTAGCTGTCACCGGCGTGCCCGGCGTTGTCGTAGAGCGTGGACGACCAGTGCACCAGATAGGCGTCCTGTTCGGGGTCCCAGACCGCCTCCGGAGCCCAGGTGTTGCCGGCCTCCGGCGGCGCGACCTCGACGAGCCGGCCGTCGCCCCAGTTCACCAGATCCGTTGATTCCCAGATCATGATCGACCGGCTGCCGCGGCGTTGATGGCGATCCCAGTCGAGGCTGTCGTAGAGCCGCAGGTCCGTCGCGACCAAGTAGAACCGGTCACCAGTGGGGGAGCGGACGATGTGCGGGTCGCGGACGCCACGTTCGCCGAGCGTCGAGTACAGGACCGGTCGTCCGTCGTTGAGGTCGTCGAAGTGCAGGGGGTCGTTGCCGTCGCTCAGGGCGAAGTAGATCTGCTCGCCGTCGACCGATTCGCGCTTGAAGTGTGCGTACAGGTACCCAGCGTGGACGGGCTTCATCTGAGCGGAGTCATCCTTCGGGCTCGGCTGTGCTCGGGCGGCTCTGGAGGTAGTCCTCGACGGTGAAGAGGTGGGCCGACATGCGGGTACGGGCTCGGTCGGGGTCGTGGGCGGTGAGCGCGGCCAGGATCGAGAGGTGTTCGCGGTGCGAGGTGTCATCGGCGCCTGGTTGGGCGATCGAGCGGCGGAGGCGGTCGCGCATCGTACGGCCGCCGAGGGCGTGGATGAGCGCGGCCAGCACGGAGTTGCCCGAGGCCTCGGCGACGATCCGGTGGAAGGCGATGTCGTTCTCGATCACCGTCTCGTGATCCGGGTTGGGGAGTGCGAGCTCGGCCGCGTTGGTGCTGAGCAGTTCCTCCGCGGCGGCCAGGCGGTCGGCGGTGATGTCGCGGGCCGCCAGCGCGGCGGCCTCGGTCTCCAGGATGCGTCGTACGGCGTGCAGGTTGTGGGTGCCGCTGACGTCCTGCAGGTCCACGACGAACCCCATCGGAGCGAGCAGGATGGACGGATCGAGCGCGGTGACGTACGTGCCGTCGCCCTGGCGGGTCTCCAGCACGCCCATGATCGACAGCGCCCGGACGCCTTCGCGGAGCGGGTTCCGGGACACGCCGAGCGCGGCGGCGAGGTCGCGCTCGATCGGGAGCCGGTCGCCCGGCCGGAGGTGTCCGTCGACGATCAGTTGCCGGATGCCCTGAACGACGACGTCGGTCTGGGATACGCCTGGTGTCCGGGTGGTCGTGACCGGCTTGGTCGGGCTCATCGCGCGCCCCGGAAACCGAACGTGAAGATGTCCATCTCGGCACTGTAGCCGGGGGCTGACCGCGTGGTCATTCCAGCCTGAGGACACGAGCCGAGGGCTCGTCAGTGGTGGTGGTGACAACCAGGCCGTCGTCGTCCCAGGCACAAGTCCAGTCTCCGAGTTCGGTGGGGAAGTGCGGGGCGATCGCGGTGCGCGCGATCGGGAGCGTGATGGTGGACGGCCCGGGAACGCGGTGCCAGACAGCGAGGTACGACACGTCGGGTCCGTTGAGCGCCAGGGCGACCCATTCGTCGGTCCACTGCGGCAGTCCCAGTGGCCAGGAGGGGACGAGCGTCGGCAACTCCGCGAGTACGGCGCGATGCGCGGCCACGGCGGAGCGTACGACGTCGAGCTCGGCCGGCGTCATGCGGTTCAGGTGACCCGAGAGGTACAGCCGCCCGAGGATGCCGTTGACGAGTGCGAGCGTGAACTCCTCGCGGGTCGTGCCGGTGATCGGGTACGCCCAGTTGCCCGCCTGCTCCGGCAGGACAGCGCCGGGTGCGGCCGCGGCGATGGTTGCGTAGAGCAACGGATGTTCCTGGTCGGAGGTCGACTGCAGATGCAGGCGGGAGAGCATGGCGTAGTCCATCCGCATCGCGCCGGACGCGCAGTTCTCGATCAGCAGGTCCGGGTGCCGGGCGTGGATGCCGTCCAGCCAGTCGAGCAGCGCGCGGTTGTGTTCCAGCAGGCCCTGGCCCAGCGACGTACCGAACTTGTCCGTACCGGGCCCGGTCATCGTGTTGTTGTCGAACTTGAAGAAGCCGATCCCGAACTCGTCGACCAGCCGGTCGACTGTGGTGTCGAGATGCTGGCGAGCGGTGGCGTTGCGCAGGTCGAGCAGGTACCGGCCCTTCTCGGCGATGCGCCGGCCGTGCCGGGTGAGGAACGCGTCGTCGGGCAGTTCGGCGGCGATCGGCGAGCGGGCACCGATGACCTCGGGTTCCAGCCACAGCCCCGGCACCATCCGCCGGCGGCGGATCCGGTTGATCACCTCGGCGAGTCCGTCCGGGAACCGGGTGGTCGACGGTTGCCAGGCGCCGACGGTGTTCCACCAGTCGCCTTCGGCGTACCAGCCGGCGTCGATGCAGAAATAGTCCGCGCCGACGTCGGCCGCGGCGTCGATCAACGGCAGCAACTTCTCGGTGGTCGGGTCGCCGATCAGCGTGTTCATGTAGTCGTTGAAGACGACCGGCAACCGGTCGTCGATCGGCCGCCGCGCGCGGATCGCCCGGCGCTGGCGGGTGAGCGCGGCGAAGACACTGTCGACGTCGGTCCCGGCGACCAGCGATACCGGTACGGTCGTGAACGGCTTACCGGCGGTGAGTTCGACGCTCCAGTGGTGATCGAGGTCGGTCGGTCCGCTGAGCAACAGGTAGCCGCCTTGCGCGGTCTCGCCGATCTCGAAGTGCCACGGCCCGTTGTGCTCGATCTGCCAGCCCAGGGCGTGCGGTCCGTCGACGAGAACTCCCACGGGCAGGACTTCGCCTGTGGACCAGGAGTTCGTGCTGGTCACGGCGTATCGGCTGTTCGGGACGGGATGATGCGGGTCGTGGACGATGTCGGCCAGCACGTCCCGCAGAGCCCGCTTCGACCAACGGTTCTCCGCCATCCAGCTGTTCGCGGCGGAGTACAGGTCGGCGTCGACGGAGGGGAGTCCGACCACCAGCGACGTCAGGCTGGTGAGTTCCAGAGAGCCGGCGCCGGTGATCGAGGCTTCGGTCCAGGCGCGTACGCCGGCGCGCGCTTCCAGGACGCTGGTCACGCGCAGACCCGTGGTCGGCTCCTCCTGGACGATGCGCAGCGTGGTTTCCGTCTCCTCGTGGTCGGCGTACCGCAGCCGCCCGCCGAGCACGCTGCCGATGTGGCGGTTGCTGGAATGACCGTGACCGACAGCGGTCACTTCGACCAACGGCCGGCTCGAGTCCGGCTCGGCACCGCCCAACCGGGAGGCGTCGCGCACAGCGGTGACTCGAACCGGGCCCTCGTCGAGTACGAACGTCAGCGCGATCTCGGGCGTGGTCCACTTCAGCAGCTTGGTCATAGGTCCTCAGTTTCTCGTCGGCCGGCCCAGTAGGTGCCGTTGGGGAAGCTGTAGGCCTGCAGCGATTCCCTGTGCATCTCGGCGCTGTAGCCGGGTGCGGTGGGGAGGATGTAGGCGCCGTTGTGTACGACGCAGGGGTTGACGAAGTGTTCGTGGAGGTGGTCGACGTATTCGGTGACGCGGTTGTCGAGTGAGCCGGAGACGGCGATGTAGTCGAAGATCGATAGGTGCTGGACGAGTTCGCATAGGCCGACGCCGCCGGCGTGTGGGCAGACGGGGACGTCGAACCAGGCCGCGAGGAGGTAGACGGCGAGTACTTCGTTGACGGAGCCGAGGCGGGCGGCGTCGAGTTGGCAGTAGTCGAGGGCGCCGGCTTGGAACATTTGTTTGAACAGCACGCGGTTCATGCCGTGCTCACCGGAGGCGACGCCGATCGGCGCCACCGCCTTGCGGATGGCGGCGTGGCCGAGGACATCGTCGGGACTCGTAGGTTCTTCGATCCACAGCGGGTCGAACCCGGCCAGTGCTTTGACCCACTCGATCGCTTCGGGCACGTCCCAGACCTGGTTGGCGTCGATCATGAGGTGGCCGTCGGGTCCGAGGACTTCGCGGGCGATGCCGCAGCGGCGGATGTCGTCGTTCAGGTCCGCGCCGACCTTGAGTTTGACGTGTTTGTAGCCTTCGGCAACGGCTTCTTCGCAGAGGGCGCGGAGTTTGTCGTCGGAGTAGCCGAGCCATCCGGCCGACGTGGTGTAGCAGGGGTAGCCTGTTGTCTGGAGTTCCTGGATCCGTTGCTTGCGGCCACTTACCCGGCCGGCCAGCAACGTGATCGCCTGCTCCCGGGTCAGGACGTCGGTCAGATACCGCAGGTCGGCGGCGTCGACCAATTGCTCGGGTGACATCTCGGCCAGCAACCGCCACAGCGGTACACCGGCACGGCGGGCGGCGAGGTCCCACACGGCGTTCATCACGGCTGCTAATGCGAGGTGGATGACGCCCTTGTCCGGTCCCAGCCACCGCAATTGACTGTCGGCCTGCAACTCTCGATAGACCGCACCGAGGTCGCCGCAGAGCTCATCGACGTCGCGCCCGATCAGAGGCTCCGCGCGCTGCCGTGCGGCGGCGGCACACAGGTCGTTGCCGCGACCGATCGTGAACGTGAATCCGTACCCGGACACGCCGGCCTCGTCCGTGCTCAGCACGACGTACGCCGCCGAATAGTCGCCGTCCTTGTTCATCGCGTCCGACCCGTCCTGGGTCAGCGACGTCGGGAACCGGATGTCGACGACCTCGACCGAGGTGATGCAGGGCATGGCGGCCTCACTGTCAGAAATAGATAGGATCTTTCTTCCGATTAGCTGTCGTTCAGTATGGACTACCTCACGCGACAGCGCTACGATCCGGGCGATTCATGGGATTAATCCTCGTCTTCCCGACGGAGGTTATGTAATGAGCGACCTGGTGAGCTCAGCTCGGTCCGGCCGGCAGCGGCTGTGGTACGACCGGCCGGCCGCAACCTGGCTGGAGGCCCTACCACTCGGCAACGGCCGGATCGGCGCGATGTGCTTCGGAGGTACCGCGACCGACCGCATCGCGCTCAACGACGAGACGCTGTGGTCGGGTGGTCCGGAGACCGCGCGACAGTTGTCGGTTCCGCTCGGGGCGACCGGACCGGACGCCGTGCAGGCGGTCCGCGAGGCCTTGTGGGCGGGCGACATCCGGCGGGCGCATGACTTCGCGCGGGGTTTCCACTCCGGTTACTCGCAGGCGTACCTGCCGCTCGGAGACCTGTTGATCGAGACGCGCGTCGGTGGTTCCGCGCCGGTCGACGACACGGTCACGGCGTACCGGCGGGCGCTCGATCTCGACGAGGCGGTCGCGACGACGCAGTACGACGTCGACGGCGAGCACGTTCAGCAGGAGGTTTTCGTCAGCGCACCGGACGACGTCCTCGTGGTGCGGCTGTCGGCGTCCGCGCCGGCGCTCGCGCTCACCTGCCGGTTGTCGTCGCTACTGCAGTCGCGCGGACATGCGGTCGAGGGCGGCCTGGGATTGCTGCTCCAGGCGCCGGCGGACGTCGCGCCCCCGCACCGCGACGTCCCCGAGCCGATCCGGTACTCCGACGGCGCGGACCGAGGGATGGCGGCGGCGATCGCATTGCGATCGCTCACCGACGGCGAGGTCCGGGCGACGGATTCTCAGCTCGAGGTCGAGGACGCGACCGAGATCGTGCTGGTGCTCTGCACCGCTACCGGGTACGACGGACCGTCGACGCCACCGAACCGGACGGCTGTCGAATGCCTGATCAGAGCGGATCGTGCGGTGTCGAACGCACTCGGCCGCGGATTCGCCGACCTCCTCGAGGATCATCTGAAGGACCACCGGCGGCTCTTCCGCCGGTCGTCGCTGGAACTCGTCGGGATACCTGAGGTGTCGGAGCAGCCGACCGATGTCCGGGTGGCCGGGTCGGTCGACCTCGACGACCCCGCGCTCGCGGCCCTCGCCTACAACTACGGGCGTTACCTGATGGTCGCGAGTTCGCGGCCCGGTGGCCTGCCGACGAACCTGCAGGGCATCTGGAACGACATCCTGCGACCGCCGTGGAGTTCGAACTTCACCGTCAACATCAACACCGAGATGAACTACTGGCCGGCCGAGACGACGAACCTCCCCGAGTGCCACGAGCCACTGCTGAGGTTTATCGATCACCTCGCGGAAGCGGGCCGCACGACCGCCCATGAACGCTACGGCTGCGGCGGCTGGACCGCGCACCACAACACCGACGCCTGGTGCTGGGCGAACCCGGTCGAAGGCGATCCGCGCTGGTCGAACTGGCCGTTGGCCGGCGCATGGCTGGCCCGGCATCTGTGGGATCACTACGAGTTCACCGGCGATCTCTCGTTCCTCGGTGAATCGTGGCGCACGTTGCGCGGCGCGGCCGAGTTCTGCCTCGACTGGCTGGTCGAACTGCCCGACGGCAGCCTCGGTACGGCGCCGTCGACCTCGCCGGAGAACGACTACATCGCTCCGGACGGGCAGCCCGCGTCGGTGACCGTGTCGTCGACGATGGACCTCGCCCTGATCTCGGATCTGTTCCACCGGGTCGAGCAGGCCGCCGCACTGCTGGACGTCGTCGATCCGCTCGTCGCCGAGATCTCCACGGCACGCAAGCGGCTGCCGGAACCGCCGATCGGCGCGCGAGGGCAACTGCAGGAATGGGCGGCCGATCTGCCGGAGGAGGATCCGCACCACCGGCACATGTCGCACCTGGTCGGCGTACACCCCGGTGATGCGATCACTCCGGACACCACCCCGGCACTGGCGGCCGCGGCCTTGCGCTCACTCGATCTGCGTGGTGACGAGGCGACCGGATGGTCGCTCGCCTGGAAGATCTGTCTGCGGGCGCGGCTGCAGGACGCGGCGGGCGCGCACCGGCTGATCAGGGCGTTCCTCCGGCCGGCCGACGACCGGGCCACCGGGCGGCCGGGAAGCGGCGCCGGTGTGTACCCGAACCTGTTCTGTGCGCACCCGCCGTTCCAGATCGACGGCAACTTCGGTGCCACCGCCGGTATCGCCGAGATGCTGCTGCAGAGCCATACCGGCGACATCGTCCTGCTGCCGGCACTGCCCGACGCCTGGAGCAGCGGACGGGTGAGCGGGCTGCGGGCTCGCGGCGGCGTGGTCGTCGACATCGCCTGGACGCCGAACGGCATCGAGGCCGTCCTGACCGCCGACCGCGACCAGGAACGGACCGTCCGGTACGGCGACGGACAGGTGCGCGTCCGGCTGATCGCGGGACTCGCCCATCGCCTGAGCACGTCCTGAACCGACCTGAAACCGGCACCCCCGAAGGAGGTCCCATGGCAACCCTGACCACGGTCCGGCCACCGGCCGGTGAGACGCCTGCCCGGCGTACGCGTCGTCGGCGGCGCGAACGCCCGGGTGTTCAAGGACTGCGGCGCAGCCTGCGGCGGCACTGGACGCTGTATTTGTTGATGGTCGTGCCGCTGCTGTGGTTCGCGGTGTTCAAGTACATCCCGATGTCGAACGCGGTGCTGGCGTTCAAGAGCTACAACGTGATCAAGGGCATTTGGGGGAGTCCGTGGGTCGGGTGGCAGAACTTCGACCTGTTCTTCCACAACCCGGTGTTCTGGACCCTGGTGAAGAACACCTTCGTGCTCTCGCTCTACACAGTGGCGGCAAGCTTCCCGATCGCGATCGTGCTCGCGCTGGCCTTGAACGAGGTCCGCAACGGTGTCTTCAAGCGCACGGTGCAGATGGTGACGTACGCGCCGTACTTCATCTCCACCGTCGTGGTCGTCTCGATGACGATCCTGGTGCTGTCGCCGCGACTCGGCATCGTCAACGAGGGGCTCGGGTTCTTCGGCGTACCGGCGATCGACTTCCTCGGTAACCCGGACTACTTCCGGCACATCTATGTGTGGTCCGACGTCTGGCAGACGACTGGGTACTCCGCGGTGATCTACCTGGCGGCGTTGGCCGGGATCGATCCGGCGCTGCACGAGGCCGCGCGGGTGGACGGTGCGAGCCGGCTGCGGCGGATTCTGCATGTCGATCTGCCGGGCATCATGCCGACGGCGGTGATCATCCTGGTTCTTGCGGTCGGCAACATCATGGCGATCGGGTTCGAGAAGGCGTTCCTGCTGCAGAACCCGTTGAACCTGAGCCAGTCCGAGATCATCGCGACGTACGTGTACAAGACCGGTCTGCTGAACGCGGACTTCAGCGGGGCGACCGCGGTGGGCCTGTTCAACTCGGTGATCAACCTGGCCCTGCTGCTGATCGTGAATGTGATCGCGAAACGAGTCACCGGGAACGGACTGTGGTCATGACGACGTTGACCGAAACGACTACGCCGGCCAGCAAGCGGTTGGAGCGCCGCGCGGCGCGGGCACGGCGGATCCGCGAGCCGCGCACGGACCGGATCTTCTTGTTCTGTGTGTACCTGCTGCTGGGCGTCTTCTTGCTCGTCGTGCTGTTGCCGTTGTTGTACATCGTGGCGAGTTCGTTCAGCAGTCCGGAGGCGGTGTCGTCGGGCCGGGTGCTGTTCTGGCCGGTCGACTTCTCGCTGCGCGGTTATCACGCCGTGTTCGAGAATCCGCAGATCATCCAGGGCTATCTGAACTCGCTGTTCTACACGGTCGTCGGGACGATCGTCAGCGTCACGATGACGATCGCGATCGCCTATCCGCTGTCGCGCCGGACGCTGGTCGGCCGGAACGTCGTGATGACACTGATCCTGTTCACGATGCTGTTCACCGGCGGGCTGATCCCGACCTACCTCGTCGTGCAGTCGGCCGGTCTGCTCGACACCCGGTGGGCGTTGATCATTCCGCAGGCGATCGGTGTCTGGCAGGTGATCATCGCCCGCACCTATTTCCGCACCGCCATCCCCGAGGAACTCGTCGAGGCGTCGCAACTCGACGGCTGCGGCGACCTCCGCTTCCTGTGGTCGGTGGTGATCCCACTGGCCAAGCCGATGATCGCCGTGGTCGCGTTGATGTACGCGATCATGCAGTGGAACTCCTACTTCGACGCGCTGATCTACCTGAAGAACCCGGACCTGTTCCCGCTGCAACTCGTGCTGCGAAACATCCTCATCCTCAACACGACCGGCGGCGGAGCCGTCGACGCGTCGGTCGTCATCCAGCGCCAGCAGCTTGCCGACCTGCTCAAGTACTCGCTGATCGTGGTGGCGAGCGTGCCGGTGCTGCTGATCTACCCGTTCGTCGCGCGCTACTTCACCAAGGGAATCCTGATCGGCGCCGTCAAGGGCTGATCTCCGGTACCACTCCGACCTGTCCCCGTCTCTGTGAGGAACCCATGTCTGTCAAATTCAGTAGGCGGAGGCGTGCCGCGATCGCCGGCATCAGCCTCCTCGCGTTCGCCCTCGCGGCCTGTTCCGGAGGCAGCTCGAACGATTCCAGCAGCAAGCCGTTGCCGACGATCACCGGGAACCCGGCCGTCACGCTGAACGTGTTCGCGCCGCAGTCGGCCGACACGAACCTGGCCACCAACGACTTCACCAAGCTGATCCAGCAGAAGTTCAACATCACGATCAAGTGGCAGACCACGACCTACGACGGTGGTCCGGCCAAGGAGAAGCGGCAGATCTCACTGGCCAGCGGCGACTACCCGGACCTGTACCTGCTGATCCCGTGGGTCGACCAGTTCACCCAGACCGACCTGCTCAAGCTGTCGAACCAGGGCGTCGTCGTACCGCTGAACCAGCTCATCGACCAGTACGCGCCGAACATCAAGAAGGCCTTGGACTCCACCCCCGAGTGGAAGTCGATGGCCACCGCGCCGGACGGTAAGATCTACGGCCTGCCGCAGTGGGTGGACTGCTTCCACTGCTCGTACCAGGACAAGCTCTGGATGAACTCGGCCTGGCTGAAGAAGCTCGGACTGCAGCAACCGAAGACGACCGAGGACATGCGCAAGGTCCTGGAGGCGTTCAAGACCCAGGACCCGAACGGCAACGGCAAGGCGGACGAGATCCCGCTCAGCGCCGATGTGCGGGACTTCCTGATCCCGTACTTCATGAACGCGTTCATCTACGACCCGCAGGGTTCCAGCGGGTACAACAACTCGGCCCTGGTGCTGAACAACGGCAAGGTCGACATCCAGGCGAACAAGGACGGCTGGCGAGAAGGCCTCAAGTACCTCAACTCGCTGTACAAGGAAGGCTTGATCGACAAGGGCGCCTTCACCCAGAACGGGGACGCGCTCTCGCAGCAGGGCAACCACGCCGGCTCGGTGATCCTCGGGTCCGCGACCGTGCTGCACCCGGGCATCTTCGTCAACACCGGTTCGGCCGACGGACGGGACAAGCAGTACGACGCCGTACCGCCGCTGACCGGTCCGGAAGGCAAGAACTACACCGGCTACAACTTCCCGAGCGCGCCCGGTGCGACGTTCGTGCTGACCAGCAAGGCGACGCCGGAGAAGCAGATCGCTGCGATCAAGATGCTCGACTACATCTTCACCGACCAGGGTCAGATCAACGGTCAGTTCGGGATGAAGGGCAAGGGCTGGACCGATCCGGGCCCCGGTGACGTCGCGCTCGACAAGTCGCTGAAGCCGATCTTCAAGCAGATCCCGCAGAAGCCCGGCACGGCGCCGCGGAACTCCGGCTGGGGCGCGATGGCGCAGTACAACAACACCGCCCACTTCCGGAACTCCGAGGCGATCGGCACCGACATCTACTCGCAGGCGGGATACGAACGCAAGCTCTACGAAGCGACAAAGCTGTACGCCGGTCACGAGGACAAGGCCCAGATCTACCCGTTCTGGAAGGTGTGGATCGACCCGGCTCAGGCCAACGAGCTCGCGACCCTGCAGACCAACATCGACAACTACGTCCAGCAGAACGCGCTCCAATTCGTCACCGGCTCGAAGAACATCGACACCGATTGGGACGCTTACGTCAAGGGCCTCGACAGCCTGGGACTGAAGCGCTACCTGGAGATCCAGCAGACCGCCTACGACAAGGTGCCCAAATGACAAACACGTTCGAGTCCAGTTTCGAGTCCCTGCGCACGTTCCAGTGTCCGGAGTGGTTCCGGGACGCGAAGTTCGGGATCTGGTCGCACTGGGGGCCGCAGGCGGTCCCGCGGTACGGCGACTGGTACGCCCGGCACATGTACCGCGAGGGCAGCGACCAGTACCGCTACCACCTGCGGACCTACGGGCCGCCGTCGCAGTTCGGGTACGAGGACGTCGTCCGGCTGTGGAAGGCCGAGCGGTTCGACCCGGACGCGCTGATGGAGCAGTTCGTCGCCGCCGGAGCGCGGTACTTCGTCGCGCAGACCGTGCACCACGACAACTTCTTCAACTACGACTCGGCGGTGAACCCCTGGAACTCGGTCAAGGCCGGTCCGGGCAAGGACATCGTCGCGTTGTGGAAGGCCGCCGCGGACGCGCACGGGCTGCCGTTCGGTATCACCGAGCACCTCGGCGCGTCGTACACCTGGATGAAGGCCACCGAGGGCGGTGAGGTGCCGGATCCCTGGTACACCGACGATCCGGCCTGGCACCACTACTGGCTCGAGTCGGTGACCGAGATGATCGACCGGTTCCAGCCCGACCTGCTGTACTCCGACGGAGCACTGCCGTTCGGCGAGGTCGACTACACGCCCGGCCTGCGGGCGGTGTCGCACCTGTACAACACGAGCGCGCAGGTGCACGGCGCGAACCGGGCCGTCTACCAGCAGAAGGACCGCCGGCCGGAGATCAGCGCGGTCGGTGTGATGGACATCGAACGCAGCCAGATCCCTGCAATCGGTGCTGCGCCGTGGCAGACCGACACCTCGATCGGCGACTGGTTCTACAACGTGCGCGACGTCTACAAGACCGCGGGGCACGTCGTCGAGATGCTGGTCGACATCGTGTCGAAGAACGGCAACCTGCTGCTGAACGTGCCGCAGTTGCCCGACGGCTCGCTCGACCTCGAGTGCACCCGGATCCTGGAGGATCTCGGTGCCTGGATGCGGGTCTGCGGCGAGGGCATCTACGGCACCCGGCCGTTCCGGGTGTTCGGCGAGGGTCCGCGCAGCGTGGTCATCGACGGCTTCACCGAGGACAGGGTGAACTGGACGAGTTCCGACTTCCGGTTCACCCGCCGCGACAACACCGTCTACGCCTTCCAGTTGGCGTGGCCCGACGACGGCCGCGCGGTGATCCGCAGCCTGGCCGGCCACGAATCCGTAGCCGGCGTCCGCCTGCTCGGCCACGGCCCGGTCGACTTCGAGCAGGCTCACGGCACCCTGGTCGTCCGCCTGCCCGACAAACAACCGGTCGAGTTCGCCAACTGCCTGGCCCTCGACCTGGCGACCGAATGATCTGAACGGGAGCGGTGGGTCGAGGTGTCACTGCAGCGGCAGTGGAGCCTCGACCCACCACGGGTGGCTGTCGAGATCGATGCGGACCACCCATTTGACCCAGTGGTAGCCGCGCCGGCCGGGGACCACCAGGCGCGCCGGGGCGCCGTGCCCGGCGGTGAGGGCGTTGCCACCGATGCCAGTGGCGAGGAGTAGGTGGTCGGTCAGCGGCAGCCGACGGTGGTAGCCCGTCGCGCTCGTCACCTTGACCGTTCCGGTCGCACCGTCGGGGAGCAGCCTGCTCACTCGTACGCCGGACCACTCCTGCTCCGTCCACCACCCGCCGGTGCAGTCCAGGACGGCGATCAGCCGGTCGTCCCATTCGCCGAGATCCTCCAGGGACCAGTCCCGGGAGGTGCCACCGCTCGACACGGTCAGCCGCCAGGAGGTGAGGCCGAGGTCGGGCACCGGGTCGAAGAGCCACGACGTGACCGGGATCGCGGCGACCGAGGACGACGTGAGTTCGAACGAGCCGGTGGATCGGCGTACCCCGGACGGCGTCGCCACTGCACTGGCTCCCCGGGCGGTCCCCTCGAGGAGGCCGGCCGCGGAGGCGACCAGCCCGAGCCGCAGCAACGCGCGTCGCGAGACGTCGGCCCGGCGTGCCCGGACCGGTCGACGGTGCGCATGCAGGAGGGTGAGGATCGCCGCAACGACGCCGGCGGCGACATGCAACTGCAGCGTAGTGACAGGTGCGGCGGCCAGCAGGGCACCGGCCCGGTGCGCCACGCCGGTAACCAGCGCGACGACCGTTGTCGCGGTCAGGAGCAGCGAGACGACCCAGCCGGGCCGTCGCGCACGGCGCAGCGCTCGCCGTACCACGATCGACTTCCAGGGAACGAGAACGACGACGGCCAGACCAACAGCCCCGTGCAGGAACGCGATCGGCCACACGAGCCCGCCGCCGAGTACGAACATGCAGAGCCCCGACACCGCAGCCAGCGGAACCACGACCAGAAGAACGAGATTGGCCGTCCGACCCTTCACCCGTCCACAGTAATGCGCAGATCCTCCAGTACGACGTCGGGTGCCGAGAAGACTGCGTAGAGGGTGTGTACTCCGGGGACCGTGGTCAGGTCTGCGGACAGTTCGATGAGGTCCTGGGTCGGCGGGATCCGCAGGGTGCTGAGGAGCTCGCCGTGGAGGGGGTCGTCGAGGCGGAGTTGGATGGTGGCCGGCTCGTCGGTGCGGTTGGCCGCTCGGGCCCGGACGCCGGTGGACTCGAGCAGGACGTCGTCGAAGGCGAGCCAGGCTTGGGATTCCAGCGAGATCACCGCGTCGCCGCGTTGCGGGGTCGCCGCGGTCAGAGTGACGGCGCAGTAGTCGTCGAAACTGGTGGCGGCGAGGTCGAGCGTGCGCGGTGGGATGCGTTCGCCGCGGACGTCGAGGGTAGTGCTGAGGCGGAGGTCGGCGCTGGAGGAGCCGACCATGATGCTGTGGCCGGCGGATTCGACGCAGTGCCGATCACGCGTCACGTCCCAGAAGCCCAGGTCGGCCGCGTTGATCGTGAGCTCGATCTGCGTGGTTTCGCCGGGCTGCAAACAGACCCGGCGGAACCCGCGCAGCTGCCGCAGGGGTTGCTTGACGCGTGACCGCTGCTGGCGCGAGTACAGTTGCGCGACTTCGGTGCCGGGGCGATCGCCGGTGTTGGTGACAGTGAACGTGACGTGAACCTCTCCGTCCGCCGGGATCGACGGTGTGCTCAGCCGCAGATCGCCGTACGCGAACGTCGTGTAGCTGAGGCCGTGGCCGAACGGATACAGCGGAGTGCCGCGGAAGTAAAGGTACGTCGCGTCGGTCGTGACGATGTCGTAGTCGAGCAGACCGGGCAGGTCGGCGGCGGAGTCGTACCAGGTCTGGGTCAACCGGCCCGACGGGTCGTGGTCGCCGAACAGTACGTCGGCCAGCGCGCGACCGTACTCCTGTCCACCGTGTGCGGACCACAGGATCGCCGGCAGGTGCTGCTGGGCCCAGCCGATCGCGAACGGGTAACTGCTGGTCAGCACCAGGACGGTCCGCGGGTTCGCGGCGTGCACCTGGCGGATGAGGCGCTCCTGGCCGACCGGGAGGTCGAGGCTTTCCCGGTCCTCGGTCTCGCGGCCGTTCACCAGCGGGTGGTTGCCTGCGACAACGATCGTGAGATCGGCGGCGGCCGCGAGCTCGGCCGCCCGGGCGGCGCCGTCGACCAGGACGTCGATCTCGAACGCCGAACCCTCGTCGGCGAGGCCCACGGTGCCGTGTTCGTCCACGGCCAGGTAGCGGCCACTGTGCTGATGCTGGATCAGCACCTCGTCGGCCTGCCGCACGAGCCGGAACGTCTCCTTGACCTCCCAGCCGTTCGGACCCGGCTGGTCCGCCACCACTTCGCCGTCGTCGGCAACGCTGACGTGCTGACCGTTGAAAACCGACCGCAACGCCCACGAACCGCCGCCCCAGTCGAACAGGTCGAACTCGCCGGGTACGCTGCCGGTCCGCAGCGCCGCGTCCGGAGCGACGGTGACGTACGACGACGTACCGGCGATCCGGAGGCAGACCCGGTCGACGCCCTCGTGGTAGTCGACCCGGTGCCGGCCCAGGCGTTCGGCGATGCCGTCCAGTGCGGTGATCTGGTACGGCAGCGTGCCGGCGTACCAGTCCGCGGACAGCGTCCCGGCGAGCGGCCCGACGACCGCGACCCGGGTCAGCGTCGACGCGGACAGCGGCAGCAGTCGGCTGTCGTGTTTGAGCAGCACGATCGACTCGCGGGCCGCGTCCTGGGCGAGCCGGCGATGCGCCGGGCAGTTCACCAGTTCGGGCTCGAGCTCGCGGTACGGGTCGAGCTCGGGCGGGTCGAATTCGCCCAGCCGCAGGCGGATCGCGAGCACCCGCCGGGCCGCGGCGTCGATGTCCTCGGCGGTGATCAGTCCGCGGTCGAGCGCGGTCGTCAGCCGCTCGACGGTCGGAGCGGAGTTCGTGTCGTCCTGGGTGAAGTTGTCGACGCCCGCCTTGAGCGCGGCCGCGTAGGCGCTCGGTCCGTCGGGCAGGAACTGCTGCAGGCCGAACAGGTTGGCCGGTGCGTACGCGTCGCTGACCACCAGGATCTCGTCGGTCGTCCAGGTCCGGAGCACGTCGTTGATCAGCGGGCTCAGATGGGTGGGCCGGCCGTTCACCAGGTTGTACGACGGCATCACCGCGACCGCGACGCCGGCCTCGATCGGGGAGCGGTACGCCGGGAGCTCGTAGTCGTGCAGGACCCGCGGCGGGAGGTTGCTCGACGTCGTGCACCGGTCGGTCTCGTTGTTGTAGGCAAGGAAATGCTTGAGCGTCGGCGCGGTCTTCAGGTACTTCGGGTCGTCGCCGGCCAGGCCACGCGCGTACGCGGTCGCGATCACGCCCGTCAGCCACGGATCCTCGGCGTACCCCTCCTCGTTGCGGCCCCAGCGCGGGTCCCGGAGCGGGTTCACCACCGGCGCCCAGACGTTCAGTCCGACGCTGGCCGGGTCCTTGTGGTGGAACACCCGGACCTCGTCGCCGACGGCCGAACCGACCGCGCGGACGAGTTCGGGATTCCAGCCTGTCGCAAGGCCGATCGCCTGCGGGAACACGGTCGCGGGACCGTGCCAGGCGACGCCGTGCAGGGCCTCGGTGCCGGTACGGAACGCCTCCAGACCGAGCCGTGGAACGGCCGACTGGTACTGGTGCAGCAGCGCGATCTTCTCCTCCCGGGTGAGCCGGGCGAGCAGGTCGTCGAGCCGCTCAACGGTCGGGCGTGCCGGGTCGCGGAACGGGGGAGTTGGAGTACTCATGGCGATCGACTCCAATGGCAGGGTATGTCGAAGCGCTTCGACAATCGGGCGTGAAACCGAGGGTGACATCCTGCGCGCTCACGGTCAAGACCCCGGGGCAGGCGCTTTCCGGCTTCAGCCCGGCAGTCGGCCGCTGGTCAGCGGGGTCAGCGCCTGAGCGGTCGCGCCCAGGGGAGTGGCGGTGTGCGGGAAGCTGGACGGCACGACGGTGCAGCCGCCGGCGTCCGGCGCGATGGTCGCTTCCCGCAGGGCCTTGTCGACCGCGGGAGCCAGGTGTTCGGCGAGTAGGGCGTACGCGCCGCCGAGCACCACCACTTCCGGGTTGAGGACATTGACGAGAGCGGCGATGCCGTGACCGAGGTGGGTGCCGGCCTCGGTGAGCACTCCGATGACGTCCGCCTCGCGGTTGTCCGCCCGGCGCATCAGCCCTTCGAGTTGGCGCTGTGAGTCCTCCTCGTCGACCGTCGCGCCGACCCGGGCGAGGATCGCGGGTACACCGGCGAGCGCTTCCAGGCAGCCGCGGCGGCCGCACGCGCAGAGCGGGCCGTCCGGGATCAGTCGCAGGTGGCCGATTTCCCCGACGTACCCGAGATGCCCCTGCAGCGGCCGGCCGTCGACGATGATGCCGGCGCCGACGCCGGTGTCGCCGGTCAGCTGGATCAGGTTCGGCGTACCGGCGTACTCGCCGTAGAGGTGCTCGGCCAGCACGCCCAGCGACGCGTCGTTGTCGACCGTCACCGGAATGTCCGGCCGCCCGAGCGCCGCGGCCAGCTCGGACCCCAGCGGCACGTCCCGCCAGCCCAGCCCGGCGGCCAGGACGACCGCACCGTCGCGGTTCACCAGCCCGGGTACGCCGACGGTGATGCCGAGCACCCGCCGCCCGGACGACTGCACCGAAGCGATTGCCCGGCGGGCCAGCGCGGCGATCGCCGCGATCGCCTTCGCCGGTCCGGCGTCGGGCCCCGGCCCGGCGCGGTGCCAGCGCAGCACCTGCTCGCCGGCCGCGTCACAGCCGAGCGCGGTCAGGCCGCGCGCGCTGACCTCGAGCCCGATGGTCGCGTACGCCGAACCGTCGAGCACGAGCAGGGTCGCCGGACGGCCGACGTGGTTCTGGGTCTGCTGGGTCTCGCGGACCAGCCGGCGGTCGAGCAGCTCGCCGACGATGCTCGTGACGGTCGCCTTGTTCAAGCCGGTGGCCGACGCGATCGCGGCTCGCGAGCACGGCGCTTCCCGGCGCAGATGGGCCAGTACCGCGGCCAGGTTGATCGCGCGGATGTCGGTGTGGTCGGCGGTCTGTGTGATCAAGGTCCGTCCCGTCGAAAGAAGTTCTGGGTCAGTTCTACACCTTGTCGCATGGTCTGGCCTGGGTTAATTTGTTTGGCGACCAGCCCAACTAATTCTAGGAGATGCGACGTGACCGGACCAGCGATCGGCGGGGCCAGCCGCCGGACCTTCATCTCCCTGCTCGGCGCCGGCGCGGCCGCTGCCGCCGGCGGGGTCACGCTGACCGGCTGCTCCAACGGCAGCTCGGGTTCCAGTACGTCGGGGCACGCCGAGACCGAGGACAAGTTGTCCGGGCTGCTGCCGAAGTACGTCCAGTACGAACCGGTCAAGCCGGATCTGCCGGGCCAGGACGGCGCCTCGCCGGGCTTCACGCACTACCCGGCCGAGCTGAAGCGGGCGGTGCCGGACAAGATGGTGCCCAGTGGCAAGCCGGTGACCGCGATGACGCCGCTGTGGAGCCCGATCCCGCCGCTGGCGAACAACTCGTACTTCGAGGCGAACGACGAGCGGATCGGTGCCCCGGTCAAGTTCAACATCCTGAACGGCAACGACTACGGCGACAAGCTCGGCCCGATCCTTGCCGCCGGCAACGTCCCGGAGCTGCTCTGCATCCCGGGCTGGAACATCTCCGGGCTGACCCGGTTCGGCCAGGCGGTGGACAAGCTGTTCGAGGATCTGACGCCGTACCTCGCCGGTGACAAGGCCGCGGCGTACCCGATGCTGGCGAACCTGCCGACCAGGGCCTGGGCGTACGGCGTCTGGAACAGCCAGCTCAAGGCGGTGCCGTTCCCGTCCGACGGGTTCCCGTGGGCGCTGTTCTACCGCAAGGACATCTTCGACCAGGTCGGCGCGCAGCCGCCGAAGAACGCCGACGACATGCTCGCGCTGGGCAAGCAGATGACCGACGCCAAGTCCGGTCGCTGGGCGTTCGGCTCGGTCGCCGACGAGGTGGCCCGGATGTTCGGTGCGCCGGGGAGCTGGCGTAAGGACTCCAGCGGCAAGCTGGTGAACAAGATCGAGACGCCGGAGTTCGAGGAGTCGGTGGCGTTCGTCCGGCAGCTGTTCCAGTCGGGCTACGTGCATCCCGAGGTGGTCGGCAACTCGGCCGACGAGAAGGCGCTGTTCGAGGGCGGCAAGTTCGTGATCCGGCAGGACGGGCTGGGTGCCTGGGCCGAGTCGCTGCAGCGGCAGCTGCCGACGAACCCCAAGTTCAACCCGCAGCCGGTGGTGCCGTTCGCCCACGACGGCGGCACTCCGATCACCTGGGGCGGTGACCCGGCCGGGATCTTCACCTTCGTGAAGAAGGGAGTCGGCGAGGCACGCGTCAAGGAGCTGCTCGGCGTCCTGAACTACACGGCCGCACCGTTCGGGACCGAGGAGTACCAGCTGTACAACTACGGGGTCGAGGGCAAGCACTACACGCGGCAGAGCAACGGTGCGCCGAAGCTGACGGCGCTGGGCCAGAAAGAAGTCTCGCAGACGTACATCTTCCTGGGTGGCCGTCCGGTCGCCATCACGCAGAGCGAGTACCCGGGGTACGTCGAGTCGATGTGTGCCTGGGAGAACACGGCGATCAAGTTCCGGGAGAAGAATCTCTTCGAGGGCATCCGGGTGGAGCAACCCGCCAAGATGGCCGCGCTGGCCAAGCCGTTCGACGACGCGCTGCAGGACATCTACCGCGGGCGCAAGCCGGTCAGTTACCTGAAGACGGCCGTCAAGCAGTGGCAGGACAACGGCGGCAACGAAGGCCGTGACTTCTACGCGAAGGTTCTCAGTGACAACGGCCGTTGAGCCTTCGGTGAAGGCGGAGGAGACCCGACAGACCAAGGAACCCGTCCACCGGCGGAACAGGAGTGGCGGAGCGAAGTTCCGGCACCGGTTGCGGCGGGACTGGCCGCTGCTGTTGATGGTGGCGCCGGTGATCGTGCTGCTGGGCGTGTTCCACTATTTCCCGACGCTGGGGAACGTGATCGCGTTCCAGGACTACTCGCCGTACACCGGGATCCGGGGCAGCGACTTCGTCGGTTTCGCCAACTTCCAGCGGATGTTCTCCGAACCCGCGTTCTGGCGGGCCGTGGCGAACACGCTGTCGATCACGGTGGTGCAGCTGGCGTTCTTCTTCCCGATCCCGATCGGGCTGGCCTTGTTGCTGAACAGTGTTCTGTCCGCGAAGATCCGCAACGTCATCCAGGGCATCGTCTATCTGCCGCACTTCTTCTCCTGGGTCCTCGTCGTCTCGCTGTTCCAGCAGATGATCGGCGGCGCCGGCCTGCTCTCGCAGACGCTGCGCGAGCACGGCCACTCGGCGATCGACCTGATGACCAAGCCCGACACGTTCATTCTGCTGGTCACCGCACAGGCGGTCTGGAAGGACGCCGGCTGGGGCATGATCGTGTTCCTCGCCGCGTTGTCGACGATCAGCCCGGAGCTCTACGAGTCGGCGGCGGCCGACGGCGCGAACCGCTGGCGGCGTCTGTGGCACATCACTCTGCCCGGTCTGCGCCCGGTGATCGTGCTGCTGCTGATCCTGCGGCTCGGTGACGCGCTGACGGTCGGGTTCGAGCAGTTCATCCTGCAGCGCAGCGCCGTCGGCGGCAACGCCGCGGAAGTACTCGACACCTTCGTCTATTACCAGGGCCTGCTCGCCGGCGACTTCGGCTACGGCGCCGCCGCCGGTTTGTTCAAAGGCGTGGTCGGCCTCGTCCTCGTCCTGGTGGCCAACAGATTCGCCCACATGGTGGGCGAGCAGGGGGTGTATTCGCGCTCATGACCACACGAGCTGTCTGGGAAGAAGAACCGACGATCGTCGACCGGCTGACCAAGCCGCTGGTGCTGACGCTGATCGCGCTCGCGGTGGCGTTCCCGCTGTACGTCGTCGTGGTGACGAGCCTGTCCTCGACCGAGGCGGTCACGCGAGCGGGCGGCCTGGTCGTCGTACCGCGGGAACTCACGATCGCGGCGTACGTGCAGCTGCTGTCCGGCGGCGTGGTGACGAGGGCGCTGGTGATCAGCGTGCTGATCACCCTTGTCGGTACGGCGTTCAGCCTCGGGATCACCGTGCTCGCCGCGTACGGGCTGTCGCGGCCGGGATCGTTGTTCCACCGGCCGCTGCTGTTCGTCGTACTGCTGACGTTCCTGTTCGGGCCCGGCATCATCCCGAGCTATCTGCTGGTGAACTCGCTCGGGCTGATCGACCACTATGCGTCGCTGATCCTGCCGGCCGCGATCTCGGCCTTCAACCTGATCGTGATGCGGTCGTTCTTCATGGGCATTCCGGGTGAGCTGATCGACAGCGCCCGGATCGACGGTGCGGGCGACCTGTCCATCCTGCGCCGGATCGTGCTGCCGCTGTCGAAGGCGGTGGTCGCGGTCGTCGGGCTGTTCTACGCGGTCGGTTACTGGAACGCGTTCTTCAACGCGCTGCTGTACATCAACGACAACAGCAAGTGGCCGTTGCAGATGGTGCTGCGGACGTACATCGTCCAGCAGCAGGCACTTCCGACCGGCGCCGGTGGTGTCTCGACCGGCGTCGGACTGGGGCTGCAACCGGCGCCCGGGCTGGCGATCAAGATGGCGATCGTGGTGATCGCGATCCTGCCGGTGCTGCTCGTCTATCCGTTCATCCAGCGGCACTTCACCAAGGGCGTCATCATCGGCGCGGTCAAGGGGTGACGATGAATATCGGACCACATCTCGGGCGCAGACAGTTCCTTGCCCTGGGCACCGGTACGGCGATCGCCGCGGCGGGTGCCACCTATGCGTCGGCGTCGCCGACCGGCCGGTACCGGTGGCGCAATGTCGAGATCGTCGGTGGCGGCTTCGTCACCGGGATCATCCACCACCCGGCGAAACGCGGCCTGGTCTACGCGCGGACCGACATCGGCGGTGCCGCGCGGTACGACGGCCGGACGCGGCGCTGGGTGCAGCTGCTGCACTGGATCGGCTGGGACGACTGGAACTGGACCGGTGTCGAGAGCCTCGCGCTCGACCCGCACGACCCGCAGCGGCTGTATCTTGCCGTCGGCACCTATACCAACGACTGGTCGCCGATCAACGGCGCGATCCTGCGGTCCTGCGATCAGGGCCGGACGTTCGAGCGGACCGACCTGCCGTTCAAGCTCGGTGGCAACGAGCCCGGCCGGTCGATGGGCGAGCGGCTGGTGGTGCACCCCCGCGACGGTCGCGTGCTCTTCTTCGGCACCCGCAACCAGGGCCTCTGGCGCAGCGCCGACCGCGGCGTCACCTGGGCGCGGGTGGACAGCTTCCCGGCCACCGGCACCCCGGGGATCGGTATCGGCTTCGTCTTCGTGGACCCCCGCAACGGCACCGTCTACGCCGGCGTTTCCGATCCCGCGAACCCGCTCTACCGGAGCACCGACGCCGGCGCGACGTGGTCGCCGATCGCGGGCCAACCGACGGGGCTGCTTCCGCACCACGGCGAGCTGGGGGCCGACGGCAACATCTACGTCACGTACGGCGATCTGCCCGGCCCGTACGAGATGTACGACGGCGCCGTCCACAAGCTCGATCCGGCGACCGGGGAGTGGACCGACATCACCCCGCTGCGTCCGAACACCGGCGGCGAGGCCGGCTTCGGGTACGGCGGTCTTGCCACCGATCCGCAGCGGCCGGGCACCGTGATGGTGTCGACGATGAGCCGCTGGGGTCCGGTCGACGACATCTTCCGTTCGGTCGACGGCGGCCGGACCTGGACCTCGATCGGGCAGCGGATCGTGCTCGACACGTCGGGAGCGCCGTACCTGAACTTCCACGGCACACCCAAGCTGGGCTGGATGATCGGCGACATCTCGATCGATCCGTTCGACTCCGACAAAGTGCTCTACGTCACCGGCGCGACGATCTTCGGTACCGACGACGTGACCGAGGCGGAGGCAGGCCGCAGTACCCATTGGTCCGTGCGCGCCCAGGGGCTCGAGGAGACCGCCGTGCTCGACCTGATCAGTCCGCCCTGGGGACCGCCGTTGATCAGTGCGCTGGGGGACATCGGCGTGTACCGGCACGACCGGTTGGACGTCGTACCGCCCGACGGGCAGGCGGCCAATCCGGTCAGTGGGACGTCGCCGAGTCTCGACTACGCCGCGCTGGCACCGGGGTTCGTCGTACGGCTGGCGAATGCGAACGCGGGCGAACGTGGCGCGTACTCGACCGACGCCGGGAAGAGTTGGCAGCCGTTCACCGGTGAGCCGGCCGGTATGACCCAGACCGGGAAGGCCGCGGTCAGCGCCGACGCGCGGACGATCGTGTGGTCACCGGGCGATGTGGTCGCGCACTACTCCCGCGACCGGGGCGCGACCTGGACCGCGGTCACGGGGCTGCCGGTCACTGCGGTGGTCGCGGGCGATCGGGTCGACCCGGCGAGGTTCTACGCGTTCGACGCCGGTACCGGTCAGGCCTACGTCAGCTCGAACGGCGGTGCGGCCTTCAGCGCGACGGCCGGCGGCCTTCCGGTCGGCGCGGGGAAGCTCGAGACGGTACTGGCTCGCTCCGGTCACTGCTGGCTCGCGGCGGGAACGGGTGGGTTGTTCCGCTCCGTCGACGGCGGGTTGACGTACGTACGGGTGACCTCGATCGAGGAGGCGTACACGATCGGCTTCGGCAAGGCCGCGCCGCGGCGCCGGGAGATGGCCGCGTACACCTCGGGCAAGGTCGCCGGAGTGCGAGGAATCTTCCGTTCGGACGACAGCGGCGCTACGTGGGTGCGGGTGAACGACGACCGCCATCAGTACGCCTCCACGGGCGACGCGATCACCGGTGATCCGCGCGTGTACGGCCGGGTCTACCTGTCGACCAACGGATTCGGCATCCCGTACGGGGAGCCGGCCTGAAAGTTCTGCTTCATCTCAACGCCCAAGGATGAGAGGAACGGCAATGAACAAGTGGTGGAGAGCAGTAACGGCAGTGGTGACAGTGCTGGCGGCGGGCCTGGTGGCCGCCGTACCGGCGAACGCGGCGACGTGGTCGTCGTCGGACAAGTGGGCCACCTGGTCCAACGGTGGCTACACCATCCGGAACGATGTCTGGGGCAGTGGCGCCGGGCCGCAGACGATCTGGGCCAACTCGTACAGCAACTGGGGCGTCTGGGCCGACCACCCGAACACCGGCGGTGTGAAGGCGTATCCGCACTCGGCTCGCAACATCGGCAGGCAGCTCAGCTCGCTCGGCAGTTTGCGCAGCAGCTTCAACGTCAGCAGGCCGGGCAGCGGTTCGTACGAGACGGCGTACGACATCTGGGCCGGCAACAATGCGTACGAGATCATGCTCTGGGTCAACAAGCAGGGCGCGGTCGGCCCGATCGGATCCCGGCAGACCACCGCGTCCGTCGGCGGCCACACCTGGGACGTCTACCGGGGGAGCAACGGTTCGAACGCGGTCTTCTCGTTCGTCCGCACCTCCAACACCAACTCCGGAACCGTCGACATCAAGGCGATCCTGAACTGGATCCGCAGCGCCGGCTGGATGGGCGACGCGGTGGTCGGCGAGGTCCAGTTCGGCTTCGAGATCACCTCGTCGTCGGGCGGCCTCAACTTCACCAGCAACTCCTACTCCGTCAGCTCTTCCTGACCTCCCTCGGGGGCTCCCTGACCGAGGGAGCCCCCACCTGCACGTCGATTCGGTCTACGCTCGGGTCGTGGACGGCTGGACGGGGGTGTCACTGCTCGGGGGATGGCTCCCTGTGGCTCTTCAGGTTGCCGCGGCCGCGGCGCTGCTGGTGGCCGTCGGGTGGCGGGACCGGCGATGGCGGCTGCGCGTCCTGCCGGCGGTCGTCGGTCTGACGGCGGTGCTGACGGTGCTGGCGGCCTATCCGGGCGCGCGGGCGGCCCGACAGGTGGATCCGGTCCCGATCTCGGTGTGGTTGTGGCTGGGGGTGACCGCGGGCGCGTTGCTCGTGCTGGCGGCCGGGTGGCGGGGTGCGCGCTGGTGGAGGCGCGGTACGGCACTGGTCGCCGCAGCGCTGGCGGCATTCCTGTGCGCGAACGCGATCAACCAGTACGTCGGTTACTACCCGACGATCGGCGCTGCGCTCGACGACTGGAAGCATGCCCCGCTACCGGGGCAGACTTCCTTGCCAGTCGCTGTTCACGCCGCCGGGGTCGCGACGGTACCGCCGGCGGGCAAGTTGGTTGCCGTCGACATACCGGCGACCTACAGCCACTTCACCCACCGGCAGGAACTGGTGTACCTGCCGCCGATCTGGTTCGTCGGCCGGAGCCGTCCGGCATTGCCCGTGGTCGAGTTGATCGGTGCCGAGCACGGCAGTCCGGGTGACTGGGTGCGCCTCGGCAACGCGGTGCGGGTCTCCGACGACTACGCCGCTGCGCACAGCGGGTACGCGCCGATTCTGGTGTTCGCCGACGCGACGGGCCGGTTCAGCAACGACACGGAGTGCGTGAACGGCGTACCGGGGAATGCCGCCGACCACCTGGCCGAGGACATCCCGGCGTACGTCGGGAAGACTTTCGGCGCCGTCCGCGACCCGCGGCGGTGGGCGGTCGCCGGGTTCTCGATGGGCGGGACCTGTGCGCTGGATCTGGTGGTCGAGCACCCGGAGGTGTTCGGCCACTTCGCCGACATCTCCGGCGATCTCGCGCCGTACACAGGCACTCCCGCACAGACGCTGCACGACTTGTACGGCGGAGACGACAACGCCCGGCGCGCCAACGACCCGCGCCTGGTCATGCGCGCGCACGGCCCGTATGTGGGAGTGAGCGGCCTGTTCTGCACGAGCACCGGGGAAGTGGATCGTCGACACGAGGCGGAGGAACTCGCCAGGGCGGCTGCTGCCGTGGACATCGCGTCCCGGGTCGAGGTCTCGCCAGGAGCCCATACGTGGCAGTTCGCCGCGTCGGAGTTCGCGAAACTCTTTCCCTGGCTGGTCGATCAGCTCGCGGCGCGCCAGGGGGCAGGACACGCCTGAGCGCCGGTGGGGTACATGCTGGGTGGAAGCTCAACAGGAGGTGCGATGCGGCTGGACAGGAAGGTCGTGCTCGTCACCGGTGGGTCGGCCGGGATCGGGGCCGCCGTCGTGGAGCGGCTCGCCGCGGCCGGGGCGCGCATCGTCGTGCACGGACGGGACGCGGTGCGGACCACCGCGGTCGCCGAGCGGTCCGGGGGCGTGCCGGTGATCGGTGATCTGGTCGCGCCGGAGGCGGTCCTGACGGCCGCGCTGCGCGCGTACGGGCAGATCGACGTACTCGTCGCCAATGCCGGCCAGGGCTGGTCGGGACCGTTCGCGCAGATGCCCGTCGACCAGCTCGAGCGGCTGGTGGCGGTCGACCTGCTGGCCCCGCTGCGGCTGGTTCGTTGCCTTCTCCCCGCGATGATCGAGCGGCGCAGCGGTCACATCGCTCTGGTCGGTTCGGTCGCCGGACGTACGGCGGTCGCGGGCGAAGCCGTCTACGCGGCGACCAAGGCTGCCCTCGACATCTTCGCCGAGAGTCTTCGGCTGGAGGTTCGTGGTAGTGGTGTCACCGTGAGCCTCACCCTTCCCGGCGTCGTCGACACCGGGTTCTTCGCCGCACGTGGCCGGCCCTACGACCGCAAGTATCCGCGCCCGCTGCCCGCGGAAGTCGTCGCGCGGGCAGTGGTCGACGCCATCTCGAACGATCGCGCCGAGGTCTGGGCACCTGGCTGGCTTCGCGTGGCTCCCACCGTACGGGCGTTGGCGCCGGGTCTGTATCGCCGGCTGGCGGCGCGCTTCGGCGAGCAGGTGGTGCCGCGGTGAACGGGAGCGTCGTGTCGGCGGCCGATGCGTTCTTCCTGCACGTCGAGCGGCCGGGCGCGGCGCAACATGTCGGTGGTGTCGTCGTACTCGAGCCGACCGACCGACGGCCGGCGATCGACGAGGTCCGCAGAGTGGTCAGCGAGGGGTTCGCCCGGCTACCGCGGATGCGTCAACGGCTCGCACCGCCGTCGCGGTGGCGCCGGCCCCGCTGGGTCGAGGCCGAGCACGTCGACCTGGACTGGCACGTCGTCGAGCGGCATTCGCCGGACGGCTTGGACGGCCTGCTGCGCGTCGTCGGCGAGTTCGCCGAGCAACCGATGCCGCGAGACCGGCCGCTGTGGCGAATCGTGATGGTGCGCGACGTGGGTCCTGACGGCGCGGACGCGTTGGTCGTCCTGCTGCACCATTCGATTGCCGACGGCATCGGGACGGTTCTGCAGACGTTCAGTCTGTTCGAGCCGCGCCCGGCGTTACCGCTGCCGTCCGGCGCGGTGCCCGGACGGCTCACACGCGCCGCGGCGATCGCGGTCGGGCTGGCTCAGCTGGCGACCGACGGCACCGCACGGCCGTTGCCGTCCGGCTCGGCCCGGCGTGATTTCGCCGTCGCCGAGGCCGGGCTGGACGCCGTCCGGAAGGTTGCCGCGGCACGTGGGGTACGGGTCACCGATCTGCTGCTCGCGCTGCTGGCGGACGGTTTGGCCGCCGACACTGTCGTCGCGCGGGACCTCCCACAACCGCTGCGGTTCTCGGTGACGACGATGGTCCGGACGTCCGGCAGCGCGGCCGAGGGCAACGCGACCGCGGCGACGATGGTCGATGTGCCGGTCGACGGGCGCCCGTTCGACGAGCTACTGGCCGAGATAGCGGCCCGGACCGAACGGTTGCGCCGTCCGACCCGGGCGCCGGCGTCGCGGTTCGTGACGGCGACCGGTTTACGGGCGCTGCCGGAACCGATCGCACGCTGGTTCGCGCGGACGGTCTACGGACCGCGTTTCCTGCATGCGGTGGTGTCGAACCTGCCGGGACCGGCGATCCCGATGACGTTCGCGGGCGTGCCGCACCACCGTGCGTACCCGATCCTGCCGCTGGTCCCGGGTACTCCGCTCGCTGTCGGGGCGTTGAGCTGGGGAGGTGTGCTCGGGATCGGGCTGGCCACCGACCCCGCGCTCATCGACGCCGCGGCGCTGGCCGGCCACGTGAGCCGCCTACTCGAGCGGTTGGGGGCCGGGCCACTCGAGGGCGAGGAACAGGCGAGCGCGTGAGTCGGGGTCGTCCAGGCGGTCGCCGTACAGGGCCTTGAGCCGGGCCATCCGGTAGCGCACGGTCTGCGGGTGGATGTTGAGCTCCCGCGCGATCGCCTGCCGGTCGCCGAAGTGCCGCAGCCAGCTGGCCAGGGTTTCGCTGAGCCGTTCCCGGGCGGCGGCCGTCTCGCCCTCGAGCGGCGCCAGCATCTCGTGGCGCAGTGCGGCCACCAGCGCCTCGTCGCGCCAGACGATCAAGGCGTCCAGGTGCTCGTCGGTGAACACCGGGTCGTCAGTGAGTACGCCGGTCTTCTGCAGCCGGACGGCGATCCGGGCGATCTCCAGGCTGCGGGGCAGCTGTGCCAAGGTGACGGTATTGCCGACCACGGCGCGCATCCCGGCGAGTTCGCGGCTGAGCTGCAGACGGCGTCCCGGACCGGACGGTTCCGGAACCACCGCCCCGACCACGAGACCGTTGCGCCGGATCGGTAGCGCCCAGGGCTCGAGCCTGGCGACCAGGGTGCCCGCGTGCTGGTGATCGCCGCCGTAGATGATCACGGCCGCGGTGTCCGGGATCCGCCATCCGGCCTGCGCTGCCGCGGTACGGACGGCCTCGGTACTCGCGCGTCCGGACAGCAGCAGGTTGGCCAGCTCCTCGCGACGTTGCTCGCGGACCATCGCGTCGTCGATCTGCTCCTGCAGGTAGCCGTCGGCGGCCGAGAACGACAGATGGTTGACGAACACGAACACGGAGTCCGCGAGCGCCGCGAGATGGTCCGGCGCGAAGTCCAGGTGCAGGGCGGTGGCGGCGACGTGCCGCCAGGCGACCCGCGCGCCGAGCTGGAAGGCGGTCAGCAGCCGGGTGAGATCGTTGCCCTCGTGCAACTGGCGGCGGCCGATCTCCACGAACACCCGGCGGACAGTCTCGTCGGGTTGTTCGACGGTGGGCTGTTCCGGATTGCCGAGGTTCGCGATCGACGTGTCGAGCAGCCGGTGCACGAACAGCTCGGCCGGACCGAGGACGATGTCGCGGCTGTTGTCCAGGAACGCGGCGTAGTCCGGCCAGTGCTCGGCCAGCCGGTCGCGGACCTCGTCCAGCAGGGCGGGCAGCCCGTCCAGCAGAGCCGCCTCGAGGCCGGCCCGGTCGAAGATGGTGATGGTCATGCGAGACTCCCACACAAGCTGAGGGGATGCGCATTTGAGGCAACTGTAACGCCGTGACAAGTTCTGGTCGCCGGAATCTTCGCTGCGGGGGCAGATTTGGCAGGAATCGGCTGCCGATCATGGGGATGTGCATCCGGACGGGCTGCAGAGAGAACAGAGAGAACTCGGTAGGAGGGAACAGGGGGAGAATTTCCCTGTCGCGCTGAAAGTCCTCCCCGCCGGACCCCGAGAGGCGCTGCATGCCGTTTACGGCTACGCCCGGACCGTCGACGACCTGGGTGACGAGCACCAGGGTGACCGTTCCGCGGCGCTGCGCTCGTTCGAGGAAGACCTGGACCGCATCTGGACGACCGGGCAGCCGGTCCATCCGGTGCTGCGCCGGCTGCTCCCGGTCGTGCAGGCCCATGGCCTGCAGGCCGAACCCTTCCACCGCCTGATTCAGGCGAACCTCCAGGACCAGACGGTCACCCGGTACCCGACCTTCGCCGACCTCCTCGGCTACTGCCGGCTGTCCGCAGACCCGGTCGGCCGGATCGTGCTCGGTGTCTTCGGCGTCAGCGACCCCGAGACCGTCAGACTGTCCGACCTCGTATGTACGGCGCTGCAGCTGGTCGAACACTGGCAGGACGTCGCGGAGGACCGCCGGGCCGGGCGGATCTACCTGCCGCAGGAAGACCTGACGACGTACGGCGTTGCCGAGACCGACCTCGATCAACCGACAGCGTCGGACGCGTTGCGCGAGCTGATGCTTTACGAGACCGAGCGGGCCGCAATGCTGCTCGACGAAGGGGCTCCGATCGTCCGGCGGCTGCGCGGGTGGGCGCGGGTCTCCGTGGCCGGGTTCGTGGCCGGCGGACAGGCGACGGTCCGGGCGCTGCGTCGTACCGACGGCGACGTGCTGGCCCGTACCGCGCGGCCGTCGAAGGCGGAGACGGTGCGCCTGCTGATCAAGGCGGTGGCGTGATGACGCCGACGGTTGCGGAGGCGTACGCGGCCTGCCTGGAGATCACGAAGACCGAGGCGCGGAACTTCTACTACGGCATCCGGTTGCTGCCACCGCCGAAGCGCACCGCACTGTCGGCGCTGTACGCGTTGGCCCGGCGGATCGACGACATCGGCGACGGCACCCTGCCGCTCGAGGACAAGCGCGCCGCGCTCGCGCAGGTGCGCAAGGATCTCGGCCGGCTCGATGAGCTGAGCGAGCCGGTGTACGTCGCGGTGGCCGACGCTGCCCGCCGGTTCCCGGTGCCGCTCGGCGCCTTCGAGGAACTCGTCGACGGTGTCGAGACCGACCTGTGTGACGTCCGGATCGCCGATTTCGACCAGCTGGTCGGGTACTGCCGGCGGGTGGCCGGTTCGGTCGGCCGGCTGTGCCTGTCGATCTTCGGCCCGGGAAGCGCGGACGCCGACGTCGAGAGGCTCTCGCTGTACGCCGACCAGCTCGGCATCGCGCTGCAGCAGACGAACATCCTGCGCGACATCCGCGAAGACTTCAGCAACGGCCGCATCTATCTTCCGGCCGACGAACTGCAGCGGTTCGGCGTCCGGCTGGCACTCGACGAGCACGGCGCGCTCGACGACCCGCAGGGCCGGCTGGCCGGGTACATCCGGTACGCTGCCGCGCGAGCGCAGGACTGGTACGCACTGGGTTGGCGTCTGTTGCCGTACCTCGACCGGCGCAGCGGTGCGTCCTGCCGGGCGATGTCCGGCATCTATCACCACCTCCTGCTGCGGATCGGCGCGAATCCGGTCCTGGTCTACGACCGGCGGCTGTCGCTGTCGGCGGTGGAGAAGGCCCAGGTGGCGCTCGCGTCGTTGGCCGGAGCGCGGTCATGAGGCGGGTGGCCGTCGTCGGCGGCGGACTGGCCGGGATCACCGCGGCTCTGGCGCTGGCCGATGCGGACTGCTCGGTGGACTTGTTGGAGAGGCGGCCGAAGCTCGGTGGGCTGACGCACTCGTTCCAGCGGAACGGCCGGTGGATCGACAACGGACAGCACGTGTTCCTTCGGTGCTGTACGTCGTACCTGCGGCTTCTCGACCGATTGGGCGTGCGGGACCAGGTGCACCTGCAACAGCGCCTCGACGTACCCGTGCGCAGTGGCCGGTACGGCGGTGTCGGGCGGATCCGGCGCAACCGGATGCCCGCTCCACTGCACCTCGGGCCGGCCTTGGCGTCGTACCGCTGGTTGAGCGTTGCGGAGCGGGTGGCGGCCGTTCGTGCGGCGCTGGCCATGGGACGGGTGGACCGGACGGCCGCGGAGACGGACGCGCAGTCGTTCGGGGGCTGGCTGGCGGCACACGGTCAGGACGCGCGGGCGGTCGAGGCGTTGTGGGAGCTGATCGGTATCGCGACGCTCAATGCCCGGGCGGACGACGCATCGCTCGCGGTGGCGGCGACCGTGTTCCAGCTCGGGTTGCTCGAACGTACTGATGCTGCGGACATCGGCTGGTCGTTGGTGCCTCTGCAGCAGTTGCATGGTGATGCGGCGCTGCGGGCGTTGACGGCGGCCGGTGCCGAGGTGCGCCTGCAAGCGCCGGTCCGAGGCCTTCAGGACAACGGCGGTGGCTGGTCGATCGAGGGAGAGCGGTACGACGATGTTGTACTGGCGGTGCCGCCGGCGGACGCAGCCCGGCTGCTGCCGGACGGTGCCGTGGAACTGCCGGCCGGGTGGGCAGAAGCACTCGGCAGCTCACCGATCGTCAACGCCCATGTCGTGTTCGACCGGCGGGTGCTCGACACGCCGTTCATCGCAGGCGTCGACAGCCCGGTGCAGTGGGCGTTCGACCGCACTCTGCAGAGCGCTACTTCCGAGGACGAGCAGTACGTCGCGATCTCGCTGTCGGCCGCCGACGGGCTGATCGACACCCCCGTCGCGGACCTGCGGGAACTGTTGGTGCCTGCCCTTCGGCAACTGCTGCCTGCGGCTGCCGACGCGCGAGTGAAGGAGTTCTTCGTGACCCGAGAACGTCATGCCACTTTCCGGCCCGCACCGGCATCCGGCCGGTTCCGCCCTGTCGCGAGCACGAACCGCGCCGGCCTGCATCTGGCCGGAGCCTGGACCGCGACCGGCTGGCCGGCCACGATGGAAGGCGCGGTGCGCAGCGGCGAGGCCGCGGCCGCCTCGGTCCTGAGTGCCTCCCGCCCGAGTACCCCGGCTGTGCGGTTCGAGGACACCGCGTCATGACCGCCGTCGACCCGAGGCCCTCGGCAACCAAGGTCCCGGATCTGCTGGCCCGCGGCCGGGAGCTGGTCGAGCCGTCGCTGCGGCAGGCGTTGAGCCGGCTCGACGACCGGACCCGGCTGGTCGCGTCGTACCACCTCGGCTGGTGCGACGCGGACGGCCGGCCGATGACGGGCAGTTCCGGCAAGGCGATCCGGCCGGGTCTGGCCTTGCTCGTCGCCGAGGCGGTCTGCGGTGCCCCGGACCCGGCCGTGCCCGGTGGGGTCGCCGTCGAGCTGGTCCACAATTTCTCGCTGATCCACGACGACCTGATGGACCGCGACGCCGTACGGCGGCATCGCCGCACGGTCTGGTCGGTCTGGGGCGACGCCACGGCGGTGCTGGTCGGGGACGCCCTGGCCTGCCTGGCCGGTGAGGTACTGGCCGAGTGCGACTCGCCGTACGCCGCCCGCGCCGGTCACGCGCTGACGGTCGCGACCCGGGAGCTGATTCGTGGGCAGGTCCTGGATGTGGCGTTCGAGCAACGCACCGACGTGCAACTCCCGGAGTGCGTGGAGATGGCCTACGGGAAGACCGGATCGTTGCTCGGGGCATCGGCCGAGGTGGGCGCGATCCTGGCCGGCGCGGATCCGGCGACCTGTGTGGCGTTCCGGACCTACGGGCGTGAGCTGGGACTGGCGTTCCAGTTGGTCGACGACCTGCTCGGGATCTGGGGAAGTCCCGACCAGACGGGCAAACCGGTGTTCTCGGATCTGCGGGCCCACAAGAAGACGCTGCCGGTTGTCTGGTCCCTCGAGTACGGCGGCCCGTGCGGGCAGGAGCTGGCCGAATGGCTGGCCAGACCGGGGACCCCGTCCGAGGCCGACGTACAGGAGGCCGCCGTCCTCGTGGAACGCGCCGGCGGGCGCGAGTGGGCGATGGCCGAGGCCGGGGAGCGGGTGCGGAGGGCCGGGCGGGCGCTGTACGTCGGCGGCGTCGGCCCGTCGATCCGTGACCAGTTCGACCAGCTGGCCCAGTTCGTCGCGGAGCGCCGCCTGTGACCGCCGAGCGCATGGCCTATCAGCAGGTGGCCGCCGAGCGGGTGGCCGACGGGGTGCCGGCCGGTGCGCGGGTGGCCGACGGGGTGGTGGCCGACATGCGGGTGCAGGAGTGTCTCGACGCCGCGGTTGCGCGGCTGCGGGCGCTGCAGCACGAGGACGGGTGGTGGAAGGGCGACCTGGCAACGAACGTGACGATGGACGCCGAGGACCTGATGCTGCGGCACTTCCTCGGGGTCGCGACGGCTGCGACGGATACGGAGACGGCCCGCTGGATCCGGTCGCAGCAGCGCGCGGACGGCACCTGGGCGACGTTCCCCGATGGGCCCGGCGACCTGTCGACAACGGTCGAGGCCTGGGTCGCACTGCGGATGGCCGGTGACGATCCGGCGGCGCCGCACCTGGCGAAGGCGGCCGGCTTCGTCCGGTCGGCGGGTGGGGTGGAGAAGGCGCGGGTGTTCACGCACATCTGGCTCGCGTTGTTCGGACTGTGGGCATGGGACGACTGCCCCGACCTTCCGCCGGAACTGATCTTCCTGCCGAGCTGGGCTCCGCTGAACGTCTACAACTGGGCCTGCTGGGCGCGTCAGACGATCGTTCCGCTGACCATCGTGAGTGCGCATCGCCCGGTCCACCCGGTCGGCTTCACCGTCGACGAGCTCAGGTCGGGTACGCCGAGTTCCCAGAAGAGTTCCCAGAAGAGATCACAGAAGCGGCCGCTGCGCACGCTCGAGGGGGCGTTCCAGCGGCTGGACGTCGCGCTGAACGCCTACACCCGGTGGGGCCCGCGCGGACCGGCGAAGCTGGTTCGCCGGTTGGCGATGCGCCGTGCGACCGAGTGGATCGTCGCGCGGCAGGAGGCGGACGGCGGTTGGGGCGGGATCCAGCCGCCCTGGGTGTACTCGCTGATTGCGCTGCGGCTGATGGGCTACCCGATCGATCATCCGGTGATGGCCGCGGGCCTGCGTGGTCTGGACGGATTCACGGTTCACACGCAGACGCCGGACGGCCCGGCGCGCTGGCTGGAAGCCTGTCAGTCGCCGGTGTGGGACACTGGTCTGGCGGTGGCCGCGTTGCTCGACGCCGGTGTACCCGCCGACGACGAGTCGGTGCTCAGGGCAACTGATTGGCTGCTGGCGGAGCAGATCGACGCGCCGGGGGACTGGCAGGTGCGGCGGCCGGGGCTGGTCAGGGGCGGGTGGGCGTTCGAGTTCGCGAACGACGGCTACCCCGATACCGACGACACCGCGGAGATCGTGCTCGCGCTGCGCCGGGTCGCCCATCCGGAGCCGCAGCGGCTGCGGAAGGCACTGGACGACGCGGTGGCCTGGACGACGGGGATGCAGTCCGCCGACGGCGGCTGGGGCGCGTTCGACGCGGACAACACCGACACCACACCGTTGAAGCTGCCGTTCTGCGACTTCGGTGCCGTGATCGACTCACCGTCGGCCGACGTCACCGCGCACATCGTCGAGATGCTGGCCGCCGAAGGAAAGGCCGGCAGCGACGAATGCCGGCGCGGCGTGCGATGGCTGCTCGACGCGCAGGAGGACGACGGGTCGTGGTTCGGGCGCTGGGGGGCGAACCACGTGTACGGCACGGGGGCCGTCGTCCCGGCGCTGATCGCCGCCGGCATGCCACCGGGCGATCCGGTCGTCCAACGGGCCGTGCGCTGGGTGGAGGAACACCAGAACGAGGACGGCGGCTGGGGCGAGGACCTGCGCTCGTACGTCGATCCGGCCTGGATCGGCCGGGGCGACTCCACGCCCTCGCAGACCGCATGGGCTCTCCTCGTGCTCCTGGCCGCCGGGACCCGCAGCGAGGCCTTGCGACGTGGACTCGCGTACCTCGTCGACACCCAGCGTGCGGACGGCAGTTGGGACGAACCGCACTACACCGGCACAGGTTTCCCGGGTGACTTCTACATCGGCTACCACCTGTATCGGTTGGTCTTCCCGATCTGGGCCTTGGGCCGTTATGTCGGGAGCATCCGATGACCGGCGTCGTCGTCCACACACCGCTGTACGCCGAATGGATCGCTCTTCGCGGCGTACTCCGCACTCCGCCGCTCCGGACCGGACGCGCCGCCGGAACTCCCACCGCGGGACCGGCGCTGATCGCCGGGGTCGCGGGCGCCCTGGTCGAGGGCATCAGTCCGGGGGACCTCGTCGTTGCGAGCGCCGTCCGGCGCCCCGGCCGACCCGACGAGTGGGTGCCAAGTCATGCGGCAAGTCTGATCGCGGGGGAGCTGCGACGGCACGGTTTCACCGTGCACCTGGGACCGGTCGTCACCGCCGATCGGGTTGTCGATTCGGCGCCCGCGCGGGCCGAGCTGGCGGCGTCCGGGGCGATCGCCGTCGACACCGAGTCCGGGCTGCTCGCGGGTGACGACGGGCAGAGCGTGGTCATCCGCGCAATTGTGGACACACCGGCGAAGCCGCTGCGAGCCGTCGGGCTGCCGGCCAGGGGAGTACGTGCGCTCCGGGCGCTACGGCGTACGGGTGGGGTGATCGAGGACTGGCGAGCAGCCGTTGGCGACCGGCACATCTTGCTCGCCGGGCCACGGTCGTTCTGTGCAGGCGTGGAACGGGCGATCGAAACAGTCGAGCGAGCCTTGGAGCGGTTCGGCGCGCCGGTGTACGTCCGTCGCCAGATCGTCCACAACCGGTACGTCGTCGAGGATCTGGAGCGCCGCGGCGCCGTGTTCGTCGAGGAGGTGGACGCGGTCCCCGAGGGCAGCCTGCTCGTTCTCGCGGCCCACGGGGTCGCGCCGGCGGTGCGGGCCGAGGCCGCGGCACGCCGGTTGCGGGTCGTGGACGCCACCTGCCCACTGGTCGCCAAGGTGCACCAAGAGGTACGGCGTTACGCCGCACGTGACGACACCGTCGTACTCATCGGCCACGCAGAGCACGAGGAGGTCGTCGGCACCATCGGCGAGGCACCCGGCCAGGTACTCGTCGTCTCCACCCCGGACGAGGCCGCAACGGTCGACGTCCCGGACCCGTCACGCGTCGCCTACGCGATGCAGACCACGCTCGCCGTCGAGGACGCCGCCGAAACCGTGGCCGTCCTCCGCCGGCGCTTCCCGGGGCTCAAAGGTCCGCGCACCGACGACATCTGCTATGCCACCAGCAACCGGCAGGCCGGCGTACGGCGCATCGCCCGGCAGTCGGACCTGGTCGTCGTGCTCGGATCCCAGAACTCCTCCAACTCCCGGCGCCTCGCCGAGGTCGCCGAGGCAGCAGGCGCCCCCGCCGTCCTGATCGACACCGCGAGCGAGCTCCCGTTGAAGCTCTTGGCCGGCGCCACCACCATCGGCGTCACCGCGGGTGCGTCCGCTCCACCGGCACTCGTCGACGACCTCGTCCGCTGCCTGTCCGGCCTGGGATCCGTCACCGTGACGGAGACCGGCGAAACGACCGAGGACATCCGGTTCGTGCTACCGAAAGAGGTGAATCAGCCGTGAGCATGCCACTGCGGCAGTCGCTCCGCCTGGGCGGATACCTGATGAAGCAGAAGCTCCGGCGCCGGGAGAAGTTCCCGATCCTGCTGGAACTCGAACCGCTGTACGCCTGCAACCTCAAATGCGCGGGCTGCGGCAAGATCCAGCAGACGCACGACTGGCTGAAGAAACGGATGTCGGTCGAACAGGCGGTCGCGGCGGTCGAGGAATGTGGCGCGCCGATGGTGTCGATCGCCGGCGGCGAACCGCTGATGCACAAGGAGATCGACGAGATCGTCCGGCAGTTGCTGGCCCGGAAGAAGATCGTGTTCCTGTGCACCAACGCCGTACTGCTGCCCAAACACCTGCACAAGTTCACGCCGCACAAGAACTTCGCCTGGATGGTGCACATCGACGGGCTGCGCGAGCGGCACGACCAGTCGGTGTGCAAGGACGGCGTGTTCGACGAGGCCGTGGCCGCGATCAAGCAGGCACAGGCGGCGGGGTTCCGGGTGATGACCAACACCACCTTCTTCGACACCGACACCCCGCAGGACGTCATCGACGTCCTCGACTACCTGAACGACGACCTGCATGTCGACAACATGCAGATCTCTCCCGGGTTCGCGTACGAGAAGGCGCCGGACCAGGAGCACTGGCTCGGTCCGGAGGAAACCCGGCAGCTGTTCCGCAAGGCGTTCAGCGACGGCCGGCGGAAGAAGTGGCGGCTGAACCACTCGCCGCTGTTCCTCGACTTCCTGGAAGGCAAGATCGACTTCGACTGTACGGCGTGGGCGATCCCGCTGTACTCGCTGAAAGGCTGGCAACGTCCCTGCTACCTGATGGACGACGGTTACGTTGCGACGTACCAGGAACTCCTCGACGAAACCGACTGGAACGCCTACGGCCGCGGTCGTGACCCACGCTGCGCCAACTGCATGGCCCACTGCGGCTACGAACCGACCGCCGTGGTAGCCACGCTGGGCTCCCTTCGTCAATCCCTGCGCGCGGCCGTCGGCTGACCAGGACCGCCGAGGACGGCCGCGCGGAGGGCGGGTGTGGGTGGTACGCCGCCCTCGGCGAGGGCGTCGAGGACGGTTCCGAGGATGGGCTCCGTGTGTTGGGTGGTGACGGCGACCTCGGGGAGTCGGCGGCCCAGTTCGCGGAGGAGGGCTTTGCGGAGGGTGTTGTCGGCGGCAACCGAACCGCCGAGCGTGAGGGTGAACCGTTCGTCGAGGCCGACCCGGTCGGCGCAGGCTTCGACGTACGCGGCCACGCGTTCGGCGTGCTCGTCGACGATGCCGGAGGCAACGAGATCACCGCGCTCGGCCTCGCGGAGTACGACGCGAGCTGCTTTCGACTTGTTCAGGTGGGTGCCCTCGGTGTTTGCGCGCCGGGTGAATCGGTGCAGCAGCTCCTCGACCGACTCGGCCTCGTAGAACCGCGGGATCGCCTGGGACAGCGAGGTTTCAGGCGCAAGGCCGGTGTGCGCGCGGAAGATCGCGTGCAGTGCATCGTCGACGAGGCCGGCGGCGCCCAGCGGATGCTGGATCCAGAACGAGAAGGCGAACTCCGTACCGGTCGGGCCGCGGCCGGCGATCGCCGCACCGGTGCCGAGCGAGACGGCGACGCCGACGCCGTCCGGATCACCGCAACGCAGCAGCGCGAACCCGTCGTTCTTGACCGAGAACCTGACCTCCGGGCCGAAGCGCTTCTGGAGCACTTCGGTCCAGAGTGCGGTGTCCTCCGGCCAGTCGACACCAGCAAGGCAGAACGCCGCCGCTACCAGCCGGCCGGGCCAGGCGGCAGCAAGCGCGTCGTCGACGAGCCGGAGTACTGCGGTCACTGCCTCTCCAGGGTCGTCGACGCCGTAGATGTCACCGAGTCCGCCGCGTGCCCAGCCCAGGATGTTCCCGTACCGGTCGGCGACCGCGGCGATGGTCTTGGTGTTACCGGCGTCGACGCCGAGGAAGAGGTCGTTCACGGCAGGAGTCGCTCCGGGAGGTACGCGGCGTGCGCGGCGGCCATCTCGTCGTACAGCTCCTCCGCGACCTTGAGGTTGTTCACGAGAGGGTTGGCGAGCAGGGCCTGGATACCGTCCTTGCGGGTCCCTTCCCAGCCGGTCTTCGCGGCGAGGATCTGGTACTCGGCGAGCTGCTGGGTGATGCCGAGAACCGAGTGCGGCAGCGGCTTCTGCGGCTCGATGTGGAAGCCCTTGCTGTCGACGTTGCACCACACCTCGACCACCGTACTCTCGTCGAACCCGGCGAGAGCGCCGCCGGCGTTCGGCAGGTTGACCGGCAGCCGGGCGCCGGTGTCGTTGTAGTGGGCGCTCATCACGTCGATCGCGAGCTCCAGCTCGTGGATGCCGCCGCGCGAACGTGCCGGGTCGAGCTCCGGTGCGTCCGCCGTGGACTGCTCGCGGTAGTGGTCCCAGTACCCCGGTACGGCGTCCATGATGATCTCGGAGCGGGTCTTCGGCGCGCCCTGCTGCTCGCGGAGGACCTCCTCGCGGAAGTAGTAGTAGTTGAAGTAGTCGGACGGGATCGAGCCCATCGTCACCGCGAGCTGCAATGCGCGCCGGGAGTTCTTGCCGAGCCTCGGGTCGTCCTTGCGCTCCTCCCAGGCCCGCTCGAGCAGCGGCATGATGTCCTCGCCGTCGTACCGCGCCTCGGTGCTCCAGCAGTTGTGGTTGACGCCGGCCATCGTCACCTCGGCGCGCTCCGGGTCTAGGCCGGCGGCCTTGATCACGACCGGCGGGAACACGATCGGTCCTTCGCACATCGACACGATCGATACGTCGCTGTACTGCGTGACGGCCTGCGAGACGATGTTGACCGGGTTGGTGTAGTTGAAGATCTTCGCGTCCGGGGCGACCGCGTTCAGGTCCTCGACCACGCCCTTGAGAACGTTCACCGAGCGCAGCGACATGAAGAAGCCGCCGGGACCCTGGGTCTCCTGGCCGATGATGCCGTGCTTGAGCGGGATCCGCTCGTCCAGCGCGCGGGCGCCGAAGCCGCCGGGCCGGAAGCTCGACAGCAGCGCGTCGATGTCGGTCAGGCCGGCCCGCCGGTCGGTGGTCGCGGTGACGGTGAGGTCGAGGCCCTGCGCCTTGATCATCCGTTCGGTGATCGACCGGACCACCTCGAGGTGGTCGGGATCGAGGTCGATCAGGACGATCTCGGAGCCCGCGAACTCCGCGCCGTGCCAGAGCAGCGATGCCATCGTGCCGGCCGCCCGGGAGGAGCCGCCGCCGAGGTATGCGAGCTTGATGCGTGCCATGAGAAGGATTCTGCCTTTCGGTGGAAGGTGCCGTGGGAGATCAGGAGGCGGCGGGCAGCAGCGCGGCCGCTGCCCGGTCGGCCAGGAATCGGGGGGAGGAGCAGTCGCAGAGGACGGTCGCCGGCCAGTCCGGTTCGTACGAGTCCGCGGCGGCGACGCGTTGCACGGTGACTTGTTTGTGGGCTCCGGTCACGACCATGACGACTGCCCGGGACAGGTCGCGGATGGTGGCGGTACCCACGGTGACGCCGTACCGCGGTACGTCGTCGAGTTGCCGGAACGACGGGAACGTCTGGAGGTTGTCGCGCCGGGTCTGCTCGCCGAGCTCGACGACCCGGGTGACGCTGTCGGCCGGCGTTCCGGGCGGATTCAGTGCGATATGCCCGTCGGAGGCGCCGGAGGCGAGCAGGAAGATGTCGATCCCACCGGCGGCCGCGAGCGCGGCGTCGTACGCGCCCGGTTCGGCCGCCGGGTCGGGGTACCACAGATTGTCCTCCGGGATCCGGTGTTCCGGGCTCGCCGCCGCGTTCAGCGGTGCGAGGATCTGCCGGCGCCCGAAGCCGACACAGCTGTGCGGCAGTCCGGCGTCGACCGGCCGGAACCCGTCGGCGGTGCGGGCGACGTACTCGTCCATCAGCGCGATGATCACGTGGCTGAGGTCGAGGTTGCGCTGGGCAACCAGCTCGGCGAGGTGCGCGTAGGTTCGCAGTGGGCTGCGGCCGCTCGGGCAGCCGAGCACGAACGACCGGCCCGCTGCCGCGGCGGATTCGATGCCGGCGGCAAGGTCCGCGGCCGCGAGCAGGCCGACCTGGTCGGCGCTGTCGTGGACTTCGGGCGGCACGTGCATGGAGACAGGTCCTATTCCTTGAGGGCGCCGTTGAGCACGCCGCGGATGAAGTGGCGCTGGAAGAAGGCGTAGAGCACCAGGACGGGCAGGGCGACGATGAGCGAGCCGGCCGCGAGCAGGTTCACGTCGACGCTGTGCCGCCCCTGGAAGACGCCGAGCGCGAGCGTGGCCGGCTGGATCGACGGGTCGGCGATGAAGATCAGCGACAGGAAGAAGTCGTTCCACGTCCACATGAACGACAGCAGCGCGAGTGTCAGCACCGCGGGCCGGGAGATCGGCAGCAGGATCTGCCAGAGGATCCGCCAGGCGCGGGCGCCGTCCATCTCGGCGGCTTCGACCAGCGAGACCGGTACGGCGCGGAACGTGGCGCGCATCCAGAACGTGCCGAACGGGACGCCCATGCCGATCTGGATGATGATCAGCCCGAGCCACGAGTTCGTCAGCCCGAGGGACTGGAACGTGTAGTAGAGCGGGACGATGAAGACCTCGGCCGAGATCATCAGCCCGAGCAGGACGACCGGGAAGATCACCCTCTGGCCGGCGACGCCGAGGACGCCGAACGCGAAGCCCGACAGGATCGCCAGGACCGTCTGCCCGGTGACCGCGCCGATCGTGATGACCGCGGACGCGAGCATCGCGTGGCCGAATCCGCCGAGTCTCCACGCCGTACCGAAGTTTCCCCAGTGCAGGTTGCCGAAGTCGAGCTGGCCTCCTTGGTTCGGGCTGAGTGCGGTGAAGAAGAACCAGACCACGGGGAACAGGACGAGGATCGAGACGAACGCCAGGACGGTGTGGTTGAGGAGCCGCTCGGTGCGCGAGATCATGCGTTCTCCTCGGACAATCGCGTGATGATCAAGGCAACGAGCAGGCAGATGATCGCCAGCACGATGCCGATCGCGGCCGCCATGCCCACGTCCGGGTTGAGGAAGGCTTTGCGGTAGAGCAGCAGAGCCGGGGTCGTGGTCGACGTACCGGGTCCGCCTTGGGTGGTGACCCAGACGAGGTCGAAGGCCCGGAGCGCGCCGGTGACGGTGAGCGTGAGCGCGACAGCCAGCTGACCGCGCAGTGCGGGCAGCGTGATCGCGAGGAACTCCTTGACCGGACTCGCTCCGTCGAGGCGCGCCTGTTCGTACAGCTCGTTGGGGATCGCGGCGACGCCGGCGACGAACAGCACCATGCACAGGCCGAGTGCCGTCCAGGTGCCGATCACGCCGAGGGAGGGAAGCGCCCAGGTGAAGTCGCCGAGCCAGTTCCGGGCGAGGTCGCCGAGACCGACCGCACGCAAGGCGCTGTTGAGCGGGCCGTTCGGGCCGTAGATCCGTTTCCAGATGACCGCGACCACGACGCTGGTGAGCACTTGCGGGAGGAACAGCAGCCAGCGGTAGAGCCCAGCCCCGCGGAGCTTGCCGCGGCCGAGGAGGGCCGCGGACAGGAGTCCCAGCAGGATCGGCAAGCCGGCGAAGAACAGCACCAGTACGAGGACGTGCGCCAACGCCTCGCCGAGTTCGGGATCGGTGAAGAACGCCGTGTAGTTGCTCAGGCCAACGAACCGCGCGGTGGACACGCCGTCCCAGCTGTAGAACGAGTAGCTCACGCTCTGCACGATCGGTACGACGACCACGAAGCCGTACATGATCAACGCCGGGGCTGCGAATGCGAGGCCGAGCCACCGTCGTCTGCGGGCGCGGGGCGACTGCCGCCGCCGACCGCGGGCAGCGGGACCGACGGCGCCCTCCGGCACGGCGGCAGCCGGGGCCGCCCGCCGGGGCAGGAGCTGACGGGAACTCATCCGATCAGCCCTTCGCGCGCTGGGCCTGGAAGGCGTCGTAATCCTTCTGCCCCGCGGCAGCCAACTGGTCAGGAGTGGACTTGCCGGCCAGCAGCAGCTGGACCTGGCCGCCGAGGGTGTCGAGCATCGTCGGCGTGGACCAGTCGAAGTACGGCACGAAGCCGTTGCTGTCGGTGAGCTTCTGCTGCGCGGCGATCTCGGTCGCGAGCTCGGGGTCCGGCGCGGACTGCTTGACGTCGTTGTGCAGCAACGGCAGGTACCCGTGGTCGACGCTCGCCTGCGCTGTTGCCTTGCTCGCCATGTAGTCGAGGAAGGCGGCGGCCGCGTCGGGGTGCTTCGACTTCGCGGAGATCGCCAGGTTGCCGACCGTCGAGCCGGTCCCGACCACCTGGTCGCCGTTCGCCTGCGGCAGCTGCACGTACCCGTACGTCTGCTTCTGCGCCGCGGAGAAGCCGAGCGAGCCGGTGTAGTTGAACTGGAAGACGCCCTTGCCGGCCAGGAAGTTGTTCATCGAGTCGGCGAACGGGATGCCCTGGTGGTTCGGTGTCAGCCAGCCCGCGTCGCTCCACTTCTTCAGCGCGGTGGCGGCCTGGGTGATTCCGGTGGACGTGATCGGTACCGAGCCGCTGGAGTACACGAAGTCGCCGATGTCCTTGGCCGAGCTGTAGAGATCCTGCAGCCCGAACAGGATCGCGGTCGAACTGCCCTTGTCCTGCGACCCGTAGGCGATCGGGATCTGGCCGGCCGCCTTGACCGCGGCACACGCCTTCTCCAGGTCGGCGAGCGTCTTCGGTACGGCGATGCCGAGCTTGTCGAGGGCTGCCTTGTTGTAATACAGCCCGATCAGCGAGGAGCGCGCGGCCGGAACGGCGTACACCGAGCCGCTGCCCATCTGCTTGCCGTCGGACGTGAACTGCTCCTGGCGCAGGATCGTGCTCGGGATCTCGTCCTTCCAGCCGTACGCCGACGCGTACGCGTCCAGGTTCAGGATCCGGCCGCCCTTGGCCAGCGTGCCCATCGACTGCCAGCCGTTGTTCACCAGCGCGATGTCCGGGCCGTTCGGATCGGCGAGCCGGAGGTTCAGGGTGTTCATCACCTGACCCCAGTCCTGGGTGGTGCGCTCGATCTTGATGTTCGGGTGTTGTTTCTCGAACCCGGCGACGACGGCGTCCATCCACTTGCCTTCTTCGTTCTGCCAGAAGTCGAGGACCTTCAACGTGACGTCGTCACCAGCGACATCGGTCGAGACCCCGCTGGGGGATTTCGCGGAACTGGAGCTGGAGCTGGAACCGCCGGGCGCACACGCCGTCAGCACTGTGGCTGTGGCGAGAAGGGCAGCAGCCGCGCCCATCAGGTGCCGCTTCGTCATGCCGATCTCCTTCGATCTGTCGCCTTCGATTTTTCGGAGCCCCCGTTCCGGGCGAACGTCGACCACGCTAGCCATTAACAGACCAGTTGTGCCAGATAAGGCCCAGTTTTGAGCCAAAGCCAGAACTGGTATGGTTATCGGCGATGAGGACCTCGACCGTGGCCGCCGGTGTCGCCCGCCAGTTGAGCGACGCGATCAACCGCGGCGTCTACCCGCCGGGATCGCGGCTGCCGGGTGAGCGGCAGCTCGCCGAGCAGCTGCACGTGAGCCGCAGTACGCTCCGGGCCGCGCTCGGCGATCTCGAGCACGAGGGCCGGATCGCGCGGTCGCCGCAGCGCGGCTGGTTCGTACCGAGCCCGACTGTCGGCGAACCGCCGAGCACGCTGCAGAGCTTCACCGAGATGGCCCGGCTCCGCGGGCTCAAGGCGACCGCCGCCGTGCTGGAGCGGGCCCCGCGCTCCGCGACCATCGACGAGGCCGAGAAGCTGGCGATACCGCCTGGCGGCGACGTCCTGGTGCTCGTCCGCCTGCGCGGGATGAACTCGACGCCGATCTGCGTCGACACCAACGTCATCCCGATGACGATCGGCGCTCCGCTCCTCGACGCCGACCTGACCGACCGCTCGCTGTACGAGGCCCTCGAGGAGCTGTGCTCCGTGTCGGTCTACCGCAGCGCGTACTCGGTCCAGGCCGACGCCGCGTCCGCCGAAACCGCCGCCCTGCTGACCATCCCGTCCGGCAACCCGGTCCTGATCGGCCGCGAGGTCGCCTACGACCGGGCCGGCACACCGATTCTCCTTGGGTACAACACCTATCGAGGCGACGCCTACCGCTTCGAAGCAGACCTCTACCGTTCGGTCTGAACCGGCGTCACCCTGGTTTGGCAGGACCGGCTTTGGCAGGACCGGCGAGGGGAGGGGTGATGGGGCTGACGGAGAGCGTGGTCGTGCAGGCGCCGCGGGACGAGGTCTTCGCTTGGTATGCGCGGCCGGGAGCGGTGGTGCGGTTGACGCCGCCGTGGATGCCGGTGCGGGTGGTTCAGGAGGCGACCGATCTCGCCGACGGGACCGCTGTGCTCGGGTTTCCGTTGGGGTTGCGGTGGGTGGCGCGGCATCGGGGAGCGCGGCCGCCGGAGCGGTTCGTCGACGTCCTCGAGTCGGCGCCGTTGACGTGGGCGGTGCGGTGGCGGCATACGCACGACTTCGAGGAAGTGACGCCGGGGACGACCCGGGTGATCGATCGGATCGACAGCAACGTGCCGGCGCTGTTGCTGCGGTCGATGGTGGCGTACCGGCATCGGCAGTTCGCGGACGATCTGGCGGCGCTGCATCGCGCGACCGAGGCCGGGATGCGGCCGATGACGGTGGCGATGACCGGCAGCCACGGCACGATCGGTACGGCGTTGGGCGCGCTGCTCACGACCAGCGGACACCGGGTGGTTCGGCTGGTCCGGGGGCAGGCGAAGGGGCCGGACGAGCGGGTCTGGGACGTCGACGCGCCGGCGCCGACGCTGCTGGAAGGTGTGGACGCCGTCGTTCACCTGGCCGGTGCCTCGATCGGCGGCCGGTTCACTCCGGCGCATCGTCGAGCTGTCAGGGACTCCCGGATCGGACCCACCACGGCGCTGGCGCGGCTCGCCGCGGATACCGGACTCAAAGCCTTCGTGTCGGCCTCCGCGATCGGGTATTACGGCGCGGATCGCGGCGACGAACTGCTGTCCGAGTCCGCCGGCCGCGGCGAAGGGTTCCTCGCCGACGTCGTGGAGGACTGGGAGAACGCGACCCGTCCCGCCGCGGCCGGTGGTGTCCGCGTGGTCAACATCCGTACCGGCCTGGTCCAGACACCCGCAGGCGGCGTACTGCGGCTCCAGTTCCCGCTGTTCGCAGCCGGGCTGGGCGGTCCACTGGGATCCGGACGCCAATGGCAGTCGTGGATCGGCATCGACGACCTCGCCGACATCTACCACCGGGCCCTGTACGACGATGCCCTGAGCGGTCCGGTCAACGCCGTCGCGCCGGAGCCGGTCCGCAACGAGGAGTACGCCAAGACGCTGGCCCGGCTTCTGCATCGCCCGGCCCTCCTGCGAGTGCCTGCCTTCGCGCCTCGCGTGCTACTCGGTCAAGAAGGCACCGACGAACTTGCTCTCGCCTCGCAACGGGTCGTACCCACCCGCTTGAGCGACCTCGATCACACGTTCCGCCACCCCGACCTGGAGCCCGCCCTCCGGCACCTCCTCGGGCGCTGAATCACCATGCACCGTTGTGGAAACGGTGGATCGACCGTTGCATTCCCAGCCGCCACAGCACGGCGGCGCGCGACTTGGGGCGCTGGGTCGCTTCCTCGCGCACTACGGTGCGGAAGTGGTCCGGGAAGTCGGTCCGCGGAGCCTGGGCGTGAACGTCGGCGACCGTGCTGCGCGCGAGCTCCGAGATTCGTCGTCCGACCACATCGAGATGGGTGCCCGCGTGGAGCAGATGTGCTTCCGGGCCCCACGACAGCGGGACCTCGACGTTGAAGTGGGCCGCGATCGCATCGGCCACGACGGTCGCGAAATCCTCCGATCCGCCCGCGTCGCTCACCACACCGCGCGCGACCCGGGCACCGTGGACGGCGAAGCACGCAGCGTCCGGTCCGGGTCGGTTCACCAGGCCCACATCGTGCAGCAGCGCAGCGACGTACAGGCGCTCCTCGTCGTACTCGATCCGGTCCAGCTCGGCGAGCAGACAGCCCCACAACCAGGACCGGACACTGTGTTCCAGTAGCGGATCCGGCAACGTGGTCCGCGCGTACTCATCGATGCGCTGGGCAACTATCGACGACGGCGGCAGCCGACCCGCATCCAGTACGGCGCCGGCACCGCGCGGACGTGGCCGCAACTCCTGGCGCACCGCCTGCGCCCCGAACCTGACCTGGTCCCACACGCCCAACGCCCCACCCGTACGCGCGACCCACTCGGGCGAACCAATCAGGCCGGACCTCACGCCGAACAGGGTAGGGCATGGGCCCGCGGCAGGACGGTGGCCGGTGTGTGTAATCCTGGCAAGCGGATGATCTGTGACGAGTGGATGGTGACGTGGCATGCCGATGGATGATCCAGGTGTGCTGACCTGGCATTCGTTCCTCACGAGTTGGCGGCTCGAGCCCGGGTGGCTGGTGGTCGGCCTGCTGCTCGCGGCTGGGTACTGCGTCCTGTGGTTCCGCGGCCGTTCCACGGTCCGCGCGTGGCGGATGGTGTCGTTCGTGCTCGGCTGCGCGGCGCTGTGGGTGTGCATCGCGTCCGGAATCGGCGCCTACGCGATGGACGTGTTCTGGATGCACATGATCCTGCATCTGCTACTGATCATGGTCGTACCGATACTGCTCGTCCTCGGGCATCCGATCACCGTCGTTCTCGAGGCACTTCCCGCCGGTCGCCAGGCCCGCGCGCGACGGTTCCTGACCTCGCGTCCGATCGGCATCTTCACGTTGCCCACGACCGGGCTGGCCGTCTACACCTTGGTCATCGTCGCGACCCACCTCACCGGCTTCATGGACCAGATGGTCCTGCGTCCCTGGCTGATGACGGGTGAGCAGGTGCTGTACGTGGCGGCCGGCTACCTGTTCTTCCTGCCGCTGATCGGCGAGGAGCCGTTGCGTTCGGATCCGGGGTATCTGCTGCGGCTGGTGCTGTTCCTGATTGGGATGCTGCCGGACACCGTCGTCGGCATCGTGCTGCTGCAGACCGACCGGGACCCGTTCCCGATGATGATGAGCCACCATCCGTCCTGGGCGCCCGACCCGTTGACGGACATCCACACCGCCGGCGGGCTGATGTGGGCCGGCGGGGACGGGTTGATGATGTTCGCCGCGGTCGGCCTGATGATCACCGTCGTCGCCTCACCCAGCAAGCGCGACCGGATGGCCGGCAGCTGGCTGGACGGCGTACGCCGTACAGTGATCGCCGCCGAGGTCGGCGCCGACCCCGCCCGCCAGCTCGACCCGGACAGCGACGAGGCCTACGAGGCCTACAACCGCATGCTCCAACGCCTGTCCTCGGACGACACCCCGAAGTCCCCCCGGAACTGATACCCCGGCCGAGCTCGTTCGCTAGCAGCGCCGTGAATAGCTTTCAGTTGTTAGCGTGTCCATAGAAGGCTGGCGACGCGTCCTGTTACGAGACCGTGATGGTCCGATCTCTCGCTGATCTATTGACCGTCTGGTGGTCCGGGGTCAGCATGTGAGCGCTAACAATCCGGTCGTGCCCAGAAGGGACGGGTTTGCGATGAAGAGGTTTCTGGCGACTTTGAGCGGCGCGCTGCTCGTGATCGGGCTCGCCGCCTGTGGGGGACAAGGAGCGGGCGGGACGACCGACACCGCCAGTCAGCAACCCAAGGATCTGACCATCGGCGTCTCGATGCCGACCCAGACGTCGGAGCGGTGGATCGCCGACGGCAAGGCGGTGAAGGAGAAGCTCGAGGCGAAGGGGTACAAGGTCGATCTGCAGTACGCGAACGACGACATCCCGACCCAGTCCCAGCAGGTCGACCAGATGATCACCCAGGGCGCGAACGTGCTGATCATCGCCGCGATCGACGGCACCGCGCTGAGTAGCCAGCTGCAGGCGGCGGCCGACAAGAACATCCCGGTGATCTCGTACGACCGGCTGATCCGCGGCAGCAAGAACGTCGACTTCTACGTCAGCTTCGACAACTACAAGGTCGGCGTCGCGCAGGCCAAGGCGCTGCTGCGCGGCATGGGGCTGGAGAACGCGGACGGTTCGAAGGGCACCAAGAAGGGCCCGTTCAACATCGAGGTGTTCGCCGGCTCGCTCGACGACAACAACACTCACTTCTTCTTCAACGGCGCGATGGACACGCTGAAGCCGTACTTTGACAGCGGTGCGCTGGTGGTCAAGTCGAAGCAGACCAAGATGGAGCAGGTCGCGACCCTGCGCTGGCTCCAGGAGACCGCGCAGAAGCGGATGGAGGACCTGCTGACCTCGAGCTACAACGACGGCAGCAAGGTCGACGGTGTCCTGTCGCCGTACGACGGGATCTCACGCGGCATCATCACCGCCCTGCAGAACGCGGGCTACGGTACGGCGGCCAAGCCGATGCCGGTGATCACCGGGCAGGACGCGGAGATCGCGTCGGTGAAGCTGATCAACACCGGGGTGCAGAGCTCCACGATCTTCAAGGACACCCGGCTGCTGGCCCAGCAGGCCGTCAACGCGTCGGTGGCGTTCCTGGAGAAGAAGCAGCCCGAGGCGAACGACACCAAGTCGTACGACAACGGCGTGAAGGTCGTCCCGGCGTACCTGCTGCCGATCCAGACGGTCTTCAAGGCCGACATCCAGAAGCAGCTCGTCGACTCCGGTTACTACACCGCCGCCGAGGTCGCGGCCGGCCAAGCGAAATGAGCGATGTAGTCCTCGAGATGCAGGGCATCACCAAGAGCTTTCCCGGTGTGAAAGCTCTCGAGGATGTCTCGCTCGTTGTCCGGCGCGGTGAGATCCATGCGATCTGTGGTGAGAACGGTGCCGGCAAGTCGACGCTGATGAAGGTGCTGTCCGGCGTGTACCCCACCGGGAGTTACGCCGGGCAGATCAGCCTCGACGGCAGGCCGGTCACCTTCACCGGGATCCGGGACAGCGAAGCGGCCGGGATCGCGATCATCCACCAGGAGCTGGCGCTGGTGCCGTACCTGTCGATCGCCGAGAACATCTTCCTCGGCAACGAACGCCGCGGGCGCGGCGGGCTGATCGACTGGAACCGCACCAACGCCGACGCCCGCCGGCTGCTGCGGGAGGTCGGCCTGGAGGAGAACCCGGTCACGCCGGTGATCCAGCTCGGCGTCGGCAAGCAGCAACTGGTCGAGATCGCGAAGGCGTTGTCGAAGGACGTCCGGCTGCTGATCCTCGACGAGCCGACCGCCGCCCTCAACGACGTCGACTCGGCGCACCTGCTCGACCTGCTCCGGATGCTGCGGGACCGGGGGATCACCTGCATCATGATCTCCCACAAGCTCAGCGAGATCACCGCGATCGCGGACTCGACCACGGTGCTCCGCGACGGCCGGACGGTCGAGACTCTCGACATGAGGTCGGGGGACGTCACCCAGGAGCGGATCATCCGCGGCATGGTGGGCCGGGACCTGGACAGCTTCTACCCGGCCCGCGACTCCAGCCCGGGCGCCGAAGTACTGCGGATCGAGGACTGGACGGTCTGGCATCCGACCCAGCCGCGCAAGGTCGTGGACGGCGCGTCGCTGAACGTCCGGGCCGGTGAGGTCGTCGGGATCGCCGGCCTGATGGGCGCCGGCCGCACCGAGCTCGCGATGAGCGTCTTCGGGCGCTCGTACGGGCGCAACATCAGCGGCCGGCTGTACGTGCACGGCAAGGAGGTCCGGGCCCGGACGGTGGCCGAGGCGATCGCGAACGGCATCGCCTACGCCACCGAGGACCGCAAGCGGTACGGCCTGAACCTGATCGCCGACGTCCGCGCCAACGTGTCGGCCGCCGCGCTCGGCAAGCTGGCGCGGGCCGGTTGGGTGAACGGCAACGAGGAGATCAAGGTCGCCGAGCAGAGCCGCCGGGATCTGAACATCAAGACCCGCACGGTCCTGGACACCGTCGGCACGCTGTCCGGCGGCAACCAGCAGAAGGTCGTGCTGTCCAAGTGGCTGTTCACGAATCCGGACGTGCTGATCCTGGACGAGCCGACCCGTGGCATCGACGTCGGCGCCAAGTTCGAGATCTACACGATCATCAACCGGCTGGTCGCCGACGGGAAGGCGGTCGTCGTGATCTCCTCCGAACTGCCCGAACTGCTCGGCACCTGCGACCGGATCTACACCCTGTCGGCCGGACGGATCACCGGCGAGCTGCCGGTTCAGCAGGCGACCCAGGAAGAACTGATGGCGCTGATGACGCAGGAGAAGGAGCTCGCCGGATGACCAGCACCAAACCCTCTGTACAGACCGAGCAGCCCGCCTCCGCCACGGCACTGCACGTCGGCACCAGCGATCCGCTCACGCTGATCATGCGCAACCTGCGGCAGAGCGGTATCTACATCGCGTTCGTGGTGATCGTCGCGCTGTTCGCCTCGTTGACCCACGGGGTGCTGCTCAGCCCGGGCAACATCACCAACATCGTTCTGCAGTACTCGTACATCCTGGTGCTGGCGATCGGCATGGTGATCCTGATCATCGCCGGCCACATCGACCTGTCCGTGGGGTCGATCGTCGCGTTGACCGGTGCCGTCTCCGCCGTCCTCGTCATCCAGCACGATCAGCCGTGGTGGATCGGCGTGGTGGCCGCGGTGGCGGTCGGCACCGCGGTCGGTGCGTGGCACGGTTTCTGGGTCGCGTACGTCGGGATGCCCGCGTTCATCGTCACGCTCGCCGGCATGCTGCTGTTCCGCGGCCTGACGTTGCAGGTGCTGAACAACGTGTCGTTGTCGCCGTTCCCGGCCACCTACCAGAAGGTGGCCAGCGGCTTCTTGAACGGCCTGATCGGCGGTCAGGGGTACGACGCGTTCACGTTGCTGATCGCCGCGCTGGCGGTCGCCGGGTATGCGGTCGGTGTGTTCCGCACCCGGCTCGCACGGATCCGGTACGAACAGCCGGTCGAGTCGTTTCCGCTGTTCGTCGCCCGGGTACTGGCGGTCGCCGCCGTCGTCATGTACTTCGCCTGGCAGTTGGCACACGCGCGCGGTCTGCCGATCGTGCTGATCATCCTCGCGGTGCTGGTGATCGCCTACGGGCTGATGACGAAGAGTACGGTGTTCGGCCGGCAGGTGTACGCGATCGGCGGCAACCTGTCAGCCGCGATGCTGTCCGGGGTGAAGGTCCGGAAGGTCAACTTCTGGATCTTCGTCAACATGGGGTTCCTGGCCGGGATCGCCGGCGTCATCTACTCGTCCCGGTCGAACGGTGCGCAGCCCGCGGCCGGCAACATGTTCGAGCTGGATGCGATCGCGGCCGCGTTCATCGGTGGCGCGGCGGTGGCGGGTGGCGTCGGTACGGTCGTCGGCGCGATGGTCGGCGGCCTGATCATGGCGGTGATGAGCAACGGCATGCAGCTCATGGGCGTCGAACAGGCGACCCAGTCCGTGGTCAAAGGCCTGGTGCTCTTGCTGGCCGTTGCCTTCGACATCTACAACAAGCGCCGCGCCGGCGCCACCCGCTGAGCCGGGCAGGGCTGGGCAGGTCAGCGGCCGTCCCTAGTATTTCCTTATGGTGAGAGCGAGCGAGGGTCTGGGACGGCCGCCGAGTATGACGGACGTGGCGGCCGCGGCCGGCGTCTCGCATCAGACCGTGTCCCGGGTGCTGAACGGCTCGGAGCTGGTCAAGGACGAGACGCGCACCCGGGTGCTGGCGGCGATCGCCGAGCTGGGCTACCGGCGGAACAACGCGGCCCGGTTGCTGGCGACGAACCGGTCGCACCGGATCGGCATGATCTCGGCGCATCTCGTGCTGCACGGTCCGAGCATGATCGCGGTCGCGGTCCAGAACGCCGGCCACAAGGCGGGGTACGACGTTTCGCTCGTTGCCGTGGAGGACTTCTCGTCGCAATCGCTGCGGGACGCGGTCGGCCGGCTGCTCGACGAGGCCGTCGAGGCGATCGTGGTGGCGGTCGCCCATCGCGACGCGCTGGAGCAGGTCGGGTTGCTCGACGTACCGGTCCCGATCATCGTCGTGCAAGGCGTCAGCGAGGGCCAGCGGATGGCGGTCGGGATCGATCAGGAGGCCGGAGCCCGCCTGGCGGTGGAGCATCTGCTCGATCTCGGCCATCGGCATGTCGCCCATGTCACCGGCCCGCTGGAGTGGGTGGAGGCAGCGCAGCGGCGTGCGGGCTGGCAACGTGCCCACGAGGATCGCCATGTGCTGCCGGGGCCGGAGCTCGCCGGTGACTGGTCGCCACGAAGCGGCTACGAGGCGGGCCTGCGGATCGCCGAGGACCCTGACGTGACAGCGGTGTTCGCCGCGAACGACGGCATGGCGATGGGGTTGCTGTACGCGTTGCACGAGAAGGGTCGCGACGTACCGGGCGAGATCAGTGTGGTTGGATTCGACAATGTGCCCGAGGCGCCGTACGTCTGGCCCGCGCTGACGACCGTGGACCAGGAGTTCTCGGTGGTCGGCCGGCGTGCCGTCGAGCTGACGCTGCGGGCGCTGGAGGGCGAGCCCGATCCGGCCACGGAGCTGATCCGGCCGACGCTGGCGGTGCGCGACTCGACGGCCGCTCCGAGTAGCTGAAAAGTTAGCGTTAACAGGCCGTGTTAGGCAGAGTGTCCGCAGAGAGATCACTGTTCTTGACAACCCAGAATGTTAGCGCTCACACTCGGCCTTATGAGCTCCGATGAACGCTATGTCGTCGGCGTCGACTTCGGCACGCTGTCCGGTCGCGCCGTCGTCGTCCGCGTCTCCGACGGTGCCGAGCTCGGTACTGCCGTGCACGAGTACGCGCATGCCGTGATCGACGACCGGCTACCGGCCACCGGACGGCGGTTGCCGCCGGAGTGGGCGCTGCAGGTGCCGGACGACTACCGGGAGGTGCTCAAGACCGCCGTACCGGCGGCGGTCGCCGCGTCCGGGATCGACCCGGCGCTGGTCATTGGCATCGCCACCGATTTCACCGCCTGCACGATGGTTCCGTGCCTGGCCGACGGCACCCCGTTGAACGAGGTCGACGGACTCGCGGACAACCCGCACGCGTACGTGAAGCTGTGGAAGCACCACGCCGCGCAGCCTCAGGCCGACCGGATCAACGAGCTCGCGCGCCAGCGTGGCGAGGACTGGCTGCCGCGGTACGGCGGACTGATCTCGTCGGAGTGGGAGTTCGCGAAGGCGCTGCAGCTGTTCGAGGAGGACCGCCCGCTCTACGACCGGATGGACCACTGGGTCGAGGCGGCCGACTGGATCGTGTGGCAGCTCTGCGGGCAGTACGTCCGCAACGCCTGCACCGCGGGCTACAAGGGCATTTTGCAGGACGGCCGGTACCCGTCGACCGAGTTCCTCGAGCAGCTCGCGCCGGGCTTCGGCGGTTTCGTCGCGGACAAGCTGGAGCACCAGATCGGGCAGCTCGGCGCCTCGGCGGGAAAGCTGACTGCCGAGGCGGCCGCGTGGACCGGACTGCCCGAAGGCATCGCGGTTGCCGTCGGCAACGTCGACGCACATGTCACCGCACCGGCCGCACAGGCCGTGAGCGCGGGCCAGATGGTCGCGATCATGGGTACGTCGACCTGCCACGTGATGAGCGCCGACGTGCTGCGTGAGGTTCCCGGTATGTGCGGCGTGGTCGACGGCGGCATCATCGCCGGCAGCTGGGGGTACGAGGCCGGCCAGAGCGGTGTCGGCGACATCTTCGGGTGGTACGTCGACAACGCCGTACCGCCGTCGTACCACGAAGCCGCGGCCGCCGCGGGCGTGTCGTTGCACGAGCACCTGACCAGGCTGGCCGCCGACCAAGCGGTCGCGGAGCACGGGCTGGTCGCACTGGACTGGCACAGCGGCAACCGGTCGATCCTGGTGGATCATGAGCTGTCCGGTCTGGTCGTCGGTCAGACACTGGCGACCCGGCCCGAGGACGGTTACCGCGCACTGCTCGAGGCGACCGCGTTCGGTACCCGGGTGATCGTCGAGACCTTCGCGAGCAGCGGCGTACCGGTGAAGGAACTGATCATCGCCGGCGGCCTGGCGAAGAACGCGCTGCTGATGCAGATCTACGCCGACGTCACCCGGTTGCCGCTGTCGATCATCGACTCCGAGCAGGGGCCGGCGCTCGGTTCGGCGATCCACGCCGCGGTGGCGGCCGGCGCCTATCCGGACGTACCGGCCGCGGCCAAGCACATGGGCAAGGTCAGGCGCGGCGTGCACGTCCCGGACGAGGAGCGGGCCAAGGTCTACGACCAGTTGTTCGAGCTGTACCTCGAGCTGCACGACAACTTCGGGCGGCACACCAAGCTGATGCGAAAGCTGAAAGCGATCCGGCGCAACGCCGTGGAGGCCAAATGAGCGCGGTCGCCGAAGCCGCTGCCACCATCAGCCAGTTGCGCGTGCAGGTGTCCCGGCTGCACGCGCACCTGCCGGCGTACGGGCTTGTCGTCTGGACCGCGGGTAACGTGTCCGCGCGCGTGCCCGGCCACGACCTGATGGTGATCAAGCCGAGCGGAGTCGCGTACGACGAACTGACGCCGGAGAACATGGTCGTCTGCGACCTCCACGGCCAGGTCGTCGAAGGTGAGCACGCGCCGTCCTCGGACACCGAGGCACAGGCCTACGTCTACCGGGAGCTGCCGGACGTCGGCGGCGTCGTCCACACCCATTCGCCGTACGCCGTCGCCTGGGCCGCCCGTGGCGAGGCGATCCCGTGTGTCACGACGATGTGCGCCGACGAGTTCGGCGGGCCGATCCCGGTGGGACCGTTCGCGGTCATCGGCGACGACTCGATCGGCCGCGGCATCGTCGAGACGCTGCGCGGTTCGCGCTCGCCGGCCGTACTGATGCAGAACCACGGCGTGTTCACGGTCGGGCCGGACGCCAAGTCAGCGGTCAAAGCCGCGGTGATGTGCGAGGACGTCGCCCGCTCGGTGCACCTGGCCCGGCAGCTCGGGGAGCCGATCCCGATCGAGCAGTCGGCCATCGACCACCTCTACGACCGCTACCAGAACGTCTACGGGCAACGATGACTCTGCCTGAAGTGGGAAGGACCACATGTCTGTGAACAACCCCGAGGTCTGGTTCCTCACCGGCAGCCAAGGACTCTACGGCCCCGAGACCCTCGAGCAGGTCGCCGAACAGTCCCAGGTGGTGGCCAAGCGCCTCGCCGACTCCGGTCTCCCGGTCCAGATCGTCTGGAAGCCGGTGCTTCTCGATGCCGAGTCGATCCGCCGGCAGATGCTCGACGCCAACAGCGCGCCCGAATGTGTCGGCGTGATCGCGTGGATGCACACGTTCTCCCCGGCGAAGATGTGGATCGCCGGTCTGGACGCACTGCGCAAACCGCTGCTGCACCTGCACACGCAGGCGAACGCAGCGTTGCCTTGGTCAACGATCGACATGGACTTCATGAACCTGAACCAGGCCGCGCACGGCGACCGGGAGTTCGGTTACATCCAGTCCCGGCTGCACGTACCGCGCAAGACCGTGGCCGGGCACGTCGAGTCGCCGGTGGTTCAGCAGCGCGTGGGGCACTGGGCCCGGGCAGCGCTCGGTGTCGCGGAGCTCCGTTCGCTCAAGCTCGCCCGCTTCGGTGACAACATGCGCGACGTCGCGGTGACCGAGGGCGACAAGGTCGAGGCGCAGCTGCGGTTCGGCGTCTCGGTCAACACCTACGGCGTCAACGACCTGGTGGCAGCGGTCGACAGCGTCGACGGTGCCGCGATCTCCACGCTGGTGGACGAGTACGTGGACACGTACGACGTCGCCCCCGAGCTATTGCCCGGGGGCGACCGGCACGAGTCGCTACGGTACGGCGCCCAGATCGAACTGGGTCTGCGCTCGTTCCTGACCGACGGCGGGTTCCGCGCGTTCACCTCGAACTTCGAGGATCTGGGCGGGCTGCGTCAGCTGCCCGGTCTGGCCGTGCAGCGGTTGATGGCGGACGGCTACGGGTTCGGCGGCGAGGGCGACTGGAAGACCTCGGTGCTGCTGCGGGCCAGCAAGGCGATGGCCGACGGACTGCCGGGCGGTACGTCGTTCATGGAGGACTACACGTATCACCTGGTGCCGGGGGAGGAGAAGATCCTCGGCGCGCACATGCTCGAGGTGTGCCCGTCGATCACGACCGCCCGTCCGTCGCTGGAGATCCACCCGCTGTCGATCGGTGGCCGTGAGGACCCGGTCCGGCTGCGCTTCGTCGCGGATCCCGGTCCCGGCATCGTGGTCGGGATCGCCGACCTCGGCGACCGCTTCCGGTTGACCGCGAACGTCGTACAGCTCGTCGAACCGGACGAGGCACTGCCGAAGCTGCCGGTCGCCTGTGCGGTGTGGAAGCCCGAGCCGTCACTGTCCACCTCGGCGGAGTCGTGGCTGGTGGCCGGCGCGCCGCATCACACCGTCCTGTCGACCGCGCTCGACCGCGAGGTGTACGAGGACTTCGCCGACCTGCTGTCGGTCGAGCTCGCCGTCATCGACGAGTCGACCACGGTTCGCGAGTTCCAGCGCGAGCTGCACTGGAACGACGTCTACCACCGGCTCACCAGGTAGTCAGCTCCAGAGGTACCGAGTCTGGGACGACTCCTTGCCGATGGTGAACGCCAAGGCCTTCGTCGGCCGCACGCAGTAGAGCTGGACGGTGCCCTCGCGGACGGCATCGCCCAGCTGGTACCAGGTCCCGTCCTCGCGGGTGAGGTGCCAGCCATAGGACTGTTCGAAGGCAGTGACGACGGCCTGCCTCGCGGAGTCATCGGTGACCAGGCTGGCCACGCCCTCGACGACGTAGTCGGTGCCGTTGAGGTCGGCGGTCCCGGCGGTCAGGGCGCAGTGCGGGTTCTCCGCGAGGTTCTTGGCCTTCTGCTCGCCGTCACCGGTGGTGAACCACATCGCGTCCAGGGCCCAGATCGCAAGCAGTGGTGTCACGTGCGGCCGGCCGTCACGGCGTACGGTGCACAGCTGAAACTTTTGAATCCCGCGCAATGCCCACTCGGTCACCTCCCACGGGATCGGGGTCGTGCCCGCAGAAGAGAACGTAGTGTCGAGGGTGGTCTGCGGCGTTGTCATAGCTTCCTCCTGATGGTCGTCGCAAGCGACACGGCGGTGTCGAAGGTCGGGCTGAGGTGGTTCTTGGTCAGGGCGAAGGCGGTTCCGCTCGCGGGGTCCGCGTAGGCGTAGCTTCCACCGCCGCCAGGCCAACCGAAGGCTACGGAGTTCTCGTCGGGCGCGGCGCCGATTCGGCCGATCGGGAAGCCGAGGGCCATCCGGGCCGGGGTGCCGAACACCTGGTCCACACCCTCGAAGGCGGGCGTCGGGTCCACGAGGCCGTCCAGCAGGACGGCGTTGAACATCGCGGCGAGGCCGCGAGCCGTCGCGGTACAGACCGACGGAACCTCGGCACGCTGGAGCTTGTGGCCGAGATCGGCACTCGGCCGGCTCTCCCACGGTGCGAGGATCGAATCGTCGTCGGCCGGCGCGCCGGGCCATTCCCGTGCGTCCTGGTCCAGGCGTGCCAGGCCCGGCAGCGATTCGTCCGGGGCGGCGAAGTACAGCTGGCCTTCGATACCGAGTGGGCCAGTGATCCACTGCCGGAGCAGCTCGCTCATTGTCCGGCCGGTCGTGCGGCGGGCGAGCTCGCCGACGAGATAGCCGAAGGTGTAGGAGTGGTAGCCCATGGCCGTGCCAGGTCGCCAGCGCGGCTCCGCGGCGGCGAGTGCCGCACAGACCTTGGGCCGATCGGGAAGGTCGTCCGGGGTGATCTCACGCGGCATCGCCGGCAGACCGACCGTGTGGGTCAGCACATGCCGCAGCGTCGCAGTACCTTTGCCGTGCGCACCGAACTCGGGCCAGACGTCCGCCACCAGGGTTTCGTACTCGAGCAAGCCGCGCGCGACGAGCAAGTGTGCCAGCGTGGCGGTCACGTTCTTGCCGGTGGAGAAGCTGAAAATCGGCGTACCAGTGGTGAGGGGTCGTCCGACGGACGGATCGGCCATCCCGGCCGCCGCGTCGACGACCAGCCGGCCGTCCTGATAGGCGGCGACCTGCACACCGGTTTCCGCGCCGGTGCGGACCAAGGCCTCGATCTGACGCTGGACGCGTTCGGCTAGCTCATTCATCACAAGGTACGTCGTACCCGATCGAGCGGTCTCGACATGCCCATTAAGGTGGTTGGGTATCGGCGTCGACGGGGAGGAGTGTGGAGCGGATGGGCAAGGCTCCCACGATCGCCGATGTCGCGCGGGTCGCCGGGGTCTCGGTGCCGACCGTGTCGCGGGTGCTGACCGGAGCCATTCCGGTCAGCGCGAAGCGGCGTGAGCTGGTCGAACGCGCGATCGCCGAGCTGGGGTACCAGCCCAACGCCGCCGCGCGCGCCCTCGTCAGCGGGACCCGCTCGATGGTCGCCGTGCTGGCCGCCAACACGTCCCGCTACGGCTACGCCAAGACCGTGGAGGGCATCGAGGAAGCGGCCCGGGCGGCCGGCTACATGGTCGTCATCACGGTCGTCGAGACCGCCGAGCAGGACGCCGTCCGGACGGCGGTCGCGATGGTGCTGAGCCACTCCGTCGCCGGTGTGATCGTGCTCGACTTCGACGAGCCCGGCCACGCCGCGGTCACCGCCTTGCCGCAGACCGTACCGGTCGTGGTCGCCGCCGCGGCCCCGTCCAGGGCGGTCAAGCTCCCGCGTGCCTACCTGGCCGATCAGCGTGGCGCGAGGGAAGCGACGTCGTACCTGCTCAGCCTCGGCCACGAGACGGTGCACCACATCGCGTTGCCGAGCTCCGGCAGGCGCGGCGGGCGTACGGCGGGCTGGAGCGCGGCCTTGCAGGCGGCGGGGATCCGTCCGCCGAAACACCTGCACACGACCTGGGATCCGTTGCACGCCTACGAGCTCGCGAAGTCGCTGGCAGCCGACCCGTCGGTGACCGCCGTCCTCGCGGGCAACGACGAGGTCGCCGCGGCCGTGCTGCGCGCGATGACCGAACAGGGACGCAGCGTCCCCGGTGATGTGAGCGTGATCGGCTTCGACGACCAGCCGATCGCATCGCTGGTCACGCCTGCGCTGACCACGGTCGCGCAGGACTTCGCCGAGCTCGGCCGGCAGAGCTTCGCGCTGCTGGAGAACTCGATCAACGGCAGTGCCGGTCAGGACACGGTCAGTGTCCGCACCCAGCTGGTCCTCCGCGGCAGCACGGGACCCCGGCGCAACTGAGCCCGACGCCGGCGGGATCTCTTTGCCACGTTAGAAATGATATCGCTATCAGAAATTTGGCCCGCCCTCTTGCGCTCTAGTCTGATCAACGTTTTCATAGCCGAAACACGTTCAACGACTGGAGCCTGCTTTGACCTCGATCAGCTTGACCGGCGCCGGCAGCGGGCTCGCCCTCACGGCCTCCTGGCGGGACGACGCACCCGCCACGCTGTCCCTGCGTGCGCCGGGTCAGGACACCGCCGCAGCGTCCGGGCAACCGTTGGTCGAGCTGCTGGCGTCGGGGCACGGGCGTGACTGGGCAGGTCCGCGGTACGTCGCCACGAGCATCGGGCAGCGGCTGCGCTACCTGAGCCACGAGCTGACGTCGTACGGTAACCGGCACACGCTGGCGTTGACGCAGACCGACGCCGTGACGGGTCTCGACGTGACGTCGCTGCTGTCGATCGACGACGAGCACCTCGCCGTTCGCAGCCGGACGATCGTGACCAACAACGGGTCCGGGCCGGTGACGCTGCAGGCGGTGTCGTCGCTGGTGTTCGGTGACTTCGGTGCCGTCGACATCGATTCGGCGTACCTGCTGCGTGGCCGCAGCGACTGGCTGGCGGAGGGTCGTTGGTCGCGCCAACCGCTGCGGGACGCCGGGTTGCCCGGCCTGACGACTCCGGGCCGGTCGTTCCGCACCCGCGGCTGCATCGAGGCGAGCAGCCTGTCGAGCTGGTCGACGGCGCAGGAGCTGCCGATGGGTGTCATCGAGCACGACGGCGCCGGCTGGTCGTTCCAGATCGAGCACAACGGCGGGTGGCTGTGGCAGCTCGGCGAGGTGCCCGACGGTCTGTACCTGGCGCTGTTCGGTCCGACCGACGAGCAGCACGGCTGGCAGCTCGAATTGTCGCCTGGGGCAACCTTCGAGAGCGTGCCTGCCGCGCTCGCGATCGAACTCGGCGGTCCGGTGGACACGCTGACCGCGTTCCGGCGCGCGTCCCGCCCGGCCGGACACCGGCCAGAGCTGCCGGTGGTCTTCAACGACTACATGAACACCGTGATGGGCGACCCGAGCGCGGAGCTGCTGCATCCGCTCGTCGACGCGGCGGCCGCGAGCGGTGCGGAGTACTTCGTGATCGACGCTGGCTGGTATGCCGACAACGGCGACTGGTGGGACGCGGTCGGGGAGTGGCAACCGTCGACCCGGCGCTTTCCCGGCGGGATCGGCGAGGTCCTGGACCACATCCGCGAGCGTGGCATGGTGCCGGGGCTGTGGCTCGAGCCCGAGGTCGTCGGTACGAACAGCCCGATGGCGCTGAAGCTGCCGGACACGGCGTTCCTGGTGCGTGACGGCGTCCGGGTGATCGAGCACGGCCGGTACCACCTGGACTTCAGCAGCGCGCAGGCTGTCGAGCACCTGAACGAGGTGGTCGACCGCCTGGTCAACGATCTCGGCGTCGGGTACTTCAAGTTCGACTACAACATCCGGGCCGGCGTGGGATCGGACGGCGCCGCCGCGAGTGCTGGTCACGGCCTGCTGCGGCACAACCTCGGCTACCTGGCGTGGATCGACAGCCTCCGGCAGCGGCACCCGCAGCTGATGTTGGAGAACTGCGCGTCCGGCGGCATGCGGCAGGACTTCGCAACCGTGTCCCGGTTCGACCTGCAGTCGACGTCGGACCAGGAGGACCTGTACGCGTACGCGCCGGTCGCGGCGAGCGCGCCGATGCTCGTGCTGCCCGAGCAGGCGGCCAACTGGGCGTACCCGCAACCGGACATGACCGACGACGCGATCGTCTTCACCTTGTCTACGGCGATGCTCGGCCGGCTGTACCTGTCCGGCTGGCTCGACAAGCTCAGTGAGCACCAGCGTCTGATGGTTGCTGCCGCCGTCCAAGCCCACCGGGAGCTGCGCGACCGCGTGCCTCAGTCGATCCCGTTCTGGCCGACGGGGCTCCCGCAGTGGACCGATCCGTGGATCACGCTCGGGCTGCGTGACGACGACACCTTGTACCTGACGCTCTGGCGGCGGGACACCGAGCCGGGCGAGGTACGGGTGTCGCTCCCACCGGCGCCGACCGGGAGGCGGTGGGACCACCTGTCCGCGGTCTTCCCGGCCGAGTCACCGCTGCGGATCGAACTGGATCCGTCCGGCGGATCCCTGACCGTCGCCGACGAACGCGGTCTGCACGCGGCCCGGGTTGTGAAGCTGCAAGCGGTACCAACCGAGTAGTCCCAGAACCACCATTGGCAAGGAGTTCCCGTGAGAAGAACAGTCGGCGCGGCCCTGCTGGCACTGACGTGCCTGGTCACCGCGGCAGCGTGCACCAACCCCGGCACCGGCAACACCCAGACCTCGGCGTCCGTGACCTGGCCGGGCGAGACGGACAAGCTCGACGGCACCACGCTGACCATCTGGGCGGCGCAGAACAGCAACACCGTGCCCAAGGCGGTGATCGCGGACTTCCAGTCCGCCACCGGCGCGAAGGTCAACGTGGTCACGATCCCGGACCCGTACGAGCAGGGCGTCCAGACGAAGGTTGCCTCCGGGGACAAACCGGACCTGGCCTTCTGGCAGCCGACCGCGTCCCAGCTGACCGCGCTGAACGCGTCGACGAATCTGCAGACGCTGGACGGCGCGCCCTGGCTGGGCAAGTTCAAGCCGGAGCTGCGCGACATCACCGGCAAGCTCGACGGCAAGCGGTACGCCGCACTGATCACCAGCCCGGCGGTCGAGGGCGTCTACTACAACAAGCAGGTGTTCGCGAAGTACGGCATCAGCTCGCTGCCGAAGAACTTCGACGAGCTGATCGCCGACGCGAAGACGATCAAGGCCAAGGGCGGTACGCCGTTCTACGAGATGGGTGGCGACCGGTGGGCCACCCAGTGGTGGGTCCAGGTCCAGCTCGCCGACGCCGCGAAGGCCGGCCTCTGGGACAAGGTGAACAAGAACCAGGAGAAGTTCACCGACCCGACGATCCTGAACGCGATCAAGAAGTACAAGGACCTCGTCGACCAGGGGCTGTTCAACAAGAACATCACCTCGGCCACGTTCGACGACCAGGGCAAGGCGCTGCTGGCCGGTGACGCCGCGATGGTGATCCAGGTGAACTCGTTCTTCAGCCAGCTGCAGGCCAAGGCCAAGACCGCCGAGCTGAACCAGAAGATCGGCTTCTTCCCGATCTCGCCGAGCGGCAACGTCGGCACCTTCATCCCGGACCAGTCCAACGCGCTGGTCGCGTTCAAGACCGGTGACAGCAAGCGCGAGGCGGCGGCCCGGCAACTGCTGAGCTTCTGGCTCGGCTCGGAGTACCCGAAGTTCCTGGCCGACCAGAACACGGTCTCACTGGAGACCGGCGTACCGTCGCCGAGCACCGTCCCGGACGCGCTGAACTCTGTCAGCGAGTCGCTCGCCACGTCGGTCGGTTCGATGCAGGCGCTGGCCGTGGCCAACCCCGACCTGTACCTCAACCTCGCGAACATGCTGGCCGGCAAGATGACGCCCGAGCAGGTGGCCTCGACCACGCAGGCCCAGTTCGCCCAGCTCGCCAAGGCGATGGGGACCTCGGGATTCTAGATGAGAGCTTCCTCGAGGCCGGCCCAGCCGTGGTGGTTCCTCGCCCCGGCGTTCGCCGTACTGATCGTGTTCTTCCTCGTCCCGACGCTGTACAACCTGATCTACGCGTTCACCGACTGGTCGAGTTTCAAGACCGCGATCAACCCGGTCGGCCTGCAGAACTTCCGTGACCTGCTCGGGAACGGAATCCTGCTGAAGGACCTGCGCACGACGGTGATCTACGCCGCGCTGGTCGCCCTGTTCCAGAACCTGTTCGGTCTGGTACTGGCGTTGCTGCTGGAATCGGACACCCGGCTGAACCGCTTCGCGCGGGTGATGTTCTTCATCCCGGTGATCATGTCCGCGCTGGCGGTCGGCTACATCTTCCAGGCGTTGCTGAAACCGACCGGGGCGCTGAACGCGATCCTCGGCTGGTTCGCCGGGCACGAGGTGCAGCACGCCTGGCTGGCCGACAGTTGGACCCTGCTGTACGTCGCGCTGATCCATGCGTGGAAGTGGATGGGGCTGGCGATGCTGATCTACCTGGCGGGGCTGAAGACGATCGGCGTCGACGTCCTCGAAGCTGCCCGCATCGACGGCGCCGGCGCCTGGCAGACGTTCCGCCAGGTCCGGTTCCCGCTGCTGGCACCCGCCGTCACGTTCAACGTCGCGACCGCTCTGCTCGGCTCGATGAACAGCTTCGACATCGTCCAGGCGACCACCGGCGGAGGTCCCGCACAGAGCACGGAGATCCTGAACATCTTCATCTACCGCACGTTCGGTCAGGGCCTGTTCGCGCAGGCCACGACGATGAGCCTGGTGCTGTTGCTGGTCATCGCGGTGATGGCCTTCCCGACCATCTGGGTACTGCGGCGACGGGAGCAGGTGCTGTGAATACTTGGCGTGTCGTCCGCCCCGGCATCGTGGTCGTCCTCCTGCTCGGCCTGCTCGGTGTACCGCTCTGGCTGGTCTTCATCACCTCGGCGAAGAGCCGGGGAGACGCGCTGAGTCCGAGCCTGTCGCTGCCCCGGGACGGCTGGCACCTGGCCGCCAACTACACCGAGGTCTTCACCGAGGGCCGGGTCTGGAAGGCGTTCTTCGGCAGCCTGTCGATCGTGCTGCCGTCGACCGTCCTGCTGTTGTTGCTCGGGGCAATGGCCGCCTGGGTGCTGGCCCGGCGGAGCGGGATCGTCATCGCGGTGCTGTACGCGATCGGCATCAGCGGCATCGTGCTGCCGCCCGCGGTGATCACCCTCGTCCTGCTGCTGCGGCAGCTGACCATCGACGGCACGCTGAGCGGGATGGTGCTGGTCTACACCGGCATCTACATGTCGACCGCGATCTTCTTCATCACCGGCTTCATCCGGACCATCCCGGCCGAGCTGGAGGAGGCCGCCCGGGTGGACGGTGCCGGTCCGGTGCGGATCTTCTTCACGATCATCCTGCCGCTGCTCCGCCCGGTACTCGCCACCGCGACGATCCTGATCTGCCTGTACATCTGGAACGACGTCTTCTACGCGTTCTTCGTGATCGGCGGCCGCAAGGACACCCTGCCGCTGAACCTGTTCCAGGTCGCCAGCGCCGGCCTGTACCTCAACAACTGGCACCTCATCTTCGCGTACGTCGTACTGATGAGCCTCCCGCTGCTCGTCGTCTTCGCCGTCGCCCAACGCCGCATCATCTCCGGCATCACCGGCGGCGCCGTCAAATAAGGAGACCAATGCCCAAACCCACGCGATCGACTGTGCTCGTGTCGGCCCTAGCCCTGACGCTGGGAGCACTCACCGCCCAGCACTCCACCGCGGCGCCTACCGCGGAAACCCTGGCTGTCGATTTCTCCCAGACCACCGGTGACTTCCGCGGCGGCGCGAGCGGGACCCTGTACGGCCTCAGCGACGACGGCGTGCCGTCCCAGGCCGTGCTGAACGGCGCACACGTCACCAACACCTCCCAGAAGCCGCCGGACGGCGCGCAGCACCCGAACGGGGACGTACTGAACGTCGAGAAGTCGTTCTTCGCCGGAGCCGGCAAGGATCTGCTCGTCTACGTCCCGGACATGTATCCGGACTGGCCGTACAACAAGGGCCGGCGTCCCGGTGACGCGAACAACGACGGGGTCTGGGACTACCTGCCGATCATCCGGCAGGTCGCGGAGAAGATCGCGACCACGTCGACGCACCCGAAGGACATCGTCTTCGTCCCGTTCAACGAGCCCGAAGGACCGTGGTACCCGGTCGGCGACTGGGCTTATCAGAAGGACATCTTCCTCGCGGACTGGTCGGCCGCCTACCGGACCATCCAGGACGTCTACGCCGAGCACGGACTCGGCCACGCCAAGATCGGCGGGCCGGGCTGGTACGCCTGGCACCAGCAGCCCAGCGCGGATCTGTTGTCCTATGCGAAGGCGCACAACGAACTGCCCGACCTGTTCATCTGGCACGAGCTCGGCACCAACAACCTCGCCACCTTCCGCGGCAACTACGCGCAGTACGAGGCGCTTCTGGCCAATCTCGACCTTCCGCAGATCCCGGTGAACATCACCGAGTTCGGCATGCTGCGCGACATGGGTACGCCTGGTCAGCTCGTGCAGTGGATGTCGATGTTCGAGGACAAGAAGGTCGACGCCGAGACAGCGTACTGGAACTACTCGGGCAACCTGTCGGACAACAGCTCCCGCAACAACGGTGGCAACGGTGGCTGGTGGATGTTCAAGTGGTACGGCGACCTGGCCGGCACCAAGACGGTCAAGGTCACCCCGCCGCGCCTGAACGCCGTCGACACCCTGCAGGGCATGGCGGCGGTGGACTCCGTCAACAAGAAGGCGACGGTCCTCTTCGGTGGCGGCAGCCAGGACGTGAATCTTGACCTGACCGGTCTCGACCGGATCGGTAGCACGGTCGACGTCACGGTTCGTGCCGATCGGCTGAACGGTGCCGAAGGCGCCGCACTCCAACCGCCCGTCGTACTGTCCACTCGTGTTGCCGTCAGCAACGGTCACGTCCAGCTGACGGTGCCGAACAACGATCGCTACTCGGCGTACCAAGTGCAGATCACCCCGGCGCTCGCCGCGCGGCAGCCCGTCTCGACCGACCTGGTGAGCAGTGTCGAGGCCGAGAACACCGCGCTGACGAACGCGACCGTGTACTACGAGGACCCGACGCGTGAGTGGAACTTCATGGCGTCGAACTCGCGCGACGTCGGCTCGTTCAACCAGGCCGGCTCCGGCGCGACCTGGCCGGTGACCGTCCCGCATGCCGGTTCGTACCGGTTGTCGATCCTGGCCGGAACGAACGGCGTACCGGGCAAGCACGCGCTCTTCGTCGACGGTGTCTTCAGCAAGTACGTCGACTACTCGGCGGGCCTGCACTGGACCTACCGCGGTACGACTGACGTCCCGCTCACCCTGACCGCGGGCGCGCACACGCTCTCGATTCGCGGATCGGCGGACGGCACCACGAAGTTGCCCGGTCTCGACATCGTGCTGGACCGCTTCGACCTGTACGACAACACCTCCGGCGAGAACGCGGTCTACCCGGCCGCGGAGGCTCGACTCGCCGGTGGCGCTCAGCTCTCCTACGCACAAGCCGGTACAGCGGGATACGCCGCGCTCGGCGGACCCGCGACCGCGACCGTCTACGCGGCGGCGGCGGCCACCGGCTACTACGACATCACCGCGCACTTCGTCACGACCAAGGCACACCGTCAGCTCAAGCTGCTCGTGAACGGGCGACCCGTCGCGCTGCCCAAGGTCGCCGCTCCCGGTGCGTGGGCCGCCACCGCTCGGGTCTACCTGCCACAGGGCATCAACGAGCTCACGGTGAGTGCACCTCCCGGCGATCTCCTGCTCGGCGACGTGACCACCTCACGAGGTGCTGCTCAGCTGGCAGCGGAAGCCGACCCGGCGAACGTCCACCGCGCCGAGGCGGAATCGCTCACCCTGGCCGGAACGGCCGCCGTCGAGAGCTTGCCCGCCGCAACGGGTTCCAACGGCTCCGCGGACGCCGATGGCGTGGTGCATGACGTCGTCAACGTAGGCAAGGGTGCCGCGAACACGATCACCATGGCCCGGCCGGCGGGCTTCGGCGCGGGCGAGTACCAGTTGGTGTTCGGAGCGTCGAACGCCGACAAGTCCGATCCGATCAACTACAACCCACAGGTGATCAGCCGCTTCCTCGACGTCACCGAGGCCGGCGGTTCGACGGTCCGCGGCGCCTTCCGGCACAACTACTCGTGGAACAGCTTCTGGGACAAGACCATCCCGCTGACGCTGACCACCCGAGCCGGCGCACTGACCTTCGGCAACCCAACAGGCCCGGCTCCTCACCTCGACACCGTCACCCTGGCCAGGTTCGTGGCCGGCAGCACCCTGACACCTGACAGTTGATGGACAGCTAGGTCGCTTCGCCTTCGCGCCAGCGGGCGCGGAGGTGGAAGGCGGCGGTTTTGGGTCGGCGGTCACGGGTGAAGATGCCCTTGCGGTTGCCGTCGACCCGGAACACGCCCGGCATGGTGGCGAAATCGGCGAAGCTCCAGACCTGTTCGCCGACGACCGCGTCGATCCGGTCGAAGACCCGGTGATAGACGTCGAGGAGCTCGGTCTGGTACTCCTCGCTCCAGGGGCTGGGCACGAGGTTGCGGAGGCCGGGATAGGTGTCGGCGCCGTACTCGGTCATGATGATGGGCTTGTCGTGCAGTTTCGCCCATTGGCGCAGTTCCGCCTCGAGTTCGATCTCGGCCGATTCCAGGTCGCCCGGACCGAAGTACCAGCCGTAGTAGCGGTTCAACAGCACGACGTCGAACAGGTCGGTGACCACGCACTCGTCGGGTGCCGCCATCAGCGCGTTGGCGTAGGCGATCGGCCGGCTGGGGTCGAGCGTGCGGGCGTGCGCGGCGAGCGGGGCGAAGTAGTCGCGTGCTTCGGGCTGGATGTTGTCGGGTTCGTTGGCGAGGCACCACAGAACGACGCTCGGATGGAACTTGTCGCGGGCGATGAGTTCCTGGATCGCTTGCTGATGAGCCCGTTGGGCGTCGTCCCCGACCGCGTTCGGGGCGAACGTGGACACTCGCTTCCCGGAGCCGAAGACCCCGCCGCCGATGTTGCGGTTCAGGCCGACGGCCGGTGTCTCGCCGATGACGACGATGCCGTGCCGGTCGGCGTGGTCGAGGACTTCCTCGGCGTGCGGGTAGTGCGCGGTACGGATCGAGTTCGCGCCGATCCAGTCCAGCAGCGCGAAGTCGTGCACCATGAGTACGTCGTCGTGCCCCTTGCCGCGGACGGCCGCGTCCTCGTGTTTGCCGAACCCCTTGAAATAGAACGGTTTCCCGTTGATCAGGAACTGCTGCCCGCGGACCTCGACCGTGCGCACGCCGACCGGCTGCCGGTAGCTGTCGACGAGCCCGGTCGCGTCGAACAGGCGGGCCTCGAGCTCGTAGAGGTACCCGTCGCCGGGTCCCCACGCGTGTACGCCGGGCACTCGCAGCGTGCCGCCCGCGCCGTCCGACGCGGCGACTTCGCGCCCGGATGCATCACGCAGTACCACGTGTACCTCAGCGTCGCCGCTGCTGTCGACGCGGTATCCGACGAGTCCAGTGGTGCCGTCGAGGGTGGTGTCGAGGGTGAGGTCGGCGATGTACGTCGGGGGAGTCGTGTACAGCCACACCGGCCGATGCAGTCCTGCGTAGTTGAAGAAGTCGTGGAAGTAGCGCTGCACGCTCCGGCCGTCGGGGCGTTCCTCGACGATGCCCGGCGGGATCGTCGCCCAGCTCAGTTCGTTGTTGACGACGACCGTGACGCGGTTCTCGCCGCCCGGTCGCAGCTGGCCGGTGACGTCGGCCTCGAACGGGGTATAGCCGCCTTCGTGCTGGGCGACCTCGGTGTCGTTGACCCAGACCGTTGCGCGGTGCGTCGCCGCGTCGAATCGCAGGACCGTGCGCTGCCCCGTCCACCTGCCCGGGACCCAGACAGTTGTCTGGTACCAGGCGTCTCCGACATGGTCGCGGATCGTCCCATCCGGGTAGATGTCGTTGTAGCTGGCCGGTACCGGGACGTCCATGGCGTCGGCGAGGGGTGATCGCCACCAGCCTTCGCCGCGGCCGGCCCCTTCGGCGTCCAGCCGGAACCTCCACAATCCGGTCAGCGATCGTCGTTCGCGGGTCGGTCCGTCCTGCGGACGCAGCATTTTTCGGGCTCCCTATTTGATGCCGGTGTGTGCGATGCCTTGGATGAACTGTTTCTGAAGTACGAGGAAGAGCAGCACGATCGGCGTGACGACGGTGACGGCACCGGCGAGCAGCAGGCCGTAGTTGGTGCCGTTCGCGCCGACCGAGAAGAGTGCGAGGGCGACCGGCAGGGTGTAGTGGTCCTCGGTCTGGGCGATGACCAGTGGCCAGAGGAAGTTGTTCCACTGGGCTAGGAAGGTCAGGATCGCCAGGGTTGCCAACGGCGGACGGCACAGCGGTACGACGACCCGCAGGAAGATCCGTACTTCGCCGGCGCCGTCGAGCCGGGCGGCTTCGAGGAGCGAGTCGGGGATGTCCCGGATGAACTGGCGCATCAGGAACACGCCGAGCGGAGTCACCACGAAGGGCAGGATCAGCCCGAGGTAGGAGTTGCTCATGCCCAGGTTGCTGACCAGGACGAACAGCGGCACGAACGTGGTGACGCCTGGGATGATCAGCATCGTGAGGACCAGGCCGAACAGCAGCTTCTTCCCGGCGAAGTCCAGCTTCGCGAACGCGTACCCGGCCATCGAACTGAAGAGCAAGTTTCCGAGGACGCAGCTCGCGGCGACCACAGTGCTGTTGAAGAAATAGAGCCCGAAGTTCTGCTTGGACAGCAGTTGGCCGAAGTTGCCGAGCGTGGGGGAGCGGGGCAGCCAGGCGCTCGGAGCGGCGACGATCTCCCCGGTCGGTTTGACCGATCCCAGGAACATCCACGCGAACGGCGCCAGCGTAGCGATCAGGCCGAGCGCGAGTGCGCCGTACAGGAGGATGCGTGCGGGTCGCAGCGAGCGGGACGCGGTATGGGTGGCAGTTGCCGCGGTGGTACTCGCGGTGATGGTGGTCATGTCAGGCCTTGGCTCGGAAGATCCGGAACTGGACGAAGCTGAGCAGTGCGATCGCGGCTACCAGCACGTACGACGCGGCTGACGCCATGCCGTAGTTGCCGAAACCGAACTGCTGATAGGCGTAGTAGCTGATCGAGGTCGTGCTGCCCAGCGGGCCGCCGCTCGTCATCACGAACGGCTCTTCGAAGAACTGCAGGTAGCCGATGCTGAGCAGTACGGCGACCACCAGGGTCGTCGGTCTGAGCAGCGGCAGCGTGACGTTGCGGAACGCCTGCCACCGGGTGGCGCCGTCGACCCGCGCCGACTCGAGCAGGTCGGCCGGCACAGATTGCAGGCCGGCCAGGAAGATCACCATCGGAATGCCGAAGTGCCGCCAGACCGCCATCACGATCAGCGCCGGCATCGCCCAGTGCGGGTCGTTCAACCAGTCCGGCCCGTGGATCCCGATCACGGCAAGGGCCGAGTTGATCATGCCGTCCGGCTCGTACAGGTACCTCCAGACCACCGCGATCGCGACGACGCTGGTGACCACCGGAGCGAAGTAGCCGACCCGGAACAGGGCTTTCGCGCGCCGGATGCCGGAGTTGAGGGCGACCGCGAGTGCCAGCGCGATGATCATCGTCAACGGGATGCCGGCGGCGACGAAGTACAGCGTGTTGACCGCGGCGCGCCGGAAGACCGGGTCCCCGAAGAGTGCCGTGTAGTGGGACACGCCAACGAAGTCGACGCTGAACGGGGTGCGGATGTCCCGCGCGGTGATGTCGGTGACGCTCATCGACAGCGACGAGACGACCGGCCACACCCCGAAGGTCGCGAACAGTGCGATGAAGGGTCCGCAGAAGCCCCAGGCGACGAAGGTCCGGCGGGCCACAGCTATTCACCCGTTCCGATCGTCGACGCGCGCTGCTGGATCTCCTTGAGCGCTGCCTGCGGCGTCGAGACGCCCTTCGCGACCTTTTCGAACTCGGCGTCGAGTACGGCGGTGACCTGCCGCCAGGTCGTCGTGTTCGGCCCCGACTGCGCCGTCGTCAACTGGTCGCGGAACACGGCCAAGGTCGGGTCGGTCGCAAGCTTCCCCTCGCTCCACGCGGACTGGACGGCGGGTAGGTCGCCGGACAGCCCGTACCAGGTCTTCTGAACCTCCGGAGCCGACATCCACCGGATGAACTTCCAGGCGCCGTCGCGGTTCCTCGCGTCCTTGAACACCGACCACTGGCCGCCGCCGATGTAGCTGGCGTTGGACTTCGGACCCGCCGGAAGCGGCGCGACGCCTACCTTGTCCTTGACGAATGCCTCGCCGCCGGCCGACTTCAGCAGGCCTTCTTCCCACGGACCGGAGATCAGCGCCGCGGTGGACCCGGCGACGAACTGCGGTTCGATCTCGCCCAGGCTCACCGGACCGTTCGGGTTCGACAGCTTCGATGTGATGAACTGCTGGTAGAACTCGAGTCCCTTCCGGGCGTCGGGAGTGTCGAAGGTGAACTGCTTCCCGTCCGCACTCATCAGTTCCGCGCCCGCCTGCCACATGAACGGCACAACCGATTGCCACGTCGCGTTGGCGCCGGTCGGCAGGGACAGACCCCACTTGGCTCCGTGCTGCTGGAGAGCCTTCAGGAACGGTCCGTACTCGTCCCAGGTCTTCGGCGCGGACACGCCCGCGGCCTGCGCGAGATCCTTGCGATAGAACAAGGAGCGCGTCTCGACGTACCACGGAACACCGTACTCGGCGCCTTCGAACTCTGTGCTCTGGACCGCGCCGGGGTAGAAGGTGCTCTGGTCGACGAGGCCGGACGGAACCTTCTCCAGCCCACCCATGGACGCGAACGCCGCGAGGTCGACCGCACCCACCATGGTGGCGTCCGGAGTGTCTCCCGAGGCGATCGCCGTCTGTACCTTCTTCGCGTAGTCCTGCCAGGGAACGGCGGTCACCTCGACCTTCGCGTCTGGGTTCGCCTTGCTGAACTCGGCGGCCAGTTTGGGCAGGAGTTCGCCCTCGGTTCCCATCGCCCACACGGTGATCGTGCCGTTCGCGGGCTGGGTGTCGACGGCTGCGCCCGCCGGCGCTTCGGCCGATCGGGCATCGGACCGGCCACAGCCGGCCATCAGAAGTGCGACGGCCGCGCCGCCGGCGAGTGTCTTCGCAACGCGTGAGCTGAACATGGGCAGGACAGTAGCGCGAAAACCGAACAGTTGCCACAATTTGGAATAGGTGAATTTCTCACCGTTCTCCGGGCATTAGGGTTGGGGCATGAGCGACACGCGGCGCGGGCCGTACGCGAAGAGCGCGCGCCGACAGGCCGAGATCGTGGCCTCTGCCACGTCGGTGTTCTCGGCCCGTGGGTATCGCGGCGGGTCGCTGCGGGAGATCGCGAAGCAGCTCGACCTCAGCCTGACCAGCGTCGTCCACCACTTCCCGAGCAAGAGCGCCCTGCTCGTCGCGGTCCTCGAGAGCGCCGACTCCGCGCACGCCGACTCGTTCCAGGCCGACAGCCAGGACAAGGGCGTCGCGTATGCCGTCCTGCAGTACGTACGCCGCAACGTCGAGCGGCCCGAGATGCTGCGGCTGCTCGCGCTGATGGCGGCGGAGTCGTCAGCGCCCGACCACCCTGCGCACGAGTGGTTCCGGACCCGGTACGAACAGACGATCCGCATGCTGGCGCTCGCGCTGCGCCGTGACCAGCAGGAAGGCCGCGTCGCCAATCCGCGCGACCCGCACGGCATCGCCGAGTCTCTGGTCGCGTTGTGGGACGGGCTGCAACTTCAGTGGCTCATCGATCCCGGCCGTCGCGACCTCGTCGCCGCGATGACGTCCGCACTGCAGGACCTCCTCGGCCCGCAGTCCCTACCGGAGTGAGCCCAGGGATCGGCCGACCGGGCCGCCGAGGCCGGTGGTGGTGGTTGCCTGGTTGTGGAGGAAGGGGAGGTTGCCGAAGGCGGGGTGGGTGCGGCCCAGGGGGCCGGCGGCCAGGGCGGTGAGCAGGTTCAGGGTGACCTTGCGGGCGAAGGCCACCGAGTCCGGGCCGACGTGGTTCGCCGGGTCCGGACTCTCCAACGCCCGGACCCATTCGATGGTTCCGGTGTCGAACACCCCGGCGCCGGAATCGGTCGTGTAGTAGCTCGCGTCCGAGACCGAGTGCTTGCGGTGGCAGGTCACCGGCGAGTGCGCGACGACCTGCAGGTCGGACGGCGTACCGGCGATCGGGTAGGCGCGGTCGGCCTCGTCGCCGATCAGGCCGGGGTAGGACGACTCCAGGCCCGCGCCGGTGCCGGCGTACAGGAAGAAGTTCGGGTCGAGGACGGTGAAGGCGCCGGTCGCGTCGGAGCACTCGTACAGCATGCCGGTCAGGCTGTTCTCCGGATCCGGGTACGGCGTGGCCCGCCAGTGCACCGTGGTCTCGGGGGAGTCGTGGACCGGGTCGAGCGTCGCGTCCTTGTAGCCGACCATGATCCGGTTCGGCCCATGCCCGTCGGCGGCGTACCGGACCCGCCAGAAGACCGCGTTCGCGCCGAGGAACGCCAGGTTCGTGCCGGCGTCGCGGGCGGCGGTGACGACCTGCCGCATCCGCGTCGACCAGTACTCGTCGTGTCCGCCGAAGACGATCGCTCGGGCGCCGTCGGCGAGGCCCGGATCGGCCTGCAGGTCGACGCTGGTCGCGTACGCCACCGGTACGCCGCTCTGCTCGGCCAACTGGACCAGCGGGAGGTTGTCGTTGAACACGCCGCGCGCGCCGTCCACGTCGTACGGACGGTCGAAGGTGACCATCAGCGACCGCTTGGCCGGCTTGCGCCGCGGGCCGTGGTAGAGCGAGTAGCCGCCCCAGGCGTTGTACGCCTCGTCGGTGTTCACCGCGCTGACGATCAGGACGGCGTCGCGGGCGCTGTCCGAGCGGACCACGATCGGGACGTACTTCTCCTTGCCGGTCGATGCCCGGAGCAACAACAGGTAGCTGCCGGGCGGCCAGTCCTTGGTCTGCACGGTCAGCGACGGAGTCCAGTTGGTGGCGGTGATCATCCTGTTCCGCGTCAGCAGCGGCAGGGGCTGGTGCGTGCCCGGGATCTTCGCCGAGGTCCAGATCAGTTTCGCGCCGGCACCGCCGTACCAGCCGATCCGGAACGCGCGGACGGTGAACGCGCCGTCGGACGAGGTGACGAACAGCCGGAACGGTTCGCCGCTGCGGACGCTGACGTGGTCGGCGTACCCGGCGAGCTCCATCGGGCCGGCGACCAGGTCCGCGGGGATCTGCCACGCTCTGCTGCCCGGAAAGTACTGGCCCCCGAGTGTGTCCTGCTGCTGGCCCTCGAGCGGTGAACCCGACCCGGCTGTGCGCGTGCAGCCGCTGAGCAGTGCCAGCAGCAACGCCGCGGCCGCCAGCACCTTCGTGCCCCGCATCCACCGCCTCCTTCCGCGTGCATGCTAGGCAGCAGGACCTGACAGCTCGCTGAGTCGGTCAGGAATCAAGAAGCGTAGGTGCGGCTTCGGTTTCTAGGTTTGAGGCATGACAAACCTTCAGAGTGTGGTTCTGGAAGCGGCCGACGTTGCAGCGGCCGAAAAGTTCCTCGGTGACGCCTTCGGGCTGACCGGGCAGGTGCGGGTGCGTTCGGGCGCCGCGGAGACCAGTGGGTTCCGGGCGTTCACGCTGTCGCTCATCGTGGGTCAGCCGAGTACGGTCGACTCGCTGTTCAACTCGGCGGTCGAGGCCGGTGCGAGCGTGATCAAGCCGGTGGCCAAGTCCCTGTGGGGGTACGGCGGTACCGTGCAGGGCCCGGACGGGACGATCTGGAAGATCGCCACGTCGGAGAAGAAGGACACCGGCCCGGCGACCCGGGCGATCGATTCGGTCGCACTGCTGCTCGGCTGCCAGGACGTTGCCGCGAGCAAGAAGTTCTACGTCGAGCAGGGGTTGACGGTGGCGAAGAGCTTCGGGCGCAAGTACGTCGAGTTCGACGGCGACGGCCGGGTGAAGCTCGCGCTCTACGGGCGCAAGGCGCTGGCCAAGGACGCCGGTGTACCGGTGGACGGGACCGGTTCGCACCGGATCACGCTGCTCGCCGACGGCACCACGTTCACCGACCCGGACGGTTTCAGCTGGGAACCGGTTCGCGCGACCTCGAGCCACTGACGCGGCCTTACGATCGACGGATGGATGTCGACGTACGGACTGTGGGCCCGCGCCGGTTGGCGGCGGTACGACGAGAGGTTGCGGCGGGCGAAGTCGGCTCGGCCTGGCGCCCGGCGCTGGACCTGGTCTGGGACTTCGTCCGCACGCAGCCGGGCCTGTGGACCGACGGCCACAACGTCTTCGTGTACCACCATCGCCCCGGCGCGCCGCTGCTCTGCGAGTTCGGCGTCGAGGTGACGCGGACCTTCGACGCGGCCGGCGAGGTGTGCCCGACGCAGACGCCGGGCGGCGAGGTCGCGGTCGCCGTTCACCGCGGCTCGTACGACCTGACCGAGGCCTACGACGCGATGACCCGCTGGATGGCCTCGAACCACCGCGAATCCGCGGGATGTACGTGGGAGATCTACGGCGACCCGACGCCCGACCCCGCGGGCACCGAGACGACCGTCGTGCACCTGTTGGAGCCTATGCGCCCGCAGCGGTGACGATGGCGTCGGTGGCGAAGCCGGCCAGGAGGCCGAGCAGGATGCAGCAGGTGGTGAGCTCCTTGAGGCCGGCCTTGCGGGCCACGGAGAGCAACTCGATCACGACGTACAGGATCGAGCCGGCGGCGAGGCCGAGGAACGCGATCGACATCGAGTCGTTGACGAACCGCTGGCCGACCAGGGTTCCGACGAAGGTCGGGCCGCCGCCGATCAGGCCGAGGAGTGCGAGCGTCGTCCAGCTCGGCCGTTCACCGGCCGCCGCGAGCGGTGCGACGATCCCGAAGCCCTCGGTGGCGTTGTGCAGGGCGAAGCCGATGATCAGCAGCACCGCGAGCGACACCTCACCGGTGGCGGCGGAGTTGCCGATCGCCAGACCTTCGGCGAAGTTGTGCAGCCCGATCCCGGTCGCGATCATCAGTGCCAGCCCGGCCGCGGCGGACTTGGCCTGCGGCTTCAGCGCGGGATCGCCGGTGGAGGCGGCGCCGGGACCGATGCTCGACGCGGTCGCACGGCGGCGCGCGGTCCAGCGGTCGTAGTACACGAGCCCGAGCAGCCCGATCGCCAGTCCGGCAGCGAGGACGAGGCCGTTGCCGAGCGACGTACCCCAGTGCTTGCCGGCCAGCGCCTCGTCGATCGGCTCCCACGCGTGCGTCAGGACGTCCCAGAACAGGAAGACCAGGATGCCGATCGCGAGCGCGTTCAGCCCCGCCTTGAGTCGCGGCGCCGGAGCCCGCAACCGGCCGATCGGGAGCCCGAGGTAAATGGTGAAGCCGGCGATCGCACCGAGCACGGCGACCTGGGAGCTGGACATGAAGGACTCCGAGACGTGGTTGAACACCCAATTACAGGATGGAGGGTAGGAGAGGCAAGGCTGACCTAACAACCCCTGAGCGATGGGAACTTCGTCACTCGGCGGAGTCTGAGAGCCCGCTGAAACCTACCTACCAGTACGAGTGTCTTGCTGTTACGGTGCTGACACGGTCCGAAAACATCAAGTCCTTACTTTTCTGGTCAGCTATCCGTTGCCCAGTGAGGAGTAAGGCATGGCGCAGACCAGACGTCAGTTTCTGCAGCAGGTCGGGATCACCGGTGGGGCCGGTGTGCTGTACTCCACGATGTCGGCGCTCGGCCTGACGAGCGTGGCCGACACCCCCGCGTACGCCGCGCCGTCGCGGGTCGAGCTGAACGGGCGGAACAAGCACGTCGTGATCCTCGGCGCCGGCATCGCCGGTCTCACCTCGGCGTACGAGCTGCTCAAGGCCGGCTACAAAGTGACGTTGCTCGAGGCCCGCAACCGCCCGGGTGGCCGGAACTGGACGGTCCGCGGCGGGACGGTCGAGACCGACCTGGCCGGGAACACGCAGCGGGCGACCTTCTCGCCCGGCCAGTACATGAATGCCGGCCCGGCCCGATTGCCGCAGCATCACGTCACGCTGGACTACTGCCGCGAGCTCGGCGTGGCGATCGAGCCGTTCGTCAACCAGAACGCGGACGCATATCTGTACCGCGAGGGCAACACAGCCCTTTCCAACAAGCCGATCCGGCACCGGACCGCGAAAGCCGACGTGTACGGGTACGTCGCCGAGCTCCTCGCGACCGCCACCGACCAAGGCGCCCTCGACGCACTGCTGACGGAGACCGACAAGCAGGCGTTGATCAGCTTCCTGAGCAGCTTCGGATCGATCGGCAACAAGGCGTCCGGTTTCGCCTACACCGGCACGGACGGCCGCCGCGGTTACACCGTCGAGCCCGGCGCCGGTCTCGAGGGCGGTACGACGGCCGCGCCGTACGCGCTGAGCGACGTCTTCGCCAGCGGTGTCGGCAACTACTTCTCGTTCGAGTTCGGCTGGGACCAGGCGATGATGATGTTCCAGCCGGTCGGTGGGATGGACCGGATCCCGTACGCGTTCGAGCGCGCGATCGGCAAGGAGAAGATCAGGTACGGCGCCGAGGTGACCGCCCTGCGGAACACCGGCGCGGGCGTCGAGGTGACGTACAAGACCGGCACCCGATCCCGGGTGATCACCGCGGACTACGCGATCTGCGCCCTGCCGCCGCACCTGGCCGCGAAGGTCCCGTCCAACCTGCCCGCGGCGATCACGGAGGCGCTCAAGTACGCGCGGCCGACGAACGCGGGCAAGATCGGCATCGAGTACGGTCGGCGGTGGTGGGAGGAGGACCACCGGATCTACGGCGGCATCACCAACAGCAGCCTGGACACGGTCAACACCTGGTATCCGTCGTACAACTTCCACGGCGAACGCGGGACGGTCATCGGCTACTACAACACCGGCACCAATGCGAACACGTACGGCGCGCTGACGCCCGCGGCGCGGCTGCAGCGGGCACTGATGCAGGGCGCGAAGATGCACGGCGACGTGTACACGAAGGACGTGAAGGCCTCGTTCTCGGTGAACTGGCTGGGTACGAAGTACTCCGAGGGGTCCTGGGTCAGCTGGCCGTCGCAGACCGACGGGATCTACGCGCGGCTGCTCGATGCCACCGGCAACATCTACTTCGCCGGCGACCACCTGTCGCATGCGATCGCCTGGCAGCACGGCGCGATGACGTCGGCGCGGGCGACCGTGACCGCGCTGCACAGCCGGGTGGTGGCGGGCCGATGAAGACACGCTTGATCGCCGGAGTTGTCGCGCTGGTCGTCTCGTTCACGGCCGGCGCAGGTACGGCGGCGGGCTGGTGGGACCGGCCGAAGCCGCCGCGACCGGGGACCGTCGTCCCCGCGCTGCCGGCCGGTCAGTCGAATCCGCTGATCGCGACCGGTGTCGGTATCGGCGCGAACACGCCGGTCTACAAGACGAGCGGGATCGGCCCGTCGGCCTTGAACACGGGTGCCCCGGCCGGCAGCGAGGCGTCGTACGTCGACACCGCGATCTTCCCCGGCGGCAACTTGCCCGCGGGCGTCACGATCACCGAAGCCCAAGGAATCAACGTACTGCGGCGCATCGGCGAGAACCTGGCCGCGGTCGGCCTGTCGTACGCCGACGTCTATACGATGCGCGTCTTCCTGCAGAATCCGACCGGTGCGGCAACCGCCGACTTCGCCGGCTGGAACCGCGCGTACCGCCAGTACTTCGCGAACACCGACCTCAGCACCGGCGCGTACGTGCCGGTCCCGCTGGGGACGGCGCCACCGGCGAAACCGTTCGTGGTGAACAAGGCCCGTCCGTCGCGTTTCGCCTTGGAGATCGAGAACCTGCCGGTCAGCGGCTGGCTGGTTGAGGTCGAGGTCGACGCTGCCTACCCGGCTCGGTAGCGATCGCCGTGGCGGCCAGGACAGTTGTGGTGGTGAGGGTCAGCCAGACAGTGGCCTCGCTGCGGGCGGCGAGGGTGGTGATGACGGCGGGGGAGACGGCGAGGCTGAAGCCGGTCGAGAGCTGGAAGCGGGCCAGGGCGCGGCCTAGGAGCTGAGGCGGCGTTTCCGCGGCGACGAGAGCGGTGGCGCTGCCGGCGTACATGACTTCGCCTAGCGTGCAGAGGATGGAGACAGCGGCGACGGCGGGGGCCCGCCATCCCGGGGCCAGCGACGTCGCGGCCAGGAAGCCCAGGTAGGACACGGCCAGTACGACGCCTGCGAAGGCGAGCACGGTGCGCCGGGAGAAGCGCGACATCGCGATGGTGACCGGGACCTGCAGGGTGACGACGAGAACCGTGTTGGCGACGAAGATCGCCGCCGACCATGCGGGGGAGGCGTGCAGTTGGGTCACGATGACCACCGGGATCGCGATCTCCGGGACGCTCAGGCAGAAGACGTAGATGACGTTGGCCGCGAGGAGCGTGAGCATCGGGGGCGCGTCGGTCGGGACTGCGCCTTTCGTCGGAGGCGCCTGGACGTGGACCGACCACGCCAGGGCGGCGGCGACCAGGTAGGCGAGCCCGGTCGCGGCCGCCATCGCATGGAGCGCGGTGGGGCCGCCTGCCAGGCAGGCCGTGGCGAGGAGTGCGCCGACGCCGAGCGCTGCGTTGCGGAGGGAACGGCCGGCCGCGAGGGCGGCGTCGCGGTCGCGGCCTTGGGCGACTGTGGCGACGAGAGCTGCGTGGGCGGCCGGCCACGCTTGGTTGCCGATGCCAAGGAAGAGCACCGCGGCCGCGAACAGCCAGACCTGTCCGGGCCGCGTGGCCAGCAGCAGCGCCACACCGACGACCCGGATCAGCATGGAGGCCGCGACGACCGTACTGCGGGCGCCCCGGTCCAGCCAGCGGCCGACGCCGGGCATGCATACCAGTGCGACGACGACGCCGGCCGTCATCGCGATCCCGGTGGCGGTCGCGGACAGCCGCAGTACGGTCACGCCGTACAGGAGCAGGAAGGGCCGGAGCAGGCCGGTGCCGAGCGCGTCGACGGTCAGCGCAACGGCGTACCGGGGCCCGCCGGAGGCGCGGACGAGGGCTTGCGCCGTGAGTTTGGTCATGGAGCCAACGGTGCGTTCGTACGGCGGGCGCACCACGACAGTTGACGGTCTTCGTCAACTGTCGTGGGTGGTGCTGGGCGGGCCAGCAACAATGAGGACATGACGTTGCGGATCGACCTCGGCGGGTCCTCGCCCGAACGGTTGCGGTTCGCCGCGTCGCCGCTGGCCGAGCTGACGGCGATGCTGCACGCGCTGGCCGAACCGGGGCATCATCCTCAACTTGCCGGCTGGGCGGCCGACGTCTGGGCCGGGCTGCGGCCGGAGCTGGCCGAGCGGCTGCGCGAGGCGGAGTTCCTCTGGCGTTCGTCGCGGGCGGACTTCTTGGTACCGGCTCGTCCGCGGGCGACGCTCGCCGAGGAACTGGACGACGTGGACCGGATCGACGACGAGACCTATGTGACCGCGGCGCTCGTCACCACGTGCGGCAGCAACCGCGTCCACTTCGGTACGCCGTCACCGCTCGTCGACGCCTCGGCGCGCGATCGGGCGCTGGACCTCGCGCAGGCTCGTGGTGCTCTTCAGGAGGCGTTCGCGGAACGGCTGCTCGCCGATCCGGCAGCCGTGCGGGCGCGGGTACGCGAGACTCTCTCGCAATGCGCCGAGGCCTTCTTCGACGCGGCCTGGGCGGGCGTCGCCGTACAGCTGGCGACCGATCTGCGGGTGAAGAACGACCTGCTGAAACGCCAGGGAATCGGTGCGGCCCTCGCCGCGGTCTCGAGCGCGGTGGCCCTCGACGGCAACTCGATCATCGTCGACAAGCTCCAGGACAACGCGACCACCGGCGCGGGCGTCACCTTTCTTCCGACCGTCTTCGGCCGTCCGCACCTGGTCGCGGTCCACGCGCCAGGCTGGCAACCAGTCGTCCAGTACCCCGTCGCCGAGCCCGCTCCCTCGGTCTCCTTGGAAACGATCACGCTGAGGCTGGAGGCCCTCGCCCACCCCGTCCGCCTACGCCTCCTCCGCACCCTCGCCCGAGGCCCCCACACCACCGGCGAACTCGCCGCCGCCTGGGACCTGACCCCACCCGAAGTCTCCCGCCATCTCACAGTCCTCCGCCAAGCCGGCCTCCTAACCTCCCAACGCCAGGGCCGCTACGTCCGCTACACCCTCAACCTCCCCGACCTCACATCCCTCGGCCCAGACCTACTATCCGCCGTACTCCGATAGTGCAGCCGAACCGATCCGCTCGTGTCGGTGTGGACGGACAACAACTCCAACGGCGTAGGAGCCTCGCCAACGGCGAGCGGCGGCCCGTCCATCACCGAGGGCGTACCCAGCCCACCGATCAGCGCAGGTAGGACCGTCAGGTACAGCTCGTCGATCAGGCCCGCTCTGAGCAACACACCGTTCAACCCGCCGCCCGCAGTCGACAACACACAGGTGATCCCCAGCTCGCTCTTCATCAACTCCAGCGCCTGCCACAGATCAACCCGGTCGTCACCGGCGACGAGATAGCAGATCCGTTCGCGCCGCAGATACCCGAGATAGTCGGCCGGCGTCGACCGCGAGACCAGTACCAGCGGATCCCAGTCGGCATGCTTCTCTGTCCACCGAACCCGGCCCCGGCTGTCGACCACCGTGAACCACATGTGCGGCGGCGACAGCTGACGGGTGATTTCCGCCGGAAGGAAGTGCCCGTCGAGGACACCGTCGTGCGGTGGCAGCTCGGCCGGATCCTCGGCCACCAGGCTGCCGCTGCCCTCCAGGATTGCGTTGCAGCCGTACTGGCGGCGCACTACCTCGAGCACATCCACCGGGTCGGACGCCTGCGGTTTCATCGCTGCCCACAAGTCCGAACTCGGTTGGTGCATCAGCAGTGCGTCGCGTGCGAACGCGACCTTTCCGTCAGCACTGGCCTCGACGCTGACCACCACCCGCGGTCGCTCCGGCATCGTCGTCTCCCTCGGCTCGCTGGGCGACAAGGTCTACCAGTCGGCACCGACAGGATTCAGCGGAGCGCGTCCTGGGTGGCTTCTTGGCGGACGGTTTGGAGGGTGGGGTGGAGGGTGGGGAGGGGGACCGAGGCCAGGGCGAGGCGGAGGGCTTGGGGGATTGTGGGGGTGGCGGCGAAGGGGGCGGCAGTGGAGGTGGCGATGCCTTTGGTGGCGAGGGTTGTGGTGATGCGGTCGGGGCGGGCGTCCTGGGGGAGGGGGAGCCAGATCACGTACGACGACGGGTGGCTCAGGTACGGCAGGCTGTCGAGGACCTCCGCGGCGATCGATTGGCGGAGGCGGGCGTCTTCGCGCTTCTGCTGCTCGAGGCGCGCGACGGTGCCGTCGTTCAGCCAATTGGTTGCGATGGTTGCGGTGATGGCCGGCGTGTGCCAGGTTGTTGCGCGGATGACGCGCTCCAGCGCGGGAATCATCGTCGAGGGTGCGGCGACGAAGCCGATCCGGAGACCCGGCGCGACACTCTTCGACAGGCCCGAGACGTAGACGGTGCGGTCGGGGGCGAACTCGGCCACCGGCGGCGGGGCGTCCTCGACGAGGTAGGCGTACGACGCGTCCTCGACGATCGTCAGGTCGTACTGCGTGGCGATCGAGGCGAGACGTTCGCGCTGGAACTCGTCGTACACCCAGCCGAGCGGGTTGTGCAGCGTCGGCATCGCGTACACGCCACGGACCCGGCGTCGGCGGCACAGCTGGTCGAGCGCATCCAGATCAGGGCCGCTCGCCGGCAGCGGGGCAAGCTCCAGTCCGAGAGTGCGCGCGAGAACGAGGAAGCCGGGGTAGGTGACGGCGTCGACCGCGATCACGTCGCCGGGTTGGAAGAGTGCCATCGCGGTGACGGCCAGTCCTTGTTGGGCGCCGTTGGTGATCAGCACGCGTTCCGGGCCGACGCTTAGTCCGCGGCGCGCTAGGTGATCGGCGACAGCGGCGCGGTCCTGGGCGCGGCCGAGGTGCGGTTGGTACCGCAGGAGCGATTCCAGGTCACCGGCGCCCGCGAGCTCTCGGAGTGCCTGGCGGAGCAGTTCGGCCTGGCCGGGGACCGACGGTGCGTTGAAGTTCAGGTCGATCGCATCGGCGGCCACCGCGCGCTGGTCGGTCCCTTCGGCCGTTGTCGCGGCGAGATCGCGGACGAACGTGCCGCGGCCCTGCTCGGAGCTGACGAGTCCCATCGCCTCGAGTTCGGCGTACACCCGCGAGGCCGTGACGATCGCGATCCCTTCGTTCACCGCCAGCTGGCGGTGCGTCGCGAGCCGATGCCCGGCCGCCAACCGTCCGCTGCGAATCTCGGCGGCCAGCGAGTCGACGACCGCCTTGTACTTCGGCACTCTCACGCCGCGATTGTATCCAGGACAATTCTTCGACTGTCATGCATGAATCCGCCTAGCCTGACATCCATGCACACCGCGATTCTGACCTTCGACGGCTACAACGAACTCGACTCGCTGATCGCCCTCGGCATCCTGAACCGGGTCAGCGCACCCGGCTGGCGGGTGTCGATCGCGAGCCCCACACCCCGTGTCCGATCGATGAACGGTGTCACCATCGACGCGATGATCGACCTGGACGAGGCCTGCGAGGCCGACGCGGTGATCGTCGGCAGCGGCCGGAAGACCCGCGAGGTCGTCGAGGACCCAGCCATCATGGCGACCTTGGGCCGCCTCGATCCGGACCGCCAGTTACTGGCCGCGCAATGCTCCGGAACGCTCGTCCTGGCCAAGCTCGGCCACCTGGACGGCGTACCCGCCTGCACCGATCTGACCTCCAAGCCCTGGGTCCTGGCCGCGGGCGTTGAGGTCCTCAACCAGCCGTTCTTTGCCCGCGGCAACCTTGCGACCGCGGGCGGCTGTCTCGCGTCGTCCTACTTGGCCGCATGGACGATCACCAAGCTGCACACTGCCGAGGCTGCGCACGACGCCATGCACTACGTGGCCCCGGTCGGCGAGAAGGACGAGTACGTCGCAATGGCACTCCGCGCGGTCGGTCCGTACCTGTCCGAGGTCCACGTGTAGAAACCTCAGATGCTCGCCCAGGATCAGCGCACCACCCGTCGGTACCTCCGGCCCGGTCGATAGCTCGGGGTGCATGGCGTGTCACGGCTTGTATAGCGAGTAGCCTTGACGGTTGAACTGGCGGACGGCTTGGGTACGGGGACGGATGTTGATTGCGGAGCGGTACCGGCTGGGGGAGTCCCTCGGGCGTGGTGGGATGGGAGAGGTCTTCCGGGCCACCGACGAGTTGCTCGGTCGTGAGGTCGCGGTCAAGCTGATGCTGCGGTCCGGCCAGGACCCCGCCGCCGCCGAACGGTTCCAGCGCGAGGCGCGGGCCGCCGCGCGGCTGAGCGACGCGCACATCGTCGCGGTCTACGACTTCGGGCAGGACGACGACAACTTCTATCTCGTGATGGAGTTGGTCGAGGGCCGTTCGGTCGCTCGGGAGGTCGATGACGACGGCCCGCTGCCCTGGGAGCGGGCGGTCGAGATCATCGAGCAGGCGGCGGCCGGTCTCGCGGTCGCGCACGCGGAGAACGTCGTTCATCGCGACATCAAGCCCAGCAACCTGATGGTGTCCGCGGACGGCGTCGTGAAGGTCGCGGACTTCGGCATCGCCGTACTGCCGGGCGCCGAGACCCACGAGCTGACGATGACCGGACAGATCCTCGGCAGCCCGTACTACCTGTCCCCTGAGCGCGCCCGCGGTCTCAAGGGCGGCCCGGAGTCCGACGTGTACGCGCTGGGCTGCGTGCTGTACCAGCTCATCACGGGCCGGCCGCCGTTCATGGGCGACCACCCGACCGCGGTGCTGTACCAGCACGTCGACGCCGAGCCCGTCCCGCCCAGCCGGCTGCGCCCGGAGCTGGCGGGCCCGTTCGAGGGCCTGCTGCTGCGGATGCTCGCGAAGGACCCGGCGGAGCGCCCGACCGCCGCGGACCTGACCAATGTCCGCGCGGCCGCCGACCGGTTCGCCGCCACGGCACCGGTCGTGACCCAGCCGCTCGTCGCACCGATCCCGGCCCCGGAACGCCCGGCCCCGAAGTCCAACAGGCCGATCGTGATCACCGCGCTCGCCCTGCTGGCCGTCGCGGCCGCGGTGACGACCGGCGTCGTACTGCACAACACCGGCAACAACACTCCACCGACCGTCGACATCGGCCCCCGACCGAGCACCACCGGTACGCCGACCACGACACCGACGACCGAACCCTCCAGCACCACGACGACGAGCCAGCCCACCCGGCGTACGACGAACACCCCGTCGTCCACGCCGACCTCAACGCCGAGCACCACCCCCACCACGACGCCGACCGCCACGCCGACGACCACTCCGACAACCACACCGTCGTCGACGCCGACCACAACGCCGACGAGGACACCGTCCTCACCGACCCCGTCGCGTACGCCGACCTCCACACCGCCGACGACCACGTCGACTCCGACGGGTTCGACGACCCCACCACCGTCGAACCTGCCGACCCCCTGAGGCAAACGTAAACGCCTGATAAGGTTTCGCACAGGGAACGTGACACCGGGAGGGCATGCGGCGAACGAGGCACCGTCGATGGTCCGCGGCCCGTACCGCAAGGGTGTCCAGCGACGGGAACGGATCATCCGGACCGCGGCCGACGTGTTCGGCGAGCTCGGGTATCTCGGCGGCTCGCTGCGCGCGATCGCCGACCGGGTCGGCGCGTCGCCCGCGACCCTGATCCAGTACTTCGGCAGCAAAGAGGGCCTGCTGACCGCCGTACTCGAGGACTGGACGGCGCAGACCAAGCGCTCCTCGATGCCCGAGGACGTCCGCGGGCTCGCGTACTTCCGGCAGATGCGCGGGCTGATGGAGTTTCACGTCGAGCACCGCGGCCGGCTCGAACTGTTCATCACGCTGGCCGCAGAGGCCACCAACCCGGGTCACCCGGCGCGCGACTTCATCCAGCAGCGCTACCTGACCGGCCGCGAACTGTGGACCGGCAAGCTCCGCGAGGCGGTCGAGGACGGCGAGATCGCCCCTCTCACCGACGCCCAGATCGACGCCGAGATCCGCACCCTGGTCGCCGTCCTCGACGGCCTCGAGCTCCAGTGGCTACTGGGCGCCGACATCGACCTCCCCGACCTGGTCGCCACCTACCTCGACCGAGCCATCACCCGCTGGACCACCTGACCCGAGTCCGGATCCGGACAGCCCGCGGTGGGACATTGACAGAGTTCTGTTACCGGTAACAAGATGCTGGCCATGCCGGTTGTTACCGGTAACAGTCTTGTCGGTGAGGAAGGAAGACAATGCCCACATCAGGTGTTCGCGGCCCGGTGCGGATGACGCGCCGCGGGCTGCTCGGGCTGGCGGCGGCGTCGGCGGGAGTGGTCGCGTCCGGCCCGTTGCTGACCGGTTGTGGCCAGGACTCGGCCAAGGGCGGCGGATCCACCTCGCTGACCTTCATGAACCAGTCCCGCGGTCAGGTCAAGGCCCTCGAGAAGCTGGTCGGGAGGTACGAGCAGCAGACCGGCGTCCGGGTGACGGTCGACAGCCCCGGCCCGGCGAACTTCCCGGCGAAGCTGCAGGCGAAGTCGCAGTCCGGCGACATGCCGGACATCTACTCGACGCTGACGCTGCCGGAGATGATCCCGTACTACAAGGCCGGCTGGGCGATGAACCTGCGACCGAAGCTGACCGGGGACTGGAAGGCGAACTTCTCGCCGATCGCGCTGGACCTCACCACGGTGAAGGCCGGTACGGTCAATGGACTCGACGCCGGCATCTACTCGGCCCACTGGGAGATCCAGACCATGGGTCTGCTGCTGAACACCAAGACGTTCGAGTCGGCCGGGGTCGGCCCGAACACCCCACCGACCGACACCGCCGCGTGGATCGAGCAGTTGAAGAAGGTCTCGGCCAAGACCGGCAACGGTGCGTTCCTGATGGCCGCGTCGCTCGCCGACCGATTCCTGCTGAGCCACGCATCGAACTGGCTGACCGACGCCGAGATCGACGCGACCCTCGCGGGCAAGGCGAGCTGGACGTCGGACGGCTGGCGCAACGGCCTGAAGTTGCTGGCCGACCTGCGCGACGCCGGTCTGATCGTCAACAAAACGCTTCCCGGCGGGGATGGCGACAACCCGACGGTGGAGAAGGGCTTCTTCAACGTCCAGGACACACCGGCGATCTTCGACGCGTCAGTCGCGATCGGTGTCGCCCGGGCGACCGCCCCGGACTTCACCGACTACGTCTCGATGGGGATCCCGAAGGCCACCGGCGGCACGCGGAAGCCAAGGGTGTACGGCGGCGTCGGCAAGGGCGCGTGCATCAACCCGAAAGGCAAGAACGTCGACGCGGCGGTCAAGTTCGTCCAATGGCTGACCGAACCCGAGCAGGCGAAGGTGTTCGTCGACGTGGTCGGGCTGATCCCGGCGAACCCGAAGGTCGCCGCGACTGACCTGCCGCCGCAGGTCGCCGGTTTCGCCTCCCTTGCCGACGCCATCGAGATCGCTCCGAGCCCGTTCAGCAGCGATGCCCGGACGGCGCTGATCAGCGGCGTCCAAAGCCTCGTGCTGAAGGAGAAGACCGTGGACCAGGTGCTCGGCGAGATGGACGCGGCCCAGAAGAGGGCCAAGTGACCGTGGGTTCGGTGCAAGTCGCAGTCGTCCAGGCGCGACCCGCGACCCGGCGCCGGAGCCCGCTGGCCCGGCGGCGTGAGCTGATGGCGTACCTGTTCCTGCTGCCGGCGGCGGTCCTGCTCGCGATCTTTACGCTGCTGCCGTTCGTCCAGGCGATCGTGCTGAGCTTCCAGGAATGGGACGGCGTCAGCAAATCCACCCCGTTCGTAGGACTCTCCAACTATCGGTTCGTTCTGCACGACACCGTGTTCTGGTCCTCGATGCGCAACGTGCTGATCTTCGGCGTTGCCGGTTTCCTCCTCGGTAACGCGCTGTCCCTCGGCATGGCGATCGCGGTCCACAAGGTACACCGTGGCAAGGCCCTCTTCCGGACGGCGTTCTACCTGCCCGGCGTGTTCTCGGTCGTGGTCATCGGCATGATCTTCTCCTGGCTGCTGGCGCCCAACGCCGGCATTCTCAACCGGATGCTCACCACCGTCGGGATGTCCGGGCACAACTGGCTCGGCGACCCCGGTACGGCGCTACCGGCCGTCGCGGCGGTGTTCCTCTGGTACCACTGGGGTTTCGGCTTCATCCTCTACCTGGCCGGACTCCAGGATCTGCCGGTCGAGCTGTACGAGGCCGCGAGTCTGGACGGCGCGCGCGGCTGGGCCAAGTTCCGGTACGTCACCTGGCCCGAGCTGCTCCCGGTGACGGCGATCGTGTCGCTCCTGACGTTGCTCGGCGCGCTCCAGGTGTTCGGCACCGTGCAGGTGCTGACGAACGGCGGTCCCGGCTACCACACGATGGTGCCGACGCTGCGGATCTACCAGGAGGCGTTCACGAACACGCGCTTCGGCTCGGCCGCCGCGATGTCGGTGATCTTCGGCGGCGCCCTGGTGCTGCTCGCGATGATGCATCTCTGGCTGTCGAGGAGACGGAAATGAAGGCATTGGCCGGCCGCGGCGGTCTGTACGCATTGCTGGTGCTGGCTGCCGTCGGCGCGCTGTTCCCGATCGCGTGGTTGCTGATCGGATCGTTGCAGACAAGCGACGAGCTGTACCGCGGGACGAAGCTGCTGCCGGCCAAGCCGCAGTGGTCGAACTACGTGACCGCCTGGACAGACGGCGATCTCGGCACCTATCTACCGAACAGCGTGATCTACACGGTCTCCGCGGTGATGGGCATCCTGGTGGTGTCGAGCATGGCGGGCTACGCGCTGGCGCGGATCGAGTTCCGTGGGAAGTCCGCAGTCACGTTCGCCCTACTCGCGCTGATGATCATCCCCGCGCCCGCCTCGTTCATCGCACAGTACAAGCTGATGGTGATGCTTGGACTGACCAACAGCCGGGTCGGATACGTACTGATCTTGGTCGCCGCGGGCGTCCCGCTGTCGGCGCTGATCATGCGCGGGTTCTTCGCGAACCTGCCCAAGGACCTCGAGGAAGCGGCGGCGATCGACGGCAGTACGGCGTTGAACACCTTTGCCCGGGTGATCCTGCCGCTGGCCCGACCGGGCCTGATCGCAGTCGCGGTGATCCAGGGCCTCGCGGTGTGGAACGAGTATCTGCTGGCGCTCGTGCTGTTCGACGACGACCGGCTGATGCCGATCCAGCGCGGCCTGACGAACTTCGTCTCAGCCGAGACCCCGGTGCAGAACATCCTCCTAGCCGCGACGGCGATCTCGGTGCTGCCGGTGGTGGTGTTCTACGTGTTCGCGCAACGGCAAGTCGTCCAGGGCATCAGCAGCGGAGCGGTCAAGTAGGCTGCCGTGATTCGGAGGGAGGTGGGAACAGATGGCCGGGAAGAAGGTGCCCGTGGTGCGAGCCACGCTCACTGATGTCGCACGGGTCGCGGGGGTTTCCCGCCAGACGGCGTCCCGGGTGGCCCGCGGCGGCGTGGACGTGAACGCGCAGACCGCGGACCGGGTACGCCGGGTGATCGAAGAGCTCGGATACCGCCCGGACCCGGTCGCGCGGGCGCTGTCGACCGGCCGGGGCCGGGTGATCGGCTTACTCACCCATCAGCTGACCGACCGGCAGATGGGGCTCGGTGCCGTGTCGATCATGATCGGTGTCGAGCAGGCGGCCGCCGAACTCGGGCTCGGCGTCAGCCTCGCCACCTTCGCGGGGTTCGATCCGGCGACCCTGCAGGACGGGATCGGCCGACTCGCGCAGGCGGGCTGCGACGGCGTGATCTTCATGGCCCCGTGGGTGTCCGCCGCGAAGACCTTGCGTGCCCTGGACACCACGCTGCCGATGGTGTCGACCAGTGAGGTCCCGGAGTACGACGGTCCGACCGTGCATGCGGACGCGGCCCAGGCGGCCGCGGACGTGGTGGATCACCTGCTGTCGCTCGGGCACCGGACGGTCCACCACGTGGCCGGGCCGGGCGACTGGATGTCGAGCCAACTCCGGCGTACCGGCTGGGAACGCGCGCTGCGCAAGGCGGGAGCCGAGGTCGTCGAGCCGGTGGCCGGTGACTGGACGGCCCGCTCCGGGTACGAGGCCGGTCGGCGGCTGGCGGCGGATCCGTCAGTGACGGCGGTCTTCACGGCGAACGACGAGATGGCGCTGGGTGTCCTGAACGCGCTCGCCGGGGCCGGGCGCCGGATCCCCGAGGACATCAGCGTAGCGGGTTTCGACGACGCGCCGGGCTCGGACTTCTTCCGTCCGCCGCTCACCACGATCAAGGTCGACGACGCGGATCACGGCCGGCTGGCGGTCGAGCAGCTGATGCTCCAGTTGAACGGCGAGGCCGCGGCGCAGGCGACGATCGTGCCGCATCGCCTGGTGGTCCGCGAAAGCACCGCGCGGCGGAGCTCGTGAGCGCGGTCCCACACGGGCTGCGGATCGACTACGGGGGAGACCAGTTCACGGTGTCGGGTCCGGCACCGCGGTTGTCGTGGCAGCCGACGGGGGCGTCGGCGTACGAGCTCGAGGCAACGATTGACGGCGTACGACATGTTGCGGTGCGCAACGAGTACCTGTACGTCGACTGGCCGTGGGAACCGCTTCGGAGCTGTCAGCGCGTGTCGTGGCGCGTCCGCGGAGCGGACTGGTCGGAGCCGAGCAGCTTCGAGGTCGGGCTGCTCGACGAGAACTGGTCGGCGCGGTGGATCTCGCCGTACGAAGCTGACGACCCCGGCTACGGCAACCGGCCGGCGTACGTGCTCTCGACCGGGTTCGAATTGTCGGTCGAAGTGGAGTCTGCGCGGCTGTATGCGACGGCGCTCGGGGTTTACGAGGCTTTCGTGAACGGTCGGCGCGCCGGTACGGCGGAGTTGACGCCGGGGTCCACGTCCTACGACCGCACGCTCTACGCGCAGGCGATGGACGTCACGGAATCCCTGCAGCGCGGCCCGAATCGGCTCGAACTGTTGCTGTCGGACGGTTGGTACCGCGGCAGGACCGGCGGGTTCCGGTTGCCGTCCGGCTGGGGTACGACGACTGCCGCTCGTGCCGAACTCCACCTCTGGCTGCGCGACGGCTCGCGCCGGATCGTCCGGACCGGCGAGGACTGGGCGAGCGCCGGCTCCCAGATCGTCCGGGCCGATCTGATGGACGGCCAGGCCGTCGATCTGGGCAGGCCGCCCGGTGCGCCGCGGCCGGTGCTCGTCGACCAGGTGGTTGCGCCTGGCATCGACTGGTCCCCGGCGCCGCCGGTGCGCCGGATCTCGTCCAGGCCGCCTTCGTCGCTCAGGCAGGTCGACGCGGAGACGGTCCTGGCCGACTTCGGGCAGAATGCTTCCGGTTGGATCTCGTTCGATCCAGGCCCGGCCGGTAGCAGGACCGTCGTGGACCATGGCGAGTTCGCGTGGCCCCGCGGTGATCTGACGACGGAACATCTCGACATGTTCCTGCCGGGTGCGATGGAGGATCCGTTCGTGCAGCGCGATGAGGTTGTCGGCGGCCACGGGGTAAGGTTCGAACCGCGGCACACCGTGCACGGCTTCCGCTACGCGCGGGTCCGCGGTCCTGCCGAGAACCTCAGGATGCACGTGGTGCACACCGATCTGGTGCCGACGGCGACGTTTGCCTGCAGCAACGAGGATCTCAACCGGCTGCACGAGGTCGCGGTGTGGAGTTTTCGCGGCAACGCTGTCGACGTACCGACCGACTGCCCGACTCGCGAGCGGCTCGGGTGGACGGGCGACTACCAGGTCTTCGCGCCGACGGCCGCCCGGCTGTACGACGTGCTCGGCTTCAGCCGGAAGTGGCTGCGCTCGGTCCGGGACGACCAGTTGCCCGACGGCCGGATCGCGAACTTCTCCCCGGACGGCCGCCGTACCAAGCTCAACCTCGAGGACCGGCTGGCGAGGACGACGGGCTCCGCCGGCTGGGGCGACGCGATCGTCGCCGTACCGGTCGAGCTCTACGAGACGTACGGCGACCGTGCGGTGCTGTCCGAGAACTGGGAGGCGATGGTCCGCTGGGTGGACTGGGCCCTCGAAGCGGCCCGCACCCATCACCATCCGTCGCGTCCGAACCGGGAGTACATCTGGGACGGCACCTACCACTGGGGCGAGTGGTGCGAGCCTCAGACGCCGGGGCGGCAGCAATCCGACGACCATGGCGAGGTCGGTACGGCGTACCTCTACCGATCGACCGCAATGCTTGCACGGATCGCGGACATCCTGGGTCGTGACGAGGCAGCCACCGGCTATGCCGAGATCGCCGAACGTGTCCGCGCCGCCTGGCGCGACGAGTTCCTCCGCGACGACGGACGGACCAGTGGCGACACCCAGGCCGGGTACGTCCGCGCGCTCGGTTTCGAGCTGATCCCGGAGCATCTGCAGCGTCTCGCCGTAGAACGACTCGTGCACCTGATCCGCGAAGCCGGCACCCACCTCGGCACCGGATTCCTCTCCACCGGCAACCTACTCCCGGTCCTCGCCGAGTTCGGGTACGCCGACGTCGCGTACGAACTGCTGTTCCAGCGCACGTCCCCGTCCTGGCTGGCGATGCTCGACCGCGGCGCGACCACGATCTGGGAGAACTGGGACGGCGTCGACGCCGACGGAATCCCGCACGACTCGCTCAACCACTACACCAAAGGCGCTGTGGCGCACTTCCTCCACACCCACGTCCTGGGCCTGCGCCAGGCGCCGGGTTCCGTGGCCTGGGAATCCTTCGTCGTCGCCCCCGCCCGTCACCCGGCCATCACCCACGCCGAAGGAACCTTCACCAGCCCCCGCGGCCGGATCGCGGTCTCCTGGGACCAGGAGAACCTGACCGTCGAAGTCCCGCCCGACTCGACAGCCGAGGTCACGCTTCCGAACGGCGAGTCCGTGAAGCTCTCGCCGGGACACTTCACCTTCTAGGACAGGCCGGTGCCGACGGCGAGGCCGATGGCGAAGGTCACCGCTGCGGAGAGGCCGCCGAGGAGGAGTTGGCGGCCGCCGCCGTACCAGAACGGGCGGGCGGTGATCTTGCCGACGATGCCGCCGGTGACGACCAGGCCGAGGGCGCTGAGCAGCAGGGCGGGCAGGATCGTGGTGGCGCCGACGACGAACGGGATCAGCGGGATGATCGCGCCGACGGCGAAGGCGGCGAACGACGAGCCGGCCGCGACCCAGGGCGACGGCAGGTCGTTGGGGTCGACGCCGAGTTCCTCGCGGACGTGGACGTCAAGCGCGACCTCGGGGTTCGCGGTGAGCTCGCGAGCGACCTCGGCGGCCAGCTCGGGACGCAGCCCCTTGGCTTCGTACATCAGCGCGAGCTCGCGCTCCTCCTCGACCGGGTGAATCTCCAACTCGCGTTTCTCGATCGCGATCTCGGCCTGCATCAGCTCGGTCTGCGACGAGACCGAGGTGAACTCGCCGGACGCCATCGAACACGCGCCCGCGACCAGGCCGGCCAGTCCGGTCATCAGCACGACCTTGCCGGTCGCGCCGCCGCCGACCACACCGGCGACCAGCGCGAAGTTCGACACCAGGCCGTCCATCACCCCGAAGGTTGCCGGACGCAACCATCCGCCGGTGACGTCGCGATGCGAGTGGTGGATCTCGGGTTCCGCGAGCTGCGCGGTCATCGTCCGTCCTCCCTACCGAGGTGAGCATTACCTCAGTCGGATTGCAGCACCTGTTACGCCAGCGTAGGCAGCAAAAGGACGTCGCGGCAACGAAGGTGAGCCGAACCTCAGCGGTGGTGGGCAACCAGGTCGTGGGCATGGCCGGCCTCGACGGCCGGCGGTTCGGGATGGATGGTGGCGGACGTGAGGCGCCGGACTCCGTGGATCAGTTCGTGCTCGACCTGGTGGCTGAGGCGGTGGGCCTCGACGAGTGAGGTGTCCGTGTCGACGGTGATCCGGGCCTCGGCGCGCAGGCTGTGCCCGAGCCAGCGGAGCTGGACACCCTGGACGTCGACGACCCCCGGCGTGGCGCGGATGACCTGCTCGGCCTGGTCGACCAGCGCCGGATCGACCGCGTCCATCAGCCGGCGGTACACCTCGCGCGCCGCGTCCCGCAGGACGAACAGGATCGCCACCGTGATCAGCAGACCGACGATCGGGTCCGCCAGCCGGAAACCGAGCCCGGCACCGATCGCGCTCAGCACCACGGCCAGGCTGGTGAACCCGTCGGTACGGGCGTGCAGCCCGTCGGCGACCAGCGCGGCCGAACCGATCCGCCGGCCGGTCCGGATCCGGTACTGCGCGACGATCTCGTTACCGAGGAACCCGACCACCCCGGCGACGATGAGTACGCCGAGGTGCTTGACGTCCGACGGGTGGACGAAGCGCCTGATCGCCTCGTACCCGGCGTACGCCGACGACAGCGCGATCAGTACGACGACAACGATGCCGGCCAGGTCCTCGGCGCGGCCGAAACCGTACGTGTAGCTGCGGGTGGCGAGCCGGCGGCCGACGACGAACGCGATCGCGAGCGGGATCGCGGTGAGCGCGTCGGCGTAGTTGTGCAGGGTGTCGCCGAGGAGGGCCACCGAGTTCGTGTAGACGACGATCACCGTCTGGATCAGCGCGGTCAGGATCAGACCGCCGAAGCTGATCTTCAGGCAGCGCATCCCTTCCTGGCTCGCCTCCAAGGCCGAGTCGACCTTGTCCGCACTGTCGTGCGAGTGCGGCACGAAGATCTCCTTGACCTTCCCGAGCAAACCGCCGTCGTGCCCATGACCGTGCCCATGACCGTGTCCGTGCCCGTGACCGTGCCCGTGTCCGCCGGCGCTCATCGGCTCGTCCTCCACTGCTGATCTGGAAAGCCCTCGCTGAAAAGGTAACAACAAACGGAACGGCCCCATCCACCCGGCAAGCCGGGGGACAGGGCCGTGAAGGTACGGCTACGGCTTGCGGCCGACGCCGACCCAGAGGCTGCACATGATGTCGGTGAACTCGCCGCGCTCGACGTACTGCTCGGTCTCCTCGTCGGGGAACCAGCGGAACGGGGACACCACGCCGGGCTCGACGAGCTCGGTGCCGTCGAAGAAGCGGGTGACCTCTTCCTTGCTGCGGACCTGCGCCTCGCCGCCGTCGGCCTTGTAGACGACCATCGCCCGCTCCCACAGCTCCGGCGCGAAGTCCGGCGTGCAGTGCGAGAAGATCAGCAGCGAACCCGACGCCAGCGGCTCGAGGAGCTGGCGGACCAGGTCGTACGGCTGCAGGTGGTCCGGGAGGTAGTGGAAGACGCCGACGATGCTGAGCGCAACCGGCTTGCTGAAGTCGATCAGCTCCTTGACCTCGTCGGCGCCGAGGATCCCCTGCGGGTCGGTGACGTCGGCCTCGAGGTAGGCCGTCCTGCCCTCCGGCTTGCTGACCAGCAGCGCGCGCGAGTGCGCGAGCACGATCGGGTCGTTGTCGGCGTACACCACGTGCGCCGACGGGACGATCTCCTGGACGACCTCGTGCAGGTTGGGCTCGGTCGGGATGCCGGTGCCGATGTCGAGGAACTGCGTGATGCCCTGCTCCGCGGCGTACTTCGCGGCCCGGTGCATCCACATCCGGTTCGACAGGGCGGCGGTCCGGAAGCCCGGGAACGCCTTGAGCAGATGCTCGGCGGCCTGCCGGTCGACCTCGAAGTTGTCCTTGCCGCCGAGGAAGTAGTCGTACACCCGGGCAGGGTGCGGCCGGTCCAGGTTCAGCTTCTCGTACATCCCCGGGTCGACGTCCTGCGAATCAGCCATCAATATCCCATTCGTACTGCGGGTCCGGTACCGATGTGTCATCGTAACCGGCGCACAACAGACCGTGACACCGGCACCTCGACCCTACCCCTCCAGGGCGTCACCGACACCCGCCACGGCGTGCCCTGGAACGGCTTTTACCGAGGCTTGAAGTCCGAGCCTTTCGGTAGGGACCTGTTCGATCCGGGTCCAGCCCTTCCAGCCGCGTTCTTCCATGATCTCGAGGAGCCGCGCGGCCTCGGGCGCGGACTCGATCATCACCGAGTCCAGCAGCTCGACAAGCTTCTCGTCGAACGGGTCGACACCCAGCTGACCGGCCTCGTAGGCACGGCTGTAGATGCGTTCCAGAAGGTCGGCGATCTCGTACAGCAACTCCTCGCCGTTCGGGTGGTCGACCGCCTCGCTCACCAGGCTGTACAGCTTCTGCGCGTCCGGATCGTCCAGCTCCTTGTGCTTTGCGGCGATGATGACGTCGATCAGCTCGGGCACCTGCGCGGCGATCATGATCCAGGCGTCGCGCTCCATCTCGATGTACCGCTCGCTGACGCCGTGCGCGCGGAGCAGGTCGAGATAGCCCAGGACGCTCGGCGGCAGTGCGAGGTGGTCGCCCGCCGCGAGCCGGGCGAGCCGCCGGCGGCTGTCCTGCAGCCGGCGGATCTCCGCGCGCAGCTCCTTGTCGATCTTCTGTACGCCGTCCTCGAACTCGTCCGGCTCCGCGTCGAGCAATTCCTGCACCCGGGCCAGCGGTACGCCGGCGTCGGCCAGCGTGTGGATCCGGATCAGCCGGACAACGGCGCCCGAGTTGTACGACCGGTAGCCGGAACGGTCCCGTCCAGGCTCCGGCAGCAGCCCGATCTTGTGGTAGTGCCGTACGGCCCGCACCGTCACACCGGCGTACGCCGCCAGCTGGCTGATGGTGAGCATGAACCCAAGCCTGCCTCAGGCGGACTTCCGGCGATAGACGACGATCGCCAGCGCGTACGCCACGACGAGCACGCCGACGCACCACGCCAGCGCCGTCCAGATGTCGTTGCCGACCGGCTGCTCCGCGAACAGCGCGCGGATCGTGTTGACGATCGACGTCACCGGCTGATGCTCGGCGAACCAGCGCACCGGTCCGGGCATCGTCTGCGTCGGCACGAACGCCGAACTCACGAACGGCAGGAAGATCAGCGGGTACGCGAACGCGCCCGCGCTCTCCACCGATCCCGCGGTCAGCCCGGGAATCACGGCCAGCCAGGTCAGCGCGAGCGTCGACAGCAACAGGATGCCGGTCACCGCGAGCCAGGCCAGTACGCCGGCACTCGAGCGGAAGCCCATCAGCAGCGCGACCCCGACGACGATCACGAGCGCGATCACGTTGGCGACCATCGAGGTGACGACATGCGCCCAGAGCAGGCCCGACCGGGCGATCGGCATCGACTGGAAACGCTCCAGGATCCCGCTCTTCAGATCCATGAACAGCCGGAACGCGGTGTAGGAGATGCCGGACGCGATCGTGATCAGCAGGATCCCCGGCAGCATGAAGTTGATGTACTTCGTCCCCGTCGAGATCGCCCCGCCGAACACGTACACGAACATCAGCATCAGCGCGACCGGAGTGAGCACGGTCGTGATGATCGTGTCGAGACTGCGGGTGATGTGCCGCAACGTCCGGACCGTCAGAGCGACGGTGTCGCTGAAGAAGTACGTGTTCATCTGCGGTCTCCGATGATCGCCAGGAAGATCTCCTCGAGACTGGGCTGCTTCTCGACGTACTCGACCTGGGCGGGCGGGAAGAGCTGCTTGAGTTCGGCGAGCGTGCCGTTGGCGATGATCCGGCCCTGGTGCAGGATCGCGATCCGGTCCGCGAGCTGCTCGGCCTCGTCCAGGTACTGCGTGGTCAGCATCACCGTCGTACCGGATCCGGCGAGCTCCTTGACCATCGTCCAGACCTCGATCCGCGCCTCCGGGTCGAGGCCTGTGGTGGGCTCGTCCAGGAAGATCACCGGCGAGTCCCCGATCAGGCTCATCGCGATGTCGAGGCGGCGCCGCATCCCACCGGAGTACGTCGCGACCTTGCGCGCGCCCGCGTCCGTCAGCGAGAACCGCGCCAACAGGTCGTCCGCGATCGCGCCGGGATCAGCCAGGTGCCGGAGCTTGGCGACCAGGACGAGATTCTCCCGCCCGGTCAGGATCTCGTCGACGGCCGCGAACTGACCGGTCAGACTGATCGACTTCCGCACGTCCGCGGCCTGCGTCGCGACGTCGAAACCGTTCACCGAGGCGGTCCCCGCGTCAGGTTTCAACAGGGTCGCGAGGATCCGGACCGTGGTCGTCTTGCCGGCCCCGTTCGACCCGAGCAGCGCGAAGATACTCCCTGGTGCCACGTCGAAGTCGACCCCACGTAGCACCTCCTGTTTCCCATAGGACTTCCGCAGTCCTTGCACCCGAATCGCACTCATGCCGATCAGGATGAAGGGTTGACCCTGCGTCAAGGTCAAGCCGTCCGATCAAGTGGCCGCGACGGCGGATCAAGCGGGCCGCCGGTTCGGCGTACAGGGTTGAGGGGTGTCTTCTACTGTGAAATCTCCGCGCCTGGGGACCTCCGTCGCTGCCCTGGTTGCGCTGGATCTGGGGATCTGTCTGCTGGTGGCGAGTGAGTTCCTGCCGGCCAGCGTGTTGCCGCGGATGGCCGCTGACCTCGGCGTGTCGGAAGGGACCGCCGGGTTGGCGGTGGCCGCGACCGCGATCGCGGGTGCGGTGACGGCGCCTTCGATCGCGATGGTGCTGCCCAAGGCGGATCGGCGGCTGGTGCTTGTCGGGTTGCTGCTGGTCGCGGCCGTTTCCGATCTGGCGGTGGCGTTGGCGCCCGGGTTCTTGGTGGTGCTGCTGAGCCGGTTGATCCTCGGCGTCGCGATCGCCGGGTACTGGTCGTTCGCCTTCGTCGCCGGGGTGCATGCCTTGCCCGGTCGGGAGCGGTTGGTGTCGACGAGTCTGTCGGTCGGCGTCAGCGTCGCGACGATCGTCGCCGTACCGCTCGCGTCGATCGGGGCGGACACCGCCGGCTGGCGGGTCGTGTTCGGCGTGGCGGCCGCGTTCACGCTGGTCAGCCTGGTGTTTCTCGTACTGGTGTTCCCGCCGGTTCCGGCGCATCCGTCCGCGGGGCTGACGATGATGCGGAGCGCGCTGCGTAATCCGTTGCTGATCGCGGGCCTGGTGATGATCGTGCTCGGCGTCCTCGGCAACTTCGTCGCCTACCCGTACATCCGGCTCGCGATCATGCGGGTCGCGCCGGGGGACTCGGCGTGGTTGCTGTTCGCGTGGGGCCTCGGTGGGCTGCTCGGCAATCTCACGGCCGGTGCCCTGGCGACGCGGTTGCGGCTCGCGTCCGCGGTGGCACCGCTGCTGTTGGCGGTCAGCCTGGCGGTCACGGCGTACGCCGCCGGCGTGCCCGTGCTCGCGGCCGGCGTGATCGTCTGGGGGCTGGCGTTCAGCATGATGCCGGTGGTGACCCAGCTGTGGGTCGCGACCGCCGAACGTGAACACACCGAGTCGGCGATGAGCCTGCAGGTGACCGCGTTCCAGACCGCGATCACGGTCGGCTCAGCGGTCGGCGGCGCGTTCGTGGACGATCACGGTGTCGCGGCGACCCTTGTGCTGGGAGCCGTCTGCGCACTGCTCAGCGGGATCGGGTTCGCCGTCCTGCGTCCTTCCTGAAGTACGGCGGTCCGCCAGGCCTGTGGGGACAAACCATGATCGGCCGCGAACGCCCGGCTGAACGCGGCGATCGAGCCGTACCCGCAGCGGACCGCCACTGCCTCGACCGGAAGGCCGGGCTCGGACAAGAGCCGGCGGGCCTCGCCCATCCGGACCTCCCGCAGCATGCGGACCGGGCTCCGGCCGACCGCCTTCTGGAACCGTGCGCTGAGGGCGGAGCGGGAAAGGTGAACCAGACCGGCGAGCGACTCGACGCTCCACTTCTGCGCGGGGTCGGCGAGCACCGCGTCGAGTACGCGGGCCACCAGCGGATCACCGTCCTCGTCCGGAGCGCCCTGGTCGTTGAACGAGTCCGTCATCGCGGCGCCGATCAGGGTTCCGTAGCCCTCGGCGAAGACCGACCCCCGGCACGCGCCGTCCAGAGGGCAGCTGCGGACGAGCTCGGCGACGCCCGGATGCCGGTCCGCGAAGCCACGGACCACCAGCGGACTCGGGACGGGTCCGGCCGCGACGACCGCGCGGAGATCTCCGAGCGCGAGCTCGGCGTCGCCGTCCACGACGAACGCGGTCCGCGCGTCGACCCATACGGCGTCGCCGGCGGCGAGCGCGGTGACACCGCGCGCGGTTTCGAGGTACGCCGTACCGCTGAGCACCAGGAACCACACCGGACCGGGCACGCGCATCGGAGCGTTCGCGCTGAGCGTGCGGTGATGCAGCCCGCCGAGGTCGTACCGAGCCGCCGTCCGACGAGAATCAGCCATGAACGGACCAACAGCCGGGATCGATCGGCCTATTCCCGCTCATGGCGCGCGGAAGCCCAGCGGGACAGGGCCCGGCTGGGCTGGAGCCGCTCGAAGACCTACCGGTCGGCGTGCTTCTGGACCTCCTTCTCGAGCTCGTCCTTGGACAGGCCCGAGGTGTTGGGGATGTCGGCGTTCTTCGCCTGCTGGGAGAGTTCTTCGCGGGTCTGGTCGCCGGGTTGTTCCCCGAGGTGCTGTTTGCGGCTGGCGGCGAAGGCGTCCCCGAGCTCGGCGCGGCGTTCGTCGGAGAGGTTGGACCGCATGCCCGGCAGGACCTTGGTCTCCTCCTCCTCGACGTGGTGGGTGATCGCGTCGACCAGGTTCTGCAGGACCTGGTCGAAGTCGGGCGACGTCGGGTCGGTGGCGGCCAGCTTGGCGAGCAGCTGGTCGGCCTCGATGTGCTCCTGCTGGCTGTGCGACACCTCCTCCTTCTCGCCGGCCTCCGCCGCGGCCACCGGGTACACCTCGGCCTCCTCGGCCCGGCTGTGCGCCGTCAGCAGGGTGGTCAGCACCGGCAGCAGGTTCGGGCGCTTGTCCGGCTCGTTCTTCAACGCCTCGAACAGCCGCTCCACCTCCCGGTGGTCCTGCATGATCAGATCGACGACGTCCACACTCATGAGGGCTCCTTCTCGAGCATCGCTTTGATGGTGGTCAGGGTCCGGTCGAGTTCCTCGTCGACGCCGGTGGGCTCGGTGGTGTGCAGCCGCACGGTCAGCTTCGAGGTGCCGTCGGCAACGAAGTCGACGACCAGTTCCCCGCCGTACCTGTGCCCACCGTCCATTCCCCAACGCAGCGTGCGCTCCTCGTCGACCAGCTCGATCCAGCCGTCGCGGTGCCCGCCGCCGACCGTGACGTCGACGTCCTCGTGCACGGCCTCGTGCGGTCGCCGCGCCTCGGCGCCCTGCGCGGTGGCCGGCACGGCGGTCGGCCGCAGCGAGGTGAGCCAGGGGATGTACGTGGGCAGTTTGCCGAGATCGGACAGCCGGTCGAACACCAGGTTCGGTGCGACGTCGACCATCGTGGACGCTTCGTAGTCACCCATGGGCCTGCTCCTTCCGCAGCCGCAGTTCGGGCAGTACCTCGGTCCGGTAGAGGTTCATCATGTCGACGCTGTGCGGTCCTATGTTCCCGACGTACACCTCGTCGAAGCCCGCCTCGACGTACGGCGTAAACGCCTCGAGGTGCGTCTTCGCGTCGGGGCCGCAGGCAACCGACTTGGCCGTGGACTCCTTCGTCACCAGCTGCGAGGCCTGCTCGAAGTGCCGTGGTGACGGGAGCACCTGGGAGAGCTCGCCGGGCAGGCCGGAGTTCGCCCAGATCCGGTGCGCCTGCTCGACGCCTTCCTCCGCGGTCGGCGCGTAGCTGACCTTGAACCCGGCCTGGGCCGGCTTGTCGCCGCCACCGTGGTCGCGGAACCGGCGGAGCAGGTCCGCGTCGGGCGCCGTGGTGATGTACCCGTCGCCGATCCGGGCTGCGAGATCGGTTGCCTCCGGCCCGAATCCGGACAGGTAGATCGGCAACGGCTGGTCGGGCTTGGTGTAGATCCGGGCGGTGTCGACGGTGTAGTGCTTGCCGTGGTGACTGACGAACCCGTCCTCGGTCCACAGCCGGCGCATGATCTCGACGGCTTCCTCCAGCATCTCCAGCCGTACGTCGACGGTCGGCCAGACGGATCCGAGGATGTGCTCGTTCAGCGCCTCGCCGGTCCCGATACCGAGCCGGAACCGCCCGTTCAGGAGCACCGCGCTGGTGGCCGCCGCCTGCGCGATCACGGCCGGATGGATCCGGACCGTCGGGCATGTGACCGCCGTCGTTACCGGCAGCTCGCACACCTGCGAGATCGCACCGATCGTCGACCAGACGAACGGGCTCTGCCCCTGCTCGTCGTTCCACGGATGGAAGTGGTCGCTGATCCACAGCCCGTCGAACCCGGCCTCCTCGGCCATCCGGGCCTGCTCGATCAGCTCGGCGGGACTGTACTCCTCGCTGGACAGGAAGTATCCGATCTTCACGCTGAAACCCTCCGAATCAATCGGTCACCCTCCCGGGTGCCCGCAGCCACGCCGTGCATTCGTGTCCAGCCGCGGTTACCCTCTGGTATGGTCCGCCGAGCTCCCGGGAACAGCATGAGACTTGTCATCGAGACGGACCTTTACAGCGACGTGGACGATGTCGGCGCCCTCGCGGTCGCGCACCACTACGCCGACCTGGGCCGGGCGGAGATCCTGTCGATCGGCGTCAACACCCCGAGCCGGTACGGGTACCAGGCCGCGCGGGTGGTGAACGACTGGTACGGCCGCGACGTACCGGTCGGCGTTCTCGAACCGCTTGACGATTCGGTGTTCGAGCAGGACTACGCCAAGTACCTCGCCGAGCGGTACGGACGTACGCAGGACCCGCCGGAGTCCGCGGTGGTCACGCATCGGCGGGCGCTGGCGGGGGCCCCTGATCGTTCGGTGACTGTTGTGTCGTTGGGATTCTTCGGCAATCTCCAGGGCTTGCTCGAGTCCTTGCCGGACGACATCTCGCCGCTGACCGGCCGGCAGCTCGTCGAGGCGAAGGTCGGCAAGCTGGTCGCGATGGCCGGGACGTTCCCGCAGGGTCGGGAGTTCAACATCGTCGAGGAGCCGGACAGTGCGCGGGCTGTCGTTGCGGGATGGCCGACGCCGATCGAGTTCCTGGGCTGGGAGGCCGGCGCGGAGGTCATCACGGGCAAGGCGATCTCCACCCGGACCGGCGACGTGATCGGCGATGCGTACCGCCACTACAGCGGCCCCGGCGTCGGCCGGGCCAGCTGGGACCTGCTCACCGTGCACCTCGCCCTGGAAGGCGCGGACCGCTACTACGAACTCAGCGAGCCGGGCCGGCTGCGCATCGACCCGACCGGCTGGTCCACCTTCGACCCCGATCCGTCAGGCCAACACCGTTACGTGTCCCGCACGGCGCCGCACCTCGCCACCGAACTCAACCGAATCCTCGAGGCCCCACCGCTCAGCCGAACCCGCTGACCCCCATGGACGAAGTCTTCGCCGGCCGAGCCACCTACGACGACGCCGGCCACGCCCGGTCCGCGACGGTCGGGCGCTGAACGGCGAAATCGCGGCGAACGAATGCCGGGATCAAATCGACGAACTCACGAAGAAAATGGACCGACCACCAGATCTCGGCGGGCGAATATCCGCCGCCGAGGCGGTCGAAGCCCACCCGATTACCGACGATGCGGAAGTCGGGAGGATTCCTGGCGAGCAGGAACTCGATCATTCGCGGATGCAGTACGGCGTGCGCGAAGCGGTCGTCGGCAGCCCGCGGATTGAACCGCTGGTTGAATTCTCCGCTCTCCGTTCGTACCGGTGTCCAGCCGAGGGCGAATCCAGCGACATCCGGGATACCTCTGTCAATGTCGAGGCGCGGCAGTTCGACCGGCAGCGTTATCCAGATATAGCCGTGATGGTATCCGTTGCGATGGGCTCGTTCACTGTCGCGTCCTTCCTCGTGACTGGTGTAGGTGAAAGCCGTTACCGGGTAGCCGAAGAAGTCACCGTGAACGACATCGTTCGCGCGCCTGAACCGGCCGCGAGGATGCAGGCCGGCCACCAGCTCGCCGATTTCGTAGTCGCGAGCGGTGTACCGCAGCCCGAGCCGCTGCGCCAGCAGGGCGATCTCCGGCTTCGGTTTGTGTGGCCTGAGCCTGGTCACCACCGCTAGAACCATCGCTGTAACAAACATGCCGACGGGCACCCACGGTACGTCGGCCATCTATCCCCCTCATCTCACCATCGGCTCCTGGAGAACTCCGCGGTGCCAGGTCCGGGCCTCACCACCAGTAATACAAATGTAAACCGCGTACGGGTCAGCTACGGATGCTGCGTCATCCCTTGAGGCCTGTTCCGGCGACGCCTTCGACGATCCGTTTCTGGAAGATGAGGAACAGAACGACCAGCGGTAGCGCTCCGAGGATGGAGGAGGCCTGGATGTCGGACAGTTGCTGCCCGTAGGACCCCTGGACGGTGGCGAGGCCGACCGGAATTGTCATGAGATTCGGGTTGGACAGGACGAACAACGGCAGGATCAGGTTGTTCCAGACGCCGACGAAGGTGACGATCGACATCGCGCCGATGACCGGTCTGGACATCGGCATGACGATCGACCAGTAGATCCGCCAGTATCCGGCGCCGTCGATGAGGGCGGACTCCTCGAACGCCTGCGGCAGTCCGTCGAAGAACTGCTTGAAGACGAACACCGCGATCACGGCCGGCACCTGCGGAAGGATGACCGCCCAGTAGGTGTTCAGCAGCCCGAACGCGTTCAGCTCCTGGAAAATCGGAACGATGAGGACCTGCGCGGGGACCATGATGCCGGCAATCATCAGCAGGAACACGAGATGGCGTCCGCGGAATCTGAGCCGGGAGAGCGCATAGGCGGTCATCGAGGCGAACAAGATGGTGAGCGCCACGGTCACCACCGAGGTGACGACGCTGGCCAGGTACCAGTTCCAGATGTTGCCGCCGTTGAGCAGCGTCCGGTAGGAGTCGATCGTGAGGTTCCAGTTCCGCAGGATCGGCCCGGCCCCGACCGCCGAGACCGAGTTCGGGGTCAGCGAGGTTTTGATCGCCCAGAGGCTCGGGATGATCCACAAGGCGGCGAAGCCGACGAGGACGATCCAGGACACCACGGTGAACATGCGTCCCGCCGATCGCCTCGCCGATACGTTGCCGCCGGCGGGCGCGGGCGCCGGCGCTGCCGCCGACACGCCGTTGCGGGACCGTTGCTTGACCGCTCTGCCGTTGTCGCTGGACATCTAGGCCTCCCTTCGCTGCTGGATGCGTTCGATCAGCGGACGTACGACGGTGATCGCCAGAATGACGATGAAGAGCAGGACCGATGCGGCAGCCGCGGCGCCGACCCGGTAATCGGTGAAGGCGGTGGTCGTGACCAGTCCGAGTACGACCTGGGTGGAGATGCCCGGTCCGCCGGCCGTCATCAGATAGACCTGGTCGAAGATCTTGAGACTCGCGATGATCTGCAGCAGCAGGACCAGGGTCGTGGTCCGGCTGAGCAGCGGAATCGTGATGGAGCGGATCTGCTGCCACTGACTCGCCCCGTCGACCGCGGCTGCCTCGTAGAGCTCCCGCGGAATGTCCTGCAGCCCGGCCAGGTAGAGAATGAAGTTGAAGCCGATGGTCCACCAGACGGTGGTGACCGCGATGCCGACCATGGCCAGGTCAGGCGTGCCGAGCACCGGTGCCGGGTCGGCGGCTCCGAGCAGCTTCTGGAACGAGTTCCACAGGCCGGTCGACGGGGTGTAGATGAACGACCAGATCAGCGCAATGGTTGCCGACGGCAAGATGAAGGGCACGAAGAAGGCCAGTCGGAAAAGCCATTCGGACCGTCCTCCGATGCGGTTCGCCAGGACGGCGAAGACGAAGGCCAGGACGACCAGCGGTGGCACGGTGTAGAGGGTGAACTGGATCGTGTGCCACATCGCCGACCAGAATTCCGGCTTGGTCAACATCTCCCGGTAGTTGGCGAAGCCGGCGAAGGGGCCGAACCCGTGCTTGACCAGACTGGTGTCGAACAGGCTCGTGATGAACATGTAGACGACCGGCCAGATAAGGAAGACGAGATAGAAGATCCCGAACGGCGCGACGAACATCCACGCCGCCCTGGCCGACCTGCGCCCGCGAGGTTCTCGCTGCTTCGGACCGGTTGTGTCCGGCGGCGCCGCCGTTTAGAACTGGGTCGTCATGATCGGTCCTCCTGTCCGGCTGAACGCGAAGGCCGGGTGCCGCTCATAGCGGACTCGGGGTGTTGGCATAAGTGAGCAGCTGCGACCGCGCCCGGGCCAGCGCTGCCTGCGGTGAGGCAAGCCCCTGCTGCACCAGTCCGATCTGGGCGCCGACGATGTTCTCGAACGTCGAACCAGAACCGGAGTACCAGGCCGGTGCGTCGTACACGACGGTGTCAGCCGCGGACGCGTAGTTGGACTGGGGACTGAGCTCCTTGTATGCCTGACTGTGCAGCGTCGGCAGGTAGGCCGGGATATGACCGCCCTTGGCCCAGGTGAGGCTCTGGTCGAGCATCGACTTGACGAACCCCATCGCGCGGCGAAGCTGCTCGTCGGTTCGGCTCCTGGCAGGAAGCACGAAGGTGTGGGAGTCGCCCTGCGCAGCGGGCCGGTCGAACAGCGTGGGGACCGGGACCATGCCGAACTTCAGTCCCTTGATGCTCTGGGCCGTTGTGATCTCCCATTCGCCTTGGAGATAGAAGCCGGACTTCCCGGTGAACATCAGCGTCTGCGACCCCGCGTAGTCGGTGTCCGCGGGCATCAGGCCCTTCTTGGTCAGTGACTGGATGTACGCCAGTGTGTCCAACGTGATCTCGCGGTTGTAACTCAGCGTGCGGCCCGTGTCGGCAAGCCAAGGCGTCGCTCCCTCATGCTGTTGGTACAGCGTCTGGAACCAGCGCCAACTGGTCGCCTGGTCGCCGATCGTCGCTACCGAAGCCCCGTACGCTCCGGTGACCTGCTTGGCGGCCGAGAGGGCAGCCTCCCATCCCTTGGTCCCGTTGATCGGCTTCAAGTTGCCCGCCGAATCGAGCAGACCCGCCTTCTCGCAGACCTCGGCGTTGTAGTAAAGGACGAAGGGATGCGTGTCCAACGGAATGGCATAGTTCTTACCGTCGAGTTGCTGCGCTTTCCACGCTTTCTCGCTGAAATCACCGGGACTGAGCCCGACCATTCCGAGTGTCTCCTCGGTGATCTCGCTGATGAGTCCGGCGCGCGCCAGGTTCGCCGAACGGGTCAGATGCGAGATCGCGACGTCCGGTGGGACCTGACCGATCGTTGCCAGCGAGAGTTTCGTGTAATAGGGGTTGCCCCAGGTGAAGGTCGCCGCCTGCAACTTCGGTGATCCGGGACCGGCTCGGTAGGCGTCCTCCATGACGAGCATCCGGGCACCGTCACCGCCACCGAACAGGTTCCAGTACGTCACCGTTCCAGGTGCGACTTCAGTGCCCGCGACGCCGGCACCCAGCACGCTGCACCCGGTGGTCGCGCCGAGCGCGGCCACTCCGAGACCACCGAGGAACGAGCGCCGGGACAACCCGGCCGACATCTTCGAACGATCGGAAGCCACGCTGATTCACCTCTGTCCACTGGCCGACGTGGCGTCCGCGCGGACCCGGGAAGCGTCGTGGCCCCCGTCGCCGCGGCACAGGATCGTTGCGAACCTCGAGTTCGTGCACTCACTCTCCCGGTTCTCCGGACCCAGCCGGCAGGATGAGCGCCTCCGGTCTGTACCCCCGTGGGACCGCCGAAAAACCCACCCGAACCGCCGCACAGGCTTTCGTCACCCAATCGTCAAGATGCGCGCCCGCAGGTCGTCCGGCTGTCAGCTTGCGGCTTGGCGTTCGAAGATTTCGGTGATTTCTTCGACGGAGAGTTCCTTGGTTTCGGGGATGTACGAGTTCACGAACAGTAGGGCGACCGCGGACAGGACGGCGAACAGGACCATTAGCCAGGCCAGGCCGAAGCCGTTCAGCATTGTCGGGACGAGCAGGATCAGCGCGAAGTTCGCGATCCAGTCGGCTGCCGCGCCGAGGGCGGCGGCGCGGCCGCGGACGGCGGTCGGGAAGTACTCGCCCTGGATCAGCCAGCCGGTCCCGCCGACGCCGATCGCGAACGCGGCGATGAACACGTTCAGCCCGATCATGATCAGGATGATCCGGGTCAGCCCGCCGGTGAACGCGACACCGGCCGCTCCGATCAGCATCGCGACCGCCATCACGGCGTACCCGCCGAGCGCGAGCTTGCGGCGCCCGACCCGGTCGATGAACTTGAACGCGAAGTACGTCGCGACGACGTTGACCACACTCATCCCGGCCGTGATCGCGACGGCCGCGACGGCTGCTTGTACCTTGTCGCCGCCGTTCTGCAGATACGGCTGCAGCAGTTTCGGCCCGTAGTAGAAGGGCAGGTTGATGCCGGTGATCTGCTGGAACGCGAAGAACACGCACACCACGATCAGCGCCCGCTTCACGCCGCGGGTCCAGTTCCGGGCCGGGCGACCCGCCTGTGACTCGCGTTCGTCGACCTCACGGGCGCTGCGCTCGATCTGCTCGGCGCTGACGTCGATGTCGAGTTTGGCGAGCGCGTCGTGGGCGTCGTCGTACCGGCCCTGGCGCATCAGCCAGCGCGGCGACTCCGGCATCCGGGTCCGCAGGACCAGCGCGAAGACAGCCGGTACGGCGCCGAGGCCGAGCAGCAGGCGCCAGTCGAAGGAGTGCACGTGCTGGGGGAGCGGGATCAGCACGGCCAGCGCGATCAGGTACGAGATCAGGATCCCGACCGTGATCATCCACTGCTGCAGGATGCCGAGCGCACCGCGGCGCGCCTTGGGCGCGTACTCCGCGATGTAAGCGGTGGCGATCGCTGAGTCGGCGCCGATCGCCAGGCCGATCAGTGTGCGGGCGACCAGCAGCACCCAGGCGTCCCACGCGAACGCCGACAGCAGCGCGCCGAGCGCGTAGATGGCGGCGTCGACGACCAGCAGCGACTTGCGGCCCAGCCGGTCCGAGGTGGGGCCGGCGGCGAGCGCGCCGACCGCGGCACCGATGGACGCGCCGGCCACCAGGTAGCCGAGCGCTAGTGAGCCGAGGTTCCAGGGCAGGAAGTTGACGACGGACCCGATGTTCGCGGTGTCGTACCCGAACAGAAACCCGCCGACGGTCGCGAGCAACGTCAGCGACCAGTAGAACGAGGTCGGCACCCGGGTATCGAGGTGATCGAGTACTCCGGCGGCCGATTCTTGCTGCGGCGCCATGCCGAATGCGCCTCCTAGATCGATCCGGTATCCCCTCCCCGGTTGACCGGTGCGAACCGCTCGAAACGCGTTTGCTGCAAAGTGCCCCGGGTACCGGCCGGGTGGTCGAGGTCTGGAGGTCGCCGGTGGCGGTAGACGTAGAGATCGGCCGCTCCCGCACGCCTGATGGTCCCGATGGCCTGGCAGGCGCGCTGGCGGCGGCCGTCGACGGTGAAGTGCGGTTCGATGCAGGGTCGCTCGCGGCGTACTCGTGCGACTCCTCGAACTATCGGCAGATACCCCTCGGGGTGGTCGTCCCACACACGGTGGATGCGGCTGTGGCGGCCATCGAGGTGTGCCGGCAGGCTGACGTACCGGTTCTGTCGCGCGGCGGTGGTACGAGCCTGGCCGGGCAGAGTACGAACGCCGCGGTAGTGATCGACTGGACCAAGTACTGCAACCACGTGGTCTCGGTGAACGCCGCCGAGCGGACCTGTGTCGTCGAACCGGGGATCGCGCTCGACGACCTGAACCGCGCGCTGGGTCCGGACGGGTTGATGTTCGGGCCGAAACCTTCGACGCACCAGAGCTGCACGATCGGCGGGATGATCGGCAACAACTCGTGCGGTGCGAGCGCCCAGGCGTACGGGAAGACCGTCGACAATGTCCGGCGACTCGAGGTGCTGACCTACGACGGCGTCCGGATGTGGGTCGGCCCAACGGATGAGGTAGCCGAAGGCAACGACCGGCAGGCCGAGATCTACCGCCAGGTGCGCGAGCTCCGGGACCGGTACCTCGCGGAGCTGCGGACCGGCTTCCCGAAGATCCCGCGTCGGGTGTCCGGCTACAACCTCGACTCGCTGCTGCCGGAGAACGGCTTCGATCTCGCGAAGGCGCTGGTCGGTAGCGAGGGGACGCTGGTCACGGTCCTGCAGGCGGAGCTCGAGCTGGTCAAGGTCCCGAAGTACCAGGTGATGGTCGTCCTGGGCTATCCCAGCCTGGAGCAGGCCGGTCACGCCGTACGCCGGATTCTGCCGCACAAGCCGTGGCAGCTCGAAGGACTCGACCAGGTACTGCTCGATCTCGAGCACGAGGAGCACAAGGTCGACACCGCGATCGAACGGATGCCCGAAGGCCGCGGCTGGCTGACCGTGCAGTTCGCCGGCGACACCTTCGAGGAGGCGGACCGGGCCGCGAAAGGCCTGATGGACGACCTGAAGGACGATCAGGCAACGATCCGCTACCTGGACGATCCGGGCCGTGAGCAACAGTTGATCGAGCTCCGGGAGGCCGGTCTCGGCGCGACCGCCCACCCGGCCGCGAAGCACGAGAACTGGGAAGGCTGGGAGGACTCTGCCGTCCATCCGGACGACCTCGGTGACTACCTCCACGACCTGCGCGAGCTGCTCAACAGCTTCGGGTACGACGAGACCGAGACGTCGCTGTACGGGCACTTCGGGCAGGGCTGCGTGCACACCCGGATTCCGTTCGAGCTGCGGACGGCCGACGGCATCGCGCACTACCGCAAGTTCGTCGAGGAGGCTGCGCGACTCGTGAAGCGGTACGACGGTTCGCTGTCCGGGGAGCACGGCGACGGGCAGTCCCGGGGCGAGCTGCTGACCACGATGTTCGGGCCGGAGCTGATCCAGGCGTTCCGCGAGTTCAAGACGATCTTCGATCCAGGGAACCGGATGAACCCGGGCAAGATCGTCGATCCGAACCCGCTCGACTCGCACCTGCGGCTCGGCACCGGGTTCGCCCATCCGCCGCTGCCGAGCGAGTTCAGCTACCCGCGCGACGACGGAAAGTTCAGCAAGGCGACGTTGCGCTGTGTCGGGATCGGCAAGTGCCGGCAGTCCTCGTCGGCCGAGGGCGACGTGATGTGCCCGTCGTACCTGGTGACCCGGGAGGAGGAGCACTCGCCCCGCGGGCGGTCGCGGCTGCTGTTCGAGATGGTCCGCGGCGAAGTCATCCCGGACGGCTGGCGATCGACTGAGGTCCGGGACGCGCTGGACCTCTGCCTGGCCTGCAAGGGCTGCAAGGTCGACTGCCCGGTCGGGGTCGACGTCGCGACGTACAAGGCGGAGTTCCTGTCGCACCACTACAGGCATCGGTTGCGGCCGATGGCGCATTACTCGATGGGGTGGCTGCCGATCGCCGCCCAGTTGGGCGGTCGTGCGCCGCGGGCTGTGAATGCTGTCACCCAAGCGCCGAGGCTCGCCAAGCTGCTGAAACGAGCGGGCGGGATCGCGGACGAACGACAGCTGCCAAGGTTCGCGGAGCAGCCGTTCACCGACTGGTTCGCGAAGCGACCCCAGCGCCGGCGCCCGCAGGAACCGGACCGCCGGGTCGTGCTCTGGCCGGACACCTTCTCGAACTTCTTCCACCCGTCGATCGGCCGGGCCGCGGTCCAGGTACTGGAAGCCGCGGGCTACGAGGTCACGCTCCCGGATCGTCCCGTGTGCTGCGGGCTGACCTGGATCTCGACCGGCCAGCTCGGTATCGCCAAGCGGGCACTGCGGCGAACCGCCAACGTACTGCGGGACACGATCCGGGCCGGCGTACCGATCGTCGGCCTCGAGCCGTCGTGCAGCGCGGTGTTCCGGTCGGACGCCCCGGAGCTGCTGCCGGACGAGGAGGACATCCGGCGGCTGTCGATGCAGTTCGTCACGTTCGGCGAGCTCCTGAAGGACTGGGATCCACCTCAGCTCGACGTGCACGCGATGGTGCAGACGCACTGCCATCAGCACGCGGTGCTGTCCTCCGACGCCGGCCTGATGGAACGGGCCGGGATCGACCGCGAGCAGCTGGACTCCGGCTGCTGTGGCCTGGCCGGGAACTTCGGCTTCGAACGCGGTCATTACGACGTGTCGATGGCGGCCGCCGAACGCGTGCTGCTGCCGAAGGTCCGGGCCGCGAGCAAGGACACCGTGATCGTTGCCGACGGCTTCAGTTGCCGTACGCAAATAGAACAAGCCACCGACCGGCGGGCCGTACATCTGGCCGAACTGCTGGCCACCGGATTGCAGAAAGGGTTGTCATGAGCAGCACGACAGTTGGCGACTTCGTACTCCAGCGCCTGCGCGAGTGGGACGTGGACCACGTCTTCGGGTACGCCGGGGACGGTATCAACGGGCTGCTCGCCGCCTGGCAGAAGGCGGAGAACAAACCCCGGTTCGTGCAGGCCCGGCACGAGGAGATGGCGGCCTTCGAGGCGGTCGGCTACGCCAAGTTCACCGGCCGGGTCGGCGTCTGTACGGCGACCAGCGGGCCCGGCGCGATCCACCTCCTCAACGGCCTGTACGACGCGAAGCTCGACCACGTCCCGGTAGTGGCGATCGTCGGCCAGACGGCCCGCAGCGCGATGGGCGGCAGCTACCAGCAGGAGGTCGACCTGCATACGCTGTACAAGGACGTCGCGTCGGACTACTGCGAGACCGTGATGGTCCCGGAGCAGTTGCCGAACGTGCTCGACCGGGCGATCCGGATCGCTGCTTCCCGCCGGACCGTGACCGCGCTGATCATCCCGTCGGACCTGCAGGAGCTCGAGTACACCGCGCCCTCGCACGCGTTCAAGATGGTGCCGTCGAGCACGGACCTGAGCTGGTCGCTGCCGGAGCCGGCGGCGGAGCAGATCGACCGCGCGGCGGAGATCCTGAACGAGGGTTCGCGGGTCGCGATCCTGGTCGGCCAGGGCGCGCGCGGCGCGGCCGACGAGGTCACGGAGGTCGCGGAGATCACCGGTGCTGGGGTCGCGAAAGCCCTGCTGGGCAAGGACGTCCTGCCCGACGAGCTCCCGTGGGTGACCGGGTCGATCGGCCTGCTCGGCACGCGTCCGTCGTACGAGCTGATGATGGACTGCGACACCTTGCTGGTGGTCGGCTCGAACTTCCCGTACACCCAGTTCCTGCCGGAGTTCGGTAAGGCACGGGCAATCCAGATCGACCTCGACCCGACGATGATCGGGATGCGGTACCCGTTCGAGGTGAACCTGGTCGGCGACGCCGCGCGGACGCTCCAAGCGCTGATCCCGCTGCTGCAACGCAAGCAGGACCGGTCCTGGCGGGAAGGGATCGAGAGCAACGTCAGGCGCTGGTGGGAGGTCATGGAGCGGCGCGCGCACACGTCCGCCGACCCGATCAACCCGGAGTTGGTCTTCCACGAGCTGTCGGACCGGTTGCCGGCGAACGCGATCCTGGCGTCGGACTCCGGCTCGGCCGCGAACTGGTACGCGCGGCACATCAAGATCCGCGGCGACATGCGCGGCTCACTGTCCGGGACGCTGGCCACCATGGGGCCGGGCGTGCCGTACGTGATCGGCGCGAAGTTCGGGCAGCCGAACCGGCCGGCGTACGCGCTGGTCGGCGACGGCGCGATGCAGATGAACGGGATCAACGAGCTGATCACGATCGCGAAGTACTGGCAGGACTGGGCCGATCCGCGGCTGGTGGTCGCCGTACTGCACAACAACGACCTCAACCAGGTGACGTGGGAACTGCGGGCGATGGGAGGCTCGCCCCAGTTCCTGCCTTCCCAGGAACTGCCGGAGTTCCCGTACGCCGGGTACGCGAGGCTGCTCGGGCTGCACGGCGTGACGGCGGAGAAGCCGGAGGAGGTCGTGCCGGCCTGGGAGGAGGCGCTGCGCGCCGACCGGCCGTGCGTGGTGGAGTTCCGGACCGACCCGGCGGTGCCACCGATCCCGCCGCACGCGACCTGGGACCAGATGGAGAAGGCGCTGGAGTCGATCGTCCGCGGTGACAGCGACCGGGTCGCGATGGTCAAGGAAGGCGTCAAGTCGAAGGTGCAGGAGTTCCTGCCCGGCAAGTCATGATCGAAGCTGTGCGGGCGTCGGCGTACACGATCCCGACCGACGGGCCGGAGGGCGACGGGACCTTCGCCTGGGACAGTACGACGCTGGTCCTGGTGGAGGTCTCGGCCGACGGCGTGACCGGGACCGGGTGGACGTACGGCTCGCCGGCCTGCGCCACGGTCGTCACCGGTGATCTCGCCAAGGCGGTCACCGGCCGCGACCCGATGGACGTCATCGGGTCCTGGAACGCGATGCGGGCGGCGTTGCGCAACATCGGCCGGCCGGGCGTCGCCGGGATGGCGATGTCCGCCGTGGACTGCGCGCTGTGGGACTTGAAGGCGCGGCTGCTCGGCCTGCCGTTGCACCGATTGCTCGGCGCGGTGCATGACAGCGTGCCGGTGTACGGCAGCGGCGGCTTCACGACGTACGACGAACGGCAGCTGGCCGAGCAGCTCTCCGGGTGGGTCGACGAGGGGATCCCGCGGGTCAAGATCAAGATCGGTGAGAGCAGCGGAACGTGCGAGGACCGGGACTTGGCCAGGGTCGCGCAGGCGCGGAAGGTGATCGGCACCGCCGACCTCTACGTCGACGCGAACGGCGGGTACACGGTCGGCCAGGCCTGCCGGGTGGCTTCGCGGCTGACGGAGTACGACGTGACGTGGTTCGAGGAGCCGGTGTCATCGGACGATCTCGCCGGGCTGCGGGTGGTACGCGACCACACCGGGATCGACGTGACAGCAGGGGAGTACGGGTACGACCTGGTGTACTTCGAGCGGATGTCCGGGTCCGTGGATTGCCTGCAAGCCGACATCACGCGCTGCGGTGGGATCACTGAGCTGCTCCGGATCGCCGCGGTCGCCGAGGCGCACGGCCTGCAGCTGTCCGGGCACTGCGCTCCAGGCCTGCACATCGCCCCGCTGACCGCCGTACCGAATCTTCGCCACCTGGAGTGGTTCCACGACCACACGCGAATCGAGTCGATGCTCTTCGACGGGTTGCCGACTCCTGTCGAGGGTGCCGTGACGCCGCCGGACACGCCGGGCCACGGGCTGACCTGGCGGCCGTCCGCGGCCGCGGCCTATCGCGTCGCCTAGTGCTGCTGCGGCCAGAAACCGATCCGGACAGTCGCGTGGTTGAAGGTCCCGGGCATCGGACCGGACAGCCGCGCGCGGGTGGTCGGATCGACATCGAGGTCGTAGTGCGTGGCGACATGGCTGACCGCGGTGCTGGTCGTGAGGAGTACGACGTTCCGCCCCGGGCAGGCAGCCGGTCCTTCGCTGAACGGGATGATCGGCCACGTCCCGTCGGACCGGCCGTCCAGCCAGATCGAGGGCTCGAAACCGTTCGCGAACTCGAGTGCCTCGTCGTCGCGGTGGAACACCGAACTGACGATCGCGAACTCGGTACCGGCCGGCGCCGTCCGGTCCCGCCACGTGGTCGGCTCAGCGGCCTGACGGAGAACGACGAGGGTCGTCGGCCAGAGCCGGACCGACTCCTGCACGGCGGCGCCGGCCTGCGCGAGCAAAGGTGAGGCTTCCGGGTGGTGTGCCTCCTCGACGATCGGCTCGAGCAGTGCCGGACGGGTCCCCAGTACGGCGAACAACCGCCAGAGCGCGATGCCGGCGGCGTCGAACGCGAACAGCCAATGCGGCACCTGCCCGGCCGGGTCCAGCTCTTCGGGTTGCCCGGCCAGCGACTCGACCAGGCTGCCTGGTTCCGCCTTGTCGACGTACTCCTTGAGCGACGCGAGGAAGCGGCTCCGGAGCTGGTCGTGGTTCGGGCCGAACTGGGCCCAGTTCGCGTCGGCCCGCAGCTGGTCGAGGTGCGCGGTGAGATCCACGTCGTCGTGGGCCGCGTCGCCGAGGACGATCCGCCGCACGATCCGGGACCAGATCGTGCGGAAGTCCTCCCAACTGAGCGTCGCGTACAGCGCACCGAGCTCTTCCCGCACCACCTCGACGAACCGGTGCCCGTGCTGGTGGACGGGTTGCCGGAAGCCGAGAGCCTGCTCGTTCAGTTCCCGGCGCGGCCCACGCAACGCCGAATGGGTGACCAGGACGGCGTGCGGCTGGAAGTGCGTGAGTGCGGCGACCTTCTCACCGGCCGCTGCCGCGAACGGCTCGGGTGTCTCCGCGAGCATCCGATGCACGTCCTCGGGAGCCAGGACGAGCGCGATCGTGCGCCCCGGCAGGTGCACGAGCACCGGACCCTCGCCGTACTTGCGGCGCAGCCGCCGGACCTGACGGAGCGCGCGGTCGTCCGCGTGCAGGCGTTCGGCCAGGATGCCGAGCCGCGGCCGGCGGAGGATCGGTCCCTGGGCCACGACGGGCCCGAGGACGTCGCGCAGGATTCGTCCGCTGTCCAGGGCGGAGGCGGAAGGCAGATGAGTCGGCATACCTGTCAGGTGTCCGCCGAGACCGCGGCGAAACAACCGGTTCGAGACCGGTTTGGCACCGGTTTTGGATCGGTCGGCGCGGGCACTGGATGGTCCGCACGGGGAATCGTCCCGCCGGGTCTTCCCGGCTCGCTTCAAGGGAAAAGGACCATGGAATTCATTCTGTGGATCATCGCGGTGATCCTGGTGGTATCCGGAATCGTGACGATCTTCCGTGGTGCGGTGCTGTGGGGTATCGCACTGATCGTCATCGGCCTGCTGGTCGGCCCTGGTGGCGTCAGCATCTTCACCTGACCCGCCCGTTCAACCACGTCGAGGCGCCCCGCTGCGGGGCGCCTCGACCCCTGTTCGGCCGGTCAGGCGTGGTCGCCGTCCAGCAGTTTGTGGATCTCCTCCAGTGCGTGCTGGATGTCGGTATGGTCGTTCTGCGCGGCCCGTGACTCGGCGCTGATCACGCCGCAGCGGTGCACCCGCCGGAAGTCGCCGTACGGAAACTTGTAGTGACCCTTGGTCTCCTCGTCCATCTCGGTGTCGACGCCGAGGAACCACAGGCCGTAGTCGCTCCAGCCGTGCTTGTCCAGGTACGCGTTCTGCTCCGCCGCGGTCGGTGCGTGCTCGCTCCAGTCGTCCCGCTCGTCCTTGGTCGTCTGTCCCTTGCCGACCAGGGACTTCGCGTGCTCGAACGCCTTCTCGTTCAGCTTCACAGTCATACCCGACCGGTGCCCGCCTGCGCGTCGAATAACCAACCGGTTCTGTTGCCGGCCCAGTGGGCACCGGAGAGCTTCCGCGAGCTGTCGAGGAGACGATATGAAGGCCCTGACCTGGCAGGGAAAACGGGACATCGGGTACGGCGACGTACCGGACCCGCGGATCGAGGAACCGACGGACGCGATCGTCCGGGTGACATCGAGCGGGATCTGTGGGTCGGACCTGCATCTGTACGAGGTGATGGGCCCGTTCCTGGACGTCGGTGACGTACTCGGCCATGAAGTCATCGGAGTCGTCGAGGAGACCGGGTCCGAGGTCGGCGGACTGCGGGCGGGGGACCGGGTGGTCGTACCGTTCCAGATCGCCTGCGGGTCCTGCTACATGTGTGCGCAGGGTTTGCAGACCCAGTGCGAGACGACGCAGGTCCGTGACCAGGGGATGGGCGCGGCGCTGTTCGGCTACACCAAGCTGTACGGGCAGGTGCCCGGCGGTCAGGCAGAGTACCTCCGGGTGCCGCAGGCGCAGTACGGCCCGATCAAGGTGCCGGAGGGTCCGCCGGACGACCGTTTCGTCTACCTGTCCGACGTACTCCCGACGGCCTGGCAGGCGGTCGAGTACGCCGCGATCCCGGACGGCGGCACTGTCGTCGTACTGGGTCTCGGACCGATCGGTGACATGGCGTGCCGGGTCGCGCTGCACCGCGGCCACCGGGTGATCGGCGTCGACCTGGTGCCGGACCGCTTGCAGCGGGCCGAGGCGAACGGCGTCGAGACACTGAAGTACTCCGGCGGCATCGCCGAGGAGATCCGGAACCTGACCGACGGGCGCGGTCCCGACTCGGTGATCGACGCGGTCGGGATGGAGGCACACGGATCACCGGTCGCCCGGCTGGCCCAGCAGGCGGCCGGCTTGTTGCCGGACGCGATCCAGCGCGGCTTCATGCAGAAGGCCGGCGTGGACCGGATGGCGGCGTTGCTGCTCGCGATCGACGTGGTCCGCCGCGGCGGCACGATCTCGCTGATCGGCGTCTACGGCGGCGCCGCCGATCCGCTGCCGATGCTGACGATGTTCGACAAGCAGATCCAGCTCCGGATGGGCCAGGCCAACGTCCACCGCTGGAGCGGCCAGATCCTGCCGCTGCTGACCGACGAGGATCCACTGCACGTCGACACGTTCGCGACGCACCACCTGCCGCTCGCGGAAGGCCCTGCGGCGTACAAGACCTTCCAGCACAAGACCGACGGCGTAGTGAAGGTGTTGCTGCACCCGTGAAGGCACCGTGCGCGTCATGAGTTGCCGGGCGGGTACCGGTAGGCCATGCGACTCGATGGACGGGTGATCTACCAGCTCGACCCGGCGACGTTCTTCGACTCCGACGGCGACGGTGTCGGCGACCTGAACGGCGTCCAGCGCAAACTCGACCACATCCGGGCGGTCGGCGCCGACACGATCTGGTTGCAGCCGTTCTACGTGTCGCCGTACCTCGACGCCGGGTACGACATCGTCGACCACCGCGACGTCTCCGCCCGGTTCGGCACGATGGCGGACTTCGAGAACCTGGTCGAGCGGTGTCACCAGGCCGACCTGCGGGTGCTGATCGAACTCGTCGTCCAGCACACCTCGATCCACCATCCGTGGTTCCGCTCGGCCCGCGACGACCCGGCCTCGCCGTACCGCGACTTCTACGTCTGGGCGGCCGAGCCGCGCGACGACCCGGCGGTGCCCGAGCCGGTGTTCCCGGGCGTCGAGGACTCCGTCTGGGCCTACGACGACCACGCCGGCCGGTACTACCGGCACGCCTTCTACCGGCACGAGGCAGACCTGGACGTCCGCCGGCCGGAGGTCCGCGCGGAGATCGCCGGCATCATCCGGCACTGGCTGGACCGCGGTGTGGACGCCTTCCGGGTGGACGCCGCGCCGTACCTGGTCCGGCAGGCGGCGCTGGCCGACGAGCACGACGACGGCTACTGGCTGCTCGCCGAACTGGCCGCGGCGGCGGGTGACGCGCCGTTGATGGGCGAGGCGGACGTATCGCCGGACCAGTACGGCGACTACTTCGGCGCCGGCGACCGGTTGCACGCCGTACTCGACTTCTGGACGAACAACCTGCTGTTCCTCGCGCTCGCGCGCCGCTCGGCCGAGCCGCTGGTGCGCGCGTTGCGGGCGCAACCGGATCCGCCGGACGGCTGCACGTACGTCAACTGGCTGCGCAATCACGACGAGCTGGACCTCGACCGGCTCACCGACGACGAGCGTGCCGAGGTGCTGGCGGCGTTCGCACCGGCCGCGGAGATGCGGATCTTCGGCCGCGGTGTCCGGCGCCGGCTGTCCCCGATGCTGGACGGCGACCCGCGCCGGAACGCGGTGGCGCACGCGATCGTCCAGTCGTTGCCCGGGGCACCGGTTGTCCGGTACGGCGACGAGATCGGGATGGGCGATGACCTGTCGCTGCCGGACCGGATGCCGGTCCGCACGCCGATGCAGTGGTCCGCCGAGCTGAACGGCGGCTTCAGCAAGGCGCCGCCCGGTGTGGTCGGCCCGGGCCCGATCCGGTCCGGCCCGTTCGCGTTCTCGCGGATCAACGTCGAGGACCAGGAGTTGCGGTCGGACTCGTTGCTGAGCCGGGTGTCGCAGCTGGTCCGGATCCGGCGCGAGCTGGGCGAACTCCCGTCCCACCGGTCCGAGCCGGTCTCGTTCGACCACCCGGCGGTGTTCGGCGTACTGCATCACCGCGCGGACGGCTCGGTGCTGATGCTGGCCAACCTGTCCACCGACGAGGTACGGCTGCGGCTTCCGTACGACGTCGGTGCCGATCTGCTCGCCGACAGCCGCTACGACCCGGCACGCAAGGACTCGGTCATGCTGGCCGGCAATGGGTACCGCTGGCTGCGGGTACACGACGACACGAGGTGATGGCGTGATGACGAAGGTCTCGGAGTCGGTCCGGTCGGAGGCCGGCGAGTACCGGCAGGGGGCGGATCGGCCGCTGGGTGGATACGCGGTCGTCATGACGGTCTTCGGTGGGCTGGTCGGTGTCGCGGGCGTCGTAGCGGCGTTGCGTGGTACGGACGGCCGGCGGATCTCGCCGTACGACCTGCTGCTGATGACGGCTGGGACGCACAAGCTCTCCCGGCTGGTCAGCAAGGACGCGATCACCAGTCCGCTGCGGATGCCGTTCACGCGGTACCGCGAACCCGGGGCACCGGGCGAGGTGATGGAGGACGTCCGGACCGACGGCCAGCTCCGGCACGCGATCGGCGAGCTGGTGAGCTGCCCGTTCTGCCTGTCGGTCTGGGTGGCGACCGGTTTCAGCCTCGGGTTCCTGTTCGCGCCGCGCTTCACCCGGATCGCCGCGTCCGCGCTGACCGCCGTCGCGGGCGCCGACTACCTGCAGCTGATCTACGCGTGGCTGCAGCAGGCCGCGGAGCAGAAGGGCTAGGTCTCACCGGCTTGTCGCCACCTCGTCGCGGGTACCGGAAGGACGATCCGAGGAAGGTGAGCAACCAGTGCGGTTCATGACGTGGAACGTCTGGGGACGCTTCGGCGACCGCTGGCTGCGGCGGCAGCGGGCGATCGCCGAAACGGTGCGGGGGCCGTTGGCTGAGCTGGTGTCCGAGCTGAAGGCCCGTGGTGATGACGTAATCGTGGCCGGTGACCTGAACACACCACCGGACGCACCGGAGCACCACTACGCCGTCGTCGCCGACGTGCCGGTCGGTTGATTGTCATGCGACTGCGCCGCAGCCATCCCGACGCCGAGGGTTTCAGCCGCCGGCGGCGGGGTTCGGGGTTCAGCTACCACGATGCCGAGGGCAACGTGATCGACGACACCGAGGTGCTCGAGCGGATCCGGACGCTGGCGATTCCGCCGGCCTGGAAGGACGTGTGGATCTGCCCGTACCCGAACGGTCACATCCAGGCGGTCGGTACTGATGAGGCCGGGCGCCGGCAGTACCTGTACCACGACGACTGGCGGGCCGCCCAGGACGCGGGCAAACACGACCGGGTCCGGCAGCTGGCGCGCAAGCTCCCGGCGTTCCGCGAGGCGGTCGACCTGGACCTCGACCGGGACGGCCTGGACCGGCGGCGGGTGCTCGCGGTCGCGTTGCGCATGCTGGACTACGGCGTCTTCCGCACGGGCAACACCCGGTACGCCGAGCAGAACGGCAGTCGTGGGGCTGCGACGCTGCTGCGTCGCGACGTACGGGTGAGCAAAGGAAAGCTGGTCTTCGACTTCCGCGCGAAGGGCGGGATCCGCCGGACCGCGGAACTCGACGACGACAAGCTGGTCGCGGCGGTGCGATCGCTGAAGCGCGGGCGGCACAAGAGCCCGCGGCTGCTGGTGTACCGCGACGACGAGGGGTATCACGAGATCAACGCGAGCATGATCAACGAGCGGTTCCACGAGTTGGTGGGCGACGACTTCACCGTCAAGGACCTGCGCACCTGGACCGCGACGGTCCATGCGGCGGTGGATCTCGCGGAGGCCGATCCGCCGACAACGAAGAAGGCTCTGGTCGCGGCCGAGAAGGAGATGCTCGAGGAGGTCTCCGAGCACCTCGGCAACACGCCGGCGGTGGCGCGTTCGTCGTACATCGATCCGCGCGTCGTCGAGCAGTTCGAGCACGGCCGCACCATTGCCGAGACGGTCCGGCGGGTCGGCGACGACCTCGGCGACGAAGACGTCCGCGCGGGCGTGGAACGGTCCGTGAACAGGATCCTCGACCAGGACGCCCGGACGTAGGTGAGGGCGGTGGTCAGCGGCTCATCCTTGGGTGCGATCTTCGCGAGTACTGTTCCCGGAACCGTCGGGCTGGAGGAGGAGCTCCTGCTGGTGGACCGGGTGAGCTGGCTGCCGGCGAGAGCCGCGGACGTACTGGTCGCGGTCGACGACCCGCGGATCAAGGCGGAGCTCCCCGCGTGCCAGATCGAGATCGCGACCTCCGTGCACAAGGACCCGTCCTTGGCGGTCGAGGAGCTGCGGCAGTGCCGGACGCTGTTGTCCACGATGTGCGGTCCGGATCGTGCCGTGGTCGCCACCGCGGTGCATCCGCTGATCGACGGGCCCGTCGAGTTGGCGGCGACCTCGCGCGCGGCAGGCCTCGACAGCCGGTACCGCGAAATCGTCGAGCGCCAACTGGTGTCGTCGCTGCAGATCCACCTCGCCTTCGGCGACGCCGACTGCACGTTGGCCATCTACCACGCGCTACGGGATCTCCTGCCGGAGCTTGCCGCGTTGGCAGGTACGGCGCCGTTCGCGGGCGGCCGCGACACCGGGCTCTGCTCCGTGCGGCCGGTGATTGCCGGCCAGCTCCCGCGGCAAGGTGTGCCGCCGATCATCGCCTCCTGGGATCAGCACGCCGACGACCTTGCGTGGGCGGTGCGCGGCGGCGCCGTGACGGACCCGTCGGAATGGTGGTGGGAGCTGCGCCCACACGTCCGTTTCGGCACGCTGGAGTTGCGGGTTCTCGACGTACCGGCGACGACCGAGCGGGCGGGGGCGATCGTGCGGTTCGTGTACGCGCTGTCCGCCCGGCTGACAGAGCTCTACCACCTCGGCCAGCTCTCGGAGCCGGCGCCGTCCTGGCGGATCGCCGAGAACCGTTGGATCGCGCTCCGGGACGGCGTTCACGGCGAGCTCCTCGACCTCCGCACCGGCGCAGCGCGGCCGGCCGGGCGTTGCCTGCACGATCTCGTCGACGCTTCGGAGCCGTACGCACCTGGCGGCCTGGACGACGTACGAGCACTGATCGACGACCCGCCGGTGGACCACCTCCGCTCGCTGGGTCCGCAACGGATGATGCCCTGGCTCGCGGAGGTGTTCAGCGGATGAGATTGCTGACCCTGCCGGGTGTGTTCGCGCCGATCTCGGACTCGTGGATGCTGGCGGATGCGATCCGCGCGGAGAACCTCGGGACGCACTCACGAGCGCTGGACATCTGCACCGGCAGTGGTGTGCTGGCGTTGACGGCGGCGGAGTGCGGGGCCCAGACGACAGCTGTCGACGTATCGCGGCGGGCGCTGCTCACGGTTCGGCTGAATGCGTTCCGGGCCGGCCTGCGGGTCCGGACGCTGCGCGGTCGCACGTTCGCGCCGGTCGCGGGGGAGCGGTTCGACCTGATCGTCAGCAACCCGCCGTACGTACCGTCGCCGCGTCCCGACGTACCGCATTTCGGCGCCTGTCGGGCGTGGGAAGCCGGACATGACGGCCGGATCGTGCTGGATGCGCTGTGTGACGGCGCACCAGCTCATCTGCGCCCGGGCGGCGTACTGCTGTTGGTGCACTCGTCACTGATCGGGTTCGACCAGACCGTCGAACGGCTGCGCCGAGCTAGTCTGGTGAACGTCGAGATCCGGAATCGGGTCCGCGGGCCGCTGGGTCCGCTGATGCGCGCGCAACAGGCCGCCGGGACGATTCCCGCGCACCTCGTCGAGGAGGAAGTGGCGGTCATTCGGGCGAACGCGCCGACGACCGGCTGAGCGGCAGCGTGTGCGTACCGTCGCAGAGCGGCGGGATCGCGGTCCGGCCGCAGCGGCACAGGGCGATGGTACGGCGGGACGCCGGGATCGGATCGCCGTTCTCGTCCAGCAGCTCGAACTCGCCGCGGACGAGCAACGGCCCGTCCGGGTAGGCGCGGATCTCTGTCATGCCCTTGCGGTACCCATGGACAGGCGAATCTACGAGTATCCGGCCGGGTACCGGTCCGCCATGCAGCTACCACCGGCCCGCGGTCCGCTCAGTGCGCGGATGATCGAGGGCATCACGCTCGGCGCCGCCGTTCCTCGCGAGACAGTCGCCACGACCGATCCGTACGACGACGACGTTCAGCTGGCGTTGTGGATCGCCTACGAGCTGCAGTACCGCGGCTTCGAGGGCGTCGATCCCGACCGGCAGTGGGATCCGGAGATCATTGCCTTCCGGACGCGGCTGGAGCAGCCGTGGATCCAATGGCTGAAGGCGAACTGCTCGGTGACGCCGAGTGCGCAACCGGTCGCGGTGCAGCTGCGGTGCTTGCTCGACAACGCCGACGGCCCGCGCCTGGCGCCGTACCTGAGGCGGCACGCGACACAGGAGCAGTTCCGTGAGTTCGTGCTGAACCGGTCCGTGTACCAGCTCAAGGAGGCCGATCCGCACAGCTTCGGTATCGCCCGGCTCAGCGGTGCGGCGAAGGCGGCCCTGGTCGAGATCGAGGCCGACGAGTACGGCGGCGGCCGCCCCGAGCGGATGCACTCCGAGCTGTTCCGTACGACGATGCGCTGGCTGGGGCTCGACGACAGCTACGGGCACTACGTACCCGACGTACCGGCTGTCACCTTGGCCATCTCGAACGTGATGTCGCTGTTCGCGATGCATCAGCGCTGGACGGGCGCGCTCGTCGGTCATCTGGCGGCGCTGGAGATGACCTCCACGTTGCCGAACCGGCAGTACGCGACCGGCGCGATCCGGCTGGGTGCGTCCGAGGACGAGGCCCGCTATTTCACCGAGCATGTGGAGGCGGATGCCGTCCACGAACAGATCGCGGCGCATGACCTGTGCGGCAGCTACGTCGAGGAGCATCCCGAGGCGGTCGGCGACGTCCTGTTCGGTGCTCGCTGTGCGCTGGTCGTCGATGATCTCTTCGCTGCCCACCTGCTCTCGAAGTGGGACGCCCTGGCTGACAGGACGGCGTCAGTTCAGTCAGTTCAGGGTGTGCTCGAGGGCGTGGGCGAGGGGTACGGCGGCGTGCAGGGCGAGTAGATGGGCGACCGCGACGGAGTCGGGGCCGAAGCCGTGCGGCAGTTCGTCGTACCAGGTGAGGAAACCGATGGTCCGGTCGGCTGTGGCCAGGCGGGAGCTCAGCACGCTCCGGACGCCGAGTTCGACCACCGGGCCGTTCCAGGCCGGCCAGCGCGGATCGTCGACTGTGTCGTCGACAAGGACCTCGGCCGGGCCGTCCGGGCGGGCCAGACACGACCAGCACGGGCCCTGCCGGACGGCGATCTGGACCTGGTCGGCCTCCGCCGCCTCCGCGTCGGTCGACCGTGCGTGCCGCAGGGTGCGGCCGCGCCCACAGAGCAGCAGCCCGACGTGCCGGCAACCGACTGCCGGGGCGGCGAGCTCCACGATCGCGTCGAGCAGCTCACCCGGTCTCTTCCGGTTCTGTAACCGTGCCGTCGTCTCCGCGAACTCGCGCGCGAGCTGACCGTGCATCTCGATCCCCTGGATGGCGGTGTTGCCATTGGCAACAGCGTTGAACGGTCCCGCACTGTTTGAGGATCCGCCTCCATGAGACAACCGAACCCAGGCCGCGTCAAGCGTACTTTCGTTGTCATGCGGCAACGATCCGTTTGCCGGCGACCGCTGCCGGGCACCGGGCCGCTGACCCGTGGCAGCGCAGTTCGTCATGCCTGCCGATCGTCCGACGAGGGGTGACACGTGAAGATCGGGTTCAAACTGATCGCCGAGGCCTACGGGCCGGCCGAGATCGTCGAGCAGGCGGTCCGCGCCGAGGAGGCGGGGTTCGACTTCGTCGAGGTCAGCGACCATTTCCATCCGTGGGTGGGTGAGCACGAGCACTCCGGCTTCGCGTTCGCGATGCTCGGGTCGATCGCGGCCCGGACCTCGGCGATCGGTCTCGCCACCGGGGTGACGTGCCCGTTCGTGCGGTACCACCCGGCGATCGTGGCGCAGGCCGCCGCGACCCTCGGAATCCTGTCCCGGGGCAGGTTCACGCTCGGTGTCGGTGCGGGGGAGCGGCTCAACGAGCACGTGGTCGGCGCCGGCTGGCCGCCGGTCGCGACCCGGCACGAGATGTTGCGCGAGGCCCTGGAAATCATCCGGCTGCTCTGGAGCGGCGGCTACCACTCGTACGAGGGCAAGCACCTGCGGCTGGAGGACGCGCGCGTCTTCGACCTGCCGGACGAGCTGCCGGGCATCGCGGTCGCCGCCGGCGGTCCGGAGGCAGCGCGACTGGCCGGTGAGCTCGGCGACGCGTTGTTCGCGACCGAGCCGCGCGACGACCTGGTCGCCGCGTACGAGGAGGCGGGCGGGGACGGTCCGAAGTACGCCGAGGTTCCACTCGCGTGGGCCTCCTCGGTCGAGGACGGCGCGGAGTCGGCGCGGCGGTCGTTCCGGTTCGCGCTGGCCGGCTGGAAGGTGCAGTCGGAGTTACCGAACCCGGCGAACTTCGACGCCGCGACCGAGCTGGTGACCGCGGAACACCTGCGCGGGCAGTTCGGCTGCGGCCCGGACGTCGAACGGCATCTCGAGGTCGCCCGCCCCTACGTCGAGGCTGGTTACGACCACCTTGCACTGATCAACGCCGGGCCGGATCCGTCCGGGTTCTTCGACTTCTTCACCAAGGAGCTCGGACCGGCACTGCGCGAACTCTCCTGAGAACTCATCGCTTCAGGGCGCCCATGTGGGTGACGAGCATCAGGATCGGGCCGGCGATCGCGACGACGCAGATCACCGCGAACGAGAGCCAGGCCATCGGCCGGCCGAGGAGGCCGGTGGCGTGTTCGCCCATCACCTCGCGGTCGTGCGAGACCCGCACGATCGGGTAGAACGACAGCGGCATCGCGACCGCCGAGGCGATCACGGCGTACTCCGTGAGCTGGGCCGGGTGCACGCGTGTCTGGACGATCGCGAAACCGATCCCGGCCGCGGCGAGCATCGTCATGTACCAGCGGGGCGCGCCGCGGATGCCCTTCGTTTCGCCCCAGGGCCAGCCCTGGTGCTGGGCCAGCGCGTACCCGCAGGAGAAGGCGCTGTCGATGGTCGCGCCGGCGATCGCGGCGAACGCCCCGACCACGGCCGCGTAGAAGGCGATCGGTCCGAGCTCGTGCATCGCCTGCTGGAGCACCGTTCCGAGGCTGTCCGGAGTGATGCCCAGCGGCATCAGTTGCTGGGCGGCGACGATCGTCAGGCTGGCCGCGATCAGCCCGCCGAGCGGGAATCCGAGGCCGGAGTTGGCGCGGTTGACGGACAGGTCGTCGGTGGTCCATTTCTCCTCGATCGCGCCCGAGGAGTAGAAGTAGATCTCGTACGGCATGATCGCCGCCGCGATCATCCCGACGATGAAGTACCAGTACTGCGGTCCGCCGCCGCTCGGCAGGAACCCGCGACCGATCTGGTGCCAGGCCGGCCCGTGGTGGAACACGGCGACCAGGTAGACGACCAGGCCGAGGCCCAGGTACCCGAAGAGCCGCTCGATCGTGTTGAACGACAGCAGCAGACTCGAGGCGACGATGATCAGCAGGCCGACGAGCGTGAAGAAGCCCTCGTTCCAGCCGAGCACGTAGTGCAGGATCAGCCCGAGACCGCCGAGCTCGGCCGACAGCGTGATCAGGCAGACCGCCAGGCCCGCCACCATCGTTGTCGTGGACAACCATCGCGGGTAGCGCTCGCGAACCAGGTCGAAGTTCGCCTTGTGCGCGACGATCGCGACCCGGCCGCTGAGCTCGGCGAGCACCACGCTCACGATGACGCCGATCAGCACGGCCCAGAGCGTGCGGTAGCCGAAGAGCGCGCCGGCCTGGCTGTTGAAGACCAGCTCACCGATGTCGACGAATCCGCCGAGCGCCGCGATGATGCCGAGGGCAACACTGAAGATCTTCTTCATGAAGTCATCCGCTGGGCGTCGTCGGCGAGCCGGAGCAGGGTGGCGCGGGCGCTCTGGGCGAGCGACTTGTCGTCGGGCTTGACCGCCATCGACCCGAGCGCCGCACCGATCTGGTCCGCGAGCTGCTGCAGGTCGTTGTACCGCGGCAGCCGCTGGTCGTAGACGTTCTTGTCGATCTGGCTGGTGTCGTCCTGCAGTTCCTGGGCGTGCGCGCGGGCGAACGTCGCTCCGGCCCGCCCGGCGATGATCTCACCAGCCAGCGTGGCGCCGTCGACGGCGTCGCTGTGCAGACTCTGAGCGTTGATCTGGACCCGGTCGGCGGTCGACTCGCAGCCGGTCACCACCAGCAGGCAACCGATACAGACGGCAACCATCTTCATGGCGAACCAGTTCCCCGGCGCCACGCACGTCAACCTGAGAGCCGGTGTCGCGGGCTGTTTCCTGGAGGTGGTGCTGGGCACCGCTCGCGGCGTACTGACGAACCTACTCGGGATGGTGAACCAACATGGCCGTCGCAAGAGACCTGATGACGCCCGGTGCGGAATGCGTCGGCGAGAACGAGACGCTGACTGTCGCGGCCCGGAAGATGCGGGATCTGGACGTCGGCGCGCTGCCGATCTGTGGCGAGGACAACCGGTTGAAGGGCATGCTGACCGACCGGGACATCGTGGTGAAGTGCATCGCCGAGGGCGGTGATCCGAACCAGACCACAGCCGGTACCTTCGCTCAGGGCAAGCCGGTGACGATCGGCGCGGACGACTCGATCGAGGAGGCGCTGCAGACCATGGAAGCCCACCAGGTACGCCGCCTGCCGGTGATCGACGGCCACGAACTGGTCGGGATGCTCGCCCAGGCGGACCTGGTCCAGGCAGCCCCGGGCCGAGCGGGCCGAACCGTCAGCGAGATCTCCGAGCCGAGCTGACCATCGCGCCTGTATGCGGTGGCCTCCGGCAACTGTTTCAGAGATCGATGAGCGCAAGGCCCAGCTCGGGACGCTGGGTCTTGCGGAGGCTCGCGGGGGACTCGTGGACGATCACCTCGAGCGTCGGAAATACCTCGCCGGCCAGCAGGTGCCCGCCGCGGACGTGTCCGTTCGACAAGCCCAGTACGGCATGTACGTGCGCAACCGGTCCGTCGTCGGAGTTAAGCTCTCTCCACTCCATGAGGCCACCACTTTTCGTGCTGTCAGGCTCAGTGGGCGAAGCCTTCGCGTTGGGTCTGCTCATCGGCGACGCGAACGCCGTACCGGTAAGCGAGCTTCCCTCCGAGCCAGCCGGAGACACCGAGAATCGCCAGCGCGATCAGGCTCAGCACGAACCCGACGACGTCGGCCGACTCGTACCCGCGCCCGGCGCGGATGGCGAAGTCGATCGGAACAACACCAAGACGGTCAGATTGAGAGCCATGTGCGTGATCCCGGTCCGGAATGCCGCCGTCTTCCGCGGAATCGCGAGCAGATCGATCAGCCCGAAGACCGCCGCCAGCACCGCCCCGACGATGCCGATGGCAATCAACCAGTAGGCGCCCTCGGCAAACACATTCTCGTCCGACCCGTTGGCCAATGCAACGATATCGAACACCACACTCGCCACCCAGGCACCGATCGGCACCATGACCAGCGTCGGATGAAACGGATGCCCGTACGGCCCCGCCATTACGGTCCGCGGCCGCTTCCCCTGCGATCTCTCGTCCATGCCCGCGCGGCCCCCACCCGAAACCCTCCGTGCACGGGCCGTCAGTTGACGTTGATGACGCAGAACTCGTTGCCCTCGGTGTCCCGGAGTACGACGAACTCGTGTTCCTCCGGGTACGACCAATCCTCGGCCCGCGTCGCGCCCAGTTTCACCAGGCGGTCGATGTGGGTATCGCGATCCGACGTGTACAGGTCGAGATGAACCGGCGTCGGCGCAGCAGGAATTGCTTCAGCACGTTGCAAAAGGACCGCGGGCCCGGTCCCCGCCGGATCCTCCAGCTTGGCGAATTGGTCCTGCTCACCGATCCGCTCCGGTCGCCGATACCCCAGTGCCGCCGACCAGAAGTCGGCGGCGCGCTCCATGTCGGTCGCGTTCACGCAGACCGTCGCCACCCGAAGATCCCCGACACCATCGCCACGTTTGGTAACCATGCCTACCCCTGTGCCCGGCTGACAGCTCCCGCGAACAGCTCAGCTGCGCTCAGCGAGCTGGCGCTTGAGGTCGTCGGCGGCCTTCTGGTCGCGGGAGAGGCGGACGAGCGCGGCGGCGAGGGATGCGTGGCGGGCGGGGGTGTCGGCGCGCGGCGGTTTCGTCAGGCCGAGTCGGTGTGCGCCTTGCTCGGCGCGTGGGTCGACGTACGGCGCGATGCCCGGCCAGACCGCCTGGACCTCGCGGAGAAAGATGTCCGCGCCGGACGGGCCGATGCCCTTGAACTCCTGCAGGAGCTGACGCAGCCGATCAGGATCGTCTCCACCTTCGTCGTGCAGCTTGCGCAGATCGCCGTTCCAGCGATCGAGAAGGTGCTCGGCGGCGTCGGCGAGCATGGTCGACGTACGTTCGTCGTACCGCCGGTAATGACCGCGCCCCAACGCATCCACGCGCGCCTGCCAGCCTGCATCGATCATCTTCCGCGGCGTCCGGTATCCGGCCGCGAACAGCTCCCGAGCGGCGGCGACGGCGACGCCCGCCGTTATTCGTGCGCTGAGCAGGGACGCGAGTACGAGCAGTTGGAACAGCGGCGAGGGCTTGTCCGCGAGGGTGATACCGGCTTCGTCGGCGTACGTCCGTCCGTGCCGTTCGATGATCAGATCAACGATGTCAGGCATGCTCCCGTGGTGCCCGGCTCGTTTGCTGGTATGTATCCCGGGCACCGGAAACCCATGATGAGCAGAGCATCGCGAACCCTCGCCGCAGCGGCTCTGCTGGTGCTCGCACTAGCACCCGCCACAACCGGCGCAACAACCGCCCAAGCCACACCCGCCTCGGCCTCTAGGCACACCTCCTCGACCACGGGAGCCAGCGCCCGCACCTCCTCGACCACTGGAGCCAGCATGCGCGACCAGTCGGCTACTCGGGCCATCACGAGCCGCTCAGCAGCCGCCGTAGGCGGCACGCTGGCCTCGGCAGCCGCCGAAGTCGGCGCGCTTGGCTCGGCACGTGCTCAGGCGGCGCCGACTCCTTCCCCGACCCTCGGTGAGAACTCCCCGGCCCCGAACCCGCCAGGCTCGGCCAACGGAAGCCCCCAGGACTACAAGGGCGCGGTATGGATCGTCGTGGGCGTCCTGGTCGTAGCAGCCCTGATCGGCGGCGGAACGCTGTACCTCGCCCGCACCCGCCGCATCGACCTTAGCGCCCGCACCTCCACCGACGACGGCCCCGGCGACCAAACCGCACCAGACGAACCCCGCACCACCTCAGCCCAAAACCCACCAGCCAACCACCCCGGCGCCCCAAACCGAGGCGACCGCTAACCGCTCCGCAGCCCACCCACGCTGCGCCGCCACCGGCGAGCACTAGCGCCCCAAACCGAGGCGACCGCTAGCCGCTCCGCAGCCCACCCACGCTGCGCCGCCACCGGCGAGCACTACAACGCGACGGGCACCTGACCGCCGCTGAAGCGCGACCGCGCCAGCCACGTTGGAACGCAGAAACCCGGTGGCCACGCCACCGTGGCCCGACCCGCCTCAAGCAGATCGGTCGCCGATCCCGTGACCAGTCGGCGACCGATCACCCCTCTCCAGCAGCCGCCCCCATTCCCACCCGGCACCTACTGCGAGCCCCGTCCCACGCCCATGGCCCACAGCGACCCGCATGCTGCACCCAGAGCACCACGCCCAAGACCGCGCCCCGGCCGCTAGGCCCGGTTCGACGCCGCCGAGTACTGCGCCCCGGACTGCGCCCCGGACTGCGCCCCGGGCCACCGGACAAGTACGCCGACGCGGCGAACCGCATTGCGCCCGGAACTGCCGCCACTACGACCTCTCCCGGGTACTGCGGCTGGCCTGCGCCCGTGGAGTACTACGACCAGTACGACGCCTCCCGGGGTGCTGCGGCCGGTACGACGCCTCCCGGGGTATTGCGGCCCGGTACGACGCCTCTGGGGCTGGGGTGCTGGGAGGGGTACGGCGCCGCCAGCTGCTCTGGCCAAAGTGCGCCCCTGGAATACGCCGCTTGGTACAGCCGCCCCGGCATCGGGGCTGCGTGGTCCCCAAGTACTTCGGCCCGCGTTCTTCGGTTCTGGTACTGGCGCCTCAGATGTTGGCGTAAGTACCAGGAGCCGGAGTGCGCGGGCCGAAGTACTCGGGCTTGGTTAGGTGCTGGGTGTGGCGGTTTACGTGTCGCGGGGGAGTTGCTCGTCGGGGTCCTCGTCGGGCTTGGGTTCGATGTCGGGGTCCGGGGAGATGTCCGGATCGTCTGGTGGGGCGGCCGGGTCGGTCAGGTCTGGGTCGACGACCGGCGGTATGGGACCTTGGGGTGACGGGACTGTGCTCATATCAGCCTCCTCGTGAACGACACTCTCCGCATACAGGTTCCCGCCCCGCGGGCACCCCATGCGTCCTCGGGTGGCGCCCGAGCGCCTGCAGCCCGTGCGTACACGTGCCGTGTGTACGAACCGTGAGCACAGGTGCCCTGGATCCCGTGCGTATAGGTGCCGTAGGTGCGCGTGCGTACATGTGCCGCGTACGGGCGTGTGCCACATACGAATTGTGAGTACGTGAGGCCTGTGCGGGCTAGTGAGACACGTGCCGTGGGGGCTCGTGCGTACACGTGTCGTGGGTACGGGCCGTGCGTACATGTGCCGTGTCTGCGGGCTCGTGGGTGCAGGTGGCGTGGGTACGAACCGTTGTTAGTACATGTGGCGCGTACGGGCCCGGCGTGCGTCTCGTTCAGGTGCCTATGGGACCCGTGGGCGCGTTCCCCGTGGGTGCTAATGCGGTGCAGAGGCCCGGGGTGGCGCGGGCGTGCAGGGTTACTCGGTGGGGCCGGGAGGCGGGAGACCCAGTCTTCTTGCTGACCGCACTCGGCGCTTCCCGGCTCGACCGAGCTGTTAGCCGGCGCCGGTGGGTGCGGCCGGACGGGGGGTGCGAGGGGACGTGGCCGCCCTGATGAGGTGCTTCGCGGCGGCCGGGCGTGCGAGGGAGCCGCGACGGAGGTCGCGGTCGGCAGTGCCGTGAAGTACGTCCATCAACCTGTCCTAGCGGACCGGACGGGGCGGCCCCTTGCTGTTGGAGGGCTGTTCGCTCCCATCTCACCCCTCGCTCGTGCTCACGTCAACACGGCATCGTTGTCATAAGGCAACGAATGTGCCGGCGCGTTCACGGGTACCGCTCGAAGGGGCGGAAGGAGTGCCGATGGCTAGGCGTGCGACGACGGTCGGAGTGCTCACGTTCTGGTGTTTTCTCGTCTGGCTGGCGCTGACCTCACTGTTGACCGTTGAATCACTTGTCACCGGCTCGGTCGTCAGCCTGCTGGTTGCCTGGTCGCTTGCGCCGCTGGGCTCAGTTGTTCGGCCGTGGCGGGCGCTGTCGATGCTTCGGCTCGCCGGTTTCGTTGCCTTCAAGGTACTTCGGGCCAACCTCTCGCTGGCGCGCCGGATCTGGACGCTGTCATTGCCTTTGGCAACAGGAATGGTGATCGTGCCGACGCGCTTCGAGGACGAGAGCCGCGTGGCCGCGGTGGGGATCATCAGCTCGCTGATCGTCGACAACCAGCTCATCGACCTGGATCGGTCGCGCCGCGAACTCCTGTACCACTGCGTCGCCGTACCAGCAGCAGGCTGGCGGTACGGCGAGATCATCGGCCCGCTGGAGCACCGGATCGACGCCCGCACGCGAACCGGGTATGGAGACGTCGATGGTTGAGATCTTGGGATTAGTGGCAATCCTCGAGTTGGCCGTGGCCGGGTTGCTGGTGGTGCGGCTCGCAATGGGCCCCTCGGTGACTGACCGGGTCGTTGCCCTGAACGCGGTCTCGACCCAGGCGACCTTGTCGTTGCTGTTCTTCGCCGCGTACGCGGACCGCACGATCTACCTCGACGTCGCACTGTGGATGGCGTCGTTCAGTTACCTCGGTGCGCTCGTCTGGGCGCGGTTTCTGGAGCGTGGTCTGTTGTGAGAACCGCACTTGTCGTCGTGCTGTCGCTGGTCGGGCTGTTCTTCTCGCTCACCGGGGCGATCGGGGTCCTGCGGATGCCTGACGTGTACTCGCGCATCCAGTGCACGTCCAAGGTCATCACGATGGGAGCGATACCGGCCTTGCTGGCGGTTGCCGTCAGCAAGGGTTTGCTGTCGCAGTACGGCGTACACGCGCTGATCGTGGCGTTCCTGCTGCTCGTGCTGAACCCGGCCGCGTCACACGCGCTCGGCAGGGCGGCGTACAAGACCGGTATCCGTCAATGGTCCGGCGCGGTCGCAGACGAACCGCGGGAGCGGGGGAGGTCGTGATGTTCTGGGTGCTCGACTACCTGTGCCTCGCCGTCGTGCTCACCGGTGCCGTACTCGTGGTCAGGTTGCGCAATCTGGCCGGTGCCGCGATGGCGTTGTCGCTGGTCGGGACCGTGCTGGGATTGCTTTTCGTCGTACTCGGTGCACCGGACGACGCGCACGCGCAGATCGTGGTCGGGGCGATCGCGTTGCCGACGCTGTACCTGATCGCGATCGGCAAGGTCCGGACCGACGTCGAGGACCGTACCGAACTCGGCGAGCCGGCTGACGATCCGGACGACCGGCCATGAGAAGAGCCGTTGTCGGATGGGTGTTCGCGGTCGCGACTGCGGGGGTACTCGGTGTGGCTGTCGTCGACCTGCCGCGCGAAGGTGCCGCTCTGCCGCACATCGCACGGCAGGCGATGACGGTCGCGCTGCCTGACTGGCGTACGACGGAACCGGTCAGCGAGGTTGTCTACGGGACCCGGACGTTCGACACGTTCGGGGAGACGTTCCTGCTGCTCGCGGCGGTGGTCAGTGTGCTGTTGCTCGCGCGGCATCGGGAACGGCGGCACGACTACTTCGGCGAGGAGGAGGCGGGGCAGGAGGAGCAGCGGTACCAGAACCCTGGCGACGAGCCCGTCGGCCCGACCGAACGCACCGCCCGAGCCGCCGACACCCGCGAAGACGATGATGCTGCGGCGAACGCAGGTGAGGCGAGTGCCGGCCGGCCGGAGACGCCGGACGCGGAGCCGGTGGGGACCGCGGCGCCCGAGGCGGCGCAGGGGATGACGGTCGTGGTGCGAGTGGCGATCAGATGGGTGTTGCCGGTGCTTGCTGTCGCGGGTGGGTATCTGGTCGTGCAGGGATACTCACCGGGTGGCGGGTTCCCCGCGGGCGTCGTGCTCGTGGGGGTCGTGTTGCTTGTGTACGCCGGGTTCGGCTACCGACGGATCGCCAGACTGGTACGCCCGGGTCCGCTGGAGGTGCTCGAGTTGATCGGCGCACTGCTGGTGATCGTCGTGCTGGCGCTCGGGCTCGCACTGAAAGGTTCGTTCGGCGCGAACTGGTTGCCGTTGGCACCGGAACAGACGTTCCGCAGCGGTGGCACCATGCAGGCGTTCTCCGTAGCCGAGCTGATCGAGGTAGGTACGGGCCTGACCATCGTCATCTTCTCGTTCCTCGCGATCCGCCACGACTGGACTCCAGCGAATCCCGATGCCGCAGACTCGACCCAACCCGGGGGTGACGGGGAGGACAGTCGATGATCCTTGTCAACTATCTCGTCGGGGTGGTGGTGTTCGCGCTGGGCGTCGCGGTCATCCTGACCCGGCGGAATCTGGTCAAGATCGTGATGGGGTTGTCGTTGATCGAGTCCTCGGGGTACTTGTTGTTGCTCTCGGCGGCCTATCGCCGGGGATCCACCGCGCCGGTGTTGCTGAAGCCGCCCGGAGGACAATCGGAGCAAGACCTTGCCCGGGGCAACGTTGCGGATCCGGTGCTGCAGAACGTCTGTCTGACCGCGATCGTGATCGGTGTCGCCGTGACTGCCGTGCTGCTCGTCACCGTGGTGCGGATCGCTCAGCACTACCGGACCCTGGACGCGGACCGGGTCCGCGATCTGCGCGGCTGACCGTGGATCCCGCGCTGTTGCCGCTGCCGGTGGTGCTACCGATCGGTGGCGCCGTACTCGCGCCGTTGCTCAGCAGGCTCTCGCCCCGCGCCCCGATGGTCGTCTCACTACTGGCTCTGGGCGGAGCATCCGCGATCCTGCTGACGTTCGCCACAGACGTGTACGCCGGACAGCTCCAAGGTCACGCAGTAGGCCACGTCGGCCCGGTCGACGGCGCGCAGCTCGGGATCACCGTCACCGCCGAACCGTTCGGCCTCACCTACGCGTTGCTGACCGCAACGATCGGCACGCTACTGTTGCTCTACAGCTTGTCGGAGCTCGGCGGCCTCGGCGCCCACGAGGCAGGCTGGTACGCATGCCTCGCGCAACTGTTGCTCGCAGCAATGATCGGTACGGCGCTGACGGCCGATCTGCTCAACCTGTTCGTCTGGTTCGAGGTCGCGGCGCTGGCCAGTTACGGGCTGGCCGGCTTCTTCCTCGAGCGGCCATGGGCGCTCGAGGCAACCTTCAAGATGATGGTGCTCACCAACCTCGCCGGCTTCTTCGTCTTCGTCGCCACCGCGTTGCTGTACTCCCGGCACGGCGCCCTGAATCTCGGCCAACTGCAGCACGCTCTGACCGGAAACGCCGGTAGGGCGGACCTGGTCGCCCTTGCCCTCCTCCTCGCGGGCTTCGGCACGAAGGCCGGTTTGATGCCGTTCCACGGCTGGCTGGCCGACGCACACTCCGCTGCGCCGGGCCCCGTGTCAGCGATGTTCTCCGGGCTCATGGTCAACCTCGGCGTGGTCGCGATCGCACGAGTCGCCCTGGACGTGTACGCCGTACACCGGACCGCCCTGCCCGGCATCCTGCTCGTCCTCGGCCCGCTCTCCGCGATCGCCGGTGCCGCTCTCGCGCTCGGCCAGGACGATCTGAAGAGACTTCTGGCGTACGACACCGTCTCCCAGATGGGGGTGCTGCTGACAGCCGTCGGCGCCGGCTCGCTCACGGCGGTCACCGGGTTCGTCTATCACCTCGTCGATCACGCCCTGTTCAAGACGCTGCTGTTCCTCTGCGCCGGCGCGATCGTGCACGCCACCGGGATGACCAGGCTGTCGCAGATGGGCGGTCTGGCCCGCCACCGGCCGTTGACGACCGCAGCGTTCCTGCTCGGTACGGCGTCGATCGCGGGCGTGCCGCCGCTCAACGGCTACGCATCGCTGGGGCTCATCCACGACGCACTCCGCTCGGACCATCCCGCCGCGTTCGTCGCGGTGCTGCTTGCCCAAGTGCTGACAGTGGCCGCACTCGGCCGGGCGACATACCTGGCGTTCTTCCGCCGGCGCGACGACGAGTACGACCCGCTGGAGCGGACGCGGCCCGGCGCCCTGGTCGCGTTCGGGGTGCTGGCAGTCGGTTGCGTGGCGTTCGGCGTGCTCCCGCGCGTGGTGGTGAACCACGTCGCCGCGCCGGCCGCCGCCGTACTGCTCGACCAGAATGCATACGCCGCCGCGGCGCTCGCCGGCCATGCCACGGTCACCGTGACCACACCAGCGTTCCAGTACTTCGCACCCGAAGAACTCCTGATCGCGATCGGTTGCATCGTCGCCGGAGTCCTGCTCTGCGGCTGGTATGTACGCCGCCCCGAACCGCGCTCGATCACGTTCCTCCGGCGTCTGCACACCGGCTCCGTGAACGACTACGCCGCCTACTCGATCGCCGGCCTGCTCACCTGCGCCGCGGTACTACTTACCGGAGGGTAGGCGACGGCTGTCGATCAGGTGCTGCGCGACCTCGCGCAGCTTCGTGTTGGTGTCCTGGGAGTACCGGCGCAGCACCTGGAAGGCCTGGTCGCTGTCGAGGTTGTACCGCTCCATCAGGATCCCCATCGCCTGCCCGACCAGCTTACGGGCATCGACCGCGACCTTCAGGTGCTCCTCGCGCCGCGCGCTCGCGACCGCGACCGCGGCGTGCCGGGCCAGGATGTAGGCGACCGCGATGTCGTCCGGTCCGAAGGCGTCCGGTTCCTTGCTGTACAGCCCCAGTACGCCGAGCGGCCCGGACGACGTCCACAGCGGTACGTCGAGCACGCTGCGTACTCCGAGCTCGAGAACCTTCTTGGCCCAGTCGACCCACCGGGTGTCCTGCTCCAGGTCCGGCACCAGGACCGTCGCTCGCTCCTCCATGCAGAGCACCAGCGGACCGTCGCCGCCGGCTGTCTGGAACTGGTAGATCTCGGCGACCACGGGATCGGTGACCGCTGGGATCTCCAGCCCGCCGCCCCTGTGTCGCAGCGCGACGCCCGCATAGGCACAGTTCAACGCCTGGATCGCGAACTCGACCACCGCCTGGATGGTCTCCTCCACGCCCTCGGCCTCGTGCATCTCCAGCGCGAGCCGCGAGAAGACGTCGGCTGCCTGCTCAGAATTCGTTCGTGCCGGAGGCTCGGCGCCGGGATCTTCCGTGTCGCTGCCTCGTCGATCGATATCTGTCACTTGTTCATCATGCATCGCAGCGGGCCGCGAACCCAGATGACCCGCACACCCGGCTCAGGCCTGCCGGGTGCGCCAGCTGCCATCAGCTGCCCTCCCGGAAGTCGAGGCGGCGGTCGACGATCTGCTCGGCGATCTGCTGCACGGTCGCATCGTGGGCGAACGCATGGGCCCGCAGGATGGCCAGGGCGTCGTCCGGCGATACCTGCAACTGGACCACGACCATGCCGGTCGCCTGATGCACCACGGACCTGGCCGTCAAGGGGCTGTCGGGCTCAGCGGCCGAGGCATCGGACAGTACGGCGACGCCGACCGCGTCGGCGAGGAACTGCACAACGTCGGCAGGCTCCTGCAGACCGTTCTTCGTGTAGACGCTGTAGACACCGAACGGATGGCCGGCCGACCGCATCGGGAAGCAATGGATGGTAACGGCACCCGCCGATTCAAGGGCCGACCGCGCGAACGCCGGCCACAGCTGCTCAGCCGCTGCCTGCAGGTCGGTGACCACTGGCCGGTTGAGCCGGAAGGCGTCCCGGCAGGGCCCTTCGCCGAGGATGTCCTGCAGATTCTCCAACTGCGCCGCCACATTGTCGGTCGCGGCCAGGGTCAGCCGGTTGCCGATCTCGGCACTGTTGATGTTGATCGAACTTCCCCGGGCACCGACCAGCTGCCTGCTCGCCTCGCACAGCCGGACCACCAGCTGCCGACGCGGATCAACGGCAGCAACGAGTCTGGCCAGCCGCGCTAGCACCGCCGCCCGATCCACCATCCTAGCCTCCCAACCCGGGCCCCGGCCCGACCGGATGATGTCCTACTGTGCCGCCGCTCGTGCCCTCCGGTCGGGCACGCTCGGTACTCCCGGTCAGGCTGACAGTGCGAGTTGTAGGTTGCTCATGATCATCCGGAGGCGCCGCGACACCTGCATCTGGCTGACGCCGAGCTCGGCGCCGATCTCCGCCTGGGTGAGGTGGTCGACGAAGCGCCTGCGCAGGATCAGCTGATCCCGTTCCGGAAGGTTGTCGACGACCGGCTGCAGCGAGTGCACCTGGTCGACGAGTTCGTAGGTGTTGCCGGGCTGGGCGACTTCCCGCGCCGGTGCCGAGGCGCCGGTGTCCGTGGTCTGCTCCGCGTCCAGCGACGTCGGCTGGAAGCAGCCGCGGGCCTGTTCGGCCTCGATGATCTCGTTCACCTCGACACCGATCGCCTCGGAGAGCTCGCGGCGGTCCGGCCAGTGCCCGAGCGCGACCGCCAGCTTGCCCTGCACGGCGTTCAGCCGCGCCTGGATCTCCTGCAGCCGCCGCGGCAGCTTGATCGCCCAGGCGTTGTCGCGGAAGTGGTGCCGGATCCCGCCGCGGATCGTCGGTACGGCGTACGACCGGAAATCCGAACCCGGCGACGGCCGGTAGTTGCGGGCGGCGCGGATCAGGTGCTCGATGGCGATCTGCTCGAGGTCCTCGTCGTCGACACCGCGACCGCGGTACCGGTGGGCGAGCGTCCGGGCGAGCGGCATGCCGCTGACGATCGCCTCGTCGAGGAGTTGTTCGCGGCGTGGGCCGCGGCTGACGTGCGCGGCCCGGAGCAGGTGCTCGGTCCGGGCGGACTCTTCGGCGTACGACGCCTGCGCTGGACTACTCGATGCCATTGCGGGTTGTCCTGCCTGTGTCCGTCCCGGCCGAGCACGGCGCATGGTTTGGACCGCAACCGGGACTACCCCCGGGTACCCGCGGTGACAGGCCTGAATCATTGTTTTGAATCATCGGTGTTTATGCCGGACGTAGGCGGGAAGCACCAGCCAGAACGCGACGAACCAGAGCAGCACCCCGATCACCACCACCACGGCGGCGGCGCGGGGGAGTACGACGTCCAACGCGATCAGCAGACCACCGCAAATCGAGAGGACCAGGAACGTCATCCCGCCGCGCGCCAACCGGTCGGAGATCTTGACCAACCGGTCCCGCAGGCCCTGCCGGTACAGCGCGCGGTGGAACGCCACCGGCGCCAGGAACAACACGACCGCGAGGGCGGCGGCGGTCAGTGTGCACGCGTAGACGCCGTGCGTGAACTCGTCCGTGGTGTGGAACTGGCTCTGGAATGCGATGCCGAGCAGGAATGCGAACAGGATCTGCGTCCCGGTCTGCACCAGCCGGAGCTCCTGGAGCAGCTCGCTCCAGTGCCGGTCCAACCGCTCACCGGACGTCTCCCCGTCGCGTTCGTACGTGAGCGACTCCTTGGGCGCCTCCATGCCTTTCCCGGTACCCGACGGTCAGCGCTTGATGCTCGTGACCACGGCCGGGTACGGGCGAGAGCGTCGGCTGCTCGACCGCGGTGCGCAATCGATGATCACGAAGGGGTACAGGGCGGTGCATGAGCCAGAACGAGTGCCTGATCGAAGCGAGTGCCGAGGACGTGTTCGCGATCCTGACCGACGGTTGGTCGTACGCCGCCTGGGTGGTGGGCGCGTCCCGGATCCGGGACGTCGACCCGCACTGGCCCGAGCCGGGCAGCCGGATCCACCATTCGGTCGGCGCCTGGCCGCTGCTGCTGAACGACACGACGTCGTCGCTGGAGTACGAGCCCGCGCGCCGGCTGCGGCTGCGGCTCCGGGTCTGGCCGGCCGGCCACGGCGAGGTCGAGTTCACCGCCACCGACACCCCCACCGGCTGCCGGTTGGTGATGACCGAGCAAGCGGTCAGCGGGCCGATCTCGCTGTTGCCCAAACCCCTCGCCGATCTGATGCTGCACCCACGCAACGACGAGGCGTTGCGGCGGATCAAGCTGATCGCTGAGCGACGGCGAACCTGACCGGCTTGCCGCGGTGCAGTCGCGGTTTGTTGCTGTACGGCGGGGGCACCGGGCCGCCATGGGATCGATCGACCGGATTGCGGAGCCGTGGGGGACGCGGGCGGGGTACGGGCCGGGGGAGCGCTGGCCGGTCCGGGTGGACCTCCGGCTGGACGACGGGATCAGCCCGGACCAGGTCGACAGCTGGGTGCAGTCGGCGACGATCCTGCACTCCAACGGCGACGGGCTGGACATCGCGGTCAAGGACGGCCGGATCGTCGGCGTGCGCGGCCGCGCCGTCGACCGGGTGAACCACGGCAGGCTCGGACCGAAGGACCTGTTCGGCTACCAGGCCAACAACTCCGCGGACCGGCTGACGACGCCCCTGATCCGCCGGGAGGGTCAGCTGGTCGAGACCGACTGGGAGACCGCGATGTCGGCGGTCGCCGGACGGACGAAGGAGCTGCTCGCCGAGCGCGGGCCCAGTTCCATCGGCTTCTACACGACCGGGCAGCTGTTCCTGGAGGAGTACTACACCCTCGCCCTGATCGGCCACGGCGGCATCGGTACGAACCACATGGACGGCAACACCCGGCTGTGTACGGCGACCGCTGCCGCCGCGCTCAAGGAGACGTTCGCGTGCGACGGCCAGCCCGGTTCGTACACCGACATCGACCATGCCGACGTGATCGCCTTGTACGGGCACAACATGGCCGAGACCCAGACCGTGCTGTGGACCCGGATCCTCGACCGCCTCGCCGGTCCGAACCCGCCGAAGATCCTGTGCGTCGACCCCCGCCGTACGCCGGTGGCCGAGGCCGCGACGATTCATTTGGCCCCTCGGCCCGGTACCAACGTCGCGCTGATGAACGCGCTGCTGCACGAGCTGATCGAGCACGACTGGGTCGACCGCGACTACGTCGACCGGAACACCGTCGGGTACGACGAACTCGCCAAGCAGGTCGTCGGCTGCGACCCGGACTGGGCCGCGGAAATCTGCGACGTGCCGGCGGACGACATCCGCGCTGCGGCGCGCCTGCTCGGGACCGCGGAACGGCTGTTGTCGACTGTGCTGCAAGGCTTCTACCAGTCGCACCAGGCCACCGCCGCTGCTGTCCAGGTCAACAACGTCAACCTGCTCCGTGGCATGCTCGGCCGTCCCGGCTGCGGAATCCTGCAGATGAACGGGCAGCCGACCGCCGAGAACACCCGCGAGTGCGGCGCCGACGGCGATCTGCCGGGCTTCCGGAACTGGGCGAACGACGAGCAGGTCGCGGACCTCGCCCGGGTCTGGAACGTCGACCCGCAACAGATCCCGCACTACTCCGAGCCGACGCACCTGATGCAGATGCTGCGCTACGTCGAGGACGGGTCGATCCGGTTCCTCTACGTCAGCGGCACCAACCCGGCGGTCTCGTTGCCGGAGCTGCAGCGGATCCGCAAGATCCTCACCCAGGAGCGGCTGTTCCTGGTCGTCCAGGACATCTTCCTGTCCGAGACCGCAGCGCTGGCCGACGTGGTGTTGCCCGCGGCAACGTGGGGTGAGAAGACCGGGACGTTCACGAATGCCGACCGCACGGTGCACCTGTCGGACAAGGCAGTCGAGCCGCCGGGTTCGGCGCGGGCCGATCTGGACATCTTCATCGACTACGCGCAGCGGCTGGAACTGAAGGACAAGGACGGGCAGCCGCTGGTGAAGTGGACCGATGCCGAAGGCGCGTTCGAGGCGTGGAAGGAATGCAGCGCCGGCCGGCCGTGCGACTACACCGGCCTGAGCTACGACAAGCTTCGCGGCGGCAGCGGGATCCAGTGGCCGTGCAACGCCGAACACCCGGACGGGACCGAACACATCTACGCCGATGGTGAGTTCTGGAGCGCACCGTCGTACTGCGAGAGCTACGGCAAGGACCTGGTGACCGGGGCTCCGCTCGATCCGGTCGAGTACAAGGCGATGAACCCGTCGGGCAAGGCAGTCCTGAAGGCAGCGGAGTACCTGGCGCCGCACGATCCGCCGACGCCGGAGTACCCGTACTTACTGACGACCGGGCGGACGTTGTACCACTTCCACACCCGCACCAAGACCGGCCGCGTCCGGCAGTTGCAGAACGCCGCGCCGGAGGTCTGGGTGGAGCTGTCGCAACTGGATGCCGAGCAGCAGGGCTGGGACGAGGGTGACCTGCTCCGGATCAGTACGCCGCGTGGGCAGGTCGAGGCCCGGTTGCGGGTCAGCGGGATCCGGCCGGGGACGTTGTTCCTCCCGTTCCACTACGGCTATTGGGACGCACCCGACGGGCCGCCGGAGCGGGCCGCGAACGAGCTGACCGTCACCGACTGGGATCCTTGCTCGAAGCAACCGCTGTTCAAGTGCGCGGCGGCGGCGGCCGAACGGATCGCGCCGGGTGGCGCGCCGTCGGCGGCACCCACGACGACGGCGTCCAAGCCGGTCGGCGGTGGCATTCGCCGGACCGTAGGTGGAATCGACGCGATGGTCGTCGAGGACTTCGGCGATGATGTTGTGGAGGGCAACCGATGACGAACAAGGTGGGCCTGGCGATCCGCGAGCTGCACCGGGCCGAGAACGATCTCGCCACGGACCTGCTGCAGGCGTCCAGCCGGCACAAGGCCGATCACGACATCTTCTACCTCGGCCGCGACCTGGCGAAGTGGTCGCAGGATCATGTCCGTGAACTCGCGAAGCACGGCAAGAACTACGACGTCGAGCTGGACGCCGAGCCCGCCGGCGAGTCGGGGCTGTTGGCAACGGTCCGGCAGTTCGGGTCGGAGCTGATCGGTGGACATCACGATCCGGCGCTGCTGCTGCTGAAGGATCTCCGGGAGATCCACCGCAAGGCGGCCGGGGTGTCGCTCGACTGGGAGGTCCTGGCCCAGACCGCGCAGGCTCTGAAGGATTCCGAGCTGCTCAGCCTGACCAAGACCTGCCACCCGCAGACCCTGCGTCAGCTGCGCTGGGCGAACGCATCGCTGAAGACCAATGCCGCCCAGATCATGGTCACTCCTTAAGAGGATCGTCCGGCTGCTGCTCGAGCAGATGCAGGACCGGTACGCCGAGATGCCGGCGGGCCTGCGCCGACCAGTCGACGTGCAGCAGCTCCGCGATCACATGCGGCCGGGTCACCACCACGACCTCCTGACCCTGCACCCGCAGGATGTCGTCGACGAGCTGGTCGACCGGATGCCGGTGGGTGATGCTGCCCTCGGCTTCCCGGCCGAGCGACCGGAGCCGTCGCAGGCTGCGTTCGAGCGACGCCGATGCCTCGGCGTCGGCGGCCCGCTGGGCCTCGTCGGCCACCTGGTGCACCTCGTCGGGCGGGCGGAATCCGTACCGCGGTCCGGTCATTCCGAACATGTCCGAGCCGGCGATCCCGGACAGCGACGCCTCGACCTGGGCCTGGGCGTCCTCGCACGGGACGATCAGGTGGAACCGGACGGGTTCCGGCTTGGCGGCGTACAGCTGCACCAGGCGTTCGGTGTCCGGGACGCTCAGCTCCTCCTCGACGAGGACCAGGACGTCGTACATCACGAACCTCCTGCCGATGTGGGGAGGTAACTGGCCGACGACAACGGTGCGTTACCGGCGCAGGCCTGGACGAGGCGCTCGAGGGCGGACGTCCAGAACAGATCGTAGTGATGGAGGCGTCCAGCCGGGATGCCACCGTGCGTCAGGATCAGGTGGGATCCGCGCCTGGCCGGCACCACGTCCACGAGCACCTTGCTCGAGCGGTGCGACGGATCGTTGAAATCGGCCTGGAAGTAGTGGGGCGGGGAGCAGGTGGTCACAATGCCGGTCTCCTGCGTGTCCGGGCCGGTCACCACCACGAAGCCGCCGTACAGCGTGTCACTCAGCAGTGTTGGTCCGAGCCAGCTGCTGAGGAGCTCCGGGCGGGTGATGAGATTCCACAGGCGGTCCGCGTCACAAACCAGCGTCCTGACATATCTGAGCTGCGGCGCCCGATTTGTCTGTTCTGCATGTTTAGTTCGCGCCATGCCCAACCAGTGCCCATACCGCGCGTGGGTAGTCGCTACAGAGCATCCCGGGCGTAGAAGATGTACGCGGCCGGTGTGCCGAGGAGCATCGTCGCGGCCAGCAGCAGGATCAGGATGTTGCGGAGGCGCTCCACGCCGAGCGATGTGGTGTAGAACGAGTCCGGGCTGCGCTGGTCGTACACGACGGCGACCTTGTCGCCGACGTGGCGGGACCGCGACCACAGTTGGAGGGTCTGCGTGGTGGTGTGAAAGGTGCCGTCGGCAGCGGTGAAGCCGATCGTTGCCTCGGTGCCGCCACCGGTGCCCTGCGGGTTGTGCGGGAGTTTGCGGGTGGCAACGACGTGGCCGACCGCGCGGACCTGGTGTGCGGACAGGTCGCTGAGATCGTCGATCCGGTGGACGCCCCAGATCAGCGTGACGACGCCGACCGAGAAGATCCCGAGCGCCATCGCGGTGAACACGGTCCAGGTCGCGACGACGCCGAGTCGCTTCCGGCGGGTCAGCCGCCGCGCCGAGTACTGGGTGCTCACAGCTCTAAAGAGAACTCAGGCCGACCGGCGTGTCCACTCGAAACGGCGCGCCGTGGCCAGTGTCTGAAGTTGCCTACGTTCAGCCCTTGACGAGCAGTTCTGCGCAGTGGCTAACTGGTCGGCACCCGCCTGCCCGAGGAGACTCGATGCGCCTGCTCAGGTCTGCCGTCTGCGTGCTCGCCCTGGCCGCTCCGTTTACCATCGCGCCGCCGGCCACCGCTCAGCCGGCCGACACCATGGCCCCCACCGCCCCCACCGCGCCCACCGCCACGTCCGCCGCGGCGCCCGCCGCCCTTTCGCCTCAGCCGCAGCAGCTCGTGCAGCGGCCGGACGGCTTCCCGATCACGCCGGTCGTCGGTCTCGTCCGCACCGCGCGCACCGACGCCGACGCCGAGCGCGTCGTCCGGCAGGCGCTCGACCGCGCCGGCGTGCGGACCGTCCGCACCACCGACGGCGCCGACCCGGGTACGCCGACCACGATCTGGCTCGGCCGCAGCGCGTCGGTGTTGACCGCCCTGGGCGTGAAGGACAGCACCGGCCTGCCCGCCGAGGGATACGTACTGGCCGCCGGCCGCGACCGCGACGACCGCGCCCAGGTCGTCCTCGACGGCGTCGACGGTGACGGCACCTACTACGCTGCGCAGTCGTTCGCGCAGCTGATCCAGCGGCGAACCGGCCAGGACTGGCTGCCCGGCGTCGCGATCCGTGACTGGCCGACGATGCGGTACCGCGGCGCGATCGAAGGCTTCTACGGCACGCCGTGGTCGCAGGCCGACCGCCTGGACGAGCTCAGCTACCTCGGCGAGCACCGGATGAACACCTACGAGTACGCGCCGAAGGACGACCCGTACCACCGCGAGCAGTGGCGTGACCCGTACCCGGCCGACAAGCTGGCGCAACTCGCCGCCTTGGTCGACCGGGCCCGGCAGAACAAGGTCGACTTCACCTTCGCGCTCTCGCCCGGGCTGTCGATCTGCTACACGTCCGAGGCCGACTTCCAGGCGCTGATCGCGAAGTTCGAGGCCTTGTACGACGTAGGCGCGCGGTCGTTCAACGTGCCGCTCGACGACATCGACTACAACACGTGGCACTGCGCCGCGGACAAGGCGAAGTACGGCACCGGCGGTGGCGCCGCCGGGCGTGCGCAGAGCGACCTGCTCAACCGGGTGCAGCGCGAATGGGTCGAGACCAAGCCGGACGTGGCTCCGCTGCAGATGGTGCCGACGGAGTACTACAACGTCAGCGAAACGCCGTACAAGCAGGCGCTGCGCGAGCAGCTGGACAGTGACGTGGTTGTGCACTGGACCGGTATCGGCGTGGTGCCGCGCACGATCACCGCGGCGCAGGCCGCCCAGGCGAAGGCCGTGTTCGGGCACAACATCCTGATCTGGGACAACTACCCGGTCAACGACTACGCCGCGGGCCGGCTGTTGCTCGCGCCGTACACGGGTCGCGAACCGGCCATCGCGGACAGCGTCGCCGGGGTCATCTCGAACCCGATGAACCAGGCCGCGGTCAGCAAGGTCGCGCTCTACTCGTTCGCGGAGCTCGGCTGGAATCCGGCGAAGTACGACGCGCAGGCCTCTTGGCGCCAGGCCCTCGCCGAACGCGCCGGCGGCGATCCGGCGACGATCGCCGCGCTGCAGGTGTTCGCCGATCTGAACACGTACGACGGCACGCTGCACCCGGAGAGTGCGCCGGTCCTCGGTGCCGCGGTCGACCAGTTCTGGCAGCTGTGGTGGTCCGGTCGACATGCTCAGGCGATCGCCGTACTGCGGCCGCGGGTGAACGCGATCGTGGCGGCCCCCGCGACGATCCGCGCCAAGGTGGTCGACCCGGCCTTCACCGACCAGGCGGAGTCGTGGTTGAAGGCCACCGAACTGTGGGGTCAGGCGATGAACCGCGCGCTCGACCTGCTCGGCGCGCTGGACGCGGGTGACGGCGCCGCGGCCTGGACCGCGCGGCAGCGGATGAACGCGCTCGTCACCCAGGCGAAGGCGATCCGCGACAGCCGGCTTCCGCACAGCGGTACGTATCCGCGGATCGGTGAGGGGGTCGTCGACGCGCTGATCGCGGAGGCGGCCCGGGTCCACGACCGCTGGCTCGGCGTGCAACCCGGGCGTACGGCGACCACGAGCCTCGGTACGTACCAGGACAACGTGCCGGCGCGGATGATCGACGGCGACCCGAACACGTTCTACTGGAGTGACGGCGCGCCGACCACCGGCTCCGAGGTGCGGGTCGATCTCGGCCAACCGTCGGCGATCGGAGCGATCACGCTCCTGATGGGCAAGACGTCGAGCCCGAACGACTACATCCACTCCGGCGTCCTGGAGTACTCCTCCGACGGCACTCGCTGGACCGAGTTGACCCGCGCGACCACGGCCGAGGTACGCGCCACAGCCCCGGCCGGGACAACCGCACGCTACGTCCGGTACCGGTCGTTGAGCGCGAGCGACTACTGGCTGGTCGTCCGTGAGTTCACCGTCGAGACGATCGGCGGGCACACGACGACGCTCACCGCGAGCGGTACGCCGGCGCCGGCCGCGGGATCGTCGTTCCAGCAGGCGGTGGACGGCAATCCGGACACCGCGTACGTGCCGTCCACCGCACCCGCCGCCGGTGACTCGTTGACCATCGGATTGTCGGCGCCGCGCGAGCTGGCAGGCCTGACGGTGCTCCAGCGGAGCGCCGGTACGGCGGACGTGGAGGTCCAGGTCGGCGGCGGATGGCAGCGCGTCGGCTCGGTGTCGTCGGCGTACGCCGAGCTGCCGGTGGCCGATCTGAGGGCAGAGGCCGTCCGCCTGGTCTGGAAGAGCGGTACGCCGGAGGTGGCCGAGGTCGTGCCGCTGTGGACCGACACCCCGCTGGCAACGGTCAGCGTCGGCAACGAGCGCACCGATGTGGTCCGAGGCGTGGCATCGACGTTCACGGTGGACATCTCCGCCGACCGGAACACCGACGTCAGCGGCACGCTGAGCGTCGCCGCCCCGGCCGGCTGGACCGTCGAGACCGCGGCCTCGGTCACGGTCAAGCGGGGCTTCACACAGTCCGTCCCCGTCCAGCTGACGCCACCCTCGGATGCCGGATTGTCGAATGTTGACATCCCCGTCACGTTCACCGTCGGCCAGACCAGTTTCGACACTGTCCTGCCGGTCGCGGTCCGGCCCCGGACCGGCGCCACGAACGTCGCCCTGCACCGCCCGGTCGTTGCCTCCAGCATCGAACCCGGTACGTCGTTCACCGCCGGCCTGGCCGTCGACGGTGACACCACTACCCGCTGGGCCTCGGGCTACAACGACGCCTCGTGGCTCCAGGTCGATCTTGGTACTCCCACCCGTCTGGGCAAGCTCGTCCTGCGCTGGGAGGCGGCGTACGGCTCGGCGTACACCATCCAGGTGTCCGACGACGCGAATACCTGGACGACCGCGACCGAGATCACGAACGGCGACGGTGGCACCGACACGCTCTGGCTCGACACCACTGCCCGGTACGTCCGCATGCAGGGCGTACATCGCGCCACGCAGTACGGCTACTCCCTCTATGAACTGGAGGTCTACCCGGCGCAGTAGCCAGGCCCGATGAGAGGACGCTGAGAGGCGTGTGTGTCCGGCCGGACCGCGACCTACTTTGGAGGAGTGAGTTCAGCCGGGCAGGGGGTTCGGTTGCTGACCAGGTTCTTCGGCGTCAGCGCGCTGGCGGGTGCCTTGACGGCCGGTCTGCTGATACCGATCGCGGGGTTCGCCGGATTCGGCACCGAACAGGTCGCCGACACGTTGCGCAGCCTGCCGAAACCGCTGAACAGCGGGCCGGCCGACGTCCGGACCCGGATCCTGGCCGCGGACGGCAGCCTGATCGCGAACCTGTACGACGAGAACCGGGCGCCGGTCGGCATCGCGCACATCGCGCCGGTGATGCAGAAGGCGATCATCTCGATCGAGGACTCGCGTTTCTACCAGCACGGTGCGCTCGACCTGCAAGGCACACTGCGCGCGCTGATCCGCAACCACGCCGAGGGCACCGAGCAGGGCGGTTCGAGCATCACCCAGCAGTACGTGAAGCTGACCCTGCTCGAGAACGCCAAGACGCCCGCGGAGCAGCGCGCCGCGACGGCCCCGACGTACGAACGGAAGCTGATCGAACTGCGGTACGCGGTCGCGGTCGAAGAGCAGCAGTCGAAGGACCAGATCCTCGACGGCTACCTGAACCTCGCCAACTTCGGTGACGGCACGTACGGCGTCCAGGCGGCGGCCCAGCACTACTACGGCGTCAGCGCCGCCGCGCTTACGCTCCCGCAGGCCGCGATGCTCGCCGGGATCGTGAAGAACCCCAGCGGGTACGACCCGGTGACGCACCCGGAGCAGGCGATGCAGCGGCGGAACACCGTGATCGAGCGGATGCTCCAGCTCGGCACGATCTCGGTCGCCGAGGCCAACCGGGCGATCCGGACACCGGTGATCGACCCCTCCCGGGTGCACCCGATCCTGAACGGCTGCGCGAACTCGCCGTACCCGTTCTACTGCGAGTACATCGTCTCCAAGCTGCTCGACAACCCCGCACTCGGCGGCACCGCCCAGCAGCGCGACCACTACCTGAAGACCGGCGGACTGACGATCCGGACCTCGCTCGACCCGCGGATCCAGGCCGCCGCGCAGAAGTCGATCGACGAGCACACCAAACCGACCGACAACACGGTCGCCGCGATCACAATCGTCGAGCCGGGCACCGGGCTGGTCAAGGCGATGGTGCAGAGCAAGCCGTACGGCGAGGGCCGCGACCAGACGGCGTACAACTACAACGTCGAGAAGTCGTACGCGGGCGGGTACGGCGGGTTCCAGAACGGCTCGACGATGAAGGCGTTCACGATCGCGGCGGCGATCCAGCAGGGCATCCCGATCGACTACAAGATCAACTCGCCCAAGCAGATCGACCTGAGCATGGTCCCGTACCGGACCTGCGACGGCTGGACCCGGGACCAGGACTACACGCCGAAGAACTCGACCAAGAGCGGCGACTTCACCATGGTCGACGCCGCCCGGTACTCCGTGAACACGTACTTCCTGCAGCTGTCCCGCAAGACCGGACTGTGTTCGATCGCGACCATCGCGGCCAAGCTCGGGATGTACAACGCGCAGACGCTGCGCCCGCTCGACCAGGTCGTCTCGATGACGCTCGGCGTCGGGTACGTGACCCCGCTGATGCTGTCGAACGCGTACGCGACGTTCGCCGACCGCGGTGTCTACTGCGCGCCGCTGCTGGTCACGTCGATCACCGACGAGAACGGCAAGAGCCTCGCGACCCCCGGCCAGGCATGCAAGCAGGTCCTCGAGCCGTGGGTCGCGGACGGCGTGAACCGGGTGCTCAGCGCGGTGATGCAGCCCGGTGGTACCGGCGGCAACCTGAGCTTCGGCAGCTGGGACCTGGCCGGCAAGACCGGCACGATCAACAACAACCTGGCCGTGTGGTTCTCCGGCTACACCCCGAACCTCGCGGCGGCGGCGGTCGTCGCCGACGGGACCCCGCCGTACACGAACCTGATGTACGGCCACAAGCTGAACGGCGAGGACATCGCCGACCCCACGGGCTCCGGGACAGCCGGGCCGCTGTGGGAGTCGGCGATGCGCGGGGCACTGGAGGGCTTGCCCCACGACTCGTTCGTCGCACCGCCGTCACGCGTGCTGGGCAGCCTGTCCAACTAGGGGAGTGCTCTGAGCGCTTGCAGGAACGCCTCGGAGAACGTCGGGAACGGCTGGATGACGTCGAGCAGTACCGGTAGCGGGACCTTCGCCCGGATCGCCAGCGTGGCCTGTTGGAGCCACTCGCCGGCCTCGGGACCGACGGCGTACGCGCCGGTGATCAGAGTGCCGTCCGAGATCAACGTCAGGAACCCCGGCTGGGTGTCGTACGAACGCAGGTACGTCGAAGTCCGTGGCACGCCCGAGAGCTGGATGGTGCTCGAGTACGGACCGTCCGCGGCGCCGACCGAAGCTGCTTGCGGATAGCAGTACACGACTCGCGGCACGGCTCGGTAGTCCGCCTTCCGCGGGGTGCCAAGGATGTTGCTCGCGGCAACTCGTCCCTGGTACTCGCCGACGTGGGTCAGTTGCCACAGGCCCGTGACGTCGCCGATCGCCCAGATCCCCGGTGCCGCGAGCAACGTGTCGTCGACCGCGATGCCGTGCGGGTTCGCCTCGATGCCGACGGTCTCCAGCCCGATGCCGTCCACCCGCGGCCGGCGGCCGGTCGCGACCAGGACGCGATCGCCCGACACCTGCGTCCCGTCGCTGAGGTCGATGACGTACGACGATCCCGCCAGCGTGACCCGCTCCGCGCCGGTACCGACGCGAACGTCGACGTTGTCGGCGATCAGCGCCTCCGCGACCGCCGCGCCGACGGCTCGGGGCTCCCGCGGCAGCAGGTGCTCGTCGCGTTCGAGCAGCGTGACGTGCGAGCCCATCCGGGCCAGCGCCTGACTCATCTCGACCCCGGTCGCACCGCCACCGAGGACGAGCAGCCGATCCGGCACGTCGACCAGGCCGGTGACGTCGCGGTTCGTCCACACGCCGGGCAGGTCCCGCAGCCCGGGCACCGGCGGGATGATCGGGTCGGCGCCGGTGGCGACCACGATCGCGTCGGCGGTATACGTACGGTCGTCGACAGCCACCGTGTGCGGTCCGGCGAGCCGTCCGTTGCCGCGCAGTACGTCGATCCCGGCGTCCTTGGCCCACGCGACCTGACCGGAGTCGTCGTAGCTCGACACCATGAAGTCGCGCCACGCCAACGCCGCCCGCACGTCGAGCCGGCCGGTGACGGCCTCGCGAGCGCCGGGTGCGTCGAGCGCCTCGGCCAGCGCCTCACCCGGACGTAGCAGGGTCTTCGACGGGATGCAGGCCCAGTACGAACACTCGCCCCCGAGCAGCTCGCGCTCGACGACGGCGACCCGCGCGCCACCCTTGGCCAACGTCGCGGCGCAATGCTCTCCCGGCGCACCGGCGCCGAGCACGATCGCGTCGTACTCGCGCTTGCTGTCCATCTCGCACTCCCTTCGGTTGACCTCAGCCTGAGCCCGGTCACGCGCCCGCGAAGCCAGTGAGTGTCCCTGGTCTGCACCGACCAGGGTCTGTCACTGGGGCGGTAACGGGCCGGGCGGGCGGATGGTGGTCCCGGGAACATCCACGAGCCGGAGGCTGGAGATGGAATTTCTGGTCACGATGACCACCCGGGTGCCGGAGGGGGTCACCGACGCCGAGGTTGCCGAGGTCCGGGCCCGGGAGGCTGCGCACACCGCCGAGCTCGCCGGGCAGGGCCGGGTGAAGCGGTTGTGGCGCCCGCCGCTGGCGCCGGGGGAGTGGCGGACCCTCGGACTGTTCGTCGCCGACGACGCTGAGGACCTGGAGAACGTGCTGGCCTCGATGCCGCTGCGGATCTGGCGAACCGACGAGGTGACCGAGCTGAGCCCGCATCCGAACGACCCGGGTCTGTCATGACCACCCGGGACGAGCGGGCGGCGGCGGGGATTGCGCTGCGCGGACGAGCCGGGGCGTTGCTCGTGACGGCGACCGTGTTGGCGTCGACGGTCGGCTTCATCGACGCGTACATGATCAACGTCGCGATCCCGGCGATCGGTCGTGATCTCGATACCGGCGTGAGTGGGCTGCAGTGGGTTCTCACCGGCTACCTGGTCACCGTCGCCTCGATGTTGCTGCTGGCCGGCGCCCTCGCCGACCACTTCGGCTGGCGCCGGATCCTCGTGGCCGGTCTCGCGGTCATGCTGATCGCGTCGCTGTGTTGCGCGGCTGCCCCGAACATCGGGGCGCTGATCGCGGCCCGCGTCGTGCAAGGAGCGGGCGGCGCGATGGTCGTTCCGAGCAGCCTCGCCTTGCTCAACGGCACCCTCCGGCCGGAGGACCGGGCCCGCGGGATCGGCGTCTGGGCGGGCGTGTCGACGCTCGGTACGACGCTCGGCCCGTACGGCGGCGGCTGGCTGATCGACCACGGCTCCTGGCGGTACGTGTTCCTCCTCAATATCCCGCTGATCGCCGCCGCGTTGTGGGTACTGCGCGGCGTACCGGAAAGCAGCCGTGCCCGCCGACCGTTGTCGGTCGACATTGCCGGCGCGCTGCTCGCCGTCCTCGGACTCGGTGGGCTGATCTACGCACTGACAGCCGGCCCCGCCTCGGGCTGGGGCAGTGCCGTCGTACTCGTGTCGGGTGCGGTCGGCGTCGTGTGCTTGATCGCGCTCGTGCCGGTCGAGCAGCGCAGACCGGCCGCCATGTTGCGGACGGCGCTGTTCCGGATTCGGCAGTTCGTGGCGATCAACGCTGCGACGATCCTGTTCTACGGCGCATTGTCCGCGGCCAGCTATCTCGTTGTACTGCAGTGTCAGTTGCGGCTCGGGTACAGCGCGACGGAGGCGGGTGCGGCGCTGATACCGGAGTCGGCCGTGTTCCTGGTCGTCTCGCCGTTCGTCGGTGGTCTGGTCGCGCGGGTCGGGATCCGCTGGCCGATGGCGGCCGGCATCCTGATCGTCGCCGGAGGGTTCGCGTGGCTGTCGGCGGCGAGCCCCGGCGAGAGTTATGTCCAGGCGATCCTGCCCGGGGCGTTGCTCTGGGGGCTCGGCATCGGTCTGACCGTCGCGCCGCTGACCGCGGGCGTGCTGGCCGCTGTCGACGACGCCGACCTGGGTGAGGCGTCGGCGATCAACGACGCCGCCTCACGGGTCGGTGGCGTCGTACTGATCGCGCTCGTCCCGGCGCTGCTCGGCGTCGGCGGTTCGAACGACCTCGTCGAGCCGCTCGCGCGCCGGTACCAGACGGCGATGCTCGTGATGGCCGGACTGAGCGTCATCGCGGCGTTGATCACCTTCACCTACGTCGCGCGCGGGCGGCCGTCCGCGACCCGGCTCCCGGCCACGCCGCGCGTGCACGGCTGCGCGGTCCCCGTATCGAACTAGAAGGAGAACACCATGAGAGGCAGTCTGGACGGCCAGAGGGTGGTCGTGATCGGTGGGAGTTCGGGCATCGGGTTGGCAACCGCGCACCAGGCACGTGCCGCCGGAGCCCGGGTGGTCATCACCGGCCGGAATCCCGAACGGCTCGCGAAGGCGGCGGCCGAGGTCGACGCGGAGAGCGCGCCGGCGCTGGATCTGAGCGATCCGGCCCGCCTCACGGAGGTGTTCGGGGAGCTGCCGGCGCAGCTCGACCACGTCCTGGTGAGTGGCGGCGGCCCGTTCTACACACCGATCGCCGAGCTCGACTTCGACCACGCCCGACGCGTCCTCGACGAAGAGCTGCTCGGATCGTTGCGAGTTGCCCAGCTCTGTATCGGTCGCGTGCGTCCGGGCGGTTCGCTCACGCTGATCAGCGGCACCGGCGCGCGTCGGCCGGGTGTCGGGTTGAGCGTCGCGGCGATCGGAACGGTCGGCCTGCAGGCGATCGCAGCGAACGCAGCGCTCGAGCTGGCGCCGATCCGGGTGAACGCGGTCGCCGCCGGATTCGTCGACACCCCGCTGTCGGCGCGGTTGCTCGGAGACCAGCTGGACGAGCGCCGCGCCGACCTGCGGACCACGCTGCCGATTCGCCGCGTCGTCGGCCCGGACGACGTCGCGACGCTGATCCTGCACCTGATGACGAACACCGCGCTGACCGGCGCGACGTACGACATCGACGGGGGTCAACAACTGCTCAGAGGTTAAGACTCGTCGGGCAGGGCCTCGCGCAGTTGGCGGCGGGAGCTGATCGAGAGCTTGTCGAAGATCTTGCGGAGGTGCCATTCGACGGTCCGTGGACTCAGGAACAGGCGGGTGCCGACCTCGGGATTCGACAGGCCGTCACGCACGAGCAAGGCAATCTGCAACTCCTGCGGCGTGAGTTCGTTGCCGGCGGCCGGCGTACTTGCCCGTCGGCGGACCGTCTCGCCGGTCGCCTGCAGTTCCCGGCGTGCCCGCTCCGCGAACGCGGTCATCCCGATCGACGCGAACGCCTCGAACGCGACCCGCAGCTCGGTGCGCGCGTCGCCCCGGCGGGCACGGCGCCGCAGCCATTCGCCGTACACCAGGTGGGCGCGGGCCAGGTCCGGACGTAGCCGGGTGCCGTCGAGGTACTTGATCGCCTCCAGGTACGCGTCCTCGGCGTCGAGGACGAGCGCCCGCGCGCGGGCCTCGATGCCGCGGCCCCAGGGCGCGTCGATGCCGCGGGTCTTCGCTTGCAGCCGTTCGAGCGCGGCGGCGGCCTCGGCGGCCCGGCCGGCCCGGACCGCCGCCTCGACCCGCTCGCTGAGCGCCCAGGAGGACACGAAGAGCTCGGGTGTGTCGTCGCTCGCTGATGTTGCCCAGGGCAACGCTTCGTCATGCCGGCCGAGCCCGTTCAGGACCACGGCGCGGGCCCAGCGCGCGTATTGCGCCGCCGTACCCTGCCCCTCGGCGGTCGTGCTCGCGATCGTGTCGTCGATCAAGGGGAACGCCTCGTCCGGGCGGCCGCGGAGTGCCGCGAGGACGAGGGCGCCGTACGGCCCGATGTGGGTGCCGGTCGCCTCCCGGACCGCGTCGGCCTCGGCCCGCAGCGACGTCGCCTCGGCGAAGTCACCGGCCAGCGCGACCACCTGGCCGAGGACGTTGACGCCGACCGCGAGGACCGCCAGCGCGCCGGCGCCGCGGGCGATCTCGACCTGCCGGGTGGCCGTGGACAGGCACGACTCGAAGTCCCACGCGGTCGCGGCGGCTGCCGTGCCGAGCCAGCCCCACCGCAGTACCTCCTCGGGACTCGCCTCCTGCCCGCCGAACGCGAGCGCGGCCTTCTCGAGCAGGGGCACCGCGTGAGCCTGCCCCTCCACGAACAACGAGGACAGGCCGTCCAGCAGTACGTCGGAACTCTTCGTAGCCGACCGTGGCGCCGTCCGGGCCGCGAGCGACACCTCGCGGAGACCGGTCTCCGTGGCCAACGGCCCCGCGAACAGCGCCGCGCTCCAGGCGTCGAGGTATGTGTCCCGAGCGAGTCGCGCATCGAGAGGTTCGAGGGTCGCGGCCGCGCGCAGCAGCAGACCGGGCGCGTCACCGCCGCGCTGCTGCGCGTACGCCGCCTCGGCCCGGAGCAGATCGATCCGGGCGCGGCCGAGATCGTCGAGCTCACCCGCCTGCGCGGTCGCGATCAGTGCCCACGCGGTCGCGAACGCGCCCGCCTGGACGCTCGCGTGCGCGCCGGCCAGTGCGCGTTCGGTCCGCCGTACCGGATCTCGGGTCAACGAGACCGCGCGCTGCAGGAACGCCGCGGCTGCCGCGAAGCCGCCACGGGCCTGCGCGCGATCCGCGGATCGCTCCAGCTCCAGGGCGACGGCTTCGTCCGGACCGGTCGCCGCCGCGGCCCGGTGCCAGGCGCGGCGGTCGGGATCGGCCGCTTCGTCGGTCGCGTCGGCCAGCGCGAGATGGACGGCGCGGCGCTCGGTCGCGGACGCCGATCCGTACAGTGCCGACCGCACGAGCGGATGCCGGAACGTGACCCGCTCGCCGAGGGTGACCAGGCCGTCGATCTCGGCGAACACCTCGTCGATGCCGAGCTGGTCGGCGGCCCGGCGGACCAGGACCGGATCGCCCATCGGCTCAGCCGCCGCGACGAGCAGCAGCTGCCGGGTCGGTGCGGGCAGGGTGTCCGCCTGCCGCAGGAAGCTCTGCTCGATCCGCCCCGGCAGACCTTGTTGACCTACCAGACCGAAGCCCGCCGCGAGCTGGGTCGCGGTCAGGCCGCGCGGCAGCTCCAGCAGCGCCAGCGGATTGCCGCGGGTCTCCGCGACGATCCGGTTCCGGATCGGCTCGTCGAGCAGGAACTCGACGGCCGAACCGAGCAACGCGAGCGCGTCGTCGTCCGGCAGACCGTCGACCCCGAGTTCGGGCAGACCGCTCAGCTCCACGCCGGGTTCGCGGGCACCGAACAACAACCCGACCGCTTCGGCGCCGATCCGCCGGGCGACGAAGCCGAGCGTCTGAGCGGTGGCGGTGTCGAGCCATTGGACGTCGTCGACGACAACCAGCACAGGCTGTTCGTCCGCGAGGTCCGAGATCAGACTCAGGACGGCGAGGCCGACCATGAACCGGTCCGGCGCAGGGCCGGGCGCGAGCCCGAACACGGTCGCGAGCGCACGGCGTTGCGGCTCGGGGATCCGGTCCAGGCGATCGAGCAGTGGTACGCACAATTGGTGCAGCGCCGCGAAGGCGAGCTCCATCTCGGACTGGACGCCGACAGCGCGCAGCATCGAGAAGCCGGTCGCGGTCTCGGCCGCGTAGTTGAGCAGCGCGGTCTTGCCGACCCCGGCCTCGCCGCGGACGACGAGTACTCGGCTCGTCCCGTGGCGGACGTCGGCCAGCAGGCGGTCGAGTACGGAGCGCTCGGCCCGCCGGCCGAGCAACTTCGTCTCCCGTGCGCGTTCCGCCCCCAGACCGCGGAACTGTTCTTCTCGCTCCACAGTCGGCCGCCTTCCACCCCGGAGGCCTCAGACTAAATCGGCCCGGCCCGGGTTGACCACCTGCTCAGGCCGTCGGGTTCGGGCCGAGCGCCGCGTCGAGGAGGTCGCCGAGTTGCTCGAGCTGGCTCGCGGAGAGGTTGGTGAACGACGTCTTGAAGACGGCGTTCACCGCATCCTGGCCGTCCGCGCGGAGCTGCTCGCCTTTCGGGGTCAACCGATGTTTGACGGCACGGCCGGGGCCGGGGACACGCTCGATCAGGCCGCGATCGGCCATCCGGGTCGCCAGCGACCCGAAGGACTGGTCGGTCTGGAACGTGAGCACCGCCAGGTCGTGCAGCGACGCGTCGGGGTGGCGCTCCAGGTGGCGCAGCGTGTCCCACTGCACCAGTGACAGGCCCAGCGGCGCGAGCGCCTGGCTCAGCGCGCGGTGATGACGGTACTGCAGACGCTTGACGGCCAGGGCGACATCCGCGGGCTGGTGCCTCATGGGACTTATTGTATCAGGTTGCTTAGATCAGCTTATTGATATAAGGTTCCTGATATAAACATCCTGAGATTCCCCGTGGAGGGTGAACGATGAGTACGCCGATTCCTGCCGGATCGCTCCGGTCCCTGACCACCGCCGGCGGCATCACTGTCCAGGACCGTGATCGCACTCGTTCGTTTCTGCTCCTGCACGGTGGTGGCGGCGTACTGACGATGGCCGGATTCGCCGACCTGCTGGCCGAGCGCACGCGTTCGCGCGTCCTGCTGCCCACCCATCCCGGCTTCGGTGGGACGCCGCGACGCGATGCGATCCGAGATGTTCGCGACCTGGCGGCGGCGTACGTCGGGATGCTCGAGGAGTTCGAGCTCGCTGACGTGACCGTGATCGGCAACTCCTTCGGTGGTTGGCTCGCGGCGGAGATCGCGCTGCAGCACAGCCCGCGGGTGGGCGGCGCGGTGATCGTGGACGGGATCGGCATCGAGGTCGAGGATCATCCGCTGACCGATGTGAGCGGATTGTCGATCCCTGAGCTCCAGGCGCTGTCCCGGCACGACCCGTCGAAGGCGCCGACACCGACACCGACACCGGTGAGCGGGACAGCCACGGCCGGTGCGCCCGCCGACCCGCGTGAGGTCACGGGGCCGAGCCCGGACGTCCGTGCGCTGATCGGCTACACCGGCCCGACGATGTCCGACCCGACGTTGCTGACGCGGCTGGCCGGCATCGAGATCCCGGTGCACGTGATCTGGGGTGAGAGCGACCGGATCGCCGGCCCCGAGTACGGCAAGGCGTACGCCGCGGCGATCCCAGGAGCGACGTACACACTGCTGCCGCGCACCGGTCACCTTCCCCAACTGGAGACACCCGAGCAACTACTCGACGCCGTGCAGCTTGGTCACGGCGTCAGCGGGTGATGCGGTCCACCCGGTGGCCGGTGTGGTCGAAGATGTGGATCTTGCTGGTGTCGAGGGCGAGCTGGATCCGGGTGCCGCGCTGGAGTTCGGTGTCGACCGGGAGTTCGACGACGAGGTCCGCGCGGCGGTGGGACGGTCCGTGAAACTCGACCGGCGTAGCAGGTGCGGCGCCCAGGCCGATCCGGCGGCGGAACCGGCCGAGGAGCGACGGTGTTGGCTCGGCCAACGGTGATGCGTGCGCCGGCCTGGGGCGGCCGATCCGGTCCGGGTCCACGATCTCGATCCCGCACTGGACGAACGCGATCGACTGCTGGCCGTGGAACTCGAAGGCGCGGATCGTCCCGGTCAGCTGGTTCGGGGCGTCCTGCGTGGTGATCAGGCTGAACGCGTTCGAGCGGGCGCCGACGATCACCGGTGCGCCGTGGTGGTGTCGCAGAATCAGCGAGCGGCGGTCGGTCGGGTCGAGGCCGATCGACTGGCTGCCGAATTCGAGCCGGACCCGGTGGTGCGCGGTCACGTTGACGGTCGCGGACATCAGGTTGATCCGTGGCGTGCCCAGGAAACCGGCCACGAACGCGGTCGCCGGGTCGTTGTAGACCTGCGTCGGCGTCCCGACGTCCTCGATCCGGCCGTCGCGCATCACCGCGATCCGGTTCGCGAGCGTGAGCGCCTCGACCTGGTCGTGGGTCACGTACAGCGTGGTCACGTTCAGGTCGCGGGTCATCGCGCCGATCTCCTGCCGGAGCTCGGTCCGCATGGTCGCGTCGAGGTTCGACAGCGGTTCGTCGAGCAGGAACACCTTCGGCCGCCGGACCAGCGCCCGTCCGATCGCCACCCGCTGCCGCTGGCCACCCGACAACGTCCACGGCATCCGGTCGAGCACCGACTCGATGCTGAGGATCTGCGCCAGCCCGACCGCGGTCGACCCCGCTTCGGCGTCGTCCTTCCCGGCGATCTGCAGCGGGAACATGATGTTCTCCTGCACGGTCCGGTTCGGGTACAGCGCGCCGGTCTGGAACACCATCGCGACGCCGCGTTCGCGTGGCGCCAGGTCGGTCCCTCTGGTCCGCCCGAACCACACCTCGCCCGACGTCACGCGCTCCAGGCCCGCGATCATCCGCAGCAGCGTGGTCTTCCCGCATCCCGACGGCCCGAGCAGCACCATGAACTCGCCGTCCCCGATCTCCAGTGACAGCTCGTCGACGGCCAGGTGTTCGCCATCGAACACCTTGGACACACCATCGAGCCGGATCGCCGTCATGTACGCCTTATACGGGAACTTCCGGTCCACCGGCAAGCACGGCCGCATGTACGTGCAAGTGCCTGAACGCTTGACTGTTCAGGGTTTCAGGACGGCTTGTCCGTTGACGACGACGGTCGTCAGTTCACCGAGGCCTCCGGCCGGCGTGCGGTTGAACTGGAGAAGGTCGGCTCGGGCACCTGCTTCGAGGCGGCCGCGGTCGTGCAGGCCGAGGAGATCGGCGGGCGTGGACGTCGCCATCGTGACGGCGACGTCCAACGGGAGATAGTTGGTGGACCAACGGAGACAGTCGAGGAGCGACGCGCCGCTGCCCGCGAGGTACGGCGTACCGGTCAGACGAAGGCTGCCGTCGGGAGTCACGGTGACCGAGCCGCCGACCGCGGTCTGGTAGTCGCCCGGGGCACAGCCCGCCAGCGCGGCTGCATCGCTGGTGAGGACGCAGCGTTCGACGCCCTTCGCGCGGACCAGCGCGGCGAACGTGTCGCCCGGCAGATGGTGGCCGTCGGCAATCAATCCGGCGGTCAACCGGTCCTCGGTGAGCTGCGGCCAGATCGGGTTCCGATGCCGGTCGAGCTGCGCCGGCAGCGCGTTGCCGAGGTGCGTCGACAACCTGCCGCCGGCGGCTGCGAACGCATGGACGTCATCGGCCGTCGCCAGCGAGTGGCCGATCGACGGCAGTACGCCGTGCGCCGCGAGGTGCCGGGTGAACTCGATCGCGCCGGTACGTTCCGGGGCCACGGTCATGATCGCGATCGCCCCGTCCGCGGCGTTCTGCCAGCGGTCGAACTCGTCCGCGTCGGGGTCCCGGATCACGGCCGGATCGTGCGCTCCGCGCGCACCGTCCACCGACGAGATGTACGGACCTTCGAGGTGCAGACCGGGTACGCCGTACCGCACGACCGGATCGTCGGCGCGCGCGGCCGCGGCCGCCGTCACGAGCCTGGTCGTGGTCGCATCGTCGGCGGAGACGATCGTCGGATAGACCGTGGTCACGCCCTGCGCCCAGAGGGCCCGAACGAGCGCGGGCAGCGCGTTGGCGGACGGATCGTTGACGTCGAGCCCGCCATACCCGTTGACCTGCAGGTCCACCAGCCCGGGAATCACCAGCACCTCCGGCGCCGACGGATGGTCATCAACCGCCTCGATCCCAGCGGCGGAGTACCGCACCCGCACCCCACGCCCGGCCGCCGTACGACCTTCCAGCACCGTCACAGTGGGCCGCCGCGGCCTGCTGCTGCGAAGGTTTGGAGGGTGCGGAGTTGGCGGCGGGAGGTGATGCCGAGTTTGGCGAAGGTTTTGCGGAGGTGCCATTCGACGGTGCGGGGGCTGATGAACAGTTGGGCGGCGATCTCCGGGTTGGTCAGGCCGTCGCGGGCGAGGCCGGCGATCTGGGCCTCCTGGGCGGTCAGGTCGTTGGTGGTTTCCGGGGTGCGTTTGCGGACGGTCTCGCCGGTGGCGAGGAGTTCGTGGCGGGCACGTTCGGCGAAGGCGTCGGCGCCCATCGCGGTCAGCTCTTCGTGGGCGGTCCGGAGGTGCTCGCGGGCGTCCTGGCGGCGGCCTTCGCGGCGGAGCCATTCGCCGTACAGGAGTTCGGCGCGGGCGAGCTCGATCCGGAGCGCGGTCTTGCCGAGGTGTTCGATCGAGGTGCGGTACGCGTTCTCGTCGTTGGTGAGGAGGGCGCGGGCGCGCGCTTCCATGCCGCGGCCCCAGTCGGTCGGCACGGCGGCGACGCGGTCGCTCAGCCAGGTGAGGGTGGTCTCGACGAGTTCGGTGTCGCCGGTGCGCGACGCGGCTTCGGACAGTTCCCCGACGACCAGAGCATCGTACGCGACCGGGTCCTGCAGGAAGACCTGGCGTGCGGCGTCGCGGGCCGCTTCGTAGCGGCCGAGTCCGTTGTTGAGGACGGCGTTGGTGTACGTCGCGATCGCGGTCATCCGGCCCTGCTGCTGGGCCCGGGCCTCGCGGATCATCGCGTCGATGAGCGGCGTCGCGGCGGATTCGTCGCCGCGGAGGGCCGCGAGCTGCATGGCGCCGATGCCCAGGACGCGGTTGCCGGTGGCGGTGGCGATCTGCCGCTCTTCCTCGACGTACCCCGCGGCCGCGGTCAGGTCGCCGGTCATCGAGACGACGTTCGCGCGGAAGTTGAGCGCCCATTGGAGTTGGACGAGTGCCCCGCTGTCGCGCGCGATCCGCTCGTGCCGGGTGGCCAGTTCGAGAGCGGCGTCGAGATCCCAGACGTCGATCGCGACAATCCCACTCGCCCGGTTGCCTGCCAACCACAACCACCCGCGTTCGTCTGCCGGCTCACCACGTCGCGCCTGCTCCAACGCCCCCACCAGCAGCGGAGCCGCCGCAGCGAAGCCCCGGGTGAAGCGGATCGCCAACCCCTGAAGAAGAAGCTCGCCGGAAGTGCCGGGGGTGGTGCCGGCGCCCGTCGGTTGGTCGGGGACTGCGGAGGCTATTTCGCCGAGGATGCCGGGGGTTTCGGGGCCGCTGGACCAGATGGCGGCCGACATCGCCTCGAGGTAGGTGATGCGGGCCTGGGTTCGGTCGTGGGGTTGTAGGTGGGCGGCGGCTTCGACGAGGGTGCGGGCGGCTTCGGCGGTGTGGCCTCGGTCGAAGGCGATTTCGCCTCGGAGGCGGGTGATTTCGGCGTCGCGGAGTGGGCTCGCCGGGCCGGTGGCGGCACCGTTCAACAGGTCCAGGGCGGCATCCAACGCGCCGGCGCTGCGTTTCGCGGTGGCCGCGGCCAGGATGCGATCCGCCCGGAGACCGGGGTCGATCGTCAACGCGGCCGACCGTTCCAAGAAGGTGCCTGCGGCAAAGAATCCACCACGGGCCCGGGCCCGCTGCGCGGACTGTTCGAGCTCCAGCGCGACGTCCTCGTCCGGTGTCATCGTCGCCTGCGCCCGGTGCCATGCGCGCCGGTCCGGATCCGTCGCGGGATCGGTCACCGCGGCCAGCGCCCGGTGGACGGCGAGCCGCTGCTGCGGGGTCGCCGTACGGTACGCCGCCGACCGTACCAACGGATGCCGGAACCGGATGTGCTGGTCGAACGTGATCAACCCCGACTCGGCCGCGCCGGCCGCCGCGTCCGCACCGAACCCGAGCTGCTCGGCGGCCCGCCACAACAACGTCGGGTCGCCCAACGGTTCGGCCGCCGCGGTGAGCAGCAGCAAGCGCGTATCGCTCGGCAGCCCTTCGAGCCGCCGCACGAACCCGTCCTCGATCCGCCCGGCCAGCGACCCGGACGCCAGCCCGTCCGCCAGCTCGGCCGCCGTCCACGCGCGGGGGAGTTCGAGCAGCGCCAGCGGATTGCCCCGCGTCTCGGCGACGATCCGGTCCCGCACCCGCGGGTCGATCGGCCCGGGCAGCACCGAGTCCAGCAGCGCCCGTGCGTCGGCGTCGTCCAGCCCGCGGATCGGCAGTACGTCGAGACCGTCGAAGGCGTGCTCGATCCCGTCCCGGACCGCGAACACCATCAGCACCGACTCGGCCGCGAGCCGTCGCGCGACGAACGCGAGGATCCGCGCCGACATCAGGTCCAGCCACTGCGCGTCGTCGACCACACAGACCACCGGCTCGGCACTGGACGCGAGCAGGTTCAGCACCGCCAGCCCGATCAGGAACCGGTCCGGCGTCGGACCGTTCCGCAGTCCGAACGCCGTGCCCAGAGCATCACGCTGCGGAGCCGGCAGCCGATCGAGCTGCTCCAGGAACGGCAGGCACAGCTGGTGCAGACCGGCGTACGCGAGCTCCATCTCGGACTCGATCCCTGCCGTCCGCGTGACCCGGCAGCCGTCGGCGCCGGCGACCATCGCGTCGAGCAGGGCCGACTTGCCGACGCCGGCCTCGCCGGTCAGTACCAGCACCTGACTACGCCCGGCTTTCGCCTCGCTGACCAGACCGTTCAGTACGTCGTACTCGCGCTGCCGGCCACGAAGCTTTCTCACGCGGGCAAGCCTAGGCCCTGTCTACTGGGTCAGCTGCCGGCCGGGAGGCTAGACCAGGACGACCGGGCCGCGGGCCAGACGGGCGACCTCGGTGTTGGAGCGGTCGGCTGCGAGGACGGTGAGGGCTGCCGCCGTGGATTCGGCGAGGACTGCCGCGGGTCCGTCGGCGGTGCCGCAGCGGACGTCGACCTCGGGGTAGACGGTCCGCCACGCGGACACGCAGTTCGCGTCGGCTGTCGTCTGCAGCACGGTCAGGCCGGTGCCGCGGAGGCGCGCCGCGCCGAACGCGAACCCCAACGCATCCGACCGGTCGACCCCGTCAACGGCCACCACCACCCGCCCGGACGACGGCCCAACCGTACGGTCCGGCATCAACCCAACCACCGCCAGCGACACCGACCCCCGCCGCACCGAACCCCGCACCGAGATCGCCGCCCGCAGGCGACCCAGGACCCGCAACCCGAACGGCGAGCCGCGGTGGGCGAGGCGGGTGGCGAGGCGGCGTTCGAAGGTGTGGCCGTGGGCGATGACGATGAGGGCGGCGTCGTCGTCTGCTTCGCTCAGCAGGGCATCGATCGCACGTCCGGGGAAGACCGTCGAGCTGATCCGCAGGCTCGGGAAGATCTTCCGGACATGCTCGATGGCGTCGTCCACGACAACCTCAGCGGTTTCCAGGTCCCGCTCTTCCACCGTGAGCTCACCGAGCGCGTCAAGCAGGTACGGCCACCGGAACGCGTACACCACCCGCAGCTCAGCGCCCCGGGCCGCGGCCTCAGCAGCCGCCCAGTCCAAGGCGTCCTGGCTGCCCTGCTCCAGTAGAACTACGACCTGCGTCACGGTGGTGCCTCTCTGTCTGGTGACACCACCGTCTCGTCAGACCACGGTGCATCACACCAGGGAGAACCACGTGCCCCTCACTGGTCGAGCAACGCCAGTGCCTCGCTGATAGACCCGGTGACCGGCATCCCGGTCGCTTCCAGAGCCTCGCGCGTCATCGCACCGGTAGTGACAAGAACACACTGCGTACCGGCCGCCTCCGCCGCGTGAGCGTCGTCAACCACGTCCCCGATCAGTACGACGCCTGCCGGGTCCAACTGCAGCTCCTGGAGGTGCCGGATCAGACTGTCCGCCTTGGATCCACCTCCCACCTCACCAGGCAGCCCGTCGACCCGGCTGAAGTACTGCGTGAGCCCGTACAGCTCCACGGTCGGGGTGAGACGCGAGTGGAACCACATCGACAGCAACGACTGGGTCCGTCCGCCGGCGCCCCAGGCACGCAGTACGTCGTGGGCACCGATGGCGAGCTCACACGTGTGCAGGAGTGCGTCGTACCGCTGGTGGTAGAGCTTGTCGACCTGCTCCCACTCCGCGTCGTCCAGGACGCGCTGCAGGATCTGCTCGTACGACAGCCGCATCGGCCGCGCGTACGCCGCCTGCCACTCGGCCCAGGTCAGCTCCGGCCGCCCGAACCCGGCGCAGACCTCGTTGACAGCTGCGAGCACGGCATCGTTGTCGTTGAGCAGCGTGCCGTTCCAGTCCCACACCACATGCGAAATCACGAGCACAGCGTAGTTGGGAGTGAGAGGATGCTGCGCATGCCCGAGTTCGTGCACGCGCAGGAGCTGTCGGCTGGGTTCTATGCAGACGTGGTCGCGCCTGTGCTCGGCAGCACCGGTCATGCGGCTGGCCTACTGGGCTGGGGTTCCGATGTGCTCGGCTACGACACCGCACGCTCGATGGACCACGACTGGGGTCCACGGCTGATCGTCCTGGTCGACGAGCCCGCGACGGTGCTCAAGCAGGTCGAGGCGGTGCTGCCGGACGAGTACCGCGGCTTCCCGGTCCGCTTCGGCTCGGATGTTCATGCCGTAGAGCACCGCGTGACTGTAGCGACGCTCAGCGACTGGCTGCGGGGACACTTGGGGTTCGACGCTTCGCAGGGCGTCGGTGTCGACGACTGGCTGGTCACACCGCAGCAGCAGTTCCTGGGTGTCGTGAAAGGACAGGTGTACGCCGACGACGGCCGGCTCGCGCCGGTGCGCGCAGCCCTCGCCTGGTACCCGGACGAGATCTGGCGGTGGCTGATGGCCTGCCAGTGGACGCGGATCGCGCAGGAGGAACCGTTCATGCAGCGCACCCACGAGGTCGGCGACGAGCTCGGGTCCCGGGTGGTCGCGGCGCGGCTCGTCCGCGAGGTGATGCGGCTCGCGTTGCTGCAGTCCCGCGAGTACGCACCGTACACGAAATGGCTGGGTACGGCGTTCGCCCGGCTCGGCCATCCGGACGGGCTGGACCGCGCGCTCACGGATACGGTTGCCGCGGGCAACTTCGCGGACCGGGAGCGGGCACTGGTGGCGGCGTACGAGCTGGTCGGCCGGCGGCACAACGCGCTCGGGATCACCGCCGAGCTCGACGTAGCGCCGCGGCTGTTCTTCGACCGTCCGGCGCTGGTCCTGGATGCCGCGCGGTTCGCGACGGCCTGTCACGCGACGGTGTCGGATCCGCAGCTGAAGCGGGTCGGGCCGATCGGGTCGATCGATCAGTTCGTGGACAGCACCGACGTACTGAGCAATCCGTCTGCCTACCGCCGCCTGCTGGGAGTCTTCCGATGACGTTGTCGCAGCACGTGATTGCCTCGCTGAGCACCGTGCAAGTCCGGTACGAGTACCTGCGGACGATCGGCCGCAACTCGTTCCTCGGCAGCCACGGGAACGGCGGCAGCGTCACGGCGTACGTCGTCGAGACGAGCCGCGGCGCCACCGGTTGGGGACTTCCGCTGCACGACGGGGATCCCGGACCGCTGATCGGGCGCCCACTGGCCGAGCTGATCGATCCGGAGCGTGGGGTGATCGACGCGGCGGCGGAGTTCCTCGACTACCCGTTGCACGATCTGGCGGCGCACATCCTCGAGCTGCCGGTCTATGCGATGCTCGGCGGCGCCGGATCGCCGCGGGTCCGCTGCTACAGCGGCGGGATCTACTTCGACGACCTGGACGGCGGGCTGGACGCGATCCGGGCGAATCTCGCGCAGGACCACGCGTTCGGGTTTCGCGACTTCAAGCTGAAGATCGGCCGCGGGCACCGCTGGATGGACGCGCGGACCGGTCTGGCGCGAGACATCGAGGCGACCCGGCTCGCGCGCGAGTTGTACCCGGACGCCGCGATCCTGGTCGACGGCAACGACGGGTTCACGGTCAACGGCCTGTTCGAGTACCTCGACGGGGTCGAGGACTGCGACCTGTACTGGATCGAGGAGCCGTTCGCGGAACGGCGTCCGGACCTGCAGACGTTGCGCGAACGGCTCCAGGGATCGACCCGGGTCGCCGACGGCGAGTACGAGCCGAACGTCGGGCATGTACTCGCACTGGCCGACGAGGGCCTGATAGACGTGGCCCTGATGGACGTCATCGGCCACGGCCTCACCAAGTGGCGCCACACCATGCCCGTACTGAAGGCCGAGGCCTCACCGCACGCCTGGGGCCTGCCACTCAAGACCCTGTACGCCGCCCACCTGGCAGCCGGCCTGGGGAACACCCCGATCATCGAGGGCGTCCCCGGCCCAGGCAGCTACACCCTCGACGACGGTTATGTCGTACTCTCCGACGAGCCCGGCTTCGGACTCTCTCTGCCGTAGATCTCCTGCAGGATCCGTCACATGTCCAGAACCAGGTCGGTGGTCGGACGGGAGCAGCAGAGCAGAACCTGTCCGTCCGGCGGGGGCTCCAGCGGGGTGGGGGAGTAGCTGAGTTCTCCTGCGAGCAGGGGAGTCACGCAGTTGTGGCAGACGCCGGTCCGGCAGCTCCAGCGGGTTGGTACGTCGCATGCTTCAGCCAGTTCGAGCAGAGTGCCCTCTCGCATGGCCGTGGAGATACCGCTCCGCGCGAACGTCACCAGTGGACCTGTGCCGGGCGCTCCGTCCGGCTGGTGTGGTGGTCTGGTCGGTTCGCTGACAACACCTGGATTCATCGATGCCAACGCACCGAACAACTCCGTGCGGACTCGGCTGATGCCCAAGCTGTTCAACGCTCCCTGCATGTCGGTCATGAACGACTGCGGCCCGCACACGTACGCCGTGGCGTCGGTCGGCAACCCCAACTCCAGCAGCCTCTCCTTGGTCAGCCGGCCGTCCGTCGAGCTGTAGTACACGTGCTCATGTGCATGCGGCAGTTGCGCCAGCAGGGCGTGTGCTTCAGCCGCCAGCGCGTCGTCAGCCGGCGTACGGGCTGCGTGTACCCACCACACCTCGCGGCTGGTGCCCTTCAGGGAGTGGAGCATGGCGAGGACCGGCGTCACGCCGATACCGGCAGAGAGCAGTAGTACCGGCCCGGTGTCTTCGTCCAGCACGAAGTCACCGCGGGGCGCCGCGACCTCCAGCACGCTCCCGGGCTGCAGTTGGCTCATGTAGGCACTGCCGACACCGTGCGGCTCCTGCTTGACGCTGACGCGGTAGCCGGGAGACGTGGACAGCGAATAGCTCCGTACGGCGCCCGGCAGCTTGAAGGTCAGGTACTGACCAGCCATCGCCGGAGGCAACTCGTCACCAGCCAGCCGAATCGAGAACACGCTGTCGGACTCGGGGACGACCTCCTCCACCCGCAGCTCCCGAAAACCGTCCCAGGCAGGCTTCGGAGTGACCTCCTCCTTCAGCAGGTCACGGAACGAGCCCTGCCAACCAGGGCTGAGCGCAGGAATCCGTACGGCGGTCCGCAGCTTCTCCACGTCCCGCCCGGGCAGATACAGGAGCGCGTCCGTGTCGGACACGCTCAACGCACCCGGTCCGGTAGCAGTCTTCAGGATCGAGTCACCGGCAGTGATCTCGCCTTCCGTGATCACCCGGCAGTAGAACCCCGGACGATGGTGGCTGACGAGCAGCGACGGCAGCTCCGGCTCACCCATCCGCAGACCGACCCGGTAGCAGGTCACCCGCGGTTGCGTCACCTCCAGCTCCGTCGTGCCGATCCGGTACCGGTCGCCGATGCAGACCTCGTCGTCGGGCAGTCCGTCGACCGTGAGGTTCTCCCCGAACTGCCCGTAGACGAAGTCGTCCCGGCCGAAGTGCTGCTCCCAGTGCCGGTAGGAGGCGATCTGGTACACGAAGACCGCCCGCTGTTCACCGCCGTGGCCCGCGGTGTCGCCCTGACCGTCGCCGTCGAGGTTCAGCCGACGAACCGTCACAGGGCCTTCGACAGGCTGTTTCCAGACGCCGGTGTAAACGGTCCGGCCGTTCCACTCCACATTCTTGGGCAGACCGACGTTCACCGACTGCACAGTCCCACTACTCATCTGATCAGACTCCAACCGCTGACGCCCTCCGTCCATCTCCATCTCGCCGTGTACACCAATTGGACACCGCTTACCGCGGGACGGCCGCTGGGCGTAGGTTTGGCGTTCATGGCCATGTTCGACCTTTCCCTCGACAAGCTCCGCGCGTACCGGCCCGAGGTGGCCGCGCCCGCCGACCTGGTCGACTTCTGGCGCCGCTCGATCGAGAAGGCGCGCACCGACGACCTGTCCGCCACGTTCACCGAGATCGACAACAAGCTCGCGGTGATCGACACCTACGACGTCACGTACGCCGGCTTCGGCGGCACCCCGGTGCGGGGCTGGCTGCACGTCCCGGCCGGCGCCGACGGTCCGCTGCCGACCGTCGTGCAGTACCACGGCTACAGCGGCGGTCGCGGTCTGCCGCAGTCGACCACGCTGTGGGCGCAGGCAGGCTACGCGCACTTCGTGATGGACACCCGCGGCCAGGGCTACAGCCAGGGTGGCTTCGAGAGCACCCCGGACGACACGCCGTACGCCGGTTTGAACCACACGCCGGGCTTCATGACGTTGGGTATCACGAACCCGGAGACGTACTACTACCGCCGGGTGTACATCGACGCGGTGCGGGCACTGGACGCGGCCCGGACGTCGCCGTTCGTGGACCCGGGCAAGATCATCGTCACCGGCGGCAGCCAGGGCGGCGGGATCTCGATCGCCGCGGCCGGCCTCGCGCCGCTGGCCGGGATCGACCTGCTCGGCTGCGCTCCCGACGTACCGTTCCTGTGCCACTTCGAGCGGGCGCTGCAGATCACCGACAACGACCCGTACGGCGAGATCACCCGGTACCTGAAGGGCTTCCGGCAGGACGTCGACACGGTCCTCAACACCCTCAGCTACTTCGACGGCGTCAACCTCGGCCGCCTGGCCACCGCACCGGCCCTGTTCTCCGTCGCCCTCATGGATGCCACGTGCCCACCGTCGACGGTCTTCGCGGCGTACAACCACTACGCCAGCGATCAGAAGCACATCGAGGTCTACCAGTACAACGAACACGAGGGCGGCCAAACCTACCAGCAACTAGCCCAACTCGACTGGTTCGCGCGGATCTTCCAGGAGGCTGCACGGTAGGTCCTCTAGTGTTGACGGCATGCTCGGACTACCTGCGGGGATCCAGGCCTGTTTGTTCGACCTGGATGGCGTGCTTACCGACACGGCTGCTGTCCACGCTGCTGCGTGGAAAGAGATGTTCGACGAGTTCCTGCGCGACTATTCGGCGCAGCACGGCATCGCGTTCGTGCCGTTCGACGCGCGCGCGGAGTACGACGCGTACGTGGACGGCAAGCCCCGGGCCAGCGGTGTCCGGGACTTCCTGGCCGCGCGGCACATCGTGCTGCCGGACGGAAGCCCGGACGATCCACCGGCCGCGATGACCGTGAACGGCCTCGGCAACCGGAAGAACGAGGCCGTCCAGCGGCGGATCCGGACCGACGGCGTACACGTCTTCGAGGGCTCCCGGCGGTACCTGCAGGCCGTCGAGCAGGCGGGCCTGCGCCGGGCGGTGGTGTCGTCGAGCGCGAACACCCGCGAGGTACTCGACGTGACCGGCCTCGCGCAGTACGTCGAGGAGGTCGTCGACGGTGTGACGATCCGCACCGAGCATCTGTTGGGCAAGCCGGCCCCGGACACCTTCCTCGCCGCGGCCGCCCGGTTCGGTGTCGCACCTTCCGCGGCCGCCGTCTTCGAGGACGCGCTCGCGGGAGTGTCCGCGGGCCGCGCCGGCCACTTCGGGCAGGTCGTCGGCGTCGACCGGGTCGGCCAGGCCGCCGGACTGAAGGCTCAGGGCGCCGACATCGTCGTGCGGGACCTCGCAGACTTGCTGGAGGACAAGTGATCGACAGAGGCCACCACCCGGTCGAGCCCTGGCGGCTGCGGGAGACTCGGCTCGCGATGGACAAGCTGGCCCAGTCGGAGTCGCTGTTCGCGCTGTCGAACGGTCACATCGGCCTGCGCGGAAACCTCGACGAGGGCGAGCCGTACGCGATCCCCGGCACCTACCTGAACTCGTTCTACGAGCAGCGCCCGTTGCCGTACGCCGAGGCCGGCTACGGGTACCCGGAGTCCGGGCAGACCCTCGTCGACGTCACCAACGGCAAGCTGATCCGGCTGCTCGTCGACGACTCGCCGTTCGACATCCGCTACGGGTACCTGAGCAAACACGAGCGCTCGCTCGACTTCCGGACCGGCATCCTCGAGCGGGACGTGGACTGGACGTCGCCGGCCGGCAAGCGGATCAAGGTCCGCAGTCGCCGCCTGGTGTCACTGACCCAGCGCGCGGTCGCCGCGATCGAGTACATCGTCGAGCCGGTGGACCAGCCGGCCCGATTCGTCATGCAGTCCGAGCTGGTCGCGAACGAGGCCCAGCCCAAGCTGTCCGACGATCCGCGCGTGGCCGCCGTACTGGACAATCCGTTGAAGCCGGTCAGCCACGACGGCGGCGAGCACGGGACAGTACTGATCCACCGTACGACGCGCAGTCAGCAGCTGATGGCCGCCGCGATGTCGCACGAGGTGGACACCTCGGTCCGGTACGCGATGGACCAGGACGTGCGGGAGGACTGGGCCCGGACCACGGTGATCGCCCAGCTGCAGCCGGGCGAGAGCCTGCGCGTGGTGAAGTACCTGGCGTACGGCTGGTCCAGCCTGCGGTCCGAGACCGCGATCCGGGACCAGGTCGCGGCCGCGCTGGCGAGTGCCCGGTTCTCCGGCTGGGACGGACTGACCAAGCAGCAGATCGCCTTTCTCGACGACTTCTGGGACGGCGCGGACGTCGAGGTGCAAGGACATCCCGAGCTGCAGCAGGCCGTCCGGTTCGCGCTCTTCCACGTGCTGCAGGCGGGTGCACGGGCCGAGCGGCGGGCGATCCCGTCCAAGGGCCTGACCGGCGCGGGGTACGACGGCCACACGTTCTGGGACACCGAGGGTTTCGTGCTGCCCGTACTGACGTACACGATGCCGGGCGCGGCCGCCGACGCGCTGCACTGGCGGCATTCGACCCTGGAGATGGCGAAGCAGCGGGCCGCGGAGCTGGGCTTCCGGGGCGCGGCCTTCCCGTGGCGGACGATCCGCGGCCAGGAGTGCTCCGGGTACTGGCCCGCGGGGACGGCGGCGTTCCATGTCAACGCCGACATCGCCGAGGCCGTCATGCGGTACCACCGGGCCACCGGTGACGATGCCTTCCTCAACGAGGTCGGGCTGGAGCTGCTCGTCGAGACGGCCCGGCTGTGGATGTCGCTGGGCCACCACGACCGTGACGGCCGCTGGCACCTGCCCGGGGTCACCGGTCCGGACGAGTACAGTGCCGTTGCCGACGACAACGTTTTCACCAACCTGATGGCCGCGCGCAACCTCAGGGCCGCGGCCGCGATGGCCACGAAGCTGCCGGCCAAGGCGCGCGAGTTCGGCGTCGACAGCGAGGAGGAGGCGTCCTGGCGGGACGCGGCCGCCGCGGTGTACCTGCCGTACGACGAGAGCCTCGGCGTGCATCCGCAGTCCGAGGGCTTCACCGGGTACGCGGTGTGGGACTTCGAGGCCTACAAGGGCAAGTACCCGCTGATGCTGCACGCGCCGTACTTCCAGCTCTATCGCACGCAGGTGGTGAAGCAGGCCGACCTGATGCTGGCGACCTACTGGTGCGGTGACGCGTTCACGCCCGAGGAGAAGGCCCGCAACTTCGACTATTACGAGCGGCTGACGGTGCGGGACTCGTCCTTGTCCGCGTGCGTGCAGGCGGTGATGGCGGCCGAGGTCGGTCATCTCGACCTGGCGTACGACTATGCGTACGAAGCCGCGCTGATCGACATGCGCAACCTGCACCACAACACTGGGGACGGCCTGCACATGGCGTCATTGGGCGGCGCGTGGAGTGCGCTGGTGGCCGGTTTCGGCGGGCTGCGCGATCAGGACGGGACTCTCTCGTTCGATCCGGCGCTGCCGATCGGGCTGTCCGGGTTGAGCTTCACGGTCCGCTGGCGTGGTGTCCGGCTGAAGGTGGAGATCGACCCGCTCGCGGTGAAGTACACGGTGCACAACGGGCCGGACGCCTCGATCACCTTCCGGCACGCGGGCGAGGAGGTCACGGTCACCGTCGATCAGCCGGTGGTGCGGACGTTGCAGAAGCGCCGCCCGCTGCTGCCCCGGCCGCCGCAGCCGCCGGGTCGTGAGCCACGGCCGGCGATTGCGGTCAACGAGGACGTCTGAGCGGACGGCGCTGTCTGGATGCCGCAGGTCAGTTCTTGTTCTTGGCAGCCAGCGACTCGGCGGTGCCGACCAGCATCACCGACGAGATCACCGCGACCACGAACCCGATCAGGTTGAGGTCGAAGATGCCGCCGGTGCCGAGGACGGCGGCGATCGTGCCGCCGATCACCGAGCCGGCCAGGCCGAGCAGCAGCGTGGCGAGCAGGCCGAGCTTCTGCTTGCCGGGCGTGAACAACCGGGCGAGTGCACCGATGACGAGACCGGCGATGATGAAGCCCACCATGACTGAAGTCCTCCGAGGTGTCGAAACTGTGTGACTCCAGTCTCCGGTTCCGCCGGGGGCAGCGGCAGTGGAGTTTCCCCTGACCCGACCCGGACCCGACCCTGGCCGCACTCGCTCACGGGCCGGCGGTGACGCCCAGCAGGGGACTGTCCGGCAGCAGCCGAGGGGCGCCGCCGAGCTGGGTGAGTACGCTCGCGCCGAGCTGACCCGCGGCGCGTTGGTCGCCACGCAGCAGTGCCTTGTAACCGGCGGTGCAGGCGGACCGCGGGCCGAGGATCGCGACGTACAGCTCGATGTCCGGCAGGTCCGGATTCGCCTTGAGCATCGTCGTGGTGGTCCGGGCGCAGCGGACCAAGGTCGCCCGGCTGCGCGCCATACTCGTTCTCAGCAGCAGCTGATCCGCGAGCGCCTTCACGACGAAGTACTGCGCACTCGACGCCTGGTTCTGGACGTAGCGGACGCTCGCCGGCTCCTTCACGTTGTCGCTGAGCGCGCAGATCGCCCACTGCGGAGGCAGCCTGATGACCTGCGTCTTCGGCACGTACGACGGAACGCCGTGCAGCTCGGCCGCGCCGCTGTTGTTGATCGCGATCAACGCCGCGCGTGACGCCGCGTCCTTCGGGTTGGCGAACGGCGCGGCGAGCAAGCGGCTGCTGAACGACGCGTCCGGTACGACGACCACAGTCATGCTGCCGGTGTTCTTCAGCAGCAGCGACGTCCGGCTCGGGTCGGTGCTGGCGGTCAGCACGACGCCGTCGGTGTCGGCCGCCGGCGGCAGCGCCTCGGTCGACTGCGAGCAGTTGGTCGCCGGTTTCACCGCCGCCGGCGTGCGCGACAAGATGATCGGCGGCGGACCGGACGGCTCGACGGCCGTCCCTTCCGTGGCCGAACAGCCGGCTGCACCACCGGCGAGCGCCAGCAACAGAACACAGGGCAGCAACGCCCGACTACCTACCGCCACGAAACAACCCCCTGCCACCCGAGCCTCGGTCCCCACCCGCTCGGCTACACCTCTCCCGGTTCCCAGAATACTGTCCGACCTCGGATTTAGTCTTTGCAGGTGACCGTTCACCAGCTGACGAAACGCGACGCGAGGCGGTTGGCCGTCCGGGCGCAGCTGCTGACCAGCGAACGACCCGCCGATCTGTACGCCGTGGTCCGCGGGCTGAACGTGCTGCAGCTCGACCAGACGGCCTACGTCGCACCGAATGCGGATCTCGTCGTCTGGAGCAGGCTCGGCTCGTCGTACGACCCGTCGGAGCTGGCCGACGCGCTGGCGTCCCAGGAGTTGATCGAGCTGCGCGGATTCGTCCGGCTGCCGGAGACGCTGGCGCTGTACCGGGCCGAGATGCAGGCGTGGCCGGCCGACGGCGAGCCGCTCGACTGGCAGTCGTACCGGCGCGACTGGGTGCAGGCGAACGAGGGCTGCCGCCTCGACATCCTGGAACGCCTGCGTCAGGACGGCCCGCTGGTGATGCGCGAGCTGCCGGACACCTGCGTGCGGCCGTGGAAGTCGAGCGGCTGGACCAACAACCGGAACGTGTCGCAGCTGCTCGAGTTCATGATGCAGCGCGGCGAGGTGGCGATCGCGGGCCGCGACGGCCGGGACCGCCTGTGGGACCTGGCGTCCAGGGTCTACCCGGACGATCCTCCGGTGCCGCTCGCGGAGGCGCTGCGGATCCGCGACGAGCAGCGGCTACGGTCGATGGGGCTGCTGCGCGCCAAGGGCCCGGCCTGCCCGGGCGAGCCGCTCGACGCCGGCGCGGCGGGGGAGCGGGCCGTCGTCGACGGGGTCCGCGGTGAATGGCGGGTCGACCCGGAGTTGCTCGGGCTGCTCGGGCAGCGGTTCACCGGCCGGACCGCGATCCTGTCGCCACTCGACCGGCTGGTGTACGACCGGAAGCGGTTGACCGAGATCTTCGAGTTCGACTACCAGTTGGAGATGTACAAGCCGGTCGCGAAGCGCCGCTGGGGGTACTTCGCGCTTCCGATCCTGCACAACGACCGCCTGGTCGGGAAGCTCGACGCGATGTCGGACCGGAAGGCCGGCGTGTTCCGGGTCGACGCGATCCACGAGGACGAGCCGTTCTCGAAGACCCTGATGGCCGCCGTCCAGCGCGAGATCCGCGACCTAGCCAAGTGGCTGCAGCTCGAGCTGATCCGTGCGTGAGCCGCGGTGCGCACGCTCGATCGACTGACCCCAGGTGGTACCGGCCAGCATCAGCAGGGCGCCGATCACCGCGGGCACCGTCAGTCGCTCGTCGCCGAGACCGATGCCGATGGCAACGGCCCAGATCGGTTCGGTGCCGAGCAGCAGACTCGCCCGGCTGGCGGACGTCCGCTGCACCGCCCAGGTCTGCGCGAGGAACGCGAAAACGCTGCAGAACAAGGCGAGATAGACCAGCTGCGCCCAGGTCCCGACGCCCGCGTGCGTGGGTAGATGCGGTACGGCGGGTACCGCGAACAACGCCGTACCGACGAGGGTCTGGACCGTTGTCAGCTGCAACGGTCGCAGCCCGGTGGCGAGCCGGCCGACCAGTGCGACGTGACCCGCGCGGACGACGGCGGCCGCGAGCATCAGCAGATCGCCGACCCCTGGCGTGTGCAGGCCGTGCGCGGACATCAGCAACCCGACGGCGATCACGCACAGCGCCGCCGCGAGGTAGAACCGCGGCGGTAGGCCGCGACGGTCGAAGAGCGGGGTCAGGACGAGCGTCAGGCTGATGATCAGTCCGGCGTTCGCCGCGCTGGTGTGCGTCACGCCGTACGTCTCCAGCACGAGGACTGACGCTTGGGTGAGGCCCAGGATCAGACCGGCCTTCAGTTCGTTCCGGCGGATGCCGCGGGCCAGCGGGACCAGCGCGATCGCGGAGATGGCGTACCGCAGGAACAGCACGGTCAGCACCGGCGCGCTGCCGGTCGCGGTCTTGGCAGCGAGGTAGCTCGAACCCCAGACGACAGCGACGAGCAGCAGGACGAGGTCGGTACGGCGGGATCCGGGCACGACGTCCACGGTGACGCGTGGCGACGTTGAAGCCAAGTACCAACTTCTTCAGCAACAGTGAAGTGCACCTACAGTATGACAATGGACGAACGGCAACTGCGCGTGCTCCGCGAAGTCGGTGAGCTGGGGAGTGTGACCGCGGCGGCCGAGGCCCTGCTGGTCACTCCGTCGGCGATCTCCCAGCAACTGCGGTTGCTTCAGCGGTCGATGCCGGTGCCGCTGACCGAACGTGACGGCCGGCGGGTCGTCCTGACCGCTGCCGGCCGTGCGCTCGCGGGTGCGGCGGCGGATGTGGAGTCCGCGCTGGCGCGGGCGCGGCAGACCGTGGAGGAGTTCGTCGAGCAGCCCGACGGCGTGGTGACGATCGCCGCCTTCCACAGCGCGGCCGCGGCGTTCTTCCCACGGCTGCTCCGGTCCGGCGCCGCGCCGCGGCTCAGCCTGCACGACGAGGACGTACCGCAGGACGAGTTCCCGCCGCTCACCCGCGAGTACGACGTCGTCCTGGCGCACCGGCTGGATCACACTGCAGCCTGGCCGCGCACGGTCACGGTCACGCCGTTGCTCCACGAACCGATGGACGTCGCCGTACCCGTCGATCATCGGCTCGCGGCGAAGCGGTCGCTGACGCCACGGGACGTGGCCGCCGAGCCGTGGATCACGGTCCACGACGGCTTCCCACTGCTGGCGACGATCGAGGCAATCGGCGCAGCTGCCGACCGGCGCCTCGAGGTGGTTCACCGGGTCAACGAGTTCACCGTGGTCGCGGAGATGGTCGCCGCCGGCGCCGGCCTGGCGCTGATCCCACGCTGGACCGCGCGACCCCATCCGGGAATCGTCCTGAAGCCCCTACGTGGCGTCCAAACCCGCCGCCACGTAGACGCCCTGCATCGCCCAGAACGAACCGCCCGCCGAGCGGTCCGGACAATCCTGAGTGAACTACAGACCGCGGCAGGAACGATCAGTCACTGACGCTAGCCGGTTTCTCCGGTGTGCACGATGTGAGCGTCGGGCCCCGGGAAGAACAGGGAGTCGGAGTCCGTGTCGGTCCAGTGGACCAGGTACGGCGGGGCGCCGGACGGATCGTGCACCTCGACGATCTGCCCTTCCCGCCGGTGCGCCATCACGTGACTGCCTTCCACGACAACCTGATCGCCTGCCACAGCCTTCACCACACCCACCTCCTTCACCACCAGCTTGATCCAGGTCGGCGACGGATGCCACCCCCTGCCTCCGCGCGGATCAAATCGGAAGCATGACCGTCGCTGTGGTGCCGCCGGTGGGGGAAGGAGTCAGGGTGATGGTGCCGTGGTGGGCTCGGGTGATTTCACGGGCGATGGACAGACCCAGGCCGGAGCCGCCGCTGGCTCGGGAGCGGCTGGTGTCGAGGCGGACGAAGCGTTCGAAGACGCGCTGGCGGTCCTCCTCCGGGATGCCGTCGCCGTCGTCCTCGACCGTGATGATCGCGGTGCCGTCGCGTTCGGCCGTTGTCAGCATCACCGTGGTGTGCGCGGCGCGGGCGGCGTTGTCGACGAGGTTCCGCAGTACCTGACTCAGCCGCGCCGGGTCGCCGGTGACGCGGACGGGATGGACGTCGCCCTTCACCGTGAGTTCGGGCTTGGAGTTGCGCAGCCGCTTGATCTCGGCCTCGACCAGGTCGTCGAGGTCGACGTCGGTCTGCCGCATCCGGATGCCGGTGTCGTCGGCCTTCGCGAGCAGCAGCAGGTCCTCGACGAGCTGCCGCATCCGGTCGGTCTCGGTCTCCATCACCTGCCGCAGCTCGAGCCACGCTTTCCCGGTGGTGTCGGCCTCGATCACCTCCAGCGCGGCGGTGAGGGTGGCGAGCGGCGAGCGCAGTTCGTGGCTGGCGTCCGCGACGAACGCACGCTGGGTCGCCTGCCCGGTCTCCAGCCGGTCGAGCATCTCGTTCATCGTGATGGCCAGCCGGGCGATCTCGTCCCGCGTCTCCGGTACCGGTACTCGCTCGGTCAGGTCCCGCGACCCGATACCCTGCACCCTCGAACGGATCCGTTCCACCGGCCGCAGCGCCTGCCCGATCATGAGCCAGCCGGCGATGCCGACGACGAGCAGCAACAGCGGAAACCCGATCAGCAGGTACTTCGAGACGGTCCGGACCGTCTGGCGCTGGGTCTGCACCGACGACGCGACCACCACGGTGTACGTCGTCCCGTGGTACGACGCACCCTGGGCGACGATCAGGAACGAGTGGTCGTCGTCGATCAGCGGCATCTCGCCGACCTCGGACCGCATCAGCGCGCCGTCCGGCGGCCGCAGGTCGGTGAGCGGCGAGTTGTCGACCCGCGACGACGAGGCGGCGACGATCTTCCCGCTCGGGTCCAGTACCTGGATCAGCTGGCTGGCGCGAGTGGTGTTGGCCAGGTCCGCGCTGAGGCCCTTCGTCCCCTCGGTGCTGACCTGGCGGGCGACGTCGGCGACCCGGCCCTCGGCGGCGTCGGAGACCTCGGCGATCAGCGCCCGCTGCAGGAGCAGCAGCAGCGCGAAGGCGCCGATCAGCAGCGCGACCGCGACCACGATGACCGCAGCGGCGGTCGACCGGCTGCGCACACTGGCCTGGCGCAGGCCGCCGGCGGTCCGGTACCACCCGTCAACGCGACGTCGCACGACCGTGCTCACCCCACCAGTTTCGCAGGTCCGCCCTCAGGTGGTTCTCAGCCGCCCTCGGGATTGAGCCGGTAACCCATGCCGCGGATGGTCTCGATGGCGTGCCGGGCGAAGGGCGTGTCGATCTTCTTCCGCAGGTAGCGGACGTACACCTCGACCACGTTCGGGTCGCCCTCGAAGGCCGGGTCCCAGACGTTCTGCAGAATCTCGGACTTGCTCACCGTGTCGCCGCGGTGCCGCATCAGGAACTCGAGCAGCCCGTACTCGCGCGGCGTCAGCGTGATCTCCCGCCCGTTCCGCTCGACCCGCCGGCGGGCCACGTCCAGCGACAGGTCGCCGGCCATCAGTACGACGGGACGCTCGGGGCCGCCGCGCCGGATCAGCGCGCGCAGCCGGGCCACCAGCACCAGGAAGCTGAACGGCTTGGTCAGGTAGTCGTCAGCGCCCAGATCGAACGCGTCGGTCTGGTCGTACTCGCCGTCCTTCGCGGTCAGCATCAGCACCGGCGTCCAGATCCCGCGCGCCCGCAGCAGCTCCAGCACGCGGTACCCGTTCAGCTTCGGCAGCATGATGTCCAGCACGATCACGTCGTAGCTGTGCTCGGTCGCCGCCCAGACAGCGTTCTCGCCGTCGTGCACCAACTCGACCACGAAGCCGGCGTCGGTCAGCCCGCGGTGCACCGTGTCGGCCAGCCGCAGTTCGTCCTCGACCATCAGCACTCGCATGCCGACAGTGTCACCGCAACCCGCTGAGAGTCTGCTGAGAGCCTGGCGAATTGCCGCCGAATTGACGGCGCTGGTCGGCCCCTCTAGCGTTGTCGAAGCGCTTCGACAACCGGGAGGCCGAACACCATGAAGTTCACCGACGGGTACTGGCAGTTGCGTCCGGGGCTGACCCGCTTGCGGCCGGCCGAGATCGAGAGTGTCGAGGCGGGCGAGCGCGAGCTGGTCGTGTTCGCACCGGCCCGCCGGATCGAGCGGCGCGGCGACACCCTCAACCAGCCGCAGTTCACGATGACCTTCAGCTCGCCGGCCCGCGGCGTGATCGGGGTCCACATCGGCCACCACCTCGGCGGCCGGCCCGCGCATCCGTCGTACCGGCTGAACACCGGCACCGAGCATCCGGTGAAGGTGGAGGTCGGCGCGGCCGAGGCGCGGCTGACGTCGGGGGAGCTGAGCGTGGTGATCGCGCTCGAGGGACCGTGGGACGTCCGGTTCGAGCAGGACGGCCGGCCGCTGACCAACTCCGGTGAGCGCAGCGTCGGCCTGATCACGGATGCCGAGGGCAACCACTACTTGCACGAGCAGCTCGCGCTCGGGGTCGGCGAGACGATCTACGGCCTCGGGGAGCGGTTCGGTCCGCTCGTCAAGAACGGTCAGGTCGTCGACAGCTGGAACGCCGACGGCGGGACGTCCAGCGAACAGGCGTACAAGAACGTCCCCTTCTACCTCAGCAGCAAGGGGTACGGGGTTCTGGTCGACAATCCCGCCCTCGTGTCGTTCGAGGTCGGCTCCGAGGTCACCTCCCGCAACCAGTTCAGCGTCCAGGGCCAGGAACTCCAGTACTACGTCTTCGCCGGCCCGACACCGAAGGACGTGCTGCGCCGCTACACCGACCTGACCGGACGCCCGGCCCGGGTGCCTGCCTGGTCGATGGGACTGTGGCTGTCGACGTCGTTCACCACGGACTACACCGAGGAGACGACGGCCTCGTTCGTCGACGGGATGGCCGAGCGCGACCTGCCGTTGAGCGTGTTCCACTTCGACTGCTTCTGGATGCGCCAGTTCCACTGGTGCGATTTCGTCTGGGACCCGATCGCGTTCCCGGACCCGGCCGGGATGGTCCGCCGGTTGAAGGACCGTGGCCTCCGGGTCAGCCTGTGGATCAACCCGTACATCGCGCAGCGGTCGGTGCTGTTCGAGGAGGGCCGCCGGCTCGGGTACCTGCTCAAGCGGCCGGACGGTTCGGTCTGGCAGTGGGACCTGTGGCAGGCCGGGATGGCGATCGTCGACTTCACCAACCCGGACGCGACGGCCTGGTTCCGGTCCAAGCTGCAGGCGCTGATCGATCTCGGCGTCGACTGCTTCAAGACCGACTTCGGCGAACGGATCCCGACCGACGTCGTCTGGCACGACGGTTCGGACCCGGAACGGATGCACAACTACTATCCACAGCTCTACAACGCGGCCGTCTTCGGTCTACTCGAAGAGAACCGCGGTTCCGGTGAGGCTGTGCTGTTCGCCCGCTCCGCGACGGTCGGTGGTCAGCAGTTCCCGGTGCACTGGGGCGGCGACTGCGAATCGACGTTCGAGGCGATGGCGGAGTCGCTGCGCGGCGGACTGTCGCTGGCCGCGTCCGGCTTCGGCTACTGGAGCCATGACATCGGCGGGTTCGAGGGCACGCCCGATCCGGCGATCTTCAAGCGCTGGGTCGCGTTCGGGCTGCTCTCGTCGCACTCGCGCCTGCACGGCTCCTCGTCGTACCGCGTCCCGTGGGCGTTCGACGAGGAAGCGGTCGACGTACTGCGGAAGTTCACCAAGCTGAAGCTGTCGCTGATGCCGTACCTGACCGCCGCCGGCGAGGAGGCGCACCGCGACGGGGTGCCGATGATGCGGCCGATGCTGCTCGAGTTCCCGGACGACCCGGCGGCCGCGTACCTGGACCGGCAGTACATGCTCGGTCAGGACCTCCTCGTCGCGCCGGTGATGAGCCTTGACGGTGAGGTCTCGTTCTATCTTCCGGGTGGCCGCTGGACGTCGCTGCTGACCGGCGAGGTGCTGACCGGGCCCGGCTGGGTTCAGCAGACGCATGGGTTCGACAGCGTCCCGCTGTACGTCCGCGAGGGCGCGGTGATCCCGATCGGCGCGGTCGACGACCGCCCGGAGTACGACTGGGCCGACGGCGCCGAACTTCGCTGGTTCCAGCCGTCGGAAGGACAGGTCGTCACCGTCCCGGTCGGGCCGGACGCTACGGTGGAGCTGGCGTACCGCGGCGGCAAGGTCGAGTCGCGTGTCCTCGAAGGGACCTGCACGTTCACCGTGGAGGTCCGCGCATGACGCTGTGGTACGGCGGAGACTACAACCCCGAGCAGTGGGATCCGGCGGTCTGGAAGGAAGACGTCGACCTGATGCGCCGGGCCGGAGTGAACCTGGTGACGGTCGGCGTCTTCTCGTGGTCGAGCATCGAGCCGCGGCCGGGCGAGTACACCTTCGGCTGGCTCGACCAGGTCCTCGACCTGCTGCACGACGGCGGTGTCAGTGTCGATCTCGCCACCCCGACCGCGTCGCCGCCGCCCTGGTTCAGCCGGCTGCACCCGGAAGCGCTGCCGGTGACCGCGGACGGCGTACGGCTGACCCACGGCAGCCGGGACACGTACTGCGCCTGCGCGCCCGCGTACCGGGACGCCGCGCGGGGGATCGCCGGGGCGCTGGCCGAGCGGTACGCGGACCACCCGGCGCTGGCGATGTGGCACGTGCACAACGAGTACGGGACGACCTGCTACTGCCCGCTCGCGGCGGAACGGTTCCGCGACTGGCTGCGGGAGCGATACGGGTCGCTCGACCGGCTGAACGAGGCGTGGACGACCGCGTTCTGGAGTCAGGGGTACGCCGACTGGCGCGACATCGAGCCGCCGCGGAAAACGCAGTACCTGGTGAATCCGACGCAGTACCTGGACTTCCGGCGGTTCTGGTCGGACGAACTGCTGGCCGCGTTCCGCGAGCAGAAGAACGTCGTACGAGCGTCTTCCGAAGCGCCGATCACGACGAACTTCGTGTTCGGCGGCTGGGTGCCGGTGAACCACGCGCAGTGGGCCGCCGAGGTCGATGTCGTTGCCATCGACCACTACCCGGACCAGGCCGGGATCGGCGCCGAGGAGCAGACCGCGTTCGGTGCCGACCTGGCTCGCGGCTGGTCCGGGGGAAAGCCGTGGCTGCTGATGGAGCAGGCGGCCGGCGCTCTGAACGAAGGGCGCCGCTGGCACACGAAAGAGCCGGGACGAATGGCGCGGCACAGCCTGCCGCACGTCGCCCGCGGTTCGCGCGGTGCACTGTTCTTCCAGTGGCGGGCATCGCGCGGTGGCGCGGAGATGTACCACCCGGCGATGGTCCCGCACGCCGGGCCGGACAGCCGGATGTTCCGCGAGATCACCGAGCTCGGGGCAGTCCTGCCCCGATTGGCAGAGGTTGCTGAGAGCAACGTTGTGGCGGAGGTCGCGATCCTCTGGGACGTCGAGTGCTGGTGGGCGATGCAGGGCACGCACCTGCCGTCGTCGGAGCTCGACTATCTGAAGGCCGTCCGCGCGGCGCACCGGCACTTCTGGCGCGCAGGCGTCACCGTCGACTTCGCAGCGCCCGACGCGGACCTTTCGTCGTACGGCGTCGTCGTGGTGCCGTCGCTGTACCTGATCTCGGACGAGGCCGCGGCGAACCTCACGACGTACGTCGAGAACGGCGGGCAGCTCGTGGTCGGCTACTTCAGCGGGATCGTGGACACGGACCTGCGCGTCCGGCATGCGCTCACGGACCTGCTCGGCGTACGCATCGAGGAGTTCCACCCGCTCGCGGACGAGGTCGCGCTGGCGTCGGGTGGGCGTGGCCGGTTGTGGAGCGAGGACGTGCACGCGGTGTCGGCCGAGGTGGTCGATCGGTACGCCGGGGGAGTGCTGGACGGGAGGCCCGCGATCACCCGGCGGCAGGCCGGAGCGGGTACGGCGTGGTACGTCTCGACCGAGCTGGACGACGAGACGGCCGCCGGGCTCGTCCAGGAGCTGACCGGTACCGGTGAGCCGCTGGAGACGGTGCGCCGGCGGTCCGGAGACACCACGTGGACGTTCCGCATCAACCACGGCGACGAGGATGTCGTCGTACCGGCGACCGGTGTCGAGTTGGTGAGTGGCGCGCCGGTCGACGGTGAGGTGACCGTGCCGGCCGGAGGTTATGCGGTCGTGCGGTCCGAGTAAGGACCCGAGCTGCCGCGGGCGGTCAGCGTCGGCGGCAGCAGGGTCAGTTCCGGAACCGTCGAGCCGGCGAGCTTGGCGATCAGCGACTCGACCGCCAGGGTGCCCATCTGTTCCGCCGGGATCGTCACCGACGAGAGCTGCGGCACGTGCCGTTCGGCGACGTCGTCCGCGCAGATCGCGACCAGTGACATGTCCTCCGGCACGCGCCGGCCGAGCCGCCGCAGGACGTCGAGCAGCGGCCCGATGATCGGCTCGTTCTGCACCACCAGCCCGGTGAGGTCCGGATGGTCGTGCAGCAGCTGCCCGACGGTCTCCAGGATCGCGTCGAACGTGTGCTCACACGGCGTCTCCACCCCGACCACCCCACGTCGGGCGGCTGCCTCGGCGAACCCGGTCAGCGTGCGCTCCGCGAACGCTGTCTGCCGTTCGTAAACCGTGGACGGCGTACCGAGCAGAGCCACCGACCGGTGCCCGAGATCGGCCAGGTGGTCCACGCACAGGGCGCCCGCGGCAACGAAGTCGAGGTCGACACACGTCAGCCCGCCGGCCTCCTCCGGATGCCCGATCAGTACCGACGGCATCGGCAGGTCGCGCAGCACGGGTACTCGTTCGTCCTGGAGTTCGACGTCCATCACCACGAGCGCGTCGACGAGCGAACTCTGCGCGACCCGCTCGAGTCCCGCGGGCCCTTCGTCGGCCGTCAGCAGCAGCACGTCGTGATCGAACCGGCGCGCCGCGGTCACGATCGCGGCGGCGAACTGCATCAGCACAGGGACATGCATGTCGGTCCGCAGTGGGATCACCAGCGCGACCACGTTCGACCGCTGGCTGGCCAGGGCGCGAGCGCTCGCATTGGGCCGGTAGCCGAGCGCGCGGACGCTCCGCTGCACCCGCTCGCGGGTGTCGGGCGAGATCGTCCGTTTGCCGCTGAGCACGTAGGACACCGTGCTGGTCGCCACACCGGCGTGCCGGGCGACGTCCGCGATCGTGACCATGGTGCTCCTCTCCACCGCTCCTACCGTAGTTGAAGCGCTTCGACGTACCTATCGACGGTAGCCGACCGCAGGCGGTTCCCGGCAGCAGGACCACGACGAGTCGCCACACACGCCACGCCGGGGGGACCTGCGGGATGCCGACTACCAACCTGGGTAACCTCGGCGCCTAGCGGTGCCTGACCCGGGCTGTTGCCGGGTGAGCCGATAGGAGATGATGCCCACCGTGACCGGACCACAACGCGAGCTCGCGCCGACACCGTCGGAGGCCGATCCGGCCCTCGCCGGCCTGACCGTCGGGCTCGGTGGACCGTCCGGGCGGTTCGCCCGGCTCGGGTCGTCGTGGTGGACCCCGCTGCGGATCGCGCTCGCGGTCTGCACGATCACGTTCGGTCTCGGCGTACTGCAGAAGGCGCCGTGTATGGAGGCCGGCTGGGACCGGCAGAGCTGGCGGCCGTTCAAGGCGCTGTGCTACTCCGACATCGGTTTCCTCTACCAGGAACGCGGTTTCGCCGAGGGCAACCGGCCGTTCCTGGACACCGGCAACTACCCCGTGCTCGAGTACCCGGTGCTCACCGGCGGCTTCATGGAGGTCGCGGCCCGGATCACCTGGCTGATGACCGGCGACCCGAAGAAGGACCTGACCGTGGAGCAGAAGCGCGACACGGCCGGGGTGTTCTTCCTGGTCAACACCGTGATGCTGTTCCTCTGCGCGCTGCTGGTCGTCGGCCTGACCGTCGCCACAGCCCGGGGCGTCGCGCGAAAACCCGGCGCGGCCCGTGGGCAGCCCCTGGACGCGTTGTACGTCGCTGCCGCGCCCGCGCTGGCGCTGACCTCGACGATCAACTGGGACCTGTTCGCGGTCGCGTTGACGGCCGGGGCGATGTTCGCCTGGTCGCGCGGGAAGCCGATCTGGTTCGGCGTACTGCTCGGGCTCGGGACGGCGGCGAAGTTCTACCCGTTCCTGCTGCTCGGGCCGCTGCTGATCGTGTGTCTGCGCGGCCGGAAGCTGTGGCCGTGGTTCCAGGCCACGATCGCAGCGGTGGTCGCGTGGGGTCTGGTGAACGCACCGATCTACCTGCTGGCCAAGAACGAATGGCTCTCGTTCTGGCAGTTCAACGACCAGCGGGAGAGCGACTACGGCTCGATCTGGTACGTCCTCAAGCTCGCCAAGCACGAGGTCACCGACGTCAACCAGCTGAACATCGTGATCTTCGCCGGGCTCTGCCTGTCGATCGCGATCCTCGGGCTGATGGCGCCGCGGCCGCCACGGTTCGCCCAGCTCGCGTTCCTGGTAGTCGCAGCGTTCCTGCTGATCAACAAGGTGTACTCACCGCAGTACGTGCTGTGGTTGCTGCCGCTGGTGGCGCTGGCCCGGCCGCGGTTGCGGGACTGGCTGATCTGGCAGGCCTGCGAGTGCTTCTACTGGATGCTGGTCTGGATGCATCTGGCGCAGTTCCTGCAACCGGGCGATCCGAACGTGCCGGACCGGATCTACTGGTTCTCGGTGATCCTGCGGATGGCCGGCACGCTGTGGCTGATGCTGGTGGTCGCCCGCGACATCCTCCTCCCGGAGAACGATCCGGTCCGTCGCGGCGACGCGGTCGACGACCCGTCCGACGGTGTACCGTCCCGCACGCTGGTGACCGCCTAGACCTGAAGCATCAGCTTCGACACGTCGAGGTTGCCGCCGCTGAGAACCGCGGCGGCCGGTCCTGCATGGTCGAGCTGGATGCTGCCCTCGATCAGAGCGGCGAACGGCGCGGCCGCCGCCGGCTCGACGGCGAGCTTGGTGCGAGACATGACCAGGCGGGTCGCCTCCAGCAGAGCCTGCTCGCTCACGCGGACAACCTGATCGACGTACTGCTGGATGAGAGGGAAGTTCCGGGTCCCGCAGACGGGCGCGGCGAGGCCGTCGGCGATCGACCGGGCGGTCGGGAGCTTCTGCGGCCGGCCGGCGGCGAGGCTGCGGCTGACCACATCGGCTCCCTCGGGCTCGATCCCGATCACGCGAACCTGCGGCTTCAGCAGCTTGACCGCCGTCGCGACGCCGGAGATCAGTCCGCCACCACCCACCGGCACCAGGACGGTGCCGAGGTCGGGCCGGTCCGCCAACAGCTCCAGCCCGAGGCTCGCGTGTCCGGTGATCACGTCCTCGTCGTCGAACGGATGGACCCCGGTCAGCCCCCGTTCGTCCTTGATCCGCTCGTACTGCGCCATCAGGTCGCCCTCGACCAGCTCGATGGTCGCGCCGTACTCGCGGGCGGCATCGATCTTCGCCGGGACGGCGGTCGTCGCCATCACCACGGTCGCCGGTACGCCGGCGTTCCGCGCGGCCCAGGCGAGGGCTCCGGCCGCGTTCCCGGCCGAGACGGTGATCACGCCGCGTTCCCGCTCCGCGGCCGTCAGGCGGAGCAGTTTGGTCAGCAGGCCGCGGACCTTGAAGCTGCCGGTCTTCTGGAACAGCTCGGCCTTGAGGACCAGCTCGGCGCCGAACCGTTCGTTCAAGGCTGACGAGGTCAGCAGCGGTGTGCGGTGGATCCGTCCCTCGAGCTCCTGGGCGGCCTCGCGGATGTCGTCGAGTGTCGGCATACCCGAGAGCCTAAAAGTCTAGTAATCCGATCATATTTCGAGACATGTGCGGCGGGCTCTCACCGGCGATCTACCGTCGGTGTCATGAGGCCGACGCTGACCGTGATCGTGGATCCCGCCGACCGCTGGATGAGCCGCGCCGCGTGTATCGGGCAGGCGCCGGCGTACGACGAGACCGCCAGCCGCTGGGAGCAGCGCAAGGCGCGGGAGCTGTGCCTGAAGTCGTGCCCGGTGCTCGACGAGTGCCGCGAGTGGGCGCGGCGGACGAAGTACACCGGAACGGCCGCGGGCGAGACCCTGCTGTACGGGCGCCGCCGCGGCCATCCTTCGAGCGCTGCGAGTTAGAGCCTGGTGGCGACTGCCTTTGCCAGCTTCTGGATCGCGGCGGGGGACTGCGGGAAGAACAGGTACGGCTCGATGAGCTCGATCTCCATCAACAGGAAGCGGTCGTTGACCACGACCCCGTCGACACGGGCGTAGACCGGGGTCGGGCCGGAGGCTTCCAGGGCGGCCCGGGCGCTCTCCAGAACGGCGGCCGGCGGCTGGGTGAGCGCGGTCTGCCCGCCGTAGGACTCCTGCACGCGGTAGTCGCCGTTCGCGGGTCGCTTCACGACCGCGTGGCTGAACTCGCCGTCGAAGAACAGCAGCGACCACTCGCCCTCGGACTGGATTTCCGGGATGAAGGGCTGCACGAGGTAGACCAGGTCGGGCAGCTCGGCCAGCGCCTGCTCGAGCTCGGGGGAGCCGGCCGCCCCGCGGACCGTGTGCAGGGCGTTGCCGCTGACGGTCGGCTTGACGACGATCTGCTGGCCGTTCAGCCCGGCGACCACCTCGCGCAGGCAGGCGCCTGCGGCGACCTGGGACGGGACGATCGCCACGCCGCGCTCGCGGAGTTCGAGCAGGTACTGCTTGTCGCTGTTCCAGCGGACCTGGTCGGTGCTGTTCAGCAGCGGTACTTCGGCCTTGTCGAGCTGGGCGAGCCACTCGGTGAACTCGTCGTACCGCACGAAGTAGTCCCAGACCGTGCGCAGCAGGACTGCGTCGTAGGCGGACCAGTCGACCGACGGGTCGGTCCAGACCTCGACGACCGGGTCGAGCCCTTCGGCGCGGAGCGCCTCCAGGAGCGGGCGGTCGTCGGGGTGCAACTCAGCGAGTTCGGCCGAGGTCGCGAGGGCGATGCGTTTCGTCACGCCCGCCAGTGTTGGCAGGCAGGGGCCGTTCGGTCAAACCTGATTCGGCAACTTTTCGGTGACGGAGAGTGGTTGCCGCGACAACGATGACAGCCGCGGCGAGGTGGATCAGGCCTTGGCGGGTCTCGTGTCCGAAGCTCGCATAGGCCAGGTAGGAGGCGAGCGGTACGGCGATCCACTCGGGGCGGTGGGCGAGCGCGGCGAGGGCGATCAGCGGGAGGCCGTACCAGGGGTAGGTCGGGGTGGCGATCAGCAGCGCGGCGCCGTACAGCCAGCAGCAGGTGAGCGCGATCGGGTCGCGTCCGGCGCGGTGGAAGGCGAGGGCGGCGGCGCCGACGGCGAGCGCGGCGGCGGTGAGCTGGCGGGCCTCAGGAGGCAGCAGGAGCGCGAGAATCGCCGATCGGGAGCTGCCGTCGTCGAACCCTTCCTGGTTGAGGTAGCCGGGCAGGAACCCGAGCACCAAGGTGCCGACGGCAACTAGGTGCGGGAGGTAGCTGCCGGCGAAGGTGCTGAGGGCAACTATCGGGCGTTTGTGGCGGAATGCCGGCAGCAGCAGGAGGGGAAGGAGTTTCACGCTGCCGGCCGCGCCGAGGAGGATCGCGGCGAGTTTGGGACGGCGTGCGGCGGTGATCACGGCGGCGGTGATCAGGAGTGCCGCGAGTACGTCGACGTGCGCCGCGTTGCCCGCCTCCAGGGCGACGATCGGTGACCAACCCCACAGGGCGCCTGCGCGCGGGTCCTGTACGGCGAGTAGCCAGGCGAGCGCGATCGCGATCAATGCCGCGGCAATCTGCAGGCCCAAGGTGCCTGCGGACCAAGGGGTCACGAGCGCTACCGCGGCGAAGTACGCCTCGGCCACGGGCGGGTAGATCGTCGGTACGCCCGGCCGGTTGATCCGGGTCCGCACGTCGTCCACCGGCAACCCCGCCGGATCCTTCGGTATCCCACTGACGCCCGACCGCTGCTCCGGCGACAACCCCGGAAACAACACCGGATCCCGCAACGTCGCGAGCGCGTCGTCCAACGGCACATACCGGTACGGCGAATGCCCGGCCAACTGCACCCGCCCGTCCCACACGTACCGATAAGCATCCGTACTGGTGATCGGCGACTGCACAACCCCCAGCACCTGACAAACCCCCGCCACAACCACCACAGCCGCAACACTCAGCCCACGCCCGAACCGCCAAACAAACCCACCAACCACCACCGCCCCCACCACAAGCACAACGTCCGCCCACCACCCTCGGCCCACCGCGAACATCACCCCCGCACACACCCCAGTCGCGACCACACCCAGCCCAGCCGACCGCGCGGCTGCGGCGGCTGGGTCTGTGCGGGACGAGCCGGCAGGGGTGCGATCGCCCCGGTGGGGCGGAGCGGGGGTGCCGGGCATCAGGCGGTCCGGCGGAGGGTTAGGAATGCTCGGTGGGGAGTGCGCCAGTCTTCGGTGGGGTGGAGGGGGGTTCGGCGGGCGTGGCGGAGGAGGGTGTGGGTGCCTACTCTTGCCCAGGGCAACGGGGTGGAGCGGCGGCCGGTGGGGGTGTGCAGGACGATGGGCGTGGTGTCGTCGAGGGTGTCGTCGGGGTCGACCTCGACCAGGACGAGGCCGTCGGGGCGGACCAGTTCGGCGCAGCGGCGGAGCAGGTCCACCGGGTCGCCGCCGATGCCGATGTTGCCGTCCATCAGCACGACGCTGCCCCAGCGACCCTCGCCCGGCAACGGCTCCTGTACCGGACGATGCAACGCCGCCGCCCCGCGCGAGGTGGTCAGCGAAACGGCCCGCGGCGACACATCGACCCCGAGCGCCGGAATCCCACGCTCCGCCAGCGCCGTCACGATCCGCCCGGGTCCACATCCGATATCCAGCACCGGCCCCTCGCAGCGACTCAACGCCAACCGATCAACGTCGTCAGCCGGCGCCGACCACCGCTCCAGCTCCGACAGCGAGGGCACCTTCCGCCCATCGATGCCGGTAGCAACGACCCGCGCCGTACCACCCAGCGCCTGGTCGAACAGCAACCCCGGATGCGCCGAGTGCTGCAACCGCCGGTACAACCGCGACACCCGCAACTCCGGGAACTCCGCCGCCAGGTACGCCGCGTCCCGAGGCGTGTCCATGTCCCGCAACGTCGGCAGCATCCCGACCCGCAACCCCAGGGCCCGCAACCGCCGCAGCTGATCCCGCCCGGTGTGCTCGGTCGACATCGGTACGCCGGCCAACGCCCGCCGATCCGGAGTACGCAACCCCAGACACCAGTACCCGCCGTCCTCGGTCAGCCCGAGCACCGCGTCGTACCCGCCCCACTCGAACCCGAGCAGCTCCGGCGGCACCTGCGGCGTGTCCATCCCGATCAGCAGCATCGGCGAACCGTCGTACGCGTCCTCGAACGCCGCCGCGATCCGCTCACCCAACCCCTCTCCGCGCTGCGCGACCACCTCGAATCCACCCGGCACCCGCGACCCTTCCAGCGCGATCACCACCCGCGCACCCGTCGCCCGGACGGCGCTCAGCGTGTCCATCAGCGACGCCCGCGCCAACGCAGCGGCCTCGCGCGGCGTGAACTCGGTCTGCAACCGCGTCTTCACCCGCCCCGCGACCGGCTCCTTCGCGATCACGATCACCGTGCCATTCACCGCGCCATTCACCGCGCCAGCACCTTCGACATGTCCAGCACGGCCCGCGCCGCGCCCAACGGCGTACCGGTCACCTTCGAGCGTCCCGACCGGGCCAGATAGTCGACGTCGACCTCCGCGATCCGCCACCCCGCATCGGCCGCCCGCACCACGGTCTCCAACGGGTATCCGGACCGCCGATCCGCCAGCCCGAGCCCGAGCAGCGCCGTACGACGTGCCGCCCGCATCGGCCCCAGATCGTGCAACGAAACGCCGGTCCGCCGCCGGATCCGCCGCGACAGCTCGGCGTTCGCGAGTCGCAGATGCCACGGCCATGCACCACGCGAGATCGGCCGCCGGCGCCCCAGAACCAAGTCCAGGCGACCGCTTTCGACCGGCGCGGTCACCCGCACGAGCTGCCGCGGATCGAGCGATGCGTCCGCGTCCATCACCGCGACCACGTCCGCCGACGCGGCTTCCAGCCCGGCGTGGCACGCGGCGCCGTACCCCTTCACTCCGCACGCGACGACCGTCGCCCCGAGCTGGGCGGCGACCTCGGCGGAGCCGTCGGTCGACCCGTTGTCGACGACGATGGCCCGGACATCGGCGGGGAGCCGTTCGAGGATCCAGGGCAACGCGGCCGCCTCGTTCAGGCACGGCAGGACGAGATCGACGGGCATGCTTCGACGGTAAGGACGAGGGCCGCTGTAGGGGGCCGGTTTGCGGCTACGGGTCGCTTACGGCGTACTGCGTTCCGCTCCTGGTGCGGTTGTCCGCGGGCCGGAGGATCTACGCTCTGAGCGTGGCTACTCGTGTGCTGGTCGTCGACGACGACCCGACCGTGTCCAATGTCGTCTCGGCGTACCTGACCAAGGCCGGGTACGACGCCCGCGTGGTCGCGGAAGGCCTGTCCGCAGTCGAGGTCTGGCAGCAGTGGAAGCCGTCGGTCGTCGTCCTCGACGTGATGCTGCCCGGGCTGTCCGGTCTCGAAGTACTGCGCCGGTTGCGTGCGGCCGACGACGGTGCCGCGGTGATCATGCTGTCCGCGCGCGGCGAGGAGGAGGACCGGCTGGTCGGCCTCGAGGTCGGCGCCGACGACTACGTGGTCAAGCCGTTCAGCCCGCGCGAGCTGACGCTGCGCGTGCAGGCGATGGTCCGGCGGGAGGAGCGGCTGGCCGGGCTGGACCTGACGCCGACGAAGCTGAGCGCGGGACCGGTCACCGTGGACACGGCGGCGCGGCGCGCGTACCTCGGCGAGGAGGAGCTGTCGCTGACGCACCGCGAGTTCGACCTGCTCGCGTACCTCGTGTCGCACGCCGGCAAGGCGTACACGAAGGCCGAGCTGCTGCGCCGCGTGTGGGGCTGGGACTTCGGCGACTCGTCGACGGTCACCGTGCACGTCCGGCGATTGCGCGAGAAGATCGAGGCCGATCCGTCGGATCCGAAGCTGGTGCTGACCGTGCCGCGGACCGGCTACCTGTTCTCCGGTGACGCCTGATGAAAGACATGGCGACGATCCTCGCGCTCACCACCTTGTGGACGTTGGTGGTGGCCGCGGTCGGCGGCGCGATCCTGTGGCAGTTCCGGCGCCGGTCGTTGCGGATCACGATGATCGTGGCCGCGCTCGCGCCGATGGCGGCCGCGCTGGCCGCCGTACTGCAGAGCGTGCGCGCGATGTTCATCTCGGAGCACGACTCGTGGGTGGTGCTGTGGACGCTGGCGTTCGCGGCGCTGCTCGGGTTGGCGATGTCGGTGCTGCTCGGGCACTGGATCAGCACCGGATCGCGTGACGTCGGGCGGCGGTTGCGGCACCTCGGGACGTCGTACGACGCGCCGGAGTCGGCCGGTGGCGCCGTACCGGCGGAGCTCGCCGAGCTGACCAACGAACTGGAGATGACCCGGAAGAAGCTGGTCGCGTCGCACGAGCGCGAACGGGCGCTCGAGGCGAGCCGGCGGGAGCTGGTCGCGTTCATGTCGCACGACCTGCGCACGCCGCTGGCCGGGTTGCGGGCGGTGTCGGAGGGGCTCGAGGACGGCGTGATCGACGACGTACCGGGTGCGTTGAGGCAGATGCGCTCGACGGTCGATCGGATGACCGGGTTGGTGGACGACCTGTTCGAACTGTCCCGGTTGTCGGCCGCGCCTGTGGACTCACGGCCGCGGCGCCGGTCGGCGGTGAGTCTGCGCGAGCTCGCGGAGGACGTCGCGGGGGAGCACAACGAGCACGCGCGGGCCGAGGGGGTGCGGCTCGCGGTCTCGACGCCGATTGGGGACGACCGGCTCGCTGTCCAAGGCGATCCGGACGAACTGACGCGCGCGGTGACGAACCTGGTGGGCAACGCGATCCGGCACACCGCCCCCGGTGGGACAGTGACGCTGGCTGTCGACCGCGAGTCCGACGGGCGGGTTCGGCTGGCGGTGACCGACGGCTGTGGCGGGATCCCGGCGGACGATCTGGAGCGGGTGTTCGATGTCGGCTGGCGCGGCGACGAGCAGCGCACGCCCGAAACCGCGGCCGCTGCTTCCGGTGGCGGCGGGCTCGGGCTGGCGATCGCCCGCGGCGTGGTCGAGTCCCACGACGGGAAGATTGCCGTCAGCAACATCGACGGCGGCTGCGCCTTCGAGATCGATCTACCGCCCGTGCACTAACTCGGTCAGTCCGGTGGCGAGGTCGTACGTCGGTTTCCAGCTGAGGTCGGCTTTGATGCAGTCGGACGACGCCGTGATGTGGCGGACGTCGCCGAGGCGGTAGTCGCCGGTGACGATCGGAGCCGGAGCGTCGTACGCGGTGCAGAGTTCGGTGGCAACCTCGCCGATGGTGGTGACGGTGCCGCTGCCGACGTTGTACGCGGTGAACGCGGGTTGCTGGGGGAGTGCTTGTGCGGCCAGCGTTACCGCGGTCGCGACGTCGCGGACATGGACGAAGTCACGACGCTGCCTGCCGTCCTCGAAGACGCGTGGGGTCTCACCGCGTTCGAGTGCGGAGCGGAAGATGGCGGCGACTCCGGCGTACGGCGTGTTCCGCGGCATCCCCGGTCCGTAGACGTTGTGGAACCGCAGCGCGGTCACCCGCCCACCGGTCTCGCGCGCCCAGGCGGCGGCGAGGTGCTCACCGTTGAGCTTGCTCGCCGCGTACGCATTCCGCGGATCGAGCCGCGCGTCCTCGGTGACGAACCCAGGCCGCAGGAACGCGCCGCAGTACGGACAAGGTGGTTCGAACCGCCCCGCCTGCAAGTCCTCGACCCGCCGAGGCCCAGGCGCCACCTGCCCGTGCTCGTCGCAGTCGTACCGTCCCTCGCCGTACACGACCATCGAGCTGGCGTACACGAGGTTCCGCACGCGGCCCATCGACTTGAGCAACACCGCCGTACCGAGACTGTTGTGCGACACGTAGTCGTCGATGTCGTTCAGATCAACACCCAACCCGACCTTGGCGGCCAGATGCACCACGGTGCCAACCCCCTCAACCGCCGCGGCGACAGCCTCCGCATCGCGAACATCGCGACCACCATCCCGCAGGTCGAACACCACCACTTCGTGGCCCTCGGCAACCAGTTGCTCGTGGACATGCTGCCCGATGAACCCAGCACCCCCGGTCAACAGAACGCGCATCACGCCCCCACCGCCTCTGCGGCTGCGGTGCCGTCGAGAGTGTGGCGGCAGGTGCAGTCTGCGTCCGCCTTCGGAAGCTGGACGATGACGTCTCTCAGCAACTGCTGAAGGCGCTCGATGCTCAGTTTGAAGGCCTCGTACACCTCCGTCTGGGTGACGCCGGTGCCGGTGGCGATGCCGGCGTCGTGGTCGGTCACCACGGCGATCGAGGTGTAGCAGAGGGCCAACTCGCGGGCGATCGCGGCTTCGGGCGCGCCGGTCATGCCCACGACGGACCAGCCCTGGGCAGCGTGCCACTGGGATTCCGCGCGGGTGGAGAAACGCGGCCCGTTGATGACGACCATCGTGCCGTCCGGTACGACGTTGCCGTTGGCAATCACCGTGGCGCGGCCGATCGGACAGTACGGGTCCGCGGAAGAGACGTGCACGACCGGCGCCGCGTCGTACACGGTGTGCTCGCGTCCCCACGTGCGGTCGACGTACTGATCCGGTACGACGAACGTACCGGGCATCAGTTCCGGCCGCAGCGAACCGACCGCGCACGGCCCGAGCACCTGCCGCACACCGAGCGAACGCAGCGCCCACAGGTTCGCGCGGTAGTTCACGCGGTGCGGCGGGAACCGGTGATCCGTGCCGTGCCGCGGAATGAACGCGACCTCCCGCCCGTCCAGGTCCCCGACCACCGGCGCCTCGCTGGGCGCCCCGTACGGGGTGTCGATCTCGATTCGCTCCGCACCGGACAGGAACGAGTAGAACCCGGACCCGCCGATCACGCCGATGTCAGCCATGCCCCAGACGCTAGTGCCGGCGACCGCGGCGACCGCCGGATCCGTGGGGATCGTCAGCGCTCCGTAAGAATGGGGCCGTGGACAACTCGTGGGTGCTGGTCGCGGTCGGCCTGGTCTTGCTCCTGGTCGGCGCCTACGCGAGCTGGACCGCGGGCCGCCTGGACCGCCTGCACCACCGGGTCGACCTCGCCCGGGCCGCCCTCGAGACCGAACTGGCCCGCCGCTCGGCCCTGGTCGCGGAACTGGCCGGCAGCGACGTCCTCGACCCGGCGTCCGCCCTGCTGCTCGTCGACGCCGCGCACCGCGCTCGGGCGGCCTCGCTCGACCCGATCGAGGACCGCGAGCAGGCCGAGTCCGCGCTGACCCGCGCGATCCATGCCACCGGCACCGACATCGAACCCTGGTCCGCCGAGCTCAGCCTCGCCATGCGCCGCGTCCAACTGGCCCGCCGCTTCCACAACGACGTCGTCGTCTCCACCCGCGATCTGCGCCGCCGCCGCATCGTCACCTGGTTCCGCCTGGCCGGCCACGCCCCAATGCCGACCACCATCGAACTGGAGGACTAGGTACGCCGGGGCTCGGCTGCTCGTGGGTTTGAATGGACGCTATGGAGTCGGTGGACGGGTTTGCGGAGGAGGCCGAGCGGTACCGGCATGAGCTGCGCGTGCACTGCTATCGGATGCTTGGGTCCTACGACGACGCCGAGGACGTGGTGCAGGAGACGTTGCTGCGGGCGTGGCGGGGGCGGGACGGGTTCGAGGGGCGGTCGTCGGTACGCGCGTGGTTGTACCGGATCGCCACGAACGCGTGCATCGACGTACGGCGGCCGCGCCGGGTACTCCCGTACCACCTGGAGCCGGCCTCGTTCCCCGCGATCGCATTGCCGCCCCGGGAGGACGTGCCGTGGCTGCAGCCGTTCCCCGACGTACTGCTCGACCGCGCGGCCGAGCCGGATGCGGTCGCGATCCGGCGGGAGACGATCGAGTTGGCGTTCCTGCTCGCGATCCAGCACCTGCCCCCGCGGCAACGCGCCGTACTCATCTTCCGCGACGTCCTCGGCTGGACCGCCCGCGAGACGGCGGAGGCGGTCGACCTGTCCGTCGCGGCCGTCAACTCGGCCCTCCAACGTGCCCGCCCGGTGCTGCGCGAGCACCTACCGTCCCACCGCGCCGACTGGTCCGCCCGCGACACCACCGAGTCCGAGCGCGACCTCCTGCGGCGTTACGTGACCGCCTGGGACAACGCCGACCCCGCAGCCCTGGCCGCCCTCATGCACGAAGACATCCGCATCACGATGCCGCCGTACCCGTTCTGGTTCGAGGGAATCGACGACGCGATCCGCTCCCTCACCCCCAACCTCACCCCGGCTTTCCGCGGCCACTGGCGCTTCCACCCCACCACCATCAACCACCAACCAACCCTCGCCGCCTACCTCAAACCCCCAACCACCAACACCTACACCCTCTTCGCCCTCGACATCTTCCGCATAGAACAAGGCAAGATCGCCGAAATCACCGCCCACGAAACCACCAACCACAAGCTCTTCGGCCTCCCCGCGCCCTACTTGGCGTCGGCGTAGACCTTGACGGTGGCGGTGGTGAAGGCGAAGTTGGTGGGCGTGGGGCCGAAGGTGAGGGTGCCGGCTAGGGTGCTCGCGTTTTGGATGGCCTCGGTTACTTGGGGGGCTTCTTCGGCGGGGCAGTGGACGATGACTTCGTCGTGCTGGAAGAAGACGAGCTCGGCCTTCAATGCCGTGAGGGTTTGGCGGAGGGCGGCCAGCATGAGGAGGGCCCAGTCGGCGGCGCTGCCCTGGACGACGAAGTTGCGAGTGAAGCGGCCTCGGGCTCTCGCGTGGCGCGGGTCCGTGGTCGGGAGGTCGCCGGGCGGGCCCTCCAGCAGCGCGGCGTCCAGCGCGTGGCCGGCGGGCGGGCAGGTGCGGCCGAGGTACGTACGGACCAGCCGGCCCTCTTCACCCAGCCGGGCCGCGTCGTCCACGTACGCGACCGCCTTCGGGAACCGCTTGCGCAGCATCGCGAGGTTCTTCAGCCCGTCGCCCGACGTCTGCCCGTAGATCGCACCCAGGACGGCGATCTTCGCCTGTGCGCGATCACCCGAGAAGGCCTGGTCCGAGACCGCCTTGTACAGATCACCGGGATCGCTCGCGACCTCCATCAACGCCGGATCCCGGGAGATCGCGGCAAGGATCCGCGGCTCGAGCTGCGACGCGTCCGCGACCACCAACCGCCACCCGGGATCCGCCACCACCGCGCGGCGAATCACCTTCGGGATCTGCAGCCCGCCACCACCGTTGGTGATCCACCGCCCCGACACCGTCCCACCGGGCACGAACCCGGGCCGGAACCGCCCGTCGTGCACCCAGTCGTTCAACCACGACCACCCGTTGGCCGTGTAGATCCGATAGAGCTTCTTGTACTCCAGCAGCGGGGCGACCGCCGGATGATCGAGGTGCTCGAGCTCCCACTTCCGCGTGCTCTTCACCTGATACCCAGCCTGCTTGAACGCCTTCAGCACGTCCGCCGGCAGCTCCGGCCGGACCCGGTGACCGAACGCCGCCGAGATCTCGTCCGCCAGCTCGGTCAGCCGCCGCGGCTCGCCCGAACCCGCGAACCGCTCGCCGAGCAGCTCGCTCAGCACCTCCCGATGCGCCTGCGCGCTCCACGGCAACCCGGCCAGGTCCATCTCCGCGGCGATCAGCATCGCCGACGATTCCGCTGCCGTCAGCAACCGCATCCGGTCCGGGAACTCGGTCAGCGCATGCCGCCGGAGCTGGTCGGCGTACACCTTCAACAACGCGGAGAACGGGACCGGCTCGGCAGCGATCTCGAACAACGACGACTGTTCACCCGGTACGACGGCGCGCAGTGGCGGATCCGCCGGGACCGGACCGCCGCTCAACCGTCCCCACGCGGCCGCGGCCGACCGTGGCTCGCCGAGCCGGCCCTCGTGCCCGAGCAGCAGACCCTCCGTGTTCTCGATGTCGTAGCACCGCTCGACCCGCACCCCCGCCGCGAGCAGCCGCGGATAGATGTCCGCCGAGGCCCGCCACACCCACCGCGACACCTGCGGCCGCGATGCCACTGCCTGCACGAGATCCGGCTCGTGCAGCACCTCCCCGGCAGGCTGCCCGTCCGGATGCAAGGCAACGAGCACCGCCCCGCCACCCTCCTCCGGAGCAATCGCCCACCGTTCGTCCATACCCGAATCCAAGCACCCACGACGGACACTCCGCGCTCATCAGGCCAGTTGTGGGAAGCTGGACTTATGTGGCGGGTGGGGGACCTGGATACGGCAGACGGCACCAAGACCGAGCAGGTCGAGGGGCTGGTACTGCGGCGGATCGAGCGCGGCGACCTCTCGATCGGCTCCCGCCTGCCCTCGGAACGGGTACTCGCCGAACGCCTGGGCGTCAGCCGGGTGACCGTGGTCCGTGCGCTGGAGAACCTGCGGCGGGACGGCGTACTGGAAACGAAACGCGGATCCGGGACCGTCGTACGCCCACTGGACCGCCTGCTCGACCCGGTGGCGCCCGCGTCGACGGTGACGCCGGGCGACCGGCCAGTACTGGATCTGCGCTTCGCGACGACCGCCGCACCGCACGATGTCGCCGAGGCGGCGGCGCAGATCGTGCAGGACGGGCTACCCCAGGCGATGGGCGGTGACGGACCGCCGCCCGGCGGCTCGCAGGAACTGAGAGCCGCATTGGCCGACCGCCTCACCAAAGAGGGCGTGCCTACCGAGCCTGAGCAGCTGACGCTGACCGTGGGCGCGGCGGCGGGTCTCAACGCGGCGCTCGCAGGGTTGGACCTGGGGCCAGGTGTGGCGATCACCGAGACACCGACGTACCCGGCTGCCTTCGACCTGTTGCGCAAGCATCGGCTCGATGTGGCCGGGTGGCCGGCTGGGGTGTGGGACACCGACCAGTTGGCGCATCTTTGCCGACGGCATCGACCGAAAGTCATCTATCTGCAGGCGGACAACCACAATCCGACCGGACTGAGTCTGCCTGCTGATCGGCGGCAGGCCGTCGTGGAGATCGCGCGTCGTTATGGAGCGGCGTTGATCAGTGACGAGACGATGCGGCCGCTGTGGTTGGCGAACGGGATGCAGGCCGAGCCGCTGAGCCGATATCCCAGGACCGTGAGTGTTGGATCGCTGTCCAAGACAGTGTGGGGTGGTCTGAGGGTGGGGTGGGTGCGGACGGGAAAGCAGCTGCGGCGGCGGATCAATACGGCGGCCCAGTTGAGCGTTGCCTCGCCCAGTGCGCTGGATGATCTGCTGGCGCAGGCGATCGTGCCGAAGTTGGACAAAGTGATCGGACGACGACGTACCCGGCTGCGCGCCAACCTGAACGCGCTCGAGGCCGGACTGCGGACCCTCGACGGTGTGGCGTGGCCCACTCCGACCGGCGGCATGACGCTCTGGCTCGAATTGACCGAGACCAGAGCCCGCCGCGTCCTCGACGCGGCCCGCGAACAGGGCCTGCTGCTCGGCGCTGGCGACCTGTTCACGCCGGAGGCGACGGACCGGCGGCACATCCGCATCCCATTCACCGCACCACCCGCCACGCTGCGGCTCGTGGTCGCCCGGCTCGGCGATGCGCTTCAGTCCACTTGATTCGGAGTGGACTGAAGTCAATTGCCCGATGCCTCCTAACCTGGAACCGAGGCCCACGACCAGGAGGATGCAGTGACCGAGAACCAGACGCCCGCGACCGGGACCGCCAAGGTCAAGCGCGGCATGGCGGAGATGCTCAAGGGCGGCGTGATCATGGACGTCGTCACCGCCGAGCAGGCCAAGATCGCCGAGGACGCCGGCGCGGTCGCGGTGATGGCGCTGGAGCGGGTCCCGGCCGACATCCGCGCCCAGGGCGGCGTGTCCCGGATGAGCGACCCGGACATGATCGACTCGATCATCAACGCGGTCTCGATCCCGGTGATGGCCAAGGCCCGGATCGGCCACTTCGTCGAGGCGCAGGTGCTGCAGAGCCTCGGCGTCGACTACATCGACGAGTCCGAGGTGCTCACCCCGGCCGACTACGCGAACCACATCGACAAGTGGAACTTCACCGTCCCGTTCGTCTGCGGCGCGACCAACCTCGGCGAGGCGCTCCGCCGGATCACCGAGGGCGCGGCGATGATCCGCTCCAAGGGTGAGGCCGGTACCGGTGACGTATCCAACGCCACCACCCACATGCGGCAGATCCGCCAGGAGATCCGCAAGCTGCAGAGCCTGCCCGAGGACGAGCTGTACGTCGCGGCCAAGGAGCTGCAGGCGCCGTACGAGCTGGTCAAGGAGGTCGCCCAGCTCGGCAAGCTCCCGGTCGTGCTGTTCACGGCCGGCGGCATCGCCACTCCGGCCGACGCCGCGATGATGATGCAACTGGGCGCCGAGGGCGTGTTCGTCGGCTCCGGCATCTTCAAGTCGGGCAACCCGGCCCAGCGCGCCGAGGCGATCGTCAAGGCAACCACCTTCCACGACGACCCCGACGTGATCGCCAAGGTCTCCCGCGGCCTGGGCGAGGCCATGGTCGGCATCAACGTCGACGAGATCCCGCAGCCGCACCGCCTCGCCGAACGCGGCTGGTAACTGCGGCTGGTAAGTAAAGACATACTCAAGAGACCCGATCACTGGCTGCACGCCGGTGATCGGGTTTCTGCCTTTTCGAGCAGCTATCCACTTGCCATGAGGTTACGAAATGGGATCGGATTGGGCGCGTCGGTCGCGGTCCGGGTGGAGTACGGCAAGCGTGGGAGCGTGTGTTTTACAAGGGACTTCGGGGTTGCGGCACCGGTTCACGACTCGCCGCTCGAAGGCTTGACGCCGAACGACTTTGGCAAAGACAATGCGAAACTACTTGAGCGAGCAGTGCGCGTTCGAGTGCGTACTGCTGCTGACCGTGTGGCTGGATTTCAGAGCTTCCAGCCGCGCCGAGCGCTGGCCGCCTACGGACCGGGGGACGCTCACCACAAGGGGCAGGTGCCAACAGCACCGTCGGGAATCTAGTGAGAAGAGGCAGGACCACATGAGCGAGACCAGCAAGATCGGACGTCGGAGTCTCCTGCGAGGGAGCCTGGCGGCGGCCGCGGTGCTTCCCCTTGGCGGTGCACTCGCCAGTTGCGCGACCAGTGGCAACAACAACAACAGCAACAGCGGCTCGCAGCAGGGCGGCACGAAGAGCGCGGACAACCCGTTCGGGATGGCGGACAAGTCGACCGTCGACGCGGTCATCTTCAACGGCGGCTACGGCTACGACTACGTGTCGTTCGCGGCCAACATCGTGCAGCAGAAGCACTCGGGCTCGACGGTCAAGGTGTCGCCGTCCACGCAGATCGCCCAGCAGCTGCAGCCGCGCTTCGTCGGCGGCAACCCGCCGGACCTGATCGACAACTCCGGCGCGAACCAGATCGGCTTCAACACGATCCTGGATCAGCTGGAGACCCTGGACGACGTCTTCGAGGCCAACAACTACGAGGGCAAGAAGATCGCCGACACGCTGTACCCGGGCGCCAAGAACCCCGGTACGTTCGACGGCAAGTTCGTTGCCATGAACTACGTACTCACCCTCTACGGCCTGTGGTACTCCGACAGCCTGTTCAAGGCGAACGGCTGGACCCCGCCGAAGACGTACGACGAGCTGCTCGACCTCGGCGCGAAGGCCAAGGCGAAGGGCAAGTACCTGTTCGTCTGGGGCAAGGAAGCCGCGACGTACTACCACACCCTGGCCGTCGACTCCGCGATCAAGGAGGGTGGCGACGAGGTCCGGCTGGCGCTGGAGAACCTCAAGGAGAACTGCTGGTCGCTGCCGCAGCTCCAGGGCGTGTTCAAGGCCATGGAGACCATGGTCAAGAACGGGTACTTCGTCCCCGGCGGCGCCGGTACGCAGTTCACCGCCGCGCAGGCCAAGTGGAGCAACGACCAGCAGGCGATCCTGTACCCGTCGGGTTCCTGGATCGAGAACGAGATGAAGAAGGCCACCAAGGCCGGCTTCGACATGAAGGGCATCCCGGAGCCCACGCTCACCTCCAGCCCGAAGCTGCCGTGGGAGTCGCTGCGGAGCGCGGCCGGCGAGCCGTTCATCGTGCCGTCGAAGGGCAAGAACGTTGCCGGTGGCAAGGAGCTGCTGCGGGCCATGCTGTCCAAGGACGCGGCGACCAACTTCGCCAAGACCCGGCTCGCGCCGACGATCGTCAAGGGTCTGGTGCCCGCGGACGGTTTCGGCTCGACCGCTCTGCAGTCGCAGACGCAGATGCTGGACGCGGCCGGCACCAACGTCTTCGACTACCAGGTGTTCGGCCTGTACGGCATGAACACCGACCAGCTCGTGGTCTGGAACTCGTTCCTGTCCGGTCAGCTGGACGCGGCCGGCCTGACCAAGGGCCTGCAGCAGATCACCGACAAGGTGCGCAACGACAGCTCCATCAAGAAGATTCCGGTCACCAAGTGACCATCACGCAAGATGTCGTGACGGAGGGCGGACCGAAAAGGTCCGCCCGCCGGCGCCGCCGCCCGCTGACCTTCGACCGGGTCAGCTTCATGGTCGTGTTCCTCGGACTGCCGCTCGCGGTCTTCGTGATCTTCGTGGTCTCGCCGTTCGTCCAGGCGCTGTGGTACTCGCTGACCGACTGGTCCGGCTTCAGCTCGGGAATGAACTTCGTCGGCTTCGACAACTACGTGAAGCTGTTCCACGACGACATCTTCCTGAAGGCCGTCCGCAACAACATCGAGCTCGCGATCGTCGTACCGCTCGTGACCATCGTGCTGGCGCTGACGCTGGCCACGCTGGTGACGATCGGCGGTTCGGGCACCGGTACGGTCCGCGGGCTGCGGAACTCCGGCTTCTACCGGATCGTGTCGTTCTTCCCGTACGTGATCCCGGCGATCGTGATCGGCCTGATCTGGGCCCAGGTGTTCACCCCGGCCTCGGGCATCCTGGACGCGGTGCTGTCGAAGATCGGGCTGCACCAGTTCGAGAACTACGCCTGGCTCGGTGACGCCCGGACCGCGATGCCGGCCTCGATGTTCGTGATGATCTGGGGCTTCGTCGGCTTCTACATGGTGCTGTTCATCGCCGCCATCCGGGGCATCGACCCGGAGGTGTTCGAGGCGGCCCGGATCGACGGCGCCGGCCGGTTCCGGACCGCGGTGTTCCTCACCCTGCCGCTGATCCGCGACAACGTGCAGACGGCGTACATCTACCTCGGGATCGCCGCCCTCGACGCCTTCGTGTACATGCAGGCGCTGAACCCCGGCGGTGGCCCGCAGAACTCGACACTGGTCATGCCGCAGCAACTGTTCACCACGGCGTTCAGCAAGGGTCAGTTCGGCTACTCCACCGCGATGGGTGTGATCCTGGCCGCCGTGACGATGCTGTTCGCGCTGCTGGTCTTCCTGGTGAACGCCCTGACCGGCGGACGTGAGCGAAAGGTACGCCGATGACGACAACCGCCGACCGGGCCGGCGTGGTGGCCGCGCCCCGTGCCTCCGGCAAGGGATCCCGGGAAGGCAAGGGAGTCGCCACCACCGCCCACATCGCGCTGATCGTGTGGTCGCTGCTGGTCATCCTGCCGCTGCTGTGGACCCTGCTGTCCTCGTTCAAGTCGACCCAGGAGGTGCTGGGCAACCCGCTGTCGCTGCCGCACAAGCTCCGGTTCAGCAACTACGCGAACGCCTGGACCACAGCCGGTATCGGCCGGTACTTCCTGAACACCGTGATCGTCGTCGGCTCCTCGCTGGTGCTGGTGATGATCCTCGGCGCGATGTGCGCGTACGTGCTGGCCAGGTTCACGTTCCCCGGCAACCGGCTGATCTACTACTCGATGCTGGCCGGACTGACGTTCCCGGTCTTCCTGGCGATCGTGCCGCTGTTCTTCGTGCTGAAGAATCTCGCGCTGCTGAACACCCTGCCGGGGTTGATCATCACCTACGTCGCGTTCGCGTTGCCGTTCACAGTGTTCTTCCTGCACGCGTTCTTCAAGGCGCTGCCGGGAGAGGTGTACGAGGCGGCGCAGATCGACGGCGCGGGGGAGTGGCGGTCGTTCTTCTCGGTGATGCTGCCGATGGCGCGGCCGGGGATGGCGTCGGTCGCCATCTTCAACTTCCTCGGATTGTGGAACCAGTTCCTGCTGCCCGTGGCGCTGAACACCAACTCGAACAACTACGTGCTCTCCCAGGGCATGGCGTCGTTCGCGTCCCAGGCCGGGTACGCGGTGGACTTCGGTGCACTGTTCGCGGCCGTGGTGATCACGGTGGCACCGGTACTGGTCGTCTACATCATCTTCCAGCGGCAACTGCAAGTCTCGGTGACCGCCGGCGGTGTGAAGTAGCACGGTCGACTAACCTGGGCGGTATGCACGTCGACGAGCGGACCGCCCGGGAACTGCGTGGCCTGGCCCGCGTCCTGGTGCGATCGGGGTACGCCGACCACGCGGCCATCACGGCCGCCCTGACCGAGGCGGTGCAACAGGACGCGCCGTCGATGGACGCGGCGTCGCTGGTACCGCTGCTGATCGGCGAGGCGGTGATGGATCTCGACGCCGAGGCCGCGGGGTGGCCGGCAAGTACTGATCCGGACCGGCTGGACACGGTCCTGAGCGAGCTGGAGAGCCGCGGGCTGGTGGTGGTCCGGTACACATCGGATCACCACGCCGCCCGCGAGGCGCTCGAGGCCGCCGACAACCCGCGCGGGCTGGTGTTCTTCACCGACACCGACGTCTGGCACGCGGTCGACTTCGGGATGCTCGAGCTCAAGCTCTGGCATCCCGACACCGGCAACGTCGCGCCCGGCGAGCCGTTGCTGGAGGACGTACTGGCGCTCCTGCACCAGCACGATCTACCCGCGGTCTTCGACGAGGGCCGCATCGAGGTCACGCTCAACTGGCAACGGAGAGTGACCCTGTGAGTGTGATCGGTGTCTTCGCACTGCAGGGCAATGTGCGGGAGCACCTTGCGATGCTGACGTCGGTCGGCGTCGAGGCGCGTGCGGTCCGTCGGCCCGCGGAGCTCGAGCAGGTCGACGCGATGGTGCTGCCGGGCGGCGAGTCGACGACGATGTACAAACTGGCCCGGACGTTCGACCTGTTCGAACCGCTGCAGAAGCGGATCGCGGACGGGATGCCCGTGTTCGGGACCTGCGCAGGGATGATCATGCTGGCCAACGAGATCACCGGCGGGATCGCCGGCCAGGAGACGCTCGGCGGGCTGGACGTGACGGTCCGCCGGAACGCGTTCGGGCGGCAGGTCGACTCGTTCGAGTCCGACCTCGAGTTCGCGGCGCTGGACACGCCGTACCACGCGGTGTTCATCCGTGCACCGTGGGTGGAGCGCGTCGGACAGGACGTCGAGGTACTCTCGACGGTGAGGTCGGGCCCGGCCGCAGGTAGGATCGTCGCGGTTCGCCACGATCGGTTGCTGGCCACGTCGTTCCATCCGGAGATGACCGGGGACGCCAGGCTGCACGGCTACTTCGCCGAGCTGGTCCGCGGCCGGTAGACGTTCGTAGCAGTCAGAAGGGTTGGTTCGCCATGTCAGGCCACTCCAAGTGGGCCACCACGAAGCACAAGAAGGCCGTCATCGACGCGAAGCGCGGCAAGCTCTTCGCGAAGCTGATCAAGAACATCGAGGTGGCCGCCCGGATGGGCGGTGGCGACCCTGGCGGGAACCCGACCCTGTACGACGCCATCCAGAAGGCGAAGAAGTCGTCGGTCCCGAACGACAACATCGACCGCGCGGTCAAGCGTGGTTCCGGGGCCGAGGCCGGCGGTGCCGAGTACCAGACGATCATGTACGAGGGCTACGGCCCGAACGGCGTCGCGATGCTGGTCGAGTGCCTCACCGACAACCGCAACCGGGCCGCCGCCGACGTACGGACGGCGATGTCCCGCAACGGTGGCTCGCTCGCCGACCCGAACTCGGTCGCCTACCTGTTCAACCGCAAGGGCGTGATCGTCGTCGCCAAGGACCAGGACGGTAAGTCGCTGTCCGAGGACGACGTGATGGAGGCCGTGCTCGAGGCCGGCGCCGACGAGGTGAACGACCTCGGTGACTCCTGGGAGATCATCACCGAGGCCACCGACATGGTCGCGGCCCGGACCGCCCTGCAGGACGCCGGCATCGACTACGACTCCGCCGACGTCCAGTTCGTCCCGTCGATGACGGTGGAACTGGACGCCGACGGCGCCGGCAAGATCTTCCGCCTGATCGACGCCCTCGAGGACAGCGACGACGTCCAGAACGTCTACGCCAACTTCGACGTCTCGGACGAAATCATGGCCGAGGTCGGCTGACAGGTCGGGCCGATGGGCCGGACGTTGCGGGAACTGTTGCCGGCCGAGTTGCTCGAGCAAACCCTGGGGGAGGTAGGGCAGCTCCTGCCGGGAATCGGTGCTTCGGCCTGGTCGGACGTGCCTGCGGCCGACCGGGCCGCGGTGCTTGCCGACGCAGAGAAAACGGCGGCCCGGGAGTGGCCCGTGCTGTTGGCGCGGGACTTTGCGCGGTATCAGCGCGAGGGCGACCGCGTCAGCTACGAGACGCCGTACTTCGAGCGCCGGCGGCGGATCGTCCTCAGTGCGTTGGCCGCTCTGTTGACAGGGTCCGAGCGGTGGATCGCGGATGTGGTGGACGGGGTCTGGCTGGTCTGCGACGAGGCGACGTGGACCCTGCCGGCGCATGCGTCGTCGGCGATCGCGCGCGGCGAGGCGTTGCCGCGGCCGGGTGATCGAGACCTGGATCTGTTCTGTGCCGAAACGGGCGGACTGCTCGCTTGGGTGCAGCACCTGCTGGGTCCGGTGCTGGACGAGCCGACCCGGCGGCGGATCGCGGCCGAGGTCGACCGGCGGGTGCTGACGCCGTTCCTCGAGGTCCGGGACTGGCGCTGGCTCGTTGGATTCACCAACAACTGGAACCCCTGGATCCACTCGAACATCACCGCCTGCGCGCTGCTCCTCGAGCCCGACCCGGTACGGCGCGCCCGGATCGTCGACCTCGTCGTCCAAGGACTCGACGTGTTCCTGGACTCGTACCCGGACGACGGAGGCTGCGACGAGGGCGCCTCGTACTGGACCCGCGCCGGCGGATCGCTCGCGGACAACCTGGTGTTGTTGTACGACGCAACGTCCGGCCGGCTCGACGGATTCGGTCATCCCAAGCTGCGGCCGATCACGGCGTACCTGCCGGCCATGCACATCGCCGACCGGTGGTACGTGAACTTCGCGGACTGCCCGGCGCAGCTGGCCGATCCCTCGGCGGCGTACCCGCTCTATCGGCTGGGCGTCCACACCGGCGAACCGGCAGCACGCCGGCACGCGCGGGCGATCCGGCGCCAGGACGATCCGCTGGTACCGCAGATCCCGTCGATGCTCCGGGTCGTCGGCGCGCTGCTCGAACCGGGGCTGATGGTCGACGAGGAGGTCGTCGAGGATCAGAACGTCTACCTTCCGCAGACCGAGGTGGTGGTCCGGCGGACGGACGAGTTGTTGCTGGCGTGGAAGGGCGGGCACAACGACGAGTCGCACAATCACAACGACGTCGGGACATTCGTCGTCGCGAAGCACGGCGTACCGCGGGTGATCGACCTCGGCGTCGGTACGTACACCCGGCAGACGTTCTCGCCGGAGCGCTACGAGATCTTCACGATGCAGAGCGACTACCACAACCTGCCGCGGATCAACGGCTTCTCGCAGCAGGCCGGCCGCTCGTACCGCGCGACCGGCATGACCGCCGCGGGCCTGGACCTCGCGCACGCCTACCCCGCCGAGGCAGGCATCCGCTCCTGGCACCGGAGTCTGTCGCCGGCCGGGCTGACCGACACATGGGAGCTGGACAACGAGCCGACCGAACTCGTCTGGCACCTGATCCTCAACGGCCGCCCGGTCCACGACGGCCACACGATCATCGTCGACAACCTGACCATCGGCTACGAGGGCGACCTCCTGATCCAACTCGAGCCCATCCCCCTCACCGACCCGAAACTCGCCACCATCTGGGGCCCCGAGATAACCCGCGCCGTCCTGACAGCCCACCCACCCCTCCTGACCCGAACCGGCACCCTCACCCTCACCTTCAGCTAATTGCTAGTGGGAAGCGTGTCCGACCATCCAGAGCTGCCCGCCGGCGCAGTCCCGGTCGGTCCAGGTGTCCCGGAGGTTGTCGGCGCCACCGCCGCCGATGGTGAGCTGTACACCTGACTGCGCGACCACCTGGTTCCCTCCGTCGAGGACTTGGAAGGACTGTGCGTCGCCGCGCACGGTGTACCCACGCGGCCACACGAGCGTCACGCCCCCGCCCCCGCGAACGCAGCCGTTCGCGTCGACGGTCAACGTGGTGACGAGCGCAGCCTCCATTCCACTGGGACTGTCCGTATCGGAATTCACGATCCGAGGCACGCCGCCCGCCGGTCGCGGCCCGCTCGCAGCTTCCGGGAGTACAGCCCACAGAGCACCTGCGATCACGGCCGCGGCGGCGATCCCCAGACTCAACTCTTTCATCGCGCACCCTCCTCGTTTCCTCACCTGGACGTGCGACCGGGCCGCGACGTTGCTAGCCGCGGGAACATTTCTCGAGCGGACAGCTTCACCGGGAAGTGACTGGTGGGTAACATGTGGGGATGAGTCAGGTGCTGGGGTTGTGGGAGCGGTTGCGTGGGGTGCCGGGTGGGGAGCGGGTGTTTTCCTGGGGGTTCACCTGGCGGGCGCCGTACTTCCGGTCCGTGCGGCCGCGGTTCGTTCAGGTCAGTCCCAACTACGCGGCACTCCGGTTGCGCAAGCGGCGGGCCGTCCTGAACCACATCGGGACTGTGCATGCGATTGCCGTGTGCAACGGTTTGGAGGCCGCCATGGGGGCGCTCGCGGAGGCGACGATCCCGGCAGGGAAGCGGTGGCTGCCGAAAAGCATGGAAGTGAAGTACCTCGCGAAGTCGACCTCCGACCTCACCTGCTCGGCCGAGACCGATCCGGGCACATGGACGGCCGGTCCCGACGTACCGGTGCAGGTGAAGGCGACGCGGGACGACGGCACGGTGGTCGTCGAGGGGACAATTCATCTGTGGGTGACGGACAAGAAGACGTAGGGTCTCCCGCGTGACTGAACTGCGGGTGGTGGACGTCACCGAGGAACAGCTCGACTCGGTGTGGCAGGTACGGATCAGGTCGTTCGGCCCAGGTGGTGACCGGGACGAGTGGAAGAAGAACGCGCTGCAGTTCGTCGCGGACCAGCGGATCCTCGGGGTGATGGACGGTGCCGACCTCGTCGCCGCGGCGCGGATCTGGCCGTTCGAGCAGTGGTGGAGCGGGCGCCGGGTCCCGATGGGTGGCGTGGCCGGCGTCGTCGTCGCCCCGGAGTACCGCGGCCGTGGCGTGGGCAGTCTGATGATGCGGGACGTCCTGAAGCGCTGCGCCGAGAAGGGCTATCCGCTGACGGCGTTGTACCCCGCGACGACTGTTCTCTACCGGCACCTCGGCTACGAGTTCGCCGGCGGCCGGTACAAGTTCTCCTTCCAGGCGGCCGATCTGCGGACGCTGGGCGGCACAGGTACGGCGGTACGCAAGGCCGGCGTCGACGACGCCGACCGCTTCCTGGAGCTGGCGTCCAAGGCCCACGCGGTACGCCGTTCGAGTGGTCCGCTGATCTGGCCGCGGTCCGAGATCGAGGCGTGGCTCAAGGACGAGGACAACTTCGCCTACCTGGCCGAGGACGGCTTCGTCGTCTACAGCTGGTCCGACGGCGACCTCTCCGTCGACGAACTCATCGCCGGCTCCGAGGAGACGGCCCGGGCGCTGTGGGCCACGGTCGGTTCGGGTTCGTCGATCGCGACGACCGTGCACGCGTACTGCGCTCCGTCCGACCCGATCCACCTGCTCGCCGAGCACGAGGCGCAGGGCGACGCGCGGATCAACCGCTGGATGCTCCGGCTCGTCGACGCCCCGGCCGCTCTCGCAGCCCGCGGTTACCCCGAAGGCGCCGTACTCGAGGTGGATCTGCGGATCGACGACCCGGAGCTGCCCACGAACACCGGCGACTGGCACCTGTCGCTCGCCGACGGTGCCGCCCAGTTGAAGCCGGCCGACCCGTCGGCCGATGCGGTCCGGCTCGGTCCACGAGGATTGGCCGCGCTGTACGCCGGTACGCCGCCGGCCACGCTCCGGGTCGCCAGCCTGATGGCCGGGGGAGAAGACCAGGACCCCGCTCTGGACGCGGTCTTCGGCGGCGGGACGCCGTACATGCTCGACTACTTCTGATCTCGCGTCCTGCGGGGCCACGGCGCGTCGATTTCGGCCGTGGGACCGCCGCCGTCTAGGGTTGTCGAACAAACGTTCGGAGGTGGTCCATGCGGGTGCTCGGCGTCGACCCGGGACTGACCCGGTGCGGCCTCGGCGTCGTCGAGGGGACACCGGGGAAGCCGCCGGCGCTGGTCGCCGTCGGGGTGATCCGGACGCCGGCCGAGCTGGACGTGTCCAGGCGCCTGGTCCAGATCGAGGAAGAGCTGGACGCGTGGATCGCGAAGTACCAGCCGGATGCGGTCGCGGTCGAGCGGGTGTTCGCGCAGCACAACGTCCGCACGGTGATGGGGACGGCGCAGGCGTCCGGGATCGCGATGGTGGTGGCTGCCCGCCGCGGACTGCCGGTGGCGCTGCACACGCCGAGCGAGGTGAAGGCCGCGGTCACCGGATCGGGCCGCGCCGACAAGGAACAGGTGACCACGATGGTGACCCGGATCCTCCGGCTGAGCGAGCGTCCGACCCCGGCCGACGCCGCCGACGCGCTGGCGCTGGCGATCTGCCAGGTCTGGCGTGGTGGGGTGGCGAGCAAGCTTCAGCAGGCGGCCACGACCCGGACCAACCTCGAGGCGGCCGCCCAGGCACAGGCGCGGCTGCAGGTGGCCCGGCTCAGGGCCGCGGTGGCGGCGCAGCAGGGCAAGCGGTGAGTGTGAGTTGAACGGGCTGGGAGGTTGGCGATGATCGCCTTTGTACGTGGACCGGTGGCGGCCATCGGGGTCGACAGTGCCGTGGTCGAAGTCGGGGGAGTGGGCCTGCAGGTGTACTGCGACCCGGGCACGCTGGCCGGTCTGCGCCCGGGCCAGGAGGCCCGGATCGCCACCTCGATGGTGGTTCGCGAGGACTCGCTGACGTTGTACGGGTTCGCCGACGACGACGCGAAGAACCTGTTCGAGCTGTTGCAGACCGCGTCCGGGGTCGGGCCGAAGCTGGCCCAGGCCGCGCTCGCGGTGCTCAGCCCGGACCAGCTGCGCCAGGCCGTCGCGACCGAGGATCTCGCCGTACTGGTGAAGGTGCCCGGGATCGGGAAGAAAGGCGCGCAGCGGATCGTCCTGGAGTTGAAGGACAAGATCGGTGCACCGTCCAAGACCGTGACCGGGCGGCCGCTGCAGGCGCAGGAGGCGTGGCGTGATCAGGTGCAGGCGGGTCTTGTCGGCCTCGGCTGGTCCGCGCGGGACGCCGAGGACGCCGTGACCGCGGTGTCGCCGCTGGCCGCCGACAACCCGAACCCGTCCGTCCCCGACCTGCTGCGGGCCGCGCTCCGCGTGCTCTCGAAGGCGTAACCCATGGAAGACAACGTCCGGCCGCTGGTCTCCGCGGATGCGGTGGACCTCGAGGAACGCAAGATCGAGTCGGCGCTCCGCCCACGATCGCTGGCCGAGTTCGGCGGCCAGCGCCGGGTCAGCGAACAGCTCGAGCTCGTACTGCACGCCGCCCGCGGGCGGAAGCGCGCGCCCGACCACGTCTTGCTGTCCGGCCCGCCCGGGCTGGGGAAGACGACGCTGGCGATGATCATCGCCAGCGAGCTGTCCGCACCGCTGCGGGTGACCAGCGGTCCGGCGATCCAGCACGCCGGCGACCTGGCCGCGATCCTGTCCGGGCTCAGCGAGGGCGAAGTCCTGTTCCTGGACGAGATCCACCGGATGTCGCGGCCCGCCGAAGAGCTGCTGTACATGGCAATGGAGGACTTCCGCGTCGACGTCATCGTCGGCAAGGGGCCCGGCGCGACCGCGATCCCGTTGGAGATCCCACCGTTCACACTGGTCGGCGCGACCACCCGGGCCGGCCTGCTGCCCGGGCCGCTGCGCGACCGGTTCGGGTTCACCGGCCACCTGGAGTTCTACGAGGCCGCCGAGCTGGAGAAGATCGTGAACCGCTCGGCCGCGCTGCTCGAGGTCGACATCACCCCGGAGGGCGCGACCGAGATCGCCTCCCGCTCCCGGGGTACGCCGCGAATCGCGAACCGGCTGCTCCGCCGGGTCCGCGACTACGCCGAGGTCCGCGCGGACGGCATCATCACGCTCGCGCTCTCCAAGGCCGCCCTCGATCTGTACGAGGTCGACAAGATGGGCCTGGACCGGCTGGACCGGTCGGTGCTGGACGCGTTGTGCCGACGGTTCGGCGGCGGACCGGTCGGTCTTTCCACGCTGGCGGTTGCGGTCGGCGAGGAACGTGAGACCGTGGAGGAAGTAGCGGAACCCTTCCTGGTCCGATCGGGCTACCTGGCCCGGACGCCGCGCGGCCGCGTCGCCACGCCCGCGGCCTGGCGGCACATCGGCCTGAAGGTTCCCAAGGGCGCGACCTTCGCGGACACGCTCTTCGACGAAGAAGACTGAGGAGACCAGCCCCTAACTGAAGAGCCGGGAACCACTGCCGGCGCCGGTACGTAGACACTCCGTAGCGAGTAACTCAAACGTGACCCGGTGTCATGAGGCAGTTGTTGACGCTCAGGGTTAGACTCCCCGGTGGCCTGACCTCCAGGTCTTCCGCTGCGACCGCGTGCTCCGCGGAGCGTGTGGACGCCCGTACAACCGACCCCGACGAAGGATTCTGAGACCCGATGCAACTCCTCGCCGTACCGATGGCCTCCTCCGGGGGTGGCGGCATCACGCTGCTGCTGCCGCTGATCCTGATCGTCGGAATGATCTGGTTCATGAGCCGCACGCAGAAGAAGCAGCGCCAGCGCCAGGCGGACACCGTCGCCAAGCTCGCGCCCGGCACCAAGGTGATCACCACCAGCGGTCTGGTCGGCATCGTCGAGGAGACCGATGACGACTACGTGACGCTGGAGATCTCCGAGGGCGTGCTCGTCCAGGTGGTCAAGGCCGCGATCGGCCGGGTGATCCCCGAAGAGGACGCCGCCGACGACCCGGCCGCTGCCGACGACAGCACCGCCACCACCGCCGATGCGGACGAAGCGGTCACGGCCGAGAAGGTCGACGTACCGGACGCCGGTGCGGACAAGGCCGGCAGCAAGGTGCAGGACACCCCGAAGCTGCCGCCGACGCACACCGAGAACTGATTTCCGTCCCACCGGCCTGCGGCGCGCCGTCCGGCGTCCTGTGAGAGATCCAGTGACACTGCGGCGCGCCCAGAAGCACAAAGGTTGAATCTGACGTGGCAACGACTTCGACATCCCGCCCCGGGCGGAGCCTGATCACCTTGCTGGTGGTGGTCGTTCTGCTGTTCGGGATCATGGCGCTGACCAAGACCTGGAAGCCCAAACTCGGTCTGGACCTGCGTGGCGGCACCACCATCACGCTGACCGCCAAGCCGATCGGCGACGCCGGCAAGGTCACCGCCGACCAGTTGAACGAGGCGAAGAACATCATCGGCCAACGGGTGAACGGAGCCGGTGTCGCCGAGTCCGACATCACCACCTCCGGGTCGAACATCATCAACGTCGCGGTACCCGGTGCCACGAAGGAATCCCTGGTGTCGCAGGTCGGTCAGACCGCCCTGCTGTACTTCCGGATCGTCTACAGCGCGGAGGCCACAGCCGCCCCGGCGCCGACCCCGACGACCAAGCCGACCACGACGCCGAAGCCCAGTACGACGCCGAAGCCGAGCGCGAAGGTGACGCCGAGCGCCACCATCAAGCCGAGCACGAGCAGTACGCCGAAGGGCCGCGCCTGGACGAGCGCGCTGGGTCAGGCCACGCCGACCCCGACGCCGACCCCCAAGGCGAGTACCACCCCGAAGGCGAGTACGACGCCGTCGACCCCGGCTGCGAGCACCGACCCGCTGAAGTGGACGCCGGACGCCGCCGCCCAGGCGGGCTTCGCGGCCTTCAAGTGCGCGGACAAGGACAAGCAGGCCGACGACCCGAACAAGCCGCTGTTCTCCTGCGACAAGGCCGGTCAGTACAAGTACCTCCTCGGCCCGGCGATCATGGCCGGTACCGACCTGTCCGACGCCTCCGCCGGCATCCCGCAGAACGGCCTGCAGTGGCAGGTCAACCTGAAGTTCACCGGCTCGGGTGGCGACAAGTTCCTCAAGGCCACCACGGCGATCTCGCAGCGCGGCCAGGGCAACAACCTGTTCGCGATCGTGCTGGACGGCGTGACGATCTCGACCCCGAGCGTGGAGAACCCGATCCCGGGCGGTCAGGCGCAGATCACCGGTACGTTCACCGAGTCCGAGGCCCGCGACCTGGCGAACGTGCTGAAGTACGGTTCGCTGCCGGTGAAGTTCGAGATCTCCTCGGTCGACACGGTCTCCCCGCAGCTCGGTGGTGACCAGCTCTCGGCCGGTATCTGGGCCGGTATCGCCGGTCTGGCCCTCGTCGTCGTGTTCTGCTTCCTGTACTACCGCGGACTCGGCATCGTCGTGGTGCTGTCGCTGGTCGCGGCCGGCATCCTCACCGGGACCCTGGTGATCCTGCTCGGCAAGGCGATCGGGTTCACGCTGACGCTGGCCGGTATCGCCGGTCTGATCGTCGCGGTCGGTATCACCGCGGACTCGTTCATCATCTACTTCGAACGACTCCGCGACGAGGTCCGTGAGGGCCGCAGCCTGCGCTCCTCGGTCGAGACCGGCTGGGCGCGCGCCAAGCACACGATCATCGCCGCCGACTCGATCTCGCTGCTCGCCGCGATCGTGCTGTACGTGCTGGCGATCGGCAGCGTCCGCGGCTTCGCGTTCACGCTCGGCCTGACCACGCTGATCGACCTGGTCGTGGTCTTCCTGTTCACCAAGCCGGTCGTCACGATGCTGGCCCGGACGGACTTCTTCGGCCACGGCCACAAGCTGTCCGGCCTGGATCCGGAGCATCTCGGCGTCGAACGACTACCCGGGCAGACCAAACCGTCGGCCCGGCCGCGCCGGACGCCGTCGACGCGCAAGCCGGTGGGAGGCGAGGTCTGATGTCGAAGCTCGGACAGATCGGTGCCAAGCTGCACCGCGGTGAGGTCTCCTACGACTTCATCGGCCACCGCAAGTTCTGGTTCAGCCTGTCGGCGGTGCTGGTCATCATCTCGTTGGCCGGCCTGTTCGCCCGCGGCCTCGCGCTCGGTATCGAGTTCCGTGGCGGCGTCGAGTACGAGGCGAAGGTCAAGGTCACCAGCCACACCGTGGACGACTTCACCAACGCGGTGAAGGCCACCAACGCCAAGGGCCTCGGCGACCCGGTGGTCACCACGATCAACAACGAGAAGGTCCGGGTCCAGACCAAGCCGCTGGAGCAGACCGACATCGGCAGGGTCCGCGACGCGATCGGCAAGCAGGCCGGCATCCCGGCCGACCAGGTCACCTCGCAGCAGATCGGCGCCTCCTGGGGCAAGCAGATCGCCGACAAGGCGATCTGGGCGCTGGTGGTGTTCCTCGCGTTGGTCTTCATCGTGATCTGGCTGTACTTCCGCGAGGCCAAGGCCTCGTTGGCCGCGATCATCGCGCTGATCCACGACGTCACCATCACGGTCGGCGTGTACGCGCTGGTCGGCTTCGACGTCACGCCGGCGACTGTGATCGGCGTCCTGACGATCCTCGGTTACTCGCTGTACGACACGGTCGTCGTGTTCGACAAGGTCCGCGAGAACACCCGCGGGATCACCGGGTCGAACCGCTACACGTACTCCGACGCCACCAACCTGGCCGTCAACCAGACCGTGGTCCGGTCGATCAACACCACGGTCACCGCCCTGCTCCCGGTCGGCGCGATCCTGGTCGTCGGCACCGTGGTGCTCGGCACCGGCCCGCTGAAGGACCTGTCGCTGGCGCTGTTCGTCGGTATCGCCGTCGGTGCGTACTCGTCGATCTTCATCGCCCCGTCGCTGCTCGCGGTCTTCAAGGAGCGCGAGCCGGCCATGCAGGCGCTGAACAAGCGGGTCGCCGCGAAGAAGGCGCAGGCCGCGAAGGCGGCAACGGCTCCGGCCGAGGTGGCGACCGCGGGTGCGCCGGCCGGTGCATCCACGACCGCACAGACGACCACACAGACGACCGCGCGGTCCGCCGTACAGGACTCGCCGCGGAAGGCGGACCGGGCGACCGGTTCGGCCGGTGCGGCACCGGCGCCGTCCTCGCGGCCGATGAAGGCGGCGGCCGCCGGGCGTCCGCAGCCGACCCGCAAGCCGCGGTCGAAGCGCGGTAAGTGATGCGGTCGCTGGAGCAGGTCCTCGCCGACGGCATCCGCGACATCCCCGACTACCCGCAGCAGGGGGTGGTGTTCAAGGACATCACCCCGCTGCTGGCCGACCACACCGGCTTCGGCCAAGTGGTCGAGGCGCTCGCGGCGGCCGGTAAGGACGACGACGGCAACCCGGTGGTCGACAAGGTGGTCGGGATCGAGGCACGCGGGTTCATCCTCGCCGCCCCGGTCGCGCTCGCCCTCGGTGCCGGGTTCGTCCCGGTACGGAAGAAGGGCAAGCTGCCGGCCGCGACGTACGAGGAGTCGTACGCGCTCGAGTACGGCGAGGCGACCATCGAGGTGCACCAGGACGCGTTCGCGCCGGGGGACCGGGTGCTGGTCATCGACGACGTGCTGGCCACCGGCGGCACCGTCGAGGCCTGCCTGCGGCTGATCCGCCGCTGCGGTGCCGAGGTCGCCGGTACGGCGGTCCTCATCGAGTTGTCGTTCCTCCCGGGCCGCAAGCGACTCGAGGGCGAGCAGGTCAGCGCACTGCTGACGGTGTAGTTCCCGGTACACTCTCCGCAGCCGTCGGGTGACCCGGCGTGTTGTCCACAGGCGGTTCCGCCTGGCTGGACGAAGGCCTCTAGACTGGTGGCCTGTCGGCGGAGGGACACAAACGTGGGCGAAGACCCGGCGATGACATCTGCGGTACCGAACGCCGTACCGCAGGAGCCGCCGCGCGCGCCGTCACCGGTGCGTCCGGCTCCGGCGTCGCCGCCGCCTGCCAGCCAACCGCCGCGGATGGCGCCGGCCCGGGTCCGGGCCCGGCTCGCCCGTCTCGGCGGCACCCGGCACCCGAACCGGGCGCCGATGCTCGAGCCGCTGTTCCGGGTGGTCCGCGCGACCCACCCGAAGGCCGACCTCGGGATGATCGAGCGCGCCTACCGGACCGCGGAGAAGTACCACACCGGCCAGATGCGCAAGTCCGGCGACGCGTACATCACGCATCCGCTCGCGGTCGCCACCATCCTCGCCGAGCTCGGGATGACCGCGACCACGCTGTGCGCCGCGCTGCTGCACGACACCGTCGAGGACACGCCGTACACGGTCGAGGACCTGACCCGCGACTTCGGCGAAGAGATCGCGATGCTCGTCGACGGCGTCACCAAGCTCGACAAGGTGCGGTACGGCGAATCCGCGCAGGCCGAGACGATCCGCAAGATGGTCGTCGCGATGTCCAAGGACATCCGGGTGCTGGTGATCAAGCTGGCCGACCGGCTGCACAACATGCGCACCCTCGGCTCGCTGCGGCAGGAGAAGCAGGAGCGGATCGCCCGCGAGACGCTGGAGATCTACGCCCCGCTGGCGCACCGGCTCGGTATGAACACGATCAAGTGGGAGCTCGAGGACCTGGCGTTCTCGACCCTGCACCCGAAGGTGTACGACGAGATCGTCCGGCTGGTCGCCGAGCGCGCCCCGTCCCGCGACGAGTACCTGGCCACCGTGATCGACCAGGTGCACGAGGACCTGCGCTCGGCCAAGGTGAAGGCCACTGTCACCGGCCGGCCGAAGCACTACTACTCGATCTACCAGAAGATGATCGTCCGCGGCCGCGAGTTCGGCGACATCTACGACCTGGTCGGCATCCGGGTCCTGGTCGAGTCGGTCCGCGACTGCTACGCCGCCCTCGGCATCATGCACGCGCGCTGGAACCCGGTCCCCGGCCGGTTCAAGGACTACATCGCGATGCCGAAGTTCAACATGTACCAGTCGCTGCACACGACCGTGATCGGCCCACAGGGCAAGCCGGTCGAGCTGCAGATCCGGTCGTTCTCGATGCACCGCCGCGCGGAGTACGGCATCGCAGCGCACTGGAAGTACAAGGAGGACCCGACCTCGGCGGTGCCGGCTACGCCGAGCACCGAGATCGGCGGCCCGAACGACATGCCCTGGGTCCGCCAGTTGGTCGACTGGCAGCGGGAGACCTCGGACCCGTCGGAGTTCCTGGACTCGCTGCGGTTCGAGATCAACAACACCGAGGTCTACGTCTTCACCCCGCGCGGTGACGTGATGTCGCTGCCGACGGGTTCGTCCCCGGTCGACTTCGCCTACGCCGTCCATACCGAGGTCGGGCACCGCTGTATCGGTGCCCGCGTCAACGGTCGGCTGGTACCGCTGGAAAGCACCCTGGAGAACGGCGACGTCGTCGAGGTCTTCACCTCGAAGGCGCAGGGCGCGGGTCCGTCCCGCGACTGGCTGACGTTCGTCAAGAGCCCCCGCGCGCGGAACAAGATCAAGCACTGGTTCTCCAAGGAGCGCCGCGACGAGGCGATCGAGCAGGGCAAGGACGCGATCGCGAAGCAGCTCCGCAAGGAGGGCCTGCCGCTGCAGCGCCTGCTGTCGCACGAGACCCTGACCGCAGTCGCCAACTCTCTGCGGTACCCGGACGTCACCGGGCTGTACGCCGCGGTCGGCGAGCAGCACGTGAGCGCCCAGGCCGTCGTACGGCGCCTGATCGAGACGTACGGCGGTGAGGAGGGCGCGGCCGAGGACCTGGCCGAGGGCCTCCGGCTACCACAGTCGCGGGAGCGGCGGAAGCGGACCGCACGCGGCGACGCGGGTGTGATCGTCAAGGGCGCGACCGACGTACTGTCGAAGCTCGCTCGGTGCTGTACGCCGGTGCCGGGTGACGAGATCATCGGGTGGATCACGCGGGGTGCGGGCGTCTCGGTGCACCGTGCCGACTGCGCCAACGTGGAGAACCTGAAGACCCAGCCGGAGCGGATCGTCGAAGTCGAGTGGGCGCCGACCGCTCAGTCGGTGTTCCTGGTCGCGATCCAGGTCGAGGCGCTGGACCGGGCGCGGTTGCTGTCGGACATCACCCGGGTGCTGTCGGACTACCACGTGAACATCCTGTCCGCGGCGCTGACGACGACGCGCGACCGGATCGCGAAGTCCCGTTTCACCTTCGAAATGGGCGATCCGACGCATCTCGGTCACGTGCTGAAGGCGGTTCGGTCGGTGGAGGGCGTGTTCGACGTGTATCGCGTGACGCAGTAGCCCGGTTGGTGGGTCGGGGCACACTGCGACTATGAGGCGTCGGGTGTTCTTGATCGCGGGTGCGGGGTTGCTGGCCGGCTGCAGCAATTCGTCAGCCCAGAACCACCCGAGCCCCTCCGGACCGTCCAGCGCCCCGCCGTCCAGCGCCCCGCCGTCCAGCGCCCCGCCACCCAGTGGCACCCCGTCCAGTGACACCCCGTCGAGTGCCGCCCCGTCCGTCACCACACCCCCGACCGTCACAAGTCCGGCACCCTCCACCTCGCCGACGGTCGGGCTGCCGGCGGTGCGTTCGTGGGCTCCTGGGCCGGGCGAGATCGAGCCTGAGGTCAAGCGGCTTGCTGTGGCTGCCGTGGTGAAGCTCCTCCAGCCGAACGGCGCGAGGGCGGTGGTAGAGGTGATCGACGCGCAGTACGGCGGCATCCTCAGCGACTCCGCCAGCGTGCTCGTGCCGTGCCGCGTCTACTCGATCCGTGCGAACCGCCTGATCAGCGGCGGTACGACGGTCGACGTACGCCTTAGCAGATCACCCCAAGGAACCTGGCGCGTGACCGCGACCCACCCGGCACAGCCCGGAGCGCCGGTGGCGAGCTTGTCGGCGGCCGCGCGGCAGGTGCTGGCGAGCGAGCAGATTTCGTTGCCGCCGGCATCGGCCGCTGACATCCGCTCGGGTCAGGTCCACGACAGCGTGCTGACGACGATGCTCGAGCTGGCGAAGACGTACCGGATCGGCATCAGCGTGATCCGCTCCGGTCACCCGATCGATGTCTTCGGCACCGATCGCCCGAGCGACCACCCACGCGGCCGGGCGTTCGACACCTGGCAGATCAACGGCCGGGCGGTCGTCTCCCCGTCGACGCCGCGCTCACTCGTCACCTCGTACATGCGCACCGCCGAATCCCTCGGCTCCTACAACGTCGGGGGCCCGTACCAACTCTCCGGCACCGCGTTCTTCTCCGACCGCACCCACCACGACCACGTCCACGCCGGCTTCCGGAGCTAGAAGCTAGTCCCACTCCCAGGCGATGCCGATGGTGCCGGGTGGGGCGGATGGTTCGATGACGTGGACGCGGCCGTCGGGGGTGAGCATCAGGTCGCGTTGGACGAGGTTGGGGCCGGCGGTGTGCCGGCGACGGAGTTCGTGGACGCGGACCGGTAGTGCGGCGCGGTCGAACTGGACCTCCAGGACGTAGTGCATCCCGCCCCACTCGCTGAACCGCTGGTAGTCGGTGGAGGGCAACGTGTTGCGATCCTCGATCTCGTACCGGACGACGGCGGTCTCGCCGACCGCGAGCACCCGGTCGAGCAGCAGCTCCCCGAGCAGCGCGCCGGCCTCGGGGGAGCGAGCGACCCGGCCGGTCCGGCAGCCACTCTCCGCCCGCAGCGCGAGCCGCTCCGCGTCGCAACCGGCCTCGCCCTGGTGCGCGATGATCAGCCGATCCACCGGCTGTACGGCGACCACGCTCTGGCACACGCGCCGCAGGTAGGCGCTCCGCTGTGCATCCACCCGCACCTCCTCGAGCACCGTGACGTTGCGCAGCCGCCCGTGGGCGTCCCGCCGAAGCCGGTCGAGCATCCGGGAGAGGGCCTCGGCGTAGTCGACCACGGAGTACGGCTGCGTCTCCGTACGCGGCGGCGGGATCCGTACGGTCAGCCAGCCCGGTGGTACTTCGAGGAGCTCCTCGAGCGCCGTGACGATCGCCCGCGATTCATCGCGCGGCATCCGGCGACCGCTCTGCCAGGTGCTGAGAGTGGCCACCCCGACGTGCAGTCCGCGGTCGGCGAGATGGGTCCGGATCCGGTTCAGAGCCAGGCCGCGGCGGGCGATCGCCAGCCGGAGGGCGTCCGCGAACGACGCCTCCGGAGTGACCACCGGGACCGGTGCTCGGACGGTTTTCACCATGGCCCACGCTCCTTGCCGGAAGTGTAAACGTTCACACCACTCAGCGGCACTCTCCGATCACCCACTGTTCACGCGAGCGTGCCGTTCACACCGCAGTACCGGGCCGTCACCGAGTTCTTGCCGCGCCGGGGCCGGCTCCTGACGATGGACTCCGCCCAACCCGCAGTACCTCGTAGAGGAGGACTCATGCGCAGGCTCCGCCCCAGCCGACCCGGCCGCTTCTGGTCGTTGCTGTTGGCCACGATCCTCGGACTCGCCACGCTGGCGCCGCTCGCCCCGGCCGCCAGTGCGGCGGCGCCGTCCAGCTACTACCTGAACGTCACCGGTCAGGCCCAGCAGAAGACGAACTGGTGCTGGGCGGCCAGCGGCAACAGTGTCGCCGCGTTCTACGGCTACTCCTACAGCCAGAACCAGTTCTGCAACCTTGCCTTCGGCTACGCGATGAACGGCACCTGCCCGAACAACCAGGCCACCCTCGGCAACGACCAGAATGCGTTCCGGGCGATCGGGATCAGCTCCGGCAGTTACGTCTCCGGAACGCTCGGCTTCAGCACGCTCGTCACCGAGATCGCGGCCGGCCGCCCGGTGATGACGCGGATCGGCTGGACCTCGGGCGGCGGACACATGATGGACATCATCGGGTACGACTCGTCCGACACGACGATCGAGTACTACGACCCGTGGCCGGACGACCAGCGGTACAACTACTCGACGTACAGCTGGTACAGGTCCAACTCCCAGTTCACCTGGACCCATTCCCTGTACCGGATCGGAGCCTGACATGCGCGCTCCTAAGAACATCCTGCTCCGTTACGCCGCCGTATTGGCCGCCGCCCTCGGCTTCGCGGTCGGTGCCGCCGGTTTCGCGGGCGCCGCCGGACCGCAGCCAGTTGCACCGGCGGCGTTGTCCAAGGCAACCACCGCCGCGCGGTCGGCGACCGCGCTCAGCCTGCTGGCCAAGGCCGGCGGCACGTCCGGCGATACCGCGAAGAGCGGTGCCGCGAAGGCCGGCACGACAGTTGCGTTAGACACGCATCCGATCTACGCGCTGAACGCCGACTTCGTTCGCGACGCATCGGCGCCCGTCGCCACGTTCTGGTACGCCGCCACCAGCGCGACTGCCGGCGGCCGCGCCGTGACCGTCTACACAGCTCCTGACAAGCACGGCGGATGGCAAGCGGTGAACGTTGCCTCCGGCAACACCGAGGCGACGATGGTGGCCGCGGCCGGTGGCGCAACCGTCTTCACCGAACCCCAGCTAGGCGCCTGGTACGTCCTGACCGCGACCCACATCCGCCCCCTGAACGCATCAGCCATCAAGTCGATCGGCCCGAACCCGATCACGATCCCCGCCTATCAAGCCCTAGTAGCCCACCGCTACGCCACCAAGCTCCCCGGCTCCGAGTACAACACCTCCGGCCTGGCAGGCGGCTACAGCGACTCCGCTCCCACCACCCCTAGTTCACACCCCAACTACACCCTCCCAATCACCGCAACCTTCACCGCCCTCCTCCTGACCATCCTCTACCTCGTCCATCGCCGAAAGATCCGAACCAAACTGCCGCTCGCCGGTTCACCGCCCTGGTCCCCTCAGCGCGGTGAACCGGTCCACTTGCCACGATGACCTCATGCCGTTTCAGGATGAGCTGGGCTCCGGTGTCCGCGTCGTCGACTACGACCCCGAATGGCCGCACGAATTCGACCACCTCGCCGCGCGACTCCGCGGCGTACTGGGAGACCTGGCGTTGGCCATCGATCACGTCGGCTCCACGTCCGTACCCGGGCTTGCGGCGAAGAACTGCATCGACGCCCAGGTCCGGGTCGCGGAGCTCTCGCCGTACCTGGTCGACCTGATGGAGTCCGCCGGTTTCCGCTGCCGCCCCGAACCGTGGAACCGCACCGAAACCTCCAACGGCCAGGCCTGCGACAAGCTCGTCTTCGCCCCACCCATCGGCGAACGCCCCACCAACATCCACTTCCGCCTGGCCACCGGCCCCAACACCCGCTTCGCCCTACTGTTCCGCGACTACCTCCGCGCCAACCCAGCCGCCCGCACCGCCTGGGGCGCCTTCAAACAACGCCTGGCCCAATCCGTCCCCGACATCTTCGACTACGGCCAAATCAAAGCCCCCGCCACCACCCTCCTCATGCAATCCGCCGAACACTGGTCCACCCAAACCAACTGGACCGTCAGCTGAGGTGGTGCGACCGAGGACGTCACCAGCGGCGGGGGAGGCGGGGGTGTTGGCAGAGGAAGCTGCCTACGGCTAGTTCCAGGGCGGGGTAGCGGCCCCAGAGGTCGGGGCGGTGGACTGGGATGATGTGCCAGCCGAGGGCGGCTAGTTCGGTGCGGCGGGTCTCGTCTTTCAGTTGTTGTTTGGTGGTGGAGTGCCAGGCGTCGCTGTCGTACTCCAGGCCCAGGCGGCGGCCGTCGATCGGGTTGTCGGGGTAGCCGAGGTCCAGGCGGTAGGTGCGGTTGCGGCCCAGGACGCGGACCTGGGGCTGGGGGCGGCCGAAGCCGGCGTCGATGAGGCGGAGGCGGAGCCAGGATTCGGCGGGGGAGGCGGCACGGCGGTCGGCCCAGCGGAGGATGTCCTGGGCCTGGAGGTACCCGGGGCGGCCTTCGTACGCGGCTGAGGCGGCCCGGAGCGCGAACAGGTCGGTCTTGCCAGTACGGAGGAACGCGTCGACCGCAGACAGTGCGAACGGGCGGGGAAGCCGCATCGCCAACTCCACCGCGGTGTCGATCGGGCTGGTAACGCGTACGCCGTACACCTGCACCTCGTCGCGCGCCTTCCGCGTCCACTGGGCTTCCACGAGCTCGGCAGGTCCCAGCGCCGTCGTGTCGAGCCCGTGCAACCACGCGGCGGCCGCCCCGCACACGACCCCGTCCTCAGGCGTGACCAGCCGCATCGCGTCGGCCCGCAGTTGCGGCGAGTCGGGCACCCGGACGTCGACGTACACGCCCTTCATCACCTGGCGGACGTCACCGAGCCCGAGCAGCCACTTGAGCTTCCGCCCCACCTGATAAGGCCGGAACGGCTGCCCACAGAAGAAGTACGGGAAGTCAGCGGGAAGCATCCCGGCATGATCGCCGAATTCGCAAGACCGTGCTCAGCGTTGTCCACAGCCGGCCGCTACTCGCCCCAGGGCGAGGCGATGGTGGCCTGTTCGAGGGCTGTGGTGCCGGTGGAACTGCGTTCGTGCAGGAGCGCGCTGGGGAAGGAATAGTACGGAGCTGCGTTGGGCGATCTGGCCGCTTGGGCGACGATCGCATCGGTTAGCGAGCGAGCCATGGCCAGTCGGGGATAGGCGGCGTGGATCTGCGGAGCCCACTCCATGACGCGTTCCACGTCGCGGCCGAAGTCGACGGCTACACCTTCGCGGGTGAGGAAACTCAGCAGACCGCGGCGTTCGGCGATGCCCGCCGAGGTATGCAGAGCGATCGCCTCCCAGACGCGGTCGACGTCGGGCGCGGCGACCCCGTGCGCCGACAGCAGCTTCGCAGCCAGGTCCGCGCCCTCCACCTCGAAGCGGGACTTGCCGGGAGCCTGTTCGCCGGTGCCCAGATCATGCATGACGGTCGCCGCGAACAGCAGGTCCGTGTCGTACGCCGGATCCTGGAGGCACCCGTCGGACGCCGCGACGAGCTGGGCGAAGATAAAGCTCCGCACGCTGTGATTGAGAATCGGCTTCGTCACGGAAGCCGTCACAGTGGCGAGGATCGCCGTGGCCAACTGCCCGGTCGGCAGCTCGAGCGAGAAATCCATGCCCGCACGCTATGAGCCCCGCCGCCGCCTTCCCAGTGGCACGCGGGCCGACCATCGCTAGTATCGTGCCATGACGGCACCACGGCACCAGGTCGCGGTACTGGCGCTGCCCGGTGTCCTTCCGCTCGATCTCGGCATACCGACGCAGGTCTTCGGCGAGCAATACCACGTCACCGTCTGCGCCGATCCAGCCGGTGGCCCGGTGCGGTGCGGCGGCTTCACCGTCAACGCCCCCGCGGGACTGGAAGCGGTGTCCAACGCGGACACCGTCGCGATCCCAGGGTTCGAGGACCCGGAAGCACTGGTCCCACCGGCCGCACTGGACGCGATCCGGTCGGCGCACGAGCGCGGCGCTCGCCTGGTCTCGATCTGTACGGGAGCGTTCGCACTCGCCGCCACCGGACTGCTCGATGGGCGCCCGGCCACGACGCACTGGCAGCAAGCCGGACTGCTGCAGCGCCGGTACCCCCGCATCGACGTACGGCCGAACGACCTGTACGTCGACGACGGCGACATCCTCACCTCAGCTGGAGTCACCGCAGGCGTCGACCTGTGCTTGCACATCATCCGGCAGGACTACGGCGCCGCAGCAGCCAACGCCCGCGCGCGATCGCTCGTCGCACCACCGCAGCGCTCCGGGGGTCAGGCGCAGTACGTCGAACGGCTCCGCCCGCCCGCGCACGGCGACGACCTCGCGGCGGTCCGCGGCTGGATGCTCGACAACCTCGCGAAGCCGCAGACCGTCGACGAGCTCGCCGGCCGAGCACACATGTCGCGCCGGACGTTCATCCGGCGCTTCCAGCAGGAGACCGGTACGTCGCCCATGGCCTGGCTGACCGCGGCGCGCATCGACTGGGCGCGCGAACTCCTGGAGACGACGGTCGGCCCGGTCGAGCAGATCGCCCGGCTCAGCGGCCTCGGAACCCCGGCAGCGTTCCGCGCCGCCTTCCACCGCTACGTCGGCACCTCACCGGCGAACTACCGTGCCTGTTTCCGCGTGGTGGACTGACGGATCCGGTTGACGGGCGGATGGACGGGTACCGCTGGGGAGTGAGTGACTCTGTGATCGCGGTCGTGGACATCGATGGCACGCTGGTTGATTCCAACTATCAGCATGCGCTTGCCTGGTATCGAGCGTTGCGGGCGGTGGGGGAAACGTATCCGGTGTGGCGGTTGCATCGGCTGATCGGGATGGGTGGGGATCAGTTGGTCACCGAGCTCGGCGGCGACGAGCTGGAGAGTCGCGTCGGCGATCAGGTCCGGGAGCGGCAGGGTAAAGAGGTCGACGCGCTGCTCGAGGAGATGGCGCTGTTGCCGGGGGCCCGTGAGCTCTTGCTGGCGATCAAGGAGCGCGGCCACCGGCTCGTGCTGGCGAGCTCTGCGCAGGAGCACCACGTCGACGCGTTCCTGGACAAGCTGGACGCTCGCGACATCGTCGACGAGTGGACGACCAGCGCGGACGTCGAAGCCTCCAAGCCGGCGCCGAACCTGTTGCAGGTCGCCCTGAAGAAGCTCGGCGTGTCGCCGGACTCCCCGAGTGTCGTGATCGGCGACTCGGTCTGGGACGTCAAGGCTGCACACAACGCAGGCATGCCCGCGGTCGTCGTCCGCTCCGGCGGCTTCGGCGACGACGAACTGCGGGATGCGGGCGCGATCGCCCTGTACGACACACCCGCCGACCTCCGGCAGGCACTCGACGACACGCCCCTGGCCTGAGCGCCCGACAACCGCCCCGCCGAGACCGGAAGCCGGTCAGCTGAAGTCGGACAGGGCGTTCTGGGCCTGCGTCAGCCATTCGCGGCGGGCGGCGATGGCTTCCCGGGCTTCGGTGGCCTTGCGGGTGTTGCCCTGCGACTCGAACTTGGCGGCCTGCTTCTCCAGGTCGGCGATCAGGGACTGCAGTTGTTTGACCGTGGCCTCGGCGCGGGCCCGGGCCTCGGGGTTGCTGCGGTTCCAGACCTCGTCCTCGGCGGACTTCACGGCCTGTTCAACGGCACGCAGGCGAGCGTCGATGGTCCGCATCGAGTCGCGCGGTACCTTGCCGATCTGGTCCCAGCGGTCCAGGTAGTCGCGGAGCTGCTCGCGGGCCGTCCGGGCATCCTCGACCGGCAGGATGCTCTCGATCTCGACGAGCAGGGCCTCCTTGGCCTTGAGGTTCTCGACCTGCTCGGCGTTCTCCTCGGCCTGTACGGCGTCCCGCGCGCCGAAGAACAGGTCCTGGGCGGCGCGGAAGCGGGCCCAGAGCTTGTCGTCGACCTCACGCGGTGCCGGGCCGGCGGCCTTCCACTGCCGCATCAGATCCCGGAAGCGGCCGGACGTCGGCCCCCAGTCGGTGGAGGAGGCGAGCGACTCGGCCTCCGCGGCCAGCCGCTCCTTCACCTGCGCGGCTTCGTCCCGCTTGGAGGACAGTTCGGCGAAGTGCTGCTTGCGGTGCCGCGTGTACGTCGTCCGCGCGGAGGAGAACCGGTGCCACAGCTCGTCGTCGGACGACTTGTCCAGCCGGGGGAGCGCCTTCCACTCGTCCAGGAGCTCGCGCAGCCGGGTGACGCCGTGCCGCCAGTCGGTGCCGGCCGCGATCGTCTCGGCCTCGGTGGCGATCTTGGTCTTGGCGGCGCGCGCCTCCTCGACCTTCGCGGCCCGCTCGGCCTTGCGCCGTTCGCGCTGCTGGGCGACCAGCGGGGTGAGCGCGTCGAGCCGGTCCCGCAGGCCGTCCAGGTCGCCGACCGCCTGCGCGTCCTCCAGCGAGCTGCTCACCTTCTTGACCGCGGCGCGCGCGTCGTCCGGCGAGACCGTACCCGCCTGGACCCGCTGCTCCAGCAGCTCGACCTCGAACGCCAGCGCGTCGTAGCGGCGGGTGTAGAAGGCGAGCGCCTCTTCGGGGTTCGCGTCCGGCCACTGGCCGACCGCCCGTTCACCGTCCTTCGTCCGTACGAAGACCGTTCCGTCCTCGGCTACCCGGCCCCAGTTCTCTCCGGCCACAACTCGCCCCTTCCGGCGGTATGCACTGCGCTCGTGCCCATTCTGGTCAGTCCCCGGTCCAACGCGCGAACAGGACCCGCCTTGGGCGCGTCGAGCCGCTTACTCGACGCCTATCCCTGAACAATCACAAACTCCCAGCTCAGGCGCAACGGTGTTGAGTCACAATCCGGTTCGAACTCACCGCGGGCGGACCGGTAGCCTTGGTGGGTCCAGAACGGTTCCAGGAAGGCTTGTCGTGCTCATCGCCGGGTTCCCCGCGGGGTCGTGGGGTACGAACTGCTACGTCGTCGCCACCGGCCAGGGCGCGGAATGCATCGTGATCGACCCGGGACAGGACGCGACCGCGGGCGTCGAGCAGGTCGTCCGCGAGAACAAGCTCAAACCGGTCGCGGTGCTGCTGACGCACGGTCACATCGACCACATGTTCTCGGTGCTCCCGGTCTGCGGGACGTACGACGCGACCGCCTGGATCCACCCCGACGACCGGCACCTGCTCGCCGACCCGATGGCCCGGATCAGCCCGGAGACGGCGCGGATGCTGCTCGGCGGCAACCACTCGTTCGCCGAGCCCGACGACGTCGCGGAGCTCAAGGACGGGCTGAGCCTGGAGCTCGCGGGCCTGGACTTCACCGTCGACCACACCCCCGGGCACACCCGCGGGTCGGTCACCTTCACCACCCCGTACGACGGGCCCGAAGAGGTGCCCGCGGTGCTGTTCTCCGGTGACGTGTTGTTCGCCGGGTCGATCGGCCGGACGGATCTGCCAGGCGGCGACCATCCGGCGATGCTGCATACGTTGGCCACCAAGATCCTGCCGATGCGCGACGAGATCGTCGTCCTGCCGGGTCATGGTGGCCAGACCACGATCGGCCGGGAGAAGGCGACCAACCCCTACTTGCAGGACCTGGAGATACCAAACCTATGAGCAAGGTGACCCCACTCAGCGGGTTCCCCGAATTCCTACCGTCGGATCGCATCGTCGAATTGCAGTTCCTCGACACGATCCGGGAGACGTTCGAGCTGCACGGTTTCGCCTCGATCGAGACCCGTGCGGTCGAGCCGGTCGAGCGGCTGTCCAATCAGGGCGAGGACGCCGACAAGGAGATCTACGGCGTCCGGCGGCTGGCGGCGAACGCCGACGAGGACGCGGCCCTCGGCCTGCACTTCGACCTGACCGTACCGTTCGCGCGGTACGTCCTGGAGCACAGCGGCAAGCTGGTCTTCCCGTTCCGGCGCTACCAGATCCAGAAGGTCTGGCGGGGCGAGCGCCCGCAGGAGGGCCGGTACCGCGAGTTCACCCAGGCCGACATCGACATCATCGACAGCGGCGAGCTGCCGTTCCACTACGAGGTCGAGCTGCCGCTGGTGATCGCGGACGCGTTCCGCAAGCTGCCGATCCCGCCGTTCCGGATCCAGGTGAACACCCGGCAGATCCCGGAGGGGTTCTACCGCGGCCTCGGCATCGAGGACATCACCGGCACGCTCCGGATCGTCGACAAGCTCGACAAGATCGGCCCGGACAAGGTGACCGAACTGCTCACCGAGGCCGGCCTGCCCGCGGAGACCGCCAAGCAGGTACTGCGGCTCGCCGAGATCTCCAGCACCGACGCGTCGTTCGCGGATCAGGTGCGGGCGCTCGGGGTGCAGCACGAGATCCTCGACGAGGGGCTCGAGCGGCTGTCGCAGATCATGACGGCGGCGAACGAACACGCCCCGGGTCTGCTCGTCGCCGATCTGAAGATCGCGCGCGGGCTGGACTACTACACGGGCACCGTCTACGAGACGCAGCTGATCGGGGACGAGGGCTACGGGTCGATCTGCTCCGGAGGCCGGTACGACTCGCTCGCCTCGGACGGCAAGACGACGTACCCCGGTGTCGGTATCTCGATCGGCGTGTCGCGGCTCGTGCACCGGTTGATCTCGAAGGGCCTGCTGAAAGCGAATCGCCGTACGCCGACGGCTGTGCTCATCGCCCTGAACTCTGAAGAGGACAGGCCGGAAGCCATGCGGACAGCCGCGCAGTTGCGGGGACGCGGTGTGCCGGTGGAGGTTGCGCCGAGCGCTGCGAAGTTCGGGAAGCAGATCAAGTTCGCCGATCGGCGGGGGATTCCGTTCGTCTGGTTCAGCACCGAGAACGGGCCTGAAGTGAAGGACATCCGCAGCGGTGAGCAGGTCGCGGCCGACGCCGCCACCTGGGCCCCGCCCGCCGAAGACCTACGTCCAAGCATCATCACAGAGGAGAAGTCGTGATCCGTAACCGTTCCGCTGGTTCGCTGCGTGCCGAGCACGCCGGCGAGACCGTCGTACTCGCGGGCTGGGTGGCGCGGCGGCGCGATCACGGCGGCGTGGCGTTCATCGACCTGCGCGACTCGAGCGGCACCGTCCAGGTCGTGATCCGGGACGAGGACGCGGCGCACGGCCTGCGTTCGGAGTACTGCTTGAAGATCGTCGGCGAGGTGTCGCCGCGGCCGGAGGGCAACGCGAACCCGAACCTGCCGACCGGTGAGATCGAGGTGATCGCCAACGAGGTCGAGGTGCTGAACGAGGCCGCCCCGCTGCCGTTCCCGGTCGAGGAGCACCACGCGACCCCGGTGAACGAGGAGATCCGGCTCAAGTACCGGTACCTCGACCTGCGCCGGCAAGGTCCGGGTACGGCGATCCGCCTGCGCAGCAAGGTCAACCAGGCCGCGCGTGAGGTGCTCGCCCAGCACGACTTCGTCGAGATCGAGACGCCGACGCTGACCCGCTCGACGCCGGAGGGAGCCCGCGACTTCCTGGTTCCGGCCCGGCTGCAGCCCGGTTCGTGGTACGCGCTCCCGCAGTCGCCGCAGCTGTTCAAGCAGCTGCTGATGGTCGCCGGGATGGAGCGGTACTACCAGATCGCCCGCTGCTACCGCGACGAGGACTTCCGTGCCGACCGGCAGCCGGAGTTCACCCAGCTCGACATCGAGATGAGCTTCGTCGACCAGGACGACGTGATCGCGCTCGCCGAGGAGATCCTGATCGCGCTCTGGAAGCTCGTCGGGTACGAGGTCCAGACGCCGATCCCGCGGATGACGTACGGCGAGGCGATGGCGCGGTTCGGCTCCGACAAGCCGGACCTGCGGATGGGCCTCGAGCTCGTCGAGTGCACGGAGTACTTCAAGAACACGCCGTTCCGGGTGTTCCAGGCGCCGTACGTCGGTGCCGTCGTGATGCCGGGTGGTGCGGACCAGCCGCGCAAGCAGCTCGACGCGTGGCAGGAGTGGGCGAAGCAGCGCGGCGCCCGCGGGCTGGCGTACGTACTCGTCGGGCAGGACGGCGAACTGGCCGGGCCGGTCGCGAAGAACCTGTCCGAGGAGGAGCGCGCGGGCATCGCCGACCACGTCGGCGCGAAGCCGGGCGACTGCATCTTCTTCGCCGCGGGTCCGGTGAAGACGTCGCGGGCGCTGCTCGGCGCGGCCCGGCTGGAGATCGGCCGCCGTGGCGGTCTGATCGACGAGTCGGCCTGGTCGTTCGTGTGGGTCGTCGACGCGCCGCTGTTCGAGCCGGCCGACGAGGCGACCGCCGCCGGTGACGTCGCGGTCGGGTCCGGCGCCTGGACCGCCGTACACCACGCCTTCACGTCCCCGAAGCCGGAGTCGCTGGAGACGTTCGACACCGACCCGGGGTCGGCGCTGGCCTACGCGTACGACATCGTCTGCAACGGCAACGAGATCGGTGGCGGGTCGATCCGTATCCACCGCGAGGACGTGCAGAAGCGGGTCTTCAAGGTGATGGGCCTCAGCGACGAGGAGGCGACCGAGAAGTTCGGCTTCCTGCTCGACGCGTTCAAGTTCGGCGCCCCGCCGCACGGCGGCATCGCGTTCGGCTGGGACCGGATCACCGCACTGCTGGCCGGTACCGAGTCGATCCGCGACGTGATCGCGTTCCCGAAGTCCGGCGGCGGCTTCGACCCGCTGACCGCGGCCCCGGCCCCGATCACCCCGGAGCAGCGCAAGGAAGCAGGCGTCGACGCCAAGCCGGAACCCAAGGAAAAGTAACGACCACCCCGAGCTGACCGGCGCTGACCGGTCAGCTCGTGATGTCCGTGAACTGCTCGGTGCGGAGCAGACGGCCGTCCTCGGCGAGAGTGCTGAACGCACGGATCTCGGTCACGATCGGGCTGCCCTTGCGCATCGTCGCGGTCAGTGTGTAACGCGCCGCGGCGAAGCCCTCGCCGACGACCGCGTCGTGCACCTCGACCTCGACGGAGGTCGCCCGTTTGCGGGCCGGGCGGACGTGGGCGATCAACCGCTGCCGGTCGAGCGAGACCCCGTCGTTGACCATCAGGAAGTCCTCGCGGTGGTAGCGATCGAACACGTCCTCGGGCGGGTCGGAGCCGAAGGCCACCTCGACGGGATACCTGGTCAGATAGTCGACGAGATCGGTCTCGGTACGGATCGAGTTTATCTTTGACATGTATGTCAAGGTAATCCCGATCCGCTAACCTTGACAAGCATGTCTAGGAAAAAGCGCGAAGACGCTCAGGCGAACGCCGTGAGCATCGTCCGCGCCGCGGAGGAACTGCTGGCCGCCGGCCAGGACCCTTCGCTGGCCGACATCGCCGCGCGCGCCGGGGTCAGCCGGCAGACGCTGTACGCGCACTTCGACCGCCGGGGCGACCTGTTCGACCACATCGTCGAGCGCGTGACACGCGAGGTGGCCTCGCAGCTGACCGGTACGGCGCTTCCAGACGAGCCGCGGGCGGCCGTCGCCGAATGGGCCACCAGGTCGTGGCGGGTGATCGAGGCGAACCCCGCGCTGCTCAACCCGGCGCTGTTCGCGCACCGCGGCAGCGGCGCCGACCGAGCCGCCCACGAGCCGATCACCGGCGGACTCCGGGAGGTGCTGCAGCGCGCCGCCGCCGCGGAGCTGCTCGCGCCGGCGGCAACCGTCGACTGGCTGGTCGCGGCGGTGCTGGCAATCGGTCATGCGGCGGCCGGTGAGCTGTCGGCCGGGCGGATGACCGCGGCTGCGGCCGGCGCCGCGTTCGAGGAGTCTGTGGGGCGGCTGTGCTTCAGCTGAGGTGCGCTCTGACCCACATCCGATCAGGCGTGAGGTAGCCGCCGAGTTGCAGGCCGGCCGCGGCCAGCTGGGCGGTCAGTTCGTCCTCGGACAGGTACCTGGTGACGATCCGCTGCGACCAGGAACGCCCGTTGACGATGTGGGTCAACGTCGCCGCCTGAGCCCCGCCGGGGAGGTCCTCGACGTCGGCGATGACGAGTTTGCGGTGTTCGTCCTCGAGTACGGCAGGGGCGTGCCGGGCGATCTCCTGCTGGAGGACGACCGACCCGCCGGGGCGCACATGGTGCGCGCACGTCCGCAGGAGCCGGAGGCGTTCGGCGTCGTCGGCGACGTTGATCAGGAACGACATCATCAGCACGACGTCGAACCGGCGGTCCAGCCGCAATTCGTCGATCGTCGAGCAGATCGTCTCGGTGCCCGTGACCCGCGCGAGCATCTCGGGCGACTCGTCCACCGCGACCACGTGGTGCCCCCGGGCCAGGAGCGGCCGGGTGATCCGCCCGACCCCACACCCGAGCTCGAGGATGCTGCTGTGCGGGTCGATCGCCGCGTCGATCACTTCGTCCTCACCGTGCGCCGGCGTGACCTCGTACAACTCCACCGCGCTGCCGTCGCGCGTGTGCGCTCCCGGCCCGGTACCACCTTGTCCGACTCTCATAGGGTCGACGGTCCGCCGGCGTTCCCGTCCCGGGTAGTCTTTCGGTACGTGCCGAAAGTATCTCCGGCTCGTGGTGTGGGCGTCGGCGGCGGGATTCAGCTGAGATGCTGAGCGGATGGACATTACGGTCGACCCGGTTGGGCTGACGCCGCCGTACGAGCAGGTGCGTTCTCAGCTCGAGGCGCTGATCCGTTCCGGGGAACTCGCGCGCGGCACCCGGCTGCCCACCGTACGGCAGCTGTCGCTGGACCTCGGACTGGCGGTGAACACGGTTGCCCGCGCCTACAAGGAGTTGGAGGCCGACCAGTTGGTGGAGACCCGCGGCCGCAACGGCACGTTCGTCCTCGCGTCCCGCAGCCAGATCAACGACGCCGCCACCCACGCGGCCGCCGCCAAGCTGGCCCAGGCCGCCCACGAGGCGGGCCTCTCGTTCGCCGAGGCCACCGAGATCCTTCAACGCGCCTGGTAGCGGGCGACGAGGTCGCCGCCCTCCTGCTCGACAACGTGCAGCCCCGCGCGTTCCAGTTCGTCCCGGAGCGCTTCCGGTCGCAGGTGCCGCCGGTGCGGGAGGTACCAGCTGCCGTCGAACCGTACGGCGTCCTCGGCCGGCCCGGCGATCTCCTGGTAGCAGATGCCGGTGCGCGGGTCGTACCGGAAGCCGCCGTCGTAGACGCGCTCCGAGTCGTGCACGGCCGTCGAGAGGACGTAGTACCCGTCGAGCCGTTCGCGCACGGCCTGGAGTACCCGTGTGCGGTCGGCGTCGGTCACGATCGACTGTAGGCAGTAGCTGTCGAGCACCACGTCGTACCGCTTACTCCCCGCAGGGAACGCGCATACGTCCTGCACCGAGAAGTTCACGTGCACGCCGCGCTCCCGAGCAAACCCCCGAGCCAACTCGATCGCCTCCGGGATCAGGTCGATCGCATCGACCCGAAATCCCCGCTCCGCAAGGAAACACGCCGCCGGCCCGGTCCCACACCCGTACTCGAGCACGGAGCCCCCAGCCGGCAACCGACCGAGAACGCTCTCCAGGAACTCCCGGTTCGGGAAGTCGTCGAAGGTCCAGCTCTCACCGAACAGATCGTTCCACTGCGTCAACCCCTCCTCCCGCAGCCGCCGGTAGGCCGTCTGGTGCTCGGCGTAGTAATACCTCACGGGCCCTACTATTGCTCGCCATGGAGGATGAGATCGAGCGGATTAAGGCTGAGGTGGCGGAGGCGACCTCGGATCCGGCTGCTCAGCAGGAATGGATCCGGCAGTCCAATCTGACGTACGGCGGGCTCGGTGCCGCTGGGCTGGTGGTGGTGCAGCCGTTCCTGACCGTGCAGCCGCTCGATCTGACGGCGACGATCTGTGTGGTCGCGTTCGCGGTGTCGATCCCGTTGCTCGCGGCGCTTCTGATCCTGAACCTGCAGGAGGAGTACCGGCACCGGGTGACCCGGTCGAGGCTCGTTTCGTTCGCGAAGGCGGTCGCGCAGGGGTCGGCCTTCGTCGGCATCGCCGCGGCGTTCTGGCACATCTCGGCCATTGCCGGGATCGTCTTCGTGCTGGTCGCGTTCTTCGCGGTCGGCGTGCACTCGTCCGGTTACATGCAGCTCGAGTACGACGGCACGTTCCGCTCCCGCTTCCCCCGCCGCAAACCCTGATGTATCACCGGCGCCGGTGAACCCTCCGCCCGAGTAGGGGTGTTCGTTGGGGGCGCCACTGGGTTAGGGGGAGCAATGGCTGACAGCATGACTGTGCTGCGCAAGGCAGGGCCGCCTGGGGTGAAGCGGAACATCGCGGTGCTGGGGGACGGGTTCACCGCGGTCGATCAGGTCGCGTACAACAACTGGGTGCAGACGACGCTGATCGACGGCGTCTTCGGGCACGACTACTTCAGTGAGGACGCGTCGGCGTACAACATCTACCGGGTGAACCTGGACTCCGTCGACTCCGGCGTCAGTACCCGGACGTACGACGAGCACGGTACGCCGACCGACCCGTCGGACGACACGATCGCCTCGGAGACGATCCACGACACCGCGCTCGGGATGATCTTCAGCGGGTCCTGGGCGCACTGCTGGCTCGAGTACGGGCCGGACACCGAGGCGCGGATCCAGGCCGCGCTGAACAAGTGGGTGCCGGACTGGAACGAGCTGCTCGTCGTACTCAACAACCCGAACTACGGCGGCTGCGGTGGCGGCGGCCGGGCGCACGTCCCGATGGGCGTTAACTGGACCGTGATCGCGCACGAGTTCGGCCACGGGATCGGCGGCTTCGCCGACGAGTACTCGGCCGGCGGCGCGTACACCGGTGGTGAGCAGGGCTGGATCAACCTGACCACGATCACCGACCGGGCGACCACCAAGTGGGCGAACCTGATCGCGCCGAGCACCCCGCTGCCGACCGGCACCGGCTCGGCGGCGAACTACAACAACGGCCCGCGCCCGGCCGACTGGAACAGCAACACCGACGTCGGCCTGTTCGAGGGCGGCGGCACGATGAACACCGGGATCTACCGCCCGGTCGAGAACTGCCGGATGAACAGCAACACGCCGCCGTACTGCCCGGTCTGCTACACCTCGATCAAGACCGCCCGCGACCACGAGACCGAGCACACCTTCCGGAACGCGTACGCCGGCCGCTTCTACGGCACCGGCCGCAGCGACCTGCTGCTGCACCACGGCACGTCGATCCAGCTGTTCCGCGCCGACGGCACCGCGCTCGAGCACAGCTTCAGCGCGGTCGAACGGGTCCCGGGCTCCTGGCAGTTCATGCCGAACGACCAGGTGTACGTCGGTGACTTCGACGGCGACGGCACCGACGAGGTCGCGATCTTCAACGGCGTCGACTGGGTGATGCCGTACCTCGGGCTGCTCAAGTCCGACGGCGCCGGCGGCCTCCGGCTGGTCGCGCGCTACGACGGCGACATCCCCGGCTGGGGAGGCTTCGCCGCCCACGACCGCTTCCTGGTCGCCGACCTGAACGGCGACGGCAGCGACGACCTGGTGGTGGTGAACACCGACGACTGGTCGATGCCGTACGTCGGTCTGCTCCGCTCGACCGGTAACGGGTTCTGGGTCAGTCAGCGTTACGACGGTGACATCCCGGGCTGGGGCGGGCTGGCCCGGCACGACGAGTTCTTCGTCGGTGACCTGACCGGCAACGGCACCGACGACCTCGCGATCTTCAACGGCGACGACTGGTCGATGGCCTACGTCGGCCTGTTCCGCGCGAGCTCGGCCGGGTACTCGATGATCCACCGCTACGACGGTGACATCCCGGGATGGGGTGGCCTCGCCCAGCACGACCGGCTGATCCTCGGCGACTTCGACGGCGACGGCAAGTGCGACCTGTTCGTGTTCAACGGCGACGACTGGTCGATGGCGTACCTCGGCATGTTCCGCTCGACCGGTTCCGGGCTCGCGTACGTGCACCGCTACGACGGCGACGTACCGGGCTGGGACGGTCTCGGCCGGCACGACCAGTTCTTCGCGGCCGACATCGACGGGACCGGGCGCTGCGACCTGTGGGTGTGGAACTACCAGGACTGGTCGACGGAGTACCTCGGGCGGATGCTGAGTTCGGGGGCCGGGCTGAAGGCCGACTACGTCGGTGACTGGGTCGGGGAGTGGAATCTCGGTTCGGTCGACCGGTTCGAACCGGCCCGGATGACCGGGCGCTCCGGCAAGCCGCAGTTGTACGTGCACAACACCGACTGGTTCGGCGTCATCGACGGCCGGCGGGGGATCACGCTCGACCGCATCTACTACCGCTGGATCCACAACTACCGCTACGGCCGGAACTGGTGAGGACGATGAAGCATTCGAAAGGCAGCCCCGCGGAACGCGCGGCGAGGCCGGACAGCCGGCCGACGAAAGCCCCGGCGGGCGAGGTACGCCGGCAGCACGCCGCCGTACCGCCACACGCCGGACCGGTGAAGGGTGACGAGCTGCGCCCGGACTCGACGCGCGCGACGAAGCCGGCGTACGACCACGCCGCGGCCGCCCGCGCCCGCGAGGCAGCGCGCCCGGCCGGTGCCTGGCCGGATCAGCAGCCCGCGCACACCCGTCGTACCGGCGCACCGGACGAGCAGTACGTCCGGCTGCGGATCCGCGTCCGCGGCGACCGGCTGACCGTTGTCGACAGCCACCTGGTCGACGGACCGCTCGCACAGTCGGCGACGTTCCACGGCGCCGACGCGTACGAAGTCACGTACCAGGATCGGCTGCTGCACGCCGGCACTGTCGCGGACCCGAACACGCAACGGTCCTTCCCGAACCTCGAAGGACCGGCGGAGCAGCGCGGCCACAACGTGACGCCGCGGGAGATCTACGAATTCACGGCGCGCGTACCGGCCGCCGACATCACCGAACAGACCCGCGGCGACATCCACGTCCGTCTGCACCGCATCGACGACCCGAGCACCACCGATCACGTAGGCGCCGCACCACTGGCCGCCCAACTCCAAGGCCGCCTCACCCAGGTAGCCGAACTGGTAGGCCTCCCGGCCTCCACCGTCCCGGACGCCATCGAAGCCCGAGGCGGCCGCACCGGCACCGGCAACTGACGAGAGCCGATCGGGACCGGGGAGAGGCAATGACCTATCTCCGGTCCCGATCTCGTGTGGCCGGCTGGTCCCGCCACTGGGTGAGTGCCTCCAGCGTCTGGAGCCGGAGTTGCTCGCCCAGCGCCGTGGCCAGTGCGACGAGGACGGGCCGGTGGGTGTGCCAGTACGCCTCGAGCGACGCACGCAGCTCTGCCGGAGCGAGCTGTCCCTCTCCCGCTCGCAGCAGCTGCCGTCGCAGCTCCGCCAGGTCCGCGGCCGCCTGCTCGACGCGCCGGGTGGATTCGTCGACCGGCTCGGTCACGCGGGTGGAGTGATCGGACGGGCGGCACCGGCGCCGGCACCGAGGCTTTGCAGCAGCCGGATCAAGGCGTCGATCAGGTTCTGCAGCAGGTTGCCCAGCACGCCGCTGAGATCGACACCGTCCAGCAGTCCGGCGATGGCACACAACAGGTTGCCCAGCAGGTTGCCCGGGCCGGGGATCGCTTCGACGTTCAGGATCACCTCGTTCAGGTGGACGTGCAGGCCCAGAAGGTTCAGGTCCAGCGGACCGAGATCCAGGTGCAGGATCGGACAGGGCGTTGGTGCGGGCGGGGGTTGGGTCATCAGGCACCTCGGTGCGACTGAGGGTTTGACCGGCAGGTCGCAGACCCCGGGGCGGACGGGCCCTTGCGGTCAGTCTCCGACTGCTCCCGGAGCCGCACAACCCCAAGCACACAAGGGTTTTTGACCTTCCTCGACCGAGCTCCGGCCGTCAGCGATTTGCGTTCGCGCTCAACGTCTCGGACCCAACGCCCGGCCCGATCGGTCGAGGGCGAGCCACGGAAACGATTCCAGCAGTCTGCCGCGAGCTATGTACACGCTCTCTCGGGGTTGCTAGATTCCGGGCTGATTTGACATCGATGTCAACCTCAGGGAGTGGTCGCGATGGTTTCGAGACGTGCGTTCCTGGCGGGCAGCGGTGCGGTCACGGCGGGGCTGGTCCAGCCTTTCGCTTCTACCGCAGAAGCTGCAGTTTCATCGACGTCCGGCAGCCCCGCTCGGCTGCTGCCGGTGTTCAACCGCCCACGACACCTGGATTACGGCGACGTCAGCAAGCTCAGCGGGCAGGACCAGACCCTGCTGACAACGTTGCAAGGCGTGGTCAACCGTTCCGAACCGGAGTTGTACTTCATCTACGACACCGGGACCGAGAGTGTGCCGGACGCCAAGTGGCTGTCCGACATGCGCTTGCCGACGAAGCTGTACAAGAACCCGATGGACCTGGTCGCGAAGTACCGGCACCGGATCCGCGGCGCGATCGTGTACGACGCCGCCGTACCGGACTCGCTGAACGTGGCGACGACGCTGGCCGGCCTGGAGAACTCCGTCGTCGCCGACGCGGACCAGGCGAAGGCATACGGCCTGAAGATCGTGAAGGACCTGCGCGGGATGTTCGACGACGACCGCGTGAAGACGTACCGGTGGCAGCTGGACAACCTGTTCCCGCGGGTCACCAAGCAGCTCCTGGCCGGTCTCCCGCCGACCCGTGTGGTCGACGTGGAAGGCGTTGTCTGGCAGGAGATCGCCCGCGAGACCCAGCAGATCCGGGACTCGTCGAACCGCGGCACCTACAACCTCGACGTCTCCGCGAAGCTCGGCAAGGAGGCCGTGTACGTCCGGTTCGCGGACTCGTTCACCGACGACGGCTGGGGTGCGTCGGTACGGCACGTGTCGATCAAGGCCAACGACACCGTGATCGCCACCTTCGAGCCGAACACGCCGGAAGAGGCGCCGTACCTGTTCGACGGCTCGCACTCCTCGATCGGCGGGGAGGGCAACCGGTTCGCCGACGGCGGCAACTACTGGATCTACCGCATCGCACCACCGGCCGGTACGACGTCTCTCGTCGTCACCGTGGAGATGTGGAACCAGTACCTGGTCAGCGCGACCGACACGTCGCCCACCCGGGTCGAGCCGTTCCCGTACTTCCGCGACTACGTGGTGGCCACCAAGGCCCTGGTGAGCTGGCTACCACCGGGCGGTGCGACCGGCGACCTGCTCATCGAGCACTACGCGAAGTGGCCGACGCTGGCGCCGTACATGGGCTGGTTCGCGAACGACGTCTCCGGTGAGTGGGACGGCGTGGACCTCGCGAGCAAGGGCGGATCGCCCGTGGTCGCGGCCGACTTCTACATGAACGGCAGCGTGCACGCGGGCTGCACCTCACCGATCTCGCCGAAGCCCCGTCCGATCAAGCGGATCGACAAGCCGAAGAACAAGGTCTACCTGACGCTGACGTTCGGCGAGGGCGACAACATCCAGTACTGCCAGCGCCGCCTGCGGGAGATCTGGGACGACCCGAAGCGCGGCGAAGTACCGACGAACTGGACGATCGACCCGCTACTGGCCGAGGCCGGCCCGAACATCTACAGCTACTTCCAGCGCACGGCGACCGCGAACGACCTGCTGGTCTGCGGCCCGTCCGGCGCGGGCTACACCTACCCGGCGTCGTGGGCCCCGGCCGAGCTCACGCAGTACCTGAAGATGTCGGGTTCGTTCATGCGCCGTACCGGGCTCGACATCGTCTACGCATACAGCGGCCGCGCGAACGGCACGTGGGTGCAGCTGTCCGAGGAGATCGCCAAGGGGTACGCCGACTACACCCCGACGAAGGGGATCATGCAGACGTGGGACGGCGACACGTTGACCGTCCGCCACGGCGGCATCCCGATCACCGGCGGATGGGGAGCACCCGGTAGGGCGGCCGAGTTCAAGGCCGCGCTGGACCAGCGGATCGCCGGCTGGGACGGTACCAAGCCGTTGTTCATCTCGGGACTGATCGGCGCCTGGTCGTGGGCGCCGTCCGACATGGCCGAACTCGGTGCGTTGCTCGGCGATCCGTACGAACTGGTGCTGGCGAACAGTTTCTACGACCTGCTCAACCGGGTGCTGTAGGCAACTGATTACCAGTGGTGGGCGACGTCCACCACAAGGCGGGCGTGCGAGCCCGGCCCCGGGACCGTGAACACGCGGAACGGGAGCCGGGCCCGGACGCCCAGCCCGAGCGTCGTCTGCCCCTCGAAACTCCCCGCGAACGCGACCTGCCGGAACGCGCTGTACCCACTCACGTTCGCCAGTTCATTCGCGTTCCTGGGCGTGTACGTCGCGCGACCGGTGCTGATGTCGTACGCCGGTGCGCGGACGACGATCCGCAGCCGGGCGCCGCCGCGGAGCGGGACGAGCCGGCCGGAAGCGTCCTGCCGGACGCTGCTCACGTAGCGCACGTCGTACCCGGTGGCGCCGCCGGTGAGGTCGACGACGAGCCGGTCGAAGCAGGCGTGGCGCCCGGTGCGGACACCGGTGACGGTCGTCGGCGGCTTCGACAGCGGCGACCGTACGTGGTTGTTGACCTCCGGCAGCGATCCCCAACCGCGTGGGCAGGAGGCGGCGGCGGTGCTGACTGAAGTCGTTCGGGGGGCGGCGGACGATCCGGTCAGCGCGGGCGCGGCGAACGCGGCGGCGGGGACGGCCAGCACGGTGAGTGTGGCGAGGATCGTCTTGCGGGTGATGTGGTGGATGTTCATGATGTCCCCCCTCTCAGGACAATGGGTTAGACGCAGCCCCGCGGCAGTTGGTTGACTGCGCAGATGACTCCTGACGAGCTGCTCGACGTGTTCCACCGCCGCATCCGGCTCCCGGACGCGGACGCGATTCCGGGGTGGAAGCAGGAGCATGTCGGCCCAGGAGGTGTCGTCCATCGGTCGTACGTCGAAGGGCCGGACGGTGCCGGGTTCGTCGAGGCGCCACGCGGGCTGGGGGACGACCCCGACGCGGTGATCGCGCAGGAGCTGGCGTTCTTCCGCGAGCGCGGGCTCCCGTTCGAATGGAAGACGTACGCGTACGACGAACCGGCCGACCTGGGGGAGCGGCTGGTCCGGGCGGGGTTCAGCCGCGAGACCCCGGAGACGCTGATCCTCGGCGAGGTCGACCGGGTCCTCGAGCGACCGTCCGCGCTGCCGTCGAAGGTCCGGCTGCGCGAGGCCGACGGCCCTGACGACTACCGGCGGATCGCCGAGCTGACCCACACGCTGTGGGACAGCGGGCTGGCGCGGATCGTCGAGCAGTTGCAGGGCGAGGCACGGATGTTCCCGGACCGCCTGTCGGTGTTCCTGGTCGAGGACGTGCTCACCGGCGGCCCGGCGTTGTCGGCGGCGTGGGTGCGCTTCCATCCCGGGACCGGATTCGCCAGCCTGTGGGGCGGCGGCACGTTGCCGCAATGGCGGCGCAAGGGCCTCTACTCCGCTCTGCTCAGCCACCGCGCCCGCCTGGCGAAGGACCGCGGCTACGAATTCCTCCGCGTCGACGCCTCCGAGGACTCCCGCCCGATCCTGCAGAAACTCGGCCTGCACGCGGTAACCGTTACCACCCCGTACGAATGGACACCCTGACCTGACGCGCGGAACGACGGCCCAACGCTGTACGTTGCCAGCATCATGGCCTTGAAAATCGCTTCCCGCTTCCGCCGGCTGCTGCAGCGCCCCGGCTCGATCGATCTCGGCCCGTACGAACAGCTCACCCAGCTGGTCGGCGAGGCGGAGGAATCGGTCCTCTCCCTGACCGACGAAGAGCTCACCGAGGCGGTCGCGGAACTGCGCACCACCGGCGGGCTGCACGAGGACGAGCAGATCGAGTTCCTCGCGCTGGCCCGGGACGCCGGCCGGCGGGCGATCGGCGAGCGGGCGTTCGACGGCCAGGTCGTCGGCGCGCTGGCGATGTTGCAGGGCCGGATCGTCGAGATGGCGACCGGTGAAGGCAAGACTCTGGCCGGCGCGATCGCCGCGGCCGGGTACGCGGTCGGCGGCCGCCGGGTGCACGTGCTCGCGGTGAACGACTACCTGGCCAAACGTGACGCCGAGTGGATGAGCCCGGTGTACGAGCTGCTCGGCGTGACCGTGTCGCACGTCGGCCAGGCGTCGACCCCGGATGAACGGCGCGAGGCGTACCAGGCCGAGGTCTGCTACGTACCGGTCACCGAGATCGGTTTCGACGTACTGCGGGACCGCCTCGTCACCGACGTCGCGGACCGGGTCACGCTCGAGGCGGACGTGGCGCTGGTCGACGAGGCCGACTCGGTCCTGATCGACGAGGCCCGCGTCCCGATGGTGCTGGCCGGCGCGACCCGCTCGGAGGCGCTCGACGACGACGTCGTCCAGCTGGTCCGGACGCTGCGCGCGGGCGTGGACTACGAGGTGGACGGCGACGGCCGGACCGTCGGGCTGACCGACAAGGGCACCGACAAGGTCGAGGCCGCGCTCGGGGACATCAACCTGTACGACGACGAGAACCTGGACCGGCTGACCCAGGTCAACGTCGCGCTGCACGCCGAGGTGCTGCTGCGCAAGGACGTCGACTACCTGGTCCGCGACGGCAAGGTCAGCCTGATCAACAACAACCGCGGCCGGATCGCGAAGCTGCAGCGCTGGCCCGACGGTCTGCAGGCTGCCGTCGAGGCGAAGGAGGCCGTCCCGGTCAGCGACTCCGGCGAGGTGCTGGACAGCATCACCGTGCAGGCGCTGATCAAGCGGTACAAGACACTGTGCGGCATGACCGGTACCGCGGTCGTGGTCGGCGAGTCGCTGCAGGAGTTCTACGACGTAGAGGTGGCCGTCGTACCGCCGAACAAGCCGAACATCCGGGTCGACGATCCGGACCGGCTGTACCTGACCGTCGACCAGAAGAACGAGGCGCTGGTCAAGCACATCGGCGAGGTGCACGAGACCGGACGGCCGATCCTGATCGGCACGCACAGCGTCGAGGAGTCCGAGCAGCTCAGCGACCGGCTCGCGGCGGCCGGGATCGAACACGTCGTACTGAACGCGAAGAACGACGCCGAAGAGGCGGCGATCATCGCCGACGCCGGTGTGCCGGGGACGGTCACCGTGTCGACGCAGATGGCCGGCCGCGGTACCGACATCCGGCTCGGCGGCAAGGACGAGTCGCACGACAAGGAGAAGGCCATCGAGCTCGGTGGCCTGTACGTGATCGGTACCGGCCTGCATGCGTCCCGGCGGCTCGACGACCAGCTGCGCGGGCGCGCCGGCCGGCAGGGCGACCCGGGCGGGACGCTGTTCTTCGCCTCGCTCGGCGACGAGCTCGTCACGCGGTACTCGGTGTCCTCCGGCCTGCGTCCGCACCCGGACGAGGCCGGCCGGCTGACCGACCGCAAGTCGATCGGCGTCCTCGAGCACGCGCAGCGGGTCGCGGACGGTGCCAACGCCGAACTGCACCGGACCACCTGGCAGTACAACCGCCTGACCGGGCAGCAGCGCGCGATCCTGCTCGAGACCCGGGAGAAGGTACTGACCGAGGACCTCGCCGCGACCGAGCTCGCCGAGCGTGCCAAGGAGCGGTACGACGAACTCGTCGACGAGGTCGGGGCGGACGTGGTGAAGGCCGCCGCGCGGCGGATCGCCCTCGGGCATCTGGACCGGCGCTGGACCGACCACCTGGCGTACCTGGCCGACCTGCGCGAGGGCATCCACCTGCGCTCGCTGGCCGGCGGCATCGTGCACCTGAAGCCGATCGACGAGTTCAACAAGTCCGCGATCGCGTCGTTCGACACGTTGATCTCGGATGCCTGGGACGACGCGGTCGAGACGTTCAAGACCGCCGAAATCACCGCGGAGGGCCTGAACGAGGAGGCCAGCGGCATCCCACGGCCGACCGCGACCTGGACGTACCTGGTCAACGACAACCCGTTCGGCACCGAGGCAGACCGCATCCTCGGCCGCCTGCGCAACGCGATCAAGCCCGAGTCCGGCGCCGAACCGGAGGAAATCCTCCCCGAGGAGTTCGACGACGACGACCTCCCCGAGGAGCTCCGCGAGGCCGACGACGACGAGCTACCGGAAGAGCTCCGGGACGCCGAGGATGACCCGAAGAAGTAACCGGCGCTGACACCTACTTTGGTCTAGGGCAGGACAGCCGTCGGCTCGATGCGTCCCGGCGGCTGGGTCGAAGAACCTGAGGTCATGCCCATCCGCCGCGGTCCCTGGCTCCTCGTCGTCGACATCGCCGTCCCGCTTGCCCTGTACTACGGTCTCAAGGCTCTCGGTGCGAGCGACCTGACCGCACTGCTCGTCGGCGTGATCCCAGGACTGATCAGTTCGGCGGTGTCGCTGGTGCGCAGCCGGCGTACCGACCTGGTCGGAATGGCTGTCGTCATCAGCATGGTGGCGAGCACCGTCGTCGCGGTCGTCGGTGGGGACGCGCGGTTGCTGCTCGTCCGGAACGCCTGGATCAGCCTTCCGTTCGCCGGTATCACGCTGTGGTCGCTCCGGCACCCGGAGCCGATGACGTACGTCGTGACCCGCGCCATGATGCCGCGCCGGGCGCCGATCATGGACGAGCTGTGGGCGACGAACACCCGGTACCGAGAAGCCTGGAAGTGGATCACCGTGTGGTGGGGTATCGCGGCGGTCGTCGATGCGATCGTCCGCGTCGTGCTCTCCTACACCCTGCCGATCTCCGTCGTACCGGCCACCGACCCGATCATCACCGTCGTGACGATCGTCGCCCTGCAAGTCCCCACCATCGTCCTGCTCCACCGCAGCGGCACCTGGCACCAGGTCTTCGCCCCGCACCGCGCGAACGCCTGATCCGGCGGCTGGCGGGAATGGATTGTCGGTGCGGGTGGATAGGGTGCTGGGGTGAGTGATGGGTTGTTCGATCTTCCCGGGGCGCCGGCACCTGCTCGTGGGGGCGGGAGCTTGGCGGACGTGGATCACACCGCGGCGCCGCTGGCTGTGCGGATGCGGCCGCGGAGTCTGGACGAGCTGGTCGGGCAGCAGCATCTGCTGGCGCCGGGGTCGCCGTTGCGGCGGCTGGTCGAAGGCGACCAGCCGATGTCGCTGCTGCTGTGGGGTCCGCCGGGGACCGGGAAGACCACGATCGCGGCCGTCGTGTCGCACCAGACGAACCGGAAGTTCGTCGAGCTGTCGGCGGTCACCGCGGGTGTGAAGGACGTCCGGCAGGTGATCGACGGAGCCCGCCGCGATCTGGCTCGCGCGACCGGTTCGGTCGAGACGGTGCTGTTCATCGACGAGGTCCACCGGTTCACCAAGGCTCAGCAGGACGCGCTCCTGCCCGGCGTCGAGAACCGCTGGGTGACGCTCGTCGCCGCCACCACCGAGAACCCGTTCTTCTCGGTCATCTCGCCGCTGCTGTCGCGCAGCCTCCTGCTCACCCTGGAATCGCTCACCGACGACGACATCTCGTTGCTGCTCGATCGCGCGCTGACCGACGAGCGCGGCCTGAACGACGAGTTCGAGCTGGCTCCCGACGCCCGCGACCACCTGCTGCGGATGGCAGGCGGAGATGCGCGCCGCGCCCTCACCTACCTGGAAGCCGCGGCAGGTGGTGCCCGCGCCAAGCACGAACAGGCGTTGAAGCTGGCCGCCGCGACACAGGACGAGGCGACCGCGCAGAACGAGGACGACGCCGAAGCCACGGAAGAGGCAGAGCGCCGGCGCGCGGTTATCGACCTGGTGACGTTGGAGACGGCGGTTGATCGGGCCGCGGTGCGGTACGACCGCGCGGGGGATCAGCACTACGACGTGGCGTCGGCGTTGATCAAGTCGATCCGCGGGTCCGACGTCGACGCGGCGATGCATTACCTGGCGCGGATGATCGAGGCGGGGGAGGATCCTCGGTTCATCGCGCGGCGGTTGGTGATCTCGGCGAGTGAGGACATCGGGATGGGTGACCCCACCGCGCTCGGGGTCGCGGTGGCGGCGGCCGAGGCGGTGCAGTTGATCGGGATGCCGGAAGCGCGGATCAACCTCGCGCAGGCGGTGGTCGCGCTCGCGCTGGCGCCGAAGTCGAACGCGGTGATCATGGCCGTCGACGCGGCGATCGCCGACGTGAAGGCGGGTAAGGTCGGTCCGGTACCGCCGCACCTGCGGGACGCGCACTACGCCGGCGCGAAGAAGCTCGGCCACGGTTCCTCGTACCAGTACTCGCACGACGACCCGCGCGGCGTCGTCCCCCAGCAGTACGCACCGGACGTCATCGACGGCACCGACTACTACAACCCCACCCGCCGCGGCGGCGAAGCGTCGTACGCCGACCGCGTCGCCGCCATCCGCAAGATCCTCCGCGACCGCGAGGTCGGAGGCAGTCCATGAGTCGGGTGGCGGAGCATGTCGAGGCGTTCAATCGGGCCGTCGTGAGTGGCGACTGGGATGCGTTCGCGGAGCGGTTCGCCGTCGACGCGAGTATGCGGTTCGCCGATATTCCGGTTGGGCCGTTCGAAGGGCGGACGGCGATCGCGGCGGCGTACCGGGAAAATCCGCCGACCGAGACGATGACGTTGGTCGAGGACCGTAACGACGTGGCGCGTTTTCGCTGGTCAGGCGGGGGAACGGGCTCGATGGAGCTGCGGTGGGCACCGGACGGAGCCGTACGGGTACTGATCGTGAGCTTCGATTGAGGCGTTCGGATCGGTAGGCTGCCCAACGGCCTGGGGGCGAAAGGTAGTCGTGAGGCAGTTCCATTTAGGTCGACATGCACGGAAGTTCGGAGCGCGGCACAGCCGGCGGCGTCTGCCGGTGCTGAAGCTGGGCCTGGTCGCCGCGGTTGCGGTCGCGCTGGCGGGTGTGTGGTTGTTCGTGCCGTTCGGCAGGCCGGACCCGGCCAGCAGTCAGGCACCGCAGGCGGTTCCGACGGTCGAGCGCACGGACGGTACGACGCGGTCGGGCGCACGCCCGTCCCTCCCGGTCGGGAGGCCGCTCGGCACCCCGTCGCTGCTCCCACCGGCGGCCACTGCCACGCCTGACCCGCCCACCTGGGCGGCACCCCCAGGGACCGCGGGCACCACCACGACAGACCCGACAACCACCGCACGGGCAACCACCGGCCCCACAACCGCGCCGACGACCACCGGAGCGACAGCCGGGCCAACCACAGCTGGTACGACCGCACCGACAACCGGCACCTCGACCACCGCGAGCCCGACGCCTCCGCCCGCAACCGCATCCACCGGCCCGACAACCACCACCCCACCACCGAGCAGCCCATCGCCTAGCACCCCATCGCCTAGCACCCCATCACCGAGCGCGTCACCGACGACCACCCCGGCGACCTCCACCACCCCGAGCACCACCCCCACCAGCACACCGACGTACAAGGACTGCGCCCAAGTACGAGCCGCCGGCAAGGCCCCGCTCTACCGCGGCGACCCCGGCTACACCCCCGAGCTCGACCGCAACGGCGACGGAATCGCCTGTGAGCGCGGTAATTCCTGAGCGTCACCGGACCAGTGCGGAACCGGGAGATCCGGTTTGGTGAGGGACTGTGATGTGAGGGATGGTGTCCTGGAGCGGAGTGCGGTATGGCCGCGCGATAAGGTCATGCGGTCCACAAGATGGGCACATGGTGGGCACAAGCACGAGGTCGCTACGGAAGGTGGATCGTTTCCATGAGCGTCGGTGAAGTCGCGGGGTTGATAGCCGCCTGCGCGCTGCTCATCCTGGTGGGCCTGCTGGCCTATCCGATCCTGAAGCTCGGCAAGGTGTTCGACGAGACCCGGATCATGGTCAAGGGTGTCTCCGACTCCAGCATCCCGCTGCTCGGCGAGGTGACCACCACGGTCGCCACCACCAATGCCCAGCTGGCGAAGGTGGACACGATCACCGACAACGCGACCACCGTGACCACGAACGCGGCCGCGCTGATGTCGTTGTTCTCGGCCACCGCCGGCGGTCCGCTGGTGAAGGCGGCCGCGTTCACGTACGGCGTCCGCCGAGCGCTCGGCGAGCAGCAGCGCAAGGACGTCGCGAAGCGCGTCAAGGACGAGATGAAGGCCGAGCGGAAGGCGCGGAAGCGGTGAAGCGGATCTTCTGGCTGATCATCGGGATCGCCGTCGGCGTGTACGCCGTCACCCGGCTGAAGAAGAAGGCCCAGGTGCTCGCTCCGGCAGGAATGCAGGAGTCCGCGGCCAAGCTGGCGTCCGCGGTCCGGCACTTCGGCGACCAGGTCCGCGAGGGCATGGCCGAGCGGGAGACCGAGCTACGGGACGCGCTCGGCATCGAGAACGCATCCCAGACTGATTCGACGCAGCGTAAGGACTACCGGTAACACCCATGGAAACCAGTGAGATCAGGCGGCGGTTCCTGCAGTACTTCGAGGACCGGGGCCACACCGTGGTGCCGAGTGCGCCGCTGCCGTCGCCGGACCCGAACCTGCTCTTCAACGTCGCCGGCATGGCCCAGTTCGTGCCGTACTTCGTCGGCCAGCAGACCCCGCCGTACCCGCGGGCGACCAGCGTGCAGAAGTGTGTCCGCACGCTCGACATCGACGAGGTCGGCAAGACCACCCGGCACGGCACGTTCTTCCAGATGAACGGCAACTTCTCCTTCGGCGACTACTTCAAGGAGAAGGCCATCGAGTACGCCTGGGAGCTGGTCACCAAGCCCCAGCACGAAGGCGGCTACGGCTTCGACGAGTCGGTCCTGTACGCCTCGGTGTACTACGAGGACGACGAGGCGATCGACATCTGGAAGCGGGTCGCCGGGCTGCCCGACGACCGGATCGTCCGGCTCGGGATGAAGGACAACTTCTGGTCGATGGGCATCCCGGGCCCGTGCGGCCCCTGCTCGGAGATCCTGATCGACCGCGGCCCGGAGTTCGGCGCGGACCGGGACTGGGAGGCGGGCGACCGCTACCTGGAGTTCTGGAACCTGGTCTTCATGCAGAACATCCGCGGTGAGGGTGGCGGCAAGGAGGGCTACCCGATCCTCGGCGAGCTGCCGAAGAAGAACATCGACACCGGTCTCGGCCTGGAGCGGGTCGCGTACCTGCTGCAGGGCGTCGACAACATGTACGAGATCGACGAGATCTACCCGGTGATCGAGCGCGCGTCCGAGCTGACCGGCCGCAAGTACGGCTCCGAGCACGAGGACGACATCCGCTTCCGGGTGGTCGCGGACCACGTCCGCAGCGCGCTGATGCTGATCGGCGACGGCGTCACCCCGGGCAACGAGCAGGGCGGGTACGTACTGCGCCGCCTGCTCCGCCGCGCGATCCGGTCGATGCGGCTGCTCGGCTACGAGGACCCGAGCCTGGTCGAGCTGCTCCCGGTGAGCCTCGAGCAGATGAAGAAGTCATACCCCGAACTGGAGACCGACTTCGGCCGGATCAGCCAGGTCGCGTACGCCGAGGAGGAGGCGTTCCGCCGTACCCTCACCGCCGGTACGACGATCTTCGACGTGGCGGTCCGCGAGACCAAGGCGTCCGGTGCACACCAGCTCGAGGGCGCGAAGGCGTTCCAGCTACACGACACGTACGGCTTCCCGATCGACCTGACTGTCGAGATGGCCGCCGAGCAGGGCCTGAACGTCGACACCGAGGGCTTCAAGAGTCTGATGAAGGAGCAGCGCGAGCGGGCCAAGGCCGACGCGCGCGCGAAGAAGGCCGGGCACGCGGACACCTCCGGGTACCGCGAGCTGCGGGACAAGGGTGTCACCGAGTTCACCGGCTACCAGGAGCTGTCGACCGACTCGCAGGTCCGCGGGCTGCTCCGCGAGGGCGCCGTCGCGGAGTTCGCCGAGCAGGGCGAGACCGTCGAGGTGGTGCTCGAGAAGACCCCGTTCTACGCCGAGTCCGGTGGCCAGATCGCGGACGAGGGCCTGATCGTGGGCGACGGGCTGCGGCTGAAGGTGCTGGACGTCCAGCGCCCGGTGAAGGGCCTGATCGTGCACCGGGTCGAGATCCTCGAGGGCGTACTGCGTCCCGGGACCGACGTACACGCCCAGGTCGACCACGAATGGCGGGTCTCGGCCTGCCAGGCGCACTCCGGTACGCACGTGGTGCATGCCGCGCTCCGCCAGGTGCTCGGCCCGAACGCGCTGCAGAGCGGTTCGTACAACAAGCCCGGGTACCTGCGGCTCGACTTCGCCTGGACGTCGGCGCTCGACCCGGCGACCCGTTCGGAGATCGAGGAGGTCGCGAACCTCGCCGTCCGGCAGGACCTCCCGGTGTCCGCGCAGTACATGACGCTGCCCGAGGCCCGCGAGTGGGGCGCGCTGGCGCTGTTCGGTGAGACGTACGACGAGCAGGTCCGCGTGGTCGAGATCGGCGGCCCGTGGTCGCGCGAGCTGTGTGGTGGCACGCACGTGAAGCACTCCTCGCAGGTCGGCGCACTGGCCGTCACCGGCGAGTCCTCGGTCGGCGCCGGGGTCCGCCGGATCGAGGCGTTCGTCGGTATGGAGGCGCTGCACTACCTCGGCCGGGAGCGCGCGCTGGTCCGGCTGCTCAGCGAGAACCTGAAGACCCGGCCGGAGGAGCTGCCGGCCAAGGTCGCGGACCTGGCCGAGCGGCTACGTACGGCGGAGAAGGAGCTCGAACGGATGCGGGCCGCCCAGGTGCTGCAGGCCGGCGCCGAACTGGCGAGCAACCCGAGGGACGTCTTCGGGGTCCAGTTCGTCGGCCACCGCGCACCGGACGGCGTGAACGGCGGGGACCTGCGCAAGCTGGCCCTGGATGTGCGCGGCCGGATGGGGAACGAGAAGCCGGTCGTGGTCGCGGTGCTGAGCGTGAACGACGGCAAGCCCGGTGTGGTGATTGCGCTCAACGACACCGCCCGCGAGTGGCGGCTGAAGGCCGGTGACCTGGTCCGGATCGCGGCCGAGAAGCTCGGCGGCCGCGGCGGCGGCAAGGACGATGTCGCGCAGGGTGGCGGCACGGACCCGGCCGGTGCCGACGACGCGCTGAGTGCCGTCGAGCACGCCATCGGTCACCAGGTCACGGGCTGATGGACCACCGCTGATGAGGACAGGCGTGCGGATCGCGCTGGATATCGGGGACGCCCGGATCGGTGTCGCCAGCAGCGATCCGCGCGGGATCCTGGCGACTCCGGTGGAGACTGTCCGCCGCGGACCGGGTGATCTGGATAGGATCGCGGCACTCGCCGCCGAACTGGAGGCGTTCGAGATCGTGGTCGGGCTGCCGCGTTCCCTGTCCGGGGGAGAGGGGCCGTCCGCGGTGAAGATCCGGGAGACGGCGGAGCAGGTGCAGGAGAAGGTACGCGAGCAGAACTCGGGGACGGCGGTCCGGCTGGTGGACGAACGGTTCACCACGGTCACCGCCGAACGGCAGTTGCGGGAACGGGGAAAGAAGGGCTCCAAACGGCGGGCCGTTGTCGATCAGGCCGCCGCGGTCGTTATTCTCCAGCACGCGCTCGACCTGGAGCGCGAGACCGGCAACCCACCCGGGAGGCCCCTGTGAACGGACCATCGGTGGACGAAGACCTGAACGAGGGCGAGGAACAGCACGACCTCGGTAGCGGCCTGGGTCTGCGCGCCGAGACCCGGGTGGAGCGGCGCGCGAACCGCCGCCGGGCCCGTGGCCGTCGCGCGTTCGGCTGCTTCGCCGGCCTGGTCTCGCTGCTCGTCGTCGGGGCCATCGTGGCCGGTGCGGTGCTCGGTTTCGGCAAGGCCAAGGACGCGCTCGCCGGGGTGTTCTCCGCGCCGGACTACCAGGGACAGGGCACCGGCACGGTGGTCGTGGAGATCTCCAAGGGCCAGGCCGTCTCGTCGATCGCGGACACCCTGGAGAAGAAGGAGGTCGTGAAGAGCGCCCGCGCCTTCGAGCGGGTGGCCCGCGACGACCCGCGGTCGCTGCAGATCCAGGCCGCGACGTACACGCTCCGCAAGCACATGTCGGCGAAGGCCGCGCTGGACCTGATGCTGGACACGCAGCTGTCGGTGCTGGTGACCCGGATCAGCTTCCCGGCCGGCAAGACCAAGGCCGAGGTCGCGCTGATCCTGCAAGGCTCCAAGATGAAGCTGCCGCCGGGCGCGGCCGCCAAGGCACTCGCCAACCCGTCCCTGCTCGGCCTGCCGTCGTACGCGCACAACAACCCGGAGGGCTTCCTGTTCCCCGGGACGTACGACGTGCCGAAGAACGCGAACGCGTACACGATGATCAAGCTGATGACCGCCAACTACGCGAAGGCGGCCGCCTCGCTGGACCTGGTGAACAGCGCGAAGCGCAAGGGCCTGGACCCGTACCAGGCGGTGATCGTGGCCAGCATCATCGGCGCCGAGACCAACCGTCAGCAGGACTACGCGAAGGTCGCCCGGGTGATCTACAACCGGCTGAGCGCCGGTATGTACCTGGGCATGGACTCGACCGTGCACTACGTGGTCGGCAAGGACGGCGGCGTCTACACGACGCCCGAGCAGCGCAAGAACCCCTCGCCGTACAACACGTACAACCACAAGGGCCTGCCGCCGACGCCGATCAACTCGCCGACGCGCGAGGAGCTGAGCGCCGCGATCAACCCGGCGCCGGGTCCGTGGAAGTACTTCACGCTGGTCAACCTGGACACCGGTGAGACGGCGTTCGCGACCACGTTCGCGGAACACCAGGCGAACGTGAAGAAGCTGCAGCTGTGGTGCCAGGCGCACAAGAACAGGTGCTGATGTGACCCGTTGTGCCGTGCTGGGTTCACCGATCGCGCACTCGTTGTCGCCGGCCATGCACCGGGCCGCGTACGCCGCGCTCGGGCTGGACTGGACGTACGAGGCGTACGAGGTCGGCGAGGACGAGCTGCGCGGGTTCGTGGCCGGGCTCGGCGACGACGTCCGTGGGCTGTCGTTGACGATGCCCTTGAAGCGGGTCGCGCTCGATCTGGTCGACACCGTCGATCCGGTCGCGGAGCTGATCGGTGCGGCGAACACGATGATCTTCGAGCCGGACGGATCCCGCGCCGCGTACAACACCGACGTACCGGGGCTGGTGAACGCATTCGCCGAGCAAGGCATCACGGCTGCCGAGACCGCGGTTGTCCTGGGCGGTGGGGCGACGGCGGCGTCGACCCTCGCGGCGTTGCGCGGGATGAAGGTCAGTGAGGTGACCGTCGTCGTCCGGGACGTGTCGAAGGCCGAGCGGTTGCGGGACCTGGCCGCGGAGTTGGGACTCCGGACGTCCGTCGCGGACTTCTCCCAGGTGGAGCAGATCGGCGGCTTCGACCTGTGCGTGTCGACGCTGCCCGGTGGCGCGGTCGACCCGTGGGCGGAGCACTTCGCCGGCGTTGCGCCGGTGGTGTTCGACGTCGCGTACCACCCCTGGCCGACCCGGCTGGCGCTCGCGGCGCACCGGATCGGTACAGAGCTGTTGAACGGACTTGACCTGCTCGTGCACCAGGCGACCCTCCAGGTGGAGATGATGACCGGTAGGTCGCCGGCTCCTCTGGCGGCCATGAGGACCGCTGCCCGTGAGGAGCTGGGGGATCGTGAGCCTGCTTGACCGTCGTACGGTCCTGATCGCCGGTGCCGCCGCCACCCTGGCCGGCTGCGGCAACGCGAAGAAGGATGCCGCCGGAACGGCACCGTCGCAGACACCCACACCCACACCCACACCCACAACCGCGCCGTCGAGCACGGCACCTCCGCCGAGCTCAACGACGCCGAGCACGACGCCCAGCAGCAGTACGCCTTCCGACTCTGCGCCGACCCTCACTTCGGCCGCGCCCAACTGGAATGCGTTCGCCCGCTCGCTCAAGGGCCGCCTCTACCTGCAGGCCTCTTCCGGGTACGCCGCCGCGCATCAGCTGTTCAACCCGCGCTGGGACAGCGTCCGCCCGACTGCTGTCGTGAAAGCCGCTGTGCCCGCCGACGTTCAGAGCGCGATCAACTTCGCTCGGGCCAACAAGCTCGTCCTCGTCCCGAAGAGCGGCGGCCACTCGTACGTCGGCGCGTCCACGATCGCCAACGGCATGCAGCTGGACGTCGGCGGCCTGAAGGGCATGAGCTACGCGAACGGCATCCTCACGGTCGGCGCCGGCGCCCGGCTGTACGACGTCCACGCGTTCCTCGATCGGTACGGGCGTTCGCTGCCGACCGGGACCTGCCCGACCGTCGGTGTCGCCGGGTTGACGCTCGGCGGTGGGATGGGCGTCCACACCCGGACGTACGGGCTGACCTGCGACCGCGTGGTGTCGATGGGCGTGATCACCGCCGACGGGAAGGCGCACAACGTCAGCGCCTCGTCCGAACCCGATCTGTTCTGGGCGCTGCGGGGCAGTGGTGGCGGCAACCTCGGCGTGGTCACGTCGTTCCGGTTCGCCACGATCCCCGCGACCAAGCTCGGATTCTTCCGGCTGACCTGGCCGGAGTCGCAGGCGGCGGCGGTGGTCCGCGGCTGGCAGAAGTTCGCGCAGACCGCGCCGACCACGGCGTGGGGCAATCTGCACATCGATGCCAAGAGCAACGGAACGCTGTCCGTCCACGTGCTCGGTGTCTCCACCACCGGCAACGCGAACGCGGCCGCGGCGCAGCTGGAGTCGTTCGTCGGCGCGAAGGCGTCGGCGCGGACGATCTCGGTGAAGTCACACCTGGACGCGGTGAAGTACCTGGGCGGCGGCACGACGAGTCCGCGGCAGGGCTTCCTCGCCGGTTCCGACGTACTCAAGGGCCCGATGGACGCGGCCACGATCACGGGGCTGCTCGGTGCGGTGAAGGCAGCGGCCCGAGCCGGTACGCCGGCCTCCGCGATCCTCGACCCGCTCGGCGGACAGGCCGCGAAGCAACCGGCCGGCGGATCGTCCTGGCCGTGGCGAAGCGCCCTGGGCACCATCCAGTGGTACTCGTCGGCCCAGAACAGCGCGGCGAAGACCTTCATCGCGAACGGCCACCGCGCGGTCCGGTCCTTCTCGGCGGGCGCGTACGTGAACTACCTCGAGGCGGGCCGGCCGGTCAGCGCGTACTACGGCGCCAGCTCGGCGAAACTGCAGGCCACGAAGAAGAAGTACGACCCGACCAACTTCTTCCACACCGCTTACACCCTGATGTAGTTCTGGCGGCTCGACCTGCTGGTACTGCTCGCCGGCCTGCTGCTGGTCGGGGCCGGCGCGCTGATCGGCACGCGTGTGCTGGTCAGGCGGTCCGCTCGGAGACGCTAGGCTGCACGATCGTGTCAGTGCTTGCAGCCGGGATCGGCGTGGTCGTCTGCGGTCCAGCCGCGTACGTCCTCGGCCCCTGGCTGCTGCGGCGCATCCCCGAGCCGGTGCTGGACGAGGGGGAGACCAAGACGCTTTACGTGTCACTGGCCGGCGCGAGAGCGGCGGCCTGGTGTGGTGGTCTGGCAGCGATCGCCGGTGGGCTGTTGGGCCGGCTGCTCGGCATGGACGCCGTACTGCCCGCGTGGCTCGTGCTGGCGGTGGCCGGTGCGGTTCTTGGCTACATCGACGCGCGCACACGGTTCTTGCCGTCGATCATCATCTGGCCGACGTACGGTCTGGTCGGCATTGCCCTGCTGATCGCAGCGATCGCCACGGGGGAGTGGGGATCACTGCGGCGGGCGGCGATTGCGGGAGCGATCGGGTTCGCTGTGTTCTATGTGCTGTGGTTCGCGTTCCCGCGCGGCGTCGGGTTCGGCGACGTACGGCTGTCGGGTTTGCTCGGCCTGCCGCTCGGATGGCTCGGGTGGGGGCAGTTCGTGTCGGGCCTGTACGGCGGGTTCTTCCTCGGTGCGGTGGTCGGGATCGTGCTGATCGCGACACGGGTGATGACCCGCAAGCAGATGGTTCCGTTCGGGCCGTTCATGCTCGTCGGGGCGCTGGCCGGCGTACTGCTCGGTGCGCCGTTGGAGCGGTTGTACGCCGGATAGTGGAGTCCTGCACTCCACCAGATGGTTGATGTGCGAGCATCGCCGCTGTTCCTAGGGTCGAGGTACTCAACTCTCGGGAGGGAATCCATGCCAGTCAGCCGTCGTGGCGTGTTGGCCGGAACGGCCGTCGCCGGTGCAGCACTCGCCATTCCCGGTACGGCGTCCGCCGTGACCAGTGCCGAGGCGCCCAAGATGGGCCCGGGCGACCCTCGCTACCAGGACCTCGTCACCCGCGGGCAGAACCGGCGCTTCGTCGGCAGACCCGACTACATCCGGGTCATCCGCTCGCCGCAGGACGCCGTCGCGGCCGTCCAGGAAGCCGTCCGCGGCGGCAAGCGGATCGCGGTCCGCGGCGGTGGGCACTGCTTCGAGGACTTCGTGGACAGCAGCGACATCGAGGTCGTGCTGGACATGTCGACGAACAACGACATCACCTGGGATCCGCGGTACCGGGCCTTCTCGGTCGGCTCCGGCGCGATCCTCGAGAACCTGTACAAGGAGCTGTTCTTCGGCTGGGGTGTGACCGTGCCGGGCGGCGGTTGCCTCGGCGTCGGCGTCGGCGGCCACTTCGCCGGCGGCGGGTACGGCCCGCTCTCGCGCAAGTACGGCTCGGTCGTCGACCACCTGTACGGCGTGGAGATCGTGGTCGTCGACGCGCGCGGCCGGGCCCGGACGGTGGTGGCGACCCGGGACAACGAGTACCGCGACCTGTGGTGGGCGCACACCGGTGGTGGCGGCGGCAACTTCGGCGTCGTCATCCGGTACCTGCTCCGCAGCAGCGGTGCGACCGGCCGGACGCCGGAGGAATCGTTGCCCAAGGCACCGGCCGCGCTGCGCTCCACGCTGCTGGTGTACGACTGGTCGAAGACCACCCAGGGCGACTTCGTCCGGACGGTGCGGAACTGGTTCACATTCTTCGAGCAGCACAACACGCCGGATTCGCCGTACGCGACGCTCTACGCGCCGTTCGTGATCACTCAGCAGAAGGCGGGGCAGTTCCTGCTCTCCACCCAGATCGACGCCGCTGTGCCGGACTCCGAGCAGCTGATGAACGCATTCAACGCGGCGATCACGGATGGCGTCCAGGTCAAGCCGCAGACCGTCGACATCGGCGTCGGTCCGTTCCTGCACCTGACGATGGCGCGCTCGATCGGCGAGACCGCGACGCCGAGCCGGGCGAAGTACAAGGCCGGGTACCTGAAGAAGGGCTACACCGACGCGCAGATCCTGGCGATGTACCGCGGGCTGACCGACCCGGCCTATGACGGTCCGGACTCGTCGATCCTGCTCGTCCCGTACGGCGGCAAGGTGAACACCGTCCCCTCGAACGCCACCGCCGCCGCGCAGCGGGACGTGATGGCGAAGATGGTGCTCGCCGCGTCATGGGAGTCGGCGACCGACGATGCCAAGCACCTCGCCTGGGCGCGGAAGGTGTATGCCGACATCTACCGCGACACCGGCGGCGTACCGGTGCCGAACGCGATCAGCGCGGGGTCGTACATCAACTACCCGGACACCGATCTCGCGGATCCGGCGTACAACAAGTCAGGTGTGCCGTGGCACGACCTGTACTACCTCGGCAACTACCCACGACTGCAGCAGATCAAGGCGAAGTGGGACCCGCGCAACGTCTTCCACCACAAGCTCTCGATTCACCAGCCTGGATAGCGCGCCGTCCATGCGGTGTGCGGGCCGTAGTCGCCGTGCAAGCGCCTGCCTTGGGTGAACTCCAGGGCGAAGTCGTCGGCGAGCTGCAGGATCGCCGCTCGGCCCTCGACGGCGAAGACGAGCTCTGCGGGGAGAGCCGTCTCGCCGTGCAGGGCGCCGAGGATGTTCCCGCAGATCGCGCCGGTGGAGTCGCTGTCGCCCGAGTGGGTGACCGCGAGCGCGATGGCGTCGAGGAACTGCTCCGGCGCCGGGTACGCGAGGGCTGCGTACACGGCGATCGCGAGCGCTTCCTCGGCGACCCAGCCGCCACCGAGGCGTTCGACGGTGACCGGTCCGGCGGGTGCCGTCGCGGCCAGGTGCCGCGCGAAGTTGAGCGCCGTACTGGTCTCCTCGTGGCCCTCGTGCTGGGTCAGCAGATTGGTCGCCTGCGTGATCGCCTCCTCGAGGGATGCGCCGTTGCAGAGCTCGCGGATGATCGCGGCGAGGGTGCCGGAGGCGAGCTTGCCGGTCGGGTGGCCGTGCGTGTAGCCGGCGGCGTCGGCGGCCGAGTCGAACACCCACTCGGCCGGGAACTGCCGCGGCAACAGCCCGAACGGCGCGACCCGCATGACACCGCCGCAGCCCTTCGAAGCGTTCACCGCCTGCGCGCCGAACTGCGGGATCTTCGACCCGCCCTGCCGCGCCTGTTCCAGTGCGGTCAGGCAGGTGTTGCCCGGTGCGCGCCGTACGTACAGCCACTGCTCGCCCTGCAACCAGCCATCCCGCTCACCGCTCGGCCCGGTCAGCGTCTGCGTGTCCAGCCACCGGTCGTACGCGTGCTGGACCACGGCCACAGTGAAACCGAGCCCGCGATCGGTCCGCACGCTCGCGCGGATCAGCCCCTCGACGGTGAACAACGTCATCTGCGTGTCGTCGGTGATCGTCCCGGCCGGCCAGCCCGGTCCGCCGGGCAGGAACTCGCGCACTCCGTCCGGGTACTTCGCGACGATCGACCGCCCGTCCTCGAACTCCACCGGCCCACCCAGCGCGTCCCCGATCGCCCCACCCAGCAGACACCCCCGCACCCGCGCCCGCCACATCTCCTCACCCAACCGCGTCATGCCAGGACCCTATCGATGGTGGTGCCAGCGCTACCTTCAAGACGGGATCTGGGGCCAGTTCGTGCGGCGTCCGTTCCTTCTACTGTCGTTGGTACAAGCAACCGATGGCTGAGAAGGAGCAGACGATGACCACCGCATTCCGTCGTACCGCCGGGCGCTTGGCCGTGGCGGCACTCGCCACGACCGCCCTCACCGGCGCCGCGATCGCCGGTGGTCAGGCTGCCACCGCCAGCACCGGCTGCAAGGACTCCCCGATCGCGAAGACCTTCAACGCCGTCCTCGCCGTCCGCACCGGTCCGACCGCCGAAAACCAGGCCTGCGGCTGAATTGCAGATTCTGTCCGGTCTGTCTAGACTGTTCTCATGACGACGACCGCTCCTGACCAGTGGCAACTGCAAGAAGCCAAGCAGCGTTTCAGCGAACTGATCCGCGCAGTGCACACCAACGGACCGCAGTTCGTCACCAAGCACGGGCAGCAAGTCGCGGTCGTGCTGGACATCGTCGACTACCGGCGGATGGTGGGAGTGGAACGCGTGGAGGACTTCAAGAGTTTTCTGATGTCGGCGCCCGACATGAGCGATCTGGAGATCGAGCGCCCGATCGATCCGGAGCGGCCGGTTGATTTCGAATGAGCTACCTGCTCGACACGAATGTCGTGTCGGAGTTCCGGAAGAAGGCGCCCGACGCAGGTGTTGTCAGGTGGTTGAATTCGGTTCGGTCGAGTCAGTTGTACGTGAGTGCTCTGGTTATCGGTGAGCTGACGAGAGGGATCGAGCGATTGACGGGCCGGGATCCGCAGCAGGCCGCCGCGCTCGATGACTGGTGTCGGGGTCTCGTTCATGGGTTCTCTGACCGAATCGTCCCCGTGACCCAGGAGATCGCCGAAACCTGGGGCCGGTTGAGCGCGCGGTCTTCGCTGCCGGTGGTCGACGGGTTGCTGGCGGCCACCGCGCTGGTTCACGACTGGACGCTTGTCACCCGCAACACTGCCGACGTCGAGCGGACCGGGGCTCGGCTGCTCAATCCCTTTGGCTGAGACCGGTGTCCAGGCACCGGCACACCGCGTGAAAGAATCGGGGCATGCTGCGCTGGCTTACCGCCGGCGAGTCGCACGGACAAGCGCTCGTCGCCGTACTCGAAGGTCTCCCTGCCGGGGTCGAGGTCACCACTGATGACGTGGCCGACGCCCTGGCCCGTCGGCGGCTCGGCTACGGCCGCGGCGCCCGGATGAAGTTCGAGCGGGACGAGGTGACGTTCCTCGGCGGCTTCCGGCACGGACTTACCCTCGGCAGCCCGGTCGCGATCCAGGTCGGCAACACCGAGTGGCCGAAGTGGGAGCAGGTGATGAGTGCGGATCCGGTCGATCCGGAGACCCTCGCGGGCCTGGCCCGCAACGCGCCGCTGACCCGCCCGCGGCCCGGTCACGCCGACCTGGCCGGCATGCAGAAGTACGGCTTCGACGAGGCCCGTCCGGTGCTCGAGCGCGCCAGCGCCCGGGAGACCGCGGCCCGGGTCGCACTCGGCGAGGTGGCGGCCCGCTTCCTCCGACAGGCGTACGGCGTGACGATCGTCAGCCACGTCGTCGAGCTCGGCACGGTGAAGGCGCCGTACGGCGTGATCCCGGCCTACTCCGATGTCGCTCGCTTGGACGAGGACCCGGTGCGCTGCCTCGACCCGGACGCGAGCAAGCAGATGGTCGCCGAGATCGACGCCGCGCAGAAGGCCGGCGACACGCTCGGCGGCGTGGTCGAGGTCGTCGTCGACGGGCTCCCGCCGGGCCTCGGCAGCTACGTGCACTGGGACCGCCGGCTGGACTCCAAGCTGGCCGGTGCGTTGATGGGCATCCAGGCGATCAAGGGCGTCGAGCTCGGCGACGGGTTCGAGCTCGCCCGCACCCCGGGTTCGAAGGCGCACGACGAGATCGTCGCCGAAGCCGGCGAGGTACGCCGTACCAGCGGGCGCTCGGGTGGTACCGAGGGCGGCATGAGCACCGGCGAGACGCTCCGGGTGCGGGCCGCGATGAAGCCGATCGCGACGGTTCCGCGGGCGCTGCGCACGATCGACACCGCCACCGGCGAGGCCGCGGCGGCGCACCACCAGCGCTCGGACGTCTGCGCCGTACCGGCGGCCGGCATCGTCGCCGAGGCGATGGTCGCGCTGGTGCTGGCGGAGGTGTCGCTGGAGAAGTTCGGCGGCGACTCGGTCGCGGAGACCGCGCGCAACCACCAGTCGTACCTGGCGAACCTGCCGAAGACGATCACGCCGCGGGAGTGGGAGTGAGCCCGATCGTCGTCCTGGTCGGCCCGCCCGGATCCGGGAAGTCGACGATCGCCGCGGTGCTGTCGCAGCGCCTCGGCGTCCGGCACCGCGACACCGACGTGGACATCGAGGCCGCCGCGGGCAAGCCGATCTCGGACATCTTCGTCGACGAGGGTGAGCCGCACTTCCGCAAGCTCGAGCGCGCCGCGATCACCGCGGCGCTGCAGGACTCCGGGGAGGTGCTGTCCCTCGGCGGCGGCGCGATCCTCGACCCTGAGACCCGCGCCGACCTGGCCGGCCACACGGTCGTCTTCCTCGACGTCAGCCTGGCCGAGGCGACCAAGCGAGTGGGCCTCAGCGTCGCCCGCCCGCTGCTCCTCGGCAACGTCCGCACCCAGCTCCGCAACCTGATGGAAGCCCGCCGCCCCCTCTACACCGAGGTAGCCAAGCTGACGATCCTGACGGACAACAAAACTCCCGACGAGATCGCCGACGAAATCCAGGAGCACCTCGGATGAGCGAGGACAGCGCCTCCGCGGACTCGACCAGGATCCGGGTGGCTGCCGCCGCACCGTACGACGTTGTCATCGGCAACAACTTGCTGGGGGAGTTGCCGGCACTGTTGGGCGACGGTGTTCAGCGGGTGGCGGTGGTTCATCCTCGGGCGTTGCGGGAGACCGGCGACGCGATCCGGGACGATCTGACTGCGTCCGGGTTCACCGCGCACGCGATCGAGATTCCGGATGCCGAGGACGCGAAGACCGCCGAGGTCCTGGCGTACTGCTGGTCGGTGCTCGGGCAGGCCGGGTTCACGCGCTCGGACGCGATCGTCAGCGTCGGCGGCGGGACCACCACCGACCTGGCCGGATTCGTCGCCGCGACCTGGTTGCGCGGCGTGAAGGTGGTCCACATCCCGACCACCCTGCTCGGCATGGTCGACGCGGCCGTCGGCGGGAAGACCGGAATCAACACCGCTGAGGGTAAGAACCTGGTCGGCGCGTTCTGGGAGCCGGCCGGTGTGCTGTGCGACCTGGCCGCGCTCGAATCGCTGCCGAAGAACGACTACGTCAGCGGCCTCGCCGAGGTCGTGAAGTGCGGCTTCATCGCCGACCCGGTGATCCTCGACCTGGTCGAGAAGGACCCGGTCGCGGCCACCAGCCCGTCGTACGCCGCGACCGAGGAACTGATCGCCCGCTCGATCCAGGTGAAGGCCGACACCGTCGGCGCCGACCTGCGCGAACGGACCACGACCGTGGGCGGCCGGATCGGCCGCGAGGCGCTGAACTACGGCCACACCCTCGGCCACGCGATCGAACGCGTCGAGCGGTACAAGTGGCGCCACGGTGCCGCGATCAGCATCGGCATGGTCTTCGTCGCGGAACTGGCCCGCGCGGCCGGCCGCCTCGACGACGCGACCGCCGACCGCCACCGCGCTGTGCTGGAGTCCCTGGGCCTCCCGGTCAGCTACCGCGCCGACGCCTGGCCGCACCTCCAGGACGCGATGAAGCTCGACAAGAAGACCCGCGCCGACCGCCTCCGCTTCGTCATCCTCGACGCCCTCGCCAAACCCACCATCCTGGAAGCCCCCGACCCCAGCCTCCTCATCGCCGCCTACAGCGAAATCAGCTAGGCAGCCTGTTCGACAAGAGGCACGTGCTCTTCGGTAGCACGCTGTGGCACGTCAGGTTATGGTGGGTGCCATGACCGGACAGCCGGAGATAACCCAGCGCGATCTGCGGACCAAATCGAAGGAGATCATGGACGCCGTCCAGAGCGGACAGTCCTTCACCGTCACCCGGGACGGCCACCGCATCGGCGAACTGATTCCGTTGCGACGCCGCCGACGCTTCGTCCCGCGCGCCGAGTTCGCGGCCATGTCCCGGACCGCCCCTGAAATGTCCGTCGACGCCTTCCGTGCCGACCAGGACGCCACGTCCGACCAGCAGTCGGATGACCCGTATGCGCACTGAGCATCAGCAGGGCCTGCTGGACACGAACATCATGATCTTGCGCAAGTGGATCGATCCCGCGGAGCTTCCGGCAGAGATCGCCATCAGTGCCATCACGCTCGCGGAGCTGTCGGCAGGCCCGCATGAGGTCCGCAGCAACCACGAACAGGACGACTACGACGAACACGCAGAGCGTGCACGTCGGATGGACGTCCTGCAACGCGCCGAGAGCGAGTTCGACCCGATCCCGTTCGACGCAGAGGCTGCTCGCGCGTACGGTCGCGTCTGCGCCGCTGTCGTGAGCGCAGGACGCAAACCCAGGCGCCGCGTCGCAGACCTGATGATCGCCTCGATCGCCATCGCGGAGGACATCCCGCTCTTCACCACAAACCCCGACGATTTCAAAGGTCTTGAAGGGCTGCTCACTGTCGTTCCAGTCACCCGACCAAAGACCCGCTGAGGCCCGAGGCCCAAACTGCAGTCAGTGGAGCTCGGGTGGTAGGGCGCGATGATGCAGGACGTCGAGGCGGGAGACGGCTCGGGTCAGGACGACGTAGAGGCGGTTCGGGCCGCGGGGTTCGGCGGTGATGATCTCGGCGGGCTCGATCGCGATCACGTGGTCGTACTCCAGGCCCTTGGCGAGGGTTGCCGGTACGGCGGTGACGCGAGCGTCGCCGTCTGCCGCGGAGAACTCGATGCCGGTAGCCTTCAGCGCGTCGGTGAGTGCCGGTAGTCGGTGGTCGGCGGCGATCACGCCGATCGAGCCTTCGCCGGCCAGGGCTCGGCGTACTGCGGCGACACAGCCGGCGGCGAGGTCGTCGACGTGGGTGATGGTGAGTTCACCGTCGGACCGGAAGGATCTGGTCGGCGGGACTTCGACCTGGAGCGCCGTCAGCAGCCGGTTGGCCAGCTCGACCACGGTGGCCGGCACTCGATAACCGGTGCTCAGGGCAACGATCTCCGCGGTCGGCTTGCCAAGATAGGTCAGTTGCGAGCGCCAGTCGGTGGCGGCCCACGGCGTCGTACCTTGGGCCAGGTCGCCCAGCACGGTGATCGAGTTGTGGTCGCTGCGCCGCGCGATCGCCCGGCACTGCATGGGGGAGAGGTCCTGCGCCTCGTCGACGATCACATGGCCGTACGTCGGAACGCGCTCCAACACCGCGCCGACCTCGTCCAGCAGGACCGCGTCGGCGGCCGTCCAGCGCGCGGTCTTCGCCTTCCGTGGTCGCGGCCACGCGATCGCCTGCTGCTCCTCGCAAGTGAGGCCGGTGGCCTCCCGGGGATCGCTCAGCAAGGACGCGAGCACCTCGTCGGCCTTGAGCAGCGGCCAGACCTCCTCGACGTACGGCGTGACGGCGCGGGCCATCCGGCGCAGCCATACGCCGTTGCAGTTCTGCCCGCGGGCCTCGGCTTGGCGTTGCAGGGCGGCGACGATCCGCGCGACGAGGCGCTCGCGCCCGGTCAGGTACGTCGTGGCCTCGGTCCGGATCTCATCGACCATCTCGGCGAACTCGTGCTGGTTCACCCGCCACTTGTACGACTCGTCGGCGACCACCACCGCCCGATCCGGGCGGCCGATCCGCCGGTACACGGCGTCGTGCAGTACGTCGGCCATCCGGGCGTCGTGCTTCACCGCGGCCGCGGCAGGCTCGTCGACCGCGCGGACCTCGCGATCCAGCAGTTGCTCGATCGTCGTCTGCTCCACGTCGACCTCGCCGAGCGTCGGCAGCACGGCGGAGATGTAGTGCAGGAAGGCCCGGTTCGGGCCGAGGACGAGTACGCCGTTGCGCTGCAGCCGGGAGCGGTACGCGTACAACAGGTAGGCCGCGCGGTGCAGGCCGACCGCGGTCTTGCCCGTTCCCGGGGCGCCTTGGATGCAGACTGAGACGTCGAGGCCGGTCCGCACGAGCGTGTCCTGCTCGGGTTGGATCGTCGCCACGATGTCGCGCATCGGGCCGACCCGGGCGCGCTCGATCTCCCGCCGGACCAGCTCGCTGTCGCCCGCCGGCGCGCCGGACAGTAGGTGCTCGTCCTCGAAGCTCGTCAGCCTGTTCGCCGACCAGCCGAAGCGGCGGCGGGTGTCGATCCCGCGGGGCTCAACCGCGGAGGCCTGGTAGAAGGCGGCCGACACCGGAGCGCGCCAGTCGATCACCAGCGGCGGGCGGCCGATCGCATCCGAGATGTGCCGCCGGCCGAGGTAGTAGCGCTGCCGCGAGTGTTCGCCGGCCGCCGCTCCATAGGCGATGGCGCCGAAGAACGGCGGGTTGTCGCCCTCCTCGCCGATGTCCCGGGCCAGCGTCTTCAGGTAGAAGCCCAGCCGCTCGGCCGTGTACCGGTCGCCCCAGGTGTGCTCGCCGACGGCGACGTTCTCCCGCGCACCCGCGACCATCCGGCGCAACGCGTCCCGGCAGCGATCGGCGTACGCCCGCTCCTCGTCGAGATCAGGCATCACACTTCCCCAAACATTAACCGAGTTAATCTTTTGCCTAGGTTAACATGACGGCGTGAGTGGTCTCCGCGAGCGGAAGAAGCAGCAGACGCACGACGCCTTGTCCAAGGCGGCGATCGAGCTGTTCCTCGAGCACGGCTTCGACGCGGTTCCGGTGACCGATATCGCGGCGGCGGTCGACGTGTCCAAGCCGACCCTGTTCAAGTACTTCCCGAGCAAGGAAGACCTGGTCATGCACCGGATCGAGGACCACCGCCGGGAGGCCGCCCGGGTGGTCGAGCAGTCGCCGGCGTCGCCGGTCGAGGCGCTCCGCGCGCACTTCCTGGCCGGGCTCGCCGACCGGGAGCCGACCACCGGGCTGAACGACGTGTCCCAGGTCGTTGCCTACTACAACCTCGTGTTCAGTACGCCGGCGCTCGCGACCCGGCTGCGCGAGTTCATGGATGACGACGAGCGCGCCCTTGCCGAGGCGCTCGGCGGCGATCTGGAGGCGGCGTTGCTGGCCGCCCAGCTGCTCTCGACCCAGCGCATCCTGGCCTACCGCAACTGGCAGGCGATCGCGCGGGGCCAGTCCGCGGACAACCGCTACCCGACCGCGGTCGCCGAGGCCGAGCGGGCGTTCGGCAGACTAGGGTGATGGATGTGAGTCATCGCGTGCTGGTGCTGAACGGGCCGAACCTCGGGCGGCTGGGGTCACGGGAGCCGGAGAAGTACGGTACGACGACGTTCGCCGAGCTGGTCGGCGTGTGTGAGAAGACCGGGGCCGAGCTCGGCCTCGAGGTCGAGGTGCGGCAGACCGACGACGAGGCGGAGCTGGTCGGCTGGTTGCACGAGGCCGCCGACACCCGGACGCCGGTCGTGCTGAACCCGGCCGCCTTCACCCACTACTCGTACTCGTTGCGCGACGCGATCGCGCAGCGGACCGCGCCGCTGATCGAGATCCACCTGACCAACCCGGCCACCCGCGAGGACTTCCGGCACACCAGCGTGGTCGCCGGCGTCGCCACCGGCACCATCGCCGGCTTCGGCCTGGACTCGTACCGGCTGGCCCTGCGCGCCCTCACCACGCTGGAATAACCAAACTGCCCCTTCGGGCATCAGGTGAGTGTGGGCAGCATTCGGCACGCTCGACTTGGGGGCACAGGATGACGATTCCGGTCTGGGTGAAGGCGCTCGACCCGCTCTCGCAGTTCGGGCTGGTGTACACGCTGGGGCATCGTCCGGAGGTCCGGCTGATCGACGATCCGGAGGCTGCCGCGGTGGCCCTGGTCGCCGTCGACGCGCTCGACGGTGCCGCCGTTCAGGTCCTGCGGGCGGCGACGCAGCGCGGGTGCCGCCGGATCGTGCTGATCGGCAGCTCGATCGACGACGACGCGCTGATGACCGCAGTCCAGCTGGGCGTCGCCGGCGTACTACGCCGTACCGAGGCGACCGGGGACCGGATCGTGCATCTGGTGCTGGTGGCCGCGGCCGGCGACGGCAACCTGCCGACCGAGCTGATGGGCCGGTTGCTCGGTCAGCCGTCGACCGTGCACCGGCTGCCCGGCTCCGGGCTGTCCGGCTCCGTGCTGTCCGATCGCGAGACCCAGGTGCTCAGGTTGGTTGCTGATGGCAAGGACACGCAGGAGATCGCCCGGGAGCTCTCATACTCGGAGCGGACGGTCAAGAACGTCCTCCACGACGTCACCAGTCGTCTCCAGCTCCGCAACCGCTCCCACGCCGTCGCCTACGCCCTCCGGCAAGGGCTGATCTGAGCGGCGCAGCTGGGCGCCGAGGAGCGCTGCCAGCACGATGACACCACCGAGGATCTGCAGCGGAGCCAGCCGCTGCCCAAGGACCAGCCAGCCCAGTGTGGTCGCCACGACCGGGCTGAGCAGTCCCATGAACGCCACCTCGGTAGGAGCGAGCTCCCGAAGCCCCCGGAACCACAGCGCATAAGCAACCGCAGAACCGAACACCGCCAGGTACGCGTACCCCGCAACATTCCGCACTGTGAAGTCGGGCAGCGAGCCCTCGACCAGGAACGTGATCGGCAGTAGCACCAGCCCGCCCGCGACCAGCTGCCAGCCAGTCGTCGCCAGCAGGGGAGCGGGTGACGTCCACCGCTTGCTCAGTACGACGCCGAACGCCATCACGATTGCACCGCCGAGAGCGGCCAGCACGCCCCACGTGTCCAGCCGTGCAGTGGCTCGCAGTACGAGCAGACCGACGCCGAAGATGCCTGCCAGCGCCATAAGAACGGTCCGGAGCGACAGGCGCTGTCGTAGCAATGCCGCAGACAGGAGAGCGACCAGGAGCGGCTGGATGGCGCCGACCGTCGCGGCCACGCCGCCTGGGAGTCGATAGGCGCCGACGAACAGCAGGGCGTTGAACGCCCCGATGTTGAGGGTGCCGAGAACCAATGCACGCCACCACCAGCTCCCGTGTGGCAGTACCCGAGTGATCGCCACGAGAAGCAGGCCGGCCGGCAAGGCGCGCAGGAGCGCGGCCAGCAGTGGACGGTGGGGTGGGAGCAGCTCGGTGGTGACGAGGTACGTCGTACCCCAGAACATCGGCGCGATCGCCGTGAGGACCAACAGTCGATTCCTTAGCACTAAGACAAAGTATCTCACCGCTAAGATAGTTTCAAGTCTCTCATCGCTAAGCGAACTGGCGCTAGGCTGGGCGGATGGCAGATCACGTCGACCTGGTGCTCGAGCAGTGGCGCGAGCGGCGGCCGGACCTGGATCCATCGCCGATGGGGATCATCGGCCGGATGAGCCGGCTGGGGGCACTCTTCGACGCCGAGCTGCGACGGAACTTCGCCAAGCACGATCTCGACCGTGCGTCGTTCGACGTACTGGCCACGCTGCGGCGCAGCAACCCGGAGCACAGCCTGACGCCGGCCGGGCTGATGCACTCGTCGATGGTCACCTCGGGCGCGATCAGCCAGCGGCTGGACCGGCTCGAGGCGCGCGGCCTGGTGACGCGAGCGCCGAGCGAGACGGATCGCCGCGGCGTACTGGTGACGCTGACGGATGCAGGACTCGAGCTGATCGACAAAGTGCTGCCGACTCACGTCGACACCGAGGCGCAATTGCTGGCCGGTCTGTCCAAAGGTGAGCGCGAGCAGCTGGCCGGGCTGTTGCGGGCCTTGCTGGAGTCGCTGGGGGACGAGCGGGACTGACGATCGACCGGGGGCGGCTACCTCAGCGTGCTGCCGGAGGAGTCGGCCGCGGCGGGTTGCTGACGGTCTGCCAGAGCTCGTCGATGTCGGACCGGTCGTCGGGCTCGGGTGTGTCCACCCAACCGCTGGCCCAGACGTTCTCCTCGCGGTCGTCCAGGTTGAAGATCGACTCCGCGAACGCGGCCGAGCCGACGTACCGACCGTCGTCCTCGTCGGGCTCATTGGGCTGATCGGGTACGGCGGTCCGCTGCGGTGTCACCAGTGAACGCGCGTACTGCTGTGCTTCGAGGATGCCGAGTTGACGTTCCTCGCTGAGCAACCGGACGGCGCCGACCTCGTTGCCGGCCTTCATCAGGTCCCGTACGCGGGTGTCCAGGTCCTGTCGCGGCGCCGGCAGGTTGTTCTGCGGCGGACGATGCGCAGGAGGCTGGTACGGGCCGGGGTTGTACTGCACCGGGAACTGCTGAGCCGGCTGGAACTGCTGAACCGCCTGGAACTGCTGGGCCGGCTGGAACTGCCCGGGGGCCTGGTATCCGACGGTCTGCCCCGGGGGAGCCCACTCGCCCGGACGAGGTGCCTGACGGCCCTGCTGGAGGAGCTGCTGCAGTACGGCCGCGGCCTGCTGGCTGCCCTGCGGCGCACCGGCCTGCACCGGCAACGAGGACCGGCCCGGAAAGGTCTGAGCCGGCGCCGGGGGAGGACCGCCGGGGCGCGCGGCCTGGGTGTACTGCCCCTGGAACTGGATCGGCTGGTTGCCGCCCTGTTGCGCCTGGATCTTCTGCACCAGCGCCTGCACGCGCGCGTTCTGCTTCGCACTGCCCCCGCCGGACTGCTGCTTCGCCTTGTTGATCAGCCCGAGCACGATCATCACCACGACGAAGATCACGAACCCCGTCATCGCACGGCCTCCTGGCACTCGGTGGGCGATCAGAGTCAGCCTACGGCCAACCAAGGTCCGCCGAATCGGAGGAAAGCGGTGCCGACCGCTACAATCTCGTGTTACCGCTGATCGATTTCGAAGGGCTTACCCGCGTGGCAACGACGAACGACCTCAAGAACGGCATGGTGCTCGACCTGGACGGGCAGCTGTGGTCCGTCGTCTGGTTCCAGCATCACAAGCCGGGCAAGGGCGGCGCCGTCGTCCGCACCAAGCTGAAGAACGTGCTTTCCGGCAAGGTGGTCGACAAGACCTTCAACGCCGACGTCAAGGTCGAGGTGGCCACCGTCGACAAGCGCGACATGACCTACCTGTACAACGACGGTTCGGCGTACGTGTTCATGGACAAGTCGACGTACGAGCAGCTGCAGATCCAGCCCGACGTGGTCGGTGACGCCGCGCACTTCCTGCTGGAGAACCAGGACGCCGTCGTCGCGGTCCACGACGACCTCCCGCTGTACGTCGAGCTCCCGGCCTCGGTCGAGCTGCTCGTGGAGTACACCGAGCCCGGTCTGCAGGGCGACCGCTCCACCGGCGGCACCAAGCCGGCCAAGCTGGAGACCGGCTACACCATCCAGGTCCCGCTGTTCCTGACCACCGGCGAGAAGGTCAAGGTGGACACCCGGACCGGGGACTACCTCGGCCGCGTCAACTCCTGACCCAGAAAGCCGGCACAAGAAAACATGTCTGCCCGGAGCAAGGCCCGCAAGCGCGCCCTCGACGTGCTGTTCGAGTCCGAGGTCAGGGGGCTGCCGGTCGGCGGCACCCTGGCCGACCGGGTGGCCGACAACGACCCGCCGGTGAACGAGTTCACCGTGGCGCTGGTCGAAGGGGTCGCGAAACACATCGAGCAGATCGACGAGCTGCTGGAGACCCACTCGGTGGGCTGGACACTGGACCGGATGCCGGCCGTGGACCGGAACATCCTGCGCATCGGTGCCTACGAGCTCCTGTACGACGACCAGGTCCCGGACGTGGTCGCGGTGAGCGAGGCAGTGGCGCTGGCGCGGGACCTGTCGACCGACGAGTCCCCGGCGTTCGTGAACGGGCTGCTGGCCCGGCTGCTGCAGTTGAAGCCGACGCTCGGCCTCTGAGATCTCCGGAGGGGGCGAGACCCTCTCTTCGTTCTACTTCTTGCTATCGGTTCTGCTACCTGGCCCGGTGACCGTCTCGGTACGGTCCCGGGCCACCTTTGTGCGGTGGTACGAGTTGGGAAGGCGGGCGGCCGCGGGCCAGCTGCTACAAGCCCCGACCGTCAGTTGCCTTCACCTGGTGTCAGCCCGGAAGCTGACGTCAGGCGCCGGCGGCCTCGGACGACTCTTCGACGTCACCCTTCGCCTCGGGGTTCAGGACACCCCAGGAGATGAAGCGCTCGGTCAGCGTCGTCGGCGACTCGTCGTAGATCACCGCGAGCGTCCGCATGTCGTCCTGACGGATCGACAGCACCTTTCCGTTGTAGTCCCCACGCTGAGCCTGGATCGTGGCCGCGTACCGCGTCAGCGGACCGGCCTCGCTCGCGTCGAGGTGTTGCAGGGCCTCCAGGTCGAGGATCAACCGGGGCGGAGCAGCAGCCGCAGCCGCCGCGCTGGCGTTTCCAGGAAGCAGTTCACGGATCGGTACGCCGTAGAAATCGGCGAGTTCCGCGAGCTTCTGGACCGTGACGGCTCGATCGCCACGCTCGTACGAGCCGACGACGACCGCCTTCCAGCGACCCTTGGACTTCTCTTCCACGCCATGCAGCGACAGGCCTTGCTGCTGGCGGATGGCACGTAACTTGCCACCCAGTGTCTTCGCGTATTCGCTAGGCACGCTGGTTCTTCCCTCCGACTAGTTCGTCATTCCGGGCTGCCGGAACAGCTCGGTTCTGGCCAAATAGTTTTACTCAGCCCCCCTCGATTACACAGAGTAACAATATTCTGGGGGCGAGGCCAGCGTCAAGACGGCGTGTCACATCCGATACCATGTCAAGCGGTCCGAACGTCCTTTAAAGACCTGTCCCGAGAGACAGAAAAGGAGGAACGGTAGCGATGAGCCCTGCCCAGAGTGCAGAGCAACCCGGGCTCGCGGAGCCGCTGCAGCGCAGCAGCAGCCGCGAAGTCCTCGACGCTTCCGACATATCCCGGGCACTGACCCGGATCGCGCACGAGATCCTCGAGCGCAACCGTGGTGCCGACCCGGTCGTCCTGCTCGGCATCCCGAGCCGCGGAGTTCCGCTGGCGCGGCGCATCTCGGCCCGGATCCAGGCCGTCGAGGGGCAGAGCGTACCGACAGGGTCACTCGACGTGACCATGTACCGCGACGACATCGGTCTCAAGCCGCCGCGGGGCCTGGAGCACACCGACATTCCCGCGGACGGCATCGACGGCAAGGTCGTCGTACTCGTCGACGACGTGCTGTTCTCCGGCCGGACGATCCGCGCCGCGCTCGACGCCCTCGGCGACATCGGCCGCCCGCGCGCGGTCCAGCTCGCGGTCCTGGTCGACCGCGGCCACCGCGAACTGCCGATCCGCGCCGACTACGTGGGCAAGAACCTGCCCACCTCGCTGGTCGAGCGGGTCACGGTCCACCTCGACGAGTTCGACGGCGAGGACGCCGTCCTGATCGCCGACAAGGGGGCGAAGTGAAGCATCTGCTGAGCGCGGCCGACCTGAGCCGGGACGAGGCGAACCTGATCCTCGACACCGCCGAGGAGATGCGGTCGCTGGCCGACCGCCCGATCAAGAAGCTGCCCGCGCTGCGCGGCCGGACCGTGGTGAACCTGTTCTTCGAGGATTCGACCCGGACCCGGATCTCGTTCGAGGCCGCCGCGAAGCGGCTGTCCGCGGACGTCATCAACTTCTCCGCCAAGGGCTCCAGCGTGAGCAAGGGCGAGAGCCTGAAGGACACGGCGCTGACGCTGCAGGCGATGGGCGCCGACGGTGTCGTCTGCCGGCACGGTTCGTCCGGCGCGCCGCACCTGCTGGCGAAGTCCGGCTGGATGACCGGCTCCGTGGTGAACGCCGGCGACGGCACCCACGAGCACCCGACGCAGGCGCTGCTCGACGCGTTCACGATGCGCCGCCACCTCGGCTCGCTGGACGGCCGCCGGATCACGATCGTCGGCGACGTCCTGCACTCCCGGGTCGCCCGCTCGAACGTCCTGCTGCTGTCCACGCTCGGCGCCGAGGTGACCGTTGTCTCCCCGCCGACGCTGCTGCCGGTCGACATGAGCAACTGGCCGTGCACCACGTCGTACGACTTCGACTCGGTGCTGCCGAAGAGCGACGCGGTGATGATGCTGCGGGTGCAGCGGGAGCGGATGAACGACGCGTTCTTCCCGAGCGCCCGCGAGTACACCCGGCGCTACGGGCTCGACCGGAACCGGATGGCGCAGCTGCCGGACGAGGCGATCGTGCTGCACCCCGGCCCGATGAACCGCGGTATGGAGATCAGCGCCGAGGTCGCCGACTCGACCCGCTCGGTGATCGTCGAACAGGTCACCAACGGCGTGGCGATCCGGATGGCCGTCCTCTACCTGTTGTTGTCCGGCACCAACGAAGGAGAACCGACCGCATGACCGCGTATCTGATCACCGGAGCCAGGATCCTCGGCGGTGAGGTGGCGGACCTGCTGATCGACAACGGCGAGATCGTTGCCACAGGCACCAACCTGCAGGCACCCGACGGTACGACGACCATCGACGCCGCCGGACTCGTCGCGCTGCCCGGGCTGGTCGACCTGCACACGCACCTGCGCGAGCCGGGCCGTGAGGACGCCGAGACCGTGTTCACCGGCACCCGGGCCGCCGCCAAGGGCGGATTCACCGCGGTGTTCGCGATGGCCAACACCGACCCGGTCGCCGACACCGCGGGTGTCGTCGAGCAGGTCTGGCGGCTCGGCCGGGACGCCGGGTACGCCGATGTGTACCCGATCGGCGCGGTGACCGTCGGCCGGAAGGGCACGCAGCTCGCGGAGCTCGGCGCGATGGCCGACTCGGCCGCCCGGGTCCGGGTGTTCTCCGACGACGGCGACTGCGTCTGGGACGCCGCGCTGATGCGCCGCGCCCTCGAGTACGTGAAGGCGTTCGACGGCGTGATCGCCCAGCACGCGCAGGAGCCGCGGCTGACCCAGGGCGCGCAGATGAACGAGGGCGCGCTGTCCGGCGTACTCGGGCTGACCGGCTGGCCGAGTGTCGCCGAGGAGGCGATCATCGCCCGCGACATCCTGCTGAACGCGCACGTCGGCTCGAAGCTGCACGTCTGCCACCTGTCCACCAAGGGCTCGGTCGAGATCGTCCGCGCCGCCAAGCGCCGCGGGCTCGAGGTGACCGCCGAGGTCACCCCGCACCACCTGCTGCTGACCGAGGACCTGGCCGCCTCCTACAACCCGGTGTACAAGGTGAACCCGCCGCTGCGGACCAAGGCGGACGTCGAGGCGGTCCGCGAGGGCCTGGCCGACGGCACGATCGACATCGTCGCCACCGACCACGCGCCGCACCCGGTCGAGGACAAGGACTGCGAGTGGAGCGCGGCCGCGTTCGGGATGACCGGACTGGAGACGGCGCTCAGCGTCGTCCAGCACGCGATGGTCGACACCAAGCTGCTGACCTGGGCCGAGGTCGCGGACCGGATGAGCTACCGGCCGGCCGCGATCGGTCAGGCCGCTGACCACGGACAGCCGCTGGTCGCCGGTGCGCCCGCGAACGTCGTGCTGTACGACCCGCGGGTCGAGCGGACCGTCGTACCCGAGGAGTCGGTGTCGCTGTCGCGGAACACGCCGTTCGACGGGATGACGCTGCCCGGCAAGGTCGTCGCGACCTTCCTGCGCGGTACGCCGACCGTCCTGGACGGTGAGCTGACCCGGTGAAGGCCGTACTAGGCATTCTCGGCACGCTGCTGATCCTCGCGGCGGGCTACTTCGGGATGTACCGGGGCTGGCGGAACCGCCAGTCCCGCCAGGCCGATCTGGCGCCGCTGCCCACGGCACCAGAATCTGACACCCGCGGCGTCGAGGGCGTGTACGTCGCCACGACCACCGCCGGCGACTGGATGGACCGGATCGCCGTCCACGAACTGGGCGTCCGCAGCATCGCGGACCTGGCCGTCAGCGCGGACGGCCTGATCTTCCACCGGCAGGGCGCGGCGGATGTCTTCATCCCCGCGGACCACCTGACCGCCGTCCGGACCGACCGCGGCATCGCCGGCAAGGTGACCGCTGAGAAGTCCGGTCTGGTGGTGGTCACCTGGACGCATGACGGCCGCTCGCTGGACACGGGGTTCCGGCCCCGTCGCAAGACCGACACCGCTGCCCTGACCGAATCCATCTCGACTCTGATCGGAGCACAATGAGTCAGCCCGCTTTGCTGGTCCTTGAGGACGGCCGCGCGTTCGCCGGTACGTCGTACGGCGCGACCGGATCCACGTTCGGCGAGGCGGTGTTCACCACCGGGATGACCGGGTACCAGGAGACACTGACCGACCCGTCGTACCACCGGCAGATCGTCACCCAGACCGCGCCGCACATCGGCAACACCGGGATCAACGACGAGGACGACGAGTCGCAGAAGATCTGGGTCGCCGGGTACGTCGTCCGCGACCCGGCCCGGGTGCCGTCGAACTGGCGGGCCAAGCGCTCGCTCGACGAGCAGCTGCAGGCGCAGAACATCGTCGGGATCTCCGGGATCGACACCCGCGCGCTGACCCGGCACCTGCGCGAGCGCGGCGCGATGCGGGCCGGCATCTCCACCGAGATCCTGGACGCCGGCGAACTGCTGCGGCAGGTGCTCGAGCAGCCGCCGATGGTGGGCGCGGACCTGGCCTCGGAAGTGACGACGTTCGAGCCGTACGTCGTCCCCGCCGAAGGGGAGAAGCGCTTCACCGTGGTCGCGCTGGACCTCGGGATCAAGTCGATGACGCCGAAACGGATGTCCGAGCGCGGCATCGAGGTGCACGTGATGCCGGCGACGACGTCGCTGGAGGACGTGCTCGCGGTGAACCCGGACGGCATCTTCATGAGCAACGGGCCGGGCGACCCGGAGACCACCGAGCACCCGACCACCCTGCTCAAGCAGCTGCTGGAGCAGAACAAGCCGTACTTCGGCATCTGCTTCGGTAACCAGGTGTTCGGGCGGGCGCTCGGGCTCGGGACGTTCAAGCTGAAGTACGGGCACCGCGGCATCAACCAGCCGGTGCTCGACCGGGCCACCGGCAAGGTCGAGATCACGGCGCAGAACCATGGTTTCGCGGTCGACGCACCGATCGAGGAGACGGTGCAGACGCCGTACGGAACCGCCGAGGTGTCGCATGTCTCGCTCAACGACAACGTGGTCGAGGGGCTCAAGCTGACCGGTCGCGACGGCCGGGTGCTTGCTTTCTCGGTGCAGTACCACCCAGAAGCCGCAGCAGGTCCGCACGATTCGGCGTACCTGTTCGACCGCTTCGTCGAGCTGATGGAGGGACGGGCCTGATGCCACGTCGCACAGACATCGAGTCGGTCCTGGTGATCGGGTCCGGGCCGATCGTGATCGGTCAGGCCTGCGAGTTCGACTACTCCGGGACCCAGGCGTGCCGGGTGCTGCGCGAGGAGGGCTTCCGGGTGATCCTGGTGAACTCCAACCCGGCCACGATCATGACCGATCCGGAGTTCGCCGACGCGACCTACGTCGAGCCGATCACGCCGGAGTACGTCGAGAAGGTGATCGAGAAGGAGCGCCCGAACGCGCTGCTCGCCACTCTTGGCGGCCAGACCGCCCTGAACGCGGCGATCGCCCTGCACGAGAACGGCGTGCTGGAGAAGTACGGCGTGGAGCTGATCGGCGCGTCCGTCGACGCGATTCAGCGCGGTGAGAACCGGGAGTCGTTCAAGCACATCGTCGAGAAGCTCGGCGCGTCCGTGGCGCGGTCGGTGATCTGCCACACGCTCGACGACGTGATGGGCGCGGCTGACCAGCTCGGGTACCCGCTCGTCGTCCGGCCGTCGTTCACGATGGGCGGCGTCGGCAGCGGGATGGCGTACGACGAGGCCGACCTGCGCCGGATCGCCGGCGCCGGGCTGCAGGCCTCGCCGACCACCGAGGTGCTGATCGAGGAGTCGATCCTCGGCTGGAAGGAGTACGAGCTGGAGGTGATGCGCGACAAGGCCGACAACGTCGTGATCATCTGCTCGATCGAGAACGTCGACCCGATGGGCGTGCACACCGGCGACTCGGTCACGGTCGCGCCCGCGATGACGCTGACCGACCGCGAGTACCAGGTCATGCGGGACCTTGCCATCGGCATCATCCGTGAGGTCGGCGTCGACACCGGCGGCTGCAACATCCAGTTCGCCGTCAACCCCGCCGACGGCCGGCTGATCGTGATCGAGATGAACCCGCGGGTGTCGCGGTCCTCGGCGCTGGCGTCCAAGGCGACCGGCTTCCCGATCGCGAAGATCGCCGCGAAGGTTGCCATCGGCTACACGCTGGACGAGATCCCGAACGACATCACCCAGCAGACGCCGGCGAGCTTCGAGCCGACGCTGGACTACGTGGTGGTGAAGGTGCCGCGGTTCGCGTTCGAGAAGTTCCCGGCCGCGGACGCCACGCTGACCACGCACATGAAGAGCGTCGGCGAGGCGATGGCGATCGGCCGGAACTACACCGAGGCCCTGCAGAAGGCGCTGCGGTCGCTGGAGAAGCCGGAGGCGCGGTTCTCCTGGGCCGGCCAGCCCGCGTCCGAGCTGGAGCCGTTGCTCGAGGCAATCAAGACGCCGCACGACGGGCGGCTGCGCACGATCATGGACGCGATCCGCGCCGGCGCGAGCCCGGAGCAGATCTTCGAGGCGACTCGCATTGATCCTTGGTTCGTGGACCAGCTCTACCTGATCCACGAGACCGCACTGCAGGTCGCGGCAGCGCCACGGCTGACTCCCGAGGTGCTGCGGCTCGCCAAGCGGCACGGGTTCTCGGACCTGCAGCTGGCCGAGATCCGCGGGTTGACCGAGGACGTCGTCCGCGGTGTTCGGCAGGCGCTCGGGATCCGGCCGGTGTACAAGACGGTCGACACCTGTGCGGCCGAGTTCAAGGCGGAGACGCCGTACCACTACTCGTCGTACGACGAGGAGACCGAGGTCGCGCCGCGGACCGAGCCGGCCGTGCTGATCCTCGGCTCCGGGCCGAACCGGATCGGGCAGGGGATCGAGTTCGACTACTCCTGCGTGCACGCGTCGATGGCGCTGCGCGAAGCCGGGTACTGCACCGTGATGGTGAACTGCAACCCGGAGACGGTCTCGACCGACTACGACACCTCCGACCGGCTCTACTTCGAGCCGCTCACCTGCGAGGACGTCCTCGAGATCGTGCACGCCGAGCTGCAGGCCGGACCGGTCGCGGGCGTGATCGTGCAGCTCGGCGGGCAGACGCCGCTGGGGTTGGCGCAGCGGCTCGCGGACGCCGGCGTACCGATCGTCGGGACGTCGCCGGCCGCGATCCATCTCGCCGAAGAGCGTGGCGCGTTCGGCAAGGTGCTCGCGGACGCGGGCCTGCCGGCGCCGAAGCACGGTACGGCGCTCTCGGCCGACGAGGCGCACGCGGTCGCGGCGGAGATCGGGTTCCCGGTGCTCGTCCGGCCGTCGTACGTGCTCGGTGGGCGCGGGATGGAGATCGTGTACAGCTCCGCCGAGCTGACCGCGGCGCTGGACCGGCTGAGCGCCGGCTCCGGGTCGTGGGAGCACCCGGTGCTGATCGACCGGTTCCTCGACGACGCGGTGGAGATCGACGTCGACGGGCTGTTCGACGGGAACGAACTGTTCCTCGGTGGCGTGATGGAACACATCGAGGAGGCCGGGGTGCACTCGGGCGACTCGTCGTGCGCGCTGCCGCCGATCACGCTCGGGAACGCCGACATCGAGAACATCCGCCGCTCCACCGAGGCGATCGCGCGCGGCGTCGGCGTCCGCGGGCTGCTGAACGTGCAGTACGCGCTGGCCGGCGACGTGCTGTACGTCCTGGAGGCGAACCCGCGGGCGTCGCGGACGGTGCCGTTCGTGTCCAAGGCAACCGCTACGCCGCTGGCGAAGGCGGCCGCCCGGGTGATGCTCGGCGCCTCGATCGCCGAACTGCGGTCCGAGGGGCTGCTGCCGGCTGAGGGCGACGGTGGCACGTTGCCTCCGACGACGCCGATCGCGGTCAAGGAGGCCGTGATGCCGTTCAATCGGTTCCGGACCATCGACGGGTCGTCGGTGGACACGGTGCTCGGGCCGGAGATGCGCTCGACCGGTGAGGTGATGGGCATCGACGACACGTTCGGTACGGCGTTCGCGAAGTCGCAGGCGGGGGCGTCGCAGCCGCTGCCGGCGGCAGGCAAGGTGTTCGTGTCGGTCGCGAACCGGGACAAGCGGCACATGATCTTCCCGGTCAAGCGGCTGGCGGATCTAGGCTTCCAGATCTATGCGACCGAAGGTACGGCGGACGTACTGCGGCGCAACGGGGTCGAGGCCGTGACGGTGCGGAAGAGCAGCCAGGGTCCCGGGCCCAACGGGGAGCCGACGATCGTCCAGATGGTGCAGGACGGCGAGCTGAACCTGATCGTCAACACCCCGATCGGCATCACCCAGGGCGGCTCCCCACGGCTCGACGGCTACGAGATCCGCAGCGCGGCGGTCGCCCGCAACATCCCCTGCATCACCACGGTCCAGGGGTTGGCCGCCGCAGTCCAAGGCATCGAAGCCCAACGCGCCGGCGACATATCCGTCCGGTCCCTCCAGGACTGGGTCCCAAGGATCCACGGTGCCTGACAGCACAGAACCCCCGGCCCCCGGAGCCCCGGGCGCCGGGGGCGTCCCGGGCGCCGCGGGCGCTGCGCGACCGCGGCGGTCGGCGTACGAGCGGGCTGTGCGGCCGGTGCTGTATCGCTTGGGGCGGGGTGACGCGGAGGTCGCCCACGAGCAGACGCTCGCCGCCCTCCGCCTCCTCGGCCACATCCCCGGCGCCACACGCGCCGGAGCGCGCCTCTTCGGCGTACCCGGCGCCGGGCCGGCGGCTGGCGGGGCGGCTCGGACCGTGTTCGGGGTTCGGTTTCCGTCGCCTGTGGGGCTTGCCGCGGGGATGGACAAGAACGGGGTCGCGTTGCGGGCGTGGCCTGCGGTCGGGTTCGGGTTTGTGGAAGTGGGGACTGTTACGGCGCATCCGCAGCCGGGGAACGAGAAGCCGCGGTTGTTCCGGCTGGTTGAGCAGGAAGCGGTGATCAACCGGATGGGGTTCAACAACCTCGGCAGCGCCGCACTCGCCGACCGGCTGGCGGCGTACGGCGCCCTCGGCTACCCGCTCGGCATCTCGATCGGGAAGTCCAAGATCACCCCACTGGCGGACGCGGTCGACGATTACGTGACCTCGCTCCGCCGCCTCTACCGGTACGGCGACTACTTCGCGGTCAACGTCAGCTCCCCGAACACCCCCGGCCTCCGCGAACTCCAGGACGCCGGCCACCTCAGGGAACTACTGACCGCCCTCCACAGCGAGGCCGCCGCCCTGACGGTGTCCGGGCTCGCCCCGAAGCCGATCCTGGTGAAGATCGCCCCCGACCTGACCACCACGGCGATCGACGAACTCCTCCAGGTCTGCACCGACACCGGCGTCGCCGGCATCATCGCCACCAACACCACGATCGACCGCCCGGGGGTCCGGTCGCACCCGTTGGCGGCGGAGATCGGCGGCCTGTCGGGCCGTCCGCTGGCGGAGATCTCGGCGAAGATCGTCGCCCACATCCACAGCCAGACCGGGGGAGCGCTCCCGGTGATCGGAGTCGGCGGAATCGTCGAGCCGGCCGACGCCACCCGCCTGTTCGACGCCGGCGCGAGTCTGGTCCAGGTGTACACCGGCCTGATCTACCGGGGGCCAGGTCTGATCCGGAAGATCAACAGGAGTTTGCCGTGAGCAACGAAATCTTGGAGAGCGACATGCGCAACAAGCCTTTCGGAACGCGGCTGCGCGCCGCCATGGATGCCCGCGGACCACTCTGCGTCGGTATCGACCCGCACCAGCACCTGCTGGATTCGTGGGGCCTGCCGGACACGGTCGAGGGCCTGGCGTCGTTCACGTACGGCGTCGTGGACGCGCTCGCGGACCGGGTCGCGGTGTTCAAGCCGCAGTCGGCGTTCTTCGAGCGGTTCGGGTCGGGCGGTGTCGCCGTCCTCGAGCAGGCCACGATCCGGCTCCGGGAGGCGGGCGCACTGGTGATCATCGACGCCAAGCGCGGCGACATCGGTACGACGATGGCCGGCTACGCGTCGGCGTACCTGTCCGAGAAGGGCCCGCTGGCGTGCGACGCGCTCACGGTCAGCCCGTACCTCGGGTTCGGCTCGCTGCAGCCCGCGATCGACGAGGCCCTGGAGGCCGGCGCCGGCCTGTTCGTGCTCGCGCTGACGTCGAACCCGGAGGGCCCGCAGTTCCAGTCGGCCCGCACCGCCGACGGCTCGACCGTCGCGGGCGCCGTACTCAACGGCCTCCGGGAGCTGAACGCCGACGCCGACGATCTCGGCTCGTTCGGCGCAGTCGTTGGCGCCACCATCAGTTCCACCGACGAGGACCTGAACATCAACGGCCCTCTCCTCGCCCCCGGCCTGGGCGCCCAGGGTGGCACCGCCGACAGCCTCACCAAGGTGTTCGGTACGGCGGTCCGCAACGTCGTGCCCTCCAGCTCCCGCGAGATCCTGGGCGCCGGCCCGGATGCCACAGCCCTTCAGGACGCCGCGGCCCGCGCGAACGACGCCTACCGTGCGGTCCTCGGCTACTGAGCTGCAGAAGGACGCCAGGCATGCGATCGTCTTGGCCATGGGTTCGGGCCTCGAGTTGTGCCGGAGGTTCTACGCCGACGTCGTGAGACCGTTGGTCGATGTGCCACACAGTGCTGCACTGATGGGGCGAGGGTCGGAGGTGCTCGGATTCGACGACGAGATGTCGACCGACCACAACTGCGAGGCGCGCGTCCTGTTGTTCACCGAGGCGCCGGCAGAGCTGCAGGTCCCGGCGGAGTTCGAGGGCCGGGCGGCCTCCGTCGAGGTGCACACGATTCGCGAGTACTTCCGGCTGCAGCTCGGCTGGGACCCGGTGCTGGTGCCGACACTGGCGGAATGGTTGACGTTCCCGGAGAGCGGCCTGCTGATGACCACCGCGGGCGCGGTGTTCCACGACGACCTCGGCCTGCAGGACGTGCGTGACCAGTTGACGTACTACCCGGACGACCTCTGGCGGTACCTGATGATCGCCGCCTGGTGGCGGGTGCACCCGGAGCTCAACCTCACCGGCCGCGCCGGGTACGTCGGCGACGAGTTGGGCTCGGCGTTGATCGGTGCGCACCTGGTGCAGGACCTGATGCGGTTGTGCTTCCTGATCGAGCGGCAGTACGCGCCGTACTCCAAGTGGTTCGGTACGGCGTTCAGCCGCCTGCCCTGTGGTCCGTCGATCGGTCCGGTGCTGCGGGACGTGCTACGGACCACGACGTGGCAGGACCGGGAAGAGGCGCTGGCTGCGGCGTACCGGGCGGTTGGGGAGTTGCACAACGAGCGGGCGATCACGGCACCGGTCGAGCTCGGGATCGAGCAGCTGTGGGAGCGTCCGTTCAAGGTCGTCTGGGGTGACTTCCCGGGGGCGCTCGCGGCCGGGATCCAGGATCCCGGCGTACGACGGCTCCTCGACCGCTGGCCCGTCGGTGGAATCGAGCAGCTGCGCGAGCTCCTGCACCGTGTGCAAGATCGTCGTCAGCTGGTGGCGCTGCTCGAGTAGAGCGTCGTGAGGAGCTGCACAGCAGACTCGGTCGCGGGATGTGGGTCCTCGCGGTGCCAGATGAGGTGTACGTCGACCGGGGGAGCGTCGCGCACCTGGCGGTACGTCACACCGTCGCGGCGGTACTGGGTCGTGGTCGCCTGGGGCGTCATGCCGACGCAGCGGCCCGAGGCGATCGCGGCCAGCCAGTCGTCGACGTCCTGCGTGTACTCGATCGCGGGGCGGCCGTCCTCGGGCCAGAGATCGACCGTCGTACTTCCGGTACGCCGGTCGATGACGAGCGTCCGTGTACGGAGCTGGTCGAGCGTCACGGCCCGCTTCCGGGTGAGCGGGTCGTCGGCCGGCAAAGCGCAGTACCGCCGCTCCTGGGTCAGCAGTACGTGGGCGAACCGGCGGAGATCGAGGTGGTTGCGGACGACGGCGAGGTCGCACAGGCCTTCGGCGAGCCCGCCGGTGGTCGTGTTGGTGCGGATCAGTTGCAGCTCGACGCCGGGATGCTCGGCGGCCCATCGACGCTGGAACTCGCGCGTGTGGCTGCCGAACGCCGACCACGCATGGCCGACCCGCAGCCGCGTGTGACCGCTGGTCGCCTCGGCCACCAGTTCGTCGAGCTCCGCGAGGATGTGCCGGGCCCTCGCCAGCACCCGGACACCGGCAGTGGTCGGGGTGAGCGACCGGCTGGTCCGGTGCAGCAGGCGCACCCCGAGTTCACGTTCGAGCGCGAGCAGATTGCGGGACACCGCCGCCTGGGAGATCCCGAGCTCGATCGCGGCGTCGGTGAACGTGCCGGAGTCGACGATCTCCACCAGGCACCGCAGCTGCCGGATATCCATGACTCCAGCGTATAGATCGCCCCGCGTCTGCATTTTGCCCAGGGCGCCGGCGAGTCGAGGCTTTTGAGCGTGCGGCGAGATCGGTTGGTCGGAGTGGCGATGATGCTCGGCAGCGGCCTGTCGACGCAGGTCGGCGCGTCGGTGGCAGCGCTGGCGTTCCCGGTGATCAGCCCGGCAGGCGTCGTCGCGATCCGGCAGTGGGTGGCCGCGGTCGTCCTGCTCGCGATCGGCCGCCCGCGCCTGCGTTCGATCACCGCCGCGCAGTGGCGCCTGATCGGCGCACTGGCCGCGGTCTTCGCGGTCATGAACCTGTCGCTCTACACAGCCATCGACAGGATAGGCCTCGGCCTAGGTGTCACCCTGGAATTCCTCGGCCCACTTTCCGTTGCACTACTCGGCTCTCGGCGCCCTCTGGACCTGGTCTGCGCACTCGTAGCCGCCCCAGCCGTCGTGCTACTTGCCCGTCCCCAACCGACAACGGACTACCTCGGTATTGCTCTGGGCCTCGTAGCAGCGTCGTGCTGGGCGTTCTACATCCTCCTCAACCGTCGCGTCGGCAAAGAGTTGCCGGGCGCAACGGGTTCCGCGGCGGCCGCGGGTCTGTCCGGTCTCGCCTACGTCCCGGTCGGCATCGTCGTACTCCTGCACCATCCCGCGACGCTCGCCGCCGCGTCGTACGCGCTGGTCGCCGGCGTGCTGTCGTCCGCCGTACCGTTCCTGGTCGACGTCCTCACCCTCCGTCGGGTTCCGGCTCAGTTCTTCGGGGTCTTCATGAGCGTCAACCCGGTACTCGCGGCCCTCGTCGGTCTGGTCGTACTGCAGCAGCGGCTCGCGATGCTCGACTGGATCGCGATCCTCGTGATCGTCGCCGCGAACGCCGTGGCGGTCACCTTCGGCGCTGACGCAGTACGTCACGAACGGGTTCCAGTCGACGGGTGCGATGTTGTTCACGGCGCGCCGGAGGTCGCGGTGACCCCGGTCTTCGGAAAGGTGTCGGCGGACGGGGAGCGACGGTCTTCCCGCGCGACACAGTGAAGGAACACGATGCGGAAGCTGGCAGCCCTCGCGGCCGTTGTAACCATGAGCGTAGGCGCCCTGACGGCCTGCTCTGGTGGGAACTACTGCGACGACCTGAAGAGCTACGTCGACACCGGCAAGAACTTGGACACCAAGAACTCCAAGGACCTCGACAAGATCCTGGACCAGTCCAAGAAGGTCGAGAAGTCCGCGCCGAAGGACCTGAAGGACGACTGGAAGACCCTGATCGACTACATCCAGAAGGTGAAGGACGCCAACGGCGACACCACCAAGCTGGCGGAGCTCGCCAAGGGCGGTGACCTCTCCAAGATCGAGTCGGCCCAGCAGGCGATCACCAAGCAGGCGAAGGACACCTGCAAGATCGACATGAGCAGCATGGGCAGCAGCAACTGACCAGCCCGGTGTGCGTGACCTGGTGGGACGGCGCTGCCCGTTCCGTCCCACCGGCCCGGTCGGGTAGTAGCGTGACGTCGTGAAGCGAACACTCGCCGTTCTCGTGACCGCGGCCACCGGTGCCGGGCTGCTGACCGCCTGTACCGACGACCAGGCGTACTGCGTCGATCTGGCCAAGTACGCCGCCAAGGCGGTCGACGTCGACCCGCAGAAGCCGGTCGACTACGTGAAGATCCTGGACGAGGCGAAGAAGCTCCAGGGCTCCGCCCCGAAGGCCGTCAAGGACGACTGGGGCGTCGTCGTCACATTCGCCGAGAAGGCCAAGCAGGCCGGCTCGGACGCGGCCGCGCTGGCCAAGCTGAGCCGGCAGACGCCGACGGTGATGACGGCGTACAAGAACATCACCACCCAGGCCAAGGACAGCTGCAAGGTCGACCTACCGGCCCTGAAGTGAAGACTCCGCGCGACAACTGCCCGGCGCCGTCCTGACCCTGGGCGGAACCCGTGTTAGGTTCCCTTGCGAAGCCATACAACGGGACAGGTGAAACGGTGCCACTTCCTACTTTGACCCCGGAGCAGCGTGCGGCAGCTCTGGACAAGGCCGCGGCGGCGCGGCGTGAACGAGCCGAGATCAAGAACCGGATCCGGCACTCGGGAGCGTCTCCGACGGAGGTGCTGCACGAGGGGCAGACGAACGACGTGATCGGCAAGATGCGGGTCAGCCAGCTGCTGCAGTGCATCCCGGGCGTCGGCAAGGTCCGGGCGCAGCAGATCATGGAGCGGGCGGGGATCTCGGAGACCCGTCGGGTCCGCGGCCTCGGTTCGAACCAGATCGCCGCGCTCGAGCGCGAATTCGCGGAGTGATCCAGGTGAGCCAGACCGAAACGCTGACTGGCTCGTTGGACACTGGTGTGACGATGACCACGCACCCGAACGACCCCGCCACCACCGGACCTGGATCCGGTGACCGGCCACCGGCCCGGCTGACCGTGCTGGCCGGCCCGACCGCGGTCGGCAAGGGGACGGTGGCGGCCGACATCCGCGAACGGTTCCCGGACATCTGGATCTCGGTCTCGGCGACCACCCGCAAACCGCGTCCGAACGAGGTGCACGGCGTGCACTACCTGTTCGTGTCGGACGCCGAGTTCGACCGGATGATCGCCGACGGTGAGCTGCTGGAGTGGGCGGTCGTGCACAAGGCCGCCCGGTACGGCACACCCCGGCAGCCGGTGCTGGACAAGCTGGCCACCGGCCGGCCCGCGCTGCTGGAGATCGACCTGCAGGGCGCCCGCCAGGTCCGCGAGACCATGCCGGAGGCTCAGTTCGTCTTCCTGGCCCCGCCGAGCTGGGACGAACTGGTCCGCCGGCTGGTCGGTCGCGGGACCGAGACCGCCGAGGAGCGTGAACGCCGGCTCGAGACCGCGGTGCTGGAGCTCGCGGCCGAGAAGGAGTTCGACGTGACGATCGTGAACGCCTCGGTTCGGGAGGCGGCCGATCAGTTGGTAAAGTTGATTCGATCACCCTCCATCTCTGGAAAGAGCTGAACTTGTCTGGCAACCAGCCCGTCGCCATCGGCATCACCTCCCCGCCGATCGACGACCTGCTCACCCACACCGACTCCAAGTACAAGCTCGTGCTGTACTCGGCCAAGCGGGCGCGGCAGATCAACGCCTACTACTCCCAGCTCGGCGAGGGCCTGCTGGAGTACGTCGGACCGCTGGTCGAGACGCACGTCCAGGAGAAGCCGCTGTCGATCGCGATGCGCGAGATCAACGAGGGCGTGCTGACCTGCACCGACATCGACCCCGAGGCCGAGGCGGAAGCCGCCGCGGCCGCGGAGAAGTCCGAGTAATCCGGACCGCACGTGCCCACGCACAAGCCGAACGTCGTGCTCGGTGTCGGCGGCGGCATCGCGGCGTACAAGGTCTGTGACCTGCTGCGGCGGCTGACCGAGTCCGGGCACAGCGTCCGAGTGGTGCCGACCGCTGCCGCGCTGGAGTTCGTCGGCGCGGCCACCTGGGCGGCGCTGTCCGGGCAGCCTGTGACGGCGGACCCGTTCGACGACGTGCAGGAGGTTCCGCACGTCCGGATCGGCAAGGCCGCGGAGCTGGTCGTGGTGGCGCCCGCCACCGCGAACCTGATCGCCAAGGCCGCGCACGGGCTCGCCGACGACCTGCTCACGAACACCCTGCTCACGGCGCGCTGCCCGATCCTGTTCGCGGCCGCGATGCACACCGAGATGTGGGAGCACCCGGCCACCCAGGCGAACGTCGAGACCCTGCGCTCGCGCGGGATCACGGTTCTCGACCCCGCCGTCGGGCGGCTGACCGGCGCCGACACCGGCCGCGGCCGGCTGCCGGAGCCGTCGGAGATCTTCGCGATCAGCCAGCTGATGCTCGCCGACGAAGCGGCCCGCGCCGCCGGTCACGAGGTCGCCGACCTCACCGGGAAGCACGTGCTGATCAGCGCCGGCGGCACCCGCGAACACCTCGACCCGGTGCGGTTCCTCGGCAACTCCTCGTCAGGCAAGCAGGGCTACGCGCTGGCCCGGATCGCGGCCGCCCGCGGCGCCAAGGTCACGCTGGTCGCGGCCAATTCCGAGCTGCCCGACCCGGCCGGGGTCCAGGTGGTTCCGGTCGTCTCGGCCCAGGACCTGTACGACGAGATCACCGGCCGCGCCGCCGACGCGGACGCCATCGTGATGGCCGCGGCGGTCGCGGACTTCCGGCCCGCGGACGTGGTCGAACACAAGATCAAGAAGACCGCCGACGGTGCCGTACCCGCCGTCAACCTGGTGCAGAACCCGGACATCCTGCACACGATCTCGCACGACCGCGCCCGTCCCGACCAGGTGATCGTCGGGTTCGCGGCCGAGACCGGCGACACCGACCACACGATCCTCGAGCTCGGCCGGGCCAAACTCGAGCGCAAGGGCTGCGACCTGCTGGTCGTGAACGACGTCTCCGGCGGCAAGGTCTTCGGTAGTGACCTCAACGAGGCCGTCATCCTGGACCGCTCGGGCAGCGCCCTCCCGGTCCCCTCCGGGAGCAAGGACGCACTGGCCGGAGTCATCTGGAACCTCGTCGCCACCCACTGGTCCTAAGAGGACAGAACCTGTCCGCTTCTGTCCCTAGTGTCGTGGGTATGGACATCAGCTGGGAGGCCGTCGTCGCGCGGCGGATGCGGCGGCACGGTTTGGTCGAGCCCGTGAGTACGGCGGTTGACGCCGTCCGGGCGATGTGTGGCGCTCATGCGCAGATCGCGTCCGCGGGGGAATTGTCCGTGGCGCTGCGGCTGGACGGGGCTGACCGGGCGGCGGTGCAGCGGGACGAGAGCCTGGTGAAGACGTTCGGGCCGCGGGGGACCGTGCATCTGCTGCCGCTCGAGGATCTGCCGATGTGGACCGGGGCGCTGTCGGCGTTGCCGTCGAGCGGGCAGCAGCCCGCGCCGATCCGGATGACCGCGGACGAGATCGACCAGGTCGTGGTCGCGATCGGCGAGGCTCTCGCGCACGACGACCTGACCGTCGACGAGCTGACCGAGGAGGTCGTACGGCGCACCGGCGAATGGGCCCGTACGCCGACGATCCCGGCGTTCCAGGGCGCCTGGGCCCGGTGGCGGCAGGCGGTCTCCGTGGCCGCGCACGCCGGCGTTCTCTGCCACGGACCGCTGCGTGGGCGGCTCACGACGTACTCGAACCCGCATCGTCTCCGCCCGTTCGACCCGATGCCCGCGGAGAAGGCGCTGACCGAGCTCCTGCACCGGTATCTCTCTTCCTACGGCCCCGCGACCCCGCAGCAGTTCGCGCGCTGGCTCAACGTGCCGCCGACGACGGTCAAGCCGTACTTCGACGACCTGCCGCGCGCGACGCTGGCAGACCATACGGTTTGGTATGCCCCGGGCGACGGCGAGTTCCCGGACGAGCGGGTGGAGGGCGTGCGGCTGTTGCCGTACTTCGACGCGTACGGCGTCGGCAGCTTCCCGCGGGAGCTGCTGTTCCCGGGCAAGGCGTTCGCCCGCGCGACCGCCCGCGGGCAGGCCGGGAACTACCCGCTGCTGCTCGTCGACGGCGTCGTCGCCGGCGTCTGGCATCAGAAGAAGTCCGGCCGGACACTGCACGTGACGGTCGAAGCGCTGACCCCGCTGAACCGGCGCCGCCGCAAGCTCCTGGAGGCCGAGGTGGACCGGATCGGTGCCATCCTCGGTGCTGCGCCGTCGCTCACACTCGGCGAGGTGACGGTCGGCGCGCACGCGTGACAGCCGGCCGGCTGTCCAATATGTGATCACCGATCTCGTATCCCGGATGAATTCGGAGTGCCGCCGGGTCTGCAGGGGAAACTGCTGGCATACTTCCCAGATGCATCGCCAACCGCCGGTGCATTGGGGGGACCGCGCGGCCGGGCCAACGCGCAGCCGGGCGGCACACGAGGAATTCGAGGGAGAATTGTGGCGAGGCGCCTTTTCACGTCCGAGTCCGTGACCGAGGGTCACCCGGACAAGATTGCTGACCAGATCAGCGACTCCATCCTCGACGCGTTGCTGGCCGAGGACCCGAAGAGCCGGGTCGCGGTGGAGACCCTGATCACGACGGGTCTGGTGGTTGTCGCGGGTGAGGTCACCACGACGGCGTACGTCGACATCCCGGGGATCGTGCGGTCGCGCATCCTGGAGATCGGCTACGACTCGTCCCTGAAGGGCTTCGACGGCGCGTCCTGTGGGGTGCAGGTCGCGATCGGGAGCCAATCGGCGGACATCGCGCAGGGTGTCGACACGGCGTACGAGACGCGCTCGGACGCGTCCAAGGACGAACTGGACCTGCAGGGGGCGGGGGACCAGGGACTCATGTTCGGCTACGCGTCCAACGAGACGCCGGAGCTGATGCCGCTGCCGATCACGATCGCGCACCGGCTGTCCGAGCGGCTCGCCGAGGTGCGCAAGAACGGCACCCTGGCGTACCTGCGGCCGGACGGTAAGACCCAGGTCACCATCGAGTACGACGGGGACCGGGCGGTCCGGGTCGACACTGTGGTGGTGTCCAGCCAGCACGCGGCCGACATCAACCTGGACACGATGCTGACCCCGGACATCAAAAAGCACGTCGTCGACCCGGTGCTCGAGCAGTTCGACATCGACGCACGCGACTACAAGCTGCTGGTGAACCCGACCGGCCGGTTCGAGATCGGCGGCCCGATGGGTGACGCCGGGCTGACCGGGCGGAAGATCATCATCGACACCTACGGCGGGATGGCGCGGCACGGCGGTGGCGCGTTCTCCGGCAAGGACCCGTCGAAGGTCGACCGTTCGGCGGCGTACGCGATGCGCTGGGTGGCGAAGAACATCGTCGCCGCCGGGCTGGCGGACCGGGTGGAGTGCCAGGTCGCGTACGCGATCGGCAAGGCCGCGCCGGTCGGCTTCTACGTCGACACCTTCGGCACCGAGCAGGTCGACGTCGGCAAGATCGCCGACGCGGTCCGCGAGGTCTTCGACCTGCGGCCGGCCGCGATCATCCGTGACCTCGAGCTGCTCCGGCCGATCTACGCGCAGACCGCGAAGAACGGCCACTTCGGCCGCACCGGCGAGGACTTCACCTGGGAGCGCACGGACCGCGTCGAGGCCCTCAAGGCCGCAGTCAACAAGTAGGTCGACAAGTAGTACGGGCCCGGCCCCGGTCACCGCGAGGCGATCGGGGCCGTGGCTTGTCCACAGCCGCCAGACCCGCCTGCTACGGACTGTCGCCGCCTCCGACTAGCATTTCCCGGTGACGTCGAACGGAGATTCCCCGCAGCAGTTGACGCTGCTGCGCGACACCGTTCGCAAGTCGCGCACCAAGGAACCGGCCGAGATCACGACGACGTTGCCGGTGGCCCGGATCGCGGTCGACGTGTCGCTGCCGCACCTGGACCGGCCGTTCGACTACCTGGTGCCGGACGACCTGGCCGCGGCCGCGCAGCCCGGCGCGCGGGTGAAGGTGCGGTTCGCCGGTAAGGACCTGGACGGGTTCGTGCTGGAGCGACTGGCCGAATCCGACCACGACGGCAAGCTGGTCCGGCTGCGCAAGGTGGTGTCTCCCGAGCGCGTGTTGACGCCCGAGATCGCGGACCTCTGCCGGGCCGTCGCCGACCGGTACGCCGGAGTGCTCGCGGATGTCACGCGCCTAGCGGTCCCGCCCCGGCACGCGAAGGTGGAGAACGAGCCGCTGCGCTGCGACCAGCCCGCGCGCCCGCCGGCGTCGACGTCGCGCACCGAGTGGTCGCCGTACCCTCCTGGCTTTCTCGACGCGATCGCGCGGGGCGAGGCACCGCGGGCGGTGTGGACCGCCGTACCGGGGGCTGATTGGCCGCTGGCGTTCGCGCAGGCTGCCGCGGTGTGTGCGGCGTCCGGTCGCGGGGCGTTGCTGCTGGTGCCCGACGCGCGGGACCTGGAGCGGTTGGCGGCCGCGTGTACGGCGGTGCTGGGGGAGTCGGGGTTCGTCACGTTGTCGGCGGATCTGGGGCCGACGGCCCGTTACCGCGCGTTCCTGGCCGCGTTGCACGGGCGGGCGCGGGTCGTGATCGGGACGCGCGCGGCAGCCTTCGCGCCGGTGGCGGATCTCGGGCTGGTGGCCATGTGGGACGACGGCGACGAGTCGTACGCCGAACCGCGCGCGCCGTACCCACATGCCCGCGAAGTCCTGCTGTTGCGGGCGTTCCGGCAGCAGTGTGCCGCGCTCCTCGGGGGGTTCGCGCGGTCCGCGGAGGCGGCGGCGTTGATCGAGTCCGGGTTCGCGCACGAGCTGATCGCGGACCGGAAGGTGATCCGCGCGGCGGCGCCGTCGGTGCACATCGCGGGGGAGTCGGACATCGACCTGGCGCGAGACCCCTCGGCGCGGGCGGCGCGGTTGCCGCACCGGGCGTTCGAGATCGCGCGCGAGGGCCTGCGCTCCGGGCCCGTGCTGGTGCAGGTCCCGCGCGCCGGATACCTGCCGAGCCTGGTGTGCCAGACGTGCCGGGCGCCGTCGCGGTGCTCGACGTGTGGCGGGACGTTGCGCCGTACCGGGGGATCCGGGCCCGCGAGCTGCAGCGTGTGCGGACGGCCGGCGGCCGACCATCGCTGCCCGGAGTGTGGCGACACCCGGATGCGCGCGGCGATTATCGGTGCGCGTCGTACGGCGGAGGAACTCGGGCGCGCGTTCCCCGGAGTCGTCGTGCGTACGTCGGGCGGCGACAACGTGCTCGACTCGGTCTCCGAGGCCCCTGCGTTGATCGTCACCACGCCCGGAGCCGAACCCGTGGCCGAGGGCGGGTACGCAGCAGCACTTCTGCTCGACACGTGGCTGATGCTCTCCCGCCCCGACCTCCGAGCTGCCGAAGAAGCTGTACGCCGTTGGTTCAACGCCGCCGCTCTGGTGCGCGCCGGCGCACCGGTGATCCTCGTCGGCGACCCGTCCGCCCTCCCGCTCCAGGCCATCGTCCGCTGGAGCCCCGAGGGCTACGCCCTGCGCGAGATCGAAGAACGCCGTACCGCCCGCCTCGCCCCGGCCGCCAAACTCGCGGAACTCACCGGCCCGCCCGAGTCCGTGAACGACCTGATCGCCCGCCTCCGCGACCTGATCCCGCCGTCGGCCGGCCTGGAAGTCCTCGGCCCGGTCGACATCGACGACGAGACGGCGCGCGCCGTGGTCCGCACCCCTCGGACTCACGGCGCGACTCTGGTCCGTTCCCTCAAGGAAGCCCAATCCGCCCGCGCCACCAAGAAGAGCCCCGGCACGGTCCGCGTCCAGGTCGACCCACCCACCTTCGGCTGAGCTACCGTCCGAACGCTCGCCTGGTCGCCGCCGCGGTGGTCGTGAAGTACTCCGCCGGCTCGAGGAACCACCACTCGTCGAAGGGCACACCGTTGGTGAGGTCGCGGCGATAGCCGAAGCACACCAGGTAGAGCGGCCTGATGTACATCACGCCTTCGAGGCGGTCGAGTTCCTCGTCGGTCAGCTCGACGTGCTTGCGGTAGGCGCTGACGACTGCCTCAACGCGCTCGACGTCGGTGGATCTGGTCGGAGCCCAGTTCCCCGTTCCCCACAGCAGGTACGCCAGATCGGAGAGCCGAGGCCCGCGCCCGGACGCCTTCCAGTTGATTGCCAATGGCCCGTTCTTGCCCATGGTCGCGTGATCGGGAGCATGCAGCAGGTTGCCGTGTACCAGGCCCTCGGGCAGACCGTCGCCGTCGTCCGCTGAGCGCACCTGGTCGAGCAGCTGCTCGAACCGCGCGCGATCGGCCGCCGCGACCTTCGTGTCCACGGCGTCGAGAAACGCCAAGCCGGCCAGGAGATCCTGCCGTGGCGTCCCCATTCGACGCGGGTCCTCACCACTCGCGCCGCCGGGCCGGCTGACCGATTCGTCGAACGGCAGCGCGTGCAGTCGGCCGAGCAGATCACCCATGATCGCGAACCCGGTCTCGTCCGGAAGCCGGGTGCTCTCGACGTATTCGGTGACGAGAACGGCGCTTCCGTCGCACTCCGACACCGCGTCCTCGGCCGCGAGCCGTTCCGCTGGATAGTCGTGCTGTTCCAGAAAGCGCAGGATCGCCGCGTCGCCCTCGACGTCGGCCCGCGACCGAGCCGGCGGAAATGCTCGCGCGATCCACGGCACGCCGTCGTTCCGGTCGATGCGGAACACGTACGTCTTGTGCACGCTGACCTTCGTCGCCGCGACCGCGTCGATCCCGTAGTGATCCCGTAGATGGACGAGCAGCCGGTCGCCGTCCGGCTCGTGGTAGATGCGGTCGGTGAGCCCTTGGAGATCCGTCAGGGCTTCGGTGTACCGCTGCCCGGTCTCCTGCGCGTGCCGCCGTACGACCTTCTTGAAATTGCCGTCCTTGGTCATGACAAGCCTCCTCGTCGACACCTCCCGGACCGTCGCTGCGGTTGTCAAGGATCAGGCGGTTGTCGCGAGGGGCGTGGAGGCGGAGAGGAGTTGGTTGCCGAGCGAGGTGCGGTGGTAGAGGACGGTGCGGCCGTCGCGGCGGGACGTTACTACGCCGGCGTTGCGGAGGATGCTGAGGTGGACGCTGAGGGTGGGGGCCGAGACGCCTAGCTGGTTGGCCAGGTGGGTGGTGGACATCGGGAGGTCCAGGTGGCTGACGATCGCGGCTCTGGTGCGGCCTACCAGGTCGGCGAGGGGTGAGTCGGTGGTGTCCTGGCGGTCTTCCCAGAGGCGGCCGAGACCCCGAGGTGGGTAGGTGATGGTGGGGACGTGCGGTGCGGCGGTGACGGCCAGGCCGGCGGGCCAGGTGAAGACGCAGGGGACCAGCAGGACGCCCTGGCCGGTCATCGGTTCGCCGTCGCAGCAGTACGGGCGGTCGATCTCGATGCGGTCGCTGCGGTAGTGGATCGACGGGTGCAGGTTGCGGAACAGGCGTTCCAAGCCGCCGCTCGCCAGTTCGTCCAGGCGGAACGCGAGGTCTTCCTGGAGCAGGGCGCGCATCCGGCGCCAGTCGGGTTCGATGGCGCGGCGCCAGTACGACTCCAAGGCGGACGTGATGCGCTCCAGACCGCGCGCCGGATCGGCGATCAGCTCGGGCAGCAGCGGATGCGGGGTGTCGGTGTGCAGCTTGCCGAGCTCGCTCACCACCAGGTCATGGGGCGTGGCGGCGATCGCGGCCAGGCCCGACTCGAAGCTCGTCGACCGTCGCGGCGGCGCGGGCGTGACGAAGTCGGGCACGTAGCCGTACGGCGGAATAAGGGCCTTGAGCAACGTCAGGTCGTCGCCCTCGATGGTCGGCCGGACCTTCTGCAGCCACGGGCCGTGCACGCTGCGCGCGGTGTTGTTGCTCAGCGCCCGGACACTCGTCATGGTCTCCCACAGCGGCGACAGCGCGAACCGGATCCGCCCGACGTCCGCCGCGTTCAACCTGATCGTGATCACCGGCCAAGATTAGCCCTGGGACTAATCGTCGACAATGCCACGGCGACCCCGGAGAGTTGATCCCATGAGCGCAATCGCCGTCGGCAGCCCCCGCAGCACCGCCCTCCCGCGGGCGTTCTGGGCGCTGTGGGTGTGTCAGCTGGTCAACCGGCTCGGCAGCTTCGTGCAACCGTTCCTCGTCCTGTACCTCACCCACGGCCGGCACCTCTCCGCAGGTACGGCCGGAGCCGTCGCGGCCGCCGTCGGCGCCGGGACCGTCACCGCGCAGCTCGCCGGCGGCTTCCTGGCCGACCGCGTCGGGCGTCGCCTGACCATGCTGATCTGCTTCTTCGGTACGGCGGCCGCGCTGGTCCTGCTCGGATCCGCGCGCGAGATGGCGCTGATCTGGGTCTGCGCGTTCCTCGTCGGTCTGCTCGGCGATCTGTTCCGCCCGGCGGTCCAGGCGACGGTCGCCGATCTGCTCGATCCGACCGAGCGCGTCCGGGCGTACGGCCTGCTGTTCTGGGCGATCAACCTCGGTTTCTCGGTCTCGACCGTCACCGCCGGTGTGCTCGCGTCGTTCGGGTACGGCCTGCTGTTCTGGGTGAACGCGGCCACCTCGGTGATCGCCGGCCTGGTGATCTGGTCGATGGTGCCGGAGAGCCGCCCGGCGCCCGAGGAGGACTCGGTACGCCGGTCACTGCTGCCGGTGGTGATCCGCGACCACGTGTTCCTGCTGATGATCCTGATCCAGATCGGTTACGCGACGATCTACATGCAGGGCTACTCGACGCTCCCGCTGGCGATGTCGGACGACGGCCTCTCCTCCCGGACGTACGGGCTGGTGATCGCGCTGAACGGTGTCGTGATCGTGCTGATCCAGCCGTTCCTCGGCAAGTGGATGGTGACGCTCGACCGGCCGAAACTGCTCGCGGCCTCGATGCTCGTCGTGGGTCTCGGGTTCGGTGTCGGCGCGGTCGTGCACAGTTGGTGGGGCTACGCGCTGTCGGTCGTCGTGTGGACGATCGGCGAGATCGGGTTCGCCGCGGTGATCGGCGCGGTGTTCGCCGACCTCGCGCCCGTCGACCTGCGCGGCCGCTACATGGGCCTGTCCGGGATGGCGTTCGGCGTCGGTACGGTGGTCGGCCCGCTGGCCGGTACGAACGCGCTCGAGCACCTCGGCCCGACGGCGACCTGGCTGGGCTGTGCCGTCCTCGGGGTCGCGATCTTCATCGGCCAGTACTCGCTGGCACCGGCTCTGCACGCCCGCGCTCAGGCAAACGCCGCATGAGGTGCGCGGTCGCGGCAGTCACCACGATGACCGCGACCGCCACCCACGTCGAACGGTCGATCGCGACCGGGTGACGCAGAAACACCGTCCCGAACACCGCCACGCCGAGCGTCCCGCCGAACTGCTGCACCGCGTTGAGCAGCCCGGCCGCGGACCCGGTCTGGTGTGGCTCGACCCGGTGCAATGCCTCGGTGAAGAACGAGGTGGTAAACAATCCGACACCGACCCCACCCAGCGCGAGTGAGGGCAGCAACACGTACGGCGCGAGCGCCAGACCGGCCAGCAGTACGCCGAGTCCGACGTACATCAGCCGCGAACCGAACCGTGCGACCAGCCACTGGCCGGCGACCAGCGACGCGATCCCGGACGCGGCGGACCACGGCAGCAACACGAGGCTTGAACGCATCACAGTGTGGTGCAGCGTCAGCTGCTGGTGAAGTACGACGACCAGCGTCACGCCGCTCATCACCGCGAAGAACAACGCCGACGTGATGAGCGCGGGCGCGAACCCCCGATGCGCGAACAGGCTCACCTCGATCAGGTCCTTCCGCAGGAAGCACAGTCCGAGCAACACAGCGCCTGGAACGAGGAGGTACCACGACTGCGACTGCAGGATCGGGTAGACGATGAGGGCCGTACCGCCGGTCAGCAGCAGCGTTCCGACCAGGTCGATCCGCTGTGGCGCGGCCGACTCCGGGAGCAGGTGTGAGAGGGCGAGCACAGCGAGACCGAGCGGCACGTTGACGAGGAAGACGGCGCGCCACGAGGTCGCCTCGGTGATCACGCCGCCGAGCAGCGGCCCGGAGATGCCGGCCAGGCCCATCACCGGGCCGATCGTGCCGAGCGCCTTGGACAGTTCGCGACCGGTGAAGCTCGTCTTGATCAGGCCGATCGTCTCCGGGATGACCAACGCGGCGGACGCGCCCTGCACCGCGCGGAAACCGATCAGCAGCGACGACGTCGAGGCGAGCGCGCACGCGGTCGACGTCAGGACGAAGACGGCTACTCCGAGCTGGAAGCAGCGCCTTCGGCCGAAGCGGTCGCCGAGGCGGCCGCCGGTGATCAGCAGGGCCGCGAACGGGAGCGTGTACGCCGCGCTGAACCATTGGAGGTCCGCTGTCCGGCCGCCGAGGTCTGTGTGGATCACCGGGGCCGCTACTTGGACGATTGTCGCGTCGAGCAGGTTCATCGCCTCGGCGACCAGGAGGGCGATCAGCCCGATCCATCGCATGTTCTTCATGCCGCCACAATCCGATCTCAGCCGCCGATCTTCCATTTATTGGCCGTGATTTCCTGGAATATTCCATTGGAGCGGGCTTCAAGCGATGATTGTCACCATGGTGGATGCGATCGACCGGGCCCTGCTCCACGCGTTGCAGCTCGACGGTAGAGCGCCGTACAGCCGGATCGGCGAGGTGCTCGGCGTCTCGACGCAGACCATTGCGCGCCGCTTCAACCGCCTCCGCGCCGAGGCTGGGCTCCGCGTGACCGCGCTGCCCGACCCGCAGGCCGCGGGCCGCTCGCAGTGGCTGCTCCGACTGACCGCGGCACCGCAGACGGCCCGGGATCTCGCCGGTGCGCTCTCGCGCCGCCCGGACACCAGCTGGGTGAAGCTCGCGTCCGGCGGCACCGAGATCGTGTCGATCGTGCACAGTACGCCGACCGACGGCAACGCCCTGCTCCTGAACGACATCCCGCGGACGAGCAGCATCACCTCGGTCTCGGCGCAGTACCTTCTGCACCTGTACGTCGGTGGTCCGACGGCCTGGCGTGGACGCGCCAAGACACTCAACGACGCGCAGGTCGCCGCGTTGACGCCCACCCGCACCGGCGAGCCGACCAGGTTGAGCGCCGAGGACGGGAAGCTTCTCGCGGCCCTCGGTGAGGACGGCCGCGCCACCCACGCGGACCTCGCCGTACGCACGGGATGGTCCACGACGACGGTGGCGCGGCGGCTCGACGAGCTGCTGCAGAGCGGCGCGATCTTCCTCGACGTCGACGTCGATCCGATGGCGCTCGGGTTCACCACGAGCGCGATGCTGTGGCTGTCCGTACCGCCCGCGCACCTCGACGCAGTCGGGCGGGCGCTCGGCGAGCACGACGAGTTGGTCTTCGTCGCCGCGACCACCGGCCGGACCAACCTGGTTACGCAGGCGATCTGCTCCGGGCCGGACGCGCTGCACACGTATCTGACGCAACGGCTCGGCGCGATCGAGCACATCACCGCGATCGAGACCGCGCCGATCCTGCGGACCGTGAAAGCGGCGGCACCGTTCGCGCCGGGTCTCGTAGGGTGGCGGGTATGACTGAGCGGACTGAGCGGATGACCGACGCGGTCGTGTTCGACATCGGTGGGGTGCTGCTGGACTGGAGTCCGACCTACCTGTACGCCGACCTGATTCCGGACGAGGAGGAGCGGACACACTTCCTGACCAACGTCGCGACTCCCGCCTGGAACCACAAGCAGGACGAGGGCCGTCCGTGGGCCGAGGCCGTCGCGGAGCTGAAGAGCCTGCACCCGGAGCACGCCGAGTGGATCGAGGCGTACGACACGGGCTGGCTGAAGATGGTGAAGGGGGTCTTCGAGGACACCGCCGCCGTACTCACGGAGCTCCAGCCCGCCGGCGTACCGACGTACGCGCTGACCAACTTCTCCGCCGAGAAGTGGGAGATCGCCAAGGATGCATTCGGAGTCCTGAGGCACTTCGACGGCGAGATCGTCTCCGGCGTCGAGAAGATCGCGAAGCCGGACGAGAAGATCTACCGGATCCTGATCGAGCGGTTCGGGCTGGATCCGGCGCGGACGTTCTACACCGACGACATGGCGTACAACGTCGACGGCGCCCGAGCGGTCGGCCTGGACGCCGAGGTGTTCACCGGCGCGTCAGACCTCCGCGCCCAACTCCGCGACCGGGGCCTGCCACTACAGTGACCTCCATGCCGGAAGATCGCTCCCCTGCCATCGGCGACGCGGACCGCAATGCTGTCGTGGAGCGCGTGCAGTCGGCGTACAGCGAGGGGTATCTGACCCACGAGGAGATGGAGCAGCAGCTCCACCAGGTGCTGTCCGCGCGGACCCGGATCGAGCTCGACGTCGCGTCCGCCGGCCTCCCGGCCCTGCGGCCGGCCAGTACGTCGACGATCAATGCGGCATCCGGGCGGATCGTCCGGCGTGGTGTGTGGCGGGTGCCGCGGAACCTCAAGGTGGTTTCGATGTACGGGCGGGTCCGGCTGGACCTGTCGCAGGCGCAGTTCGAGGACGGCGCAGTCGACATCGATCTCAACGTGATGCATGGCGGCGTCAAGCTGACGTTGCCGCGCGACGCGGTCGTCGACTTCGAGTCGGTGCACACCGAGTGGAAGGACACCCGGTACAAGCCGCCGCGGCGCTCGACCGGCGACGGTCCGCGGGTGCGGATCACGGGCGTGATCGGGTTCGGACGGTTGAAGATTCGGCACGCGCGGCGTTAGAGCGCGGCTGAGATGGTCTCGGTGTACGCCGGGGTGGTCGCGAGGTATGCCGCTTCGACGTAGATCGTGTTGTTCTGGCAGGTCATCGGGGTGAGTGCGACGCCGGGCTTGCCGCCGTACATCACCTGTGGTTTGGCCAGGCCGGGCCGCCAGCGGTTGATCTGGTACGTCTCCGCGCCGGTCGGGCTGACCGTCCGCGTCTCCCAGAGGATCCAGTTGCCGCAGGCAAGGATGGTGTCGGTGACGACGGTGCCGAGCGGGCGGGCGGGGGAGTCCCCGGACTCCCGGACGTAGGCCTTGCTCTGGTACTGGTCCGGGTCGGCCGCGCTGACCTCGGACCAGACTGTCGCTCCCTTCAGGGTGGCGCCGCTCCACTGGATGCAGTTAGTTGCCGCGGGCACCGGTTGGGCCGCGCCGCCGGTGAGTGGTGCGGTGAGGACGCGTTTGCAGCGGCGGGAGGTCTCCGGCGCGATGATCTCGCTGAATGTGACGGTGTCGGCGGAGACGACCGGGTCGGCGACGTACCCGGGTGCTGCCACGCACGTGATGCTGCGGGACTTCAGGTTTGCCAGGTCCGCGACGATCAGGCAGGAGCGGTTCTTCGCGTCGGTGGAGCTGTACGCGAACGTTCCGTCGTACGCCCCGATCTCGGGCTCCGACACCGGTGGGATCGCCGGGGTGCTGGCCTTGCCGGTGGTGAGGTCGTACCGCAAGACCTTGATCTGCGGGTCCGGGCCGTCGGAGCGGATGTCCTCGAGCAGCGCGTAGCGGTCGTCGATCACGACGGGGGACTGGGCGACGAAGTCCGTCGCCGGGACGTGCCGGACCGCAACCTTCTTGCTGGTGCGGTCGGTGATGGTCGTCGTACCGGCCTCGTCGCTGCCGCGGGTGACGACGTACCTGCCCTGCTGGGTGACGAGATGCTGGCCGTCGACCGGTTGGCGCAGGACGTTCGCCCAGGTGGGTAACGCTGTACTCACATCCGTCGGTCTTGACGGGGTGGGTGTCGGCGTCGGTGCCGGGGTGGGCGTCGGTGTGGGCGTCGGACTGGTTTCCGGCTTGGTGCCGGAGCAGCCGGCCAGGACCAGGACAAGGGTGCCTACGGCAACGGTACGGCGACGCATCTACAGCCCGATGTTCTGGAAGGAGTTGGCCAGGGTGGCGTTGAACAGTGCGCTCGCGGGGATGTTCCGCGGGCCGTCGGTGACGTTGCCGCGGCTGTTGAAGCGGCGCTCGTTGAACACCTCGAAGATCGCGATCGTGCCGTTCTTCTGGTCGTAGCCGCGGCCGACCTGGTAGTGGCCGCTGTGGTTGAACGCGAGGTACGGGAAGTACCGCTTGAGCAGCTGCACGTGTTCGATCACCGGCGCCTTGTAGACGCCGAGGTGCTTCTGGTGCACGGCGAAGAAGGTCTGCGCGTTCCAGCTCGAGACACTCTGCACGATGTACGTGCCGGCGGACTTCGGCCAACTGGTCTTCAGGTTGGTCTGCTGCACCATGGCTGAGATCGCCGTACCACCGGTGGTCGAACCGAGGTCCTTGGCCCAGGACGCCTGGGTGTCCTTCTGGTTGTCATCCGCCCAGTCGATCGACTGGAACGTCGCCGGGCCGCACCAGTACCCCTTCTCCTGAGACGTCTGATACCCCTTCATGATGTACGCCGAACCCGGCACGACAACCGGAGCCGCCGGAGTCGTCGGCGCCGGGGTGGTGGAAGTCCCGGTGGTCGGAGCCGTCCGCGTAGGAACAATCGTCGCCGTAGCAGTCGGCGTACTGGTTGGCGTGGCAGTCGGCGAACTGGTCGGTGTACTGGTCGGGCCGACCGTCGCCGCGGCCGCAGCACTCGGCTGCCCGGAGCCAGCCGACGGCTGAGCCGTGTCTGCCTGCCCTGCTCCCGTGGGCTGGGCTGTGCCCGCCTGGCCAGCTCCCGTGGGCTGGGGCGTGCTCGGGTTGCTCGTGCCCGGTGCGTTGGCTTCTGCGAGTTCGCGGAGTTCGCGGGCTTTCTCGCGGCCGTTCCAGGCGGCTTGCATCTCGTCGAGTTCGGCGGTGACGCGCTGGCTCTTCGGGAGCGCGGCGCGCTGCGCGACGAACGCGGCGGGGGTGAGGTCACCCGTCGCGATGTCCTGTTCGGCATCGTCGGCCGCGCGCACACTCGGCTGCTCCATCAACGCGTGCCGCTGAACCCCGGTCGGCACCTGATCCACGAACCCGAGCCCGAGACAGTAGTTCTCGGTGTCGAGCTTGAAACACCGAAGCATCGACGCAGCCTGCGCAGACGCATCCGCAGACCGCAACTGAACATCACCCGGCGACGTCTCCGTCACCTCCTTGACCACCTCACTCCACGACCGAGCCGTCGGCGTACCGTCCGGGGCCGTCGGATCGGCCGTAGGCTCCCCGCTCGCGACCGCAGTGGGCTCCGCCGTCGCGCCGACGGTGGGCGAACCCCCGGGCTGGTCGGTGGGCTGGCCGGTGGGCGTCGTACCGGATTGTGTACGCAACTCCGGGTCGCGGGGTTGGTAGGCCTGAGCGCTGAGGGGTGCCTGGGCCAGCAGTGCACCTAGGAGGACCAAAGTTGCCCCCCGTGCTGCTGTGAGCATTGGGTCTCCCGAGTGGCGTGTGACGGCAGTGACTGTGGGTACGCCTGGGACCACAGTACGTGCTTGTGGCAACAAACGGGAGGGGGCCTCCCAGCGGAATCCACCGCACGGCCCGGCTGAGCGGCCAACTAAACTGTTCCGATCCAGGTCCGTGACGTGTTGTGGAGTGTCTGTGTCGGTCCAACCCATCCGCCTGTTCGGCGACCCCGTGCTGATCACCAAGGCCGAGCCGGTCGTCGACTTCGACGCCGAGCTGCGCCGCCTGGTCGCGGACCTCACCGACACCATGCAGGACGCACCCGGCTCCGGCCTGGCCGCGCCGCAGATCGGCGTCGGCCTGCGCGTGTTCACGTACCACGTGGAAGGTGAGCTCGGGCACCTGATCAACCCGGAGCTGACACTGTCGCAGGAGGAGCAGTTCGGTCCCGAGGGCTGCCTGTCGATCCCCGGCCTGACGTTCGACTGCCGCCGCGCTCAGTCGGTGATCGCCAAGGGCTTCAACATGTACGGCGACCCGGTCGTGATCGAGGGATCAGACCTGCTCGCGCGCTGCATCCAGCACGAGACCGACCACCTCGACGGCGTGCTGTTCGTCGACCGCCTCGACCGCGAGACCCGCAAGCAGGCGATGAAGGCGATCCGCGAAGCCGAATGGTCCGGCCTGTCCGGCCCACCCCAGATCAAGGTTTCCCCCCACCCCACGAACGGATTCGGGTTGTGAGAGTCGTCTTCGCCGGTACGCCGGAACCCGCTGTCACCGCGCTCGAGGCGATCGTTGCCAGCCGCCACGAACTGGTCGGGGTCGTGACCCGGCCGGACGCCCCGGCCGGACGTGGGCGGAAGCTGGTCGCCTCGCCGGTCGCGCAGTACGCCGAGGAGCTCGGCGGGATCGAGATCCTGAAGCCGGTGAAGCCGAGCGACCCCGAGTTCCTGGCGCGGCTGCGCGAGATCGCGCCGGACTGCTGCCCGGTCGTCGCGTACGGCGGGCTGCTACCGCAGGCGGCGCTCGACATCCCGAAGCACGGCTGGATCAACCTGCACTTCTCGGTGCTGCCCGCGTGGCGCGGTGCGGCGCCCGTGCAGCACTCGATCATCTCCGGTGACGACGTGACCGGTGCGAGTACGTTCCGGATCGTCAAGGCGCTCGACGCCGGTCCGGTGTACGGCGTACTGACCGAGCCGATCGGTCCCGAGGACACGTCCGGCGATCTGCTGCACCGGCTCGCGGTGTCGGGGTCGAAGCTGCTCGTCGACACGCTCGACGGGATCGAGGCCGGCGTCCTCGAGGCCCGCGAGCAGCCAACGGACGGCGTGACGCTGGCGCCGAAGATCACCGTCGAGGACGCGGAGCTGGATCTGCACGCGCCGGCGCAGCGGGTGGACCGGCTGGTCCGCGGCTGCAACCCGGCGCCGGGCGCGTGGACGACGTTCCGGGGCGAGCGGCTGAAGGTGCTCGCCGTACGGCTGACCGACGAGGAACTGAAGCCGGGCGAGCTGCAGGCGACGAAGTCCACGGTGAAGGTCGGCACCGGGAGCAAGGCGGTCGAGCTGGTGACGGTTCAGCCGCAGGGCAAGAAGCCGATGGCTGCCGCGGACTGGGCGCGTGGCGTGCGGTTGACCGACGACGATGTCCTGGGGCCTATCGCGTGAGCGATCGTTCTCCGCGTCATCGCGGGCCGCAGCGCGCACCGGATCGGGTACGACGGGTCGCGTACCAGGTGATCCGCCAGGTCAACGCCGAAGGCGGCTACGCGAACCTCGCGCTGAACAAGGCGCTCCGGGATTCGCGTCTGTCCGGGCGTGACGCCGCGTTCTGCACCGAGCTAGTCCACGGGACGCTGCGCTGGCAGGGCACGTACGACGCCTTCCTCGCGCGCAGCGTGTCACGCCCGCTCGACGAGCTCGACCCCGAACTACTCGACATGCTCCGCCTCGGCACCCACCAACTGCTCAACATGCGCGTCGACTCGTACGCCGCCGTGTCCGAGATGGTCAGCCTCACCCGCGCCGAACTGGGCCAGAAACGCACCGGCCTGGTCAACGCGGTACTCCGCAAGATCAGCCAGCGCGAGATGGGCCAGTGGATCACCACCGTCGCGCCCCGCTGGGAGGACGACCCGCTGGGCCACCTGGCAATCGCCGAGGCGCATCCGCGGTGGGTGGTCGAGTCCTTCGACCGTGCGCTCTCCGACGGGCCGGGCGCCGCTCCGCCGGGTGAGGCTGTGAACGAGCTGGAGCGGTTGCTCGTGGCGGACAACGAGCCGCCTCGGGTATCGCTGGTGGCTCGGCCCGGGCTTGCCGAGGTGGACGAGTTGGTCGCGGCGGGTGCCAGCCCAGCGCGCTGGTCGCCGTTCGGGGCTGTGCTCGAGGGCGGTGGCGATCCGGGGCGGATCGGGGCCGTTGCGGCCGGCCGGGCCGGGGTGCAGGACGAAGGTTCCCAGCTGGTGGCGATCGCATTGGCCTCGGCGAAGGTGGATGGGGACGACGCCGACTGGCTCGACCTGTGTGCGGGTCCGGGCGGGAAATCGGCGTTGCTGGCGTCGCTGGTCAAGGACGGGCGACTGACCGCGGTCGAGCCGCTGAAGCACCGCGCCGAGCTCGTCCGGCAGAACCTCCGGACCGTCCCGGGCGACCACAAGGTGCTCGTCGGCGACGGTACGAAGCCGACCTGGCCGGCGGGCTCGTTCGACCGGGTACTCGCGGACGTCCCGTGCAGCGGGCTCGGGGCGCTCCGGCGCCGACCGGAGGCGCGCTGGCGTCGTACGCCGAAGGACGTCGAGGAGCTCCGGCCGCTCCAGGAAGCCCTGCTCGAGTCCGCGATCAGCTCCGTCCGACCGGGCGGTGTCGTCGCGTATGTGACCTGCTCACCGCATCCCGACGAGACCCGCGCCGTCGTGGACGCCGTACTGGATCGCCGCGACGACGCCTCCCTCGAGGACGCTCGCGCACTGTTCCCCGGCGTACCGGACCTCGGCGACGGGCCCGACGTACAGCTCTGGCCGCACCTGCACGGCACCGACGCGATGTACCTGGCGCTGATCCGCCGGTCTGCCGGGACATGAACCGGAACCACCACCTGATCGGGCTGACCTCGGCGTTCGGGATCGGGATGCTGGTCGCGGTCCAGTCCAGGATCAACGGTGAGCTCGGCAGCCTGCTCGGCGACGGGATCCCGGCGGCGCTGATTTCGTTCGGCACCGGCCTGGTGGTGCTGCTCGTCCTCACCGCCCTGGTGCCGGGCGTTCGCCGCGGCCTGGCGAACGTCTGGCGTCAGATCCGTACGCCGATGCGCGGGTACGGCGGCCTCCGCTGGTGGCAGTGTCTCGGCGGGGTCGCCGGTGCGTTCCTGGTCGCGACGCAGTCGATCACCGTCTCGATCATCGGCGTCGCGGTGTTCCTGGTGGCGGGTGTTGCCGGGCAGGCGATCAGCAGCCTCGTTGTCGATCGTCTCGGCTTCGGCCCGGCCGGTCCGCAACCGCTCACCACGCTCCGGATCGTCGGTGCGGCGATCGCGCTGTTAGCGGTCGGGCTCGCGGTGTCGGAGCAGCTGAGTCACCCTGGCGGACTGCTTCTCGCGATCCTGCCCGCGCTCGGTGGAGTCGGCACCGCCGTACAGCAGGCCATCAACGGCCGGGTCGCCCGGACAGCCTCCACCGACGCGTACGGCGCGGTCGCGGCGGGCGTGGTGAACTTTCTCGTCGGCTTCCTCGCGCTGCTGCTCGTGTTCGCCGTCGACCTGGCGTTCCGCGGCGCTCCGAGGCAGCTACCGAGCGAGCCGTGGCTGTACCTCGGCGGCATGTGCGGCGTGATCTTCATCAGCGCCGCGGCCGCCGTGGTCCGCGTCGTCGGTGTCTTCGTCCTCGGCCTCGGCACCATCGCCGGCCAACTCATCGCCAGCCTCTTCATCGACATCTTCGTCCCGGTCGCCGACAAGCCGATCACGGCACCGGTGGTCGTCGGCACGCTGCTGGCTCTCGTCGCGGTGGTCGTCGCCGGGGTACCGAACCTTCGCCGCTCCTAGGTGGTCGCTGCGGCGACTGCCGGCTTACGGAGTCCGGTGAACACGCCTTGGGAGACGGCGACGCCGAGCAGGACGATCAGGCCGCCGACCGGCTGGTACCAGGTGAGGTGCTCGTGCAGCACGATGACGCCGACGATGATCGAGAAGACCGGCATCAGGTACGTCACCATCGACGAGCGGCTCGCGCCGATCAGCCGGATGTTGCGCATGTTGAGGACGAACGCGACCCCGCTGCCCAGCGCACCGAGCGCAAGCACGCTCAGCAGCACCTTCAGCGACAGCGACCACGGCGCGGGCGGCGCCTGCCCGGTGACCAGCGGCGCCACGACAGCCAGCTGAACCGATGCGCACAGCAACAATGCGGTGGACAGTGCCGTACCGGACAACGTCGTACCGGCCAGGAACCGTTTCTGGTAGGGGATCGCGAGCCCGTAGAAAACCGCGGCCAGCATGCACAACCCCTGCCCGACGAGGTCGGCGCCGCCCTGCACGCGCCACGCCCCGAGCACGACGAGCATTCCGACGAACCCGATCAGCAACCCGAACCCACGCTGCGCCGAGAACCTCTCGGTCCGGAAGAGCAGCACCGCGATCGGCAGCACGACCAGCGGGGTGATGCCGTTCCAGATGCCGGCCAGCAGCGACGGGATCCGCTCCTCGCCGTACCCGAACAGCGTCCACGGGATGGCCGAGCCGATCGCCCCGACCACGAACGAGTGCGCCCACAGCCGCGGGTCCCGCGGCAGCGGCTCGCGCTTCACGATCAGGATCGCGAGCAGTACGACGGAACCGGCCAGCACCCGGCCGAGCGCCAGGTAGAGCGGCGGCAGCTCGCGGACGCCGACCGAGATGAACAGGAAGCTGCAGCCCCAGATCGCCGCGAGGGTGATCATCGTGGGGAGCCACGCCCGCGCCGGGGCGGTGTCAGGAGTCGTCAGCATGCTCACTCCTGACATCCTGCACCACGGGGCGGACAGTTCGTGCATTTTTATCCGTATTCGGGCAGGTGGTAGCGACCGATGTCAGGAGCGAGAGAGGATGACGCGCATGAGTGCCTCCGAGCCTGCCTTCGATATCGTCGCCGTCCGCAAGCAGTTCCCCGCGCTCGAGGAGGGCGCCGCGCACTTCGACGGGCCCGGTGGTTCGCAGACCCCGCAAGCCGTCGCGGACGCGGTCGCGGCGACCATGACGTCCGCGCTGGCGAACCGCGGCCAGCTGACGCCGGCCGAGCGCCGCGCCGACGAGACCGTCGTGAACGCCCGCCAGGCGATGGCGGATCTGCTCGGGACCACCGGCCAGGGCATCGTGTTCGGCCGCAGCATGACGCAACTCACGTACGACTTCTCCCGGACGCTCGCGAAGACCTGGAGGCCGGGCGACGAGGTGATCGTCACGCGCCTGGACCACGACGCGAACGTCCGCCCATGGGTGCAGGCTGCCGAGGCCGCGGGCGCCACGCTCAAGTGGCTCGGCTTCGACCCTGAGACATCCGAGCTCGACGACATCGCTCCACTGCTGACGGACCGCACCCGCCTCGTCGCCGTCACGGCCGCCTCCAACCTCCTCGGCACCCGCCCCGACACGCAGAAGATCGCCGACCAGGCCCACGCTGTGGGCGCGCTCGTCTACGTCGACGGCGTGCACCTGACCGCGCACGCGCCGGTCGACGCGCGGTACGCCGACTTCTACGTGTGCTCGCCGTACAAGTTCTTCGGCCCGCACCTCGGTGTGCTGACCGCTGCGCCGGAGCTGCTCGAGACGCTGAAGCCCGACAAGCTGCTGCCGTCGACGGACGTCGTGCCCGAGCGGTTCGAGTTCGGGACACTGCCGTACGAGCTGCTCGCCGGTACGACGGCCGCGGTCGAGTTCATCGCGAGCCTCGGCGGCTCAGGGAGCACCCGCCGCGAGCGCCTGATCAACTCGCTCCAACTCGTCGAGACACACGAGGACGCGCTCCGCGACGACCTGGAGGCACGGCTCGCCGCGATCCCTGGCATCACGCTGTACGGTCACGCCGCGAACCGCACGCCGACCCTGCTGTTCACGCTCGAAGGACATGAGCCGTCGGCGATCGCCGACCACCTTGCGAAGGCCGGCGTGAACGCCCCGGCAGGTTCGTTCTACGCGTACGAGCCGGCCCGGCAGCTCGGCCTCGGCGCGGCGGGCGCCGTCCGCGCGGGCCTCGCGCCGTACAACGACCAGTCGGACGTCGACCGTCTCGTCGCGGCGGTGTCCGCCTTGACCGGCCCGAGAGGCACTAACTAAAGTCTCTGGGGAAATGAGAGAACCCACCGCCTTCTTCGTCCAGACGGACCGCTCGGACGCCTCGGCCGGCTTGGTCAGCCCGGCCCGCGCGGGCGTCGAGATCAGCTGGAACGACGGAGTCGTCGAGGTCACCGCGGAACGCGTCTCCCGGGTCGCGCTGCGCTGGTCGGACAAGCTCCCGGCCGACGCCCTGATCCTCGGCGACGCGTGGGAGCGTTCGTACGGCGACCTGCAATGGCGGCACCTGCAGCCCGAGCGGCTGCTGCCGTGGTACTTCCTCGTGCACTCGGGAGCAGGCACGTTCGGCATGGGTGTCGACGTACAGCCGAACACGTTCTGCGCTTGGACGGTCGACGGCGACGGGTACACGCTCTGGCTGGATCTGCGCAACGGCGGCGGGCCCGTTCACCTGGGCGGTCGTAGGCTGGCAGCAGCAGTCGTGCGACGATTCGACGACGGGGGTACTCCCTGGCAGACGCTGAACGCAGCGGTCGCCTCCATGAGCACCCGGCCACCGGCGCGACCTGAGCCCGCGCCGGTGGTCGGGGCCAATAACTGGTACTACGCCTACGGCGAGAACTTCGACGAGAAGGCTGTCCTCAAGGACGCGTCGACGATCGTCGAGCTCGCCGACGGGCACCCGGTCAAGCCGTTCAGCGTCGTCGACGACGGCTGGTACCCGGGCGGCGTCTGCTCCGGCGGCCCGTGGGACCGCGGCATCCCCGGTGTCTTCGACGACCTGGCCGCCACAGCCTCCGCGATCAAGGACATCGGCGCCCGCCCGGGGATCTGGTTCCGTCCCCTCCTGGTCCGTGAGCCGTCCCCGCTGGCGTCCAAGGTCCCGCACGACAAACCAGGCCGCGCCCTGGACCCCACCCACCCCGAAGTACTGGACGGTTTACGTTCCGACCTGCATCGCTTCCGGTCCTGGGGTTTCGAACTCGTCAAGCACGACTTCAGCACGTACGACGTCTTCGGCAACTTCGGCCCGGCCATGGGCTCGCGCCTGACCGCCGACGGCTGGCAGTTCCACGACCCGAGCCGCACGACCGCCGAGATCATCCTGGACTTGTACCGTGAGATCCGGACCGCCGCGAGCGACCTGCTGGTGATCGGCTGCAACACCGTCGGCCACCTCGCCGCTGGCCTCGTCGACATCCAGCGGATCGGCGACGACACCTCCGGCCGCGACTGGGAACGGACCCGCAAGATGGGCGTCAACACGCTCGCGTTCCGCCTCCCGCAACACAACCGGTTCTTCACCGTCGACGCCGACTGCGTCCCGTGTACTCCGCAGACGCCGTGGGAGCTGAACGCGCGCTTCCTCGACCTGATCGCGCGTTCCGGTACGGCGCTGTTCCTGTCGATCGACCCGGCCGCAAGAACCCCCGAAACGGACCGCGCGCTGCGCGCCGGCATCCGGCTCGCGCTCGACGGCGGCGACCCGGGCGGCATCGAGCCGACGGACTGGCTGGTGAACACCACGCCGACGACCTGGCGCTCTGGCGACGAGCTGGTCGAGTACGACTGGTCGCAGCCGTGGGGCGCAGACCCCCATGGCTAGACGGGGGACGAACCTCGATCGGGTCGGGGACTTCAACGATGCCGTCGTCCTGGACGCGATCCGCCGCAGCGAACAGCTCAGCCGGGTCGAGCTCGCCGAGGCGACCGGCCTGTCCGGGCAGGCGATCTCGAACATCGCCCGCCGGCTGCTCGACGCCGGCCTGGTCCGCGAGGCGGGCCGGCTCCGCGGCGCGGGCCTCGGCAAACCACGGACGCTCCTCGAACTCGAACCCACCGGCCGGTACGCCGTCGGCGTCCACCTCGACCCGTCGGTCGTCACCGTCGTACTGCTGGACCTGACCGGCGAGGTGGTCGCGCGGCGAGTGGTCGACCAGTACGCCGACGACCCCGACCCGCTGATCGACGGGATCGCCAAGACGATCGAGGACGTCGTCGTCGCGTCGGGTGCGCCGCGCGAGCGCGTGACCGGGGTGGGCATCGCCGCGCCCGGTCCGATCGACGTCGAACGTGGCGTGGTCGTGGACCCGCCGAATCTCTCGACCTGGCACCTCGTCCCGCTGCGCGACCAGTTGCAGGAGCGGACCGGTCTGCCGATCATCCTCGACAAGGACGTGACGGCCGCCGCCTCCGCGGAGAGATGGGCCGGGCAGGGCGGGAGCTTCGTGTTCTTCTACCTCGGTACAGGTGTCGGCGCCGGGCTGGTGATCGGCGACGAGGTGATCCGCGGCGCCTCCAGCAACGTCGGCGAGATCGGTCACGTGATCGTCGATCCGGACGGGCCGGTCTGTTTCTGCGGACGGCGCGGCTGCGTCGGCGAGGCCAGCCAGCCGCGGTATCTGGTGGCGCAGGCGGTGCGGGCCGGCGTACTTGCCGGTGGCATCGACCTGGACGACCGGCTCGCGGTCGAAGCCGCCTTCGCCGAACTGTGCGCGTCGGCGGGCGAACCGGGTGCGGCCCGCGACATCGTGACCACGCTGGCGGCGCGGATCGCCAAGGTGGTCGAGGACATCGCGAACCTGCTCGACCTGGACCGCGTTGTCTTCGGCGGTCCGCACTGGCAACAACTCGCTCCGGTCCTCGGCGACGCCGTCCGTACGGCTCTCGACGGCCGGTTCCTCCTGCAGGCGGTGCACCCGTTCGAGGTCACCGGTACCGCCCTCGGCGCCGATGTCGGCGCGATCGGCGCCGCGAGCCTGGTCCTGGACCGGACCTTCTCGCCCAACCCTTCTCTCGCTGGTGAAAGGTAGACGTCTTGATGATCGACCCCGAGGTCCTGGCTCGCGCTGTTGTGGCCGTTCGGCAGGCCAGTGGCGACGAGGTGATCGCGGAGATGTTCCGGCGTTCGATGGCCGAGAACCTGCCCGCGGTCGCCGAGCGGCTGCCGGACGGGACGACGTTCGTACTCACCGGCGACATCCCGGCGATGTGGCTGCGCGACTCCGCCGCCCAGCTCCGCCCGTACCTGCTGCTGTGCAAGGACGATCCGGGGCTGCAGGAGGTCCTGATCGGCGTACTGCACCGGCAGCTGGAGTACGTCGTCCTCGATCCGTACGCGAACGCCTTCAACAAGGAGCCGAACGGCGCCGGCCACGTCACCGACGAGACCGAGATGTCGCCGTGGGTGTGGGAGCGCAAGTACGAGATCGACTCGCTGTGCTTCCCGCTCGAGCTGGCGTACCGGCTGTGGCGGATCACCGGCCGCGCGGACGTGATCGACGGCCGGTTCCGGGCCGCGGCCGAGGCGATCGTCGACCTGTGGACGGTGGAGCAGGACCACGAGGCGCGGTCGCCGTACCGGTTCCAGCGGCACGACGACCGCGACTCGGACACGCTGGTCCGGGAGGGACGCGGCCGGTTGACCAAGCCGACCGGGATGTCGTGGAGCGCGTTCCGGCCGAGTGACGACGCGACCGAGTTGGGCTTCAACGTTCCGGGGAACATGTTCGCGTCGGTGGTGCTCGGCTACCTGCAGGAGATCGCGACCGAAGTCCTGCGGGACGAGCCGCTGGCCGATCGCGCGAAGGCGCTGAAGGCGGAGATCGACGAGGGCATCGCCACGTTCGGCATCGTGCAGCATCCGGTGCACGGCCGGGTTTACGCGTACGAGGTCGACGGGCTGGGGGAGGCGTTGCTGATGGACGACGCCAACATGCCGAGCCTCCTTGGAATCCCCCTCACCGGGTACGCCGCCGAAGACGACCCGACCTATCTCGCGACTCGTCAGCTACTGCTCAGCCCTGACAACCCGTACTACTACAGCGGCACCGTCGCCGCCGGCATCGGCAGCCCGCACACACCCCCGCGCTACATCTGGCACATCGCCCTGGCTGTCCAGGGCATCTCGAGCACGTCCGCCGCCGAACGCCAGCAGCTGTTGGAGCTCCTCCGCGACACCACCGGCGGCACCGGCCAGATGCACGAGGGCTTCGACGTCGACAACCCCCACAACTACACCCGCGAATGGTTCTCCTGGGCCAACGCCATGTTCTGCGAACTAGCCCTGGTCCACGCCGGCATCAGGTGACGTCGCGTCTCCTGGTCGTCCAGGCCCCCAGGACGGCGTGGGTGCGTCGGTGGGGGCCATGCCTGTCACGCTGAAGACCAGGGAGCCGGCGTTCGTGCCTGGGAGTACGTTGGCGAGCCACTTGAGGCTTGGTAGGAGGCTGCTGACGACTCCTGCCAGGAGGGTTTCGATGCCGAGGATCCAGACGACGCCCAGGCCGATCGGTAGCGCGACGTTGCGGAAGGCAACGGCTAGGGTGGCGCCGGCCAGGCACCACATCAGCAGGACCAGCCAGCCGCCGGCCAGGCCTTGGAGGAGATCGCCGAGGCTTGGCCAGTTGGTGGCGCCATTCTCCGCGGCGGCGATGGCGATGCTGCACAGTGCACAGGCGGCGAAGATGGTGAGCACCCAGAACGCGATCATGGTGCCCAGGGCAAGAAACTGCGCGCTCAAGATGGTCAGGCGGCGCGGGTGCTGGGTGAGGACGGTCTTGAGAGTGCCCCAGGTGTACTCGGCCCCGATCACGATCGCGCCGAGGACCAGAGCGAGCGCGCCGGCGAAGATCGGGTAGCCGCCGATCGTGTTGTCGATGACGCGTTCCGGCAACATCCCGCGGAGCACCTCAGCGCGGGGTACGCCGGTTGTGCCCGGCGTGTCATCGCCCGTCGTGTAGGCGACGTACGGCAGCAGGTACCCGAAGATCAGGCTCAGCACGAGGCCGGCGCCGAACAGCGCCCAGACGGCGGATCGCTTGCGCAGCTTGAGGATCTCGGCCCGATAGCTACCCAACATCGGCCTTCTCCTCACTGGTCAACTCGAAGAAGATGTCCTCGAGAGCGCGTTCGGTGGTGTGCAGTTCGGACACCTCGATTCCGGCCTCGACGAGCGCACGGTTCACCTCGGCGGCCCGTCGCGGATCGACCTGGACCCGCAGCGTGTCGTCGTACTGATGGACCGTGCCGAAGCGGGCCAGTAGCGCCTTCGCCTGCTGCTCGGGCGCGGCCCGTACGACGAGTTCCTGCTCACCGCGGAGCTCGTCGACGTTGTGCTCGGCAACCATCCGGCCGGCGTTGATGATGCCGACCCGGTCGCAGATCTGCTGTACCTCGCCGAGCAGGTGGCTGGACAGCAGTACGGTCCGCCCGCCGCTACCGAGCTCGCGGATGAGGCGCCGCATGCCGCGCATCCCGGCCGGGTCGAGCCCGTTCGTCGGCTCGTCGAGGATCACCAGCTCGGGATCCTTGAGCAACGCGGCCGCGACACCGAGCCGCTGCTTCATGCCGAGCGAGTACGTCGAGAACCGGTCCTTCGCGCGCTCCGCCAGGTCGACCAGCTCGAGCACCTCGTCGATCCGCCGCCGCTCAACACCGGCGTACTCCGCCAGCAGCCGCAGGTTGTCGAGCCCCGACAGGTACGGGTAGAACGCGGGCGACTCGATCATCGACCCTGTTCGCCCCAACACCGCCGACTCACCTGGCCTACCACCGAGCACCCGCACCCTCCCGCTGGTCGGCGCGATCAACCCAGTGAGGATCCGCAGGGTCGTCGTCTTACCCGCCCCGTTAGGCCCGAGAAACCCGTAAACCTCACCCGCCAACACGGTCAGATCAACCCCGTCAACCGCAACCGTCTCGCCGTACCTCTTGGTCAGCCCACTGACCTCCACCAACGCATCCATACCTCGAGGGTCCCGGCTCAACCCCGTCCACCGCGTCGTCCCCCGGGAGTGACCCCACCTACTGCACGCGGAGTACCTCTCAGGTGCTCGGGTTGGACGGCAGCGGCTGCACGCTCCCCGCCGCCAACGCCTCCGCCACATGCCCAACGCCCCCACGAATCACCTGCCCGTAACCGTCCTCGGGCAGTCCGGACAGACGCGTACGTGCTGCTTCGAGGTGCTCATTCGCCAGCTCAGGTTCTGCGAGTCGCCGGTAGTCATCCGCGAGGTTCAGGTGAAGTGAGGGCAGCCAGCCATCGTCCTCGACCAGCTCGAGCGCCCGCAGGTCCCACATGAGCTCGGCGTCGACATCGTCCTGCAGATCAGCCAAGTAGTGTGCGATCGCGCAGCGGGTCTGTCGGTCAGCCGTGAAAGTCCATAGGTCGTTCAATTGGCGCCGGGCGGCTGCGCGGTCACCAGTACGGCCGAGCTCGACGGCAGCGGCGATCTCCTCGAGGTGCTCCATACCCGCCAGCCTCAGGCTTCGACCAACTGGAAGGTCAACCCAACCAACCGGGGCGGACGAGCCCGGTTTGGTACGCGAGGACGACGAGTTGCGCGCGATCGCGCACGCCCAGCTTGATCATCGCGCGGCTCACGTGGGTCTTGGCGGTCGCCGGACTCAGCACGAGCCGTTGCGCGATCTCGTCGTTCGACAGGCCTTCGCCGACGAGCGCGACGATCTCCTTCTCGCGTTCCGTGAGTACGTCGAGCTCCTTGCTCGCGTAGGGCTGACGCGACCGCGACGCGAACTCCGCCACCAGCCGCCGCGTCACCCCGGGCGACAACAGCGCGTCCCCGCGCGCCACCACGCGCACCGCCTGCAGCAGCTCGACCGGTTCGGTGTCCTTCACCAGGAAGCCGCTCGCCCCGACCCGCAACGCCTCGAACACGTACTCGTCCAGGTCGAACGTCGTCAGGATCACCACATGGACGCCGGACAGCTCCGGGTCGGCCCCGATCCGCCGGGTCGCCTCCAGGCCGTCGGTACCGGGCATCCGGATGTCCATCAGCACCACGTCGGGCTTCTCGCGCCGCGCGACCACGACCGCCTCCGCGCCGTCCGAAACCTCGCCGACCACGGTGATGTCGTCCTCGGAGTTCAGCAACGACCGGAACCCGGCCCGCACCAACGCCTGATCGTCCGCCAGCAACACCCGAATCATGCGGGGAGCCTATGCCAGCCCGGCGTCGTGGGCGAGCAGCGCGACCTGCGTGCGGTTGCCGAGCTCCAGCTTGGTGAGGATGTGCGAGATGTGGGCCTTCACGGTCGCGAGGCTCATGAACAGCTCGGTCGCGATCTCCGCGTTCGCCTTGCCCCGGGCGACCGCGAGCATCACGTCGTACTCCCGCGGCGACAACCGCTCCAGCTTCTGCTGCGCGATCGTGTGCGCATCGGCTTGCGTCGCAGCGCGATCCATCAGCCGGCGCGTGATCGCGGGGGACAGGATCGGGTCCCCGGCCGCGACCCGCCGTACCGCCTCGACGATCTGGGCCGGGGGCGTGTCCTTGAGCAGGAATCCACTGGCCCCGGCGCGGAGCGCGTGCAGGACGTTCTCGTCGGTGTCGAAGGTCGTCAGTACGACGACCTCGGGCGGATTGGTCCGCGCCCGGAGCCGGCGGGTTGCGACGATGCCGTCGACGCGCGGCATCCGTAGATCCATCAGCACGATGTCCGGGAAGTGCGCGTCGACGGCGGCCGGTACTTCGTCACCGTCGGCGGCCTGGCCGACGACCGAGATCCCGTTCGCGCCGTCGAGCATCATCTCGAGACTCGCCCTGACCAATGCGTCGTCGTCGACCACGAGTACCCGGATCATGCGGGCCACGGTAGCGAGGCCGCGAGCCGGAACGCGCCACCGGGTTCCCGCCCGTGGTCGAGCGTGCCCCCCGCGAGCTGGACGCGCTCGGTCAGCCCGACAAGACCGGTCCCGCTGCCAGGCACCAGCGGCGTACCGCTCGACGCCGGGTTGATCAGCTCGATCCGCAAGCCGTCGCCCGGCTGCCCGGTGACGATCACCTTCACGGGACATCCGGCAGCATGCTTGCGAGCGTTCGTCAGCCCCTCCTGCACGACCCGGTACGCCGTTCTCCCGGTTGCCGGAGGCAACGAGCTGGCGTCCGCGACCCGATCGTCGTACGAGATCGCCGAACCCGCCGCGCGCGATTCCTCCACCAGCGCGCGCAGATCGCCGAACGTCGGCTGCGGGCGCCCCTCGTACACCTCCTCGTCCCGCAACACGTTGATCACCTCGCGCAACTCGTCGAGCGCCTGGTGTACGCCGGTACGGATCACGCCCGCCGCCTTCGCGAGCTTCTCGGGGGAGGAGTCCGGACGGTACTCGAGCGCACCGGCGTACGTCGCGAGCAGCGACAGCCGATGCGCCAGTACGTCGTGCATCTCGCGCGCCATCTTCGTACGCTCGAGCGACCGCGCCTCCGCGACCCGGCGACCCTGCTCCGCCTCGGCGCGGACGGCACGTTCCCGCAACGACGCGAGGAGTTGCTTGCGTGCCTGGGTGCCTTGGCCCCAGCCGAGCAGGCCCGCGTGGACGACGACGACCAGGAGGGCGTACCAGAAGTACGGGAGTCCGTGGATCGGTTGCCAGAGGCCCTGAATGAGATGGCTCGCGGTGCCGACCGCCGCGACCATGATCGACGTACGGAGCGGTTGCCGGAGGGCGACGTTCAACGTGCCGACGGTCGACGGCGGCGTCGCGGCAGGGGAGAAGGCCGCGAGTACGGCGACCGCGATCGCGCCCGGTACCGGCCGCCGGAACACCAACGGCATCAGCCCGACCGAGGCGATCCCGACCACGAGGTCCAACGGCAGGAACTTCCGGTGCTCCGCGTCCGGCAACCGCCCGACGATCGTCAGCCCCACCAGCACTGCGATCGCCGCAACAGCCACCACCTCGCCGTACCTCGGCGGCTTCCGCGGCGCGCACAACTCGTCCATGCCCCTGAGCGTAAGCGTCCCCCTCCCGCCCCACCACCGACCAAAGTCGAACCCTCCAGCCGGTGGGGGAGCCCTCACTCCGCCTTGTCGTCTCCGCTGAACCCCGCTAGCTGCGCCGCCTGGTAGAACCCGCGGATATGCGCGGCCACCAACGCGGCGGCGCGTTCCGGCTCGCCGCCGCGTACCGCTGCCAGGATCGCCCGGTGCTCGCCGCGCAAGCCGACTACTGTCGCCTCCCAGTCCGGCAGATTCGGCACCGCGGCCAGCACGTACCCGTGAATCGCGGACCGCAACGAAGCCATCACCGCGGCGATCAGCACGTTCCCGGCCAACCCCGACAACGCGACATGAAACTCCGCGTCGAGCAGATGGAACTCCTCCGGCGACAAGCCCTCGTCATCCATCCGATCCAGCAACTCCGACGCAAGCTTCAACTCACCCGCCTCGAGCGACCGGCCGGCCGCCTCCCGCGCGGCCCACGACTCGAGCAGCAAGCGCGTCTCGACCACGTCTCCCATCGGCAGATGATTCGTTGCCAGGTGCAACCGCAGTACGGCGGTCAGCGGCGACTCCGGCTCCGCCACGATCACCGCGCCCGCCTCCGGCCCGGACCCGGTCGCGGTCCGGACGACACCCATCGCCTCCAGCACCCGGACCGCCTCGCGCACCGACGGCCGGCTGATCCCGAGCTGTTCCGCGAGCGTCCGCTCGCCGGGCAGCCGCCCGCCGATCCGCAGCCGCCCGGCCGCGAGGTCGGCCTCGACCCGGTGCAGAACCAGCTCGTAGTTCTTCATCCGGACACTCTACCGGTGTGGTCGGACCACAGGATAGGGTGTGGTCCGACCACAGAATCAGCCGGGAGTTGTGATGACCGATCGTCAGATGCCCAAATGGTCCGAGCTGAAGCCGTTGCTCCGGCCGAAGCCGATCACGGTGAACCCGACCGACCGTCGGCTGGAGAAGGCGCTGACGATCGCGGACCTGCGGACGATCGCCCGCCGCCGGACGCCACGCTCGGTCTTCGACTACACCGACGGCGCTGCCGAGGCCGAGATCAGCCTGCGCCGCGCCCGCCGGCTGTTCGCGGAGCTGGAGCTGCAGCCGTCGATCCTGCGCGACGTCTCCGAGATCGACCTCGGTACGTCGATCCTCGGGCGCCGCTCCGAGCTGCCGTTCGCGTTCGCGCCCACCGGCTTCACCCGGATGATGAACCACGAAGGGGAGAGCGCGGTCGTCAAGGTGGCCGAGGACATCGGCATCCCATACGCGCTGTCCACGATGGGCACGACCTCGATCGAGGACGTCGCGGCCGCCGCACCGAACGCCCGCAAGTGGTTCCAGCTGTACGTGTGGAAGGACCGCGACGCCGGTGAGGACCTCGTGAAGCGGTCAGCCGCCGCCGGGTTCGAAGCGCTGATGCTGACCGTCGACGTACCGGTCGCCGGCGCCCGCCTCCGCGACGTACGCAACGGCTTCACGATCCCGCCGTCGCTGACCGTGAAGACCGTGCTGGACGCGTCGCTGCACCCGGCCTGGTGGGCCAACCTGCTTACGACCCGGCCGCTCACGTTCGCCTCGCTGTCCACCTGGGATGGCACGGTCGCAGAGCTGCTGGACAAGCTGTTCGACCCGACGATGACGATCGACGACCTGAACTGGTTGCGCTCGATCTGGGACGGACCGCTGATCGTGAAGGGCATCCAGACCGTCGAGGACGCTCGCCGGGTTGTCGACGCCGGCGCGGACGCGGTCGTACTGTCCAACCACGGCGGCCGCCAGCTGGACCGTGCCCCGACACCGCTGCGGATCCTCCCGGACGTCCGCAAGGCGATCGGCAGCGACGCGGAGATCTACCTCGACACGGGCATCATGTCCGGCGCGGACATCGTCGCGTCGATCGCGCTAGGCGCGGACGCCTGCCTGGTCGGCCGCGCGTACCTGTACGGCCTGATGGCCGGCGGGCAACGCGGTGTCGCCAGGGCCGCGGAGATCCTGACCAAGGAGGTGCGGCGCACGATGGCCCTCCTCGGTGTCTCCAGCGTCGCCGAGCTGAACCCGTCCCACGTCCGCCTGCCCTCCTAGACTGGCAGCGTCGCCGTGATCCGTAGGCCGCCTGCCGGCGTACGGATCACGGTCAGCGTGCCGCCCAGCGCGGTAGCGCGTTCGCGCATGCCGGAGATGCCGTTGCCTTCCTGGGGCTGCGCGGTCAGCGATTCGCCGTTGTCGTCGATCTGCAGCACCAGGGCCTGCTCGCCGTACTGGATCCGCACGGTCGCGGACGTGGCTTTGGCGTGCCGTACGACGTTCGTCAGTGACTCCTGGATGATCCGGAACGCGGCGCGGTCCAGGCCGGTCGGTAGCGGACGTGGATCCCCGTGGACGATCTTGTGGACGTCGAGCCCGGCCCTCTTGGTCCGGCTGACCAGGTGGTCCAGGTGGTCGAGCCCGGCGACCGGCTGGCGAGGCGCGGACTCGTCGGACTGCCGCAGGATGCCGACGATCGAGCGGAGTTCTACCAGGGCTTCCTTGCTCGCGTCCTTGATCGCCGAGAGCGCCGGGGCTGCCTGCTCGGGTTGCCTGTCGACCAGGTGAAGCGCGGTGGACGCTTGTACGTTGATCAGGGAGATGTGGTGCGCGACGACATCGTGGAGCTCCTGTGCGATCCGTAGACGTTCCTCACCGGCACGGCGAAGCTCCTCCTCTCTACGGGTCTTCGCGGCGGCCATCACGCGGTCGCGGTGCGCGCGGAAGAGTTCGGCGACGAACCCGAGGAGGCAGAAGCACAGGCCGACGAGCAGCACCTGGTAGATGCCGTCCTGATTCAGACCGAGGATGAGGCGGCCGCCGACATGACCGACGTACAAGGAGATCAGCCCCGCCCAGCCGGCTGATCGGTGGCCGAGACGGATCGTGGTGAAGACCGCGATCACGAACGGGATGACCACGGGACCCCACGGATACTCGCGGAGCATGTAGACGAGCGTCGCGGCGGCGATCACCCACAACACGGGGACCGGGTGGGTGCTGCGCCAGAACAGGGCGAGCGCCGCGATCAGCAGCAGTACGACCATCAACGCGTCGGGGTGCTGACGGTCGGTCTGACCGCGCGCCGCGCCGTACGTCCCGACCACCAGGAACACCGCCAGCACGACCGGCAACGTGTAGCGGCGCACTCGGGTCCCGAGATCGGGGACGTCGACGGGCTGGGTCACACTACGGAACCGTAGAGGGCAGCCGGGGCGGCTGTCATCGTCGCCCCGGAGTACTTCGGCCTGCGCCCGTTGTAGTAGTTCAGTATTTGACCTTGTAGATCTTCTCTTCGTACGCGGCGCCGTAGTACTCCTCGAGCTCCGCCAGGTCGGCGTCCTGACGCTCCAGGGCCTTCGCGATCCGCGGCCGGCTCGGGATCGCGTCCGGCTCCCAGGTCTCCGGCTTCCACAGCTGCGAACGCAGGAACGCCTTCGAGCAGTGGTGGAAGATCTCGTCGATCTCGATCAGCAGGGCCAGTTGCGGCCGGTTGCCCTTGACCACCATCTCGTCGAAGAACGGCGCTTCCTTGACGATCCGGGCGCGGCCGTTGATCCGCAGCGTGTCGCCGCGGCCGGGGACGAAGTAGATCAGCCCGACGTGCGGGTTCGAGATGATGTTGGTGAACCCGTCGACGCGCCGGTTGCCGGCC